>CAVOLL010000001.1:0-1131790 GCA_963696745.1 uncultured beta proteobacterium
ATTTCGCGCGCGACGCCAGCTATCCCTACGGCTCGGGCGGACCGAATTCGATCTTCGCGTTCATCACCGCGAACTACATGCGCCAGTTCGGGGCCGAACGCGAGGATTTCGGACGGATCGCCGTCGACCAGCGCAGCAACGCGCTGGACAACCCGAACGCGCTGTTCGACAAGCCGCTGACGATGCAGCAGTACATGGCAGCGCGGCCGATCTCCGAACCGATTCACCTGTTCGACTGCGTGATGCCCTGCGCTGGCGCCGAGGCGTTCCTGGTGATGCGCGAGGAGCGCGCGCGCGACCTCGGCCTGCGCCACGTCGTGGTCCGCGGTGCGATCGAACGACACAACGCCTACGCGCAGGATCCGGTGATGGTGCGCGGCGGGTGGCGAATGGACCGCGAAGAGCTCTACGCGCAGGCCGGCGCAACTCCGCAAGACATCGACTTCGTCCAGGTCTACGACGACTATCCGGTCATCGTCATGCTGCAGTTCGAGGATCTGGGCTTTTGCGAGAAGGGCGAGGGGCCTGCGTTCGTTCGTTCGCACACGATGACCCACGACGGCAGTTTCCCGAGCAACACCGGCGGCGGGCAGCTGTCGTGCGGCCAGGCCGGCGCGGCGGGCGGCTTTCTGGGCATGACCGAGGCGATCCGCCAGCTCACCGACGCGGCCGGCGGTCGCGCGGTGCATGACGCCCGGCTCGGTCTGGTCAGCGGATTCGGGATGGTCACCTACGATCGCTGCCTTTGCACCGGTGCGGTCATCCTGGCCAGATCGTCGTGACGATGCCGTTGATGAAACCCCCGCGCAAGAACCCGATCCTGCGCACCCGGCAGATCAATCTGCCGCCCTGGGCGCGCGGGCGCGTCGCGCTGGGGATGACCGCCGCGGCGGCCGAAGGTCGCTTCGAGCTGCAGGTGTGCCAGGACTGCGACACGGTCCAGTATCCGCCGCGCGAGGCCTGCCACCGCTGCCTGTCGGTACGATTGAGGTGGCGCGCCCAGTCCGGGGAAGGCACGCTGCTCGGTACGACGACGCTGCACCACAGCAACGACCCGTTCTTTCGCGAACGACTGCCGTGGAGGCTGGGCCTGGTCGAGCTCGCCGCCGGACCCTCGCTGATCGTGCACCTGCACGGCGAGGTCGGCGACGCGCCCGCCGCGGTCAGGGTCGGCGCGCGGCTCGATCGCGCGGGACAGGCGGTGCTGATCGGATTTCCCGTTGAAGGAAGCGAACAGATGGCCGACGACAAGATGTTGCGCGAGATGACCAGCGATCCGAAATTTCGCAAGGTGCTGGTCAGTGACGGCAAAACCGCCGTCGGGCAGGCGATCGTCCGCGCGCTGGTCGCGGCCGGGGCCGAGATCGTCTGGGTCGGGCACGCCGAACCGTGGAAGAAGATGCCCGGCGTCGAGGACATCGCCAGGCTCGAACAGGTGAGCCTGGTGCCGCTCGACCTCAGCAACGCCCGCTCGGTCGACGAACTCGCCGGCGAGATCGGCGGCAAGGTCGACATCGTGATCAACAACGCGGAGGTGCACCGCGGCTTCGGCATCGCCGCGCGCCACGGCACCGACGTGGCAAGGGCGGAGATGGACATCAACTACTTCGGGCTGCTGCGCATGGCGCAGGCGTTCGGACCGGCGCTCAAGGGCCGCTCGGCCGACGGCCCGAGCAACGCCGTCGCGTGGGTCAACCTGCTGTCGATCTACGCGCTGTCGAACTACCCGCCGCACGGAACCTTTTCGGCGTCGAAAGCCGCGGCGCACTCTCTTGCGCAGTGCCTGCGCGCCGAGATGCGCCCGGCCGGAATCCGCGTGGTGAACGTGTTTCCCGGCCCGATCGACGACGAGTGGAATCAGAACCTGCCGCCGCCCAAGCTCGCCCCGGCCGCGCTCGCCAAGGGGATCGTCGCCGCGCTTCGCGAGGGCGTCGAAGACGTCTATCCGGGAGACGTCGCTCAGGAGTGGCTGGAACGCTGGCGCGACAACCCGAAAGTGCTCGAGCGCGAACTCGCTGCCGGGGGCGGCTGAAGATGCAATCGGCCACCGACCTTCTGGGCGCACTGGCGAGCGCGCTCGCCACCGGCCGCATTCGCGTCGTCGACCTGACGCAGACCCTCACGCCGGACTTCCCGCAAATCGCACTTCCGCCCGAGATGGGGCAGTGCTGGCCGTTTCGCATCGAGGAGGTGTCGCGCTACGACGAGCGTGGCCCCGGTTGGTACTGGAACAACTTCTCGTGCGGCGAACACACCGGCACCCACTTCGACGCGCCGATCCACTGGATCTCGGGCCGGGACCTGGCGAACAACTCGGTCGACACGATCCCGGCGCAGCACTTCGTGGCGCCGGCGTTCGTGATCGACTGTTCGCGAGAAGCCGGCGACGACCCGGATTACCTGCTGTCAGTCGCCGACATCGAGCGCTTCGAGCGCGCGCACGGGCGCATCGCACCGGGTAGCTGGGTGCTGATGCGCACCGACTGGTCCAAGCGCCTCGACCCCGAGGCCTACCAGAACTTCGACGAGACCGGCCAGCACACGCCGGGGCCGAGCTCCGAGGCGGTGCAGTTCCTGATCGGGCAGCGCGACGTGCTCGGTTTCGGGTCCGAGGCGATCGGTACCGACGCCGGCCAGGGCTTCCATCTGCGCCCGCCGTATCCCTGCCACTACTTCATGCACGGCGCGGGGCGCTATGGCCTGCAGTGCCTGTCCAACCTCGACCTGCTGCCGCCCACCGGCGCGGTGCTGATCTGCCCGCCGCTGAAGATCCAGAACGGAAGCGGCAGCCCGCTGCGGGTCCTGGCGCTGGTCGAGGCGGGGCGATGACCGACGACGATGATCTCGCGGTGACGCCGCTGCCGCCGCCCGAACGCACGCTGCCGGTCATGCTCAGGCGCCAGGCCGAGCGGTTCGGCGCGAAGCCCCTGCTCTCGATCGCCGGCGTGTCGTGGGCGCACCGTGACGCGGCCGACGCGGCCGCGCGTCGTGCCGATCGCCTTCGCGACGCCGGCGTCGCGCACGGCGATCGCGTGGCGCTGATGTGCTCGAACCGGATCGAGTTCCTCGAGTGCTTTCTCGGCTGCGGCTGGCTCGGCGCGGTGTCGGTGCCGATCAACACCGCGTCGATGGGACCCCAGATCGAGTATTGCCTCGCCAACAGCGGCGCCCGGCTGCTGGTGATCGAGGCCGAGTTCCTGCCCCGGCTCGCGATGGTCGATCTGTCGCGAACGGCCTTGCGGGCAGTGTGGATCGTCGGGGCCGCGTCGGGCGACGCCCCTCCCCGGGTCGGCGCGCTGGATTGCCTGCGTTTTCCGGATCCGGGACACGCGATCGAGCCGGCAGTCGTTCATCCCGGCGACACGCTCTCGATCCTCTACACCTCGGGAACGACCGGTCCGGCCAAGGGCGTCGTGTGTCCGCACGCGCAATACCATTGGTGGGGCGTGAACACTGCGCGCGTGCTCGGGATCGGCGCGCGCGACGTGCTGGGAACGACGCTGCCGCTGTTTCACGTCAACGCGCTGAACACCTTCGCGCAGGCCGCGGTGAGCGGCGCGCGGGTAGTGATCGAGGCGCGATTCTCGGCCTCGGGCTTCTGGGATTCGATGCGCGCCGCCGATGCGACGGTCATCTACGTTCTCGGCGCAATGGTGCCGATCCTCCTGGCCCAGCCCCCGGGCCCGGCAGAACGCGCGCACCGCGTGCGCGTGGGCCTGGGCCCGGGCGTGCCCGCCGCGGCAGCGGCGGCGTTTCGCGAACGCACCGGTGCGCTGCTGCTCGAGGGCTACGGATCGACCGAAACCAACTTCGCGATCGCCACCGCGCCCGACTCGCCGCGCGCCGGAGTGATGGGCTGGCTGTGCGAGGGTTTCGACGCGCGCGTCGTCGACGAGCACGACGTCGAACTGCCCGCCGGCGAGGCCGGTGAACTGGTGCTTCGCGCCGACGAGCCCTTCGCCTTCGCGAACGGGTATTTCGGCATGCCCGAAGCGACCGTGCGCGCCTGGCGCAATCTGTGGTTTCACACCGGCGATCGTGTCGTGCGCGAGGCCGACGGCGCGTTTCGCTTCATCGATCGCATCAAGGACGCGATCCGGCGCCGAGGCGAGAACATTTCGTCGTACGAGGTCGAGCAGGTGCTGCTTGGTCACGCTGCAGTGGCGAGCGCAGCCGTCTATCCGGTGCGCTCCGAACTGGCCGAGGACGAGGTGATGGCGGCGCTGGTGATCAAGGAGGGCGAACGCATCGACCTCGCCGAGCTCGCGCAGTACTGCGAACAGCGCCTGCCCTACTTCGCCGTGCCGCGCTACATCGAATTGATGGACGACCTGCCGCGCACCGAAAGCGGCAAGGTGCAGAAGTACAAGCTGCGCGAGCGCGGCGTGAGCGCCTCGACCTGGGAGCGCACCAAACCCCCGGGCGCGCCGCGACCGGCACGATCGCCCACCGGCTGAGCCGGCGACACGACAACAACCCGGCTGAGCCGGGGACACGACAACAACCCGGCTAAGCAGCGACACGACGACGACCCGGCCGCTCGCCGGGCCCCGGAAAAACAAAAGGCCAGCTTGCGCTGGCCTTTTGCACTACGGACTTGCCTGACAATGTCCTACTTTCACAAGCGTATGCTCACTATCATCGGCGCAGAGGCGTTTCACGATCCTGTTCGGGATGGGAAGGGGTGGTTCCACCTCGCTATGGTCATCAGGCATAACTTGTCGCCTGCATGCCCAAGGGGCAAACAAGCCAATCGGGAAGAAGAATCGTATCGGTCTTTCTGACCATCTTTACCGAGCGATCGCGGGTAACGATCGTCGGAAGGCGTGAACTTCACGCCTCATGTGGGTTGTGAGGTTGCATCCACAACATTGCGACAGCGCTAGCTATCAGGCAGTCGACCAGACTGCCGAGCAAAGTTATAGGGTCAAGCCTCACGGGCAATTAGTATCAGTTAGCTTAACGTATTACTACGCTTCCACACCTGACCTATCAACGTCCTGGTCTCGAACGACCCTTCAGGGGGATCAAGTCCCCAGGGAGATCTCATCTTCAGACGAGTTTCCCGCTTAGATGCTTTCAGCGGTTATCTCTTCCGCACATAGCTACCCTGCAATGCCACTGGCGTGACAACAGGTACACCAGAGGTGCGTCCACTCCGGTCCTCTCGTACTAGGAGCAGGCTCCGTCAAATCTCCAGCGCCCACGGCAGATAGGGACCAAACTGTCTCACGACGTTTTGAACCCAGCTCACGTACCTCTTTAAATGGCGAACAGCCATACCCTTGGGACCGGCTACAGCCCCAGGATGAGATGAGCCGACATCGAGGTGCCAAACACCGCCGTCGATATGAACTCTTGGGCGGTATCAGCCTGTTATCCCCAGAGTACCTTTTATCCGTTGAGCGATGGCCCTTCCATTCAGAACCACCGGATCACTAGGTCCTGCTTTCGCACCTGCTCGACTTGTCAGTCTCGCAGTTAAGCACGCTTTTGCCCTTGCACTTTAGGCACGATGTCCGACCGTACCAAGCGTACCTTCGAACTCCTCCGTTACTCTTTAGGAGGAGACCGCCCCAGTCAAACTGCCTACCATGCACTGTTCCCGACCCGGATAACGGGCCAAGGTTAGAACCGCAAACAAATCAGGGTGGTATTTCAACGTTGGCTCCACGCAGACTAGCGTCCACGCTTCAAAGCCTCCCACCTATCCTACACAGACCGGTTCACAGTCCAATGCAAAGCTACAGTAAAGGTTCATGGGGTCTTTCCGTCTAGCCGCGGGTAGATTGCATCATCACAAACATTTCAACTTCGCTGAGTCTCGGGAGGAGACAGTGTGGCCATCGTTACGCCATTCGTGCAGGTCGGAACTTACCCGACAAGGAATTTCGCTACCTTAGGACCGTTATAGTTACGGCCGCCGTTTACCGGGGCTTCGATCAAGAGCTTGCACCCCATCACTTAACCTTCCGGCACCGGGCAGGCGTCACACCCTATACGTCCACTTTCGTGTTTGCAGAGTGCTGTGTTTTTGGTAAACAGTCGCAGCCACCGATTTTTTGCAACCTCTTCGCCCTCGGGATGTTCTCCCTCAAGCTACCAAGGCACACCTTCTTCCGAAGTTACGGTGTCAATTTGCCGAGTTCCTTCTCCCGAGTTCTCTCAAGCGCCTGAGAATACTCATCTCGCGCACCAGTGTCGGTTTGCGGTACGGTCGCTCTGAACTGAAGCTTAGAGGCTTTTCCTGGGACCCCTTCCAGTTGCTTCGCGAGCAAGCTCACTCGTCTCGACCCCTTGGCATACGCCCGGCGGATTTTCCTACCGGACACCTACAGGTCAAGAACCGGGACATCCAACACCCGGACAACTCTCCACGATCCGTCCCCCCATCGCATTCAGAGACGGTGCTGGAATATTAACCAGCTTCCCATCGACTACGGCTTTCGCCCTCGCCTTAGGGGCCGACTCACCCTACGCCGATGAACGTTGCGTAGGAAACCTTGCGCTTACGGCGAGCGGGCCTTTCACCCGCTTTAACGCTACTCATGTCAGCATTCGCACTTCTGATATCTCCAGCAAGCCTCTCGACTCACCTTCACAGACTTACAGAACGCTCCCCTACCACTTGCCTTGCGGCAAATCCGCAGCTTCGGTTATCTGCTTAGCCCCGTTACATCTTCCGCGCAGGACGACTCGATCAGTGAGCTATTACGCTTTCTTTAAAGGATGGCTGCTTCTAAGCCAACCTCCTGACTGTTTTAGCCTTCCCACTTCGTTTCCCACTTAGCAGATATTGGGGACCTTAGCTGGCGGTCTGGGTTGTTTCCCTCTCGACCTCGGACGTTAGCACCCGAGGACTGTCTGCCGTGCTCATACTTCCAGGTATTCGGAGTTTGCTATGGCGCGATAAGTCATCATGACCCTCGCAACCATTACAGTGCTCTACCCCCTGGAGCAATACACGACGCACTACCTAAATAGTTTTCGGGGAGAACCAGCTATCTCCGGGTTTGTTTAGCCTTTCACCCCTACCCACAGCTCATCCGCTACTTTTGCAACAGTAGTCGGTTCGGACCTCCAGTGAGTGTTACCTCACCTTCATCCTGGCCATGAGTAGATCACCCGGTTTCGGGTCTACGCCTAGCGACTGAATCGCCCTATTCGGACTCGGTTTCCCTGCGCCTTCCCTACTCGGTTAAGCTCGCCACTAAACGTAAGTCGCTGACCCATTATACAAAAGGTACGCCGTCACCCTTGCGGGCTCCGACTGTTTGTATGCATGTGGTTTCAGGATCTATTTCACTCCCCTCCCGGGGTTCTTTTCGCCTTTCCCTCACGGTACTAGTTCACTATCGGTCGATCATGAGTATTTAGCCTTGGAGGATGGTCCCCCCATCTTCAGACAGGATTTCACGTGCCCCGCCCTACTTTTCGTACGCTCAGTACCACCGAACGGTTTTCGCATACGGGGCTGTCACCCGCTATGGCCGGCCTTTCCAGGCCGTTTTGCTGACTGTTCGGATATCACGTACAAGGCTGGTCCGATTTCGCTCGCCGCTACTTTCGGAATCTCGGTTGATTTCTTTTCCTGCAGCTACTTAGATGTTTCAGTTCGCTGCGTTCGCTTCCACGCGCCTATTTATTCAGCGCGGGATGACCCTTGCGGGCCGGGTTTCCCCATTCGGACATCTGCGGATCAAAGCTTGTTTGCCAGCTCCCCGCAGCTTATCGCAGGCTACAACGTCCTTCATCGCCTATGATCGCCAAGGCATCCACCACATGCACTTATTCACTTGACCCTATAACTTTGCCGCTTCGCCGGCGAACCGGTGAAGCAGAAGGATCAAGCTAGCGCTTGTTGCCGCAATTCTCGGTTGTAAAACTAAGAGAACTGAGTTTGTTGTGTATGCAATCACAACCCGTAATTAGTCAAAAAGACTGATTACGATATCTTCTTCCAGATTGTTAAAGAGCAGCCGATTCACTCGAAGAGTGAAGGGTAAGAGGCAGACGAGTCTGCCTCTTGCGCTTCACGCCTCACGGGCCTTGTCTTGGGCGAACATCCACCGGAATTGGTGGAGGTGAACGGGATCGAACCGATGACCCCCTGCTTGCAAAGCAGGTGCTCTCCCAGCTGAGCTACACCCCCGAAGGCGCGTGACCAGCATCCAGGCCGCGCGTTTGTGACCGTGGTGGGTCTGGATGGATTCGAACCATCGACCCCCGCCTTATCAAGACGGTGCTCTAACCGACTGAGCTACAGACCCAGTGTTCTTGACCCCAGGGCTATTCACCCAGTCGGACAGCCGATAAGTGTGGACGTTTGAACTTCTACGCGTTCTCTAGAAAGGAGGTGATCCAGCCGCACCTTCCGATACGGCTACCTTGTTACGACTTCACCCCAGTCATGAGCCCTACCGTGGTAATCGCCCTCCTTGCGGTTAGGCTAACTACTTCTGGTAAAACCCACTCCCATGGTGTGACGGGCGGTGTGTACAAGACCCGGGAACGTATTCACCGCGACATGCTGATCCGCGATTACTAGCGATTCCGACTTCATGCAGTCGAGTTGCAGACTGCAATCCGGACTACGATCGGCTTTCTGGGATTGGCTCCCCCTCGCGGGTTGGCGACCCTCTGTACCGACCATTGTATGACGTGTGAAGCCCTACACATAAGGGCCATGAGGACTTGACGTCATCCCCACCTTCCTCCGGTTTGTCACCGGCAGTCTCATTAGAGTGCCCTTGCGTAGCAACTAATGATAAGGGTTGCGCTCGTTGCGGGACTTAACCCAACATCTCACGACACGAGCTGACGACAGCCATGCAGCACCTGTGTTCAGATTCCCTTTCGGGCACCAATCCATCTCTGGAAAGTTTCTGACATGTCAAGCGTAGGTAAGGTTTTTCGCGTTGCATCGAATTAATCCACATCATCCACCGCTTGTGCGGGTCCCCGTCAATTCCTTTGAGTTTTAACCTTGCGGCCGTACTCCCCAGGCGGTCAACTTCACGCGTTAGCTGCGTTACCAAGGAAACGAATCCCCGACAACTAGTTGACATCGTTTAGGGCGTGGACTACCAGGGTATCTAATCCTGTTTGCTCCCCACGCTTTCGTGCATGAGCGTCAGTGTCATCCCAGGAGGCTGCCTTCGCCATCGGTGTTCCTCCGCATCTCTACGCATTTCACTGCTACACGCGGAATTCCACCTCCCTCTGACGCACTCTAGCCTTGCAGTCACAAATGCACTTCCCAGGTTAAGCCCGGGGCTTTCACATCTGTCTTACAAAGCCGCCTGCGCACGCTTTACGCCCAGTAATTCCGATTAACGCTTGCACCCTACGTATTACCGCGGCTGCTGGCACGTAGTTAGCCGGTGCTTATTCTGCGGGTACCGTCATTCGCACTCGGTATTAGCAAGTGCTGTTTCGTTCCCGCCAAAAGTGCTTTACAACCCGAAGGCCTTCTTCACACACGCGGCATTGCTGGATCAGGGTTGCCCCCATTGTCCAAAATTCCCCACTGCTGCCTCCCGTAGGAGTCTGGGCCGTGTCTCAGTCCCAGTGTGGCTGGTCGTCCTCTCAGACCAGCTACGGATCGTCGCCTTGGTAGGCTTTTACCCCACCAACAAGCTAATCCGACATCGGCCGCTCCAATAGCGCGAGGCCTTGCGGTCCCCCGCTTTCACCCGTAGGCATATGCGGTATTAATCCGGCTTTCGCCGAGCTATCCCCCACTACTGGGTACGTTCCGATGTATTACTCACCCGTTCGCCACTCGTCGCCAGGGTTGCCCCCGCGTTACCGTTCGACTTGCATGTGTAAGGCATGCCGCCAGCGTTCAATCTGAGCCAGGATCAAACTCTTTAGTTCGATCTTTGGTTTGCCATTGCTTCTGACTGGTTCTTGCGTTCCAGCCCGAGCGTTGGCTGCTCAACGGAATCGACATCTGCTCGATTTTCATCGAGTGGATATCTTTCTTACCGTGTGAGCGTTTGATTTTCTGAGGCCCTTGGTCCGAAGACCTCGAGCTTGGCGTGTTCCGCCCAAACGCCCACACTTATCGGCTGTTCGATTTTTAAAGAACAAGCTGTTCGCATTCGCAAGCAGCATAGAAGCGGAATGATCGCATTTCCGTTCGGGCCTGTCAAATCGCTGTGTTTTCCAGGCCCGCTTCGTTGCTGACTTGCGCCGCGTTTCAACTGCGACGAATTGCGAGCAGCAAAGAGGCGCGACTATAGCACGCCCGGCTCGGCCCGCCGTAACCGGAACACCCCCGAAGCATTCCGGAATGTTGCGCTGCGACAACCCGGTTCCGCCGCAGCGAGCGGCCACTGACGCCGCGCGCCGCGCCGATGCTCAGCGGTGCTTGAAATCGGGCGGACGCTTGGCGAGAAAGGCGGCCATCCCCTCCTTCTGGTCGGCGGTGGCGAACAGCGAGTGAAACAGCCTGCGCTCGAACAGCAGCCCCTCGGAGAGCGGTGCCTCGTAGGCGCGGTTGATCGCCTCCTTGGCCATCATCACCGAGGGCAGCGAGTACGAAGCGATCGCGGCCGCGGCGCCGATCGCTTCGTCCATCAGCTTGTCGGCCGGCACGACGCGTGAAACGAGCCCGGCGCGTTCGGCCTCCTCGGCGCCCATCAAGCGCGCCGTTAGGCACAGGTCCATCGCCTTGGCCTTGGACACCGCACGCGGCAGGCGCTGGGTTCCCCCGGCGCCGGGGATCACGCCGAGCTTGATCTCGGGTTGGCCGAACTTCGCGGTATCGGCGGCGATCACGATGTCGCACATCATCGCCAGCTCGCACCCCCCGCCCAGGGCGAACCCGGACACCGCGGCGATCACCGGCTTGCGGATGCGCCGGATCGTCTCCCAGTTGCGCGAGATGTACTCGGTCTTGAACACGTCCATGTAGGACCACTGGGCCATCGCGCCGATGTCGGCGCCGGCGGCGAAAGCCTTTTCGCTGCCGGTGATCACGATCGCGCCGACATCTTCGCCCGCGTCGAAGGCGGTCATCGCGTGCCCGATCTCGTTCATCACCTGGTCGTTGAGCGCGTTCAGCTGCTTGGGCCGGTTGATCGTGATCAAGCCGACGCGGTCGCGCGTTTCGACGAGGATCATTTCGTAGTTCATCTTCGTTCTCCAGACTGGTCGGAAATGCCGGCCGATTGTGCCACGCGCGCTGGCGCCGACAGGCTCCGCCCACGGCGCCGAGAGCGCTGCAGCGACGCCCGCGCGCGAGCCGCGGCACGCCCCCGGCGTGATAACCTCGAAACGCACTGGCACCTCGCGAACAAGGGCCCACGACACCATGTCCGACACGATCGAATTCACGCGCGACTCGACGGTCGCGCGCATCGCACTGAACCGCCCCGACAAGCTCAACAGCTTCACCCGCGAGATGCACGCCGCGTTGCGCGAAGCGATCTCCGCGTGCGAGTCCGACGACACGATCCGCGCGGTGGTGCTCACCGGCAACGGCCGCGGATTCTGCGCCGGGCAGGATCTCGCCGACCTGTCGTTCGAACCGGGGAAGATGACCGATCTTGGCGCGCTGATCGGCGAGAACTTCAACCCGTTGGTCCGCCGGCTCCAGGCGTTGCCCAAACCGGTGATCGCGCGCGTCCGGGGGATGGCCGCGGGCGCCGGAGCGAACCTCGCGCTCGCCTGCGACCTGGTGATCGCATCGCGCACCGCCAGCTTCCTGCAGGCCTTCGTCAACATCGGCCTGGTGCCCGACTCGGGGGGCACCTTCTTCCTGCCGCAGCGCGTGGGCGTGGCGCGCGCGATGGGCCTGGCGATGCTCGGCGAGAAGATCTCCGGCGAACAGGCGGCGCAATGGGGATTGATCTGGAGGTGCGTCGACGACGATCAGCTCGACGCCGAGGTCGACGCGCTCGCGGCGCGCCTCGGCGCGATGCCGACCCGCGCGCTGGCGGCCATCAAACGCGCGATCCACGCCGCAGCGACCAACGGGTTGAGCGCCCAACTCGACCTGGAGCGCGACCTGCAATCCGAGTTGGGCGCCAGCCACGACTACGGTGAAGGCGTGAACGCGTTCCTGCAAAAGCGCGCACCCAGGTTCGAAGGCCGCTGAATGCGACGCCGCCGCAACGCGTCGCGATCCGACCGGACGCGGCGATGACAGCACAGCAGATCGCCGAGGCTTGCTCGCGGGCGATGTACGTCGACGACACGACCTCGCAAAGCCTCGGCATCGAGATCTCGCAGGTGGCACCTGGCTTCGCCCGGCTGTCGATGCGCGTCGGCGAGAAACTCACCAACGGCCACGGTCTTTGCCACGGCGGGTACATCTTCATCCTGGCCGACACGGCGTTCGCCTACGCCTGCAATACCTACGACCAGCGCGCGGTGGCCTCGGGCGCGAGCATCGAGTTCGTCGCGCCGGCGCAGGTGGGCGACACGCTCGTCGCCGAGGCGCTCGAACAGCTCAGGGCCGGACGTCGCGGCGTGTACGACATTCGCGTCAGCAACCAGCACGGCGCGCTGATCGCGCTGTTTCGCGGTCGTTCGGCGACGATCAAGGGAACATTCATCGACAACGAGGTGGAGGAGAAATGAGCTCGCAAGCTGGCCGGAACGGCGTGGGCCGTTCGCACGGCGGGATGGAACTCGAGGCGATCGAGAAGTCGAGCGTGGACGAACTGCGCGCGCTGCAGCTCGAACGGCTCAAGTGGTCGCTCGCGCACGCGTACGACAACGTCGCGCACTACCGCACCAGCTTCGACGCGGCCGGGGTCAAGCCCTCCGACCTGCGCTCGCTCGAGGATCTGAAGAAGTTTCCGTTTACCGTCAAGACCGACCTGCGCGCGAACTACCCGTTCGGAATGTTCGCCGTGCCGCGCGATCGCGTCGTGCGCATCCACGCCTCGAGCGGCACGACCGGCAAGCCCACCGTGGTCGGCTACACCGCGCGCGACATCGACCAGTGGGCCGACCTGGTCGCGCGCTCGATCCGCGCGAGCGGAGCGCGTGCCGGCGACATCGTGCACGTCAGTTACGGCTACGGTCTGTTCACCGGCGGGCTGGGCGCGCACTACGGCGCGGAACGCCTCGGGCTGACGGTGGTCCCTTTCGGTGGCGGACAGACCGAGCGCCAGGTGCAGTTGATCGGCGACTTCCGCCCGGACATCATCATGGTCACGCCGAGCTACATGCTCGCGATCGCCGACGAACTCGAGCGCGAGGGGATCGACCCGAAATCGACCAGCCTGAGGATCGGGATATTCGGCGCCGAACCGTGGACCAACGAGATGCGCGCCGAGATCGAGGCGCGCACAGGCCTGGAGGCGGTCGACATCTACGGCCTGTCCGAGGTGATGGGCCCGGGCGTGGCGAACGAGTGCATCGAGACCAAGGACGGCCCGACGATCTGGGAGGACCACTTCTTCCCCGAGGTCATCGACCCGCAGACCGGCGAAGTGCTGCCCGACGGGGAGTTCGGCGAACTGGTGTTCACCTCGCTCACGAAGGAGGCGCTGCCGATCATCCGCTACCGCACGCGCGACCTGACGCGGCTGCTTCCGGGAAGCGCGCGCACGATGCGCAGGATGGAGAAGATCACCGGCCGATCCGACGACATGATGATCATCCGCGGAGTCAACGTGTTCCCGACCCAGATCGAGGAGCTGATCCTCAAGCGCGGCGAACTCGCCCCGCACTATCTGTGCGAACTGGGCAAGGACGGTCCGATGGACACGCTCACCGTGCGCGTCGAACTCAAACCCGACGCGCACAACGATCGCTCGAGCGCGCTCGGCGCGCAGACTGCGCTGGCGCACGCGATCAAGTCGTACATCGGCGTATCGGCGGCGGTCAAGGTCGAGCCGACCGGCACGATCGAGCGATCGGTCGGCAAGGCCAAGCGGGTGGTCGACCTGCGCGGAAAACCGAAGGCGTGAGCGGCGGCCGAACGACCGAAGGCGTGAGCGGCGGGCGAACGGGTCGCAGGGCGGGCGAGATCGTCTACCGGATCCACGCGACCGATCCTCACGCGCATCTGTTCGAGGTCGAGCTCGAACTCGCCGAACCCGACCCCGAAGGGCAACGATTCTCGTTGCCGGTCTGGATTCCCGGCAGCTACATGGTGCGCGAGTTCGCGCGCCACATCGTGGGCATCGAAGCGCGCAGCGCCGGCAGGCGAGTCGCGCTCGCGAAGCTCGACAAGAACACGTGGCTCGCGGCGCGCTGCAAGCGCGCGCTCAGGCTGCGTTACACGGTCTACGCGTGGGACCTTTCGGTGCGCGGCGCCCACCTGGACGCTTCGCACGGGTTCTTCAACGGCACCAGCGTGTTCCTGTGCGTCGCGGGCCAGGAGGATCGCGCCTGTCGCGTGGAGATCGTGCGACCGCGCGGAGCCCACTATCGCGACTGGCAGGTCGCCACCACCCTCGAACGCGACGGCGCAAGGGCCTGGGGATTCGGCGCCTATCGCGCGCAGGACTACGACGAGTTGATCGATCATCCGGTCGAGATGGGGCGCTTCTCGAAAGTCGAGTTCGAAGCGCGCGGCGTGCCGCACGCGATCGTCCTCACCGGACAGCACGACGCCGACCTCGAGCGGCTCGCCGCCGACGCGGTCAGGATCTGCGAAGCGCAGATCCGCATGTTCGAGCCGCGAACGCGCAAGGCGCCCTTCGATCGCTACCTTTTCCTCACGACGGTCGTCGGCGACGGGTACGGGGGACTCGAACACCGCGCGAGCACGGCGCTGATCTGCGCGCGTGACGACCTGCCCTACCCCACGATGCAGGGAACGAGCGACGGCTACCGCAAGTTCCTCGGTCTGGTCAGTCACGAGTACTTCCACAGCTGGCTCGTCAAGCGGATCAAGCCCAGGGCCTTCACGCCCTACGCGCTCGACCGGGAGAACTACACGAGACTTCTCTGGATCTTCGAGGGATTCACCTCCTACTACGACGATCTGATGCTGGTGCGCAGCGGTGCGATCAAGGTCGAGGACTACCTGAAACTGCTCGGGTCGACCGCATCGCAGGTGCTGCGCGGCGCGGGGCGGTTGCGCCAGAGCGTCGCCGAGTCGAGTTTCGACGCCTGGATCAAGTACTACCGTCAGGACGAGAACTCCCCGAACGCGATCGTCAGCTACTACGCCAAGGGCGCGCTGGTGGCGCTTTGCATCGACCAGGCGATCCGCGAGCGCAGCGCCGACAAGTCTTCGCTCGACGACGTGCTGCGGCTGATGTGGCGCCGGCACGGTCGCGAAGGCGCCCCCCGACCCGAAGGGCTGGCCGAGGACGGATTCGCCGATCTGGTGCGCGACGCGACCGGCGTATCGCTCGAGCGCGAGATCGCCGAGTGGGCCTACGGCACCTCGGAGCTGCCGCTCGCGCGGGCGCTGGAGCGGGTGGCGGTCGAGTTCCAGGCCGGCGATTCAGGGCCGGCCGAATCGATGCTCGGCCTGCGCATCGCCACCCGCCACGGCGAACTGGTCGTCTCCGGCACGCACCCCGGCGGTGCGGCGCAGCGCGCGGGTGTCTCGGCGGGCGACACGATCGTCGCGGTCGACGGCCTGCGCACCGACGAGAAGGCGCTCAGGACGAGGCTCGAACGCCGGCGCGAGGGCGAGCGCGTACGGTTGCACATGTTCCGGCGCGACGAGTTGCTCGCCTTCGATGTCAGGTTGTCCGCGCGCCCGGCGACCGATGCCACGATGAAACTGATCGAAAAGCCGCGGCCGGCGGCTCGCAAGGCGCGCGACAGGTGGCTGCGCTGATACCTCGCTCGACGTGGCGGCGCCGCGCCGGTGTCGCGTCGGGCATCGCGCTCGCGGGTGCGGTGCTGGTTGCGCTGCAGTCGTGCGGACCGGTATCCGCGGAGCGCGCGCAGCCCGTCGCACGGCCCGCCGCACGTTCAGCGGCACCGAACGCATCGGCCAGCGATGCCGGCGCGCTCGCGCAGTTCCGGGTCGAGGTCCGCGACCTCGAGTGGACCGACGCGGGCCGTGCGCGCGTCGTGCCTGCGCGGCTCTACCTGCCGGTCAGCACGCGCCCCACCGCGCTGGTCGTCTTCTCGCATGGGCTCGGCGGCTCGCGCTTCGGCTACAGCCACCTCGGTCAGTACTGGGCGACGCACGGAATCGCCGCGCTGCACCTGCAGCACGCCGGCAGCGACCGCGCCGTGTGGGGCGCGCGCGACCTCTCGACCATCGCAGCGGTGATCAACGCGGCCACGATCGAGAACGCGATCGCCAGGGTGCAGGACGTCTCGTTCGCGATCGATCGGGTGCTGGCCGACGGCGAACTGCGCCGCCTGATCGACCCGACGCGGATCGGGGTCGCGGGGCACTCGTTCGGCGCGAACACCGCGTTGCTCGCCACAGGAGCGCGATTTCGCCGCGACGACGCGATCCTGAGCTTCACCGACCCGCGGGTGCGCGCGGCGATCATCCTGTCGGCGCCGTCGCTGCCGCCCGAGCAGGATCCGTGGTTCGTCTACGGGCCGATCGCGGTGCCCACGTTGCACCTGACCGGCACGCGCGACTACATCGCACTGCCCATGGTCGGCAGCACTCCGGCCGAACGCCGGGTCCCGTTCGACTCGATGGTCGCGGGCCCGCGCTACCTCGGCGTGTTCGAGGACGGCCGGCACTCGATGTTCAACGATCGGGCGCGCGACGCGACCAGCGAGGCGATCAAGGCGTCGGCGCGTGCGATCACGCTGGCCTTCTGGCGCGCGGTGTTCGAGCGCGACGCGCGTGCCGGCGAGCTATTGGCCGCGCCGCGACGCGTGCTGCCCGCGCTGGCCGCGCCGCTTTCGGTCTGGGAGTCGCGGCGCTAGCCGAACAGGCGTGCGAGCTCGGTGCCCGGATCCGGGGCGCGCATGAACGCCTCGCCGACCAGGAATGCGTTCACGCCGGCCGCACGCATCGTCGCCACGTCCGCCGCGACCGTGATTCCGCTCTCGGTCACCACCAGGCGATCTTCCGGCACTCGCTCGAGCAATTCGATCGTGGTGCGCAACGAAACTTCGAAGCTTCGCAGGTTGCGGTTGTTGATGCCCACCAGCGCGGTGTCGAGCCTCAGCGCGCGCTCGAGTTCGCCGGCGTCGTGCACCTCGACCAGCACGTCCATGCCGAGCGCGCGGGCGCAGGATTCGAGCAGCGCCATCTGCTCGTCGGCCAGCGCGGCGACGATCAGCAGGACGCAGTCCGCGCCCATCACGCGCGCCTCGTAGACCTGGTACGCGTCGACGATGAAGTCCTTGCGAAGCACCGGCAGCGCACACGCCGCGCGCGCCGCGACCAGGTGCTCGGTCGCGCCCTGGAAGAAGCCGCGGTCGGTGAGCACCGACAGACAGGCCGCGCCGCCGCGTTCGTAGCTCGCGGCGATCGCCGACGGATCGAAGTCCTCGCGCAGCACGCCCTTGCTCGGACTCGCCTTCTTGACCTCGGCGATCACCGCAGCGCGGCCCCGCGCGATCGCCGAGCGCAGCGCGCGTTCGAATCCGCGCGGCGTACGTCCGGAGTCCGTGCGCACACGCGTGTCGGCGTCGACCGTCGGAGCGCTCGCCTCGAGGCCCTCGGCCAGCGCGCGCATCTCGGCTTCGCCGCGCGCGCGGCGCGCCTGGGCGATCTCCTCGCGCTTTGCCGCGACGATACGGTCGAGGATGTCGCTCACCGCACGGCGCCTAGGCGGCGAGCTTGCACGTGAGCGCGACGAGCGCGTCGAGCTTGGCGCGCGCCGCCCCCGACGCGATCGTCTCGCGCGCGAGCACGATGCCCGCGTCGATCGAGTCCACCACGTCGGCCGCGTACAGCGCGGCCGCCGAGTTGAGCACGACGATCTCGCGCGGCGTTCCCTCGACGTCGCCCAACGCCTCGAGCACCATCTCACTCGACTCGGCGGCGTCGGCGACCTTCAACCCGCGGTTGCTGATCATCGACAACCCGAAGTCCTCCGGGTGGATCTCGTACTCGGTGATCTGTCCGTCTTTCAGCTCGCCAACCAGCGTCGCCGCGCCGAGCGAAACCTCGTCCATTCCGTCCAGACCGTAGACGACGATGCCGTGGCGCGCGCCGAGGCGCTGCAGCACCCGAACCTGGATACCGACCAGGTCGGGGTGGAACACACCCATCAGGATGTTGGGCGCGCCGGCCGGGTTGGTGAGTGGGCCGAGGATGTTGAAGATCGTGCGCACCGCCATCTCGCGTCGCACCGGGGCGACGTTCTTCATCGCCGGATGGTGCGTCGGCGCGAACATGAAACCCAGCTTCAGTTCGTCGATGCACTGCGCGACCTGCCGCGCGTCGAGCATGATGTTCACGCCCAGCGTCTCGAGCACGTCGGCGCTGCCCGACTTCGACGACACGCCGCGATTTCCGTGCTTGGCCACCGTCGCGCCGGCCGCAGCGACGACGAACATCGAAGCGGTGGAGATATTGAAGGTGTGCGAGGCGTCGCCGCCGGTGCCGACGACGTCGACGAAATGCGGACCGCCGTCGACCTGCACCTTGGTCGAGAACTCGCGCATCACCTCGGCGGCGGCCGAGATCTCGCCGACGGTTTCCTTCTTCACGCGCAGCCCGGTGAGGATCGCCGCGGTCATCGTCGGCGACATCTCGCCAGCCATGATCATGCGCATGATCGTGAGCATCTCGTCGTGAAAGATCTCGCGGTGCTCGATGCAGCGCGTGAGCGCCTCCTGCGGGGTGATCGCCATCTCAGCTCTCCAGGAAGTTCTTGAGCAGCGCGTGGCCGTGCTCGGTGAGGAACGATTCGGGGTGAAACTGCACGCCCTCGACCATGTGTTCGCGGTGGCGCACGCCCATGATCTCGCCGTCGGCGGTCCAGGCGGTGATCTCGAGGCACGCGGGCAGCGACTCGCGCTCGATCGCCAGCGAGTGATAGCGGATCACCGTGAACGGGTTGGGCAAGCCGCGAAACACCCCGGCGCCGGTGTGCTCGATCGGCGAGGTCTTGCCGTGCATGAGCGCGCGCGCGCGCACGACCTCGACCGCCGAAGGCCGCGCCGATCGCCTGGTGCCCGAGGCACACGCCGAGGATCGGCACGCGGCTCGGCGAAGCGCTCGATGAGCGGCACCGAGATGCCGGCCTCGTTCGGCGTGCACGGCCCCGGCGAGATCGACGATGCGCTCCGGCGCCAGCGCCGCGATCTCGTCGAGCGTGATCTCGTCGTTGCGCACGGTGCGCACGTCGGCACCGAGTTCGCCGAAGTACTGCACCAGGTTGTAGGTGAAGCTGTCGTAGTTGTCGATCATCAGCAGCATGCGCGCCCCTCACGCCGGGCGAAAAAATACTTGAACGCCGCGACGGCGCGGTCGATCGCCGCCGCGCTCGACATCCAGGTGCGTGACCAGTCGCACGTCGGCGCGCGCGTCAGCACCAGCACGCCGCGTTCGCGCAGGAAAGCGCCAAGGGCGGCGACCGTTCGGCCGCCACATCGACAAAGACCATGTTCGTGTCGCGCACATCCACCGCGAGCGCGTCGACTTCGCCGCAGGCCGTCGGCCAGCCGCTGCGCGTTGCCGTGATCGTCGGCAAGACGAGCGACGTTGTGTTCGAGCGCGTAGATGCCGGCGGCCGCCAGCACACCGACCTGCCGCATGCCGCCGCCGAGCATCTTGCGCGGCCGGCGCGCCCGGTCGACGAACTCGCGCCTACCAAGCAGCACGCTGCCGGCCGGCGCGCCGAGGCCCTTGCTCAGGCAGATCGACACCGAATCGAAACCGCGCCGACTTCACGCGCATCGACGCCAAGCGCAATGGCCGCGTTGAACAAGCGCGCGCCGTCGAGATGCGTGGCCAGCCCCCGCTCGTGCGCGAGCGCGGTCGCGCGGCGGCAGTAGTCGAGCGGCAGCACCTTGCCGCCGATCGTGTTCTCCAGCGCCAGCAGGCGCGAGCGCGGAAAGTGCGGATCATCGGGCTTGATCGCGGCGGCGATCTTCGCCAGCGGCAGCGAGCCGTCGGCTGCGTTTTCGATCGGCTGCGGCTGGATCGAACCGAGCACGGCCGCGCCGCCGCCTTCGTACCTGTAGGTGTGCGCGTCCTGGCCGACGAGATACTCATCGCCGCGCTGGCAGTGCGTCATCAGGGCGACGAGATTGCTCTGCGTGCCGCTGGGCATGAAAAGGCCGGCCTCGAAGCCAAGCATCTCGGCCAGCAGCGCCTGCAGGCGATTGACGGTCGGATCATCGCCGAACACATCGTCGCCGACGTCGGCATCGGCCATGGCGCGACGCATGCCGGCCCACGGCCGCGTGACGGTGTCGCTGCGCAGATCGATGAAGTCAGAAGTCGGCATCGAAGCCGTCCTCCACCAGTTCGGCCGCGCGCAGCACCGCGCGCGCCTTGTTCTCGGTCTCCTGCCACTCGCTCTCGGGCACCGAGTCGGCGACCATGCCGGCCGCCGGCCTGCACGTAGAGCACGCCGTCCTTGACCACCCCGGTGCGGATCGCGATCGCCAGGTCCAGGTCGCCCAGGAACGAGATGTAGCCGCAGGCGCCGCCGTAGATGCCGCGCTTGGTCGGTTCGAGCTCGTCGATGATCTGCATCGCGCGGATCTTCGGCGCGCCCGACAGCGTGCCGGCGGGGAAGGTGGCGCGCAGCACGTCGATCGGGCCCATGTTCGGCTTGAGCCTGCCTTCGACGTTCGAGACGATGTGCATCACGTGCGAGTACTTCTCGATCGCCAGCTGGTCGGTGACCTTGACGCTGCCGATCTCGGCGATCCGGCCGATGTCGTTGCGCGCCAGGTCGATCAGCATCACGTGTTCGGCGCGCTCCTTCGGGTCGGCGAGCAGTTCGTGCGCGATCGCCTCGTCCTCGGCCGGTGTGCCGCCCCTGCGGCGCGTGCCGGCGAGCGGGCGGATCGTGATCCGGTCGCCGTCGGCGTGGCGCTCCTGGCGCACGAGGATCTCGGGCGACGCGCCGACGACGTGGAAGTCGCCGAAGTCGTACAGGTACATGTACGGCGACGGGTTGATCGAGCGCAGCGCCCGGTACAGCGTGAGCGGCGAGTCGCGAAAGGGCTTGCGCAGCACCTGGCCGATCTGCACCTGCATCATGTCGCCGGCCATGATGTAGTCCTTCGCGCGCAGCACCGCGGCGATATAGTCGGCCTTCGGGAAGTCGCGCCGGGTTTCGGTCTCGTAGCTGCCGCTCGAGACCGGAACGTCGATCGGCTGGCGCAGCTTCGTGCGCAGGTCGCGCAGGCGCTTCTGCGCCTTCTGGTAAGCCTCGGCTTCGCCCGGATCGGCGTAGACCATCAGGTAGATCTTGCCGGCGATGTTGTCGATGATCGCCAGTTCCTCGGTGAGCAGCAGCAGGATGTCGGGAACGCCGATCGGGTCGGGTTTCTCCACGCCAGCGAGGCGCGGCTCGATCCAGCGCACCGTGTCGTAGGCGAAGTACCCGGCGAGACCGCCGCAAAAGCGCGGCAGACCGGGGCGAACCGCGACCCGGAAGCGCTTGCGGTAGCTGTCGACGAAGTCCAGCGGGTTGCCCTCGAAGCGCTCGATCACCACGCCGTCGCGCAGCACCTCGGCCCCGGTGGCGGTCGAGCGCAACATCGTCGAGGCCGGCAAGCCGATGAACGAATAGCGCCCGAAGCGTTCGCCGCCCACGACCGATTCGAGCAGGAAGCTGTTCGGCTTGTGCGCGAGCTTCAGGTACAGCGACAGCGGCGTTTCCAGGTCGGCGAAGGACTCGACCAGCAGCGGGATGCGGTTGTATCCCTGCGAGGCGATCGCCTTGAATTCGAGCTCGGTCATGTGGTCCCTCCCGGTCGGACGGCACCGTGTCCGGCGCGCCCTGCGTATCGCCCCGCCGCCCGGCGGGAAGTCAACACACTGTTTCGATCAACTGCCGATGGATGCGCCGACCGAACGGGACGGCGCGGTGCGGGTCACTTGCGCCAGCACCACCAGCGCGAGGCCCGCCAGGCACGCACGTTCCATCGTTGTTGATCGACGTTCTTCATCGGGAGTGGAGGAGTTCGGGAAGCGGAGTTCGGGAAGCGCTCGAAGGTGTTCGATGTTCGATCAGATGGGATCGATCAGGCCGGCCGCGTCGCGCAGCGTGGCGACTATAGCATCGGCGTCGAGCTCGCGCACGTCGCGGCCTTCGTTGTAGCCGTAGGGCACGACGATCACCGGGATGCCGGCGGCGCGCGCAGCGCGCACGTCGTGGGTCGAATCGCCGATCGCGACCATCCTCGCGGGCTCGAAGCCGAAGCGCTGGCAGACGTGCAGCATCGGGTCCGGTTCGGGCTTCTTCGTCGCAAGCGTGTCGCCCGAGACGACCAGATCGAAGAAGCTGTCGATGTCGGTAGCCGCGAGCAGCGGCAGCGTGAAATCCGACGGCTTGTTCGTCACCACCGCGAGCTTGAGGCCGCGCCCGCGCATCGTCGCGAGCCCTTCCAGCACACCCGGATAGGGCTTCGAGCGCACGCCATTCTCGCGCCGATAGTGCAGGCGAAACGCGTCGAACGCCTTGCCGAACAGCTCGCGCGACGCCTCGCCTTCGAGTTCGCCGGTGAGCGCGCGGTGCACCAGCACCTCGGTGCCTCGGCCGACGTAGCTGGTGACCTGCTCGAGCGTGAGCGGCTCGCGACCGAGCTCCACGAGCATCGCATTGACCGCGGCCGCGATGTCGACCGCGGTGTCGACCAGCGTGCCGTCGAGATCGAGGATCACGCCGCTCGCCTGGAAGCGGCGCTCAGCCACGTGCGGCACCGATCAGCTTCGAGATCACACCGCGATAGCCGCCGTCGGCATCGGGCGCGCCGAACACGGCCGACCCCGCGACGAAGGTGTCGGCGCCCGCGGCCGCGATCGATGCAATGTTGTCCACTTTCACTCCCCCGTCGATTTCGAGCCAGATCTCCTGGCCCCCCTGCTCGCGCCACCGGTCGATCCGCCGGCGCACCTCGCGCAGCTTGTCCAGCGCCGAAACAATGAACTTCTGCCCGCCGAAGCCGGGGTTGACCGACATCAGCAAGACGATGTCGACCTTGTCCATCACGTGATCGAGGTGCGAAAGCGAACTGGCCGGATTGAACACCAGTCCCGCCTTGCAGCCGCACTCGCGGATCAGTCCCAGCGTGCGATCCACGTGCTCGGACGCCTCCGGATGGAAAGTGATCAGGTTGGCTCCGGCCTTGGCGAAGTCGGGAATGATCCGATCGACCGGGCGCACCATCAGGTGCACGTCGATCGGGATCGTGACGTGCGGGCGGATCGCCTCGCAAACCAGCGGTCCGATCGTCAGATTCGGCACGTAGTGGTTGTCCATCACGTCGAAGTGGATCAACTCAGCGCCCGCGGCCTGCACCGCGCGCACCTCTTCACCCAGGCGCGCGAAGTCGGCCGAGAGGATGCTCGGAGCGATACGGCACGGGCGCGCAGGGGCATTCATGGCAGTCGGGCGGGGCAATTGAATAGAATCGGGGATTCTATCGCCAACCGATGATGAGGCCCCCGTGAGCAACAGCAAGTACGCCCTCAGGGTAGCCGTACAGACCGAATACCTGCCCAAGCAGTCGGAACCCGACAAGGGGATGTACGCGTTCGCGTACACGATCCGCGTAACCAACGAAGGCCAGGTTCCCTCGCAGTTGATCAGCCGTCACTGGATCATCAGCGACGCCAACGGCAAGGTGATCGAGGTCAAGGGCCTGGGCGTGGTCGGCCACCAGCCGCTGCTCGCACCCGGGCAGAGCTTCGAGTACACCAGCGGCAGCCAGCTCGAGACGCCCGCCGGAACGATGCGCGGCACCTACTTCTGCGTCGCCGAGGACGGCGAGCGTTTCGAGGCCGAAATCCCCGAGTTCTCGCTTACGGTGCCGCGCACGCTGCACTGAGCCAAGCGGGCTTGTCGCGGACTTCGCCGTGTCGCGGACTCAGTGTCGCGGACTCACTTTCCGTCGCGCATCGTCCACCAGACGAACAGCACCACCAGCGCGAGCACTCCGACCGCTTCGAGGATGAAGACCCACATTCGCATTCGCTCCAGAGTCGCGCATTCTATCGCCGCGCTGCTCGCGCTCGTGCTGTGGGCCGACCAGCACGCGCGTGCCGGCAACGAAGCGCTGCGCCCCGACGCGCTCGCCGGCTGGCACGAGGACGACATGGAGGGTCTGGACACGGCGATTGACGGACAATGCCGCCTCGCGAGGCCGCCCGCGCCCTGGCCGCGGCTGTGTGCGCAGTGGCGAGCCGCGTCGGGAAGCACGAAACGGTGGATCGCCGCGCGCTTCGAGGCGCGTGCGCTTTCGAGCTCGACCGGCGACGCCACCGGCCTGGTCACCGGCTACTACGAACCGGTGATCGATGGCAGCAGGCAGCGAAACTCGCCGCGACAGGTGGCGCTGTATCGGCGACCGACCGAGGACCTGTTGCGCGCACGCCCCACGCGCGCGGCGATCGAAAGCTCTGACCTGCTCGCGGGGCGAGAGCTGGTCTGGATCGACGACCCGATCGAGGCCTTCTTCCTGCACATCCAGGGCTCCGGGCGCGTGCGCCTCGCCGACGGGAGCACGATGCGCGTCGGCTACGCCGCCAACAACGGCCGCCCCTACCGCGCGATCGGGCGCGAGCTGATCGAGCGTGGCGCACTCGATGCGGCGCAGGCCGATACGGCCGGGATCAAGCGCTGGCTGCGCGAGAACCCGGAAAAGGCGCGCGATGTGATGCAGGCGAACCCGCGCTTCATCTTCTTTCGCGAACTGCCGGCAACGGGCGAGGTTTCGGGTCCACCCGGCTCGCTCGGCGTCGCGCTCACGCCGATGCGCTCGGTCGCGATCGACCCGACGCGGATCGCACTGGGGTCGCTGCTGTTCCTGCAGACCGAGCATCCGCTCGAGCAGCGCCCGCTGCGACGCGTGGTGATCGCGCAGGATACCGGCGGCGCGATCACCGGTCCGATACGGATCGACCTGTTCTGGGGGCGCGGCGAGGCCGCCGGCGACGCGGCCGGGCGGATGCGTCAGGCGGGCCGGGTCTGGTTGCTCAGTCCGCTGGACTGACGCGCGACCGTCGCGGGACCCGGATCTCGGAACCCCGGACTCAGGACTTCGAGTTGTCCTCGAGCATCTTCTCGAATTGCACTGCCGGGACGTAACCCTGCAGACGGCGGCCGCTGGAGAAGAAGGTGGTGGGCGTGGCCGATACGCCGAGTTTCTGCGCCAGTTCGCGCGTCTTGGCGATCGGCGTGTCGCAGGTCCCGGGGTTGTTCGGGACCTTGCCGGTCAGCATCATGTCGGACCAGGCGCGCGCCTTGTCCTCGGCGCACAGCGCCTTTTTCGCCTTGACCTCGGAGTCGGGCGAGAGGATCGGGACGACGAAGGTGTAGATCGTCGCGTCCTTCAGCCCGACCATGTCCTTGCGCATGCGCTTGCAGTAGCCGCAGTTGGGATCCTCGAACACCGCGAAGACCCGTTTGCCGTTGCCGATGACCTGCTTGATCGCGAGATCGAGCGGCAGTGACTTGAAATCTATGGTCAGCAACTCGTCGACGCGCTCGCGCGTCAGGTTGCGATTCGAGCGCAGGTCGACCAGATTTCCCTCGATGAAACCGAACTGGCCTTTCTCGTCGACGTAGATCACGTCGGTGCCCAGGCGCACTTCCCAGATGTTGGCGATCGGCGTGCGCCGCACGTCGTCGACCTTGTAGCGGCCCTTGAGCCAGGCGTCGACCGCGCTGCGCACGTTCGCCGCGGGATCGGCGACCTGCGCGGCGGCCGGGCCGGCGCCGGTGAGCAGGAATATGCCGAACAGCGTGCCGAACAGCGCGCCGAACAGTACGGCTGCCAGGGAGCGGCGAATCGGCGCTGCGGGTGAGTTCATTGCGTTTCCTTCACGATGCGGCGTGCACGATCAACCGTCGCTTGAGCCAGGGAGAACTTTCAACGATACGCCAACCGAGCTCGCGCGCCGCGACCAGCGGTCGCATCAGCGCCGGCAGCGGCGGGTCCGCGTCAGGGTCGAACAGCCGTTGCAGGCCGTCGGTCGCGAGGCGCATCGCGGTCACGGCTTCCGCGCGTGCGCGCTCGTAGCGACGCAGCAACAGGCGATCGCCGAGATCGCGAAACGGTTCGCGCGCGTGCAATACGCCGAGCAGCGTCTGGACGTCGCCCAGTCCCAGGTTCATTCCCTGCCCGGCGAGCGGGTGCACGACGTGCGCGGCATCGCCGACCAGCGCGACGCGCGCGGCGATCGAACTCGCGACGTCGAGCAGGCGCAATGGGTGGCTCTGCTGCGGAGTGATCAGGCGCATCGCGCCCAGTTGCCCCCGCGCGACCGCATCGACGCGCTGGGCGAGCGCGCGGGGGTCGCAAACGGCGAGCGCGTCGGCCAGCGCTAGCGGCGCGGACCACACGATGCTGCAGCGCTCGCCCGGCAGGGGCAACAGCGCGAGGATGCCGTGCTCGCCGAACCACTGATACGCGCAGTCGCGGTGCGGCCGACCGATCGCGAAGTTGGCCACGATCGCCCGCTGCGGGTACGCGCGCTCGTTCGCCGCGATGCCCACCGCCGAGCGCAGCGACGAACGCGCCCCGTCGGCGCCGATCACCAGCCTGGCCTGCAGTTCGCTGCCGTCGTCGAGCGTGACGGTGGCGAAGCTGTCGGCGGCATCGTTCGCGATCGCGGCCAACCGGCCATCGATCGCGACGACCCCGGCGAATCCCAGCGCGCGATCGAACGCTGCCGACAGGTTCCTTCCTTCGACGATCCAGGCGAGCGCGTCGACGCAGGCCTCGTAGGCGTCGAAGCGAAGCTGCGGCGCGTCGTGCGTCGCGCTCGGGTAGACGCGCATGTCGTAGACCGGAGCGATGCGCGCGGCGTCGAGCGCGTCCCAGACGCGCAGGCGCTCGAGCAGCGCGCGCGACGCCGGCGAGAGCGCGAAGACGCGGGCGTCCCAATCGTCGTCGGGGGTGGCAGCGGTCGCACCGGTCGCACGCGGCGTGCGGCGCGTTGGCGAAGCGCCGTCGGCCGCCGCGGGCGCGAGCACCGCGGTGCGCAGCCCCAACTGGGATAGCCCGAGCGCGGCCGCGGCGCCGACCGCACCGCGCCCGACCACGATCACGTCGAAACGCGTCGCCGGTACGAGTGTGCGGGTGCCCGCGCGCGCAGTGCGTGACATGGCGTCGATTATAGGCGGGCGCCGCGAGACGGCCGGATGGGCGCGCGATCGGCGGCGCGGGACTGGACATCGCGGCGACCGGCGGATAGGCTAGCCCTCGAGCAGGCTCAGCGCCTGAGCCTCGCCGTCGAACGGAGCGCCCCGGTCATGAATCGCACCGAACGCCTGTACCGGATCGACCAGCTGATCAACCAGCGCGGCGTCATTTCGCGCCAGGACCTGCACGAGGAACTCGAGGTCTCGCGCGCCACGCTCACCCGCGACCTCTCGTACCTGCGCGACCGGCTCAATGCCCCAATCGTGTTCGACGAGGAGCGCGGGGGCTACTGCTTCGATCGCAGCGGCGCGGGTCCCCAGTACGAGTTGCCCGGCCTGTGGTTCAACTCGCAGGAGATCCTCGCGCTGCTCACGATGCACAGGCTGCTGGAAAATCTGGACACTGGCGGGTTGCTCGGCCCGCACATCGCGCCGCTCGTGTCGCGCCTGAACGCGTTGCTCGAGTCGACCTCCGGCAGTGCCACCGAGGTGATCCGTCGGGTGAAGGTGGTCGCGGCGCAGAATCGCCCGGTGCCGACGCGCTGGTTCGAAGTGGTGGGCAGCGCGCTGGTGCAACGCCATCGGGTCGAGGTGCTCTACTACACGCGCACCCGCGACGAGCGCTCGCGGCGCGAACTCTCGCCGCAGCGGCTGGTGCACTACCGCAACACCTGGTATCTGGACGCGTGGTGCCACCGCAGCGACGCGCTGCGCACTTTCTCGCTCGATGCGATCGAGGAGGCGCGGATGATCGACCGCAAGGCGCGCAACGCCTCGGTCGCGGAACTCGACCGGGAACTCGGCGCGGGCTACGGCATCTACCGTGGACGCGACATCCGCTGGGCCGTGCTGCGCTTCAGCGCCGATGCGGCGCGCTGGGTCAGCGCGGAGATCTGGCACCCGAAGCAGGACGGCAGGTGGATGGACGACGGAAGCTACGAACTGAAGATCCCCTACGCCGCGACGCCCGAGCTGGAGATGGACATCCTGCGCCACGGCGAACAGGTCGAAGTGATCATGCCCAGGGCGCTGCGCCGGCGGATCGCCGAACGGCTCGCAGCGGCGTGCGGGCGCTATCCGCCCAGGCGCGCCGCGCGCGGACGCACCGCAGCCAGGAGCCCCGCCCGGCGGGCATCGGGCGGCGGCGCCGATACCGTATAATCCGGGGTTCCTCAGCGCGGCCGGTCTCGCGGAAAACATCCCGCGGCGGCAGGCCCGCAGGCGTCAAGCCGGGAAGGCCAAGTAGCTCAGTTGGTAGAGCAGCGGACTGAAAATCCGCGTGTCGGTGGTTCGATTCCGCCCTTGGCCACCAACATGCACGAGACTGTCCACAGTAGTGACTACTAACACTCTGCGGTGCGCACGTTTCGGTGCAAGCGCTGGTGCAAACAGATTCCCCGAATCCGCGGCCGGAATTCATGCGCTTGGCTCTCTGGCGCTACCCGCCAAAATGATCAGTCGATCGCAACGGCACGCGAAAAAACGCACCACGAATTCTCGACGTGCACCGTTGGTGGGACGGCGAGCGCTTCACCAGCGTGCGCCCATGAGACGAGCCGCGCGCACATCACTTCTGACAGGCCCGACCTTCCTATCGCTTCGACTTGTTTTGTAGGAAGATATCCAATTCACTCACTGCAACTGCCGGAAATCGAACGGATAACGACATGACAATCTCAATGTATGCGGCCTCGGCGCCGACCTTCGTGCAATTCCTCACCAGCCTGTCGGCCGATCTCGAAAAAACCGCCGCCCACGCCGCCGCCAGGAAGATCGATTCGGCGATCTATCTGCGTACACGGCTGTATCCCGACATGCTGCCCCTGGCGATGCAGGTGGGCCTCGCCAATCGCCAGGCCATCAACGCCTGCGCGCGCCTTGCCGGGGTCGACCCGCTCGTGCTGCCGAGCACAGAGCCGAGCATGGACGATCTCAGGCAGCGACTCGACCAGAGCATTCGTTATCTCAACGACTTCACGCCGGCGCAGCTCGACGGCACCGAGGACAAGGAGATCGCCGCCAAGTATCCGAGCGGTGTCGAGCGGCGTTTTACCGGGCAGGCGATGCTGCTCAGTTTCAGCCTGCCGAACTTCTATTTCCACGTCACCACCGCGCATTGCATCCTGCGTCATTGCGGCATCGACATCGGCAAGAAGGACTTCAATTCGGCGCAGCATCAGTTCAGCGGCACCTGCGCCTGCCAGCCCGTCAAGGCGTAGAGACCGGCACGAGCGGCCCGCATTGCGCGCGCAGCTTCGCGCCAGTCGGGGGGCTTGCCCTACTTCGAAAACCAGGAGTCGTCAGCGCGACGCACCCAGTCGCTGACCTGCCGGTGGGCCTCGTCCTTGGCCACGCCGTAGCGTTCCTGGATCTTGCCGGCAAGCTGATCCTTTCGTCCGGCGACGAGATCGAGATCGTCGTCGGTGAGCTTGCCCCATTGCGCCAGGGCTTGCCCCTTGATCTGCTTCCAGTTTCCTTCAATGCGATCCCAGTTCATCGGTGTGTCCTTCAGTGGTCAGAGTGGAAAAACGTGTCGCGAAACGGAGGATGGCGCTAAGGCTCCCGCGCCGCGGATCCGGCTCACCAGGGCGAGCAGCGCCATCAGCGAGGCCCCCACCGCGGCAGCAATCAAGCGTAGAGAGCCCGAGCTCGGCAAGGCATCGGCCGGCACCATGCGGAACTGTAGGCGCGCAGGGCGTCGACGTGTAGGCGCAGGCCGACATCTGACGCGCCTGTACAGCGGAGCGCCAGTAGCGACTGCGCGTTGCGCCAGGAGAGGTCTGCGCGCGCTGCGCTGCCGCGTGCTCGGCGAGCGCGTGTAGGACGCCAACTACGCCTGGTCGCGGCGCCGTCCGCTGTGCGGCACCGCGAAGCGTCGCGATACTGGCGACGAAGCTGTTGATCGATCCGGGAGCCCGTCACGACATCCATCGATACCGCTGTAGTGCGCATCGCACTCGTGACGTTTCCGGCGTTCGTCGCGGCAGCCTGGACCTGGTGACAGGCGGTTCTCGCCAACCGTTCGCTGCAATCGTTCGAGGGCTGCGCAGGCATGTCTGTCGAGACTTGAAGCCATGCCAGACCGCGGTGCCGCATCTTTCTTTGACCCTGGAGACATCGATGAACAAGATCCTGAAATTCGCCCTCGGCGCCACGGCGCTCGCGCTCGCTGCACAGGCCTCGGCGCAAATCACCTTCTACGAACATGAAGGCTTCCGTGGTCGCACCTTTGCCACCGACAAGCCCGTCAGCAATTTCGAGCGCTTTGGTTTCTCGGACCGCGCGTCGTCGGTGGTCGTGGAAGGCGGCCGCTGGGAGGTCTGCGACGACAGCCGCTTCAGCGGCCGCTGCGTGGTGTTGCGCAAGGGAAGCTACGACACGCTTGCCCGCATGGGCCTGAACGATCGAGTGACCTCGGTGCGCCGCGCCGACAAGCGCAAGCGCTATGAACACCAGGCGCAGGAACCGTTGCCCGCGCCCGACTATGCGTACCGTCGTCGCCCGAACGAACGCATGTACGAAGGTCACGTGACGTCGGCCCGCGCCGTGGTCGGACCGCCGAACGAACGCTGCTGGATCGAGCGCCAGCAGGTCAGCCAGGGCGGCCGCGGTGATCCGAACGTAGGCGGCGCCGTGCTTGGTGCCGTCATCGGCGGCATCCTCGGTCACCAGGTTGGTGGCGGTAGCGGCCGCGACGTGGCCACCGGCCTTGGAGTGGTCGGCGGTGCGGTGATCGGCGCCAACCAGGGACGCAACAACAACAGCGGCACCACGACCCGCGACGTGCGCCGCTGCGAAACCACCGCCAGCACGACACCTGCGTACTGGGACGTGACCTACGAATACCGCGGTGTCGAACACCGGGTGCAGATGAGCTCGGATCCGGGCCGAACCGTTCCGGTCAACCGCAACGGTGAACCGCGCGGTTGATGGCGCGGTTGATGGCATCGTCGTCGAATGACGAGAGCGGCCCTGCGGGGCCACTTCGGTGTGCTCGAGCCGCTCGGATCGCCACGCAGGGTCTGCTCGACGCCGCTCTGGGTTTCGACGAACTCGCCCCAGTCCATCGCGTCCAACAGGCGCAGGCTGCCGATGCTGTTGCTCACCGAGACCTGATTGGCGGCCTGTTGCTGCCCCTCCATGTGCACGCGCTGTTCGATCGTCTGGCCGGACTCTGCGAGGCGCTGTTCGATCCAGGTCAGTGGCAGCGCCAGCGCCGCACCCCGCCCTTGCAGGCGGCGGGCGTACTCGGCCACGAAGGCGTTGGTCAGCGGCGGCTCCGACCGCGCCATGTCGGCCATGACGAGAATAAGCTCGCTTGGCTTGTTCTGCGTCACGTCGAGCATGTGATCGGCCCAGCGACAGGCGGTTCGCGCTCGGCGGCCCCTCAGCGGCCCATTAGTTCGCCAGCCGGCTGCAACCCTTCAACGCGGTCGCAGATGACCTTGGCGATCGCGATCAGCGGTGCGCCGAGCAGGACGCCGGCCACGCCCCACAGCCAGCCGAAAAACAGCAACGCGATGAACAGCACGGCAGCGTTGACACGCGCGTAGCGGCTCTGCAGCCAGGGCATGAAACCCATCCCGATCGCACCGCCGATCAGCGTCGCCACCGCCGCCACGCCGAGTGCAGGCAGTGGCTCGCCGAACTGCAGGTAGCCGGCCACGCCGGCGGCGACCGCCATCACCACCGCGCCCAGGTAGGGGACGAAGTGCAGCACGCCGGCCAGCACACCCCAGGCGCCGGCCTGCTCCACACCGAGCACCAGAAACGCCAGCCAGGTGATCACGCCGATCAGGGCGTTGGAGGCCAGCGTGACCAGCAGGTAGCGTTGCACCTGGGTGTCGATCTCGACCAGGGTGCGCAAGGCGTCCTTCTTGCGCGATAGTGAGGGGCCGACGAAGAACACCAGCTTGCGCCGGAAATGGTCACCCGAGGCCAGCAGGAAGTAGGTCAGCAGCAGCACGATCGGCATCTGCGCCAGCACCGCGAGCAGCAGCGCCGACTGCGCGAGCGCGTAGTCCTGCAACCATGACGAGGTCGCCGGGGCCGGGCGGACCACGGCACGTGTGCCTGGCTTCTGGGCCGCGTCGGTGGCGACGCGCTGCAGTTCGCTGGCCGCCTCCTGCACGTTCTGAAGCGGCGTCGGCGCGTTTTGCGGCGACACGGTCTGACTCTGGCGCAGCTTGCGGGCGGCCTCGGGCAGCTTTTCGATCATCACCGCAGCCTGCCCGCTGACGGCATAAGCCACCCAGGCGGTGCCACTTGCCAGCAAGGCCAGCACCAGTGCCGCGGCAAGCGGTCGCGGCAGGCGCCAGTTGTGCAGCCGATCGACCAGCGGGCGCAACGTGTAGCTGCCGAGGATGCCGATCAGCAACGGCACCAGGAAGCCGCGCGCAAAGTACAGCGCCCCGACCAGGCCGATCGCCGCGAGGATCACCGGCGCCAAGCTGCGGGGCAGCGCGCGTTCGACGCCGTCACGGGCCGCGCCGGCATCGTCGGCGCTGGGCTGCGTGCTTTCGTTCATGCGGGGTGCGGATCGTACCCGGGCAGAACGGCCGGCTCGATCAGACTCAGCGCTTGCCCAGGCCCGCCAGCAACAGCCCGCCACCGACGATGGCAGCGATGCCGGCCCACAGCGGGATGTTGACACGCTGCTGCTCGGTCACCTGCAGGCGCAGCGGTCCGATGTCGGCCTTGTGCGTGGCCTTGGTATAGCTGAAGCCGCCGAAAGCGACTGACAGCGCGCCGCCTGCAATCAGCAGGATGGCGACGATCTTGCGTGTGTCCATGAGGGTTCCGATTCACAAGCGCGGCGCGGGTCGCGTGCGTCCTGCCGCGAACCTACTGAGTGCCGCCGACCGCAAGACAGGTCGGCGCTGCCGGTCGGCCATCGGCGTCCCGGCAGAGGCGATCACGGACGGACCGCGATCTCGTTCTTCACCGACTTCACGCCGTTGACATCGCGGGCGATTCTTTCGGCGGTGGAGCGTTCCATGGCGCTCTTGGCGAAGCCCGACAGCATGACCGTACCGTTCAACGTTTCGACGCTGATGCTGGTGCCGGCGACGTTCTTGTCCTCCAGCATCCGACTCTTGACTTGCGTCGTGATCACTGAGTCGTCGACGTAGGCACCTGTGGTTTGCTGGCCGCGCGTAACTGCGCAGCCAGTGGCAGACAGCACGACGACGGCGGCGACGGTGGCGGTGAGTGCGTTGCGGATGTTCATGTGGAGTTCCAGTCAGTTCAAAAGGGGATTTCGGAAAATCAAATGTAGGCTGCGGGTCGCGGCGCCACCATCGGACGCCAGCGCCAGCGGCTGTGGGACAGGGACTACAGCGGACCGCTCAGCCCTTGCGCAACGAACCGAACAGGAAGCTGGCGACGGCCAGCACCAAGAAGACGATGAACAGGATCTTGGCGATGCCCACGGCGCTCGCGGCGATGCCGCCGAAGCCGAAGACGGCCGCGATCAGCGCGATGACGAAGAAGACGACGGCGTAGTGCAGCATGGCTGGGCTCCTGAGATGTCGGACGGGAATCCGCCCATGCCGCGCCGGCGATCACTGGATTCAGGCTGGCGCTGCGGTCGAGCCCAGTGTGGACGGCCACGCCCCGATTCGCGATCGGCGCCGGGGCCGCCGCCGTGTCGGTGCGAGCGAGCGTCCGCGCGTAGGACTCGGCCCCGCCCTGTGGTCAGTGCCGCCGGTCAGAGTTGCGCCACCGGTCGACGTGCGCCGGCGCCACGACGCTTTCGGGCAGCGTCACCTGCAAGCAGCGTGCCTCGACCCGGCGCGGACACCACGCTGAGCGTGCCGCCTTCGGCCTCGACGCGAAAGCGCATGCCGACCAGACCGTAGGCGGAGCGTTGCGGCGCCGTGGTGTCGAAGCCCACGCCGTCGTCGCGCACCGACGCTTGCACCACGCCGTCGTGCGACTCGAGTTCGATCCAGACATGTCGCGCCTTGGCGTACTTGCTGATGTTGGTGACGGCCTCCTGCACCAGCCGGTAGACCATCAGCTCGGCGCTGGCATCGAGCCGGACGGGCGCCATCGCGCATTCGACCTCGACGCCCGAGTGCTCGGCGAACTCGCGCGCCAGGATCTCCAGCGTCGGCACCAGCCCCAGGTTGCCCAGGGTCGACGGCCGCAGGTCCTCGATGATGCTGCGGCCCAGCGCGATGCTGCTGTTCAGCGTGTCGACCAGGTGGGCCAGGCGCTCCAGGGCCTCGGGCGCGCGTGCCGGCCAGCCGGGACCTGATGCGCGCGGCGTCCAGCTTGGCCGAGGTCAGCAGCGCGCCGAGCTCGTCGTGCAGGTTGCGCGCCAGCCGGTGGCGTTCGTCTTCGCGCGCGGTCTGCAGGTGGTGGGTCAGCTCGGTGAGCTGCGCGGTGCGGCGCCTCACCTCGATGTCCAGCTGGTCACGCTCGGCCTGCACGGTGTGCTTGAGCGTGAGCTGCTGGTGCTCGAGCGCGGCGGTCTGGCGCAGGTACAGGAACAGGGCCAGCAGGCTCAGCAAGCTCAAGACCGCCGACGCCGATGCGACCTCAGCGCCAGCGTCTGGTAGAGGTCGCCCCGGCCCGCGGTGAGCCGCCGGTCCTCGTGATCGACCAGTTCGTTGGCCAGCGCGCGGATCGCCGTCATCTGTTCGCGACCGATGTCGCTCAGCACGATGTCGTCCGAGCCTGCTGCGCGCAGCGCCTTCGCTGTTGCGGATCGTCAGTGCCAGCTGCGCCAGCTTCGCTTCGGTCAGCGTGCGCAGCCTGTCGAGCACGCCAGCGGATTCGGATTTGTCGGCGTAGTACCGGCCCAGGTAAGCCGAACGCGGCCTCGATGTCGTGCAGCGCGCTGTCGTAGGGCTGCAGGTGCTCCGCCCGGCGTGTGAGCAGATAGCCGCGCTGCCCGGTCTCGGCGTCGACGACGCTTTGCTGCAGCCCCTGAATGCGGCTGCGCGCGGTTGCCATCACGCCCAACTCCTTGAGCGTGCCGACCGATTGCCAGTAAGAGGCCTCGCTGATGACGATCATCGTCAGCGCCGCCGCGCAGGCCAGCGGGAGGACGATCGTTCGGCGAGCGACGAGCGCTGACAAGGTCCATGCTTCAGCTCCAGACTGCAATCATGGGATCATGCGCCGAGGAGCGCTGCCCAAGACCATGATCCGGATCGCTGATCGTCGACGACCACGCCATCGTGCGTGCCGGGCTGCGGCAGTTCTTTGCCGAGCAGATCGATTTCCGCGTCGTCGCGCGAGGCGCGCGAACGGACGCGACGCGATGGACATCGTGCGCGGCGGCGGGATCGACGTGGTCCTGATGGACATCGCGATGCCCGACCAGAGTGGCGTCGACACGCTGGCGACGATCAAGGCGCGCGCGCCCGAACTGCCGGTGCTGATCCTGAGCGGGTTCGCCGAAGCGCACTACGCGACGACGCTGCTGCGCCAGGGGGCCAGCGGCTACCTGAACAAGGATTGCGACCCGGAGGAAATCGTCAAGGCGATCCGCACCGTGGCACGCGGGCGCAAGTACATCAGTGCCGGCGTCGCCGAACGCCTGGCCGAGGGCCTGGCCGAAGGCCTGGACGGTGGCGGCGACAAGCCGGCGCACGAACAACTCTCGGAACGCGAACTGCAGGTGTTCCTGCGCCTGGCCAAAGGCGAGACCATCGGCCACATGGCCGAGAGCATGTCGCTCAGCGTCAAGACCGTCAGCACCTACCGCACGCGGGTGATGGAGAAGATGGGGCTGGCGTCGAACAGCGACCTGACCTACTACGCGCTGAAGAACGGGCTGATTCAGTAAGCGCATGCACCGGCTGTCATGCCGGCGCCGGCGACACATCGCGGGGGTCACTACGTGTCGCCAGCCGGGCGCAGTACTGGACCAGCGCATCGATCTCGTTGGATTTGTCGAACACGCGGTCGGCGCCCAGCGCCAGGCATTCGCGCCGCATCTCGGGGCTCGCGTAGTTGGTCAGCACGACGACGTGCAGACGCCGCGGCAGCGCCTGCGCCGCCCGAAGCACGCCCAGGCCTGACCCGCTCCGCAGGAAGATGTCGACGATCATCAGGTCCAACGACTCGCCGGCCTCGTACAGCCAGCGCAGCGCCGACGCTTCGTCCTCGGCGGTGCCCACCACGCGCACCGGCACCAGCTCTTCGAGCGTGGCGATCAGGTTTTCGCGGATGACCGGGCTGTCTTCGACGAGGTAGGTCTTGAGCAGGTGCATGGGCGGCATTTCTGTGCCGAACTCCATATTGCGGGTTGCGCCCAGTCCGCCGACGATCATCGGCGAGCAGGCGAGGCCCTGCGGGAACAATGTCCGGCAGTGAGGAGCCCTCTGCAGTGTGCCCGGACTCGGGCGCACCGGGCCTCGGACAACGTCGCGTATTCGTGTAGGACGGTCCCTACGGCGCATGGCGCCGCGCCACTGGTCCGCCGGGCCGGCGCGGCCTGCCGTCCTACCTGCGTTTGCGTTGCTGTCCGATGGCGCAGGAACGCGCCAATCGCCACAGTCCACATCAGGAAGCCCCCAACCGTCGACACCGCGCGGATTGAGCGCACCTCGAATTCCCCATCGAACAGGAACTACCATGAACCATCGTCAAGCAGCTTCTTCCGTTCTCGTCATCAGCGCCGCCTTCTTGCTCGGCGGTTGTGCCAGCATGTCGCGCCAGGAAGTCAGCACCGTGACCGGGGCCACTGTCGGCGCCGTTGCCGGTGCAGTGGTCGGCGGGACTGCCGCCGTCGCGGCCGGTGCCGTGATCGGCGGTGTCGTCGGCCACGAGGTCGGCAAGAAGTAGGAGCAAACGTTCGGCAGGCCGCGGTAGCGCGATCCCGGACAGTTACGCTTTTCGAGCATTCGCAAGCCGGGGTAAGATCCGACCATCGTGGAAACGTTCACCGCAGCGGTCGTACAGGCGGCGCCGATCGCGTTCGAGCGCGAACGCACGCTGGAAAAACTGCGCGACCTCGCGGCGGAGGCGGCGCACCGTGGCGCGCGCCTCGCGGTCTTCCCCGAGGCCTTCGTTTCCGCTTATCCCAAGGGTCTCGACTTCGGCGCCCGCGTGGGCATGCGCTCGCGCGAGGGACGCGAGGATTTCCGGCGCTACTTCGACTCGGCCATTGACGTGCCGGGTCCCGCGGTCGAATTCCTCGGGCGCGTCGCGCGCGAGAACCGGCTCACCCTCGTCGTCGGCGTCATCGAGCGCGAGATCGGCACGCTGTACTGCACGGTGCTGTTCTTCGGCTCCGATGGCCAGTATCTCGGCAAGCACAGGAAGCTCATGCCGACTGCCATGGAGCGGTTGATATGGGGCTTCGGCGACGGCTCTACGCTCCCGGTGTTCGAAACGCCGCTGGGGCGGCTGGGCGCGGTGATCTGCTGGGAAAACTACATGCCGCTGCTGCGCACGGCGATGTACGCCAAGAACATCCAGCTCTGGTGCGCGCCGACCGCCGACGGACGCAAGACCTGGATCCCGACGATGCAACACGTCGCGCTCGAAGGCCGCTGCTTCGTCTTCTCGTGCAACCAGTTCGCGCGGCGGCGCGATTTCCCGGAGGACTACCGCACGATCCACGGTGACGACCCCGAAGCGGTCATCTGCGAAGGAGGCAGCTGCATCGTGAGCCCGCTGGGCGAACTGCTCGCAGGACCGGACTACGACGGCGAATGCATCCTCACCGCGGAAATCGACCCGGGTGAAATCGTCCGCGGGAAGTACGACTTCGACGTCGTCGGCCACTACGCGAGGCCCGACGTATTCCGGCTGGTGGTCAACGAGCGCCCGCAACCCCCCGTGCTGACCGAGAAGGACTAGGCCCGCGCGCTACAACTGCGCTTCGACCCGAACCGGCAGTGAACCGAGCCGGCCTCAAGCCTGGTCTGCGCGGGCCGGCACTTCGGGCAGGCGCAACACGACCCGATGGGGCTGACCGTCGTCGTGCAACGGCACCGAGCCGTCGGCCTGCCATTGGCCATCGAGGTGCACTGCAGTCTCAGCCTGGCCGGCGCGGATCATCTCGATGTGATACGGCGTGTCGCGATAGCGGTATTCGATCGAGCACCCGGGCCAATCGTCGGGCAGACACGGCGCAAGCCGCAGGCGTGCGCCGTCGGGCGACGTCACCAGGCGAACGCCAAGCAGCGACTCGAGGATCAGTCGGTACATCCATCCCGCCGACCCGGTGTACCAGCTCCAGCCCCCGCGGCCGGTGTGCGGCGCGACGCTGTAGACATCGGCAGCCATCACGTACGGCTCGACTGCGTAGCGCGCGGCGCCTTCGGGCGTGGCAGCGTGAAGCGCCGGATTGATCATCGCCAGCAGCGCCCAGGCGCGTTCGCGCTGGCCGAGCGCGGCAAAGGCCATCGCGGCCCAGATCGCGCCGTGCGTGTACTGGCCGCCGTTCTCGCGCACGCCGGGGACATAGCCGGCGATGTAACCTGGATTCGGACCCTGCTGATCGAACGGCGGGTCGAGCAGCAGCACCAGCCTGTCATCCGTGCGCACCAGGCGCGTGTACAGCGCGTCCATTGCCTGGTGCGCGCGCTCGGGGCGAGCCACGCCCGACAACACCGACCAGCTCTGTGCGATCGAATCGATCTGGCACTCGGCGTTGGCCGCCGAACCCAGTGGTGCGCCGTCGTCGAAGTAAGCGCGGCGGTACCAGGCACCGTCCCAGCCCTGGTCTTCGAGGGCTGATTGCAGTCGGGCGCGCTCGCTGTCGCAGCGCGCCGCGCTGGCCTCGTCGCCATGTGCGCGCGCCAGTGCGCCGAAGCGATCCAGCGCCTCGCAGAGGAAGAAACCGAGCCACACGCTCTCGCCCTTGCCGCCATCGCCGACGAGGTTCATGCCGTCGTTCCAGTCACCGCTGCCCATCAGCGGCAGGCCATGCGTGCCGAAGCGCAGGCCACGCCACAGCGCCCGCGATGCATGCTCGTACAGGCTGGCCGATTTGACCGAACGGGTCGGCAGGTCATAGTACGAATCGTCCTGCGCATTGACGGCGCGGCCGTCGAGAAACGGCACCACGCGATCGAGCACCCCCGTGTCGCCGCTGGCCTCGACGTAGCGGGCCAGCGCCAGCGGCAGCCACAGGTAGTCATCGGACATGCGCGTCCTGACGCCGCGACCTTGCGGCGGGTGCCACCAGTGCTGCACGTCGCCTTCGACGAACTGGCGGCTCGCGCAAAGCAGCAACTGCTCGCGCAGCAATCGTGGCTGGCTGTGCACCAACGCCATGGCGTCCTGCAACTGATCGCGGAATCCGAATGCGCCGCCCGATTGGTAGTAACCGCTGCGTGCCCAAAGGCGGCAGGCGATCGTCTGGTAAAGCAGCCAGCCGTTGGTGAGGGCATCGAGTGCCGGATCGGGCGTATGCACCTGAATGGCGCCGAGCGTGTGCCGCCAATGCCGCTGGACGGTGTCGAGCGCCTGAGCGGCGGCGGCCGCGCCACGAAAGCGTTGGACCAACTGACCCGCCTCGTCGGCGCTGCGGCCCATTCCGAGTCGGAACACGATCTCACCGGTCTCGCCGTCGGCCAGGTCGATCGGTACCTGGATCGCCGCGCAGGGATCGAGCGCCGCGCCGTAGCGGCCCGCCAGCCGCACGCGGTCCATCGCCGCCGGCCGTTGCATCGAGCCGTTGCGGCCGATGAACTCGGTGCGGTCGCAGGTGAAACTGCCTGCGCTGCGCTGCGCGTCGTCGACGTCGAAGAAACCGATCCAGTCGCCGTAGTCGTTGCTGTACGGATTGCGCGCGTACAGCGCACCGCTGTCGGGCGAGACGTCGGTCACTACATGGGGTGCCGTCTTGGCACGCAGGTCGCCGAGGACCCATTCGACATAGCCGGTAGCGCTCAAGCTGCGCGGGCGGCCCGATCGGTTGGTGAGGCGCAGCACCGAGAGTTTCACCGCCGCGTCGAGCGCGACGAAGACCGTCAGCTCGGCGTGGATGCCGTAGGCCGTGTGTTCGTGGACGGTGTAGCCGAAACCATGGCGGCTGGTGAATGCTTCGTCGTTCGCGCAGGGCAGCGAAGTCGGCGACCAGAGTGCACCGCTTTCCTCGTCGCGCAGGTAGATCGCTTCGCCACAAGCGTCGCTCACCGGGTCGTTGTGCCACGGCGTGAGGCGCAGCTCGTGCGCGTTCTCACACCAGGTGTAGGCACTGCCGGCTTCCGAGATCACCGTGCCGAAGCGTGGGTTGGCCAGCACGTTGACCCAGGGTGCGGGCGGGCGCACACCGGCCGGCGGGGCGATGACGTACTCGCGCGCGTCGGCCGAAAATCCGCCGATGCCGTTGACATGACCGCCGCCGCCGCGTGCACCGTACGCGGCATCGATGCGCGGCTCCAGCGCACGCGCGGGCTCGAACGCGGGCATACGACTCTCGCGCGCGGGGCGCCGGTTCATCTGTTCTTCCAGGCTGCCGCGGCTGTCGCTGAATACGGCCCGCGCAACCGACTGCAACAGGATGCGGTCTTCGTGCGCGATCTGTTCGGCATGGCGCACGAAGATGCCACCGGGTCGGTCGATCACGTGGGCCTCCACCCCTGCAGCGATCAGGCCCATGATCTGCTCGTGCAGGCGCTGGCGATAGATGTCGCGCTCCTCGTTCCAGATCACGAGATCGACCGCCAGACCCTTCAGGCGCCACCAGGCATGTGCCTGCACCAACTGCCGCACGAGTTCGATGTTCTCTGCGCTGGCGACTTGCAGCAGCACGATCGGCAGGTCGCCCGAAATCGCGTAGCCCCACAGACCCGATTGGCCGCGCCGGTTGCGCAACAGCACGCCGGGCTCGGCGCGCAAGGTGTCCTGGCTGTAGATGACCGCGCTCGCCACGCGCGCATAGAGCTGCGCATCGGCCTCGCTGGCGTTGAGCTGGCGCAGCACCACCTGTGCGTGCGTCCACGCCAGCTCGAACACGCGGTCGGCCAGGCGCCGGTCCTGGTATTTTTCGGCCAGCGCCACGCACGTTTCGCGGTCGTCGCCCATGCCGACCACGATGTCGACGACCACCGACTGGCCGTGCGCGAGGGTGATCACGCAGCGGCTGGCGGCGATCGGGTCGAGCACCGAGCCTGCGCTGTTCGACAGTGGCCCGGACGCGCGCAGTGCCTGCGGCGACTGCGCATCGTTGGCACGGCCGATGAAACGCGCGCGGTCGGTCTCGTGCGATATCTCACTGACCGTGCCGTGCGTGTCCGCGAGCGCGCGCATGCCGTGCACCACCATCAATTGCACCATCCAGGGCGTTGCGTCCTCGGGAGAGCGCGGCCGGCGCGTGCACAACACAGCCGTCGGTTTCTCTAGGATTTCGGTCTGCACGAACAATTTGCTGAAGGCCGGGTGCAGCGTATCGGCCGCCGCCGGCGCGAGCACGACTTCGCAGTAGCTGGTGAATTCGATGCTCCGCAATACGCCGCTGTGGTTGGTGATGCGGTAGCGCCGCAGCTCGATGTCGTCTTCGGGCGAGACCGCGATCTCGGTGTGCGTTTCGATACCGTCGTCGCGGCGCCGGAACTCGGCCCGGTCTTCGCTGAAGATGGCCTCGTAGTGCGTGCCACGCGTGCGTGTCGGCTGGTGTGCCGCGGACCAGACCGCGCCACTGGCAACGTCTCGCAGGTAGCAGTAACTGCCCCAGGCGTCGCGCGTGGTGTCCTCCTGCCAGCGCGTCACTGCCAGGTCCTTCCAGCGGCTGCTTCCGCCCCCGGCATGGGTCAACATCACGTGGTAGCGGCCGTTGGACAGCAACTGGACTTCCGGCACGGCCGTATCGACGCCCGCGATGAAGCGCATCGGTGGCCGGTCGGCATCGGACACCCTGCGTGGATCCTCGTGCGCGTCGATGTCGGGCTGGAAGGCGGCGCGGCGTGGCGCGCGTTCCTGCAGCAGCATCAGGGTGGCTTGCAGGCGTGGGTCGGCCTCGAAGTGGCGCTGCATCGGGCGCGCGAGCAGCAGGTGCGCGAGCGCCAGCAGACCCATTCCCTGGTGGTGCGCCATGAACGATCGCACCACGGCGCTCTTTTGGCCGCGCGGCAACCGAGCGGCACTGTAGTCGACCGCCTCGTAGAGACCATGGCGGCCGGCGGCACCCTGACTCGCAAGGCGTTGCAGGTTGGCGCAGGCCTCTTCGGGCGCGACCATCAGCGCCATCATCGAGGCATAGGGCGCTACCACCAGGTCGTCGCGCAGGCCGCGCTTGAGCCCCAGGCCCGGCACACCGAAGGCGCGGTACTGGTAATTGAGTGCGGTGTCGGTGGCGTTGTAGCCCGACTCGGAAATACCCCAGGGCACGCCGCGCTCGTCGCCGTACTCGATCTGGCGCTGCACCGCGGCCCGGCAGCTCTGATCGAGCAGCGTGTGCTCGTAGCTGGGCATCAGCAACATCGGCATCAGGTACTCGAACATCGAGCCGCTCCACGACAGCAGCACCGGCGCGCCGGCCGCCGTCGTGTGCGTGCGCCCGAGCGCGAACCAGCCCTCCTGTCCGATCTGCCCCATCGCAATGGCCACGAAGACACCCAGCCGCGCTTCGGAGGCCAACAGGTCGTAGTTGCCGGAATCGGTGCGCCGCTCATCGACGTTGTAGCCAATCGTCATCAGGTGGCGTGCATCGTCGTAGAGGAACTCGTGCTCCATCTCGGCCAGTGCGCCGGCTCGCGCGGCCAGGTTGTCGATGGCTTCGAGGTGCAGGCGCGCGGTGTCGTGGCGCGCTGCGAGTTCGCGCAGGCTCGGCATGCCCTCGGGCCAGTTCTGGCCATCCGCTGCGGCTGCGAACCAGCGCAACTCGGCACAGCCGGCGCGGCAGTGCTGCGACAGCATGCGCGCCCAATAGATGCCCTCTTCGTTGGTGCCGTCCTCGACCAGGGCGAGGACGGTCGTCGCGCCGAGATCGAATTCGTCCAGCATGGCCTGCCAGGCAGTCGCCGTCAGCGGCGGGCTGTCGCGGCGCCGTTGCACGGCCTGCTCGAACTGCGCGAGCGCGCTCGTCAATGCCGCGGCAGGCACATCGGCGCTCGCCGTGAGCGACTCCTTCAGGACGGCGAAGCTGTCATGGACGCCCTCGCACCAGTGACGCACCAGCACCGGCTGGTCGGCCAGCGCGAGCAGGCCCGAGCGCAGCGTCAGCAATTGTCCGGCGAGGTTGCCGCTGTCGACCGTCGAGACGTAGAGGGGGCGCAACGGCTGCAATGTGAGCGTGTCGTACCAGTTGAAGAAGTGGCCGCGGTGCCGCTCGAGGCCCTGCATCGTGGCCAGCGCCGCCTCCACGCGCGCGAGCACCGCGCCGGTGCCGATGTAGCCGAACTCGCGTGCGGCCAGCGCCGCCAGCAGCGCGAAACCCATGTTGGTGGGCGAGGTGCGGTGCGCAACGCGGACCACCGGGTGCTCCTGCACGTTGTCTGGCGGCAGGTGGTGGTCGTCGGCACCGACATGACTTTCGAAGAAGGCCCATGTGCGACGCGCGAGTCGACGCAGGAAGGCAACTTGCTCGAGCGCAAGCGAGACCTTTCGCCGCGCGAGCGGGCGATCGAAGCCCCAGGCGATGAGCGGCGAGAGCGCCCACAGCAGCAGCACCGGCGCGGCCGCGGCGAGCGCCTCCGGGCGCTGCAGTGCAAGGCCAACGGCGCATGCCGCCGCAAGCACGGGGCCGACGGCCATCGAGCGCACGTAGTGGAGCAAGTCCGCCAGACTGCCCGGTGCCGTGTCGACCGTGACTTCCGACGAGGGGCGCCATTCCAGCAGGCGGCGCCGCGACAACAGAACTCGCCACAGGGTCAACGTGACGGCCGCCGAACTGTAGGCTGCCTCGTAGGGCAGGATGGCCACCGTATGCAGCATCCGAACCAGCAACTGGCGCGCCTGATGCGGGAGTGACGCCGAGCTTGCATGGGATGGTTCTGCGCGCAGCCGCGCGCCCAGCGCATGTATCCACGCCCCGAGGTGCGCGACCAGCGGCACGCTCACCACGGTGGCTAAGGCCAGCACGGTCCAGACGCCGGGTTCGGGCAGCAGCCACCAGCCGATCAGCAAGAGGGCGAGCAGCGCTGCAGGTGCGAGGCTGCGCCGCAGGTTGTCTGCGACTTTGGCGCGCGACAGCAGCGACAACGGGTTGGGTGGCGCGCCCGGCAACGCATGCAGGTGAGTGCGCATCCAGCCCAGCAATTGCCAGTCACCGCGAATCCAGCGGTAGCGGCGCGCCACGTCGGCTCTGTAGCACGACGGCACGTCCTCGACCAGTTGCACCTCGCTCAGCAGGCCGCTGCGCACATAACAGCCTTCGAGCAGGTCGTGGCTGAGGATGCGGTTCTCCGGCAGGCGATCGGCAAGTCCGCGCTCGAAGGCATCGACGTCGTAGATCCCTTTGCCGATGAATGAACCCTCGCCGAACAGGTCCTGGTACACGTCGGAGACCGCGCGCGTGTAGGGATCGATGCCCGCCTCGCCGCCATGCAGGCGCGCGTAGCCGGTGCGGCTGACACTGGTGAGACTCGCGGCCACACGCGGCTGCAGGATGCCGTAACCCTCGACCACGACGTCGGCCCGCGCTGCGCTGCCGAAGCGCGGCCGGTTCAACGGGTGCGCCATCGTGGCCACCATCTGCGCGGCTGCATCGCGCGGCAACTGGGTGTCGGTGTCGAGCGTGATCACGTAGCGCACCGCGGAGAGCGCGCGCGTGTCGCCGACGATGCGCGAGAAGCGCTCGCCCGCGCCCACGCTGGCGCGCCCGCGCAGCAGCGCGTTCAAGTCGCCGAGCTTGCCGCGCTTGCGCTCGTGCCCCATCCAGACGCCTTCGCGCGCATTCCAGCGCCGCGGCCGGTGCAGCAGGAAGAACGTGTCGCCGCCCTGCGCATCGGCGGGCAGGCCGTATTTCGCGTTCAGCGCAGCGATGCGCGACGCGGCGAATTCGACCAAGACATCGTCCTCGGGCAGGTGCTCGTGCGCCGCGTCGTGCAGATCGGTGAGCAGGCCGAAATGCAGATTGACGGAGCGATTGGCGAGATAGCGCACTTCCAGTGCGTCGACCAGTTCTTCCACGCCTGCAAGAGTGCCCAGCATGGTCGGCACCACCACCAGGGTTCGCGACTCGGGCGGTATGCCGAGCACGTAGTTCATGCGCGGCAGCAGCTGCGGCGCCACGAACAGGGTTACCACCCAGTTGACGAGCGAAACGGCAAGCTGGCTCATGGCGAGCAGCAGCACGAGGCCCAACCCCAATTGCCCCCATCCGGGCCAACGCCCCGGCGCGTCGCTGGAGAACCAGGCTATCGCGGCGAGCGCCAGCGTCGCGACCACGATGGCACCGGCAAACAGCGGCAGCGCCCGGGTTCGGGCACGTCGTGCCCACGCGAGCCTGAGGGGCGGCTGCACGCCCAGAGCCTGCTCCAACGCGACGCGGCCGGCACCTACCAGGTAGAAACCAACATGCAGGCGGTGGCTTTCGTGCGCGCCGCGGCGCTGTGCGTCGGGTGCGGCATCGGTTGCACACAATGCAACCGCCTGACGCGCCACTTCCGTCTCTGAACGAGGGCCAAGCCGGGCAATGGCTTCGACCGCATGGCGATAGCGGTCGCGCGTGAAAAAGTCCATCTTTGCGTAGACGCCGCTCGGATCGCCACGCAGGGTCTGCTCGACGCCGCTCTGGGTTTCGACGAACTCGCCCCAGTCCATCGCGTCCAACAGGCGCAGGCTGCCGATGCTGTTGCTCACCGAGACCTGATTGGCGGCCTGCTGCTGCCCCTCCATGTGCACGCGCTGTTCGATCGTCTGGCCGGACTCTGCGAGGCGCTGTTCGATCCAGGTCAGTGGCAGCGCCAGCGCCGCACCCCGCCCTTGCAGGCGGCGGGCGTACTCGGCCACGAAGGCGTTGGTCAGCGGCGGCTCCGACCGCGCCATGTCGGCCATGACCAGGATCAGGTCGCTTGGCTTGTTCTGCGCCACGTCGAGCATGTGATCCGCCCAGCGACAGGCGGTTTCGCGCTCGGCATGCGCAATCGCGACGCGGGCCGCGATGCGGCGCAGGTTCTCGATCAAGGCCAGCCGCAACATGATCGGACAGGCCCACAACTCACCGAGCCTCAGCGGCTGCACCGATTGGTACGCCGCGATGAAGCGACTCAATCTGCCGCGGCCGACCTGCCCGTCGCCGTGCGCGATGGCTTGCAGCGCAAGGTCGTAGACGCGTGGAAAGCCGGCACCGAGGCCGTTGACCGAGTCCAGTCCGAGTTGCGGCAACTCACGGCTGTAGCCGCGAGGCAAGTGCCTGCGCGCGGTGCGGATTTCCTCTTCGATCAGGTAGAAGTTGTCGAGCAACCACTCGGCCGCCGGCGTGAAGCGGCGTTTGGCATCGTCCGTCGCGGCAAGGCGTTTGCACAGGTCGACCAGGACGCGCTCGTTGGAGGCCAGTCGAGAGAGCAACCGGTCAGGCAGCGCCGCGTCGCCCAACACGTGGGCCGCCGCCAGACGCCTGCCGTGCAGCGCCATCTGCTCGGCGCTGAAGAGCTCTGCGCGCAGCGGCTCGTCTTCAGCGAACGGACGGATCGGCGCTTTGGTGGCGATCAAAGGGATGGCGCCGCTCATAGCGGCGGCCACCGTTCCGGGCCTTGTGCCGCGGCGCGGAGGCTACTTCGGTGCATCTATCGGCGAGGACGCGTCGGCGGCGCCAGTGACCAACAACGCCTGCGCTGCGTGCGAGAGAAGTCGTCGATCGATGTTCACGCGGTGCTCCTTACCCCTTGCGGGCCCGTTCGTCCTTGCCCACGGCGGGCCCGTTCACAATGGTGGTTCCGGCGCAGGCCGCCCTCGATGACCCGGCATTTCGCCGGCCCGCTGCAGCGCATCGACGCGGTCGCGGTCGACCTTGGCGATCGCGATCGGCGACGCACCGCGCAATAGCCCGGCCACGCCCCACAACCAGCCGAAGAACAGCAACGCGATGAACAGAACGGCCGCGTTGACACGCGCGTATCGGCTCTGCAGCCAAGCCATCAAGCCCATCCCGATCGAGCCGCTGATCAGCGTCGCCACCGCCGCCACGCCGAGCGCCGGCACCAAGGTACCCAGATAGAGCACGAAGTGCAACACGCCGGCCAGCACCCCGATTGCCGTAGCATTGCACCGACCGCGCCCGTTCCCGCGGGGCGATCCCGACCGCGACCCCGACCCGCTCACGACATAGGAACCCGACCAGTGACGACCCAGCAGTTGTTCTACGAACGAGCGGTTGCGCTCACCGCGACCCGCCACGGCGACTGGTCGGTCGAAGCTTCGACCGACTACGGCTTTGCCCGAAACGCCAATTCGGTGCCGCTGCTCGCGAGCGAGTTCGCCTCGGCCGCTGCCGAGTACCCGATCATCTTCGTGCCGACGCAGGGGGCGATGGTCGCCGCGGCGCTGCTCGGCCCGCGGGCCGGGCGCAACCTGTACGTCGGCGCCGACGGCGCCTGGCGCGCGCGCTACCTGCCGGCGTTCGTGCGCCGCTACCCGTTCGTGTTCGGCTCGGGCGAGGACCCGAAGGCGCTGCCGCTGTGCATCGACGAGGCCTTCCCCGGATGCAACCAGGCGGGGCGCGGCGAGCGCCTGTTCGACGACCAGCGCAAGCCGACCGCCTTCCTGCAGGAGCGGCTGAAGTTCGTCTATGAGTTCCAGCTCCAGTACGAGCGCACGCTCGCGCTGTGCCGGCGCCTGGAGCAACTGAAACTGCTCGAACCGATGCAGGCCAAGCTCACGCTCGACGCGGCCGGGACCACCGAACTGACCGGATACTTCAACGTGGTCGGGCGCGACAGGCTCGCGGCGTTGCCGGCGAACACGCTCGCGCAGGCCAACGAACTCGAGCCGATTCGCCTGCACCTGAGCTCGCTGCAAAACCTCGCGACGATGGGAAGGGCCGCGCCGGCGGCTTGAACCTCGCCGGCGGTTTGAACCGCACGCGCGGCGCTAAGCGCCGCCGTCGGCGTCGGGCTTGTTCGCGGCTGGCGCGGGCGGCGGCAACGGAGGCTTGCCGTCGATCGCCCGGTAGTGGTTCGCGATGTCGCGGTCGCGCCACTTGCCCAGCGGGCAGTGTGTCACCTCGCCGAACGGGCGCGCGGGCGTACGGTTCACCTTCGCCCACACCTTCGCCCTCAGGTAGCAGTGGCACTCCTTGCAGCGAAGCGTTTCGAGGTCGAGTCGGTTGCAGGCCGTGCACACCCGGCCCCTGAAATCGGCCGTCGCCGCGTCCACCTTCTCGCGCACCAGCACCGCGGCAGCGGCCACTCTCTTCGCGTCGTCGATCCAGCTCATCACAGCGTCCCCGGAACCCTCGGCGTCCTTCCCGCCGCTACTCGGTGAGCGTGAGCAGGATGTCGGCGTACCAGGCGCAGTTCAGCCCCAGCGACTCGTCGACCTGCAGGTCGCGCGTGTTCATGTCTACGCGCGACGAATGTACGCCGAGCAGCTTCCACGGCAGGCTGCCCACGCCACGGTCCGACGGCGCGGCGCGCATCACTACCGGTGAGCCGCTGGTCCCGCGATGCGTGCGCGCGTCGGTGAGAAAGTAACCGTGACCCTGGAATCGCAGCCCGAAGGACGACGCGATCGATCCGCGGCGCACTACCGGGAGGTGGTAGACGGTGTCGTGAAAGCCGAGCGGGTAGCCGACGATCAACAGCGGCGAGCCGACTTCGACGTCGCGCAGCGAAGCCTGCAGGTGCTCGGGCGTAAATGCCTGCAGCGCGACCGACGCCGGCATCGCGCCGCGCTCGAGTTCGATCACCGCGACGTCGATGTCTCCGCCCGCGTCGCTTCCCTGATGCCAGATTCCGGATCCGTCGCGATACAGCAGGATCGAGAACACGACGATCTTCGTCAGGTTGTTGGCGTCGACGTGCATCTTGATCTCGATCCGCTCGGGTCGGTGCTCGCTGGGCGCGTCGAGCAGCACGTGGCGGCTCGTGACGAGGAACAGCCGCTCGCCGCGTGCGAAGAAGAACCCGCTCGCGTTCGTCAGCAGGCCGGAGCCGCCGAAAGTGGAGATCTGTGTTGCCGCCAGCAGCAGTGGTTCGATCATCGATTGTTCCTCGTGCGGCACGCCTCTCGCGCCCGAACCGGTCCATGATACGCATCGATCCGCCGTCCGGTTTCGGCGTTGCGTCTGCGCCTGCTCGCGATCAGACCGCCTCGGTGAGCACGTGCACCGCACGCCCGGCGATCAGGTCCTTCACCTTCGCCGCGTAGGCCGCCATGTGCGGCGCCGCGGCATGCGCCCTGAGCGCATCGGCGTCGGCCCACTTCTCGACCACGATGAAGGTGTCGCCACCGAGTTCGGTCTGGAACTTCCCGACCGACTCGACGTCGACCACCGGCTGATACTCGATGCAGCCGTTCTCCGCGCGCACCGCGGGAACGTTGGCGCGAAACGCCTGGAGGATCGCGGCGCGCTGACCAGGTTTGGCGGTGATGATGGCAATCACATGGATCATCGGGGTTTCCTTCGGTCGTGTCGGAGTCGTATCCGGATCGTACCGGTCGTACCGACCGTACCGGGGTCGTACCGGGGTCGTAACGATCGTGCATCCATTCTGCACGTTCGCGCCGCTGCAGTACGATACGCGCACCCCAACGACCCCGCCGCGCCGCGTGCCCAGACAGGAAACGAAACTCCCGCGTCGCCTGAAGCGCCTGCTCAGCCTGGACGACTTCGAAACCGCGGCGCGCCGGCACCTGCCACGGCCGGTGTTCGCCTACATCGTCGGCGGGGTCGAGACCGACCGCTCGGTGCGCGAGAACCGCGAAGTCTTCTCGGCGTACGGTTTCGTGCCGCGCTCGCTGGTCGGCGTGGCGCGGCGCAGCACCGCGACGACGCTGTTCGGGCACGAGTACGCCGCACCGTTCGGCATCGCGCCGATGGGAATCACCGCGCTTTCCGCTTATCGCGGCGACATCGTGCTCACGCGCGCCGCGGCGAGCGCGAACCTGCCGATGGTGGTCAGCGGGTCGTCGCTGATTCCGCTGGAAGACATCGCGCGCGAGAATCCGCGGGCCTGGTTCCAGGCCTATCTGCCGGGCGACGACGCGGCGATCGAGGCGCTGATCGGGCGCGTCGCGCGCGCGGGCTTCGAGACACTGATGATCACGGTCGACATCCCGGTGCCTGCCAACCGCGAGAACAACGTGCGCGCCGGTTTCTCTACACCGCTGCGACCGAGCCTTCGCCTGGCCTGGGACGGAATCACCCACCCGCGCTGGCTGCTCGGGACCTTTGCGCGCACGATCCTGCGCCACGGCATGCCGCACTTCGAGAACAACTACGCCACGCGCGGCGCGCCGATCCTCTCGCCCAACGTGCTGCGTGATTACTCCGACCGCGCGCACTTCGACTGGAGCCACCTCGCGCTGCTGCGCCGGATCTGGAAGGGCCGGTTCATCGTCAAGGGGATCCTCGACGCGCGCGACGCGCGCAGCGCTCGCGACGCAGGCGTGGACGGGATCGTCGTCTCGAACCACGGCGGGCGCCAGCTCGACGGCGTCGTGTCGCCGCTGCGCGTGCTCGCGGCGATCGTCGCTGCCTGCCCGGAGATCCCGGTGATGTTCGACAGCGGCGTGCGTCGCGGTACCGACGTGCTCACCGCGTTCGCACTGGGCGCGCGCTTCGTCTTCGTCGGGAGGCCGTTCAACTATGCGGCGGCGGTCGGCGGAGAGGCCGGGGTGGCGCACGCGATCGCACTGCTCGCGGCGGAAGTGTCGCGCGACATGGCGATGCTCGGGGTGAACCGGATGGAAGAGTTGGCCGCGGGCGAATTCCTGATGAAGCTGCGCTAGAACAGCAGGTTCGGAAGGAACAGCGCGATCTGCGGGACGTAGGTCACGATGATCAGGAACAGGACCAGCACCGACAGCCACGGCAGTGCCGCGCGCACCACCTTGAAGATCGGCATCCCGGTGATCCCGGCGGCGACGAACAGGTTCAATCCGACCGGCGGCGTGACCATGCCGATCTCGAGGTTCACCACCATGATGATGCCGAGGTGGACCGGGTCGATGCCGAGCTCGGTGGCGATCGGGAACAGGATCGGCGCGAGGATCAGGATGATCCCGGTGGGCTCCATGAAATTTCCGGCCACCAGCAGCAGGATGTTGACCACGATCAGGAACTGCCAGGGCTCCATGCCCATCGCGATGATCTGCTCGGTGATCGCCTGCGGAATGCGTTCGGTCGTGAGCACGTGCGCAAACAGCAGCGCATTGGCCACAATGAACATCAGCATCACCGTGACCTTGGACGCGTCCACGAGCACGTCGGGCACTCTCTTCATGCCCAGGTCGCGATAAACGAACACCGCGATGATGAAGGCGTAGACCGCGGCCACGCCCGCCGCTTCGGTTGGGGTGAAGATCCCGCCGTAGATCCCGCCGAGGATGATGACCAGCAACAGCAGGCCCCAGATCGAATCGCGCGCCGCTCCGAGCACCTCGCCAAGCGACGCGCGCGGCTGGCGCGGGATCTTCAGGTAGCGCGCGCGGAAGTAGATCGCGACCATCAGCATCAGCCCGAGCATGATGCCGGGGATCACGCCGGCCATGAACAGCTTGCCCACCGAAGTCTCGGTGGCCGCCGCGTAGACGACCATCACGATCGAAGGCGGGATCAGGATGCCCAGCGTGCCGGCGTTGGTGATCACGCCGGTGGCAAATTCCTTCGTGTAGCCGTTGCGCACCATACCGGCGATCACGATCGATCCCACCGCCACCACGGTGGCCGGAGACGAACCGGACACGGCCGCGAACAGCATGCAGGCCATGACCGATGCCATCGCGAGCCCGCCGCGCAGGTGGCCGATGCAGGCGTTGGCAAAGCGGATCATCCGCTTGGCCACGCCGCCCGTGGTCATGAACGCGCCCGAGAGGATGAAGAACGGAATCGCGAGCAGCGTGAAGTGCTCGGAAGTCTCGAACAGCTTGAGCGAGAGCGAGGCGAGCGAATCCTGTCCGAAGAACAGGATCGTGAGCAGCGACGAAAGACCGAGCGCGATCGCGATCGGCATGCCGAGCAGCATGAACGCGAACAGCATGACGAACAGGACGGCGGTGGTCATTGCGGCGCTTTCGTCTCGCCGGCGGCCTCGCCGTCGTCGGCCCTGAGCTTGAGCGCCTCCGCGGCCTCATCGGCCAGGTGCAGCCCGTGCTCCTTTCCGGTCACCACCCTGTAGAACAACTGGGAGAAACGAAGGATCAGGATGCCGAAGCCAAGAGGCAGCACGGTGCGCGGGATCCACTGCTCGATCGGAATGTCCTGCGCGAGGATGCCGATCGAGTACATCTTGTGCGTGTACTGCCACCCTCCGACGAACAGGATCACCGAGTAGACGATGCAAAGCGCCGCGCCAAGCGCGGCGCAGACCTGTGCCGACTTCGGCCCGAGCGACTTGACCAGCGCGTCGACCCCGATGTGCGAACCGACCCGCACGCCATAGGCCATGCCGAGGAAGATCTGCCACGCGAACAGGAAGGTGACGAGCTCGAGCGCCCAGACGAAGCTGTAGTTGAAGACGTAGCGCGCGATCACCTGCGAGAAGGTGACCAGCGTCATCACGGCAAGAAGAGTGGCGAGCAGCCACTCTTCCAGCCTGTGAAGCCATGCCATGCCGAATCGCTCTTGCGTTCCTGGGCGCTAACGCGATTACTTGCTGTAGCTCGCGGCCGCCTTGACCAGATCGGCTCCGATGCCCGGCTCGAACTTCTTCCAGACGGGATCCATCGCCTTCTGCCACGCGGCCATGTCTTCCTTGGTCAGCGTCTGGATCTTGGCCTTCCCGGCGTCGGTAATCTTCTTGCGGTCCGCGTCGTTGATGTCGGCGGCGAGCTTGTTGGCGTAGGCGGTCGCTTCGACCATCGCCTCGGCGAGGCCCTTGCGGACGTCGGCCGGGAGCTTGTCCCACCAGGGGGCATTTGTGACGACCAGATACTCGATGACCCCGTGGTTGGTCTCGGCGATCGTTCCCTGCACTTCGAAGAACTTCTGCGAGTAGATATTCGACCAGGTGTTCTCCTGACCGTCCACCACCCCGGTTTGCAGCGCCTGATAAACCTCGCTGAACGCCATCTTCTGCGGATTCGAGCCCACCGCGCGGAACTGCGCCTCGAGCACGTCGGACGCCTGGATGCGGAACTTCAGGCCCTTGACGTCATCGGGACGCTTGAGTTGCGGCTTGTTGGTCGAGAGCTGCTTCATGCCGTTGTGCCAGTACGCCAGGCCGAGCAGGCCCTTGGACTTCATCGACGTGAGCAGTTCCTGGCCTTCCTTGCTCGCCTGGAACTTGTCCAGTGCCTCGGTGCTGGAGAACATGAACGGAAGGTCGAACACCTGCAGTTTCTTGGTGTACCGGTCGAACTTGGACAGCGACGGCGCGATGAAGTGCACGTCGCCCAGCAGCAGCGCCTCGAGCTCCTTCGCGTCACCGAAGAGCTGCGAACTCGGGAAAACCTGGACCTCGACCTTGCCCGGGAGCTTGGCCTCGGCAAGTTCCTTGAACTTCAGCGCGCCCTGTCCCTTGGGCGTCTTCTCGGCCACGACGTGGCTGAACTTGATGATCATCGGCTGCGCCGCTACGGCGCCGGCGAAAGCGATCAGTGTGGACGCGACCAGCGCGTGCGCAAGATGAAATCTCATGCATCTCTCCTCAGTGTTTGTATTGATTGCGGGCGCAGAGAATGCGCGCCGGAGCCCAGCGATATGGACCTACTGTATCGACTGACGCTGCGGCCTGTCAAATCCGCGCCGCGAACTCAGGGAAAACCCTGCAAGCCGCTCCCGCGCTGCGTTTCGACCCAATCGACCCGGGGCGAGCGGACTTGATCGAAGCGGCTTGACCGGCGACGCGACTAGGCGAACCAGAGTGCGACAGGGAGCAGCGCCACGCAGGCGAAGCCGACGAAGGTGTCGACGTCGAGCCGGCGGCGCGAAGGCGCCATCGGCGTGATCGGGCCGATCGGCATGGTCGGCGTGATCGGCATGGTCGGCGTGATCGGCGCGGACTGCGAGGACAGGGCGGCGGTGACGAATCGACGCATCGCGGCGTTCTCCGGAAGTGAGTCGGCCCAGGTTATTCGCCGCGAGGCTCAGGCGATGAGCACGCTCGGCGATCGCAATCCGGACGCGCGCTGCGCGAGCGAACGCGCGCCGCTACGGTATATAGTTGGAGGTTTCGCGACGGGCCCGCCGGAAGTTGCGCGACAGGCTGGCCGGAAGTTGCGCGAGCGACGAACCAGGGAGAAGAACAGATGGAAAATGCGAACAGGATCGCCGTGATCACCGGCGCGGGATCGGGAATCGGCAAGGCGGTCGCCATGACCTTCCTGAAGGCCGGCTGGCTGGTCGCCCTGGCCGGGCGCAGGGTCGAGGCGCTGCAGGCGGCGGTCGCCGAATCGGAGATCGACGCGGAGCGCGCGCTCGCGCTCTCGACCGACGTGACCGACCCGGCTTCGGTGAGCGCGCTGTTCGAGCGCACACGCAGCGCTTTCGGGCGCGTCGACATGCTGTTCAACAACGCGGGCCAGAACGCACCCGGAATCCCGATGGACGAACTCAGCTTCGAGCAGTGGCGCGCGGTGATCGACGTCAACCTCACCGGTGCGTTCCTGTGCACGCAGGAGGCGATGCGCACGATGAAGGCGCAAACGCCGCGGGGCGGGCGCATCATCAACAATGGGTCGATCTCGGCACACGCGCCGCGCCCGCACTCGGCCCCGTACACCGCGAGCAAGCACGCGATCACGGGGCTGACGCGTTGCACGTCGCTGGACGGGCGCAAATTCGACATCGCCTGCGGGCAGATCGACATCGGCAACGCCGCCACCGACATGGCGGCGCGCATGGCCAAGGGCGTGCCGCAGGCAAACGGCGAGATCGCGATCGAACCGCTGATGGACGTCCAGCACGTCGCCGAAGCGGTGCTTCACATGGCGCAGCTTCCGCTCGAGACGAACGTGCAGTTCATGACCATCATGGCGACCAAGATGCCGTTCGTGGGGCGCGGCTGAGCGTGGGGCGCGGCTGAGCACGCAACCGAAGCAGGGAACACGATGCCCGAACTGACCAGGCTATTCCCCCGGCTCGCCGAATTCGATCTCGCCCACTACGGCGACGAGATCCTCGCGGTGATCTTCATCCTTCTGTTGGCGTGGGTGCTGCACTTCGTCAGCCGGCGCCTGATCAAGCTGTTCAAGCGCTTCGCCCTGCGCAACTCGAACAACGCCGAGGACCAGCGCCGCGTCGAGACGCTCTCGCGCGTGTTCCGCTACGTGGCGACGGTGATCATCTTCGTCGTCACGACGATGACGATCCTCTCGCAGGTCGGAATTTCGATCGCCCCGATACTCGGCGCCGCCGGGGTGGTGGGGCTGGCGATCGGTTTCGGTGCGCAGAGCCTGGTGAAGGACTACTTCACCGGATTCGTCATCCTGCTCGAGAACCAGATCCGCCAGGGAGACGCGATCACGATCGCCGGCAAGACCGGCGTGGTCGAGTCGATCACGCTGCGCACGGTCCGGCTGCGCGGAATCGAAGGAAACGTCCACTTCGTGCCGACCGGAATGATCGACTCGGTGACGAACATGTCGATGGAGTTCTCCTATGCGCTGATGGATATCGGCGTCGCTTACCGGGAGAACGTCGACGAGGTCTACGAGGTCATGCGGGCCAGCGCCGCGCGAATGCGCCAGGACCCTGCGTTCGCCGCGCGTATCGTCGACGACCTCGACATCATGGGGCTCGATCAGTGGGCCGACTCGGCGGTGGTGATCCGCTGCCGGATCAAGACGGTGCCGCTCGAGCAGTTCAAGGTGCGCCGCGAATTCATGCGACGCCTGAAGGCCGACTTCGACGCGCACGGAATCGAGATCCCGTTCCCGCACGTGACGGTCTACGCAGGCCAACCCAAGGCCGGGCGCGCTCCGGCGTTCCCGCTCGAGATCGAGGGCGCGACGGTGCGCCCGATCGGGACGCCGCCGGCCGATTGAATCGGCGATGCGCGCTCTTCGGCGCGGAACGCGGTCGAACCGCGACGCCGCCCGCGCGAGACGAGGTCAGCGCGGAACGAGGCGATCGAACCAGCCGGCGAGCGAGCGCTCCGCAGGCGTGCCGTCGGCGAACGCGGCTCGGACGTTCTCGCGATCGGCCGCGATACGGTTCTGTCCGAGCTTGAACTTCGCGTCGATCCGCCCGATTGCGATCCGGAACCCGACGATCGCTCCCAGCATCCGTCGCTTGTAGTCCTCGTCGAGTCCGTCCCACTGCACCCGATAGGCCGGTTCGATATGCTCGATCAGCCGTTTCATCAGCGCGTGCTTGTTCTCTTCCGCGTCGACGATCGAGAGTTGGCCGGCGACGTGAACGACCGCGTAGTTCCAGGTCGGGACGTTTTGCGGCGCCGTGTACAGCGACGGCGAGACGTAGGCGTTCGGACCGTGGAACACCGCGAGCACGCCCGCGGCGCCATCGCGCCAGGCGTGCCAGTTCTGATTCGCTCGCGCGACGTGGCCCTCGAGCACCGTCGTGCCGCCCTGCACCTGCGCGGTGATCGGACAGTGCGTGATCAGCGGCTCGGGCGGCGACGCGGTGATCAGCGTGGCGAAGGGGTGGGCGGCGATCAGATCGAAGGCGGCGGCATCGCGTTGCGCCGGGTCGGCGATCGAGAAGTGCCCGGGCTGGTAGAGCGCCATCGCGCGCGGTCAGCCTGGCTGGCGCAACGCGCCGACCCGGGCTTCCACGGCGGCGACGCGCTGATCGAGCACGCGCGCCGCTTCGGCGAGTTCGCGCGCGAGCGCCCCGGTCGCGAGCAGTCGCTGGTCGTCGGCGACGTAGCGTTCTGTCGCACCGCGCGCCCGCCCGCCGACGTCGCGCAGTTGCGCGATCCCGGCTTCGAACAGCCGCCCGATCCTGCGCGCCGCGACGTCGCCGGTGACCCGGCTCAGATCCTCTTCGGCGTCCCATCGCAGTTCGCGCGCGAGATCGCCGACCGTGGTCGCGAGCGCAGCGTCGCCCTCGACCCTGACGTGCCGCGTGGCGCTTGGCGCGCCCTCGCGCAACAGATCGAACAACGCGTCGACGCTTGGACGCAGGTGCAAGGTGACGTCCGGCTCGGTGCCGGGCTCGGCCGGGCGCAGCAGACCCTGCGCATCGATCGTCGCGACGAGTTCGGCTCGGGGCATTCCGGGCGGCGGCTCTGCGTCGATTCCGATCCGCACCGTGCGTCCCGCGTGCGTGCGCAGCCGCTCGCGCGCCCAGGACTGCTGGCGCAGAAGGTGCTCGAGCGCCGACATCGCCAGGCGCAGCGCGCGCGCACGTGCGCGCGCCGCGACATCGTCCAGCAACGCGTCGAGCGGAGTATCGGCGGCGCCGGTCACAGCGGTCGGCAGCGGCTCAATTGAGCTGCTGGATTCCGGCGAGCACCCATCCGCCGCCGCCCTGCGCGGGTTTGGACAGGTTCCAGACCTCGTCGAACATGTGCGCCGGTGCCGACTCGTTCTCGCGGATCAGGCCGTGGAAGCGCACGCTCGCGAGGTGATCGTTCGCGGCGCTCTCGATGCCGAGCAGTTCGGCGTCGAGCTGCACGACGTCGGTTCGATTGGCCGACGCTCCGCGCTCGTTGATCTGCATCTTCAGCTCGGCGAACATCTCCGGGCTGGTGAAATCGCGCAGGTCGTTGAGGTCGGAGGCGTCGAACGCCGCCTGCAGGCGCACGAACTGCACCTTGGCGTTGCGCAGGAAGCCGTCGACGTCGAAATCGGCCGGAATGCGCCAGTTCGTCGCCTGCGAATCGTCCGACGCAGCCGCGGACGCGCCCACGCCTGGCCCGCGTCCGCCCTGACTCGCGGCCGAGCGCTCGGGAATCGGCGCGTAGCGAACACTCGCTTCTGAACCGACCCCGGCTGCCGAGTAGGCGCCCTGCAACGCCGGGCGCGGTCCGGCGCGTCGTGCCATGATCATCCGGACCACCACGATCGCGGCGACCGCGAGCAGCAGCACCAGCATCAACGACGCGAGTTCTTCGCCGAAACCGAGGTAGCTGGCAAGCGCCGCAAGCCCCAATCCGGCGGCGAGGCCGGCGAGCGGCGCGAACCACCTGCTGCGGGCAGGCTGCCCGGCGGCGGCCGGAGCCTGGCGCGGCGCGGCAGGCTGCGCCTGCGAACCCTGGCCCGCCGGCGGCGCCGCCTGACGCTGCGTGACGTTGCCGGACTGCCGGCCGAACGAACCGCCGCCACCGAGCCTCCTGGCCTCGGCGTCGGCGACGAAGAACGTACCTGCGGCCATCACGACCGCGAGCAACTGGGCGAAACGCTTCATGGAACCTCCGGGGGTGTGTCCTGCGGAGCGCCTTCTTGGCGACGCTCTCGCGATCTGGAAACTATAGCGGGAATTCGCCTGGGACGCGGTCAGAGTCGCACGCCTTCGTGCAAGGCGACAACACCCGCGGCCATGTTGAACCAGCGCACCCGCGACAGACCGGCATCCTGCATCATCGCCTGCAGGGTCTTCTGGTCGGGGTGCATGCGAATCGACTCGGCGAGGTAGCGGTAGCTGTCGGCGTCTGCCGCGACGCGCTTGCCCAGCCAGGGCAACACGCCGAACGAGTACAGGTCGTACAGCGGCTCGATCGGTTTCCACACCTTCGAGAACTCGAGCACGAGCAACTTTCCGCCCGGCTTGAGCACGCGGGTCATCTCGGCGAGCGCGCGGTCCTTGTGGGTCATGTTGCGCAGCCCGAACGCGACCGTGACGCGGTCGAAGCTGGCCGAGGCGAAGGGCAAGCGCTCGGCGTCGCACTGCGCGGCCGGTTGCACCTGTCCCGCGTCGAGCAGGCGGTCGCGTCCGACCCTGAGCATCGCGCCGTTGATGTCCGTGAGCCAGACCTGACCCGAGGGCCCGACCTTGCGCGCGAACGCGCTGGCGAGATCGGCGGTTCCGCCGGCTACGTCGAGCACGCGCATGCCGGGGCGCACCCCGGCCTGGGCAACGGTGAAGGCCTTCCACAGCCGGTGCAACCCGAGCGACATCAGGTCGTTCATCAAGTCGTAGCTGGGCGCGACCGAATCGAACACCTTCGCGACCCGTTCGACCTTGTGGCCTTCGGGAATCCGCTGGTAGCCGAAATCAGTGGTCGGTGAATCGGACATGCGGGACGCGCCGGGTCGCGAGCTTCGGCCGGCGGCGCTCAATGACGGTGGCGCGTGACTTCGCGCGCGCCCTCGGGCGCACCCTCGGGCGCAGCCGGCGGGGAACCCGCGCCGGCGGCATCGCGGCTCGCGCCCGCCGCCTCCATCCGCGCCAGGTACTCCTGCCACAGGCGCGGCTCGTTCTCGCCGAGCCAGTGCAGGTACTCCCAGGTGTAGATGCCGGTGGCGTGCCCGTCGGAGAAGTGCGGCTGGATCGCGTAGTGCCCAACCGATTCGACCTGGTCGATTCCGACCTCGCGTTTTCCTGTCTGCAGCACTTCCTGGCCGGGTCCGTGGCCGCGCACCTCGGCCGAGGGCGAATAGACGCGCAGCAACTCGAACGGCAGGCGATACAGCCCGCCGTCGTCGAACTCGATCTCGAGAACGCGCGATTGCTTGTGGACGACCAGCCGCGTCGGATGCGGCACAGGGGTTCTGGATTCTGGCATGGATGTTCGACCTTGCTTGTCGGTCGCATCTTAGCCGAAAGACTGACAGTGCCGCGGCGCGGACCTCAGTGTGCCGAACGGGTGATGCGCACGCGCTCGTAGCCGGGCCCGTGCTCGAGCACCTCGTCGACCCGCAGGCCACAATCGCGCATTCCGTCGCGCAGCGTTCCGCGCTCGCCGGCGCGAACCCCGCGCGCGCGCACCAGAAGACTCTCGGGTTCGCCGAGCGAGGCGTCGGGCGCGATCAGGAAGGCGTCCTGGTAGGACCCGTCGCTCACGCGCACCCCCACCAGAAGCGGGCGGCCCGACCAGACTGCGACGCTGATCCGGTGGCGCATCGGCGCGTCGGGGTCGCAGCGTTGCTGCTGCTCGAGGGCGACGACGCGCCCGAGCATGAATCCCGGGCGCGCGGAGATTCGCGCGTCCGCTGGTTTGCCCTCGACCCGCTCGCGCGTGCCGCTGGGCACCGGAACGATCATCACGATCGCGCCGAGCGCGACGCCGCCACTGGTGAAGATGCCCTCGAACACCGACTGGTGGCGTTCGATCGACACCCAGTCCGCGAGCTCGGCGGCCTCGATCCACGGCGCGAGCGGATCTTCCTGCGGCTCGCTCGACGACACCCGCGTGAGGGTATTGCTCTCGAATCGCCCATAGATGTAGCCGCGCGTCGCCGGCACGTGCAGGCTCGCACGCACGCGTCCCGACCCGGTACGCCCGCCCTCCTGGGCGCCGGCGGGAAAGCCGAAGCGCAGCCGCATCACCCCGAGTTTGACGTCGGGTACCAGGTAGCGCGCACGCGGCTCACACCAGAACTCGCGCAACTGCTCCAGCGTGAGCCGCGTGGTCGCGAGCGTGAGACCGCGCGGCAGGCGCGTCGCGGCGCGCGCGCCCATCGCTTCGAGTTCGGCCAGTCGCGACGCGATCCTCGGAACCAGCCGGTGGCTTACCAGGCGCACCGTGTGGCGCTCGGTCAGCTCGACCGACGGTCCGTTGCGCGTGTCGTGCAGGATCGCGCCCTGCTCGAGCCTGAAACCCACGCGGCCGGCCCAGCGCCGCGCGAGCCGTTCGATCAGGGCCGCCTGCGGGCCGCCGCGGGAGTTCGGCTGCGACAGCCAGATCAGGAGCGGGTAGACGAACAGTGCGCGCGCGGTCGGCGCGCGCAACAGCGGCGCGTCGTCGGGCAGGCGCACGTCGAGCAGGCTCGCGGCGCGCATCCGCCTCGCCAGCAGGCAGATCTCGTCCCACTCGGTGTGCGCGATCGCGAGCTTGAGGCGCTGCATCGCGACCAGCATCCGCGCCTGGTAGTCGATCGCGCGTCCCAGCGGCACCGCCACGCCCGTCGGCGGCGCGGTGATCGTCCTCGGACCGCCGCGCCCGGCCTTGACGCCAGCCTTGACGCCAGCCTTGGCACCGGACTTGGCGCCGGACTTGGCGCGTGGCGCCGCGGTGATCGTGGCCCCGGGTTCGCTGCCCTGGCCGAAGGTGCGCGTGTCGATCTCGGTCGGAGGATCGTCGGGAGAACGCAGCCGTTCGTGCAGGCTCTTGTACAGCTCGCGACCCTGGACCAGCCCGGCGATCGCACGCGCGCATGCGCGCCGCTCGGCCGCCTTCATCGGGAACACATCCGGGTCGACACGATCGAACACCGCGGCGATCTCGGCGAGGTGCGCCGGGCGCAGTTGCTCGACGATCGCGAGCACGCGTTCGGGCTCGAGGTCGGACAGGCCGAGGTCGGCGAGCAGTTCGGAGAACTCCTCGAGCCGGTCGTGCCCAGTGGCGCGCAGCCCTTCGAGCCAATCGCGACAGGTTTCGGCGTCGTGGATGCGGCGCGATTCGATCCCGGTTAGAACCTGCATAAGGCCTCGCTCCCACGCGAAACGTTGCGCCCCCGGGCGCCTGCGCAATCATCTGCCCAAAGGCCGCCCCGGTGTGCGAACAGACACGTGCGCGCCGACGAGCGGCCGAGGCGAGTGTCCCAGGCGGAGGCAACGGCGCCCGAGCCCGGAGCGCCGCTTCACCGGAAGCGTCTCCGGGTCGCGGCGTCACGCCGTATCCGGGGCCGGCCCCGAATGCCCTACGATGCGAGCAGGACGACAATCGGAGGCGCAGATGAACGGCGGCAACGACACCCACCTGAAATCGATCGGCTACATCCTGTGGATCTTCGGGTTCACCGGCGCGCACCGCTTCTACTACGGCCGGCCGATCTCGGGAACGATCTGGTTCTTCACGCTGGGGCTGCTGGGGATCGGATGGCTGATCGACCTGTTCCTGATTCCGTCGATGGACCGCGAGGCCGACCTGCGGTTTCGCGCCGGCCCGACCAACTACACGGTCGCCTGGGTGCTCCTCACCTTCCTCGGGTTGTTCGGAGTGCACCGGATGTACATGGGCAAGTGGTTCACCGGGATCGTCTACCTGCTCAGCGCGGGTCTGCTCGGCCTGGGCTATCTGTACGATTTCTGGACGCTCAACGACCAGATAACGGTGCGCAACGCCGCGCGCGGCCGCTAGCCGCCAGGCTGTGGCCAGCCGCCAGCGGTTTGCCGCAGGCGCGGCGCACGCCCGCTCGCGACGGCGCGGGGCTCAGTACTTCGTATAGCCGCCGTCGATCACGAACTGCTCGCCGGTGTGATAGGACGTCGCGTCGCTCGCGAGGTAGACGGCGATCGCGCCGAAGTCGTCGATCGTGCCCCAGCGCCGCGCAGGAATTCGCGGCAGCACCGCGGCCGCGAAGCGTTCGTCGCCGATTGCGCGTTCGGTCATGTCGGTTTCGATCCACCCGGGAAGGATCGAGTTCACGCGAATGCGGTAGCGTGCCAGTTCGACCGCGAGCGCGCGCACGTACGAGGTGACCGCCCCCTTCGAGGCGCCGTAGTGGCTGTTGCGCGCGGCGCCCTCGATCGCCGCGGTGCTGGCGGTCGCGACCAGCGATCCGCCCTCGCCGCGATCGGCCATGTGACGGGCGGCGGCGCGGAACGTGAAGAACACTCCGTCGACGTTGACGCGCATCACGCGGTGGAACTCGGCGTAGTCCATCTGCAGCAGCGGCGTCGGACGCGCCGACACGCCGGCGTTGGCGAAGCACGCGTCGACCTTGCCAAGCGCCTTGACCGACGCGGCGAAGGCACGCTCGACTTGCGCCTCGTTGCCCACGTCGCAAACGAAAGCCTCGACCTGCCCGCCGTCGGCGGCGAGCTCGTCGCGCGCGGCGACCGTCTTCTTCTCGTTCGAACCCCAGATCGCGACGCTCGCGCCCGCGCCCAGCAGCGCGCGCGCCATGCCCAGGCCGATGCCGCCGTTGCCGCCGGTGATGACCGCACAGCGGCCGGAAAGATCGAATCCCTTGAACATGTTGCCTCCCTCGTTCGCCGACCGGTCGCCGCAAAACGCGGCGCCGGCACGTTGGCGTCAGACCAGCACGCGCTCGATTCCGCCGGCGTTGGCGCGCTCGACGTAGGCGCGCATCCAGTCCTCGCCCAGCAGGTGACGCGCCAGCTCGACGACGATGTAGTCGGCCTGCGCGCCCGTGTCGGCTTCGTAGCGCGCGAGCCCCTGCAGGCACGACGGGCACGATGTGAGCACCTTGACCTGCGCGTCGGATGCCGCCTCCTGCCCTCCGACCGGCGTTGCCCGCAGCGCCGCGACCGCGCGGCGCATCTCCTCTTCCTTGCGAAAACGCACCTGCGTCGAGATGTCGGGGCGCGTGACTGCCAGCGTGCCCGATTCGCCGCAGCAGCGCTCGTTGTTCTCGATCCGACCGTTGACTGCCTCGTTCATCAGCGTGTTGACCACCTTGAGCGGCGCGTGCTGCTTGATCGGGCTGTGGCAGGGGTCGTGGTACATGTAGCGCGCGCCGGTCACGCCCTCGAGCCGCACGCCCTTCTCCATCAGGAACTCGTGGATGTCGACGATCCGGCAGCCCGGAAAGATCTTCTCGAACTCGTAGCCCTGCAACTGGTCGTAGCAGGTGCCGCAACTCACCACGACGGTGCGGATGTCGAGGTAGTTCAGCGTGTTGGCGACGCGATGGAACAGCACCCGGTTGTCGGTGATGATCTTCTCGGCCTTGTCGAACTGGCCGGCGCCGCGCTGCGGGTAGCCGCAGCACAGGTAGCCGGGCGGCAGCACGGTCTGCACGCCGACCTGCCAGAGCATCGCCTGCGTGGCCAGCCCGACCTGCGAGAACAGGCGCTCCGAGCCGCAGCCCGGAAAGTAGAACACCGCCTCGGCGTCGACCGTGGTCGCGCGCGGGTCGCGGATGATCGGAACGTAGCGGTCGTCCTCGATGTCGAGCAGCGCGCGCGCGGTCTTCTTCGGCAGGTTGCCCGGCATCTTCCGGTTGACGAAGTGGATCACCTGCGCCTTCAGCGGCGGCTTGCCTACGGTGGCCGGCGGCTTGCGCCGTCTGCGCCGACGCGAACCTGCCGAGCAGTTCGTTCGCGAAGCGCTGCACACGGTAGCCGACGTCGATCATCGCCGCGCGCGTGGCGCTGATCGTGTCCGGGTCGGTGGCGTTGAGGAAGAACATCGCCGCCGCGCTGCCCGGATTGAACTTCTTGCGGCCCATCTTGCGCAGCAGGTTGCGCATGTTCATCGTCACGTCGCCGAAATCGATGTCGACCGGACACGGCGTCTCGCACTTGTGGCACACGGTGCAGTGATCGGCGACGTCGGAGAACTCGTCCCAGTGGCGGATCGACACGCCGCGCCGGGTCTGCTCCTCGTACAGGAATGCCTCGATCAGCAACGACGTGGCGAGGATCTTGTTGCGCGGCGAGTAGAGCAGGTTGGCGCGCGGCACGTGGGTGGCGCAGACCGGCTTGCACTTGCCGCAGCGCAGGCAGTTCTTGACCGAGTCGGCGATCGCGCCGATGTCCGAGGCCTGCAGGATCAGCGACTCGGCGCCCATCAGCCCGAAGCTCGGCGTGTAGGCGTTGCGCAGGTCGCCGCCGGGCATCAGCTTGCCGCGGTTGAAGCGTCCTTCGGGGTCGATGCGCTGCTTGTAGGCGCGGAACTCGCCGATCTCGTCCTCGGTCAGGAACTCGAGCTTGGTGATGCCGATGCCGTGCTCGCCCGAGATCACGCCGTCGAGCGAGCGCGCCAGCGCCATGATCCGCGCGACCGCCGCCTCGGCCTCCTTGAGCATCGGGTAGTCGTCGGAGTTGACCGGGATGTTGGTGTGCACGTTGCCGTCGCCGGCGTGCATGTGCAGCGCGACGAACACCCGGCTGCGCAGCACCCGGCGGTGGATCGCGTCGCAGCGCGCGACCAGCGCGGCGTAACGCCTGGCCGTGCAGGATCTTCGCCAGCGGCGCGCGCACCTCGATCTTCCAGGACACGCGGATCGTGCGGTCCTGCAGCAGGTGGAACACGCACGGCGTTGGTCGGCGGGTACCGGTGCCGATGCGGGCGCGCGACCCGGCGCGGCGTCGGGCCTCGCGTAGAACGACGCGAGCGGCGCGCCCAGGCCGATCGCCTCGAGTTCGGCGCGCGACTGCGCGAGCGGGCGATCGAGGTGCTCGATCAGCCATTGCCAGCGAACGCGGGTTCGCGCGACGAGCGCGCGCGCCTGACCCAGGTGCTCGGCGACCAGGTCGTCGCCGCCGTCGGTCGCGGCCTGCGAATCGTCGACCGCCGCGCCGCTGCAGCGCCGAGGGCGAGCGCAGCGTCGAGCTCGTCGAGCAGGCGCAGCTTGTTGCGCGTCGACAGTTCGATGTTGATGCGCTCGATGCCGTCGGTGTACTCGCCCATGCGCGTCGAGCGGGATGACGACGTCCTCGTTGATCTTGAACGCGTTGGTGTGGCGCGCGATCGCCGCGGTGCGCGCGCGGTCGAGCCAGAACGTCTTGCGCGCCTCGGCCGAGACCGCGACGAAGCCCTCGCCGCTGCGGCGCGTTGGCCATGCGCACGACCTCGGAGGTGGCGCGCGCCACCGCGTCGTCGTCGTCGCCGACGATGTCGCCGATCAGCACCATCTTGGGCAGCCCGCCGCGCGCGCGACTTGGTCGTGTAGCCGACCGCGCGCAGGTAGCGCTCGTCCAGATGCTCGAGGCCGGCGAGCAGCATCGCGCGCGCCGCGCGACGCGAATCGAGGTAGCGCTTGATCTCGACGATCGAGGGCACCGCGTCCTTGGGCTGGCCGAAGAACTCCAGGCAGACGGTGCGCACGTGCGCCGGCATCCGGTGCAGCACCCAGCGCGCCGACGTGATCAGGCCGTCGCAGCCTTCCTTCTGCACGCCGGGCAGCCCGGCGAGGAACTTGTCGGTGACGTCCTTGCCCAGGCCGGCCTTGCGGAACCGCGGCCCTCGATCTCGAGGCGCTCGCCGCGGAGCGGCTCGCCGCGCATCGTGCCGTCGGCCGGAGCTGGCGCGCCGCGTACCAGCGCAGGTCGAACACCGCGCGGCGGCGCGTCGTGGATCTTGCCGAGGTTGTGGCCGATGGCGCGTCACTTCGAGCCAGTTGCCCTCGGGGTCGACCATTCGCCACCAGGCGAGGTTGTCGAGCGCGGTGCCCCACAGCACGGCCTTCTTGCCGCCGGCGTTCATCGCGATGTTGCCGCCGATGCACGACGCGTCGAGCGAGGTCGGATCGACCGCGAACACGAGCCCGGCGCGCTCGGCGGCGTCGGTGACGCGGCGGGTGACGACGCCGGCCTCGGTGCGGATCGTCGCGCACTTCGCGTCGAGCCCCGGCAGGCGCAGTCGGCTCGACCGCGCCGAGGCGCCTCGAGCTTCTCGGTGTTGATCACCGCCGACATCGGCGTCAGCGGAACCGCGCCGCCGGTGTAGCCGGTGCCGCCGCCGCGCGGAATGATCGTCAGGCCGAGCTCGATGCAGCGCGACCACGAGCGCGGCGACCTCGGCCTCGTTGTCCGGGGTGAGCACGACGAACGGATACTCGACGCGCCAGTCGGTGGCGTCGGTCACGTGCGAGACGCGCGACATCGCGTCGAAGTTGATGTTGTCGCGATCGGTGTGGCGCGCGAGCCTGCGCGCGGCGCGCTTGCGCAGCGTCGCCGCCTCGGAGAAATCGCGCTCGAAGCCGGCCACCGCGTCACGCGCGAGTTCGAGCAGGCGGGCAACCCGCGGCGTCGCGCCCGGCCGACGCCGCCGGCTGGCCGATCGCTCGTGCGGCGCTGCTCGATCTCGCCGAGCCGGTGATGCAGCGCCTCGACCAGCAACTGGCGCCGGCGCCGGATTGTCGATCAGGTCGTCCTGCAGGTACGGATTGCGCCGCACGACCCAGATGTCGCCGAGCACCTCGAACAGCATCCGCGCCGAGCGGCCGGTGCGTCGTTCGGCGCGCAGCTCGTCGACGATCTCCCAGCCCTCGTCGCCGAGCAGCCGGATCACGATCTCGCGATCCGAGAACGACGTGTAGTTGTACGGGATCTCGCGCAGCCGGGCCGGCGCGTCGGCCTCGGGCGCGAGCAGCTCGGGATGGGGCTGGCGCGTTCATTGAGCCGACGATTCTATCTGCTATCCCGGCCGATCGTGCGGTGCAACATAGACGCGGGAAGCACCTGCCGCGGCGTGCTCAGCCGCGGAAGCGGCTCACTGCCCGGCGATCGGCTTGAGGATCGCGGTCCACCAGGCGTCCGGAACCCACAACAGCAGCGGCGGTCATGATCGTGTAGCGCAGGAACTTGCCGACCGTCATCCAGCCCACGCAGGGCCAGAACGGCATCTTCAGCCAGCCGGCGACCGCGCACAGCGGGTCGCCCGACCACCGGCAGCCAGGAGAAGAACAGCACCTTCGGCCCGAGCCGTTCGAACCAGCGGATGTGGCTCTCGCGCTTGCGCGCGAAGGCTTCGTGCGCGCCGTACCCCATCCAGTAGTCGACCATGCCGCCCGAGCGTGTTGCCGGCGGTGGCCACCGCCACCACCAGCCAGAACTGGTCGGGGTTGAGCTTGGCATAGCCGAACACGACCGGCTCGGAGCCCATCGGCAACAGCGTCGCCGAGACGAAGGCGACGATGAACACCGACGACAGGCCGTGGCGCGGCAGCGAGAACCACTCGATCAGTCGCCAGACGATCGCTTCCATTGCGGCGACTCAGCAAGCGCGCGCGGCGCGCACGGCCCCGGCGATCGATGCGTTGCTTGACTGGGCCGACATGGCGCCAGTGTATGCGAAGCGCGAAGCGCGATCGGACGAGGATACAATCGGCTCCCTGATGGCTGACCAGTACCTGAAACGGATCCTGACCGCGCGCGTCTACGACGTGGCCGAGGAGACGCCGCTCGAACGCGCGCCGCAGCTGAGCGACCGGCTTGGCAACGACGGTGCTGCTCAAGCGCGAGGACATGCAGCAGGTGTTCTCGTTCAAGCTGCGCGGCGCGTACAACAAGATGGTGCATCTGTCGCCCGAGCAACTGCGCGCGTGGCGTGATCGCCGCGTCGGCCGGCAACCACGCGCAGGGCGTCGCGCTCGCGGCGCAGAAGCTCGGCTGCCGCGCGGTGATCGTGATGCCGGTGACCACGCCGCAGCTCAAGGTCGACGCGGTGCGCGCGCGCGGCGCCGAGGTGGTGCTGCACGGCGACTCGTACAGCGACGCGTACGCGCGCGCGCTCGAGCTGCAGCACGCCGAGGGCCTGAGCTTCGTGCACCCCTTCGACGACCCGGACGTGATCGCCGGCCAGGGCACGATCGCGATGGAGATCCTGCGCCAGCACCAGGGGCCGATCCACGCGATCTTCGTCGCGATCGGCGGCGGCGGCCTGGTCTCGGGCGATCGCCGCGTACGTCAAGCAGGTGCGCCCGGAGATCCGCGTGATCGGCGTGCAGACCACCGATTCCGACGCGATGGCGCGCTCGATCAAGGCCGGGCGGCGCAGTCGAACTGCACGACGTGGGTCTGTTTTCCGACGGCACCGCGGTGCAAGCAAGGTCGGCGAGGAAACCTACCGGCTGTGCAAGCAGTACGTCGACGAGATCATCCTGGTCGACACCGACGCGATCTGCGCGGCGATCAAGGACGTGTTCCAGGACACGCGCTCGATCCTCGAACCGGCGGGCGCGCTGTCGATCGCCGGAATGAAGGCCTAGGTCGAGCGCGAGGGCTTGCACGGACGAGACGCTGGTGGCGGTGGCCTGCGGCGCGAACATGAACTTCGACCGGCTGCGCTTCGTGTCCGAGCGCGCCGAGGTCGGCGAGCAGCGCGAGGCGGTGTTCGCGGTGACGATCCCGGAGGAGCGCGGCAGCTTCCGGCGCTTCTGCGAGACTGGTCGGCGCGGCGCAACGTCACCGAGTTCAACTACCGGATCGCCGACGCGGCACAACGCGCACGTCTTCGTCGGCATGCAGGTCGCCGACCGGGCGACGACCCGGCGAAGATCGCCGCAGCGTTTCGGCGCCGCGGGCTTCGCGACGCTGGACCTGACCGACGACGAACTCGCCAAGCTGCACCTGCGCCACCTGGTCGGCGGACACTCGCCGCTGGCGCGCAACGAACTGCTCTACCGCTTCGAGTTCCCCGAGCGCCCCGGCGCGCTGATGCGCTTCCTCTCGAGCATGAGCCCGAACTGGAACATCTCGCTGTTCCACTACCGCAACCACGGCGCCGACTACGGCCGGATCCTGGTCGGCATCCAGGTGCCCGCCGCGGAGATGAAGGATTTCAGGGAGTTCCTCGGCGTCGCTCGGCTACCCGCACTGGGACGAGAGCAAGCACCCGGCCTACAAGCTGTTCCTGGGCGCGCGGCGCGACTGAGCGGCGAAGAGCCGCCGGAAACGGCCTCGCGCGCCCGGTTCGCCCCGCCGTCGAACGCCGATTCGACCAAGCGAGTATCGGGGAGCGACTCGAATCGGCGTTCGACGGCGGGGCGCAGCCTGCCGGAGGACGTATAATCCGAGCGGATTCAGACACTTATGTATCTGCTCACGCTCGGACTCAACCACACGACCGCGCCGCTCGACGTGCGCGAGCGGGTGTCGTTTCCCGGCGACGGGCTGCGCGACGCGATGGCCGACATGCGCTCGAAGCTGCGCGACCTGGTGCCCGAGAGCGCGATCCTCTCGACCTGCAACCGCACCGAGATCTACTGCGCCACGCGCGAACCGGTGCAGGCGCCCGCCGCGCTGGCCGACTGGTTCTCGGCTCGCCAGGGCCTGGCGAGCGGGCAACTCGAGCGCGCATCTGTACTCGCTGCCCGACGGCGACGCGGTGCGCCACGCCTTCAGGGTCGCCGCGGGGCTCGACTCGATGGTGATCGGCGAGCCGCAGATCCTGGGCCAGATGAAGGAAGCGGTGCGCGTCGCGCAGCCAGGCCGGGTCGCTGGGAACGCACCTGCACCAGTTGTTCCAGCGCTCGTTCGCGGTGGCCAAGGAGGTGCGCTCGACCACCGAGATCGGCGCGCACTCGGTGTCGATGGCCGCCGCCGCGGTGCGCCTGGCGCGACGCATCTTCGAGGACCTGCGCGAGGCGAACGTGCTGTTCGTCGGCGCCGGCGAGATGATCGAACTGGTCGCGACGCACTTCGCCGCGCAGCACCCGCGCGCGATCGTGATCGCCAACCGCACGCTGGAGCGCGGCGAGAAGCTCGCGCAGCGCTTCAACGCCGAGACGATCCGGCTGGCCGACCTGCCCGACGCGCTCGAGCGCTTCGACATCGTCGTGTCGTGCACCGCCAGCACGCTGCCGATCATCGGGCTGGGCATGGTCGAGCGCGCCACGCGCGCGCGCAGGCGCCGGCCGATCTTCATGGTCGACCTGGCCGTGCCGCGCGACATCGAGCAGGAGGTCGCGCGGCTCGACGACGTGTTCCTCTACACGGTCGACGACCTCGGCACGCTGGTGCAGACCGGCACCGAGAACCGGCGCGCCGCGGTCGCGCAGGCCGAGGCGATCATCGAGACGCGGGTCGACGCGTTCATGCAGTGGCTGTCGACGCGCCAGGTGGTGCCGGTGATCCGGCAACTGCACGCGCGCGGCGAGGCGCTCAAGGCGGCCGAGCTCGAGCGCGCGCGGCGCATGCTCGCGCGCGGCGACGACCCCGCCGCGGTGCTCGAGGCGCTGGCGCACGGACTGACCAGCAAGTTCCTGCACGGCCCGACCACGCTGCTGCAGCGCGGCCACGAAGATCGCGACGCGCTCGCGCGCCTGCGTCGATCATCTCCTGCCCGATCACGGCGCCTGACCCCGACCGACAGCGCGCCGCGACCGGCCAGACCGGAGCGCGGCAGATGAACGGCTCGATGCGGCCAAGCTCGAGCAGTTCGAGCGGCGCCTGGCCGAGGTGAGCCGGCTGCTCTCGAGCGAGTCGGCGGCCAACGACATGGCCGAGTTCCGCAGGCTCAATCGCGAGCACGCCGAACTCACCCAGCTCGCCGAGCACTTTCACGCCTGGCAGCAGGCCGCGACAGCGACCTGCGACGCCGCCGAATCGATGCGCGCCGACGCCGGAGATGCGTGAGTTCGCCGATGAAGAGGCTGCGGCCGCCCGCGACCGGATCGCCGATCGAGGCACGCGCACGCTGCAGCGGCTGCTGCTGCCGCGCGACCCGGACGACGACCGCGACGTGATCCTGGAGATCCGCGCCGGCACCGGCGGCGACGAATCGGCGCTGTTCGCCGGCGACCTGCTGCGCATGTACCTGCGCTACGCCGAGCGCCAGCGCTGGCAGACCGAGCTGATCAGCCGAGAGTGCCTCGGACCTCGGCGGCTACAAGGAGGTGATCGTGCGCGTCGCGGGCGAGTGCCGTGTACGCGCAAGCTCAAGTTCGAATCGGGCACGCACCGGGTGCAGCGCGTGCCCGAAACCGAGGCGCAGGGGCGCATCCACACGTCGGCCTGCACGGTCGCGTGCTGCCCGAGGCCGACGAGGCCGGCGAAGTCGCAGATCGATCCCGACGAACTGCGCATCGACGTGTTCCGCGCTTCCGGGCGCGGGCGGCCAGCACGTGAACAAGACCGAGTCGGCGGTGCGGATCACGCACCTGCCGAGCGGCATCGTGGTCGAGTGCCAGGACGACCGCTCGCAGCACCGCAACCGCGACAAGGCGATGAAGGTGCTCGCGCGCCAGGCTCAAGGACCGCCAGGCGCAGCGAGGCGCAGGCCAAGGAAGCCGCGCAGCGCAAGTCGCTGGTCGGCTCGGGCGACCGCTCCGAGCGCATCCGCACCTACAACTTCCCGCAGGGCCGAGTCACCGACCACCGCATCAACCTGACGCTGTACAAGCTCGACCGGATCATGGCCGGCGAACTCGACGAGGTGATCGACGCGCTGGCCGCGGCGCAGCAGGCGCGCCAACTCGAGGCGCTGTCCGAAGAACTCGCGGTCTGAGCGCGCGGTGCCCGTCGCACGACCGAGTTGGGATCGCCTCGATAGCCGACAGCGCGCTGCCGCGCGTCGAGGCGCGCGTGCTGCTCGCGCTCGCCTCGGGCCGCCCTCGCGAGTGGTTGCTCGCGCACGGCGACGAGGCCGCGCCGGACGACGCAGCCGGGCGGTTTCGCGAACTGGCGCGACGTCGCCGCGACGGCGGCGAACCGATCGCCTACCTCACCGGTCGGCGCGAGTTCCACGGCCGGGAGTTCGCGGTCGGCCCCGACGGTGCTGATACCGCAGACCCGAAACGGAGGATCTGGTCGACACGGCGCTCTCGCTGGGGACGAACGAGGCCCGGGTGCTCGACCTGGGCACCGGATCGGGATGCGTCGCAGTGACGCTCGCGTGCGCCCGCCCGGGATGGCAGGTGCTCGCTACCGACCGCAGCGCGCGCGCGCTCGCGCTGGCGCGCGAGAACGCCCGTCGGCACTGTGCCGACGCGCTGGCCAGCGGTCGCCTGGAACTGCGCGAAGGCGACTGGTGGGACGCGCTCGAAGCGCGGCCCGATGCGGCGCCATTCACGTTGATCGTGTCGAACCCGCCCTACGTCGCGGCCGCGGACCCGCACCTCTCGCAGGGCGACCTGCGCTTCGAGCCCCGCGCCGCGCTGGTCGCCGGCGAGGACGGCTTCGACGCGATCAGGGCCATCGCCGGTGGCGCCCCGCGGTGGCTCTCGCGCGGCGGGTGGCTGGCACTCGAGCACGGCTTCGAACAGGGCGCACGCGGTCCGCGCGCTGTTCGCGGCGGCAGGCCTGCTCGACGTGTCGACCCGCCGCGACCCGGCGGGACTCGAACGGATCACCGTCGGACGCAAATACTGACGCCGCGACACCGGACACCGCCGCGACGCACATTTCGCGCCCGACCGTGCACGTCCGGGTGAATTCAGTAGAATCCGGGGAATCAACTGAACAAAGGAAACACAAGCGATGGACGCGAAGGATTTCATCTCCAAGACGGTCACCGACAATCCGGTGGTGCTGTTCATGAAAGGCACGGCGCAGTTCCCGCAGTGCGGCTTCTCCGGGCGCGCGATCCAGATCCTGCAGCTCGTGCGGGATCACCAACCTGGTCACGGTCAACGTGCTCGAGGACGACGACGTTCGCCAGGCGGTCAAGGATTTCTCCAACTGGCCGACGGTGCCGCAGCTCTACGTCAAGGGCGAGTTCGTCGGCGGCTCGGACATCATGACCGAGATGTTCCAGTCCGGGGAGCTGCAGAAGATCCTGCCGCAGGAGCAGGCAGCAAGCGCAGCAGTAGGGCCTGGAACGATGAAGATCCTCCTCCCCACCGACGGCTCGAAGAACGCGCTGCGCGCGGTCAAGTACGTCGCGAAGTTCTCCAGGCTCACCAAGGAAACGAGCACGGTCACGCTGATCAGCGTGCACGACGACGCCTCGCTGCGCCACGCACAGCGTTTCGTCGGCAAGAAGGCGGTGGACGACTACCTGCGCGACCTGTGCGAGGCCGACATGGCCGACGCGCGAAAGGTGCTCGACAAGGCCGGCGTCAAGCACGACATGATCATTCGCACCGGCCATGTGGCGGCCGAGATCGCCAAGGCCGGGAACGACGGCAAGTACGACCTGATCGTGCTCGGTTCGAAGGGGCGTTCGGCGCTCAAGAACCTGCTGATCGGCTCGGTGGCGAGCCGCGTGGCCGAGATCGCGAAGGTCCCGGTCCTGCTGGTGCGCTGACCGGGTCGCGCTCGCGCGCCCGGACCGAAGAGCGCGGGCGCCGGCGCCGCGCCCGCGCCGCGCGCCCGACAGCGACGCGCAACGGCAGGTGCGGCTCAGGCCGCTGCCTTGCGCCTGAGCCAGCGCATCACTGCGCCGAGCACCGGAAGTTTCGCGTACAACTCCTCGGCGGCGTCCCAGTAGTCGCGATGAAACGCCACCTTCCCGTCGGGATCGAAGCGCAGGTGGCTCGCGCCACGAATCGTCTGCTCGCCGTCCAGCCGCCCGGTGCGGAAACGAAATTCCCAGGTGAGGAACGCCTGCGCGTCCGAACCCACCTCGTCGAGAATCACGAAGCGCGGATCGCGAACCTGCCGGTACATGTGCGCGAACACGCGCTCGATCGCGGCTACGCCGCGCACTTCGTTGAACGGGTCCTTGAAGTAGGCCCCCTGCGCGTAGATCTCGCCGACGCGCGCGACGCTCTCGGGGGTCAAACTCTCGAAGTACTCGCGCACCCTCGCGACCGGATCCATCGTCATCCTCCCGTGATCCTTCGGACGAGCCAGAACTGCAGCGTGTAGGGCAGCAGGCGCAGCAGCTTGAGCAGGAACGTGAAGCGCTTCGGGTAGTGGATCTCGAAGCGCCCGCGCTCGATGCCCGCCAGCGTCGCGATGGCCGCCTCCTCGGCCGAGATCAGTCCCGGCATCTCGAAGTCGTTGCGCGCGGTCAGGGGCGTGTCGACGAAGCCCGGATTGACCAGGTACACGCCGATTCCCTGCGCACGCAGGTCGCCGTGCAGCGACTCGGCGAGATTGATCAGCGCCGCCTTGCTCGGCCCGTAGACGAGCGCCTTGGGCAGGCCCACCAGACCGGCGACCGAAGAGAAGATAGCGATCCCGCCGCTGCCCTGGCGCATCACGATCGGCAGGACGGCGTCCAGGCAATTCAGCGTTCCGAGCAGGTTGACGTCGAGCAGCGCACGCGCCTTGTCCAGATCCCAGTCCTGTGCGCGCATTGCGCTGTGTGTGCCGGCGACGAGGACCGCGAGGTCGATGCCCGCGAAGCGCTCGACGATCGCGCGCGCGGCAGCGTGAACCGTCTCGACCTTCGTGATGTCGAGCGGCACGACCAGCACGTCGTGCGTTGCGTCGTGCGTTGCGTCGTGCGTTGCGTCGTGCGTCGCGCCTCGGGTTGCGCCTCGGGTTGCGTTGCGGGTTGGGTCGCCGGGAGCGTGTCCGATTGCGTCGGAAGCCGCCTCGTCGACGAGCGCGCGCAGCGCGTCCTCGCGACGCGCCGACACTGCCACCCGTGCGCCCTTCGCGATCAACTGGCGCGCGAGCGCCGCGCCGATCCCCGACGAGGCGCCGATCACCCAGACACGCCGGCCGCGCCAGCCGTCGAAGGGCGGGTTCAGCGGCATCAGATCCTCCGAAACGAGATCAGGACCTCGCCGACGCGAAATCCGTAGTAGCTCATCACTGCGCGGTTGAGCATCACTTTATCGTCGATCTGGAACATCCAGTCGTCGAACGCGAGGTCGTAGGTCTTTCCCTCGCCGGTGCGAAGCCGGTAGCGGTAGGCCCAGTGCAGCGCGTTGCCCGAAACCACGCCACGCGCCTCTCCGATCACGCCGTCGGCGGTTCCGATCCACTTGCCGGGACCGTCGGGGCGAAGCGTCCATACGCGCGTCTCGCGTTCGCCGTCGGACCAGACGAAGCGCTCGTCGAGCGTTCCGACCTCGCCGTTCCAGCTGGCCGTGATCGTCACGACGAAGTGCCGCTGCACGACGCCCGAGCGATCGCTGAACATGCCGTGGCCTTGCAGGGTGCCCTCGAAGTAGCGCTTGAGTTCGAGCGCGGGCCTGGCGTTCGCGTACACGCCCGGGTCCACGGCCGCGCATCCGGCGAGCGTCAGGGCGAGCGTCAGGGAGAGCGCCGCCGCGAACCATGCGACGGGCCTGGGGAGAATGCGTAACGACATATCGTGTCCTTTCAGAATCGTTGTCCGCGCCAGGCCGCGAACAGCAGCGAGGCTGAACCGAGCTTCAGCGCGCAGGGAAGCAGCGCGTAGCTTGCCGACAGCGCGGCGAGCGCGGTCGCGTCGCGGGCGCCCGGCGTATAGCCGAGCCACTGCAGCAGCGGCAGCGCCAGGCCCGCCGCGAGCGCGAGGTTGAGTTTGTTGAAGAAGTGCCACAGGCCGAAGTAGGCGCCGTCGCGGCGGTTGCGCTGACCGTCGTCGTCGATCACGCGTGCGAGAAGCGCGGGGGGAATCGCGAGGTCGGCGCCCAGCGCAGCGCCCGACAGCACGCAGATCGCCGCGTACGCGGCCCAGTCGCCCTCGCCAAGCGCGAACGCCCAGACAAAGGCCGCGACCGCCGTGACCATGCCGGCCATCCACACGACGTGCAGGCTGTACGAGCGCGCGAGCCGCGCCCACAGGAACATGCTCGCGACGCCGCACGAGAAGTACAGCGCGAGGAATGCGCCGGCGTAGGGTTCGAGCCGCAGCGTGTCGTCGATGAAAAACAGCACCAGCGTCGCCGGGATCGCTGCCGCGATGCCGTTGACCACCAGCACGGCGAGCAGCCATCGCAGCCGCGAGCTGGCGAGCGGCGCGAGCAGGCTGCGCAAGGAGAGCGCGCTGGTGGGTGCGTCGGTGGGTGCGCTGGTGGGTGCGTCGGTGGGTGCGCTGGTGGGTGCGCTGGCGGGTGCGCTGGCGGGTGCGCTGGCGGGTGCGCTGGTGGGTGCGCTGCGGCTCGTTGCGGCAGTGGGCACCGAAGCGGCCGCCTCGGGCTGGGGCGCGAAGCGCATCAGCGCGAACAGCGCGACCGCGAGAAGCGCGACGAAGAGCGCCGCGAGTGCCGAGGTGCCGAAGCTGAGTGGAACGACCGCGGCGACGATCACGCCGACGAGCCCCGCGCCCTCGCGCGCGGTGGTGATCCTCGCGCGGCCGGCGTCGCCGCTTTCGAGCTGCGATCCCCAGGCGTGGTACGCGATGCTCGCGAGCGAATAGCCCAGGTAGGCAGCGAGCAGCGTCCAGGCGAGCCAGACCGTCGCCGCAGTCGCCGTCGAAAGCTCGACCACGGGCAGGAACAGCATCACGAATCCGATCGCCAGCGGCACCGAGGCGATCAGGATCGGGCGGCGGAAGGTTCCGCGCCTGCGCTGCGCGTCGACCCACGCACCGAGCAACGGGTCGGCGAAGGCGTCGAACAGGCGCGTGGCGAGCAACACGCTGCCGATGGTCGCGATCGCAAGCCCCGTCGCGTCGGCGTAGAGCTTTGGCACCAGCACGTAGACCGGCAGCGCCATCATCATCAGCGGCGCGGCAAGCAGCGCGTACGCGGCGAGCGCGCGCCCGGCGATCATCGCCGCACCCGCTGCATGCGGCCCGTGCCGTCGAGCAACTGCCTGCGCAATGCGGGTTCGGAGGTGCGCTCGTCGAGCCAGATTGCGAAAAACGCTCGGGCGAAGGCGGGGTCGTCGACGCGACCCGCATCGCGGCCGTCGACGTGAAAGAGCACGCCTTCGCCGGGAAGGTTCACGCCCGCGATGCGCTGGCCCGGGCGCACGTCGGGAAAGATCTCTCTCATCGCTGCCTTCCAGCGTTGCACCTGGGCCGCGGTTCCCATGCCGAGCCGTTCGATCTCGTCGCGGGTCGCCTCGGCGATCTCTTCCCCCGCGAACGCGCGCGCGTAGGTCAACTCGAGCATGAAGCGCGAAGTCAGCGGTTGCGCGGGATCGAAGCGCGGCGTCGTGTGCAGCCGCGCGTCGTAGAGGTGGATTCCCCACCAGGTCAAACGCGCGGCCGCGCCGGGGCGCAGCCGTTCACCTTGCGGCTCGATCGCAGCCGGCGCGGCGGACGGTCTCGCAGCGTACGTATCCCCGGCGGGCGAGGGTGTCGCTGGCGACACCGTGGCGGAGGAATTCGCTGCGACGGGCGTCGAGGCAAGAACCGGCCGTGCGAGCAGCGCCGCCGTCGCGCAGAGCACGAACGCGCCGGCCGTTTTCACGAACGCGCCGCGCATCGCGAGGGGCCCCTGCGCGCTAGCGTCGCTCGAGCGTGTACTGGATGACATCGCAATTGCGTTCGGCGAACGCCGCTTCGCAGTAGGAGAGGTAGAAAGACCAGAGGCGAACGAAGCGCTCGTCGAAGCCGAGCTCGCGCACTTGCGGCAACACCGCGCCGAAGCGCGCCCGCCAGGTGGCGAGCGTGCGCGCGTAATGCGCGCCGAAGCCGTGGCGCTCGATCACGCGCAACCCGGCGCGCTCGGCGTGCGCCTCGAAGGCGGATGGCGACGGCAGCATCCCGCCCGGGAATACGTACTGTTGGACGAAATCGGTTCCGCGCCGGTAGCGATCGAACAGCGCGTCGTCGATCGTGATCGTCTGCACGCACGCGCGCGCCGCCCTCGCGCAGGCAGCGCGCGAGCGTGTCGAAGTAGCTCGGCCAGTAGCGCTCCCCGACGGCCTCGAACATCTCGATCGACGCGATGCCGTCGTAGCGCGCGTCTTCGTCGCGATAGTCGCGCAGCTTCAGGTCCGCCCCGAGCCCCTGCGCGGCAAGCCGGTCGTTCGCGTATGCGAGTTGCGCGGGAGACAGCGTGAGTCCGGTGGTGTGAAGGCCGTCGCGCGCGGCCGCCTCGGCGAAGCCGCCCCAGCCGCATCCGAGCTCGAGCACCCTGGCGCCGGGCGAGAGCGCGAGTTCGTCGAGCACCCTTCGATACTTCGCCTGCTGGGCACGCTGCAGGACTTCGACCGAAGCGGCCTCGTGTGGGTCCGAAGCCTCGTCGAACAGCGCACTCGAATAGCTCATCGAGGGGTCGAGCCACAGCGCGTAGAAGTCGTTGCCGAGGTCGTAATGCGCGACGATGTTGCGCTTGGCCTGGGAACGCGTGTTCGATCGCAGCCAGTGGCCGACGCGGTAGGCAATGCCCCCGAGGAAGCTGCCGTAGATCGCGCGCTCGGCCGCTTGCCGGTTGCGCAGCAGGAACGAAAGAAGCCGCGCCGGATCGGACGAGCTCCAGCCGCCCTCGACGAAAGCCTCGGCGAATCCGATGTCTCCGCGACGAAGCACCGCGCTGCAGACCTTCCAGTCGTCGATGCGCAGGTCGGCCACGGCCGCGCCCGAGCCGTAGCGCGACCGTGCGCCGTCGGGCAACTGCAGCTCGAGTGTCCCGCCGTCGACCCTCGCGAGCACCGCCTCGAGCCAGCGGTGACGGATCGGAAACGCGTCGCGCACTGGCGCGGCCGGCGCGCCCGGGTTCGGGGACGAGCCCGGACCGGAAAGGGGATCCGAGCCGATCGGGCGCCGGCCCGACCAGATCAATTCGTTGTTCATCGCGCGGACTCCTCGGGTGCTATCGCATGTGCCGCGCGCGCGTCGGAAACGTCGCGTGCCGGCGGCTCGGGTTTGGCCTGCAGCGGCACGCGCCGCAGCCACAGCCGCAGCGCCTGCCAGTGGATCCGAAGCACGACACCGATCGTGTGCAACGGCCAGGTGAGCGCGACACGCCGCAGCGAAGCGTCGTCCGCGGCGCGCAGCGAACCGCCGACCGACGTGCGCAGCAGCGGTGCGTGCGCGTCGGCGCCGTCGTAGTAGTCGATGCTCGATACGAAGCGCGGCGGGCGCGCCGCGCCCTGCTCATCGAAATGAAAACGGAACCGATACGCGCCCTGGACCGCGTTGAACGGCGACACGTGCAGCGCCTTCACCGCCGCGAGTTCCTCGCCCCATTCGATCGGGCGCGCATCGGCGTGCGCTAGCAGGTAGCAGTGGCGCTCGCCGAAAGTGTTGTTCACCTCGCAAACGATCGCGCGCAAGCGCCCGTCGGCACGCTCGGCGAACCAGAAGCTCACCGGATTGAACAGGAAGCCGAAAACGCGCGGCATCGTGTGCAGCCAGAGTTCGCCGTCGGCGTCGTGGATTTCCGCACGCGCGAGAAGGCGGTCGATCCAGCCGACCATCGGAGTGCCGTCGCCGTGGTCGGCATCGTTCAGCGCGAGCGCGCCGGGTGCGTTGCGCCTGAGCCAGTGAAACGGCCAGCGTTTGTGCGCGAGCCTGCGCAGCGGCAGGCGGAGGAAGAACGCCGGGTACGCGAACGCGTGCTCTACGGGGCGCGAACGTGCGTGCCAGACGCGGCCGACCACGACGTGGCCATTGACCGCGTCGGAACTCGCGCGGTTTCCCGCGCCGGCGCTCGCAGCGCCGTTCGCTTTCGTCGCTTCGGCCGCTTCACGCCGCACGGCGAAGCTCCTGCTGCGCATGCGGCTGCGACCGGGCCGCGCGCGCGTCTCGCGCGGCGATCGCGCTGGCGACCGCCAGGCCCGACTTCAGTCCGTCCTCGTGAAACCCGTAGCCGGTCCACGCGCCCGCGAACCAGATCGAATCGCGCCCCTGCAAGGATGTCAGGCGATTCTGCGCAGCGATCGCCGCCGCGTCGAACACCGGATGCGAGTAGTCGAACGAGGCGAGCACCTGCTCGGGTTCGGCGATCGGGTTGAGCGTGACGAACACGTCTGCATCGACGGGAAGCGGCTGGAGCCGGTTGAGCCAGTAGCTCACGCACACGCTGGGCGATTCGGCCCCGTCGCTCAGGTAGTTCCACGACGACCACACGCGTCGCGACTTCGGCATCAGGCGCGCGTCGGTGTGCAGCACCGCGCGATTGGGCTGGTACGCGATCTTCGAGAGCAGCGCGCGCGCGGCCGCGTGCGCGTCGCCGAGCATGGCGGCGGCCTGGTCGCTGTGACAGGCGAGCACGACGTCGTCGAAGAGCTCGCCGCCGCCGTTCCCGTTGTCGTTCCCGCCGCTGCCCGTGCGCACCCGCACGCGCCCCGACGCGGTGTTCGAGACCGACCTCACCGCTTCGCCCAGGCGCACATCGTCCAGCCGCGCCGCGATGCGCTGCACGTACCGGCGAGCACCGCCCTTCACGGTTTTCCACTGCGGGCGGTTCGTCACGCTGAGCAGACCGTGGTTGAGGCAGAAGCGCGCGAAGGTGTCCAGCGGATAGGCGAGCATCGTCTCGCGCGGGCACGACCAGATCGCGGCGGCCATCGGCAGCAGGTACCAGTCGCGAAAGGGCGCACCGTAGTTTCCGGCGTCGAGGAACTCGCCGAGTGTGGGTGCGTCGCCCTGCCCCGCGCCTGCCGCGCGAGCGGAGGCGGCGCGGTTGAAACGAAGGATGTCCCGGACCATCGACAGGAAACGCGCGTCGACGAGATTGCGGCGCTGCGCGAACAGCGTCCCGAGGTCGGTCCCGGCCCATTCCAGCGAGCGGGTACCGCTGCGGCTGGCGATCGGCACGCTCACGCCGAAGGACATGTCGCTGTTCGCGACCGCGATGTCGAGCGACGCGAACAGATCGCAAAGGTGCGGGTAGGTGCGCTCGTTGAACACGAGGAAACCGGTGTCGACGGGAAAACTCTGTCCGTCCAGCGTGACGTCCACGGTGTTCGTGTGCCCTCCCAGGCGCGGCGCCGCTTCAAACAGCGTGAGCCGTGCATCAGGGTGGCGATCGAGCAGCGCGTTCGCGCAGCCCAGGCCCGCGATCCCGCTGCCGACGATCGCGACACGCGGCGACTGCCGTGGCGGGACAAACCCGGCGCCGCCGAGGGGGGAATAGTTGTCGAACTGAATTTTCATTTGTCTTGGACAAAATATTGTGAAATCCAAGAATATCGGCGTATACTCTGTTTGTCAAACTTATGTCCTAGACAAATTGCTGAAATGTCCGTGACGCACGAACCGCCCACCCCCCCCGACACGCCGGCCTCCATCGAGGGCGCATCCGCTCCCTTGGCGACGATCGCCGCGGTCGCGCGCGACACCGGGATCGGCAAGGACACCCTGCGGGCGTGGGAGCGTCGCTATGGCTTTCCGATGCCCGAGCGCGACGAGCGCGGCGAGCGGCACTACCCGGCGCAGCAGCTCGCCCGGTTGCGCCTGATCCGGCGCCTGCTCGACCTCGGGCACCGTCCGCGCAAGATCGTCGCCCTTGCGCAGGCCGAGCTGCTTGCGCTGCAACCGGGCCGTGACGATCGCCGGGCGGGAAAGGACGACTCGACGCAGGACACGCTGCTGCGCGACTGCCTTGCGCTGATCACGCAATGCGACGGCGACGCCCTCGCGGCTGTGCTCTCTGGCGAGCTGCTTCGGATGGGCCTGGCGGGTTTCGTGACCCGCGTGGTCGCGCCGCTCACTACCGAGGTCGGCCTTGCGTGGAGCCGCGGGGAGATCCGCGTGTTCGAGGAGCACCTCTATACCGAGGTTGCCCATCGCGTCCTGCGCTCGGCCCTGGGCATCGCGCCGGCGAACACGAAGTCGCCCACGCGCGCCCGCGTGCTGCTGGGCACTTTTCCGCAGGAAAGCCACGGGCTGGGCCTGCTGATGGCCGAAGCGATGTTCACGCTGGCGGGTTGCCGCTGCCAGTCGCTGGGCGTGCAGATACCGGTCGCGGACATCGCCGCCGCGGTGCGCGCCCACCGCGCCGACATCGTCGCGTTGTCCTTCTCCGCTTCGATGAACCCGAACCAGGTGCGCGACGGCCTGGCCGAGCTACGCGGTTCGATACCGTCCGAGGCCGAGATCTGGGCCGGCGGAGCGAACGCCGCGCTGCGCCGACGCGCCGCGCAGCACGCGCTCGTCGTCAGCGACCTCGACGAGGTCGCGCCCGCGATCGAGGCGTGGCGCGAACGCGCGGCGTCCTGATCGGCGGTGTGCGCTTGTTCACGCGCGGCGTTTCGCGCATTGCGCTAAAGTGCCGACGAACGGTCGATCCCGACCAGCGAGCGGCGCGCAACGCCGGTCACGGGCATCATGGAAAAGTTCGATTTCGACGACTGGGCCGAGCTCTACCGCACCGACCCGGCCGCGTTCGAGGCACGACGCCTCACCGTCCTCGCGCTGGAACTGGCCGGCGCCGATCCCCGGACTGCCGAACCGGCGCGCGCCGCGCTGCGCAGGCTGGAGACCCAGCTCGAAGGCAAGTCCGACGAGGAGCGCATCCGCACCTCGATGATCTGGATGGTCGCTTCGATGAGACTGCTGAGCGCGCGGATGCGCGACCTGGGCGACCAGATCGGCACGAAGGACCGGATGATTCCCGTCTGACCCCGCGCCGGTATCATCGGTCCTGAAACCTGGAGGATCGACGATGGCCGACGCGAATTCCAACGCAACGCAAGCGTCGCGGACCGCGGGTGGCCAGTCCACGGCCGCGGCCGACGACCAATTCACCATCGACGTCGTCTCCGACGTCGTCTGCCCGTGGTGCTACATCGGCAAGCGCCACCTCGACGACGCGCTCGAGACCTGGAGCGCGCGTCACCCCGGTGCCGCGGCGCCGCGCATCGCCTGGCATCCGTACCAGCTCAACCCGACGATGCCGCCCGAGGGCATCGAACGCGCCGAATACCTGCGGTCCAAGTTCGGCGATCCGCGCGGCGGACCCGGGTACGAACGGGTGCGACAGGCGGCGACGAGCGCCGGGCTCGAGTTCCACCCCGAGAAGATCGTGCGCCAGCCCAATACGCTGCGCGCACACGCTCTGATCCGCGCCGCCGCCGGCGAACTCCAGCACCGGCTCGCATCGGATCTGTTCGAATGTTATTTCGTAGAAGGCCGCGACATCGGCGACGAGTCCACGCTGCGCGCCCGCGCCGCCGCGGCCGGGATGGCGCAAGAGGCAGTGGACGCAGCACTCGCGGGCGACGCGCTCGAAGCGACCGCAGCGGTGGACGCCGGTCTGCGCGACTCCGGGATCGGCGGCGTGCCGTACTTCGTGATCGGCAAGAAGATCAGCATCTCCGGAGCGCAAGGCGCCGATCGGCTGCTCGAGGCGATCGAAGCGTGTCAACCGTCCTGAGGGCGGCAACACCATCGCCCAAAGAAAATCGGGGCCCGCAGGCCCCGAAAATGTACGTCTCCCCCGCAGGCCACGAAGGATCCCTTCCTGGCCGCTCGCCCCGTGTTTCGCGAGCGTGTCGAACATAGCAGAAATCTGCGTTGCGGCAAATGTATATTTTGCCCCCGCGTGGCGCCGCCGCGCGTCACATTAGACTCGAGACTGCGAATCGCGCGCGCCGATCGGCGCGTCGGCGAACCCGGCAACCCTGTCCGAAAGAGGAACCGCAGATGAGTTCCAGCCCACCCCGACTCACGGCGCGCGACTGGTCCAGCCATCCGCCGTATGTCTACCCGCCCTATCGCTCGACGCTGCTGCGCGGTCCCACGCGCGCGCCGATCGCGTTGCGACAGTCGCCGCCCGAACTCCGGGCGCCGGTCTACGGGCACGACGACATCGGCGAACTCGACCACGACCTCACGCGCAACGCGCGGCGCAACGGCGAGCCGCTGGGCGAGCGGATCGTGGTCACCGGGCGTGTGCTCGACGACTCCGGCCGCGCCGTGCGCGACACGCTGGTCGAGATCTGGCAAGCCAACGCGGCCGGCCGCTACATCCACAAGGTCGACCAGCACGACGCGCCGCTGGACCCGAACTTCCTGGGCGCCGGCCGCTGCCTGACCGACGGCGACGGTCGCTACCGCTTCCTCTCGATCAAGCCCGGCGCCTATCCGTGGGGCAACCATCCGAACGCCTGGCGACCCAATCACATCCACTTCTCGCTGTTCGGCAACCACTTCGCGAGCCGCCTCGTGACGCAGATGTACTTCCCCGGCGACCCGCTGCTCGCGTTCGACCCGATCTACCAGAGTACGCGAGAGGACGCGCGCGCGCGGCTCGTCTCGCGCTTCGCGCTCGACGCCACCGAACCGGGCTTCGCGCTCGGCTTCGAGTTCGACATCGTGCTTCGCGGCCCCGATCAGACCCCGATGGAGAACTGAGATGGCGCGCCTGGGACAGACGCCGTCGCAGACCGTCGGGCCCTACTTCGCCTACGGCCTGACCCCGGAGCAGTACCGCTACGAGCTGCGCAGCCTGTTCACCGCGGTGCTCGCCGAGCCGCACTGCGCGGGAGAGCACATCCGTGTCGTCGGCCGCGTGCTCGACGGCGAAGGCAACGCGATCGACGACGCGATGCTCGAGCTGAGCCAGGCCGACGCACTGGGCAACTTCGTCGCGAGCCGGGAACAGGCGCTTGCGAGCGGCTTTCGCGGCTTCGGTCGCGTGGGCACGGGCAGCGATCCTTCGGGCCGCTTCGAGTTCCGCACAGTCAAGCCCGGTTCGATCGGCCCCGGGCACGCTCCGCACCTGAGCCTGATCGTGACGATGCGCGGCATCCTCAGCCACGCGTTCACGCGGATCTATTTCAGCGACCAAACGCAGGCCAATGCAACCGATCATGCGCTCGCGCAGGTGCCGCAGGAACGGCGCGCGACGCTGCTCGCCGAGCGCGAGCCGTCGCCCGAGGGGATCGTCTACCGCTTCGACATCCGGATGCAGGGCGATCGCGAAACGGTATTCTTCGACCTCTGATCGGTTCTGCACCGCAAAGCGAAAGTCGCAGATGAAGCGTGAAGGCAAACCTTCCTACACTGCTCCGGCGCTGGAAAAGGGGCTCGACATCGTCGAACTGCTCGCGAGCACCGAGGAATCGATGTCGCAGCAACAGATCGCCGCGAAACTCAACCGCACCACCAGCGAGATCTTCCGGATGCTCAACGTGCTGGTGCGCCGCGGCTACGTCAGCCGCGAGGCCGACGGCACCTACGCGCAGACGCTCAAGCAGTTCGATCTCGCCCACCGCCATTCCCCGGTCAGGCGCCTCGTCGCAAACGCCTTGCCCGTCATGCAGCGCGTGTCCCGGCTGATCGGGCAATCGACCCACCTCGTCGTGCACTACGATCGCCAGATCCTGGTCGTCGCGCAGGTCGACAGCTCCGAACCTACAGGCTTTTGCGTGCGCCTTGGAAGCCACTACCCGTTTCGCGACGATCGCGGCTCGGCGCTACTGCTCGCCGCGTTCCAGGCGCCCGACGATCAGGCGGCGCTCGTCGAAGAGATGCTCGCCAACGGCCTTTGCCGGCCCGACGTCGCCTCATTGCACACGACACTCGCCGAGGTGCGCAAGCGCGGCTACTACAAGGCGCACAGCGCGGTGGTCTCGGGCGTGACCGAGTTCTCGTTTCCTGTTTTCGGCGGAGGTTCCGGCGCGGTCGCGGCACTCGCTTCGCCGTACATCAGGCAGCGCGACGTCAGGATCAGCGTGTCCGACACGCGCGACGCGCTGGCCCAAGCGGCACGGGACATCTCGGCGTCGTTGGGCGCAAACCCCGGCTGAGCACGGCGCCCGCGCCGCGCCACGCAGAGCCTCGCCGGACTCGACCCGGGATACGTTCGGCTGCCGCCGGCGAACTACGCCGGCTCGGACCGCGCCGAATCGATCATCCGGTTGCAGGCCTGAACGCAGGCGTGCGCGTCCTCGCCGAAGAAGTCCGCGCCGAGTTCGTCGGCGAGTTTCTGCGTGAGCGGCGCGCCGCCGACGCCGATTCTCACCGCGGGGCGCACGCCAGCCGCATCGAGCGCGTCGATCGTGCGCTTCATGCTCTGCGTGGTGAGCGTGATCAGCGCGCTCATCAGCACGAAGTCCGGCGCATCGCGACGCACCGCGTCGACGAAGGCCTCGGGCGTCGCGTCGACGCCGAGGTCGACGACCTCGTAGCCAGCGCCCTCGAGCATCATCTTCACGATGTTCTTGCCGATGTCGTGAAAATCGCCCGCCACCGTGCCGATCACCGCCTTGCCGCGCTTTTTCGCCGCGTCGCCGACGAGGTGCGGCTTGATGACCGGGATGACCTCGGTCATCGCGCGCGCTGCGATCATCATCTGCGGCAAGAAGAACTCGCCGCTCGAGTACTTCTGCCCGACGACCGACATCGCGGCGATCAGCGCGTCCTTCATGATCGCCCCGGGATCGACCCCGGCCGCGAGCGCGCTCTCGGTCGCCGCGATCGCCTCGACGCGTTTTCCAGAAATGACCGCGTTCCTGATGCTCTCGATCGCTTCGGGCATGGTCGACTCGCTCCCCGGTTGCACCAATTGGCGCCACGGCGCATCAGCCCCGCGGCGCACATTGATTGATAAGGCTTGACAATGGCTGCCGCAGGATTTTAAATGCAAAAAATAATTTCTTCAATGAAAACGAGGAGCGGCCACGCCGATGGTTCTCGACGGACTGGGCGAGGAGGCGCTCGCGTCGTATCGCGAGCGCGGGTATCACTTTCCGATCCCCGTAATGGGGCAGGCGGAGGTCGATGCGTTGCGCATTCGCCATCAGGAATGCGCCGATCTCCTGAGCGGACGCAACAACCAGAAACCACACCTGCTCTTTCCTTGGTTGAACGCGCTCGTGCGCGATCCACGCATCCTCGACCCCGTCCAAAGCGTTCTGGGTCCGGACATTCTGTGCTGGAGTTCGCAGTTCTTCGCCAAGCCGGCAGGCGACCCGAGCTACGTGAGCTGGCACCAGGACGGCACCTACTGGGGCCTCTCTTCGCCCGACGTGATCACTGCGTGGCTCGCGTTCACCCCCAGCACGCCGCGAGAGCGGTTGCATGCGCGTGATTCCCGGCACCCACCGCGAGTTCGTCCGACACGAGGATCGATTCGCGGCCGACAACATGCTCTCGCGCGGCCAGGAGATCGCGGTGCAGGTCGACCTCGACCAGGCGGTCGACCTCGTCCTGCAGCCCGGCGAGATGTCGTTGCACCACGTCCTGATCGCCCACGGCTCGGAGCCCAACCGCGCAAGTTGGCCGCGCGTCGGATACGCGATCCGCTACATACCGACGCACGTGCGCCAGTTGGGCTCCCAGGAGCGCGAGAGCGCGACGCTGGTGCGCGGAGCCGATCGTTTCGGTCACTTCGATCCCGAACCGGTGCCGCAGGCCGACATGCACCCTCGCGCGGTCGCGGCGCACGCCGAGATCGTCGATCGGCAGCTGCGCATCCTCTATGCCGGCGCGAAGCAGCGCGGTCGGCTCGGCCCGGCCGATTCGCCGGCCTCCTGACGAGTGCCCAGCCCGAGCATGAGCAAACTCACCCGCGTCGAGGTCTACCGACCCGATTCCGACATCGAAATTCGCGCGCTCGATCCAGACGTTCGCGCAGCTTCCTGATCAACCATCGATTGCCGGCGTAACCAACCCATCACGACACCGCGCGCGGCGGAACGCCGGCACCGCGTGCGGACCTGAGGAGAATTCGGATGACGACAAGAAGGCAGTTCGGCTCGGCGGCGACGGCGGGATTGGGAGCGGGCGCACTGATGGCAAGTCCGGCGGCGCGCGCGCAGCAGACGATCAAGTGGAAGATGCAGTCGCTCTGGCAAGGCGGCTCGATCAACCAGAAGGTGTTCGAGGACTTCTGCCGCAATACGAAGGCCCTCACCAACGGCCGGCTGGAGATCGAGCCGCTCGCGGTGGGCACGATCGTCCAGTACACCGAGACGCTCGACGCGATGACCAACGGGATCCTCGACTCGCACCAGTCGGGCGGCCCGTACTTCGCCGGCAAGGAGCCAGCGCTGGGCCTGATCGGCGACCTGAACGGCGGTTTCGAGAATCCGTACCAGAGCCAGATGTGGTTCCAGTACGGCGGCGGACTGGAACTCGCGCGCGAGGCATACCGCAAGTTCAACATCCACTACGTCGGTCCGGTCTGGTGGGGCGTCGAATCGGTTCCGTCGCGCCGGCCGCTGCGCACGCTGGCCGATTTCAAGGGCGTCAAGATGCGCGTACCCGAAGGACTGGGCGCGGACATCTGGCGGCGCGCCGGCGTGGGCGTGGTCACGCTGCCCGGCTCGGAGGTCTACACCTCGCTCGAGCGCGGCGTGATCGAAGCGACCGACTGGGGCACGCTGGGGATGAACGAAGATCTCGGCTACCACAAGATCGCCCAGTACCCGCTGTATCCGGGCTTTCACTCGATGCCGGCCTCGGAAGTTGCGGTGGCGATGCCCAAGTGGAACGCGCTGTCGGCCGAACTGAAGACGATCGTCGAGGTGGCGGTGCGCGACTTCGCCCGCGACATGATTCAGCGAATCGCGCTCGAAGACTACAAGGTCGTCGCGAACGCGAAGGCCAAGGGCGTCACGCTGGTCAACTGGGACGCCGGCGAGCGGCGCAAGTTCCGCGAGATCGCGCGCGAAGCGTGGGCCGATTGGGGCAAGAAGAGCCCGCTGGCGCAAAAGACGACGGACAGCCAGGTGGCGTTCCTCAAGCGACTCGGTCTGCTCGATTGAGTCCGGCACGCGCGAACGCCGGGGGGCCGGCGGGCCGCAAGGCCCGCGGCATCGCCCGGCGTTTCCCGCGGACCGGAGCGCGATCCGCATGAATCTCGTCGACCGCCTCGCGCTCCGTCTGGGCGAGGCGCTCAGCTGGCTGTTCGCCGTGGCGATGGTGCTGATCGCCTACGAGGTGCTGCGGCGCTATGGATTCAACAATCCGACCATCTGGGTCCACGACCTCACGATCGCGCTGTGCGCGATCTGCTTCGTGTTCGGCGGGTCGTACGCGTTGCAGCGCAACGAACACATCCGCATCACGACGATCGCCGCGACGCTCTCGCAACCGACGCGGCGCTGGCTCACCTTCGCGCACGACGTCCTGACATTGGTGTTCCTGGCGGCGCTGACCTACGCCGCGATTCGCCAGGCGATCGCGTCGATCGAGATCATGGAGACCAGCGGTCGCGCCTGGAACGTTCCGATCCCGGTCCTGCTCAAGTCCGTCCTCGCGCTGGGCGCGTTGCTGATGCTGGCGCAATCGCTGCGCCACGCCTGGGACTCGCTGCGCGGAAAGCGCATCGCCGTCTGAGATGGGCGTCGAGTTCGTCACCATCGGCATGTTCGGCGGGATGATCGTCCTGCTGCTCACCGGCCTGCCGCTGGGCTTCGTGACCGGGATCATCGCGGTCGGATTCGGTCTGGCGCTGTTCGGCCCGGCGAGCATGTTCCTGATCGCCAACCGCATCTACAGCTTCTACAACGAGTACGTGCTGGTGGCGGTGCCGATGTTCATCTTCATGGCCTCGGTGATGGAACGATCAGGGGTTGCGAGAGACCTGTTTCGCGCGATGCACGTATGGGCCGGCGGCCTGCGCGGCGGGCTCGCGGTCCAGACCACGATCGCCGCGACCTTCATGGGCGCGATGACCGGCATCATCGGCGGCGAGATCGTGCTCCTCGGCCTGGTCGCGCTGCCGCAGATGCTGCGCCTCGGTTACGACCGCAAACTGGCGATCGGAACGATCTGCGCGGGAGGCTCGCTCGGTTCGATGATCCCGCCGAGCATCGTTCTGGTGATCTACGGGCTCACCGTGAACGTGTCGATCGGCGACCTGTTCGGAGGGGCGGTCGTCCCGGCGCTGATGATGTCGGGCAGCTACATCGCCTACATCCTGATTCGCTGCTACATCAATCCGCGGCTGGGACCGCCCGCGCCCGAAGAGGAGCGCGACGTCACGCTGCGCGAGAAAGTGGCGCTGCTGGGCGCGGTCGGACTGCCGCTCGTGATCGTGTTCGCGGTGCTCGGAACGATCTATCTGGGCATCGCCTCGGTCACCGAGGCTGCCGGCATGGGCGCGCTCGCCACGCTGCTGGTGGCGAGGATCAGGCGCGAGCTGAACTGGAAGATGCTGCGCGAATCGCTGCGCCAGACGATGTCGACCTGCGGCGTTCTGCTGTGGGTGTCGTTCGGCGCAACCGCGATGATCGGCGTGTACAACCTCGCCGGCGGACCGGCTTTCGTGCGCCAGACCATGATCGGCCTGCCGGTTTCGCCGATCGTCGTGATCCTGATCATGATGCTGATCCTGCTGGTGCTGGGCATGCTGATGGACTGGATCGGCATCTGCCTGCTCACGATGCCGGTGTTCGTGCCGATCATCAAGGCGCTGGGCTACGATCCGATCTGGTTCGGCGTGCTGTTCTGCATGAACATGCAGGTCTCGTACCTGACCCCGCCGTTCGGCCCTGCCGCGTTCTACCTGAAAGGCGTGGCTCCGCCCGATATCTCTCTGGGCGAGATCTTCTCGTCGATGTGGCCGTTCATCGGCCTGCAACTTCTCGCGCTGGCCGCGGTGGTCGCGTTCCCCCAGATGGTTCTCTGGCTGCCCGGTCTGAAGTGACGGCGGCCGACTTCACGATATCGAAGGAGACGACACGATGACTCCCAAGCAACGAGTGATGACCGCGCTGCGTCGCGGCCAACCCGACCGGGTGCCGTGGATCGAGGGTGGCGTCGAGGAAGCGCTGCAGATCAAGCTGATGGACGGGCGCACCGACTTCACTCCGGGCGAGTTGTGCCGCACGCTCGGAATGGACGCGATCGGATTCCAGCTCCCCAGCGGAGGCCGCGCCGGCTACAGCCAGGCCTATCGCACGCCGACCTCGGCGAAGGAAACCTTCTACCACCCAAGCAAGATCGACTTCGGCTTCAGGCCGCCCTGGATCGCCGAGATGGGCGTCGAGCCGAGCGGGCGCACCTTCGTCAAGAAGGGGTTGCTGGTCGATCGCGATTCGCTGCGCCTGTTCGACGAGTTCCTGCCCGACCCCGACCATCCGGCGCGCTACGAACAGGTCGCGAAGTGGATCGAGCAGTATCGCGAGGACTTCGCGGTCTACGCCGGCATCCGGCTCGGCACCGCGAACACGATCGAGAGCATGGGGCTGGACGTGTTCGCGCTGATGCTCTACGACGACCCCGATCTGGTGAAGGAGATCCACCGTCGCTTTTCGGAGTGGACGGTCAAGGTGCTCGGTCACCTGAACAAGCTCGACATCGATTTCTACTTCGCCGCCGACGACCACGCCGACACGCGGATGCCGTGGGTCGACATGGCGATGTACAAGGAGTTCTTCTTCCCGTACCAGAAGATGGTCGCCGACGCGATCGACAAGCCCTGGGTGTTCCACAGCGACGGCAACCTCTTTCCGATCCTCGACGGACTGCTCGAACTGGGGATGAACGCGATCCACCCGATCCAGCCATCGGCGATGGACATCGGCAGGATGAAGGAGCAGTACGGTCAGCGCGTTTGCATCGTCGGCAACATCGACCTCGACTTCACGCTGACGCTGGGCCCGCCCGAAGGCGTCGACGCCGAGGTGAAGGAGCGCATCGCGGTCGCCGGCAAGGGCGGAGGCTACATCATGAGCAGCGCCAACAGCCTGACCGACTACTGCAAAGTCGAGAACGTGCGGGCGATGGCCGACGCGCTGAAGAAGTACGGCAAGTACTAGCGCATACGCGCCGAAAATGGAACAACATTCTCCGGCGCCGAGGTTAGGCTATGGCGTGAACACTGCAGCCGCATTCGCGCGCGAGGATCGACCATGGCAAAGATGAAACTCGAAGGGTCCTTCGTGGCCCTGATCACTCCGTTCAACCTCGACGGCAGCCCCGACTTCGGCGCGTTCCGCAGCCTGCTCGAGTTCCAGCAGGCCAACGGCACCCGCGCGGTGCTGATCATGGGCTCGACCGGAGAGGTGTCGATGCTCTCGGCGAAGGAACGCGAATCGGTCATCGTCGAGACGGCGAAGATGAAGTCCCCGGCGATGAAATTTTTCTACGGTTGCACCGGCAACAACACGCAGACCACGATCGACAACCTGCGGTTCGCCCGGGACAACGGTGCCGACGGCGCGATCCTCGCGGCGCCAGCCTACATCTGCGGCGCGGAGTCCGACCTCGAGGAGTACTTCCTCGAAGTGGCCGACGCCACCGACCTGCCGCTGGGCCTTTACAACAACCCGCCACGCGTGAAGACGGACCTGCACTGGGACAACCTGCTGCGGATCTTCAAGCACCCGAACTACGTCGTGCACAAGGAGTCGACCACGCGCGTGGGCCAGGTCGCGCAGGTTCTTCGCGCCCGCCCCGACGTCGCGGTGATGTGCTGCGACTCCCCTAACCTCGGGCTGGTGGTGCCGACGATGAGCCTGGGCGGGCACGGCACGGCCAACATGACCGGCAACATCGCACCTGCCGAGATGGCCGGGATCTCCACCCCGTGGACGACACCCGAAGTTTCCGAGAGCTTTCGTACCGGCTACCTGAACCTCCTTCCGTTGCTGCACTACTCGTACTCGGCGATCAACCCGGTGGCGATCAAGTCGCTGATGAAGGCGCTGGGCCTGCCCGCCGGGAACCTTCGCAAGCCGCTCAAGGGCCTGGAGGGCGAGGCGTTGCTGAAGGGTCTGCGCATCGTCAAGGAACTGGGCCTCGACAAGAAGTACGGTTGGAACTCGTTGGCGCTCAGGGCGGCCTGAGGCCGCATTCCGGTGGACCTGGGAATCGCGGGAAAGTCGGCTCTGGTTTTCGGTGGCAGCAGGGGGATGGGTCGCGCCTGCGCGGCGCGACTCGCCTGCGAGGGCGTGCGGGTGGTCATCGCGGCGCGTACCCCGGCGACGCTCGAGCAGGCAGCGGCCGAGATCTCGGCGCAGTGCGGCCAACCGGTGCGATACGTGGCGGCCGACATCACCACCGAGGCCGGACGCGACGCCGCGCTGGCGAGTCTGTCCGGCGCCCGACATCCTGGTCAACAACGCCGACGGCAAGCCACCGGGCGACTTCCGCCAGTGGACGGCGGCCGACTGGCACTCGGCGATCGACTCGATGATGATCGGCCCGATCGAGATGATGCGCCGCACGGTCGACGGGATGATGGCGCGCGGCTTCGGGCGCATCGTCAACATCGTTTCGCGCAGCGTCAAGACGCCGCAACTCGAACTCGGATTGTCCAACGGCGCGCGCTCGGGGCTGGTCGGTTTCGTCGCGGGTCTGGCACGCCAGACGGTGCGCGACAACGTCACGATCAACAACCTGCTGCCCGGTGTTTTCGCCACCGACGCCCAGCGCCACCACATCCTGGGGATGCTCGAGAGCAGCGGAAAGTCGTTCGAGCAGCTGTGGCACGAACGCGGCACGCAGAATCCGGCGGGCCGCTACGGCGAGGCCGACGAGTTCGGTGCGGTGTGCGCGTTCCTGTGCTCGACACATACCGGATACATCACCGGCCAGAACATCCTGATCGACGGCGGTGCATACCCCGGCACCTTCTAGCACCGACGCCCTACGCACGCAGGCCCGCCAGTTTCGCTGATTCCCGATCCACCGCGTTTCCCCGTCACCCGGTCAACCCCTGGAGCTCAAGCATGAATCGCCCTGATCGTCGCGCCGCAGTGCGCAGCCTCGCCACGCTCGCCGCCGTTGTTGCGAGCGCGACACTCCACACCACGCCAGCGAGCGCGCAGGCCCCTTTTCCGGCCGCCAAGACGATCACGATCGTCGTGCCGCACGCGCCGGGCGGCTCGGTCGATGGCGTGGCGCGCACGCTCGCGCTGCGCCTCGCCGAAGAACTGAAGCAGAACGTCGTGGTCGAGAACCGCGCCGGCGCATCGGGAATGATCGGCGCCGCGTCGGTCGCGCGGGCCGACGCCGACGGATACACGCTCTACTTCAACGCGTCGATCCACTCGATCAACCCGCTGCTGTACAAGTCGACGATCAAGTTCGACGCGGTCAAGGACTTCACCGCGATCAGCATGGTCGCGCAGGGCGCGCTGATCTTCAGCGTCCACCCTCAGGTGCCCGCGGCGACCGTGCCCGAACTGATCGGCATCGTGAAGGCATCGCCCGCCAAATACACCTTCGTCACCAGCGGCTACGGCTCGGCCGGGCACCTCGGCGTCGCGCAGTTCCTGTTCGAAACCGGGCTTGCGAAGCTCGAGATCCCGATCGTGCTCTACAAAGGCGCCGCTCCCGCGCTGCAGGATCTCATCGGCGGGCAGGTGCACGCGATGATGGACCCGTTCCTGTCGTCGCTGCCGCAGGTGAAGGCAGGCAAGTTGCGCGCGCTCGCCGTCACCGGGAGCGAACGCAGCCCGCTGCTGCCCGACGTGCCGACGATGCGCGAGGCCGGAATGAAGGACTTCGAGTTCTATTCCTGGTACGGCCTCTGGGCGCCGGCCAGGCTGCCCGCGCCGGTGCTGAAGACTCTCGAGACCGCGACTGCCGCCGCCGCGCAGGCGCCGGCGTTCAAGGCCAAGCTCAACAGCCTGGGCTTCGACGTCGTCTACAGGAACTCGGCCGACTTCGGAAAGTTCATCGACAGCGAGATGGCCAAATACCAGCTGATCATCGACAAGGCCAACATCAAGGTCGAATAGCGCTGCGCCGGATGCCACGGCGCGCCGGATGCCACGGCGCGCCGCGGGCAGCGCTCACAGCTTCGTGACCTTGCACAGCAGCGACTTCAGGTTGGTCTGATCGGACACCGGGTCGCGCTGGTTCTTGTCGGTGAGGAAATTGACCGATCGCCACGGGTGGTACGGCTGGCGCTCACCCCAGCCGATCGGCACGAACACCGCCGATTCGCGGATACCGGGAAAGACCCACGCGCGCGCCTCGATCGCGCCGTGCGCGGTCTCTACCCGCACCCGGTCTCCGTCGGCGATGCCGCGCTCCTTCGCGCGATCCGGGTGGATCTGGCAGAACTGGTCGGGCTGCATCTCCTGCGCCTGCCAGAAGTAGTGGGTCCAGCTGTGGAAGTGCGTCGCCGACGGTCGCCCGGTGAGCAGTTCGGTGTCGAAGCCCTGCGCGCGCAGCCGCGCGCCGCGGCCGTTCGGCGACGCGTCGACCATCCGCGCTCGCCCGGTCAGCGTTTCCACGCGCGAAAACGGCGAGAGGATACCTTCGTCCGCGTCCGAATCGATGAACTCCACATACGGCAGGTCGATCAGCTGTTCGCACTCGGAGTAGAACTCGGGTAGCGCGTCGAGGCCGACCGCGGCGAAACGCGACGCGATCTGCGCGCTCCAGAACTCGAGCTTGCCGCTGGGCGTCGGAAAGCGATGTCCGGGTGGCGCGCCGTGCGCGGTCGTACCCTCGAGGTAGAGCGTCTCGAGTTCGGGCGCGTCCTCGCTCGCGACCGGACCCCGCACCCAGCGATGCGGCGTCGAGGTCAGGCGCCGGTGCGTGAGGCCGCGCACCTGTTCGTGCGCGATCATCATCTCGTCCCAGAACACGGCCGGGTCCTTGTAGGCGTCCTTGAGCACGTCGTCGAAACCCAGGCGTTTGCCGAGTTCGATCCAGATCCAGGTGTCGGACCTGGCCTCGCCCGGCGGATCGATCATCCGGTCGATCCAGACCACGCGACGATCCTCGTTCGCGCGGCCGATGTCGCCCTTCTCGATCCCGCTGGCCGCCGGGAGCAGGTAGTCGGCGAACGCCGAGGTCTCGTTGGCGAACAGTTCGATGTGCACGAGCAGGTCGAGCGCCTGGAACGCTTCGCGCGCAGCGCTCTGTCCCGGCCACAGCGACATCGGGTTGTTGCAGGCGATCAGCGCACGCATCGGATACGGCTTGCCGTGCAGCATCGCGTCGGTCCAGCCGGTCGGACTCTTGCGCACCCGGGGCCGCGAGGGCTTGCGACGGCGCTCGGGTGGCGCGTTCGCGACGATCGGCAGTCCGGTGACCATGTTGAAGAAGGTGCCGCCGCGCCGGCCCCAGTTGCCGGTGATCGCCGCCAGGAACATCAGCACGCGATTGGTCTGCGTGCCGTTGGTGTGCTGGTTGACGCCGCGACTGGCGAAGATCACGCAGCCCTCGGCAGCGGCGATGTCTTCGGCCAGCGCGGCGATCGCGGGCGCCTCGATCCCGGTGATCGCCTCGGCCCACTGCGGCGTGTAGCCGCGCTTCGCGATGAAGTCGCGCCACTGCTCGAAGCCCAGCACCCACTCGGCGCAGAAGCGCTCGTCGTGCAGCCCGCGCGCGAGGATGTGCTGGCACAGCGCCAGTCCGAGCGCCATGTCGGTTCCGGGCCGGATCGCGAGCCACTGGTCGGCTTTCGAGGCGGTGACGGTCAGGCGCGGGTCGACGACCACCATCCGCGCGCCGTTTCGAATCCGCCACTCGTTGACCATGCCGAAGTGCACGGGCCGGGTCTCGGCCTGGTTGTCGCCGATGTAGACGTACAGGCGGGCCGAGCCGATGTCGCCCTCGGTGTAGCTGGCGCCGCTGCCGATCGCCCCCTGAGTGAGTTCGAAGGCCACGTTCTTGCTGTTGGCGCAAAACGGGTCCGTGCCCTCGTGGTTCGGCGTTCCCCACAGTTGCGCGAACAGGCGCGAACTGCCGAGGTATTCGAGCAATCCGGTGCGGGTACCGACGAACAGCCCGAGCGCCTCGGGTCCCCAGGCGTCGCGAACCGCGCACAGGCGGGCGGCGATCTCGTCGAGCGCCTGATCCCAGCCGATGCGTTCGAAGCGAGCTTCGCCGCGCGCGCCGACGCGCTTTTGCGGATAGAGCAGGCGGTGCTCGCTGTGGTACATCTGCAGCGTGAGCTGGGATTTCGGGCACACGCGCCCCTTGAAGATCGGGTCGTCGTCGTTGCCGGTGATTCGCACCAGATCTGCGCCGCGGAAGTGGAACTTGAGGCTGCAGCAGTTGAAGCAGATGTTGCAGCCGCCCGGCACGACGCGATCGGCCTCGACCGAGGCGCGTTCCTCGCGATACGGGAAACTGGTTCGCGTCGGATCGAGCCGGCCGGCGGGCGTCGCCGACTCGGTGACCGCGGGGCGCAGGCCGCGCGCGAAGTCCGGGCGATCGGGCGCTGGCGCTTCGACGACCGGCGTCGCGTCGGGCAGACCCGGCTCCGATGCCGGCGGTCGCGCGCCCGGTCGCCTCGCCACCAGCACCGTCGCCGGACCGAGCAGGTAGGGGTCGTTGTCGACAAGTACCCGCCCGCCGGCGTGCGCCTCGTCGATCAGCCGGTCACGCTGGCCGAAGGTGATCGCGCGCGTAGGACAAACCGATGCGCATGCCGTCGTCTCGCCGCGCGCGCGACGCTCGGCGCACAGGTCGCACTTCTGCGCGTGGTGGCCGGTGGCGTCGTAGCCCATCGCACTGTACGGGCAGGCGATCACGCACTCTCCACAGCCGGTACAGCGATCCTCCAGCACGCTGACCACGCCGGTTTCGGCGTCCTTGACGATGGCCTTCGGGTTGACCGGACAGGCGCGCAGGCAGGCAGGACGCTCGCAGTGCTGGCAGGCCAGCGCGAAGAACGACAGGTCGGGGGAATGCGGGTCGTTCAGCCACACGACCCGGTTGCGGAACTCGCCCGGTGCGAGCCGGTGCTCCTGCTTGCATGCGACCTCGCAACTGCGGCATCCGGTGCACAGGTCGAGGTCGATCCGCAGCGCGAGGCGCGAGGGCTGCGCGCCCGCTTCCGGCGTCGCGTCGCGTCTCGCATCGACCGCGGCGTTGCGACCCGTCTCGACGGCGCTCATCGCGCTACCACTTCGCCAGGTGCCACCAGTGCACCGGCCCGTAGTCGGCCACCCACCCGGCGAACAGCGTCACGGTGAGCACGTGCACCACGACTCCGAACACAAAGAGCCAGGCGAAGGCCATGTGCAGCGGTCGCCACCAGGCCTGCGCCGTGCCCACCGCGGCCCTGGTTCCGAGCAGCAGGCTTTCCTCGCGCGCGTAACGGATGTATCGCACCGCCAGCCGCGGGTTGCCGACGACGTGGCGCAGCGTCGGCGAAAAGGTCGCTTCCGAAGCACCCGGCTCGAGGCGCGCCAGCAGGTCGCGCTTGGCCGCGATCAGTTCGCGAAGCCGCACGCGCGCCGTTTCGCCGGGCGGCTCGAAGCGGGCGAACTTCGAGCCGAAGGTCGCCGCCATCTTTCGCGAGCCGCGAAGCCGTGCCCAGACGCCCAGTACCGCGAGCGCGACGAGCAACGCAAGCAGCAGCGCGGGCGGGCGGCGAAGGAATCCGCCCGAGTGGGCCGCGATCAGCACCGCGCCGGCGCAGGAGCACCACACGTGCGCGCGGAACCATCGCAGTGGATCGCGGCCCGATCCGCTGCGCTTGGCGAAGGAGAATGCCGCGGGCACCAGCAGCAGGATCACACCGAGCACGCCAGCGAGGTACAGCGCCGGACTTCCCGGCGTGCGCCACGCCTCTGGCAGCGCGGCGCGCAACACGAACCACAGCGCGATCGCGCCGATCGTGCACCCGATCAGCCGCACCAGCGTCGAATCGGCCAGCCTGTCGCCAGTTCTACGCACGGCGCCCGCGGTCAGACGAATCCCGGCAGCCACGTCGCGAACTTCGGGAACACGATCATGATCAACCCGTAGAAGATGCCCACCGCGAGAAAACCCGGCAGCTCGCGGAAGGCGCGCTGGGGCGGCTCCCTGATGACCGCACTCGCCGTGTAGACGCCGACGCATACCGGCGGCGTGAGCAGACCGAGTCCGACGAAGGCCGCGAACACGATGTACAGGTGGATCATGTCGATCTGCAGCGCACTCACCAGGCCGAAGGTCAACGGAATCACCAGGTAGAAGATCGGCACCACCTCGATGAAGGTTCCGAGGATCAGGCACACCGCCGCGAGCGCGAACATGAACATCAGCGGCGTCGTGCCGAAACCGATCACGTACTCGATGATCGCCTGCGGCGCCCTCGTGTAAGTGGCGACCACCGACAGGAAGGTGGCCGTCGCGATGATCGCGAAGATGATCGCCGTGCCGATCGCAGCCTCGAGCAAGGCATCCCACAGTCCGCGCAGCGTCAGTTCGCGGTGCACCGCGAAGCCGACGAGGATCGCCCAGACACCGGCGACCGCCGCGCTTTCGGCCGCGGTCAGGATGCCGAGGTAGATTCCGCCCAGGATGATGAGCGGGGTCGTCAGCGACGGGAGCGCGCTGAGCAGCGCCGATCCGCGTTCGGCCCAGTTCGCCCTGGGCGCGGCCGGCATGTGGCGGCAGCGCAGGCGCACGTAGGCCATCAGCAGCGCAGTGAGAAGAATTCCGGGAAACACGCCGGCGGCGAAGGTCTTGGACACCGGCACGCTCGTGAGCGACGAGTAGATGATCGCCGCGTTGCTGGGCGGGATCAGGGCGTCGATCAGCGCGGCAGTGGCCGCGAGCACGACGATGAACGGGCGCGGATATCCTTCCGCGACCATGCGCGGCATCATCGCCGCGCCGATCGCGCTGATCGCTGCCAGCACCGACCCGCTGAACGCGCCGAACGCGGCGATCGCAAGGACCATCGCCATCGCGAGCCCGCCTCGCCAGTGCCCGACCAGCGACAGGCACAGGTTCACCAGGCGAGCGGCCATGCCGCCGCGAACCATCACGAAGCCGGCGAAGATGAACAGCGGAATCGCGAGCAGCAGCTGCTTGGTCAGCGCGCCGAACGACACCTGCAGCAGCGTCGCCCACGGCAGCCCGAGCCCCGCGACCGCGACGATCGAACTGCCGATGCCGAAGACGAGAAAGATCGGAACCGCGGCCACGAGCAGCACGGCCGAGACGATGATCGCCAGCGCGATCATGTCGGTGCCTCAGGTCTGGTCGCGTCCGGCGCGAGCGTGGGCAGTCCCGCGAGTTCGCGCAGCAGCATCTCGAGTGCGACCACGGCGAGCAGCCCGAAGCCGACCGGAAACGACAGGTAGAACCACCACATCGGCAGTTCGATCGACAGCGCGGCGGTTTCGCCCATTTGTGCAAAGAACGAGACTGCTTGCGCGCTGCCCGCCGCGAACACGACACTCGCGATCCCGACGACAGACGACACCAGCACGCGCACCGCCACCAGCCGATGCGCGGCGACCAGCATCGGCAGCAGATCGACCGTCACGTGCAGCCCGCGACGCGCGAGCGGCGCGATCAGCAACATCACGACCCAGGGCATGAACATCGGCGGCAAGATCGATCAGCAGGTCGGAACCCGCGCCGATCGTGAAGCGCTCGAGGGCGGCGGCGGTCAGCCCGAGCACCGAGAAAGCGATCCCGAGCGCGCCGAAGGCCTTGGCAAAGTGCTCGACACCGGTGTTGAACCGGCCGATCAGCAGGGCCAACGCCCGCAGCGACACGATGTCGAGCGCCTATCGACCCGAAAAGTGCGCGTCGCTCAGTTCTGTCGCTCAGTTCTTCTTCGTGCGCGCGATGTAGGCCTTCGCGGCCTTGAGGATCGACGCGTCGAACAGGTCGGCCATCTTCGGTTCGATCTCCTGCTCGGTGAGCTTGGCGAGTTTCGCCTGCTCGGCCGCGGAAAGGGTGTCGACCCGGCCTCCCTGCGCGACGAACTCCTTGAGCGCCTGTTCGGACGAGGCCATGATCTCGTCGGTCGCCGCCTTCGAAACCTCGGCGCCCGCCGCCCTGACCACGGCCTTCAGGTCGGCTGGCAGTGAGTCGAACCAGGCCTTGTTGACGATGATGTAGGCGTCGTTCAATGAGAAGTACGGCAGTTGCACCGACTTCAGGTGCTGGTTCCAGTTGTAGCTGAAGATCGCTCCGGGAACGCTCGAGAGCGTGTCGATCAAGCCGTTTTGCAGCGCGGTGTACACCTCGCCGGTGGGCAGCGATACGATCTTCGAGACCTTGAGCACCTCCCAGCGCGGGCGATCCGAGGTGACCAGCGCGCGCACCTTGGCGCCCTCGATGCTCGCGACCGTGTCGATTTTCGGGCGCGACGAGAACAGTCCGCTGGGTCCGACCGGGTTGTATCCGACGACTTCCACGCCGGACTTGGTCGTGATGCGCTCCCACAGCGCGCGGCCCTCGGGAGTGTCGGCGAAGAAACCGCGCATCGCCGCGAAGTCGGGGAACAGGTTCGGCATCGCCGTCACGTTGTAGTTCTTGTCGATCGGCGGGAAGCTCACGATGCCCACCGCCATGCCGATCTCGACCGAGCGCGAGGCCACCGCACCGAGCACCTGGCGGATGCCGAACAACTGGCCGCTCGGGAAGGTCTTGATGTCGATGCGGCCCTTGCTGCGCGTATTGACTTCCTTCGCGAAGCGCTCGGCGTGCTCGGCCGAAGGATGTTTCGGCCCCCAATGGTAGGAAAGACGCGCGTCGAATTCCGCCGCGCCGGCCGACGAAGCGACGGCGCCCAGGATCACAATCGACACCGCACCGACGAAAGCACTGATCCTCATGGCATCTCCCCTATTCTGGTCTGTTCTGATGGTCGAAGAAACGATAGCCACTGGCCGCCGAGCTGTCAATCACTTTATTGTTGACAATCTCACGAATCAGAACGTCAAATGACGATCGACCGAAGTGCGGAGAAATGGACACATGGACTACGAACAATTGTCGAACGAACTTCGCGAGCGCCGCGAGCGCGCGCTCATGATGGGGGGCGAGGAGCGGCTTCGCCCGCGACGCGAGGCCGGCCAGCTCGACGCCAGGCAGCGCGTCGATCACCTGCTCGATCCAGGGTCGTTTCGCGAACTCGGGTTGCTCGCCGTATCGGCCGAGCCGGCCGACCGCGAGCGCACTCCGGCCGACGGCAAAGTCACCGGATTCGGGCGCATCGAGGGGCGGCGCGTCGCGGTGGTCTCGAACGACCTGACGGTCAAGGGCGCATCGTCGGCGACGGTCAACGCGCGCAAGATCGCGTTCATGAAGGAAGCGGCCACGCGCAACGGCATGCCGGTCGTCTTTCTCGGCGAGTCGGCCGGCGCGCGGATGCCCGACACGATGGGCGCGCGCGCGATGTCGCAGGGCGGCGCCGACCCGCAGCAGTACTGTCGCCGGCGCGAAACGCCCTGGGCAGCGGCGGTGCTCGGTCCATGCTACGGGTCTTCGTCCTGGTACACCTGCCTGTCGGACTTCGTCGCAATGCGTCGTGGCGCTGTGCTGGCAGTGTCGAGCCCGCGAGTCACCTCGTTCGCGATCGGCGAGTCGGCCGACCCCGAGACGCTGGGCGGATGGGCGCTGCACTGCGACGTCACCGGCCTGGTCGACTGCGCCACCGACACCGACGAGCAGGCGCTCGAACTGGTGCGTCGTTTCCTGTCGTACCTGCCCTCGCACCATGGCGAGGAGCCGCCGGTGGCGCCGGTGCCGAGCGGCTCGGACGACGGCGCCGAGCGACTCGCGCAGATCGTCCCGGTCGAGCGCCAGCGCGTCTACGACGTGCACAGGGTGATCGAAGCGGTCGTCGACCTCGGAAGCTTTTTTCCGCTCAAGGGTCGCTACGGCAAGGCCGTGGTGACCGGGCTCGCGCGCATCGACGGGCGCCCGGTCGGCATCGTCGCGCCGAACCCGAAGGCAAAGGGCGGCGCGCTCGACGCCGACGCCTGCTCGAAGGCGACGTCGCTGATGGTGCTGTGCGACTCGTTCAACCTGCCGATCGTGCTGCTGGTGGACACGCCCGGATTCCTGGTCGGCGTCGAAGGCGAGAGAAAGGCGGCGCCGGCGCGCATCATGGTGATGATGCACGCGCTGCAGCTTTGCTCGGTGCCGAAGATCTCGGTGATCCTGCGAAAGAGCTACGGGCAGGCGTTCCTCAACATGGGCGGCGGGCGCAACAGCGACGAGATCGCGGTCTGGGTGACCGCCGACGTCGGCTTCATGGATCCGCGCGCCGCGGTGAGCGTGATCCACGGCGTGAGTCGCGAAGCCGACCCGCAACGCTACGACGAGCTGTGCGCCGAGCAGCAGCGCACGAACTCGCCCTACGAGATGGCCGCGACCTTTGGCGCACAGACGCTGATCGAACCGAAGGAGACGCGCCGTTTCCTGATCGAGGCGCTCGGGGACCAGCGCCGAGCGCGCAGCGGCGGAATCGGCCGCCACGAGATGGCGAACTGGCCCACCTATGTCTGACGCGGCGCGGGTCCGAGACCTGACGCGGCGCGGGCCCGAGGCCTAGCGCGGCGCGGGCCTGATGTCTAGCGCGGCACGGGCCTGAGGCGATCGCCCCGGACCACCTCCCAGGCGTCGCGCGCCCAGTCGCACAGCACCGAACGCGTCTCGCGCGGATCGATCACGTCGAGGATTCCGAATTTCTCGGCGGTGCGAAACGGCGACCCGAGCCGGTGGTAGAAGGTCTCGAGTTCGTCGCGTCTGGCTTGCGGATCCGGCGCCTCGTCGATCTCCCTGCGGTGCGCCGCCATCACGCCGCCCTCGATCGGGATCGAACCCCAGCGCGCGCTGGGCCACGCGAAGCGGTGATTGAGGCGTTCGCCGTACTTGGGTGCGTGCAGCCCGCCGGCCATCCCGAAGCAACGCCGGATCATGATCGAGACCCAGGGCGAACGCGAGAGGTGGAGGGTCTCTTCCAGGCGCAACGCACCCAGAAGGGTTCCGCCCAGTTCGGCTTCCAGGCCGGTTGCGTTGCCCGGCTGGTCGACGAAGTTCACCACCGGAAGTCCGAAGGTGTCGCAAAGCTTCACGTGCCGCTCCATCTTGTACGCCGCCTGCAGCGTCATCGCCCCGCCCATCACCTTCGGGTCGTTCGCGACCACGCCCACCGGCACGCCATCGAGTCGCGCGAGCGCGGTCACGACCGAGCCGCCCTGGTGCCGGCCGATCTCGAACACCGTCCCCAGGTCGAACACCGCCTCGAGGATCCGGCGCGGATTGAAAATCCTGCGCCGGTTTCGCGGGATCGCGTCTTTCAGCCAGTCCTCGGCGCGGTTCGGGTCGTCGTCGGGCGAAGCGAGCGGAGCGAGTTCGTAGACGCTGCGCGGCATGTACGACAGGAAGCGGCGCACCTGCGCGAAGGCGTCGTCCTCGGTCTCGGCTTCGTTGTGCACCAGCGCGCTGCGCCGGTGCACGTCGAAGCCGCCGAGTTCGTTCTTGTCGATCTCCTGGCTGTAGGCCTGCCGAACCACGTGCGGGCCGGCCGCCATCACCTGCGCCTGCTCGCGCACCATCACCGAGAAATGCGAGGCCAGCACCTTCAGCGCACCCAGCCCTGCGCAGGCGCCCAGCGCGACGCCCACCACCGGCACGGTGCGCAGCAGGTCCTGCGACGGCCACGACGGATACTCGGGGATCTTCGTGCTGCCGAGCTGCATCAGCAGCTTGACGCTCCCGCCGGCCGAATCGACCAGTCGCACCAGGGGCAGGCGCAACTGGTGCGCCATGCGCTCGATGTAGATCCACTTGTCGGCGATCGCGGCTTCCGACGACCCCGCGCGGATCGTGTAGTCGTCGACGTGCAGCGCGGCCTTGCGCCCGTCGATCAGGCCGGTGCCGATGATCGTGTTCGCGGGTTCCATCCCGACGAAGCCTCCTTCGTCGTCGTAGCGGCCCTTGCCGGTGATGCGGCCGAGCTCGCGAAAGCTACCCGCGTCGAGCAGCGTGTCGATGCGTTCGCGCGCGTTGCGTCGACCCGAGCTGCGAAACTTCGCCAGCGCTTCGGAGCCTCCCATCTGGCGTGCCGCCTCGCGGCGCTGCGCGAGTTCGGTCAGTTCCTCCAGCCACTCGCCTTGCGGTTCGAAGTCGGTCTGCATCGTGTGCCCGCGCGTTGTTCCCCGATCGCTCATTCGCCCGCACCTCCGCGAACGACCCCGTGCGCGCGCAACTCTTCGATCCGCTGGCGCGGGTATCCGAGCGTGCTGGCGAGCACGCTATCGGTGTCGCCGCCGACCTCCGAACCGGTGCGCCGGATCGCGCCGGGCGTCTCGGAGAGCCTCGGCACGACGCCCATCTGCACGGTGTGCCCGAGCGAAGGGTGAGGCACCGTCACGAGCATGCCGCGAGCCTCGTACTGCGGATCGGCGAAGATGTCGGCGATCGTGTAGACGCGCGCGCTCGGAACATCCGCCTCGTGCAGCGCCTCCTCGAGCGGCAGCGCGTCGATCGTGCGGGTCCAGTCGGCCACCAGCGCGTCGAGCACGCGCACGTTCGCCCGTTCGCCGCGCGCGCGGATCGACGCGAAGCGCGGATCTTCGAGGATGTCGGGCCGTTGCATCAGCGCCGCGAGTCGCTCGAAGGTGGGCTTGCTGTTGGCCGCGATCAGCACCCAGCCGCCGTCACGCGACGGATAGAGGCTGTTCGGCGCGAACGAAGGCAGGTTCGGCCCCTGTCGCATCGGCACGGTGCCGAGCTTCTCGTACTCCGGAACGACCGCCTCCATCTGCGTGAACGCAGCCTCGTAGAGCGCAGCGTCGACGATCTGGCCGCGGCCCGTGGCGTCGCGCGAGCGCAGCGCGACCATCGCGCCGAAGGCCGCGTAGACCGCGGTCAGGTAGTCGGTCGTGGCGAGCGCGACACGCGCCGGCGGGCGATCGGGATCGCCGGTCATGTGGCGCACGCCGCCCACCGCCTCGCAGATCGCCCCGTAGCCGGGGCGATTCGCGTAGGGACCGTCCTGGCCGTAGCCGCTGATGCGCACCATCACGAGCCGGGGGTTGCGCGCGCTCAGTTCGGCCCATCCGAGTCCGAGCCGCTCCATCACTCCGGGCCGGTTGTTTTCGACCAGCACGTCGGCGCGTTCGATCAGTTCGAGCGCGATCTCGCGCCCCTCGGGCTGCTTGAGGTCGACCGCGATCGAGGACTTGTTGCGCAGGATCGAAGCCCCGTAGAGCGATGCTCCCTCGAAGACCGCTCCGAACTGGCGCACCGCATCGCCTTCGTGCGGCTCGATCTTTATCACCTCGGCGCCGAAGTCCGCCATCAGCCTCGTGCACACGGGGCCGGCGATCGTCGTGCAGATCTCGACGACGCGTATCCCGGCGAGCGGTCCGGGTCCCGGATCGGCGCCACTCACGGCGCGCTCGCTTGGTCTTTCCCCCGCGCCCGCGTTCGCGCCCTTGCCCACGCCCGCGTTCGCACCCGCACCCGCGCCCGCACCCGCACCCGCGACGTTGCTCATGCGGATCTCTCCGCGGACTCGCCGAGCTGGCGCGCCGCCTCCTCGCAGGACTCGCGCATCAGCCGCGAGGTCAGTTCGACGAACCGATCGGCGTCGCCTTGCGCGACCGCGCGCAGCGCCTCGCGCCAGCCCTTGAGCGAACGCTGGCGGCGCTCCTTCGACGCCACCCCGAGCTTCGAGTAGCGCAGCGTCTGCAGCGACAGCGACGAGAGCATCCGCGACAGCCGGCGGTTGCCGACCTCGCGCGCGAACAGCACCCAGTACTGGTACGCACTCTCGGCGTAGCGCCCGGCGTCGTCGTCGAGCTCGGCCAGCCGTTCCATCTCGGCGAGGTTCGAGCGCATCGTCGCGACCGCTTCGGGATCGGGATTCGCGACGAACTTTCGCGCAGCGAGCTCCCACAGCGCGATGCGCACCTCGAAAATCTCGCGGACTTCCTGCGCGTTGAGCTCGGTCACCATCGCGCCGCGCCGCGCGAGCACGGTGACCAACCCTTCGCGCTCGAGGATGCGGATCGCCTCGCGCACCGGACCACGACTGACGCGGAACTCGGTGGCCAACTCCTGCTCGAACACGTGCTCGCCCGGTGCCACCGTCCCGGCGAGGATCCGGTCGCCGACGCGCGCCGCGATCTGCTCGGGCACCGTGAGCGTCGGCTCGTCGCGATCGGCGAACAGGCGCAACGCGAGTGCGCTGTCCCAGCGAGGGCGGCCGGACCCGACGTTCGCGGGCGCGGGTGCACTCGTGGCCGCGTGCCCTGCGCGCCTATTCACCGCAGCACCGCAACGACCGCGCCCTCCTCGACCGATTCCCCGTCCCTGACGAGGATTTCGGCGACCGTCCCTGCGCAGGGCGCCTCGATCGGGATCTCCATCTTCATCGACTCGACGATGATCAGCGACTCGCCTTCCGCGACGGTCTGGCCGACCTCGACCTCTATCTTCCAGACACTCCCGGCCACTTCCGACCTGACCTTGGCCATCGTTCGCCCCCTCTCTCGCCTCGACGCAACAGGTGTTTGTCAACAATCGTTAGGTTTTCATTCTTACCCGCCACTCGGCGTACGTCAAGCGAGGCTCGATCGTTGGCGAGCTACCAACGGTGCGATGGTCGTGAGCTTGGTGGGCAAGAACCGGCTGGGCGCATCCGCCCGGATGTACCACGTCGAGAGGAGAAACGCATGAAGATAAAGATCACCGCCGCATGCCTGGTGGCACTCAGCGTGAGCCCGGCCTTCGCCGCCGATCCGGCAACGATCGACCGGTCCAGGATCCCCGCTGTGCATGTTGGCGTGTTCTACCCTGGCCAGTCGTCCTACCAGTGGGTGCGCAGCGACGCCCACAAGGGCGCCGCCAGCAAGACCCACCAGCCGAAGTTCATGTGGAGCGCGACGAAGGTCGGTTACAAGTCGATCAGCGCCGATCAGCTGCGCAAGGGCGAGCACTTCCCGATCCGCGAGAAAACGCAGTTCCGTTCGACCCGGACGCCGGCTGGAAGGAAGGCGACATGGTGCCCGACTACTTCGTGAGTCGCGCCAACGCGAAGGGTTCGGCAGCCGACAACAACTCGATCGCCACCTGGAAAGACGGGCAGTGGACCGTCGTGATGATTCGTCCGCTCGGAATGAACGACGCAGACGACAAGGCCCCGAAGGCCGGCGGCGTCTACAACATCGGTTTCGCGGTGCGCGACGACAGCATCACCACCCGCGGTCACCACGTCTCGTTCGTGAAGACCCTCGGCCTGGGGGCGAAGCCCGACATCACCGCGGTGAAGCCGCCGTAATTCGTACGCAACGCCTGGTCCGCCCGGTTCGCAGCAATCGCCGCCCGGCACCCGGACAGGAAGAAGCCCCGCCTCGGCGGGGCTTTTCCGTCGTTGCCCGACCTGCGATCAACGTGCCGCGCCGAAATGGGACCCCATCGCGAACAGTCGCTGATCGGCGATCGCCCTCTGCTCCGGGGTCAGAACCTCGTACAGATCCTTGACCGCCTTGCTCGTTTGCTCGGCCAGCGCGGCATGCTGCTTCATCATTGCCGCGTGCTGCTCGATCCTCTCGGCCGCCGTGCCCGGGGTGGCCGCGTGCATCGTGGCCATCGATGCGCGCATCGTCTCGAAACGGGTTCTGGACTGCGTCGCGTAGGCCTGCCACGCCGGCTCCTGCGCGGCGGTGATTTTCAGCTCTGTTTTCGACGCAGTCAGGCGCGAGTCGAGGAAGGCGGCGAAGTCCGCGCCTTGCATCGCCTGCGGACCGCTCCCTGACATCCCCGGGTGCATTCCCATCATTCCGGGGTTCATCCCCGACTTTCCGGAGCCGCCCCCCATCATTCCGGGGCCCATCCCCGACATGCCAGGGCCGCCTCCCATCATTCCGCGGCCCATCCCCGCCATTCCGGGGCCGCCTCCCATCGCTCCGCGGCCCATTCCGGCACCGGGGCCGTCACCACCCGGCCCATAGCCGCCGGGGTGCGCGACCGCCAGCGTCGCCACCAAACCGAGCGCCGCGGCGCCCGCGGCAAGCATTGAGGTCTTCGTCGTGCGTTTCATCGTGTTCTCCCTGGGTTGATTCGCTTCGAGGCGCGATGCCCGTCGAACCCTTGTCGTCGATGCATCCGTCACGGTTCCCATTGGAGCGCACAGCTGTTGCAGCCGTGTTGTCCTGTTGTAGTGCGGCGTCGCGATCACCTGATCTTGTTACGCTGCGCTACAAAATCGCGGGCCGCGAGCGGCGCCGCGGCGCTATAAAACCAACATGGACAAGCCCGACCACATCCTGATCGTCGACGACGACGCCGAGATCCGCGGGCTGCTGCGCGACTATCTGGCGCGAAACGGCTTCGAAGCGAGCGTCGCCGCCGACGGCAAGGCGATGTGGGCGGTGCTCGCACGCACCCGCGTCGACCTGATCGTGCTCGACCTGATGCTGCCCGGGGACGACGGGCTCACGCTTTGCCGCAAGCTGCGCGCGGAGTCGGACACGCCGGTGATCATGCTGACCGCGCTGGGCGAAGACACCGACCGCATCGTCGGGCTCGAGATGGGCGCCGACGACTACCTCGCAAAGCCCTTCAACCCGCGCGAACTGCTGGCCCGGATCAAGAGCGTGCTGCGCCGCCACCGCAGCCTGCCGATGAACCTGCGTGCCGACGAGGCGCGCGAGGTCGCCTTCGCGGGGTGGCGCCTGGACACGGTGGCTCGCCACCTGGTGTCGGACGACGGCGTCGTGACCTCGCTGAGCGGCAACGAGTACCAGCTGCTTCGCGTATTCCTCAGCCACCCGAACCACGTGCTCTCGCGCGACCAGCTGATGCTGCTCACCAGGGGCCACGACGCCGACCCGATGGATCGAAGCATCGACATCGGCGTGAGCCGGCTGCGCCAACGACTGGGCGACGCCGCTGCCGAGCCGAGGATCATCAAGACCGTGCGCGGCGAAGGCTACGTCCTCGCGGTCTCGGTCGAGATCAAACGATGAGAGCGCCGGTTCCGCGCAGCCTGTTCGGGCGGCTCGTGCTCGTGATGATCGGCGGATTGCTGATCGCGCAACTGCTCACCGCCTGGGTCAACCTGAGCGAGCGCGGGGAACTGCTGCATCGCGCCGGCGGCATCCAGGTCGCGCAGCGCGTGGCCGACATCGCACGGCTGCTCGACTCGGTGGACCCGGAGCAGCGTCGCAGGATTTCGGCGGTGTTCAATGCGCCGCCGCTGCTCGTCTCGCTCGATCGTCCAGCGATGAATTCGTCCGGGTCGGGCGGGGACGACGATCTCCAGTTGTCGATGTTCGAGAGCGTATTGCGCTACGGACTCGGCGCGCGGATGTCGCTCGCCGCGGTGCGCAGACTTCCCGCCGGGCGCGACGTCGCCGCGGGCGGCAGGGGGCCAATGCCTGGTTTCGGGCCACCCGCGGGTTTCGGACCGCCCACGGGCGCACCGATGTCGCGCCACCCGATGCCGGGACACATGATGCCTTCGGCCGACGCTGCCCACCTGGTCGCGCAGGTGCGGCTCGGCGACGGCGCGCTCGTGACCTTCGACACCGCGGTATCGCAACAGGATGCGTCGCTGCCGCTGCGACTCGCGATCACGCTGCTCGCGCTGCTCGCGACGGTGGTGCTGATCGCTCTGGTGGCGGTGCGCTGGGTGACCGGCCCGCTCACGACGCTGGCGAGAGCCGCGCAGGAACTGGGCAACGACATCGACCGGCCGCCGCTCGCCGAAACGGGTCCGACCGAAGTGCGCCGCGCGGCGCAGGCCTTCAACACGATGCAGCAACGCCTGTCGCGCTTCATTTCCGACCGCACGCGAATTCTGGCGGCGATGTCGCACGACCTGAAGACGCCGATCACGCGCATGCGCCTGCGCACCGAATTGCTCGACGACGACGCGGTCCGGGCGAAGTTCACCCGCGACCTCGACGAGATGCAGTCGATGGTTGCGCAGACGCTCGATTACATGCGCGACGCGAGCGCGCGCGAGGCGACCCGCAGCCTCGACATGGGGGCCTTGCTGGCAAGCATTCAATCGGACTTCGCCGAACGCGGCCACGAGGTCGCGATCGCCGGGCGCGCGGCGCGACCTTACCAGGGCAGGCCGTTGTCGCTTCGCCGCTGCCTGACCAACCTGATCGACAACGCGGTCCGCTACGGCGGGCGCGCCGAAATCGCCGTCGCCGACAGCGATGCGCAGATCGTCGTGTCTATCGTCGATACGGGTCCGGGCATTCCGCACGAGCAGCTCGAGCGGGCGTTCGAACCCTTCTTCCGGGGCGAGGCCTCGCGCAGCCGCGAAACCGGCGGCACCGGGCTGGGCCTTGGCATCGCACGCAACATCGCGCGCGCACACGGCGGCGACGTCGTGCTGCGAAACCGGGAATCGGGCGGGCTCGAGGCGATCGTCACGTTACCGCGTACCGCGCCCGCCGCGATCGATTGAACGGTGTCGGCAGCGTGGCCGCCCCCCCGATGCGAGAGCGGGGCGAAGTCTCAGGACTGGTGCCGGCTGAGGGACTCGAACCCCCGACCTTCGGTTTACAAAACCGCTGCTCTACCAACTGAGCTAAGCCGGCCCGGGCGCGCAGTGTAACGGTACGTCGCGCGCGGCTTCGTCTACCTTCGCCTACTTCACCCGCGTGAGCCGGGGTTTGCGCCCAGAGGGCGGTTTGCGCGGAGGTTTGCCGCCCGGATCGTCGTCGGAGCGCCCATTCGAAGCGTCACCGTCGGCGCCCTCGACCGTGCTCCCGGGCGACCCCGCCCTGGGCGACGGCACGGCCTCGAGCAGCGCCGGGCGCGCCTGCGCGCGAACCGGATCTGCGCCGCCGTCCTTGCGATCGCGCTTTGCCTCGCTTTCCTTGCGGGTCGTGGAGCGGCCCGGCTCGGCGCGCCTGGTCGAAGAGACCACGCGCAGCCCCCCCGCGGCCTCGGACCCGCCCGCTACGCGCTCGCGCTCGCCCGCGTTCCCGCCCGCGTTCCCGCCCGCGTTCTCGCCCGCGTTCTCGCCCGCGCCCCCGCCCGATCCGCCGACCTGGCCACGACCGCCATCACCGGGCGCAGAGTCCTCTTCGGCTCCCTGCACCTCGATCGCCTCGCCTTCGCGCGACGCATCGCCCTCGTCCCCTGCCCTGTGAACATCGAAGGCCATGCCGTGCCCGCTTTCAGCTGCGTAGACCGCCGACACGTTCGTGATCGGTATCGATACCCGACGCGCGATGCGATTGAACCTCGCCTCGAACTCGATCATCTCGTTGCCGATCGCGAGCTGGCTGGTGGCGTCGGCCGAGACGTTGAGCACGATCTCGCCGTTGCGCACGAAGTCCATCGGGACTTCGGTCGTCTCGTCGACGACCACTGCGATGTAGGGGCGGTAACCGTTGTCGGTGCACCACTCGTAGATCGCGCGGATCAGGTAAGGCTTGGTGGAAGTCTCGGCCATGTCGGGGCGGTCGCGCGGCGGCCGCGATCAGCGGCGCATCACCTTTTCCGAAGGCGTGAGCGCTTCGATGTACGCGGGGCGCGAGAAGATCCGCTCGGCGTAGCGCAGCAGCGGCGCGGTGGTCTTGGGCATCTCGATGCCGTAGTGATCGAGCCGCCACAGCAGCGGCGCGATCGCGACGTCGAGCATCGAGAAATCGTCGCCGAGCATGTACTTGTTCTTCATGAAGATCGGCGTGAGCTGCGTGAGCCGGTCGCGGATCTGCTGGCGCGCGCGGTCCATGTGCTTGGCGGCGTCCTTGTGGTGGTCGCGCCGCTCGAGCTGCTGGACGTGGATGAACAGTTCGCGCTCGAAGTTGAACAGGAACAGGCGCGTGCGTGCGCGCATCACCGGGTCGGCCGGCATCAGCTGCGGGTGCGGGAAGCGCTCGTCGATGTACTCGTTGATGATGTTCGACTCGTACAGGATCAGGTCGCGCTCGACCAGGATCGGGACCTGGGCGTAGGGGTTCATGATCGAGATGTCTTCGGGCTTGTTGTAGAGATCGACGTCGCGGATCTCGAAATCCATGCCCTTCTCGAACAGCACGAAGCGGCAGCGCTGGCTGAACGGGCAGGTGGTGCCGGAGTACAGAACCATCATGGCGGGCGGCTCCTTGTGGAAGTCGTGGTTGCCGTTGTTCGAAGAAAATCAGGGCGAGCCGGCGAGCGGCTCACCCCCGTGACGCTGCGGGGCCGCGGCCCGACTATTTGATGTCTTTCCAGTATTCCCGGTTCAGCCACCAGGCGAACACCGTGAAGATCGCGAGGAACAGCAGCACCCATACGCCCAAGGCGGGTGCGATCCTTCGCGGTCGGATCGGACACGTAGGTGAGGAAGGCGACGAGGTCTGCCATCTCGTCGTCGAATCGCGCGGTGTCGAGCGTTCCGCCCTGCGGTTTGCCCAGAACGATCTTGCGACTCGCGTGGTGGCTCGACCCATCGAGCTTGGCGGTCGCGTCGCTGCGCAGCCCGTCGGTGTCGTAGCTGATCGTGAGCCGCTCGTAGCCGGCCGGTTTTCCGGATTTCTCGTCCTTGACCGCCTTGACTTCCTCGATCGTCGCGCCGCGGCTTCCCTGCAGCTCCCAGAACGGATTGGGCATGCCGACGTTCTCGAACAGCGCGTTGTTCCAGCCGATCTCGCGACTCGCGTCGCGATAGTAGGCGCGCAGGTAGGTGTAGAGCCAGTCGGCGCCCGAGCCTTCGCCGGACGATCGCGCGCGCGCGATCACCGACAGGTCGGGCGGCGTCGCGCCGAACCACTCCTTGGCGTCGGACGCGCGCATGGCGATCATCATCTGCGAACGCCACCTTCTCTCCGGTGAACAGCAAGTTGCCCCTGATCTGCTCCTCGGTGAGGCCGATGTCGCGCAGCCGGTTGTAGCGCATCGACGACGCGCCGTGACAGCCCAGGCAGTAGTTGACGAACAGCTTCGCGCCGTTTTGCAGCGCTGCCTGATCGGTGAGCTTGTCGGTCGGGAACTGATCGAGCGGATAGCCGCCGCCGGCGGCGTTGGCGCCCGACACGCCGAGCGCGACGAGCAGGGTCGTTGTCAGTCGGATTATCGTCTTCATTGTTTGTCTGCTCCCCGCGTCTCAGTGCGCCGCGAAGGTGACGCGGTCGGGCACCTTCTTGAACTCGCCCATCCGGCTCCACCAGGGCATCAGCAGGAAGAACGCGAAGTAGAGCAGCGTGCCCGTCTTCGCGACCACGCTGCCCAGCGGCGAGGGGGCGAGCACGCCGAAGTAGCCCAGCACGACGAACACGACGACGAACGCCGCGTAGATCCACATGTGCCAGCGCGGTCGATAGCGAAGCGACTTCACCGGGCTCTGGTCGATCCACGGAAGCGCGAAGAAGATCATCACCGACGCGCCCATCGCGACGACGCCCCAGAACTTCGCGTCGAGGATGAAGAAACCGACGATCACCGCCACGCACGCGCCGGCGCCGATCAGGCGTCCTCGCGGCGTGCGCGCGGCCGAGAAGATCATCAGCGCGTACACCAGCAGGAACGGCGTCATCCAGTACAGCAGGAAGTCCTCGGTGATGGCGCGAAGGATCGAGTAGTAGGGCGTGAAGTACCAGACCGGCGCGATGTGCGGCGGGGTCTTCAGCGGATCGGCCGGAATGAAGTTGTTGTACTCGATGAAGTACCCGCCGAGCTCGGGCGAGAAGAACATCACCGCCGAGAACACGATCAGGAACACCGACACCCCGAGGATGTCGTGCACCGTGTAGTAGGGGTGGAACGGAATGCCGTCGAGCGGGATGCCGTCGGGGTCCTTCTTCGCCTTGATCTCGATGCCGTCCGGGTTGTTCGAGCCGACTTCGTGCAGCGCGATGATGTGCGCCGCGACCAGTCCGACCAGCACCAGCGGGATCGCGATCACGTGAAACGCGAAGAAGCGGTTGAGCGTCGCGTCGCTCACCACGTAGTCGCCGCGGATCCAGATCGACAGGTCCGGGCCGATGAACGGTATCGCGGCGAACAGGTTGACGATCACCTGCGCGCCCCAGTACGACATCTGCCCCCAGGGAAGCAGGTAGCCGAAGAAGGCCTCGCCCATCATGCACAGGAAGATCAGGCAGCCGAAGATCCAGACCAGCTCGCGCGGCTTGCGGTACGAGCCGTAGAGCAGCCCGCGGAACATGTGCAGGTAGACGACGATGAAGAACGCCGACGCCCCGGTCGAGTGCATGTAGCGGATCAGCCAGCCGTAGGGCACGTCGCGCATGATGTACTCGACGCTGGCGAACGCGACCGGCACGCCGGCGGCGTTGAGCGACGCGTCCGGCTTGTAGTGCATCGTGAGCAGGATGCCGGTCAGGATCTGGACCACCAGCATCAGCATCGCGAGCGAGCCGAAGAAGTACCAGAAGTTGAAGTTCTTCGGCGCGTAGTACTCGGACAGGTGCGCCTTCCAGGTTGCGGTGAGCGGGAATCGCGCATCGACCCAGGCCAGGCTCTTTTGCCAGGCGGGCGCGTTCTCGGGGAGTTGTCGTTCGACAGCCATCGTCAGTTCGCTCCGGGTAGGCCCTCAGGCCTTCTTGTCTTCGCCGACCACCAGCCTGGTGTCGGACAGGTACATGTGCGGGGGCACCTCGAGGTTGTCGGGCGCCGGCATGTTCTTGTAGACCCGACCCGAAAGGTCGAAGAACGAGCCGTGGCAAGGGCACAGGAACCCGCCCACCCAGTCGTCCGGCAGCGAGGGCTGCGCGCCGGGCTGGAACTTCTCGATTGGCGAGCAACCGAGGTGGGTGCAGATCCCGACGACGACCAGCGTGTCGGGCTTGATCGAGCGGTGCGCGTTCCTCGCGTAGTCGGGCGTCGGATACGCGGTGCGCTTGGAGTCCGGATCAGCCAGCTTCGGAGGCATCTTGTCCAGCGTCGCGAGCATCTCGGGCGTGCGGCGCAGGATCCAGACCGGCTTTCCGCGCCACTCTACCGCCCGCATCTCGCCCGGTTTGAGCGCGGAGATGTCGATCTCGACCGGGGCGCCGGCCGCGAGCGCGCGCTCGGAGGGTTTCATGCTCTTGAGGAACGGCCAGGCCACCGCGGCACTGCCGACCGCGCCCACTGCGCAGGTCGACGCCAGAGCGATTCGCCGGGTCGGGTCTTCTGGAAAAAACGAGTCGGTCATGCTGGGGCCCAAGGAAGTTGATGGCTGGCTGCGCCTATCGCCGGCCCCGGGGCGGGGAATGGCGTGCCACCAAGCGCAACGTGCGATTTTAGCTTATTGCGGTGCGCCAAAGAAACCCTGCACCGGTCGCGGGCCGCGAGCGCGGCGGCGCCGTGCGCGCGAATTCACGCTAGACTTGATCTCGGCACGTGGCGGGTTCGCCCGAATCGTGAGTCTTTGCGCGCGTGCGAACAACGTACGACACAACGAGGTTCAGGGAGGAAAGATGGGAATGATGAGCGAGTTCAAGTCCTTCGCGATGAAGGGCAACGTGATGGACCTGGCAGTGGGCGTGATCATCGGCGCGGCGTTCGGCAAGATCGTCGACTCGCTGGTCGGCGACATCGTGATGCCGATCGTTTCGGCGATTCTCGGCGGCAAGATCGACTTCAGCAGCTTCCTTTTCGCGCTCGGCGACGTACCGGCCGGCACGGCGATGACGCTCGACGCGCTGAAGAAGGCGGGAGTGCCGGTGTTCGCCTACGGCAACTTCACCACGGTCGCGATCAACTTCGTCCTGCTGGCGTTCGTGATCTTCATGATGGTCCGGATGATCAACCGCTGGAAGCGCGCGGAACCCGCGGCGCCGGCCGCGCCACCCGCGCCTTCGCCCACCGAATCGCTGCTCGGCGAGATCCGCGACCTGCTGAAGAAGGCCTGAGCGCGAGGCCGGCGCGCGGCCCCCGGGGTGGCTCAGACCGGGTTCGGATCGTCGACGAAACGGTGTTCGATCCGGTAGCGCGCGGCGAGGTGCTCGCCGAGAGCCTGCACGCCGAAGCGCTCGGTCGCGTGGTGACCGGCGGCGAAGTAGGCGACGCCCGCCTCGCGGGCGAGGTGGGTCGTGCGCTCGGAAACTTCCCCGCTCGCGAACGCGTCGGCGCCGGCGGCGATCGCGTCGTCGAGCATGTCCTGCGCTGCGCCGGTGCACCAGGCGACGCGCCGCACGGTGCGCGCGCGCTCGCCGAGCACCAGCGGCTCGCGACCGAGCGCGCGTGCGATCCGCGTGCGCAGCGTCGCCACCTTCAGCGGGCGCGCGAGATCGTGCAGGCAGCCCAGTCCCTGCGGCCCGAAGCCGCGGTCGACGCGCCAGCCAAGCAGTCGCGCGAAGCAGGCGTTGTTGCCGAGTTCGGGGTGCGCGTCGAGTGGAAGGTGGTACGCGAACAGGTTGATTCCCGCTTCGAGCAGCAGTGCGATTCGCTGCCGGCGCGTTCCTACCAGCCGCGGATCCTCGCCGCGCCAGAAGTAGCCGTGGTGCACCAGCACCGCGTCGGCGCGCGCGTCGCGCGCCGCGCGTATCAGCGCCGCGCTCGCGGTGACCCCGCTCACGATCCGGCGAACGACCGGCGTTCCTTCCACCTGCAGCCCGTTTGGGCAATAATCGGCGAACCGCTGCACTTCGAGAAGCTGATCCAGATACGATGCGAGTTCGTCGCAGGCCACCCCGGGAGTTGCACGCCCGCGCGGTCGCGCCTCGCGCCTGCCCGTTGCCTGCCCGCTTTGAACCGACTTTCGCGAATTCGCCATGTTTCGTAGCCTCTGGCTGACCTTTGCCCAGGCCGTGACGCTGGGTCTGGCCGTGTTGTTCGTCGTGGTGACGCTGCGCCCGCAGTGGCTGCCGCCCGAACTGCTGGGCCAATCGCGCCCCGCCGGCGCCCTGCCCCAGGCCGCGCCCGTCGAGCGCGCCGGCGATTCCGCCGAGCGCCCCGCGGCGCCGGGGGCCGCGACGATTCTGTCATACGCCGACGCGGCGCGGCGCGCGACCCCGGCCGTGGTGAACATCTTCACCGCCAAGCAGGTCCGGCTCTCGCGCGACCACCCGCTGTTGCGCGACCCGCTGTTTCGCCGGTATTTCGGCGACCAACAGTCGCAGCAGCCGACCTCCAGCCTCGGCTCGGGCGTGATCGTGTCGGCCGACGGGTTGATCCTCACCAACCACCACGTCGTCGAGTCGGCCGAAGAGATCGAAGTCCTTCTGGCCGACGGCCGGCGCGCGCGCGCGAAGCTGGTCGGAAGCGATCCGGAAACCGATCTCGCGGTGCTGCGAGTCGCGCTCGAGGGCTTGCCGGCGATCGCGCTCGGCAGCGAGACCGAGGCGCGGATCGGCGACGTGGTGCTCGCGATCGGCAATCCTTTCGGCGTCGGGCAGACCGTCACGATGGGCATCGTCAGCGCGCTCGGTCGCAACCAGCTCGGCATCAATACCTTCGAGAACTTCATCCAGACCGACGCGGCGATCAATCCGGGCAATTCGGGCGGCGCACTGGTGGACACGCAAGGCAGGCTGCTGGGAATCAACACGGCGATCTACTCGCGCAGCGGCGGCTCGCTGGGGATCGGCTTCGCGATCCCGGTATCGAGCGCTCGCCAGGTGATGGAGCAGATCGTCGCCAGCGGAAGCGTCACCCGCGGCTACATCGGTGTCGAACCGCAGGACGTCACTCCCGAACTCGCCGAGGCGTTCCGCCTGCCGCGCAAGGACGGCGCGATCATCGCCGGCGTGATGCGCGGCGGCCCGGCAGACCGCGCCGGCGTCAAGGTCGGCGATATCCTGGTCGCGGTCGAGGACAAACCGGTCGTGAGCACCGCGACGATGCTCAATCTGGTCGCTCAGCTTCCGCCCGGCGCCACGGCGCGGTTTCGCTTCCTTCGCGAGGGTCGCGACGTCGACCTGAACATCGTCGTGGCGAAACGCCCGCGCCCCAGCGCAAGGCCCTGAATCGCGCCTGCCCGATCCGCTCGATCCGCTCGGGAGCGCGAGCCGAACCGCTCAGGCCGCGGGGTCGGAACCCTCTGCCTTCGCTTCGTCCTGCGGTTCGGGCGCGCGGCTTCGCGCCTTGATGAAGCGCGCCAGGTAGATTCCCAGCTCGTAGAGCAGGATCAACGGCACCGCGAGCATGAACTGCGAGATCACGTCGGGCGGCGTGAGGATGGCCGCGACGATGAACGCGCCCACGACCACGTAGCGGCGCGCGTGCCTGAGCTGATCGACCGAGACCATGCCGAGCTTGACGAGCAGCATCTCGACCACCGGCACCTCGAAGGTGATGCCGAAGCCGAAGAAGATCGCGAGCGTGAAGTCCCAGTACTTCTGCAGGTCCTGCAGCGCCTCGGCGCCGGTGCGCGCGGTCATCGCGATGAAGAACTTGTAGGCAGCCGGCAGCACGAAGGTGTAGGCGAACGCGATGCCGACGACGAGGAAGAACACGCTCGAGAGCACCAGCGGCAACGCGAACTTCTTTTCGTGCGCGTACAGGCCTGGCGCAACGAAGGCCCACGCCTGGTAGAGAACCCACGGCAGCGACATCAACAGCGCGGACAGGAAGGCGATCTTGGTGAGCGTGAAGAACGCCCCGGCCTGGTCGATCCAGATCGGTTTGGTCCCCGCGGGCAGCGCTTCGAGCAGCGGCTGCGAGAGGAAACGCATGATGTCGGGCGCGAAGTAGAAGCACACGACGAACAGCACCATCACGACCAGCAGCGAGCGGATCATCCGATCGCGCAACTCGACCAGGTGAGAAACGAAGCTTTCTTCCTGGCTCATCGACGAGGGGTGGCGCGGCGCATTCGGGGCCGGCGCTCAGCGCCGGGGCTTGGGCCGCTTTTGCCCGAGCGACCTGGCGCGTTCGTTGCGCCGATCGGCGATGCGCTCCCGGGTGCGGCGCGTCTTGTAGACCTTGTCCCAGTCGGTCGCGGCCGTGGAGGACGCGCTGTCGGAGTCCTTGACCGACGAGGCGATCGAATCGAACTCGGACTGCGTTTCCGAGACGCCGGAGCGAAACGACGACTCGAGGCTGGACGCGGCGTCCTTGACCTCGCCCTGGAGCTTGCGCAACTCGTCGAGTTCCATCTGGCGATTGATGTCGGACTTCACGTCGCTCACGTATCGCTGCAGCTTGCCCAGCCACTGGCCGGCCTGCTTGGCGACCTTGGGCAACCGCTCCGGGCCGAGCACGATCAGCCCGATCACGGCGATGACCAACATCTCGGAGAATCCGAAGTCGAACATCGTGCGCTGTGGCGAAATGTACCGCGGTGCCGGGGCTAGAAACGCCGCGAGCGGTCACGCGTGACCGCTCGCCGCCTGCCGGGTGCGCAGCTGCGCGCGGTCAGGACTTTTCCTTCGCCTCGACGTCGATCGTGCGCGCCTTCTGCGAAGCGCCCGACGCCGAAGCCTTGTCGTCGGTGACGGTTTTCTCCGCCTCCTTGATGCCTTCCTTGAAGCCCTTTACCGCGCCACCGAGATCGGAGCCGAGGTTGCGCAGCTTCTTGGTACCGAACACCAGAAGGATGATGACCAGCACGATGAGCCAGTGCCAGATGCTGAATGATCCCATTGCGGACTCCCGATGACATGCATTCCCGGGGCGGGCGAGGCGACGCGATCAGCGCCGGCTGAGCATCGGTGCGAGCCGATCCGGCCCTCCCAGGACGTGAACATGAAGATGATACACCTCCTGCCGCCCCACCCTGCCGGTGTTGACGATGACGCGAAACCCGTCGTCGAGCCCCTGTTCGCGCGCCAGCCGCCCGGCGAGCGCGAGGATGTGCCCGAGCGCCTGCTCGCGGGCCGGGTCGACGTCGTAGAGGTTGTCGATGTGATGCCTGGGAACGATCATGAAATGCACCGGCGCGACCGGGTTGATGTCGTGGAACGCGAAGGCGTGCTCGTCCTCGTAGATCTTCTTGCTGGGCAGCTCGCCCGCGACGATGCGGCAGAACAGGCAGTCGGGTTTCGTGCTCATCGGACGTTTGTCCTCCTCCTGGTGCGCGCGCCGCTCAGCGTTTGCGCTTTGCGGCCTCGCGCTCGGGCGCCTTGCGCAGCGCCTTTTCCTCGATTCCCGAGGTGCCGATGCGGCGCTCGAGTTCGGCCAGGACGTCGGCCGGCCCGAGGCCGAAGTGCTCGAGCATGACGAGGCAGTGGAACCAGAGGTCGGCGGTTTCGGCGACGACGCGCTCGGGCGCGCCGTCCTTGGCGGCCATCACCGTCTCGGTCGCCTCCTCGCCGATCTTCTTCAGGAACGCGTCGGGCGCGTTCGCCAGCAGTCGCGCGACGTAGGACTTTTCCGGATCGTCGCCGCGGCGCGATGCGATCAGCCGCGCGAGCCGATCGAGCGTGTCAGCCGGTGTGGTCATCGCCGTTCTTTCCGTAGATCGATTGCGGATCGCGCACCACCGGGTCGACCACCACCCAGCGTCCGTCTTCGAGACGGCTGAAAAAGCACGAGTGCCTGCCGGTGTGGCATGCGATCCCGCCGGCCTGCTCGACCTTGAGCAGGATCGCGTCGCCGTCGCAGTCGAGCCGGATCTCGCGCACGCGCTGCGAGTGGCCCGACTCCTCGCCCTTGCGCCACAATCGCGCACGCGATCGCGACCAGTACACCGCGCGACCGGTGGCGGCGGTCTCGGCGAGTGCCTCGCGATTCATCCAGGCCACCATCAGGATGCGCTCCGAGCCCAGTTCCTGCGCGATCGCCGCGACCAGGCCCGCGTCGTCCCAGCGCACGGCGTCGAGCCACTCGGGCGACAGGTTGCTGGTGATCGGACCGGCCACGTCAGAGGCGCGAGCGCGCCGCTCAATCGAGCCGCACGGCGATGCCGCGCGTCGGCCATGTACTGCTTGGCCTCGCGCACCGTGTGCTCGCCGAAGTGAAAGATGCTCGCCGCGAGCACCGCGTCGGCGCGCCCCTCGGTGACGCCGTCGGCCAGGTGCTGCAACGACCCGACGCCGCCGGAGGCGATCACCGGGATACCGACCGCGTCGCTGATGCGCGCGCGTCAGCGCGAGGTCGAAACCCTGGCGGGTGCCGTCGCGGTCCATGCTCGTGAGCAGGATCTCGCCGGCACCCAGGCGCTCGGCCTCGCATGCCCATTCGATCGCGTCGCGCCCGGTCGGCCTGCGCCCGCCGTGCGTGTACACCTCCCAGCGGTCGTCTGCGGCGCGCTTCGCGTCGATCGCGATCACGATGCACTGGGCGCCGTAGCGCGCGCTCGCGTCGGCGATCAGTCGCGGGTCTTCGACCGCGGCGGTGTTGATCGAGATCTTGTCGGCGCCGGCGTTGAGCAGCCTGCGCACGTCTTCGATCGCGCGCACCCCGCCACCGACGGTGAGCGGAATGAACACCTCGTCGGCGACCGACTCGATCACGTGCAGGATGATGTCGCGCGCGTCGCTCGAGGCGGTGATGTCGAGGAAGGTCAGTTCGTCGGCGCCCTGTTCGTCGTAGCGGCGCGCGATTTCGACCGGATCGCCGGCGTCGCGCAACTCGACGAAATTCACGCCCTTGACGACACGCCCGGCGGTGACGTCGAGGCAGGGGATGATCCGCTTGGTGAGCACGCGTCAGCTCGGGCCGTTCAACTCGTCGGCGCGCTGCTGCGCGGCCGCGAAGTCGATCGTTCCCTCGTAGAGCGCACGCCCGAGGATCGCGCCGCGCACGCCTTCGGCCTCGACTTCGCACAACCGCTCGACGTCCTGCATCCCGGTGAACCCGCCCGACGCGATCACCGGGACGCTGACCTCGCGCGCGAGGCGCACCGTGGCCTCGATGTTCACTCCGGTGAGCATTCCGTCGCGCCCGATGTCGGTGTAGACGATCGCCTCGACGCCGTAGCCCTGGAACTTCTTCGCCAGGTCGATCACGTCGTGACCGGTGAGCTTGCTCCAGCCGTCGGTGGCGACCTTGCCGTCTCTCGCGTCGAGGCCGACGATGATCTGCCCCGGAAACGCGCCGCAGGCGTCGTGCAGGAAACCCGGGTTCTTGACCGCGGCGGTGCCGATGATCACGTAGCTGATGCCGTCGTCCAGGTAGCGCTCGATCGTGTCCAGGTCGCGGATCCCGCCGCCGAGCTGCACCGGCACGCGCGGGCCGACCGCGTCGAGGATCTCCTTGATCACCGCTTCGTTGCGCGGTTTGCCCGCGACCGCGCCGTTGAGGTCGACGAGGTGCAGCCGGCGCGCTCCGCGTTCGACCCAACCGAGCGCGACCTCGACCGGATCTTCCGAGAACACCGTCTCGTCGTTCATGTCGCCCTGGCGCAAACGCACGCAGCGGCCGTCCTTCAGATCGATCGCGGGAATCAACAGCATGGCGTTGGAGTCAGCTGGCTGGGAACGGGCATTCGGATGTAAGCCTGGGCCCGGGCCGATTCGCCCGGTAACGGCTCGTCATGGATTCCAGCGAACGAAATTCTCGTACAGGCGAAGGCCGTTGGCGGCGCTCTTCTCGGGATGGAACTGGGTCGCGAAGATATTATCGCGCGCCACCGCGCAGGTAAAGGCGATCCCGTAGTCGGTTCGACCCGCGATGTGCGCCGGGTCGGTGGGCACGACGTAATAGCTGTGCACGAAATAGAAGTAGGCGTCGTCGGGCACGCCGCTCCAGATCGGATGTTCTTTCGTCTGGCGGACCCGGTTCCAGCCCATGTGCGGCACCTTCAGTCGCGCGCCGTCTGCGGCGTGCATCGCCTGCGGCGGGAAGCGCAGCACCTCGCCCGGCAGCACGCCCAGCCCCGGAGTGTCGCCCTCGGCGCTCCAGTCGAACAGCATCTGCTCGCCGACACAGACGCCGAACAGCGGGCGCGTGCGCGCCGCGCGCAACACCGCGTCGCGCAGCCCCGAAGCGTCGAGGTGGCGCATGCAATCGCGACATCGCTCCCTGTCCGGGAAAGACCACACGCGCGGCCGCGTCGACCCGCGACGCCTCGCCGGTGATCTCGACCGTGTCCCTGGGCGCGACGTGCTCGAGCGCCTTGGCGACCGAGCGCAGGTTGCCCATGCCGTAGTCGACGACGGCGATCAGCGCCATGTTGTTCGGATTCCGGTCGGTCGAGCCAGGATCGACACGGGCCGCGCTAGAGCGTGCCCTTGGTCGACGGAATGCTCTCGCCCTGGCGCGGGTCGGGCTCGATCGCCATGCGCAGCGCGCGCGCGAAGGCCTTGAACACCGTCTCGCACTGATGGTGCGCGTTGTCGCCGTGGAGGTTGTCGACGTGCAGCGTGACCAGCGCGTGGTTGACGAATCCCTGGAAGAACTCGCGCGCGAGGTCGACGTCGAAGTCGCCGACCATCGAACGGCGTGAACTGCACGCGCCACGACAGGCCGGGGCGTCCGGAGAGGTCGACCACGACACGCGACAGCGCTTCGTCGAGCGGGACGTAGGCGTGCCCGTAGCGGCGCACGCCCTTCTTGTCGCCGATCGCCTTCGCGAAGGCCTGACCGAGCGTGATGCCGATGTCCTCGACCGTGTGGTGCGCGTCGATGTGCAGGTCGCCCTTCGGCGTCGATCTCCAGGTCGATCAGGCCGTGGCGCGCGATCTGGTCGAGCATGTGGTCGAGGAACGGCACGCCGGTGGACAGCGCGCACTTGCCGCTGCCGTCGAGGTCGATGCGGACCCGGATCCGGGTCTCGGCGGTGTTGCGGACGACTTCCGCGTTTCGGGTGCTCATGGTGCCTTCCTGGCTTCGGGAACCTGGCTCGGATGAACTCGGCGCGCCGCCGCGAGCGACTGTTCGAGCGCGGCGACCATCGCCGCGTTCTCTTCGGGGGTACCCACGGTCAGGCGCAGGCAGTCGGCCAGCAGCGGGTGCATTCTACCGACGTCCTTGACCAGCACCTTGCGCTCGAGCAGCGCACGCCACAGCTCGGCGGCTCGCCGCGACCCGGACCAGGACGAAATTGGCCTGCGAGGCGAAGACCTCGACGCCGGCGAGCGCCGCGAGTCGCGCCGCGAGCGCGTCGCGGTCGGCGCGCAGCTGCGCGGCCTGGCGCTCGAAGCACGTCGAGGTGCTCGAGCGCGAACATCGCGGCCGCCTCGGTGAGCACGTTGACGTTGTAGGGCGGGCGCAGCTTCTCGAGTTCGCTCGAGCCACGCGGGCGCGGCGGCGAGGTAGCCGAGCCGGATTCCGGCGAGGCCGAGCTTGGACACGGTGCGCATCACCATCAGGTGGTCGAACTCGGGCAGGCGCGACATCCAGCGACACCTGCGCGAACGGTTGGTAGGCCTCGTCGATCACCACCAGCGCCCGGCGCCGCGCGCACCACCGCCTCGATCGCCGCGTCGTCGTAGCAGGTTGCCGGTCGGGTTGTTCGGATAGCCGAGATAGACCACCGCCGGACGCTGCGCGTCGATCGCCGCCAGCGTCGCCGGCAGGTCGAGGCTGAAGTCGGGCGCGAGCGCGACGCCGACGAATCGAACCGCGCGAGCCGCGCCGAGATCTCGTACATGACGAAGGCCGGCACCGGGGCGACGATGCACGCCCCGGGGCGCGCGGCGGCGACGGTGAGCAGCGTGATCAGCTCGTCCGATCCGTTGCCCAGGATCACGTCGAAGCCCTCGGGAACGCCGAGGCGCTCGCAGATCATCGCCTTCAGCGCGGTGTACGTCGGGACCGGATAGCGGTTGATCGCCACGGCCGGCGAGACGCTCGCCCAGTTCGGCGCGCGAGAGCTCGGGCGAGAACCGGTACGGATTCTCCATCGCGTCGAGCTTGACCATGTCCGCCGGCGTCGGGCACGTGGTACCCGGACATCTGCTGGATCTCGGCGCGAATGACTTCGCGCGCGCGCGCGCCAGCGCTCGTTCGCTCCGGAGCCGCGCCGGGTCGAGCGCCGGGTTCGTTGCCGCGCTTGCTCGCGCCCCCGGTCATCGCGGTTCGCTCCGATCGATGCGCAGCGTCGCGCTGCGCGCGTGCGCGTGCAAGCCCTCGCCGCGCGCGAGCACGTCGACGATCGGCCCGAGGCGCTGCGCGCCCTCGCGGCTGATCTCGATCACGCTGCTGCGCTTCTGGAAGTCGTACACGCCCAGCGGCGAGGAGAATCGCGCGCTGCGCATCGTCGGCAGCACGTGGTTGGGCCCGGCGCAGTAGTCGCCGATCGCCTCGGACGAATGCGCGCCGACGAAGATCGCCCCGGCGTGGCGAACGCGATCGACCCAGGGCGCCGCGTCGGCGATCGAGATCTCGAGGTGTTCGGGAGCGACCCGGTTGGCGATCTCGAAGGCCTCGTCCAGGTCGCGCACCTTCACCAGCGCGCCGCGCGCTGCGAGCGAAGCGGCGATCACCGCGCGCCGCGGCATCGCACCGAGCTGCTCGCCGATCGCGACACGCACGCGCTCGATGAAATCGGCATCGGGACTGAGCAGGATCGCCTGCGCCATCTCGTCGTGCTCGGCCTGCGAGAACATGTCCATCGCGATCCAGCGCGGATCGGTGCTGCCCGTCGCAGACGATCAGGATCTCGCTCGGGCCGGCGATCATGTCGATGCCCACGACGCCGAACACGCGACGCTTGGCTTCGGCGACGTAGGCGTTGCCCGGCCCGACGATCTTGTCCACCGCGGGCACGGTCGGCGTGCCGTAGGCGAGCGCCGCCACCGCCTGCGCGCCGCCGATCGTGAACACGCGGTCGACGCCGGCGATCGCCGCGGCCGCGAGCACCAGCGGGTTGCGCACGCCCTCGGGCGTGGGCACGACCATGACCAGGTGCTCGACGCCGGCCACCTTGGCCGGAATCGCGTTCATCAGAACCGACGACGGATACGCGGCCTTGCCGCCGGGCACGTAGAGACCGACGCGCTCGATCGCCGTGACCCGTTGTCCGAGGCGCGTGCCGTCGGCCTCGCGGTACGACCACGATTCGGCGAGCTGGCGCTGGTGAAAGCTTCGGATCCGCGACGCGGCCTCGTCGAGCGCCGCACGCTGCTGCGGTTCGATCGCCGACAGCGCCGAGGCGAGTTCGGCTCGCGGCAGTTCGAGCGCGGCGGCGTCGCGCGCGTCGAACCGGTCGAAGCGGTGCGTGTACTCGAGAAGCGCCGCGTCGCCGCGCGCGCGCACGTCGGCGACGATCGCGGCGACCACGCGCCCGATTTCGGCGTCGTGCTCGCTCTCGAATGCGAGCAGCGCCGAGAACTGCTGCTCGAATCCGGCCTGCGAAGTGTCGAGCACGCGCACTTCGGGCGGCGGACCCTCGGGCTGCTTCGTCGGACCCGCGGGCGGCGTCTGCGAACCTGCCGACGGCGTCTGCGAACCTGCCGACGGCGCGTCCGGTGCGCCGGGCTGCGGCGCGGTCATTGCGACCCCGCCGCCGCGGCGAGCGCGTCGAGCAGCGGACGCAGCAGCGCCGAGCGCGTCTTGAGCGAAGCCTGGTTCACCACCAGTCGAGACGAGATCGGCATGATTTCCTCGACCACGGCGAGATCGTTGGCGGCGAGCGTTCTGCCGCGTGCTCACCAGGTCGACGATCGCGTCGGCGAGCCCCACCAGCGGGGCCAGTTCCATCGAGCCGTAGAGCTTGATCAGGTCGACGTGCACGCCCTTGGCGGCGAAGTGCCGGCGGGCCGATTCGACGTACTTGGTCGCGACCCGCAGCCGCGCGCCGCGCCGCACCGCGCTCGCGTAGTCGAAGCCGTTGCGCGCCGCCACGCACAGCCGGCAGCGCCCGATGTTCAGGTCGATCGGCTGGTACAGGCCTTCGCCGCCGTGTTCGAGCAGGACGTCGAGCCCGCAACGCCAAGGTCGGCCGCGCCGTACTGGACGTAGGTCGGCACGTCGCTCGCTCGAACGATCAGCAGCCGCAGCGCCGGGTCGCTGGTGGGAAGGACCAGCTTGCGCGATTCGGCGAGCAGTGGGTCGACCGCGATGCCCGCCGTGGCGAGCAGCGGAAGCGTCTCGTCGAGAATGCGCCCCTTGGAAAGGGCCAGCGTCACGGTGCCGTCGAGGTTCATCGCGTTCTCAGCTGACTCTCTGGATGCGCGCGCCGAGCCCGGCGAGCTTTTCCTGGATTCGTTCGTAGCCGCGATCCAGATGATAGATGCGATCGATCACCGTGTAGCCCTCGGCGACGAGAGCCGGCGATCACCAGCCCGGCCGACGCGCGCAGGTCGGTGGCCATGACCGACGCCCCGGACAGTCCCGCGACGCCGCGGACCACGGCGGTGTTGCCCTCGATCGCGATGTCGGCTCCCAGGCGCTGCAACTCGAGCACGTGCATGAAACGGTTCTCGAAGATCGTCTCGGTCACCACCCCGGTGCCCTCGGCTACCGTGTTCATCGCCATGATCTGCGCCTGCATGTCGGTGGCGAAGCCCGGATAGGGCGCGGTGCGCAGGTTCACCGCTTTCGGCCGTCGGTTCATCGCGATCCGGATCCAGTCGGCGCCGACCTCGATCGTCGCCCCCGCCTCGCGCAGCTTGTCGAGCGTCGCGTCCATCGTGCCGGGCGAGCACCGAGGTGAGCGTCACCTCGCCCGACGCCGCCGCCGCCGCGCACAGGAAGGTGCCCGCCTCGATGCGATCGGGCATCACGCGGTGCGACGCGCCGCCGAGCCGCGCCACGCCGTGCACGACGATGCGGTCGCTGCCTGCGCCCTCGATCCGCGCGCCCATCGCGACCAGCGCGTTGGCCAGGTCGACCACCTCGGGTTCGCGGGCGGCGTTCTCGATCACCGTCTCGCCCTCGGCCAGCGTGGCCGCCATCATCAGGTTCTCGGTGCCGGTGACCGTGACCATGTCGGTGACGATGCGCGCACCGCGCAGTCGCGACGCGGTCGCGACGACGTAGCCGTGCTCGATGCTGATCTGGGCGCCCATCGCCTGCAGGCCGCGGATGTGCTGGTCGACCGGGCGCTGCCCGATCGCGCAGCCCCCGGGCAGCGACACGCGCGCCTGGCCGAAGCGCGCGAGCAGCGGCCCGAGCACCAGGATCGAGGCGCGCATCGTTCGCACCAGATCGTAGGGCGCCTCGAGCGAATCGACCTGCGACGCGTCGATCGCCACCGTCGCGCCTTCGCGCCGCGTGCGCACCCCCATGCGCCCGAGCAGCTCGAGCATGGTCGAGACGTCGAGCAGATCGGGTACGTTCGACACCTCGAGCGCATCGCCCGAGAGCAGCCCGGCCGCGAGGATCGGCAGCGCCGCGTTCTTCGCGCCCGAAACGGCGACGCTGCCACGCAGCGGCCCGCCGCCGTCGATCCGCAAACGCTCCATCAGCTCGCGCCGGCCGCGTGCTCTTCAGGCGTGAGGGTGCGCATCGACAGCGCGTGGATCTCCTCGCGCATCCGTTCGCCGAGCGCCTTGTAGACGAGCTGGTGGCGCTGGATCGGCGCTCTGTCCCTCGAAACCGGTCGAAACGATCAGCGCCTGGAAGTGGCGCCCGTCGCCCTCGACCTCGACGACCTCGCAGTCGAGCCCGGCGGCGATGTAGCGTTCGATATCCTGCGGTGTGGGGTCCATGTCGTGGTTCCGGTCGTGTCGGATGGCGCGCGGTTCAGTACCTGAGCTTGTAGCCCGAACGCAGCAACGCGAGCGTGATCGCGGAAACGACCGCGAGCGCCACGAGTGCGACCGTCAGGCTGGTGGTCGGCGCGACGTCCGACACACCGAAGAAGCCGTAGCGAAAACCGTCGACCATGTAGAAGAACGGATTCAGGTGCGACACAGCGAGCCAGAACTCCGGCAGCGACTGCACCGAATAAAAAACGCCGGACAGGAAGGTGGCCGGCATGATGATGAAGTTCTGGAATGCGGCGATCTGGTCGAACTTCTCGGCCCAGATCCCGGCCAGCAGCCCGATTGTACCGAGAATGGCGCTGCCCAGAAGCGCGAACACCAGCGATCCACAGCGGGTGCGCGAAGCTCGGCGAGGCGAACCAGACGGTCACGACGAACACCCCAGAACCCACCGCGAGGCCGCGCACCATCGACGCGAGCACGTAGGCGGCGAAGATCTCCAGGTGCGACAGCGGCGGCAGCAGGATGAACACGATGTTGCCGGTGATCTTGCTCTGGATCAGCGACGACGAGGTGTTGGCGAACGCGTTCTGCAGCACCGCCATCATCACCAGCCCCGGCACCAGGAACGCCGTGTAGCCGACACCCGTCGAACACCTGCACGCGATCCTGCAGCGCGTGCGAGAAGATCAGCAGGTACAGCAGCGAGGTGAGGATCGGCGCGAGCACGGTCTGCACGCTCACCTTCGCGAAGCGCGTGCAGCTCCTTGACGCAGCAGCGTGCGAAAGCCGTGCATCGCGTGCAGTGCCCCGGGGCGTCGCGTTCACCGGGCCTCGCGCATGATGCGCACGAACACGTCCTCGAGGTCGGTGTGCAGCAGCTCCATCTCCTCGATCGTGCAGCCCGACTGGCGCAGCTGCGCCAGGATCGGCTCGACCTGTTCGTAGCTGTCCACGCGCAGCGTGACGCGCTCCGACGAACCCTCTTCACGCGCGGCGATCGGTTCGAGCGCGGGCGGGAGCACCCCGTCTGTCAGCCGCAGCACGCAGCCGACCGCCAGCGAACTGGCGGATCAGCGTCTCGGTGCGCTCGAGCGCGACCAGCTCGCCGTTCTTGAGCATCGCGATGCGCGTGCACAGTTCCTGCGCCTCCTCCAGGTAGTGCGTGGTGAGCACGATCGTGTGCCCGTCGCGGTTCAGGCGGCGGATGAACTCCCACAGCGTCTGGCGCAGCTCGACGTCGACTCCCGCGGTCGGCTCGTCGAGCACGATCACCGGCGGGCGGTGCACCAGCGCCTGCGCGACCAGCACGCGCCGCTTCATCCCGCCCGAGAGCGCGCGCATGTTGGCGTCGGCCTTCGAGACGAGGTCGAGATTGACCAGGATTTCGTCGATCCAGTCGTCGTTGTCGCGAATGCCGTAGTAGCCCGAGGTGATGCGCAGCGTCTCGCGCACCGTGAAGAACGGGTCGAACACCAGCTCCTGCGGAACGACGCCGAGCGCGCGCCGCGCGCCGCGGTAGTCGGCGACGACGTCGTGCCCCATGACCGACACCGTTCCGCCCGAAGCGCGCGCGAGCCCGGCGACGATCGAGATCAGCGTGGTCTTGCCGGCGCCGTTGGGGCCGAGCAGGCCGAAGAACTCGCCCTGCGCGCACCTGCAGCGTGACACCGCGCAGCGCCTCGAAGCGATCCGTAACGCTTGACGAGCGCAGCGGACGTCAATCGCGATCGACAAAGAGCAACTCGTGAACGCCGTACAGGCGCGCCAGCTCGCAGCAGGTTGGGCGCGGGCGCGTGCGAACCTGCAGCGCGCGCCAGCGGCCTTCGCCCTGCGCTCGAGCTCGAGCATCACGCCGATCAGCGACGAGTCGAACTCGGTGCACCCGGACAGGTCGAGCGACCAACCGTCGCCGGCGAGCGCACGCGCGAGCTCCTCGAGCACGTGCGGCGCGGTGTCGAAGGTGACGCGTCTCGGGGGCGCTTTGCATGACCGATCGGAACCGTCGGGCGCGTTCGCGCCGCGCGATTCAGGACTTGCGCGCCGGCAGCGAAGGCGCGGTTCTTGTCGGTCAGGGTGCGGATCAGCCCGTCGATGCCGCCGTCGCTGACTTCCTGCCCGAACTGGTTGCGGTAGGTTTCGATCAGCCACACGCCGAGCACGTTGACGTCGTAGATCTTCCAGCCTCGCCCTGCTTGCTCAGCCGGTAGTCGAGCTGGATCGGTTCGCCGCGCGGCTGGCACCACCTCGCTGCGCACGATCACGTCGGTGTCCTTCGGGTCGGCGCGCAGCGGCTTCATCCGCACGCTCTGGTCCTTCGACCGCGGACAGCGCCCCGGAGTAGGTGCGCAGCAGCAGCGTGCGGAACTCGGTCATCAGCTGCTTCTGCTGGTCGGGCGTGGCGACGCGCCAGTGCCGGCCCGACCGACGAGCGCGGTCATGCGCTGGAAGTCGACGTGCGGCATCACGGTCGAGTCGACCAGTTCGCTGACATCTTCGCGAAGTCGCCGGCCTGCAGCCCGGCGTCGGCCCTGATGCGGTCGATCATCTCGCCGCTCACGCGCTCGATCAGCTTGATCGGGCGCTTCGGCGCCGCCGCTGCCGCGCAGCGGACAGCAGCGCCGCCAGCGCCAGCATCAAGTGTAGCAGCGTATCATCGTTTCATCGTCGGTCTCCTCGTCGAGCGGCGCGGTGCCTCGGTTCAGATCGTCGCTGCCGTAGTCCGGCGGCGCCGTCGCCGTCGTAGACCAGGTTCCTGCGGCGCTGCAGGTAGGTGTCGCGAATGAACAGGTACTTGTCGAGCGCGACCCCGTCGATCACGTCGCTCGCCTTGAGCAGCGACGGCGCGGGTGTCGACCACGCGCAGCAGCGACCGCATTGTTGCGCTTGCCCGTCCGACGCGATCTCGCGCAGCGGATCGGCTGACCAGTCGAGCGCGAACCCGATGCCGTCGCGCACGCTCGACGGGCCGAACACCGGCAGCACCAGGTACGGCCCCATGCCGAACGCCCCAGCACGCCCAGCGTCTGGCCGAAATCCTCGCGGTGTCGCTCGCAGGCCGAAGTCGGTCGCCACAGTCGGCGACGCCGCCGAAGCCGACCATCGTGTTGATCGCGAAGCGACGCCAGATCGGAGGCCGCCAGCACCGGCTTGCCCTGCAGCAACTGGTTCACGCCGGTCCAGAGGTCGGCGACGTTCGCGAACACGTTGCCGATCATCCAGCGCGCCAGTCTCCGGCACCACCGTCCTCGTAGCCGGTCGCCAACGGCTTGAAAACGGACTCGTCGAGCACTTCGTTGACGCCGAACACCGCCCGGTTGAAGCCCTCGAGGGGGTCGCGCGCCGAGCGGAAGTCGTCGTACCGGGCGCGACGCTGGCGCAGCCGCCGAGCGACGAGCGACGCCCGACAGCGTAAGCGCCGGCCGCAATCGCGGCAAGCCTTCATTTCTGCCCTCCTTCGGCGGCCTTGCCGTAGAGGAACTGGCCGATCAGGTTCTCCAGCACCACCGCCGACTGCGTCAGCGTGATCCGGTCGCCGGCGGTCGAGCATCTCGAGGTCACCGCCGGGTTCGAGCCCGATGTACTGCTCGCCGAGCAGACCCGAAGTCAGGATCTTCGGCCGAGCTGTCCTTCGGGAACTGGTAGCGGCGGTCCAGCGCGAGCGTGACCTCGGCCTGGTAGGCCTTGTCGTCGAAGCGGATCGCGGTGACGCGCCCGACCACGACGCCGGCGCTGCGCACCGCGGCACGCGGCTTGAGCCCGCCGATGTTGTCGAAGCGCGCGCTCGCCTCGTAGGTGTCCGAGAGCGCGATGCTCGAGCTCATGTTACCCGCGCGCACCGCCAGAAACAGCCAGCGCGCGCGAAACCGAGCAGCACGAACAGCCCGACCAGCAGGTCGATCGATTTCGAGTTTCATCCGTTCACTCCAGTTCCTTGCGGCACATGCGCATCGTCTCGCCGCGCCTTCAGCTCGTGCTGAACATCAGCGCGGTCAGCACGAAGTCCAGCCCGAGCACCGCGAGCGAGGCCACGACCACGGTGGTCGTGGTCGCGTAGGCGACGCCCTCGGGCGTCGGCTCCGCCTCGTAGCCGACGAACAGCGCGACGAACGACACGGTGAAGCCGAACACGATGCTCTTGACCACGCCGTTGCCGACGTCCTCGATCCAGTCGACCCCGCTCTGCATCTGCGACCAGAACGCACCGGCGTCGACGCCGATCAGTCTCGCACGCCGACGAGGTAGCCGCCGAGCACGCCCATCGCCGAGAACAGCGCGGCGAGCAACGGCATCGCACAGCAGCGCCGCGACGAAGCGCGGCGCGAGCACGCGCGCGACCGGGTCGACCGCCATCATCTCCATCGCGTCGATCTGCTCGCCGGCCTTCATCAGGCCGACCTCCGCGGTCAGCGAGGTGCCGGCGCGCCCGGCGAACAGCAGCGCGGTGACCACCGGCCCGAGTTCGCGCACCAGCGACAGCGTGACCAGCAGGCCGAGCGCCTCTTCGGAGCCGTAGCGACGCAGCGTGTAGTAGCCCTGCAGACCGAGCACGAAGCCGATCAGCAGGCCCGAGACCAGGATGATCGACAGCGAGTAGTTGCCGATGAAATGGATCTGGTCGACCACGAGACGCGGCCGGCGCAACGCCGCCAACGCCGAGCCCGCACAGGCGCAGGAAGAAGCGCGCGGCCGTAGCCGACGTAGGCGATCCGGTCGACCAGCCAGCGCGCGGCGGTGCCGGCGCCGGAGATCATCGCGCTCACGCCCAGGTCCTCGGCGAGCGGCGCGGCCTGGTAGTGGAATGCGACCGGCCCGTCGATGCTGCCGTCGAGGAACTGGCGCACGTTGGCGTCGTCCGACGCCGCGCATCTCGTCGGGCGTTCCCCCGCCACGATGCGCCGCCGACGCGAGCAGGTAGACGTAGTCGGCGATGCCGAAGGCGTCCTTGATGTCGTGCGACACCAGCGATCGACGCGGCACTCGAGCGCGTCGTTGAGCTTGCGGATCAGCGTCGCGACCGTCGCGAGCGCGACCGGGTCGAGGCCGGCGAACGGCTCGTCGTACATGATCAGCGGCGGATCGAGCGCGATCGCGCGCGCCAGCGCGACCCGCCGCGCCATGCCGCCCGAGAGCTGCGAGGTGCGAAACTGCGCCGCGCCGCGCAGGCCGACCGCATTGAGCTTGAGCAGCACCAGGTCGCGGATCAGCGCCTCGGGCAGCTCGGTGTGCTCGCGCAGCGGGAAGGCGACGTTCTCGAACACCGTCAGGTCGGTGAACAGCGCGCCGAACTGGTACAGCATGCCCATGCGCCGGCGCAGAAGCGTAGAGCGCCGTCGCGGTCGAGCGTGTGCACGTCCTGCCCGTCGAACACGACCGGCCCTCGACTCGGACGCAACAGCCCGCCGATCAGCCGCAGGATGGTCGTCTTGCCCGAACCGGACCCGCCGATCAGCGCCACGACCTTGCCGCGCGGAAAGCGCATGCGACACGCCGTCGAGGATCAGGCGCTCGCGGTAGCCGAAACGGATCTGGTCGAGCGTGAGGAAATCTTCTTGGCTCAATGTCGCGGTTGTTTTTTGACTAACCCGACATTTTAGCGCCGCGCGTCCAATCCTGCCGGGGCGGCCCGCCGGACCCGGTGCGCTCAGTCGCTCGCGAGCAGGCGTTGGGCCGTGTCGATCTGCTCGAGGGTCCCTGAAACCACCAGCGTGTCGCCCGAGCGAACCGACAGGTCGCGCGGCGGGTCGATCAGGCGCTCGCCGCCGCGGACCACGGTCGTGACGCGCACGTCGCCGAGGCCGAGCTCGCCGAGTTCGCGCCCGACGCCCGGGCTGTCGTCGCTCAGCTTGATCGCGCGCAGGTGCAGCGGCGCGTCCTCGATCTCGTCCTCGTCGGTGTCGTCGGCCCCGTGGAAGAACCCCTGCAGCAGGGCGTAGCGACCGTCGCGAACCTTGCGCACGCGCCGCAGCACCCGGTTCAGCGGCAGGCCCACCAGCGCCAGCGCGTGCGAGGCGAGCATCAGGCTTCCCTCGAGGATCTCGGCCACGACCTCGGTCGCGCCGGCGGCACGCAGCTGTTCGATGTCCGCCTCGTGGGCGGTGCGCACCAGGATCGGAAGGTTCGGCGCGAGCTCGCGCACCAGGTGAAGGATGCGCATCGCAGTGTGCGTGTCGTCGAAGGTTACCGCGAGCGCGCTGGCGCGGTGCACCCCGGCGGCGAGCAGCGTCTCGCGTCGCGCCGAGTCCCCGTAGACCACCGACTCGCCGGTCTCGGCCGCCTCGCGGACCCGGTCCGGGTCGAGGTCGAGCGCGATGAACGGTACCTTCTCGGCCTCGAGCACGTGCGCCAGCGCCTGTCCGCAACGACCGTAGCCGCAGACGATCACGTGCTTCTCGCGCGCGAGGCTGTGACTGGCGATCTTCTGCAGCTGCAGCGAGCGCTGCAGCCACTCCTGGCTCGAGAGGCGAAGCGCGATCCGGTTGGCCTGCTCGATCAGCAACGGACTGGCCAGCATCGACAGCAGCATCGCCGCGAGCACCGGCTGCAGCGTCGAGTCCGGCACCAGCCCCACTCCCGCACCGAGCGCGAGCAGCACGAAGCCGAACTCGCCGGCCTGCGCCAGCCAGACCGCGGTGCGGATCGCGGTTCCGGCGCCGGCTCCGAACAGGCGCACCAGCACCAGCACGAGAGCGAACTTGAACAGGACCGGCACCATCATGAACCCCAGCACATGCGGCCACGACTCGGTCACCACGCGCAGGTCGAGCAGCGCACCGATCGAGACGAAGAACAGCCCGAGCAGGATGTCGCGAAACGGCTTGATGTCCTCCTCGACCTGATAGCGATACTCGGTCTCCGAGATCAGCATCCCGGCGACGAACGCACCGAGCTCCATCGACAGGCCGGCCTGCTTGGTGAGCCAGGCAAAGAGCAGCGTGGCAAGCAGCACGTTGAGCGTGAAGACTTCGTGCGAGCGCTGGCGCGCGACGACGTTGAACCAGCGCTTCATCAGCGGCGGCCCGAAGCGAAGCAGCAGCACCAGCAACACGACCGCCTTGAGCAAGCGCGAGTCCGACCGCCGCGATCCAGGCGTCGCCGCCTGCGGCGAGCGCCGGGATCAGGATCAGCAGGGGGATCACGGCCAGGTCCTGGAACAGCAGCACGCTGAACACGCGCCGGCCGTGCTCGGTCTCGAGCTCGCGCTTTTCGGAGAGCATCTTGATCAGCATCGCGGTCGACGACATCGCCACCGTGCCGCCGAGCACCAGCGCCACCCGCCAGTCGAGCCCCTCGCCGAACATCGCCGCGAGCCAGGCACCGGGCACGACGACGAAAGCCGCCATCACCGCGAGGATCGTCAGCACGACCTGCGCCGCGCCGAGCCCGAAGACGAGCTTGCGCATCGAGGTCAGCTTGGCCAGGTTGAACTCCAGGCCCGAGCGAGAACATCAGGAACACGACGCCGAGTTCGCCCGCGTGTCGCACCGTTTCCGGATCGCCCGCGACATCGGTCGCGTGCGGGCCGAGCAGCACCCCGACCGCGAGGTACGCGACCAGCGGCGGGAGCTTGAAAGCGCGCAAGCCCACCACGGCGAGCACCGAGGCAGCCAGCAGAACCAGCGCGATTTCGAGTCCGGAGAGCATTCGGCGGGGCGCCTTCTGTCGATATACTGGTTTCGATGGACGCACAGATTCTAGCCGCGCCCGAAGTGCGACGGCGGCTCGTCGAGCGTGCGGTCGAGGTCCTCGGATCGAGGCCGACGCGGTGGCGGCGCTCGCCGCACGCATCGCCGAACGCCTTCGTCAGCGCCTGCGAGATCGTCCTCGCGTGCACAGGGCAGGGTAGTCGTGAGCGGGATGGGCAAGTCGGGACACATCGCGCGAAAGATCGCCGCGACGCTGGCTTCGACCGGAACGCCGGCGTTCTTCGTCCACGCGGCCGAGGCGAGTCACGGCGACCTCGGGATGATCACCAGCGACGACGTGCTGCTCGCGCTGTCGAACTCCGGCACCACCGCCGAACTGCTCGCGATCGTGCCGCTGGTCAAGCGTCGCGGGCGCACGACTGATCGCGATCACCGGGAATCCCGAGTCGGCGCTCGCCCGCCTCGCCGACGTGCACCTGGACGCCGCCGTCGAGCGCGAGGCCTGTCCGCTGAACCTGGCGCCCACCGCCAGCACCACCGCGATCGCTGGCGCTGGGCGACGCGCTCGCGGTCGCGGTGCTCGACGCGCGCGGCTTCGGCCAGGAGGACTTCGCGCGCTCGCACCCCGGCGGCGCGCTCGGACGCCGGCTGCTGACGCACGTCTCGGACGTGATGCGCACCGGCGACGAAGTGCCGTTGGTGCCGCCGACGCGCCGCTCGCGCGCGCGGTGCTCGAGATCACGCGCAAGCGGATGGGCATGACCGCGGTGCTCGACGGCGAAAGGCTCGTCGGGCATCTTCACCGACGGCGACCTGCGCCGCTTGCTCGAACACGACCGCGACATCCGTGCGCTGTCGGTTGGCGAAGTCGATGACGACGCACGCCCTCGACGATCGACGCCGAACGTACTCGCCGCCGAAGCGGTGCGGATGATGGAGGAGCGCCGGATCAGCCAGCTGCTGGTGGTCGACTGCGAGCGGCGCGCTGTGTCGGCGCGCTCCACATCCACGACCTGCTGAGCGGCGAAGGTGGTCTGAGTGCGCCCGGGCCCGGATTCCCGCGAGCGCACGCCCGACACCGCCGCCCGAGGCGCGAAGGTGCGACTGCTCGCGCTCGACGTCGACGGCACGATGACCGACGGGACGCATCTTCATCGGGCCGGGCCGGCGAGGCGATGAAGGCGTTCATCGTTCGCGACGGATTCGGACTGACGCTGCTGCGCGAAGCCGGCGTGCGGATCGCGATCGTCACCGGCAGGCAGTCGTCGATCGTCGCGACCCGGGCCGCGGAGTTGCGCTTCGACGCGGTCGAACAGGGAGTGGCGGACAAGGTCGCTGCGCTGCGCGCGCTCGCGGCACGCTTCGGACTGGATCTCTCGCAGACCGCGTTCATGGGCGACGACTGGCCCGACCTGGGCGCGATGTCGGTCGCCGGGCTGGCCGCGGCGCCCGCCGACGCTGCGCCGGAGGTCGTCGCCGCTGCGCACTGGGTCTCGTCGCGGCCCGGCGGGCGCGGCGCGGTGCGTGATTTCGCGCAGTGGCTGCTGGGCGCGCGCGGCAGAGCTCGAGGCGTTGCTCGCCCGCCGCCGCGCGGTGAGCGCGGCCACCGGACACTGATGCACCGCGCCTGTACGACCGTTTCGCCGCGGCGGTCTCGATCGGTGCTGCTGGCGGTGCTCGCGGCGTTCACCTACTACCTGGCCGAACTCGCCGACCAGTTCCGCGACTCGCTGCGACCGCGGCCGCTCGCCCACGAGCCCGACTACTTCGTCGAGCGCTTCGCGGTCACCCGCCTGAACCAGCAGGGCGAACCGCTGTACCGAATGTCGGCCGAGCGGCTGACGCACTTCGCCGACGACGATTCGAGCGAGTTCGACGCAGCCGCTGCTGGTGAGCCTCGACCCGCTTCGCCCGAAGGTCACGCTCAGCGCGCTCCATGGCACGGCGGGCGTCGCGCGCCAGCGAGACGAGGCTCTACGGCGATGTCGTGCTGTTCGCGAGCGCGTCCGAGAGCAACTCGCCGCTGCGGGTCGAAACCGATTACATCGTGACTGCTCGTCGACGAGGACATCGCGCGGACCGACCGCGCGGTGACGATCACCTCGGGAGCGTCTTCCTTGACGGGGGTCGGCATGGAATTCAATAATGCGACGCGCGTCCTGACCGTGAACTCGACGGTACGCGGCCACTGGCCACCGCCATCCACGCGATGACGCGACGCGCCACCGCCATGCCCGCCATCGATCGCACGCACATCCCCAGCCGCGGCCGCTTCGCCGGGCGCGCCAACCTTGCGCGCCGCACTCGCGTCGCGCTGCGCCTGGCGCTCGCCTGCATGGCGCTCGCCGGCGCGGCCCCGCAGGCGAGCGCCGAGCGCGCCGATCGCGACAAGCCGGTGAACGTCGAAGCCGATGCGATGCGCTACGACGACCTCAAGCAGATCAACGTTTTCACCGGCAAGGTCACGCTCACCAAGGGCACGCTCGTGATCCGCGCCGATCGGCTGGTGCTGCGCCAGGATCCGGAGGGTCAGCAGTACGCGACCGCATACGGCAGCCCGGCGAGTTTTCGCCAGAAGCGCGAAGGCGTCGACCAGTTCATCGTCGGCGTCGGGCAGCAGCTCGAGTACGACGGCAAGCTGGAGACTCTGAAGATGCGCGACCGGGCCAACCTCAAGCGGCTCGAGAACGACCGCGTCACCGACGAACTCCACGGCAACCTGATCGTCTACGACGCCCGAACCGAATCGATCGACGTCCAGGGCGGCGGGCCGTCGACGGCCACCACCGAGAACCCCGGCGGGCGGGTCAGGGTGGTGATCCAGCCCAAGAACGCCGCGCCCGCGCCGGCACCGGACCCCACCCCGCTCGCTCCGGCGCAGGTCCTGCAGTCGCCGCGTCGCTAGCGACCGGCCGGCACGCGTGTCGACACCGCCGATGCGAAACATCCCGAGCGCGAGCCCAGCGGGTCCGGTGAACGAAGGCGAGGTCGCGCCGCGCAGCGTGCTCTCGGTCGAGCACCTGATGAAGTCCTATCACGGGCGCCAGGTCGTCAAGGACGTCTCGCTCGAGGTACGCAGCGGCGAAGTCGTCGGCCTGCTCGGCCCGAACGGAGCCGGCAAGACCACCTGCTTCTACATGATCGTCGGGCTGGTGCCCTGCGACGACGGGCGCATCCAGCTCGACGCACGCCCGATCAGCCGCCTGCCGATCCACCGCCGGGCCCGGCTCGGGCTGTCGTACCTCCCGCAGGAGGCGTCGGTCTTTCGCAAGCTCACCGTGCGAGGAGAACATCGTCGCGGTGCTCGAGCTGCAGGTCGACGAACGCGGCCGAGCGCTCGGCGCGACCGAGATCGGGCGCAGGCTGGAGGCACTGCTGGCCGAATTGCAGATCGAGCACATCCGCTCGAACCCGGCCCTCTCGCTGTCCGGCGGCGAGCGCCGCCGGGTGGAGATCGCGCGCGCGCTGGCGACCTCGCCGCGCTTCATCCTGCTCGACGAGCCCTTTGCCGGAGTGGACCCGATCGCGGTGATCGAAATCCAGCGAATCGTGAAATTTCTCAAAGATCGCGGAATCGGCGTGTTGATCACCGACCACAACGTCCGCGAAACGCTTGGAATCTGCGATCGGGCGTATATCATCAACGCTGGTACTGTTCTTGCTTTCGGGCGCCCCGACGAGATCGTCGACAACGAGAACGTCCGCCGCGTCTACCTCGGGGAGCACTTCCGGATGTAGCCCAGCGACGGCCTCGAGGCGGGTGGCGCCCGGGCGGAAGATGCCCGACCACGAACCGATGAAACCCTCGCTCCAGCTCAAGCTCACCCAGCACCTCGCGCTCACGCCGCAGTTGCAGCAGTCGATCCGGCTGCTCCAGCTCTCGACGCTGGAACTCAACCAGGAGCTCGAGCAGATCCTCGCCGACAATCCTCTGCTCGAGCGGCTCGACGATCCGCTCGACGATTGCCTGCGCATATCGGCCAACGGCACGATCGAGGCGGCGGGCCCGGCGCCGGACGAGCGCGGCCGGCAATCGGCCGGCGCGGACGACGGCGGCGATGGCGGTGGCGACAACGACGTCGAGGGTGCGGATCAGTTCGAAGCGGGCGACCGCACCGGGGACGCCGGCGACATGCCCGACTACGGCACGACCGGCGAGTGGAGCTCCGATGCCGCGGGACGCACCGCGGAACCCGACGACGACCACGCGATGCCGCAGGTCGCCGCGAGCGGTCGTACGCTGCGCGACCACCTGCTCACCCAGCTCGCATCGACGCAGGCCACCGCTCAGGATTGCGCGCTGGTCGCGTTGCTGATCGACAACCTCAACGACGACGGCTACCTCGACGCCGACCTCGAGAGACCTGTTCGCGATGCTCCCCGAGGAAGCCGGGATCGAACCCGAATCACTCGACACCGCACTGCGCCTGCTGCAGAGCTTCGACCCGCCCGGAGTCGGCGGGCGCGACCTTCGCGAGGGCCTGTTGCTGCAACTCGACGCGATGTCCGAGGCCGCGCGGGGGCGATCGACGCCCGAGACGTTCGCGCTCGCGCGATCGATCGTCGACGAGCAGTCTCGCGCTGCTGGGCGCCCACGACTTCGCCCGGCTCAAGCGAGTTCACCACTGCGACGACGATGCGCTGCGCGACGCGCAGGAGCTGATCCGCTCGCTCAATCCCCGGCCCGGCGCCGCCTTCTCGATCGACGAGCCGACCTACGTCGTTCCCGACGTGTTCGTGCGCCGCGGGCGCAACGGATGGGAGGCGGTGCTCAATCCGGACGTCCTGCCCAAGCTGCGCGATCAACGACGTCTACGCCCGTATCCTGCGCCGCAACCAAGAACGGCATCGGCGCGACCTCGCCGGCCAGTTGCAGGAGGCACGCTGGCTGATCAAGAACGTCCAGCAGCGCTACGACACGATCCTGAAAGTGTCGCAGGCGATCGTCGACCGTCAGAAGTCGTACTTCTCGCACGGCGCGGTCGCGATGCGCCCGCTGGTGCTGCGCGAGATCGCCGAGGTGCTGGAGACTGCACGAGTCGACGATCTCGCGCGTCACCACCCAGAAGTTCATGCTCACACCCTTCGGTACGGTCGAGCTGAAGTACTTCTTCAGCAGCCACGTCGCCACGGAGGCCGGTGGCGCGGCGTCGAGCACCGCGATCCGCGAGGTGATGCGCCAGATCGTCGACGCCGAGGATACGCACAAGCCGCTGTCCGATGGACGCATCGCCGAGATGCTCGGCGAGCAGGGCATCGTCGTGGCACGACGGACGGTCGCCAAGTACCGCGAGTCGCTGCTGATCCCGCCGGTTTCGCAAAGGAAAGTGCTGTAAGCTCGACTCAGGTATGACGAACGGAGGATTCATGAACCTGACGATCAGCGGACATCACTTCGACATCACCCCGGCGTTGCGCGAGTACGTGACGCTCAAGCTCGAGAGGATCGCCCGGCACTTCGACCGGATGATCGACGTCAAGGTGTTCATGTCGGTAGACAAGCTGATCCAGAAGGCCGAGATAAGCATCCACGTGCCAGGAAAGGAGATCTTCGCCGAAGCCAGCGACGAAGACCTCTACGCAGCGATCGACAGCCTGGCCGACAAGGTCGACCGGCAGGTGATCAAGTACAAGAGCCAAGCAGCGCGACCATGGGCACGACGCGATCAAGCAGCAAACGCCGGGCTGATTCGCGGCCCCCCGTGCGGGGCACCGGTGCGGTGCGCACGATCGCCGATCGACCGGGCGCGCCGCTCTGACGCCGGGTATCCGTGTGAATCAGTGCGGTATTTTGTGCAGTGCACGATTTTTTCGCACCGACCGCTCGCTACAGGCGTAACATTCGCGCCATGTTGAACCGACCCCGCGCTGCCGGCGGCACTTCCGCGTGCCTTCCAATGCCGGACAGCGACCCGCAACGATGAATCGACTCGCGCGTCTCCTCCCGCCGACCAACGTGGTCACCGACCTTCAGGTGACCAGCAAGAAACGCCTATTCGAGCAGGCCGGCCTGATGTTCGAGAACAACCACGGCATCGAACGCGGCAAGGTGTTCGACTCGCTGTTCGCGCGCGAGCGGCTCGGCTCGACCGGCCTCGGCGAAGGCGTCGCGATTCCGCACGGCCGGATCAAGGGGCTGAAGGAGGCGCTCGCTGCGTTCGTCCGCCTCGCCGAGCCGATCGCGTTCGACGCGCCCGACGGGCAGCCGGTGCGCGTTCTGGTGTTCCTTCTCGTCCCGGAGAACGCGACCGAAGAGCACCTCGAATTGCTGTCCGAACTCGCCGAACTGCTGTCCGATCGGGCGATCCGCGATCGGCTGATCGACCTCCGACGACCCGGCGCAGGTGCCTGAAGATCCTGTCGACCTGGTCGCCGTACCGGCCGGCCGCCTGACCGTTCGCGCGGCCGAGCACCCGAGCGCGCCGGCAGCCCGTTCATTGACCCGGCGCATGACAGTCACCGTCCGCCACCTCGTACGACGCGAACCGCGACGCGCTCGGACTGAGCTGGCTCGCGGGCGAACAGGGCGCGGATCGGCAGATCGACACCAGCGGTCGCGCCTCCGTCGGACCTGGTCGGTTACCTGAACCTGATCCACCCGACCAGGCTCCACGTCTTGGGAAACGCCGAAACCGCCTACTACGATCGCCTCGACGACGCCAAGCACCAGACGATCCTCGACCGACCTGTTCGCCGGGCCGCCCGCCCGCGCTGATCGTCTCCGAGGCCGCGGTGCCCGATCCGCTGTTGATCGAATGCTGCGAGACGGACCGCCTGCCGCGTGCTGCGCTCGCCGCTTCCCGCGGCCGAGGTGATCGACGCGCTTCGCTACTGGCTCGCGAAGGCGATTGCCGAAAGCACGTCGATGCACGGCGTGTTCATGGACGTGCTCGGAATGGGCGTGCTGATCTCGGGCGAGTCGGGACTGGGCAAGAGCGAACTCGCGCTGGAGCTGATCAGCCGCGGACACGGGCTGGTGGCCGACGACGTCGTCGACTTCAAGCGCATCGCGCCGCACGCGATCGAGGGCCGCTGCCCGCCGCTGCTGCGCAACATGCTCGAGGTGCGCGGACTGGGGCTGCTGGACATCCGGGCGATCTTCGGCGAAACGGCGATTCGCCCGAAGATGAAGCTCAAGCTGATCGTGCACCTGGTCCGGCGCAGCATGCTGGAGAACGAGTACCAGCGCCTGCCGCTCGAGGCGCTCACCGAGGACGTGCTCGGGCCTCCCGATCCGCAAGGTCGTGATCCCGGTGGCCGCGGGTCGCAACATGGCGGTGCTCACCGAGGCGGCGGTGCGCAGCACGGTGCTGTCGCTGCGCGGATTCGACACGATGGGCGAGTTCATCGCGCGCCAGCACGAGCTGATCGAGAACTCCGGAAAGTAGGCCCGCGCTTCCCGGGTGCCCTTCCCGGGTCGATCGACTCGCGCCGCCGCGCGGGTTAAGCTGTTCACTCGAATGGGTGAGGGCGGGTGAATCCCCGCCGAAGGCGCATGCGCGTCGTACTGATCACCGGTATCTCTGGCTCGGGCAAGTCGATCGCGATCAACGTCCTCGAGGACGACGGCTACTTCTGCATCGACAACCTGCCGGTGCGATTCCTCCAGGACGTGATCGCGTCGCTGCGCGACGCCGGGCACGAGAGCGTCGCGGTGTCGATCGACGCGCGCAGCGGCGCATCGCTTGGCGACTTGCGCGAAGTGGTCGCCGAGCCTCGGCTCGCAGCGACCACGACATCAAGGTGATCTTCCTGAACGCACGCACCGACACGCTGGTGCAGCGCTACTCCGAGACCCGACGCCGGCATCCGCTGTCGACACGCGCGCCCTCGCGCGACCGATCGCCACGCTGGAGGAGGCGATCGAGCGCGAGCGCGAGATGATGTCGGTGCTCGAAGATCTCGGCGTATCGCTCGACACCAGCGACCTGCACCCGAACGTGCTGCGCCAATGGGTGCGCGACGTCGTCGGCGCCGAACGCGCGCCGATCACGCTGCTGTTCGAGTCGTTCGCCTACAAGCACGGGGTCCCGCTCGATGCCGACCTGGTGTTCGACGCGCGCTGTCTGCCCAATCCCTACTACACGAGCGAACTGCGCCCGCTCACCGGTCGCGACGAAGCGGTGGTCGCGTTCCTCGGGGCGATTCCCTCGGTCGGGCGGCTGATCGAGCACATCGAGGGTTTCCTGCACACCTGGCTGCCGTTCTACATCCAGGAAAACCGCAGCTACCTGACGGTGGCAATCGGCTGCACCGGCGGGCAGCACCGCTCGGTGTACTGTGTCGAGCAACTCGCGCTGCACCTGCGGCGCACCGAGCACGTGCTGGTGCGGCACCGCGCGCTCACGCAGCGCCTCGCCGCGGCGTAGATCGGCGCCCGGCGCCGGCGCACGCGCCACGGCCACACGAACGATGGACGAATTCACCGACCTCCCGATCTTCCCGCTGCAATCGGTGCTGTTTCCCGACGGCGCGCTGGCGCTGCGCGTGTTCGAGACCCGCTACGTCGACATGGTCCGCGAGTGCATGCAGAAGGAACAGCCCTTCGGCGTGTGCAGGATCACGCGCGGCGAAGAGGTCGGGCCCGCAGCCGAACACGAGGAGATCGGGTGTCTGGCGAGCATCGCCGACTTCGACATGGAGCAGCTCGGCGTACTGCAGCTGCGCGCGCTCGGCGGGCAGCGGTTCCAGGTCCTGTCGCGGCACGTTCAGGACGACGGACTGATTCGCGCACACGCGCGGTTGATCGAAGCCGACGCGGAGGTCGCGGTGCCCGAGCGCTACGAGGCCTGCCCGATGCTGCTGCAACGCATCCTCGGCGACCTCGAGAGCCGCGAACCGGGCGCGGCGCGACGGCTGGTCAGCGCTCCCTATCATCTCGAGTTGGCGGGCTGGGTTGCGAATCGCCTGTGCGAGTTCCTTCCGATCACGCCCAAGGCGAGGCAACAGCTGATGGCCCTTCCCGACCCGATGGTGCGCCTGTCGCTGGTGCACCAGTACCTGGAGGAACACCGGGTCGTCTGACGCGCGTCGCGGGTCGCCCGACGCGGGCCGCGGGTCATCCGTCGCGGGTCGCGGGTCGTCCGTCGCGTAGCCGCAGCAGCAGCGACTTGACCGGCGCGGGCAGCGCGGCCGACTCGGTGTCGGCGAGCGCGAGCCAGATTTCGCCGGGCGCCTCGCGAACACGCTCGGAGCGCGACGCGGCGACGATCACCAGCACCGGCTCGACGCGCAGGCGCAAGTGCGTGAACACGTGCTCGAAGTGGGGCAGCTTGCGGTGCGACACCAGGCGATGGCCGCTTCGTGCGACCGCCGCTTCGAGGGCCGAGGGACTGGCACGGGCGCCGCCGCCGCGTCGGACCGGAGTCGCTCGGCGGATCGGAGTCGCTCGGCGGATCGGAGTCGAACTGCGGCAGGCTCCAGAGCCCGCCCCAGATCCCGCTCGGCGCGCGCCGCTCGAGCAGCACGTCGTCGCCTCGTCGCAGGATCAGCATCGAGGTCGTGCGCGACGCGAGCGCGCGGCGCGGCCGGGCGCTCGGGCAGTTCGGCGGCGCGGCCCTGCGCGTACGCCAGGCAGCGCGCACGCAGCGGGCAACGCGGGCAGGCTGGTCGCGAGCGCGTACAAAGGGTCGCGCCAAGATCCATCAGGCCCTGCGTGTAGGTCTCGATCGAGCGCCGTGGAAGCTCGCGCTCGGCGATCTCCCAGAGGCGGCGTTCGACCGGGCCGCGTCCGGGGTAGCCCTCGACCGCGAATACCCGGCACAGCACCCTGCGCACGTTGCCGTCGAGGATCGGGGCGCGCGCGCCGAAGGCGAACGCCGCGATCGCCGCGCCGCTCGATCGACCGATTCCGGGCAACTTCGCCAACTCGCTCGCGCTGCGCGGGAACTCACCGCCGAACTCGTCGACCAGGCGTCGGGCGCACTGCGTGAAGGTTGCGAGCGCGGCTGTAGTAGCCAAGCCCGCTCCAGAGGCGCATCACGTCGTCGGGCTGCGCGCGCGCAAGCGCGTGCACGTCGGGAAAGCGCGCGACGAAACGCTCGATAGTACCGGATCACGGCCGCCACCTGGGTCTGCTGCAGCATCATCTCGGACACCCAGATCCGGTACGGGTCGCGCGTGCCCTGCCAGGGCAGGTCGCTGCGGCCGTGCGCGCGCTGCCAGCGCACGATGCGATCTGATAGCCAGCCCATTTCGGCGACAGGATAACCTGCGAAACGTCAGGCGCCAGCCGTGCCAGCCGTGCCAGCCGTGCCAGCCGTGCCAGCCATGCCAGCCGTGCCAGGGCCACTGCCGCCGGTGCCAGCCGCGGCAGCCGTGCCAGCCGCGGCTCGTGAGCGCGCTCGTCGCGGGTGCCTGAGTTGTTGCGCGCCTCGCCAGCGTGGCCGTGCGAGAGCGTCGCGCCGCCGTCAGGCGGGTTCGAACGCGGTCTCGTCGATCGGCTCGACGCTGTACGCGAGCATCGTGCGCACCTGCTCGGCCAGCTCGGAGACGATCGCGATCTGCTGCTCGATCAACGCGCGCGCGTCCTCGATCTCGGCGATGCGCGAATCCAGGCTCTGGGTCGCGTCGAGCACGCGGCGCACCGAATCCAGCCTGCGCCTGAGCTGAGACTGGTGCTCGCGCACCTGCCCCTCGATCGGAGCGATCACCGCTCGCAGCCAACTCTCTATCTCGCGGTTGGCCAGGTCGTAGATCTCGCGGATGCGCGCCGCCACCGACTCGAAGAACCTGCGCATCAGCGCCCACTTCTCGGTCGTGACGAGCGAAAGCGCGCCGAACTGCCGCTTCTGCAGTTCCTCGACACGGTCGAGTTCCTCGAGATAGCGTCGCACCGAGAAGTTCATCGGTGAGCCCAGCGTCAGGCCGTGTTCGGCGCTGAAGGTTCTGTACATCGCCGACATCAGCGTCGTGACTTCGTCGACCGCACGGCCGACCTCGGCGAAGTCGGCGCGCGACGCGGTGAGCAGGGTCGACATCCCGTCGCGCAGCCCGACCGAGAAGTTGCTCGCGCGCATCTCTTCGCGCGCGGTGCGCACGTGGCGCTTGAGCGATTCGACGCCGATCGTCGTGTAGATCGACTGCGAGTGGCGCGCGACGACGATGCGCAGCGCCTGCAGGTGCCGCAGGCTCTTCTCGAACTCGGCGCGTTCGCCCTTGACGCGCGCGGCCATGTGATCGACGACGCTGCGGTTCTTTCCGCGCAGCCCGTTCAACTCGAACAACTGCTCGACCACCGCGCGCCGGCGCGCGTTGAGCAGCGCCGCGGTCGCCGAGGACAGGTCGTCGAACTCGCGCCCCACCCGCTCGCGCACCAGCGCCTGCTGGCGCGGAACGAGGTCGGTCGACAGCGCGCGTTCGAGTTCGGAAAGTCGACTGCGGCGCAGCAGCGCCGAGTCGGACTGGATCTTCGCGACCAGCCCTTTCTGCGCCGAGACCGGGAACACCCGGTTCGGTTCGAGTTCCAGCATCCGCGACACCGAAGCGACCTGCTGGGCGATCTCCTGGTCGATCTGCCGCTCGTCGCGAAGTTCGTCCCACAGCCCGTCGATCTTGTTGAGCACGACGAAGCGCCCGGAATCGTGCACCGGGCAGATGTGTTCGCGCCAGACGTCGATGTCGGTGCGCGTGACGCCGGCATCGGCCGCGAGCACGAACAGGACGGCGTCGGCCGAGGGAATGAGGTTCAGCGTGAGTTCCGGTTCGCTGCCGATCGCGTTGAGCCCCGGCGTGTCGATCACGACCAACCCGGTCTGCAGCAGAGGATCGGGAAGGTTGACGATCGCGTGTCGCCATCGCGGGATCTCGACCGTCCCGTCGGCATCGGGATGTACGGGCGAATCGGGATCGTCGCGCGAATAGAGCCCCAGTTCGGCGGCCTGCTCGATCAGGGCACGCCGGGTCTCGCGCACGCTGGAGAAGGCGTCGGCGACGCTTTGCGCGTCGCCCGGGCGGATCATGATCTCGTGCCACGCCGATGCGTCGGCGCGCAGTTCGGCGAAGGTTTCGTCGCCCAGCCGCGACTCGATCGGAAGCAGCCGGATCGAGGCGGGGCGCGCCGGATCGTAGAGAAGCTCGGTCGGACACATCGTGGTGCGCCCCGCGGTCGAGGGCACGATCCGCTGGCCGTAGTCCGAGAAGAACAGAGCGTTGATCAGTTCGGACTTGCCGCGCGAGAACTCGGCGACGAAAGCGATCGAAAGCCGATCCTCGCGCAGCCGCGCGACGAGCCGCTCGATGCGCGGACGCATGCTCGGATCGCCCAGCTCGGCGCCCTCGAGCCAACTGGCGTAGCGGCGCAGCGAGTCGGCCAGCTGGCCGCGCCACGCGCCGTAGGCCGCGATCCGTTCGCCGAGATTTGCGACAGCCAAGGACTTGTCCTCCACCGACAGTGTCGCAGGGCAATCTAGCACAGCACCCCGCGGGACGGACGCACCGGCGGCACGCCGGCCCGCCATGCGGCAGATCGACCGCGCCGGGCGGTGGCCCCCCGCGGGCCGAGCGGTCGGCCGGACACAAGATCGCGCGGCCGCGTGGCCGGGGGCGCGCCAACCGAAGCGCGCGTCGACGGCCTCAGTGCTGGCAGCCGGCGCACCAGTAGGTCGCGCGCGCGTGCTCGCGGTCGACCCGCACCGTAGCGCCACACCTGCGACAGGGCTGGCCTGCGCGATCGTAGACCTCGCAGGCGAGCTGGAAGTAACCGCCCTCCCCGCTGCTTCCGACGAAATCCTTCAGCGTGCTTCCGCCGCGCCCGATCGCCTCGGCGAGGGTTTCGCAGATGCACGAGGCGAGACGCTCGTATCGCGCGAGCCCGATCCGGCCGGCGTGCGTCGCCGGACGGATCGCCGCCCGAAACAGGCTCTCGCAGGCGTAGATGTTGCCCACGCCGACGACGATTCGCCCGGCGAGCAGCAACTGCTTGATCGACGCTCGTCGCCCGCGCGTGGCGCGGTGCAGCAGCGCGCCGTCGAATCGGTCGGAGAACGGTTCCACCCCGAGGCCGGCAAGCAACGGGTGCCGCTCGATCGCGCCGGCGCCTGCCGGATGCCAGAGTACCGCGCCGAATCGTCGCGGGTCGCGCAGGCGCAGCACCCCGTGCCCGAAAACGAAGTCGACGTGGTCGTGCGCGCCCGGGGGGCCAGCGGTGTCCCCGGGAAGGAAACGCAGGCTGCCGGACATGCCCAGGTGCACGATCAGCCATCCCCGAGCGAAGCGCAGGAGCAGGTATTTTCCGCGCCGCTCGACCGATTCCAGACGGTTCCCCGCGAGCACCTCGCCCAGACCGCGAGGCACGCTCCAGCGCAGGCGCGGCTCGCGCACGCTGACCTGGCGGACCGTGCCACCGCGCACCTGCGCCGCTAGGCCGCGACGCACCACTTCGACTTCCGGCAACTCGGGCATCGGGCTTGGCCTGGCGTTCGATCCTCGGCAACCGCCGCGGGTCGACCTGTTTGTTGCGGGGCAGTGTAATTGAACCTAAGATCATCGGATGAATCAGGCGTGCGATAGAACGAATTCGTCCGCGGCGTCGCTCGCCGCGCTGGGCGTCGCGACGCTGCTCCTCGCCGGTTGTGCCGGGATCGGCCCGACACAGGCCGACCCTGTGCCTGGCGGCGGCGGCACGGTGCAGTCCGCGACCGCCGGCCCGGGCGTGCAGCAGGGGGCGGCTTCGACCGGCGAAGGCGCGGCCACGGCGGCCCCGAGTGACACGGCGAACACGACGCACCCCCCGACTCGGGCGCAGTCGTCGTCGTCGCCGCCCGCCGGCGCGGCGCGCGTTCGCACGTCCGCCGACGACAGCGCCGAGTCGCTCCCGGCCAACGAGCTGACCTCCCAGCTCCTGTTCCAGTTGCTCGCGGCCGAGATCGCAGCGCAGCGCGCGCAGGTCGGCAGCGCGACGGTCACCTACCTGTCGCTCGCGAAGCAGACCGGCGACCCTCGGCTCGCCCGACGCGCGACCGAACTCGCGCTCGCCGAAAGATCGCTCGACCGGGCGCTGCAGGGTGCCGCGATGTGGCAGGAGTTCGCCCCGCAGTCCACGCTCGCCGCGCAGACGCTCGAGGCGCTGCGGATGTCCACCGGGCGGCTGACCGAAGCCGAACCGCTGATCGTCGCGCGCCGGGACAAGGCGCGCACGGCGGGCACCTTGCCGGCGTTCTACCGCGAATTGCAGCGTACGCTCCAGCGCGCGCCCGACAAGACCGCGGCGCTCGAACTCTACGGAACCGTCAGCGCACCCGACGGCCAGCTCTCCGAAGCCAGGCTGGGAGCGGCTGCGCTCGCCGCGGCCGCGGGAAACGCCGAGCGCGCCGCGCTCGAAGCCGAACAGGCGGTTTCGATCAAGCCTGACGACGAGACGATCGCCGTCACCGCAGCGCGCTTCGTCGCCGACGGCCCCAAGGGGCGCGCGGGAGCGTCGGCGATGCTCGCCGAGTTCCTCAAGCGTGTCCCCGGATCGACCGAAGCGCGCTTCGCCTACGCCAGACTGCTGGCCGACAGCGGCGACCCCTCGGCGAGCCAGGCGCGAGATGGAACGCGCGCTGAGCGACGAGCCCGACAGTCCGCCGATCCTGTTCTCGCTGGCGCAGATCGCCTACCAGACGCGCCAGCTCGACGTCGCCCAGGACTACCTGAAGCGCTTCCTCGCGCTCGCCCCCGGAATCCCGCGCGACAACGCCCCCGCCTACCTGTTCCTGGGCCAGATCGCCGAGGACCAGAAACGGCTGGACGATGCGATCGAGTGGTTCGCGAAGATCACGCGCGGCGAACAACTCGCACCTGCCGTGGTGCGCCGCGCGCTGCTGATGGGCAAGCTCGACCGGGTCGACGAAGCGCGCGAACTGTTGCGCGGCACCAGCGTGCCCTCGACGCGCGAGCGCGTCCAGCTGATTGCGGCCGAGGCTCAGCTGCTGCGCGACCGCAAGCGCTACGACGAAGCCTTCGCGGTCCTGGACAAGGCGCTCGAGAGCATGCCGGACAACACGGAGCTGCTCTACGACCAGGCGATGGCAGCCGAACGCCTCGATCGGGTCGACGTGATGGAGCGCGGACTGCGGCGCCTGATCGAGCTTCGCCCCGAACACGCGCACGCCTACAACGCGCTCGGTTATTCGTTCGCCGACCGCAAGATCCGCCTGGAAGAGGCGCAGGCCCTGATCGAGAAGGCGTTGAAGATCTCGCCCGACGACGCGCACATCCTCGACAGCCTCGGCTGGGTGCTCTACCGGCGCGGACGCTACGAAGAAGCGCTCGTGCCGTTGCGCCGCTCCTTCGAGTTGCGCCCGGAGGCCGAGATTGCCGCGCACCTTGGCGAGGTGCTCTGGAAGCTCGGGCGCACCGACGAGGCCCGCGGCATCTGGCGCGAGGCCCGCAGCAAGGAACCCGAAAACGAGATCCTCAGGGAAACGCTGGCCCGGCTCAATGTCTCGTTCTGAGCGGGGACGCGAAGCGGACCTGGATCGCCGTGCGCTGATGCTCGCCGGCGCATCGTCCGCCGCGGCGATGCTCGCGGGCTGCGCGACGCCGCGCACCGCGCAGCCGATCGCCGCGCAAGGTGTCGCGGCCTGGTCTGGGCGCTTCGCCGCGACCTGGACCGACCCCGCCGAGCGCTCGCGCGAAGATCGGGCGTCCGGTCGATTCTGGCTGCAGACCCAGGGCGGACTGACCGAACTGGAGATCTACTCGCCGTTCGGACAGACCGTCGCGCGCGCCGGCGCCGACGCCTCGAACGCGTGGCTCGAAACCCCGGATGGCAGGCGCTACGAAGCCCAGGATCCGCAAGCGCTCACCGAGCGGGTGCTCGGGTGGCGGATCCCGGTGCTGCGCTTGCCGCACTGGTTGCGCGGCGAACTCGCGGCACCCCCCGGTTCGCCCACCGTCGACACCGGCTGGGCGGTGGTGAGCGACCGCGCCCCGGGCGAGGCGCCGCGCCGGCTCTCGCTGCAGTGGCCGCACCAGTTCGCCGCCACCAGCCCGCGCAGCGTCACGATCCGCCTCGCCGTGGACGAAAGCGATGGGGCCGGAAGCGGATGATCTCGCAGGCCTGCCACCTTCCCGCGCCCGCGAAGCTGAACCTGTTCCTGCACGTCACCGGTCGCCGCGACGACGGCTACCACCTGATCGAGACGGTGTTCGAACTGGTCGACTGGGCCGATTCGATCGATCTGCGCGTTCGCGGCGACGGCTCGATCACCCGGCTCGACGCGATTCGCGGCGTGCCCGAGGACTCCGACCTCTGCGTGCGCGCGGCGCGTCTGCTCGCCGAGCGCTCGGGCTGCCGGCTGGGCGTCGAAATCGCGCTGCGCAAGCGCTTGCCGATCGGCGGCGGGCTGGGTGGCGGCAGTTCCGACGCCGCGACCACGCTGCTCGCGCTCAACAGGATCTGGTCGCTGCGCTGGCCGCGCCGCCGCCTGGCCGAACTCGCGCTCGAACTCGGCGCCGACGTGCCGTTCTTCATTCACGGACGCAGCGCCTATGCCACCGGTATCGGCGAGAAGTTGCGCGACCTCGCGCTTGCGCCGCGCTGGTACGTCCTGATCGCCCCGCCGCAGGGGGTGGCGACCGATTCGGTCTTCGCCGCCCCCGAATTGACACGGAATTCGAAACCGCTCAAAATCTCGGGTCTTTCGCGGGGCAGACAGGTGTTTCGCGGTAGAAACGATCTGCAACCGGTCGTGGTGGCGAGGCACCCAGAGGTGGCTCGCTCGCTCGCAGCGTTGCGGCAGGCAGCCCGGGCGGTCGGCATCGACTCCCGGCTGGCCCGGATGACCGGGTCCGGCGCCTGCGTGTTTCTTCCGGTAGACAGCGAAAACGACGCCGCTCGCGTGCGCGGCCGGCTCCGGGGCCGGGCGCAAGGCGCGATTGCGGTGGCACGTTCGCTACCGGTTCATCCGCTTCGCGATTGGGCGTTCGATTAGGCTTTCGAACCGGCGCAAGCCGTCGGCGCGGCAGCCTGCAGTACCGTTGGGGAGTCGCCAAGTTGGTTAAGGCACCGGATTTTGATTCCGGCATTCGAGGGTTCGAATCCTTCCTCCCCAGCCAGCTTTCCTGATTCCGGTCAACCACAGTTCCCGGTCAACCACAGTTCCCGGTCAACCACAGTTCCAAGCGGACCCCACCATGCAGCAGGCACTGCGCCGCACCGCCGAAGGCTTGTCTCCAGAGGGCCTGATGATCTTCACCGGGAGCGCCAATACGCGACTTGCCGCGGAGGTCGCGACGCACCTGCACATCCCGCTGGGCAAGGCCACGGTCGGTCGCTTCTCCGACGGCGAGGTGATGGTCGAGATCCTCGAGAACGTTCGCGGCAAGGACGTGTTCGTGCTGCAGTCCACCTGCGCGCCCACCAACGACCACCTGATGGAAGTGATGATCATGGTCGACGCGCTCAAGCGCTCGTCGGCCGGGCGCATCACCGCGGCGCTGCCGTACTTCGGCTACGCCCGCCAGGACCGGCGCGTGCGCTCGATGCGCGTGTCGATCAGCGCCAAGGTGGTCGCGAACATGCTGCAGATCGCCGGAGTCGACAGGGTGCTGACGATGGACCTGCACGCCGACCAGATCCAGGGCTTCTTCGACATCCCGGTGGACAACGTCTACGCCTCGCCGCTGCTGCTCGCCGACATCCACAAGCAGCAGTTCGACAACCTGATCGTGGTCTCGCCCGACGTCGGCGGCGTGGTGCGCGCGCGCGCGATCGCCAAGCGCATGGAGTGCGACCTGGCGATCATCGACAAACGCCGCCCGAAGGCCAACGTCGCCGAGGTGATGAACATCATCGGCGACGTCGAGCGGGCGCACCTGCCTGATCATGGACGACATGGTCGACACCGCGAACACGCTGGTTAAAGCCGCCACTGCGCTGAAGGAACACGGCGCGCGTCGCGTGCTGTCGTACTGCACCCACGCGGTGCTCTCGGGCGGAGCGGTCGACAGGATCCTGAATTCGGCGCTGGACGAGTTGGTCGTCACCGACACGATCCCGCTACCGAAGGACGCGCGCTCGAGTTCGAAGATTCGCGTGATCAGTTGCGCGCAGATCTTCGCCGAGACGATCCTGCGCATCAATCGCGCCGACTCGGTGTCGTCGCTGTTCGTCGACTGAAGAAGGATTTCCGCCGTCGCGGGTGTTCCGCGCCGGCATTTGCAACCCCTGCGCTCTGGTCGCGGACGCAGGGACTGAAGAAGGAGCGAACGATGAAAGTCGTTGCAAACGAACGCAAGGCGCAAGGTACGGGTGCGAGCCGCCGTCTGCGCAAGGCGGGCAAGGTTCCCGGCGTGATCTACGGCGGGGAAGACGGAAAGCCGGTGGCGATCGAACTCGATCACAACGCGCTGTTTCACGCGATCAAGGTCGAGAGTTTCCACTCGTACGATCCTGGACATGGAAATCGACGGAGCGGCCCAGCGCGTGCTGCTGCGCGATCTGCAGTGGCATCCGTACAAGCAGCAGATCCAGCACGTCGACTTCCAGCGCGTCACCGCCGGACAGGCGATCACCACCTACGTGCCGATTCACTTCGTCAACGAGGAATCCTCGCCCGGAGTGAAGCTCGGAGCGGCGGTGGTCACGCACGTGCTGGCCGAACTGCAGATCTCGTGCCTGCCGCGCTTCCTGCCCGAGTTCATCGAACTCGACCTGTCCACCGCCGAGATCGGCGACGTCTACCACGTGAGCGAGATCCCGATGCCCGAGGGGGTCAAGGCGATCCTGCACGGCAAGGAAGACCCGGTGGTCGTCACCGTCGCACTGCCTGCCGAGGAAGTAGAGGAAGTCGTGGAAGAAGTGGCCGAGGTCGAGGTCACGACCGGCGTCGCAGCGAAGAAGGGCGAGACCGCCGAGAAGTCGGACAAACCCGAGAAGGCCGAGAAACCCGAGAAGAAGTAAGTCGACCTTGCGCGCAGGCCGTGCCCCCCCCGGGGGCGCGGCCTCTCCGCCTGTCTGCCGAACCCGCCCGAAGGCGGGTTTTTCATTGCCGGCGGCCGCGCGGTTACAGCGGGTTACATATCTCACAACCTTGCCACTACCGCCCGCGCCTGCGCCTCGTTAGCCTTTGGTCGAGGCGGTAGCGAGCGGCGATCGAACCGGGTCGCTGCGCCGCGATCGCGACGGAGGGTCCGGCGATGGCATCGAATCCGGCAAGGCGCAACACGATCGCGGCGCTCGTCGCGGCCGCACTGCTCTCGGCCTGCGGCGGGGGCGGCACACCCGACCCTGCGCCTCCGCCCGGGGACCCGCCGGCGCCGATCGCGAAGTCGCAGGCATCGCGCTTTCTCGCGCAGGCCAGCTTCGGACCGACCGCCGGGTCGATCGACCAGGTGCTCGCGGCAGGCTTCGCCGGCTGGATCGAGACGCAGTTCGCCGCCGGGCAGACCCGCCACCTCGCCTACGTCGAGTCGCAGATCCCGGGTCTGCAGGAGGGGCAGAAGCCCCCGCAGAACTGGGTGCTCGAGTCGTTCTGGGGCCGCGCCGCCACGGCGCGCGACCAGTTGCGGCAGCGCGTCGCCTACGCGCTCTCGCAGATCTTCGTCGTGTCGATGGTCGACTCGTCGGTGGGCAACAACGTCCGCGGCGTCGCCGCCTACATGGACCTGCTCGGCGAGCACGCCTTCGGCAACTATCGCGGGCTGCTCGAAGCGGTCAGCCGCAGCCCGATGATGGGGCTGTACCTGTCGCACCTGCGAAACCAGAAGGAAGCGCCGGCGACGAACCGCTCGGCCGCGCGCGTGCCCGACGAGAACTACGCGCGCGAGGTGATGCAGCTGTTCACGATCGGACTGCACGAACTCAACCCCGACGGCACGACCAAGCTGGTCGCCGGCAAGCCGGTGGAAACCTACACGAACGTCGACGTGAGCGGACTGGCGCGGGTGTTCACGGGTTTCTCCTGGGCCGGGCCGGACACGTCGAACACCCGATTCTTCGGCGGCACGCCCGACCCGAACCGCGACATCCTGCCGATGCAGGGATACGCGCAGTTCCACAGCACCTCGGAGAAATTCTTCCTCGGCGTCACGATCCCGGCGCAGGCGAGCGCGAGCCCGGACGCGAGCCTGCGCGTCGCGATCGACACGCTGTTCGCGCACCCGAACGTCGGGCCGTTCATCGGCAGGCAACTGATCCAGCGGCTGGTGCGCAGCGATCCGAGCCCCGCCTACGTCGCCCGCGTCGCCGCGGCCTTCGCGAGCAACGAGCCAGGGCGTGCGCGGCGACATGCGCGCGGTGCTGCGCGCGATCCTGCTCGACCCCGAGGCGCGCGAAACGCCGGCGGCGTCGGACCTCGGCGCCGGCAAGCTGCGCGAACCGGTCCTGCGGCTGGCGCACTGGATGCGCGCGTTCAACGCGCGTTCGCAGAGCGGGCGCTTCCTGATGGACAACACCGACAATCCCGCGACGCGCCTGGCGCAGTCCCCGCTGCGCTCGCCGTCGGTGTTCAACTTCTATCGTCCCGGGTACGTACCGCCGAACACCGCGCTCGCCGCCGCCGGCTCCGCCGCGCCGGAGTTCCAGATCACCACCGAGACCTCGGTGGTCGGCTACCTGAACTACATGCAGTCGGTGGTCGGTTCGGGCGCCGGGCGCGCACCAGCGAGCGGGCAGCCGCGCGACATCCAGCCCGACTACGGCGCCGAGATCGCACTCGCGTCGAATCCCGAAGCGCTGATCGATCGCCTCGACCTGCTGCTGACCCACGGTGCGATGAGCGCCGCGACCCGCGCACGCATCGCCGAAGCGCTCGCGTCGATCTCGCCCGCCTCGTCCACCGGCCTCGCGAACCGCGCGAAGCTCGCGGTCTTTCTCACCCTCGCCTCGCCCGACTACCTGGCGCAGCGCTGAGCAGAGCACGGAGACGTCGACCATGGGTTTCGAAGCCTCGCAGTTCCACTACCCGGAGCAAGCCGTCCGGGCACGCGCGACCGCGTCCGGCGCATCGCGCCACTCGCGTCACTCGCGCCGCGAGTTCCTGCGCCGCGCGCTCGCGCTCGGCGCTGCCGGAGGCGCCGCGCCGCTGGCGCTGAGCCTAGCGTCGATCGGCGAGGCATCGGCGCAGCCCGGCGGCGACTACCGCGCGCTGGTGTGCGTGTTCCTGTTCGGCGGCAACGATCACTACAACACGATCGTCCCCTACGACCAGGCCGGATACGACGCCTACGCGGCGGCGCGTTCCGCGCCGCCCACGCCGATCGCGCTGGCGCATGACACGCTGCTCGAGATCGTCCCGCAGACCTCGCAAGGTGCGGGCAGGCGTTTCGCGCTCGCGCCGCAACTCGCGCAGATGAAGGCGCTGTTCGACCAGCGCAGGGCGGCGATCGTCGCCAACGTCGGACCGATCGTCGTCCCGACCACACTGGCGCAGTACCAGGCGCGCACGGTGCCGCTGCCGCCCAAGCTGTTCTCGCACAACGACCAGCAATCGGTCTGGCAGTCGCTCGCGGCCGAAGGGGCACAGTCGGGCTGGGGCGGACGGATCGGCGACCTGCTCGCGTCCGGCAACGGCAACGCGACCTTCACCAGCATATCGACGGCGGGTAACGCGGTGTGGTTGTCCGGAACGCAGATCGCGCAGTTCCAGGTCGGCACCGGCGAGAACACCACGGTCTCGATCAACGGGATCTCGGCCGGTTCGCTGTTCGGCATCGAGCGCCGGCCCGGCGGCGTTGCGTGCGATCGTCACCGCGCGAAGGCACCGGCACTGTTCGCGCAGGACTCACGCCAGCGTCGTGCGTCGCTCGATCGACGCCAACCAGTTGCTCGCCTCGGCGCTTGCCGGCCAGACGCCGCTCGCGACCCCCTTCCCGGCGAGCGGCCTGGCCGCGCAGCTGCAGGCGGTGGCCAGGATCATCGGCGCGCGCGGCGCGCTCGGCGCGCGGCGGCAGGTGTTCCTCGTTTCGCTCGGCGGCTTCGACACCCACGACAACCAGATCGCCGGGCAGGCGCCGCTGCTCGCGACCCTCGACGGCGCGATCGCGGCGTTTCACGCGGCCAGCGTCGAGCTCGGGGTAGCCGAGCAGGTGACGCTGTTCACCGCGTCGGACTTCGGACGCACGCTCACGAGCAACGGCGACGGCTCGGACCACGGCTGGGGCTCGTTTCACTTCGTCGGTCGGCGGCGCGGTGCGCGGCGGCGACATCTACGGCAGCTTCCCCGAGGTGCGCATCGGCACCGAGACCGACGTCGGACAAGGTCGCCTGCTGCCGACAATCGCCGTCGACCAGTACGCGGCGACGATGGCGCGCTGGATGGGCGTGAGCGACGCAGAACTGCCCACCGTGCTGCCGAACATCGGCAACTTCGCCACCCGCGACCTGGGCATGCTCGCGTAGCCACCCGCGACCTGGGCATGCTCGCCTGGCCACGCGCGATCCGGCACGCACTAGAATCCCGGGTTCGACGCACCCGGATCCAGAATGACCGCAATTCGCCTGATCGTCGGCCTCGGAAACATCGGGGCCGAGTACGAGAACACGCGCCACAACGCGGGTTTCTGGTTCGTCGACGCGCTCGCGTCGACGGCAGGCGCGCGCCTGACGCGCGAGGCGAAGTTCCACGGCGCCGCCGCCAGGGCAACGCTGCACGGCGCACAGGTCCTGCTGCTCGAACCGGGCACGCTGATGAATCGCTCGGGTCGCGCGGTCGCGGCGATGGCGAACTTCTACCGGATCGCGCCCGAGGAGATCATCGTCGTTCACGACGAACTCGACCTGATGCCGGGCCAGTCGAAGTTCAAGCAAGGCGGCGGGCACGGCGGGCACAACGGCCTTCGCGACATCCAGTCGGCAATCGGCTCGACGATGTTCTGGCGGCTGCGCCTGGGAATCGGCCACCCCCGCAACCTCAACCTCGCGCAGGACCCTGCCGACTTCGTGCTGCACTCGCCCGGGCGCGACGACCGCGCGGCGATCGAGGCCGAAATGGAGCGTGCCCTCGCGACCGTACCGGACTGGCTCGCGGGGCGGATGAGCGCCGCGACCCTGAAGCTGCACACGCGGGCCAGGCCCGCCGACTGATCAGGCGGCGCACACGCTCCGGTGACTGATCAGGCGCCGGAGCTCCGCTCCGGCGCCTCCTCGCTCGGGTCGAAATCGACCTCGACGCGAGCGCCAGACGGGTCGTGGAAGAACAGTTGCCAGGGTCCCGAGCCGGCCTGGCGGCGCAGCAGGTACTCGACGTCTTCGGCCTTCAGCAGAGCCGCCATCGCGCGCAGCCCGGTGCCACCGAAAGCCACGTGATCGAGCACGCCGGCGCTCTCGCTCGGTACCGCGCGCCCGGCGACGACGTGCAGCACCGCACGCTCGCCGATGTACATCCACGCGCCCGGAAACCCGAGGTCGGGTCTGGGTCCGTCGACCAATCCGAGGATGCGGGCGTAAAAGGCGCGCGTCGCGTCCAGATCGTCGGTGAGGACGGTGAAGTGGTCCATAGCGTGCACAGGCATCGGCTGCTCCTACGCGACTCTGACTGCGATCCCATCCCGCCGGCGTGATGTTCGAGCAACTGACAGTGCAGCAGCCAGTCGCCCGGGGACGCGCACCGCACGCACGTTCCAGCCCGGTGACGCCGATGATAGCCTTGTGCTCCCTGGCAAGCGAGGACGATGGTGGCCGGACAGATACTGACGCTCAACGCCGGGTCGTCGTCGCTGAAGTTCGCGCTGTTCGATCCGCAGCAAACGAACACGACGCGCTGCCGCGTCCGCGGACAGCTCGAAGGCATCGGCACGGCTCCGCGGCTGCGGATCGAGGCCGACGACGCCGGGCAGCCCGCACGCCGGGGCTGGCAGGCGGACGACGCGACGGCGCCGCGCGACCTTCGTGCGGCGCTCGACGTTGTGCTGGCAGAGCTCGACTCGCGCGTCGCGCTGGAGGGGCTTCGCGCGATCGGCCACCGGATCGTTCACGGCGGTACCGCTTTCGCCGCGGCGACCGCGGTCGACGACACGATGCTAGAGCGGATCGAATCGCTGCAATCGCTCGCACCGCTGCACCAGCCGTACGGCATCGCGTGCCTGCGCGCCGCGCGCGAACGATTCGCCGAGGCCACACAGGTCGCCTGCTTCGACACGGCGTTTCACCGCACGCAGGCCTTCGTCGAGGACACCTACGCGTTGCCGCGCGAGTACTACGACGCCGGCGTTCGCCGCTACGGCTTTCACGGCCTGTCGTACCAATACGTGGCGCGGCGCATCGCGCTGCTCGAGCCTCGCCACGGGCGAGGCAGGGTCGTGATCGCGCACCTCGGCAACGGAGCGTCGGCGTGTGCGCTTCGCGCCGGTCGCGCGGTCAGTTCGACGATGGGGTTCACGGCGCTCGACGGCCTGCCGATGGGAACGCGTCCCGGCCAACTCGATCCGGGCGTCGTTCTCTGGCTGATGCAGGAAAGGCGGATGGACGCGGACGCGATCGCCGATCTGCTGTACCGGCGCTCGGGACTGACGGGCCTGTCGGAACTGTCGAACGACATGCGCGTGCTGCGCGCGAGCGACTCGACGCGGGCGCGCGAGGCGATCGAGTACTTCGTCGCGCGGCTCGTGCGGGAGATCGCCTCGCTCGCCGCCGCGATCGAGGGGATCGACGCGCTGGTGTTCACCGCCGGCATCGGCGAGAACGACACAGGCGTTCGTGCCAGCAGCTGCGCATCGTTGCGCTGGCTGGGTCTGCGCATCGACGAGCACGCCAACGCGGCGGCGGTCGGCGGACGCGAAGGCAGGATCAGCACGCCGGATTCCACGGTCGCCGTCTGGGTCGTTCCGACCGACGAAGAGTCGACGATCGCCGGCCAGACGCTCGAGGTGATCGAGGCACAGGCGCGCGCGGCGGGCGGCGCGGCGAATCAGCCCAGGTAGAGGTAGAGCCCGTCCACCGGCCGGCGCTGCTCCTCGCGTAACGCGGCGACGAAGCTCTCGCGCACCGGGAAGCCGTGCTCGCGCGCGAGCCTGAGCAGATAGGCGCGGGAGTGTGCATAGCGCAGGCTCGGCAGCAGGCGCAACTCGTCGCTGTCGTCGCAGAGCTCGACGGTGAGGGCGAAGCACCCCCCCGCGACGAGCACGCGGCGCACCGAACGAAAGACCTCCGCGAGTTCGCCGACGTAGATGAACACGTCGGCGGCGAGCACCAGATCGGCGCCGCGCGGCGTTTCGGCCAGGAACGCGGCGATGTCCCTGTGATGCAGTTCGTCGTACACCGCCAGGCGACGCGCCTGCACCAGCATCGCTTCGGACAGGTCGACGCCGCGCACCGCGTCGGCGACCGGACGGATCAGCGCGCCGCAAAGCCCGCTGCCGCAACCGAGGTCGAGCACCGAGTGGTAGCGGCGGCCCTCGCGCAGCAGCGGCGACACCAGAGTCTCGTGCGCGCTGTAGCGCAGCGCGCGCTTGAGGTGCGCGTCGAACTCGCCCGCGTACTGGTCGAACAGCGCCTCGACGTAGGCGCGCGGCGGCGCGGCGGGCGGGCGCTCGCCGCGTACCGACGCGAGGTAGTAGCGATGGAGTTCGGGATCCGCTCCCAGCGCGATCGCGCGCTCGAAACTCGCCGCAGCCTCGTCCAGCCGTCCGAGTTCGCGAAGAAGGCTGCCGCGTTCGCTGCAGGCCTGCGCGAGACCCGGGTCGATCGCCAGCGCGCGCGCGTACGCTTCGAGCGCGTCGTCGGGCCTGGCAAGTTGCGCATGGCAGCGACCGAGCGCGAGCCAGGCGTCGGCATGCTGCGGATCGGCCGCCGTCGCGCGCTGCAGCGGGTCGATCGCGTCGACCCAGCGCCCGAGGGCGGCGAGCGTGATTCCGAGATTCGCGAGCACCGACGCACGCTGCGGCGCGAGCGCGAGCGCGGCCTCGAAGCGCTCGAGCGCCTCGCCGAGGCGGGCGGCCTCGAAGTGCTCGACGCCGGCGCGGAAGTGCTCGCGCGCCTGATGCAGCGGATCGTTCATCGACGATCGGGATTGTGCCCGATCGTCGACGCGGCACGACACGTTAGAATGGCGGGTTACTCCGAGGTCCCTCCAATGTCCCTGAAATGTGGCATCGTCGGCCTGCCGAACGTCGGCAAGTCGACCCTTTTCAACGCGCTGACGCGATCGGGCATCGCTGCCGAGAATTACCCGTTCTGCACGATCGAACCGAACATCGGCATCGTCGAGATCCCGGACGATCGCCTCGCGAAACTGGCGGCGATCGCCAGGCCGCTGAAAGTGATCGCTGCAACGGTCGAATTCGTCGACATCGCCGGGCTCGTCGCGGGCGCGTCAAAGGGCGAGGGACTGGGCAACCAGTTTCTTGCGCACATCCGCGAAACCGACGCGATCGCGCACGTCGTGCGCTGCTTCGACGACTCGAACGTCGTGCACGTGACCGGCGCGGTCGATCCGCTCTCGGACATCGAGACGATCAACACCGAACTCGCGCTCGCCGACCTCGCCACCGTCGACAAGGCGATGGCGCGCTATTCCAAGGTGGCCAGGTCCGGCGGCGACAAGGAAGCGCAGCGGCTGGTCGCGGCGCTCGAGAAGTGCCTGGTCGCGCTCGACGAAGCGCGCCCGGTGCGATCGCTCGACCTGTACGAAGAAGAGAAGGCGGTGCTGCGCCCGCTGTGCCTGATCACCGCGAAGCCGACCATGTACGTGGCCAACGTCAAGGAAGACGGGTTCGAGAACAACCCGCACCTGGACGCGGTGCGCGCGCACGCCGTGGCCGAGGGCTCGGTGGTGGTGCCGGTATGCGCGGCGATCGAGGCCGAGATCGCCGACCTGGAAGACGACGACAAGCAGGTGTTCCTCGCCGACATGGGCATGGACGAACCAGGACTGAACCGCGTGATCCGCGCCGCGTTCTCGCTGCTCGGGCTGCAGACCTACTTCACCGCCGGCGACAAGGAAGTGCGCGCGTGGACCGTGAAAGTGGGCGCGACTGCCCCTCAGGCCGCCGGCGTGATCCACACCGACTTCGAGCGCGGCTTCATCCGCGTCGAGACGATCGCCTACGACGACTTCGTCGCCTGCAACGGCGAGACCGGCGCGAAGGAAAAAGGAAAGATGCGCCTCGAAGGCAAGGAATATCAGGTGCGCGACGGCGACGTCATGCACTTCCGGTTCAACGTCTGATCCAGGCCAGCGATTCGATCTCGGCGCTGCGATCCGGCGCAAGCGCAAGCACCGAGCCGCCGGCATCCGGGAAGATACGATGGTGTCCGCGGCCGCCGGACTGGTCTCTTGTACGGTTTGCTCGAATTGTCGAGCTATCGCAGTTCGACAGATATTCGCACGAGTTTCCGCCGCGGACCGCGTTTGAGACCTTTTTCTTCCTGTACCTGGACTTGGAGATGGGCCCGTGAACAAGTTGAGACAACTCTGGAGAAATCTGCGGTCGAGCTTCTGGTTCGTGCCTTCGCTGATCGTCATGGCCAACATCGCACTGGCGATAGCGTTGATCGAAACAGACTCTGCCGTGGGCGACTATTCGCTGGCCCGGTGGCCACGCATGTTCGGCGTCGGGGCGCTCGGTGCGCTCCAGATGTTGTCCACGCTTGCCGGTTCCATGATCTCCGTTTTGGGCATCACTTTCTCCATGACCCTGGTGGCACTGGCGCTGGTTTCCAGTCAATACACCTCGCGCGTCCTGGGGAACTTCATAGGTAGCCGCGTCACGCAGATCACGCTTGGGGTTTTCGCTGGCATTTTCGCCTATTGCCTGGTCGTGTTGAAAACCATTCGCAGTGGTGATGTGGAATTCGTACCGGGCCTGGCGGTGTTTGTCGCGTTTGTGTTGGCGCTCTGCGGCATCGTCGTCCTGGTTCTCTTTATTCACCACATTGCCTCGTCGATCCAGGCGTCCAGTATCATCGCCTCGATTGCCAAAGCCACCATCGCGTCTATTGAGCGATTGTTTCCGGAAAGACTAGGGCACGGCCTCGGCGAAGGCGAGGATCGGGACCAAGTGCTCCAGTCTCTGGTTGAGAAAACCTGGCACGCTGTGCCGGCCGAGGTGAACGGTTACATTCAGAACGTGGACAATGATGCGCTGCTGCGTTTCGCGCGTGAGAGGAAGGCTCTCGTGCGCATGGAGCGCGGCATCGGCGCGTTCGTTGTGCAAGATACCGCCTTGGTATCGCTCGCGCTGGAAGCCCCGCCGGATCAAGCGACGATCGGTGCGCTCAACAATGTTTACAGCGTAGGTCAACATCGCACCATTGCGCAAGATCCTGCGTATGGGATCCGACAGATCGTTGATGTTGCCCTGAAGGCCCTGTCGCCCGGGGTGAACGACACCTCGACTGCGGTGATGTGCGTGGATTACCTGACGGCGATTCTAGCGCAGCTGGCCAACCGAAAATTCCCTGCATCGCACCGCTACGAGGGAGGCGAACTGTGCGTGATCACCGTCGCGCCGACGTTTGAAGGTTTGCTGGTCGAGGCGCTCGACCAGATTAGAGGTAGTGCCGTAGGCAATGCCGACATCATGTCGCGCATGCTCGACGCCCTTGACAACCTCGCGACCCTAACGACCAGCCCGCGCCGACTGGGGGCTATCCAAGAACAGATGCAGTTGATTGCCGAAGTGGCAGGTCGCACCATCGAATCCAGACATGATCGCGATCGGCTCGCGAGGCGGCTGACGGAGATGCGCAAGACGCTGAAAGATGAGCCTGCATTGAGCGTTGTGCAAGAGAAGGAATAGTGCCGTGAAACCGAACCGGGAGATAACAAGCGAAGCCCGTTTGGCGAAGAGCAGTAGTCGAAACTGCGATCCGGCGGCTACAAGCGAGCATGTTCCCGCGCAACGATTAACTCGCAGTCGTTATAACCTGTTCATCAGGGTAGTGTTGGTCGGTTCTGTCTACTGCGTGCTGACATCGGCGGCCGTGGCACAGGAACCCGTCGGAAAGGCCGGCGAAGCGCAGAAGCTGACCACCCCCGCCAAAGAAGAGCTCTCCTCGGCACCCGCAAAGGTGGGCGTAAAACCCGTCGGGCACGATGAAGAGATCCGCAAGCGACTCCAGCGCGTACTGGATGCCACCGGTTGGTTCACCGACCCACAAGTCAGGGTCGAGGAAGGTATCGTCTTTCTTAGTGGCAAGGTGGAGTCCGACGAACTGAAGAAATGGGCCAGCGATCTGGCTCACAACACTCAGGACGTCGTCGCCGTGGCCAACCGGATGGAGCGAACCGAACGGTCGGTATGGGATTTCCGCCAAGCGTGGAGCGGCATGCTCGCATTGTGGCGCGAATTCATCCACGCACTTCCTTTCTTCGTCTTGGGAGCGCTGATCCTGGCGCTGTCGGTGGGCAGTGCCATGCTGGCAACGCGCGCCGTCCAAGCGCTGTTGCGCCCGCGGATTCGGACCAAACTCCTGCAAAACGTGATCGCGCGTGCGGTGGGCGGACTCGTTGTCCTCTGTGGTGTCTATCTCATTCTGAGAGTCTCCGGCCTGACTCAACTGGCTTTGACGCTGGTAGGCGGCACGGGTCTGATCGGCCTGATCGTCGGTATCGCATTCCGGGATATCATCGAGAATTTTCTGGCCAGCATCTTTCTCAGCATACAGCCGCCGTTTGAGACCGGCGACCTGATCGAGATTACCGGCGTGACCGGATACGTGCGGCAGTTGAACATGCGTACCACGATCTTGATGACCCTAGATGGAAATCTCGTGCAGATCCCCAACGCCAGCGTTTACAAGAGCACCCTCAGCAACTTCACCACCAACGCCAACCGGCGCGAGGACTTCGTAGTCGGCATCGGCTATGTCGATGCGATCAACGAGGCTCAGGAAATTGCACGGCAGGTCTTGGCGGACCACCCAGCCGTGCTGAACGATCCCGAGCCCGCGGTATTGGCGGACAGTCTGGGGAGATCAACAGTCAATCTGCGCGTCTACTTTTGGCTCAACGGCCGAGAATACAGTTGGTTGAAGGTGCGCTCTTCGGTGATCCGACTGGTGAAACGTGCCTTTCAGGAACATGGTATCTCGATGCCCGACGAGGCCCGGGAGGTTGTCTTCCCATAAGGCATCCCTGTCACGATCCTCGAGGGCAAGCCAGCAGAGCCACACGCTGCTGTACAGAGGAAACAACTGCCCGCCGAACCGCGGCACGAAGAAATCGACGTTGCGTCGACGAAAGCAGAAGCCGGCTTATACAGCGAGGCCATTGTCATCGAGGAACAGGCGCGGCAGGCTCAACCGCTGAAGGATGGGGAGAATCTCTTGCCCAGGGCGCATTGACTCGTGATGTTTGCTACCGGGCCGGTGCTGTTGCCTCACGTAACTCGTTACCCGTGGGATCAGCACCCGATTTCCCTGAAGAACATTTTCTTGCGCCCGGCCCCGCCACGGTCGCTAGTTCTCCAGCCGCAGCGTGGCGCGCCTTTGGGTCGGATCGTCGGCATTGTGCGCGATCTCGAAGCCGAGTCTGGTGCAGAGCGCGAGCATCCCCTTGTTGCTCGCCAGGATGTGGCCGACCATCGCCTTCAACTCGCGCTGGCGCGCGACTTCGATCAGCAGTTCCATCAGCCGCCAGCCCAGGCCGCGCCCCTGCCACGCGTCAGCGACGACGACCGCGAACTCGCAGGTCTCGCCGTCGGGGTTCGTGACGTAGCGCACCACGCCGATCTCGACTTCGCGACCTGCCTCCTCGATCGTCGCGATGAACGCCATCTCGCGGTCGTAGTCGATCTGCGTAAAGCGAGCGAGCATCATCGGCGTGAGTTCGCGCAGCGTGTCCATGAAACGGAAGTAGCGGCTCTCGGCCGAAAGGCTCTTGACGAACTCCTGCTCGATCTGCGCGTCTTCCGGGCGGATCGGACGCAGCGTTACCTTTCGCCCGTCGGCGAACTGCCAGCTGCGCACGAACTGCGCCGGGTAGGGGTGGATCGCCATGTGCGAATAGGCACCGCGCGCCGGCGCCGGGCGGCGGACGACGACCCGCGCGTCGGCCGCGATCGCGCCGGTCTCGTCAACGATCAGCGGGTTGACGTCGAGCTCGACCAGTTCGGGCAGCTCGCAGACCATCTCCGAAACGCGCAGCAACACCGACTCGAGCGCGGACAAATCCACCGGCGGCAAGTTCCTGAACTTGCCGAGGAGCTTCGAGACGCGCGTCGACCGAATGAGATCGTCGATCAGGAAGGCGTCGAGCGGCGGCAGCGCCACCGCGCGATCGCGGTGCACCTCGACCGCCGTGCCCCCGGCGCCGAAGGCGATCGCCGGGCCGAACACCGGGTCGCGGATCACGCCGACCATCAGCTCGCGTGCATTCGGGCGCACGATCATCGGCTCCACCGCAATGCCGCGAACCGCGGCGCCGGGACGGTGCTCGGCGACCGAATCGACGATTTCCTGATACGCGGCGCGCACCGCCTGCGCGTTCCCAAGGTTGAGCCGCACGCCGCCCGCGTCGGTCTTGTGCGTGATCTCGCCCGAGTCGACCTTCAACGCCACCGGGTAGCCGATCTCCTGCGCGATCAGCATCGCCTCGGTGGCAGAGCGCGCGAGCATCGTCGCCGCGATCGGAATGTGAAAAGCCGCGAGCAGCGCCTTGGACTCCATCTCGTTGAGCACTTCGCGGTTCTCGGCGAGCACGACGTCGACGATCGCACGCGCGCCCCCGAGGTCGGGCGGCGCCTGCTGCGAGAGCGGGCCCGGCGTGCGCAGCAACATGCGCTGGTTGCGGTAGAAGGAGGAGACGTGCGCGAACATCTCGACCGCCGACTCCGGTGTGCGGTGCACCGGGATCTGCGCCTGTGCGAGCAGCACACGCGCCGGCGCGACCTGCTCCTCGCCCATCCAGCAGCTGAGCACCGGTTTGGACGAACCGTGCGCGGCCTCTATCACGGCGCGCGCCGCGCTCTGCGGGTCGGTGACGGCTTGCGGCGAGAGCATCGCGAGCACCCCGTCGACGCCCGGATCGGCGAGGCAGGCCGACATGGCGGCGGCGTAGCGCGCGGCGTCGGCGTCGCCGATCAAGTCGAGGGGGTTGCCGTGCGACCAGTTCGGCGGGAGCGCATCCTTCAACGCCGCGATCGTCGCGGGCGCCAGCTCGGCCAGAGGAATTCCCAGATCGGCCGCGCGGTCGGCGGCCATCACTCCGGGCCCTCCACCGTTGGTCACGATCGCCAGTCGATTCCCCTGTGGGTGCACGCGCGAGGCGAGCGCCTGCGCGGCGGCGACGAGCTGCCCGATCGTGGTGACGCGCACGGCACCGGCGCGCCGCACCACGGCCTCGAACACGTCGTCCGATCCGACGATCGCGCCGGTGTGCGAAACGGCGGCGCGCGAGCCCGCCGGGTGGCGCCCGCCCTTGAGCAGGATCACCGGCTTCACGCGCGCGGCCGCGCGCAGCGCCGAGACGAAGCGCCGGGCGTCGCGCACACCTTCGATGTAGAGCAGGATGTGCTCGGTGCGCGGGTCGCTGACGAGGTAATCGATGATCTCGCCGAAGTCCACGTCGCTCGAGCCGCCGAGCGAGACGACGCTCGAGAAGCCCACGCCGTTCGGGCGCGCCCAGTCGAGCATCGCGGTGCACACCGCGCCGGACTGCGAGATCAGTCCGATCGAACCCGGCTTCGCGCCGCCGTGCGCGAAGGTCGCGTTCAGGCCGATTTCCGGGCGCAGGATGCCCAGGCAATTGGGTCCGATCACGCGCACGCGGTAGCGGCGCGCGTTCTCGAGCAGCGCGCGCTCGAGGCGCGCCCCTTCCGATCCGGACTCGGAGAACCCGGCGGTGACGACCACCGCCGCGCGCACGCCCGCTTCGCCGCACTGCTCGATCACGCCCGGAACGGACTCGGCCGGCGTCGCGATCACCGCGAGGTCCACGCGCCGCGGCACGTCGCCGATCGCTGCGAAACACGCGATGCCGCGCACCTCGCTGTGGCGCGGGTTCACCGCGAACAGTTCGCCGCGAAATCCATCCTGCAGGTTCTCGGCGAGCACGGCGCCTATCGAGCCGCTCTGCTCGCTCGCGCCGATCAGCGCGACCGAGCCGGGTTCGAACAGCGGCGAGAGGTAGTGGCGCTCCAGCAGTTGGCTCATGTGACGGGTGTGGAATAGACGACGATTCTGCGATCGCGCGGGCACGATCGATAGCGACAATGAGGTAGGCTCGATTTGCGCGACACCGACGCGCTGCGCAGGCGCTACGTGGCTGCCCTATGACCGTAGTTCGGACCAGCTTCGACTTTGGTGTAGCTTATTTCGTTACCGCCCGACATCGCAACGCAATTCTACCCGGAGGAGTTCAGCATGGCCTACAAGACGATCCTGGTCCACGTCGACGACGGCAACAGGTGCCGCACGCGCATCGACATCGCGATCGATCTCGCGCGGCGATCGGACGCGCACCTGATCGGTCTGTATGCGCTCAGTCGCAACGAGCTTCCGGGGTACGTGATCGCCGGCTCGGGCGGCGTGCCGGTCGTCGAGATCCAGAAGCGCCTCGCCGCCGAGCGTGCCGAGCGGGCCAAGGCGGTTTTCGACAAGGCGGTCGACGCGGCAGGATTCTCCGCCACCGAGTGGCGCACGACCGACCAGGACGCCGTCGAAGCGGTCGCGCTGCACGCGCGCTACGCCGACCTGGTCGTGCTCGGTCAACCCGACGAGTCCGAGGACGCGGGAGTCCAACGCCGCTTCGCCGAACTCGTGACGCTCGAGGCGGGGCGCCCGGCGCTGATGGTTCCGTACGCGGGCCGCTTCTCCGCTGTCGGCACAAGGATCCTCGTCGCATGGAACGCGGGGCGCGAGGCGACGCGCGCGGTGACCGACGCGATTCCCCTTCTGCTCGGCGCCGACTCGGTCGAAGTCCTCTCGATCAATCCGCATGGCGCAGAGCACGATTCATTGCCCGGCAGCGACATCGCGCTCTTTCTGGCGCGCCACGGAGTCAAGGTCAACGTGCGCGTCGATCGCAACGTCGACATCGGCGAAGGCGCAGCGCTTCTGTCGCGCGCGGCGGACTTCGGCGCCGACCTGATCGTGATGGGCGCGTACGGACACTCGCGGTTCAGGGAACTGGTGATGGGCGGCGCGACCCGCACGATCATCGATTCGATGACCGTCCCGGTGCTCCTTTCGCACTGAGGCTGGCACCGTCCACGAACTTCGCCCGAGCCACCGTGGTGCGGGGCCCGATCGTCGCCCGCTCGCCGTCACCCGCCTCCGCGCATCTCCGCGCCCAGCCTGCGCGCCATCAGGCGCTCGTAGACCCGGGGCGCGAAGCGCGACACCCACCACGACATCCACGAGACGCGATCGGGCAGCAGAAGGCGCAGCTCGCGGGTCGCGGCGGCGAAGATGCGGTCGGCGATCTCCTCGGGCGTCGCGCGCACGCCGACGATCGCCTGGCGATGCCGCACCGGCTGGCCGTCTCCCGACAGCGCGTTCTTCTCGATGCCGGTCTCGATGAACGACGGGCAAACCAGCATCACCTTCACGCCTTGCGGCTCGACCTCGCTGCGCAGGCTGTCGAAGAAGCCGTGCAGCGCGTGTTTGCTGGCTGCGTAGCCGGTACGCGCGATCAGCGGCGCGAAGCCTGCGACGCTCGAGATCGCGATCACGATGCCGCGGCGCGCGACGAGATCGGGCAGCGCGGCGTGCGTGCAGTGCAACGCGCCGAAAAAGTTCACCTCCACGACGCGGCGGATCACCGCGGGGTCGGTGCGCGCGAAGGCGCTGCGGTGGGTGATGCCCGCGTTGTTCACCAGCGCGTCGACGCCGCCGAAGGCAACGCGCGCCGCGCCCAGCGCGCGCTCGCAATCGGCTTGTCGCGTCACGTCGCAGGCGGCGACGATGAACGTCGCTCCTGCCGCGTCGAGCGCCGCCGCGGCCCGGGCGAGGCCGACCTCGTCGCGGTCGATCAGCGCGATGCGCGCGCCGGCACCGGCGAAGCGCAGCGCCAGCGCCCGGCCGAGGCCCCCTCCCGCGCCGGTGATCGCTACGGTCTTGCCGCTGAAGTCACGACGCGCCATGATCGCGTCGCGCCTGCAGGTAGAGATCGAAGACCTGCTCCGAGGTGAGCCTGGGCACATATCCGAAGTCGCGCTTGAGCCTCGTGTTCTCGAGCACCGGGCGGTAGCGCAGGAAGTCGAGCTGCTCGGGTCCGTACTGCGTCAGACCGAGCGCCTTCAACACGCGCAACGCGAACCGCAACAGGCTCGGCGCAAGGACGATGCAGCGCTTGCCGAGCTTTGCCGCGATCTGGTGGATCGTCAGCACGCCGTCGCCGGCGACGTTGAAGATCCCGGTCCTTTCGCCTGCGATCGCCTGAAGGAGGCAGCCGACGACGTCCTGGTCCCAGACGAAGACGAAGGGGCTGTCGGAGCCGCGCACGGCGATCAGGCGCGGCTTCTCGAACAAATCGGTGATTTGGTTGTGCACGGTCGCGCCCAGGATCGTGCCGATGCGCAGGATCACCTGTTCGAGTTCGGGGTGATCGACGCGCCAGCGCGCCAGCATCTCCTCGACGAGCCTCTTGTGGTGCGAGTAGGCGAAGGCCTCGTTGCCGCGCAGCGGGCAGTCCTCGGTCAGCCAGTCCGGGTTGTCGGCGTGGTAGCCGTAGGCCGCGCCGCTCGAGCTGACGACGATCCGTTTCACGCCGGCCGCCGCGCACGCGACGAGCACGTTCTCGGTGCCCTTCACGTCGACCGAATACTCGAACGCGCGGTCGCTCTTTCTGCCCGGCGTGACGATCGACGCGAGGTGCACGACGGTGTCCACACCGAAGCGGCGGAACAGTTGTGCCAGATCCGGCGAGCGCACGTCGGCCTGCACGTACTCGACGCCCGCAAGGCGGCGTTCGGGAGGCGTTTCGCGCACGTCTGCGGCAACGACGCGCGACGCCTCGATGCGGCCCGCGGCCAGCGCCGCGACCAGTTCGCTGCCAAGGTAACCGCCGGCACCGGTCACGAGCACCGCGTGCGCGCCGGTGGCACTCGCGCGACCGGCGCTCGCGGCCCGGGCACGCACGCCCTCGGCGCTCGCGTCCTGGGCACGCGCGCCCTCGGCGTTCGCGTCCTGGGCACGCGCGCCCTCGGCGTTCGCGCTCACGCCGCGCGCGTTTCGCGCGGCGGACGGCGCGACCAGAACGTGGCCACGGTCAGGCCCGAGACAATGTGCCAGACGCCCCACCACGCGGTCACGATCGCCATGCCGCCGAGTCCGTCGAAGAAATTGAAGATCAGGATCAGGCCGAGCGCGGAATTCTGGATGCCGACCTCGATCGACACCGCGCGGCGGTCGCGCTCGGCAAGCCCCGCGAAGCGCGCGGCGAAGTACCCGGTGGTGAGCGCCAGCGCGTTGTGCAGGAACACCGCCAGGACGACGAAACCGACGTAGTCGCGGAAGTACTGCCAGTTGGCAGCGAGTGCGCCGACCACGAACAGGCCGAACACGCCGAGCGAGAAGATCTTCATCGGCTTGCGCATGCGCGCAGCGAGCCTGGGGAACCGGTGTGCGACCGACATTCCGGCCACCAGCGGCAGGCCCAGCAGCAGGAATACGGCAAGCAGCATGTCCAGCGGATCGAGCGCCACCACCTTGAGGATCGCGTTCGTCTGCGGATTCAGCCCGCCCCACAGCGACAGGTTGAACGGCGTCATCACGATCGCCACCGCGGTGGACACCGCGGTCATCGAAATCGACAGCGCAGCGTTGCCCTTGGCGTAGTGGGTGAGGAAGTTCGAGATGTTGCCGCCCGGGCACGATGCGACCAGCATCATCCCGAGCGCGATGCTCGGCGCGGGCCTGATCGCGAGCACCAGCAGGAACGTGAACGCGGGCAGCAGCACGAACTGCCCGATCAACCCGAGCAGCACCGGCTTGGGCGTGGCCAGCGCCGCCCTGAAGTCGGCCGCCCTCAGATCGAGCGCGACGCCGAACATCACCAGGCCGATGATGAAGTTCAGCACCCACAGCGACTGCGGACTGAAGTTCAGTCGTACGAGATCGATTTCCGACATGACATCGCTCCGGTCGCGTCAACCCTTCGGTTCTTCGTGCATCTTCTTGAAGTGGATCAGCCCGGGCGCCCACATGTGCTTGACTGGATCCACGTCGACGTGGACCACCGCGCACTTGCCCGACCTGATCGCGCGCTCGAGGGCCGGTTTCAGTTCGCGCGGGTCGGACACGCGCTCGCCGTGCGCGCCCATGCTCTGGCCCAACTTGTCGAACGCGATCTCGCCAAGGTCCGCGTTGATCGTCTCGTGCGGATCGAGGTGCTTGAAAATCATCGTCTTGATCGGGCGCAACATGAACTGCTGGTTCATCTTGACCATGCCCCACTGCTTGTCGCACAGCACGATGTAGATCACCTGCGCGTTGTTGCGCACCGCGGTCTCGATCTCCTGCGGATGAAAACCCATCGCCCCGTCGCCGGTGATGCAGCACACCGGCTTGCCCGGTCGCGCCAGCGACGCGGCCACCGCCTGCGAAGTGCCCGCCCCCAGCATGCCGAACTTGAAGGTCGAGATCACCGTATTGGGCACGGTCACCTTGTGATAGAACATCGCCCAGATCGTGGCGTTGCCGCCGTCGGCGACCAGCACCGAGTCCTCCGGGAAGACCTCGCGGCAGGCCGCCCCGATGTGCGCCGGATGCATCGGCACCGCCGTGTCCGAGAGCGCCTTGTCCCAGCCCTCGCGGTCCTCGACGATGGTTTTCGCGTAGGCCGCGACGCGGGCGCGACGCGCGTCGAGCCGAAGCTCGTCCTTGCGCCGATCGAGTTCGTCGCCCAGCAGTTCGAGAAAGCGCAGCGCGTCGGCGAGGATCGCGAGGTCGGCGGGCTTGTTCAGACCGATCATCTCGCCGTCGATGTCGACCTGTATCGCCTTCTGTTCGGAGGGACTGCGCCAGTAGGGGGGCTTGCCCCACCAGTCGGTCTCGCCCACGCGCGTGCCGATCACCAGCACGACGTCGGCGTCGTTGCGCACCTTGTGGTTGAGCTTGACGTGCGGCATCGGTATCGCGAGCGGCGACCTCTCGTCGATCAGGCCGCGTGCCGCCCAGCTCGTCGTGACCGGCGCTTGCAGCAGTTCGGCGACGCGACGCAGCGCATCGAACGCGCCGGCGTGGATGATTCCGCTGCCGGCGTGGATCATCGGCGCGTCGGCCGCGATCAGCAGTTGCGCCGCTCGCGAGATCTGGTCGGCGGTCGGCGTGAGCGGATCGACGCGACGGTACTGGTGCGGCGCCCAGAACGCGACGTCGGCCTTGACCGCCGCGTTCATGATCGTTTCCGGTACGTCGAGGTGCACGACGCCGGGGCGGCCCTCGTAGCTCTTGCGCAGCGCCTTGCGCATCAACTCGGGAACGCGCTCGAACGACGACGCGGCTGCGCTCCACTTGGCGATCTTGCCGATCACGCCGCTCTGGTCGAAACACTGGTAGCTGCCGCCGCGGTCCGGGTACATGATGCTCGGGCGGCGTGCGCTGGTGATCGCGAGCACGCGATTGCCGTCGGCCTGTTCGACCACCAGTCCCGGGAGCAGGTTGGCCACGCCCGGACCGTTGCTCGCCATGCAAACGCCCAGTTTCCCTGTGAGCCGAGCGTAGGTTCCCGCCATGTGCGCGGCGCAGGACTCGTGGCGCGGCGTGACGATCTCGATCCCGAGCCGGTGCAGCGCCGAGTAGAACCCGAAGTAGGTGCCGTCGATGATGCCGAATACCTTCTCGACGCCCTCTCGCTGCAACATGCGCGCGATGACCTCGCCGCCGCTGATTCCCGACATCTCGCTCACTCCCCGAATGTTTGGACGCAGACCGGATTAACGCGGATTTCGTCGTGCGGCGAAAGCCCCCCGCGCTGCGGACGCGACAAGCATGACGGTTTTCGACACCCGCAAACCTTGATCAGGGTCCACTGACTCGATCGGCGCCGTGCGAGCGCCTTGAGCCCGCCGCCGTTCTCGGGGCGCGCCGCCGGCCCGACGCCGTTCTCGGGGCGCGCCGCGGGCCTGAAGGTACGATGGCGGTCGCATGTCGACCGTGACCGCACCCAAACGCGTGCTGCTCGCGCTGCTGCGCAGCGCATTGCGGCTTTTCGTGCGCTATCGGGTCACGCCAGAGGATCCGGCGCGCCTGGCGATCGACCGCTCGCTCCCGGTTTGCTACGCGTTGCACATCCGCCAGCTTTCAGCCTATCTGGTGCTCGACGAAGCGGCGCGCGCGCTGGGACTGCCCTCGCCGTCGGCGCCGCTGGTCGCCGATTCGCTCTCGGAGCGCAGCGCGTTCTTCTTCCTGACGCGGACCGGGCAACCGTCGCCGCTGCGCCGCAACCCGTATCGCTATTCGCGCCGGCTCGAGCGCCTCGTGGCAGCGGTGAGGCGCGATCCGGCGCTCGACGTCCAGATCATCCCGGTGAGCGTGTTCTGGGGACGCGCGCCGATGCGTCAGGACAGCGTGCTCGGGGCGCTGCTGGCCGACAGCTGGGACCGACCCGGCGTCGTACGCCAGTTCCTGCGCCTGCTGATCCACGGACGCGACACCCAGTTGAGCTTCGGCGAACCGATCTCGCTGCGAAGCCAGCTCGACGCTGCGACGTCGACCGAGCCGGGTCGCGACGCCGCTTCGCGCCGCGTTGCGCGCGTGCTGCGCGCGCGTTTCCGCCACGATCGCGAACTCGCGGTCGGCCCCAACCTGTCGCACCGCGACACGCTGCTCAGCGTGGTGGTCGAGAGCGACGCGGTGCGGCACGCGATTCGCGACCAGGTCGCGGCGCGCGCCGATCGCGAGCGGCTCGACGCGGCGGCGATCGCGAAGGCCACCGAGGCCGGAGAACTCCAGGCACGACGCTTCGCCTACGAGATCGCCTCGGACTACTCGTACCCGGTGATCCGCGCCTGCGAGCGCGCGCTCAACGTGTTCTGGAGCCGGGTGTACGACGGAATCGACGTGCACCGCTTCGAGTGCGTCGCGCAGGCCGGCAAGGGCGCGAGCATCGTCTACGTGCCGTGCCACCGCAGTCACGTCGACTACCTGGTGCTGTCGTACGTGATCCTGCAACGCGGGATGTCGCCGCCGCACGTGGCAGCTGGCGCCAACCTGAACGTCGCGCTGCTCGGCCCGATCCTGCGACGCTGCGGAGCCTTTTTCCTGCGGCGCAGCTTCAGGGGCGAGCCGCTTTTCGCCGCGGTCTTTCGCGAATACCTGCACGCGATGATCCGCCGCGGTCACCCGGTCGAGTACTTCGTCGAAGGGGGTCGCAGCCGCAGCGGGCGCATGCTCACGCCGCGACCGGGAATGCTCGCGATGACGATCGAGAGCCAGGAGCGCGGCGCGACCCGCCCGCTCGTGTTCGTCCCGGTGTGGATCGGCTACGAGAAGCTGGTCGAGGGTGCGAGCTACGTCGCCGAGCTCTCCGGCGCCGCGAAGAAGCGCGAGAGTGTATTCGGCCTGCTGCGCGCGCTTCGCGACCTGCGCACCCAGCGCTTCGGCACGCTGCACCTGAACATCGGCGAGCCGATCCGGCTCGACGAATTCCTCGCGTCCGACGCCGCGGCGGGCGCAGGCGCGCCGGCGGTCGACGCGCTCGCGCGCGAAGTCGCGACGAGGATCAATGACGCTCTGGTGGTCAATCCGGTGAACCTGCTGGCGGTCGCCATCTGGGGGCTGCCGAGACGCGCGATCGACGCGGCGAGGCTGGCCCAACGCATCGACGTGATGCGCGCGCTGCTCGCGGCGCAACCGCATTCGGCGCGCCAGACGCTGACCGAACTCGACGGTCACGCCGCGATCCGCCACGCCAGCGCGCTCGGGCTGGTCGAGATCGTCGACGATCCGTACGGCGAGATCGTGCGCGTGTCGCAACGCCAGGAACAGTTGCTCGGCTACCAGGCCAACAACGTCCTGCACGCGTTCGCCCTGCCCTCGCTGCTCGCCTGCGTGATCGTGCGACGCGGGCGGATCGAGCGCGACCAGCTCGCCGCGATCGTCGCCCAGTTCCAGCCGTCGATTCGAAACGAGCTCTACATCGGATGGAGCGACGAGGAAACGGAGCGGCGCGTCGACGGTCTGCTCGAGGCGATGCACACACTGGCACTGGTCGAGCGCGATGGCCGGCGATGGCGCTCGCCGGCCCCGGGCAGCGTCGAGTCCGGCCTGCTCGAATCGCTCGCGCGCGTGATGCGCCAGACCCTCGAGCGCCACCTGCTGGTGATCAGGATCCTGGTCCACTGCGGAACCGGCGCGCTCGGCGCCGGCGAACTCGAGCGGCGCGCGATCGGCATCGCTCGCCGGCTGTCACTGGTGCACGAAGGATCGGGTCCGGACTTCGCCGATCGCGCGTCGGTCACCGCGGTGGTCGCGACGCTGGTCGCGGTCGGTCTGGTGCAGACACGCGAGGGCCGGTTGCACTTCGGCGACGCGATGCAGCGCGCGTCGCGCGAAGCGGACTTCCTGCTGCCTGAAGAGATCGCGCAGGCGATCGCCGCTGCGGCGCAGCTCGCTTCGCCCGATTCGCCGCCTCAGTCGCCGCCCGACTCACCCAGGCGCGCCGCCGCGCCCTGAAGCAACAGGTACTTCGCGAACAGCGCCTCGCGCGTTTCGGGCCTTTCGGGGTCGGGCGGAATGCACGCCACCGGGCAGACCTGCTGGCACTGCGGTTCGTCGAAGTGGCCGACGCACTCGGTGCAGCGGTCCGGGTCGATCTGGTAGATCTCCGGGCCCATCGAGATCGCCTCGTTCGGGCATTCGGGTTCGCAGACGTCGCAGTTGATGCACTCGTCGGTGATGATCAGCGCCACCGCGCGCCTCCGCGTCACGGCTAGGGCCTGCGCCCCAGCTTGCGCAGTTTCGTGTCGAGCTTGCCTTCGACCAGCGGCGAGACGAACTTGCCGACGTCGCCGCCGAGCATCGCGATCTCGCGCACCAGCGTCGCCGAGATGAACTGGTACTGGTCGGTCGGCGTCATGAAGATCGTCTCGATCTCGGGCATCAGCTGGCGGTTCATGCCGGCCAACTGGAACTCGTACTCGAAGTCCGACACCGCGCGCAGCCCGCGCAGCACCACCGCGGCCTTGCGCGATCGCACGAAGTTCACCAGCAGCCCGGAGAAGCTCGTCGACCTCGACGTTCGGGTGAGACCGACAGCACCTCGCGCGCGATGTCGACGCCGCTCGTCGGGATCGAACAGCGGGCTCTTGCCCTGACTCGCGGCGACCGCGACGATCAGGCGGTCGAACAAGCCGACTGCGCCGACGAACCAGATCCTCGTGGCCCGCTCGTCAGCGGATCGAAGGTTCCCGGATAGACCGCGAGCACCATGCCTATCCTTCCGTTGAATGTCGCGACAACCGAGCAGATGGTAAGAACACTTGCCCGGCGCGGCCGCTGCGCAGCACCGCACAGGGCCTCGCGAACAGGGCGCTCGCGGCGGCGGCGTCGAGCACGCGAGTCGGACTCGACGTAGACCCGCGCACCCGGCGCCGAGCACCGGCGGCAGCAGCCGGCAGCCACCTCGACCAGCAGCCCCTGCCGAACGGCGGATCGAGGAACACCAGGTCGAAGCGGCTGCCCTCGCGCGCGGGCAACGCGCAGCGCGCTGCGGCGCGTCGCCGCGCAGCAGCCGCACCACCTCGCGCGCGTCGTCGAGCCGCGCGAGCGTCGCTTCGATCGCGTCGCGGCGCGCGCGGTCGCTCTCGACCAGCCAGCACCTCGGCCGCGCCGCGCGAAGCCGCCTCCAGCCCGAGCGCGCCGGTCCCGGCGAACAGGTCCAGGCAGACCTTGCCCGCCGAGCGTCTGCGCCCAGCCAGTTGAACAGCGTCTCGCGCACCCGGTCCGGCGTGGGCCGCAGGCCCGCCAAGTTCACGACCGTGAGCGGCGTGCGCTTCCAGCGCCCGCCGACGATGCGCACCCGGTGCGCGGGCTTGCTACTTCGGCTGCCCGGCACCGGCGCCGACCACGACGGTGACCATCGCATCCGGTCGCAGCCTGCGCGCGAAGGCTTCGCGCACCTGCGCGACGCGTGACCGCCTCGACCCGCTCGGTCTAGCGCTCGAGATAGTCGAGCGGCAGGCGATAGAAGCCGATCATCGCGAGGTTGTCGAGGATCTTGCGGTTCGAGTCGATGCGCAGCGCGAATCCGCCGACCAGGTTCGCCTTCGCCGCTGCGAGCTCCTGCCTCGGTCGGGCCCTTCCCGAGATGAAGCTCGCCAGGGTCTCGCGCACCACGCCGAGCGCCACGTCGGTCTGCTCCGCTGCGTCTGCAGCCCGACCGTGAACGGACCCGGTTGCAGCGACGGCGAGAAGTACGAGTAGACGCTGTAGGCCAGCCCGCGCTTCTCGCGCACCTCGTCGTAGAGCCGCGAGACGAAGCCGCCGCCGCCCAGCACGTAGTTGCCGACCACCAGCGGAAACTGATCGGGATCGCCCCAGGCGAACCCGGGCGCGCCGATCAGGATGTGGCTCTGGGTGGCCGGATGCGCGATCCGCCGCTCGCCGCCCTGGACCGCAGCCACGCTCGGGCAGCGGCCGGTGCGCGGCGCGCCCGCCGGAAGCCGTGCGGTGAGCCGCGTCGCGATCGCCTCGGCCTGGGTCGCGCGAGAACGTCGCCGATCATCGCCACCACGGCGCGCGACGCAGCATAGTTCGCGCGGTAGAACGCGACCAGATCGTCGCGACCGATCGCCGCGATCGACTCGGGCGTCGCGTACCAGCCGTAGGGGTGGTCGCGGTAGAGCGAGGAGCCGAAGGCGCGTCGCGCGATCATCGTCGGGTTTGGTCTGCGCTTCGCGCAGCGACTGCGATATGCGCTCCTTCTCGCGCGCGAGGACCTGCTCGGGAAAAGCCGGCTCGGCGAGAACGCGTTCGACCAGCGCGACGGCGGCCTCGAGTTCCTCCGGCTCGCTGCTGAGCGTGCGCAGCGTGACCGCGGCACGATCGTCGCCGGCGCCGCCGCCGCGCTGCGCACCCACGCGTGGCGAAACCGGCGGCGATCGCTGCTTCGTCCAGGCCCGGGCAGGCCCTTGGCGAGCATCGCGTTGGTCAACGACGCGAGTCCGACACGTTGCGGCGGATCGAAGCGCCCGCCCGCGTCGAAGTTCAGGCTGAGGTCGAGCATCGGGATCGACGCCGCGCGAACGAAATAGACCCGCGCGCCGCTCGGGGTGGTCCAGTGCTCGATCGGCAGGCTCGCACCGGCCGGGCAGACCAGAGCGCCGACAGCGCCGCGAGCACGAGACCCGCGATCGGCCCGCGAGCGCGCGCAAGCCCGGATGATCGGATCATCGCTTTCCCCTCAATGTCGAAGCCCGGCAGGCGCCGGCGGGCGCGGCGCGGTGGCCGGAAGCGGGTCGAGCGTGACCGACGGTGAGCGAGTCGTCGTCGAAGTACTTGCGCGCGACCGCCTGCACCTGCTGCGACGTGACGGCGCGAATCCGCTCGAGGATCCGATCCGAGTCGCGAGTGCGAGAAACCGATCACCTCGAGCGAGGCGGCCTCCATCGCCTGCGCGAACACCGAGTCGCGCTTGTAGACGCGGCTCGCGACGTACTGCGTCTTGACCCTGCGCAGTTCTTCCTCGCCGACGCCCTCTCGGCGATGCGCCGGATCTCCTCGCGAATCGCGCGCTCCACGTCGTCGGTGCCGTGCCCGCGCGCCGGCGTGCCGCTCAGCATGAACAGCGCCGGACCGCGCGAGCCCATGTCGTAGCCGACCCCAGCCTGGTCGGCGATCCGCGCGCCGCGTACCACCGATCGGGTGATGCGCCCGTTCTCGTCGAGGTCGAGCACAGCCGCGAGCATCTCGAGCGCGTACGGTTCGATGTCGCGTCTCGACGTCGACCAGTTTCGGCACCTTGAATCCGACCAGCACGGTCGGATTCTCCGCCGGTGCCTTGACGCGGATCCGGCGCAGGCCCCGCTGCGTCGGGCTCGCGCTGCGGCTTGCGCGCCGGAAGCGGGCGCGCACCGATCTTTCCGTAGCTGTCCTGCGCGAGCGCGAACACCGCCTGCGCGTCGACGTCGCCGGCCACCACGAGGATAGCGTTGTTCGGGACGTACCAGGTCGCGTACCAGTCGCGGGTGTCCTCGACCGTCATCGCCTCGAGGTCGTCCATCCAGCCGATCACCGGCGCGCGCACCGGCGACGCAACGAACGCCGCCGCCATCAGCTGTTCGAACACTCGCCCCTGCGCGCGATCCTCGGTGCGAAGTCTCCTCTCCTCCATCACGACCTTGATCTCGCGTTCGAAATCGTCCGCAGTGATCTGCAGGTTGGCCATCCGGTCCGACTCCAGCGACATCACTTCGGCGAGCCGCGACTTGTGGATCTGCTGGTAGTAGCCGGTGTAGTCGCGTGAGGTGAACGCGTTCTCGCGCCCGCCCATCGCCGCGACCCGGCGCGAGAACTCTCCCGGGGCGAGCGTGCGGGTTCCCTTGAACATCAGGTGCTCGAGCACGTGCGCGACGCCGGTGCGGCCGTTCACCTCGTCGATCGACCCGGCGCGATACCAGACCATGTGCACCACGGTGGGCGCGCGACGATCCTCGATCACGACCACCTTCATCCCGTTGGCGAGCGTTCGCTCGTGAGTCTGTGCCTGTGCCTGTGCCTGTGCCTGTGCGTGCCTGTGCCGCCGAGGCCAGCGACAACAGCAAGACCGCGGCGACTCGCGCAGCGACTCGCGCGCAGGTCGAAGACGGTGCGTTCAGTGATTCGGTCATCGGTATCGGTTCTTAGCGCCGCAACGGGCGTCATCGGTTCAACGGATAGAATTGTGGACTAAGTCCGGCCCTCGCGCCCGGACCCCGGATGGTCGACGCGACGCGCCACGACCTGACACCTCGTTCGCCGCCCGCCCAGACCCGGCCCAGGACCACGATGTTCGGATTCCTCAGACGCAAACCCAAACCCCCGCCCGACGCAGGCGCGGCGCAACCGGCGCAGGCCGACGCGCCGGCAGTCGAGGTACGCGACGCGCCGCCGGTCGACGCACCCGCCGTCGAAGCCCCGCCTTCGACGCATCCGCCGTCGACGCACCCGCCGTCGACGCACCCGCCGTCGACGCACCCGCCGTCGACGCGCCCGCCGTGGACGCAGCCGCCGTGGGCGCACCCGCCGTCGACGCGCCCGCCGTCGACGCGCCGACGGCTCCCGCCGCCGCGATCGTGCCTGCCGCGCCCACCGATCGCGTGTCCTGGATGACGCGGCTGCGCCAGGGACTGGGCCGCACGCGCTCGAACCTCGCGGGTGTGTTCGGCGATCGAGCATCGACGAGTCGCTCTACGAGGAACTCGAGACCGCGCTGATCATGAGCGACACCGGAGTCGACGACCACCGCGTGTCTGATCGACGGCCTGCGCGCGCGGGTACGCAACGAGCGACTGCGCGACCCGTCGCAACTGCGCGAGGCACTACGCGCCGAAGCTGGCCGCGCTGCTCGCGCCGCTCGAGAAACCGGTCGACATCGATCGCGCGACGCCGCTGGTGATGATGATCGCCGGCGTGAACGGCGCGGGCAAGACGACGTCGATCGGCAAGCTCGCGCATCACCTGCAGACGCGAGGGCAAGTCGATCCTGCTCGCGGCGGGCGACACGTTTCGCGCGGCGGCGCGCGAGCAGCTCGCCGAGTGGGGCGCGCGCAACCGACGTACAGGTGATCTCGCAGCAGGGCGGCGACCCGGCGGCGGTCGCGTTCGACGCGGTCAGCGGCGGGTCGCGCGCGCCGGCTCGGCGTCGTGATGGTCGACACCGCGGGACGCCTGCCCACTCAGGCGCACCTGATGGAAGAACTCAGGAAGATCCGTCGCGTGGTCGCCAAGGCGATGCCCGAGCGCGCCGCACGAGGTCCTTCTGGTGCTCGATGGCAACACCGGGCAGAACATGCTTTCGCAGGTGCGCGCGTTCGACGAAGCGGTCGGACTCACCGGGCTGATCGTGACCAAGCTCGATGGCACGGCAAAGGGTGGCGCGCTGGTCGCTCTCGCGCACGCGCGGCGCCGCAATGCCGGTGCCGGTCTACTTCGTCGGAGTCGGCGAAGCGATCGACGACCTTCAGGCGTTCAGCGCAGAGGAGTTCGCCGCCGCGCTGGTCGGTTGAGACCGCGCCGCGGCCAACGCGTCGGCGACCGAGTCCTCGCCGTTCTCGAGTCGGCAGCGCCCGTTCTGCTTGGCACGGTACATCGCCGAGTCGGCGCGCGCGAACAGCGCGCGCGCGTCGTCACCGGCCCGCATCTGCGCCAGTCCGATGCTCACGGAGAAAAACGGACGCGTACCGTCGGGCGCGGTCGGGGTGAGATTGGTGAATTCGCGCATGATCCGCTCGCCGACCTCGCGCCCCACTTCGGCACCCTGGCCCGGCAACAGCACGACGAACTCCTCGCCACCGTAGCGGTAGGCGCGGTCGGTCGTGCGAACGCAGTTGGCGATCGTGACGCCGAGCACCCGGATCACCGAATCTCCGAACTCGTGCCCGTAGGTGTCGTTGACCTGCTTGAAGTGGTCGATGTCGATGACCAGCAGCGAGGCGAGCCGCTCGCGGCGCTGGCAGCGCTCGAGTTCCTCGGAGACCGACCCGTCGTAGGCGCGCCGGTTTCCCAACCCGGTGAGCGCGTCGAGCTGCGAGAGCAGCGAGAGCTCGTGCGTGCGTTCGGCCAGGCGCCGGTGCCTGCCGTGCAGGCTGCGTACCTGAGCGCCGAAGGCGATCGCGAGCAGGACCGACTCGGCGAGCACCCCGACACCCAGCAGATCGACCAGCCCGGCCCATCCCGGCGCGAAGCCCTCGACCAGCGCGATGAAACCGAGCGCGGGTAGCGCGAGCGACGCGAACGCGGCGAGGATCACCGCGGCAAGCGGGTGTCCGGACCAGGTCGCCTTCGTCACCTCGCGCACGACCATCAGCAGCGCGGCGATCGTGATCGCGACGGAAAGGCGCGGCAGTATCGGGTGCGCGACCAGCGGCACCGCGAGCATCGCGAGCGTCCAGACGCCCAGCAGCGGCGGAATCGCGCGGTCGCGAAGCGTTCCTGCCTCGGCGCCGCCGAGCAGGCGTCGGATAAAGATCCAGTGAAACAGCGCCGCGGTCAGCACGAGCGCCGCGGTGATTCGTTCCGACCCGGCGATCGAGGCCTCGAATCCGGAGAACAGCCAGAGCACGATCGGATCGGGCAGTCCGGCCATCTGCGCGTAGAACATTCCCATCGCGAACGCGGCGACCGAGAACGAGATCAGTCCGCTGAACCGCGACCACGCGCCGAGCAGCGCGCAGTACGCTGCGATCGACAGGATCGCTCCGGTGAGCAGCCCCGACACGGTCGCGCGCCGCGTGTCCCCGACCAGCGAGACCGGCGCGGTCACGATCCGCGGCGCGAGCACGATCGTTGCCGGACGACCGGTCACCTCGACGATGAACGCGGTCGGCACCCCCCGTTCGAGCCTGAGCGGCAACAGCGCGTGGCGCAGGCGCTCGGGGACCCCTTCGACGTCGACCGCGTGCCGGTTCTCGAGGATCCAGCTACCGTCGGCGGCGAGTCGATAGAGCCGGACCCTGTTCGGGAAAGCGTTTCCGAGTTCGAGGTAGGGCTGCGCCTGGCAGTCCCCAGCGAGAACCGAGAACTGCAGCAGTACCCGGTCGGCCCGTCCGAAGTTCATCCTCGCGCCCTCGGCGGCGCGCCCGGTCGTGCGCAACAGCCGTTCGAGTTCGGATCCGGTGTCGGGTGCAGCACCTGCCGGGTCCGGCGCCGCGGCGGGTGCGACGTCCAGCGTGCGCGCGCCCAGAGGAACCGGCGAGCAGCCCGAGGGGCTGAGCGTTTCGAGCGCGAGCGCCGCACCCGGCGCCGCGAGCGCGAACGCCACCGCCAGCGCCAACGTCATTCGACGGGCGACTGCCTTCACTGCGCCTGTCGGCGCCATTCTTGTAGCGATCAGACTCGCTCCGGCCATACACTGGACGATGCGCAAGGTTCCAGCCGGCTCGCCCGGCGGCGCAAGGAGCGCTGCCCGGGCGGCCTGCCGCGAACGACAGGCGGGGGCCCCGGCGTGGCCCGGGGCGGTTCAGCCGCGACTCGCCTCGGGCTGCGCCGAGGGCTGCGCAGTGGCGAAGGCGTCGAGCTCCATGCAGCGCTCGAAGCGGCGCATCAGCCCGGGATAACGACTCAGGTCGAGCGCGAAGCGCTGGGCGTTGAACACCTGCGGGACCAGGCACACATCGGCGAGCGTCGGCCGGTCGCCGTGGCAGTACGCGCCCGCGGCGCCGTCGCCGAGTTGCCGTTCGATCGCCGCGAGCCCGAGCTCGCACCAGTGCCGGTACCAGGTGTCGATCGCCGGCTGGTCTTGCCCGAGGGGCGCCTTCAGGTACTTCAACACGCGCAGATTGTTCAACGGGTGGATGTCGCAGGCGACCGCCAGCGCGATCGAGCGGACCCTCGCGCGCGCCGCCGGCGAGGCCGGCAACAGCGCCGGCGTCGGATGGACCTCCTCGAGGTACTCGACGATCGCCAGCGACTGGGTCAGACGCAGTGCGCCGTCGACCAGCGTCGGGACCAGCCCCTGGGGGTTGAGACTGCGGTAGGGTTGCGCCGCCTGCTCGCCGTCCGGCAGCCAGACGACCCTCGGTTCCCAGGCCAGTTGCTTGAGGTTGAGCGCGATCCGAACGCGAAACGCGGCCGAACTGCGAAAGTAGGTGTAGAGCTCCAGCATTTGACCCCTCCCGATGCGCGGGTCAGTCTACGCCAACCCGGAGAACGCCCCGAACGATACACAATTTCCGTTGAAAAACAATGTGTTATGATTACCTGAGTGAAACGCTGCGAATTAGGAAAAACTGATCGCGCCGATTGTCGGGATTGATTGGCACTCTCGACTCATGAGTGCTATCTTGGATTCAACGAATGTCCTGCGATTCAGGACGAACAGGAGACCCAAACAGATGTCCGATGCTCGATCGAATGCCCTGGTACCGGCCGGCGCTGGCAGCGCCGTCATGGCGCTTCCGCCGATCGGAAATCTCGACGCATACATATCGGCGGTCAACCGCCTGCCGATGCTCACGCTCGAACGCGAGCAGGCGCTCGCTCGCAGCTTCCACGACGAGGGTGATCTGACCGCCGCGCGCGAGCTGGTCATGTCGCACCTGCGACTCGTGGTCTCGATCTCGCGCAAGTACCTCGGCTACGGCCTGCCCCACGCCGATCTGATCCAGGAAGGAAACATCGGCCTGATGAAGGCGGTCAAGCGCTTCGACCCCGACCGCGGCGTGCGGCTGGTGTCGTTCGCGCTGCACTGGATCAAGGCCGAGATCCACGAGTTCGTCCTCAAGAACTGGCGGATGGTCAAGGTGGCCACCACCAAGGCGCAGCGCAAACTGTTCTTCAACCTGCGTTCGATGAAGCCGGACGCGCACACGCTCACGCCCGACGAAGTCGAAACGATCGCCGAACACCTGAACGTCCGCGAAAAGGACGTGATCGAGATGGAAACGCGTTTCGGCGGGCGCGACATCGCGCTCGAGCCCGAATCGGACGACTCCGAGGGCGGTTTCGCGCCGATCTCGTACCTGAGCGCCGCCGGCGGCGATCCCACCGAGATCATCGAACAACGCCAGTTCGACCGCCTCCAGGGCGAGGGCATCGCCCAGGCACTGGCGGCGCTCGACCCGCGGAGCCGGCGGATCGTCGAGGCGCGCTGGTTGCGCGACGAAGACGACGGCGGCACGCTCACGCTGCACGACCTCGCCGGCGAGTTCGGCGTGTCGGCAGAGCGGATCCGGCAGATCGAGGCAAAGGCACTGGAGAAGATGAAAGGTTCGCTGGCGCAGTACGCCTAACTCAGCGCATTCCTCCTCCCTCCTTGGCCGCCCGCGGAAATCCCCAGGCGGCCTTCTTTTTCCTCAGCCCCAGCGACGCAGGTAACCGGCGCAGATCGCCTCGAGCACCTCGTCGCACTGCCCGAGCGCGGGCCAGAGTTCGAACAGCACCTGCGGATGCGCCTCGCGCTGCGCCGCGAGCAGCGCCGGCACGTCGTCGCGCAGGTGGCCCCCGGGCGCCCAGAACAGCGGAGCGATCACGATCCGGCCCGCACCGGCAGCGACCGCGTCTGCGACCGCCTCGTCCAGCGTCGGCGTCATCCGCTCGAGAAAGGCGACCGCGATCCTGGGTGCGCCGACGGCTGCGCGCAAACGCGACGCGAGCATGTCGACCGGCTCGCGCCAGACGGGGTCGCGCGCACCGTGCGCGAACAGGATCAGCGAATCGCAGGGCGGGGCGCGGGGAACGGACGACATCGCGTGTCCAGGGGCGAATTGCTCATTTTGGGCCAGCCTAGCACGAGGCAACGCTTCGACTATGCTCTGGGCCCATGTCCGCCGGCGATCACCCGCACCATCCGCAGCACCAGCCGCTGGCGCCGATCGGCGCGCTGCTGCTCAACGCGACGGTCTGGGGCTTGTCGTGGATTCCGTTTCGCGCGCTCGACGGGCTCGGCATGCACAGCCTCTGGACGACGACCTGGATCTACGCGCTGTCGGCGGCGGTGGTGCTCGCGCGTTACCCGGCGGCGCTGGCGCAGACGTTCTCGTCGCCCTGGCTCGTCCTGCTCGCTCTCGCCGCCGGACTGACCAACGCCTGCTTCAACTGGGGCGTGACGGTCGGCGAAGTCGTGCGCGTCGTCCTGCTCTTTTACCTGATGCCGGTGTGGGCGGCGTTGTTCGCGCGCGTGCTGCTCGGCGAGCGCACCGGCGCGGCCGCGGCAGCGCGAATCGCGCTGGCGCTCGCCGGTGCCTTCGTCGTGCTCTGGCAGGCTGACGGCGTGCCGGGCGCTGCCGTCGTCGCTGCGCCGACTGGCTCGGCGTGGCCGGCGGCGCGGCGTTCGCGCTGACCAACGTGTTGCTTCGAAGGCAGGCCGCCGATCCGCCGCAGGCGCGTGCGCTCGCGATGTTCGCCGGCGGGGTGGCGGTGCCGGGAGCCCTCGCCGCGGCGCTGTCGTGGGGCGGCACGCCGGCAGCGACCCTCGGCGACGCCGCGCGCGCCTCGGCCGACCTGCTCGCGGTCGCGAGCGCGACGGGCGCCACCTGGCCTGTGCTCGACGCGACGACCATGTCGATCGCGACCGTCACCGCAGCGTTCTTCCTGGCTTCGAACCTGGCGTTGCAGTACGGCGCGGCGCGCCTGCCGAGCAGCGTCACCGCGGTGGTGATGCTCAGCGAAGTGGTGGTCGCCGCCGTGTCGGCGGCGCTGCTCGGCGACGAGACGCTCAGCGCGCGCACACTCGCGGGCGGCGCGATGATCGTCGCCGCGAGCCTGCTCTCGGCGTTTCCGCGTGCCCCGCTCAGCCGCCGTCGATCAGGCGGCGCAGGTCCAGCGCGAGGCCCTCGGCCCCCTGACCGTGCCTGATGAACAGGCGGATCCGCCCCTGCGGATCGAACGCGAAGCTGCCCGCCGAATGATCGACCGTGTAGCTTCCGGGCGTGGTGCCGGGCACCTTCTGGAAGAAGATCTTGAACTCCTTGGCAACGCGCGCGGTCGCCTCGACGTCGCCGTACAGCCCGAGAAAGCGCGGATCGAAGGCCGGCACGTAACTCGCCAGCAGCTGCTGCGTGTCGCGCTCCGGGTCCACCGTCACGAACAGGACCTGGACCTTGTCGGCCTTGTCGCCGAGCAGCTTCATCACCTGCGCCATTTCGGTGAGCGTGGTCGGGCACACGTCCGGACACTGGGTAAAACCGAAGAACACCGTGACCACCTTGCCACGGAAGTCGGCCAACGTGCGCGGCTTGCCGTCGTGGCCGGTGAGTTCGAAACCACGCGCGAAGTCGGCGCCGGTGATGTCGACGTTGCGAAACGCCGGCTGGCGCGCGCCGCAGCCGGCGATCGCCAGCGCGACGAGCGCCGAGGTGAGCAGCAGGAGCAGCGCGCGCATCGGTCGGGCCTCAGAGATAGTGATCGACCAGCATCGCCCCGAACAGCGCCGCCAGATAGAGAATCGAATAGCCGAAGGTCCGTCGCGCGAGCGCGTCGGAGTACGCGCGCCAGAGCCTCCAGGCGAACGCGATGAAGACCGCCCCCAGCGCGAGCGCCGCCGCGAGATAGAACCACCCGCTCATCCCGATCACGAACGGAAGCAGCGTCGTGGCCACCAGCAGCAGCGTGTAGAGCAGGATGCTGCGCCTGGTGAATTCGGAGCCGTGCGTGACCGGCAGCATCGGCAGCCCGGAGCGTGCGATAGTCCTCGACGCGGTACAGCGCGAGCGACCAGAAATGCGGCGGAGTCCAGACGAAGATGATCAGGAACATCACCAGCGCCGGAGCGCCCACTTCGTTGGCGACCGCCGTCCAGCCGAGCAGCGGCGGCATCGCCCCGGACGCACCGCCGATCACGATGTTCTGCGGCGTGGCCGGTTTGAGGATGACCGTGTAGACCACGGCGTAGCCGACGAAGGTGGCCAGCGTGAGCCACATCGTGAGCGCGTTGACGAAGGCGTAGAGAAGCCAGGCGCCGAGTCCCGCGAGCACCCCGGCGAAGGCGATCGTGCGCGCCGCGCCGAGTTCGCCGCGCGCCAGCGGCCTGGCCCGGGTGCGCGCCATCTTCGCGTCCACGCTGCGCTCGATCAGGCAGTTGAAAGCGAATCCCGAAGCGGCGAGCAGCGATATCCCGGCGGTGGCCGACACCAGGATCGTCCACGGAACCCTGTCGGTGCTCGCGAGCAGCATGCCGATCAGCGCGCAGAACGCGGCGAGCAGCACGATTCGCGGCTTGGTCAGCGCCAGGTACTGCAATGCAGTGTGGCGCCAGTCGCTGGCTGAAGTGGTGTGGACGTGCATCGTGTGTTCGGGGGCCGAGGCTGCGCTGCCCACCTCGGCGAGGCTGCAACGACAGGCCGGATCGAATGCCGGTTGACTGGATCCAGGACTGGGCGGGATAGGCGCAAAAGTGTAGCACCGCATCGCTTGCCCCTGCGCTCGACGATGCGAAGCCGCAGCCGATGCGCGGCGAGCGCCGTTCACCCGATACGCGAGGCCCGCAGCAGGCGCTCCAGATCCTTGCGCATCCGCGAACCGTCGGGCGACTTCGGATAACGCATCATCAGGTTGCCCAGCGGGTCGACCAGGTACAGGTGATCGGCGAGTGTCGACTCGCCAGCGACCGGCAGCAGCGCCGAGAGCTCGGGCGCCCGGGCGCGTAGCACGATCGTGCCGGCGAAGGCTTCGAGCGCCTCGGGCGCCGGAATTCCCGGTCCCGCCACGAGGAGCACGCGTTCGATCCGCTCGCGATCCTTGCCGGTGGCGAGCCTGAGTTGGCGCATCAGCGTCAGTCGTTCGACGCAATCGCGCGCGCATCTTCCGTCGTCGACCGCGACGATCAGCCAGCGCCCGGCGAGGCTCGAGAGCCCGGTCGCAGCGCCGGTCGCGTCGACCAGCGCGAGCGCCGCGACCGAACGCTGCGGTTCGACCAGCGTTCCGTAGTTCGTGCGGCCCTGCGGCGTCAGGTAGTAGTAGGCGAGGTACGACGCGATCACCGGCGCGACGAACAACGCGGCGAGCCCGAGCAGGATCCGTCTTCCGCGGCGGGAATCAGGGCTTGGGGAGGCGTTCATCGCGACGCTTGAGTACGAAATAGAGCCACGCGCCGGCGGCCAGCAGCGCCAGCGCGAACCACTGCAGCGCGTAGCCGAGATGCCTGCTGGCGTCGGGCCCGCCGATCGGCCACTCGCGCACCAGGCCGTCGCCGGCACGCGAAGCCGCGACGCCGCCGCGCTCGCCGCCCGCGACGCGCGCCGCGCCGTCGCGCCCCGGCGCCCCGGGATCCGACTCGCGGATCAGCAGCGGCACCAGCGCGAGGCCCGACCAGCGCTCGAAGCGCGCGAAGTCGAGGTTCTGCCAGAGTCGCCCGGCGTCGGATTCGGCGCCGCCGCCGAGTTCGAGCGTCTGCTCGATCGACGCTTGCGCGAACGCCTTCGACGTCGACGCTGCCGCTCGGTGCGGGGACCTCCGGCAGCCGGTTGCGATCGCGCCGATCGCCGGCGATCCAGCCCCTCAACACCAGCACCGAGCGCGGCGCGCCGTCGATCCTGATCGGCGTCACGACGTGAAACCCGGCCACGCCGTGCAGCGTTCGGTTGTCGATGAACACCGTGTGCTCGTGCGAATAGCTGCCGCGCACACGAACCCGCAGCCCGTCGAGCGTCGCGGGGTCGCGCAGCTGCGCGTCGAGCACGATCGCCGGCGCGGTGCGCGCCGCGTCGCGCTGCGCCTGCACGATGCGCTTGTCGTCGGCGCGCGAGAGCTGCCACACGCCGAGCGCGCTCGCCGCCGCGACCACCGCGAGCGCGGCAAGCGTGGGCAACAGCGCGGACCGCCGTGGCGCGGCGCGCGAGTCGCTAGAATCGGTGTTCGCCATCGCCCCGGAACGCCCGCATGAAATGGATCGTCGCCCTGGCCTTCGTGCTGATCATCGCAAGCCTCGCATCGGCGATGGTGTTCCTGATCCGCGACCGCGGCCGCACGCGCAACGTGGTCCGCGCGCTCGGCTACCGGGTCGGTTTGTCGATCGCGCTCTTCCTGCTGATCCTGTTCGCGAACTGGATGGGGTGGATCCAGAGCACCGGAGTGCCGGTGCGCGCCGCGGGCTGAGCGCGGCGCGGCGCGCGCGCCCTTCAGAGCCAGTAGACGACGACGTACAGGCCGAGCCAGACCACGTCGACGAAGTGCCAGTACCAGGCCGCCGCCTCGAAGGCGAAGTGGTGCTCGGGCGTGAAGTGCCCCTTGAGCATGCGGAACAGCACCACGCGTCAGCATGATCGCGCCGACGGTCACGTGAAAGCCGTGGAAGCCGGTCAGCATGAAGAAGGTCGAGCCGTAGATGCCCGAGTCGAGCTGCAGGTTCAGGTCGCGGTAGGCGTGCGCGTACTCGTAGGCCTGGAAGCCGAGGAAGGTCACGCCGAGCAGCGATCGTGAGCAGCATCCAGAAGGCGAGCCGACCGCGCGCTTGTCGTCCTTGAGCGCATGGTGCGCGATCGTCAGCGTCACGCCCGAGGTGAGCAGCAGCGCGGTGTTGATCGTCGGGATCGGCCAGGGCCCGATCGTCTGGAAGCTCTCGACCACGCCGGCCGGACCGGCGTTGGGCCAGGCGGCGGCGAAGTCGGGCCACAGGAACGCCTTGTGGTCGAGGTCGCCCAGCCAGGGCATGGTGATCGCCGCGCGCGTAGAACAGCGCGCCGAAGAACGCGGCGAAGAACATCACCTCGGAGAAGATGAACCAGCCCATGCTCCAGCGGAACGACATGTCGACGCGCTCGTTGTACTGGCCGCCCTCCGATTCGCGCGACCACGTGCCGAACCAGCCGACCATCATGTAGAGCGAGGATCGCGAGGAACACGCCGAGCAGCCACGGCCCGAGGGGCGCCGTTGACCCAGCAGCGCCATGCCGAAGCCGAAGAAGGTCAGCGCGATCGATCCGACCATCGGCCAGTTCGAAGGACTGCGGGACGAAGTAGTACGGCGCTGAACTGCTGTGCGATGGCCCATGGTCTGATCCTCTCTTCCTCGAATGACCTTGTCTGTTCAGCTGCGCCGGGTCAACCGACGACCGACGCGCACCAACAGGATCAGCATCGACGACGAACACCACCGCGAGCAGCGAGTCCCGACGACGATCACGTGCACCGGGTTGAGCCGCGGCGACGTCGCCTGCGTGCGCCGGCGCGCCGCGCACGCCGAAGAACGACGCAGCCACCGCCTTGACCGTGTCGAGCACTCCGCGATCGCGCTGCGACTCGCCCGGCTTCGGTCATCGTTCATCCGGCCGCGCTCCGGCGGCTCGCCGCGGCCTTGCCGCCCGACCTCGAAGAACGTGTACGACAGCGTGATCGTGTTGACGTCCTTCGGCAGCTCCGGATCGACGACGAACACCACCGGGAACTTCCGCGCCTCGTTCGCCGCGAGCGTCCTGCTGCTTGAAGCAGAAGCACTCGAGCTTGTGGAAGTACGCCGCCGACTTGACCGGCGCGTAGCTCGGAATCGCCTGCCCGGCCATCGGCCGGGCTTCGTTGTTGACCAGGTCGTAGACGATCGGTGACCAGTTCGCCCGGATGCACCGTGACCGAATCGCGTTCCGGCTTGAACTGCCACGGCCCGCGACTGTTGGCGTCGAACTCGACGACGACGCTGCGGCTGGTGTCGACCTGGGTGTTGCGGCGCGAACGTTCGGCGCGCTCGTCCTTGCGCGTGAGCAGGTTGATGCCGGTCACCTCGCAGATCGCCTTGTAGATCGGCACCAGCGCGAAGCCGAAGCCGAACATCAGCGCCGCCACCACGACGAGCTTGCCGAACATCGCGCAGGTTGCTGCGTCGTCGCCGGCGGCCCGGCGGCGTTGGTCGCGCGATTCGTCCACGTCGCTCGCGGTTCAGCCAGCAGCCAGTACTTGACGATGACGCCGGCGAAGAACACCAGCGCGATCGCCAGCAGGATCAGCGCGGTGCGCAGGTTCGCGCGCTCGCAATGCGGCGGGCCGCGACTGGCCCGCGCCGCATCGTCGCCCGCGTGCCCACGGCGTCCATCACTTCACCTCGGGCGGCGTCTCGAAGGTGTGAAACGGCGCCGGGCTGGGCACCGTCCACTCCAGGCCGTCGCGCGCCCTCCCAGACCTGGTCCGCCGCCTTCGCCCCGCCCTTGATGCACTTGACCACCGACGTACAGGAAGAGCAGCTGCGACAGGCCGAAGCCGAACGCGCCGATCGTCGACGAGCATGTTGAAGTCGGCGAACTGCATCGGGTAGTCGGCGTAGCGGCGCGGCATGCCGGCCAGACCGAGGAAGTGCATGCGGGAAGAACGTGATGTTGAAGAAGATCATCGACAGCCAGAAGTGCCACTTGCCGAGCTTCTCGTCGTACATGTGGCCGGTCCACTTCGGCATCCAGTAGTAGGTGCCGGCGAACAGCGCGAACAGCGACCCCGCCACCAGCACGTAGTGGAAGTGCGCGACCACGTAGTAGGTGTCGTGCAGCTGGATGTCGAGCGGCGCCACGGCCAGGATCACCCCGGTGAAGCCGCCCATCGTGAACACGAAGATGAAGCCGATCGCGAACAGCATCGGCGTCTCGAAGGTCATCGAGCCGCGCCACATCGTCGCCATCCAGTTGAAGATCTTCACGCCGGTGGGCACCGCGATCAGCATCGTCGCGTACATGAAGAACAGCTGCCCGGTCACCGGCATGCCGGTGGTGAACATGTGGTGCGCCCAGACGATGAACGACAGGATCGCGATCGACGCGGTCGCGTAGACCATCGAGCTGTAGCCGAACAGCGGCTTGCGCGCGAAGGTCGGGATGATCTCGCTCACGATGCCGAACGCGGGCAGGATCATGATGTAGACCTCGGGGTGGCCGAAGAACCAGAAGATGTGCTGGTACATCACCGGGTCGCCGCCGCCGGCGGCGTTGAAGAACGACGTGCCGAAATGGCGGTCGGTGAGCATCATCGTGATCGCGCCGGCCAGCACCGGCATCACCGCGATCAGCAGGTAGGCGGTGATCAGCCAGGTCCAGACGAACATCGGCATCTTCATCAGCGTCATGCCCGGCGCGCGCATGTTCAGGATGGTGGTGATGATGTTGATCGAGCCCATGATCGAGCTCGCGCCCAGGATGTGCAGCGCGAAGATGCCCAGGTCCATGCCCGGGCCCATCTGCGTCGGCAGCGGGACGTACAGCGTCCAGCCGGCCGCGGTCGCGCCGCCCGGCACGAAGTACGAGACGACCAGCAGCAGCGCGGCCGGCGGCAGCAGCCAGAAGCTGAAGTTGTTCATCCGCGCGAACGCCATGTCCGAGGCGCCGATCTTCAGCGGGATCTGCCAGTTCGCGAAGCCGACGAAGGCCGGCATGATCGCGCCGAACACCATGATCAGCCCGTGCATCGTGGTGAGCTGGTTGAAGAACTCGGGCTGCACGATCTGCAGGCCCGGCTGGAACAGCTCGGTGCGCAGCAGCAGCGCGTTGATGCCGCCGACGATGAACATCGTGAACGCGAACCACAGGTACATCGTGCCGATGTCCTTGTGGTTGGTCGCGTAAGACCCAGCGCCGCCATCCGCTCGGATGGTCGTGCGCGTGGTCGTGACCGTGGTCACCGTGATGATCGAGGACTGCGCTCATTCGAAAGACTCCTGTTGAATCCTCGGCCTGCTCGATTCGTTGCGCGCGTCTGTCGGCGTCGGATGCCGCGAGCGTTCGCGTTCAGCGCGCCGCCGCCACTTCTGCGCGGCTGGACGATGTTGTCCTCGGCCTTGTTGCCCCAGGCGTTGCGCGTGTAGGTGAGCACCGCCGCCAGCTCGACGTCGGACAGCTGCTTGAACGACGCCATCGCGGTGCCCGCTTGCCCTTGAGCACGATGTCGATCTGCGCCTGCCTGCGGGCCCAGCACGACCTTCGACCCGTCCAGCGCCGGGAACGCGCCGGGAACGCCCTTGCCGTTGGCCTGGTGACAGGCCACGCAGTTGGCCGCGTAGACCTTCTCGCCACGCGCCTGCAGCTCGGCGAGCTGCCCATTCCTTGTTCGGGATCGTCCTGGCCTGGCGAGCATCTCCTTCTTCTTGTCCTCGACCCAGTTGCCGTGTAGTCGGCCTCGGACTTGACCTCGACGACGATCGGCATGAACGCATGGTCCTTGCCGCACAGTTCGGCGCACTGCCCGCGGTAGGTGCCGACCTTCTCGGCCCTGAACCAGGTGTCGCGCACGAAGCCCGGGATCGCGTCCTGCTTGACGCCGAACGCCGGCACCATCCAGGAGTGGATCACGTCGTTGGCGGTGGTGATGACGCGGATCTTCTTGTTCACCGGCACGACCAGCGCGTTGTCGACCTCGATCAGGTAGGTGTCGTTCTTGGCGACGCTCTTTCGCGCCCGGGTACCCCGTCGTCGATCTGGTCGCGCGGCGTCGCCAGCGTCGACAGGAAGGCGATGCCCTCGCCTTCGCCCTTCAGGTAGTCGTAGCCCCACTTCCACTGGTAGCCGGTGGCCTTGATCGTGAGGTCCGCGTTCGATGTGTCCTTCTGCGCGACGACCTCGCCGGTGGCGACCACACCCAGGCCGATCACGATCAGGAACGGAACGATGGTCCAGACGATCTCGACGGTGGTGCTCTCGTGAAAATTCGACCGGCTTGTGGCCGCTTCGACTTGCGGTGCGCCCACATCGAATAGAACATCACGGCGAACACGCCGACGAAGATGATCAGGCAGACCCACATCAGGAAGTCGTGGATGAAGTGCTGGCCGCGCGCGATCGACGTGACCGGCTCGCCCAGGTTGATCTGATTCACCTTCGGGCCGCCGACCATGTCTCCGACCGCGCCCGCGAAGCCGCTGGAGACGAGAAGGACCGCGGCGACGCCGGCGTGCCAGATGTTCTTGCTGATCATGTGTTCCCCAACCCCAAGTCCGATATCTGGTTGTGCTCAGCCGCTTCGCGCTCCGGCCGAGCGCGGCCCAAAGCACCGCAAGCGCTGTCCTGGGTCAAGGCATTTCGCGAAGGACGATTATACGGAGCAGCGTCAGAGCGGCCAAATCACCCGCTGCGTGTACCCCGGTCCGATTTCGGCCGCGCGACGAACGAAACCGGCGAATACCCGCGTGGCACGCGCTTGGCCGCCGGGCACCACGCGTGACCGTAGACGATCTCGAAGGTCACTGCGTACCTGCCGTCGGCGTTCGCGAGCGCACCAAGCGCCTCGAGCCAGCGCTCGCGGCTTGCGCGCGAGCGCAACCCCGCGCAGCGATCGCGCATCGCGTTCCCGCCCAGGGCGCGCAGTTCCGCGAGCAACTGGCGCGGCGATTCCCAGTGCACGGTGATGCGCTCGGCGTCGAGCACCGGGTCGGCAAATCCGGCGGCGACGAGCGCGTCGCCGATGTCGTGCAGATCGGGGAACTGCGCCAGGCGCGCGCCGATCGCACGCAGTTCGCGAAAGGTGTCCACTCCGAACGACGAGAAGATCAGCAGCCCGCCACTGCGCAATACGCGGTGACATTGCGCGATCACGCCGATCGGGTCGACGAACCAGTGCCAGGCGAGGTTCGACCAGACCAGGTCGACGGTGTCTGCGCGCAGCGCCAGACTGTGCGCGTCGCTCGCGACGAATTCCGCCCGCCCCGGCCCCGCGGCGCGCACTCCCGGAACACGGCGCGCGAGCCAGTTGCCCACGCGTCGCGCGGCACCCGGCGCGTGCAGTCGCGCCGCCGCCGCGGCCATCGCCGCGCTGCCGTCGGCGGCGATCACGCGCGAGCGTTCGAAGCGTTGCGCCAGGCGCATCGCACCCGAGCCCAGCCCGCAACCGAGGTCGAGCGCGATTCGCGGGTCGATGCGGATCGGCTCCAGGCGATCGAACAGCCTTCGTTCGACCTCGCGCAGGATGAAATCGGCGCGAGCGAGACTGAAGTCGGCGTTGGTTCGCGGCGTCGCGCGACGGTCGAATTGCCGGCGGATCGCCGTCGGGTCTAGGTCGGCTGAGACGGGCATCGCGCGCCAGTATATGCGCGCACGCGCTAATCTGTGCCGATGGACGCAGTCGACGGAAACGGTTCGCGGGTGGGGGTCGCCGCGCGCGCGCCCGGCGCGCGGGCCGCGCGCGTTCGCCGGGCCGCGCGCCTGGCGTGTCGCGGTTTCGCCGACGCCTGGATCGCGCGTGCCTGCGTGCTGTGCGACGCGGCGCTCGCGCCGCATGAGGACGGGTTTTGCGCGCACTGCGAATCGGATCTGGCCGGCGTGCGATGCGTGCGTTGCCCGGTGTGCGCGGCGCGCTCCGAACTGCCGCAGCCGCGCTGCGTCGGTTGCGAAAGAACGGCCCCGGCCTTCGATCGCACGGTGGTGCTGGCCGACTACGCCGCCCCGCTCGACCGTGCGTTGCTGGCGCTGAAGTTCGGCGGCGAGATCGCCCTCGCTGCACCCCTCGGTCGCGCGCTCGGTCGCGCGCTGGGTTCCGCGCTGGGTTCCGCGCTCGATCCTGCGCTCGGTCCTGCGCTCGCCCACCGCGGCGCGATCAGTTGCCTGACCGCGGTTCCACTCGCGCCGCGCAGGCTCGCCGAGCGCGGCTACAACCAGTCGGCGGCGATCGCGCGTGCCGCCGCCGGCGAGATCGGGGCGCGCTTCGCGTCGCGCGTCCTGGAGAAGACGCGCGAGAGTCCGCCGCAGTCGAGCCTCGCGCTCGCGCAACGACGCGACAACCTCGAGGGCGTGTTCGCGGCGCGCGGAGATTTTCACGGCGAAACGATCGTCGTGGTCGACGACGTGATGACCAGCGGCGCGACGCTGCAGGCCTGCGCGATCGCTCTCAAGGCCTCCGGCGCGCGCGCGGTGATCAACCTCGTGATCGCGCGCACCCGATGATCAGCGTCGTCCTCGTCTCGCCCGAGATTCCGCCCAACACCGGGAACGTGATCCGGCTGTGCGCGAACGCCGGCGCGCAGCTGCACCTGGTCGAGCCGCTCGGATTCGCGCTCGATCACGCCAAGCTGCGCCGCGCGGGACTCGATTACCGCGAGTTCGCCGCGCTGCGGGTGCACAGCGACTGGCCGGCCCTCGTCGCCGCGGTGCGCCCGGCCCGGATGTTCGCGTTCAGCGCACGCGCGACGCGACGCCCGGTCGACGTCGCGTTCGAAGCGAACGACGTCCTCGTTTTCGGTTGCGAGACCTCGGGCCTGCCCGATGTGGTGCTCGGGCAATTCTCCCCGGAGCACCGGGTGCGCCTGCCGATGCGGCCCGACAACCGAAGCCTGAACCTGTCCAACGCGGTGGCGATCGCGGTCTACGAAGCCTGGCGACAGCTCGGCTTCGAGGGCTCGCTCTAGCGCGTCGCGGCCAGCAACTCGAGCGCCTCTTGCACACCGGGCGCGACGCGCATCGCGTCGAGGTCGCGGCGCGCGACGAAACCTGCCGCGGCGAGCGATTCGCAGGCCGCGAGCATCGGGCGCCAGTACCCGGCCTCGTCGACGATCACGATCGGCTTGTCGTGCTCGCCGATCTGTCGCAACGTGAGCACTTCGAACAGTTCGTCCAGCGTGCCGAGCCCCCCGGGCAGCGCGACGAAAGCGTCGGCCAGCGCGATCATCCGCTGCTTGCGCACCGCCATGTCGGCGACGACCTCCATCCGCTGCACGCCGCGATGCGCCAGTTCGCGCTGAACCAGTCGCGCCGGGATCACGCCGATCACCTCGCCCGCGGCGCCGAGCGCTCCGTCGGCCAGCGCGCCCATCATCCCGATGCCGCCGCCGCCATAGACGATCACGAAGCCGCGACGCGCGGCAGCCGCACCGAATGCTCGCGCGAGCGCGATCCAGCGCGGATCGTCGCCGCTGCGCGCGCCGCAGAACACGCAGACCCGAAATCGCGGCGCCAGAAGCGGCGGCGCCAACTCAGTGCTCCCTCTTCGGCTCGCGCGCGAGCAGCGTCGCGACCGCGTCGCGTGCGCCGACGCGTCCGGCGAGAACCTCGCACACCGCTTCGACGATCGGAAGTTCCACGCCGAGCGCCTCGGCACGCTCGCGCACCACCGCCGCGCAGGCGACACCCTCGGCGACGTGCCCCAGGTCGGCCAGCACCCGCGCCAGCGTCTCGCCGGCCGCGAGCCCGAGCCCGACGCGGCGGTTGCGCGACAGGTCGCCGGTGCACGTGAGCACCAGGTCGCCCAGCCCGGCGAGACCGGTGAATGTTTCCGCGCGCGCGCCGCTGGCGACGCCGAAACGCGCTATTTCGGCGAGACCACGCGTGATCAGAGCGGCCCGTGCGTTGTGTCCCAGCGACAGCCCGTCGCAGATCCCGGCGGCGACCGCCATCACGTTCTTCAGCGCGCCGCCGACCTCGACGCCGACCAGATCGTCCGAGAGGTAGATTCGCGCGGCGCCGTGGTGAAACGCGGCGACCGCGGCGCGCGCGACCTCGGGCGCCGTAGATGCCGCCACGAGCGCGACCGGAAGCCCTGCAGCCACCTCCTGCGCGAAGCTCGGGCCCGACAGCGCGCCGCTTCGCAACTGCGGGAAGACCTCGGCCACGACCTGGTGCGGCAGCGATCCGCTGTCGCGCTCGAGCCCCTTGCACAACCACAGCGTCGCCGGCAGCGCGACCGCCGCGTCGCGCAGCGCGGTCACGACCGGGCGCAAGCCGGACACCGGCACCGCGAGCACGAGCAGCGCCTGCTCATGCGCAACCTCGCCGATCCAGGCGAGCACGCCGGCGATGTCGTGGTCGATTCCGATCGCCGGCGCGAGTTCGATGCCGGGCAGGTACCTGTGGTTGCGCCGTTCGCTCGCCAGCGACCGGGCCTGCGATCGATCGCGCGCCCACAGCCGCACCTCGTGCGCGAGTGCGGCGTGCTGCGCGAGCGCGGTGCCCCACGCGCCGGCACCGAGCACCGCGATCCGCATCGGTTCGGCCGGGGCGATTCGCCCGGTCAGAGGCCCCAGACGTCGCGCGCGCGCACGAAGCCCGTGGTGCCGTCGCGATGGCGCACCCTGGCCCATCCGGCCGGCGCCCCGCCCTCGAGCAGATCGAGCATCACGCCGTGCGCGACCAGCAACACGACCGCAGCCTGGTCCTGCGGCGCGGCGCGAACGAAAGCGTCGGCGGTGGCGACCAGCGTGCGGGTCTGGGCGATGTTGGCGCGATCGATCCATACGACGTCGCCCGCGGCGTCGCGCACCTTGACCCAGAGCCGGATCACCGACAGCAACTCGATCGGCATCCCGGCCGGCGCGACGAACAGCTTCTGCGCGCTCGCCGACGGCCCGTCGTAGAGGATCGCGCCGGGAGCGGCGACGGACGCGAATTCGGCGCCATGCGCGCTCGCGGCGAACGCGAACGCGACGGCTGCGAATCCGGCACGTTTCACTGGGTGCGACCCGGAATGACGATCGAGGGCGACTCTCCCTGCTCGGCCTGTTGCTGCAGGCGCTGCTGGTACAACGCCTCGAAGTTGATCTCCGAGAGGTGGATCGCCGGAAAACCCGCGCGCTGCACGATGTCGGCGACGTTGGCGCGCAGGTACGGGTAGACGATGTTCGGGCACACGACGTTGAGGATCAGCGGCATCTGTTCCTGCGGAACGTTGCGGATCTCGAAGATCCCGGCTTCCTTGACCTCGACCAGGAACGCGACCTTCTCACCCACCTTGGTCGTGACCGTCGCGGTCACCGTGCACTCGTAGATGCCCTCGACGACCATGCCGCCTCCGACGTCGAGCTGGATCTCGACCGTCGGTTGCTGCGTTTCCAGGAAGATCTGCGGTGCGCTCGGGATCTCGAGCGAGAGGTCCTTCAGATAGGTGCGCTGGATCGAGAAGGTCGGTTCGCCCTCGGGCGAGGCCGCGTGATTCGGTTTGGAGGACATTTGGAATTCCGTTGGATTCAGCCGTTGAGCAGCGCGTCGAGCCCGCCCGCGCGATCGAGCGCCGACAGGTCGTCGAAGCCGCCGACGTGGGTTTCGCCGATGAACACCTGCGGCACGGTGCGCCGCCCGGTGCGCCGGACCATCTCGTCGCGGCGCCGAGGGTGCAGGTCGACGTTGATCATTTCGATCTCGCTCACGCCCCTTGCGCGAAGTAGTGCCTCGGCCCGCTCGCAGTACGGGCAGACCCGGGTCGAGTACATCACTACGCTCGCGCTCATCGTTTCCTCCGGGTGATCGAGGTCACTTCACGACCGGCAGCCCGGCCTGGCGCCAGGCCTGGATGCCGCCAGCGAGAGTGAACACCTGCTCGTGCCCGGCACCGCGCAACACGGTCGCGGCACGACCGGCGCGCGCGCCCGAAGCGCAGCACACCAGCACCGGTTTCTTCGCGGACAGCTCGGCAACCCGCTTTTCGAGTTCCGCAGCCGGGATGTTCTTCGCGTTCGGAAGGTGGCCCGCCGCGAACTCCGCGGTTTCGCGGATGTCGAGCACGATCGCGTGCGCGTCGTTGATCATCCGCGTCGCGCCCAGCGTGTCGAGCGACGGCCCGGCGCTGCGGCGCTGGATCATCGGCCAGAGGAGCATCGCGCCCGAAGCGAATGCGACCACGATCAGTACGATGTTCTCGGTGAGGAATTCCACGGCGATCCGGTGCGGGTTGAACAGGTGATTATAGAATATCCGGTCAATTCACTCGCGCGCATACGATGACCTTCAAGCTCGTGCTGATTCGCCACGGCGAGAGCCAGTGGAACCTCGAGAACCGCTTCACCGGTTGGACCGACGTCGACCTGACCGCCGCCGGGCTCGCCGAGGCGCGCGCGGCCGGCGCGCTGTTGCGCGACGAAGGCTTCGAGTTCGACCTGGCGTTCACGTCGGTGCTCAAGCGCGCGATCCGCACGCTGTGGAGCGTGCTCGACGAGATGGACCGGATGTGGCTGCCGGTCGTCAACGATTGGCGGCTCAACGAGCGCCACTACGGCGCGCTGCAGGGGCTGAACAAGGCCGAGACGGCGAAGAAGCTTCGGCGACGAGCAGGTACTGATCTGGCGGCGTGCCTATGCGGTGGCGCCCGAGCCGCTGCCCGATGGCGATCCGCGCGAATCGGGTTCCGACCCGCGCTACGGCTCGGTTGCGCCCGAACTGATCCCGCGCACCGAGTGCCTGAAGGACACGGTCGCCCGGGTGATTCCCTACTGGCACGAGACGATCGCCCCCGCCGTCGCGGCGGGCAAGCGCGTGCTGGTGGCGGCGCACGGCAATTCGCTGCGCGCACTGGTCAAGCACCTCGACAGCGATCGGCGACGAGCAGATCGTCGAGCTGAACATACCGACCGCGCGCCCGCTGGTCTACGAACTCGACGACTCGCTCGCGCCGCTGCGCAGCTACTACCTGGGCGATCAGGCCGAAATCGCGGCCGCGATCGCCGCCGTTGCCGCGCAGGGCAAGGCGAAGCCTGGCTGAGGCCCGACCGGGCGCAGCCCCCGGGCGGACCGAGACGCGGCCCCCGGGAAAGCTAGGGCTCGGCCGCCCGGGCAAGCCAAGGCGCGGCCCCCGGGCGAGCCTCGGCTCGGCCGAGGCCGCCCCGGTCGCGGGCCGGTGGGTTCCCCGAGCGCCGGCCGCCGCGAACGCTCCGATCGACGGCGAGCTGCGCCGGCCGAGGGGGTTTATACTGCAGCGAACCAACGCTGCCGCTCACGCGGCACGGAGCAACATGAACGGCAGGCTCAAACACATCGGTCTCATCTCCATCGGCGCGTTCGCCGGAATCCTCGTGAGCGTGGGCATCAGCGCGCTCGCGCAGCGCGACGCCCGCCCGCCGCTGCCGCTGGCCGAACTGCGCCAGTTCTCCGACGTGTTCGGTGCGATCAAGTCCAACTACGTCGAACCGGTCGAGGACAAGAAGCTGATCACCGAAGCGATCAGCGGAATGCTCACCGGACTCGATCCGCACTCCGCCTACCTCGACGCCGACGCGTTCAAGGAGCTGCAGGTCGGCACGCAGGGCGAGTTCGGCGGCCTGGGCATCGAGGTCGGCGTCGAGGACGGTTTCGTCAAGGTCGTCTCGCCGATCGAGGACACGCCGGCGGCCCGCGCCGGCGTCAAGTCCGGGGATCTGATCGTCAAGATCGACGAGAAACCGACCAAGGGCATGCCGCTGTCCGACGCGGTCAAGCTGATGCGCGGCAAGCCCAAGACGCAGATCACGCTGACGATCTCGCGCAAGGGCGAGGCTCGCCCGCTGATCGTTCAGATCGTGCGCGACGTGATCCGGGTGCAGTCGGTGCGCTCGAAGATGCTCGAGCCCGGCTTCGGCTACGTGCGCGTCACGCAGTTCCAGGAACACACGGTGCCCGAACCTCGTCAAGCACGTCGACGGCCTCTACAAGCAAGGTGCGCTCAAGGGCCTGGTGCTCGACCTGCGCAACGACCCGGGCGGCCTGCTGCACGGGGCGATCGGCGTCTCGGCCGCGTTCCTGCCGCCGAAGATCCTCGTCACCAGCACCGACGGACGCACCGAGGACGCGAAACGGCGCTACGTCGCGAGCCCGGAGGACTACCTGCGCGGAACCCGCGACGACGTCCTGCAAAAGCTCCCCGCGCAGGTGAAGAACGTTCCGATGGTGGTGCTGGTCAACGCCGGATCGGCCTCGGCGTCCGAGATCGTCGCCGGCGCGCTGCAGGATCACAAGCGCGCGGTGGTGATCGGCACGCAGACCTTCGGCAAGGGCTCGGTGCAGTCGATCCTGCCGCTCACCAACAACACCGCCATCAAGCTGACGACGGCACGCTACTACACGCCGCTCGGACGCTCGATCCAGGCCAAGGGCATCACGCCGGACTTCGTGGTCGAGGAAACGCCCGAGGGCGACATCAACCAGTTCCGGGTCCGCGAAGCCGACCTCACGCGCCACTTGTCCAACCCCAAGGACTCCGAGGACAAGCCCAACGTACCCAAGCCGCTGTCGCAGGACGCGATCGATCGCCAACGCGACCGCAAGCCGCTCGAGTTCGGCTCGGCCGAGGACTACCAGCTCCAGCAGGCGATGAACCACCTCAAGGGCAAGCCGGTGCTCGTGGCCAAGGCGAAGGACGACGCCGCGCAGGTCGAGGTTCCCGCCAAGACAAAGTAGGCGGCACCGGGCGCGCCGCGCGCCCCGACGACGATGAACGACGACCAGCTGCTGCGCTACAGCCGGCACATCCTGCTCGACGAAATCGGCGAAGCCGCCCAGGTGCGACTGCTCGCGTCCACCGCCCTGGTCGTCGGCGCCGGCGGTCTGGGCTCGCCGGCGTCGATCTATCTGGCTTCGGCCGGCATCGGACGCATCCTGCTGGCCGATGCCGACACGGTCGACCTGACCAACCTGCAGCGCCAGATCCTGCACCGCGAGGCCACGGTCGGCATGGACAAGGTCGAGTCGGGCAAACGCACGCTGGCGGAGATGAATTCCACCGTCGAAGTGCTCGCGCTACGCGAACGCCTCGCGGGCGAGGCGCTGTCGGACGCGGTCGCGCGCAGCACGGTCGTGCTCGATTGCAGCGACAACTTCGCGACGCGCCACGCGATCAATCGCGCCTGCGTGCGCCACGGCGTGCCGCTGGTCTCCGGGGCGGCGATCCGCTTCGACGGCCAGCTCGCCGTGTACGACCCGCGCGCCGCGGATTCGCCCTGCTATCACTGCCTGTTTCCCGAGGGCGAAGGGATCGAGGACGTGCGCTGCGCGGTCATGGGCGTGTTCGCGCCGCTCACCGGAATCGTCGGCGCGATGCAGGCCGCCGAGGCGCTGAAGATCGCGGGTGGATTCGGCAAGGCGCTGGCCGGCAGGCTGTTGCTGATCGACGCGCGGACGATGCAGATCGAGTCGATCGCGATCGCCCGCGATCCATCGTGCGAAGTCTGCGGCACGCGCGGCGCGCGCTGAACCGGTACGGGCTCGACCAGACGCAACGACCACGCAGGATTGCGCGGAGCGCCCGATGAGCGATCCGGTCAAGCCGCCAGCCCGGACGACGAGCACCGAAATGCACCTACCGGACGCACCGGCGCCCCGAAGACGTCGAGGCGCTCATTCGGTGGGTGGGCTGAGCCCGGACCACGGCGTCGATCGCTCGTAGCGCCGCGCCAGTCGCAGCACGTCGAGGTCCGCGCGCGGCCTGCCGATCAGCTGCATTCCCATCGGCAGGCCCTCGGCAGAGAATCCGACCGGCACGCTGATCGCGGGCAGGCCCGCGAGCGTCGGGCCGATCACGACCTCCATCCAGCGGTGGTAGGTGTCCATCGCGCGACCGGCGATCTCGCGCGGCCAGTGCGTGCGCACGTCGAACGGAAACACCTGCGCGCTGGGTAGCGCGAGGAAGTCCACCCGCTCGAACAGCGACAATGCGTGCCGATACCAGGCGCTGCGTTCGGCCGACGCATGATAGAAGTCCTGCGCGCTGGCCGCTCGCCCGAGCTCGATCTCCCATATCGCCTCGGGCTTCAACCGTGCGCGACGCGCCGGATCGGCGTAGTCCTCGCCGCGCGCGCCGGCGACCAGCACGCCGCGCAGCGTGCACCAGGCCGACCAGAGTCGTTGCGGGTCGAAACCGAGCGCGAGCGGTTCGACCGAACAGCCGGCGTCGACCAGGCGCGCGAGGCCGGCGCCGCAAAGCTCGAGCACGCCCGGTTGCATCGCGAGGTGACCGTCGAGGTCGCCGAGCCAGCCGATCCTCAGTGCGCGAGGCGCGCCGTCCAGCGCGCCGGCGAAGGCCGCAGGATCCTCGGCAAGCGAGAGCGGCGCGCGCTGATCGTACCCAGCCTGGACCGAGAGCAACATCGCGAGGTCGGCCACGGTACGGCCCATCGGGCCTTCGATTCCGAGCTGATCGACGAAGGACTCCGGGACCGGCCACCTGGGCACCCGCCCGGCCGAGGGCCTGAAGCCGAACACGTTGTTGAACGCCGCCGGATTGCGCAGCGATCCGCCCATGTCGCTGCCGTCGGCCAGCGGCACCATCCGAAGCGCCAGCGCGACCGCCGCGCCGCCGCTCGAGCCGCCGGCGCACATCCGCGGCGCCCAGGCGTTGCGCGTCGCGCCGAACACCTGGTTGTACGACTGCGAACCGAGCCCGAACTCGGGCACGTTCGTCTTTCCGATCAGGATCGCTCCGGCCGCGCGCATCCGTTCGACCACGAGCGAATCGACCTCGGGCACGAACTCGGCGTAGATCGGCGAACCGAAAGTGGTCGCGATGCCGGCGGTGAGCGCCAGGTCCTTGACCGCAAGCGGCATGCCGTGCATCGAACCGAGCCACTGACCGCGCGCGAGTTGCGCGTCGCGCTCGTCGGCCAGAGCGAGCAGGTGTTGCCGGGGTTGCAGCGAGACGATCGCGTTGAACTGCGGGTTCAGCCGGTCGATCCGCGCCAGGTACGCGCGCATCACTTCGGCGCACGAAACCTCGCGTGCGCGGATCGCGCCGGAGAGCGCGACCGCGTCCAGCGCGACGATGTCGTCGCCGTTCACGATGCGCGAGCCGCGATGGCGCGCTCGGGCCTGCCGCTCAACTGTCGCGCACGGCGCTCACGAGATCAGCACCACGATCTGCTTTTCGAGGTGCTCGGTGGGCGCACGCTTGAACCCGGTCTTGGCGAACCGCGACCAACGCCCGATCACGAACGCGACGACGATGTTGGCGCGCGCGGCGTGGTCGGTGTCGGGCGCGAGCCTGCCCTGGGCGATCGCGGTGCGAAACGCCTGCCTGACCGAGGCCTCGATCCTGTCGATCAGCTGGTTGATCCGCTCCTGCAAACGGTCGTCCTCGGTGACCAGTGCCTCGCCCACCAGCACGCGCGTCATTCCCTGGTTGCGTTCGGCGAAGCCGAGCAACATCGAGATCATCGCGCGCAACTGGCGCACGCCGTCCTCGTCTTTGGAGGCGATCTGGTTGATCAGCCCGAACACGCTGCTCTCGATGAACTCGATCAGCCCTTCGAACATCTGCGCCTTGCTGGCGAAGTGCCGATACAGCGCGGCCTCGGACACGTCGAGCCGCGCGGCGAGCGCCGCGGTGGTGACGCGCTCGCCGCCCGGCTCCTCGAGCATCGTCGCGAGCGTCTGCAGGATCTGCAAGCGCCTCTCGCCCGGCTTCGGACGCGTCCGCTTTTCCTGTGACGTGTTTTCGACGTTCATCTGATGCGGTGCACGATGCGGGGGAGTTGGGCGACCGATTGTACTTGAACGTCGATGCGCCGCCCCGCCCCGGCGCGCGGGCGGCGGCCGGCGCCGCGCAACCGGTAGCTGAGCCCGGTCACGAGCACGGTACGAATGCCACAGGCGCGCGCACTCGCGAGATTTGCCGCGGAATCCTCGACCAGTACGCAGCGCGACGCACGAACGCGCAACCTGGCGAGCAGCCTGCGCATCATCGATCTCGAGGGCTTTGGCGCAAAGCGTCCGGCGAAGCGCATCGATTCGATCGCGATCAACCCGTCGAGCAGCGGAGCGATCCCGAGCCTGCGCACCACGCCGCGCGCGTACGCGCCGGGTGCGTTGGTCACGACGATCTTGCGTCCCGGAAGGCGACGCAGCGTGTCGCGCAGTCCGTGGTCGCGCGCGATGATCTGGTGCAGGTCAGGAAACGGATGCGCCTCGCGCAGGAATTCGTGCGCGTCCACGCCGTGGTGGCGGACCAAACCGAGCATCGTCGCGCCGTAACGTTGCCAGTAGTGAATGCGCAGCGCGCTCGCCTCCTCGTGCGCGATTCCGAGCTTGCGCGCGACGTAATCGGTCATCGCCAAGTCGATGCGCGGGAACACGTGCGGCGTGGCGTCGTGCAACGTGTTGTCCAGGTCGAGCAACCACAGCGGGGCGCTCACGCGCGTCTCAGTGGCTGCGGATCATCGTGCCCACGCCCGACGCGGTCATGATCTCGAGCAACAGGCAGTGATCGACGCGCCCGTCGACGATGTGCACGGCGTTCACGCCAGCCTTCGCGGCATCGAGCGCCGACGCGAGCTTTGGCAGCATGCCGCCCGAGATCGTGCCGTCGGCGAAGAGTTCGTCGATTTCCTTCGAGGTGAGTCCGGTGATCAGCTTGCCCGCCTTGTCGAGCACGCCGGGCGTATTGGTGAGCAACACCAGCTTCTCGGCCTTGAGCACTTCGGCGACCTTGCCCGCGACCAGGTCGGCGTTGATGTTGTACGTCTCGCCCGAGAGCCCCGAGCCGATCGGCGCGATCACCGGGATGAATCCGTTCGCCGTGAGCGTCTGGATCACGCTGGGGTCGATCGACTCGATCTCGCCGACCTGCCCGATGTCGATGTGCTCGCCCGGCTTGTCCTTGTTCACGATCATCATCTTGCGCGCACGAATCAGCCCGCCGTCCTGTCCGGTGAGGCCCACCGCCTTGCCGCCGGCGTGGTTGATCAGCTCGACGATCTCCTTGTTCACCTGTCCCGCGAGCACCATCTCGACGACCGCCATCGTTTCCTCGTCGGTCACGCGCATGCCCTGGACGAACTCGCCCTTCTTGCCGATCTTCGCGAGCAGCTTCTCGATCTGCGGACCACCCCCGTGCACGACCACCGGATTCATGCCCACGAGCTTGAGGAGCACGACGTCGCGCGCGAAACTCGCCTTGAGCTTCTCGTCGGTCATCGCGTTGCCGCCGTACTTGATCACGATCGTGCGCCCGTGAAACCGGCGGATGTAGGGCAGCGCCTCGGCGAGGATCTCCGCCTTGCGGGAGATGGATTCTTGCTGTTCTGACATCTCGATGAGGGTCCGTGGCGGGGAGTCGCGTTCGATCGGGCTGCGCGCGCGGGCACCCGGGCCGATCGGCTAAGATCACCGGAATTCTACGACACCCTTGCGCAGAGTCCCCGATGAGTCACACCGCAGGCGCGAGCGCCGCCGCGCCGGGGCGCGTGCCCAATACCGCGCGCGCACCGGTCGGCGCACCGCGATGAGTCCGCTGCGCGAACGCGTGCTCGCGTTGACCGGGGCCTTTTCGGGCGCGGCGGCAGCGATCGCCTATATCGCCGCGAGCGCCTGGGTGCCGCACGCGGTCGCGGTGCTGCTCGCGCTGGCCACGATGACGCTGCTCGCGCGCGCCTGGGGCGAGCGCGGATTCGCCCGGCTCTGCGACGCGGCGGGGAACGCGGAGGGGAACGCGGAGGGGAACGCGGCGCGTGCGGTGGGCGTGGCCGGCGCGACGGGCGTGGCGTTCGTTCTCGTTGCCAGGCTCGAACTGCTCTCGTCGATCGACCCCGGCTGGATCGCCGCCACGCTGGTCTGCGCCGCGGCGATGTCGCGTGCCTTCGCCGCGGTGGCGGTGATCGGCATGCAGACGCAGCACCGGCGATCGCGGCTGCTCGACTCGATCGTCCCGCTCGCGCTCGGCCTGCTGCCCGCGGTCGCGCTGGTCGCCTGGAGCGGGGAACTGGCGACCGTCGTCAAGGCCGCGACCGCGGCGCTGCTGGCGGCGGCGATCGCGCGACGCTTCGCGCGCCGCCGGCTTTCGCAGGAGCGAGGCGCGGCGCTGGCCGCGATCCAGCAGGTGGCCGAGATCGGTTTCCTGGCCGGACTGCTCGCCGGGTTGCCGGTTCCGCTCGATCCGCACGCCGGCTTCTGAGCGCGCCGCGTCGCTACAGGATGTAGCGCGCGAGGTCTTCGCGCTCGGCGGTCTCCGCAAGGCGCTGCGCGACGTAGTCCGCGTCGATGCATACGACAGACCCGGAGTGGCGCGACGCGGCGAACGAGACCTCTTCGAGGAGCTTCTCCATCACCGTGTAGAGCCTGCGCGCGCCGATGTTCTCGGTCGTCTCGTTGACTGCGAATGCGATCCGCGCGAGCTCCTCGACGCCGTCGCGCGTGAACTCGAGCACGACCCCGTCGGCGGCGAGCAGCGCCTGATACTGCTTGCACAGGTTCGCGTCGGTCTCGGTGAGGATGCGGGTGAAGTCCTGCGCGGTGAGCGAATCCATCTCGACGCGAATCGGCAGGCGTCCCTGAAGCTCCGGGATCAGGTCCGAGGGTTTCGAGAGGTGGAACGCGCCCGAGGCGATGAACAGGATGTGGTCGGTGCGAATCACGCCGTAGCGCGTGTTCACCGCGCTGCCTTCGATCAGCGGCAGCAGGTCGCGCTGCACCCCCTGACGCGAGACGTCCGCGCCCTGCATCTCCGGACGCGACGCGACCTTGTCGATCTCGTCGAGGAACACGATCCCGTTCTGCTCGACCGAGTGCACAGCTTGCGCCCTGACCTCGTCCTCGTTTACCAGCTTGGCCGCTTCCTCGTCGCGAAGCAGTCTGAGCGCCTCGCTGATACGCAGCTTGCGCGCGTGCTTGCGCCCCTGCAGCCCGGAGAACATCGACTGCAATTGCTGGGTGAGCTCCTCCATTCCCGCGGGTCCGGCCAGCTCCAGCGTCGGCGTCGACTGCGCGATGTCGATCTCGATCTCACGATCGTCGAGTTCGCCCTCGCGCAGCTTCTTGCGGAACTTCTGCCGCGTCGCCGACTCGTCGCGCGAAACGACCGCTTCGCGCTCGGCGCCGAAACCGAACCCGCCCGGCGGCGACGAGGTGTGCGGCGCCGGGACCAGGACGTCTAGCACCCTGTCTTCGGCGGCGTCGAGTGCGCGTTGCTCCATCTTGCGCATTGCCTGCTCGCGCGTCTGCTTGACGGCGATCTCGATCAGGTCGCGAATGATCGTGTCGACGTCGCGCCCGACGTAACCGACCTCGGTGAACTTGGTCGCCTCGATCTTGATGAACGGCGCGTCGGCCAGTCGCGCGAGCCGGCGCGAGATCTCGGTCTTGCCCACGCCGGTCGGACCGATCATCAGGATGTTCTTCGGGGTGATCTCGCCGCGCAACGGCTCGTCGACCTGCTGCCGGCGCCAGCGGTTGCGCAGCGCGATCGCGACCGCGCGCTTGGCGCGCGACTGGCCGACGATGTGCTTGTCGAGTTCCGAGACGATTTCCTCGGGCGTCATCTGTGTCATCTGTTCCGTCCGTTTTCGGGCGCCATCGCGCGCGCGGGCGCGGGCCGGCGCCGCGCGGCTCAGCCGAGCGTTTCGACCGTGTGGTTCTGGTTCGTGTAGATGCAGATCTCGCCGGCGATCGCGAGCGACTTGCGCACGATCGACTCGGCGTCGAGTTCGCTGTTCTCCAGCAGGGCGCGCGCCGCCGCCTGCGCGTACGGCCCCCCGCTGCCAATCGCGATCAGCCCGTGCTCGGGCTCGAGAACGTCACCGTTGCCGGTGATCACCAGCGAATGTTCGGCGTCGGCCACGGCGAGCATCGCCTCGAGCCGGCGCAGCATCCGGTCGGTGCGCCAGTCCTTGGCCAGTTCCACCGCCGAGCGCACCAGATTGCCGGCGTGCTTCTCGAGCTTGGCCTCGAATCGCTCGAACAGCGTGAACGCGTCCGCCGTGCCGCCCGCGAAGCCGGCGATCACACGATCCTGGTAGAGGCGCCGCACCTTGCGCGCGCCCTGCTTGATCACGACCGAGCCGAGCGTGACCTGCCCGTCGCCGCCGAGCGCCACACGTGCGCCGCGGCGCACCGAGATAATCGTCGTTCCGTGAAATTGCTCCATGGGCCGAATCGTACATCCCGGCGCGATTTCGCCGGGTCGCGGCGCGGCGCTTGGCTGGCCGCCGTTGGCGGGCCGCGATCGGTGTGCCGCGGTCAGCGTGGCGCTAGTGCGCGCGGCTGCGAACCTCGGCGAGTTCCGAGATGCCCATCACGGTGAGCAGCGCCTCGACGATCGCGCTTGGCTGGCCGAACACCGCGGTCTTGCCCTGGGTGGCCAGCGCGACGAGTTCGTTGAGCAGCTCGCCGGCGGCGACGAAGTCGAGTCGAACAAGATCGCGGCAATCGATCGAGACCTGGGTGCGCGATCCCGCGTGTTCGCGCAGCGCGGCGAGTTCGGCGCCGATCCTGCCCTCGAGTTCACCGCGCAGCGCGAAGGCTTCCGGATCGGCAGGGGTCTGGCTCGGATCGCCCGCGCGGTCGGCGTTCCCGGCGCCACCCGCGTCCGCACCGACGCGCGCCGCGCCGCCCGCTCCGGGCCGTGCGCGCTTCGCTTTGTCGGCGCCGTTGCGAAACCTCTCCGGCAACGGCTCCCACGACGGCGGGGAGAGCTCGAAAGTCACGCAGTACTCGATCGCGAGATCGTCGAAACCCTGTTGGTCGCCGAGCATGCGCAGCGCGAGCAGCGCGGCGCGCCAGATCGAGTCGGACTCGTCGCGCCGCCCCGGCTCGATCGCCGCGCGCGCGACCTGGTGCAGCGTCGCGGCGCTCGCCGCGACGACCTCGCTGCGGCCTTGTTCGAGCGCGGCGACCAGCGTGCACAATCCGGCCGCACCCTGCGCTTCGATCGAGTTCAACTGGCTGAAGTCGAGCGTCACGGCCTTGCCCGCGACGCAGGCGCGACGGCCCTGCTCGAACAGCCGCTGGCAATTCGCGTCCAGCCGCGGCGTGAACCGAAGCGTCGTCGAGAGCCTCGAAGCGCTGGCCGACTCGATCGGGGCGAGCTCGGCCTTCCACGGCGGGGGCGAGCGTTCGAAGCGCGCGGCGAAGTCGATCGCGCAGGCATCGAACTCCTCGCGCGCGCCCAGAGTGAGCAACACGTCGAAGCGCATCCGAAACGCCTGGAGCGCGACCGCGTCGTTGCGTCGATGCGCGAGCGCCTCGCTCAGCGTGGCGACCGCGGCCTGTGACTGGCAATTCGCGTAGAGGATCGCCGCCTCCTCGAGTTCGGGCGCGAGCGACGAAGCGTTGACCTCGATCGCAGCCATGCTGGTGGCGGCGTGATCGAGCACCGAAACGGTCTCGATCTCCAGCTTCGGCAACGCTTCGGCGCTCCTGCCGCGTGGCATCGGCAGGGTCGGCGCGAGCACGGTCGCCGGGGCGGAACCCGGCATCATCTCGGACTCGATCAGGTCGATCTTCTCGGCGGTCAGTCGGGCGAGTTCGCGCTGCGCCTCGATGCTGGGCGCGGTAGAGGGTCCGCGCACGGTGGTGTCGGGCATGCGGTTCGGCGGCGCCGGTCGCAATCGCCCCGCGTCCGATTTCTCCTTGCGTCCGAACAGTGAAAACAGCACGACCGAACCTCGCCAGATGTGTCGATCGAGTGTAGCATCGGGCCCCCGCCGGACGGCCTCGCGGGAGCGACCGGCGATCGGTCGCGCGGGACCAATCGTCACCACGGTGTCGCCTTCGCGCACCGCGGCGCGCGGCGCTCAGTCGCCGTACATCTTCTGCCGAAGTTCGCGGCGTTGCTGCGCCTCGAGCGACAGGGTCGCGGTCGGTCGCGCCAGCAGCCGCCCCAATCCGATCGGCTCGCCCGTTTCCTCGCAAAAGCCGTATTCGCCCGAATCGATTCGCGTGAGGGACTGGCCGATCTTCTTGAGCAGCTTGCGCTCGCGATCGCGCGTGCGCAGCTCGAGAGCGTGCTCTTCCTCGATCGTCGCGCGATCGGCCGGATCGGGGACGACCACCGTCTCGCGCAGGTGCTCGGTGGTCTCGTCGGCGTTGTGAAGAATGTCACGCTCCATGTGCTGCAGCCGCACGCGGAAGAACTCGAGCTGGGCGTCGTTCATGTACTCGGCCTCCTTCATCTTGAGGAGCTGTGCCTCGGTCAGAGGTTTCTTGTCTTTAGTCGCCACCATTGCTACCCCAGATCATGTTCGTGAATGCCGTGGGCAAGTCCCAATGCCGAGCCTACGCCAGGCATTGCTCCAGTCCTTTGATGAATGTCTCTTTGGGCAGGTTTCGCCCGATGAAGACCATCCGGCTCGAGGGCTTCTCGCTCGGCTGCCACCTGCGACCGGTGTCGGCGCCCATCATCATGTGCACGCCCTGGAACACCGTCTGCCGGTCGGAGCCCTTCATGAAAAGCACGCCTTTATACCGCAACATGTCCTGGCCGTAAACCTGGATGATCCCGCCCAGGAACTCCTCGAGCTTGAGCGGCGTCGAAGGGTTTGTTCGAGCGAAAGACGAAGGATTGCACCGCGTCGTCGTGCGAGTGCTCGTCGCTGGTGAGGAACTGCGGGTCGATCTCGAGCGCCGCGTTCAGGTTGAAGCCGCGGATGTCGAGGATGTCCGCGATGTCGGCCGAGCCGAACTGCACCGGCTTGATCGACGCGCGCGGGTTGATCCGGCGCAGACGCTCTCGCGAGCGCCTTCTGCTCGGCCTCGCTCGCGAGGTCGGTCTTCGACAGCAGGATCCGGTCGGCGAAGCCGACCTGTTCCTGCGCCTCGCGGTGCTCGTCGAGCTGGACGTTGCCGTGCTTGGCGTCGACCACCGTGATCACCGCGTCGAGCAGGAACGCATCGGCGATGTCGTCGTCGAGGAAGAAGGTCTGCGCGACCGGGCCGGGATCGGCCAGGCCGGTGGTCTCGATCACCACCCGGTCGAAGGACAGTTCGCCCGAGTCGCGCCGCGCCTTCAGGTCGCCCAGGATGCGGATCAGGTCGCCGCGCACCGTGCAGCAGATGCAGCCGTTGTTCATCTCGACGATCTGCTCTTCGCGATCCTGCAGCAGCAGGTCGTTGTCCACGCCCTCCTCGCCGAACTCGTTCTCGATCACCGCGATCCGGTGGCCGTGCTGCTCCTTGAGGATTCGGTTCAGCAGCGTCGTCTTGCCGGCGCCGAGAAAGCCGGTGAGGATCGTCACCGGTACGTGTTTGGATTCCATCTCGCCTTCTCCAGTCGCGAGGCGGCGCGGCGTCGAAGACGGCGCCGCGGACGCGTCGAGCGTCGCAGTTCTAGCGCCGTCGCGCGCGCGGGTGCGCCGCGTCGTAGACGCTCGCCAGGCGCTGGAAGTCCAAGCGCGGTGTAGACCTGGGTGGTCGCGATGCTGGCGTGGCCGAGCAGTTCCTGCACGGCGCGCAGGTCGCCGCTCGATTGCAGCAGGTGGCTGGCGAAGGAGTGCCGCAGGACGTGGGGGTGGACCCTCGCGGGCACGCCGCGTTCGCGCGCCAGTTTCGCCAGCCGCAGCTGCACGCTGCGGTTGGACAGGCGCCGGCCCTGCGCACTCAGGAACAGCGCGCGCGTGTCGGCCGCCGGGTGCAGCGCGAGCCAGCGGCCGCGCTCGCCGATCCACTCGTCGAGCGCGGCGAGCGCGTGCGTGCCCACCGGCACGGCACGCCGCTTCGCGCCCTTGCCGAGCACGTTGACCTCGCGCTCGGCCAGATCGAACCAGCTCCGCGAGCGGTAACCCGACTCCTCGAAGTAGCGAAGGTCGAGCCCGGTCAGTTCCGAGAGCCTCAGGCCGGACGAGTACAACAGCTCGAGCATCGCGGCGTCGCGCGACGCGGCGAATCCCCCGGCGCCGGCGGCGGGCGGCGTCACGAGGCCCAGCGCCTGGTCGGGCGACAGTGCCTTGGGCAGGCGCTTGCGGGCGCGCGGCGCGCGCAGGCCGTGCGCGGGATTGGCCGGGATCGCGCCGCGTTGCACGACCCAGTCGAGGAAGCCGCGCCAGGCAGAGAGCCTGCGGGCGATCGACTTCGGCGCGGCGCCCGAGCGCGTGGCGCCGGCCACCCAGCGCCTGAGCACGGTCGGGTCGAGCGCCGCCCAACCTTCGTCGCCGGCGATCGACTCGAGCAGCGCGAGGTCGCGACGGTAGGCGTCGATCGTGTGCCGCGAGAATCCGCGTTCGGCGATCAGCCGCTGCAGATAGGCGTCGACCTCGCCGGTGGCCACGGCGCGCGCCCTACTCCGCCAGCCGCGAGAGCGCGGCGCTGGCGATGTCGGCGATTCGCTCGAGAAACGCCGTGCCCATGTTCATCTGGAACCGGCCCGGGTCGGACGACCCCAGCACCAGCATCCCGAACGCGGTCGGCTCGACGCCCTTGCGCAGCGGAAGCAGGGCGGTCGAGCGCGTCGTCGCGCCGCCCTGGGGCAGCCACGAAGCCGCCTGGAAATCCGCGTTCGGCCCGCAATAGGGTTGCTTCATGCTGTTGGCGAGCGCGATCGCGTCGACTTCGACCGGCGCCGCGCAGGCAAGCCCGCGATACGGCTCGCGCAGGCCCCACAGGCGAAGCGCGACGTGCGGCACGCCGAAACTGCCCTGCATGCCGTCGATCACCGCCGCGGGCAAGCGCTCGGCGTCGGGCGCGAGCAGCAGATGGCGCGTCCAGCGCAGCAACTTCTCGCCGATCGCATCGTTCTCCTGGCCGGTGCGGATCAGTTCGGCGAGCTTCATCTCGAGCGCGCGGTGTTTCTCGCGCAGCACTTCGAGCTGGCGCTCGTGCAGCGAGATCGCCTTGCCGCCGTGACGATGCGGGACGCTGATCGACGCGAGCAACTCGGGGTGCGCGCCGAAGAATTCCGGATGATCGCTGAGGTAGCGGGCGACCTGCTCGTCGCCCAGTGAGGATGTCGTCATCGTAGACCGCTCAATTCGATTTCACCTTCGAACACCGTGACCGCGGGGCCGGTCATCCGGACCCCCGCGCCGCTCCATTGCACGCTGAGCACGCCGCCGCGCGTGCGCACCTCGACCGGGGAACGCGCGAGGCCGCGTCGGATCGCGCTCACCGCGGCCGCGCAGGCACCACTGCCGCACGACAGCGTCTCGCCGACGCCACGCTCCCAGACACGCAGCGCGATCCGGTCGGTGCCCAGCGCCTGCGCGAAGCCCGCGTTGACCCGACGCGCAAACGCCTGGTGGCGCTCGATCGCCGGCCCCTCGGTGAGCACCGGCGCGGCGTCGACGTCGTCGACCCACTGCACCGCGTGCGGATTGCCCATCGACAGCACCGAGACCTCGCGCGTGTGCTCAGCCACGTCGAGCAACCACACGGTGTCCTCGCCAACCCGTCGCGCGATCATCGCGCCGGGTTCGAACGGCACTTTCGCCGGTTCGAACACCGGGGCGCCCATGTCGACGCTGACCCCGCCGTCGTCTTCGAGCCGCGGCTCGATCACGCCGCCGAGCGTCTGCACGCGGATCGCCTTTTTTGTGGTGAGCCCCTGATCGCGCACGAAGCGCACGAAGCAGCGCGCGCCGTTGCCGCACTGCTCGACCTCGCCGCCGTCGGCGTTGAAGATCCGATAGCGGAAGTCGATCCCGGCGCCGGAGGGCGCCTCGACCAGCAGGATCTGGTCGGCGCCGACACCGCGGTGGCGATCGGCGAGCGCACGCAACTGCCCGGCGGTGAAACGCACCGATTGCCGGACCCCATCGACGACGACGAAGTCGTTCCCGGCACCGTGCATTTTCGTGAAGCGCAAGCGCATCGCGCCATTATCGCCCATCCGCACCCTCGTTCGCCGCGGCACTCTCCCCGATTCCGCCGGCGCTGTAGGGATCGGGCTCGCCTTCGGGGCGCGTCTTGAAGCGCCGGTGGCTCCACAGATACTGCTCCGGCATCTCGAGAACGCATCGCTCGATGAACGCGTTCATCCGCCTCGTCGCCTGTTCGACGTCGTCGCCCGGGAAATCCTCCAGGGGCGCCTCGATGCGCGCGACGTAGCCGCCCGCGACCATGCGCGTGACGAACGGAAGGACCACCGCGCCGGTGACCTGCGCCAGGCGCGCGACCGAGGTGACCGTCGCCGCGGGCACGCCGAAAAAGGGCACGAAGATCGCGTCGCGACGTCCCAGATCCATGTCGGGAAGGAAGTAGAACGGGACCCCCGAGCGCAGAACGCGCAGCGCGGGGCGCAGCCCGTCGTTGCGAAGCAGCGCCTGCGCGCCGTGAAAGCGCGTGCGCCCGCGCGTCATCGCATCGGTGAGAACGCGGCTCTTCTGTCGCGCGTACATCGACGCGCCGCCGTGATCGACCTGGAAGCGCAGCCCGCCCGCGTCGAGGCCGACGAAGTGCGGCGCGAGCAGAATGACCGGTTTTCCCCTGTGCGCGACGTAGTGCTCCGCACCACGCAACTCGACCAGTTCGCGCAGGCGCTCTCCCGGCTCGTACCAGACGATGAATCGCTCCAGGAAACTCGCGCCGAAGCAGCGAAAGTGCGCGCGCGCGACTTCGCGCCTGCGCGCTTCGCTCCACTGGGGAAAGCACATCGCGAGGTTGACCAGCGTGACGTTGCGCCGACGCGCCGAAACCAGCCACGCGAGATCGCCGAACAACTCGCCCAGCTTTCGGACCACGCCGAGCGGCAGCTTCGCGATCATGCGCAGCACCAGCAGGCCGAGGCGTTCGAGTGCGTCGCGCATCAGTCCTGCGCTCCGGCCGGGCGCTTGTAGCGGTTGTATCCCCACAGGTACTGGGTCGGCCGGCGCAGGATCAGCGCCTGCATCGCGAGGTTCAACGCATCGGGCGCGGGAGGGGCGGACAGACGCTCGATGTGAAGCCTCCAACCCTCGCCGCCGCCCCGGCGCTCGCCCCAGACGAGGAGCACGGCCGCGCCGGTGGTCCGCGCAAGACGCTGCGGCAGCGTCAGCGTATACGCGGGTTCGCCGAAAAACGGCGCCCACACGCCCATGCCGGCGTCGGGCACCTGATCGGGCAACACGCCGACCGCCTCGCCCGCGCGCAACGCGCGCAGCAGCCCGCGCACGCCCGCGAGCGTGGTCGGCTGCGAGCGCATCGCGCCCTGGTTGCGCGCCGTTTGCATCAGGCCGGCGAGCAGCGCGAGCTTGGGCGGCTTGAACAGCACGGTCAGCGGCGCACGCGCGGCGCACCAGCGCGCCGCCACCTCGAAGCAGCCGAAATGCGGTGTGAGCACGATCGCGCCCTTGCCCTCGGCGATCGCCGCGTCGTAGACCTGCGCGTCGTCGCAACGCAGGCGCGCCAGCACTTCTTCGGCCGGGGCGAACCACACGAACGGCAACTCGCCCACCATGCGCCCGGCCTCGGCGGCGCACTCGCCGAGCAACCGCGGCGCGAGCCCGGCGCGGGCCAGGTTGGCCTCGATCTTGCGACGATACGAGGGCGACAGCACTCCCGCGAGCCGCCCGAATGCGGCGCCCAGCGACTGCATCATGCCCAGCGGCAGGCGCGCGAAAAGGCGAAAGAGGCGGACCATGGTTCTGCAATCGTGATCGAAGTAGGGTCGTTCGCTGTGGCGGTAGCCTATAATCGGCCGGCCGCCGACTTAATGGACAACTTGCGGGGCGGCAACCCGACCGGAACAAGGTCGCGGAGATCGACTCCCGCTAAAGCGTCGCCGCTTCCCCGGAGTCGGCCGCGCAAGCGAGGAGCCTTTCCTGCCGCGGATGTCCTCACCGCCCTACGGAGAAGTGTCTTGGCCAACGATTATCTGTTCACGTCGGAATCGGTTTCCGAAGGACACCCCGACAAGGTCTCCGATCAGATTTCGGACGCGATTCTCGACGCAATCCTCGCACAGGACAAGTTCTCGCGCGTCGCCGCGGAGACTTTGTGCAACACCGGACTGGTCATCCTCGCCGGCGAGATCACCACCGGCGCGATCGTCGACTACGGTCAGGTCGCGCGCGACACGATCAAGCGCATCGGCTACGACAACACCGACTACGGCATCGACTACAAGGGTTGCGCGGTGCTCGTCGCCTACGACCGCCAGAGCCAGGACATCGCGCAGGGCGTCGACGAGGGCCGCGGGCTGGACCTCGAACAGGGCGCCGGCGACCAGGGGCTGATGTTCGGCTACGCCTGCGACGAAACGCCCGAGCTGATGCCGGCGGCGATCTACTACGCGCACCGCCTGGTCGAGCGCCAGGCCGACCTGCGCAAGGACGGACGCCTGCCCTGGCTGCGCCCGGACGCGAAGTCGCAGGTCACGCTGCGCTACGTCGACGGCAGGCCACACTCGGTCGACACGGTGGTGCTCTCGACCCAGCACCACCCCGACGTCGCCTACGAGACGCTGCGCGAGGCGGTGATCGAGGACATCGTCAAGCCGGTGCTGCCCGACGAGCTGATGAAGGGCGAGCTGCGCTACCTGATCAACCCGACCGGACGCTTCGTGGTCGGGGGCCCGCAGGGCGACTGCGGGCTGACCGGGCGCAAGATCATCGTCGACACCTACGGCGGCGCGGCGCCGCACGGCGGCGGCGCTTTTTCCGGGAAGGACCCGTCGAAGGTGGATCGCTCGGCCGCGTACGCGGCGCGCTACGTGGCCAAGAACGTCGTCGCCGCCGGGCTGGCGCGCAAGTGCCTGGTGCAGGTTTCTTACGCGATCGGTGTCGCGCGGCCGACCTCGGTCATGGTGAGCACCGAAGGCACCGGAGCCGTCAGCGACGACAAGATCGCCGACCTGGTGAGCCGGCACTTCGACCTGCGTCCCAAGGGGATCATCCAGATGCTAGACCTGCTGCGCCCGATCTACGAGAAGACCGCCGCCTATGGGCACTTCGGTCGCGAGGACGCCGATTTCACCTGGGAGCGCACCGACAAGGCGGCGGCTCTGAAGGCCGACGCCGGACTCTGATCCCGCGGCCGGCGCCGCGCGGGTCGAAGGCGGGCCGGGCGCTCCGGGAATCGGGCGCGTGCCGCCGCCATGGCTCTGACACGATCGATGGAAGCCCGACAACTCGCGTATTTCATCGCTGCGTGCCAGTGGCCCAACCACGCCATCGCCGCGCGCGAACTGGGCGTCAGTTCGTCCGCGCTGAGCGCCAGCCTCAACCAGTTCGCGCGCGAACTGGGAGTCGACCTGTTCAGGCGCGGACCCACCGGTTCGTATCCGACCGCCGACGCGCGCAGCCTGTATCAGGAGTTCGAGCAGATCCTGCAGGTTCTCGAGATGGCGCCGGGCCACGTGGCCGACCCGGCCAACGGCGAACTCGCGCCGATCCGGGTCCACTCCCCGTTGCGTTTTTCGATCGGCACGATTCGCAAGGCGGCAAGCTCCGCGATCAGGGCCACGCGCGCCGACTTCCCCAACGCGATGTTCGAACTCGCGCTGGTGAACTACCGCTGGCACGGCGACGAGACGCCGCCCGCTGTCGCGTTCGAGCGGCGTCTCGTCGACCACTACGTCGATCACGTCGTCCTCGACTACGTCTTCGAGCACGGCGCATCGGGCAGCGGACCCGGGACCATCCCGATCTACGACGATCCCTGGGTGTGCATCACGAACCTGGACGACGAAGGCTTGCGAAGCAGCAAACCGATCCCGCTGGCGCGTTTTCAGTCGCTGCCGATGACCTTGCCGGCGATGCTCCCATGGCTGCTCGCGCAGATCGACGAATACGTCGAGGGGCTCGGCCTTCGTCCGGTGCCGCGTTCGGCGATCGACCCCGGCGACATCCCGGAACTGTGCGCCGGGGGCGAGAGCTTCTGCATGCTGCTGCCCCGAAGCATCGTGTCGCAGCGAATCGACCCGGCTCAGGCCCGGATCTACGCGCTGGCCGACGGGCCGAGCGCGCGATTGCTCGCCACCGTGCACGAGCGTCACCCGGCGGCACTCGCGTTCGTCGATCGACTCGCGAGTGCGTTGAACGGACCCGAGTCGAGCCAGGTCTATTTCCCGGAGATCACGCTCAAGCAGCTTCGCTACTTTCGCGCGCTGTTCCGGCACCGCAAGGTCGGGTTGGCGGCGCGCAAGGTCCATGTCGCGCAACCGGCGCTGTCGCGCCAACTAAGCCAACTCGAACGCACGCTCGGCGCGCGGCTCTTCGATCGGACCCCGACCGGGATCGAGGCGCGACCGCAGGCTCGGCGCTTCGCCCGACTGGCCGACGCGGTCTTCACGCGGCTCGACGCGCTCGCGACGATATCGCCGCGTGGTCCGTGGACGCCGCGGCCGTTGCGCATCGGTTTCTCGCCCGAGGCCTCGGCGAGCGACTCGATCGCCGCGGCGCTGGCGGCGACGCTGATCGAATGGGACGAACTGCCCGATGCACCGAAGGCGCGAGTCGTCGACGTCCCGAGTACGATCGGCCCGGATCGCCTCGCGAACGGAGCGCTCGACTTCGTGATCGGATACTGCGCGAGCGGAACCGCGAATGGTCCGGAATTCGCCTGCGGTCGTCCGCACCGGGCCGGAGGATCGGACGGACCCGAACAGGCGGCGCGAACGCCGGAGACTCGAACCGATCGGATGCGGCTCGCGGACCCCGAGGCGCTGGTGCTCGTCAGCGATCCGGCGCATTCGCTCGCCGCGCCCGGCGAAATCAGCCTTGCCCGGCTCGAAACCCTTGCGATCGCGCTGCCCGGAGCCGGCACGTCGATTCGACAGGCGATCGACGCGGCAGCGTCGATCGCCGGGCTGCGGATCGAGCCGCGCTTCGACGTCGACTCGATGTCGGCGCTGCAGGCGATGCTGCGAACGAGCGCGATCGCGACGGTGCTGCCGCTGTCGCTGGCCCGGTCCTGGTGCGCGAACGGGCCGTTGTCGTACAACCCGATCGTCGCGCCGGTTCTCGAGCAGACGCTCTCGATCGAACACGACGCGCAACGCGGACTTCGCGCCGAAGCCGGCGAGTTCATCGGGATGCTCCGCCGCCACCTCGCAACGCGGCGCTGAGAAACGAAGCGGCGGGTCGAAGCGAGGCGATCGCATCGGCATGATCGACTGCGGCGATTCACTTGCCGCGATGGGGCGATCAAGAAAATGCGATTGGCCGGACCAGTCGCGATGTGTGACGATCCCCCGATGATTTCCCCTGCCGACGGCCCGCTCAAAGGCGTGCGGATCCTGGACTTCACCCGGGTGCTTGCCGGACCGTGGTGCACGGCGATGCTGGCCGATGCGGGTGCCGAGGTGCTGAAGGTCGAATCGCACGCCGGCGACGACCAGCGCCAGATGGGCGCGCGAAAGGGCGACCTGAGCGTCAGCTTCGAACTGATCAATCGCAGCAAGCGATCGCTGCGGCTGGACCTGAAATCCGCGGCCGGTCGGGAGATCGCACGCGATCTCGCGGCGCGCTGCGACGTCGTGGTCGAAAACTTCCGCCCCGGCGTCGCTGCACGACTCGGCATCGACTACGCGAGCCTGAGCGCACGTCGTCCCGACCTCGTCTACTGCTCGATATCGGGATTCGGGCAGGACGGCCCGCTGGCCGGGCGCGCGAGCTACGACGTGATCGCACAGGCGATGAGCGGCTTCATGAGCGTGACCGGCGAACCCGACCGGGCGCCGGTGTTCGCCGGCGATTCGATCGGCGACACGGTGTCGGGCCTGTTCGCCGCCTGGGCGATCTGCGCGGCGCTGTTCGAGCGCGAGCGCAACGGCCGTGGGCGCCGGATCGACGTCGCGATGTTCGATTCGCTGTTCGCGTTGCTGCCGACTGCGCTCGCCGCGTTCGCCAGCACCGGCGAGGCGCCCGCGCGTCAGGGCAGGCGCCATCCGTATTCGGCCCCGTTCGGGGTGTTCCGGGCGAGCGACGGCGACTTCGTCCTCGCAGTGGCCAACGACACCCTGTTCCGGCAACTCGCGAAGGCGATCGATCGCGGCGACCTGGTCGCCGATTCGCGCTTCGCGAACGATGCGCTGCGCGGAGCGAACGAGGCCGCGCTGCGCGCCGAGATCGAGCGCTGGTCGAGCGCGACGACCGTCGCCCAGGTGGTCGACGTCCTGCTCGCGGCCGGAGTTCCGGCCGCGCCGGTGCAGTCGGTCAAGGACGCGGCACTGAGCGCGCATGCGCGCCATCGAGGGCTGTTCCCCGAGGTCGCGCACCCGACGCTGGGTCGCCTGCCGCTGCCCGAGCAGCCGGTGCACTTCGCCGGCGCGACGCGAGGCGCGGTTCGCGCGGCGCCGGGGCTGGGCGCCGACAGCGAGGCGATCCTCGCCGAAGTGCTCGAACTCGACCCGCAGCAGATTTCGCGCCTGCGCGCTGAAGGCGTGATCTAGCGTGGACCTGCGTTTCTCGCCCGAGGACATCACGTTCGGTCACGAGGTGCGCGAGTTCCTGCGCTCGTCGTTGCCGGCCGACATCGCCGCCAAGGTGCGCGCGAACCAATGCCTCGACCGCGCCGAGATCATGCGCTGGCAGGACATCCTCGCGGCCCGTGGCTGGCTCGCGAGCGGATGGCCGAAGGAGCACGGCGGCCCCGGGTTCACCGCGACCCAACGCTATCTGTTCGAGCAGGAATACGGGGCCTTGCCGTGTCCGCCGCCGGTGCAGTTCGGAATCACGATGGCCGGGCCGGTCATCTACACCTTCGGCAGCGACGAGCAGAAGGCTCGTTTCCTGCCGCCGATCCGCGACAACCGCGTCTGGTGGTGCCAGGGCTATTCCGAGCCCGGCGCGGGCTCCGACCTTGCCGCACTGCGCACGCGCGCGGTGCGCGATCGCGACGGCTTCGTCGTCACCGGCCAGAAAATCTGGACCACCGGCGCGAACTGGGCCGACTGGATGTTCTGCCTGGTCAAGACCGACATCGCGCCCAAGGCGCAGGCGGCGATCTCGTTCCTGCTGATCGACATGCGCTCGCCCGGCATCGTCGTTCGACCGATCAGGACGCTCGATGGCGACAGCGAGATCAACGAGGTGTTTCTCGACGAGGTCCGCGTGCCCGAATCGAACCTCGTCGGCGAGGAAGGCCGGGGCTGGACCTACGCCAAGTTCCTGCTCGAACACGAACGCTTCTCGATGTCGGGGGCGGCACGGTCGCGCCGCCAGCTCGGCGAACTGCGCACGATCGTCGCCGAGCGTGGCGATCGGGTCGGCGCGAGCGCGAGACTGGCGGCGATCGAGATCGAACTGCGCGCGCTCGAGATGATCGAACTGCGCCTGCTCAGCCGATTGAACGCCGGCGACAACCCGGGTCCCGAAACCTCGAAGCTCAAGATCCGCGGCACCGAGATCGCGCAGTCGATCGCGCGGGCACGACTCGAACTCTGCGGTGCGTCGGCGCTGCGCTGGGATCGTGCGGCGATCGCCGGCGAGCGACCGGTTGCGGCCGGCACCGAGTCCTCGACGACGGCGTTGACCACCTGGCTGAACCTTCGCAAGTTGACGATCTGGGGCGGGTCGAACGAGATCCAGCGCAACGTGCTGGCCAAAGCGGTACTCGGCCTCTAGGCGCCTTGCGGCAACCGGCGAACGCGGGAGAATCGATGGATCTCGAATACAGCGAAGACGAACGCCAGATCGCCGACGGTCTGCAGCGCGCGCTCGCTGACGAGGATCGCATCGCCGTCGCGCGTCGCTCCGCCGCGACGACGCTGGGATACGACGAAAGCGAACGCATGGCGCTGGCTCGCGCTGGCTGGCTTCGGCTCGCATTCGACGCCGAGACCGGCGGTTTCGGTCGCGGCGGCGTCGGCACGATGCTGCTCGCCGAGGCCTGCGGGTACAACCTCGTGATGAGCCCGTGGCTGCCCGACGCGGTCCTGGCCGGCACCATACTGGGCGAAGTCCGTCGCGGCGCCGATGCAGCCGCGAACCAGTGGCTCGAGGCGATTCTCGACGGGTCGCAGCGCGTCGCGCTCGCGAGCGCCGAGGGTGACGGCGACGCACCCGGTGTCCTTGCGAGCGCGGAGGGCGTGGACGGCGCTCCCGGTGCGCTCGCGACCAGAGCGGTCACGCTCCAGGACGGCGGCTTCAGGATCGACGGAACCAAGACGCGCGTGCTCGCGGCGGCGGGCGTCGACGCACTGATCGTGTCGGCGACGGTGCGCACCGAAGGCACGGCGACCGGTCTGTTCCTGGTCGCGGCCGGCGCGCCGGGAGTGAAGATCGGACACGAACGAATGATCGACGGTCGCGTCCTGTCGCGCGTCGAGCTCTCCGCGGTCACGGTGCCGCGCTCGGCGCGACTCGACGACGGCGCCAACGGCGACGCGCTGCTGGCGATCGCGCGCGATCGCGCACTGCTCGCGGCCGCCGCCGAGAACCTCGGCGCGATGCAGGTCCTGTTCGACGCGACGCTCGAGCATGTCCGGACACGCCAGCAGTTCGGCCAGCCGATCGGCCGTTTCCAGGCGCTGCAACATCGCCTGGTCGACCTGTCGATCTGCCTGGACGAGGCACGCGCCCTCGTCACGGCCGCGGCGATCGCAACGGACGAGTCGAGCGCGCCGAGCGGGGCAATCGCAACGGACGAGTCGGGCGCGCCGGGCGCGCCGAAGCGCGACGCATCCGGCGCGGCCGCGGCCGCGGCCGCGTGGATCCAGAGCCTGTGGTCGGGCCGCCGGATCGTCGAGGAATCGATCCAGATGCACGGGGCGATCGGCATGACCGACGAGTACGCGCTCGGACACTACGCCAAGCGGATCGTGCTGAACGAACTCCTCTTCGGCGCAGTCGAGTCGCACCTGGCCCGATTCGCCGCGCTGACCGCGCCGCCACCCCGAACCCGCACGGCGGGTCTCAAGCAACCTCAATGCGAGCGAACGTGAACGAATTCGACCTTCTCGTCACCGGCAACGTCGTGCCCGACGCCGACACGGTCATCACCGACGGTTTCGTCGCGATCCGCGACGGCAAGGTCGCGATGGTCGGCGGCGGCGCCCCGCCGGCCGCCACCGAGCGGATCGACGCGAGGGGCCGATGGATCATCCCCGGCGTGATCGACGGCCAGGTCCACAGCGGCAGCCAGGCCGGTTTCGAGGGCATGGGAATCACCTCGCGCGCCGCTGCCGCGGGCGGCGTGACGGTGATGGTCGACATGCCCTACGACTCGCCGGCGCCGGTCACCAACGCAGCACTGTTCAACGAGAAGCGTTCGGCAGCGGCGCGACTGTGCCACGTCGATCACGCGCTGATCGCGACGATCGCGCCGGACGAGGCCGGGCTCGAAGAGATCGACGGACTGATCGCGGCCGGCGCGATCTCGTTCAAGTTCTCTACCTACGAGGCGAACAAGACCCGGTTCCCGCGGATCGAGGAAGACCTGCTGCTCGCGGCGATGACGAAGATCGCGCCTTCCGGGCTGCTGTGCGGCGTGCACAACCAGGATCAGGAGCTGTCGGCGAAGAACATCGCGCGCAGCATCGCACAAGGCCACGTCGGCGCGCAGGACTTCTGCCGCGCGCACACGCCGCTGGTCGAAAACCTCGCCAGCGCGATCATCTACGAACTCGGCGCCCAGAGCGGCGCGCGCGCCCACGTCGTGCACTGCTCGCTCGCGCGCGGCTTCGAGATCTGCAACATGTACCGGCGCGCCGGCCACCGCGCGAGCATCGAGACCTGCGTGCAGTACCTGATGCTCGACGCCGACGAGCACGTGCCGCGCTTCGGCAATCGCATCAAGCACTACCCGCCGATGCGTCCGAAGGCGGAAACCGAACGGCTCTGGCGACACATCGCGGCGGGCGATTGCGACTTCGTCTCGTCGGACCACGTCGCCTGGGGGCTCGAACGAAAGGCCGATCCGGACGTCTTCAAGTGTTCGGCCGGCGGTCCTGGAATCGAGGTGCTGCTGCCGGCGCTGTGGACCGGGTGCGAGGAGCACGGCCTGCCGCCGACGCTGGCGGTCGAGCTGCTGTGCGGCGGTCCGGCGCGCGCCTTCGGTCTGGACGATCGCAAGGGCAGCCTCGCGCCCGGCAAGGACGCGGACTTCGTGATCCTCGAGAAGGGCGAGTTCGCCTACGATCCGGCAATGAGCCTGTCCGGCGCCACCTGGAGTTCGTTCGACGGCCGCCGCCTGACGGTCCGGGTCGAGTCGACCTTCGTTCGCGGGCGTCAGGCGTTCGACGGCAAGCGCGTCGTGAACTCGGCCGGTGACGGCCGCTTCCTCGCGCCGGCACGACGATGAGCGGAATCGATCGCGATCGCCTGTGGTCGCTGCTCGAGAGCCTGGCCAGCCAGACCGAGCCCGAGCAACCGTGGACGCGCCGCTCGTTCACGCCGCGCTACGCGAAGGCGCGCGAGTGGATCGCGCAGCAGATGCGTGAGGCGGGGCTCGAGGTCACGACCGACGCCGGCGCGAACCTGATCGGGCGCAGGCCGGGGCGCGTGGCATCGCTGCCGCCGCTGGTGACCGGCTCGCACAGCGACACGGTGCCGGGCGGTGGGCGCTACGACGGCATTCTCGGGGTTCTCGCCGGCATCGAAGTCGCGCGCTCGTTGCGCGACGACGCGATCGATCTGGACCACCCGCTCGAGGTGGTCGATTTCCTGGCCGAGGAACCGAACAAGTTCGGCCTGTCCTGCGTCGGAAGTCGCGCCTGGGCCGGCCTGCTCGATCCGGCGAGCCTGTCGGCGCGCGCGCCCGACGGCGAGGAATTCGCGACGGCGCTGCGCAAGTTGACCGGCACGGTGGCGGACCCGAAGGCGGGCGCAAGGGGGGCGGGGTCGGTCGCGGCCTTCGTCGAACTGCACATCGAGCAAGGGCCGGTGCTGGAGGAGAAGTCGATCCCGATCGGCGTGGTCACTGCGATCGTCGGGATTCGCCGCCTGCGGCTGACGATCGACGGACGCGCGGACCACGCCGGGACCACGCCGATGGACATCCGGCGCGATGCGCTGGTCGGTGCGAGTCGGGTCATCGACGCGATCCATCGCCTCGCGAGCTCGGGCGATCGCGCCGACGGCTACCTGGTCGCGACGGTCGGGCACATCATCGTCGAACCAAACGCGATCAATGCGGTGCCGGCGAGGGTCGATCTCGTGCTCGAGATGCGCAGCGACCGCGTGGCCCTGCTCGACGCGTTGGCGGCATCGATCGACGCCGAATTCGCGCCGCTGCTCGAGCCGCTGGGGCTCGGCTGGTCGGTGCTGGAACTGAGCCGGACCGAGCCGACGCTCTGTGCGCCTGCGATGCAGGACGCGATCGAAGCCTCGGCCCGGTCGCTCGGATACACGAGCATGCGCCTGCCCAGCGGCGCGGGCCACGACGCCGCCTTCGTCAGCCGCTGCGGCCCGATCGGGATGATCTTCATCCCCTGCCTGAACGGGCGCAGCCATTGCGCCGAGGAATCGATCACGCCCGAGCAGGCCTGCAACGGCGCGCGGGTGCTGCGCGAGACGCTGCTGCGGCTCGACCGCGGCGGCGATCGCGATGGCGATCACGGCGGCGGCCACGTTGGCGACATCGATTCCGGTGCCCACGGCGCCGCCCCCGGGGAGCGCGCGTGACGCCCGACTTCCTTCCCGGCGTGCACCCGGGCGAGCGCCACTCGTTCCGGAGCTTCCTGGCCGATCTGCACGCGCGCGGGGAACTCGCGGCGGTCCATTCTCGGATCGATCCTGCCGGTTTCGACCTGTCGGCCTGCCTGTCCGCACTCGACGCCGGCCCCGCGCTCGTGTTCACCGACACCGGGCCGGGCGCGATGCCGGTGGTCGGCAACGTGTTGAATTCGATCGATCGGATCGCGTTTGGCCTGGGCGTCGCGCGACACGATCTGACGACGCATATCGCAGCCGCGATCGCGAATCCGCTGCGTTCCGAACTCGCCGCGCAGGGCCCGGTCCAGGAAGTCGACCTGGCGCCAGACCTGAGCCTGCTGCCGGTGCCGCGCTTCTTCGAGCACGAAACCGGGGCGTACATCACCGCTGGCTGCATCGTCGCGCAGGACAGCGTCAGCGGCGAGCGCAATCTGTCGTATGCCAGGCTCAAGTTGCTGGGCGCCGATCGGGCGTTGATCGGGATCGCGCCGAACCACCACCTGGCCGTGCTGGCGCGCGCCGCCGGCGCGCGCGGCGAACGCTTGCCGATCGCGATCACGCTGGGAAACCATCCGGCCGTGCTGATCGCGGCGGCGCTCTACCTGAAGCTGGGCGACGACGAACTGGAGGTCGCCGGCGCGTTGCTCGGCGAAGCGATCACGACCGTGCGCTGTCGCGGCAGCGAGCTGTGCGTGCCGGCCAGCGCCGAGATCGTCGTCGAAGCCGAGATCGACACGGCCGAGACGGTCGAGGAAGGTCCGGTCAGCGAATACCACGGGATGTACGAGCGCTACGGCAGCGGCTACGTGGCAACGGTCAAGGCGATCACGCATCGGCGCGACGCGCTGCTGCAGGTGATCGAGCCGGGGTTTCACCTCGAGCACGTTCTGCTCGGCGGCGTCGCGATCGCGGCCGGATTGCAGTCGCACGTCAGGTCGGTCGTTCCGGCCGTGCGCGGCGTCGCCGTGTCGAACAGCGGCTGCGGGCGCCTGTCGGCGGTCGTCGCGCTGGCGCCCGACCATCGTCCTGGCGACGCAGCGAAATCGATCCTCGCGACCCTCGGCGCGGTGAACCTGATCAAGCAGGTCAGCGTCGTCGACGACGACATCGACCCATGGGACGAGGCGGCCGTGCAGTGGGCGATCGCGACTCGGATGCGCGCCGACCGCGACATCGTGGTCGTCAACGGCGTGCGCACCGATCGCTCCGAGCCGATGAAGCTCGGCGGAACGATCGCCAAGTACGGATTCGACGCGACCAGGCGCGCCGAGGATCGCGAAGACTGGACGCGCGCGCTGCCGCCCGCGTCGGCTTACGAGCGGGTGGCCGGGATCGTCGACGCGATCCGTCGCGGCAAGCGCCGCATTGACTGAAACAGGCGAAGAGGGAGAAAGGCAATGGCGCGGATTCTGAAGGCACCGGATGTCGAGGCGGCGATCAAGGGCGGTTCGGTATTCGCCTGCGGCGGCGGGGGCTGGGCCGATCACGGCAGGATGCTCGGCACCGCGGCGGTCAACGCCGGTCAGCCGGAGCTGGTTTCGATCGACGAGGTGCCCGACGACGCGTGGATCGCGACCGCGGCCGCGATCGGCGCTCCGGGCGGAACGACCGACTGGCAGATGCTCGGTGTCGACTACGTCAAGGCGGTGCAGTTGCTGCAGGACGAACTCGGCGCGCCGATCTACGGTGTGATCATCGGCCAGAACGGGAAGTCGAGCACGCTCAACGGCTGGTTGCCCTCGGCCTTGCTCGGCGTCAAGGTGATCGACGCGGTGGGTGACATCCGCGCCCATCCGACCGGCGACATGGGATCGATCGGACTCGCCAACAGCCCCGAGCCGACGATCCAGACCGCGGTCGGCGGCAACCGCGCCGCCAACGCCTACATCGAACTGTGCGTGCGCGGGCCGACCGCGAAGGTCTCGCCGATCCTGCGCACTGCGGCCGACATGGCCGGAGGATTCATCGCGTCGTGCCGCAATCCGGTTCGCGCCGCTTACGTGCGCAGCAACGCCGCGCTCGGGGGCGTTTCGATGGCGATCGAACTCGGCGAGGCGATCCTGGCCGCCGAGGCGCGCGGCGGCGCGGCCGTCATCGAGGCGATCTGTGCGAAGACACGCGGCACGATCGTCTTCGAGGGCGTGGTCGGCGCAAAGTCGGTCGTCTACACGCGCGAGGCCTTCGACATCGGCACGATCACGATCGCTTCGGGTTCGGCCTCGTGCGTGCTGCACGTGATGAACGAGTACATGGCGGCGACGACCGCGAAAGGCGAGCGGCTCGCGACCTACCCCGACGTGATCGCGACGCTCGATTCGAACGGCGAGCCGGTCAGCTCGGGCGACGTCCGAGAAGGCATGCGCCTGCACGTGCTGCGGGTCGCCAGGGAGCACCTGCCGCTTTCTTCGAGCGTCACCGATCCGTCGGTCTATCCGGTGGTCGAGAAGGCGCTCGGAATCGACATCTCGACCTATGCGCTGGGTGCGGGGTCGGGTCGATGAACAAGCGCGCGTTCGCGGTGACCGGCGGCTCGGCGCTGCGTTGCAAGGGCTGGCGCCAGGAAGGATTGCTGCGCCTGCTCGAGAACGTCCTGGCCGTCGGCGAGGACCCGTCGAACCTGATCGTCTACGCGGCGCTGGGCAAGGCGGCGCGAAACTGGCCCTCCTACGAGCGCATCGTCGCGACGCTCAGGAGCATGGACGAGCGCGACACGATGATCGTCCAGTCGGGCAAGCCGATCGGTCTGATGCGCACGCACGAAAAGGCGCCGCTCGTCGTGATGGCCAACTGCAACATGGTCGGCCAGTGGGCCAGGGCCGAGAACTTCTACGAACTCGAGCGCAAGGGCCTGATCTGCTGGGGAGGCCTGACCGCGGGCGACTGGCAGTACATCGGCTCGCAGGGCGTGATCCAGGGCACCTACGAGATCTTCGCCTGCATCGCCGAGCGCCATTTCGGCGGCAGCCTCGCCGGACGCCTCGTTCTCACTGCCGGACTCGGCGGCATGGGCGGCGCGCAGCCGCTGGCGGCGAGGATGGCCGACGCGGCGATCCTGTGCGTCGAGGTCGACGAGACCCGGATCGCGAAACGGATCGAGACCGGCTACCTTGATACCCGTGCGCCCGACCTCGACTCGGCGATGTCGATGCTGCGCGAAGCGCAGTCCAGCGGTCGCGCGCTGTCGGTCGGGTTGTGCGCGAACGCCGCCGATGTCTTTCCCGAGTTGCAGGCCCGCGGGATCGTGCCCGACGTCGTCACCGACCAGACGTCCGCGCACGACCTGCTCTACGGCTACGTCCCGGCCGGCTTCTCGCTCGACGAAGTCCGGGCGCTTCGCTCGAGTGATCCGGCACGGCTGATGCAGGCGAGCACCGAGTCGATCGTCCGGCACGTGCGCGCGATGCTCGCTTTCCAGCAGGCCGGTGCGGTCGTGTTCGACAACGGCAACCTGATCCGCACGCAGGCCAAGAACGGCGGCGTGACGAACGCGTTCGATATCCCGATCTTCACCGAGGCGTTCCTGCGGCCGATGTTCTGCCGCGCGATCGGTCCGTTTCGCTGGATCGCGCTGTCGAACGATCCGGCCGACATCGCGCGGATCGACGACTACCTGTTGCAGCGTTTCGCCGACAACCGCAGCATCAGCAACTGGATCAGGCTGGCGCGCGAACACATCCGCTTCGAAGGCCTGCCGGCGCGCATCGCCTGGATGGGCCACGGCGAGCGCACCGAGCTCGCGCTCGCGGTCAATCGGATGGTCGCCGACGGCCTGCTCGCGGCGCCGGTCGCGTTCACGCGCGACCACCTCGACGCCGGGGCGATGGCGCACCCGAACATCATGACCGAGAACATGCGCGACGGTTCGGACGCGATCGCCGACTGGCCGCTGCTCAATGCGATGATGAGCTGCTCGTCGCAGGCCGATCTGGTCGCGATCCATTCGGGCGGCGGCGGCTACAGCGGTTACATGACCAGCGCCGGCCTGACCCTGATCGCCGACGGGACGGCTGCGGCCGAGCAACGGCTGAAATTGAGCCTCGACAATGACACATCGCTCGGAATCATGCGTTATGCCGATGCCGGCTATGCCGAGGCGATCGACGAATCTGCACGCAGGCAGGTGAACCACTTTCAACTCTGAAACCTGAAACGAGGAGAATGACCATGAACGCGAAGAAGTTCCTGATTGCGCTGGCCGCGACGTTCGTCGTGTCCGCCGGTGCGTACGCCCAGCAGCCGATCATCCTGAAGGTGCATTCGTTCTCCAGCCCGCAGGCGCCGGAGGCGGTTCATCACATGCTGCCGCTGATCGAGAAGATCGCCAAGGACTCGAAAGGACGACTCAAGCTCGAGTTCTACCCCAGCATGCAACTCGGCGGAAAGGTCACCGACCTGATCCAGCAACTCGAGGACGGCGTCGTCGACATCGTGATCACGATCCCCGGCGCAACGCCGAACCGCTTTCCGCTGCTCCAGGCGACCGACCTGCCGTTCACCAACGTCGGGACGTCGGCTGGGCAGACGCCGGCCGTGCTCGAGTGGGTGCAGAAGTGGCTGATGGGCAACGAGTTCAAGGGAATCAAGATTGTTCACCTGCACACGACCGACGCCGCGGTGCTGCACACGACCAAGAAGCCGGTGAAGACGATGGCCGATCTTTCCGGCATGAAGATCCGCGTTCCGGGGCGCTTCGTCGGCGAGTCGATCAAGCTGCTGGGCGGTACGCCGGTCGGGGTCGCCTTGCCCGAGATCTACGAGAACCTGCAGCGCGGACAGATCGACGGCATGACGATCAACTGGGCGATCATGACGCCGTACAAGATGCAGGAAGTCACCAAGTTCCACATGGAGTCGCCGCTGTACCAGAACCCGATCATGACGCTGATGAGCCAGGCCTCGTACGACAAGCTGCCGGCCGATCTGAAGAAGGTCATCGACGACAGCATCGGCGTCGCCTATTCGACCGGCATCGCGAAGAAGATCGACGAACTGACGATCCCGGCCAAGAAGGCGATCAGGGACGCCGGCGGCACGCTCTACTCGCTCTCGCCCGAGGAGTTCGCCAAGTGGCGCACGACGGTCGCGCCGGTGTACAAGCTGTGGATCGCCGAGGCCGACAAGCGCGGCCTGCCCGGACAGCAGATGTTCGACGACCTGCTCGCGCGCACCGCGAAGTACGGTCGCAAGTAAGAACTGCGCGAAGCGGCGATGGTCGACGCCGACCCGACATCCGCGGCGCACAGCGCGTTGCGCGGGCCTCTGGAGGCGCTGTGCCGCGGTGTCGCGCTGCTCGGTGGAGCGGCGCTGGTGGCCACGATGCTGGTGGTCGTGGCATCGGTCACCAGCGCGCAGTTCGGTGCTCCGATCCTGGGCGACACCGAGATCGTCGACCTGTCGACCGGGGTCGTGGTGTTCTGCTTCCTGCCCTACTGTTACCTGCATTCGGGCAACGTGATCGTCGACTTCTTCACCCGGCCGCTGCCGCGGCGCGCGAACGACGCGCTGGACGCGCTGATGCACCTCGTCTTCACTGTCGTCGCCTGCGTGCTGACCTGGCGCCTGATCGCCGGCGGCATCTCGGCCTACCAGCGCGAGCAGCGCAGCATGTTCCTCGCCTTGCCGGAATGGCACGTCTACGCGCTGGGCAGCGCCGTGTCGCTGCTGTGGATCGTCGTCGTCGTGTTCGTCGCCTGGGAATCGGCGATGCGCGCGAGCGGCCGGCTGGCCGCGCCGGCGCCCGATTCGAATCAATTCGGCTGATCGCCTTGGACCGCTTCGATATCGGTGTCCTGATGTTCGTCGGCGTGCTCGCGGTCATCGCCTTGCGAATGTCGGTGGCCGGCGCGATGTTGCTGGTCGGCGGACTCGGCTACGCCGCGATCAACGGCTGGCTGCCGTTGCTCAGCACGCTAAAGACGATGACCTATTCGAAGTTCGCCAACCACTCGATGTCGGTGCTGCCGCTCTTTCTGCTGATGGGCGAGTTCGCGAGCCGGGGGAAGATGAACTCGCGGCTGTTCCGCGCGGCGCTGTCGTGGTTTGGTCACTGGCGCGGCGGGCTGGCGGTCGCGGCGATCGGCGGCAGTGCCGCGTTCGGCGCGATCTGCGGCTCCTCGCTTGCCACCGCCGCGACGATGTCGCGGGTGGCGCTTCCCGAGATGCGCAAGGCCGGCTACTCGCCCGCGCTGGCGACCGGCACGCTCGCCGCCGGCGGCACGCTCGGCATCCTGATTCCGCCTTCGATCATCCTCGTGATCTACGCCGTCTACACCGAGCAATCGGTCGGCGCGCTGTTCGTCGCCGCGGTCATCCCGGGGCTGATCGCGATGCTCCAGTACATGATCGTCGTGAGCCTCTACGCCCGGCTCGTTCCCGGGTCGTGCCCTTCGATCGCGCGCGCTTCCTGGAAGGAGCGCCTGGTCGCGACACGCGGAGCATGGCCGATCGTCGTGGTCTTCGGCCTGATCGTCACCGGCATCTACCGCGGCTGGTTCTCTCCGACCGAGGGCGCGGGGATCGGCGCGTTCCTGATGCTGGTGTTCGCCGTCGTGCAGGGCGGAATGCGGATCGGGGGCTTTCTCGAATCGACTGCTGGGTGCCGGTCTGACGACCGCGATGATGTTCCTGATCATGCTCGCGGCCGAACTGTTCTCGGCGGCGCTGGCCTCGTCGCAGATGCCGGCCGAACTGGCCAGGCAGGTCGCGATGATCGACGCCGGACCGTACACGATCATCCTGTTCGTCGTCTTCGCCTACATGATCCTCGGCTGCTTCATGGAGTCGCTGGCGATGGTGCTGCTCACGTTGCCGGTGTTCATTCCGCTGCTGCTGACGCTCGATCTCGGGATGTCGAAGGACGCCTCGCTCGTGTGGTTCGGCATCCTCGTTCTGATGAGCGTCGAGATCGGAATGATCACGCCGCCCTTCGGGCTGAACCTGTTCCTGATCAATTCGATGGCCAGGGACGTACCGATCAAGGAAACCTACAAGGGCGTGCTCGGGTTCTGCGCGATGGACGTCGTGCGCGTCGTGCTGGTGCTGTTCATCCCCGCGCTGTGCCTCTGGCTGCCGGGTCTGAAGTAGCCGATCGCCATCGCCCTCCGATCGAACCGGGCACCGCGTTCGAGAGCCACCTCCCCGATATCTCAACCAACGATCCAACCAACGATCGAACCAACGGAATCGACACTGAATCATGACCAAAGACATCATTCTGGACGGCGAAACCCTCAGTATCGAGGACGTCGTGCGCATCGCCCGCGAAGGGGCGAAAGTTTCGATCGCCGCGCCGTGTCGCGACGAGATCGTGCGCGTTCGCAACTACATCGACGAGCACTGGCTCGACGACGACGCGCCGACCGTCTACGGCTTCAACACCGGCGTGGGCAAGCTCAAGGACTTCAAGATCTCGCAACAGGACAACGACCGTTTCCAGCTCAACATCGTCCTGTCGCACTGCAGCGGCATCGGCGAGCCCGCCCCCGAGGACGTGGTGCGCGCGATGCTGGCGATCCGGATCAACGCGTTCTGCCAGGGCGTGTCGGGTCTGCGGATCGAGGTCGTCGACCGGCTGGTCGAAATGCTGAACAAGGGGGTGCATCCGGTCGTGCCGCTGCAGGGGTCGGTCGGCGCGAGCGGCGACCTCGCGCCATTGGCGCACGTCGTCTCGGTGCTGGTCGGCTACGAAGCCGCCGAGGCGTATTTCGACGGCACCCGGATGCCGGCGCCCGAGGCGCTGACGAAGGCCGGCATCGCGCCGGCCGTGTTCGCGCTCAAGGCCAAGGATTGTCTCGCGTTGATCAACGGCAACAGCCTGTGCGCGGCGATGGCCGCGCTGAACGTGTTCGACGCCGAGCGCCAGACGAAGCAGGCCGACGTCGCCGGTGCGCTCAGCCTCGAGGCGATCCGCGGCGAGCAGGCGGCGTTCGACCCGCGCATCCACCTCGCGCGGCGCCAGGCGGGCCAGATCGACGTTGCCGCCAACGTGCGCAAGATCACCGCGGAAAGTGCACGCACGACTGAAATCGCGCGAGCGGTGCGTTTGCCCGACGACCGGTTGAATCCGACCTACTCGGTACGCGTGCAGGACCAGTACTCGTTTCGCTGCATGGCGCAGGTTCACGGTTCGTGCCGGGACAACCTCGCCTACGCGCGCACGCTGATCACCAACGAGCTCAACGCCGCCACCGACAACCCGCTGGTGTTCTGGGATCCGAACGGCAAGCTCGAATTCCTCTCCGGCGGCAACTTCCATTGCGAACCGATCGCGTTCGCGATGGACATCGTTGCGATGTCGCTTGCCGAGATCGGCAACATCTCCGAGAGGCGCCTGTTCGCGCTGTGCGACAGCACGCTCAGCTACGGGCTGCCGCCCAACCTGGCCGGGCAGCCCGCGGGACTGAACAGCGGCTATGCGGTGATCTCGTGTTCGGCGGCGTCGATCGCTGCCGAGAACAAGGGGCTTTGCTTTCCGGCCAGCGTCGACACGATTCCGACCAAGAGCAATCAGGAGGACCACGTCAGCATGGCGGCGTGGGCGTGTCGCAAGACCCGCCAGATCATCGACAACCTGCCCAAGATCATCGGTATCGAGTTCCTGCTCGCCTCGCGCGCCATCTACCTGACCGAAGGCCAGCTCGGCAGCTTCGCGCTCGGGGCCGGGACGGCGAAGGCCTACGCCCGGCTGCGCGAGGCGATTCCGTTCCAGTCCAACGACAGCTACATGCCCGCACAAACCGGGCCCGCGATCGAACTCGCCGCGACCGGGGCCGTGCTCGACGCGGTCGAGCGCTCGATCGGGCAACTCGCATAGGGCGAGCCGGAGCCAGCGTTGATCAACGAGGCATTGCGCAGGATCGTCGGCGACGCGGGGCTGCTCGATTCGCCCGACGACCTCGCGGCCTATCGCAGCGACAGCGGATACCGCGTCGAGGGCGGCATCGCCTGTGTCGTGCGACCCGCCGATACGGCGCAGGTCTCGCGGATTGTCGTCGCCTGCGGCCAGGCGGGCGTCGCGATCGTGGCGCGCGGCGGGGGCACCGGATTCGCCGGGGGCGCGCTGCCGATCGCCGGGCAGACCGTCGTGGTGCTCTCGTTCGAGCGAATGCGGCGGATCCTTTCGCTCGATCCGGTGGGTGACGTACTGGTCGCGCAGGCCGGCTGCACGCTGCACCAAGTGCAGCAGGCGGCTATCGACGCGGGTCGCGTGATCGGGCTGGACCACGGCGGGGCCGGTTCGAGTTGCATCGGCGGCAACATCGCGACCAATGCCGGCGGCAACAACGTCGTGCGCTACGGCATGGCGCGCGAGCAGGTGCTCGGGATCGAGGCGGTGCTGGCCGACGGCACCGTGCTGACGCCGGCGCGCGTGCTGCGCAAGAGCAACGCCGGCTACGACCTGCGACAACTGCTGATCGGCTCCGAAGGAACGCTGGCGCTGATCACCGCGGTCGCGCTGAGGCTGCAGCCTGCACCCGCCGCCCGCAAGACCGTCCTGTTCGGGCTCGCGTCGCCACGCGCCGCGCTCGATCTGTTCGTGGCGACCCGGTCGCTGCTGGGCGAATCGGTGGTCGCATTCGAACTGATGTCGCGCGCGGCGCTCGAGTTTCATCTCGCCCACGTCGGGTCGAGCCGCGAGCCGCTCGACACGGTGACGCAGTGGCTCGTCCTGCTCGAATGCGAAAGCACCAGCCGGTTCATGGACCTCGACGCCGCGATCGAGGCGCTGTACGAGCGTTCGGTCGCCGACGGGCTGGTCGAGACCGCGACGATGGCGGCGACGATCGCGCAGCGAAGCGCGCTGTGGGCGCTGCGCGAGGGCGTGGCCATCGCGATGGATGCCGCCCGCCACCCGATGGTCAAGACCGACACCGCGGTGCCGATCGCGCGCGTGCCCGAGTTCATCGCCCGCGTCGAGGGCGAGGTCGAAGACACGCTCGCCGGTGCCCGTCCGATCGCCTTCGGGCATCTCGGCGACGGCAACATCCACCTGAACATCCTGCCGCCATCGGGCATCGGCGACGACGAGTTCCGCCTTCACTGCGCGCAACTGTCGCGACTGGTCGAGGACGTCGCGCTCGCGTTGGGCGGCACCGTCAGCGCCGAACACGGCATCGGCCAGAGCAAGCGCGACGCGCTCGAGCGAATGTTGTCGCCGCGCGAACTGTCACTGATGGGCGCGATCAAATCGGCCTTCGATCCCGACGGCCTGCTCAATCCCGGGAAGATACTGAAATGTTAGAGAGACTCGAACCGGCCCCCGCCGACAAGATCCTGTCGCTGATCGGACTGTTCCGCGACGACCCGCGCGGCGACAAGATCGACCTCGGCGTGGGCGTCTATCGCGATGCGTCGGGGCGCACGCCGATCCTCGCCACGGTTCGCGAAGCCGAACGGCGCCTCTACGAAAGCGAGGTGTCCAAGGCCTATCTCGGCCCCGGCGGCGACGCCGCGTTCTGTGACGCGGTCGCGAAGCTGGTGTTCGGCGAGGCGCTCGATCGCGACCGAACTCGCGCCGCGCAAACACCCGGCGGCGCCGGCGCGCTGCGCATCCTTTCCGCGCTGATCGCGCGCGCCAGGCCGGGCGCGACGGTATGGGTAAGCGATCCGACCTGGGTCAATCACGAATCGATTCTCGCGGACGCCGGGCTGAAGTGCCGCCGCTACGGCTATTTCGATCCGGCGACGCGCGAGGCAAAGGTCGACGCGATGCTCTCCGATCTGCAGCGGGCTTCGCCCGGCGACGTCGTCCTGCTCCACGGCTGCTGCCACAACCCGACCGGCGCCAGCCTCGGTGAAGCCGACTGGAGCGCCGTTTGCGACCTGCTGTCCGAGCGCGATCTGCTTCCTTTCGTCGACCTCGCCTATCAGGGGTTCGGCGACGGCATCGAGCCCGATGCCGCGTCGGTGCGCCTGTTCGCGCGACGGTTTCCGGAGATGCTCGTCGCGGTGTCGTGCTCGAAGAACTTCAGCATCTATCGCGAGCGCACCGGCGCCGCGTTCATCCTGGCCGACACCAGCGCGCGCGCCGACATCGCGTTGGGGCAACTGCTGGTGGCCGCCCGGATCGGCTATTCGATGCCGCCTGACCACGGCGCGTCGATCGTGCGGATCGTCCTCGAGGACCCGTCGCTCGCCGCGCGGTGGCGCCAGGAAGTGGAAGCGATGCGCACCCGGGTCATCGCGCTGCGCGAGGCGCTGGCCGGCGCGTTCGCCGCCGCGACGCAGTCGGATCGCTACGCGTTCATCGACCGGCACCGCGGCATGTTCTCGCTGCTCGGGACGAGCGCCGCACAGGTCGAGCGGCTGCGCCGCGAGCACGGCATCTACCTCGTCTCGGACGGACGGTTCAACGTCGCCGGGCTTCGCGAGGATCAGATCGGGCGCTTCGTCGCCGCCGTCCTGGCCACTGGCGACTGACTCGCCCGGACTACCAGCCTAGGGCGCGAGCCGCTGGCGCGACCAGGCGCCGCCGCTGCCCAGCGAGTACGCCAGGCGATCGTGCAGCCGCGAGGTGCGGCCTTGCCAGAACTCCCAGTACTCCGGCTGCAGCCGGTAACCGCCCCAGTGCGGCGGCCGCGGCGGGTGCAGCGCGAACTTCAGCCCGTATTCGGCTGCCTTGGCCACCAGCACCGCGCGCGACGAGATCGGCGCGCTCTGCTCGGAAGCCCACGCGCCGATGCGCGACGCCAGCGGGCGGCTCTGATAGTAGGCGTCGGAATCGGACTCCTCGACCCTTGCGACCGTGCCCTCGACACGCACCACGCGCTCGAGGTCGACCCAGTGAAACTGCAGCGCGGCGCGCGGGTTCGCGCCGAGTTCGCGTCCCTTGCGGCTCAGGTAATTCGTGTACCAGACCAGCCCGTGCTCGTCGCATCGCTTGAGCAGCACGATCCGCGTCGACGGCCGCCCTCCCTCGCCGACCGTGGCCAGCGTCATCGCGGTCGGCTCGGGCGCGCCCGAATCGATCGCATGCTGCAGCCACTGGCCGAACTGGTGCCTGGGATCGTCGCTCGCCTGAGGCTCGTCGAGTTCGCCGCGCTCGTAGCTCTTACGCAATTCGGACAGGTTTTTCATCCATCCAGTTTATCCCCAGACCGCGCATCGCGAGGCTAGACTCGCCGTGTGCGACGGCCGCTTCCGGGCGCCGCATCCACCGGGGAAGGGCATGGCATCCACCGCAGTGCTCGCGGTCGCACTCGCGGCCACGCTGATGGTCGGCGTGCCCGCCTTGCCCGCCTTGCCCGCCGCGCTTGCCTCGGAGCCCGCGGTCGCGGCGGGCACGAGCGCCGGCCCACAAGTCGAGTACTTCGTCGGCAACCGCCCCGCGTCGGCCGCGCGCGCTGCGAACGCGGCGCGGACGGCGGCCCGACCCCCTGCCCCGCGCAAGGTCGACCTGAACACCGCCAGCGTGGAGCAACTCGCCGCGCTGACCGGCATTGGCGAGGTGCGCGCACGATCGATCGTGCGCAACCGGCCCTACACCCGCAAAGACGACCTCGTGCGCAAGAAAGTGCTCGCCAAAGCCGCTTACGACGCGATTCGCGACGAAATCGTCGCCCGGCGCTAGGCAAACCTCGACATCCGCGCGAGTTCGCGCAGATTCACGCCCGCCCCGCTTGCGCCAGGCCTGCGGGTCGGTCCGACCAAGCGTGTATCGGGAAGCGACTCGGACTGACCCGCAGGCCTGGCGCCTCGCACGGGCACGGGCACGAGCACGGGTACCGGCACAGGCACGGGCACACCGCAGGCCCGAAGGCGCCGCAAGCGCATCGCGTATAATCCGCCGGTTGACCCGAGGAGCGCTGCGACGGGTTGCCCGACCGCGCGTCGTGCCGCAACCGCCAGGCTCGAGTCGATTCGTCAAGCTTGCAACGGCGCTCGTTGAACCGTGGCCCTTCACGGCAAACGAGCGGACCCGCTGCCAATATCCGGTTCGCCCGCTCGTGCCGCCAGGGTCGCCCATTCAAGGGAGTGACCATGTCCGCCGTACTGAAAACCGACGACTCGACCGACTACCGCGTGGCCGACATCGGCCTTGCCGCCTGGGGGCGCAAGGAGATCGCGATCGCCGAGACCGAAATGCCCGGCCTGATGGCGATTCGCGACGAATGCGCCGCCGCGCAACCGCTTGCCGGCACGCGGATCACCGGATCGCTGCACATGACGATCCAGACCGCCGTGCTGATCGAGACGCTGCAGGCGCTCGGCGCGAAGGTGCGCTGGGCCTCGTGCAACATCTTCTCCACCCAGGATCACGCCGCTGCCGCGATCGCCGCCGCCGGCACGCCGGTGTTCGCCTTCAAGGGCGAGTCGCTGTCCCAGTACTGGGACTTCACGCACCGCATCTTCGATTGGCCCGATGGCGGACACTCGAACATGATCCTCGACGACGGCGGCGACGCGACGCTTCTGCTGCACCTCGGCGCCAAGGCCGAGAAGGACGCTTCGGTGCTCGACAAGCCGCGCGGCGAGGAGGAGACCGAGCTGTACGCGTCGATCCGCGCGCGTCTCGCGCGAACCCCCGACTGGTACTCGAAGCGCCTCGCCGAGATCGTCGGCGTGACCGAAGAAACGACCACCGGCGTCAAGCGTCTGTACCAGATGGCGGCGCGCGGCGAACTGGCGTTTCGGGCGATCAACGTCAACGATTCGGTCACCAAGAGCAAGTTCGACAACCTCTACGGCTGCCGCGAATCGCTGGTCGACGGCATCAAGCGCGCGACCGACGTGATGATCGCCGGCAAGATCGCGCTGGTCGCCGGATACGGCGACGTGGGCAAGGGCAGCGCGCAGGCGCTGCGCGCGCTCTCGGCGCAGGTCTGGATCACCGAGATCGACCCGATCTGCGCGTTGCAGGCGGCGATGGAGGGCTTTCGAGTGGTCACGATGGACCACGCCGCCGACAAGGCCGACATCTTCGTCACCGCCACCGGCAACAAGGACGTGATCACCTACGCGCACATGGCGGCGATGAAGGACCAGGCGATCGTGTGCAACATCGGGCACTTCGACAACGAGATCGACGTCGCTTCGCTCGCCGACTGCACCTGGGACAACATCAAACCGCAGGTCGATCACGTGATCTTCCCCGACGGCAAGCGCATCATCCTGCTCGCACAAGGTCGCCTGGTGAACCTGGGTTGCGCCACCGGCCACCCGTCCTATGTGATGAGCTCGTCGTTCGCCAACCAGACGATCGCGCAGATCGAGATGTGGACGCACAAGGACTACTACGAGCGCGGCAAGGTCTACGTGCTGCCCAAGCATCTCGACGAGAAGGTCGCGCGGCTGCAGCTCTCCAAGCTCGGAGCGATGCTCACCGAGCTGAGCCCCGAGCAGGCCGCCTACATCGGCGTGCCTGCGGAAGGCCCGTACAAGCCGGACTCGTACCGCTACTGAGGCCGCCGACCCGCGGCGAACGCGCCGCGCGACGCCACCGCGCAACCGGACCGACCGTGACCCGACTCGCCATACGCACCACCCGACCGCAGGACGCGCAAGCGCTGGTCGAACTGCAGGCGCGCGTCTACCCGCAGATCGACCCCTGGACCGAAGCGCGGGTGCTGCACCAGCTCGGGGTCTTCCCGCAGGGCCAGGTGGTGGCGACCTTCGGCGATCGGGTCGTGGGCTGCGCGAGTTCGCTGATCGTTCGCTGGGACGAGTGGGACTCGAGCCATTCCTGGGGCGAGATCACCGCCAACGGCAGCTTCGACAACCACGACCCCGAGGGCCGAACGCTCTACGGCGCGGAGGTCTTCGTCGATCCGAGGTTGCGCGGGCGGCGCGTCGGGCACCAGCTCTACGAGGCCAGGCGCACGATCTGCAGGCGGATGAACCTGCGCCGGATCATCGCCTGCGGGCGGCTGCCCGGATATCACCGCTACGCCGACCGGATGCCAATCGACACCTACGTCAAGAAGGTTCTCTGGGGCGACATCAGCGACCCGGTGCTCGGCTTCCAGTTGAAGGAGGGGTTCCGCTATTGCGGGATCGTCGAGAAATACATCCCGCAGGACGTCGAGTCCGGCGGGAACGCGTCGTTGATCGTCTGGCTCAACCCGCACTACGACCCCAACCGCCCCACGACGCGAAGCGACGAAGGAGAAGAGCAATGACCGTACGAATCGCCGCCGTCCAGTACCTGCTGCGGCAGATCCACGACTGGTCCGGTTTCGAGAACCAGCTGCGCTTCGTCGGCAAGGCCGCGGGCGACTACAAGCCGCAGTTCGTCCTGCTGCCCGAGATCTTCACCACGCAGTTGCTCTCGTTCATGGACACGCGCGACCTCAAGACCGCGGTGCGCGCAATGGACGGCTACACGCACCGCTACATCGAGCTGTGCAAGGAAATCGCGGCGGAGTGGGGCTTCTACTTCGTCGCCGGCAGCCACCCGACGATGCGCGAAGGCAAGCTCTACAACACCGCGTACCTGATCACCCCCGGTGGCGAAGTGTACGAACAGGACAAGATCCACCGCACGCGCTGGGAGCGCGAGAAGTGGTCGAGCGACCCCGGCGACCAGTTGAAGCTGTTCGACACGCCGCACGGCAAGATAGCGATCCTGATCTGCTACGACATCGAGTTCCCGGAGCTCTCGCGCATGGTCTGCGAGGAGGGCGCCGACATCCTGTTCGTGCCCTCGTGCACCGACGACCGCCAGGGATACCTGCGGGTTCGCTACTGCTGCGCAGGCGCGCGCGATCGAGAACCAGGTCTACGTCGTGATGACCGGCACCGTGGGCAACCTCCCGGTCGAGGGACTCGGCGTGCACTACGGCCAGGCGAGCATCATGACGCCGTCGGATTTCCCGTTCGCGCGCGACGGGATCGCCGCCGAAGGCACGCCGAACCTCGAGCAGATCGTGATCGCCGACGTCCACCTGCCTTCGCTCGAAGGCAACCGCGTCAACGGAACGACGATCCCGTTGTACGACAAGCGCAAGGATGTCTACGAAAACCCGGTCGAACTGGTGAAGGTGGGCGCCTAGCCCGCGCGAAAGGGGTCGCCGTGCCCGCGATGCGAGCCGACAGGCTGCTGGTGGCGCGAGGTCTCGCGTCGTCGCGCACGCTCGCGCAGCGTCTGATCGACGCCGGCCGGGTGCGCGCGGGCGAGTCGCTGGTGCGCAAGGCCTCCGAAACGCTGGACGAGCACACGCCGCTCAGCGTCGCGCCAGGCGAAGAGGACCGCTACGTCTCGCGCGGCGGACTGAAACTCGCCGCAGCGCTGCTCGCCGGCGCGATCGATCCGCGGGGGCTGGACTGCCTCGACGTCGGCCAGTCCACCGGCGGTTTCACCGACTGCCTGCTGCGCTCGGGCGCGCGCCGCGTCGTCGGAATCGACGTCGGGCACGGGCAATTGCACGCACGGTTGCGAGACGATCCGCGGGTACGGACCTTCGAGGGGGTGAACGCGCGTTCGATCGACGCCGGCACGCTCGGCGAGGCGATGCCGCCCGAAGGATTCGCGTTGATCGTGGTCGACGTCTCGTTCATCTCGCTCGCGCTGGTGCTGCCGGCGCTCGCGGCACTCGCGGCGTGCGATGCCGGGCTGGTCGCACTGGTCAAGCCGCAGTTCGAAGTCGGGCGCGACGGCCTGGATAAACGCGGCATCGTGCGCGACCGCGGCGCGGGCGTACGTGTGCGCGAACGCATCGCAGGGGCCGCGCGCGAAGCCGGGTGGACCGTGCGGCGCTGGATCGACAGCCCGATCACGGGCGGCGACGGCAACCGCGAGTTCCTGCTCGTCGCGCGCCGCGCGCACGAGCCGTCCGACGAACAAGCCGACAGGATGCACTGATGACGACCACGGTCAGTTTCGAGTTCTTTCCGCCGAACACGCCCGCGGGCGTCGCGAAACTGCGCGCGACGCGCGCCGCCCTCGCGCAGTGCTCGCCCGAGTTCTTCAGCGTGACCTATGGCGCGGGCGGCTCGACCCGGGACAAGACGCTGGCCACCGTGCATGAGATCGCCGACGAGGGCCACGAGGTCGCGCCGCACATTTCGTGCATCGGCGCGAGCCGCGAGTCGATCGCCGAACTGCTGCACTCGTACCGCGCGCGCGGCATCCGACGCCTGGTCGCGCTGCGTGGCGATCAGCCCTCGGGCATGGTGCACCACGGCGACTTCCGCTACGCGAGCGAACTGGTCGAGTTCATCCGCGAGCAGACCGGCACGTGGTTCCGGATCGAGGTGGCCGCCTATCCGGAGACGCACCCGCAGGCGTCGTCGCCGGCGCGAGACCTGCAGGCCTTCGTCTCGAAGGTGCGCGCCGGAGCCGACTCGGCGATCACCCAGTATTTCTTCAATGCCGACGCGTTCCTGCGCTTTCGCGACGACGTCAGCGCGATGGGGGTGAGCATCCCTCTCGTGCCCGGCATCATGCCGATCACGAATTTCACTCAACTGGCGCGTTTCTCCGAAGGTTGCGGCGCCGAGATCCCGCGCTGGATCCGGGTCAGGCTCGCCGCCTTCGGCGACGACCGCGACGGAATCCGCGCGCTCGGCTTCGAGGTCGTCTCGCAGCTGTGTCGCCGGCTGGTCGATGCCGGCGTTCCGGGCCTGCACTTCTATACGCTGAATCAGTCGACGCCGAGCCGCGATCTCTGGACCGCGGTCGCCCGCTAGCTCGCGCTTGCCGCGCGAGACGTCGTCGCACGCGTGCCGATCGCGGTCGACCCGCGGCACGTCGTCGCGCGCGAGCCGTCGGCGGTCGACGTTCGCGATGCCGCCGTTGGACCGCGCCAGCCGACCGTCGATCAGCCCACTGTCTCGCACACCACCGTCGGCGGGTCGCGTTGCGCGCACGCGCGGCTAGGATCTTCGCAGCGACACCCCAAGAATGGACCAACGTGGCGACTTCGGACGCCGGAACCACGAAGCGAACACAGGCCGATGCCGGCGGGCCGGCGGCCGCGCCCCGCTATCGGATTGCCGCGTCGATGATCGACGTCGGCATGTACGTCTGCGACCTCGACCGGCCGTGGCTGGACACACCGTTTCTGATGCAGGGCTTCCTGGTCGAAGACGCGCAGGAGGTGGCCGCGCTGCGAAGGCACTGCGAGCACGTCTACGTCGATCTCGCGCGCTCGCGGGAAGAGGTGCGCGAGCAGGTGATCACCGGCGCCGGGCCGAGTGCCGTCGTCGGGCCGAGTGCCGTCGTCGGACCGAGTGACGTCGCCGGGCAGACACCACCGCCGGACGATGCGAGCGACAAACCGAAGCGCCTGGGCTCGGCTCGCGGCGACTCCACTGACGTCGGCGCTGCGAGGCAACGAACTTCCAGACGACCCGAAGCGCACGATGAGCGCCGGTCGCCGCGCCCGAGCGTGGCACCCGCCGACTTCGAAGCGCTCGCCGCGCAACCCGATACGGCCGACGACGGCGCCGGGTCGCTGTGGCAGAGCCTGCGCGACGCGTTCAGGCGCCTGTTCCAGTCTCGCGAGCCCGCCTCGGAGCCTCCCGAGAGCGACGCGGTCCTCGCGGTGCCGGCCAGCGAAACCGCCGCGCGGCTTCCTGTCGCGCTGCGCTCGGAGATCGAACGCGAGCTGGGCAGCGACGATGCACTGACCGAGTGGACCGACAGCCGCTCGATCGAGGAGGAACTCCCGCGCGCGCAGATCGCGATGGAGCGCGGCGAGAGGGTGCTCGCGACGGTGTTCTCCGACATCCGGCGCGGACGCATTCCGCAGATCGAATCTGTGCGCGAGGCGATGTCGCACGTCGCCGACAGCATGATCGAGAACCCCGACGCGCTGCTGTGGGTCGCGCACCTGCGCGACAAGCACACGAGAAGCTATCGCCACGCGATGCGCGTCGCGCTGTACATGGTCGCGATGGGACGTCAGCTCGGGTTTCCACGCAAGCTGCTCGGCCACCTCGGCGTGACCGGGCTTCTGGCCGACATCGGCAAGACGCGCGTACCGCAGCAGCTGCTCGACAAGCCGGGATTGCTCACGCCGGCCGAGTTCGATCTGGTCAAGGAACACGTCCCGCTCGGGCTCGAGCTCCTGCGCAGCAGCGGCGATCTGCCCGAAGAGGTGTTCAGCGGCATCGCCGAGCATCACGAGCGCCTCGACGGCAGCGGCTACCCCCAGGGGCTCGCGGCGACACAGATCGGCATCTACGGACGGATGGCGGCGATCGCCGATTGCTTCGCCGCGCTGACCTCGGCGCGCCCCTACGGCGAGGCGGTCGCTCCGCACAAGGCGCTGATGCAGCTGTTCGAGTGGACCGGGAAGTCGTTCCACGCGCCGCTGGTCGAGCAGTTCGTGCAGGCGCTGGGCGTGTTCCCGGTAGGTAGCCTGATCGAGCTCACGACCGGAGAAGTGGCGGTCGTGCTCGCGCACAATCGCGCCCGGCGGCTCGAACCGCGCGTTCTCGTGCTCACCGACAGGCAGCGCGCGCCGCTGCCGGCGCCGCGCGAGTTCGACCTGGTGCGCCAGTCCAGGGAGGTCGGCGCGCGGCCGGTGGGCATCCTTCGTGGATTGCCGACCGGGGCCTACGGCGTCAAGCTCGCCGACCACTACGTCGTGCCGGTGGCCGCGTCGGCCGGCGGATCGCCGTTCGCCGGCGCGAGCCGCGCGAAGGCCGATCTCCCGACCGGGGCGATCGCCGAACAGGCCGACTGAGTGCGCCTCTAGCAGCGCCTGTTGCAGCGCCGCTCGCGGCTTGCCGGCGCCCGTCCGTCAGGCGCTGTTGCGCGCCGCGCTGTTCGGTGCGATCAAGAGTGTGAATCGGCCGGGGCGCGCCGATACCATCGAGAAGAACCCTCAAACGACCGCACGATGGCCCTCGACACTCTGCCGAACACCTGGACGCTCCCGGTCGACCCCGACCGTGGCGCGTCGCAGCGCATCGTCCGGGTCGACGGAACACGTTTGCGACTCGGGCTGTTCGTCACCGAGCTCGATCGGCCGTGGATGGACACCCCGTTCCTGATCCAGGGTTTCCTCGTCGACAGCGCGATCGAATTGAGCACGCTGCAACGCTATTGCCGCTACGTGTTCGTCGACCCCGAGCGTTCGACGCCGGAAGCCGCGCAGGCGATCCGCGACGGCACGGCGCATGAGCCGATCGCCGTGACCGCCGAAACATTCGCTCCCGCGCCGGGCGCCGAGCGCGTGCGCGCCGGACTCGGCAGCGAACGCGCCGGCCAGACGGCCGCCGGCGCCTCCCCCGTGCCGGTGCCGGAATCCGGCACTGCGGTGCGGATCGACTCGGGAGCGCCTAGCGCAACCGCGCGCAGGGTCGCGACCACGCCCGCGCGCTCCTACAGGATCCGCGCCGACGTGCGGATCACGCGCGAGACGCGCGACCGGTTCCGCCGCCTGGTGCGCGGCGAGCGCGCGCCGTCGGCGGCGACCGCGACCGACACGATCGGACGGCGCCTGCTGGGGCGGCTGCGTTCGATGATCGGCGGCAACGACGACGCGCCCGACACGTTGCCGATGATCGACCCGGCGCTGGACGAGGAACTCAGCGATCTGGTCGCCGACACCCGGGCGCGCGACGCAGTCGCCGGTGTCGCGCTACCGCTCGCGCAGGCACTTCCCGGTGCGCGCGCGGCCGCGCACACACTCGGCGCGGCGTTCGCCGAAGCGACACGCGACATCCGGGAGCAACGCAGGGTGTCGCTGGAATCGATCGCCGGCGCAGTCGATGCGCTGGTCGACAGCACGCTCGAGCACCCGGACGCGCTGCTGTGGGTGGTGCAGTCGCAAGACGAAGACCACGCGCAGCCGATTCGCGCGGCCGCGCTGATCGTCGCCTTCGGATGCCAGTTGCGGCTGTCGCGCCGGCACCTGCACGCGCTCGGAACGATCGGCTTGCTCGCGGACGTCGGCAAGTGCCTGCTTCCGCGCGCGCTGCTCGAGAAACCCGGCATGCTCAATCCGGCCGAGTACAGCATCGTCAAGGAACACGTCAGGCTGGGACTCGAGGCACTCGGTCGCGGCGACGCGCTCGATCCGCTGGTGAGCGCTGGCATCGCCCAGCACCACGAACGCCTCGACGGCAGCGGCTATCCGAAGGGACTCGATCGCAGCGCGATCGGGCTGCACGGGCGGATGGCGGCGATCGTCGACAGTTTCTCGGCGTTGTGCGCGCCGCGCGCGTACGCCAACGCGCTGGCTCCGCAGGATGCGCTGATGAGCCTTTTCCAGTGGTCGGAGTCGTCGTTCGACACGGCGCTGGTCGAGCAGTTCGTCCACGCGATCGGCGTGTTCCCGGTGGGCACTCTGGTGGAGCTGTCGACCGGCGAGATCGCCGCGGTGGTCGCGCAGGACCGCGCGCGACGGCTCGCGCCGCGCGTCGTCGCGGTCACCGACCCGGACCGCAGGCCGCGCGTCGCGTCGCTCGAAGTGCCGATCGGGCGCGAATGCGGCGACTCGTCCGCGGCGCCGACCCATATCGTGCGCGGCCTTCCAGCTGCCGCGTTCGGGCTGGCCCTGCCGATGTCACACCCAGACGAAGCGCCCGCGCCGTTCGGTCGTCGGCGCGATGACTGAGCGCGCGCCCGACAGCGGCCTCAGGCTCACGACCGCGCAGCTGCTGCAGCGCGCGCGCGCCGGCCTGCAAGGTGCGAACCGGGTGGCCTTTCTGGTCGTCGCGCTGAACCGCTCGGATCGCCTCGCCGCGCTCGCGCGATCCGAATCGGCGCGCGCCGCGCTGTCGCGAATCTCGGCCAGCGTGGAATCGGTGCTGCACAGCGAGGACCGTTACGCGATCGCCTCGCACGACGAGATCTGGGTGCTTCTCGCCGGCGCCGCGAGCGCCGGGCACGCCGAGCTCGCGGGCGGCACGTTGCGCGCCAGGCTCTCGCGAACCGTCGAGGCCGACGTGCCGCGCGAAGGGCGCTCCGCGATGTGCTGCCACCCGGTGGTCGGGGGGCTTTCTTTCGTCGCCGCCGAATGTCCGGCCGAACTCGATCTGCTCGAGTCGGCGACCGACGCGTGCCTGCGCGCCGCGAGCAGCGACGCACAAGTCCAGATCGACGTAGCGCAGGGCGCGGCGGCACGGCTCGACCGCGCGCGCATCGAAGTACAGTTGCGCGCCGCGTTGGCCGGCAACGAACTGGAAGTGCACCTGCAACCGCAGATCGACCTGATCGACGGCCGCTGCGTGGGCGCCGAAGCGCTGGTGCGCTGGCCACACCCCGAGGGCGGGATGGTCGACCCGGCGCTGATCGCCGAGATCGCCGAGCGACGCGGAATGATCGGCGACCTGACACAGTTCGTTCTCAACACCGTCCTGCGGAACCTGATGGAGTGGGCCTCGCTCGAGGTCGTTCCGAACGTCTCGATCAACCTCTCGAGCGTGACGCTGTCCGACGCGGCCTACCCCTCGTTCATCCGCGACTCGCTCGACACCTGGGGAGTCGCCCCCGACCGGCTGACCTTCGAACTCACCGAAGGGCTGATCGTGCGCGACGAGGCCGCGGCCCAACGTTTCATGCGCGAGTTGCGCGACCTGGGTTGCCGGATCGCGCTCGACGACTTCGGCATCGGCTACACCTCGTTCGCCTACCTGCGGCAGTTCCCGCTCGACGAGCTGAAGATCGACCAGTCCTTCGTGCGCGGGGTCGGCAGCGACCGCGGAAGCCGACGGATCGTCCAGGCGCTGATCGACGTCGCGCACGCCTTCGAATTGCGCGCGCTCGCCGAGGGCGTCGAGGACGCGCAGGTCGTGAACTGGCTGCGCAACGCGCGTTGCGACGGCGCGCAGGGTTATCACTACGCCCGCGCGCTGCCTCCCGACGCCTTTCTCGACTGGTACCGCGCGTTCAATCGCGTGGGTGAATCCCGGCCAGCACTCGTGACTCGGTGACGATCCAGTCGAGCACGCGATCGTGCGGCTGCGCGTCGAAGCCTCGCACCTCGAGGCAGTCGTAGGCGACACCGATCGTCGCCGCCGTCCGCGCCGCGAGCGTACGATCGTAGTAGCCGCCCCCGTAGCCCAGGCGATGTCCGCGAGCGTCGAAACCGAGGCAGGGGATGACGATCAGTTCCGGGAGCAGCGCGTCTGCACGCGACGGGTGCATCGTGCCGTGTTCGCCTTGTTCGAGTTCGCAACCCGGCACCCAGCGGTCGAAGGCGAGCGGCGCGTCGCGCGTCGCGACCCGCGGCAGCGCGACCGCGATTCCACCGGCGTGCCACAGTGCCATCCGCTCCCGAAGGTCCGGCTCGGCGCCGATCGGCCAGTAGACCGCGATCGCCGCCGGCGGCGCGCGCAGAACCAGCCGATCGACGCCTTCGCCGATCGCAGCATCGGCCGCGGCGCGGCGCGCCGAATCGAGCCCGGCGCGCAGCGCTCGCAGTGCGCGACGCGCGCTCGGGCGGTCGACCGCGCTCACCGGGCCGCGTGGTACTCTGGATCGCGATGGTTGTTCCACGTTTCCTGCTGATTCTGTCGTTGGCAGCCATTTTAGGGGTCGGCGCCGCGCAGGCACACGCCAAACCGCGCGCCCAACGCCCCGTCGCCAACGACGCGACTCCCGACGAAGTCTTCGTCCAGGCCCGCCAGGCCGCGGCGCAGGGCGATTCCGCGCGCTTCGACGCCGCGGCCGCGCGCCTGAACGGCCACCCGCTCGATCTCTACCTGGAGTACTGGCGATTGCGCCTGCGACTCGCGCCGCAACGCACGGGAAGCGGCGCGAACGCGGCGCCGCGCGGCAGCACCGGAGAAGCCGACTCGGACGTGCACGCGTTCATCGCGCGCAACGAAGGACTCCTCGCCGCGGACCTGTTGCGGCGCGACTGGATGCTCGACCTCGGTCGACGCGGCCAGTGGCAGCAGCTCGAATCGCAGGCGCTGCAGTGGATCCTGCGCGACGACTCGCAGGCGCAGTGCTATGCGTGGCTGGCGCAGTCCTCGCGCGGCGCGCCGTTGCCCGCTCAGGCGCGCGCCGCGCTGATGCGCACGCGCGAGCTGGGTGAAGGCTGCACGGCGCTGCTCGAGCATCTCGCGCGCGAAGGCACGCTGGGGCGCGACCAGCTCTGGACCGTGCTGCGCCGCGCGCTCGAGGCGGGCGCGAACACGTCGGTGCGCCGCGTCGCCGAGTTGCTCGACCTCCCGGCCGGCGGCGTCGAGGCGGCGCTGCAACGCCCGGCCAAGGTGATCGGCACGCCCGCTGTGCCGGAGGTCGTCGTGATCGCCGCCGCGACGCTCGCTCGCCAGGACCCGGAGCAGATGGCCGATCGCAACGCGGAACTCGCGAAGCTGCCGCGCGCCGATCGCGACTTCGTCACCGCGATGACCGCCGCGCAGATGATGCGCCGGCTCGCGCCGCGCGCGCTGGCGCTGGCGCGCGCGAGCCTCGCCGCGGACGTGTCCGACGATTCGATCGACTGGCTCGCACGCGCCGCGCTGCGCGATTCCGACTGGACGACGCTGAGCGCGGCGATCGCGCGGATGAGCCCGCAGGGTCGCGACGACCCGGTGTGGGTCTACTGGGGTGCGCGCGCCGATCGCGCGCTGGGCCGCACCGAGCAGGGCAGCGCGAAGTTGCGCACGATCGCCGGTCAGTTCCATTTCTACGGCCAACTCGCTTCCGAGGAACTCGGCCAGCCTTTCGTCATCCCGCCGCGTCCGGCGCGGCCCACCCCGCAGGAGCTCTCCGCGATCGACTCGAACCCCGGCATCGCGCGCGCGCTGAAATTCTACGAACTCGGCCTGCGCATGGAGGGCAATCGCGAGTGGAACTTCCAGTTGCGCGCGATGAGCGACCGGGAACTGCTCGCGGCGGCCGAGTTCGCCTGCCGCCGCACGATCCTCGATCGCTGCGTGAACACCGCCGACCGCACCGATAGCGAGCACGACTTCGCACTGCGCTTCATCACGCCGTTTCGCGAGCAACTCGTCCCGGTCGCCGAGGAGCGCGGGCTCGACCCCGCGTGGGTCTACGGGCTGATCCGCCAGGAGTCGCGCTTCATCCTCGACGCGCGCTCGTCGGCCAGCGCCCAGGGCCTGATGCAGATCATCCCGCCGACGGCCAGGTGGATCGCGCGCAAGCTGGGCGTGCACAACTTCCGCCTCTCGGACCTGCACGACATGTCGACCAACCTGAGGTTCGGCACGTTCTACCTGCGCAACGTGCTCGACGACCTCGACGGCTCGCCGCTGCTCGCCTCGGCCGGGTACAACGCCGGGCCGAACCGCCCGCGGCGCTGGCGCGCGACGCTCGACGCGCCGGTCGAGGGGGCGGTGTTCGCCGAGATCATTCCGTTTGGCGAAACGCGTGACTACGTCAAGAAGGTCCTGTCCAACGCGTCGATCTACGCGTCGCTGATGACCGGCCGCCCGCACTCGCTCAGGGAGATGCTTGGCGTAGTCAGGCCCGAACCGGCCAAGCGCAGCGAGCTGCCCTGAGGCGGCGCCAATCGCCTAGAATCGTGCCCATGAGCGCGAAAAAGATCCTGATCGTCGGCGGTTCCGGTTTCATCGGCCGCCACCTGGCGGCACGCCTTAGCGCGCGCAACCTGCAGGTGCTGGTGCCTACGCGCCGGCGCGAGCGCGCCCGGCACCTGTTGCCGCTGCCCACCGTCGATGTGGTCGAGGCCGATCTGCGCGACGAGGCCGCGCTCGAGGCGCTGGCCGGCGCCTGCGACGCGGTCGTCAACCTGAGCGGCATCCTGCACGGGAACTGGGGCGAACCCTACGGACGGGACTTCGCCGAGGCGCACGTGGAATTGCCGCGCCGACTCGCGCGCGCCTGCGTGCGCGCCGGCGTGCGCAGGTTCCTGCACATGTCGGCGCTGGGCGTTCGCGACGATGGCGCGGCGGCGCCCTCGATGTACCTGCGTTCGAAGGCAGACGGCGAACGCGCGGTGCGCGAGACCGCCGGGCTGGACTGGACGATCTTCCGCCCGTCGGTGGTCTACGGCGCCGAGGACAGGCTGCTCAACATGTTCGCGACGATGCAGCGGTTCCTGCCGCTGATCCCGCTCGCGAGGGCCGACACGAAGTTCCAGCCGGTGTTCGTGGGTGACGTCGCGCAGGCCTTCGTCAACGCGATCGACAATCCGGCGACCTACGCAAAGGTCTACGAGCTCGCCGGCCCGGACGTTTACACGCTGGCCGATCTGGTCCGGCTCGCGGGGCGCCTGACCGGGCATCCGCGCCCGATCTTGCGCCTGCCGGATTTCCTCGGACAGATGCAGGCAGCCGTCCTGGAGACGCTACCCGGGCCGACCCTGATGTCGCGCGACAACTTCGATTCGCTGCGGGTCGACAACGTCGCGAGCGCGCCGTTCGCGCCCGAACTGGGCATCGTGCCCGCGCGGCTCGAGGCGGTCGCGCCCGGCTTTCTCTCGAGCTTCGCGCGCTATTCGACCGAACGCGCGCGGGCGCACCGCTGAACACGATCGAGCCGCGCCGGCGCGGCACGCCAGTCGGATCGCGATCCAGGCCTTGACCGGAGTCGGGACATGAGCGAAACGCACTACACGCTGGTGATCGGCAACCGCAACTACTCGTCGTGGTCGATGCGCCCGTGGCTGCTGATGCGCGAACTCGGGATCGGATTCGAGGAACGGGTGCTGCCCCTGTTCAGCGAAACCTTCCAGCGCGAGATCGTCCGGTATTCGCCAGCGCGCCGAGTGCCGGTATTGCTCGCCGGAGAGTTCCCGATCTGGGACACGCTCGCGATCATCGAGTACCTCGCCGAGACCTTTCCCGAGCGCGGCGTATGGCCCGCCGAAGCGCACGCGCGCGCGCGCGCGCGGTCCGTGTGCGCCGAGATGCACGCGGGCTTCGGCGCGTTGCGCGCGAACATGCCGGTGAACGTCGAGGCGCGCCTCCCCGGGCGCGGCTGGTCGCTGCGGGTACAGGCCGACATCGACCGCATCGTCGCGATGTGGTCCGAATTGCGCGCCGCGCACGCCGGATCGGGTCCCTTCCTGTTTGGCACATACGGCGCGGCCGACGCGTTCTACGCCCCGGTGGTGTCGCGCTTCGAGACTTACGGCGTCGCGCTGCCGCCCGATTGCGACGCCTATCGCCGCGCGATCCTCGAGACCGCGTCGATGCGCGACTGGAGCGCGGCGGCGCTCGCCGAGAAGACCTTCCTCACCGGCGACGAACCCTACCGTCGCGCTCGCGACTAGCCCGATCGCGACGCCAATGCGCTTTTTCAGCGTCGGCGGCGCGGTACGCGACGAACTGCTCGGCCTCAGCGTCGAGGACCATGACTGGGTGGTGGTCGGGGGCAGCCCGGAGAAGATGGTGGCCGCGGGTTTTCGCCCGGTGGGCAAGGACTTCCCGGTCTTCCTCCACCCCGAGACGCACGAGGAGTACGCGCTCGCGCGCACCGAGCGCAAGGTCGCACGCGGCTACAAGGGTTTCGACGTGCACTACGCCCCGGAGGTCACGCTGGAAGAGGATCTCGCGCGGCGCGACCTGACGATCAACGCGATCGCGCGCGCGCAGGACGGCGAAGTGATCGACCCCTACGGCGGACGGCGCGACATCGAGGCGCGCGTGTTGCGCCACGTCGGCGAGGCCTTCGTCGAGGACCCGGTGCGGATCCTGCGGGTGGCGCGGTTCGCCGCGCGATTCACCGACTTCAGCGTCGCCGGGGAAACCGCCGCGCTGATGCGCTGGATGGTCGACGATGGCGAGGTCGACCATCTGGTGCCCGAACGCGTCTGGCAGGAACTCTCGCGCGGGCTGATGGAACGCCACCCGTCGCGGATGTTCGAGGTGCTGCGCACCTGCGGCGCGCTGGCGCGGATCTTTCCCGAACTCGACGCATTGTGGGGTGTGCCGCAACGCGCCGACTACCACCCCGAGGTCGACACCGGCGTCCACGTGATGATGGTGCTCGACTGGTCGGCGCGGGCCGGGCACGCGCTCGCCGTGCGCTTCGCGGCGCTCACCCACGACCTCGGCAAGGGTGAGACCCCGGCCGAGATGCTGCCGCGCCACGTCGGCCACGAGGCGAGTTCGGTGCGGCTCGTCGAGCGCGCCTGCGAGCGGATGCGCGCGCCGGTCGAGGTGCGCGACCTCGCGCGACTGGTCGCGCGCGAGCACGGCATCGTGCACAAGGCGCTCGAGCTGCGCCCGGCGACGATCGTCGAACTGCTCGAGCGCGTCGACGCGTTTCGTCGCCCCGCCCGCGTGGCCGAGATCCTCGCGGCCTGCGAGGCCGACCACCGCGGCCGCCTCGGTTTCGCCGACCAGCCCTACCCGCAGGCGCAGCGCATCGGCGACGCGATGGCCGCCGCGCGCGCGATCGACAGCGGCGCGATCGCGCAGCGTGCGGGTCCGCAGGCGCAAGCGATCAGGAAGAGCATCCACCGCGCTCGCGTCGATGCGGTGCGCGCGGCGCTGGGCGACCCGCGCTGACGCGATTCGGCGGCGCCGCGCGGATTCGCGCCCGCGCCAGGCTGGTCGGCCCGCACCAAACCAATCCGCGAGCAGCGAGCGATCAGATCAGTTTCGCGATCGCGGCAGCGATCAGCGACAGCAGGATCGTCGAGGCGAGCGGGATCGACCAGCGTCGGCCGAAGGCGCTGAAGTTCAGGTCCCCGGGCAATCGACCGATCCCGAGCCGCGCGAGCCAGGGGCGCAATCCCGAGAACAACGCCAGCGCGATCACCGTCACCAGCAGCCACTTCAGCATCGCAACCTCGGCGCGCGAGCGTTCATCTCGCGTTGCGCTGCAGGAAGCGCACGATCTCGGCCGGCGCGAGCTGCGGCTCGCGCGGGTCGCCGCGACTGCCAACAATCCGGTTCATCCACGACATGTTCTCCTGCATCCGGCGCACCACGCCCGGCCACTCTGCCGGGGTGTGCGCGCGCGGATCGGGAAGCGCGTGGCATTGCCCGCAGGCCATCTCGAACTTGCGCCCCGAGGGCGAGTCGACCAGTTCGAGTCGATCGGGCGGCAGCGCGCGCATCGCGTGGCGGCGAAGGTAGGCGACGAGCGTCGCTGCCTCCTCGCTGGTCGGCGCGGCGAGCGGGCGGCCCGAGCCGGGGCCGCGCATCATCTGCGACATCAGCGCCCCCATGTTTCCCTGCCCCTGCATTCGCGGCACCATCCGCTCGACCACGCGCGACCAGCGCTCGGCGTCGTGCATCGCGGGGTTGGGCAGGTTGTGGCACTGCACGCAATACAGCGCGACCAGGCGCGCGCCGCGGCTCTGCGGTTCGGGCAATGCGCTCGGGACGAGCCGACGCGGGAGGATGCGCTCGAGCATCAGTCCGTGCGCGCTGTTCTCCCAGCGCCGGCGCGAAGCCTCGGCGAGCGCGTCCAGGCCGGACCACTCGGGGAGCGCCTCCGTCCGGCGCCGCGCGGGGCTGTCCTCGAGCGGCGCGCCGCGCTCGGCGAACGGACGCACCGCATCGGGCGACGAGGCCTGCGCCGCGCCGACCGTGGGCGAGACGCAAAGCGCGGGCGAGACGCAAAGCGCGGGCGAGACGCAAAGCGCCGACGACGCGCACAGCGTGGCGGCCAGCGCAAATGTGGTGCCGCGCGGTGCGCTCACAGCGCTGCGCCACGATCACCGCGCGCGAATCCGGCCGCATCGTCGCCCATCGCACGGCCGAAGGCGATCACCTTGAACAACTCGCCCATCTCGGCTTCCGAGACCAGGCGCTGCACGCCCTGCGCGTGGCGCGCGAAGGCGGGTTCGCGCGGATCGGCGATCGCGGCGAGGCGATCGAGCAGTCCGAGGTTGAGCAGGAAGTTCGCCTGCGAGGTGTAGCCGAGCAACGCCATGCCCTCGCCGCGCGCGGCCCGCGCCACGGCCGAGAAGTCGACGTGCACGCTCAGGTCCTGCAGGCCCGGGAAGAGGAACGGTTCGCCGTGCGCGAAGTGGCGGTAGTGGCACATCAGCGTGCCGGCGTCGCGCTGCGGATGGTAGAACTCCGCCGCCGGAAAACCGTAGTCGATCAGCAACAGCGCGCCGCGCGTGATCCGGCGTGCCGCTTCGGCGACCCAGGCGTGCGCCTGCTCGCCGATTTCGCTGGCGTACGCCGCAGGCCAGCGCGACGCCAGCGCGGCGCAAGCCTCGATCGCCTCGGCGAAACGCGCGTCGGCAGCACGCTCGCCCCAGGCCAGGCCCGAGTCGGCGCGAACGACGCCGCGTTCGAAGCACCGTCCGTCGACCCGAAGAAAAGCGCGCGCGGGCATCGCGTCGAGCAGTTCGTTGCCCAGGACGACGCCCTCGATCTGCCCGGGCCACGCGTCGAGCCACTGCAGGTCGGCGTCGGGCGCGACCGCCCTGATCGTCTCGCGCTGTCGCTCGCGCAGCTGCGCCGACACCTCGACGATCCGGTAGCGCACGCGGTCGATGCCGCGCCGCGCGAACTCCTCGAGCAGCTGCGCGGCGAGCGCGCCGCTGCCCGCGCCGAACTCGACGACGCACGGTGCGCTGCGCTCGAACCACTGCGTGCACTGCGCGGCGACGCAGGCCGCGAACAGCGCGCTGGTCTCGGGCGCCGTCACGAAATCGCCCCCGGCGCCGAACTTGCGCGCGCCGCCCGTGTAGTAGCCGAGCCCCGGCGCGTAGAGCGCCTCGTGCATGTAGCGGTCGAACCCGATCCAGCCGTCCCCGGAGTCGATCAGCGCTTCGATGCGCGCGCGCAGCGACTGGCTCGCGGCAAGCGCCGGCGGCTCGGGCTGCGGGAGGTCGGCGAGGTGCATCGGGCGATTGTAGAAGGCATCGCGCTCGCGCGCGTCGGCCCGGGCGCCGCGGTGGGCCGCGTCGCTGCGATTCCCGTTAAACTACCGAGCCCGCAGGCCCGATCGACGAGCCGGCACGCCCGATCGATCGCAGGCTTGCGCAGGCGCTCCCGGAATGCGAACCGGGGCCCCGATCCTCTCGCGAACCCTCGATCCGAACCGAAAATGACGACTCCCCCGGATACCGCCGCGACGCCCGCGCCGCGCTCGCGCGTGGCGCTCGTCACCGGTGCGGCGCGCCGCCTCGGGAGCGCGATCGCGATCGGGCTCGCCGATGCGGGCTGGGACGTGGCCGTGCACTATCACTCGTCGCGCGACGACGCGCTCGCCACCGTCGCCGCCATCGAAGCACTCGGGCGGCGCGCGTTCGCGGCGCAGGCCGACCTGTGCGACGAGACCGCTACCGGCGCGATGTTCGACTCCGTCGAGTCGCGGTTCGGCGCGATCGGCTGCCTGGTGAACAACGCCTCGCGCTTCTCCTTCGACCGGCCCGAAACCTTCGGCTACGGTGCGCTCGCCGCGCACGTCGCGCCCAACCTCGCCGCGCCGCTGCTGCTCGCGAGCCGGCTGCACGCCGCGGTGGGCGCAGGCGAACAGGCGGTGGTGGTCAACCTGCTCGACCAGAAGCTCCAGAACCTCAACCCCGACTACTTCTCGTACACGCTGACCAAGGCGGCGCTGCTCGCAGCCACGAAGATGATGGCGATGGCGTTCGCCCCGCGCCTGCGCGTGGTCGGCGTCTCGCCCGGCATCACGCTGCCCTCGGGCGGCCAGACGCCCGGCCGCTTCGAGCAGGCCCACGCGATGGCCCCGCTCGGGCGCTCGTCGCTGCCGGCGGACATCGTCGCCGCGATCGTGTTCCTCGCCGACGCGCACGCGGTGACCGGCGTCAATCTCACGGTCGACGGGGGGCAGCACCTGATGCCGCTCGCGCGCGACGTCGACTATGCCTCAACCGCCGACCGGGGAACCCGATGAGACACCCTGTGTCAACCTCCCGCCGTTTGAAGCAGTGTTTGAGCAGCGCGATGTTGCGTCGGATCGTAGGTTTTGCGATCAGTCCAAGCGCGCCAGATGACGCGCACCCAAGCCCTGGACAGGATGCGAACGGCATGCGGGTGATCGCAGCCGCGAGCGCGAGCCTTTACGTACACGCTGGCGGCCCAGGCGTTGGCGTGGCGCGAGTTGTCGGCCAAGCACGTTATGGCGGCGCGCAGCCGGTGGTTGCAAGCCCAGCGGAACGTCACGGCCTTGGACTTGCCAGAAGCGTAGGTGACGGGCGCGACGCCGGCCTCAGCGGCAAGCTGCTCATCGCTGGCGAAGCGCTCGCGCACGCTGCCCAGCTCGGCCAGGATTTGCGCGGCGCAGATGCGCCCGGCGCGCGGGAAGCTCATCAGGATGCGGCCATCGTCGGTGGACGCGACGTGGTGCTCGATACGGCTGGACAAGAGCCGAATCTGCTCGACCAGGCGGTCCAAGGTGCGAGCCAGACTGCGGGCCAGCTCACCCTTGGCCTCCATCTCGAGCTCGCCGCACACGGCTGCGGGAGCTTGGTGCAGGCGTGCGAGCAAGTCCTCGGCGCTGCGCCGGCCGGAGTACGCGTGCTGGGCGCAGAAGGCAGCCATACGCTTGGGGCCCAGGCGGGTGGCGCTCTCGGGCGTGGGGTAGCGCTCGATGAAGGCCAGCGCGATGGGCGAGTCCACGTCGGCAAAGACCTCGGCGGCACCGGGCCAGAACGATTCGAGCAGGCTGCACAACTGGTTGGCCAATTGCACGCGGGTGGCCACCAGGTCGTCGCGGCCACGCACCAAGGCGCGCAGCGCGCGAATCTCGTCGCTTTGCGCGGCCAGCGGCTTGAAGCGATGGCCGTCGGTGCGCAGCAGGTCGGCCAGCAGATAAGCATCGCTGGCGTCGCTCTTGGCGCCGTGGCTGCGGTAGCGCGGGCGCGTGGCCTTGACGGCGTTGGGGTGGATCGGCACGACGGTGAAGCCGCCTTCGAGCAAGGTATCCACGACCATGCCCGAGGGGCGCTCGATGGCCACGGGCGGTCGGCCGAAGTGGATCAGGCGGCGCTGCAATTGCGCCAAGCCGGCGGCGTCATGCGCGATCTCGAGTCGCTCGCATACCGTGCCGTGCTGATCGATCAAGCACACGGCGTGGGTTTGGCTGGCCCAGTCCAGCCCGGCGAAGAAAGTGCTCATGGACAGACTCCTGCAAGTTGCGGTAAGACTTGTCGTGTCGGAAGGCCCGGCGGGTCGCTCACTGATCGGCGCTCCTGGCTGCACACCGTGGCGCTACACCCTGTAGCCCGTCTGGGTCTTCCGGCACCCCGTGGGCTGCGGGTCTCATCGAGGCCGTCGAGCGGCCAGCGCGCGCGGCAGTCACCTCGGGGGCACGGAAGTCGAATCGAAACATCGGCGCAACGTGTGCGTCGAGTCAAGGACGCGACGCGCCAGCACCTGAGCGTTGAACACGGGTTGCCCACCGCGGCGGTCGGTCGGTTCGTCGCAAGCGCCGACCGCCCACCGCCGTGGACAACCCTGCGCTGTACCACGTCAACGTCCTCCAACAGCCGGAAGGTAGTCCAGTGAGCGCGCTACTCGATCCGCGACTGGCCGAGTGCCGCCGCATCTTCCTGCACGACTTCGCGATCGACGCGTCGATCGGCTTTCACGACCACGAACGCGAGGCGCACCAGCGCGTGCTGATCAACGTCGACCTGTTCGTTCCGATCGCGTCGTCGACGTCCGGCGCCGACCATGTCGGCGAGGTCGTCGACTACGACTTCATCCGCCACGAGATCGCGCAGTGGGCCGGATCGCGCCACTTCAACCTGCAGGAGACGATGCTCGACGGCATAGTCGACATCTGCTTCGGCCAGCCCGCGGTGCGCGCGGTGCGCGCCAGCACCGAGAAGCCCGACGTCTACGCCGACTGCCGCACCGTAGGCATCGAAGTGTTCCGCTTCCGCCCATAAGCTCACGCCCCCGAGCCCCCCGAGCCCCCGATCCCGAGCCCCCGACGATGAACCCCTCCGAGCGCAAGGCCTACGAGCGCAACAAGCTGCACAAGCGACTGATGCGCCTCGCCGGGCAGGCGATCGGCGACTTCTCGATGATCGGGCAAGGCGATCGTGTAATGGTGTGCCTGTCCGGCGGAAAAGACAGCTACGGGCTGCTCGACCTGCTGATCACGCTGCGCGAACGCGCGCCGCTGGACTTCGAGCTGATCGCGGTCAACCTCGACCAGAAGCAGCCGGGCTTCCCCGAACACGTTCTGCCCGAGTACCTGGGCAAGCTCGGCGTCCCGTTTCACATCGAGAACCAGGACACCTACGCGATCGTCAAGCGCGTGATCCCCGAGGGCAGCACGATGTGTTCGCTGTGCTCGCGCCTTCGCCGCGGCGTGCTCTATCGGGTTGCGAGCGAACTCGGCGCGACCCGGATCGCGCTCGGGCACCACCGCGACGACATCCTCGAGACCTTCTTCCTGAACATGTTCTTCGGCGGCAAGCTGAAGTCGATGCCCCCGAAGCTCGTGTCCGACGACGGCCGCCACGTCGTGATCCGTCCGCTCGCCTACGTGAAGGAAGCGGACCTCGCCGCGTACGCGCAGTGGCGTGAATTCCCGATCATTCCGTGCACGCTGTGCGGCTCGCAGGAAACGCTCAAGCGCCGCGAGGTCAAGCAGCTGATGCGCGAGTGGGAGAAGCGCTTCCCGGGGCGGGTCGAGAACATCTTCTCCGCGCTCACGCGCGTCGTGCCCTCGCACCTGCTCGATCGCGCACTGCACGACTTCTCCGCGATCGCACCCGGCGATCGCGCCGAGCCCGACGGCGACACCGCATTCGATCCGGATCCGGTGTTCGAGGTCGATCGCTTCGCGACCCGCGCGGCGCGGCGTGACGACACGCGAACTCGCGCCGCGCGGCGCGACGACTCGCAAACTCACGCCGCGGTCCCGATCCGCGAACTTCGGGAGTAGCGCGGTGCAACTGCTGCGGCTGGCCAAGATCGCCTGGGTGGCCTGGCGCTACGGGCTCGACGAGATCGTCGCCACCGGCGCCGCCGCGACGCTTGGAACGCGATCGTCGCTCGCGCTGGCGAGGCTGGTGCGATTCGGGCGGCCCCTGCGAATGCCGCGAGGCGAGCGGCTGCGCCGCGCGCTGGAGGAACTCGGGCCGATCTTCGTCAAGTTCGGGCAGGTGCTCTCGACCCGGCGCGACCTGCTCCCGCCGGACATCGCCGACGAACTCGCCAGGCTACAGGACCGCGTGCCGCCGTTTGCCAGCGACGAAGCGGTCGCCGAGATCGAGCGCGGGCTGGAGATGCGCGTGAGCGAGGCCTTCGCGAGCTTCGAGCAGGACCCGGTCGCCTCGGCGTCGATCGCGCAGGTGCACCTGGCCACCCTCCCCGACGGGCGCGAAGTGGCGGTGAAGGTCCTGCGCCCCGGCATGGCCGGGATGATCGACCGCGACCTCGCGCTGCTGCGCACCGCCGGCGCGATGCTGGTGCGCGTCTCGGCCGACGCGCGACGGCTGCGCCCGCGGGACGTGATCGCCGAGTTCGACAAGTACCTGCACGACGAACTCGACCTGGTGCGCGAGGCCGCCAACGCCAACCAGTTGCGGCGCAACTTCGCGAACTCGCAGTTGCTGCGCGTGCCCGAGATCCACTGGGACCTGTGCGCGACCAACGTGATGACGATGCAGCGGATGCACGGCATTCCGATCAGCCAGGTCGATCGGATGCGCGCCGCCGGCATCGACCTGACGAAGCTCTCGCGCGACGGCGTCGACATCTTCTTCACGCAGGTCTTTCGCGACGGCTTCTTCCACGCCGACATGCACCCGGGCAACATCCTCGTCGGCGACAGGGCCGAGGACTTCAACCGCTACATCGCGCTGGACTTCGGCATCGTCGGGACGCTGTCGGACTTCGACAAGAACTACATCGCGCAGAACTTCCTCGCGTTCTTCCGGCGCGACTACCGCCGCGTGGCCGAGCTGCACGTCGAGTCGGGGTGGGTGCCGCGCGGCACGCGTGTCGAGGAGCTCGAGTCGGCCGTTCGTGCCTGCTGCGAGCCGGTGTTCGATCGCCCGCTCTCGGAGATCTCGCTCGGCATGGTGCTGTTGCGGCTGTTCCAGGCGTCGCGCCGCTTCAACGTCGAGATCCAGCCGCAACTCGTGCTGCTGCAAAAGACGCTGCTCAACATCGAGGGGCTCGGCCGCCAGCTCGACCCGAACCTCGACCTGTGGGCCACGGCGAAGCCCTTTCTCGAGCGCTGGATGGCCGACCAGATCGGGCCCAACGGCCTGCGCCAGCGGATGGAGCGCGAGTCGGCGCAGTGGTCGCAGCTGCTGCCGCAGTTGCCGCGCCTGCTGCACGCCGCGCTGTCGCGCCGCGCGGCCGCGAGCGACGAGGACGAGCCGCCGCGCTGGGTGCGCGAACTGGTGCGCGAAAATCGCCGCACGCAGCGCTGGCTGCGCTGGTTCGTGTTCGCGATCGGCGCGTTGATCGCGTTCGAACTGCTGCTCGCCTTCGGGCCCTGATCGTGACCGACAGCGCGCCGATCGAGGCGTCGATCGTGCGGATGGGCCTGGCGGCGCCGGGCGAACCGTTCACGCTCGCGCCGCTCACCGGCGGAGTCTCTTCGGACATCTATCGGGTCGACCTGGCGTGCGGCACGGTGTGCGTGAAGCGCGCACTGGCGCAACTGAAAGTCGCCGCGCAATGGAACGCCCCGGTCGAGCGCAACCGCTTCGAAGTCGCGTGGCTGCGCTTCGCCAACGAGGCGTCGCCCGGCGCGGCGCCGCGGGTCATCGCAGAAGACCCCGAGGCGCTCGCCTTCGCGATGCCGTTTCTCGCGCCCGACGCGCACCCGACCTGGAAGGCGCTGTTGCGCGACGGGCAGGCCGACCCGGCATTCGCCGCGCGCGTCGGCGCCACGCTCGGCGCGATCCACGCGGCGAGCGCCGATCGCGCCGACCTCGCGCGACGCTTCGCCACCGACGCGAGCTTTCACGCGATCCGCCTCGAACCCTACCTGGTCGCCACCGCGCGCGCGCACCCCGATCTCGCCCCGGAGCTGCAGCGGCTGGTCGAGCTCACCGCCGGCACCCGGCGCGTGCTGGTGCACGGCGACGTGAGCCCGAAGAACATCCTCGCCGGACCCGAGGGCCCGATCCTGATCGACGCCGAGTGCGCCTGGTTCGGCGACCCCGCCTTCGACCTGGCGTTCTGCCTGAACCACCTGATGCTCAAGCCGGTCTGGCGGCCCGCGCACCGCAGCGCCTACCAGGCCTGCTTCGCCGCGCTCGCACGGGCCTATCTGTCGTGCGTGCGATGGGAGCCGGCCGACGCGGTGCAGGCGCGCGCAGCGGCGCTGCTGCCGGCGCTGATGCTCGCGCGCATCGACGGGAAGTCGCCGGTCGAGTACCTGTGCGACCCGCGCAACCAGGCGCTGGTGCGCGACTTCGCGCGGACCAGCGTCGGCGCCGGGCACTCGCTCGACGGGCTCGCCACGCTCTGGCAGGCGCGGCTGGAGTCGAATCCGCCGCAATTCGAAACCTGATCGACACGGCACCGCCCCCCTTCCCCTACACGAGCGAACCGACGATGAGCCACCCGAGGATCGAACAAGCAGTTTCACGACGGGTCTGGGACTCTCGCGGGCGCCCGACGATCGAGGTCGAGGTGCGCCTGTCCGACGGCGCGACCGGCCGCGGCATCGCGCCGGCGGGCGCTTCGCGCGGCGCGCGCGAGGCGATCGACCGGCGCGACGGCGGCAAGCGGCTCGGCGGCCTGGACGTGCGCGAAGCGCTCGCGGCGTTCGAGCGGCAGGTCGCACCGGCGCTCGTCGGCGCCGTGCTCTCGGCCCCGCTTGGCGCCGACTCGATCCTGCTCGGGCTCGACGACTCCCCGACCAAGCAAACGCTCGGTGGCAACGTCACGGTGGCCGCGTCGATCGCCTGCGCGCAGGCCTTCGCGGCCAGCGCCCGGCAGCCGCTGTGGCGCGTGCTCGCCGGCGAAGCGCCAGTGTCGATCCCGCTGCCGGAGATCCAGATCTTCGGCGGCGGCGCGCACGCCGGGCGGCGCATCGACATCCAGGACCTGATGGTGATCGCGCGCGGCGCCGCCAGCGTCGAACAGGCGCTGGAGATGACCGCCGAGGTCTACATCGCGGCCGCGGCGCTGATGGCGGCGCGCGGACCGGCGAACGGCGTCGCCGACGAGGGCGGATTGTGGCCCGCGTTCGACAGCAACGAGCAGGCGATCGAGACGCTGCTGCGCGCGATCGAGTCGGCCGGTTTCACGCCGGGCGACGAGGTCGCGATCTCGCTCGACATCGCCGCGAGCGAGTTCGGCGCGAAGGGGCAGTACCGGCTCGGCCTGGACCGGCGCACGATCGACAGCGACACGATGATCGAGCTGCTCGGTCGCTGGCTGGAGCGCTTCCCGATCTGCTCGATCGAGGATCCGCTCGCCGAGGACGACGCCGCCGGCATGCGCGCGTTCACCGGTGCCTGGGGCCGGCGCGTGCAGATCATCGGCGACGACTTCGTCGTGACCAACGCCGCGCTGATCGAGGCGGCAGCGTCCGAAGGGGCGTGCAACGCGGCGCTGATCAAGCCGAACCAGGCCGGGACGCTGTCCGAGGCGCGCGACGCGCTTGCCGCCGCACGCCGGATGCGATGGACCACGGTCGTCTCGGCGCGCTCGGGCGAGACCGAGGACACGACGATCTGCGACCTCGCGATCGGCTGGGACGCGCGCCAGCTGAAGGTCGGCTCGATCACCCGGGGCGAGCGCACCGCGAAGTGGAACGCGCTGATCCGCGCCGAACAGTCGCTCGGCGCCGCCGCTTTCGCCGGCGGTGGCTGGCTGCCGGTATCGAACATGCGCCCGGCTTGAACCCGGATCGGCCCCGAACTGAACGCGGGTCGATCCCGCTTCGGGCCCGGTGTGGGCCCGGTTCGAACTCAGTTCGCGCTTGACGCGGTCTGCACCTTTGCTGCCAGCGCCTCGAAGTCCTCGGCGTAACCGCGCAGCAGCTTCGAGAGATGCCTGCGTTGCCCCGCGTCGGCACGCTCGACCAGCCGCGCGGTGAGTGCGTCGCTCGCGGCGATCGACTCCGACAGGCGTTGGCGACGGGCCTGATCACGGCTCTCCCACATCGTTTGCAGGTGCTCGCGCGCGATCCGCGTCGCCGCGGCGATCGGCGGGCGCTCGGTTCGCAGCCGATCGAGCATCGCGATCAGCTGGCGCTGGCGGGCCTCGCGCTCGGCGAGCCACGCGTCCTCGGCCGAAGGAAGCGACGCCGCAAGACGCCGCACCTCGGCCGCCTGCGCGCTCGGCAGATCGCCCAGGAAGAACTCGACCCGCTTGAGCACGCGCTTGGCGCGCGCCTCCTCGCGGCTCTCTCCGTCGCCCGGCACGAAACGCTCGCGCGCCTTGCGCTGCGTCTCGTCGACGCGCTTGCCCATCCGCGCGAGCTGCTCGGGGCGCAGCGAGAAAGCGAGTTCGACCAGACCCGGGGCGAGCCGCTCCGAGAGCGCGCTCCAGGCATCGTCGACGCGCTCGCGCATCCGTGCCACCTCGCCAGTGTCGACCTGCCCGCGAACCCGCTCGTCGACGCCGCGCAGGAAGCGCGCGTACTGCGGAAGCTCCGCGCTGCGGTGCCAGCGCAGCACCTGCTCGAGGTGGCGCGAGACGATCGCGCGCTGCGCGTCGTCCAGGTCCACGTAGCGGTCGATCTCCCACTGCAGGAGCGTCGGCAGCGCCTCGTAGCCGATCCGGGCGAGCGAGCAGCCGCCCAATCCGGCCACGACAGCGCACAACAGCACACAACGCGCCAGCAGGCGCGTGTTAAGATTTTCGACACTTCTCGAAAGAGTGGCGTAAGCGTTTGAAAAAAAACGAAAAATGAACATCGTGATCCTCGCGGCTGGCCTCGGCAAGCGCATGCGCTCCGAACTGCCCAAGGTTCTGCACACGCTCGCCGGAAAACCGCTGCTCGGGCACGTGCTCGACCTTGCCCGCAGTCTATCGCCGATGCGCATCGTCGTCGTCCACGGCCACGGCGGCGAGCAGGTTCGCCAGGCGCTCGACGCCGACGACCTCGCCTGGGCGCTGCAGGAGCCCCAGCTCGGCACCGGCCACGCCGTCGCGCAGGCCGCCGCGCTGCTCGACGACCGCGCACCGACGCTGGTCCTCTACGGCGACGTGCCGCTCACCGCGCACGAAACGCTGGCGCGGCTTTGCGCAGCAGCAGGGTCGCAACGGCTCGGGCTGCTCACCGTCACGCTCGACGACCCGGGCGGCTACGGACGCATCGTTCGCGTCGGTGGCAAGGTCGCGCGCATCGTCGAGCAGCGCGACGCCGACCAGGCGACGCGTGCGATCCGCGAGGTGAACACCGGAATCCTGGTCGCGCCGACCGCGCTGCTCAAGGCCTGGCTCGCGCGGCTGGGCAACGACAACGCCCAGCACGAGTACTACCTGACCGACGTGATCGCGATGGCGGTGGCCGACGGCGTCGAGGTGGTCAGCGAGCAGCCGGCGCGGGTCTGGGAGACGCTGGGCGTGAACAGCCGCGCGCAGCTGGCCGAACTCGAACGCGTGCACCAGCGCAACGTCGCGGCCAGGCTGATGGACGAAGGGGTCTCGCTAGCCGACCCGGCGCGGATCGACGTGCGCGGCACGCTCGCCTGCGGGCGCGACGTGCAGATCGACGTGAACTGCGTGTTCGAGGGCGAGGTGCATCTTGCCGACCACGCGTCGGTGGGCCCGAACTGCCTGATCCGCGACGCGCGCGTCGGCGCGGGCGCCAGCGTGCTCGCCTTTTCGCACGTCGACGGCGCGGTCGTGGGCGCCGGCGCCCGGATCGGCCCCTACGCGCGCCTGCGCCCCGGCACCGAACTGGGCGAGAACACCCACGTCGGCAATTTCGTCGAGATGAAGAACACGAAGATGGCCGCGCACTCGAAGGCCAACCACCTCGCCTACGTAGGCGACGCGGTGGTGGGCGAGCGCGTGAACATCGGCGCCGGCACGATCACCTGCAACTACGACGGCGCGAACAAGTTCCAGACCGTGATCGAGGACGACGCGTTCATCGGCAGCGACACGCAACTGGTCGCGCCGGTGCGCGTCGGGCGCGGCGCGACGCTGGGCGCCGGCACCACGCTCACGCGCGACGCGCCCGAGGGAAAACTCACCGTGTCGCGCGCGAAGCAGGCAACGATCGCCGGCTGGAAGCGGCCCACCAAGAAGACCGGCTGAGCGGGCCGCGCGACGGCACGGTCGCGCGACGGCACGGACCGGACGAAACAGACCGAACGAAGCAAGCGCGCGCTGCGGCGCCGCGCGACCAGGAGCAACGAAGATGTGCGGAATCGTCGGAGCAGTCGCGAGCCGTAACGTGGTGCCGATCCTGATCGAGGGTTTGCGCAAGCTCGAGTATCGCGGCTACGACTCGGCCGGCATGGCGCTGATGGGCGGCGCGATGGAGCGCGTGCGCGCGGTGGGCCGAGTGTCGGAGCTCGAGGCGCGCGCCAGGGCGGTGGGCGCAGACGCGCCGACCGGGATCGCGCACACGCGCTGGGCCACGCACGGCGGCGTGACCGAAGCCAACGCGCACCCGCACGCGTCGATCAGCGTCGGCGCCGAGATCTCGATCGTGCACAACGGCATCATCGAGAACCACGAAGCATTGCGCACCAGGCTCAAAGCGCTGGGCTACGAGTTCCTCTCGCAGACAGACACCGAGGTGATCGCGCACCTGATCCACGCCTACGTCGCCGAAGGCATGAAGCTGTTCGACGCCGTGCAGCAGTCGGTGCGCGAACTCGACGGCGCCTACGCGATCGCCGCGATCAGCAGTCGCGAGCCGCACACGGTGGTGGGCTCGCGACGCGGCTCGCCGCTGCTGCTCGGCGTGGGCAACGCCGGTTCGGGCGCGGGCGAGAACTTCCTCGCGTCGGACACCTCGGCGCTGCTGCAGGTAACCCGATACGTGACCTACCTCGAGGAAGGCGACGTGGTCGAGATTCGCCTCGACGGCTACACGATCCACGACCGCGACGGAAAGCACGCCGAGCGCCCGATCGTCGAGAGCCAGCTCTCGGCCGATTCGATCGAGCTGGGCAACTACACGCACTACATGCAGAAGGAGATCTTCGAGCAGCCCGGTGCGATCGCCAACACGCTCGAGATGCTGGCCAGCGCTTCTGCCGTCTTGCCGGAACTGTTCGGCGCCGACGCTGCCGATGTGTTCGCGCGCACCGAGCGGGTGCTGATCCTCGCCTGCGGCACCAGCTACCACTCGGGGCTGGTCGCGAAGTACTGGCTCGAGGGCGTCGCGAAGCTGCCCACGGCGGTGGAGATCGCGAGCGAGTTTCGTTATCGCGAGCCGGTCGCGCAACCCGGCACGCTGGTGCTCACGATCTCGCAGTCGGGCGAAACGGCCGATACGCTCGCGGCGCTGCAGTTCGCGAAATCGCTGGGACTCGAGGACACGCTGACGATCTGCAACGTGCCCGAATCGGCGCTGATCCGCCAAAGCAGGCTGCGCTTTCTCACCCGTGCCGGACCCGAGATCGGCGTCGCCTCGACCAAGGCGTTCACGACCCAGCTCGCTTCGCTGTTCGTGCTGACGATGGTGCTCGCCAAGCTGCGCGGCACGCTGGGCGCCGAACGCGAACGCGAACTGCTCAGGCAACTGCGCCACCTGCCCGCGGCGATGAACCACGTCCTCGAGTGCGAGCCGGCGGTGCGCCACTGGGCCAACCGCTTCGCTACCAAGGAACACGCGCTGTTCCTCGGACGCGGCGTGCACTTCCCGATCGCGATGGAGGGCGCGCTCAAGTTGAAGGAGGTCACCTACATCCACGCCGAGGCCTACGCCGCGGGCGAGCTCAAGCACGGGCCGCTCGCATTGGTCGATTCGCAGATGCCGGTTGTGGTGATCGCACCGAACGACGCGCTGATCGAGAAGTTGAAGAGCAACCTGCAGGAAGTGCGCGCGCGCGGCGGCGAGCTGTTCGTTTTCGCCGACCGCGACACGCTGATCGAACCCTCGGACGGCGTGAACATCATCAACCTGGTCGACCACGCCGGCCTGCTCTCGCCGATCCTGCACGTCGTACCGCTGCAGCTGCTCGCCTATCACGCGGCGCTCGTGCGCGGCACCGACGTGGACAAGCCGAGGAACCTGGCCAAGAGCGTGACGGTGGAGTGAGCGCGGACGCGGCTGAGGCAGGGCAATTCCGACCACACCGCGTGATCATCGATGCACAAGCGATCTTCCAACCCGCTGAAGGCCCGCCTCCTGGCCGGCTTGGCGTCGCTGAGTGCGGTCTTCGGCGCATCGGCGCGCGGCTGTCCCGGCGGCTCACGACAGCGCGCCGCGCCGCATGCCACGTGCTCAGCCGGCCGCTGTATACGGTCCATCGCCGGCCAGGTTCTGCGCCAGGAAATCCAGCATCGTGCGCACCGCCGGAACGAGCGCACGCCGCGCTGGGAAGACTGCATGCGCGATGCCCACCGGCGGGCGCCAGCCAGGTAGCACCTCAACCAACCGACCGGCGCGCAGGTCCTCGCGGCACAGATAGTCGGGCAGCATCGCCGCGCCGCTGCCGCCGACGGCCGCGCCGACCAGCATGAGCAGGTCGTCGGCCACATAGCGCGGCTCGTGCGCATGAACGAAGGTCTGGCCCAGCGGGCCTTCGAGCCGCCAGCCGCTTCGACTGTCGGCAGTGGACATCGCCACCGTGTCGAGCCGCGCCAGGTCGGCGGGTTCGATCACCGGACCCTGCCGCGCCAGCATCTCCGGACTGGCCACGAGAATTGCGCGGCTCGTGCCGAAGGTCTTCGCCACCAGCGTCGTGCTGTCCTCGATCTCGGGCCGCACGCGCAACGCGATATCCACGCCGTCTTCGACCGGGTCCACGGCCCGATTCAGCAGCTGCAGCTCGACCCTGACCCGCGGATGGCGCGCCAGAAAAAGCGGCAATAGCGACACCAGTGTGCCCTGCGCCAGGGTCACCGGACAGGTCATTCGTACAGTGCCGTGGGGTTCGCTCTGTTGCGGCGCAACCGCTTCGAAGGCCGACTGCGCCGCCTCGCGCATCTCGACACAGTGGCGCAGGAACAGCTCACCGGCCGGCGTCAGCGACAGCTTGCGTGTGCTTCGCTGCAGCAGCTGCACGCCCATCTGCTGCTCCAGACGCGCGACGCGGCGCGACAGCCGCGACTTCGGCATGCCCGATGCGCGGCCGGCTGCCGCGAAGCCACCGTGCTCGATCACCTCTGCAAAGAGCACCATGTCGTTGAGGTCTTGCATCCTATTGTCCTGTTTATGGAACGATGAAGGACATTCTTGCGTACTTATCAAAGTGTCGTCGCAAACATAGACTCATTGCAACCCGACCAACTTCAGTGCCGGTCCACTTCGAAAGCGACCATGAACCTACTGCATATCGATTCCAGCATCCTGGGCAAACAATCCGTCTCGCGTGTGTTGAGCGCCGAAATCGTCGCCCAGTGGCTCCAGGGCCATCCCGGTACCCGGGTCGACTATCTGGACCTGGCGCTGCACGCGCCGAACCACTTCAGCGCCGACGCGTTGGGCATCAAGACCGGCGTACAGGCCGAGCCCAGCGAGGCGCAGCGGCGTGAGAACGAGGTATCGGAACGTCTGGTCAGCCAGTTCCTCGCCGCAGACGTCATCGTCATCGGCGCGCCGTTCTACAACTTCTCGATTCCGACGCAGCTGAAGGCCTGGATCGACCGCGTGGCTCAGATCGGGCGGACCTTCAAGTACACCGACAAGGGCCCGGTGGGGCTGGCCGGCGGCAAAACAGTGATCGTCGCGTCGAGTCGCGGCGGTGTGTATTCGACCAGCGCAGCCGGGCAGGCGATGGAGCACCAGGAGAGTTACCTGAAGGTGGTGTTCGGATTCTTCGGCATCAACGACGTACGTGTCGTGCGCGCCGAGGGTGTGGCGATGGGCGAGGCGCCGAAGGCCAATGCGCTGCGCGCCGCGCGTGACGCGATGCGCAGCGTCGCCGCCGCAGCCAACGAAGAGGCACTGGCGGCCTGACGCGGGCCAAGCCTCAGGACGCCGCTTGCGCCTTGATCCAGCCCAGCTTGTCCGACAGCTCTTGCGGCGATTCGCCCCCGAAGCGCATCCGCAGCCAGAGTTCGGTCGCGACCAGGGCGAACTGGTAGTAGGGGCGCGTCGAGAGCAGGCCGACGATGTCGGCCTGATCCTGGCGGCGCCACTTGAGCAGCTCGGCGAGCCGACCGTCGCGCAACAGTCCGATCGTGCCCTTCCAGATGCCCCAGTGCACCGAGAAGCCGATCTTGGGCAGGTGGACGACCTCGCGCGGCAGCCGTTTCTCGGCCAGGTCCTTGACCAGTCGCTTCGTCACGCCGCGGTGGTACTTCGCGCCGAGCGGCATGTGCAGGCCGAAGTCGATCAGCTCGTTCTCGAGGAACGGGACGCGGTTCTCCACCGAGCAGTGCATCGCCATCCGGTCCATCGATCCGAGGTGCTCGCGCAGGTGCACGTAGACGTCCTCGAAGCCCCTGGCGAGGAAGGCGCGGTCCTCGTGCAGCGGAAGCGCATCGAGCTTGCGGAACAGCCGCGCCTCTCGCATCCGCCGCCTAGCGCCATCGACCAGCGCGACGTTCAGCGAATCGTGGCGGTCGATCACCGGGGCGAAGGGGTTCGCCGACAGCGCCTCGAGGTCCAGCGGCCGCAGCAGCGGGTGGAACCTGCCCAGAATCCGGGTGAGGCGGTTGTCCCGGATCAGCCGCGCGTGAAGGCGTCGCCTGCGCCAGCTGCGATACTCGGCGACGTGCCAGGGGTAGCCGCCGAACAGTTCGTCCGAGCCGTCGCCGGTGAGCATGACCTTGAAGCCATCGTCGCGCATCGCCTGCGCGACCAGCAGCCCCGCGATCGACTGCGGGAAGAACGGAGGCTGGTCGTTCGCGAGGATCGCCTTCGGCAGGTGCCCGAAGTAGGCCGCAGTGTCCACCTCGACCGGCCTCAGCTCGACCGACAGCGCGCTGCAGACGATCTTCGCCCGGCGCAGCTCTTCCCCGTCGGCGCCCTCGATGTCGGCGACGTACGCCACCAGATCGGGCTTGGCGTCGCGGGCGAACGCGGTGACGAGGCTCGAGTCGAGCCCCCCGCTGCACATCGTCGCGAGCGGCGCGTCGCTCGCGAGGTGCATCCGCACGCTTCGCGCGAAACGTTCCTCGAACCGCCTCGCCTGTTCGGTGAACGCGACCGCGCCATTGGCGACGATTCGATCGACGTCGAGGTCACGCAGGACGTCGAAGTAGGTGCTGGCTGCTTCGTGCCCGTCGCGGATCCGGTGCAGCGTGCCGGGCAGGATCGCTTGCACGCCCTGGTACAGCGTCATCGATCCCTCGAGGCGCTCGTAGAGCAGCTTGGTGATAATCGCGTGCGTGTCGGGGGCGCAGTCGATGCGCGGGTGCGCGAACAGTGCGTTCTGCTCCGAGGCGAAGGCCAGCAGACCGCCCGAGCGCGCGACGTACAGCGGCTTGATGCCCGCGCGATCGCGGGTCAGCCACAGCGAGCGCTCGCGCCGGTCGAAGTACGCCAGCGCGAACATGCCGTTGAACCTGGGCACGGCGCGTTCCGGACCCCAAAGATGAAGCGCGTACAGCACCACTTCGGTGTCGCAGTCGCTCGAGAAGCTGACGCCCTCGCGCTCGAGTTCGGCGCGCAGCTCGCGATAGTTGTAGACCTCGCCGTTGTAGCTGAGCACGCCGAGACCGTCGCGCGTGACGAATGGCTGGTGCCCGCGTGAGCTGAGATCGATGATGCTCAGGCGCACGTGCCCGATCGACACCCCGTCGGCCGACCACACGCCCCGGTCGTCGGGCCCGCGATGGGCGATGCGCGAGAGCATCGCATCGAGCACCGAAGTGCGATCGGCGACGGTCTGTTCGACGAAACCCGCGATTCCACACAAAGTGAAGGTTCTCCCGATCCGGTTGCGCGACCGATCTTGGCGGCGCCTCGGAATCGACGGTGCGCGCGGGTCGCAGCGTGACATGCTACCGAAGCGCGGACACTTTCCATGTGAGTTTGTGCAGCACCGCGCACTCGGCGATACTCTCGCGAACGGTCCCTGTCGCCACCGCGGCTCGACGAGCGCCACGCGTCGCGACGCGCGCGCCGACAGGGATCGCGGGCCAGCGCCGCACAGAACGGCGCGACCACGCAACGACAGGAGCGAACGATGAGCGAGCAACGGCGCGACACGGCATTGCTGGTTGGAACGCGCAAGGGCGCGTGGCTCTATCGCGGCGACGCCGAGCGGCGCGCCTGGCGGGTCGACGGGCCGCACTTTCTCGGGCACGTGGTCAACCACCTGGTGCTCGACCCGCGCGACGGCCGCACCCTGCTGGCCGCCGCGAAGACCGGTCACCTCGGGCCGACGGTGTTTCGCTCGGACGACTTCGGCAAGAGCTGGAAGGAAGCGACGAAACCGCCGGCCTTCGGAGCCGCGCGCAACGGCCTCGCGGCGCGCAGCGTCGATCACGTGTTCTGGCTGACGCCGTCGAACGCGAGCGAGCCGGACGTCTGGTATGCCGGCACCTCGCCGCAGGGTTTGTTCCGATCGGAGGATGGCGGAGCGAGTTGGGCGCCGTTCTCGTGCATCAACGACGACCCGACCTACCGCGAGTGGTTCGGCACGGTGCAGGACGGCACGCCGGACGGGCCGAAGCTGCACTCGATCATCGTCGACCCGCGCGACGCGAAGCACCTCTACTTCGCGATGTCGGGCGGCGGCGTGCACGAGTCGCTCGACCAGGGCGCGAGCTTCGCGCCGCTGGTCGAGGGCATGGACGTAGTCGAGGGTTTCGATCGCGCCGAAGTGACGTTTCACGACCCGCACTGCGTGAGGCTGTGCCCGAGCAACCCCGACCGGCTCTACCAGCAGAATCACTGCGGCATCTACCGCCTCGACCAGCCCGCGAAACGGTGGAAGCCGATCGGCGCGGGCATTGCGAAGGCGGTCGGCGACGTCGGCTTCCCGATGACCGTGCACCCGCGCGACGACAGCGCCGCCTGGGTCGTGCCGATGGACGCCTCCGACGTCTGGCCGCGAGTCAGCCCCGGCGGCAAACCGGCGGTCTACATGACGCGCGACGGCGGCGAGAGCTGGCGGCGCTGCGACGCGGGGCTCCCGGGCGAACAGGCGTGGTGGACGATCAAGCGCCAGGCGATGACCGCGGACACCTGCGACCCGGTCGGACTGTACTTCGGCACGACCAGCGGCGAGATCTGGTCCAGTCGCGACGAGGGCCACAATTGGGAGTGCATCGTGCGACACCTGCCCGAGATCTACTCGGTGCTCGCGGCGCAACCGCGCTAGGCGAGACACGCCGCGATGCGTGTACTGATTCCGGGCGCGCTGCTCTCGTACACCGGAGCGTCGTGGGTCGAGGCTGAAGGTGCGACCGTCGCCGACGTGCTGGCCGACCTCGAGCGTCGGTTCCCGGGGATTCGCTTTCGCATGATCGACGAGCAGGGGCGGATCCGGCGCAACATGCGACTGTTCTATCGGCGTGCGATGATCTTCGAGCTGGACACGCCGATCGCGCCCGAAGGAGAACTGATGATCGTGCAGGCGCTCAGCGGCGGGTGAAACGCGCCCTGCCGATGAAGGCCTCGCCGACGATGGAGTCCCGATGCCCCCCAATCCGCTGACCGACTTCCAGGTGCCGCGAGAGCGCATCGCCAACGTCGGGCACGACCTGCAACGTCCGGAATGTATCCTCGCCGAACGCGACGGAACACTGTGGTCGGCCGATGCGCGCGGCGGCGTGATGCGCATCGCGCCCGACGGTTCGCAGCGCTTCATCGGCCAGCGCGCGAGCGATCGTTTCGGCAGCCACGACGCCGCCAGCGCCACGGCCATCGAGAGCAAGTTCACCGAGGGCACGCTGCCCAACGGGCTCGCGTTCGCGGCCAACGGCGACATACTGATCGCGAACTTCGGCACCGACGCGCTGGAGCTGATGACGCGCGACGGCGCCACCCGCACGCTGCACGATCGGATCGACGGCGAGCCGATCGGCAAGGTCAACTTCGTGCTGCGCGATTCGAAGGATCGCGTCTGGATCACCGTGTCGACGTGCGTCAATCCGTGGACGAAGGCCGCGGCAAGCCGGGTGCGCGATGGCTACATCGCGGTGCTCGACGCGCGCGGACTGCGCGTGGTGGCCGACGGGTTCTTCTTCACGAACGAGATCCGGCTCGACGCGAAGGAGGAGTGGCTCTACATCGTCGAAACGACCGGGCCGTACGTGAGCCGCATGCGCCTGGTCGAATCGGATTCCGGCGTCGCGTTGACGCGGCGCGAGGTATACGGCCCTTCGAAGCTCGGCGGCCCGCCCGACGGCATCGCGTTCGACGCCTTCGGCAACCTGTGGTGCACGCTGGTCATGGTCGACCGGCTGATCGCGATCACGCCCGAGGGCGACGCGCTGCTGCTTCTCGACGACGGCGATCCGGCCGCTTCGTCCAATCTGGTGAAGAAGATGCTCGCTGGCAGCGCAACGACCGACGACATGCTGCGCGCGCGCGGCACGCTCGCGCCGTGGCTGGCGAGCATCACGTTCGGGGGCCCCGACCTGCGCACGGTCTACCTGGGCAGCCTGATGGGCAGCACGATCCCGAGCTTTCGCTCGCCGGTCGCCGGGCTGGCGATGGCTCACTGGAGCGAGACGCGATGAACGACATGACGAGAATCGATCGGAGCGAGACACGATGAACGAGGCGACGAGAATCGATCGGAGCGAGCCGGTCCCCGGCGACGACGCCGACATCGTGGGGCTGCAGGCCGCGATGTCGCGCGGGACGCTGAGCTCGGTCGCGCTCACCGCTGCATACCTTCGGCGCATCGACGCGCTCAACCAGCGGGGACCCGAGCTGCGCGCCGTGATCGAGACCAATCCGCAGGCGCTGGAAACGGCGCGTACGCTGGACGCCGAGCGAGCGGCAGGGAGCGTGCGCGGGGCGCTGCACGGCCTGCCGATCCTGATCAAGGACAACATCGCGACGCGCGATCGCATGCTCACGACCGCCGGCTCGCTCGCGCTGGTCGACGCGATCCCGGGCGCCGACGCGCCCATCGTGACGCGACTGCGCGAAGCCGGCGCGGTGATCCTGGGCAAGACCAACATGAGCGAGTGGGCGAACTTTCGCTCGACCAGCTCGCTCAGCGGCTGGAGCGGGCGCGGCGGCCTCGCGCGCAACCCCCACGTGCTCGATCGCAGCGCATCGGGTTCGAGCTCGGGCTCGGCGATCGCGGTGGCTGCGCAGCTCTGCGTCGCGGCGATCGGCACCGAAACCAACGGGTCGATCGTTTCTCCCTCGTCGGTGTGCGGCGTGGTCGGCTTCAAGCCCACCGTCGGCTGGGCCAGCCGCACCGGAATCATTCCGATCGCGGCGTCGCTGGACACCGCCGGCCCGATGGCGCGCAGCGTGCGCGACGCGGCAATCGTCTTCGGCGTGCTCGCCGGGCTCGACCCGACCGATCCGGCGACGCACGAAGTGCCCGCGAACGCGCGCGCCGCGCTGGAACAAGAGATCGCGCGCGGTGGCTCGCTAAACGGTGCCCGAATCGGCGTCCTGAATGGTCCGCTCGCCGGGCATGCGCTGATGCCTACGGTGCGCGCCGCGCTGCTCGCGTGCGGCGCCGAATTGGTCGAGGACGTGGAGCTCGACAACGTCGAGAAGATGCTCGCCGCTTCGCGCACCGTCTGCAATTACGAGTTCAAGGCTGGAGTGAACGCCTATCTCGCCGCGTTGCCCGAGCCTTCGGGCACGAAAACACGCCACTCGCCGGTGAGAACCCTGGCCGACGTGATCGCGTTCAACGAAGCGCACGCGGACCGGGAGATGCCGATGTTCGGCCAGGAACTGCTGCTGATCGCGCAGGCCACCGCCGGGCTGCACGACGGCATCTACCTCGCGGCGCTCGAAACCGCGCGGCGCCTGTCGCGCGCGCAGGGGATCGACGCGCTGATGAACACGCACCGGCTCGACGCGATCGTCAGCCTCACCGCCGCGCCGGCGCCGGTCAACGACTGGGTCAACGGCACGAGGGCGTTGTTCAGCTGCTCGACGCCGGCGGCGGTCGCGGGCTACCCGCACCTGACGCTGCCCGCCGGGCAGTTGCACGGCCTGCCGATGGGTGTGTCGTTGTTCGGGCGCGCCTGGAGCGACGTCGGGATCCTCGGCTACGGCGCCGAACTCGAAGCGCGATTGCAGGCCAGGCGCGACCCCACCTACCTGGCTTCGCTGCCGTTGAGGAATCTCTCGACCAGCTGAAACTGATCGGGCACGTTGAGCGCCGGCGCGTGGCCGCAGCCGGCGATCTCGACGACGATCGCGTGCGGACCCTGACTGCGCATCGCCTCGGCGACCTCGGGCAGCAACAGGTCCGAAGTCTCACCGCGCAGGCACAGCGTCGGGACGTCGATCGCGCGGTATGCGTCCCACTGGTCGTAGTCGCTTGGGTGGTACTCGAACTGCGCGACCATGCGCGGGTCGTAGTGCGGCGTGACCTTGCCATCGGGCAGTCGACGCGTCGACGTCTCGGTCAGCCGCCGCCACTGCGCGTCGGTGAGCGAACCATAGGGTTTGTAGACGGTGCGAAAGTACTGCTCGAGTTCGCCCACGCGATCGAACTGCGGCGGGCTGCCGGCGTAGTCGCGGATGCGCTGCACCGCCGCCCCGCCCAGTTGCGGACCGATGTCGTTGAGAACGAGGCGGCGGATGCGGCGCTTCATCGCGCCCGCCGCCAGGCGCAGCCCGATCGCGCCTCCCATCGACGTGCCCAGCCAGTGGAACGACTCGAGTCCGAGCTGCTCGACCAGCGCGAGCGCGAGCTTGCAGTAGAAATCCAGGCAGTACTCGTCGCGCGGCCTCGGGCTCCACTGCGACAGGCCGCGGCCGATCGTGTCGGGGCAGATCACCCGGTAACGCCCGGCGAGGTGCGCGGCGATGTCGTCCATGTCGCGCCCGGTGCGCGCCAGCCCGTGCCAGGCGATCACCGCCTCGCGATTCCCGGCGCCCCACTCGGTGTAGTGGATCTCGCGGTCGTGGCAGACGGCGTAGCGCGACAGTGCGGTCACACGCGCCTCGCTCGCAGCTTGCCGACGATGCCGGTGGGCAGGTAGTAGACGCACAGGATGAAGAGCACGCCCAGCCACAGCAGCCAGCGGTCCGGGTGCAGCAGCGCGGGCAGCAGCGGCAGGCCTTCGAGCGCTCCGCTCGCCACCTTCATCAGGTCGCGCAGGTAGGTCTGCGCGAGCACGAAGATCGTCGCGCCGAGCACCGCGCCGTACATCGTCCCCATCCCGCCGATCACGACCATCAGCAGGATGTCGATCATGATGTTGAACGACAGGGTGGTGTCGGGTCCGGTGTAGCGCAACCAGATCGCGTAGAGGATCCCCGCCACGGTCGCGCCGAGTGCGGCGAGGCAGTTGGCCACCGTGCGGTAGCTGACGATCCTGTAGCCGATCGCCTCCGAGCGGAATTCGTTCTCGCGGATCGACAGCAGGACGCGCCCGAACGGCGAGTTCACCACGCGCAGCAGAGCGAGGAAACACAGAAGCGCGCCGCCGAACACGATGTAGTAGCTGAGCAGGCGACCGTTGACCTGCACGCCGAAGGCTTCGAACAGCACGCTGCCGGGGCGCAGCAGTTCGGGCAGGCTGAAGCTCAGTCCGTCCTCGCCGCCGGTGATCGGCGAGAGTTGCGAGGCGAGGATCTGGAAGAAGGTCGCGACCGCGAGCGTGATCATCGCGAAGAAAATCGCCTTCACCCGCAGCGAGAGCAGTCCGATCGCGAGCGCGATCACGAGCGACATCGCCAGCGCGACCAGGCTGCCCACGGCGAGCGCGCCCCAGCCCGAACCCAGCTTGGCCATCGCGACGCCCACGCCGTAGCCGCCGATGCCGAAGAACATCGTGTGAGCGAACGACACGATTCCAGTGTAGCCGAGCAGAAGGTCGTAACTCGCCACCAGAAGAACGAACACCGCGACCTTGGCCGCAACGTTGAGCGAACGCGTTCCCGGGAAGATGAACGGCGCGAGCGCGAGGCCGACGAGGATCGCCAGCAGCGCCAGCGTGAGCACGCGACTGCGCGGGGTGTCGCCGGAGAGCAGGCGCGTGAGCATCGTCAGGCCTTGCCGATCGGGTAGAGCCCGCGCGGGCGCCACAGCAGGATCAGCACCATCAGCAGGATGTTCGAGCCGAGCGCGAGCTTGGGCAACAGGTAACCGGTGTAGTTCGCGAGCAGCCCGACCAGCATCGCACCGACGAAGCACCCTCCGACCGAACCCAGACCGCCGATGATCACGACGATGAAGATCACCACCAGCATCTGAGCGCCCATCTGCGCGTTGACCTGCTCCTGGTACATCGCCCACATCGCGCCGCCCAGCCCCGCGAGGCCCGAACCGGCGACGAACACGCCGACGAACAGGCGCTTGATCCGATAGCCGAGCGACTCGACCATCTCGGGACTCTCGACGCCGGCGCGCACCAGCAACCCGATCCTGGTGCGGTTGAGCAGCAGCCACATCGCCGCGAACACGATCAGCCCCACGATCACCGCGAGCACCCGGTAGCGCTCGATCGCCGCCTCGCCGATGATGAACGAGCCGGTGATCGTGCCCGGGCGCGGCAGCGGGATGATGTCGGCGCCCCAGACCACGTGGATCGCCTGCTCGAACACGATCAGCCCGCCCATCGTGATCAGGATCTGCTTGAGGTGATCACCGTACACGGGGCGAATCAGCACGCGTTCGAAAAACCACCCGAGCGCCATTGCCAGTGCGATCGCGGCGAGCACCGCGGGCACCATCGCGGAGAGATCCGACGCCAGGCTCTGCGCCTGCATCTGCGCGCTCATGCGCGTGAGCACCGTCGCCGCGCCGTAGGCGCCGACCGCGATGAAGATGCCGTGCGCGAAGTTGAGCACGTCCATCAGGCCGAACACGAGCGTAAGCCCCGAGGCCATCATGAAGATCATCATGCCCATCGCGAGGCCCGCGACGGTGAGCGTGACCCAGGTCGGCACGCTGCCCACCAGCGGCAGCGACACGAGCGCGATCAGCGGCACCAGCGCGAGCGGAATCCAGTCCAGCCGCGCGGCCGGAAGCGTTTCTTCGGGCGCGCCCGTGGCGGTCGAAGCGGTGGCGTCGGTCATTGGTGGGAATCGAGCGAGAGGCCGAGCAGGCGATTCTGCAGTGCGGTGTCGCCGGCCAGATCGTCCATCGCGCCGGTGTGAACGATGCGCCCCGAGTCCATCACCGCGACCGAATCGCCCAGGCTGCGCGCGAAGTTGAAGTTCTGCTCGACCACCAGCATCGTCGTGTCGGTGCCCTTGAGCTCGCTGAAGGCCCCGACCATGTTGGCGATGATCGCCGGCGCGAGGCCCTTGGTCGGCTCGTCGAACAGCACGAGCTTGCGCGGTTCGACGATCGCGCGCGCGATCGCGAGCATCTGCTTCTGCCCGCCCGAGAGGTTTCCCGCCAGCCCGTTCCAGAACTTCTTCATCGCAGGAAACAGCCCGAAGATCCACTCCAGGCGTTGCGCGTCGGGCGCGCCCGCGCGCGCCGCGAGCACCATGTTCTCGCGCACCGTCAGCCCGGCGAAGATCCCCATGTTCTCGGGAACGTAGGCGATGCCCGACTGCGCGATGTCCGGGGTCGCGGCCTGCGTGATGTCGTTGCCCTCGAAACGGATCGAACCGGCCGACGCGCGCCACAGCCCCATGATCGTGCGCAGGCAGGTGGTCTTTCCGGCGCCGTTGCGCCCGAGCAGCATCGTCAGCTCGCCGCGCGGCACCGAGAAGTCGACGCCGTGCAGGATGTGGTACTGGGCGATGTGGGTGTTCACGCCCGAGAGCGAGAGCAGCGCGGGCCTCGCGGCCTGTGCGGTCGCGGTCGCGGTCGCGCCAGCCGCGGTCGGCGCCGCCTCGTCCGTCCGCGGTCGCGTCGCTTCAGGCATTCGCGCTCACCCCAAGGTAGGCTTCCTGCACGATCGGCGACGCGATCACGGTGGCCGGGTCGCCGTCGGCCACCAGTTCGCCCTGGTGCAGCACGATGATGCGATCGGCGAGCGAGCGCACCACGTCCATCTTGTGTTCGACCAGCAGCACCGTCTTGTCGCCCTGCAACTTGATCTGCTCGATCAGTTCGAGGATCACCGGGACTTCGTCGACGCTCATCCCCGCGGTCGGCTCGTCGAACATGAAGATGTCCGGTTCGAGCGCGAGCAGGATCGCGACTTCGAGCTTTCGCTGGTCGCCGTGCGCCAGCGCCGAGACGATCGTGTCGCGCCGATCGGCCATCCCGACCCGGTGCAGCACGTGCTCGGCCTTCTCGACCAGTTCCACGTGCTTGCCCCACATCGACCACAGGTTCAGGCCGAGTCCGGCGCGAGACTGCACCGCGAGTCGCACGTTTTCCAGAACTGTCAGTCGCGGGAACAGATTGGTGAGCTGGAACGCGCGCCCGATGCCCCGGTGCGTGCGCTGCGGAGCCGACAGCGACGAGATGTCCTCGCCGTAGAGCGACACGCGCCCGCTGCTCGCCCTGAGCTGCCCCGAGATCAGGTTGAAGTAGGTGGTCTTGCCGGCGCCGTTGGGGCCGACGATCGCGGTCAGCGAACCGGGGCGAAACGCGCAAGATACCGCGTTGACTGCCACGTGCCCGCCGAAGCGGATCGTCAGCGCGTGCGTCTCGAGGACTGGAGCTTCGGTAGTGGTCATGTGCCGGTCATCCGCGCAGTCGCGCACTCCCTCCCGGAGAGCGGCCGCAAAAGTGGCCGTTTCCCCGGGGCGTTGCCCAGCGTCGCCGAGTTGCTCAGCCGTCGCCGCGCCGCTCGGCGTCGGTTGCGCCGCTCGTGTCTAGCGCTTGTTGCGGATCGGCACCGGCAGCTTGTCGGCCGGAATCTCGCGCACCAGGTCGAGCAGGTCCCACTCGCCCTTCTGGTCCTTCTTGATGCGCCAGTGGTACATCGACTGCATCGCCTGATGGTCTTCCTTGCGGAAGGTCATCGTCCCCTTGGGCGTCTCGAACGACATGCCCGCCATCGCCGCGATCAGCTTCTCGGTGTCGGTGCCGCCTGCTTTCTTGATGCCCTCGACGATCGCGCTGGCCGTCGCGAAGCCGCCGGCGGTGAAGAAGTCGGGCGGCGAGCCGAAACGCTTCTGGTGCTCGGCGACCAGCCAGTCGTTGACCTTGTTCTTCGGGAAACCGTAGTAGTAGTAGATCGCGCCCTCGGTGCCGGCAAAGTCCTTCCAGCCCTTCATCACCGGCAGGATGTTGCCACCGGGCGCGAGCTCGATGCCGAAGCGCTCGGGCTTGAGGTCCATGATCTTGGGCATCGGGTGCGTGCCGGCCCAGATGATCGCGATGACCTTGCGACCCGGTTTGTCCTTGAGCGCGTCGAAGATGCGCTGCGCCGGTGCCGTGAAGTCGGTCGTCTGCTGCGGTGCGTACTCCTCGTGCACGATTTTCGCCTTCGACCCGGTGGCGGCCATTGCCTCCTTGAACGCCTTGACTCCGTCGCGACCGAACGCGTAGTCCTGCGCGAGCATCGCGACCGACGCGTTGTCGGGCAGCGCCGCCGCACCGGCGAACGCGTCCTGGGTCGAGTTGCGCGAGGTGCGGAAGATGTAGCGATTCCACTTGTCGCCGGTGATCGAATCAGCCACCGCCGGCTCGACGATCAGGATCTTCTTGTACTCCTCGGCCACCGGCAGCATCGCCAACGCGACGCCCGAGCTGACCGGACCGACCGCGATATCGACCTTGTCGTCACCGAAAGCGGCAGCGAGCGCTGCCTTGCCGATGTCGGGCTTGAGCTGCGTGTCCTTCTCGATCACGACGATCTTGCGTCCGAGCACCTGCATCGTGCCGCCGGTCATGTACTCGAGCCCCAGCATCAGGCCGGTGTGGCTCTGCTTGGCATAGGCCTCGAGCGCTCCGGTCTTGCCGTAGATGTGGGCGATCTTTATGTCGCTGCCCTGGGCGAAGGCCATGCTCGCGGTGGCGGCGATCACCGCCGTCGCGAGCCATTTGATCGGTTTCATCGACTTTCTCCTTGAGTGGAATCTGCTCGTCGCACTTCGGTCGAGTGCCTGGAACAGTAGAACAGACGCAAGACACATGCCACCCGGCGAAATCCCGCAGGATGGAACTCAAGCCACTGATTTGTTGGGGAGAATTCGCCCGCACGCGGTCGTGGCACCCGGCCGCGTTCTGCGGCGCAAGTGTCCGGAATCCGGACAGATGTCCGGAATCAGGACAGTTTATCGATCGACGCGAGTTTCTCGTACAGGGTCGCCCGGGAGATCCCGAGCATCCTGGCCGCCGAGACCTTGTTGCCGCCGGTCGTCGCGAGCGCCGACCGGATCCGGTCGCGCTCGAGGTGCGCGATCGCCTGCGGCAGGCTCTGCGGCCTGGGCGCGACGATCTGCGCCGGAAGGATCGAGCGGAAGTCGGCCGCTTCGAGCCGGATGTTGTCGCTCAGCATGGCTGCCTGCTCGAGCACGTTGCGCAGTTCGCGCACGTTGCCGCGCCAGGGCTGCGCGGCGAGCAATTCGAGCGCGTCGGCGGCGAGTTCGCGCAACGGCATTCCGCTGCGCGCGGCGATCTGCTCGAGCAGGTTCTCGGCGAGCGCCTCGAGGTCGTCGGTGCGCTCGCGCAGCGCCGGCAGGCGGATCGGCAGCACGTTGAGCCGGTAGTAGAGGTCGGCGCGAAAGCGGCCCTGCCCGACCAGTTCCTCCAGGTCGCGGCTGGTCGCCGCGATCACCCTGACGTCGACCCGCACCACGCGATTCGAACCCAGCGCCTCGATCTCCTGCTCCTGCAACACGCGCAGCAGCTTGGCCTGAACGGCCAGCGGCATGTCGCCGATCTCGTCGAGAAACAGCGTGCCGCCGTCGGCGAGCTTGAACTTTCCTTCGCGCGCCTTGCGATCGGCGCCGGTGTACGCACCCGGCACGACCCCGAAGAATTCCGCCTCGATCAGCGTGTCGGGCACCGCAGCGAGGTTCACGCTGATGAACGGCCGGCGCGCGCGCTGCGACCCGGCGTGGATCGCGTGCGCGACCAGTTCCTTGCCCGTTCCCGTTTCGCCCAGCAGCAACACGGTCGACTCGATCTGCGCCGCGCGCCGTGCCATGCGCTTGACTTCGAGCGCCGCCGCGCTGCTGCCGATGAAGCTGGCGAAGGTGTACTTGCTGCGCCGGCTGGCGGCCAGTTCGCGACGCGCCTTGTCGAGGTCGTCCTGCAGGCCGGCGAACTTCGCGATCAGCGGCTGCAGCGTCGTCTCGGGATGGTCGAGCAGCACGATGCCCAGCGCGCCGATCACCGCTCCGGAGTCGTCGCGCAACGGGATCCGGCTCACGACGAAAGTCCCGGCACGGTTGGTGAGCAGGTCGACCAGGATCGGTTTGCCGGTTTCCAGCACCTGGTGCATCTGCGTATTCGGAATGACTTCGCTCACCGGGTGGCCGACGAACTGCTCCTCGCGTTCGATGCCCAGCGCGGGCAGGAAGCGCCGGTAGGCGTCGTTGATCCAGACGACGCGCCCGGCGCGATCGACCAGCAGCATGCCCTGCGACGCACTGTCGAACAGGTCGAACATCGAGCGCACCGCCAGCTTGAGGATGCTGGCAGCGTCGCTCGGCAGGGGCGTGGGGGTGGCGTGCATGTCCGCTCCACGGATCGCGGCGCGTTTCGCCGCGCCTTCGCCGCGGCCCGCATTGCGCCGCGCTCGTCCAGGCAGATTCTAGCCGCAGGCGGGAGCGATCGCCGCCGGGGGCGGTTGCGAACTACTGCGCGCGGCATGGCGCGCGCGCAACTGTCCGCAACCGCCCTCGACGTCCTGCCCCGCCGAACGACGCAGCTTGGTGAGTACGCCGCGGCGGTGCAGCGCGCGCGCGATCGCCGCGGCGCGCTCCCACGACGGTCGCCTGAACCCGAGCCCGGGGACCGTGTTGTACGGGATCATGTTCATCACCGCGTACTTGCCCGCGAGCAGCGCGGCGATTGCTTCGATCTCGTCGTCGCCGTCGTTGACGCCTTCGAGCAGCGTCCACTGGTACTGGATCGGATAGCCGGTGGCGCGCGCGTAGCGCTCGCCCAGTTCGACGAGCTCGTGCGGAGCGATCCGCGGCGCACGCGGCAACAGCTTTTCGCGCAGATCGGCGCGCGTCGTGTGCAGCGAAAGCGCGAGCGCCGGCTTGACCACGCCGAGCGGCAGGCGCTCGAACACGCGCCGGTCGCCCACCGTCGAGAACACCAGGTTCTTGTGGCCGATGTCGCCCTCGGTGCCGAGCAGCTCGATCGCCTCGAGCACGTTCTCCAGGTTGTGCGCCGGCTCTCCCATGCCCATGAACACCACCTTCTTCACCGGGCGGCGCGAGCGCGCGAGCGCGACCTGCGCGACGATCTCGGCGCTGCCCACCTGGCGCAGCAGGCCCTCGCGCCCGGTCATGCAGAACAGACAACCCACCGCGCAACCGACCTGCGTCGACACGCACAACCCGCCGCGCGGCAGCAGCACGCTCTCGACCGACCGGCCGTCGGCGAGTTCGACGAGAAGACGCGCGGCGCCGCTGTCGTCGGGGTGTTCCGATCCGATCCGCGCGAGCGAAGCGAACTCGGCGGCGAGCGCGGGCAAGGCCTTGCGCAGCGCGAGCGGCAGGAAATCCTCGGCCGGGCGCGAGCCGACGCCGAGCGGCAGCGCCCGCGTCCAGTTGCGCAGGACGAGCTGCTCGTGTGCGGGCTTGGCGCCCAGCGCCCGCAGCCGTTCGCGGATCGATTCGATGCGCATAGGCGCGCATTGTCCACGAACGCTTCGCTCAGGCGGCACCCCTGCCCGCGAGATCGCTTCTGCGTACGGTGGCGTCCTTGCGCTTGCCGACGCCAGGCTGCAGCCTGGTGCCGAGACCGGGGCCGTGCAACGGATAGATGTACCCTCGCTCGACCCTGGGCAGTTCGGTGAGGAGTTCGCGATACCAGCTCGTGTACGAGGCGCGCACGATCTCCTGTATCAGCGCGTTCGTCGCGTTGACCGCGAGGTGGACGTTCGCGGTGACGGTCACCGGCCCCACGCAATCGTGCGGCGCAACCGGCAAGTGCCAGGCCTCGGCCATCGACGCGATCTTGCGTCCTTCCGACAGTCCGCCCACCCAGCACAGATCGAACATCACCACGCCGACCGGCACCTGGGCGAGCAGGTCGCGAAAGCCCCAGCGGCTCGCCAAGAGCTCGCTCGAGCACACCGGCACCCTGGTGCGCCGGGCGAACTCGGCGAGCGCGGTGAGCCCGTCGACGCGCACCGGATCCTCGTACCAGAACGGCTCGAACTCCTCGAGCGCCTGGGCGATACGCGTTGCCGCCGGCAGGTTCCACAACGAATGGAACTCCACCATGATGTCGATCTTGTTGCCCACCGCACGGCGGATCTTGCGAAACGGCTCGAGCGCTCGATCGAGGTCGGCGGGCGAAATGTACATGCCGTCGGAGGCGTGGGCGTAGGCGTCGAACGGCCAGATCTTCATCCCGGTGAAGCCTTCCTCTACCAGGCTGATCGCCAGCTCGTCGGCCCGGTTCAGGAACGCGTCGAGGTCTTCGTAGGGCCCTTCCTCGGCGCCGGCCTCGGGCAAACCCCAGTTGTCGACTTCCTGCACCGGACGCTCGCGGATGTAGCGATAGCCGGCGCAGGTGTTGTAGACGCGAATCTTCTCCCGGGTGAGGCCTCCGAGCAACTGGTAGATCGGCTGCCCGCTCGCCTGGCCCAGCAGGTCCCACAGAGCGATGTCGATCGCCGAGTTGCCTCGCGTCTCGACACCGGTGCCGCGAAATCCGACGTAGCCGACCATGTCGCGTGAGTGGCGGTCGATGCGCAGCGGATCCTGCCCGAGCAGGTAGGGCGCGACCGACTCGTGAACATAGGCCTCGACCGCGCGAGCCCCGAAGAACGTCTCGCCCAGTCCGGTGAGCCCTTCATCGGTGTGAACGAGTATCCAGATCAGATTCGGGTACTCGTCGAGCCGGATGGTTTCCAGCGCGGTGACCTTCACTGCGGACTCTCCTTCACTGCGGACTCCCCTTCACTGCGGACTCCTTTTCTTCTTGCGATCGCCGTGCGAGCCGGGATCGGCCGATCGGCGATCGCGCGGCTACTTGAGGAAGGCTTGCGGCAGGACCAGGGTGAACCAGGGAACGAGGGTGATCACGAGCAGCCCCAGCATCAGGATGCCGAGGTAGGGGATCATGTACTTGGCCGCGTCCATCATGTTCATCTTCCCGATCGCACAGGCGATGAACAGGCCGATCCCGATCGGTGGAAGGAAGATTCCGATGCCGATCGAGGCGATCACCAGGATTCCGTAGTGCAGCGGATCGATGCCCAACTGCAGAGCGATCGGGTACATCACCGGCACGAAGACGATCATCGCCGGCAGCCCCTCGAGGATCGCGCCGAACACGATGAAGGTGAGGTTGCTCACCAGCAGGAAGACCCAGGGAGTGCTCGAAACCCCGGTCACCAGTTGCGCCACCGCCTGCGGTACCCGCTCGACGGTGAGGATCCACGAGAACACCGTCGCGACGCCCACGAGCAGCATGATCATCGCCGTATTGATGGTGCTCGAGAGAAGGATCTCCGGCAGATCGCGCACCCGGATGCTGCGGTAGACTGCCAGCCCGACAAGCGCCGCGTACAACACCGCGACGACCGCGGCCTCGGTCACGGTGGTGATGCCGCCGAAGATCGCGCCGAAGATGATGACCGGCATCACCATCGCGATCGCGCCGTCGCCCAGCGCGTGCAGGATCTGGCTTCTGCTCGCCCTGGGTTCGCGCGGAATGCCGAGCTTTGCCGCCCGCCAGCGCACGTAGATGAGCAGACCCACCGCGATGACGACCGCCGGTACGAAACCGGCTACGAACATCGCGCCGATCGACTGGTTGGTCATGCTGGCGAGCACGATCATGAAGATGCACGGCGGCACGAGAATCCCCATCGCCGTCGCCGCGCAGATGATCGCGATGGCTTCGCCCTTGCGATAGCCGGCCCGCTCCATCGGTGCGATCAGCATCGACCCGATCGCAGAAATATCGGCTGCGGTCGAGCCGGAGATCCCGGAGAACAGGTACTCGGCGAAGATCACCGCCATCCCCAGGCCCCCCCGGACGTGCGCGATGAGCGCTTTGGCGAGATTGACCAGCCGCTCCGAGATCCCGGCGCGCTCCATCAATTCGCCGGCCAGGATGAAGAACGGAATCGCCATCAACGGAAAGGAGTCCATTCCGGCGAGCATTTGCGTGACGACCGTGTTCAACGGCGTCCTGCCCTGCCACACGATGGCGATGACCGATGCCAGTCCCATCGCGAACGACACCGGGACGGCCAGAAGCAGCAGAGCGACGAACGAGATCGCGAGCGCGGTGATCACTGCAACTCGCCCTTCATGATGCGGCGCACGCTGCGCGACATCAGCCTCAACACTTCGACCGCGATCAGAGCGCAGCCCACCGGGACGGCCAGGTAGACCCAGCTCATCGGAATGTCGGTGGCGGTGGTGCGGGTGTAGCTCGTGATCTCGATGACCTCCTCGCTCGCGTGAAACACGACCACCAGGAAAACGAGGACACCGCAGTGCGAGAGCAGGGCGACCCATTCGCGCAATGCGGGTTTGAAGTAGCGCACCACGGCGTCGACCGCGATGTGGGCCTGGTAGCGCATCGTGATCGAGGCGCCCACGAAGCTCAGCCAGATGAACAGGTAGCGATCGGCCTCCTCGGCCCAGGGCAGCGAGGTGTTGAGCACGTAGCGAAAGAAGACGCCCAGGGTGGTCACCACCACCATCGCGCTGAACAGCGTGACCGCGGCGGCGTTGACGATCGATTCGTACGCCTTCCAGACCCTGTCGCGCATGCTCCCCCGCCCCGGGCGCCCGGTGTCGTGCCGCTCGGCGCTCAACTCTCGCGTACGCGCTTGATCAGGTCGTTGGCGCCGAACTTGTCGCCGAACTCCTTGTAGTACGGCTCGACGGCCTTGCGAAACGGCGCAGGATCGGGATTCGTGAAGGTCACGCCGGCGGTCTTCATCTTCTGTTCGAAATTCTTCTCGGCGGTCGGCGCCTCGACACGTTGCCAGGCGAGGCTTTCCGCAGCCGCCTCGAGCACGATGCTCTGCGTGCTCTTGGGCAAGGTGGCGAACCACCGATCGCTGACCATCAACGGGTTCAGCACGAAGATGTGACCGGTATAGGCGGCGAACTTCGTCTGTTCGTGCAGCTTGGCGTTGAACGCCGCTTCGCACTTGTTCTCGAATCCCTGAACGACCCCTGTCTCGAGCGACGTGTAGAGTTCGCCCCAGGGGATCGGCGTCGGATTGGCTCCGAGCAACTGCATGCAGCGCACGTACGACTGTACTTCGGGCACCCTGATCTTCAGGCCCTTCATGTCGGCCAGAGTGTTGATCGCCTTCGGGCGGGTGAAGATCTTGCGAAACGTCGTGTCGTAGACGGCGAGCGTCCGGATCTTTGCCTTTGCGAGCAAGGCCTTGTTCAGTTCCTGCCCGATGGGCCCGTCCAGAACCTTGTGGACATGCGGGAGATCGCGCAGGATGTACGGAAGTTCCGGAACGGTCCACTGCGGGACGACGTTTGCCGGCGTTCCTGCGTCCCAACACCCCGCCTCGAGATTTCCCAGCTGCATGCTCTCGAAGGTCACGCGCAGGCTGCCGAGCGCCGAGTTCGGGTAGATCTGGACTTCCAGCTGGCCGTTGCTCTTCTTCTCGACCGTGTCCTTGAACCTGACCAACGCCCGATGCACGTTGTCCTGGTCGGTCAGGACGTGCGCGATCCGCATCACGCTCTTGCCGGTCTGCCCCCTGGCCTGCGGCGACAGCAGCGGCATTGCTGCCGCGGCCCCGACCATGCCCAGGACACGACGCCGCGACGTACCGGCGGCAACACGATCGGACGAACCGTTTCCTTCAACGCGCACGTTCATGGTGATCCCCTTGGTCGAGAGAGCGCTGCCAACAGACAATCCATTCATCATACAATTGGTATGATGAATGTCAACGGCGATTCGACTGCTTCCGCCACAATGGCGATAGTGGCGGGCGCGGCCGGCGAATGATTGCGGCCGCAGGCCTCGCGGTCGTGGCGCGCAATCTCGGAGAAACCGAAGCTTGAGCAAGAAAAGCCTGCATGCGTCGGCGGTCGACACGATCGCCGAGTGGATCGTGACGAACCGCTACCCGGCGGGTGACGTACTGCCGGTCGAAGCCGATCTGTGCGAGGCGCTCGGCGTGAGTCGCACCGTCGTGCGCGAAGCGGTCAAGACGCTCGCTGCGAAGGGCATGGTCGCAGTCGCGCCGAAGTTGGGCAGTCGCGTTCTCGACGAGCGCTCGTGGCACTTGTTCGACCCGCAGGTGCTGCAGTGGCGGCTCGCCTTTCGCGATGCCGGCAACGTCGCGGAGGATCTCGTCGAACTACGATTGCTGCTCGAACCCGCCGCCGCAGGGCTTGCCGCCCGGCGAGCCACACAATCGGAGCGCCTCGAGATCCGGCGCGCCTTCGAGTCGATGCAGGCGACCGCCGGCGAACCCGACGCCTTTGGCCTGGCCGACGTGCGCTTTCACGGCGCAATTCTGCTTGCCTGCCACAACTCCTTCCTGACGCGACTGGTGCCGCTGATCGAGGTCCTGATCTCGACCACGCTGGAGTTGTACGCCGGCAAGGGCTGGAACTCCGCGCACATCAAGCGCTCGACCTTGCCGTTGCACGGCAAGGTCGTACAGGCGATCGAATCCGGGGACAGCGTCGCCGCGGAAGCTGCGTCGAAGGCGATCATCTCCCGGGCTTCGAAGGACATGGCACCCGCGCCTGCACGTCTACGGCGGGCTGACCGGCCCGCGCACAAGGTTGCTTAGCGGCTCGCCGCGCCAGATCGCCCGCAGGTTCGCGACGATCATGTCCCAGCGCCGATCCATCATCTGTTCGGTCCAGCCCGACGAATGCGGCGTCATCATCACGTTGTCCATTTCGTGGAACGCAAACCGCGAGCCGCGTCGCTGCACATCGCCGGCGTCCGGGTACTGCCACCAGACGTCGATCACCGCGCCGGCGATCGTGGCCGAGCTGAGCGCCTCGTAGAGATCGCGCTCGACCACGATCGGACCGCGTGCGACATTGATCAGCACGGCATCGCGTTTCATCCGCGCCAGCCGCCCGGCGTCGATCAGGCCTTCGGTTTGCGGCACGAGCGCGATGCACACCACGACGAAGTCGCACTGCCCGAGAAACTCGTCGAGCCGATCGATCGGGTAGTACATGTCGGCGTGTTCCGCGGTCTGCGGATTGCGCGCGCAAGCGACGACGCGCACGCCCATCGCGCGGCAGCGCTCGGCGATCTCCTTGCCCATATGCCCGAAGCCGAGAATGCCGACTGTCTTGCTGTTGAGTTCGTCGCGAAGCGGTCCGTACATCGCTCCGCTGTATTTCCACGAACCGGCCCGAAAACTGTCCTCGACCGGCTTCCACCGATGCGTCCACATCAGCATCGTCATGATCGCGTACTCGGCGATCGCACGGGTGTGGCCGAAGGCGTTGCACACTGCCGCCGCGTCGGGCAGGCACTCGAAGTCGATCTTTTCGTACCCGGCCGCCTGCAACTGGATCAGGCGCAGATTGGGCAAGTGCCTGGACTGATGGTCGAACTTCACGCACACCACCGCGTCCGCATCGGCCAGCGCGGCTTCCTTCTGTGCCGGGGACGCATCGTCCGCCAGCCTGGTCACGCTCAACGGGAAATCCGCCTTGGCGCGAAGCCTGTACTCGTTGGGAAGGATGATGTCGCCGTACAGGACGACGTTGAGCGCCGGCGCGCCGGTGTTCGACTGATTCGAGGTCGACTGATTCAAGGTTTTCCTCTGGGCTGTTCGGCGGTGTGGTTTGCGTTCCGGGACCCCGACTACAGATCCGCCTGCGTGGTGATGCGGCGGCGGCAACCCGGGTTCGCGAGCACTTCGGGTCGCAATTCGACGCCGATGCCCGGCGCGTCGGAAACGCTCAACTGACCGTTTTCGAGTTTTGGCAATCCGTCGACGACGTCGCCGTACCACCCGAAGTAGAAGGCCCGCACCATCTCCTGGACGAAACAGTTCTGCGTGTGCAACGCCAGGTGCGTCGAAGCCGCCAGCACCACCGGCCCGGAACAATCGTGAAACGCGACCGGCGTGTGATAGGTCGACGCCATGGACGCGATCTTGCGAGCCTCGGACACGCCGCCGCACCACGACATGTCCATGATCAGCAGGCTCAGTGCGTTCAGATCGAGCAGGTAGCGATAGTCCGCCATCAGCCCCCGCGTCTCGCCGACCGCGATCGGCGACCTCGTCGAGCGGGCCACTTCACCGATCGAGTCCATGTGGTCCATCGTCACCGGATCCTCGACCCACAGCAGATCGAACTGTTCGAGCGCGCGCGCGATACGAGTCGCCATCGGGCGGTTCCACAGCGAGTGCAGTTCGGCCATGACGTCGATCCGATCGCCAACCGCCTTGCGGATCTTCTCGAAGGGCTCCAGGCACTTCTTCAGATCTTCGGCGGAGATGAACTGCCCGCCGGTCTTTTCGGCCGCGTAGTCGAAGGGCCAGATCTTCATCGCGGTGATGCCCATGTCGAGCAGGCTCTGCGCCACTTCGTCGGCGCGCGTCATGAAACCCTGGAGATCCTCGTACCTGCCCTGCTTGGCATCGAGTCCGAAGTTGGCCGTCCCCTGCGTCGACCGAGTCTGCACATAGCTGTAACCGGCGCAGGTGTTGTAGGCCTTGATCGAATTCCTGACCTTGCCGCCGAGCAGATCGCACAGCGGCAGCTTGACCGACTTCCCCAGGATGTCCCACAGCGCGATGTCGATCGCCGATCGACCGCGGACTTCGGCACCGCTGCCGCAAAAACCGAGATAACCGACGAGGTGCGCCTGGTGGCTCTCGATGTTGCGAGGATCCTTGCCGATCAGGTACGGCGCGATCGTCTGGTGAATGTGGGCTTCCGCGGCGTGCGAACCGTAGAACGTCTCGCCCAGACCGACGATCGCCTCGTCGGTATGGACACGCACCCACAGGATGTTCGGAAATGAATCGAGGCGAACGGTCTCGATGTCGGTGACTTTCATTGGCTCTCCGTCGTTGATTGACTTTGCTCAGGCCGACCGGAACAGCAGTCGATTCCTGCCGGCTTCCAGATGCGATCGCATCGCGCGCACCGCGGCGTCCGAATCGCCGGCGACGATCGCGTCGAATATCGCGGTGTGCTCGGCATGCGCATCGGCCAACGACTCGACACGCTTGAGGTCGAGTTCGCGGCTCGTCGAGATCGCGACACGCAGCGCGCCGGAAAGGAATTCGAGCACCTGCACGATGTACGTGTTGTGCGACGCGCGAGCGATCGCGAGATGAAACGCGAGGTCGTCGTCGGTCCCGCTGCGCCCCCTGCCCTGCACTGCCGTGAGCCGTGCGAAAGCACGCTGCAACGCCTTGACGTCCTCGGTCGTCCTTCGCGACGCCGCGAGTCGAGCCGATTCGGTCTCGAGTCCGGCGCGAAACTCCAGCAACTCGAAAGCGATCTTCGCCGCGTCGCCCTCGGGTGCCTGCAGGCGCAGTACGCCCGGCACCGGTCCCGAATTCCTCACGTACAACCCCCGGCCGCGCCGGGTCTCGACCAGTTCTTCCGCTTTCAGTTGCGCCACCGCCTCGCGTACCACAGTGCGGCTCACGCCGAACAGGCGGCACAGTTCGCTCTCGGGCGGCAGCCGCGAACCGGGAGCGACCGCGCCCGAGCGCACCTGATGCGCCAGTTGCTCGACCACCGTCGCGACCAGGCTCTGGCGCCGCGGCACCGGGCGAACGCTGATCGGCGTCGCAGCGCGGGAAGGCGAATTCTTGTCGGCCATATTGGCTTCGGTTATAGTATGCTGACTGTTGTCATACAACAAGGTTCATTGTACAGCCATTCGGGTGCGATTCGAAGGCGAAGCGCGAATCCGAAGAAGCCAACCTACGACGGGGGATCCGATGTTCAAGAAGCTTTCCGCCACGTTGCTCGTTTCTCTGCTGCTGGCGGCCGCCAGCAGCGTCTCGGTCGCCGCGTCGGATCCCAAGAGCGGCAAGAAGGTCACGGCGAACGTCGCCTCGGTCTATCCGCCGGGCTCGCCGATGGATCTGGGCCTGAACAAGCTCAAGGAGACCTTGCACCAGCAAACCGGCGGGCGGATCGAAGTCCAGATTCACCGCGGCGGCGCGATGGGCGACGAAAAGCAGACCTTCGAGTTGCTTTCGCAAGGTTCGGTGGAACTCGGCGCGGTCGGTGCCGGCCCGATGACCACGTTCTTTCCGAAGTACTTCATCAGCGAAGTGCCCTACATGTTCTCCGGCCAGGACGACTTCTGGAAGTTCTGGAATGGTCCGGGCAAGGAGTTGTCGGCGCTGATGGAGAAGCAACGCGGCGTTCGCACCGACGGCGTGATCTACCGTGGCGCTCGCTACCTGACCTCGAACAGGCCGGTGAAAACGCTCGAGGACGTGAAGGGCCTGAAGATGCGGCTCCCCCCGGTCAAGACCTGGTTCAAGGTCTGGGAGAGCCTGGGCGCCGTGCCTTCGACGATTGCATTCAGCGAGGTCTACATGGCGCTGAAGACGGGAGTCGTCGAGGCCCAGGAGAATCCGCCGGAAACGATCCTGGCCTACAAGTTCTACGAAGCGCAGAAGTACCTGATCGCCACCGAGCACGTCTACGGCGCGGCCATCGTCATGTCGTCGAGCAAGTGGTGGGCGAGCTTGAGCAAGGACGACCAGGCACTGTTCACCAAGGCGATGAAGGAAGCCGTCGAGCTCGGCAACAGCATCACCAGGAATGGCGATGCCGAAATGGTGAAGAAGCTGCAGGAACACGGAATGACGCTGATCACCGTCGACAAGAAAGCCTTCAAGAAAGCGGTGCAGCCGGTCGTCGACGGTATCGCGGCAACCGAATGGGATCCGGCGTTCTACGCGAAGGTGAAGGCGGCACTGAAGTAGAACCTTCGGTGTGAAGAGCTTTCTGGAGAAACTCAACGCGCTGGTGCTGCTGTGCATGGTCTGCGTCACGGTGCTGACCGTGGTCTTCAGGGGAATCCTGGGGATTCCGGCGTCGTGGACCGAGGACCTGGCGCAGTTGACCTTCTTCCTGCTGGTGTTCGTGGGCGCGAGCGCCGCGATGGCGGATGAGGCCCACATCAGGATCGACACGGTCGTGGAGCGTCTCGGCCCACGAGGGCAGCGCGCAGCCCGCATTCTCGGTCGCGTGCTGATGATCCCGTTTCTCGTGCTCTTTGCCAGCGGCGCCTGGGACAACGCGATGAGCAACTGGGACATCTCGCTGGGCACGGTGGACTGGATCAGGATCGGGCACATGTACCTGGCGCTCGTGTTCACCACGCTGGTCATGCTGTACTACCTTGCGATCAACATCGCGCGCGATCTGAGGGGCGCCCCCAGACCACCAGGCATACCGGACTCGAAGGTTTGATCTTCGCACTCACCTTCGGGATGGTCGCGCTGCTGTTGATCGGCGTGCCGGTCGCGATGGCGCTCGCGCTTTCGTCGCTCGGGGCCCTGCTCCTGGGCGGCGCGCCCTTTCATCCGGCGATTCTGTCCACGAAGATGCAGTTCGGCCTGCAGAATTTCCTGCTCGTGGGAATACCGCTGTTCATCCTCGCGGCCAAGCTGATGAACACCGCCGGCATCACCGCGAAGATCTTTCGCTTTGCCGACGCGATCGTGGGCTTTCTTCCGGGTGGGCTGGGACACTCGAACGTCATCGCCAGCCTCATATTCTCGGGGATGTCCGGCGCCGCCGTCGTCGACGCCGCCAGCCTCGGGCAGATCGAACTCGACGCGATGAACAAGGCCGGCTATCCAAAGAAGTTCAGCGTGGCGATCACCGCCGGTTCGTCGATCATCGGGCCGATATTCCCACCCAGCATCCCGATGATCGTGTTCTCCTTCGCGTCGGGCGTGTCGGTGGGGCGCCTGTTTCTCGGAGGCGTGGTGCCGGGGCTGCTGATGACGCTCGCGCTGATGGTGATGGTCACGATCTACGCGCGCAGGGTCGAACTCCCACGCGAGGCATTCCCGACCTGGGCGCGTACCGCCGCCGCCTTCGTCGATGCGTTCCTGCCGATGATGACGCCGGTCATCCTGTTGGGGTGCATCTGGTCGGGCATCGTCACCCCCACCGAGGCGGCCGCGATCGCCGTCTGCTACGCGCTGCTCATCGGCGTGTTCGTGATGCGCGAACTGGGCCCGCGTGCTCTTCTGACGGTGTTCGTCGAAACCGCGAAAGAGAGCGCGATCATCGGCTTCATCATCGCTGCCGCTTCGCTGTTCGGATGGGTGTTGATGCGCTCGGGAATGACGGTGCAGATCGCCGAGACCCTGCTCGCCTTCAGTTCCAGCCCACTGGTCATCCTGTTGCTGATCAATCTGTTCCTCCTGCTGATCGGCTGTTTTCTGGATCCCACCGTCTCGATCCTGATCTTCGCCCCGATCTTCCTGCCGATCGTCACGGCCGTCGGCATCGACCCGGTGCATTTCGGGGTCGTGATGGTGCTCAACCTGATGCTCGGCCTGTTGACGCCGCCTTTCGGAATCGTGCTGTTCGTGATGGCGCAGATCTCGGGACTGAAGTTCGAGGAAGTCGTCAAGGCAACCTTTCCCGTGCTGATTCCGCTCTTTCTGGTACTTGCCCTGATCATCGTCTTCCCGGTTCTGGTGACCGGGCTTCCGGACATGCTGATGGGCGTGGCCAGGTAGCGCCATGACCCGACGAAAGCCATTGCCATGAGTGTTGCCCGCGCTGTCACCGTCGCCGACCTGCGGCTGATGGCAAAACGCAAGTTGCCTCGAGCGGTGTTCGAGTTCATCGACGGGGGCGCCGACGATGAGGTCACGCTTCGCGCCAACATGGCCGACTTCGACGCGGTCTGGTTCAAGCAACGGATCCTCGCCGGCGTCAACGCGACAAGCCTCGAACATCCGATTCTCGGTTCGCCGGCCGCGGCTCCGCTGATGGTCGGTCCCACCGGCCTGGCGAACATGGCCTGGCCGCACGCCGACGAGATCCTCGCCAGGGAAACCGCAGCGGCCGGAATACCGTTCGTTCTGAGCACCTGTTCGGGCAGCACGATGGAAGAGGTCGCTCGAGTCGGCCCCGGACGTCGCTGGTTCCAGCTCTATGTTTTCAAGGATCGTGCGATCACCGAGCGACTGATCGCGCGCGCGCAGGACGCCGGCTACGAAGCGCTGGTCGTCACCGTCGACGTGCCGGTGGTGGGCAAACGCCGCCGCGATATCCGAAACGGCTTCACGATTCCGCTGAAGTGGAGCCCGAGCAGCGTTCTCGACTTCGCGATGCACCCGCGATGGTGTCTGAGCGTCTTGCGCCACGGGGTACCGGCAATGCGCAATTTCGCCGACCCGCTGGGCGGTGCCGGAGCTTCGCCGCACGCATCGTTGTTGAACAGCCAGCTCGACTCGACGCTTGGCTGGAACATCGTTCCCTGGCTGCGCGAGCGCTGGAAGGGTCCGATCCTGATCAAGGGGATCCTGTCGCTGGAAGACGCAACCGAGGCGCTCGCCCAGGGTGCGGACGGGATCGTCATCTCCAACCACGGTGGCCGTCAGCTCGATGGCGTGCCCTCGTCAATCGCTGCGCTGGCGCAGATCGCCCCGAAGCTCGGCACGCAAATCCCGCTCTTTCTCGACGGGGGCGTGCGCCGCGGAAGCGACATCGTCAGGGCGGTCGCACTGGGCGCCCAGGCGGTGCTGATCGGTCGACCGACGCTCTACGCGGCCGCGGCCGGCGGCGCGGAAGGTGTCCGGCGTTGCCTGCAGATCCTGATCGAAGACATGCATCGGACCCTGGCCCACATCGGCAGGGCATCGATATCGGATGTCGATGCGGACTGCCTCGCAAGTCCCTGACTGATCGCACGAGCGACTTGCTCGCGGCAGTTTCGCGCCTGGCTTGAACGATCTTGCATGTTCCTGTCCGCATGCTGCTAACATTCATCATAACGTTGATGATGTTTTTGCCCTTGCAACATGCTGCGGAGGAAAGATGTCGGCGTCACCGATGTCCCAGGCCGAACGCTCGGAGCAGACGCGCCAGCAGTTGCTCGAGGCGACGATCGAACTGATCATGGAGCGCGGCCTTGCCGGCGCGACCGTGAACGACATCTGCCGGCGCGCGGGCGTCACGACCGGCGCATTGCAGCACCAGTTCGGTGCCAAGAGCGAACTGATGGCAGCGACAGTCGCCGAACTGTTCGCACCTTTCGCCGAGGCCTTTCCCTCGAGCGACAACCCGGTGGACACGCAGCTCGATACGCGGGTCGAACGGCTCGTGACCCGCTACGCGAAGATCTACGCCGACCCGCGCTATCCGGCGGTGATCGAGATCCTGAGCGCGACGCGCCACGACCCCGTGCTCGAAGCGGCCGTGAACGAGTATCGCGATGCCCAGATCAGGAACCGCGCGAATCACCTGCGCACCGAGTTCCCGGACGTGGACATGACGCTCGAGCGCATGCTCGAGAGCACGCGCCTGGTCGTCGACCTGATGCGCGGCGGGGCGATCCGAATGATGTTCGATCGCAGCCGCGAAGCCGAACAGGGGATCTTCAAGGGCGCGTGCCAGATCCTGCTCGCCGAGTTCTCCGCCCACCACAACGCGAATCGAGGCCGGAAATGACCGACGCCGCCGAACTGCACGCCGACGCGCTGGTCTGGGACCAGACCTTTCCGGCGACGCTCACCTGCGGCTCGTGGACGGCGCACTTCGCGGCGCTCGAGCGGATGAAAGCGAGCGGCTACGACGCGGTGTCGATCACGGTGGCGAGCGACCCGGACGACGCGCTGGGGGCGCTGCGCAGGATTTCGATGTGGCGGCGTTTCATCAACGACCATTCCGATCGCTACACCTTGCTCACGACTGCGGACGACGCCGAGGCGGCGAAAAGTGCCGACAAACTGGCGCTCGGTTTCAGCTTCCAGGGAACGACCCCATTCGAGCGCGACATCGGCCTGGTCGAGGTGTTCTACAAACTCGGCGTGCGACACGCGCTGATGGCCTACAACCAGAAGAACCACGTCGGCGACGGTTGTCACGAGCGCACCGATTGCGGACTGTCGCGCTTCGGGGTCGAGGTCGTGCGCGAAATGCAGCGCGTCGGCATGCTGGTCGACTGCACGCATACCGGGCGGCGCACCTCGCTCGACGTGTTCGAGATGGCCAGCGCACCGGTGATCTACTCGCACTGCAACGCGGCGGCGCTCAAGCCGCACGAACGAAACATCGACGACGAGACGGCGAGAGCGTGCGCCGCGACCGGAGGGGTGATCGGCGTCAACGGCATCGGGATCTTCCTGGGCGACAACGACGACTCGACCGACGCGCTGTTCGCGCACCTCGATCACTGGGTGCAACTGCTCGGTGCCCGGCACGTCGGGATCGGTCTGGACAGCGTGTCGGACCCGGCGACACTGACCGCCGCCGTCCAGAGCCAGTCGGCCAAGTACCCCGCAGGTCAGGGCTACGAGACGCGACGGCTGCGCGTATCCACGCCCGAACAGATTCCGCAACTCACCGAACGGATGCTTCGTGCCGGATACGCGCAGGCCGACGTCCGCGCCGTGCTCGGCGGCAACTGGCTGCGACTCGCGCGTGAAGTCTGGAAGGACATCGCGTGAGCGCGCTGCGTCCCCTGGTCGAACGCACCGAAGCGCTGTCGCGCCGCGTCGCCGCCGCGATGACCGCGTTGTCTGCGATCGCGGTCGCCGCGATCGTCGTGGTGCTCGTGTTTGCGAGCCTGCAACGCTACCTGCTGTCCAGCCCGATCCCGGCCACCGAGGAAATCGCCGCTTACCTGTTCGTGGCGATGTCGTTCCTCGCGATGGTCGGCGGCATGGTGGAGCGCCGGCACATTCGCGTATTGATCGTCTGGCGCCTGCTTCCGGTGCGCCTGCAGTCGTGGGCGATGCTCGCCGGCCACCTGGGGGCGATCGTCGTGCTGGCGATCCTGTTCTGGCAAACCTTCAAGTTCGCAAGGTCGAGCTATCAGTTCGGCGCGCGCAGCTACGTCGCCGACCTGCTCGAATGGCCGTGGATGATGCTGATCCCCGCGTCGCTCGCGCTGCTCGCGCTTGCGGTCGCGGTGCGTTCGCTGGCCGATATCGACCGTGCGCTCGACGGCGAGTCCACCCCCGAAGGCGCCACAGCCGACGAAGGCGCGGCCTGAGCCATGTTCACCGCCGCGCTCGTCTCGATCATCGCCTTCGGCCTGCTCACCGGTTCGATGCTCGGCATCGTGATCGGCGCGACCGGGCTCGCGGTGCTGCACTTCGCTTTCGGCGGAAACTTCAGCGTGCTCGGCAACGCCACCTGGAACGTGTTCAACAGTTTCACCTTCACCGCCGTGCCGACCTTCATCCTGCTGGGAGAAATCCTCGGGCAATCGGGGCTGGCCAAGCGCATCTACAGCGCGATCTCGCCCACCTTCGAACGCCTTCCGGGCCAGCTGCTGCAAACGAACATCGGTGCGTGCACGGTGTTCAGCGCGATCAGCGGATCGTCCACCGCGACCGCCGCGGTGGTCGGCTCGATCGCCTACGACGAGTTGAAATCGCGCGGCTACTCGCGCCGGGCGACGATCGGCACGATCGCCGCGGGCGGCACGCTGGGAATCCTGATTCCACCGTCGATCGCGTTGATCATCTACGGCGCGTGGCAGGAAGTCTCGGTGGGCGCACTGTTCATAGCGGGAATCGTCCCCGGGCTCTTGCTGGCCGGCCTGTTCATGGTCTACATCGGCATCCTGGCGCGCCTGCGCCCCAGGCATCGCACCGCCGGTGGGCGCGCTGATGCCGCTCGGCCGCGCGCTGGCCAAGTCGGCCGAGGCCTGGCCCTTCGTCATCCTGGTGTTCGCGATTCTGGGCACGATCTTCATGGGGCTGGCCACGCCGACCGAGGCGGCCGCTCTGGGCGTCGCGACCGCGGCGCTGCTGGCCGCGCTCTATCGCGAACTGAGCCTGGCACGCGTCTGGGCGGCGCTGACCGCTACCGTGCGCACCTTCTCCACGCTGACGCTGGTGCTGGTGGGCGCGCTGGTTCTCAGCCAAGCCGTCGCTCTGACCGGGTTGCCGCGCCTGCTGATCGGGATGGTCGCCGCCGCCGGCCTGTCGGCACCGATCGTGATCACGCTGATCTTCGCGATGTACCTGGTGCTCGGCTGCTTCTTCGGGCCGATCGAGATGCTGTTGATCACGCTGCCCTTCGTGTTTCCGGTGGTCACCGGGCTGGGGTTCGACCCGGTGTGGTTCGGCATCGCGCTGGTGATCGTGATCGAGATCGGTCTGCTCACGCCGCCGCTGGGGATCAATCTGTTCGTCGTGATGGCCGTCAGTCGCAACGAGGTCACGCTCGGCGAGGCGGCGCTGGCCTGCCTGCCGTACTGGCTGTTGATGCTCGCGCTGCTGGCGATCATCACCATCTTTCCGCAGATCGCGCTGTTCCTGCCACGCATCTCCGGGTTCGGGTAGCCGCTTCGATGTACGGGCGGCGAGTTTCGGTAACTTGTTCAATCATTGGGAGAATCGCATGAAGCTCAAGTCATTCCTCGCGTTGCTGGCCACTCTGGTCGCGAGCGCCGGCCTTGCGCAGGCGGCCGACCTCACGTGGCGCCTGGGCAGCTCGGTGGGTCCGAAAGACCCCACGACGATCAACCTGCAGGAACTCGCCAAACGAGTCGACAAGAAATCCGGCGGCCGCTTCAAGATCGACGTGGTCCCGATCGAGACGATCGGATTCAAGAACGTCGATTCGCTGCGCGTCCTCAAGCAGGGTGTGCTCGAAGCGATGAACATCGTGCCCTACTACGTGGTGCGCGACGAACCGTTGATGGGCGTGTTCGCGCCCCACGGCGTGTTGGTCGACGCCGAACAGAACCTGAAGATCGTCGACGAGCAGTACAAGATCGCCGCGGAGATCCTGGGATCGAGCAAGTGGGGGATCGTCCAGGTCGCACGCTCGCCGTTCGGGGCGCTGCGCGACCTGGTCATCATGTCCAAGGACCCGGTCAATACGCTCGAAGGCCTGCGAAAGATCAAGTTTCGCCATTTCACCAAGGACGGCCTGCAGGCGTTCAATGCGCTCGGCGTCTCGACGCAGGTGGTGCCGTCTTCGGAGCTGTACATGGCGCTCAAGACCGGTGTGGTCGATGGATCGGTCTATGGCCCGACCTACGGCCAATCGCAGTCGATCTACGAGGTCACCTGCTGCATCAGCTACCTGTCGGCGTTCTCGATGGCATACCCGTTCTCGATCGGCGTGAACAAGGATGTCTGGGCGAAAGTTCCGCCCGATCTGCAGAAGATCCTGGTCGACGAATCGAATGCGATGTGGCGCGAGTCGCTCGAATCGTGGAAGCTGGGCGCGGCCGAGAAATCGGCCTACGAGTGGCTGACCACCAAGGGGGGAATGAAGATGCTCGACCCGGTGCCGCTGGCCGATCGCAAGCTCATCCAGGCAGAGCTGCTCAAGATCTGGCGCGCGCAGTCGGAGAAGATCAGCCCCGCAGCACTGGCCTATTTCGAACGCATCAACAAGGCGCTCAACGACGGCAAGTGAGCGCGAGACACCGAGGAGAGAAAAGATGATCGTCTTCACCAACGCACAGGTCTTCGACGGCCTGAACGATCGACTCACCTCGGCCAGCGTCGTGGTCGACGGCGAGCGCATCAAGTCGGTTTCCGATGCGCCACCGCCGCCCGACGCCGACGTGATCGATTGCGGCGGGCGGGTGCTGATGCCCGGCCTGATCGACGCGCACATCCACGCGTACTTCTACGACATGAACGTCAACCGGCTGCAGAACCTGCCGGCGACGATGTACGCGCACCACGCGGCGAACATGCTGCGCGACATGCTCGATCGCGGATTCACCTCGGTGCGCGACACCGGGGGCGCCGACTACGGGTTGTGGCTGGCCATCCAGAAAGGGCTGATCACGGCTCCGCGCCTGTTCTACTGCGAGAAGGCGCTGAGCCAGACCGGTGGCCACGCCGACACGCGCCACCCCCACGACTACCACCGGCACGATGAGCACGCGGTGATGTGCGGTTGCTGCTTCGTCAATCCGCTGGGTGTGATCGTCGACGGCGTCGACGCGGTGCGCAGGGTCATCCGCGAGCAGCTGCGCCGCGGCGCCTCGTTCATCAAGTTCATGGGCTCGGGCGGCGTGGCCTCGGTGTCCGACCCGCTCGAAGGGATCCAGTTCGGCAACGACGAGGTGCGCGCGATCGTCGAGGAAGTCGAGAACCATCTGGTCTACTGCACCGCCCACATCCACCCGGACCGGGCGCTCAAGCGCGCCATCGCGCTCGGCGTGCACTGCATCGAGCACGGTACGCTGATCGAAGCCGACACCGCGAACATGGCCGCCGACAAGGGCGTCAGCATCGTTCCGACGCTGGCTGTGATCGCCGGGCTGGCCGAACGCGGCGAGGAGTTCGGCCTGCCGCGCGAATCGCTGGACAAGCTCGACAACATCAAAGACGAAGCGGTCGAGCGGCTCAACCACATGAAACGCGCGGGCGTGAGGGTCGGTTTCGGCACCGACCTGATCGGCGCGATCCAGCCGATGCAGTCGATCGAGTTCGGCTTGCGCTCGTCGGTGTTCTCGAACTTCGAGATCCTGAACCAGGCCACCGGCGTGAATGCCGAGATCGTCCGCGCCAAGGGCACGATCGGCGAGATCTCGGCCGGGGCGTTCGCCGACATCCTGGTCGTCGACGGCAACCCGCTGAAGAACCTCAAGCTGATGGCCGACGACGGCGCCCACATCCCGATCGTGATGAAGGGCGGCAAGTTCCACCGCAATCGCCTGCAAGCCAATTGACCCGGCACTACTCGGCGTTTTCGCTGTTCAGGGAGGGCCGCGCCGGCCAGCGCGGTTGGCGGCCCGCGTGGCGCTCGCCCGAACCGCAACCAGCCTACGACGTGATCGTGATCGGTGGCGGCGGCCACGGGCTCGCCACCGCCTACTACCTGGCGAAGACCCACGGCGTGCGGCGCGTCGCGGTGCTCGAACGCGGCTGGATCGGGGGCGGCAACACCGGGCGCAACACGACGGTGATCCGCTCGAACTACTTCTACCCCGAGAGCGCGGCGCTCTACGATCTGTCGGTGCGGCTCTACGAGGGCCTGTCGCGCGAGCTGAACTACAACATCATGTTCTCGCAGCGCGGCATGATGATGCTCGCGCACGGTGAAATCGAGATGGAACTCGCGGCGCGCAGCGTCAACGCGATGCTGATCAACGGCGTCGACGCCGAGCTGCTGAGCCGCGAACAGGTGCGCGCGCTGGCGCCGATCCTGAACTTCGATCGCGACGCGCGCTTTCCGATCTTCGGCGCCACCAACCAGCGCCGCGGCGGCACCGCGCGCCATGACGCGGTCGCCTGGGGTTACGCGCGCGCCGCCGACGCGCTGGGCGTGGACATCATCCAGAACTGCGAAGTCACCGGGTTCGCCCGCGAAGCCGGCCGCGTGGTCGGCGTCGAGACCTCGCGCGGCGAGATCCGTGCCGAACGGATCGGCGTCGCGGTGGCCGGATCTTCATCGGTGCTGGCCGCGATGGGCCGATACACGCTGCCGATTTGCACCTACACCCTGCAGGCCTTCGTCAGCGAGCCGGTGAAGCCGATGATGGACACGGTCGCGCTGTCGCCCGGTACCGGCGTGTACTTCAGCCAGTCCGACAAGGGCGAGATGGTATTCGGCGGCGGGCTCGACCGCGTGCCCTCGTACGGACAACGCGGCAATCCGCCGATGCAGGAGACGGTGCTCTCGGGCCTTCTCGAGATGGCGCCGGCGCTCGGGCAGCTGCGACTGATGCGGCAGTGGGGCGGCGCGGTGGACGTGACCTCCGATTCGTCGCCGATCCTGGGCCCGGTCGGGGTGCCGGGCATCTACGTGAACTGCGGCTGGGGCACCGGCGGCTTCAAGGCGATCCCGGCCGGCGGCACACTGCTCGCGCACATCCTCGCGACCGGAGAGCACCACGAGTTGAGCCGCCCGTTCGCGCTGTCGCGTTTCGCCACCGGCGCGCTGATCGACGAAGGCGCGGCCGCCGGAATCGCGCACTGAGGCACGCCACGCCACGCCACGCCACGCCACGCCACGCCACGCCACGCCACGCCACGCCACGCCACGCCGATGCAGATCTTCGATTGTCCCTTCTGCGGCGCACGCAACGAGACCGAGTTCCACTTCGTTGCCGAAGCCGGAAAGCTGCGCCCGGAACCGGCACGCGAGGTGTCGCCCGACGTCTGGGCCTCGTACCTTCACATGAAGAGCAATCCGAGAGGCGCGAGCCGGGAGATCTGGCGCCACCTCGGTTGCGGCGAGTTGTTCGCGATGCGGCGCGACACGCTGAGCATGGCGGTGATCGCCCTCGAACCGCTACGGGGCGACGACCGATGAGTTCGCGACGGCTGCAGAGCGGCGGTGCGGTCGATCGCGCGGTCGCGCTCGGTTTCTCCTTCGACGGCGGCCGCTACACCGGGCACCCGGGCGACACGCTCGCCTCTGCGTTGCTCGCCGCCGGCGTGCGGATCGTCGGTCGCAGCTCGAAGTACCATCGCCCGCGCGGCATCTGGGGCGCCTGGGTCGAGGAACCGAACGCGATCTTCGATCTTGTGCGAGCCGGCGTGCGCACGCCGAACTGCAGGGCGAGCACGACTGCGCTCACGGCCGACGTCGAGGCGTTCAGCGTGGTCGGCAGCCCGAACGCCGCGGGAGATCGCCGCGCGTGGATCGATCGCTTCGCGCGTTTCATTCCGGCAGCCTTCTACTACAAGACCTTCATGTGGCCGAACTGGCGGTGGTTCGAGCCGCGGATCCGGGAAATGACCGGGCTCGGCCGGGCCGACCCCGGATTTCGCTCCGGCGCGATCGCGCGGCAACGCCACGCCAGGTGCGATCTGCTGGTGGTGGGCGCCGGTGTCGCCGGGCTCGCCTGTGCGCGCGCCGCCGCCGAGCGGGGACAGGACGTGCTGCTGGTCGACGACCGCGCTGCGCCCGGCGGATTGCTCGGCGACAACCTCGAAACGGTCGACGGCGCCCCGGGCGTGGAATGGGCGCGGCGCTCGTGCGCCGCGTTCGCAGCCGCCGGCGGGCGATATCTCCCGAGCACCACAGCGTTTGGCATCTATGACCACAACATGGCGCTGTGCAATCAGACCGGGACCGACCACGCGCCCGATACCTTGTGGCGCGTGCGGGCCGACCGGATCGTGCTCGCCGGCGGTGCGATCGAGCGACCGCTGACCTTTCCCGACAACGATCGCCCCGGCGTGATGTCGGCCCATGCCGCGCTCGCCTACCTGAACCGCTACGGCGTGCTGGTCGGCGATCGTGTCGTCGTCGCGACCAACAACAGCTCCGCGATCGGGGTCGCGCGTTCGCTGAGCGCGGCCGGCGCGCAGGTCACGCTCGTCGACAGCCGCGAGCACGCCGATGCCGGCGGAGTTCCCGCCCGCGGCAATGCGCGCGTTCGCGGACTCGACTGGCGCGGTGGGCTGCGCGCCGTCCACACCGATCGCGGCGAATCGCTCGAAGCCGATACCTTGCTGGTCTCCGGTGGCTGGACACCGAGCGTGCACCTGCACTGCCAGGCAGGCGGAAAACTCGACTGGCGCGACGACCTGCTCGCCTTCGTGCCGCGCCCCGGCACCGCGAGCATCGACACGGTCGGGGCCGCAGCGGGCGAGTTCAGCGTCGAGCAGGCGCTCGATTCTGGCGCGGCCGCGGGCGCGGGTGCGAATACGAGGCCGATCGCACCGGGCGCGGGGACCGCCACAGCCGCAAACACCGGATCGCTCGCACGCAGCGGGGGCATTTCGCAAACCTACGAAGTGCAGCCTGCATGGCCGCGACCGGGCGCCGAAGGCAGGCAATGGGTCGATTTCCAGAACGACGTGACCGTCGGCGACATAGAACTCGCCGCGCGCGAGAATTTCGTTTCGATCGAACACCTGAAGCGCTACACGACGCTCGGCATGGCGCTCGATCAGGGCAAAACCTCCAACATCGTCGGCCTGGCGACGATGGCGGCGATCAGGGGCCAGTCGATCGCTTCGGCGGGAACCACCACCTACAGACCGCCCTTCGTTCCGGTGCCGTTGCCGAGCTTTGCCGGCGCACGACGTGGCGAGTGTTTCTCGCCGATCAAACGGCTGCCGCTGGAGAACGAGCATCGCGACCAAGGCGCCGTGTTTCGCGAGTACGGCGGCTGGCTGCGCCCGGCTTTCTACGGCACCGACCGCGCCGAGCTCGCGATCCAGCGCGAGGCGCAAGCCGCCAGGGAAGGCGTCGCGCTGTTCGACGGGTCACCGCTCGGAAAGATCGAGGTCTTCGGCCCCGACGCTGAGCGCTTCGTCGACTTCGTCTACTACAACACGATGGCCACGCTCAAGCCGGGCCGAATCCGCTACGGCTTCATGCTGAACGAGAACGGCTCGATCTTCGACGACGGCGTGCTGTGCAGGATCGGCGAGAACCACTTCGTCGTTTCGTGCTCATCGTCTCACGTCGACGCGGTCGCGGCGATGCTCGACACGTGGCGGCAGGACCAGTTCGACGCCGGCCGGATCTTCATCCAGGATTCGACCGCGCAGTGGGCAACACTGACGCTGACCGGCCCGAAATCCAGGCAACTGCTCTCGCGCCTGTGGCCGGAACTCGACCTGGACGACGAGTCCTTCGCGCACATGAGTTTCGTCGACGTCGATTCGTTGCGCATTTCGCGCGTCTCGTTCACCGGCGATCGAAGCTACGAGATCAGCGTCGCCTGCTCGCAGGCCGCGGAGTTATGGTCGCGCATCAGATCGTTCGGAGCCGAACTCGGCGCGAGCTTGCTGGGGCTCGAGGCCCTGTCGATCCTTCGCGCCGAGAAAGGGCTGATCATCATCGGCAAGGACAGCGACGGCCAGACGATGCCGCACGACCTCGGTTTCTCCGCACCGCGCGAAAAGAAAGCCGGCGAATTCATCGGCAAGCGCGGCCTGTTCACCGACGAAGCGTCGCGCGCCGACCGGCACGTGCTCGTCGGTCTGGAAACCAACGGCGAGCCACTAGCGCCCGGCGCGCACATCGTGCAGACCGACGGGCCGCGCCGAAACAGCCAGGGATTCGTCACCTCGAGTTACATCAGCCCGAACCTCCGACGGCCGATCGCGCTCGCGCTCCTGCGCAGCGGCCGCACCCGCATCGGCCAGCCGGTGTCGGTCTTTCATCTTGGCAAGACGCGCGCGGCCAGGGTCACGCCACCGTGTGCATTCGACCCGCGGGGAGAGCGCATCAATGGCTGAACCGCGTCGCCCCGGCGCTGCCCCGATTGCGAGCCCCGGTTACGACTTCGGCGCGAACTGGTCGCCGACGCCGGATTGGGATTCGATCCGCATCGAAGGACGGGGAGTATCGATCTCGACCTGCCGCCCGGAGCGGATGGTCATCGTGAACGGCAACCTGCAGGCGGCGCTGCAGCACGCGGGCGTCGCATCCGCACCCGTCGGATGGCCCGACATCGCACGCGAAGATCGCTACGCGGTGCGGCTCGCGCGCGATCGCGCCTTGATCGTCGGCGCTTCAGCCCTGCAACCCGGCTGGCACGAGCAAGGCTACGCGGTCTCGCGCAGCGAAGACGCCTTCGTCGTGTTCGAGATTTCCGGGCCGGGCACCGAAGATCTGCTCTCGTTCGGTGCAGAGGTCTTCTTCGACAAACCGTCGGGGTCTGCGGCGCGCCTTCTCGCCGGACTTGCGGTGATCCTCTACCGATACGATCGCGAACTGTGCGTTCGGGCCCACGTCGCGCGGCCCAGGGCAGCAGCGTTGCTCAAGTGGTTGCAGATTCAGTACTCGATGCTCAGCGCGATCGACCCGTAGGCATGGTTGGACGTCTGCTCGCTGAACTCGCGGGTACGGAAAACGCGCATTACCGCCAGCTTCATCCAGTGTCCGGCCACACGCGCCTGCGCGCTGAGTCCCACGGCCGCCTGCGCGACCCAGGGCCGGCGGCTGACCTGGTGGCTCGATCGAAACAGGTTCCCGTCGAGCGAGAAGTCGTGCGCGACGAGCTTCGCTTCCAGCGTGCCGAACAGGTGAACGCCGGGCCGCGGTTCGGCCGTCGTAGACTCGCCCGCGCCCGCCCGAAGCGACGCGGGCGACGGCGGACGGTTCTCGGCGCCCGGTCGGATCGGATAGGTGCCGAAGTCGTTCGGAAGGTTCCAGCCGATCCGCCCTTCGACGCCGAGCGCGGCGGAAGTTTCGATGTTGCCCAGTCGCAACCCGACCGAGCGGATCGAGTCGGCGGCGAATCCGGGAACAACCGCGCCCGCGCCACGATAGTCGCGATACTTGCGTTCCATCGCCAGTTGCAGCGCGGGTTCGTTGCCCAATTGGTGGTCCCAGCCGAGAAACCTCTCGCTGCCGACGATGTCGTGAACCACGTTCTGCGACTGCCGGGCGAGCGACCACGGCCCGATGACACCGACGGTGATCTCGCGCGTATCGAGGATCTCGCTGCGGGTCGCCGGCAGATGCTTGCGCCGGTTCCACGACATGCCCAGGTACAGCAGGCCCGCGTAGGGGCGGTCTTCGAGGATCAGGTCGGTCCGAAGCGGATCGCCGGGCGTGTACATCGCCTGGCCGAACTTGACGACGACGTTCTGCGTTTGCGCGGCGCTCCCCGCGTCCGACCAGAAGCCGGGGTTCAGGAACCTGATCAGTTCGGCGTGCAATCGAAGCGGTGTCGGCAGGCATATCGGATCGAGCGCGCCGGAAATGTCGTGCGACACGGCCATCAGCGCGACGCCGTTGCTGTAGTTGCGGTCGGTGTTGGCGAACAGGTCGTTCTCCAGCCGCGCGGTCAGGCCCCTGAATCTCACCGTGCGCGAAGCATCGCAGCCCTCGGCGCGATCCGGCGCGACGCTCGCCGGCTGCGCGATCGCCGCCGACTGCGCGATCGCCGCCGACTGTGCGATGGCTGTCTGGATCGGCACGATCGACGCGACCACCAGCACGACGCCAGCAAACGCGCGGTTGATTGCGTATCGAACTCGCGACATGACGGACGCTGACCGACTACGCGAGCGCTCGCGGATTCGCGCGCACCTTCGTTACGACCGCTCGGGCAGGCGCAGCCCGATCGCCGCCACACCGAACCAGACCATCGCGGCGACCATCGACACGCCCCCGACGATCACCAGGAGCGGCGGCACGCCGAACATCACCTCGGAAAGGATTCCCAGTGGCATCAGCATGCCGGCGAGGCTCAGCCAGGAGATGCCCCTGGACGCGAGCGCCCCGACCGGCAGGCGTAGCAACAGGTAGCCGACCACGACGTTGATGAAGGCGAACAGGTTGCCGTGCACATGCGCGAGGCGCGACTCGAAATGCTTGCCGACCGAATACTCTGCGATCCACGCCTCCTTGCCGGGTGCGAAATCGCGCAGGTAGATCAACACGAAGCCGTAGACCATGAACGCGGCGAGAAACAGAAAACCCGCGGCGATGTTGTTCTTTCCGTGCATCTGGTACTCCTTCTTCCCCTGCATGTCGCACTCCTTTCTTCCGTGCATGTCGTGCTCGTTGTCGCGCGAGCCGAGCGATTCGGTTCAGCGCCGATCGCGCAACACGGCGCGCCACGCGTAGGCTGCGATCGCCACCCACACCGCGAGGCGCAGCGTCATCGCGAGCACGGTGCGCTGCTCGTAGGCGGCGCCGCTTGCCATGTGCGCGCCAAGGGCCGCGAACACGAGCGCCGTCGCGGAGGCGATGACGATGGCCAGCCACGCCGCCCAGCGCTGCCGCCACCACAATCCGGCGCCTGCGGCGACATAGGCGAAACCCGCGATGAAGTTGAACCAGAGCACGAACGCGACGTAGTTGCCCGCCGCCGCGACCGCCGCGGCGTCGCCGCTCAGCGTCGTGCCGCCCGCCTTGATCGTGAGCAGGCCGAACGCGACCGCGACCAGCGAGATCGCCCGCATCCGGAGGTCGCGCCGCGGCGGGTGCGCGCTGGCACGTTCGTCTTTTCGGTCTGTCGCATCGAAAGCCATCTCGACTCCCTGTCTGTCGTGGTTTCGCCGGAAGCGGCCTTTGTCCTGGAGCAATCCGGACGGAAGCCGAAGGCGATGGATCAATAAAGTGAGTATCTAATTACTTACTTCATCTGGCCTTGACGCAGATCAATCCGGCGCGGCGGGCGAGATCGACCCGGCGCGCAGCGCCTACAGCTGCGAGAACTCCAGCAGCGATTTCGGGTCGACCACGGTGACACGCTCGCGCTCCAGCGCGACCCAGCCGCGCTCCTCGAAGCCGCGCAGCACGCGGCTCACGAACACGCGCACGCTGCCCAGTTCGTCGGCCAGGTTCTGGTGGGTGGCGCCGATCACCGGGCCGCGCTGGACGAGCAGCCGCGCGAGCCGCGTGTCGAGCCTGCGAAACGCCACCTCCTCGAGCAGTTCCATCACCTCGGCCAGCCGCGCGCCGTACATGTCGAAGACGAAGTGGCGAAACGAGGGGGCCTGCACGATCAGGTCCTGGAACTGCGCCGGCGGTATGGTCAGCAGCGTGACCTCGCTCTCGGCCAGACCGCGGGCGGAATAATCGCTCCTCCCGAGAAGGCAGCCGCCCGAGAGGATGCACCCCTCCCCGGGGCTCACCCGGTACAGGACGATCTCGCGCCCGCTCTCCGAGGCCTTGAGCACCCGGACGCTGCCTTCGAGCACCAGCGGAAAACCCTCGCACGGCATGCCCGGCTCGAACAGCAAGCCGCCCGCCGGCACGCGGCGCAACGGTGCGAGCGCCAGCAGTTCGTCGAGCCGCGCCGCCGGCACTTCGGCGAACACCGGAAAGCGCGCCAGCAACAGCGCTCGCGTGGTTTCAGTATCGGTCATCGGGGTCTCCTGCGGCTACCTCTGCACGGATCGGAGCCTGCCACGTGGTGAAAACAAGATTGGACAACCAGGGCTGGGCGACTGTTCGCGGCCGCGGTGGACACCGGATGTCGCGGTGGACACCGGATTGACTGCTGGCAAGATCGAAGCCACAGTACCTGAGGAGTTGCCCGCGGTGCGCAAACCGACGCAGGTTTCCAGCTTCGGCCAGGATCGTCCGGCCCGCACGGTCGCCAGCTGAGCGAGTTTGGCGAGAAAATCGCGGACCGGCGACTCGAGCTGACATTGCGCACTTACTTCTGATGGACTCAGCACCGAAACCGTCGAACGCGCACCGGGCCCGGATTCCGCGCTGGGTGGCCTGGCTGGCGCTGTGCGCCGGCATCGTGCTGATTGCCGTGTTCGGCCTGCGCAGTTGGAATCAGTGGCAATTCACCCAACGTGTCGCACGTGGCGAAGTCCAGGTGGAGACGATACGCGGGTGGATGACGCTGCCGTACATCGCGCGGGTGCACGGCGTACCCGAATCGGAACTTCGCGCCGCCATCGGTGCACCGGTTGCAGGGCATGAAGAGCGCAGCCTGCGCGACTGGTTTGGCGCCACCGGCATCGACCCAGTGTCCGGGCGGCGCGCGGTGGAAGCCTTGATCCTGGCCAGAGGGCGAATCGCCACGGGGGCGCTCCGGTGAGTGAGTTGCGCGACCTCCTGCTCACGGGAATGCTCAACCACGGGGCCCTCGCCCTGGGGACGGTTCTGTTTCTGGCGGCGCTGGGCGTGCCCTTGCCGGCCGCCGTGCTGCTGATGGCTGCAGGTGCCTTTGTCCAGCAGGGCGTGCTCGCGCCCGAGAGTGTGCTCGTTGCTGCATCGATCGGGGCGGTATCGGGCGACGGCAGCAGCTATCTGCTGGGCCGGTTCGGCGCGTCGCTGCTCCCGCTGCGAATGCAGGCCTCGGATCCCTGGAAGCGCGCCTCGCGCCTGTTCGAGCGCTGGGGGACCTGGGGGGTGTTCTTCACGCGCTTCCTCCTCACGCCTGTCGCGTTGCCGGTCAATCTCCTGGCTGGCAGCACGCGATTCCCCTGGCAACGCTTCATGTCCGCGGTGGTCGCGGGAGAGCTGTTGTGGGTGGCGCTCTTCGGTGGCGCTGGCTACCTGTTCGCCGACCGATGGGAGGCGCTGAGTTCGATCGCCGGCGACGCGGCGGCGATCGCGCTGGGTGTGGTGCTCGCCACGTGGGGGCTGATTCGATTGCGACGGGCTCGCGATGGTCTGACCTGATCGGGCAGGAACTGTGCGCGACACGCGCCAGGCGTTGATCGCCGCGAGCTCGGGAGCGAGGCGGCCTCGTGACTGACGCGGTGAAGTTGAACGCGTGCGAAATGATTACGTAACCTGGGTTGCAGACAACCTGCGCCCGGGGGGCGATGCTGTCGTCGATAACGGCAGGCCGGCGCGACGCGTGTGCCGGGCGCTCGCCACGAGATCACGGGAGATTCGAATGAACGACAAAGCGCGCGTCGGTCACACCAACGTCGTCTGCTCGCACTGCCACACCACGAACCGGGTCCCGCAGCATCGCCTGTCCGAGGGACTGTGCGGGAAGTGCGGCAAGGCCTTGTTCGACGCGCACCCGGTCGCGCTGACCGGCGAGCAGTTCGACCGGCACGTCGCCAGGTCGGAGCTGCCCGTGGTGGTCGATTTCTGGGCCCCGTGGTGCGGGCCGTGCCGCGCGATGGCGCCAGCCTTCGAGCGCGCCGCCAGCGAACTTGAGCCGGAGTTGCGCTTCGTCAAGGTCAATACCGACGAGGAGCAGGCGCTCGCGACACGCCACCGGATACGGGGCATCCCGACGCTTGCGATCTTCGACCAGGGCGTCGAAGTCGCGCGCACCTCGGGCGCGATGGACACGGCGCGGTTGATCGCCTGGCTGCGGGCAAACGCTCCATCGCGCGCCGTGCAACCCAGGTAGCAGACAGACCCGTCGCGGTCGGCCAAGCTCGGGGCAGTTTCAATACCAATCCAATCAGGGAGTCGTTGATGAACATCGAAAACATCATCCGCATGTTCGCGGGCACGGTGATCCTCGTTTCGCTCGCACTGGGAGCCGCGGCGAGCCCGGTGTTCCATTCCGCCAACTGGCTGTGGCTGACCGTCTTTGTCGGCGCCAACCTGTTCCAGAGCGCGTTCACCCGACTGTGCCCTCTGGACACCATCCTGCGCAAACTCGGGTTCAGGAGCGGCGGCGCGGCCTGCAGCACCTGAAGCGTCCGGTCGACGAGCCGCTCACACTGCTCAAACGGGCCCGCGGAGAAGGGGCCGTCGAAGCAGGCGCGCGTGCATCGGGCGCGCGAAGTGCGCACCGGCGGCGCCGCAGTGCGGGTCGAACACGGCACGCGCCGCGGCGATCTTCGCGTCGTCGATCCGGTGATCCACGAAGGTCGGGCGCATCATCCGCCGCTCGAAGTCGGCGAAGTCCGCGAATCGCACCGGCATCCCGAATCTGCGCTCGCCGACCTGCTCGAACACGCCGGCGCGCAACGCGTCGTCCAGCGCGGACTGCGCCGCCGCGCGCACCACGCCTTCGTCGTTGTAGATCCGGACCACCTCGTTAAGCGCGCCGTCGTAGATCGGCTCGGATACGTAGAGACACCCGCCCGGGCGCAGCACGCGCGCCGCTTCGCCGAGAGCCCGCGCCATCGCGGACAGCGGCACGTGGTGCAGCGACTTGAGCATCAACGCCAGGTCGAAGCTCGCATCGGGAAACGGGATCGACTGCGCCACCCCGGTGACGAAGTGCAGGCCCGGCTGCGGCGCGGCGGCGTTCTTCGCCTGCTGGCGCTCATCGACTTCCAGCGCGGTGACGCGGCAGCCTGGGTGACGCCCGAGCAGCGCGCGTGCCAGCGCGGCGGCCCCGCATCCGAGTTCGACGATGTCCTGCGCCGCGAGCGGCACCATGTCGGCCAGCACGTCCAGCTCGTCGTCGATCCGGGGCAATTCGCCCATTGCATCGGTCATCCTGTCTCCCGGGTCGGCGAGCATCGTCAGTCGCGCTTCACGCCTTCGTTCACTTCGACGATGAGATCCGGATCGAACAGCGGATTCTCGTTCACGCCCTCGCGCGAGTATCCGCGCGGGTTGCACACGACCCGCGTGCCGTTCACCTGGTAGTCGAAGCTGTCGTGCGTGTGCCCGTGAATCCACAGCGACGCACGGTGCGCGCCGAGCAGGTGCTCGGCGTCCGAGACGAAACTGGCGTTGAGCAACGATCCGGCGTACCTCGGGTGAACGCTCATCGGCGAGGGCGCGTGGTGGGTGATCACTACCGTGGGGCCGCCGTGCGGCGCGCGCAGGCTGGAATCGAGCCAGCTGGCGTCACGCCGGAACAGCGACACCGAGTCGGCCGGCGTGAACAGATCGCTCGCCGCGCCGTTCAGCCTGATCCGGCTGAAGTCGCGCGACAGGCGCAGCGCCTGGTCGATCGCCTGCACCCGCGACCGCGGTTCGGCGAACAGTTCGAAATCGGTCCACAGCGTCGCGCCGACGAAGCGCACGTTGCCGAGCACGACCTCGCCGCCGTCGAGCAGGTGGACGTGGGTGCCGGCGCAAAGCACCTTCAGTTCTTCGATCGTGCCGTCGATGCTGCCGCCGTAGAACTCGTGGTTGCCGGGCACGTAGAGCACCGGCTTGTCGAACCCCAGCGCCCAGTCCACCGCCTGTCGCGGGCGCGAGATGTCGCCTGCCAGTACGACCACGTCGGCGTCGTTGGCCGGCCTGTCGAGCGCACCGACGCTCAGGTGCAGGTCGGACAGGACGTTGATCTTCATGCGCCGGGCGGGTTTCTTGTCGCGCGGTCGGGCCCGGCTTCGATCACGCGCCCTGCTTGGCGATGCGCGCCGATCCGCGGTCGCGCCGAGGACCCGCGATCGCGGCGACGGCGCCGCGCCGCGACGCCGGTCCCGCGCCAGACTTGCCGCCGTGCTGACCCGGGCCGGCGAGGTCGGCCAGCGTCGTCGCGTCGAGCTCCCTGAAATAGGCCTGCAGCGCCGAGTCGAGCACGCTCTTCAGCCTGCAGGTCGGGGTCAGCGTGCACATGTTGGTGCGCTTGTCGAAGCATTCCGCGAGGCGGAAGTCGGTCTCGGTCGCGCGCACGACGTCGCCGATCCGGATGCCGGCGGCGTCCTTGAGCAGCCGCACGCCGCCGCCGCGCCCGCGCGTGGTCTTGAGCAACCCGCGGTTGGCGAGATCGTTGACGATCTTCATCAGGTGATTCTTCGACACGCCCAGGCCCTCGGCCATCTCGCCGATCGTGACCAGCTGTTGCGGGCGCGCCGCGCAGTACATCAGAGCCCTGAGCGCGTAGTCGGAGTACTCAGCGAGCCGCATCGATATTCCTAAACATGCACACAGTATATTGCTTTTGGCGCGATTCGACATTAAGATTCATGAACAATACATCTTATCGTCGAAACCGAGCCGCGCCGTCGGCGCTTTCATTCTGGTGCCGTGATGCCCGCGCAACCCATCCTGCCCATCGGCCCGTCGAAGTCCTCTCCCGGCGGTCCCGCCTTGCCCTCGACCCGCGGCTGGCCGCTGCTGCGTCTGGGGTTCAGGCCCTTCTACCTCGGCGCGGCGGTGTTCGCGCTGCTCGCGCTGCCGCTGTGGATCGTGCTGTTCCTCGAGGAGGCGACGATCCCTACCGCGGCTCCCCCGCTGCTGTGGCACGCCCACGAGATGCTGTTCGGCTTCGCGGCGGCCGTGATCGTCGGCTTCCTGCTCACCGCCGGCAAGGCCTGGACCGGCCTGGCGACGCCGCGCGGCGCGTGGCTGGGCGCGTTGGCCGCGGTCTGGCTGGCCGCAAGGATCGCCGCGGTGACCGGGCCGTATCCGCTGTACGCGGTGCTCGACCTGGTGCTGTTGCCGGCGGTGGCCGCCGTGCTGGTCGACGTACTGGTGCGCGCGCGAAACCGCCGCAACCTGCCGCTGGCCGCGATCCTGGTCCTGCTGTCGCTTGCCAACCTCGCGTTTCACCTCGCGGTGATCGGCGCGATCGACCTGCCCGCACTCGGAGCATTGCACGCCGCGCTGGCGCTGATCGTGATGATCGAGTGCGTGATGGCCGCGCGCGTGGTGCCGGCGTTCACGATGAGCGCGACACCCGGCCTGAGGTTGCGCATCTCCGCGCCACTCGGCGCGGCAACCATCGCGGCGAGCGCCCTCGCGCTGGCGCTTTGGGTCTTCGCCCCGCCGGGCCCGCTCACGCTGGCCGCTTTCGCGCTCGCGAGCGCGCTACACCTCTGGCGCCAGTGGCAGTGGCAACCGTGGGTCACGCACGCCCGGCCGATGTTGTGGATCCTGCACGCCGCGTACGCCTGGATCGCGGTCGGTTTCGCCCTGCTGGCGCTGGCGCAGACCGGCTGGATCGGCGAGTCGGCCGGTTTGCACGCGCTGGCCGTCGGCGCGACCGGCGGGCTGATCATCGGAATGATCACCCGCACCGCGCGCGGTCACACCGGCAGGCCGCTGAAGGCATCGCGCGCCGAGGTGCTGGCCTATGCGCTGGTGATGGCCGCGGCCACGCTGCGCGTGATCGTGCCGCTGGTCGCGCCGCAGTGGCTGGTCCCGGCGCTGGTCGGCGCGACGCTCGCCTGGTGCGCGGCCTTCGCGATCTACCTGTTCGTCTACACGCCGTGGCTGTTGAAGACCCGCTTCGACGGCAAGGACGGATGACCCGGGACAAGGACGCACGACCCTGGGCAAGGACGACTGACCCAGGGCAAGGACGGATGACCCAGGCATCAGGATGATCTCCCTCCGGCCCGCGTCACGGCGCGGGCCAACTTCACCTCGCACTCACGACAAGGACCTTTGATGACCGCCACCGTCACCTCCACGCTCGACGTTCGCCAGATCACACCGCGCGAGCGTCACTCGACCATCTTCGCGTGCTTTGACTCGCTGCAACCCGGCCAGGCGATGCGACTGGTCAACGACCACGATCCGCGGCCGCTGCGCTACCAGCTCGACGAGCGTTCGCCTGGCCAGTTCGAATGGGCCTATCTGGAGGCCGGACCGGAACTGTGGCGCGTGCAGATCGACAAGGTCGCGGCCAGCGCCGCGAAAAAGGCGTCGGGCGACTCGTGCTGCTCGGGCGGAGCCTGCGGCGGCTGAGTCTGCGCACCGGCGCACAGCCGGTTCCGGTCGATGCCGCGCCCCGGCGGCATCGGGCGTGACTGAGACCGAGGGCCAGCTGCTGCGCCGGGCGTCAGAGGCCGAGGGCCAGCTGCGCCGCTTCGGACATCATCGAGCGGTCCCAGGGCGGGTCGAATACGCTCTCGACCGAGACCTCGTCGACGCGCGGAAGCGAGCCGAGCTTTTCGCGCACCTCTTCGGCGATGACCTCGCCCATCCCGCAGCCTGGCGCGGTCAGCGTCATCTTCACCGAGATCCGGAAGCGCCCGTCGTCGATCGGGAACAGATCGCAGACGTAGATCAGCCCGAGATCGACGATGTTGACCGGGATCTCCGGGTCGTAGCAGGTCTTGAGCGTGCTCCACATCAGCGCACGCAGCTCGTCGGGCGTGACATGGTCGGGCACCGCGGGCGCGACCGGCACGGGCTTGCCGATCGCGTCGGCGTCGGCGCCCTTGAGGCGCATCAGCTGTCCGTCGACCAGCAGCGTGAACGACGCGCCCAGCGCCTGCGTGATCTGCGCCGGAAACCCCTCGGGCAACTCGAAGGGCGTGCCGTCGGGAATGCACTCGACGCGCACCGGGCGGGTGGTGACCACCGATTCGCGTTGCGGCATCATGATTCGGTCTCCGGCGCGTCGGTCTCGGTGGATGTGACCTCGGCGCCCGAGCCCGCGAGCGCGTGCGACATCGCGTGCCAGCCGAGCAGCGCGCACTTGATGCGGCTCGGATAGCGCCGCACCCCGGCCAGGCTGATCAGCTTGCCCAGTTGCGCGGACTCCGGTTCGAGCTGCCCGGTGAGCACCTTGCGAAAGCGCTGCTGCATCTGCTCGGCGGCTTCGACGTCGCGACCGCGAATCGCCTCGGTCATCATCGAAGCCGACGCGATGCAGATCGCGCAGCCCTGACCGGAGAACCGGACGTCGTTCACCTTGCCCCCGGCCACGTCGAGCGTGACCTGCAGGTCGTCACCGCACTGCGGGTTGTGCCCTCGCGCCTGGTGCGTCGGAGCAGGCAGCGTCCCGAAGTTGCGCGGCGTGCGCTTGTGCTCCATCACCACGTCCTGGTAGAGCGCGTTCTCGGCCGAAGTCGGTTCGGTCATCGCAGGATCTCCATCGCGCGTGCCACTCCCGCGAGCAGGCGCTCGACCTCGTCGTGGGTGTTGTACAGCGCGAACGAAGCGCGCGTCGTCGGCCCCAGTCCCAGGTGATCGATCAGCGGCTGCGCGCAGTGGTGACCGGTGCGCACGGCCACGCCCTGTTCGTCGAGCAAGGTGCCGATGTCGTGCGGATGCGCGCCCTGCGCGACGAACGAAACGATCGCCGATGCGCTGGCCTCGCGCGACAGCACCGTGATGCCTTCGATCGCCGCCAGTCCGACGGCCGCGTTGGCGCGAAGCGCGCGCACGTGCGCGTCGATCTCGTCGCGCCCCACCTTGTCGATGAACGCGGCAGCGGCGGCCATGCCGACCGCGCCAGCCACGTTCGGCGTTCCGCCCTCGAGGCGCGCGGGCAAGTCGGCGAAGCTGGCTTCGGTCTGCGTGACCCACTGCACCATGTCGCCGCCGTAGCGCAGCGGCACCAGGCGCTCGAGCGCGCCGCGCCGGCCGACCAGCGCGCCTGTGCCCATCGGCCCGTACATCTTGTGACCCGAGAAGGCCATGAAGTCGCAAGCCAGCGCGTCGATCGCCGGCACCTCGTGCGAAACCGCCTGCGCGGCGTCGAGCACGGTGAGTGCGCCGGCCTCGGCGGCGAGCGCGAGCAGCGCCTCGTAGGGCGGACGCTCGCCGGTGGCGTTGGCACAGGCGGTGACCGCGAACACCCGCGTGCGCCGCGTCAGCAGCCGCGCCAGCTCCTGCGTGTCGAGTCGGCCCTGCGCGTCGGGCTGCAGGATCGCGAGCGTCGCGCCGCATCGCTTCGCGGCCTGTTGCCAGGGCACGAGGTTGGCGTGGTGCTCGAGTCCGCTGACGATGATCTGGTCGCCGGGCCCGATCACGGCGGGGCGCTCGCCCCCGCTCGAGAGCCCGTGCGCGACCATGTTCAACGCGTCGGTCGTTCCCGAGTTGAACACCAGTTCGTGCGACGGCCCGGCGCCGACGAAGCGCTTGAGATCCTCGCGCGCGCGTTCGAAGGCGTCGGTCGCGCGCTGGCTCAAAGTGTGCACGCCGCGGTGGATGTTGGCCCGGTCGCGTTGTTCGAACTCGCGCATCGCATCGAGCACCGGCTGCGCGATCTGGGTCGTGGCAGCGTTGTCCAGATAGGCCAGCGGCGCACCGTTGATCTTCTGCTCCAGCACGGGAAACAGCTCGCGCAAGGGGTGCAGGCCGGTCGGGTTCAGTCGTCGCGTGTCATCCATGTCGGGTCTCCAGCGCGCCGTCGGCGCCATCGAACTGGTGGCCCGCCGCGCGGCGCAGCAGCGCGTCGACCTCCAGCGCCTGGATCAGTTCGGGTTCGTCCAGGCAGCGTTGCAGCAGCGCGCGCGCCATCCCTTCGATGATCAGCGCGCGCGCGTGTCGTTCGTCCAGCCCGCGTTGCCGGGCGTAGAACAGCGCGTCTTCGGGCACGGCGCCCCAGGTCGCGCCGTGCGCCGCCTGCACGTTGTCGTGGTGGATCTCCAGATGCGGACGCAGCACCAGTCTGGGCTGGCCCCCGGTCGGGATGCCGTTCAGCCGTTGCCGCACTCGCGCGTCGTCGGCGCCCGGGGCGATCCGGGTGTGGGCATTGACCACCGCGCGCGCGGCGCCGCTCGCGAGCACCAGCGCCTCGACGTCGCTAGCGGTGTGCGCGCCCTCGTGGCAGACCATCACCTGCTGCTCGATCGCCGAACCGGGGGCGAACAGCACGCCCGCGAGGCTGGCGCTGGCCCGATCTTCGCTCAGATCGATCCGGTTGCGCTGCAGGTGATAGCCGCTGCCCGAGGCGATCAGCGCCTGGACATAACGCGCGCCGCGCCCGAGGCTGGCGTGCAGGTGGTGCGCGACGCTGTCGCCCGCGCCCGGCGCGGCGACGCGCAGGTGGTGCAGCGTGGCGCCCTCGCCGAGCCGCAGGTGGACCTGCAGGTTCTGCACATGCGCCGCGTGGTCGTTGCCCGGCTCGCGTTCGTGCGTCTCGACCAGAACGCAACGCACGCCCGCGGCCACGTCGAGCACCAGCATCGGCGCCTCGACCGACTCGTTCGCCCGGCGGCGCAGTCGCAGCCACACGGGCTCGGACGCCGCGGTCGCGTCGGCCGCGTCGGCCGCGTCTGCGGGGTCAGCCGCGATGCCGTCGTTGCCGTTGTCGCCGGCGCCGCGGCCGACATGCACGCGCAGGCCATCCCGGCAAAGCGCGCGGTGCGCCCATGCGAACGGCGCCGCATCGGTGTCATCACCGGGTTGCGGCAGGCCGTCGAACAGCTCGGCGCGTTGCTTCGGGTCGCCGGCGTCGAGCCAGCGGGCATCGACCACTGCCTTCGGCGTGTCTCCTGGCCGATCCAGCGTCCAGCCGGTTCCTGCAATCGAGTCGGCGTCGCCGCCCAGCCACACTTCGGCTGCCGGTGGCGGCAGGTGGCGGAAGGCTTCGGCGTCGCGCGCGATCCAGCCTTGCGTCGCGATTTGCTCGCGCGCTGCGAGCGCGTCGGCTCGTGCGGTGTCCATCGCCTCAGGCCTCCGCGGGTTCGTCCGCGCGCACGAATCCGCTGCGGGCGATCTCGCGGGCCAGTTCGAGGCCACCGGTCTCGGCGATCGTCCCGCGGTCGAGCCGCAGCACCTTGTCCGGGGCGAGCAGTTCGATCAGTTGCAGGTAGTGCGAGACCACGACGAAGGCGGTTCCCCGCTCGCGCAGACCCTGCACCAGGCTGACGACCGCGCGCACACCGTCCACGTCCATCCCCGAATCGATCTCGTCGAGCAGCGCGAGCCGGGGCTCGAGCAGCGAGAGCTGCAGCAATTCGTTGCGCTTGCGCTCGCCGCCGGAGAACCCGTCGTTGACCGGTCGTCCCAGCATCGCTTCGGGCAGCCCTAGCCGAGTCGCCGCGGCGCGCGCGCCTTCGAGGAAGTCGAAGGCGTCGAGCGGGGATTCGCCGCGCGAATGACGCACCGCGTTGAGCGCGGTGCGGATGAACAGGTTGTTCTTCACGCCGGGAATCTCGGGCGGCGCCTGGAACGACACGAACAGCCCCGCGCGGGCGCGTTCCTCCGGGCTGAGCGCGAGAAGGTCCTGTCCGCCGAATCGCGCCTGTCCGCCAGCGACGCTATAGCGCGGGTGGCCCGCGAGCGTCAGTCCCAGCGTGCTCTTGCCGCTGCCGTTGGCGCCCATCAGCACGACCAGCGCACCCGCGGGCACGTCGAGCGAGACCGATTCGAGCACCCTGCGTTCGCCGACCTCGACGCAGAGTTCGCGCACCTGCAGCAACGGTTCGGTGGAAGTCATGGTTCTTTCCTTTTCGATGTCCGGATTCGCGCGATCAGCCGACCGCGCCTTCGAGCGAGACCGCGAGCAGTGCCTTGGCCTCGAGCGCGAACTCCATCGGCAGTTCTTCGAGCACCGCCTGGCAGAACCCGCCGACGATCAGCGCCGTGGCCTCCTGCGGGTCGATGCCGCGCTGCTGGCAATAGAACAGCCGTTCCTCGGAGATGCGCGTGGTGGTGGCCTCGTGTTCGACCACGGCGTCGTCGCGCGCGGCGTCCACGTAGGGAAAGGTGTGCGCCCCGCAGTTCGGGCCGATCAGCAGCGAGTCGCACTGCGTGTGGTTGCGCGCGCCGGCCGCGGTGGGCGCGATGCGCACCAGGCCGCGGTAGCTGTTGTGCGCGTGCCCGGCACTGATGCCCTTGGAGACGATCCGGCTGCGCGTGTTGCGCCCCAGGTGGATCATCTTCGTGCCGGTGTCGGCCTGCTGGCGATGGTTGGACACCGCGATCGAGTGGAACTCGCCGCTGGAGTCTTCGCCGCGCAGCACGACGCTGGGGTACTTCCAGGTGATCGCCGAGCCGGTCTCGATCTGCGTCCAGGAGATGTGCGAACGCTTGCCGGCGCACAGCCCGCGCTTGGTGACGAAGTTGTAGATGCCGCCGCGCCCCTGCTCGTCGCCGGGATACCAGTTCTGCACGGTCGAGTACTTGATGTGCGCGTCGTCGTGCGCGACCAGCTCGACCACCGCGGCGTGCAGCTGGTGCTCGTCGCGCTGCGGGGCGGTGCAGCCTTCGAGGTAGCTCACGTGGCTGCCCGGCTCGGCGATGATCAGCGTGCGCTCGAACTGGCCGGTGTTGCGCGCGTTGATGCGAAAGTACGACGACAGCTCCATCGGGCAGCGCACGCCCTCGGGGATGTAGACGAAAGAGCCGTCCGAGAACACCGCCGAGTTCAGCGCGGCGTAGAAGTTGTCGCCCACCGGCACCACCGAGCCAAGGTAGCGCTCGATCAGTTCGGGGTGATTCTGCACCGCGTGCGAGAACGAACAGAAGATCACGCCGACTTCGGCGAGCTGCTCGCGAAAGGTCGTGCCGACCGACACCGAGTCGAACACCGCGTCGACCGCGACGCCGGCCAGAGCGCGCGCGCTCGTGCAGCGGCACGCCCAGTTTCTCGTAGGTCTCGAGCAGTTTCGGATCGACTTCGGCGAGGCTCTTCGGGCCGTCGGCCTGCGATTTCGGCGCCGAGAAGTAACTCAGCGCCTGGAAGTCGATCGGTTCGATGTCGAGCTTGCCCCAGGCCGGCAGCCGCATCGACTTCCAGTGCTCGAAAGCCGCGAGTCGGCGCTTGAGCAGGAACTCGGGTTCGCGCTTGCGGCGCGAGATCGCGCGGATCGTGCCCTCGTCCAGCCCCGGCGGCAGCGAGTCGACTTCGACGTCGGTGACGAATCCGTGGCGGTAGGGCCTCTCCAGCGCCTGGGTGAGCGGCGCGGCTTGTTCAGCGGCAGGCATGGCGAAGCTCCCTGTCGATACCGCACGCGCGTCGCGCGCCCGGCACATCGACTGCGTTTGCGGGTGCGAACGGTTTGGCGGCGTTCATCGGTGCGCTTTTCATAGATGCATATTATATGCATCTTATCGCGGCGGCACAAGTCCAACCCTGATCGGCGCGCGGCCGGCGCCAAGGGGGGCGTGCACACGCGTGCGGCCGCGGCGACGCGCCCTCGGTTCGCCCTTCAGTTCCCGCGCCGGTTCGCGTTCACCAGACGGTGCATGCCGTCGATGTTCAACTGGAACATCTCCTTGTACGAGGCCCAGTTCTCGTACTTCGGCATCCTGATCGTCTCGCGCATCGTGGCGAGCGGTACGCCCTGGCGCGAGAGCTCGAGCACCTCGTCGCGAAGTTCTTCCATGTAGTTGCGAAACGCCGTCACGTGCGTCTTGTTGCCGAGCGGACCGTGACCGGGCGCGAACACGTCGAAGTCCATCGCCTCGACCCGGCGCAGCGACTCGAACCACTCGGCGAGATACGCGTCGGGAAAATCGCGAAACGCCACCGAGTTCACCGGGACGAAGTCCACCGCGAAAGCCACGCGTTCCTTCGGGAATCGGATCACGATCGAGTTGTCCGAGTGGTTGCGCCCGACGTACGAGAGCTCGACCGTCGTGCCGCCGAGCTCGACCGTCATCTGGTCGCTGAACGTCAGGTGCGGAACGGCGGTGCGCCGCCCTTCGCCGATGATCGCGGTCTTCGCGTTGGCGTGCGCGATCACCACCGCGGTGTCGGCGAATACCTCGCCCCCGCTGACGTGGTCGGCGTGGTCGTGACTGTAGATCAGGTACTTCACCGGTTTGTCGAAGCGCGACTTCAGTTCGGCCTTGAGCCAGCGCGCCGCGTCGGCGTTGATCGGGTCGGTCGCGATGATGCCCTCGGGCGTGACGGCGAACACCGAGTAGTGGAAGTTGTTGCGAAAGCGGTAGACCTCGCCGGCGATCTTCGTGATCTCGCGCACCGGCGCGGGCTGCGCCTGCTGCGCGTGCGCCCGTCCGGGGCCGACCCGCGGCGTGTCGACGACTCCCGAAGCCGCGGCGACGACGAGCGCGACGGCGAACGCGGCCCCAAGCGCGCGATGGCGCGTGATCGTCATGGTCTTTCCCCTCCTGGTGTGGAAAGAAACTGTCGCACATCGGTGGCGGAAATCAAGGATCGCGAGGGCGTGCACGCGGGGCCCCCTGACGACACGCGGCCCGGACGGCGCGTGCGGGGCGAGTCAGTCGCGCGAGTCGGTCGCGCGAATCGGTGGTCGCGCGAGTCGGTCGCGCGAGTCAGTCGCGCACGAGCCTGCGCTCCACGACCACCGCGCCGCCTCCCTCGGGGGGATAGCGCGGCGTGAATTTCAACCTGCGCGCCAGAGTCAGCATCGGTGCGTTTTCCGCCGAAACCAGCCCCTCGATCGTCGTGTAGCCGTCGCGCCGCGCGCGATCGACCAGACTCGCGAGCAGACGGCGCGCGAGCCCGTTTCCGCGCCACTCTTCGGCCACCGTGATCGCGAACTCGCACGACCGGGGGCAAGCATCGCGCGCAGCTGCGTCGCTCGTCGCATCCTCGGGTCGACCTTGTTCGCCCTCTCCTGCGAGCGGCTGATACTGCGCGGCGCCCACGATGTCGAACCCGTCGTCGGCCGGAACGGTGGCCACGAGCACGAACGAATAACCTGGCCGGGGCCGCACGCCACTCTCGACCATCTCGGCGCTCAAGGTCTTCTTGTGGTGCAGGAATCGGCTCAGGCGCGACGCCGGAGAGAGCCGCTCGAAGGCCTGGACGATCTCGCCCGCGTCGGACTCGCGAACCGCACGAACGGTCACCTCGCGCCCGTCGGCAAGCGTCACGCGACGCGCACGGCGGGGACCGAGGGTCACGTCGGCAACCCAGTCGAAGTCGGCATCCGCGGCGGTTTGTCGCACATCGGCACAGTATGCGGCAGCGGCGCTCGAATCGGCACGGCCTACTCGCGTGGCGTCGCCCGTCTTCGCTTCCACTGCGCGTAGCGCAGCGCGAGACGTTCGACCCACGCCGCCGCTGCACCGTGGCTCGACCCGCCGTCCAGCTCCAGCGGCGCACCGTCGCGCGCGTACTGCCGCGCGAACATCTCGAGCACGCGCTGGCGCACCATCCCGCGCAGCGGCAAGTTCGCCAGCATCCCGTAGGTGGCGGCGCTGCCCTTCGAAGCGAGCGTCGGGTCGGCCTTCACCGCGGCGACCGCCTCGCGCAGGTCGGCGAGGTAGCGCTCGACCACGTCGAGGTGCTGCGCCGTGACCATCGCGTGCAGGCCCTCGGGGAACTGCACGCGGTTGACGTGCCAGCCGCGCGCATCCATCTGGTCGCCCACCGCGTAGATCGCGATCTGCGGATCGCGCGACCCGTACGCGAGCAGCGGCCCGCTAGGATCGCCCAGTACGCGGAGCTCGGGCATCGTGCGCACGCCGTCGCGGATGCGCGCGAACGCTTCGATCGCGCGCCGCGCCAGTTCGCGATAGCCCGACACGCCGTGGTACTGCATCGCGGCCCACGCGGCGGCGTACGCGCCGCCCGGGCGCGTGCCGAGCAGTGCCGGCGACGCGAACACGCCACCCGGCCAGTCCTGGCAGACGAACATCTGGCGCTCGAGCAATTCGAGGTTGCGGTAGGTGATCGTCGACGCGCCCTTGGCGGCGTAGCCGTACTTGTGCACGTCGGCCGAGATCGACGTGACCCCCGGCACGCGGTAGTCCCACGGCTTGAGCGCGTGGCCGTTCATCTCCATGAACGGGAGGATGAATCCGCCCACGCAGGCGTCGACGTGCATCGGGACGCCCCGGCGCAGCGCGATCGCGCCCATCGACTCGATCGGGTCGATCGTCCCGTGCGGATAACCGGGCGCCGACCCGAGAATCATCACCGTGCGACGGTTGACCATGGCCTCGAGCCGCGCGACGTCGGCGCGCAGGTCGCGATCGAGCGCGAGCAGGCGCGGCTCGATCCCGAAATACTCGGCCGCCTTGAACCAGGCCACGTGCGCGCTCTGCGGCAGGATCATCTGCGGGCGCTTCACGCCGCGCGTGGCGCGCGCCAGGTCGCGATAGGTCTTGGCGGCGAGCAGGCAGCTCTCGGTGCCACCCGAGGTGACGACGCCGCATACGCCTTCGTCGCCGTTGAGCAGCGTAGCCACCGAAGCGACGACCTCGCTCTCGAGCCGCTTGAGGCTCCGGAAGGCGCCCGGATTCAGTCCGTTGGCCGACGAGAAGCTCTGGTAGGCCGCGCCGAGGAAGCGGTCGTAGTCCTCGTCTAGCCAGTACACCAGGCTCCACAGTCGGCCGTGGCGGTAGTCGGGATCGTCCGCGCCGAATTGCTGCAACGCGCGCAGCACCTCGTCGGCGGTGCGTCCCTCGAGCGGCAGTGGTTCAGTCATGTCCGGACGCTTGGTTTGGTTGCGGGGCGACCGCGCACGACGAATGTCCGATGTCGATCGCCGTGCGCATCGGTTCAGCCGAAGTTTCTCAGCACGAGCGCGACCGCGATCCCGAGCTGCGTGCCGATCGCGTAGCCGATGATGCCGGTGCCGATACCCGAGACGAGCATCGTGCGGTCGCTCAACTGGCGCGCGACCATCGGCACGAAGGCCGGAGAGCAGATCGCCGACACCGAGGTCACGAGGAAGGTGTCGACGTCGACGCGCGCGACGCGACAGAGCAGCAAGTGCAGCGCGAAGCTGGCGAACACCGCGGCCGCGACGAAACCGAACAGCGCCAGGTCCGACGCCTGCACTGTGTCGAGCCGCGCGGTCGAGGCGACCGTGAAGCTGAACACGTAGATCAGGTACATGCCCACCTTGTACGACTCGGCCAGCGCACGCACCGCGGGGATCAGCGACGCGGCCAGGCCCAGGCTCGCGAGCAGCGCCGCGTAGTTTTCGTCGAACGGGTCGGCCCTCGCCTGCGCACCGTCGTCGCGCGCTTCGCTATCGCACTGTGCCGACCGCGCGAGTTCCGGCGGTCGATCGCGCGATGCGAGCGGCGTGGGTGACGCGGTGCTCGCCGCAGGCACGAACGCCACGGCCGCGCGCAGCCAGCGCGCGGCGATCGGCCGCACGCTCGACATCATCACCATCAGGTAGACCGCGCTCACCACCGTGTCGAAGGCGTTGAACAGCACGAAGCGCGCGTCGTCCACGCCGAGCGCGGCCTTGATCGCCGCGAGGTTCGGCGTGCCGCCCGTGTACACCCCCACCGCGAGACCAGCCAGTTCGTACGCCGCCGGCGTGTCGTTCGCGCGATAGATCGCGAACAGCGCGACCGCGACCGCCAGGATCGAAACGCTCGCCAGCGCCATCGACAACAGCGCCTTTCCGGCGATGCGCGACCACGCGCGCAGGTCGACGGTGAACAGGATCATCGGAAGGCCCAGCGCGATCGTCACCTCGGACAAGGTCTTTTGCACACCTGCCGCGGCCTCGGGCAGCACGCCGAGGTTGCCCACCAGCAACCCGGCCGCGTAGCACAGCACGATCGTGCCGAGCCGCGCGGCCCAGGCGAAACGTCGCTCCAGCACCAGTGCGAGCGCGGGCACGGCAAGGAAAGCGGCGATCAGCGCGGCATGCATCTCAATGCGGCTCCCCGTTGCTGCCCGGCGGCGATTCGGCCGGTGCCGCTCGTTGCACGCCCACCCACCGCCAGAGCAGCGCGGCGGCCGACAACGCGCAGGCCGCCGAGAACCCGAATGCGGCCAGCGGCGACAACTCCTGGTAGAGCCACCCGAAGACGACCGACGCAGGCAGCAGCAACGCGCCCGCCGTCAGGTTGAACCAGCCGAAGGCCGTGCCCTGCCGCGCCGCGGGCGCGAGATCGGCCACGAGTGCCTTCTCGACACCTTCGGTGGCGGCCATGAACAGCCCATAGAAGGCGAACAGCGCGAACAGGACGACCCCATCTTGCGCGATCACTCCAATGCCGAGGTAGAACAGCCCGTACGCCGCGTATCCTGCCACCAGCAGGCGCACCCGGCCCAGCCGGTCCGAGAGCGCGGACAGCGGCGCTGCGAACAGCATCGCCACCGCCGACACCGACGCCCACAGCAACGGGATCCGCGCATCGGCGACGCCGAGTTCCGCCGCCCGCAGCAACAGGAACATGTTCGACGAGTTGCCCAGCGTGAACAGCGCGACCACCAGCAGGTAGCGCCGCAACGCCGGCGGCATGTCGCCCAGCCTCCAGTCGAATCGCGCCTGCTGCCGCACCGGCGCGATGCGCGCTGGCTCGCGGATCATGAAGGCGAGCGCGAGGCACAGCGCCGCGGGCGGCGCCGACCACAGGAAGATGTCCCTGAGCGGGACGTGCGCGGCCAGCAGCAGCGCCGCGACCAGCGGCCCGACCACCGCGCCTGCGTTGTCCATCGCGCGGTGCACGCCAAAGGCGAGCCCGCGCCGGCCCGGCTCGACGCTCGCCGCGAGCAGCGCGTCGCGCGGCGAGCTGCGCAGTCCCTTGCCGACGCGATCGGCGAAACGGATCGCGAGCAGCCAGGGCCAGCTCGTGACGAACGCGATCAGCGGCCGGCCCATTCCGGCAAGACCGTAGCCGAACACGATCCACGGCTTGGCGCGCCCGGTGCGATCGACGATCACCCCCGAGAACAGCTTGAGAAGACTCGACGTGGCCTCGGCGATTCCCTCGATGATCCCGAGCGCGCGCGGCCCCGCCATCAGGACCGACGACAGGTACAGCGGAATCAGCGGATAGAGCATCTCGCTCGCGCTGTCGTTGACGAGGCTGATCAGTCCGATCAGCCAGACGGTGCGCGGCAGTGCGAACAGCGCCTTGAACATCGCCGATCAGAGCAGCACCAGAGCCCACACGACCGCGACGGTCACGAGCGACGCGAACACCGCCGCGCTGCCCAGGTCCTTGGCGCGCGCGGCGAGCGCGTGGCGCTCGGGCGACGCGAGATCGACCACCGCCTCGATCGCGGAATTGAGCAGTTCGACCGCGAGCACGAGCAGCAGCGGCGCGACCAGCAGCGCGCGCTCGACGCCGGTGTCGCCCAGCCACAGGCCGAGCGGCGCGAGCACCGCGCACAACGCGAGTTCCTGGCGAAACGCGGCCTCACCGCGCCACGCGGCGGCAAGGCCCGCCGTCGTGTATCGCGTGGCGTTGACCAGCCGCTCGAGGCCGGGGCGGCTCTTGAACCCGGCAGCGTCGGTCCGATCGTCGTCGTTCATCGCAAGCCCTGTCCGGTTGATCGGCGCCGCGATCGAGCGACGGCTGGCGGGTGCGCGCGGCGACGCGCTGCCCCGCGACGCGCTGCCCCGCCTCACATTATCAGGCACGCGAGGTAGCGAACACGCGCCGGTCGATCGAGGGTAGCCCCTTGACAAACATCGCCGGCATCCATAAGATAGTAATCAATTACTTTCTTCACGAAGGAGCGTTCCGATGAGCGCCCATGCCAAGCACCTCCCCGCCGAAGAACGCCGCGCCGTCACCGTGGAAGCGGTGATCGATCTCGCCGGCGAGAAGCACCCGAGCGAGATCACCACCGCGGCGATCGCCAAGCAGATGAACCTGACGCAGGGCGCGCTGTTTCGCCACTTCCCGAGCAAGGACGCGATCTGGCAGGCGGTGATGGAATGGGTCGCCGAGCGCCTGCTCGCGCGCATCGACCGCGCCGCGAAGGACATCGATTCCCCGCTCGACGCGATGCAGGCGATGTTCATGACCCACGTGGAGTTCGTCGCAGAACACCCCGGCGTGCCGCGGATGATGTTCGGCGAGTTGCAGCGCGCCGAACTGACCCCGGCCAAGCGCATGGTGCAGACGTTGCTGCGCGGCTACGGCGAGCGCTTGCACTTCCTGATCGACAAGGGCAAGGCGCGCGGCGAGCTGTCGGCGACGCTCGACACCGAGGCCGCGGCGCTGCTGTTCGTCGGCACGATCCAGGGACTGATCATGCAATCGATGCTGGCCGCCGACCTGGGCCGGATGCGCCGCGACGCGCCGCGCGTGTTCGCGATCTATCGCCGCGGCATCGGGAGCGCGTCGTGAAGCGCCCGCCGATTCAGGGCCGCACGCTGGCGCTGATCGCGGTGCTGGTGCCGCTGATCGCGCTGCTCGCCTGGGTCGCGCTGCGCTCGGGGCCGCTCGCGCCGATCCCGGTCACGGTGACCACCGTGCAGGCCGAATCGGTCACGCCCTCGCTGTTCGGGATCGGCACGGTGGACGCGCGCCACCGGTACAGGATCGGCCCGGTGTTCGCGGGCCGGCTCGCGCGACTGGACGTGCAGGTGGGCGATCGCGTCAGGCGCGGGCAGACGCTGGGCGAGATGGACCCGGTCGACCTCGACGCGCGCATCGCGTCGCAGGACGCGACGATCAGGCGCGTGCAGGCGGGGTTGCGCGAGTCCGACGCGCGTCGCGCCCACGCCCAGTCGCAGGCGCGGCGCTACGAGCAACTGTTCGCCGCGGGCTCGACGAGCGAGGAGAGCGTCGCGATCCGCCGCCAGGAGCTGCAGATCGCCGAAGCCGCGCTCGAGTCGCAGCGCGAAGAGCTGGTGCGCGCGCGCTCCGATCGCGACGCGTTGCTCGCTCAGCGGCGCAACCTGCGGCTGGTGGCGCCGGTGAACGGCCTGGTCGCGCTGCGCGCGGTCGACCCCGGAACGACCGTGGTCGCCGGTCAGGCGGTGGTCGAGCTGATCGACCCGGCGAGCCTGTGGATCAACACGCGGCTGGACCAGTCGAGCGCCACCGGACTCGCCGCCGGGCTGCCCGCGCGCATCGTGCTGCGCTCGCGCAGCGGCGAGAGCTTCGCGGGCCGCGTGCTGCGCGTCGAGCCGATCGCCGACGCGGTGACCGAGGAAACGCTCGCGAAGGTGGTGTTCGACACCCCGCCGGACACGCTCCCGCCGATCGGCGAACTCGCCGAGGTGACCGTGTCGCTGCCCGCGCTGCCGGCCGCGCCGGTGATCCCGAACGCGGCGATCCGGCGCGAAGGCGGCGAGGTCGGCGTCTGGAAACTGCGCGACGGCGAGCTGAAATTCGCGGCGGTGAAGCTCGGCGCGAGCGACCTCGACGGTCGGGTGCAGGTGCGCAGCAGCGTCGACGCGGGCGAGCAGATCGTCGTCTACAGCGAGCGTGCGCTCACCGCACGCAGCCGCATCCAGGTGGTCGATCGAATCGCGGGAGCGACGAAGTGATCAGCCTCGCCGGTCGCGACATCCTGCACTCGTGGGGCAAGTTCGTCTTCACCGGCGTGGGCCTGGGCCTGTTGATCGGCGTCACGCTGGTCATGGCCGGGGTCTATCGGGGCATGGTCGACGACGGCAAGGCGCTGCTCGACAACAGCGGTGCCGACCTCTGGGTGGTGCAGCAGGACACGCTCGGCCCCTACGCCGAATCGTCGAGCATCAATGACGACGTCTATCGACGCATCCTCGCCGTGCCGGGCGTCGCGCAGGCGGCGAACGTGACCTACCTGACGATGCAGGTGCGCAAGGACGAGACCGACGTGCGCGCGATGGTGGTCGGCGTCGCGGGTGGCGGCGCCGGCACGCTCGGGTGGCCGCCCTACCTGGTGTCGGGTCGCCAGATCACGCGCGGGCACTACGAGGCAGTAGCGGACATCGCGAGCGGTTTTCGGCTTGGCGATCGAATCGGCGTCCGGCGCAACGAGTACACGGTCGTCGGTCTCACGCGGCGAATGGTCTCGTCGGGGGGGGACCCGATGGTGTTCATTCCGCTCAAGGACGCGCAGGCTGCGCAATTTCTCAAGGACAACGACGCGATCTGGCAGGGGCGCCGCCGCACCGAAGCCAACCCCGCGTTCAACCGCCCGTCGGTGCCAGGTCTGCTCGAAGCGGTGATCGCGTCGCAGAGCACGAACGTTTCGGTCAACGCGGTGCTGGTCACGATCAAACCAGGCCACTCGCCCGAGGACGTGGCCGAATCGATCCGCCGCTGGCAGCGCCTGACCGCGTACCCGCGCGCGCAGATGGAATCGATCCTGATCGGCAAGCTGATCGCGACCTCGGCCAGGCAGATCGGGATGTTCCTGGCGATCCTCGCGGTGGTCAGCGCCGCGATCGTCGCATTCATCATCTACACGCTGACGATGGACAAGATCCGCGAGATCGCGGTGTTGAAGCTGATCGGCACGCGCAACCGCACGATTGCCGCGATGATCATGCAGCAGGCGGTGGCGCTGGGGTTGATCGGCTTCGCGGTGGGCAAGATCAGCGCGAGTTTCGCCGCGCCGTTGTTCCCGAAGCACACGCTGCTGATGCCGATGGATTCGATCACGGGCTTCTTTGCGGTGATCGCGATTTGCGTGCTGGCAAGCCTGGTCGCGATCCGCATGGCGCTCAAGGTCGACCCGGCCGAAGCGATAGGAGGCTGAAATGGGCGGCAAGGGCATCCGCATCGAGGGGCTGCGCAAGCGCTACGGCCAGGGCGACACCGCGGTCGACGCCTTGAAGAAGCGTGGACATGTACGTCGCGCCGGGCGAGGTCGTCGGTCTGATCGGCCCGTCGGGTTCGGGCAAGAGCACGCTGCTCAAGAGCCTGGGCGCGGTGATCGACCCGAGCGCCGGACGGATGACGCTCGGCGACGAGGTGATCTACGACGACGGATGGAAAGTGCGCGACCTGCGCGCGCTGCGCCGCGACCGGATCGGCTTCGTGTTCCAGGCGCCGTACCTGATTCCCTTTCTCGACGTGACCGACAACGTGGCGCTGCTGCCGATGCTCGCGGGCGCGCCGAACGCCGAGGCGCGCGCACGCGCGCTCGAGCTGTTCACCGCGCTCGACGTTCAGCACCGCGCGCGTGCGATGCCCTCGCAGCTCTCGGGCGGCGAACAGCAGCGTGTCGCGATCGCACGCGGGCTGGTGAACCGCCCGCCGGTGATCCTGGCCGACGAACCCACCGCGCCGCTCGACGGCGAACGCGCGATGGCGGTGATGCGCATCCTCAGCGACATGGCGGCGAAGTACGAGACCGCGATCATCGTCGTCACGCACGACGAGAAGATCATCCCCACCTTCAAGCGCATCTATCACATCCGCGACGGCGTGACCCACGAGGAAGCCGGCGAAGGGCGCGCCTTTCACTGAGCGCGACCGATCCGACGGAGACCTTCATGCAAACGCGAACCCCAATCCCTGGCCCGGCGCGGAGGCCCGCGCGTACGCGAGCGTCAGCGGCGCGGAGCGCGAGAACCGCGAGAACGCTCGCGCTGGTCGCCGCTGCCGCGCTCGCCGGCTGCGCCACCTCGCCGGATTTCGTCCGCCCTGCCGCGCCCGACGCTGAGCGCGTACACGGCGTCGCCCCACGCGGCCCCGGCGCTAACTACCGCTTCGGCGCCCACCGCGTTCGGCGAGCGCGCAAAGCCTCGTCCCGGGCGCGGACGTGCCCGCGCAGTGGTGGAAGGCGCTGGGCTCGCCGCGGCTGGACGCGCTGATCGCGCAGGCCTTCGCCGCGAGCCCGACGCTGGCGGCGGCGCGCGCGACGCTGCGCCAGGCGCAGGAAACGCTGGCCGCGCGCGAAGGCGCGACGCGCTATCCGCAGGCCACGGCCGGCGTGGGCGCGCAGCGCCAGCAGGTGAGCCCGAGCGCGCAGGGTCTCACGGGCGACACGCGCGAGTTCAGCCTGTACAACGCCACGGTGGGCGTGCGCTACCAGCTCGACCTCGCCGGGGGCCAGCAGCGCGCGCTCGAGGCGCTCGCCGCGCGCAGCGACCACCGCCGCTACCAGCTCGAGGGCGCGCGCCTCACGCTGGCGGGCAACATCGCCACCGCGGCGATCGCCCGCGCCAGGCTCGCCGCGCAGATCGAGGCCACCGAGGCGATGCTCGCGATCCAGGCCGGGCAGCTGCGCATGACCGGCGAGCGCGTGCGGATCGGAAACGCGGCGCCCGACGAGACGCTCGCCACTGCAGACCCAGCTCGAGCAGACCCGCGCGACGCTCCCACCGCTGCGCAGGCAGATGCAGCAGACCGAGAACCTGCTCGCGGTGCTCGCCGGGCGCGCGCCCGGCGCGGGCGGCGTACCGGCGTTCACGCTCGACGAATTCACGCTGCCGCGCGAGCTGCCGCTGGTGCTGCCCTCGGAGCTGGTGCGCCGCCGACCCGACATCCAGGCCGCCGAGGCGCTGCTGCACGCGGCCAGCGCCGACTACGGCGTCGCGGTCGCCAAGCTCTACCCGCAACTGACGCTGAGCGCCAACCTGGGCACGCAAGCGCTCGCCACCGGCGCGCTGTTCGGCGGCGGATCGGCGGTCTGGGGGCTGGTCGCGCAACTGACGCAGCCCTTGTTCAACCCGGGGCTGCCGGCCGAGAAGCGCGCCTCGCTCGCGGCGCTGGACGCGGCGGCGGCCAACTACCAGGTCGTCGTGCTCGAATCGTTGCGCAACGTGGCCGACGTACTGCACGCGCTGGACAACGACGCGCAGACGCTCGCCGCGCTCGCGGCAGCCGACGACGCCGCGCGCGCGTCGCTCGCGTCGACGCGGCGGCGCTTCGCGCTCGGCGCGGCGAGCGAGCTGCAGGTGCTGGTCGCGCAGCAGCAGGCGCAGCAAAACCGCATCGGCCTGATCGCGGCGCAAGCCCAGCGGCTGGCCGACAGCGCCTCGCTCTATCAGGCGTTGGGGGGCGCAGCGATGGAGGGCGAAGGGCCGGAGGGCGCAGCGATTCAAGGCGAAGCAATGCAGATCGGAGCGGCGGGCGGCTGAATCGTTCGGCACGACGTATCACCCGCGACGACGCGAGGGCTGATCGCCGCCACGCCGCGCCCGCTCGCCCCTGGCGAATCGACCCGACGAATCAACCCGACGCGTAGGCCGCGCGTTCGAAGCGCTCGTACACGTTCATGAACGGCGCTTCGACGAAGGGCAGCGTCTGGGTCATGATCGTGCCCGCGATGTCCTTGGCGGGGTCGAACCAGAAGTGCGTGTTGAGCACGCCGGCCCAGCCTTGCGCGCCGGCCGAGCGCATTCCCTTCACGTCCTGCTCGGTGCGCACGAAGCCGAAACTGTGCGTCTTCGGCGTTCCGGGGAACAACTCGAAGTCCGCTGTGATCGGCGGCACGACAGTGACGAGCTTGCCCACCCGCAGATCGCCGATCTGGTTCGCGAGCATCGTGCGCACGCCGGCCTCGCTGAGCACCCGCTTGCCGTCCAGCGCACCCTTGTTCAGGAACATGCGCAGAAAGCGCATGTAGTCGCCGGCGCTCGAGTACAGCGCGTGGCCCATCCCGTAGAACTCGGGGTGCGGAGGCGGCGCGATCTCGAAGGGCCCGAACTTGCCGTCTTCGCCGCGCGCGCTGACCGCGGCCAGGCGCGCCGCGAGCGCGCCTTCGCACTCGAACGCGGTGCTCGCCATGCCCAGCGGGCCGAAGATCTCTTGCTGGCAGAACTCGTCGATCGCACGACCGTCGACCGCCTCGACCACTTGCCCGAGCCAGTCGATGCCGATGCCGTAGTCCCAGCGCGTTCCCGGGTCGAACACCAGCGGATAGAACAGCGACGACTTCAACCCGGACAGGATCGTCGGATGGCCGGTCTTCTCCATCCAGCGCGGCACGTCCGGGTTCCAGAATTCGTACGCGAAACCCGACGTGTGCGTGGCGAGCTGGCGGACGGTCGCGCGCGACTTCGGCGCGCGCATGCGCGGCGAGTCGCCGTCGAAGCCGTCGAGCACCTGGACGTTGGCGAACTCCGGGAGAATGCTCTCGACCGTGGCCCCCATGTCGAGCTTGCCGCGGTCGATCAGGATCATCGCCGCGGTGGAACCGACGGCTTTCGTCATCGAGAAGATCCGGAACACCGTGTCCTGTCGCATCGCGCGACCGGGCGCGCACTCGCCGGCCGCGCCGCTCCACGTCACGCCGGCCGCGTTGCCGAGCATCGCGACGAACCCGGGAGCCGCCCCGGATGACACACCCTCGGAAAGAACGTCGTCCAACGCACTCATGATCGTCTCCTCGTCGATTGTCTTCGGGTTGCGGCTGACGATCGGGCGAATAACAGCGAACCCGAGCCAGCCGCTTGTGTTCGGTTCCTGATCCGGCAACGATACTCCCGGCAAGCGGCCCTGGTTGACTCTGGTCGAAGGTCGGCGCACCGAACGCCCCGATCTTGACCCCGGTCAACCCCGCGCCACGCCACGCTTGAGCGCGCGACAAGCCGCGGCCAAAGTATTCGGTTTCCCTCCACTCGCCCAGGAGAGGCCACCGGATGCCGGCCATCGATCCCACCGACCCGTCGCGCGAACCGGCCACCGTGTGCAAGCGCGTCGAGCTGCAGTTGTTGACGACCTTGCAGTGCAACCTGAGCTGCAGCTATTGCAGCCTCGGCGTGGGAAGCGTGCTGCGAAGCCAGCAGCGCGCGTCGTACTCGGTCGAGCAGCTCGACGCGTTCATCCGCACGCACCTGGCCGACCGCGAGGTCTACATCACGCTGTACGGCGGCGAGCCGGCGCTCAACAGGAAGTTCGCACTCGAACTGGTCGAGCGCTTTCCGCTGGCGCGCTTCAACATGCAGACCAACGGCACGCTGCTGCACCGGGTGCCCGACGCGGTGCTCGCGAAACTGTCGAACGTGATGATCTCGGTTGACGGAGGGCAGCGCGTGACCGACGGGTTTCGCGGCAAGGGCGTGTACCGCAAGGTGCTCGACAACCTCGAGCGAATCCGCGATCGCACCGACGCCACGTTCTGCGCGCGGATGACCTGGTGGAGCGGCGAGACCACCGCCGACGAGATCGACGAGCTCGCGCGCACCTTCGACTACGTCTACTTCCAGTTCGCGCAGGACGAGGGCGCGCACACGCCCGAGTCGGTGGCCGCGAAGAAATCCGTGCTGAGCGACCTGGTCGCGCGCTTTTTCGCCGACCCCGACCTGTACCCGATCGTCCCGATCATGGGCACGGTGCGCAACATGCTGCTGCCCGCGCGCGTGGAGCAGCTCTCCAACGGCCTGTCGCAGTGCCGCGCGTCGACCAACCTGATCAACGTGATGCCCGACGGCCGCATCTTTCCCTGCCCGGACATGATGTACGAGAACGACCTGCAGCAGGGCGACGTGGTGGCGAACTGGCTGCGCCGCAGCGCGCTGCAGCCGCACCCGGACATGCCGTGCGCGCAGTGCCGCGCGCAGCCGTATTGCCGCGGCAACTGCATGAAGAACCTCTACCTCGCGTACGTGCGCAAGGACGAGCGCTGGCGCGAGTCGGTCACCGAACCGGTGTGCGAGCTGATCCGCCACCTCGGCGACGAGGTCGAGCGGCACGATCCGCACCGCTGGTACGCCTGCGCGCCGGTGCGCGTGCGCCGCCGCATCGCCGACGCCGAGATCTACGAGTTCTGCGAGGTGATGCCGTGAGCAGCTTCGCGCGTCCCCGCGTCGCGTAACATCGCGCCATGCACACTGCCAACGACCGCGCGCAGTCCTGGGGCGAGGAACTGGCGAACGCGATCAGCCACGGCATCGGCTTCCTGCTCGCCGTCGCTTCGCTTCCGATCCTCGTGCATTTCGCGGCCGAACGCGGCGGCGCCGGCAACATGGTCGGCGCGAGCCTGTTCGCGGCGACGATGATCGTGCTGTACCTGGCGTCGACCATCTATCACGCATTGCCCGCGGGACGCGCCAAGCATTGGTTCAAGCGCCTCGACCACGGCGCGATCTTCCTGTTCATCGCGGGCAGCTACATGCCGTTCGCGCTCGGCGTGTTGCGCGGACCCTGGGGCTGGTCGCTGTTCGGCGTGGTCTGGGGCATCGCAGCGATCGGGGTCGCGGCGAAGATGTTCGACCGCCTGCGCCACCCGTTGTGGTCGACCGCGTTGTACCTGACGATGGGCTGGGTCGCACTGGTCGCCGCGGTGCCGCTTCTCGAGCGGATGGCTGCCGCGGGATTCGGGTGGCTGCTCGCCGGCGGCCTCGCCTACACGGCGGGCGCGATCGTCTACCTGTTCGATTCGAAGCTGCGTTACGCGCACTTCGCCTGGCACCTGTTCGTGATGGCGGGCAGCACCTGCCACTTCTTCGCCGCGCTCTGGTACGCCGCCTAGGCGAGCCTGTCCGCGAGCCTGTCCGCGAGCCTGTCCGCGAGCCTGTCCGCGGACGTGTCCGCGGTCGTGTCCGCGGGCCGGCCTCCCTGAAACGCGGCGCGGGCACGAGCCACGCACCTTCATCGGCCCCGCGGCGCCGCCGGTCCCGCCCCGGCTCGCGCGAGCGACCACCGCGTCCGTAATCAGGCCTGAGCGGCGCAGAACAAGCCGCGCCGCGAGAACGGACCCGGACAGGACCCCTGCATGCCCACGCCATACGCCAGCGGCCTCGCCGCGACCCGCCCCGCTGGCAGCGGCGACCTGCGCGTCGACGCGCTGCTCGAAACGCTGACCTGGACCTTGCCGGCCGAGGGCCGGCCACTAGCGCTCAGCTACAGCTTCGCCGGCCCCGGCTCCACCTGGGACAGCGCCGCCGACGAGTACGGGCGCAGCAGCGCGGGCGGCGAGCCGTGGACCGGCCTCGCCGCACTGACCGAAGCGCAGCGCGACGCGGTGCGCGACGCGCTCGCGAGCTGGTCCGGCGTGGCCAACCTCGAACTGGCCGAAGTCGCCGAGTCGGCTGGCCTGGTGGGCGAACTGCGCTTCGCGTGGACGGTGCGATCGGCATCGATCCAGTCGCTCGCCTACTCACCGGATGGCAGCGCACGATCGGGCGACGTGTGGCTGAACAGCGCCGCACCCTGGTCGGCCGACTGGTCGCCGGGCAGCTATGAATACTCGACGTTGCTGCACGAGATCGGCCACGCGCTCGGCCTGAAGCACCCGTTCGAGAACGGCGCCACGCTATCGTCGGCCGAGGACAGCTACGCGCGCTCGCTGATGACCTACACCGCGTTCGCCGGCGCGCCGTTCTCGTGGGTGGAGTTCGAACCCACCACGCCGATGCTCTACGACATCTTCGCGCTGCAGCACCTCTACGGCGCGAACGCCACGCATCGCGACGGCGACGACCTCTACCGCTTCGTGCAGGGCGAGCGCTACTTCGAGACGCTCTGGGACGCGGGCGGCAGCGACACGATCGTCTGGGAGGCGAGCACGCAGGGCGCGCTGATCGACCTGCGCCCCGGCATGTTCAGCCGGCTCGGCGAGCCGCTGCGCTACTGGGACGAGCGCTTCACGAATTCGTGGAACGACCCCGACACGGTCGCGATCGCCTTCGGCACGACGATCGAAAACGCGACCGGCGGCGACGGCGACGACCGGATCGTGGGCAACGACGCGGCGAACCACCTGCAGGGCCGCGACGGCGACGACCACCTGAGCGGGGGAGACGGCGACGACGCGCTCGACGGCGGCTACGGCAACGACACGCTCGAGGGCGGCGCGGGCAACGACCGCCTGGCCGGCGGCGACGGCAACGACACCCTCGCGGGCGGCCCCGGCGACGACGCGCTCGAAGGCGGCGCGGGCAACGACACCGCCGTCTACGAACGCACCTTCGCCGACTACCTGCTCTGGTTCGCCGGCGACACGGTCACTCTCGGCGCGCGCGTGGGCGACAGCGGCGTCGACACGCTCACCGGCGTCGAGCGCGCACAGTTCGCCGACGGCATGCGGCTGCTCGCGAACTCATCGCCGATCGGCGCCGACACGGCGGTCGCGACCGCGATCGACGCGCCCGCGGTGGGCAAGCTCGCGCCGGCCACCGACGCCGACGGCGACCCTGTCGGCTACTGGCTCGCTTCGCCGGTCACGCACGGCAACGCCGGCGTGCTGGATGACGGCACGTATTGGTTCACCCCGGAATGGGGCTGGATCGGCACGGCGAGCTTCGGCTACGGCGTGGGCGACCAGCGCGGCGGCAGCAACTTCTATACGGCGACGTTGACGGTGCGGGCCGCGGAGGGCGCCGGCACCGGCGAACCGAGCGCAAGGCAGGCGGGCGCCGAACCGGCGCAGGCGGGAAGGGTCGCGCCCCTGGTGGCAACGAACGTCGAACGCGTGGACTATCCGGTGCCGGAACAGGAGGATTGGTCGGCGCCGGCGTATCCGCTCGCGGCGTCCGTCAGCGACTCAGCCCTGATCGGCGTCGCCGCGATAGTGACCACTTACGATCTCTGGGGGTAGGCGCGGCGAAGGCGCACCTCGCCCTCCAAGCGCGAGCGAACGCGCAACAGCGCGTCGTGCACGAACTCGACGAAAGCCCGCACCCTCGCGTTGCGGCGCAGGTCGGCGTGCACCAGGATCCAGAGATCCGAGGATGCCTGTTCGCGCGGCGGACCGATACGCACCAGCGCCGGATCGGCATCGGCCGCGAAGCAGGGGAGCATCCCGAGTCCGAGGCCCTCGCGCACCGCGAGTACGCGCGCAAGCATCGAGCTGCTGCGAAACACCGCGGCATCGGGCGCGGTGTGGCGATCGATGAAGCGCTCCATCGGAAGCCCGGAGCGCGCCTGATCCGCGCGCACGACGCGGTGGTGCGCAAGTGCACCTGGCGTGGCGGGCGTACCGTGGCGTGCGAGGTAGTCGCGGCTCGCGTAGAGCGCGACCCCGACCGCGCACACGCGCCGCGCGATCACGTCACCCGCGGCGGGGCGCGCGCCGGGCCGGATCGCCACGTCGGCCTGGCGTCGCGTGAGGTCGACAAAGTCGCTGTCGATCGACACTTGCAGGCCGACGCCTTCGTGCAGTCGCGAGAAGTCGCGAAGCACGCCTCCCAGCACCATCACCGCAAGGTCGTCGACGGTCGACAGGTGGATCGCGCCCCGCAGGCTCTGGTCGCGCCCGCTCACGCGACGCTGCGCGGCCACCACCTCGTCGTCGATCGAGCGCACGTGAGCGAGCAACTCGCTGCCAGCGGCGGTGAGCGCGTAGCCGCGCTGGCTGCGCGCGAACAGGCTTGTCGCGAGTTCGGCCTCGAGCCTGGCGATGCGCCGATGGACGGTGGCCGCGCTCACCCCGAGCGACTCGGCGGCCGCGGCGAGCGTCGCGCCGCGCGCGGTGGCGAGGAAGAACTGCAGATCCTGCCAGGACAGCCGTCTTTCATCCATGAAAGACGATCTTGCATCGATTCGCTTTTCGTTTCAACCGTGGACGATGCACCCTAGAGGGCAGGAGGACGTACACAATGAAAATCGCTCGCCTGCACACGCTGTTCGGACTGTTCTTCGTCATCGTTGGCCTCAGCATCGGGGTCTACATGGGCGCCTCGGGCAACCACACCCAGCAAGTCACCCACGCCCACATCCTGCTCATCGGCTTCGTGCTCTCGCTGCTCTATGCGTCGATCTACCGGCTCTGGATTCCGGAGGGCGCATCGCGACTCGCGATCGCGCAACTGGCGCTGCACCACCTGGGGGCAGTCGCGCTGGCCGTTGCGCTGTTCATGCTGTTCGGCAAAGTCGCCCCCGAGGCCAGCCTCGCGCCGCTGCTCGCGATCGCCTCGAACGCGGTCCTGCTCGCGGCGGTGCTGATGCTGGTGATATTCCTGCGCTCGGCGAAAAAGGCTTGAGCGCCGGCGATGCGCGCATCCCGACCTGATCCGGGCGGGCCGGCGCGAGCGACACGATGGACCTGATCGGCGCGACCGCGAGGAGTCGGCGTGGTCCTATCATTGAAGGGCGCCGCGTTTGCTGTTCTCGCCCGTCGTTGCGCGCACCTGGCGCTGCGCCAACGCGACGATCGCCCCGGCGAACAGCACCGCCACCGACAGCGCCAGCCCCGGTTGCAGCGATCCGTAGAGGTCCGCGAGCCAGCCGGTGACGGTGGGGCCGACGATCTGCCCCGCAGCGAACACGATCGTGAAGGTGGCCATCGCCGAGCCCCAGGCCGGTTTGGCGAGGCTGTGCTTGACCAGCGTGTTCACCGCGGCCGGCACCGAGAACATCGCGCAACCGAACAGCGCCGCCGAGAGCAGCATCGCGGGCAACGACGCCGAGGCGAGCGGCAGCCACGCGCCGATCGCGAGCACCGCGAGCACTGCCGCCATCGGTCGCCCGCCGCGCCAGCGATCGAAAGGCACGCGCCAGACGAGCGGCGCGACCACCGTGGCGAGGCCGAGCATGCTCCACACCAGGATCACGCTCGTCGTGCTCGCGCCGTTCTCGCGCATCCACGCGACGACGAAGGTCATGTAGCCGATGTAGCCGAGCGCGAACGCCGCATAGGCGACGAAGGCCGCGACGAACGCGATGTGTGGCCAGCGCGCCGCATCGGCGGCGTGCGCGGCTCCGCGCCCGAGGGCGGTCGGTTCGTCGATGCGCATTGCCGCGAGCGACGAGACCAGCGTGATCGCGAGCGACGCGACGCCCATCGCGACCCACGGCGTGGGCCACGCCGCGTTGCCCCCCGCTTCGAGGATCAGCGGAATCGCGACGCCGCACATGATCAGCCCGACGCCCGAACCGGCGAAGAACACGGTGATCGCGAAGGTCGCGCGGCGCGGATCGTCGGGAAAGACGTTGCCCGAGAGCGCGCCGCCGCAGATGAACACCGCCGCCCCGCCGATGCCGGCGATCACGCGAAACGCCGAGAGCAGCGCGAAGTCGGCGCTCAACCCGGTGCCGAGCAGCGCGAGTGCGGTGAGCGGCAGTCCGGCGATGAACAGCGCGCGGTTGCCGACGCGGTTGACCAGCAACCGCGTGAGCACCGCGCCAGCCAGGTACCCGATCGCGTTGGCGGTGTTCAGCGCGCCGGCCTGCGAGTAACTCCACGCGAGTTCGTCGCGCATCGCCGGGAGCACCAGCGCGTAGGCGAATCGCGCGAAGGAATTCGACACGACCGTGCCCAGCGACAGGACGGCGGCGACCGCCAGGCCGTTCACGACGCGGTGGCGCGCGATGGATTCGCGTCGCTGCGATTCACCTTGCGGCAATGCCGCTCAGATTTCGACGATGGTCTTGAAACCGCCCCAGAACATGCGCTTGCCGTCGAACAGCGCCATGCCCTTGCCCATCAACGCCTTGGCCCTCGGGTCGCTCATAAACTTCGCGTTGACGCGATCGCGCTGCGCGCGCGACGCGTAGGCGACCCACGACATCACCACGGTCTCGTCGGCCTTGAGTTTGACGCTTTGCGGAAACGACGTGCGCTTGCCGGGCTTGACGTCGTCGCCGACGCACTCGATGACCGACAGCGCACCGAGTTCGGTCCACAGTTTTCCGAACTTGCGAGCGAGCGCGCGGTAGGCCGCGAGGTTCTTCGTCGGGACCGGAACGACGAATGCTTCGACATAGTGGGCCATGGCGATTCTCCTGGAGTGTGTCGGTGTTGTTGGAAGCCTGATTCTATTACCGCACCACAACGTACGCGTGCGCCGCGCACACTGCTACGATTGCCCGCCGATGCGCCGCGCCATCCACCACCACAACGTCTACGTGATCGAGCTGCACAAGGACGTGCTCTACGAAGCGCGCTTCGTCGCGGCCAATCCGCGCTTCGATCGCTTCATGCCCTGCGTCTATGTCGGATGCACCGGACTCGCGCCGGCGAAGAGGTTCGACAATCACAAGGCGGGCATCCGTGCGAACCGCTTCGCGACGAAGTACGGGCTGGGGCTGATGCCCGAGGTCTACGAGGTGTTCAACCCGATGCCGTACCGCGCCGCGCTCGAGATGGAGCGCGAACTCGCGCAGGACCTGCGCGACAAGGGCTGGTCAGTGTGGCAGGGCTGAGCGTGACGCAGTCGCAGCGTGCGGACCCTTCGCCGCCCTACAATCGCACGATGAACGAATCCTCGTCCGTCACCGCGCCGGTCGTGCTCGTGACCGGGGCGGCGCGCGGTATCGGCCTCGCCGTGGCGCGGCGCTTCCTTGGCGAAGGCTGGCGCGTCGGTTTGCTCGACATCGATGCGCCGGAACTCGCCGTCGCGATGGCCGCGCTGTCCGCTCCCGACACCACCCTCGCGCTGGAGTGCGACGTCGCCTACGCCGACCAGGTTTCGCGCGCGGTGCGCGCGCTCGACGCGAAGTTCGCGCGCATCGACGCACTGGTGAACAACGCCGGCACCGCGGTGTTCAAGCCGATCCTGCAGACGACGCCCTCCGAGTGGGAGCGCGTGCTCGCTGTGAACCTCACCGGGCCCTTCCTCTGCGCGCAAGCCTGCGCCCCGGTGATGCTGCGCGGCGGCGGCGGCAGCGTGGTGAACGTCGCCTCGATCTCGGGACTGCGCGCGAGCACGCTGCGCGTGGCATACGGAACCAGCAAGGCGGCGCTGATCCACCTGACGAAGCAGCAGGCGGCGGAACTCGGCGCGGTCGGTATACGAGTGAACGCGGTCGCTCCCGGACCGGTCGACACCGCGATGGCCAAGGCGGTGCACAGCGCGGACATCCGCGCCGACTACCACGACGCGATCCCGCTGAACCGCTACGGCACCGAAGCGGAGATCGCCGCGGCGATCTGGTACCTGTGCAGCAGCGAGGCGAGCTACGTCAACGGGCAGACGCTCGCGGTCGACGGGGGCTTCGACGCGATCGGGATCGGCTTGCCCAGCCTGCGCGGATCAGCGCGACCGGGCGGCGACGCGGATCAGTAAGCGCACGAACTCGTCGAGCGTCGGCGTGGTCATCTCCGCGACCAGCGCCTCGGTGCCGCCCGCGGCCCGGTCGATCGCGGGGGCAGCGCTCAACGCGCCTCCCTTCCCATCGTGTAGAACTCCTCGTTCGGTCGCATCGACAGTGAAGTTGGCCATCCGGTTGCTCAGCCCGAAGAACGCGGTGATGCCGGCGATGTCCCAGATGTCCTCGTCGGAGAAACCGTGTTCGCGCAGCGCCGCGAAGTCCTCGTCGGCGATCGACTTCGAGTCGTTCGTGACCTTGACCGCGAAGTCGAGCATCGCGCGCTGGCGCGGCGTGATGTCGGCCTTGCGGTGGTTGATCGCGACCTGGTCGGCCAGCAACGGATCCTTCGCGCGGATGCGCAGGATCGCGCCGTGCGCGACCACGCAGTACTGGCAGTTGTTCAGCGCCCGAGGTGGTGGTCACGATCATCTCGCGGTCGGCCTTGGTGAGGCCGCCCTTCTTCTCCATCAGCGCGTCGTGATAGGCGAAGAAGGCGCGAAACTCGTCGGGGCGGTGCGCCAGCGCGAGGAACACGTTGGGCACGAAGCCGGCCTTTTCCTGCACCGCGAGCACCCTCTCGCGGATGTCGTCCGGGAGGTCCCTGATCTCGGGGACCGGGTAGCGGCTGATCGGGAGTTTGCTCATCGTGTGGCCTTTTCAGCGGTTGACATCGACGACGACGCGCCCGCGCACCTGGCCAGCCAGCTGCCTGGACGCGGTGCCGAGCGCGTCGGCTAGAACGATCTCCCTGGTCATCGATTCGAGCAGCGCGACGTCCAGGTCCGAGGCGAGCCGCTCCCACGCCTGGCGACGCAGCGGCTGCGGGCAATAGACGCTGTCCACGCCGGCGAGCGTCACGCCGCGCAGGATGAACGGCGCCACGGTGGACGGGAAATCCATCCCCTGCGCCAGACCACAGGCAGCGACCGCGCCGCCGTACTTGATCGTGGCGCAGACGTTGGCGAGCGTGTGGCTGCCCACGGCGTCCACAGCTCCCGCCCAGCGCTCCTTGCCCAGCGCGCGGCCCTTCTCCGAGAACTGCGCGCGATCGACCGTGTCGGCGGCGCCGAGCTTCTTCAGATAGTCGCTCTCCTGCGGTCTGCCGGTGGACGCGACGACCGTGTATCCGAGTTTCGCGAGGATCGCGATCGCGACGCTGCCCACGCCGCCGGCGGCGCCGGTGACGAGGATCTCGCCCTTGTCGGGCGTGACGCCGTGGCGCTCGAGGGCGAGCACGCACAACATCGCGGTATAGCCGGCGGTGCCGATCGACATCGCCTGCTTCGACGTGAAGGCGATGGGCAGCGGCACCAGCCAGTCGCCCTTGACCCGCGCCTTCTGCGCAAGGCCGCCCCAGTGGGTCTCGCCCACGCCCCAGCCGTTGAGCACGACCCGCTCGCCGGTCTTGTAGGCACCGTGCGTGCTCGCGACCACGGTGCCGGCGAAATCGATCCCCGGCACCATCGGAAAGCTGCGCACCACCGGCGAGGCGCCGGTGATCGCGAGGCTGTCCTTGTAGTTCAGTGTCGAGTACTCGACCGCCACCGTGACGTCGCCCTCGGGCAGTTTCGCTTCGTCCACGTCGGCGAGCCGCGCCTTGTAGCCGTCGTCGTTCTTGTCGATCAGGATTGCTTTCATATCGGATCCGCCGTCGTTGCCATCATTGCCATCAGCGTGCAGGCGTATTGGAACCACACGGGGCGTCGGCGTCAAACCGGCCCGCGCATAATGGGGTCGATAGTGGCAATTCTCCCGGAGATCGATCGATGAAACTGGTGATCGCGCAGATCAAGCACGAGACCAATACCTTTTCGCCGGTGCCCACGCCGCTGGGGCGCTTCGCGCGCGGGCAGGCGCTGCCCTTCGAGGGCGCGGCGGCGCTGGCCGCATACAAGGGCACCGGCTCGGCGCTCGGTGCGTTCATCGAGATCGCAGAGGAGGCCGGCGCCGAGATCGACACGCCGATCGCGGCCAACGCCTGGCCCAGCGGGCCGGTGCAGGACGAGGCTTTCGAGTACATGGCCTCGCGCGTGTGCGAAGCGGTCGCGCGCGGTTGCGACGCGGTGCTGCTCGACCTGCACGGCGCGATGGTCACCGAGAGCCTCGACGACGGCGAGGGCGAACTGCTCACGCGGTTGCGATTGATCGCGCCCGACGTCCCGATCGGCGTCGCGCTGGACATGCACACCAATCTCTACCCGGCGATGGCGCGTTGCGCCACGGTGATCGCCGGCTACCAGACCTACCCGCACGTGGACGTCTACGAGACCGGTCTGCGCGCGGGGCGACCGATTTTCGCGATGCTCGAAGGGCGCACCGCGCCCGCGCTGGCCTGGGGACAGCGCCCGATGCTGCCGCACGTGATGCGTCAGTCGAGCCTGGATGCCCCCAATCGCGAGATCCAGGCGCGCGCCGCGCAGATGGAGCGCGACGGAGCGCTCGCGGCGAGTGTGTTCGTGGGGTTCCCGCACGCGGACATCGTCAACGCGGGCTTGTCCGCGGTGGTGGTCACCAACGGCAACATCCGCCTCGCGCAGGAGCATTGCAACGAATTGCTCGATTTGGCCTGGAGCCAGCGCGAAGCCTTCGTCTATCGCGTGGAACCGCTCGCGGACTCGCTCGCACGCGCTCGGACGCTGGGCGACGGCCCGATCGTGCTGCTCGATCACTACGACAACGCCGCGTCGGGCGGCACGATGGACACGATGGCGGTGCTCGAGGGCATCCTCGCCGCGCAGCTCGACAACGTGGCGGCATTCGCGGTCTGCGACCCCGGTGCGGTTCAGAAGATGCAGCAGACCGGCATCGGCGCGCGCGTCACGCTCGATCTCGGCGGCAAGCTCGACATGCCATCGATCGGGCTCAAGGGTTCGCCGTGCACCGTCACCGGCACGGTGCGCACGATCACCGATGGCCTTTATCGCAACCGCGGCCCGATGTCCAAGGGCGTGCTGATGGACATGGGCGCGTCGGCGGTGCTCGACACCGGCAAGGTCGAGATCATCGTGATCTCGCGCCAGCAGGAACCCAACGACCTCGAGTGCTTCTATTCGATGGGCATCGACCCCACGAAGAAGCGCTACCTGATGCTCAAGAGCCGCGTGCACTGGCGCGCCGGCATGGGTCCGATCGCCGGCCACACGGTGGAGTGCGCCGGGGTGGGCGTGTGCACCTCCGACTATTCGACGCTCGACTTCAGGCGCGTGCGCCGGCCGATCTTTCCGCTCGACGCGATGTGAGCCGGCAACACCAAGGCACACGCCGGGTCAGTTGCAGGTCGCGCACTGGCTCTGGGGCCCGAGTTGCGAGCGCAGGCGCAGCGACCCGAAGCCGCGGCTCAGACCTGCCCACGCGCGGTGCAGCCAGCCCGCCTTGCCGAAATCGAGGATCTGGACACGCGAGGGCTCCAGCCCTTCGATCAGTGCGGGTCCTTGCCCGCGAAGCCCGTGCTCCTGACCCGCGCGCAGAACCGTGTCGCCGCTTTCGCCCGGCTGGGTCAACCACGCGCAACCGTAGAGCACCCGCACGCGCGAGCCCGGGCCATTGTCGAACAGCAGCATCTGCTCGTATCCCAGGTCGATCGTGCGAATCCGCTGTGTGGTCATCTTCATCGTGCTGCTCCCATTCGATAGATGCATGTGTCTTGACGAGGAGATCGAATTGGACGCCATTGACACGGAGGGGACAAACGAAAACAATGCAACTCATGGATGCACAAAACGCATTCATCGCGCTGACATGCCCCCGACCCGCGAATCCACTCGAGAACCGGCCCGCGAACCGTCCCGCGAACCGACCCGCAACACGCGCCCGATCCAGCTCGCAGGCCTGCGCGGTTTCGAGGCAACGGCGCGGCGGCTCTCGTTCACGCTCGCCGCGCGCGAACTGCATCTGACGCAGTCATCGCTAAGCCGGCAGGTCGCCACGCTTGAACGACAGCTCGGCGCGCGGCTGTTCATTCGGCACACCCGTGCGCTGGAGCTCACCGCGGCAGGCGAGCGCTTGTTCGCGGCCGCGACCCGCGCGCTGCAGGCGATCGACAGCAGCGTCGCCGAGATTCGCGGCAGCGACGGGCCGCCGCGCGTGTCGGTGGGCACCTACGCGTCGTTCGCGTCGCTCTGGCTGGTGCCACGGCTCGCGGCGTTTCAGCAGGCGCACCCCGAGGTCGAAGTGCGAATCGACGCCGCCGACCGCGTGGTCGATCTGGACGCCGAAGGGCTCGACGTGGCGGTGCGCCGGGTCAGGGTCGACCTGCCGCTGGGAGCAGACGCAGTCGCACTGCTCGTCGAAGAAGTGACCCCGGCGCTCAACCGAAGGCTGCTCGATCGGCAGGACAGGAAGCTCGACTCCCCGGCCGATCTCGTGTCACTGCCGCTGATCGAACTCGAAGCGGGCCCGCGCAGCCTGAACTGGTCGTGGTCGGGCTGGCTCGAATACGCCGGGGTGGCGGGCGATCACCCGCGGGCGCGCCTGCGATTTTCCTATTTCGACCAGTCGGTGCAGGCGGCGATTCGCGGTCAGGGCGCCGCGATCGTGCCCACGCCTTTCATCGACGACCTGATCGCGCTCGACGATCTGTTCGCGCCGTTCGCGACAGTGCGCAAGCCGACCGGTTTTCGCTATGTGCTGGTGACGAATCCGAGGCGCGCGCACCTCGTGCAGGTGCAGGCGTTTCGCGCCTGGATTCTCGAAGAGTTCGAACGCGGCTCGGCGCGCGCGTGGCGCGGAGTGTGCGTCAGACCCGATCCCGCCGCCCGGTCTCGGGCCAGCGCCAGCCCAGCCAGATCCACGCCACGAGTCCGACGCACATCATCGTGAACGAGGTCAGCGCGAGCGCCACCGTGGAGTGCATGACCGCGGGCACGATTGCGCCGGCGACGAGTCCATTGGCGGTGCTGCCCACCACCGCCTGAAGCGACGACGCCATGCCGCGGCGCTCGGGGACGAGGTCGAGCACGAGCAGCGTGACCACCGGCACCATCATCGCCCAGCCGAACGAGAAGATCGCGATCGGAAACAGCGCCCACGCAACGTCGGGCTCGCGCGTCAGGTTGAGCACGACGTTCACGAGCGACATCGTCACCATGATCGCGAAACCGATCCGGATCTGACGGCGCGGAGAAATGCGCCCGGCGACCCGCCCGCTCAGCCACGCGCCGGCCATGATCCCCGAGATCGTGCTGACGAAGAACCACCAGAACTCGGTGGGCGCGAGTCCGAGGTGCTCGCCGAGGAAAGCCGGCGAGGCGAGCACGTAGAGAAACATTCCGTTGAACGGGATCCCGCTCGCGAGGCACAGCAACAGGAAGCGCGCGCTGCCCACCAGATCGCGATAGCCGCGCATCAGGTTGCGCAGGTCAAACGGCTGGCGCAGCCGCACCGGATGCGACTCGGGCAGCAGGCGCCAGTTCGCGATCAGCAGCAGCACGCCCAGCCCGGCGAGGAACCAGAAGATGGCGTGCCAGTTGGTGTGGACGAAGAGCCAGCCGCCGACGATCGGCGCCACCGCCGGCGCGATGCCGAAGATGATCGTGACCAGCGACATCATCCGCTGCGCCTCGGCCTGCGGGAACAGGTCGCGGATCACCGCGCGCGAGACGACGATCCCGGCGCCGGTGGAAAGACCCTGCAGCCCGCGAAAGAACACCAGCGCGCCGATGCTGGTCGACAGCGCGCAGCCGATCGAGGCGAGCGTGAACATCCCCAGGCCCGCGAGGATCACCGGCTTGCGCCCGATCGTGTCCGAGATCGCGCCGTGGAACAGGTTCATGAACGCGAACCCGAACAGGTACACCGACAGCGTCTGCTGCATCTGCACCGGCGAGGCGTCGAGCGAGGTCGCGATGCCGGCGAACGCCGGCAGGTAGGTGTCGATCGCGAACGGCCCGATCATGCCCAGGCTGGCGATCAGCAGCGCGAGCGCCCATCGAGGGGCTTTGGAGAGGTCCAGGGTGGTCTGTCGCAAGCGATGGATTCTACGTCTGGCGACGGCGCCGCGCTTCGCCAGCGTCTATCATCGAAATGCACGCCAACCAAGGAGCATCCGATGGCCCGCCCAAGAATCGCCCAGAAAGCCCCGTACCCGGTCGCGGTCGAACAGGGCAAGGAGTACCTCTGGTGCGCCTGCGGACGCAGCGCGAACCAGCCGTTTTGCGACGGCAGCCACAAGGGTAGCGAGTTCACGCCGGTGAAGTACACCGCCGCAGAGAGCAAGAAGGTGTATTTCTGCGGCTGCAAGCAAAGCGTCAAGCGCCCGATCTGCGACGGAACACACAACCGGCTCTGAGGCTTCGCGTCGATGAACACGATCTTCGCCGCGCGTCGCATCCTGACGATGAACCCGGCGCGGCCGACGGCCACGCACGTCGCGGTGCGCGACGGCCGCGTCGTGGGCGCGGGCTCGCTCGACGAACTCGCGCGCTGGGGCGCGCACACGATCGATCGGCGCTTCGCCGACAAGGTGCTGATGCCTGGCTTCGTCGAGGGCCACAGCCACCTGCTCGAGGGCACGCTGTGGCGCTTCGTCTACGTCGGCTTTCACGACCGGGTCGATCCCGACGGGCGACGCTGGCCCGGTGCGAGCTCGATCGAGGCGCTGATCGAACGGCTGTCGCACGCCGAGCGCGAACTCGCCGACGCCGACGCCCCGCTGCTCGGGTGGGGCTTCGACCCGATCCACCTGCCGGGCGCCGGGCGCTGCAACCGCGCGCTGCTCGACAGGGTCTCCTCGACCCGACCGATCGCGATCGCGCACGCCAGCCTGCACATCCTCAACGTGAACAGCGCGGCGCTCGATCTGGCGCAGTGGCTTCGAGAGGGGATCGACCACCCCGGCATCCCGTTGGGCGAGGATGGCCTGCCCACCGGGGAGCTCAAGGGCCCCGAGGCGATGTTCCCGGTGGGCGAGAAGGTGGGCTTCGATCGCGAGATCTTCGCCGGCGACGCGCAGGCGCTGCGCGCTTTCTCCCGACTTTGCGTGCGCAAGGGCGTGACCACCGCGACCGACCTCGCGAGCCCGCTGCCCGAAGCGTCGATCCCGATGATGATCGCGGTCACCGGCGAGGAGAGATTTCCGACGCGCATCGTGCCGCTGCTGCGACTGCTCGCCGAGCCGGTGCCGGCCACGGTCGAGCGCGCCGCCGCCTTGCGCGCGCGAAGCACCGAACAACTGCGACTTGGCCGCGTCAAGATCGTGGTCGACGGCTCGATCCAGGGGTTCTCGGCACGGATGCGTTTTCCCGGGTACTTCAACGGGGCGCCGAACGGCCTCTGGTACACCGCGCCCGAGCAGATCGCACAGGCCTACGAACTCGCGCTCGCCGCCGGCGTGCAGGTGCACACCCACACCAACGGCGACGAAGCCACCGAGCTCGCGCTCGAGTGCATGCAGCGCGCGCTCGCGAAGCACCCGGTGCCCGACCACCGCTTCACGCTGCAGCACTGCCAGCTCGCCGACGCCGCGCAGTTCCGTCGCATCGCCGCGCTCGGGCTTTGCGTGAACCTGTTCTCGAACCACATCTACTACTGGGGCGATGCGCATCGCGACATCACGGTCGGACCGGAACGCGCCGAGCGGATGAACGCCTGCCGCACCGCGCTCGCGAATGGCGTGGCGCTCGCGATCCACTCCGACGCACCGGTGACCCCGCTCGATCCGCTGTTCACCGCCTGGTGCGCGGTCAACCGCGTCACGTCGTCGGGCCTGGCGCTGGGCGCGCACGAGCGCATCGAGGTGGCCGACGCATTGCGCGCGATCACGCTGGGCGCCGCGTTCACGCTGCGCCTCGACGGCGAGATCGGTTCGATCGAAGCAGGCAAGCGCGCCGATTTCGCGGTGCTGGCACAAGACCCCGCCGAGGTCGACCCGAAACGCCTGAAGGACATCGCGGTCTGGGGCGTGGTCCAGGGCGGGCGCGTCTTCGCGGCCGCCGAGCTCTGAGCGGCGACGCACAGTGGACCCGCTCGCTGTCACGGTGGTCGGCGGCTACCTCGGTGCCGGCAAGACCACGCTGGTCAACCACCTGCTGCGCGAGGCGGCGCTTCGGGCTGGCGCAGGCAGTCGCGACGGGGGCGCTCGCGAAGCGCTCGGGCACGCGGACGCTGGCCCGACGGAACGCATCGCGGTGCTGGTCAACGACTTCGGCGACATCGCGATCGACGCCGAACTGATCGAGTCGCACGACGGCGAGGTGATCAGCCTTGCCGGCGGATGCGTTTGCTGCAGCTTCGGCTCCGACCTGGTCGGCTCGCTCGCGAAATTGCGCCGCCTGCCCCGTCCGCCGCAGCGCGCGATCGTCGAGGCGAGCGGGGTCGCCATGCCGCGCGCGATCGCGCGCACGGTGGTGCTCGCCCCCGGGGTCGAACTGGACGCGGTGATCGTGCTCGCCGACGCGCAGTCGGTTCGCGAGCGTGCCGCCGACCGCTTCGTCGCCGACACGGTGCTCGCCCAACTGCGAGAAGCCGACCTGCTGGTGCTGAACAAGACCGACGTCGGCGACGAGCGCGCGCTGCGCATCTGGCTGGGCGAAGTGGCGCCGCAGGCGCAGGTGATCGCCGCCGTGCACGCGTGCGCGCCCTACGAGCTGATGATCGGCCCGCGCTACGCCGCGGCGCACCGCGGCGCGCCGCGGCGCCGTACCTTCGCCGCCGCGGCGCCGGCGCGCGGGCGGCCGATGGTTCGCCCGCGCGCAGAGGCGTCGCAACTGTTCGAGCAGTTCGCCGTCGCGCTCGCGCCTGGCGTCGATCCGGGCGCACTGTCGGACGCACTCTCGCGGCCCGGCCTGGGCATCGCGCGCGCCAAGGGTTTCGTCACCGACGGCGACGGCCAGCGCTGGCTGGTGCAGATGGTCGGGCGTCACCTGAAGCTCGGTCGATCCGCTACGGCGCCGGCGACAGGCGATGTGATCGTCTTCGTCGGCGCGCGCGGCGAACTCGAGCGCACCGCGATCGAGTCCGCGCTGGCCGGCTTGCCCGACGAGGCCGGTGAGGCCGGCGAGGCCGACGAGGCCGACGAGGCCGGCGCAGCCGACTGACGGCGAAGCGCGTCTGGCGCGACAATGCCCCATGTGCGGCCGCTACGTGATCCAGTCCGACCCCGCCGACGTCGCGCGTGCCGCCGGTGCGCATCTGGCCGAAACCTACGCGCTGCCGCCCACCTGGAACGCGGCGCCGGCGCAGTTCCATCCGGTCGTGATCGCGAGCGAGTCGGGCGAAGTGCGCATGGGACCGGCGCGCTGGGGGCTGGTGCCGTCGTGGGCGAAAGAGCTTCCGAAGACGCGGCCGATCAACGCGCGCAGCGAGTCGTTGTTCGAGCGGCCGATGTTCCGCCACGTGGCCGCGTCGCGCCGCTGCCTGGTGCCGGCCGACGGCTGGTACGAGTGGGTCGACCTTCCCGATGGCAAGCAACCCTGGTACCACTGCGCCGCCGACGGCGCGGTGATGTTCTTCGCCGGCCTGTGGGACCTGTGGCAGTCGCCCGACGGAGCGCTGCCCACCTACACGATCCTCACCCGCGACGCGGTGGCCGAAACCGCCGAGATCCACGATCGCATGCCGATGGTGCTCGACGCAACCGACCGCGAGCGCTGGATCTCGCCGCGACTGCGCGAGCGCGACGCGGTCAACGCATTGATCGCGCGCTCGCGCCCGCCGCCGATCCGACGCTGGAAGGTCGGGCGCGCGGTGGGCAAACCAGCGGCCAACGGGCCGCAACTGATCGAGCCGATCGAGACCTGAGCCGAACCTGAGCCGAACCTGAGCCGAACCTGAGCCGAACCTGAGCCGAACCTGGGCCGAAGCGCCTGCAACCGAGGAGACAGCAGCGATGCACACCGAATTCCTGAACCCCGAAGGGCTCTCGCGCGGCACCTACTCGCACGTGGCCGTGGTGAGTGGAGGGCGTATGGTCATGGTCTCGGGACAGGTCGCCTACGACGAACGCGGCCAGGTGGTGGGCGACACCTTCGAGGCGCAGTGCGAACAGGTCTTCGCCAATCTCGGTCGCGCGCTCTCAGGGGCCGGCGCCGGGTTCGGCGACATCGTGAAGCTCAACATCTACGTCTGCGGACTCAGCGCCGAGCGCGTCAAGGCGTTTCGCGCGATCCGCATCCGGCACCTGGGCGAGCACCAGCCCGCGAGCACGCTGGTGGGTACGACCGCGCTGGTCGACGAGCGGCTGATGATCGAAGTCGAGGCCACTGCTTTCGTCGCCTAGACGGCGCGCACGGTTTGGCGGCTGCGTTGGTCCGCTGTACAGTCGTGCGCACTCCGGATCGAGAGACTGCATGATGGCCGACACCGCCGCCTACCTCTTCAAACCCGAATGGCAGAGCGCGCTCGACGCGTTGTGCGAACGCGTGCTCGTGATTCGCGCCGCGGTGGGAAGCGCGTGGCCCTATCACTGCGACCCGCGCGAGGGCAAATGGGACACGACCGACGACGGCGACTGGTGCGGCGGGCACTGGGTGGAGTGCCTGCGTATCGTCGGCGAACTCGGCGCCGGGCAGGCACTGCTCGACGAGGCCAGCGAGCGCACCGAGCGGCTGCGCCCGTATCTGGAGCGCGACGACATGTTCCGCGGCCACCGCTTCTACTATTCGGCCGCGCGCCAGTACGCATGGACCGGCGAGTCGCGCTGGCGAACGCTCGCGCTCGCCGGCGCCTACGCGGTGCGTTCGATGGCGATCGAGTCCAACGGGGCGATGCCGATCGGCACGCAGGTCCAGGTGCGTTCGACGCGCCTGTTCGGCCGCGACAAGGTGTGCGTGGACAACGTCCATCCGAACCTGATCCTCGACTGGTGGGCGCGCGCGCAAACCGGCGACCCGGTGTTCGAGCTGGGCGCGCGGCGCATGCTCGACCTGACGCTGCGCGACTTCGTCCAGCCCGACGGCTCGACGCTCGAGTTCATCGACTACGATCCGGACACGGGCAGGAAACTTCGCCACTACACGCTGCTCGGCGCGAACGACGACAGCTGCTGGTCGCGCGGCCAGTCCTGGGCGATCGCCGGCTACCTGCGCGCTGGCGAAGCGCTGAACGACCCGCGCTACATCGCGATCGGCACGAGGCTGCTCGACTACTGGTGGCGCGAGACCGACGAGACACGCGTGCCGCCGTGGGACTTCAAGGACCCGATGCTGTCGACCGATCCCGACGGTGTGCCGCGAGACACGTCTGCCGCGGCGGTGGTCGTCGAGCAGCTCGCGCGGCTCGCGATCCTCCCAACGCAGTGCGATGCGGTGCGCGGGGTCGCGCAGCGCGTCACCCCGATGGTCGACGGCCTGATCGCGAACCTCAGCGTCCCCGGCGACGGCTCGGACCTGCCCTCGGGTATCCTGCGCAACGGCTGTTTCAACCGCCCGAAGCAGTATGCAACGCGTTCGGAGTTGATCTGGGGCAGCGCATACCTGCTGTTCGCACTGTATTACCTCAAGACCGGCCGCGTGGTGGAGTGACCCGCCAGCGGCGCTCCCCGGTTTCCCGAACATTCATCCCGTTACGGAGGCAGCAATGACGACCCGAGATCCCCTGAGCAAATTCCCCTCGCGACGCGACTTCAATCGCACGATCGTCGCCGCCACGACCTCGGTGCTCGCGGCGCCGGCGCTGGTCAGGGCGCAGCCGAAGAAACTGAAGGTCGGTGTGATCCTGCCCAAGTCCGGGGTCCTCGCCCAACTCGGCCAGTCCTGCCAGCGCGGCGCCGACATCGCGCCCGGCGTGCTGCGCGACATGTACGGCGTCGACATCGAACTGATGAACGTCGACTTCGAGTCCAACGTCGAACCACGCGCGCTCGCGCGCCGAGAAGCTGATCGACGAAGGCGCGCAACTGCTGGTCGGCCCCTTCGACTCGGGCGCGGCGTCGGCAATCGCGCAGGTTGCCGAACAGCGCAAGGTGCCGTTCGTGATCAACGTCGCCGCCGCGCCGCCGATCACCGAGCAGGGCTACAAGTTCACGTTCCGCAACTTCCCCACCGCGGTGGACCTGATCCGCAACGGCCTGTCGCTGTACCGCGACCTGTTCCAGGCCACGAAGCACGGCGCCGCGCACCGCCGTGTTCATGCACGTCAACGACACCTTCGGGCAAGCCAATCGCCAGCGCGATCGACGCGATCTTGCCGCGGCTCGACTTCCTGCCGTTCAAGATCGTCGAGACGATCTCGTACGATCCGGCGGCACGCGATCTGTCCGTTGAAGTGGCCAAGGCCAAGGCGACCAAGGCCGACATCGTGATGCTCGTGTGCCGGCTGAACGACTCGATCCTGCTGGTGCGCGAGATGGTCAAGCAGCGCTACAGCCCGATGGGCATCATCAGCCCCGGATCGCCCGGCATGTACGAGGAGCAGTTCTACAAGGCCCTCGGCAAGTACTCGGAGTACTGCATCTCGAACGTGCCGTGGTATCGACCCGAAGGCGCAAGCTCACGAAGGTGGTCGACACGGCCTTCGCCAAGCATGTTCCCGCAGGACAAGCTCAAGTTCCACGCGCTGAACGTCGGCTTCACCTTCGAGGCGATGATGGTCGCCGCCGACGCCTTCAAGCGCGCCGGCAGCGCGGACGGTCAGGCGCTGGCAGACGCGCTGCGCGCCGACCGACATCGCCGAGCGGATGATGCTCGGCGGGCCGATCAGGTTCAACGCCAAGGGGCAGAACACCGAGATCATCTCGGCGGCGATCCAGAACAGGAACCTGCAACCCACCGTGGTCCTGCCCGCCGCGTCGGCCGAGATGGCGCCGGTGTTCCCGGTGCCGGACTGGACCGCGCGCAAGTAGAGCGGGGGCGAACGCCCGGGAGCAGGAGCGCGCGATGCCGATCGAGGCGATCGTCAACGTCATCGTCAACGGCCTGCTCACCGGTCTGGTCTACGGGCTGATGGCGCTCGGGCTGTCGGTCATCTTCGGCGTCGTGCGCATCGTGAACTTCGCGCACGGCGAGATGATGACGATCGCGATGTACGCGGCGGTGGTCGCGTTCACCGCGTTCGGAATCGACCCGCTGTGGATGCTCGCCCCGATCGGTGCGGCGTTCTACGGCTTCGGCTACGTGCTGCAGCGCATCGTGATCAACCCCTTCGTCGATCGCCCCGAGCACACGCAGTTCATGCTGCTGCTGGCGATCGCGCTGGTGCTGGTCAACGCGCTGCTGCTCGTGTTCGGGCCCGACTCGCGCAACGTCCAGGTCGACTACGCGCTCGATTCCTACGAGATCGGCCCGCTGCTCGTCGACCGGATCCGGTTGACCTGCGCCGGGGTCGCGGTGCTGTTCTCGGCGCTGCTGTTCGCGGTGTTCAGATTCACCTCGTTCGGCAAGGCGATCCGCGCCTGCGCCGACAACCTGCTCGGCGCCAAGGTGATCGGGCTCGACGTCAAGCACCTGTACGCGTCACGTTCGGGATCGGCTGCGCCTGCGTCGGCGTCGCGGGCGCGCTGCTCACGCTGCTGGTCGACGTGACGCCGAGCTCGGGGCCGGCCTATACGCTGCTCGCGTTCGTGATCGTGATCATCGGCGGACTCGGATCGATGCCCGGCGCGCTCGCCGGCGGCGTGCTGATCGGCGTGTCCGAGTCGGTCGCCGCCCTGCTGATCAGCCCCTCGGCCAAGAGCATGGTCACCTTCGCCCTGCTGATCCTCGTGCTGCTCGCCCGGCCGCAGGGCCTGTTCGCAAGGTCGCGGTGAGCGCCGCGTTCTGGTCGCGCTCGAGTCCGCGCGCGCGCGCCGCAGCGCTGGTCGTGCTCGCCGCGCTCGCGGTGGCCGGGCCGCTGGTCGACCGCTACGCGCTGTCGATCCTGATCCTGATCCTGTTCTTCGCCTACGTCGGGCAGGCGTGGAACATCATGATGGGATTCTGCGGCCAGCTCTCGCTCGGGCACGCGCTCTACGTCGGGCTGGGCGCGTACACCTCGGCCGCGCTGTACCAGCACTTCGGCGTCTGGCCCTGGTTCGGGATGATCGCGGCGGTGGCGGTATGCGTGCTGGCGGCGACAGTGATCGGCTGGCTCGCGTTTCGGTTCAGCATCTCGGGCACCTATTTCGCGCTGCTCACGATCGCGTTCGCCGAGTTCACCCGGATCGGTTTCGATCACTTCGACTGGGTCGGCGGCTCGGGCGGGTTCTTCCTCACCGTCGTGCAGCAGGGCGACGTTGACCTGCTGAACCTTCGCGGCCACCCGCTGATCTTCTTCTACCTGATCCTGGCGCTCACTGCCGCGGCCTTCGTTCTTTCGGCGGCGATCCGCGGCAGCCGGCTGGGTTTCTATTTCCGCGCAATCCGCGACAACGAAGACGCGGCTCGCGCCTGCGGCGTGAACAGCCTGCGCTACAAGCTCTACGCGGTGCAGATCTCGGCCGCGCTCACCGGGCTGGGCGGCGTGTTCCACGCGTTCTACTACAACAACCTGTTTCCCGAGCAGATCTTCAACATGAGCGGCTCGATCGAGATCATCCTCGCGCCGATCATTGGCGGGATCGGAACGCTGTTCGGCCCGGTGCTCGGCGCGGCGCTGCTCACGCTGCTGTCCGAAGCGGTCACCGAGGCGCTGAACTACGCGGGGCTCGAACTTCCCGGGCTCAAGCAGATTTTCTACGGTGTGCTGCTCGGGCTGTCGATCGCGTTCATGCCCCACGGCGTGTGGCCGCCGCTGGCGCGCTGGCTCGGGTTCGCGCCGGCCGCGAGCGACGACCTGCGAAACGACGACCCGCGCGACCCTGCGAGGCGCGACGATGCTTGAGGTGGTCAGCGCGTCGAAGAGCTTTCGCGGGCTGCGCGCGGTCGCCGACGCCTCGCTCGCCGTGCACAAGGGCGAGATCGTCGCGCTGATCGGCCCCAACGGCGCGGGCAAGACCACGCTGTTCAACCTGATCGCCGGCACGCTGCCCGCCGACACCGGCGAGATCCGTTTCGAGGGGCGCTCGATTCTCGGGCTGGCAGAGCACGAAGTGTGCGCGGTCGGCATCGGGCGCACGTTCCAGATCGTCAAGCCCTTCGCCGACATGACGACGCTCGAGAACGCGATGGTCGGCGGGTTCCACGGCAAGGCCAGCACGGCGCAGGCGCACCGGCGCGCGACCGACGCACTGCACGCGGTGGGGTTGTGGGAACTGCGCGACCGCTCGGCGAGCTCGCTCACGCTGCCCGACCGAAAGCGGCTCGAAGTGGCGCGCGCGCTCGCGACCGAGCCGCGGCTGCTGCTGCTCGACGAGGTGATGGCCGGGCTGCGTCCGACCGAGATCGACACGATGGTGGCCGCGTTCAGGCGCGCTGAACGAACAGCGCGGTGTCACGATCCTGCTGATCGAACACGTGATGCGCGCGGTGATGGCACTCGCGCACCGGGTGTACGTGCTGCACCACGGCGAGATCATCGCAGAGGGGAACCCGCAGGACGTCGTTCGCGACCCGCTGGTCCTGAAGAGCTATTTCGGCGAGGACGTCGAATGAGCGCCGCCGCGCCCGCCTCCGATCGACAGGACGCGGCGCTGCTCGAGGTCTCGGGGCTGTCGGTGTACTACGGCGACGCGGTCGCGCTCGACGACATCGCGCTCGAGGTGCGCCGCAACGAGATCGTGGCGATCGTCGGCGCCAACGGCGCCGGCAAGACCTCGCTGATCCGCGCGATCGCCGGGGTGATCGCTGCGCGCACCGGCAGCGTCGTTTTCGACGGCCAGGCAGATCGCGGGACTGCCGAGCCACCTGGTCTGCGACGCTGGGCATCGGGCAGGTTGCCGAGGGCCGCCAGATCTTCCCGACCTTGTCGGTGATCGAGAACCTCGAGGTCGGCGCGATGCTGCCGCGCGCGCGCGCGGCGGCGCGCGCGACACTGGACGAGGTGTTCGAGCTGTTTCCGCAGCTGCGCTCGCGCGTGCGCCAGGCAGCCGCCGGCACGCTGTCGGGCGGCGAGCAGCAGATGCTCGCGATCGGGCGCTGCCTGATGGGCGCAGCCGGCGCTGATCATGTTCGACGAGCCCTCGCTCGGACTCGCGCCCGCGGTCGTTCGCGACGTGTTCGCGATCATCCGTTCGCTGCACGCGAACGCGGCCTGACGATCGTGCTGGTCGAGCAGAACGTGGCGACCATCCTGAAGATGGCCGATCGCGCCTATGTGCTCGAGAACGGCCAGATCGTTCTCTCGGGCAGCGGCCGCGAACTGCTCGACGATTCGCGCGTGCGCTCGGCCTACCTCGGCATGTAGCTCGCGGTGCGCGGCTCTCCACGTGCGCCGGATCAGGCGCGGCGAAACCGGCCGTCGTCGTCGCGCCGCACCCGCCCCTGCCCGAGCAGTTCGTCGAGGTGCATCATGATCGCGCGGCGTTCGGCGCAGTCGACCCACAGATCGTCGTGCTCGGGTGGGTACATCAGCCGCGCGCGCACCAGCTCGTCGAGCGAGATCCCGGACGCCGGGAGCGACGCCAGCAGCCTCTGGGCACGTTCGTCGATGCGCGCGGCGAACGCGCCGAGCAACGCGTCGAACTTCGCGCGATCGGTGATCGCGCCCTTGTGGTGCGAGGTGACCCAGACGCGCGCGTCCAGATCGGCGAGCGCGCGCAGCGACGCGCGAAACTGCGCCAGGCTGGACGTGGCGTCGCCGTAGTAGGGACCGAAACCCGAGAGATCGATGTCGCCGATGAACGCCACGCGCTGCGGTTCGACCAGCAACACGCAGTGCCCCGACGTGTGCCCGGGCATGTGCAGCGCGCGCACCCGCACGCCCCCGCCCAGCTCCCAGACCGCGCCGTCGCGATAACCGATCGCGTCGGGCCGCGCAACGTAGCTGAAGTCGCGCTCGATCTTCGTCCTGAGCCGCTCGAGCACCGGCGCGGTGTAGCCGTAGTGGCGCGCGAGTCCTTCCCAGCTCTGCGCTGCTGCGAGATCGGCCTCGTGAACGTGCACCGGCTTGCCGCCGAGCCGGCGCAGTCCGGCCATGTGGTCCTCGTGCACGTGGCCGAGCACGACGAAATCGACCGAGTCGAGTTCCGCACCGATGCGGTTCGCGACGATCGGCGTGTCGAACGCGACCCTCGTATCGGCGCCGCGCACGATCACCTGGTTGCCGTCCGGGTATTTGCCGGTCTTCTCGCCGAAGTGCACGCGCACCGGGCCGAAGTCCGCGAGCGGCGCCTGCGGTGGGTGCGGAGGATGCGGTGATTGCGCCGCGTGGATGTTCACGCCCGCGCCCCCTGCGCGCCTGCGGCGGGGACCGCGTCGCCGGCCTTTTCCGGCTTCGCGCCTGCGCCCGCCACGATGCCTTTGCCGCCGTGCTGGTCGGCGCCGCCGTCGCCGCCACCCGATTCGGGGCGCCAGCGCTTGAGCAGCAACGCGTTGCTCACGACGCTCACGCTCGACATCGCCATCGCCGCGCCGGCGATCACCGGATCGAGCAGGCCGGCGGCCGCCATCGGGATCCCGATCACGTTGTAGATGAAGGCCCAGAACAGGTTCTGGCGGATCTTCGCGTAGGTGCGCCGCGAGATCGAGATCGCGTCGGGCACCAGCAACGGGTCGCCGCGCATCAGCGTGATCCCGGCGGTGTGCATCGCGACGTCGGTGCCGGTGGACATCGCGATCCCGACGTCGGCCGCCGCCAGCGCGGGTGCGTCGTTCACCCCGTCGCCCACCATCGCGACCACCACACGGCGCTTGCCGCCGCGCTTTTCGCCGCGCTTTTCGCCGGATTGGCCGCGTAGCGCGACCACCGCCTCCGACTTCTGTTGCGGCAGGACCTGCGCGTGCACTTCGTCCAGGCCCAGTCGGCGCTGCACCTCGGCCGCCGCGCCGGCGTTGTCTCCGGTGAGCATGACGGTGCGGATCCCGCGGGCGCGCAGCCGCTCGATCGCGCGCGCCGCGCCGGGTTTGAGCTGGTCACCGTACGCGAGCAGGCCGATCGCCACCGGCGCCAATTCGTCGGCGGCGGCCTGGCCAAGGACTGGCGTCGCTCCCTCGCGCGCCCCTTCGTCCGGTGCGTCCGACTCTCGCGTCGCGACGTACGACACGGTGCGCCCCTCGTTCTCGAGCGCCGCGGCTGCCTCGGACAGCGCCGTCGGGTCCGCGCCGATCTCGTGCATCAGCGCGAGGTTGCCGACCCAGACCTCGCGCCCGTCGACCTTCGCCGCCGCTCCCCGGCCGGGGAGCGCACGCAGTTCGGTCGCGACCAGCGCGCCGGCGCCGATGCCCTTCGCAGCCGCCGCTTCGAGCACCGCGCGTGCGAGCGGATGCTCGCTGCCGGACTGCACCGCAGCGGCGAGCCTGAGCAACTCCTGCTCCGCGCCGGGGCGCGTGGCACGCAGCGCGACCAGCGAAGGCTTGCCCACCGTGAGCGTGCCGGTCTTGTCGAACGCGATCACCGAAACGGCGTGCGCTGTCTCGAGCGCCTGCGCGTCCTTGATCAGGATGCCGTGCCTGGCCGCCACGCCGGTACCAGCCATGATCGCGGTGGGGGTCGCGAGACCCAGAGCGCAGGGGCAGGCGATGACGAGCACCGCCACCGCATTCAACGTGGCCTGCGTCCAGTCTGCGTTGGCGAGACCCCAGCCGAGCAGCGTGAGCAGCGCGACGCCCATCACCACCGGCACGAATACCGCGCTGACCTTGTCCACCAGGCGCTGGATCGGCGCCTTGTTCGCCTGCGCGTCCTCGACCAGCCGGATGATCCGCGACAGCACGGTCTCGGCGCCCACCGCGGTGGTGCGCACGCGCAGCCGGCCTTCGGCGTTGATCGCGCCGCCGGTGACCTTCTGGCCGGGCTCGCGCGGAACCGGTCGGCTTTCGCCGGTGATGAACGACTCGTCGACGTGGCTGCGCCCGTCGAGCACCTCGGCGTCCACCGGAATGCGCTCGCCGGGGCGCACGATCACTTCGTCGCCGACCCGAACCATCGCCACCGGCACGGTGACTTCGACGCCGCCGCGCAGCACGCACGCCTCGTCGGGGCGCAGCGCCTGCAGCGCGCGGATCGCCTCGGTGGTCTTTCTCTTGGCTCGCGCCTCGAGCCACTTGCCGAACATCACCAGCGTGATCACGACCGCGGCGGCTTCGAAGTAGTAGTGGGTGCCGTGGCCGTCGCCGTGAACGAGCAGCTGGTAGATCGACAGCCCGTACGCGGCGCTGGTGCCGATCGCCACCAGCAGGTCCATGTTGCCGGAGCCGGCACGCAGCGCGTTCCAGCCGGCGCGGTAGAAGCGCGCACCGAGCACGAACTGCACCGGTGTCGCGAGCAGCCACTGCACCGTCCCGGGGAGCATCAGGTCGACGCCGAACGGCGACGCGAACATCGGGACGATCAGCGGCAGCGAGAGCACGGCGGCGATCAGCACCGGCACCCAGCCGCGATCGGGCCGGTCCGGCTCGGCGCCCGCGTCGCGGTCGCGCACGCTCGCCTCGTAGCCGGCCTTGACGACGCTCGCGACCAGCTCGGGCGGCCCGACCGCGCCCGGCGCGTAGCTGACCGTCGCCACTTCGGTGGCGAGGTTGACCACCGCGTCGCTCACCCCGGGAACCTTCCTGAGCGCCTTCTCCACGCGGGCCGAACAGGCGGCACAGGTCATCCCGCCGATCGCGAGCGCCACCACCTCTTCGCGCGCCGGCGCTTCAGCGCCCTGCGGTAGAGTCGGGTTGAGTTCGGTCATTTCCGCCTCCATGTCGCAACCCTATCATCGCCCGAACCAACCGGAGCAACGCCATGTACAGCTATCAGGTCAAGGGAATGACGTGCGGGCACTGCGTCAAAGCCGTCACCAACGCATTGAAGGAGGTGGACGCCGAGGCAGAGGTGAACATCGACCTCGAGAAAGGCCGCGTGCAGGTGAGTTCCACGGCCCCCGCGGAGAAGCTTTCGGCCGCGATCACCGACGCCGGCTACGAAGTGCTGGCGGCCCACTGAGCGTTGGTTCACGGCTCGGCGACGACAGCCAACCCCGGTCCGCGCCGGCGTCGAACGCCGATTCGACCAAGCGTGTATCGGGAAGCGACTCGAATCGGCGTTCGACGACGGCGCAGCGTGCGCCGACGCCGCAGCGTGCGCCACCGAAGCGACGCTCGCTGCCGAAGAAGCACCGTCAGGCGATCTGCAGCTTCTTCCCGCCGACCGCTTCCTTCTTCTTCAGCGTCAGTTCGAGCACGCCGTTCAGGAACTTCGCCGCCGACTTCGACTCGTCGAGTTCGCTCGCGAGCGAAAAACTGCGTGCCATCGATCCGTAGTAGCGTTCGCTGCGCAACACGCGCTCGCCGTCCTTCTGCTCGTTGACGCGCTTGACTTCGCCGCTGATCGAGACGCGGTTGCCGTCGATCTCGACGTGGATGTCGTCTTTCGCGACGCCCGGAAGTTCGGCGTGCACGGTGTACTCGGCGGGTGCTTCCTTGACGTCGACCTTGATCTCGAGCGCATTGCCCTCGGCGTTGCGCGGCGCCGCGAAGGTGCCGCGGAACAGTTCGGGGAACACCTCGGCGAACGGGTCGTACAGGGAAAGTCGGGTCATCTTGGCCTCCTTACTCAGGCTGGTTGGTCTGTGACCCCTATCTGGGATCGGCCCCGCGGCGTTTCAAGCCCCCCCGTTCAGCGCCCGGTCGTCCCGGACCAGTGCCCGCGTCGCCGCCGGTTCAACTCGCCGCGAAAGCGTCCCAGCACAGCTTGATCCCTGTCAGGAGCAGCCCCGCCGTGGCGATGCGCACGAACACCGCGGGCGAGGACGCGCGCAAGGCGCGCAACCCGAGCCAGTACCCGATCGGCACCACCGGCATCAGCATCAGCGAAGCGCCGAAATTGCTCGCGTCGAACAGGCCGAGTTCGGCGTAGGGGACGATCTTGCTGAAGTTGATCACCGCGAAGAACCAGGCGAGCGTGCCGACGAAGACCTCGCGGTGCAGTTTCAGCGGCAGCATGAACTGCATCATCGGCGGGCCGCCGGCGTGCGAGACGAAGCTGGTGAAGCCCGACACCGCCGACCAGAAGCGCGCGACGCCGGCGTGCAGCGGACGCCCCGGGCCGGTCCACGCGGCGCTACCCTCGAACAGCTTCAACAGCGCGAACACGATCGCCTCGATGCCGATCAGCGCCTTGATCCAGCGCACGTCGAGATAGCGAAAGAGCAGCCACCCGATCGCGATCCCGACGAGTCCGGCCGGCACCGCGAGACGCAGGATCGTGCGATCGACCTTGCCGCGAAACGTGTACAGGCCGAGGGCGTCCATCGCCATCAGGATCGGCAGCATGATCGCCACCGCCTGCGGCGGAGCGATCGCGAGCGACATCAGCGGCACCGACAGCGATCCGACCGCGCCGCCGAACCCGGCCTTGGAGATCCCGGTGAGGATCACCGCCGGAATCGCCAGCGCGAAGAACGTAGAGTCGATCAGAGCACCCGGCAGATCTCGTCGAACTCGAAGCGCGGGCCGCGCGGGAAGGTCTTCGAGTGGTCGGCGACGCCGAGGTTGCACAGGAAATTGCTGCGCACGCGCCCGCCGGGAAAGAACTCGGCATCCACTTTCGCGTTGTCGAAACCGGACATCGGCCCGCTGTCGAGTCCGACGGCGCGCGCCGCGAGGATGAAGTAGCCGCCCTGCAGCGAGCCGTTGCGAAAGGCAGCGGTCTCGCGCGCCGTTTTCTTCGCGTCGCCGTCGAACCAGGATTTCGCGCTCTGGTTGTGCGGAAAGAGGCGCGGCAGGTGTTCGTGGAACTCGCAGTCGTAGGCGACGATCGCGACCACCGGCGCGTTCATCGTCTTGTCCACGTTACCGGCCGAGAGCGCCGGGCGCAGCCGCTCCTTCGCCTCGGGCGTGCGCAGGAACACGAAGCGCGCCGGCAGGCTGTTGGAGGTGGTCGGGCCCATTTTCATCAGGTCGATGAGCGCGCGCAGCTGCGCATCGGTGACCGGCGCATCGGTGAACGCGTTGGCGGTGCGCGCGCTGCGAAACAGCGTGTCGAGCGCGTGTTCGTCGATCATGTCAATCCCCATTTCCCATCAGTCGCGCGGCCGGCGCGCTCGCGGGCGCGCGCAATGGCCCGCTCCGGGGCGCACTCAAACGCGCTCGATCAGCGTCGCGATTCCCTGCCCGACGCCGATGCACATCGTCGCCACCGCGTAGCGCCCGCCGCCGCGCTGGAGCTGGTTCACAGCGGTGAGGACCAGCCGGGCGCCGGAGGCTCCCAGCGGATGGCCCAGCGCGATCGCGCCGCCGTTGGGGTTCACGTGCGCTGCGTCGTCGGGCACGCCGAGCAGGCGCAGCGTCGCGAGGCCCTGCGCGGCGAAGGCCTCGTTCAGCTCGATCAGGTCGATCTTGCCGATCGACACGCCGGTGCGCTCGAGCAGCTTCTTCGTCGCGGGCGCCGGACCGATGCCCATGATGCGCGGCGCGACGCCGGCGGTGGCCATCGCGACCAGTCGCGCGCGCGGCGTGAGGCCGAAGCGCTTGGCCGCGGCCTCGGATGCGACGATCATCGCCGCCGAGCCGTCGTTGACCCCCGACGCGTTGCCGGCCGTGACGCTGCCTTCGGGTCGCACGATCGGCTTGAGCCTGGCGAGCGCCTCGATCGAGGTCTCGCGCGGGTGTTCGTCGCGATCGACGATCACCGGATCGCCTTTGCGCGACGGGATCGAGACCGGGACGATCTCGGCGTCGAAGAAGCCGCTCTTTTGCGCCGCGGCCGCGCGCGCCTGGCTGCGCAGCGCGAAAGCGTCCTGGTCGGCACGCGAGACCTTGAACTCGACGGCGACGTTCTCGGCCGTCTCGGGCATCTGGTCGATGCCGAACGCGGCCTTCATCTTCGGGTTGACGAATCGCCAGCCGAGCGTCGTGTCGTACACCGCGTTGGCGCGCGAGAACGCCGAATCGGCCTTGGGCATCACGAACGGGGCGCGCGACATGCTCTCCACGCCGCCCGCGATGCCGAGTTCGATCTCGCCCGAGCGGATCGCGCGCGCGATCGTGCCGACCGCGTCCATCCCGGACCCGCACAGGCGATTGATCGTGGCCGCCGGCACTTCCTGCGGAAAGCCGGCGAGCAGCAACGCCATGCGCGCGACGTTGCGGTTGTCCTCGCCCGCCTGGTTGGCGCAGCCGTAGATCACTTCCTCGATGGCCGCCGGGTCGAGCCCGCGGTTGCGCTCGAGCAACGCGCGCAGCGGGATCGCGCCGAGGTCGTCGGTGCGCACCGACGAGAGGCTGCCGCCGTAGCGGCCGATCGGCGTGCGCACCGCGTCACAGATGAAGGCTTCGTTCATGTCGGTCTCCGGATTCGGGTCTGTGGATGGCGAAATTCGGTGTTCAGGGTCTGTTCACACTACGCTCGTGCCCGCGTCAGGGGCCGCCGACAGCGGCGCTCCGGTGCGCGCGCGCAGCTCGTCGAGCGTGAGCCCCTCGACCCACTCGAGCGCGACCAGGCCGGCGGGCGTCACGTCGATCACCGCGAGATCGGTGTAGACCCGCGCGACGCAGCCGATTCCGGTGAGCGGATACGAGCAGCGCTCGACCAGCTTGTGCTCTGCGCCCTTGGTCTGGTGCTCCATCATCACGAACACGCGACGCGCGCCGATCGCGAGGTCCATCGCGCCGCCGACCGCCGGGATGGCGTCGGGCGCGCCGGTGTGCCAGTTCGCGAGGTCGCCGCCGCTCGAAACCTGGAAAGCGCCGAGCACGCAGATGTCGAGGTGCCCGCCGCGCATCATCGCGAAGGAGTCGGCGTGATGGAAATACGCGCCGCCGGTGCGCATCGTGACCGGCTCCTTGCCGGCATTGATCAGGTCCCAGTCTTCCTCGCCGGCTCGCGGCGACGGACCCATGCCGAGAATCCCGTTCTCGCTGTGCAGGAACACCTCGCGATCGGCCGGGATGTGCCGCGCGACCATCGTCGGCAAGCCGATGCCGAGGTTCACGTACGCGCCCTCCGGGATGTCGCGCGCCACGCGCGCCGCCATCTGGTCCCTGCTGAGCCGTTTCATCGGGTCTGCCTGCCGATCCGTACCGTGTCGCCCACCGCCACGACGCGGTGCACGAAGATGCCCGGCGTGACGATCGCCTCGGGATCGAGCTCGCCGAGCGCGACCACTTCGTCGACCTGCGCGATCGTGCACGCCGCCGCGCTCGCCATGATCGGGCCGAAGTTGCGCGCCGCCTTGCGATAGACCAGATTTCCCCATCGATCGCCGCGCAGCGCCTTGACCAGCGCGAAGTCGGCCCGGATCGGGTGCTCGAGCACGTAGTCGCGTCCGTCGATGCGCCGCGTTTCCTTGCCCTCGGCCAGCGCCGTGCCGAAGCCGGTGGGGGTGAAGAACGCGCCGATCCCGGCTCCAGCGGCCCGGATGCGCTCGGCGAGGTTGCCCTGCGGCACCAGTTCGAGCTCGATCTGCCCGGCGCGGTACAGCCGGTCGAATACGTGCGAATCGGTCTGTCGCGGGAACGAACAGACGATCTTGCGCACCCGCCCGGCCTTCATCAACGCGGCCAGCCCGGTTTCGCCGTTGCCGGCGTTGTTGTTGACGATCGTCAGGTCCGACGCACCCTGCGCGATCAGCCCCTCGATCAGCGCCGCGGGCATGCCCGCGCCGCCGAAACCGCTGATCATGACGGTGGAACCGTCGCCGATCCCCGCGACGGCGTCGGCAACCGACGCCGCGATCTTGTCGACCATCCGCCTCAGGCGACCTGCGCGAGCACCCGGCCAATCGTGGTGACGATCTTCTCGATCTGCGCCTCGCTCACGATCAGCGGCGGCGACAGCGCGAGGATGTCGCCGGTGAAGCGCACCAGGACGCCTTCGTCGAAGAAGGCCTTGCAGTGCGTCTCGAAGCCGCGCGCCCCGGGCGCGCCCTCGCGCGAAGCGAGTTCGATCGCGCCCATCAGGCCGATGTTGCGGACGTCGACGACGTGGTTCGCACCCTTGAGGCTGTGCAGCCCGTCTTCCCAGACCTTTTCGAGCGAAGCGACGCGCTCGAGCAGACCTTCTTCGGCGTACACATCGAGTGTGGCGAGCGACGCCGCGCACGCCAGCGGGTGCGCCGAATAGGTGTAGCCGTGGGCGAACTCCACCGGCATCGTCGAGCCCTGCATGAAGGCCTCGTAGATCCCCTCGCGCGCGAACACCGCGCCCAACGGCACGGTGCCGCTGTTGATCCCCTTGGCCACCGTGAACAGATCGGGGGTGACGCCGAAACGTTGCCAGCCGAAGGGCTTGCCGACGCGCCCGAAACCAGTGATGACCTCGTCGAAAATCAGCAGGATGCCGTGCTTTTGCGTGATCGCCCGCAGCTTCTCCAGATAGCCCTTGGGCGGAACCAGCACGCCGGCCGACCCGGCCACCGGCTCGACGATCACCGCGGCGATCGTGGACGGATCGTGCAAGGCGCAGATGCGCTCGAGCTCGTCGGCGAGGTGCTCGCCCCAGGCCGGCTGGCCCTTCGAGAACGCCATCTCCTTCAGGTTCCAGGTGTGCGGCAGGTGGTCGACGCCCGGGATCAGGCTGGCGCTGTACATCTTGCGGTTGACCGACAGCCCGCCCACCGAGATGCCGCCGAAGCCCACTCCGTGGTAGGCACGCTCGCGCCCGATCAATCGGGTGCGCTGGGCCTCGCCGCGCACCCGGTGGTAGGCGAGCGCCATCTTCAGCGCCGAATCGACCGCTTCGGAGCCGGAATTGCAGTAGAACACGTGGCTGAATGGCTTGCCGGCCAGCGCCACCAGCCGGTCGGCCAGCTCGAACGCCATCGGGTGGCCCATCTGGAAAGCGGGTGCGAAATCGAGCGTGCCGGCGGCCTTCGCGATCGCGTCGACGATCGGCTTGCGGCAGTGCCCGGCGTTGACGCACCACAGCCCGGCGGTGCCGTCGAGGATCTCGCGACCCTCGGGCGTGTAGTAGTTCATGCCCTCGGCGCGCGCGAGCAGCCGCGGCAGCGACTTGAACTGGCGGTTCGAGGTGAAGGGCATCCAGAACGCCTCGAGTTTTTCGGGCGTGACCTGATCGGGCGTGAAGGTCGAACTGCGGGCGAGGTCGTTCATCAACTTTTCTCCTGGGGCGCGACGGGCCCGCTATCTGCGGGCGAAGAGCGCCCGGCCAAGTCCTCGATTGTCCCGCGAAGCCACCAAAGCAGCAACAGACCGGGAATCGCGGCGACGACGGTCCAGACGAAGAAGGTGGGCCAGCCCAATGCGTCGACCATCACGCCCGCCGCCGGACCGACGTAGACGCGCCCCACCGCGGCGAGCGCCGAGAGCAGCGCGAACTGGGCCGCGGAGAAGCGCTGATCGGTGAGCGCCATCAGAAAGGCGACGAAGGCCGCGGTGCCCAACCCGCCGCAAAGGTTCTCCAGCCCGATCGCGCCGGCCATCAGCGCGTAGTTCTTCGGCGCGACCGAGAGCAGCCAATAGCCGAAATTCGAAACGGCCTGCAGGATGCCGAAGGCCATCAGCGCCCCCCAGAGCGGGCGCTTGGCCAGCCAGACGCCGCCGGCGAGCGCACCGACGATGGTCGCGGCGAGGCCGAGGATCTTGTTCACCGCCCCGACTTCGGTCTGGGTGAATCCGACGCCGCGCAGGAGGAACGCAGTCGACAGCGTGCCGGCGAAGGCGTCGCCCAGCTTGTAGAGCACGATCAGCGCGAGCAGCGCGAATGCGCGCTCGCGGGTGAAGAACGCGTCCCAGGGCTTGACGAAGGACGGGAATCCGGCCCAGCGCGCGGCGCGCAGCGCCACCGCGAAGGCGGCGAACATCGACAGCGTCTGAAGGGCCAGGCGCGAGAACCGGCCCTCGTCCAGCACGCCCCAGGGAAGCGCGCGCAGCAGGAAGTAGGTCGCCAGCCCGGCGCCCAGCATCGCAACGAAACCGATCAGCTCGCGAGCCCCGGTGGTCGTGTCGAGCTTGGTCGCGCGCGCGTCGAGCGCGGGCGAGAGCACCGTGACGACCACACACGCGGCAAACACCGCGGCCATCAGCCGGTAGGTGTTGGGCCAGCCCAGCCACTGGTCGGCGAGGATCAGCGCGAGCCCTCCCGAGACCAGCATCGCGAGCCGGTAGCCGAGCACCGAGACGGCCGCCCCGGCGCCTCGCTCGCGCTCGGCGAGCAGGTCGGCGCGATAGGCGTCGAAGACGATGTCCTGCGACGCGGAAAGGAAGGCGATCGCCACCGCGACGATGCCGACCGCGACGACCGACTCGCGCGGGTCGAACTGCGCCATCGCCAGACACGCCGCCGCGAGCGAGAGCTGCGTGAGCACGAGCCAGCCGCGCCTGCGCCCGAGAAACGGCGGCTCGAAGCGATCGAGCAACGGCGCCCAGACGAATTTGAAGGTGTACGGCAGACCGGCGAGCGCGAAGAATCCGATCGTCTTGATGTCGATGCCCTCGACGGTGAGCCAGGCCTGCAGGCTTCCCGCCGACAGCGCGAGCGGCAGGCCGCTGGCGAAGCCGAGCAGCAGCATCGCAGCGATGCGCCGGTTGGCGAAAACGTCGAGGTAGGGGCTGCGTGTGGTCTCGGGCATCAGCGAAAGAAGCGCCGCCTGTCGCGCCGCCTGTTGCGCCGCCTGTACGGTCGTCCGGTGCGGCCGCAGCGAGTGTAGCAGCGCACCGGGACCGAACGCGCCGCGATGTCTTCGGATACCATTTTTCGATGATCCGCCTTGCCGCCCTCGTTCTCGGGCTCGCGCTCGCCTCCGCGCCCGGCGCACCGACCCGCGCGCAGGGAGTGGCGCGCGACGGCGTCGCGGTCGGCGAGACCAGCGGCGTCGCGAAGCTCGTATCGGCCGAGAAGCTCGAACGCCAGGCGGCGAGCGAATACCGCAAGCTGCTGCGCGAGGCCGCATCGAAGAACGCACTCGCACCCGATTCGCACCCGCAACTGGCGCGACTGCGTGCGATCGCCGCGCGCATCGTCCCGTTCGCGACGCGGTTCAACGAACGCGCGCCGCAGTGGAAGTGGGAGGTGAACCTGATCGGGTCGAAACAGGTGAACGCCTTCTGCATGCCCGGGGGAAAGATCGCGTTCTACTTCGGCATCCTCGAGCAACTCAGGCTCACCGACGACGAGGTCGCCGCGGTGATGGCGCACGAGATCGCCCACGCGCTGCGCGAGCACGGTCGCGAGCGCGCCGCGAAGTCGACGATCGCGCAGGGCGTGACGATCGGTGCGTCGATCCTCTCGCAACTGCTCGGCTACGGCGACCTCGGCGGGCATCTCGCCTCGGCCGGTGCGCAGCTCACGCTGCTCAAATTCTCGCGCGAGGACGAAACCGAGGCCGACGTCGTCGGGATGGATCTGGCCGCGCGCGCCGGCTTCGACCCGCGCGCCGGGATCACGCTCTGGTCCAAGATGTCGGCCGCGTCCAAGGGCCAGCCGCCACAGTGGTTCTCCACGCACCCGTCGCATGAGGCGCGCACCGAGGAGATCCGCAGGAACGTCGCGAAGACCCTGCCGCTCTACGCGGCCGCGACCGGTCGCAGCGTCGGGTCGCTACCGCCGTATCGATCGAACGCCGGCGATCCGGTGCGCTAGCCGCTCGCGGGATTCGTCGGCCCGCCGCGCATCGGCGGCGCGCGCCGGCCTCGCGTGCCGACGCCGCGTGCCAGAACCAATCGTCAGGGTCGCGGACTCGCGACGTAGTGCGCGAACAGGCGCGCGATCGCGCACGACGCGATCCGCGTGTCGCGCGCGTCGGCCCGGCTGGTGAGCACGATCGGAACGCGCGCGCCGAGCACGATGCCGGCAGTCGCGGCGCTGCCAAGGAATTCGAGCTGCTTGGCCAGCATGTTGCCGCTCTCCAGATCGGGCACCACCAGCACGTCGGCGCGGCCCGCCACCTCCGAAACGATCCCCTTGATTCGCGCGGCGGCAACCGACACCGCGTTGTCGAACGCGAGCGGTCCGTCGAGCAGCGCTGCCGTTGATCTGGCCCCGGTCGGCCATCTTGCACAGCGCGGCCGCATCGAGCGTTGCCGGCATGTGCGGATTGACCGTCTCGACCGCCGCGAGGATGGCCACGCGAGGCTCGGCCACGCCGATCGCGTGGGCGAGGTCGATCGCGTTGCGCACGATGTCGGCCTTCTGGTCGAGCGTGGGCGCGATGTTGATCGCGGCGTCGGTGATGATGAACGGTCGCGGATAGAACGGCGTCTGCATCAGAAAGCAGTGGCTGATGCGCCGCTCGGTGCGCAGGCCGTTCACCGAGGACATCACCGGGGCCATCAGCTCGTCGGTGTGCAGGCTGCCCTTGACCAGCGCGTGCACCTCGCCGCGGCGGGCGAGCTCGACCGCGCGAGCTGCGGCGGCGTGGCTGTGCGGCACGTCGTCGATCGCGACGCCAGCGAGGTCCAACCCCGCCGTACGCGCCAACGCCTCGATGCGCGCGCGCGGCGCGACGATCACCGGGTCGATCAGGCCTGCCGCCCTCGCGTCGAACACCGCGGCGAGGCTCAACGCGTCGCACGGGTGCACCACCGCCGCGCGGATCGGCCCCAGCGGGCGCACGTGTTCGAGCAGGCGCTCCATCCCGCCGCCGCCGACCGAGAGCCGCACTTCCGGCAGGGTGCCGCGCGGGCGTTCGATCCGCTCGGTGGGCGCGATGACCTCGGCGTCGCCGGTGATCACCGTGACACCGTCGTGATTGATGCAGCGCGCAGTCCAGGTGCACCCGCTTGGTGGCCTCGTCGCGCGCGCTCACCGTGACACGAATCGTCAGCGTGTCGCCCACGCGCACCGGGTGCAGGAACTTCAGCGTCTGGCCCAGGTAGACCGTGCCCGGCCCGGGCAACCGGGTGCCGATCATCGCCGAGATCAGCGCGCCGCCCAGCATCCCGTGCGCGATCACCCCGTGAAAGCGCGTCGACGCGGCGAACTGCGCGTCGAGGTGCTGCGGATTGACGTCGCCCGAGAGCACCGCGAACAGCTGCAGGTCCTCGGTGCTGAGCGTGCGTTCGATCGAAGCGGTGTCGCCCACCGCGATCTCGTCGAAGGTGCGGTTGCGCACCGTGCGCAGATCGTCGCCGATCGCGCCGGGCTTGATCTCGTTCGTCGCCATCGCTCAGAGCTCCTCGAGAAACGCCAGCAGCAGTTCGTTGACCCTGGCGGCACGCTCGCGCTGGATCCAGTGCCCGGCCCCGTCGATGATGTGGCAGCCGCGAAGACCGGGTAGCGTGCGCGCGAAGCGTTCGATCTGCGCCTTCGACGCCGGAAACCTGAGCACGCCGTCGCGCTCGCCCGCGACGAACATCGAGGGCTGTTCGATCACGCACCCGCGCCACGGCGCGAGCAGCTCCCACGAGCGGCGAATGTTGCGGTACCAGTTCAGCCCGCCGCGAAAGCCGGCACGCTCGAACTCGCCGGCGTAGTAGGCGACGTCGCTCTCGCTCATCCACGCCGGCAGCGTCGCGGGCTCGACGGTGCCGCCGAGAAAACCCTCGCCAGGGTTCACCAGGCCGAAGGTGCCACGCAACGGCGCGTCGCCCGAACCGCTGAAGTGGATCCGGCGGATCGACATGTTCACGTCGCGCTCGAACTCCGCCTCGGCCACCCCGGGTTCCTGGAAATACTGGATGTAGAAGTTGGTGATGCCCATCTTGCGCAACTCGTCGAGGAACTCGCTGGAAGAGGGCGGAGAGAACGGCACGCTCATGCCCACCACCGCGCGGAACAGGTCGGGGCGAAGGAGCGCCGCGTGCCACGCCACCGGCGCGCCCCAGTCGTGCCCGACGATCACCGCCTGCTCTTCGCCCAGCGCGCGCACCAGTTCGACCATGTCGCCCACCAGGTGCAGCAGCGTGTACTGCTCGACGTCTTCGGGCGCCTGCGTGCCACCGTAGCCGCGCATGTCGGGTGCGACCGCGCGGTACCCGGCGGCGGCGAGCGCGGCGAGCTGGTGGCGCCACGAGTACCAGGACTCGGGCCAGCCGTGACAGAACAGCACCAGCGGTCCCGTGCCCTGCTCGGCCACGCGCATCTCGATGCCGTTGGCCTGCAAGCTGCGAAACGTGGGCTCGGTCATGCGCATCTCCTTTCGGAATCTCCCTTCGTTCATCGTAGTTTATCGACAAGCGATGGCGCACTGTCTATGGTGGGCGGATCCGCATTTCCGCCGGGGCACCCGATGATCCGAAAACTCCACCACAACGCGTACCGCTGCCGCGACTCCGAACAGACGCGCGCCTTCTACGAGGATTTCCTCGGATTGCCGCTGGTCGAAACACTGCGCATCGGTCTCACCAAGAGCGGGCGCGACACCGACGTGCTGCACACCTTCTACCGGCTCGACGACGGCTCGCACCTGGCGTTCTTCGAGGCGCCCGACATGCCCTTCGAGTTCAGGGAGCAGCACGACTTCGACCTGCACATCGCGCTCGAAGTCGCGCGCGACGTGCTCGAGCCGATGATGGCCAAGGGTCGCGCCAGGGGCGTCGAGACGCGCGGCATCTCGGATCACGGCTTCATCGACTCGATCTACTTCCGCGACCCCAACGGCTACGTGATCGAGTTGTGCGCCAAGCGCGAAGGTCACGACGCCGCGATGGACCCGGCACGCAACGGCGCGCGCGCGACGCTCGAGCGCTGGACGAGCGAGCGGCGAGCGCCAGCCTAGAAGCACAGAGGCGCCTGCCTAGAAGCACAGAGGCGCCGGCCCGGAAGACAGACGCGTCGGGCCTAGAAGTAGAGGCGCCAGCGAAGCGTCAGGGCGGGCGCGAGATGCCCGAACTCGGAGCGCGGCTGTGCGGCCGCGTCGAGGCCCTTGCCGCTGCCGGCCGACAGCGCCAGCAGCAGGTCGGACTCGTTGCTCACCGAGTAGACGAAGGCGATCTGGTGCATCAGCGACACTTTGCGGTGCGCGGTCTCGTCGTTCAGCGGAGCCGCCAGCAGCGTGTAACTGGCCCGAAGCAACGGCGTCAGGTCCCTGGCCAGAGACACGCCGAGCACGCGCCGGCTCGCGTGCTGCTGCAGCCGATACGCGACGAGCCGGTCCGCGGCCGCGACCGGCAAGCGCGTTTCGGTCCTCGCACCGCGACCGTTGTCGTGCCACTCCACCGAGAGCAGCGTTCCGTTGGCGAACTGGTAGTCGAGTCCCGCGATCCAGAACAACGTCTTCTCGCCGCCCGCGTCGAACTTCGAGTGCAGCGCTTCGACACGCCAGCCGATGCCGCGCCAGTCACTTTCAAAGGCGGCGCCGAACAACTGGTTTCCGATCACGCGAGCCGAGACCAGCGTGATCTGCGAGGTCGCGCCGACCTGCCTGCGATAGTGCAGCGCGGCGCTGTCTTCGATCGCGCGATCGTCGTGCGGCGCGAGCGCGTACACCGCGCTCAGCGAAGAGAACGAGGACGGATACCAGCTCACGACCGCCGCGTCGATGCCCGGCTTGTAGTCGGTGTCCAGATCGGTCGGCGCGAATGCTCCGAAGACGTTCAGCGGCTGCCAGAAGCGCCCGCTGCCCCAGTCGATCGGCTGGCGCCCGAGCGAGACCGAGACCTTGTCGAAACGACGCTTGTACGACGCGCGATCGATCTCCCAGCCGAGCCGCGTCGTGCGGCCCGCGCCACCGGTGCTCAGGTGATCGTCGGCGAGCGCCCGCGAGCGAAACAGCTCGCTCGTGTGTCGCGCGGGCGGTGCAAAGCCGCGCAGGTGTTGGCGCGCGGTGTTCAGGTGGAGCGACCACTCGGCGCCCTCCGCGTGGCCGTCGAGCATCAGCCGCAGGCTCTGCTGGTCGGCGGTGGGCGTGCCTGGACCCGGGGCGCCGCGGCCCGCGTCGCCCACTCCGGGCCAGGCGGCGGCGCCGAGCACCGAGACGCGACCGCTGAACTCGACCTCCGCCCGCGCCGCGAGCGGAGCGAGCGCTGCGGCCAGCAGCACCGCGGCGAGCCCCCGGCGGCGCGCGGCGCACGTTGCCCCCCCGGCGCGCGTGCCCGGTCCACGGCCCCCCTCCTTCGGTCCGGCCGCGCGACCTGCGCCCTGACTAGCCTGCCTGGGCATGCGCCTCGGGCTCGACGCGCTCGTCGCTGACGATCTTTCCGTCACGCAGCTTGATGATCCGCTCGGCGCGCTCCATGACGCGCCGGTCGTGGGTCGAGAAGATGAAGGTGGTCTTCTCCTCGTGCGACAGGCGATGCATGATGTCGAGCAGCGCCGTGGCGTTTTCCGAATCGAGGTTCGCGGTCGGTTCGTCGGCGAGCACCAGCCGCGGCCCGGCGGCGAGCGCGCGCGCCACCGCCACCCGTTGCTGCTGCCCGCCGCTCAGTGCCGCCGGTCGCCGGTCCATCACCTTCGCCAGTCCGACCAGGTCCAGGTAGTGCTGCGCGCGTTCGCGCCTCTCGCGCGCCGAACGGCCCTGCAGCACCATCACGAGCTCGACGTTCTCGAGCGCGGTGAGCACGGCGACCAGGTTGTAGGCCTGGAAGATGAAACCGAGCTGGAACAGGCGAAAATCCGACAGCGCCGCTTCCTTCATCGTCGTGATCTCGGTCCCGTTGATCAGCGCGCTGCCCTGCGTCGGTGCGTCGAGCCCGCCGATGATGTTGAGCAGGGTCGTCTTCCCCGAGCCGGAGGGCCCGACCAGCGCGGCGAACTCGCCCTCGTTCACTTCGAGGTCGATGCCATCGAGCGCGCGCACTTCGAGCTCGCCCTGATGGTAGCTCTTGCCTATGCCCTTCAGGGTCAGAAGTGCCATGTAGCTTCCTCCGGTTTCATGTCCGCAGCGCCTGCACCGGCGTCACGCGGGCCGCCTTGATCGCCGGGTAGATGCCGCTGCCCAGCGTGGCGGCGAAGATGATCACCGTGAGCTGCATGACCCGCGCGCGCGACAGCTCGCTGACGACGACCGGGTCCATGAAGGTGCCCATCATCGCGGTGCCGCCTTCTCCCAGCAGCGCGCCCATGTTCCAGCCGAAGTGCGCGAACCACAGGTGTGCGCCGCCGCCGAACAGCCAGCCGATCGCCACCGCGAGCACGCCCAGCAGCAGCGACTCGAAGAACACCAGCAGCAGAAGGTGGCGGCGACCGAGCCCGAGCGCTCGCAGCAGGCCGAATTCGCGCGTGCGCTCGAGCACGCTCATCAGCACGGTGTTGACGATCCCGAACACGACCAGCACCAGGATCAGGACGAGGAAGACGTAGTTGCCGGCATCGTCGATGAACAGGAATTGCACCAGTTGCGGCATCATTTCTCGCCAGTCGAGTGCGACGATCGTCTCGCTCGCGACGCTCGCCGCGATCTTCGATTTCCACGCGTCGAGCGAGTCGGGGTCGTCGAGGTACACGGCGAAGCGCGTGACCGGCATCCGCACCGGATCGGCGCCTTCGCCTTCGAGAAACAGTCGCGCGAGCCCGATGTCGGCAAGCACCAGGTAGTCGTCGAGTTCGTCGACCTTCGAATCGAAGATTCCGCGCACGCGCCCGAGTTGCGCCTGCGAATCGCCCCCTTGCTTGCCGGCCATCAGCACGACCTTCGCGCCGACTCTTGCCTTCAGCTTGCGCGCCATTCCGTCGCCGATCACGATGCCGCGCGTGTCGCCGGGGTCGAACCACTGGCCCTCGACCAGACGCGGCGCGAGCATGCGCACCCGCGCGTCGTTCGTGCCGGCAAGGCCTTCGAGCGCCGCGCCGACCGAGTTCGCCGGCGTGCTCGCCAGCACCTGCAGCGAGATCCGGGGCTCGACGCTGCCGGCAATCGCCAGACTCGCCAGTTTCGCCGCCAGCGCCGCGCCATCGGCCAGATAACGGTGGTTGGCCGGCGACTCGAGATAACCGCGCGGCTGGACCGTGACGTGTCCGTCGCCCATCTTGATCGCGTTGCGGATCATCGAGTTGTGCGCTCCGTCGCCCAGTCCGATCATCAGCACCGCGAGCCCGAAACCGAAGGCGATGCTGGTGAGCGTGACCAGCGTGCGCCGCCGGTGCCGCCAGAGATTGCGCCAGGCGAGCATCAGCATCACCGCGACCGGCAGACGCGCGTGTCCGGTGGCGACCGGCCCGGTGGCGACCGGCTCGACGCCTCGGTCGAGCGGCGCGTCGCCGCCGGCGTCCGATGCGCGATTCACCGCATCGACTCCGCGGGCCTGACGCGCACCACTCGCAGCGAGGGCACGAGCGCGGCGACCATCGTCACCGCGATCACCAGCAGGCAGGCGTAGACGAGGTCGAGCGGCTCGAGGTGCATGCGCAGCACCGGGTCGATCACAACGCCGGCGAAGTCGAAGCCGTCGGGCAGGCTCGAGCTCAGATCGATTCCCTCGCGCAGAAGTCCGCGCACCAGACCCAGCCCCAGCACGCTGCCCACGAGCGCCGAGACGATCGCGAGGAACAGCGATTCGATCAGCACCATCACCAGCAGCCATCCCTTGTCCATGCCGATCGCGCGCAGGATGCCGAACTCGCGGGTGCGCTCGTGGATCGCCATCAGCATCGTGTTGAGCATGCCCAGCGAGGCCAACGCCACGACGATCAGGCCGATCACCCAGACGACCGCGCCGTAGAGCTGCAGCATGTCGGCCACCGCGGGAACCACCTGGCGCCAGTTGCGCACCACGGCCCTGCCGCCCAGCGCGTCGAGCGCGGTCTCCGCGTTCAGTCTGGCCAGTTCGGCGTCGAACGCGGCCTGCGCCTGCCCGAGCGTGGCGACGTCGTCGAGCCTGACCGACAGCTCATGGAAGCCGTCTTCGAGCACCATCAACGCGCGAAACGCGTCGATCGACATCAGCACGCCGGAGCGGTCGAAGCCGGGGTCCACCGGTCGCAGGATGCCGGCGACGCGATACAGCGCATTGCCGATGCTCGCGTCCGCGGCCTGCGTGACCAGTATCAGCTCGTCTCCGGGGCCGAGCTTCATGTTCTTCGCGAGTTGCGCGCCGATCAGCACGTTGTAGCGTGCGGGGCCTCCCGCAGCGGGCGCGGCTGCTGCCAGATCGGCCGAACCGCCGCGAACGGCGTCGAGCAGACGAGAAACGCGCGGCTCGCGCACCGGGTCGATCGCCTTGATCAGCACGCCGTTGGATGCGTCGGCCGAGCTCGCGAGCGCCGAGGCGTACAACCGCGGCGCCAGCTTCGCGCCTGGAAACGCCGCTTCCAGTCGCGTCAGGTACGACCAGGGCAGCGTCGCGTAGAGGTCCTGGTCGTCGATGAAGGCCTTGCGCTGGAGCTGCAGGTGACCCACCGACATGTCGGTGGCGTGGTCGACCATCTGCCGCGACATGCCCGACATCATCGCCAGGTACATGACCAGCAGCACCAGGCTGCCCGCCAGCGCCCCTATGGTGAGCAGGCTGCGCACCGGATTGCGCCAGACGTTGCGCCAGGCCATGAAGACCAGCGTCGGCAGCTTGCCCGCGTCGCCGCCCCCGCGCGCCGTGTCCGCCACCGTCAGCGCCGCCGCTGCAGGCCCTGCAGCGAGAACAACGACTCCTCCAGCGGCACGCCGAAGGCGATCTCACTGTAGATGACGACGGTGGACTCGTCGGGCTTGTCCTGCGGCTGAAGCGTCATGCGCATCGGAATCACGCGCTCGCCGATCGTGCGGAACTGGTCGTAGCGCATCGTGCGAATCAGCGCGCCGGCCTCGTCGTAGTAACGCGCCACGAAAGGCGCGAGCGTCTTCTGCTCGATCAGCGTCACGACCTTGCCCCACACGACCGCCGCGTCGGGCCTCGCGACCGAAGTGATCTCGTAGACCAGCCGGCCGTCGCGCTCGCCCTGGAAGCTGATCGTGGACCTGAAGTCGCGCTCGAAGGTGCTGTCCTTGACCAGGTCGTCGTTGGTGAAATGGCTTCCCATCCACGAGCCCGACATCATGCTCGAGGGGACTTTGGTCACGCGGTTGATCTTGGGCAGGTAGTTCCAGATGTTGTCCTCGACCTTGAGCGTGGCCACGTCGCGATCCTTGACCGGCTCGCGAATCACGATCAGCGAGCGCTCCTTGCCGCGCGACCAGGCTTCCAGCGTCATCGCGCGCTCGTAGCGCTGCGTTTTTACGGTCATCGAAAGCGTCGAGTGCGAGGTGTCGCCGCGCCACAGCCGGTCGATGTGGCGAATCAGCTCGTCCGCGTCGATCGCGCGCGCGGCGAACGGGACGAGCGCCAGCGACGCAAGCAACAGCGTGCGCGCGGCGAGCCGCCAGCTCGGGCTGGCGCGGTGCGCGTCTTCCGCATGCGAACTGCCTGCGAGCGTGTTACCCGCGAGCGTGCAACCCGTGTTGCGCGGGTCGACATTCGACATCTCGATCTCCTTCAGGCGCTGCCGCGGCGCGATCGGACGTCGGCGGCCAGCGTTTCGATCAGCTGTTCCATGTGCCGGGTGGCGACGCGATAGAACGCGAGCATGTCCTGAAGGCGTCGCCGCACCGCCCGATCGGCCTGCGCCGACTCCGCGACGGCGTGCTCGACGCTCGACTGCATCTGGCGCATCAGCGCGACGTGCCCGGCGATCAGCCGCGGGTAGGGACTCTCGGCGAGTTGATAGTAGTCCTGGCGATCGCCCGGAACGCCGACGCGCTCGATCACGCCGATCGCGGCGAGCAACCGCGCGTTGGTGCTGACGCTGCCGCGACTGACGTTCAGCTTCTCGGCCAACTCGGTGAAGCTCACCGGCCCTCCATGGAGCACGAAGAATGCCATCATGCGACCGGAGGTCCGCGGCATGCCCTGCGCTTCGGCGTTGACTCCGACCCGTTCGATGAAGGTTTCGAAGGCGGTCGGGCTGGTCTTTCTGGACATCGATTCGATCTGGAGCTTTCATTGTGTTCAGTAAGAACTGAACAGTCTGTTTATACTACCAAACCGTGATCCCCCAGTCCACGCCGCGCGCGATCGCGCGACTCCTGCTCCTGGCCCCGGCACTCACCGTGGCCGCGACGCCGGGCGAGGAGTGCACCGGCATCGTCTCCGACACGCAACGCCTGGCCTGCTATGACCGGGTCCACGGGCGCCAGTCGGCCGGGACACCGGGGCAGCCTCCCGAAGCGGCCCCCGTCGCCGAATCGACGCCGGCGCCCGAATCGACCTCGGCCCCCAGCTCGAAGTCGAGCCTGTCGGCGCTCTGGGACCTCGACGCCGGCGACAAGCGCGGGACCTTCCAGCTCAGGCCGCACCACGCGACCTACCTGCTGCCGCTGCGCTGGACCAATCGCGCCAACCTGACCCCGTCTTCGCCGGCCGCCGGGCACCAGGTCGCCTCGCCGCTGCCGGTCGAGGCGCTCGAATCGAAGTTCCAGGTGAGCGCGAAGGTCAAGATCTTCGAGAATCTGCTCGGCGACACCGGAGACCTCTGGTTCGCCTACACCCAGCAGTCGAACTGGCAGCTCTACAACAGCGAGCAGTCGTCGCCGTTTCGGGAGACGAACTACGAACCCGAGGTGATCTTCACCCTGCGCACCGAGGCCACGATCCTGGGCTGGCGCTGGCGGCTGCTCAACCTGGGCTTCGCGCATCAGTCCAACGGCAGATCGCTGCCGCTCTCGCGCAGCTGGAACCGCGTGTACGCGCAGTTCGGCCTCGAACGCGGCAGTTTCAAGCTGTTCGCGCGACCGTGGATCCGCATCCCGGAGCGCGATTCGTCCGACGACAACCCCGACATCCGCAAGTACATGGGTTCGAGCGACCTGGGCCTGGTCTACGCGCGCGGCGGACACGTCCTCTCGGCGGTCGCGCGCTACAGCTTCTCAGGCGGGCGCGGCGCGCTGCAGCTCGATTGGGCCTACCCGATCTCGGGCGCGCTCAAGGGCTATCTTCAGATCACCCGCGGCTACGGCGAGAGCCTGATCGACTACAACCACTCGCAGACGACGATCGGACTGGGCATCCTGCTCCTGCCCTGGCAGTAGGCCCGGGTCGCGCCGCGTCGCCGAGTGTCAGGGCGCGGCCGCGGCGGCGAACACGCGTGCGAATCCTTCGATCAGTTGCTCGTCGGTATACGCCAGCGGGTCTTCCACGCTCTCGACCATTCCCTTCATCGTGAGCAGCCCGATCGCCGCGAGATAGGCGAGGAACGCCATCAGGCGCGGCTCGACCTTTGCACGGCTCGGGCGCTTGCGCTGTTCGTCGCCGAGCAACTTCGCCGTGCCGGCGAACCAGAGTTCGTTCAGCGGACGGACGCGCGCGAACTGCTCCTCGTCGAAATGTACGGCTCCGCGTTCGGCAACTTGACCCTGAAGGAAAGCGAGGCGGAAATCGTCGAGGCGTGGTGCGTATTCGCGCACCCCTTCGGTGACGATGGCGCGCAGCGCACCGCCGCCATTCTTCGCCTTGCCGACCGCATCGTGCACGGCGTGCGCGTGGTGCTCCAGGACGGTGAAGATGAGCTCGAACAGTAGCGCGTGCTTCGACGGGAAATAGTAGTAGAGCGCCGCCTTGGAGACGCCGACCTCCTTTGCGACCGCCTCGAGCGTAGTGGCAGCAATGCCTTTTCGCAGCAGCACGCGACGCGCGGCCTCGAGGATCTCTTCGCGCGATCGCTCGCGACGTCGTTCCCGGCGCGCGACCCGGGCCTCGGTCCGGGGGACGGCTCGGGCGGTCGCGGGTCGGCGTTTCGGGGCAGGCATTGCGCTCTCGGTTCAAAGGGATCGTCTAGAGTATTCTACCGTTGTTCGATTAATTGTCCTTGTAGCTATTTATTGACCGTTAGTCGAATTTCTGTAGTATGCCCTCATTCATGCGCCAGCAATCGATCAGAGCGCAGTTCCGTTCAATCACCAGGAGGATTCCGTGAACACCAGCACCGATGAAATCGCACAAGGCATCTACCGCTTTTCCACCTGCGTTGACGATGCCGCGCCCGGCGGCTTCACCTTCAACCAGTTCCTGATCGACGCCGACGAACCCCTGCTCTTTCACACCGGCCCGCGGGGCATGTTTCCGCTGGTCTCAGAGGCGATCGCCCGCGTCATGCCGCTTGCGCGGCTGCGCTGGATCAGCTTCGGCCACGTCGAGTCCGACGAGTGCGGCGCGATGAACGAATTCCTCGCCGCCGCGCCGCAGGCGCAGGTCGCGCACGGCGCGGTCGGGTGCATGGTTTCGCTCAACGACCTGTGCGACCGGCCCCCGCGCCCGCTCGCCGACGGAGAGGTGATCGACCTGGGCGGAAAACGCGTGCGGCACATCGACACGCCGCACGTCCCGCACAACTGGGAGGCTCGCGTCCTCTTCGAAGAAAGCACCGGGACGCTCTTTTGCGGCGACCTGCTCGCGCACACGGGCAACGGACCCGCCCTGACCGACGCAGACGTCATCGGGCCCGCGCTCGCGGCGGAGGAACTGTTTCATGCCACGGCGCTGTCGCCCGCCACGTCGACGACGATTCGCCGCCTGGCCACGCTGGAACCGAAAATGCTGGCTCTGATGCACGGCTCGTCCACCGCGACGCGTTGTCGCGAGTCGCTCGTCGGCCTGGCCGACGCCTATGACGCCTTGCTGCGCAAGTCCTGAGGAGTGCACCAAATGGACCAACTGAACCTGCAGAACCCGCTCTTCGCCACCTACGTCATCGCGGCGACGCTGATGATCCTCAAGGCGGTGAGCATGTCGTGGTTGACCGTCGTTCGCATGATGGGCGCGCGCGCCGGCTTTCGCTCACCCGAGGACCTGAAGAAGACGCCGCTGAACCCCAATCCCGACCCGAAGCAGCTCGAACCCGACGAGCGCGTCGACCGCATCCGGCGCATCCAACTCAACGACCTGGAGAACCTGCCGTTCTTCCTCGTGGCCGGCTTCCTGTACGTGCTGACGCAGCCCTCGCTGGTGCTGGCGCAGTGGCTGCTCTACGGATACGTCGTTTCGCGCCTGCTGCACTTCGCCGCCTACCTCAGCGCGCGCAGCCACGACACGCGCGCCACGCTGTGGACGGTGGGTTCGCTGATTCTCGTGTTCATGACCGGGCGGACCCTGCTCGCCGCGCTTGGCTACTGACCCGGACGGCGCTTGCAAACCAGTGCAGGCGGGCGCAAGGTGGTCGTCCGGCGTGAGTCCGGACGGGCTGCGCCGACATCGGAACCAGAACCAGGAGACTCGAATGGCCAAGTATCTGCTTGAAGTGAACTACGTGGGCGACGGAGTGAAGGGACTGCTCAAGGAAGGGGGCACGAAACGCCGCGCCGCCGCCGAGAAAGCAGCGAAGTCGCTCGGCGGCAAGGTCGAAGCGTTCTACTTCGCGTTCGGCGACACCGACGCGTACGTGATCGCCGATATGCCCGACAACGTGAGCGCGGCGGCAATCTCGTTGACGGTCGCCGCGAGCGGGGCTGCCACTGCCAGGACGACCGTGCTGATGACCCCGGCCGAGATGGACGAGGCGGCGTCGAAGACGCCGGTCTATCGCGCTCCGGGCAAGTAGGTCTCGCCGAAAACGAAGGAGTCCATCGAGAGGACTCCTCCAGCGATCCCGCCCTCGATCACCTGCGCCGGAAGCGGCGCCGGCGCGGCGCCGGCGGCCACCAGCAGAGGCCAGAAGTGCTCGGTGGTAGGGTGCGCGCGGGCCGCGTGCGGCGCGAGTTCGAGTGTGCGCACGAGCCGCGCGCTATCGCCCGCCAGGACAGCCTCGCGTACCCACGCGGCGAACTGCACCGCGTACGGCAGATCCGGCGCCTCCGCGCCGAAGAACTCGCGCAGGTTGTGCGTGAGGCTACCCGAACCGACCACCAGCACGCCCTCGTCGGCGAGCGGCGCCAGCGCAGCGCCGAAGGCCCACGCCGAGTCGGCGTCGAGCGCCGCGGGGAGCGAAGCCTGGAACACCGGCACGTCCGCGTCCGGATAGAGGTGAAGCAACGGGACCCAGGCGCCGTGGTCGAGGCCGCGAGCCTCGTCGGGATCGGCCTCCCAGCCCGCGGCGCGCAACAGCGCCACCGCCCGTAGCGCCAGTCCGGGGTGCCCCGGCGCCGGGTATCGAATCTCGTAGAGCGCGGGATCGAAACCACTGAAATCGTGGATCGTGCCGGGTCGCGCCGCGGTGCCGACGCGCGACATCCGCGTCATCCAGTGCGGCGAAACGACGAGCACCGCCGTCGGGCGAGGCAGCGCCACACCCAGCGCGCCAAGCTTCGGACCCGCGACGCCAGGCTCGAGCGCGAAGCTGGGCGCGCCGTGCGAAATGAACAGGGTGGGGAGGCGCTGCATCGCTCTATTCGCTCTGCTGCCGGTCGGAGACGCCAATCGTAGCCGGCCGAGCGCGGGCGCGCTCAGGCGTGCCCGACCACCGCGTGCGGCACGTAGGGCGCCTCGAGCGCCGCGATCTCTTCCTTCGACAGCGTCAGCGACAACGCGGCGACCGCGTCGTCGAGCTGCCCGAGCTTGGTCGCGCCGATGATCGGCGCGCTGACCTCGGCCTTGTGCAGCACCCACGCGAGCGCGACCTGCGCGCGCGGCACGCCGCGCGCGTTAGCGAGGGCGGCGACTGCCTCGACCACCTTGCGATCGGCGTCGCCGGTGTTCGCGTAGAGCGTGCGCCCGAACTCGTCGGTCTCCGAGCGCGCACTGCCCTGGTCCCAGTCGCGCGTGAGCCGCCCGCGCGCCATCGGGCTCCACGGGATCACGCCGATGCCCTGGTCGCGGCACAGCGGAAGCATCTCGCGCTCTTCCTCGCGGTAGAGCAGGTTCAGGAAGTTCTGCATCGTCGCGAACCGCGTCCAGCCGTTGCGCTCGGACACGTGCAGCGCCTTCGCGAACTGCCACGCGTACATCGACGACGCGCCGATGTAGCGCGCCTTGCCGGCCTTGACCACGTCGTGCAGCGCCTCGAGCGTTTCCTCGATCGGCGTCGCGTGGTCCAGGCGATGGATCTGGTACAGGTCGACGTAGTCGGTGCCCAGGCGCCGAAGGCTGGCGTCGATCTCGGTCATGATCGCCTTGCGCGACAGGCCCGCACCATTCGGGCCCTTGCGCATGCGGCCGTGAACCTTCGTCGCGATCACCACTTCCTCGCGGCGCGCGTAGTTGGCGAGCGCGCGCCCGACGATCTCTTCGCTGGTGCCGTCCGAGTACACGTTGGCGGTGTCGAAGAAATTGATGCCGAGATCGAGCGCACGCCTGATGAAGGGCCGGCTCTGCGCCTCGCCCAGCGACCACGGGTGGGTACCGCGCTCGGGAACGCCGTAGCTCATGCAGCCCAGGCACAGCCGGGAGACATCGAGGCCGGTGCGGCCCAGTTTCACGTAGTGCACGGCTTGGTCCTCGCTCGCGGGTCGTCGAGCTGGCGATGTTACGCCGCGGATGCCAGCCGCGCCCAGTGAGCACTCGCAGGTCGTGGTCACGAAGGCGTGACGGCGGCATCCGGTGCCTTGCGCCACACACTCGCCAGCCAGGGCTGCTGCTCGCGCGGCACGCCGCTGGGTCGATAGTAGTGCGTCAGCTCCGCGAATCCGGCGGCGCCGACGTACTCGCGCCAGCTTGCCCAGTCGTGGAACGCGCCGTAGCGCTCGCCGCTGAAGCCCTCCCGGTTGTTGCCGCGCGGGTTGGATGAGAACAGCACCCCGCCCGGCTTGAGCGTCGCGTGCAGTTCGCGCAGCACGCGCGGCAATTCCTGGCTCGGCACGTGGAACAGCACCGCGTTGGCAAATACGCCGTCGAAGTGCCCGGCGGGAAGTTCCAGTTCGAGCAGGCTCTGCTCGAGCACCTCGCAACCGCTTTCGGATCGTGCCATCGCTGCCATCGTCGGCGATCCTTCGAGTCCGGTCGCGCGATGGCCCAGCGTCGTGAACGTGGCGAGGTCGCGTCCCGGCCCGCAACCCAGATCGAGCACGGTGTACGGTGGCGCCGCTTCGATGTGATCGAGCAGCGCCGCGATATTCTGGCCCACGTCGTGGCCGCGCGTGCCGTCGCGGTAGGACCTGGCGCCGCGCTCGTAGTGCGCGAGCGTGCGTGCGGCGATGTCTCGCAGGTCTTCGCGTGTCAGGGTCATTGCCGATCTTCTACACTGTCCGGGTGCGCGAGTGTGATTCAATCGCCCCGTCCGTCACTTTTCAGGAAGACCCAGTTTGGCTAGCGATACCCCGGCATCCGAGCGCAAGGCGCTGATCGACTCCCTCCTGCTCAAGCTTCCCAACGTGAGCACGAAGAAGATCAACGGCCTCGACGCCTACTTCGTCAGCGACAAGATGTTCGCGTGCATCAGCGGCAAGGGCATCGGCCTGCGCCTGCCCGCCGCCACCGCGACCGAGCTGCAGTTCTCGCGCGGCAACGTCGTGCAGTTCCAACCGGCCGGGCTCACGAGCACGAACGAGTGGATCCAGATCGACCGCGCCGATGCCGCCGAGTACGAGAAGGACCTCGACCTGTTTCGCACGTCGTTGGAGTTCGTCAAGACCGGCCGGGCCCGCTGAGGCGGGCCACTTGGAGATACCTGGCCACTGACTTCGACATAGGGTCTTGCTGGAAGGAGAGCCCGGACAATGACCGGCCGCCGACCTGGCCGGGTGCCGATCAAGGGAAAGCCCCGCGATTGCGGGGCTTTCTCTTTTCCGCGCTTCCTCGTGCTGCACGGACTCGCGCGGACCCTGGGATGGGGCTATTTCAGGGCAGCTTCACCGCAGTGATGTCGGCCTTCGCGCCAAGACCGAGGGTCCTGTTGAAGGAAATATGGTGACCGCGCGTGGTGATGTTGTCGTCGTGCACCGCGAAGCCCACGTTGTAGACGCCGCCTGCCTTCAGCATCTTGTCGTCAGCGTTTGTCAGGCCCAGCGGGCGGATCATCACGACCGTCCACATTCCGTCTTTCCAGCTGGCGATCGCATTGTTGTCGGCGGCCGAACCGGCTGCGTCCGCGCGGCTCACCAGGTAGTCGGCAATCATGTCGCCTTCCTTCCAGCCCGCATTCGGGTCGAAGGGCACGGCATTCTGCTCGCGGATCAGGAAGTGGTCACCCTTGCGCAACTGGTCGGCGGTGATCGACTTGTACCCGACCTTGCTGGCGTCCCACATGAACTTCGGTTGATGCGTCTTGCTGTCGGCGTTGCCGCTGAACATGTTCTTGCCGGCGTCCGAGTTGCGATACTCGAGAACGAAGCCGTCGTCGACCATGCCCACCGGGTTGGAACGATGCGCACGCCACTGGATCAGGTCGAGGAATCCGCCGGCGGCCTTGATCCTGGCGATCTCGTCCATCGACTTCCCGGTCTTCCAGTCGAGCGGGTTGCTGCGCGTGGCGGGCAGGAACTTGCGCAGGTCGTTCTTCTTGATCGCGGAGAGCAGCGCATTGGCGTTCGCATCTTCCTTGCTGGCCCTGCCGGGCATGTCACGCTGACCATCGTGGCAAGTGAGCCAGCAGCCCTGCTTGTCGAACCCGGGCACCTTGCCATCGTCGATCATCACCGACATGCGGTCTTCGTAGATCCCCGGTTGCTTGCCTTCCTGCACCACCTTGTCGAGCTTCGGAAAACCGTAGACCTTCCACTCCTTGCCGTCGAAGCGCAGGTACTGGTGCTCGTTGCCCGGATACGGATTCTGCGTCTTCCACTGGAAACGCAGATATGCGTTCTTGTCGTCGTAGGCCGCCTGCACCTTCAGATCCTTGTAGCCTTCCTTGCCAGCCACCGGTGTCGGCTCCAGGCGATTGGCCTTGACCAGCAGTTCGCCAAGATCTTTCTCGGCGTCCTTCTCGTCGTGGCACGACACGCACGCCGCGCCAGCGGCGGTCTTGCTCGCGGCGCCCTTGTGCGCGTCACTGCGCACCCACTGATACGAGGACTGGCCCGGCCAGAACAGGCCGACGTTGACGGTCGGAACTTTCGACCAGTCGATCTTCGCCGGATCGGCGGCGAAGGCCGAATTGATCGACGCGGCGATCAGCGCACATCCCAGGAGACCCAAACGTTTGTCCATTCTTTTCACCTCTGCAGAGTTTTTGACGAAGTAGTCAGTTGATGACGCATGTAATGCTCGCAACAACCGTGCCAAGCCGGAAATCCCTCGAACTTCGAAGCGATCAGCGGTGGCTCGCTCCAGCGACACTTTCCAGGTGTCACCGAAACGCGACAGCTGTCACGATTCGATGACAAAACCCCAGCGCTTTGCCTTCACGTAGAGGTTCTGTCGGGGTATGCCGCTCAGGCGTGCCGCCTCCGACACGTTGCCCTTCGCGGCCGCGAGCACGCGCCCCAGGTACTCGCGCTCGAAATCTGCGCGCGCATCCTGGTAGCCGACCACGTCCGCGGAGTCGGCGCCGACCGCCGACGGTGCGCCTTCGGACCGGTTCAGGTGCACCGCGTCGATCACGCCTCCGGGGTGCAGCGCGACCGCACGCTCGATGCAGTGCTTGAGCTCGCGGACGTTTCCCGGCCAGGGATATTCGGAAAGCAACGTCACGGCCGCAGGCGTGAACGGGCCGCAAATCTTGGCGAACTTGGCGTTGTAGTGCTCGAGGAAGCTCACCGCAAGGCGAATCACGTCGCCTTCGCGTTCACGCAGCGGCGGCAGCCGCAGACACACCACGTTGATGCGGTAATAGAGATCCTCGCGAAAACGCCCCGCCTCCACCTCGGCGGCGAGCGATTGGTTCGTCGCGCAGATCAGCCTGAAGTCGGTCGTGCGCAACTCGGTGCTGCCGATCCGGCTGAACTGCCTGCTTTGCAGAACCCTGAGCAGGCTGCTCTGCAACTTCGGGCTCATGTCGGCGATCTCGTCGAGGAACAGGTTGCCCTCGTGCGCCTTCTCGAACAAGCCCGGGCTGGCGTGAGTGGCGCCGGTGAACGAACCCTTTTCGTGCCCGAACAGCAGGCTCTCGAGCAGCGACTCGGGCAGCCCACCGCAGTTCACCTCGAGAAACGGCTTGCCCGCGCGCGCGCTCGACGCGTGGATCAGTCGCGCGATCACGTCCTTTCCGGTGCCGCTCTCGCCCTCGAGCAGCACGGTCGTGTCGAGCCCCGAAATCTGTCGCACCTGTCCGAGCAGTTCGCGCATGGCGCGCGACTGACCGATCATCGTCGGCGCCCCTGCCTCGACCGCGAGCTGCGAACGCAGACCGTCGATTTCGCGGTAGGCCGCGTCAAGTTCGAGGCCCTTGCCGATCACCGCCTCGAGTACTTCCAGGTCCTCGAAGGGCTTGCTCAGGTAGTCGAACAGTCCCTCGCGCACGGCAGCGACGGCGTCGCGAACGTCGGCATAGCCGGTCATCAGGATCACCACGAGTCGCGGTCGCTGCGCGCGAAATTCGCGCGTCAGGTCGATGCCGTTGTCGTTTGGCAGACGCTGGTCCATCAGAACGAGATTGAAGTCCCCGGTTGCGAACAGCGCGCGCGCCTCATCGCCGTCGACCGCGAGGTGCACCTCGGCCGAAGCGCTCAACAGGTGCTCGAGGAGCGTGCGCGTGTAGTGGTCGTCGTCGACCACGAGGATCTTCGGAAGCATCCTATCCGGGTGTCGGGGCATCGATGGGTATCCATAATGCAAAACGCGTGCCATGACCGGCTTCGCTGCTCGCCGTGACCTGCCCGCCGTGCATCAGCGCCACATGCTGGACCACAGGAAGTCCCAGCCCGGTGCCGTCGCTGCGCGTGGTGAAGAAGGGATCGAACACGCGTTTCATCACCTCCGGCGGTATCGGCGAACCCTGATTGGTCACGGCCAGCGTCCAGCCCGGCGTGCCCCGGCCCGGATCGGTCGCCGGCTCCAACGAGATCACGATCGGTTCATCGCCGGTGACGGCCTGAGACGCGTTCAACAGCAGATTGAACAACGCATGGCGAATCAGGAGCGGATCGACATCGAGCACGACATCGGGATCGGGAAGGCGCACCTCGACCGGATGACGGCGATCCTCGGCCTGCCGGAACAACAACACCGTCTCGTCGACGAGCGGCCCCATCATCGTGGGTTTGCTCGCGAACGTAGAGACCTTCGAGAACTCGAGCATGCGCTGGACGAAGGCTCGGCAATCCTCCCCGGCGCGGCGGATTTCACTCAGGAGTTCCTGGGTGCGTGGCGGGTTCTCCGGCGTGCGCGCGGCGAGCTGGCTCATGTTGACGACGCCCACCAGCGGATTGTTGAGCTGATGCGCGACGCCGCCCACCATCGTCCCCAACGCAGACAGTTTCTCCAGCTGAAGCATGCGCTGGTGGTCGGTATTGAGCCGCAGTATCTGCATCTCGAGCTCGTGCTGTCGCTGATAGTCGCGCTCGACGCGATCGAGCGCAACGTAGAAGACCCCGAGCACTCCGGCCGCGACGAGGATGCCTGCCAGCGTGACCAGCGCCACCGACCAGCGAAACGTCGACTGCATCGCGGTGATGTCGTGCATGACGACCAGCTCGCCGATGTGATGCTGGCTCGCGTCATCGAGCGGAACCATCGCCAGCAGAAGCGAGCGCCCGTTGTTCGTGACGATGGCATTGTTGCCCGCGACGAGCTCCGCCAGCGTGGATCGATCCAGCGCCGCCGGCAACCGATCGCTCGTCTGGACCAGAGCGACGTGATCCTCGAACAGATTCCAGTCGCCCTCGCGATTCATCATCGCCAGGCCGCGACGCCACTGCTCCTCGGCAATCTGCTTCTTCTCCACGAGCACTACGAGGTCCACGCTCAGGCTCTGGCGCACTTCGTCGATCAGGTGCTCGATCTCCTCGCCGATTTCGACGTAGCCGATCACGTGGCCCTTTCTGTCCCAGGGCATCACCGATCGCAGCGTCAGCGTGCCGAGCGGCCCGAGCTCCAGTCCGCTGACCGGAGTCCCCTGTCGCCTGGCGTCGAGCGTGGTCGCGCGATCGATCGCGTCGCCATGGTGTTCGGGGCTGTGCGCCCGATAGAGATTGACCAGGTCTGCGCGATGCAGATAGAGGTGCGTCAGCCGGTGTTCCTTGCGCAGCGCCTCGAACAGCGGCCCCGCCTCCCGCGCGAGCTCGTCGCGATCGCGGTTTGCCAACGCGCTCTCGAGCGCGGAATTGGTTGTCATTGCGCGCAGCACCGCCTGCATCAGATTCGCGTCCTTGTCCAGCTTCTGCTCGAACAGCTTGACGACCGCGGTCGATCGCTCCTGCAGGTCGATGTCTCGTATGTTCCTTTCCACAAGATAAAGCGCGATCGCGAATACGCACATGACGAGCGCGAGCGCGACCGCGACGGTGCCGATGAAGGTCGCCTTGACGCGACGCGGCTTGCTGTCCGATGCCTGGGTCATTCGGCGCTCTTCGTTCTTCGGCGGCTGTCGATCGCGCCGATCCTGACCCGAAGACCGAGGCCAGTCAATCGTCGCGGCACTCGATGGTCGACGCGCATTTTTTTAGGGTGCCTCGCTTGCAATCGACCGCGCGGCGGCGCAGGGTAGGTGTGGGTCCGGCGCGTACTCGTCCGGATCCGGGTCGGTCCACGCGCAAGATCAAGAAGACCGAAATGGCCAAGTACATGCTGCAAGTGAACTACTCGAACGAAGGCGCCAAGGGCGTTCTCAGGGAAGGGGGCACGAAGCGGCGCTCGGTTGCCGAGAAGGCGGCCAAGTCGGTGGGCGGAAAGCTCGGATCATTCTACTTCGCGTTCGGCGACACCGACGCTCGATCGATGGCGAACTGGCGCGTGAACCACTCCCGTCGCGGCGTCAGCCCGTGACCTGAACCGGAGGAGGGATCGATGGCAAGGTTGGAAACGGGCGACGCGCTCGCCCTCGAACAGGCACTGATCGGCGAACTGATCGGCCCCGAACACCCTGACTACTTCGCGGCTCGCTCGGTGTGGAACGGCGACATCGATCGCCGCCCCGCGCTGGTCGCGCGTTGTCGCGGTGTCGCCGACGTGATCGCCGCAACTCGGTATGCAAAAGAGCACGCCCTGTTGACCGCGGTGCGTGGCGGCGGCCACGCGGTGGCCGGATACGGGGTGTGCGACGACGGAATCGTGATCGACCTCTCGGCGATGACGAGTTCGCGCGTGGATCCGGTCAAACGCACGATCAGGCTCGAGGGTGGTGGCCTGAACGCGCACCTCGATCGCGAGACCCAGGCCTTCGGGCTTGCCGCGACCGGCGGGTTCGTGAGCCACACGGGAGTGGGCGGGCTCACGCTCGGCGGCGGCATCGGCCACCTGATGCGCAAGTTCGGTTTGTCGATCGACAGCCTCATTTCCTGCGACGTCGTCACCGCCGACGGCGAGTTTGTGATCGCCAGCGAGCGCGAGAACGCCGACCTGTTCTGGGGACTGCGCGGTGGCGGCGGCAACTTCGGCATCGTGACCTCCTTCGAGTTCGCGCTGCAACCGCTGGGGCCAATGGTGTACGCGGGTCTTCTCGCCTGGCCGATGCACGAAGCGCCGCGCGTGCTTCGACACCTGCGCGAGTTCGCGGCGCAGGCGCCGGACGAGGTAGGTGTGATGGCGAACCTGCGCCTCGCTCCACCGTTGGCAGTGATTCCCGCCGCACTGCACGGCAAGCCCATCATCGGGCTGCTCGTCACCTACGCCGGACCCGCGGACAAGGGGGAGGCGGCGTTCGCGCCGCTGCGCAATGGTCTTCCCGCTCCGGCCGTGGACGCAACGACCACGAAGTCGTATTGCGCGCACCAGCAGATGCTCGACGCCGCTTTCCCTCACGGCCGGCACTATTACTGGAAGTCGCACAAACTCGGCCCGCTCGAAGACCCGATCATCGACGTGATCGTCGAGCACGCGTCTCGGGTCACCTCGCCGATGTCGTCGATCCCGATTTTCACCTTCGGCGGCGCGGTCGCACGCGTTGCGCCCGAGAGCATGGCCTTCGCGCATCGCGACGCCTGCCACGACATCAACATCGTCGCCTCGTGGGCGCCCACGGACCCCGAGCGCAAACGCCACGTCGACTGGGTGCGCGGGTTCTTCGCCGCGCTCGAACCGTACAGCCGGGGCGTCTACGTCAACTTCGCCAGCGACGAATCGTCGAGCCAGGTGCGCGCCGGGGCCTACAGCCCGCGACAGTGGGAGCGGCTGGTTGCACTCAAGACCAGGTACGACCCGACGAACCTTTTTCGGTGCAACGTCAACATCCCGCCAGCCGCCACGGCCTAGACGGAGCGCGAAGCACCTTCGCGCAGACCGTTTGCGTGGCTTCATGTACGGCTGCCTGAACTTCGGGTCCTTGATCAGGGTGTCCGGGCCGATCACGGCAACGGGTCTGGTTCCGGGCGCGACGTTGCGGTTCGGGTCGCAGTGCCTGATGCGCTTGCCCTTGAGCGCGTCGGGCAGCGCCGCCATCACTTTCGGTCCGCCCTCGACGGCGGCGAACACACCCGAAGCATTGCGGTAGAAGACGAAGACCAGCTTCTCGCCGTCCGCGACCTCGCTCGTGAGCGCGGACTCGAACTCGGGGGCGGTGAAGCGCCGAGGTTGCGAAGCAACAAGCGGGCATCGCGACGGCTCCCGAACCTGATACGTCACGCAATTGTGCGCGCCGAAAGCGTGCTGCACTTCCTGGTCGGCGGTTTCCTCGAAGGTCTTCGCGGTCGCGGCGGCGCAGGCCGAAACCGAAACCGATCGCACCTGCGCGGAACCGGTACGGACTGGGTTATCGTGACGCCCATGACCAACGCATCGGCCCGCAGGCGCGACCGGAGTGTCGCGCTCGCCGCCGGCTCGACGGGTGGCATCGGGCCGGCGCCTCGATGCTGGCGAGGCTGCCTCGACTCTGGCGTGACCCTCGCGTGACCCACCGCCGCGACCACACCGCCACCATCGCCCTGCACGAGCCGTTGTTTCGCGGCGCGCGAGGGCTGCGCATCGCGCTGGTGGGCCTGCCCGACAGCGGCAAGGGCACTCTGTTCGCAGCGGTGTCGAGCACCTCGGTGCGAAGTGCAGCGCTTCACGGCGGCGGCCGCGCCTACAACGAGTGCGCGGTGCAGATCGGCTTGGACGAGGCGCGGCTGGTCGACCTGCCGAGCATCCGCTCGCCGCACCATCTCGAGTCCGACGATCGCGCGGCGCTGAAATACCTGCTCTGGGGCGACGAGCGCCCGCCGGTTTCCCGGCACGAACCCGGCGGCCCGCCGGCGCCGTTCGCTCCGCCCGACGTGATCGTGCAGGTGCTCGACGCCACGGCACTGGAGCATCACCTAGAACTGACGCTCAAACTGGCGAAACTCGGTCGTCCGCTCGTGCTCGCGCTGAACAAGATGGACGCGGCGCTCGAGCGCGGGCTCTTCGTCAACGCGCACGAACTGGGCGAGCGATTGGGCGTCACGGTCGTCGCCACCACGGCGATCATGGGCCACGGCATTTCAGAGTTGTTCGGTGCCGCGGTGGCGGCGGTACGCAAGCGCACGCCGCCACGAACGATGCCGCCGAGCGAGCACCTCGGCCGGGCACTCGCACCGCTCACCGCCGTGCTGAGCACGCCCGAGATCTCGCAGGCATTCAGGATGCCGACGCAACTGCTGGTGGCGCAGCTTGCCGAAGGCGACCAGTACTTCCTCGACGAGATGCGGCAACACTTCCCCGAGATGCTGCCGCGGGTGCGGCAAGCGCTCGCGACGGCGGCACAGGCGCTGCCGCGCCCGCTCGCCGACGAGTTGCACGCCGACAGGCACCTGCGCGCGGCGACGTTGTTCGACGCCGCCACCCGCTTCGGCGCGCCGCACGAAGGCCGGGGCTGGCGGTACTGGCTCGACGAGATGTTCCTCAGCCCGCGCTGGGGCTTCGCGGGCAGCGTCGCGGTGTTCGCCGTGGTGCTGTTCATCGTGTTCTACGTGAGCGCCTGGATCGACAGCCAGACCTCGGCGCGACTCGCGCAATGGACGGCGCAGTGGCAACCCACGTCCACGATCGGCGTCGTCGGTCGCGCGGTCGCCGACGGGCTGGTCGGCCTGGTCGGTATCGTCGTGCCGTACATGATCCCGCTCGTGCTGCTGTTGGTGGCGCTCGAGGAAGCAGGCGTGATGGCGCGCATCGCGTTCGCGGTCGACCGCATGTTCCACCGAATCGGGCTGCACGGCGGCGTGGCGGTGCCGTTCCTGCTCGGGCTGGGGTGCAACGTGCCGGCGATTTCGGCGATCGGCACTGCGACCAGGGGCCGCGAGCGCGTGATGGCGTCAGTGCTCGTCACCTTCGTACCGTGTTCGGCGCGCTCGGCGATCATCCTGGCGTTGGGCGGGAAGTACCTGGGCGCCCTGGGCGTGGTCGCGATCTTCCTGCTCACGATGGTGGTGATCGCGGCGCTCGGACAGGTGCTTCGCCGCCGCTATCCGCGCGGCGGCCCCGGACAGGTACAGGATATTCCCCCCTACGCGCTGCCGCGGTGGGCGCCGATGCTGCGCGAAACCTGGGAGCGCACCAGCGACGTCCTCACCATCGTCACGCCGCTCCTTGTCGGCGGCAGCGTGGTGCTGGCCCTGCTCGCGCACGTTGGCGCCGACCAGGTGATCAACGCGCTGCTCGCGCCGATCACCAGCTGGTGGCTCGGGCTGCCGGTGGTGCTCGGCGTGCCGATCCTGTTCGGCGTGCTGCGCAAGGAACTGTCACTGCTGATGATCTACCAGGCCCTGGGCGGCTTCGAGGTCGATCGTTACCTCGATCAGGTCCAGATCCTGACCTTCCTGCTGTTCCTGACCTTCTACGTTCCCTGTGTGTCGACCTTCGCCGTGATGGTCAGGACGATCGGGCGGCGCGATGCGCTGTTCTCGGTTTCGCTCTCGGTGGGTGTGGCGCTGCTCGTGAGCGGAATCGCGCGTCTTGCGCTGACGGCGATACGGGAAGTACTCGCCTAGGCGAGTCTCGCCCGGGCGCTTGTCCATCGCATCGGCCAGCCCCAGCGCGGCGCGGCGCCGCGCTGGGGCCGGTGCGCGGAAGGCGGCGTGACTGCGACTCTACAGGCCGCCAGGCCGACTTTCGCGCGCCGCTCAGCGCCCGGCGCCGCCGATGCGCCCGTCGCGAAAATCGTTCACCGCCTGCTGGATCTCCTGCTGCGTGTTCATCACGAACGGTCCGTACTGCGCGATCGGCTCGTTCAGCGGGCATCCCGCCACCAGCAGCAGCTTCGCATCACCGCTGGCTTCGATCGCCACACCGTCGGCGGCGGCGTCGTTGGCGAGGATCGCCATCCTCTGCGCCGGAACCGACTGCCCGGCGATCGACACCTCGCCGCGATAAACGTAGACGAAGGCGTTGTGATCGGCGGGAAGCCGCTGCTCGAAGCGCATGCCGGCGTTCAGGTGCACGTCCAGGTACAGCGGGGCGGTCGCGTCGCGCGTCACCGCGCCGCCCACGCCGTGGCTCTCGCCGGCGATCACCGTCACTTCCACGCCCTGCGGCGTCACCAGTTTCGGCAAGTCGTCGAACTTGAAGTCGCGGTACCAGGGTTCGCCCATCTTGTCGCGCGCCGGCAGGTTCAGCCAGAGCTGGAAGCCCTCCATCAGACCGTGTTCCTGCTCGGGTATCTCGGAGTGGATCACGCCGCGACCGGCCGTCATCCACTGCACGCCGCCGTTCTCGAGCAGACCTTCGTTGCCGGCGCTGTCGCGGTGGCGCATGCGCCCGGCGATCATGTAGGTGATCGTCTCGAAGCCGCGGTGCGGATGGTCGGGAAAACCGGCGATGTAGTCGTCGGGCCGGTCGCTGCCGAAAGCGTCGAGCATCAGGAAGGGGTCGAGCCGGCGCTGCAGCGGCTGCGTCAGCACGCGCGTGAGCTTGACCCCGGCGCCGTCGGAGGTGGCCTGTCCGGCCACGAGACGTTCCACGCGGCGCGGCCGCGCGACGGTTTCTTCAACGATGGTGTTCATGGCTCGATCCTCCCCCGCCCGCCGGGCGGCCTGGCAGATTGTGCTCGTCCGAGGCACTCGTCGTCCGAGGCTCTCGGCGATGAAGACATCGGGCAACGATGTCGTCGATCCCGGCCTCGATTTCTTGCGCAACGGTTCCCGATGCCGAACAAGCGCGCGACAAACTAGAACATCGTGTTGTCGTTGTTCGATGTCTCGGGAATCAGCTGCAGCACGTCCCAGTGCTCGACGATCTTGCCGTCGTCGTCGAAGCGAAAGATGTCGATGCCGGCATAGCCGAGGTCTCCCGGCCACTGCTGGTGGCAGTGCAGCACGACGTGGTTTCCTTCGGCGAACGCTCGCTTGAAGCTCACCCGCTTGCCCGGATACTCGACGGCCATCCGCTCGAAATACGCGATGAATGCTTCCTTGCCGTTTGCGACTTCCGGGTTGTGCTGGATGTACTCGGCACCGACGAAGCCTTCGATCGCCTCGCGCGGCCTGCACTGATTGAACATCAGGTCGTAGAACGCCTTCGCGTTCGCCTTGTTCCGTTGCGGATCACTCATGCGCCGACGCTACCACACCGGATTCCGCATCTCCATCAGGCATGATGACGCGATGAAGGTTTCAGTCACCGGGCGGCGCTCCGAGCTGGGCCGGCTGCTGCCGCGCGAGTCAACGCGCGGCAGCGTGCACGTCAACGTCGCCGGGCAGCAGGCCAACACGCTGCTGCACGACGGGCACGCGTGGAAGGACTTCGCGCGCACGATGCGTGCCGGCACGCGCCGGGCGATGCGCGCGCAGGCCGACCTGCTGGTGCACGCCAGCTTCGCGTTCGTGCTCGGCCGTCCGCGGAAGGACCCGCTGCGCTCGATCGCCGAGACGATCCTCGAGTGCGAAGAACTGGTTCTCTCCGGGCCGGTCGCGGCCTGCGTCGTGCGTCTGGGCTATCTGTACGGACCGCAAAGCAGGGACCTGCGCGCCTACCGCACCGCGTTTCGCCTGGGCCGCCCCTATTGGGCGGGATTGCGCACGGCGGGCCAGTATCACCTGCACCACGACGACGCGGTGAGCGCGCTGCTCGCAGCCGCGTCGCCGCGCAATGCCGGGAAGACCTTTTACGCGACCAGCGGATCGCCCGTTCCGTTCATGCAGTTCATGGACGACTTCGCGCGCCGTCTGGGAACCCGGAACCCGCGTCACGCTCCACGCATCGCCGCACCGCTGTTCAAGGTGCTGGTGCGCGAGGAACACATGCAGCAGGCCGACCTCGCGATGCCGGCGCGCGCGCCCTCGCCGCGCGTCCCGGGATGGCGCCCGTCGTGGCCCGACTACCGCCTGGGACTGGACCGGATCATCGAGCAGTGGAAGACCTGATCGGATCCGCACCGGTCCAGTCAGGCGCGTCGCGCCATCTCGTCGAGGGCACAGCGCCGCCGGCTGCCGGCGAGCGCGGCGGGTTCGTTCACGCTGGCGTCTGCTGCGCGGTGGAGGGATCGATCACCGCCGCGATCTCGGTGACCAGATCGGCAGGGAAACCACCTTCGCGCGCGTGCTTGCGAATTGCATCGGCGCTCCTCGCCTCGTGCACGCAGTAGATCTTGTCGCCAGCCACGTAGCTGGTGATCCAGGTGTAGGGCTCGCCCAGAGCTGCGACGACATCGCAGGACTTCACCGAAATGTCTTTCAGTTCGTCGCGGCTCAAGGTGCTGGCGCCGGGAATGTTTCGCTCGACGATGAATTGGGGCATGGAAGTTCTCCTGAATCAAGGTAGTGGAGGCCTCATGGTGGAGGCCCGCCGTTGGCTCTGGCGTGGAAGGGCGGCGGCCCCGCGGCGGTGGCCGTCCAACGCCCGCTCACACGGTCCGGGTATACGCTGCTCCAGTCACGGCAACGCCGCCGAGTTCCGGAGGTCTTTTCATCGTGATGACCATCAAGTTGATGGGTGCGCCGACGATCGTCGATGCCGGTGGCCAGCCGCAGATCGTGCGCGGCCATCAGGCATGGGCCCTGCTCGCCCGATTGCTCCTGTCCGCGCGGCCGTTGAGCCGTCGAGCGCTGGCCGCCGAGCTGTTTCCGGACACGGTCGATCCGCTCGGATCGCTGCGCTGGACCCTGGCCTCGTTGAGGAAATCGCTGAACTGTTCGGTGGCGCTACGCGGCGACCCGATCGCCACCGAACTGCCCGAGGGCACCCGGGTCGACGTCCATTTCCTGGCGGACGCGGATTTCGACGTGCAAGAGGCCGGCCCGCTGCTCGAAGGCGTCGAGCCCCAGTGCGGACCGGAGTTCTCGACCTGGTTGCTGGTTGAACGCGAACGCGTCGCCAGCCTCGCCAACGCCAGGGCGCGCCAGGATGCGCAGCAGGCACTTGCGGTCGGCGACACCGGGCGCGCGATCCGCCTCGGCGAACTGTGCGTCAGGCGCATGCCTTTCGACGAAGGTGCGCACATCCTTCTGGTCAAGGCGCTGGTCGCGATGGGGCGGTTCGACGCGGCCGCCGAACATGTCGACGCCACGCAAGCGGTGTTCGAAGCGGAGCTGGGGCAGAAGCCTTCAGCAGCACTGCGTAGCGCGGCGCGCCGCACTCTGTCGTCGCCCCCGTCCGGAGTGTCGCCCCGCGCCGTCGTCGAGTCCTTGCTCGAATCCGGCCTTGCGGCTCTGTCCGCCGGTGCCGCCGACGCCGGGATCGATTGTCTGCGTCGCGCGGCCACCGACGCGGAGCTGTGCGCAGATCCTCAGCTTCAGGCCAGGACATTGGTCGAACTGGGCTCGGCCCTGGTGCACTCGGTGCGTGGCCATGACGACGAGGGGGCGATCCTTTTGCACCAGTCGGTCGAATGGGCGCTGCGCTGCGGAGACGCACGCACGGCCTGCGCCGCGTATCGGGAACTGGGCTACGTCGACGCGCTGGCGGGTCGGCGCCCGACCGCGGCCGGGCATCTCGCCCGAGCACTCGAGATCGCCGAAGACGGCGACGAGTTGGCGGGGATCCATAGCGTGGTCGGTTTCAATCTGGTCGACTGGGGCCAGATCGACGACGGGCTGGCGCAATACCGGCTGTCGCTCGAACACGCCTATCGCACCGGCAATCGCCGTCGCCAGGTCTGGTCGCTCGGCCTGGGCGGCCGGGGCCTGTTGGCCGCACAGCGCCTCGATGAAGCGGATCGCTGGTTGACCAACTGCCTGAAAGGGGTCGACGAGCTGCGCTGGACGTCGTTCCGACCCTGGCCCTGCGCACTGTTCGGCGAGTCCAGACTGCGCCAGGACGACGAGCCATTGGCGGTTCGGCATGAACTCGAGCAAGCCTTCGCGCTGAGCTGCCAACTTGCCGATCCGTGCTGGGAAGCTGCCGCGGCGCGCGCCATCGGATTGTGCTGCGAAGCGCTGAACGACGATGTACGCGCGTTGGAATGGTTTGGCGAAGCCCGCACGCGCTGCGCTCGCGAGACAGACACCTACGTCGCGCTGTTGGTCGACATCCTCGCCGACCAGGCGCGCGTCAGTGCCAGGCTGGGCGATGTGGCGCAGGCGAGCGCGTGCACCCGCGCAGGTCTCTCGCTCGCGGCGCGTGCGCACATGGATGCACACGTCCATCGCGCCGTCCAGCTCCTGCATTGATCGAGCCCGGCGTTCAGCAGGCGCACTCTCGATGATCAGATCCGCCTTGGCGACCGCGTCGGGCAGGTGCGTCGTGCAAACGATGCGGCCCAGGATGCGTTCCTTCTCGAGTGCCGTGTTGCATTGGCTGCTGCACGACGGTCATGCGTGCAACGACTTCGCGCACCTTCGCCGCGCGTCCCGGGATGGCGCCCGTCGTGGCCCGACTACCGCCTGGGACTGGACCGGATCATCGAGCAGTGGAAGACCTGATCGGATCCGCACCGGCCTGACTCACGCGGTCAGCGCGGCCTGCGCGATGCTTGCCGCGTCGACCTTGAAGAAGGCGCGCAGCGCCGCGCGCGTGTCGCTGCGCCCGAAGCCGTCGGTGCCCAGCGTCGTGTACGCGCGGCCCGGTGGAAGATAGGCGCGCAGACTCTCGGGCACCGCGCGCACGTAGTCGGTCGCGGCGATCACCGGGCCGTCGCTGTCGGCGAGCTGTTTCGCGACGAAGGATTCGCCGCGTGCCGCGCGCGCGCCGTCGCGCGCCAGTTCGCTCCAGCTGGTGACGCTGAACACGTCCACGCAGTGAGCCCTGTTCGGCCAGGCGCTCGGCGGCCTTCACCACTTCGGTGAGGATCGCACCCGAGCCCATCAGCGTGACGGCGTTTGCCTGTCGCATCGGTGGCGCGCGTAGCGGCGCCAGCTTGTAGCACCCCCGGATCACATCGGCCTCGGCACCGCTCGGGCAGACTGGGCTGAGCGTAGTTCTCGTTCATCGTCGTGACGTAGTAGAAGACGTCCTGCTGCTCGACCAGCATCTCGCGCATGCCGTGGTCGACGATCACGGCGAGTTCGCCCGCGTAGGCGGGGTCGTAGGCCTTGCAGTTGGGAATGGTCGCCGCGACGACGTGGCTGGTGCCGTCCTGGTGTTGCAGGCCTTCGCCGCCCAGCGTGGTGCGCCCCGACGTGGCGCCGATCAGGAAGCCGCGCGCGCGCTGGTCGGCGGCGGCCCAGATCTGGTCGCCCACGCGCTGGAACCCGAACATCGAGTAGTAGATGTAGAACGGCAGCATCGCCAGACCGTGCACGCTGTAGCTGGTGGCGGCGGCCGTCCAGCTCGCGAGCGCGCCGGCTTCCGAGATTCCCTCCTCCAGAATCTGACCGTCGAGCGCCTCGCGGTAGGAGAGCACCGAGTCGATGTCCTCGGGCGCGTAGCGCTGGCCCACGCTGGAGTAGATCCCGACCTGCTTGAACAGGTTGGCCATGCCGAAAGTGCGCGCCTCGTCGGCCACGATCGGCACGATGCGCGGGCCCAGCGCCGCGTCCTTGAGCAGTGCGCCCAGCATGCGCACGAAGGCCATCGTGGTGCTCATCTCCTTGCCTTCGGCGTGCAACGCGAAGCCGGCGTAGCGCGCGACCGGTGGCACCGGCACGACCTGGGCAGCCGTGAATCTCTTGGGCAGGTAGCCGCCCAGTTGCCGGCGCTTTTGATGCAGGTACCGGATCTCGGCGCTGTCGTCACCCGGTTTGTAGAAGTCGAGGTTCTTCACCTGCTCGTCGGTCAACGGCAGGTCGAAGCGATTGCGAAAACCGATCAGGTCGGTTTCGTCGAACTTCTTCTGGCTGTGCGTGGTCATCTTGCCCTGACCGGCCGCGCCCATGCCGTAGCCCTTCTTGGTCTGCGCCAGGATCACGGTGGGTTGGCCCTCGTGGGCAGCGGCGGCAGCGTAGGCTGCGTGGATCTTCACCAGGTCGTGGCCGCCGCGCTTGAGACGATGGATCTGATCGTCGGTCATGCCCTGGGCGAGGCGCTGCAATTCTTCGTTCTGGCCGAAGAAGTTGTCGCGGTTGAATCGACCGTCTTTCGCCGCAAAGGTCTGCATCTGACCGTCGACCGTATTGGCGAACGCGCGCGCCAGCGCGCCGGTGGTGTCGCGGGCGAAGAGGCCGTCCCAGTCGCTGCCCCAGACCAGCTTGATCACGTTCCAGCCCGCGCCGGCAAAGAGTTTTTCCAGTTCGTCGATGATGCGGCCGTTGCCGCGAACCGGACCGTCGAGGCGCTGCAGGTTGCAATTGATCACCCAGACCAGGTTGTCGAGCCTCTCGCGCGCGGCCAGCGTGAGCGCACTCATGCTCTCGGGTTCGTCCATCTCGCCGTCGCCGAACACGCCCCACACGCGTCGCTTGTCGACATGTACGCCGTTCTCGTCGCGGCCTTGGCAGTTCAGCAACTGCCGATGCGAGAGGTAGCGCATGAAGCGCGCGTGGTAGATCGAGCTGATCGGACCGATTCCCATCGACCCGGTGGGGAACTGCCAGAAATCGGGCATCAGGTACGGATGCGGGTAGCTGCTCAACCCGCGCGTCAGGCCGCTCCCGGCAGCCGCCTCGGGAGTTTGCGCGGCACCGGCGAGCCCCGCGGGGGAGCTGAGTTCCTGGCGAAAGTGCAGCAGATCGTCAGCGCTCAGGCGGCCCTCGAGGAAAGCGCGGGCGTAGACGCCGGGCGCGCTGTGCGGCTGGAAGAACACGAGGTCGCCCAGGTGGTCGGCTCGCGCGCGTGCATGGAAGAAATGGTTGTATCCCACTTCGAACAGGTCGGCCGCGCTGGCGTAGCTGGCAATGTGGCCGCCGAGTTCGCCGTAGGCCTGGTTGGCGCGCACCACCATGGCCAGTGCGTTCCAGCGCATCAACGAACACAACCGCTCTTCGACAGCGAGGTCGCCGGGAAACACCGGTTGCCGGTCGACGGCGATGGTGTTCACGTACGGCGTGTTCAGCTCCGGTGTCCAGCCCACCCGTTGGCTGCGCGCTCGGCGCGCCAACTCGTCGAGGATGAAGCGGGCGCGCTGCGGTCCCTGGCTGGCGACCAGCGAGTCGAACGCGTCGCGCCACTCCTGCGTTTCAGCGGGATCGGCATCGCTTTCGGGGGCGTTCAGATATCGGGTGGCGCTGTGGTCGGTCATCGAAGCACGTCCTTTGCGGGCATTGGGGAGATCTGCCCCAGTTTCGCGCTCATGCACTCGCGCTACAAGACCTCGGTTCCACGACCCGGGCATCGAACACGCGCACGCAATGTGCTCAGAACTTCAGCATTTCCACCCGCTTCATTACGCTGCTGCACGACGGTCATGCGTTGAAGGACTTCGCGCGCCGTCGCCGCGCATCCCGGGACGGCTGCCGTCGTGGCCCGGCTACCGCCTGGGACTGGACCGGATCATCGAGCAGTGGAAGACATGAGCCGATCCGCCCTCAGCGACCGGCTTGTCCGCTCTCATGGGCATCGACGTAAGCGTCGAGTAGGCGACGAATCATCCGCTGATACTGCCCGTCGCTTTTTGCGGCTTGGGTCTTGAAGAAGTCCACGCTCTTCTTGCTCAACGTGATCGTGATCTTCACATCCGCGTCGCGAAACGCGAGTTGTTCGGGCGAGGGAAGAAAGTCGCGAATGACTCTCGGCTCGCCGATCGCTTCATTCTTGTACTTTGTCTTCCCGTTCATAGATCGCTTTTCCTTTGCGCCAGAATCCGGCGCCGAAAATGCGCACGACACCCGCGCGGTACGTGAAGCGAACGGTCAAGATCGCGCCGCCGACGCGACCGAAACAGTAGTACCGCTGTTCGCTGCCACTGTGAACGCCGTCTTCGGCCAGCACACGATTCGGGTCGGCGAACGCATATTGCGCCAACGCGAACGCAACCCCGTGTTTCGCCCGATTTTCAGCGTCCTTGCCCTCATCCCACTCGAAGCTCGCCTGCTGCATCCGGTGAGCTTATGCATATTATGGTCATAATCCCATACTTTCGTATGGTCTAGACCTGACGGTCTTCGGGCGCGGCCACCGTGAAGTAGGCGCGCAGCGACGCTCAGAAGCCTTCGAGCACCAGCTTGCCGCGCGCGCGGCCCGACTCCTGCATCGCATGGGCGCGCCGCAGGTTCGCGGCATTGATCGCGCCAATGTGTTCGCCCAGCGTCGTGCGCAAGGTGCCGGCGTCGACCAGCTTCGCCACTTCGGCGAGCAGGTCGTGCTGGCACGCCATGTCCGCCGTCTGGAACAGCGAACGCGTGAACATCAGCTCCCAGTGCAGCGACACCGACTTGGTCTTGAGCGCGCCGATCTCGATCGCGCCCGGAGCCGGATCGTCGATCAGTCCGAAGCGGCCTTGCGGCGCGATCAGTTCGGCGATCTGCGCGAAGTGCTGCGCGGTTTGCGTCAGGCTCACGACGAGCTGCGGCGCCGGCAGGCCGGCCTTCGTGATCTCGCCGGCAAGCGGCTTCGAATGATCGATCACGTGGTGCGCGCCGAGTTCACGCGCCCAGTCGGCCGTTTCGGTCCGCGACGCCGTGCCGATCACGGTCAGCTTGGTCAGTTGGCGCGCCAACTGGACCAGCATCGACCCGACACCGCCGGCCGCGCCGATCACCAGGATCGATTGCCCTTCGCCGCCGCCACGCGCGACGCCGAGTCGGTCGAACAGCATCTCCCATGCGGTGATCGCGGTCAGCGGCATGGCCGCGGCGGCGGCATCGTCGAGCGACTTGGGCGCCAGCGCGGCGATGCGTTCGTCGACCAGGTGAAGCTGCGCGTTGCTGCCCGAACGGTTGATCGCGCCGGCGTACCAGACGCGGTCGCCCGCCTTGAACTGGCGCACCTCGGCGCCGACGGCCCGCACCACGCCCACCGCGTCCCAGCCCAGCACCTTCCACTCTCCGGCGGGCGGCGCCGCGCGCACGCGAATCTTGACATCGACCGGATTGACCGCCACCGCATGGACCTCGACGAGCAGGTCGCGCGCGCCAGGCGTTGGCTCGGGCAGATCCACATCCTGCAGCGCGAGCGGGTCGTCGATCGGAAGGCTGTTCTGGTAGGCAATCACTTTCATCGTGGAGTTCCCTTGTTTCGTTCGTCCGATTCGTTGTCGAAATACTGGCCGATGCCGTCGGTCTGCATAAAACGACTGATGTGAAACGGCTGCAGCGGTGTGCTGGTTGTGCCGGTATCGATCCACTCGGCCATCGTGTCGCCCACGCCAGGGCCGAGCTGAAAGCCGTGACCGCAGAATCCGAACGCGTAGTAGAGGCCATCGACCTTGCTGCTCGGCCCGATCACCGGCAATTGATCGGGAAGGTAACCTTCCACTCCGCTCCAGACGCGAAGGATGTTCAGGCGAGCCAGCGCCGGCGCGAGCCGGCGCAGTTGCCGGAACTGCGACAGCGTGTTCTCCGGCGCCACGCTGACGCGCCGCTCGTCGAGGAACGCCGTCGTTCGGTCGCCCCCGCCGAAAACGATGTTCCCCCGCGTCACCTGTCGAAAGTAGACGCCCTCCTCCTGCGCCGGTGAGCTGACGCTGACCACCGGCACGATGCCGTAGGGAACAGGCTCGGTCACGCCCATCTGGGGACCCAGGCCAGTCAACGGTACCGTCTCGCCGAACTGCGCGCTCAACTGGCCCGCCCACGCGCCCGCGGTGACCAGCATGTTCGGCGCGCAGAAGACCCGCTCGTCGGCGCTGGTGGCGCGAAACGTGGCGCCGTCTTTCTCGACGTTGACGATCTGCGTCTCTTCCTCGATCTGCGCCGCGAGACGCGCGGCGGCACGGCCGAACGCGGGCGCCGTACCTCGCGGATTGGCGTGGCCGCAGCTGGCCGAATACTGGGCAGCCACTACTTCGGGCCCGAGAAACGGGAACTTCGTCCGCATCGCCTGCCCGCGAACCATCTCGAGCGCCAGTCCGTAGTGCGCTGCGTCGGTCGCGTAGGTTTCCATCGCATCGGCCTGCTCCTGTTGGTAGCAGACCCGCATCAGCCCGGACCCGAGGAATTCGCTGTCGAAGCCGATCAGCTCGGGCATCTTCCGCCAGATTTCGAGCGACCGCGTCGCCAGAGGCAGTTGGGGGAGAAAGCGTCCCAGGCGCCGCACGGCTCCGAAATTCACGCCGCTCGCCTGCTGTCCGATCAGGCCCGCGCTCGAGCAGGATGACCGAGCGGCCGCGTTGGCGCAGAAAGAACGCGGCCGCGGCACCCATGATGCCGCCGCCAACGATGACGACGTCCGCATCCGATCGCTTGATCGTGCCTGTCATCGTGCCTGTCATCGTGCCTGTCATCGCGCCTTTCATCGTGCCTGTCATCGCGCCTTTCATCGTGCCTGCTCGTCCGATGTGATCGGGAGCGGCTTGACCGGCGCCTGGCCGCGCTGCCGCCCGACTTCTTCGATCGACACCTTCGCCGTACTGGCGATCACCTCGGCCGCCGCGTGCGCGCAGTACCGTCCCTGGCAACGCCCCATGCCGACGCGGCAAAACGCCTTGGCCCGATTGACCTCATGCGCGCCCTCGTCGCGAACGACGCGGCGCAACTCGCCGGCATCGACGCCCTCGCAACGACACACGATCGTGTCGTCCGATACGCGCGCGACCTGCTCGGCAGGCCACGGGAAAGCCTGCGCGATGCCCCGCGCGAAGCGCTCGAATCGCGCGCGCTCGCGCTTGAACCCGTCGACGGCGGAGGTCTCGATCGTGTGTCCCAGGTCGCTCAGGACGGCCATCGCCGCGAGCCGTCCGGCCGTCTCCGCTGCGTCGGCGCCCAGCACGCGCATCCCGTCGCCGGCGAGGTAGACGCCTCGCACGGAACTGCGCCCCATGTCGTCGCACTTCGGGAGCCACTGGCGCGTCGCAGTCGCGAAGAAGAAGCCGCATCCGGCGAGATCGGCCAGCTGCGTCTCGGGCCGCAAGTGCTGGCCGATCGCCACCGCGTCGCAAACGAGCTCGCGGACTGCGCCTTTGTCATCGCGATAGCGCACGCCGCCTACACCCTCGTCGTCGGTGCCCAGGATCTCGATCGGTTGCGCGCCGGTCTCGACCCTCACGCCGGCGCTCTTGAGCGACCCGAGCAGACGCGCTCCTTTGCGCAGCAGGTCGAACCGTGCGACGAGTTTGGGCAAAGCACGAAGACGCAGCGAAAACGGCGACGTGTCGAGCACCGCGACGACGTTCGCACCGGCCTCGACGTATTGGCTCGCCACGAGATAGAGCAGCGGCCCGGAGCCGAGGAAGACCACCGCGGCGCCGATCGAGCAGGCCTGCGCCTTCAGCGCGATCTGCGATGCTCCGAGACTGAAGGTCCCCGCGCGCTGCCACCCCTTGATCGGCATCACCCGGTCGATCGCACCGGTGCAAAGAACCAGCGAGTCGTAGCCGCGGGTGAACGTGCGCCCGTCTTGCGCCAGATGGAGTTCGCCCGCTGCCAGGTTCCATGCCACCGTGCCGGGCAGGTAGTCGAGCGATTCGAGCAACGTGTCGAAGGTGCCGTGCAGGTTCAGCGCGCGCCGCGACTCGGTGCCGTAGAGCTTGCCGTAGGGTCGGGAGAAGGTCCGCGGCTGGCGCCGGTAGACCTGTCCGCCATCGCGCTGGCCTTCGTCGACGAGGGTCGGACGCACTCCGTAGCCGACCAGCGTCTCGGCGCAGCGCACGCCGGCGGGCCCGGCGCCGACGACGACTACGCGAGGTCGGCCCATCGCCCCTCCGGTTGCTTCGTCGAAATGTCCAGACCTGCGCTCACGGTCGTCGTGCACGCGCGCAGCCGATCGCCATCGGCACCCCAGACCCAGCAATCCTGGCACGCGCCCATCAGGCAAAAACCGGCACGTTTCTCGGGGCCGAATTCCGACACCCGAAGGTCAGCGCGCGCAGTCAGTATCGCGACGATCAGCGTATCGCCCTCGAGCGCGTCGACCTCGACACCGTCGATCCGAACCCTTGTCGGGCGGCGATCGGTCTCGGCAAGCCGAACGAATCGCGGTTTCATCGTGTCTGACTCCTTGCATCGTACCGACGCTCGACCTGCTCTCGATGCCAGGTCATCGCGCCGACACTGACCAGAAAGCGCTGCGATGTCAGGCAGCCTGATAGGCTACGTTGTCAACTCACACGAGGCTAGTCGCAATGAACGCAGTCAGCACGACCGCGGCCACGCACGAGTTCACCATCCCGACCAGCGCTGCGGTACTCGTGACCGGCGCCACCGGCTACGTGGCCGGCTGGATCATAAAGCGTCTGGTCGAGGCAGGTGTCACCGTGCACGCCGCGGTACGCAATCCCGACGACGAACGCAAGCTGGCTCACCTCAAGGCCATGGCCGAAGCGGGGCCGGGCAAGTTGCGTTTCTTTGCGGCGGACCTGTTGCAACCAGGCTCCTACGCCCAGGCCATGGCGCAGTGCGAGGTCGTGTTTCACACCGCCTCCCCATTCACCATCAAGGTGAAAGATCCGCAGCGCGATCTGATCGACCCGGCGCTGCTGGGCACGCGCAACGTGCTCGAAGAAGCCTCTCGCACGGCGTCGGTGAAACGGGTGGTGCTCACCAGCTCGTGCGCCGCCATCTACGGCGACGCGGCCGACTGCGCCGATGCACCCGGTGGCGTGCTCACCGAGGCGGTGTGGAACACCTCCTCTTCGTTGCAGCACCAACCGTATTCCTACTCGAAGACGCTGGCCGAGAAGGAGGGCTGGCGCCTGGCCGAATCGCAGTCGCAGTGGAAGCTGGTGGTGGTGAACCCGTCGCTGGTGCTCGGCCCTGGCACGAGCCCACGCGCGACGTCGGAGAGTTACAACCTCATGCGCCAGTTGGGCGACGGCACCATGAAGATGGGCGCTCCGCGCGCCGGCATTGGCGCAGTGGACGTGCGCGATGTGGCGCAGGCGCATCTGGCGGCGGCGTTCACGCCCGGCGCCGAGGGACGCCACATCATTTCGGGTCACGACACCGATCTGCTGGCCGTGGGCCAGTCGTTGCTGCCGAAGTTCGGCGAGCACTACCCGCTGCCGCGCCGCGCTTCGCCCAAGTGGCTGGTCTGGCTGGCGGCGCCCCTGCTGGGGATAACGCGCAAGTTCGTCGAGCGCAATGTCGATCACGCCTGGCATGCCGACAACAGCAAGAGCCGCAAGGCGTTGGGCATGACGTACCGCCCGTTGAAAGAAACTGCGCAGGACATGTTTGCCCAGATGATCGACGCCGGCTACTTCAAGTCCAGGCGATGAATGCGCGTCGGGCCTCGGGATTCAGTTCCGATCGGCGACCTGGAGAGCCCGGCCCAGCGATTCGGCGACGGCGCGAAGTCGCTTGTCGCGTGTCCACAGCATGGAGCCGTCGGTCAGCGCGACCGACGACAGGAGATGCGCGTCGACGAATCCGATGCCCTTTCCATGGAGGCTGTGGCGCTCGATGAAGTGAAGCGCTTCGCGGTTGTCGGCGACCACTGCCCCGGGCAGATCGTGAAGCAGATCGAGGATCGTTGCGCGATCGCTCAAGTTGCCGCAGGCAATCTCGCCAATGACAAACGGATGCATCACGACCACGGCACGCTCGAGCAACTCAGCGAGCAGACGATCACCCCGGCGCAGATGATCCACCCAGACCGATGTATCGGCCAGAATCAAGACTAGATCTCTTGCCGCCTGCGTGGCGCCACCTTCAGGTGCGGCTGGGTGCCGCCGAGCCGCGCGAGGCGTTTGGCGCTCTCACGTTCTATGAGCGCCTTCAGGCCCGCGTGAACCAGCGCTGAACGATCCAGCGGACCCGCCAGCCTGGTGGCCTTGGCGAGCAGTTCGTCATCGAAGTTGATCGTGGTTCGCATGCCCGGATTCCTGTGTCTCGCATCAAATATAGCATCAATTGATGCATGCGAACACTGCTCCGAACCGACCGGCTCAGGCGCATTTGAACTCCGGCTTCCTCTTGTCGAGAAACGCGCCCAGCCGATGCGGACCGCAGTGGGCGCGCATCATCGCGGCGATGCCGCAGGGACCTGGATGGGGTCGGTTCGCGCTCGAGGCTCACCCGTTTGACACAAAGTAGCACTTGCTACCAAGATTATCCGATGAGCATCGAACCACTCAGCAAGCAGTACAGGACCGTGAACGGCAAGCGGATGGCCTATCACGAGGCCGGAACGGGTGACCCCGTCGTGTTCCTGCACGGCAACCCGACGTCGTCGTACCTGTGGCGCGACGTCGTGCCGCACGTCTCGGACAAGGCGCGTTGCATCGTGCCCGACCTGATCGGACAGGGCGACTCCGACAAGCTCGACAACCCGGGCGCCGGCTCGTACACCTTCGTCGAGCATCGCGAGTACCTCGACGGCCTGCTCGATCAGCTCGAGCTCGGCGACCGCGTCACCTTCGTCGTGCACGACTGGGGCTCCGCACTCGGCTTCGACTGGGCCAACCGCCACCGCGACCGCGTCGCTGGCATCGCCTACATGGAAGCCGTCGTTCGCCCGCTGACGTGGGACGAATGGCCGGAGGCGGCGCGCGGCATTTTCCAGGCGTTGCGTTCGGATGCGGGCGAGAAAATGGTGCTCGAGAAGAACCTGTTCGTCGAGGCGATCCTGCCGTCGTCGATCATCCGCAAGTTGAGCGACGCGGAGATGAACGCGTATCGCCGCCCCTTCGCCAGGCCGGGCGAGGACCGACGCCCGACGCTCACGTGGCCGCGGCAGATCCCGATCGACGGCGAGCCGGCCGAGGTGGTTGGAATCGTGCAGTCCTACGCCGACTGGTTGTCGAGCTCGGATGTGCCGAAGCTGTTCATCAACGCCGATCCGGGCACGATCCTGACCGGAGCCCAACGCGAGTTCGCCCGCAGCTGGCCGAACCAGACCGAGACGACAGTCGCCGGCATCCACTTCATCCAGGAAGACAGTCCGAACGAGATCGGCGAGGCGATCGCGGACTGGCTGCCAAGCCTGCGGCGATCGCGCGGGAGGCCGTGAAGACATCGGTCGCCGCGACAGCTGCCGCGAACGACCCGACCCTATTCGTGCCGCAGCGCGTCGATCGGGTCCAGTCGCGCGGCGCGGCGAGCCGGGAAGTAGCCGAACACCACGCCGATCGCAGCCGAGAACAGGAACGACAGCAGGTTCACGACCGGGTCGAACAAGTAGGGCACGTTCATCACCGCCGCCAGGCCGATCGACGCCGCGGTGGCCAACACGATTCCGATCAGCCCGCCTAGCGCGGCGAGCACCACGGCCTCGATCAGGAACTGCAGCAACACCTCGCGCTCGAGCGCGCCGATCGCCAGACGCAGGCCGATTTCGCGCGTGCGCTCGGTCACGCTGACCAGCATGATGTTCATGATGCCGATGCCGCCCACCATCAGGCTCACTGCCGCCACTGCGCCCAGCATCACCGTCATGATCCGGGTCGTCCCCGAGAGCGTGTCGGCCAGTTGCTTGGTGTCGAGCACGTTGAAGTTGTCCTCGTCGGAGTCGGCCAGCTTGCGGCGCTCGCGCAGCAGTTGCGTCATGCCGGCCTTGACGCGGGTCGAGTCGCTGCCGTCGGCCATCGACACCAGCAGCGTGTTGACCTGCGTGTTGCCGGTGATGCGCCGCTGCAGCGTCTTGATCGGCATGAAGACCGTGTCGTCCTGGTCGTTGCCGAAGGCGCCCTGGCCCTTGGACGCCAGCACGCCGACGACTTCGCACGAGATCTGTTTCACGCGCAGCTGCTGGCCCAGCGCCGGGGTATTGCCGAACAACTCGCGCCGGATGGTTTCGCCGATCATGCAGACTGCCGCGCCGGCGCGCAATTCGCCGTCCGTGAACAGGCGTCCGCTGGCGAGCGTCCAGTTGCCAATGTCCAGCCAGTCGTTGCTGCTGCCGGTGATGACGCTGGTCCAGTTGCGCCCGTTGGCCACCAGCGTACCGGCGGCGCGCGACTCGGGGGCAGCGGCCGACACCCCGCCGATCTGGCTGGCGATCGCTTCGGCGTCGCTGTCCTTGAAAGCCGGCGCGCTCGATCCGCCGCTTCCCGGCCCCATGCGCTGGCCGGGGCGCACCTGCAACAGGTTGGTGCCGAGGCCGGCAATCTGGTTCTGCACCGCCTGGGTCGCTCCGTTGCCGACCGTGACCATCGTGATCACCGCGCTCACGCCGATCACGATGCCCAGGATGGTCAGGAACGAACGCATCAGGTTGCGCCGGATCGAGCGCAACGCGAGCAGCAGGGTGTTAAGCCACATCCGCGGTCTCGGTCGATCCGGCGGCTCGCGCCTCGTGCAGCGCTGCCGGGTGAGGATTGACGGTGTCGCTCGCCACCATGCCGTCGATGAATCGGACGATGCGCCTCGCGTAGGCGGCCATTTCCGCCTCGTGGGTGACCATCAGCACGGTGATGCCCAGGTCGGCATTGAGGTGCCAGAGCAGTTCCATGATCTCCTTGCTGCGCTGCGTGTCGAGGTTGCCGGTGGGCTCGTCGGCCAGCAACACGGCTGGCTCGGTGACGATGGCGCGCGCGATCGCCACCCGCTGCTGCTGACCGCCGGACAACTCTCCCGGCGTGTGGTGCTCCCAGCCCTTCAGTCCCACCGAATCGAGCGCGCGCGCAGCCATCGCATGGCGCCTGGTGGCGGGCTCACCGCGATAGATCAGCGGCAGCTCGACATTCTCCTGCGCCGAGGTGCGCGCCAGCAGGTTGTAGCCCTGGAACACGAAACCCAGGTAGCGCCGGCGCAGTCGCGCCCGCTGGTCGCGCGTGAGCGAGTCCACCCGCACGCCCTGGAACAGGTACTCGCCCGAACTGGGCGTGTCGAGGCAGCCCAGCGCGTTCATCGCGGTCGACTTGCCCGAGCCGCTGGGGCCCATGATCGCGACGAAATCGCCCTGCTCGATGTCCAGGTCGACGCCCTTGAGCGCCTGGAATGCGGTGCTGCCCGCGCCGTAGACCTTGGTGATGCCGCGCAGCCGGATCAGCGGCGTCGATGACGACGGCGGCGACGGCGACGGCGCCGGGCCGACGGTGCGGGCGCCAGGGACTTCGGTCATGACCCCGCGCCCGCGCTGCGCTGGTCGGTGATCACGGCAACACCGGGTGCCAGGCCTTCGCCGCTGACTTCGGTCATCCTGCCGTCGCTGATGCCGGCAAGCACCTGCATGGCCGTCGCCTGGCCTTCGCGCAGCACCCAGATCTGGCGCGCACCCGGGGCGCCGCTGTCGGTGCCTGCCGCCTTGGTGTTGCTGCGCGGCGGGCGCGGAAGCATCTTCGACAGGATGCTGCTGCTCGACTCGCCTTTGGTCGCGCTCGCCGCGGCGGCCGAGGGCGAGAAACGCAGCGCGGTATTGGGCACCAGCAACACGTCGTTGCGCTCGGTGGCCACGATGGTGACCACTGCCGTCATGCCCGGGCGCAGGCTCAGGTCCGTGTTGTCGACGTCGAGCGTGGTGACGTAGGTCACGACGTTGCTGACGGTGGTGGCGCCGAAAGCAACGCGACGGATGGTGGCCGGGAAGCGGCGCGAGGGGTAGGTGCTGACGGTGAAGCTGGCCTTCTGGCCCACCTTGATCGCACCGACGTCGGCTTCGTCGACGCTGGCTTCGAGCTGCAATTGGGTCAGACTCTGGGCCACCGAGAACAGCGTGACGGCCTGCAGCGAAGCGGCCACCGCGTTGCCCGGGTCGACCGAGCGGCTGAGCACAACACCGTCGAGCGGAGAGCGGATCGAGGCCTTCGAGAGGTTGGTCTCGTCGGTGGAAAGCGTGGCGCGCGCCACCGTCACATTGGCCTGCGCGCTGTCTCTTGCGGCCTCGGCACGGTCCACCGCCGCGCGTGCGCCGTCGAGTTCGGTGGCCGAGGGCACCTTGCCGCCGGACAGCCGCGCGACCTCCTCGAAGCGCGCCAGCGTGGCGCGCGTTTCGGCCACGGTGGCCACGCTCTGCGCCAGTTGCGCCTGCGCGGCGGCCAGCGCGGCGCGCGAGCGGGTCACCTGATCGCTGAATTTCGATGCGTCCAGTTCCACCAGTACCTGCCCGGCCTTGACGCGGTCGTTCACATCGACCAGCACGCGCTGGACGGTGCCCGACAACTCGCTGCCGATGTTCACCGAGCGCGTAGGCTGCAGCGTGCCATTGGCCGAAACGGTCAGCGTGATGTTGCCCCTGCTCAGCGGTGTCGTCACGTAGACCGGCGCGGCGCTGTTCGTCTTTTGCAGCTGCCAGTAGTACAGACCGCCCGCGACCAGCAGCACCGCCGCCAGGCCGATCCACAGCGAAGCGCGCTTCCACCAGCGCGGCGCGCCGCCGTCGCCGAGCAGAACCTTCAGGGCGGCGGGCGAGGCGTCGGCAGACGGGACGGCCGCAGACGGGACGGCCGCAGACGGAGTGCCGGCGGGCGGAGTGCCGGCGGGCGGGGTGCCGGCAGAGGGGGCAGAAGCGTCGGTCGTATTGCTCATGGCGGCATCGTTGTGTTTGGCTTGGGCGTGCCAACTGCGCGGTCGCTGCCCGGCATTGCTGGCGGCGTCAGGTGCTTACCCGCCGCGGCTGACTGAAACGGCATCGGGTGTCCACCCGCCGCCGAGGGCTTTGTAGAGGCGTACATGGTCGCTGACCAGGCTGGCCTGGGCGCTGGCAACGCCGTCCTGCGTGGACAGCAGCGTGCGCTGGGTGTCGAGCACGGCGCGAAAGTCGATCAGCCCACTGGCGTAGCGCTGGCGCGCGAGCAACTCGGCGTTGGCCGCCGCTTCGGCGGCCGCCTGCAACCGGGCCAGGCGCTCGCGGTCGCCGTTCAGCGCCACCAGTGCGTCCTCGACGTCCTGCAGCGCGCTCAGCACGGTCGCCCGATAGTTCAGGCGTGCCTGCTCGAGCGCCCCTTCCTGGACGCGCACCCGGGCCCGCGCCGCGCCACCGTCGAACAGCGGCGCCGACATGCTGGCCAGCAGCGAATTGACCACCGACGCGCCGCTGGTGAGCGTGCCCAGCGTGAGCGCCGACAGGCCGAGCGAACCGCCGAGGCGAAAGCCGGGATAACGCGCGGCGTCGGCCGCCGCCACACGCGCCAGCGCCGCGGTGACGCGGTGCTCCGCCGTGCGCACGTCGGAGCGCTGGCGCAATGTCTCTGCCGGGAAGGCGAGCGCCAGGTCGGGCGGCGGCTGGGGGATCCGCCGGGCCTGTCCGAGCGAGGTTTGCAGTGTGCCCGGCGCCTTCCCGGTCAGCACCGCCAGCGCGTTGATGGTCTGGTCGATGCTCGATTGCAGCGCCGGAACCTGCGCCGCAGTCTGCTCGCTGGCAGCGACGGCCTGCTCGACATCGAGCGACGAGGCGAGGCCGGCCTGGGCACGCCAGCGCGTGATCTGCAGGGTCTCGGTTTGCGCGGCGAGGTTGCTGCGGGCGATCGCGAGGCGAGTCTGCAGGCCGCGAAGACTGATCGTGTTCACCGCAACCTCGGCGGCCAGCGTCACTTGCGTGCTGGCCAGACTGGTCTGGGCGACCAGGGCGTCCGCCTCGCTGGCTTCGAGCGTAGCGCGGTTGCCGCCGAAAACGTCGGGCTCCCAGCTCGCGTCGAAGCCGGCCTGGAAACGGTTGCTCGTGCCCAGATTGCCGGATCGGCTGCGTTGCGCCGAAGCCGACGCACCGACCAAAGGCCCGAGTCCGGCCGCCTGCACATCGCGTTGCGCGCGCGCCTGCAGCAGTGCGGCCCGCGCAAGATCGACGCTGGTGTTGGCGCGCAGCGCCTGCGTGACCAGGCCAGTGAGGATCGGGTCGTCGAATCGCTGCCACCAGTCGGCCAACGGCGTGGCACTCTGGTCGCCGGCGGCCGCGGCAGACGCCGTCGACCAGGCGGCCGGCACCGGCGTTGCCGGACGATCGGCGACGGGCGGCGCCAAACTTGCACAGGCGCTCAGCGCGACTGCGATCGACGGCGCCACCGAGCGGGCAAGGAAGCGGGTGCAGGTGCGGGTGCGGGTGCGGCGAATCTGCGATTCGCGATGATCACTCATGATCATATCCAGCTTAACACCGGCGCCACCGGTCGAGCCGAGGCCCGCTGGACAAGTCTGGAGCATATTCACTGATGGACAAGGAGCGATGTGCCGGGGTCGATGTGCGCGCTGAAGTCAATGCAACGGGATTGCGTGGCGAGGGGGGCGATCCGCCCAAAGCAGAGGCGTTGGCCGATGACACAGGGTATAAGGTCCTGCCACAGCGGCGAAGGCGCAGCGAGGAAGAAGGATAGAAGATGGCGCGAAAACTGGTAATCATCGGTGGGGACGCCGCAGGCATGTCCGCTGCCGCACAGGCGAGGCGTTTGGCCGCCGCCGACGAGCTCGAGATCGTGGCCTTCGAGCGCGGCGCTCGCACCTCCTACGCCGCCTGCGGTCTGCCGTACCTGATCGGCGGGCTTGTCGAGACACCCGACCGACTTGTCGCCCGGACGCCGGAACAACACCGTGCGAACGGCATCGACGTTCGGATCCGGCACGAGGTCACCGCCATCGACACCAAGGCGTCCGTGGTGACGGTTCGCGACCTCGACAAAGGGCTGGATGCAGTCGAGCGCTTCGACGAACTCCTCATCGCCACCGGTGCAACGGGCATCGCCCCGCAGTGGCCGGGCATCGACGGCCGAAGGCGTCCTGCAACTGCGCACGCTCGACGATGCCGCAGAAGTGGAGCGACGGCTCGACGCTGGCGCCCGGCGCGCCGTGGTGGTCGGCGCCGGCTACATCGGACTGGAGGTCGCGGAGGGCCTGCTTGCACGCGGTCTGGCCGTGACGCTGATCGAACGGCTCGGCGCGCCCATGGGTGCTGTGCTTGATACCGACATGGCCGGCGCTGTCGCCAAGGCGATGCGTACCGCCGGCATCGACCTGCGACTCGGCGTTGCCGTCACCGGCTTCACGGTGATCGACGGGCATGTCGCTGCCGTCGAGACTGCGGCTGGGTCGGTCGCGGCCGACCTGGTGGTGATCGGACTGGGCGTGCGCGCCAATGTGGACCTGGCCCGCGCCGCAGGCGTCGCCGTGGGCGAGGCCGGTGGCATCGTCGTCGACGACCACCTGCGCACCGGCACACCGCATGTCTGGGCCGCCGGTGACTGCGTCGAGTCCCGCCACCGCATCACCGGGCGAGCCGTCGTGGTCGCCCTGGGCACGCATGCAAACAAGCAGGGCCGCGCCGCCGGTACCAACATCGCGGGCGGTGACGCGAGCTTCGGCGGCGTACTGGGCACGGCGATCACCAAGTTCCAGAACCTGGAAATCGGCCGCACCGGGCTCACCGAACGCGAGGCTGCGGCTGCCGGGCTCGACGCCTTCGGCGTCACCACCGAAGCGCCGAACCGGGCTCACTACTACCCGGGCGCGCAGGCGATGCACGTCAAGATCGTGGCCGAGCGCCGCACCGGCCGCTTGCTCGGCGCACAGATCGTCGGCGGCGAGGGCGCGGGCAAGCGCATCGACGTGCTGGCCACCGCGCTGTGGAACGGCATGACGGTGAACGAGATAGCGGGCATGGATCTCTCGTACGCACCGCCGTTCTCGCCTGTCTGGGACCCGGTACTGCTGGCGGCGGGCAAGGCGGCGTTGAAGACCTGATACGAGTCGGCGTTGCTTCGCGGTTGCCGCAATTCCCGGCGTCGCGATCTGGTAGTCACTCGCACGGATAACCCACGGCACGGCTCGGAGTTGTGCTGTTGATAGAGCCACATTTTGTCGCGCGTCAACTGTCCATCGATAGCGCCGCCTCCAGCAGCGGTTTGGCCCATTGCGGCGTGGCCTGCAGCGACTTGAGCGTCGTGGGCCAGCTGAGTTTGCCCGAGCGCATCTCGGCGAGCAGCAGCGGATCGGGAATTGTTTCGCCGACTGCAGCCTCGACACTGTTGTCATAGACCTGCAATTGCGCCAGGTGCGGCAAGAGTGCGATCAGGTTCTGCAATGAGGTCTGCCAGCGTTCGCGGATCTTGGCCTCGGGAATATCGTGGCCGCCGGCCATGACTCGGGCCTTCACGCGAGCGATGTGATGCTCGGGCGAGGACAGCCCGCAGTACCAGAGCAGCACGTCGTGCGTTTGTGCTGCGGTGGCGATCCTTGCCGCGATGGTGTTGCCGCCCAGCGTGGTTTCGAACGCAAAGTTGTGGCCTTTGGCCAGCGCCTCGTCGAGCCGACGCAGGCCTTCCTGCCAGGCGGTTGCGTTGGCCTCGGTCTGGCCGCAACCGGTAACGGCCACCAGTTCGCGGGCGAACGCGTCGGGATTGAACCATGTCAAACCCGCTTGCTGGAGCAGGTGGCCGCCGACCGAACTCTTGCCTGCGCCGTTGACGCCGGCGAGGACGAGAAGAACCGGGCGAGCGATCAAGAACTCTTGCCTGCCCTGGCCTTGCCGTCGAGCCGAGCGGGGCTACGCATCAGCGCGCGCATTCGATCACCCGCATCGGCGGCCTGCAGTGCCGCCAGGCGATCGTCGAAACGCTGACGCAGCGCATCCAGCGCGGGTTCGGTCCGGGATGCCGCTTCCTGCAGCGCCTGCTTGATCGCGTCATACTCCACCGCGGAAAGGATGACCGCCTCAGGTTCATTGTGGTTGGTGACCACGACCTTGCCCTCGCGACCGATGGACCGCATGACGCCACGCCAGCCCAGCTTCTTGACATCCGACGCGGGTGTGCGGTGCAGCTTGTCGATCGCCTCAATCTGGAAAATCAGGCCCATCGTTTCATTCCCGTTTCTCTCGGTGCGGTAAATATACCCACATTTGCCTTTTTGGGCAATTTTTGGTCATCGACGTGCCGGAGGCAAATGAGTTGTCTGCTTCGAGGCCATCAACCTGGGCAGGCGCTTACCCGGTTCGGGTCGAAGGCACAGGTTCAGCTTGCCCGGTGATTCAGCGACATGCTCACAGCTTGAAGTCGTAATCGATGACCAGCGGAGCGTGGTCCGAGAAGCGCTGCTCCAGGTAGATCGATTCGCGCTTTGCGGTCGCGGCGATCCCCGGCGTCGCGATCTGATAGTCGAGCCGCCACCCGACGTTGTTCGCCCACGCCTGCCCGCGATTGCTCCACCAGGTGTAACGCTCGGGTTCAGGGGCGAGCGTGCGGAACACGTCGACGAAACCGACCTCGTCGAACACCCGCGTGAGCCAGGCGCGCTCTTCGGGCAGAAAACCCGGGTTCTTCTGGTTCGACTTCCAGTTCTTCAGGTCGATTTCCTTGTGCGCGATGTTCAGGTCGCCGCACAGCACGATCTCGCGTCCGCTTTTTTTCAGCTTTTTCAGGTGCGGAAGGAAGCGATCGAGGAAGCGGAACTTGCCGGCCAGGCGCTCCTCCGAACTCGACCCCGAGGGCAGGTAGAGCGAGATCGCGGTGAACGCGCCGAAGTCGGCTTCGATGTAACGGCCCTCGGCGTCGAACTCGGCCTCGCCGAATCCGACGGCCACTTTCTTCGGCTTGTGCTTCGCGTAAAGCCCGACGCCGCTGTAGCCCTTCTTCTCGGCGAAATGGAAGTGCCCCACGAGCTTGCCGATCTTTCGCATCCCGTCGCTCATGTCCTCGGGCTGCGCGCGCACTTCCTGCACGCAGACCACGTCGGCCTTGTGCGCGGCCATCCATTCGAGCCAGCCCTTGCGCGCGGCCGAGCGAATTCCGTTCAGGTTCAGCGAGACGATTCGTATCATCGACTTGTTTTTGTCCGACCAGGGTGAACCAGTAGCCGGCGCAACCCGGCAAAGCGGCGATAGTATGCTTGAGAGGAGCATACGAAGATCGCACGCGGCGTGCGGATCCGGTTCGAGCCGTTGGCGTGCAGCTTCAGCAATGCACGGGTACTGAAAATCGAGGGGGCGCACATTGATCGGAAATCTGGTGCGCGATGTGCTGGAAAATGCCCGAATCGTGAGGGACAAGTGCGGCAAGTCCGTCCTCGTGCAGTTCAGAGAGATCCTGCGCGCACGAATGCTCAACCCTACGCTAGGCGCTTCAGACTACTACGCGTACCGGTTGTACGACACCGCGGTCCGCGAAGCAAGCGACCCGCGGGACTTCCTCGGCTGGCGCGTCGAAGCGGATCTGGCCTACGCGCTGAATCCACGCAATGTCGTGCTGCCGGCTTGGGACAAGTACACGTTTCACGCTCTCGCCACCGACCGTGGACTGCCGGTCCCCAGGCTGGCAGCGGCGTACCTGCCCGCGGCTCTTCCCGCCGCCTGTTCCGCGACCACCCTTCACACGCCGGACGATCTGGCCCGGTTTCTCCGGTCGAACAGCGAGTGGCCGCTGTTTCTCAAACCATCGTATTCGCAGAAGGGAGTCGGTGCGAGGCTCCTGCGGGGCCACGACATCGAAACGGATGCGATCGAAACAGCCGATGGCGACATCCCGGTGCGTGAACTCGTCGCCGCGATCACAGATGCACGACCGCAGAAGTACGTTCGCCCGGAAATGGGGGCGTTGTTCCAGGAGGTTCTCGTCCCCCATCCGGCGATCGCGGAGCGCACAGAGAGCTCGGCAGTGTCAGGCGTGCGCGTGGTGGTCGTGCGCGATGGCGACAGGGCAAAGGCGATCAAGGCGCTTTGGAAGGTCGCAACCGGCGGGAACACGATCGACAACTTCCACGACGGCGCACTTGGCAACCTCATCGCCGAAGTCGACCTGTCGAGCGGCAGAGTCGGGCGCGCGATCGGTGGCAAGTGGCCGGCTGCCGAGTTGGTCGCCGCCGTACCGACGAGCGGCCGCCCGATCGACGGGTTCGTACTTCCGTGCTGGTCCGAGCTGATCGCGTGCTGCGAGCGCGCCGCCGCGATCGCGCCAATGATGCGGATCCTGCACTGGGACGCTGCGATTACCGCACGCGGTCCGGTGCTGATCGAGTTGAACGATCATGGCTCGATCGGCTGGCTGCAGATGCTGGGCCCCGGCCTGCTTTCGACCGACCTGCGAAGTGTGATCGCCCGGCATGCGGACAGGGAGCTGTATCGCTGGGTTTCGAAATTGGTCTAGCCTGGAAGGACGGACTCGCAACATGGTGGGCAGGCTGAAGAAATTACTCGCTGACGCGCGAGAGGCCCGTCTGGCCTCCGGCAAGTCGCTCGCGTCGCAGGCGGCCGAGATCGCTCGGCTTCGGTTCGGTCGCGGGCGCATCGGGCCCGGCGACTATTTCGCCTATCGACTCTTCGACGATACGATCGACTGGGAGGGCAAGCGCCGATTCGTCGGGTGGCGCGCTGAAGCGCTAGTCAACACACTGAATCTCCGCGCGTGGCATGCGGTCGCAAACGACAAGCTAGTGTTCGCGGCGCTGATGCGATCCACCGGCATACCAGTGCCGCGCACGCTGGCCATTCTCCATGGCGGCGGCCGGACTTTCGAAGGAGCCGTCAGCTTCCGCCGAAAAGCCGAGCTGGCCAACTACTTTCGCAACTGCGGGCAGTATCCGCTGTTCTCCAAACCTGTGGCAGGAGGCGTCGGAAGAGGTACTGCGCTGTTGCGTGGACTCGACGCCGTCACCGACTCATTACTCCTCGGCGATGGTCGTTCGGTCGGCGTCGTGCCGTTCGTCGACTCCCTGGCGGACCCCAACGCTCTCGGGCACCTCGTCCAGGGCCTCATCGCCCCGCACCCCTGTGTCGTCGCACTGTGCGGGAACCGCCTTTGCACCGCCAGAATCATGGTCGTGCTAGGAGCGAACGGTCCGCAGGTTCACCGTAGTGCATGGCGGATCGCCTGCGGAAACAACGCCATCGACAACTTCTCGCACGGATCGCTGGGCAACTTGGTTGCGGACATCGATCCGGCCACCGGCGCGGTGAAGCGGGTGATCAGCGGCTACGGGCTGGCCCTGAAGGAGGCGCCAAGGCACCCCGACACCGGGGCGCCGCTGGTAGGCACGACGCTTCCCGACTGGGAAGACGCCGTCGCGATGGTGTGCCGCGGAGCCGCGGCAATGCCGGGGCTGCGGTTCCAGCACTGGGACGTCGCTTTCTCGAACGAGGGGCCGATCGCCCTGGAGGTGAATCTGTACGACACCGGCGGAACCGACTTCTCCCAGCTGTTCGGAAGAGGCATCGTCGACGGCGAAGTGGCGCGACTGCTCGGGCGTCGCTAGGGAATGTCCGTACAATCGAGCGTTTTTCGGCCGGCAGACAGCAAGAAACGTTTGTTCATCGCGACCGGATTCGTTTTCGGAGTGCTCTCCTCGAGGAATCGGGGTTGTCTTGCTCCGCCCCCTTGCCGGGGACGGACTGCTCCCAGCGGCGAGTATCGAACGAGAGAGATATTCGCCAGCGCCGCGGTCACGAACACACGGTTCCTGCATGAAGACCATGTCGGCCTTGTGCGCGGCCATCCATTCGAGCCAGCACTCGCCTACTTGCGCGCCGACGTCAGCAGCAATTCGTTGGGACCGACCCATCCGTCACCGGTGGAAAAGCGCTGCAGGCGGCCCTCCATCTCGGCCCACGCCGCATCGGCCGCGTCGCGCTCGAGTCGGCCGACGATCTGCCGGATCGGACCGGCCGCAGCGCGAATGAACTCCAGGTAGTGTGCGCCAGAGGGCCACCGGAACGGCGCGTCGATCGCAATCGTGGCCACGTCGACGAATCCGGCAGCCCGAAACAGTTCATCGACCAGCCCCGGTTTTCCCAGACTGAGAAGCGCCCCCGGCTGAAACGGATCGCCAGCGGGCAATCCCGCGTGCTGCAGCGCGGTGGCCATCAGGATCGAGATGCAAGGGTTGCGCGTCGGCCCCGCGAACACCATCGTGCAAACGCCGCCGCCGGGCCTGAGCGCGCGGCGCATCTCGCGCAGCCCCTGCAGCGGATCGGGGAAGCACATCAGGCCCAGGCGGCAGACGGCGGCGTCGAAGCCTGCCGCTTCCACGCCGAGGCTCTCGCCGTCGGCCACGCGCGCCTCGACGTTGGTGAAGCCGGCACTCGCGGCGTTTCGCGCCGCGAGCGCGACGAGTGCCGGCGAGAGGTCGGTAGCCAGGACGCTGCCGCCCGGACCGACCCGCCGGGCGATGTCGAGCGCCTGGTCGCCCGCGCCGGCCGCGACGTCGAGCACTCGCGCGCCGAGCACCACGCCCGCCATGCTCAGCATCGTGTCGGTCGCGGCCGCGAGCCAGGCGCGGAGCTGGGGCGTGTGATCGTCCCAGGCCGCGGCCGACTCGTCCCACTGCTCGCGGGTCGCGTTCTTGAACGCACTCGCGTCGATGGCCGAATTCACCGTGTTGCCGGCTTTCACTTCGATTTGCCGGCCGCTGCGATGTCGGACGCCGACTTGAGTTCGACCATGATCACGTGGGTCGGCGTGTTGCCGACGTTCTCGCCGATGTGCGTCTGCGCGGGCGAATACATCACGTCGCCGGCCTTGAACTCGCGCATCAGCACCTTGCCGTCGGGCAGGTGGATCTTGCGCTTGAACGGCGTGACCGCGTAGAGCACGAACGCCGGGTGGCCGTGCTGGTGCGTCTTCGCCTGGGGCATGTCCTTGTACTCGAGCACCCGGACCTGGGCGTTCTCGAGGATCACCTTGTACTTGTCGCCATCGGTCTCGACCGGGCTTTGGGCGTAGGCGGACAACGACGACAGCGACAGCGCCAGAATGCAGAATTTGCTCGACATGTTCAGATCTCCCTGAGGTTTCACCGCTGACCCGCCGGGGGTGGCGAGCCGATGAAGGGAGAGTGGGCGGCGCGATCCTAGAGATCGCTTAGAGATTGCGAATCCCGGCGACAAGCGCCTCGGTCTCGGCTGCCGGACGAACGCCGAGCACGACCGAGAGCTGGTGCCGGCAGCGGCGGTAGGCCTCGAGCGCCTCGGCCGGTTTGCCCAACCGCACGAGGCACGCAATGAGGCGGCGAACCACGTCTTCGCCCAGGGGCTGGAGCTCGACCACGCGCTGGTACAACTTGCCCGCGGCCTCGAGATCGCCGGCGCGCTCGAGGCGCGCGCCCTGCGCCGACACCTGGCGCGAGACCATCGCATCGATGCGCGCCCGGGCCACGAGGACGTCGGGCGATTCGTCGTCGCCGGCAAGGAACTCGCCCCGATAGAGGTCGAGGACGCCTTCGACCCAACCCGGCACCGTCGCGATATCGTCGTCGTCGGACGCGCCGAGGCTCGATTCGAGCGCGGCCACGTCGGTCCAGCAGGTGGCCGCGTCCAGGCTGAGCGCGCCCGCGCGCAACTGGACGTGGCGATCGCCGCCGAGCAGCTTGCGCAGCCTGTGAAGCGTATTGTCGAACGAGTTGCGAGCGGCGTCCCCTGCGGCGTCGGGCCAAAGCGCCGCGCTGAGCCGCGCCACCGGCACGTTCGTGCCACCGAGCGCCACCAGCAGCTTGAGCAGGTCGAGCGGCTTGCGACTCTCCTTGCGCGTCGTCGACGCGGCCGCGCCGTCGCGCTCGATCACGAACCCGCCGAGCGTTCGTATGCGGATCGGCCACGGCCAGTTCGGCCCGGCGTTCGACGGGGCCGCCAGACCGTAGCGCCGCACGATTCGCAGCGCGAACTCGATGTCGACGTCGTGTTCGAGCGCGAGCGCCGCCAGGCGCGGCATCATGTCGCCGCAGCAGTAGGGCATCGGGCCGAAATCGAAACCCCATTCGCGCCCGCTCGCGAACGCGCGGCGAAGCGCCGCCAGCGCACGCGTGCGATCGCCGCGAGTCTCGGCGAGGTGCGCCTCGATCAGCGCAGCGATCCAGTGGTGCCAGCGGCACACCGCGTAAAAGGGGTGCGTGTAGGCAGCGGCCAGTGCCTCCTCGGCCTCGACGAAGCTGCGGACCTGTGTTGCCGCGAGCGCCTGCCCGAGCAACGCGACGTGCTCGCGCAGCGGCCAGCCGCTGGCGCGACCACTGTCGACCGCCGCGCGCATCAGCTGCGCGGCGCCGGCCCAGTCCGCGTCTAGCAGCATCAGCAAACCGCGCTGGAACTCGTAGGTGGTGACGTCGACCGGGTTGCCGGCCGCGAGCACGCCCGCTGCCTCAAGGAGATGGGCGCGCGCGAGTTCTGCGTCGCGTGCCGCTTCGGCCGCGAGCACCATCAGCAGGTGCGCTTTCGCGCGCATCGGCGCCGGAACCGACGCGGCAACCGCGAGCGCGTTTCGCGCGTCTGCGAGCGCTTCGTCGACACGCCCGAGCAGCGAGCGCACGAGCACTCCCACGCCGTACCAGCGAAGGAGCGTAGCCGGCGCCGCATCCTGCGCCGCGCACATGCGATCGATCTTGACGATGATGCGCTCGAGGCGCGGCGTCTGCCCGGTCCACAGCAGGTAGTACGCGAGCGTGCCGAGCAGGATGCGCTGGCTGATGCCCAGCGGCTGGTCGATCATCCGCTCGGCGGCATCGGTGATGGCCGGCGTCAGCGGGTGGCCCGGGTCGCGATGAACGAATGCCGCGAGCAGTCCGGGCAACACCCGCAGATCCGTTTCAGGATCGCGCCGTTCGAGGTACGCCGGAGCGTGGCGCTCGAGGATCGGCATCCACGGCGCGAGCGATTCGTAGTTCGCGCCGAGGAACACGATCGCATCGGCGGCCGCGGCGGCGGCGTAGAACGAACCGGTGGCATTGCCCTCGGCGAGGAACCCGCGATGCGCGCGTTCTAGATGATCCAACGCCGCGGCCGGATCGGTGGCGAGTTCGCAGATCGCCAGCCAGTAGCGCGCCCACGCGGACGCACGAATCGAATCGGGCAGCGCAAGCAGGCCTTCGCGCAGCGTGGCGGTGCGACCCTGCCCGACGAGAGACCCGGCGTTGGCGATCAGCAATTCGAGGGCCTCGGGCCACGCCTGTGCCTCGATCAACTGCCCGACGGCCGCGTCGGTCTGTCCGTTTCCCGCCAGAACGGTCGCCGCCTTGACGCGCAGCGCGCGCAACTGCTCCGCGTCCAGTTCGCCGAGTGCGCGCGCGCGCAGGAACTCGCCGAACAGGGCGTGAAAGGTATAGACGGGCGAAGGCGCTTCCCGCCGGTCCGTGAACAGGCTGCGGCGCGCGAGTTCCTCGAGCAGTTCGCCCGCGTGCGCGTCGCCGCTCACCTCCGCCGCCATCTGCGCGGTGGCACCAGGCAGAAACGCGACCCGCGCAAGCGTGTCGCGCGCCAGGGCCGGCATCGAATCCACGACCTCTCCCGCGAACAGCTCGAACACGCGCTGTTGGGCGGCTCCGCCCGCATCGCCCCTCGCCGGCGCGAGTTCGGTTCGCGCGGCGAGCATCAGGATCATCGCCGCCGGCCAGCCTTCGGTGGCACGCGTGAGTTCGGCGGGGGACCAATCCCGGTCGTGCAGGCGCAACAGGCTGGTGGTTTCGTCGACGGTGAAGCGCAGCGAATTCGCGTCGATCACGGCGAGCTGCTGCGCGGCAAGCGCGCGTGCGTACTGCTGCGGGGGCGGTTCGCGACTGATCGCGATCACTCTGCCACCCTCGGGCAGGTCGGCCAGCGCCGCTGCTATTCCGGCGTGCAATGCCGGCGCCCGATCGAGCTCCTGCGCATTGTCCAGCACCAGGGTCCAGGGGCGCTCGAGCGACGTCGCCAGCCGGCGCAGGCAACGATGGATGAATGTCGGCACGTCGCGCAGATCGTCGGCAGTGGGCGGCGCCGTACGCATCTCGCGGCGCGGCGACAACGACGCCGCGCTCTCGGCCAGATAGTGCGAGAAGGTCGCCGCGACCGCGTCGGCCGCGTCGAGCTGAAGCCAGACGCAACGCAGCCCGCGCTCCTGCAGATAAGTGGCCACGAGCGTCGTCTTGCCGAAACCCGCAGGCCCGGCGATCCACAATGCCGGCGCCTGCGCTGCCAGGTCGATTTCGGCGAACAGTCGCTCGCGCGCGAACGAGCGACCGAGCCGCGGCGGGAGGATTTTTCCGAGCGCAGGCCCGCGGTTCGCGGCGATGGAAGGCATGCGCCGCATCGTATCGCAGCGCCCGAGAACGCGACGATACGTATCATTGGGGTCTGCGCCGGCGCCGCAGCCGGCTAGGAGAGTCCAGTGGCTGACCGTGACCCGCTCGAATTCATCCGCTTCGCGTTGGACGCCGGCGTGCTGCGCTTCGGCGAATTCAGGACGAAGGCCGGGCGCATGTCGCCCTACTTCTTCAACGCCGGCCTGTTCCACGACGGCGCGCTGCTCGGGCAACTCGCGCAGTACTACGCGCAGGCGCTGCTCGACGCCGAGGCGGCCGAAACGCTGCGTTTCGACATGCTGTTCGGCCCGGCGTACAAGGGCATCACGCTTGCGTCCGCCACCGCGGTCGCGCTCGCCGCGCGCGGACGCAACGTCGGCTTCGCCTACAACCGCAAGGAAGCCAAGGACCACGGCGAGGGCGGGTCGGTCGTGGGCGCGCCGCTCGCCGGGCGGGTCGTGATCGTCGACGACGTGATCTCGGCCGGCACCTCGGTGCGCGAGTCGGTCGACCTGATCCACCACGCCGGCGCGCAACCCGCAGCGGTGATGATCGCGCTCGACCGCCAGGAGCGCGGTGGCACCGCCGACTACCCGACCGACAGCTCGGCGGTGCAGGAAGTGCACGCGTTCTACGGAATCCCCGTGGTATCGATCGCGAACCTCGACGACGTGCTCGCGTTTCTCGAATCGGGCAGCGGCGACGCCGCGAAGCTCACCCAGTATCGCGACAAGGTGAGGGAGTATCGCGAACAATACGGGGTGAGCAACTCGCGCTGAGCTCGAAGTACCGGTGCGCGGAACCAGCATCCCGGGGGCGTCGCGGCGCCAACGCAACCAACGAGGAGCGACCGATGGCACTGTGGCCCAAACTGTCCGACGCGGACGCGAGCCCCGAAGCCCGCGCCGTCTTCGACGACATCCGCGCAGCGCGCAACAGCGACTACGTCAACGACATCTGGCGCGTGCTCGCCAACGACCCCGCGCTGCTCGCGCGCACCTGGGAACAGATCAAGACGGTGATGAAGCCCGGCGCGCTGGACGCACTCACGAAAGAGCTGATCTACGTCGCCGTGTCGATGACCAATGACTGCGAGTACTGCGTAACAACGCACACCGGCGCCGCCCGCGCAAAAGGCATGACCGACGCGCAGTTCGGCGAACTGCTCGCCGTGGTCGGGCTCGCCAACCAGCTCAACGCCATCGTCGCCGGGACGAGGGTGGAGGTGGATGAGAAGTATCGGTCGTAGGATGGGCTTGCTCACGTCGGCGCGAACCTGCGTAGGCCCGCGGCGGGAAGGGTGCGTTGGCTTGCGCCGGGAGGGGTGCGTTGACCCGCGCCGGGAAGGCTGGGTTGGCCCGCCCGAAGCGCGGACGTCGCGCCCCGCTTCGCGGGGTTCCCTCGCTCCCTACGGAAGCCGCTGATCCGCCTGCTCCCTGAGCAGGCGGGCGCTTCCTCGTCCGCTCGGCGCGCCCTGAGCGCTTCGGGCGGGCCAACCCAGCCTTCCCTCGAACCGATTACTTGGACGCTGCCTGCTCCAGGCGTTCGGCGAGCCACACCTTGATGATCGATTGCCTGGTGACGCCGAGGCGCCCAGCCTCACGATCAAGTCGATCGATCATCCACGTCGGAAAATCGACGTTCACCCGCCTTTGCTCCTGCCGTGGTCGACGCGCCGCACCGAGATCCAGGGCGTGCAGCACACTTTCGCCGGAATCGAAATCGCGATCAAATTTTCTGGTCTTCATAGAGAGCCACCTCTTCCTCTCGTGATCGCCGCACGGAAATCATCCGTACAGCTTCGCCTCGCGCAGTGACCACTGCAGACCAGTGCGTCGCGCCAATGCGCGCGACGATCAACCACCGCCGTTCGCCTTCGGTTCGAGCCGGAATCTCTAGCAGGCCAGGATCGTCCCAAAGTCGCTGAGCCTCGTGGAAATCGATGCCATGTTTGACGCGGTTCGTATCGCTCTTGAGTGGGTCGAACTCGAACACCATAATGGTATATAAATTATACCTTGAGCTCAAGAGGTGCAAGCTCGTTACCACATTGCTTCGCCGGCGACCTGGCACACCTCGAGGGAAGCCTTCGCAGACGCTCCCACAGCGCTCAGGGCGCGACGTCCGCGCTGTGGGGGCGTCTGCGAAGGCTTCCCGGCGCGAACCGCGGTGCAGTCCGCGGCGCGAGTCGCGGTGCAACTCAATGCACTCAGCCCGCGAGTTTCCTGCGCAGCAAGTCGCTCACCTGCTGCGGATTCGCCTTGCCCTTGCTCGCCTTCATCACCTGACCGACCAGCGCATTGAATGCCTTGTCCTTGCCCGCGCGGAATTCCGCGACCGACTTCGCGTTCGCCGCGAGCACCTCGTCGACGATCGCCTCGATCGCGCCGCTGTCGCTGATCTGGCGCAAGCCCTTTGCGTCGATGATTCGATCGGGCGCGTCGGCGTCGTCGGTCGGCGCGGACCACATCTGCGCGAACACGTCGCGCGCGATCTTCCCGGAGATCGTCGCGTCCTGGATACGCGCGATCAGCCGTGCGAGCTGCGCGGCGCGCACGGGGCTCGCGTCGATCTCGATTGCGTCGCGATTGAGCGCTGCCGCGAGGTCCACCATTACCCAGTTTGCCGCCGCCTTGGCCTGGGCGCGAGCGGCATCGTCCGAAGCCGGCGCGGCGACCGCAGCAAGCGCCTCGAGCACCGCGTCGAAGTACTGTGACATCGCGCGCGACGCGGTCAGCGTGGCGGCGTCGTAGCCCGAGAGCCCGTGGCGCTCGACGTATCGCGCACGCAGTTCCGCAGGCAGCACCGGCATCGACATGCGCACGCGTTCGATCCAGTCGGCGTCGATCGCGAGCGGCGGCAGGTCCGGGTCCGGAAAGTAGCGATAGTCGTGCGCGTCTTCCTTGCTGCGCATCGATCGCGTCTCGTCGCGGTCGGGATCGTACAGGCGCGTTTCCTGCACGACGCGTCCGCCGTCCTCGATCAGCTCGATCTGGCGGCGCACCTCGAACTCGATCGCGCGCTCCATGAAGCGAAACGAGTTCAGGTTCTTGATCTCGCAGCGCGTACCGTACTCGACCTGCCCCACCGGGCGCACCGATACGTTGGCGTCGCAGCGAAACGATCCTTCCTGCATGTTGCCGTCGCAGATGCCGAGCCACGTGACCAGGCCGTGCAGCACCTTGGCATACGCCACCGCTTCCTTCGACGAGCGCATGTCGGGCTCGGTCACGATCTCGAGCAGCGGCGTTCCGGCACGATTGAGGTCGATCCCGGACATGCCGTGGAAGTCTTCGTGCAGCGACTTGCCGGCGTCTTCCTCGAGGTGCGCGCGCGTCAGGCGCACGACGCGTTCGCGCTGCTCGCCGCCCTCTTCCCAGGCGACCGCGAGCGAACCGCCGAGCACCACCGGGATCTCGAACTGGCTGATCTGGTAGCCCTTGGGCAGGTCGGGATAGAAGTAGTTCTTGCGCGCGAACACCGAGCGCGGAGCGACCTTCGCGCCGACCGCGAGGCCAAGGCGGATCGCGCACTCCGCGGCGGCGCGATTCATCACCGGCAGCACGCCGGGAAGCGCCAGATCGACCGCGCTCGCCTGGGTGTTCGGTTCTGCGCCGAACGCGGTCGACGCGCCGGAGAAGATCTTCGAGCGCGTGGCCAGCTGCGCGTGCGTCTCCAGGCCGATCACCACTTCCCAGTTCATGTCCCGCTCCAGCACCGGCACGTCAGTTGCGCGCGCAGCGTCCGCTGCCCGGGTCGAACATCACCGGCCACGCGCGCTCGTACACACCCGGCGTGCAGCGCGCCTCGCAACCGGCGTGCGCGAGCGTGACGCGGCGCGGTTCCTGCCACACCATCAGGCGGCACCCGGTGCCGTCGCGCGCGAGCATCTCGATGTGCGGAGCGCGCTGCGTCTGCTCGAAGTCGCCGCGCTCGAAGCGGCACCCACCGTTCTTGCCGACCCAAAGTTCCCACGAAAGCGATTGCACCACGTCGCGCTCGATCCTCAGGCGCGCGAGCTCGCGAAATCCGTCGGCTTCGGTCTGGTCGCAGTGCGCGTCGAGCGTGATCACGCGCGCGGCGATCGGCGCCGGTCGGGCCAGGCCGTCTCGGGTCGCAGGCGCGGGACCGGGCAGCACCGAACAGCCGGCGGCGAACGCGGCGAGCAGCGCGAGCGATGCACGCAAGCACGCACGGCACGCCAGCACGCACAGCACGTTCGGCGCGCGAGCGAAGCGCGATCACGACGCGCCCCCGGCGCCGGGGCGCATCGTGTGCCAGCCGCTGACCGACTGGAAGCGATGCGCGACGTTGAGCAGCCGCGCCTCCGAGAAATAGTCGCCGATCAGCTGCATGCCCACCGGGCGGCCCTGCGCGCCGAAACCCACCGGCACCGACATGCCGGGCAGGCCCGCGAGCGACGCGGGCAGCGTGAAGATGTCGGCGAGGTAGTTGCGCACCGGATCGTCGGCGCGCTCGCCGATGTTCCACGCGACCGTGGGCGAGACCGGCCCGGCGATCAGGTCCACCTCGCCGAAGGCGCGCGCGAAGTCCTCGGCGATCAGGCGGCGCAGCTTCTGCGCCTTCAGGTAGTAGGCGTCGTAGTAGCCGTGCGAGAGCACGTAGGTGCCCGTCAGGATGCGGCGCCTGACCTCGGCGCCGAAGCCCTCGGCCCGGGTGCGCTGGTACATGTCGACCAGGTCGTCGTACTGCGCCGCGCGCAGGCCGTAGCGCACGCCGTCGAAGCGGCTCAGGTTGCTCGACGCCTCGGCCGGCGCGATCACGTAGTAGGCCGGAATCGCCAGTTCGGTGCGCGGCAGCGACACCTCGACCCGGCGCGCGCCGAGTTTCTCGAGCTCGGCCAACGCCGTCTCGATCGCGGCGCGCACGTCGGGCGCGAGCCCCTCGCCGAAGAACTCGACCGGCACGCCGATGCGCAGACCCTCGAGTGGCACTTTCGTCTTGCCCGCGCCGGCGTTGATCTCGCGCGCGAAATCCTCCGGGGCCCGCTCGAGGCTGGTCGAGTCGCGCGGGTCGAATCCCGCCATCGCGCCGAGCAGCGCGGCGCAATCTGCGGCGCTGCCGCCGAACGCGCCGCCCTGGTCGAGGCTGGATGCGAACGCGATCATGCCGTAGCGCGACACCCGTCCGTAGGTCGGCTTGATGCCGGTGACCCCGCACATCGCCGCGGGCTGGCGCACCGAGCCGCCGGTGTCGGTGCCGGTGGCGATCGGCGCGAGTCCCGAGGCCACCGCGACGGCCGAGCCGCCCGACGACCCACCCGGAATCGCCGCACGATCCCAGGGATTGAGCGCCGGGCCGAAGAACGAGTTTTCGTTGGACGAGCCCATCGCGAATTCGTCGCAGTTGGTCTTGCCCAGGCACACCGCGCCGGCCGCGGCGAGGCGCTCGACCACGGCGGCGTCGAAGGGGCTGACGTAATCGGCCAGCATCTTCGATCCGGCGGTGGAGCGCCAGCCGCGCGTGACGAAGATGTCCTTGTGCGCGATCGGCACGCCGAGCAGCGCGCCGCGTTCGCCGGCGGCGCGCCGGCGATCGGCCTCGCGCGCCTGCTCGAGCGTCAGCTCCGGCTGAACGTCGATGAAGGCGTTCAACGTATCGGACAGGATGCGATCGAGAAACGACTGCGCGAGTTCGACCGCGCTGGCCTCCTTGCGTTCGAGCAGCGACGCGAGCGCTGCGACCGATCGTGTCTCGACGGGCATCTGCGGGGCGCTCACTCGATCACGCGCGGCACCAGGTACAGGCCCTGCTCGACGCTGGGCGCGACCTTCTGGTAACGCTCGCGCAGGTCGGACTCGGTGACCACGTCTTCGCGCAGCCGCAGCGTCATGTCCTGCGCGTGGGTCATCGGCTCGACGCCCTCGGTGTCCACCGCCTGGAGCTGCTCGATCAGGCCGAACACCGAATTGAGCTGCTCGAGCGTGCGCGCGCGCTCCTCGTCGGAGAGCGCGAGGCGCGCGAGGCGCGCGATTCGGCGAACGTCGTCGGCGGTGAGCGACATATTGCGTGGCTTGCGCGAAGGTGGGCCGAGGAGGCCGAGCCCGGCGCGAAGACCGGCCATGGCCGCCGATTCCAGAGGCGCTGCGCGCCTGCCGGGAAGGGGGACATTATACGGTATGATCTACGCTCTTTTCGGGTCGCCATGAGCGGCGCTGTCGGTGGTGCCGCATCTTCAGGGCGATCGGGCAGCGGCGGGGCCACGCAGGCAACGCCGATCCGCCTGCTGTCATCCAATTCAACGGAACCGACATGTTCGGGTTTTTTCGAAAGTATTTTTCCAACGACCTCGCGATCGACCTCGGCACTGCCAACACGCTGATCTACGTGCGTGGCAAGGGCATCGTGCTCGACGAGCCCTCGGTGGTCGCGATTCGCCAGGAAGGCGGCCCGAGCGGCAAGCGCACGATCGCCGCGGTGGGCACCGAGGCCAAGCAGATGCTGGGCAAGGTGCCGGGAAACATCGAGGCGATCCGCCCGATGAAGGACGGCGTGATCGCCGACTTCACCGTCACCGAGCAGATGCTCAAGCTGTTCATCAAGATGGTGCACGAGACGCGGCTGTTCTCGCCCAGTCCGCGCATCATCATCTGCGTGCCCTGCGGTTCCACCCAGGTCGAGCGCCGCGCGATCCGCGAGTCGGCGCTCGGCGCCGGCGCCTCGCAGGTGTTCCTGATCGAAGAACCGATGGCCGCGGCGATCGGCGCCGGACTGCCGGTGTCCGAGCCCTCGGGGTCGATGGTGGTCGACGTGGGCGGCGGCACCACCGAAGTGGCCGTGATCTCGCTCGGCGGGATGGTCTACAAGGGCTCGGTGCGCGTGGGCGGCGACAAGTTCGACGAGGCGATCGTCAACTACATCCGCCGCAACTACGGCATGCTGATCGGCGAACAGACGGCCGAGGCGATCAAGAAGAGCATCGGCTCCGCGTTCCCCGGCTCCGAGGTGCGCGAGAAGGAAGTCAAGGGACGCAACCTCTCGGAGGGCATCCCGCGCAGCTTCACGGTTTCCAGCAACGAGATCCTCGAGGCGCTCACCGATCCGCTCAACCAGATCGTGTCGGCGGTGAAGATCGCGCTCGAGCAGACGCCGCCCGAACTGGGCGCCGACATCACCGAGCGCGGCATCATGCTCACCGGGGGCGGCGCGCTGTTGCGCGACCTCGACCGCCTGCTGATGGAAGAGACCGGCCTGCCGGTGCTGGTGGCGGAAGACCCGCTCACCTGCGTCGTGCGCGGTTGCGGCATGGCCCTCGAGAAGATGGACAAGCTCGGCACGATCTTCACCAGCGAGTAGCGCGCGCCGTGCGCCCGAAACCGTCGGGTGAATGATGGAACGCAGCCCGCCACCGTTCTTCAACCAGGGCCCGTCGGCGCACGCGCGCCTCGCGTTCTTCGCGATCTTCGCGATCTCGCTGCTGGTGATCGACTCGCGACTGGGCCTGCTCGTCGCGCTGCGCGAAGGCGTCGGAACGATGCTCTATCCGGTGCAGCGCACGCTGCTGGTGCCGCGCGACCTGTTCGGGATGAGTGCCGATTACCTCGCCGAGATCCGCAGGTTGCGCGCCGAGAACTCCGAACTGCGCCGCATCGAGGTGGCCAACGCCAAGACGCTGCAGCAATCCGAGCAGCTCGCCGCCGAGAACGCGCGCCTGCGCGAGCTGCTCGAAATGCGCGAGCGCGTCGCGATGCGCTCGGTGATCGCCGAGGTGCTGTACGAGCCGCGCGATCCGTACACCCGCAAGGTGGTGCTCGACCGCGGACTGCAGCACGGGCTGCTGGCCGGACAACCGGTGATCGACGCGCACGGGGTGATCGGACAGGTCACACGCGTGCTGCCGCTCTCGAGCGAGGTCACGCTCCTCACCGACCGCAGCGCAGCGATTCCGGTGGCGGTGCGGCGCACCGGACAGCGCTCGGTGGCCTTCGGCGGGCTCGGAACCGGCCTGCTCGAGTTGCGATTCCTCAGCGCGGCGAGCGACCTTCAGGTCGGCGACGCGTTGATCACCTCGGGGCTCGACGGAATCTTTCCTCACGGCCTCGCGGTCGGAACGATCGAAGGGGTCGAATCGGCGGCCTCGTCGGCGTCGTCGGCGCGGGTGCTGGTGCGCCCGGCGGCGGGGCTCGATCGCAGTCGCATCCTGCTCGTTCTGCTGGTCGATCGCAGTGCGTTGCCGCCACCGCCACCTCCGGAGAAACCGGTCGATTCGCGGCGTCGCCGCGCGCGGCCGTAACATCGACCGATGGCGACGCGACAGGAGTACCTGCTGCTGCCGGCGAACCGGGCGTTCATCGCGTTCACGCTGGTCGTCGCGTTCCTGCTCAACCTCCCGCCCTACGGGCAGATGACCTGGGTGCCGGACTTCCTCGCACTGGTGCTGGTGTTCTGGAACGTGCACCAGCCGCGCAAGGTCGGGATCGGGATCGCGTTCCTGTTCGGGCTGTTGATGGACGTTCACGAGTCGGCGTTGCTGGGCGAGCACGCGCTCGCCTACAGCCTGCTGTCGTACGGCGCGATCAGCCTGCAGCGCCGCGTTCCCTGGTTCGGCCCGCTCGGGCGGATGCTTCACGTGATGCCGCTGTTCCTGATCGCGCAGCTCGCCACGATCGTGGTGCGCATCGCGGTCGGAAGCGGACTGCCCGGCTGGCCCTACCTGCTCACGAGCCTCACGACGACGCTGCTCTGGCCGCTGGCCGAGTTGCTGCTGCTCGCGCCGCAGCGCCGCGCGATCGAGCGCGACGAGAACCGGCCGCTGTAGCTCGGGGTGATCGCGCGATGATCGAAGTCCGAAACACCGAACGCGAGCTTGGCCGGCTGCGGATGCGGCTCGGGCTCACCTGGCTCGTGGTGCTCGCCTGTTTCGCCGCCCTCGCGGCGCGCATGGTCTACCTCCAGGTGGTGCGTCACGCCGACTTCCACGCGCAGGCCGAGGACAACCGGATCGCGCTGCTGCCGCTGCCCCCGCCGCGCGGGCTGATCTTCGACCGCAACGGCGTGCTGCTCGCCGACAATCTTCCGGCGTACACGCTCGAGCTGATCCCGGAGCGCGTCGCCGACATCGAACGCACGATCGACGACCTCGCGCGGATGATCGAGATCACGCCGCGCGACCGTCGCCGCTTCAAGCGCCTGCTCGAGGACGCGCGCAGCTACGAACCGATCCCGATCCGCACCCGGCTCTCCGACGAGGAGATCGCGCGCTTTGCCGCGGTGAAGTTCCGCTTCCCCGGCGTGGAGATCGGCGCGCGGCTGTTTCGCACCTATCCGCTCGGCGAATCGGGCGCGCACCTGCTCGGTTACATCGCGCGCATCTCGACCAGCGACAAGCGCAACATCGACGAGGACGAGGCGCAGGCCGAGTACGCGGGCACGACGCACGTCGGCAAGCTCGGCGTCGAAGCGTCCTACGAACGCGCGCTGCACGGGCGCGTCGGCGCCGAAGCGGTCGAGGTGTCCGCGGGAGGGCGCACCGTGCGCTCGCTCTCGCGCACCGCGCCGCTGTCGGGCTCGAACCTCACGCTCACGATCGACAGCCGCCTGCAGAAACTGGTCGAAGACCTGTTCGCCGAGCGCCGCGGCGCGCTGGTCGCGATCGAACCGTCCACCGGTGAAGTGCTCGCGATGGTCTCGAGGCCCGGCTACGACCCGAACCTCTTCGTCGACGGAATCGACCCCCAGTCGTGGCAGGCGCTGAACGAGGACCCGGACAAGCCGCTGCTCAACCGCGCGTTGCGCGGCGCGTATCCGCCGGGTTCCACCTACAAGCCGTTCATGGCGCTCGCGGCGCTCACGACCGGCGTGCGCACGCCGCAGACGACGATCGTCGACCCGGGTTACTTCCAGCTCGGCAACCACCGTTTCCGCGATTCCAGGCCCGAAGGCAACGGCAGCGTCGACCTGCACAAGTCGATCGTCGTCTCGAGCGACACCTACTACTACAAGGCCGCCTACGACATGGGCGTGGACGCGATCCACGACTTCATGAAGCCCTGGGGATTCGGACAGATCACCGGCATCGACCTGCTCAACGAATCGACCGGCACGCTCCCGTCGACCGAGTGGAAGCTCAAGCGCTTCAAGCAGAAGTGGTTTCCCGGCGAAACCCCGTCGATCGGGATCGGCCAGGGTTACAACGCGTTCACGATGCTGCAGCTCGCGCACGCCACCGCGACGCTGGCCAACGACGGCGTCGTGTTGCGCCCCCGGGTCGTGCGCGGCATCGAGGACGCGGCAACGAAGACGCGCGGCGCTCCCGCGACGCCCGAACCCGAGCGCATCGCGGTCGATCCCGAGCACCTGCGCCTGGTCAAGTCGGCGCTGGTCGACGTGAACCGCTTCGGCACGAGCCGGGTCGCGTTCGCGAACACCGAGTACGTCGCGGCGGGAAAGACCGGCACCGCGCAGGTCATCGGCATCAAACAGAACGAGAAGTACGACGCCAGGCGCGTCGCCGAGCGGCATCGCGATCATTCGCTGTTCATCGTGTTCGCGCCGGTGGAAGCGCCGCGCATCGCGCTGGCCGTGATCGTCGAGAACGGCGGGTTCGGCGCGCAGGCCGCCGCGCCGATCGCGCGCAAGGCGCTCGATTTCTACCTGCTCGGAAAAGTCACGCCCGACGCGCAGCTGTCGGCGCCGCGGCGCGGCGATCCGGCCTCGACGCAGGCCGCCGAGGCCGAGATGCGCGACGTGCCGGTGAGCGTCGAACCCGAAACGGTCGAACCGGCGGCGACGCGGCCATGAACAAAGGCCCGGCAATCCTGCGCCGGATCCGCGACCACGTCGCGGTCTTCGACCCGACGCTCAGCGCGGCGCTCGCGCTGCTCGTCGGTCTCAGCATGCTGACGATGTACTCGGCGGCGATGGACTTTCCCGGGCGCTTCGAGGGCCACGTTCGCAACCTGCTGGTCGCGCTCGCCGTGCTGTGGGTCGCTGCGAACATTCCTCCGACCTGGATGATGCGCTCTGCCGTCCCGCTGTACCTGATCGGCATCGCGCTGCTGGTCGCGGTGGCGTTGTTCGGCGACGTCTCGAAGGGCGCGCGGCGCTGGCTCAACCTCGGATTCGGGCGGGTCCAGCCCTCGGAGCTGCTCAAGATCGCGGTGCCGCTGATGCTCGCCTGGTACTTCCAGCGCCGCGAGGGCGGCCTGCGCTGGTTCGACTGGGTGATCGCGGGCCTGCTGCTCGTCGATTCCGGCTGCACTGATCCTGCGCCAGCCCGACCTGGGCACCGCGCTTCTGGTTCTGTCGGCCGGCGGTTTCGTGATCTTCCTCGCCGGGCTGAGCTGGAGGGTCATCGCGCTGCTCGCAGCGGGAGCGCTCGCGTCGGCGCCATTGCTGTGGTCGATGATGCACGGCTACCAGCGCCAGCGCGTGCTCACGTTGCTCGACCCGAGCACCGACCCGCTGGGCAGGGGCTTTCACATCATCCAGTCGACCATCGCGGTGGGCTCGGGAGGCATCTGGGGCAAGGGTTGGCTGCAAGGCACGCAAACCCACCTGGAGTTCATCCCCGAGCGCACCACCGATTTCATCCTCGCCGCGTTCGCCGAGGAGTTCGGGCTGGCCGGCAACGCCGCGCTGCTGATCGTCTACCTGCTGCTGATCTCGCGCGGGCTGTTCATCGCCGGGCAGGCGTCGAGCGAGTTCTCGCGCCTGTTCGCCGGCGCGATCACGCTGATCTTCTTCACCTACGCGTTCGTGAACATCGGCATGGTCACCGGAATCGTTCCGGTGGTCGGCGTGCCGCTGCCGATGATGTCCTACGGTGGCACGGCGATGCTCACGCTGGGGCTGGGCACCGGGTTGCTGATGAGCATCCACCGCCACCGCGCGCTGGTGCAGACCTGATCGAGGATCGGGCCGGCCGTTCGCGGATCGTGTTGATCGCGGATCGCCGCTGCCGACGCGCATCACCAGCTTGCCGATGTGCGTGGACGACTCCATCAGCTGGTGCGCCGCGGCGGCGTCGGCCAGGTCGAACTCGCGAAACACCGAGGCCCTGATCGCTCCGGCCTCGATCCGCGGCCAGACCTGCGCGAGCAACGCACGCGCGATCCCGGCCTTTTCGTCGGCGCTGCGCGGGCGCAGCGTCGATCCGGTGTAGGTGAGGCGTTTGAGCAGCACCGGGATCAGGTCGATCTCGACCTTGGGCGACTTCAGGAAGGCGATCTGCACCAGCCGGCCCTCGAGCGCGAGGCAGCGCAGGTTGCGCGCGACGTAGTCGCCACCGACCATGTCCAGGATCAGGTTCACTCCGCGCCCGTCGGTCAGGCGCCCGATCTCCTCGACGAAATCCTGCTCGCGGTAGTTGATCACCGCGTCGGCGCCCAGGTCCGCTGCACGCCGCCGCCTTCTCGGCGCTGCCCACGGTGGTGTAGACGGTCGCTCCGCGGTCGTGCGCGAGCTGGATCGCGGTGAGCCCGATTCCGGACGAACCGCCGTGCACCAGCAGCGTCTCGCCCGAGACCAGCCGGCCGCGCTCGAAGACGTTGGTCCAGACCGTGAACATCGTCTCGGGCAGCGTCGCCGCGTCGCGCAGCGACATGCCGCGCGGCACCGGCAGCACCTGCCCGGCGGGTACGGCGACGTACTCGGCGTAACCGCCGCCGTTGCACAGCGCGCAGACCCTGTCGCCGGGCGCGTGTCCCGCGGCGCCCTCGCCGAGCGCGGCACCCTCACCGAGAGCGGTGCCCTCGCCGAGCGCGACCACTTCGCCCGAAACTTCCAGGCCCAGCCAGGGCGACGCGCCCGGCGGCGGCGGGTAGCTGCCGCTTCGCTGCAGCAGGTCCGGGCGGTTCACCCCGGCCCAGGCGACGCGGATCAGCACCTCGCCGGCGGCGGGGACAGGGGTCGCGCCCTCGGCGATCGCGAGAACCGAGGCCGGCCCGCCCTTGCCGTGGCTCACGTAACGGGTGTTCTTCGGGATCTGCATGGCCTCGCTCCGGTCGGTCATCAGATCGCCCGCGTCACCTCTTTGCGCCCGATAGCTGGCGCGCCTGCGCGAGGCTCTGCTCGAGCATCCGTGCCGTGTCGCCGCCGGGCGGCACCGACTGCAGCGCCTTCTGCCAGTAATCGATCGCGGCACGATAATCGCTGCGGTCGAAGGACTCGGTCGCGGCCATCGAGAGCGCCTTCCAGTGCGTCGGGTCGATCTCGAGCGCCTTGTGAACGAGTTCGAGCGGCTTGCCGCTCAGACGGCGCCCTTGCACCATCGCGAGTGCGTCTGCGTAGTCGGCGAAGGTGTCTGCGCCGGGGGTGCTGATCTTCACCAGGCGCTCATACGCGCTTGCGGCCTCCGAAAAACGCTTGAGCACGTAGTAGGAGTGCGCGAGCGTGCTCCATCCGTTGGCGTCGTCGGGTTGCGTCTCGAGGCGCTTCGCCAGCCGGGCGACCATCTGCTCGATGTCGGCGGGCAATTCGGGATCCGACGCCGCCCTGGGTCGCGCATCGGGTGCTCTCGCACCGTGGATCGATGCCACCGCCGAGACGCTCGAGGACGTAGTGAACGCCCCGTAGGCAAGCACGAGCGCGACCGGAATCGCGAGCACCAACGCGAACACCCACGGCGAAATGCCGCGAGACTCGCCCCGGGGCATCACCGCCACGTGTAGATGTAACGTACGCCCACGAAAGTGGCGCGCTGCGACTGGAGCTGGGTCAGCGTCGTGTTGTCGCCGAACACGAACGGCACTCCCAGGTATCCATAGGACCAGTCGTTGAACTTCGCGTACTGGTGAATCAGGTCGGCGCGCAGCGCAGAGCGCTCGGACAGTTTGTAGTTGCCGAACACCCGCAACTCGATTCTCCGGAAGACGATCTCGGGCAACCCTCCGGTGGCGGCGAGCAGCGCGACACTGCCGGCGCTCGCGAGCGTATCCAGCGTCTGCGCGTAGACGTTGCGGTCGTCGATGAAGGAGATTCCGCCGCCGACCTCGAGGTTGCTGGTCGGCTTGCCGACAAGGTTCAGGCCGATGTTCGTGCTCGTGTTGTCGAACGCGAGGATGTATCCACCGGGGCGCGCCTGGTTGAGCTTCTGGTTGCCCTGCGAGATGTAGCCGTTCACGTTCCAACGAAACGACAGCGCGTAGTTCCAGTCGATCGTGTACAGGTTCATGCGGCTGCTGCGCACGCCCTGGTCGGTCGGCGCGGAGAAGCGGTCCTTGCCGTCCTCGACGCTGAACTGCAGCGACAGTTCTTCGGAAGGCTGCCAGTTGGCGACCAGCCTGAGCTTGTCGCGCTGTCGATCGGCAAGCGAAGGCATGAACGTGGCGGTGCTGAAGAAGCCGGTGGACGGATCCGTCACCTCGGTGACACCGAGCCCGCTATTGGGTCGCAACCAGTCCGATCCGTCGCGCCTGCTCGTGATGAAGCTCAGCGACCCGCTGAAATTGTCGCTCATCCGGCGCCGCAGCTCGGCGCGATACCCGACCTCGTCGGTCTTCTCGCGCAACGCGCTCACGCCGGAAACGGCGCTGGTCGCGGTGAACACCCCGCGATCGATCGACTCGTAGTCGGCACCCAGCGTGCCGCGATAGTCGCGTGTGAACTGGTAACTCGCCTGCAACTTCCCGCGCAGCCTTTCGCGCGACACGTTTCCGTTGGTAAACGTCGCAGTACCCACGAGGTTGTACAGGGCGATCGGCGTCTGGTCGTCCTTGTCCTCGTAGCGGACGTCTCCCAGAATCGAGAGCTTCGGCGTCGGGCGCGAGGTGATCCCGAGTTGCGCGAGCGAGGTGCTGACTTTTCCTCCAAGGCTGGACACCCCCGCAGGGGCGTTGAAAAGGCCCGCAGCCGCGAAGTTCTGATCCTGGGTGGCGCGCGCGTAGCCCAGCTTGAAATTCGCTCGCGTCGAGCCAGTGAACGCATAACTTCCGGACACGTCGAAATGGTGCGCCTGATTGTCGGGCCACAGCGCGATCGGCTGGTTCAGGATCGGTAGCAGGCCGGCGTTCAGCGGCAACGGGTTCCCGAGCGGCCCGTTCAGGCTGCCGGGCACGATCGGATTGAGCGTCGGGTTCGAGTTCGTGTAGATCGACCCGTAGTACCCTGCGCCGAGCCGCAGCTTGCCCTGCGCGTAGCCAAGCCTGGCTTCGAGCTGGGTGTGGTTGGAATTGACCGGCTCGGGCACGAGCAGCACCGCCCACCCGGAGCTGATCCCGGTGGTGAACGCGCATCCGGGCGCCAGCGTCGAAGGACAGTTCATGCCCCTGCCGTAGAGGCGGGTACCGTCCTTGTTCTCGCTCTTCGCGCTCGCCTCGAAAAGCAGCGTCGGGCTGATCTGCGTCTTGAACCCGAGCCCCAGCGCGGTGCGCTTGGTCGAGGGGTCGAAGTTCGTTCCGGACCCCGGCCCGGCGGGGAGGTGAACGATCTGCGGGCTCGTCGTCCCGAAGCCCAGCATCGCGCTGTTGACCGTGTAGGGTTCGCGACGCACGAGTTCGCCGTAGTCTGCCCAGAAGCTCATGTCGCCCTGGCGCTTCCAGACGAAGCTCATCTCGCGCCCTTCGCCGAGCACGTTGAAGCCCTGGAACCGCGTCACCGTCGCGGTCTCGTCGTTGCGAAGGTAGTAATCGAAATCGAGCAGGCCGTACCCGCTGTGCGGGCGCAGCCCGTTGTATTGACCGAAGATCGCGCGGTCGGCACCGTTGCCGCTCACCGCTCCGACGCCGACGCTGACCGACCCCTCCCTGACGGTTTCGCTCTTCTCGGCCGCCGCCGGCGCCTGTCCCTGTGCGAATGCGGATGCGCAAAGCAGCGCCGCCGCGATCACGGTCCGGCGCGTGCCCCCGTGCCAGTCGGTCGTTTTCATCGACTCACTCCGAATCTCAGCGCAACAGCCGGTGCGGGGCGGGGTTCGTGGCTGCCGGGTTGTTCGAGCCGTGAACCTGCGTGTGACAGTTCATGCAGCTTCGCCCCTGCCACATGTTCACCACGTTCTTTCCGCTCGAGGTCGAGTTGATCAGCGGGCCCTGCCCCGGACCGACGGGGCTGAACACCCCGGGCTGCCCGCCCAGCGCGCCCAGGTCCCCGGCGACGTGAGGCGTATGACACTGCTGGCAGAGCATCGGCGGTCGTGCGGTGAGCATCGCCGCGATCGTGCTTCCGTGAGGGTTGTGGCAGTTCGAGCAGTCTTCCACGACCGGCTGGTGCGAGTGAACGAAAGGCCCACGCTTCTCCGCGTGGCAACTGAAGCATGTGTCGTTGGTGTTGTCGCGCTTGACGAGCTTCGGGCCGGTGGAGCCGTGCACGTTGTGACAATCCGCGCAGGTCATCTTCCCCTCGGGAATGGGATGGCGCGACGGCCTGCTCACCTGGACACGCTGCTCCTTGTGACACGAGTAGCACACAGCTGCCTGGTCGGCTTTCGCCAGCACCCGGTCGCTGTTCGTGTGCACCTTGTGGCACGACGTGCACGAGACGTCCGCAGCCGCGTGCTGGCTACCGGCCCAGAGCGAGCGCTTGGAGTCGCGGTCGTGGCAGTCCTGGCACACGGCGCTGCGATCCGCCGCGTGCAACCCGGCGTTCTTGCTGAACACCCGATCGGGCGCCGGGCGCTCCTTCGCGTCGGACGGCTTGTCCACGTGCGTCGGACTCGGCCCGTGGCAAGTGATGCAATTGGGCGTGCGCTTGTCGGCCGACATCGCGTGCGCGCTCTTGCGCATGTCCGGAAGGTCCTCGTCGTCGTGGCACTTCACGCACGCCCTGGAGGCCTCGACATCGGTCGATGCCCAGGCGTTCCCGAGCAGGCCGGACAAGCAGACCGCAGCGACTGCCAATGCACTCTGGATTCGCATTCCAAACCCTCAGGAACCAGGGACGGGGGACGACGAAGCGTCCCCCATTCGCGCTACCGCGACAACTGTTATTTCTGACCGTGGACGATATCCACTCCCTTGAAGCCGCCGCTCGAGTGGCAATCGCTGCAGATTTCCTGCGGCGCGATCCGGAATTGCGCCTGCGTGAGGTTGCCGAAGCCCGCGCCGCCGAACGCAGTCACGTGACCGATCGAATTGGCCGAGTCGTGGCATGCGGTGCAACTGGCCGCCTTCGGCGAGATCACCAGGTATTGCAGCGGGTCGGCATTGGTGACACGCGGCGAGACCACCGAACCGAGCGGTCCGCGGTCGTTCTTGTACGAATCGTTCACGTGGCACACGTTGCAGTTGATGCCCACGCCTGGCCAGATCACCTCGGCGGCGTAGTTCGCCACGTTGCTCGCCAGCGGCGCGCCCCCAGTTGCCGACGTGCCGTCCTTGTTGAACGCGCCGACCACGGAGTTGCCGTGCGTGAACGGATAGGTCCGCTTCGAATTGCCGTGGATGCCGTGGATCATCCGCTTGAAGTGGTACGACTCTTGCAGATTCAGCCCGCTGGTCATCACCGTCGAACTGGAGCGGTTCGCGTCGTGGCACAGCACGCAGGACTCGACGGTGTTGCGCGCACCGCTGTGGAAGGCGCTGTCGACCGTGTTCGAGCCAGTGGTGGTGCCGAGCGCGCCGTGACAGACGTTGCACTTCTCGTTGCTGACGATCGTGCGACGCGGATTGAGCGGCCCGCTGATCGCGAACTCCCTGAACGCGTGCTGCACGACGGTATTCACGAGGCTGAGCGGAACTGCTTCGGGCCGCGGGTCGGTCGCCCACTTCACCTGCAGCTTGGCTTCCTTGATCTGGCCGATCGTGACCACGCGTGCGGTGCCCGCAGCGACCATGATCGCGCTGTCATCCGCAATCGGAATGATCGCCGTGTACTTGTTGCTGCCGTCGTTGGTGCCGCGATAGGCGTAGACGTTGGCGCTGCTGCCCCCGTTGTTGTACGAGGAGAACTCGGTGGTCGCCGTCGACTGGCCCACCATGTTCTGGTACGCGACGTACATGCGCAGGTTACCGAACCTGGAGGTGTTCGAGCAGATATTGGGCGCCGCCGCAGTGCAATCGGGCGTGATCAGGTTGTACGCCGCGTTGCCGTTGGTCGGGTCGGACAGGAAGTACTTCACCGTGACCGAACGGCCCTTCTTGTCGGGCGTGTCGTTGAACACCACGCTCTCGATGTTCATCCGGTAGTTGGCGGCGTTTTCCTCGTTCTGGTTCCAGTGCACGCGCTCGGGCGCGAGGTTCGACCCCGGCTTGTGGCAGTTCGCGCACGCGGAATTCGGTATGTCCTTGGCCTTCGCGTTGGGCCCGATGAAGAACTCGGTGCCCGGCACGGTCACGAACGTCAGGTGGCTCGTGTCCCAGGCCGAGCCCGCGTTGTTCGCGTGGCAGGTCAGGCACGCTTCCTTGCTGGGCCTGGTCTTCCAGTTGTCGCCCTGCGGCGTCGCCGGATTCGCGCCGCTGTGGCACTTGGTGCAATTGCGCAGGTCTTGCGGGAAGCCGACTTCGGTGTAATCGTGCTTGCTGTCCCTGTAGCCCCAGATCGCGTAGTTCTCGCCGCCCGCGGCGGCCTTGCTGTGCAGCAGCCGGCCCGAGTGGAGCTTGTGGACCATCGTCGCCATCGTGAGCACGTTGCCGCTGTTGGCGTCCGTGGTCCCGGGGTTGTGGCACATCACGCAATACTGGACGTCCACGCGCCCGCCGCCGTGCAGCGCGAGCTTCTCGTGGCAGCTGTTGCACGAGGACACGTCGGCCATCTTGCGCGTCTTCGATGGGTCGGTCACCGCGACGGACTTGCCGCTCGCGTCGAGCGTGAAGTCGAAGTACGGGTTGACGAGCACCGTCTCACCCAGGCCGTCGGTGTAGCTGAGCTGGATGGCGATGCGGTGCGTCCTGTTCGGCTCGAATACGACGCCGTTGGTCTTGCTCGGGTCGGTGATGTCGGTGCCGAACGTATAGGTGTAGTAGCCATCGGCGTTGAACACGAGCTGCGTGGCGGTCTTGGAATCGGTGGTCGCCTGCTTCGCGCTCGCGAGCACCGGAACGTCGTTGGGCCCGACGCCCGCGGCGGCGGTCTCGGTTCTGTAGACGTAGTTCACCCACTGGTCGGGATTGCCGTTGGTGCCGGGGACGAGCTTGGCGATGGCGAAGCTCACGTTCGACGTGGTCAGCGTCTTGACCACCGCACCGCTGGAGAACACAGTGAAGTTCACCTTCGGCGGGCTGGTCACCGTCACCGCCGGGAGGCCGCCGTTTTGCAGCACCGTAAATGCAGATGCCGTGTTCGTCGACGAATCGTTCGCCGGGTTCGCTGCGGCAGCGTCGATCACGCCCTTGATCGAAGTCGTCGGCGGAGTCACCGGCGGGGGCAGCGGATCGGAACCGCCGCCGCCGCAGCCGGCCACGCTGAGGATGAAGATCGCTGCTGCACTGAGTCGAACGAACGGGGACGCCATTTCATCTCTCCGGTTCGGGGCCGCGATCCGGCCCCGTCAATCACCCGCCGTTCGCCCCAGGGACGACCGGCGGCTCACGATAACTTTTTCGCCGCCTAGTTCAACCCCACCTTCTGCGGCGGTTGCAATGACGGCTGGCGCGGGATCTTCAGCCTCGCGCGCAGTTCCACCGGGCCGTCGCCCTCGGGTTCGGCGTGTGCGATGCCGTAGTGGCACTCGATGCAGGTCCAGCCCTCGGCCCTGCCCTTGGCGTGACGCGTCTGCGCCTTTTCCGTCTGCTTGTCCTTGCTCATCTTCTCGTCGGCGTGGCAGTTGCGGCATTCGTGCGAATCGGTCTCGAGCATCCGCGTCCACACGCGCTCGGCGAGCATCGCCCGGTGCTCGTCGTACTTTTCCTTGGTGTCGATCACGCCGCGCAGGTGGCCGATCACCTCGAAGGTCGCGCGCACCTTGCGCACGATCAGGGGGCCGGGCTCGCGCGGGACGTGGCAGTCGGTGCAGATCGCCCGGACGCCGCTGCGATTCTCATCGTGGATCGTCCCGGTGTACTCGGCGTAGGGATTGCTCTTCATCTCGTGGCAACCGATGCAGAACTCCTCGGTGCTCGTCACGGCCAGGCCGTACGCGCCGCCGACGACCAGCGCCGTCGAGGCGAGCACGACCGTCAAAGCCAAGCCGAGCACAAGCTTCCACCGACCACGAAATAGCTTCACCGCTCGCCCCTCGGCGCGTTGCAAACCCTCGATCTACGGAACCCGCGCAGCGTTCGCGCGAGCATGGTGGTCATCGCGAGAGAATCCAGCCGACCAGGTTCTTGATCTCCGCCGCGTCCTTGGTCTTCGGTCCTTCGTGGGTCTCTTCCTTGCCGTCGACCTTTACCTTGGGATTGGTCGTGAGATGCGTCGTCAACTTGTCGACCGCGTCCGCCTTGCCCTTGTACTTCTTGGCGGTTTCCTTGAACGGGGGCCCATCCTTCTTCTTGTCGATCGAATGGCACTTCATGCAGTTGCTCTTCTTCGCGAGCGCCTGCGCCGCGTCGGCATCGACCTGCGCCGCGACCGGCGCAGCGAGCGCGAACGAGGCGGCGACCACCGCCGCGAGATTCAGCAGGGTCTTGTTGACTGTTGTTTTCATGTTGATCCCCCGGACGATGCGGCGGCGATGACCTGTGAACTCATCCAACTGTCGGCAAGTTGTCGATGGCGCGAACCCACCGGGAAGCTGACGATCTAGCTGACGATCTAGCCGACGATCTGGCTGACGATCAATTCACCTAGCCCACGCTGAACCTCATGATCTAGCCTGTCATTGATAATCCTCAAGCGATGCTGCAACGCACGATTGCGTCGATGATCGCGATTGCCGTAGCGCCGCGATCGGTGCTCGCGCAACGACCAGTATCGATTGGCGGGCGCGCGCTCTACGCGCGCTCTACTACGCGCACTCTATTCGTGGCCGAATCCGCCGGCGTGCTCGAAGCCGCTGCGCGCGGCCCGCACGATCCGCTCGCGCAGCCAGACGTGCGCGACGCGGTTCTGCTGGCGGCGGTGCCAGAGCATTTCGACGTGCACTGGCGCCATCTCGACCGGCAATTCGCGCACGACGATGTCGTCGCCCAGGCCGGTCGAGGCGATGAAGTGCGTCGGGAGGATGGTGAGCAGGTCGGAACCGGCCACCACCAGCCCGGCGGTAAAGAACTGGTTCACCGTCACGACGACCCGCCGGCTGCGATGGATCGCCGCGAGTGCCTCGTCGACGAATCCGAACGGGCGCCCGGAAAAGCTCACCAGCAGGTGCTGCGCCCCGCAGTACGCGTCGAGCGTGAGCGCCTGCGCCGCGAGCGGGTGGTCCTTGCGCATCACGCAGACGTAGTGCCCGCTGTACAGGCGCTCCAGGCCGAAGACCTCGGGTGCGTCGGCCTGCATCGTCGTGAGCGCGAGCGCGGCGGTCACGCCAGGGAAATAGCCGACCGCGACTTCGAGTTCACCGCTCTCGAGCAGCGGGCGCGGGTCGCGCGTAGTGAGTGGTCGCACACGCAGCGACACGCCTGGCGCGTCGCGCATGACGCCCGCGAGCAGCGACGGCACGACCAGCGCCGCGGTCGCGTCGGCCATCGCCAGCTGGAAAGTGGCGCGCGAGGTCTGCGGGTCGAACTCCTCGGGCGACACCGCCGAACGCAGTTGCCCGAGCGCGTCGCGCACCGCCGGCCAGACCGCGAGCGCGTAGGGCGTGGGTTCGACGCCGTACCCGGCGCGCACCACCAGCTTGTCGCCGAGCGCGTCGCGCAGCCGGCGCAGCGCGTTGCTCGCGGCAGGCTGGGTCATCGCGAGATTGCGCGCCGCGCGCGTCAGGTTGCGCTCGGCCATGACCTCGTCGAATACACGCAGCAGGTTCAGGTCGAAGGTCCGGAAGTTCATCGTCGGGCCCGTTAATTACATTTCGAATATGAATAGTACACATTCCAACTATTCACTTGCAATATGCTTAGGAAGCCGGAAGATACGAATCACCGCACGTTGCAGTGCAGCATCAGATAGGAGCAACACCATGGCAACCCTCGCAATGTCGACCGCCAACGCAGGCGTCACCGCCTCCGGCGCCGCGACGCCCGCGGCCGGGAACGCCCAACACGCAGTTCGCACCTGGATCGCCCCGCGCCTCGAAACCCTCGGCGCGAAACTCTCGAGCTTCAACGTGAAACTCTCGAGCTTTGGCGTGAAGCTGTTCGCCGCGATCGTCGAAAGCCGCAAGGAGCAGGCGATGGCCGCGATCGAGCGCCACGACTGGCGCCTGGCCACCGAACTGCGCGCCCAGCTGCGCGCCGAGCAGCAAGGACGCAAGCCGCTGAACTGATAGGAACGCCCGAACCGAACCGGCGCAGCGGCCCGCAAGAGGCCGCCGCCAACCAGTGTCTCCTCCTCCACCGTCATGGTGGATTCGGCCCGCGATTCGTCGCGGGCCTTTTTTTTTGATTCTGGTGCCCCCGGTCGGGGCCGGTTGCGGCCGGCTCCCGTCCCGGGCCCAACGGCCGTATGCATATTCGATAGCGCCGAGGCAATCGAACGCACCGCTTCGATACCAAATGGCAAGTTGACGCGCGTCGCGGCGCGGGACTAAGGTTGTGGCAACGCTCTCGCGGCCGCGCAAGGCGGGCGAGGGCACCCGGATCCGGGGGCGCGCGCCCAAGCGCGGCACGTGAAGCTCACCGAAGCGGTCAGCCCGTGCACGCTGCGCTCGAACCCGGTCTAGTGGCCGCCACTCGCGGCCCAGGGGGCGCGGTTATCCCGCGCCCCTTTTACATTTCGCTGTCGGGAATCGACCCGGCTCGGCTATGATCGCGCCCCATGTCCGCCGACACGCTCCTGCACGCTGCCCTGACGCTGTCGCGACGAGTCGCCGCGATGCGCTTCGCCGAACCGGTCGTGCACGTCTACAACCCGCTCGACTATGCGTGGAAGGCGCACGAAGCGTTCCTTCGTCGCTACGGGGCGGGTCGCAAGAAGGTGCTGATGCTCGGGATGAACCCCGGCCCCTTCGGGATGATGCAGACCGGCGTTCCGTTCGGCGAGGTCGCCGCGGTACGCGACTGGATGGGGATCGAGGCGCCGATCGGGCGCCCGGCGCGGGAACACCCTAAACGCCCGATCGACGGATTCGCCTGCACGCGCTCGGAGGTGAGCGGCCGGCGCCTCTGGGGATGGGCCGCCGCCCGGTTCGGGTCGGCCGAGGCGTTCTTCGCGCAGTGCATCGTGCTCAACTACTGCCCGCTGGTGTTCCTCGAGGCGAGCGGGCGCAACCGCACGCCCGAGCAGTTGCCCGCCAGCGAGACCGAGGCGCTGTACCACGCCTGCGACGGGCAATTGCGCAGCGCGATCGAGACGACCCGCCCGCAGTGGGTGATCGGAATCGGCGGCTTCGCGGCGAAGCGGCTGCGGCGCGTGCTCGGCGACGCCGCGGTGCCGCGTGTCGCGCAGATCCTGCACCCGAGCCCGGCCTCGCCGGCAGCGAACCGCGGCTGGAGCGAGGCGGTCGACCGCACGCTCGACGAGCTCGGTGTGTTCGCGTCGCGCGGCGCCTGACGCGCGCCCGGCTCGCGCGCTGCGCCCGGCGCCTCGAACGCTGCGACCCGAACGCTGCGACCCGAACGCTGCGACCCGAACGCTGCGACCCGAACCATAGCGCAGGCATCGAACCATGGCCCTGTTCGCCGCGACGATCGCGCTGTCCGCGTTCCTGCTCTTTCTCGTGCAGCCGGTGATCGCCAAGCAGATCCTGCCGTGGTTCGGCGGTTCGGCGGCGGTGTGGACCACGTGTCTGGTCTTCTTCCAGGTCGCGCTGCTCGCCGGCTACGCGTATTCCGACCTCGTCATCCGCAAACTCGCGCGCCGCCGGCAGGCGCAGCTGCACACCGTGCTGGTGCTGGCGAGCCTCGCGTTCCTGCCGATCACGCCGTCGGCGGCGCTCAAGCCGGAGAACGCCGACAACCCGATCGGGCGCATCCTGCTGCTGCTCGCCGCGACGATCGGCCTGCCCTACCTGATCCTGTCGACCACCGGTCCGCTGGTGCAGGCGTGGTTCGCGCGCACCTACCCGCGCGGGCAGGTCTATCGGCTCTACGCGCTGTCGAACGTCGCCTCGATGCTCGCGTTGCTCGCCTACCCGCCGGTGATCGAGCCGCTCGCCACCAGCAGCGCGCAGTCGCTCGGATGGAGCGCCGGCTACGTCGCTGTTCGCGGCGCTCGCTCTCGCCGCCGCATGGCGCGCGGCACGCGGCGTGCCGCAGACGGTGGCGCAGCCCACGTGGCAGGCCGCGCCGGAGCCGCGCGCCTGAGCCGGCGCCGAAGCTCACACAGCGAAACGCGCCGGGCGAACACGCCCGCTCGGTATCTTCGCAGGCAGCGACCCACCCCCCGGCGGCACGCGTGCAGGCACTTTGGCTGCTGCTGTCGGCTCTCGGCTCGATGCTGCTGCTCTCGGTCACCACCCACGTCACTCAGAACGTCGCCTCGATCCCGTTTCTCTGGGTGCTGCCGCTGGCGATCTACCTGATCACGTTCATCCTCTGTTTCGACGGCACCGGCTGGTACCGCCGCGGCTGGTACGGCGCGCTGGGCTGCGTGATGGTCGTGTTGATGCTCGGGGGCCTGCACTGGCGGGCGGACTGGAACGCGATGGCGATCGAACCCGGGCTGATGCCGATCGACGAGGCGTTGCCGCTGTACATGTTCGGGCTGTTCGTGCTGTGCATGTTCTGTCACGGCGAACTGGTCGCACGCAAGCCGGCGCCGGATTTCCTCACGCGCTTCTACCTGATGATCTCGCTGGGCGGCGCCCTCGGCGGTATCGCGGTGGGCATCGTCGCGCCGCTCGCGTTCGACTGGTACTGGGAACTGCCGCTCGCGCTCGCCGTACTCGCCGGGGTCCTGCTGTTCCTGACCGAAGGGCGCCTGCAGTGGCTCGCCACCGCTGCGCTCGCGCTGACGATTGCTCGGGCTGTGGTTGTACCAGGGCGCGATCCGCCACGACACGGTCGAGCGCTCGCGCAATTTCTACGGCTCGCTGCGGGTGAAGTCCACCGCCGCCGCCGACGCGCCCGACGCGCGCTGGCGACTGCTCCACGGCGTGATCACCCACGGCGAGCAGTACCGCTCGGTGAGCCTGTCGAAGCTGCCCACCACCTACTACGGCCAGACACTCGGGCGTGGCCCGTGCGATCCTGGCGCAGCGCACGCTCGCGCCGCTCGCGCCGCGCCGCGTCGGACTGGTCGGGCTCGGTGTAGGCACGCTCGCGAGTTACGGCCGCGAAGGCGACACCTATCGCGTCTACGAACTCGACCCGGCGGTGCTCGAACTCGCGCGGCGCCGCTTCACCTTCCTGGCCGACAGCCGCGCGACGGTGCGAGACCGCGCTCGGCGACGCGCGGCTCGTGCTTGAGCGCGAGTCGCCGCAGCGCTTCGACCTGCTCGCGGTCGACGCGTTCTCCAGCGACTCGATCCCGGTGCACCTGATCACGCGCGAGGCGATCCACGCCTACAGGCGCCACGTCCGCGACGACGGCGTGATCGCGTTTCACATCAGCAACCGCTACCTCGACCTTACGACGGTGGTGCTCAGGCTGGCCGAAGAGATCGGATGGAGCGCCGTGCGGGTGGTCGACGAACCCGAAGAGGGCAGCGCGCTGTACCGCTCCGACTGGATCATGGTCAGCGCGAACAAGGCGCTGCTCGACGCGATCGCACTGCAGGGTGCGATCGAGCCGATCGTGGCGGATCCGACGCTGACGATCTGGAGCGACGACTTCAACAACCTGTTCCGGATCCTCAAGTAGCCGAGAAGCGGAGTGCTCGGGCGGTATAATTGACGTTTACGTAAAGTGCAGCCTGCGTGCAGCCTGCGACCGAACCGACCGTGCCACCGATTCCCACGTTCACGATCAGCGAACTGTCGCGCGAGTTCCAGATCACGCCGCGAACGATCCGCTTCTACGAGGATCGGGGGCTGATCGCGCCCACGCGCACCGACGCCCGCCAGCGCGTGTACACGCAGCGCGACCGCACGCGGCTCAAGCTCACGCTTCGCGGCAAGCGGCTCGGGCTGTCGCTTGCCGAAGTGCTCGAACTGGTCGACATGTACGAGTCTCCCGCCGACAACGCGGCGCAGCTCGAGCGCTTCCTCGACGTCCTCGGCGCGCACCGCGCGCGTTACGAACGCCAGCTGCGCGACCTCGAGGAAACGCTCGCCGAGATCGACGAGCACGAGCGCCGCGCGCGCGCGATGCTCGACGAAGCTTCGCGCACAACCCGCGCGAGCCCGAAGGCGCACGCTCGATGACCAAGCCGCCCACCCCGGTTCGCGACCCCGACTTCGCCCGCCGCGTGTTTTCGAGCTTTCAGGCGCAGGGCGCGATGCGCCTGTTCGGCGCGCGCCTCACGCTGGTCGAACACGGCAGGGTCGAGATCGAGATCGACTCGACGCCCGAGATCACCCAGCAGCACGGCTTCACCCACGGCGGCGTGATCGGCGCGGTTCTCGACACCGCGTGCGGATTCGCCGCGCTCACCACGATGGCGCCCGACACCGGCGTGCTCACCGTCGAGTACAAGGTGAACTTTCTCGCGCCCGCGCAGGGCACGCACTTCCGCCTCGTCGGGCGCGTGCGCAAGGCCGGGCGCACGATCACGCTGTCCGAGGGCGACGCCTACGCGATGCGCGAGGGCGGCGAGAAGCTGATCGCCACGATCACCGCAACGATGATGACGATCGTCGGCCGCGACGACGTCCGCAGCTAGGCGCGGCGCGAACCACGCCGCGCAAGACAGGAGAGCACAGATGCTGAACATTCCGGGCCTGCGATTCGACCTCGGCGAGGACATCGCGATGTTGCGCGAGTCGCTGCAGCAGTTCGTGGCCAAAGAGGTCACGCCGCGCGCCGGCGAGATCGATCGCAGCGACCAGTTCCCGATGGATCTGTGGCGCAAGTTCGGCTCGCTCGGCGTGCTCGGCATGACGGTGGGCGAGGAGTTCGGCGGCACCGACATGGGCTACCTCGCGCACGTCGTCGCGATGGAGGAGATCTCGCGCGGCTCGGCCGCGGTGGGGCTGTCGTACGGCGCGCACTCGAACCTGTGCGTGAACCAGATCAACCGCAACGGTAGCGACGAGCAGAAGAAGCGCTACCTTCCGAAGCTGATCAGCGGCGAGCACGTCGGTGCGCTTGCGATGTCCGAGTCCAACGCCGGGTCGGACGTCGTGTCGATGAAGCTGCGCGCCGAGTTCCGGGGCGAGCGGTGGGTGCTCAACGGCACCAAGATGTGGATCACCAACGGCCCCGACGCCGACGTGATGGTGATCTACGCCAAGAACGACGTCGAAGCCGGCCCGCGCGGGATGACCGCCTTCCTCGTCGAGAAGGGGTTCAAGGGCTTCTCGGTGGCGCAGAAGCTCGACAAGCTGGGGATGCGTGGCAGCCACACCGGCGAACTGGTGTTCGAGGATTGCGAGGTGCCCCCCGAGAACGTGCTCGGCGGCCTGGGCAAGGGCGTGAACGTCCTGATGAGCGGGCTCGACTTCGAGCGCGCGGTGCTCTCGGGCGGGCCGCTGGGCATCATGTCGGCGTGTTTCGACGCGGTGGTGCCGTACGTGCACGAGCGCAAGCAGTTCGGCCAGCCGATCGGGGAGTTCCAGCTGATGCAGGGCAAGCTCGCCGACATGTACACGACGATGATGGCCTGCCGCGCCTACGTCTACGAGGTGGGACGGCAGTGCGATCGCAGCCGCGCGGGAAAGATCGACGTGCGAAGCCTGCGAAAGGACGCCGCCGGAGCGATCCTCTACGCGTCGGAGAAAGCCACCTGGATGGCCGGAGAGGCGATCCAGTGCCTGGGCGGCAACGGCTACATCAACGAGTACTCGACCGGGCGGCTGTGGCGCGACGCCAAGCTCTACGAGATCGGCGCCGGAACCTCCGAGATTCGCCGGATGCTGATCGGTCGCGAGCTGTTCGGCGAGACGGCCTGAATCGCGGCGCATCCGGAAACCACGAGCCACAAGCCACTAGCCACTAGCCACGACCCGCGAGCGACGATGAACAGGGAGAAAAGCAGGGAGCACGCCAGGCAGCGCGCGAGCGAGATCGCCAACGCGATGCTCGCCGGGTTCGACCGCCACTACGCGCTGTTTCGCTACAACGCGCAACAGGCGAAGTCGCGCTTCGAGTGCGCCGACTGGACCGGGATCCAGCACCTCGCGCGCGAGCGGATCGCGTTCTACGACAAGCGGGTCAACGAGGCCTTCGTGCGCATCCAGTCCGAGTTCCGCGCCAAGGAACTCGACGCGCGCGTCTGGCCGCAGGTCAAGCGCGACTATGTCGCGCTGCTCGCGGACCATCGCCAGCCCGAGCTCGCCGAGACCTTCTTCAATTCGGTGTGCACGAAGATCCTGCACCGCAGCTACTTCCACAACGAGATCATCTTCGTGCGCCCGGCCGTGTCGGCCGAGTACCTGGACTCCGATCCGCCGAGTTATCGCGTCTACTACCCGAGCGCCAACGGCTGGAAGAACGCGCTGCGCCAGCTGGTGATCGACATCGGCTTCGCCTGCCCCTTCGTCGACGTCGAGCGCGACCTCGGGCTGATGTTCGAGGCTGCCGGCGCGCACTTCAGCGACGGATTCGCCGCCGCCACCGACTGCCAGCTCCAGGTGCTGCGCACGCCGTTCTTTCGCAACAAGGGCGCGTACGTGATCGGCCGGCTGGTCAACGACGGCGAGCTGCTCCCGTTCGCGTTGCCGGTCCTGCAGGACTCGCACGGCAGGCTGTACATCGACACGATCCTGTTCGGCGGCGAGCGCATCGAGGCGCTGTTCAACTTCTCGCGCGCGTATTTCATGGTCGACATGGACGTGCCCTCGGCCTACGTGCTGTTCCTCAAGACGCTGATGCCGACCAAGCCCGAGTCGGAGCTGTACACGATGCTCGGCCTGCACAAGCAGGGAAAGACGCTCTTTTACCGCGACCTGCTGCACCACCTGCGCCACTCGACCGACCGCTTCGTCGTCGCGCCGGGCATCAAGGGCCTGGTCATGACCGTGTTCACGCTGCCCTCGTTTCCGTACGTGTTCAAGATCATCAAGGACAAGCGCGGCAAGGACATGACGCGCGAGTTCATTGCCGCGCAGTACCAGCTGGTCAAGTTCCACGACCGGGTCGGGCGCATGGCCGACACATGGGAATACTCGGGCGTGCCGTTCCCGAAAGACAGGCTCGACCCGGAACTGGTCGCCGAACTGATGGACTCCGCGCCGTCGATCATCGACGACGACGGCGACGCGCTGGTGATCCGCCACGTGTACATCGAGCGGCGGATGATTCCGCTGAACATCTACCTGGAACGCGCCAGCGAGAGCGAGCGCGAACACGCGCTCACCGAGTACGGGCAGGCGATCAAGGACATGGTCGCCGCCAACATCTTTCCCGGCGACATGCTCTACAAGAACTTCGGCATGACCCGCCAGGGCCGCGTCGTGTTCTACGACTACGACGAGGTCGCCTACATCACCGACTGCAACTTCCGCAGGATCCCCGAGCCGCAGACCCCCGAGCAGGAGATGGCCGCCGAACCCTGGTACCCGGTCGGCGCGAACGACGTCTTCCCGGAGGAGTTCGAAACCTTCCTGCTGGGCAATCCGCTGATTCGCGAAGGGTTCATGCGCCATCACGCCGAGCTGCTCGACGCCGACTACTGGCAGGAGCGCCAGCGCCGCATCCGCGAGGGTATGCTCGAGGATGTGTTTCCCTACCCGGACGCATTGCGCTTCAGGCACCGCCTTGCGCAGCGCCCCGCGCCGCGCGAGGCGACGCAGGCTCCCGCGTCCGGACAGACCCCCGCGACGCCGCGCACCGGCGCGGTTGCGCACGCCACCATGGAGAGCAAGCATGAGCACTGATCCGATCGTCATCGTTTCCGCCGCCCGCACCCCGATCGGGGGCATGCTGGGCGATTTCACCGGCGTCGCCGCCTACGACCTGGGAGCGGTTGCGATTCGCGCCGCGATCGAACGCGCCGGCGTGGCCGGCGAGGACGTGGGCGAGGTGCTGTTCGGCAACTGCCTGATGGCGGGGCAGGGCCAGGCGCCCGCGCGCCAGGCCGCGCTGGCCGCGGGGTTGCCGCACTCGGTGGGCGCGGTCACCCTTTCGAAGATGTGCGGTTCGGGCATGAAGGCCGTGATGTTCGCCGCCGACATGCTGCGTTGCGAAAGCCACGAGGTGATGGTCGCCGGCGGCATGGAGAACATGACCAACGCCCCGCACCTGCTGCTCAACGCGCGCAAGGGCTACCGTTACGGGGCGTCGACGTTATACGACCACATGGCGCTCGACGGGCTGGAAGACGCCTACGAACGCGGCAAGGCGATGGGCGTGTTCGCCGAGAACTGCGTCGCCAAGTACGAGTTCACCCGAGAGGCGCAGGACGCTTTCGCGATCCGCTCGACCGAACGCGCGCTCGCGGCCAACAAGGACGGCAGCTTCGGTTGGGAGATCGCACCGGTCACGGTCAAGGGCCGCGGCGGCGACGTGTCGATCGACAAGGACGAGCAGCCGTTCAAGGCCAAGCTCGACAAGATCCCCTCGCTCAGGCCGGCGTTCAAGAAAGACGGGACGATCACCGCGGCCAACGCCTCGTCGATCTCGGACGGCGCCGCGGCGCTGGTGCTGATGCGCGCGTCCACCGCGAAAAAGAAGGGGATCGAACCGATCGCGCGGATCGTCGCGCACTCCACTCACGCGCAGGCGCCCGAGTGGTTCACCACCGCTCCGGTCGGCGCGATCGAGAAGGTGCTGGCGAAATCGGGCTGGAAGGCCGGCGACGTCGACCTGTGGGAGGTCAACGAAGCCTTTGCCGCGGTGACGATGGCGGCGATGAAGGAGTACGAACTCTCGGCCGACATCGTCAACATCCACGGCGGTGCCTGCGCGCTCGGGCACCCGATCGGCGCATCGGGCGCGCGCATCCTGGTCACGCTGCTGGGCGGGCTGCGCAAGACCGGCGGCAAGAAGGGGCTGGCGACGCTTTGCATCGGCGGTGGCGAGGCGGTGGCGCTCACCGTCGAGACGCTCTAGGTGCCCTCGGCGCTGATCGTCGGCGCGTCGCGCGGGATCGGCCTGGAGTTCGTGCGCCAGTATCGGGCCGAGGGCTGGGCCGTGACCGCGACCCACCGTGACGCCGCCGGCGCCGACCGCCTGCGCGCGCTCGGCGCGACCCCTGTCCAGCTCGACGTGCGCGACGACGCGCAGCTCGCGCGACTGGGCCGGGCGGTCGCGACAAGCGCGCTCGATCTGGCGCTGGTCAACGCGGGCGTCTACGGATCGCCCACGACGAGCCTCGCCGACGCGCCGCAGGGCGACGAATTCGATTCGGTGATGCGCACCAACGTGCTCGCGCCGATGCGGCTGGTGGCGATGCTCGCCGCGCGGCTCGCCGCGCGCGGTGCGACGCTCGGCTTCATGTCCAGCCGCATGGGGTCGATCGCCGAGACTTCGGCGTTCAACGGCGCGCTCTACCGCGCCTCCAAGAGCGCGCTGAACATGGTCGCGCGCCTCGCGCACAACGAGTACGGCGCGAAGGGCCTGCGGGTGCTCTCGTTTCACCCCGGCTGGGTGCGCACCGACATGGGGGGAGCGAACGCCGACGTCGACGTGCGCGACAGCGTGGCCGGGCTGCGCGAGGTGATCGCCGACGCGGCGAAGTATCGCGGCGGCGGGTTCTTCGACTATCGCGGCACCACCGTCGCCTGGTGACGAAGCCGTGATCCTGAGCGAAGAACAGCGAATGGTCCGCGACGCGGTGCGCGAGTTCGTGCGCGGCGAGGTCGCGCCGCACGCCGCGCGCTGGGATCGCGACAGCGAGTTCCCGGCCAAGGCGCTCGAGGGGCTCGCCGCGCTCGGCTGCTACGGCGTCGCGGTGCCCGAGCAATGGGGTGGCGCCGGGCTCGACTATCTGTCTCTCGCGCTGATCATCGAGGAGATCGCCGCCGGCGACGGCGCCACGTCGACGATCGTGTCGGTGAACAACTGCCCGGTGTGCTCGATGCTGGTGTCGTGGGCGAGCGACGCGCAGAAGGAGCGCTGGCTCAAACCGCTCGCGAGCGGCGCGATGCTCGGAGCGTTCTGCCTGACCGAACCGCAGGCCGGCTCGGAGGCGTCGCGCCTGCGAACGAGCGCGCGGCGCGACGGCGACGGCTACGTGCTCGACGGCGTCAAGCAGTTCATCACCTCGGGCAAGACCGCCGACGTCGCGCTGGTGATGGCGGTAACCGATCCGCAGGCCGGCAAGCGCGGCATCTCGGCCTTCATCGTGCCCACCGACACGCCCGGCTACGTCGTGGCGCGCCTCGAGGACAAGCTGGGCCAACACGCTTCCGACACCGCCCAGATCCTGCTCGAGAACTGCCGCGTGCCCGCCGAGAACCTGATCGGCGAGGAGGGACAGGGCTACAAGATCGCGCTCTCCGGGCTGGAAGGCGGGCGCATCGGCATCGCTTCGCAGTGCGTCGGGATGGCGCGCGCGGCCTTCGAAGCCGCGCTCGCCTACGCCAAGGAACGCGTCGCGTTCGGCCAGCCGATCTTCGAGCACCAGGCGGTGCAGTTCCGGCTCGCCGACATGGCGACCCGCATCGAGGCGGCACGCCAGTTGATCCACCACGCCGCCAGCCTGCGCGACGCCGGACAACCGTGCCTGAAGGAAGCGGCGATGGCCAAGCTCAACGCCTCGGAGATGGCCGAGCGCGTGTGCTCGGACGCAATCCAGGTGCACGGCGGCTACGGCTACGTGCGCGACTTCCCGGTCGAGCGCATCTACCGCGACGTGCGCGTCGCGCAGATCTACGAAGGCACCAGCGACATCCAGCGCATCCTGATCGGGCGCGCGCTGGCTAACTCGCCCGGCTGAGCGCCCGAGCGCGCGCCGCGGCGCCGATTGCCCGCTAGAGCGCCGAGCGGTCGCTCTCTGCCGGCGCCGCTGCTACCGGGTCACCCGCTGCCTGATCGCTCGCCTCCCGCCGACTGATCCAGCACGTCGGCCCACTGCTCGCGCAGCCAGCGCGCGCAGGCGACGTTCTGTTCGAAGATCGAGTACTTGTGCCCGGCACCGTAGTCGATGCCGGGGATGTGCTCGCACGAGATGTGCCTGATCGGGCTCTGCTCGTGTCTCGCGTGGTATTCGAGCAGGTCGCGCACGACGCGTTTCCACGGCTCGATGCGACGCTCGTCCCAGTCGTCCTCGACGTACTCGCCGGGACCGGGCCTGACGAACGGATACTGGATGCCGCGCCCGAAACTGCCGTCGGGGTGCTTCGCCCGGGTGTTCACCGGATTGGCCGGCACGGCACAGCGCGCGTGGGCGTGGTGGACGAAGTTCGCGTCGATCCAGCGCTTTGCCACGTTGCCCGGCCTGGACGGGTCCAGGATCAGCCGACCGGCGTCGACGTCGGACTTCATGCCCTGGACTTCCTGCTCGCGCGGGTTGTCGATCTTGAAGATCACGTGGCTGTGGTCGAGCGTCATGTGAAAAGGCACGCCGCGCGCGCCCACCAGTTGCGCCACCCGCTCGACGCGCCCGAGGTGCTCGGACCACATGTTCACGTGGACCTCGAAGCAGGCAACGACGTCGTGTCGCATCCCGAATTCGTGCGCGCGCAGGTAGAACGCGGCGACCTCCTCGTCGTCGAGCACGTGGCCGTCGGCGTGGTGCGTCATCACCTGCACGTTGTGCACCTTCGTGCCGAGCAAGCGGCCCTTGACGATGTTGCGCTCGAACAGCGCTTCGTCGCGGCCCAGCGTGTAGAACCAGCCGCTGGCGCTGACCGGCAGGTCGTGCTTCTCGCTGGCCCTGAGCAGATCGCGGAACTCGTCGTCGGGCGGTGTGCGGTCGATGTAGTCGAACACCCCCGCGTCCTTGACCATCGCGACTTTGGTCGCGATGTCCGGGACGTTTGTGTCCTGGTGGGTGGTCCCGCCAGCGGTGCAGCCGAAACTCAGGTCGCCGATCTGTCGCACGTTTTCCTCCATCAGAAACTCCGGGCGCTGTCGGACAAAAACACCGTTCGGCCTTCGTCGTTCGAGCGATAGATCGCATTCTGCACGCGCACGTTCGTCAGGTACTCGCGCCCGAGGTTCTCGGCCGGCGCTTCGCCGCGCGCGAACGCCGCGACGTGCGCCTGCAGCGCGCGCACCGCGCCGCCGGCGAAGGTGCCCGGACCCTTGTCGTAGTGGTGCTCGGTCTCGTCGCCGCGATGGCGCTTGAACCAGAGCCGCCCCTCGCCGTCGAGCCGCAGCACGCCCGCGGAGCCTTCGAGCCACATCTCGCCCATCGTCCTCCTGGTGTCGGTCGCGACGTGGTCGTTCAGGCGATTGCCGTCGAACAAACCGGTGGCGCCGCCGTCGAATTCGAAGATCAGGTAGCCGGCGTCCTCGCCCCGGATCGCCGGGTTGATCCGGCGCAGCCGAGCGGTCACGGCAGTGATCTCGCCCATCATGAAGCGGAAGGTGTCGATGAAGTGAATCGCGGTCTCGAACACCAGGAACTGCTTCATCTGCTGGAAGTAGGGTTGGCGGTCGAGGTAGGCGGCCGGACCCTGTCCGTCGCCGGGACGCAACCTGAAGCTGACCGTGTGCGGCGTACCGAGCGCGCCGTCGCGCAGCAACCGCGCCGCTTCGCGATACCAGGGCGAGAAGCGGAAGTTCTCGTGCACGACCAGCGGTTTCGCCGCCGATTCGCACATCACGACGATGCGCTCGGCCTCGTCGCAGGTGGGCGCCAGCGCCTTCTGGCACACGACCAGCCGGCAGTGCCCGAGCACCTGCTCGATCACCGCGTGATGGGTCGCGGGTGGCGTGATCACGTCGACGATGTCGGGTGCGAGCTCGCGCGCCATCCGCGCCGCGTCGCCGAAGGTCGGCGGGTCGCCGTAGCGCGCCGCCTGCTCGCGCAGGCGCCCGGCGTCGCGGTCGCACAACCCGACCAGTTCGACCCCCGGCAGATCGCGCCAGGCCTCGAGGTGGAAGCGGCTGAAGTATCCGGTGCCGACAGCGGCGACACGAAGCGCTCCGGACCTGCTCATCGAGGTGCCTGCCCGCTCATCGAGGTGCCTGCCCGTTCATCGAGGTGCCTGCCCGTTCAGAGGTTCGAGAGCACGGCGTCGCGGATCGCCGCTGTGCCGTCGCCGCCGCCCAGTTCGCAGGGGCGAAGCTTGCCGCCGGCGTACGCTGCGTCGACCGCGCGCTCGAGCCGCGCGCCGGCGTCGGCCAGACGCTCGTCGCCGTGGCGCTCGGCGAGCCAGTCGAGCATCATCGCCGCCGACAGGAAACTCGCGGTCGGATTCGCCTTTCCCTGCCCCGCGATGTCGGGCGCCGACCCGTGGCAGGGCTGGAACAGCGCGTGCTCGTCGCCGATGTCGCCCGAGGGCGCCATTCCCATGCCGCCCATCAGCGCCGCGGTCTGGTCCGAGAGGATGTCGCCGAACATGTTCTCGGTGACCATCACGTCGAAGGTCCACGGCTTGCGCATCAGATCGAGGGCGGTCGCGTCGACGTAGTGGTGACGCGCCTCGACGCCGGCGTGGCGCGCCGCCACCTCGTCGAAGATCCGGCGAAAGAACGCCATCGAACGGAACACGTTGGCCTTGTCGACGCAGGTCACGCTGCTGTGCTCCCTGCCGCGCGCGCGCCGCCGCTCGGCGAGGCGGAACGAGAACTCGTGCACGCGCTCGCTTCCTTCGCGCGTGATCACCATCGTGTCGCGCGCGACGCGATCGTCGTCGATCGTGCCGATGCCGCGCGACGCGAACAGCCCCTCGGTCGATTCGCGCACCAGCACCAGATCGACCGAGGCCGCACGCGGATCGGCCAGCAGTGCCGGCACGCCGGCGATGGCGCGCGCCGGGCGCACGCCGGCGTAGAGACCGAGCCGCACCCGAAGGTCGAGCTGCGGCGCGATCTCGGTGCCGTCCGGATAGCGCACCGCCGGCCAGCCCATCGCGCCGAACAGGATCGCGTCGGCGGCGCGCGACGCCTCGTAGGTGTCCTCGGGCAGCGCGTCGCCGGTGTCGCGGTAGTGCAGCGCACCGGCTTTCCAGCTCTGCATCTGCAGCGCGAATCCGCACCGCGTCTGCAAGCGTTCCAGCAGCGGCACCGTCGCGTCGATCACCTCGACGCCGATTCCGTCGCCGGGCAGCACCGCGATCGTGTATCGACCCTTGCCGGTGTCGTGGCCCTTGCCGGTGTCGTGGCCCTTGCCAGTGTCGTGGCCCTTGCCGGTGTCGTGGCCTTTGCCGGTGTCGTTGTTCTCAGGCACTTCGTCCCCCTCGCATCGACCCCGTGCGCCGATCCGACCGCCGCGCGGTTCAGACCTGCGTGACCTTGTATCGCTCGAGCAGTGCGGTGAGCTCCGAGCCGCCACGCTCGCGGTGCGCACGGTGCAGCTCGCGCGCCGCGGGCACGTCGCCGCGGCGGATCGCGGCGACCACTGCGGCGTGTTCGCGCGTCGAGCGCTCCGGCTTGGGTCGCAGGCGCAACGTGAACATCCGCGCGCGGTGCGCACGATCCCAGAAGTTCTCGACCACGTTCGCGAGCAGCCGATTGCCGCAGAGCTCGATCAGGTGGCGGTGAAAACGCTCGTCGGCGCGCGCCCACCCGTCGAGGTCATCGCGCGCGAGCGCATCCTCCATGTCGCGGGTGGCGCGCTCGAGCGGCTCGATCTCGGCGTTCGACGGCTTGCGTGCCGCGACCAGCTCGCTGGCGGTCGCCTCGAGGCTGGTCAGGATCTGGTAGATGTCGGCCATGTCGGCCGGAGACACCGGCAGCACGCGCATCCCGTGCCGCGGCACCACCTCGACCAACCCCTCGTTCTGCAGGCGGATCAGCGCCTCGCGCACCGGAGTGCGGCTCATCCCGAGCATCAGCGCGAGCTCCTGCTCGAGCGCGCGGTATCCGGGCGGCCAGGCGTTGTCCAGGATGCGGCTGCGCAACTGCGCGTAAGCCGCGTCGACCAGCGACGCCGACGCATCGGGGCGACCGTCGCGCGACTTTCCGCCGGCGCCGCCCTTGCTCATCCCCAACTCCAGTGCGCCGGCGGGTGCCCGGCGACGGGCGCGTCGAAAGCCATCAGCGTCGAGCCGAGCAGGCAGCCCATGTAGGCGATGCGCAGCCCGGGCCCGCCGAAGGCGAGGCTCGAGACGTTGCGCAAGCGGCGCCCGCGCGCCTGGTCGAGGTGCACGCGACCCATCGTCGCGGCCTGGTACGCCGCCTCGACGACGGCAAGGTGTTCCGGCTCGCTGTCCTCGAGCATCACGCGCTGCGCGCCATCGGGCGCGACGCGGATCACCCGGTTCGACACGATGCTGGTGACCCAGGCCTGGCCCTCGGCATCGAAGCACAGCCCGTCGGGAAACGACCCGGCGCCGAACGTGGTGACCGTCTCGCGCGCGCCGAGGCTGCCGTCGGCGCGCAGTGCGAAACGGCTCATCCGCCGCCCGAAGGTCTCGTTCACGTAGAGCCAGTCGCCCGAGGGGTGGAGCGCGACCTCGTTCGTGTAGCCCAGCCCGTCGGCGACGATGCGCGCGCCGGCGCGATCGACCAGCACGATGAACCCGTCGTCGACGTCGGCGCGATAGCCCTCGGCGCGCGGCATCCGGCGCGTGCTCACGGTGACCCAGACGCGCCCGCGCGCATCCTCGAGCACGAAGTTGGTCGGCGGCAGGTCGCGACCGTCGACGCGCTCGATGAACGGTCGCACCGCGCCGAGTCGGTCGATCATGAACACCCCGCCGTCCTCCGCGCCGAGATGTGCGACGAGGAAACTGCCGTCCGGGCGCAGCGCGATTCCGTTCGGGCGCAACTGGCGGCCATCTGGTGCCGGGCCCGCGTAGAGCCGTTGCGTGCCGTCGGGCGCGATCTCGCACACGCCACCGGTCTCGCCCCACTGCGACACGTAGAGGCTGCCGCTGGCCACGCACAACACGCATTCGGGACGCGACAGCCCCTGGCCGACCTCGCGCAGCGCGTCGAGCCCGATCGGTGGCGCGCCGCCGGGCCCGGGGGCCGGCGATCCGCCCAGCCCCGGACTCGACGATCCGCCCTGCCCCGGACTCGGCGATCCCGGGGTCGCCGGGGGTTCGTGCGACCCGGAGGCGCCGCTGTTGGGTGTGTCGGTCATCTGCCGGTGGAGCGTCGCGACGAGTCAGCGCGCCGCCATCAACGAGCTCGCACCACGGTCATCGCAGGTTATGAATGATGCGTTAACGTATACATTGACCGATGCGCTGTCAAGCGCGCGCCAGCGCCGGGGCGCGCGAATACCAGGCGAGCAGCGCGATCACCACGATGCCGGCGACGATCGACACGCCCGTGTTGGAGAACACCATCGACAGCGCGAAGACGTTGAGCAGGACGAAACCGATTCGGCCGATCGGCCGCGCCATCTGTCCGGTGTAGGCGGCGCCGAGCGCGGCGATCGCGAGCACCGCGCCGAGCAACGCGGTGGCGAACTCGACCGCGTCGAAGTCGATGAACAGCAGCGAGGGCGCGTAGACGAACATGAACGGAACCAGCGCCTTGCCCATCGACAGGCGAAACGCGGTGAATCCGGTGCGCATCGGCTCGGATCGCGCGATGCCCGCGGCAGCGAAGGCTGCGAGCGCCACCGGCGGCGTCACGTCGGCGAGCACGCCGAAGTAGAAGACGAAGAAGTGCGTCGCGACCAGCGGTACGTCGAGTTGCGCCAGCGCGGGCGCGACGATCGCCGCGAGGATGATGTAGGTGGGCGTGGTGGGCACGCCGGCGCCCATGATGATGCACGCGATCGCGGTGAAGATCAGCCCGAAGAAGATCGTCATCCCCTTGAGCGACAGCCATCCGGTGAAGTCGAGCGCCTGGACCGCGGCGGCGATCCCGCCCGAGAGGTCGAGCACGAAGGCCGAGAACTTGAAACCCACGCCGGTGAGCGTCGCGATGCCCAGGACGAATCCGACGCAGGCGCAGGCCGCGCCGATCCCGAGCGCCGACTTCGCGCCGATCTCGAAGCCTTCGACCAGCCGCGCCGGCGTCATCGGCGTGCCCTCCATCAGCGCGCCGCGCCCGAGCACGCGCGGGATCCACGAACAGACGATCGTCAGGATGATTCCCCAGAACGCGGCCAGGAACGGCGTGTACTGCATCAGCAGCAGCGTCACCATCGCCACCAGCGGGATGAACAGGTGCCACGATCCGACGATCACCCTGCGCACCGACGGGATGTCGCCCGCGTCCATCCCGGCGAGCTTCAGTCGTTTCGCCTCGAGGTGGACCATGTACAGGATCGCCGCATAGTGCAGCGCGGCCGGAATGACGGCGATCAGCATCAGCTCGCTGTAGGGCATTCCGAGCGTCTCGGCCATGATGAACGCGGCCGCACCCATGATCGGCGGCGTGACCTGCCCGCCGCACGAGGCGCTCGCCTCGACGCCGGCGGCGAAGCGCGGCGAGAAACCCACCTTCTTCATCAGCGGGATCGTCATCGCGCCGGTGGTCACGGTGTTGGCGATCGCCGAGCCCGAGATCATCCCGAACAGTCCCGACGACACCACGCTCACCTTCGCCGGACCGCCGCTGAATCGTCCGGCGGCGATCGTCGCGAGGTTGATGAACAGATTCCCCAGTCCGGTGATCTGCGCCATGATCCCGAACAGCACGAAGTGAAAAACGAAGGTCGCGACCACGCCCACCGGGATGCCGTAGATGCCCTCGGTGCCGATGTACAGGTGGCGCACGATTCGCTCGACCGAATAGCCGCGGTGCGCCAGATCGCCCGGCAGGTAGGGGCCGAACATTCCGTAGAGCACGCAGGCCACGCCCAGCAGCGGCAGGAACAGCCCCATCGTGCGGCGCGTCGCCTCGATCACCATCACGATCGCGATCACGCCCATCATCAGATCGAGCGTCGAGGTCGTGCCCACGCGGCGCACGAAGATCTCCTCGAAGAACAGCAGCAGGTACAGCGAAAATCCGGCCGCCATCAGCGCGAAGATCCAGTCGCGCAGCGGCACGCGGTGCGACCCTGCGCCCAGCCCGCGAAACGGCAGCGCGAGCAGGCACACGCAGACGATCACCGCGACGAACACCGCGTGCGCGCCTTCGACCGGCTGGTAGTTGGGCGAGTGCGCCAGACCCCACGCCATCAGGACGTAGAAAGCGACGAAACCGAGCGAGGTGATCCACTCCCAGGGTCCGTCGAGCCGACGCTGGCGCGGAAACACCAGGAAGATCAGCCCCAGCACCGCGCTCAGGTGGATCGCACGGTGCGCGATCTCGTTCGCGAGGCCGAAGCCGGCCGTGTAGACGTGCCAGCTCGACAGCGCGACCGAGATCACCGTGACGAGCAGTGCGGTGATCCCCGCGAGCTTGCGGAAGTTCGACTCCGGGTCGTACTGCTCGACCAGGCTCTCGAGTTCGGCCTGCGAAATCGGCGTGCCGTCGTCGGCGGTGGAGCCGGTGGAGCCGGTGGAGCCGCGTGTGGTCATCGCGCGTGTCGCCATCGCTTCAGTTTCCGCATCCTATCGCTTCGAATCGCACGCCGATCTCGCCGAATCCTGCGAGCAGCAGCGCTGTCCGCACCGGCGCGTCGACGTGCACCGTCGTGCGCTGCGCGCGCGAGGCGCGCACCGCGAGCGGCGTGACCTCGCGCGCCGTGTGAAGTCGCGTGCGCCCGCCCTCGACGCTGAGGCGCTCGCCCGGCTGCAGGCTCGATGGCAACCCGTAGCCCTGGCCCTCGAACGATTCCTCGACCAGCACGATGCGCCCGGCGCGCACTTCGTAGCGATCGAGCACTTCGGTGCCGTGCACCGAGTGCAGGAAACTCACGCGAAACGCCGGGCGCGCGGCATCGAGCGCCATTGTTGCGAGCGGCGTGCCCGCGCGGACGTCGACCAGCCGCAGCCTGCAATCTGCCGCGACCGTCGAGGTCGCGCAGCCGCCCGCGAGGGCGGCCAGCGCGAGCAGCGCCGACGCTACTTCAGGACGCCCTTTTCGCGCAGGTATTTCGCCGCTCCGGGGTGCAATGGCGTCGTGCCCACCGCGGTCGCGGTCGCGAGCGTGATGTTCTTGCCCTGCACGTGCACCTGTCCCATGATCGCGATGTTCTCGAACAGCGCCTTGGTCACCTCGTAGGCGACCTTCTCGGGCACGCCGTCGTGCGTGGCCCACACCGCCATCACCGCCAGCGTCTGCACCGGCGCGGCGACACCCTTGTAGGTGCCCGCCGCGATGGTGACGTTGGTGTAGTACGGCTGCTTCTTCTGCAGCGCCGCGATCTCGGGGCCGGCCAGTGGAATGATCTTCAGCGCGTGCGCCTGCGCGAAATCGGTCACCGCCGCCGTGGGCATGCCGGCGGTGATCAGCGTCGCTTCCAGGTTGCCGTCCTTGATCTTGTCGACCGCCTGCGTGAACGAGGAGTGGTCTTCCTTGACCTCGTCGCGCTTGATTCCGTAGACCTCGAGCAGGTCGGAGAGCAACTGGTACTGGCCCGATCCCGGCGCGCCCGAAGACACGCGCTTGCCCTTGAGATCCTTGACGCTGTTCACTCCCGAATCGGCACGCGTGATCAGCTGCACCGTCTCGGGGTAGAGCGCGCCCAGCGCACGCAGGTTCTTGATCGCGCCGTCCTTGAACTGGTTCTGGCCGTGATACGCGGCGTCGAGGATGTCGGCGGCGACGAAGGCCGACTCGATCTGCTTCGTGCCGAGCAACTTCGCGTTGGCCACCGACGCGTTGCCAGACTCGGCGGTCGCCGTGACCTTGGCGCCGTCGACCGCGGCCTTGTTCGAGATCAGCTGCGCGAGCATGCCGCCCAGCGGATAGTAGGTGCCCCCGGTGCCCCCGGTGGCGATGCCGAAGAACATCCGCTGCTGCGCATAGCTCGCTCCCGCCGCGGCAAGACCCGCGATCACCAGCGCTGTCGCGAGGCCTGCCCGAATCTTCGTCTTCATCGTTGTCTCCTCTATTGGTGTAGTTCAGGGTTGGCACTATGCTCCGGCCCGGCGCCGCTGCCAAGTCGGCGCGCCCGAATCGGCGCACCCGAACCGGAGCGCCCGAACCGGAACGGGCTCGAATCGGAACGCGCGCGTATCACGACACCGCGCCCGCTCCGTAGAGCCCGAGCATCGGTTTTCCCTCGGCGAAGCGTTCGAAGCGATACGCGTGCAGCAGTGCGTCCTCGGGCGCGCCGAGCGCGTGCCCGGCGAGCAGCCTTCCTACCGCCGGCGAGAGCTTGAAGCCGTGCCCGGAGAACCCGAACGCGACGGTCAGTCCGGCTACACCGGGCAGCGCGCCGAGCACCGGGTTCCAGTCGGGCGTCACGTCGTACAGGCCGGTCCAGCTCGATGCCAATCCGGCTTCGGCGAACACCGGCAGCCGCGACGCGACCTGCTCGCCGAGCGCGGCGACGAAGTCGAGCGAGACGTCGGTCTGGCCTTCGTCGGGGTCCGCGGGCGTACCGGGCAGGCCGGGGCTGACCAGCAGCTGCGTGCGCCCGTAGCAGCGCGCGTAGAGCATCGACTCGCCGGAGATGTCCTTGAACACCGGGTAGTGCGGCAGGTACGGCTGCGGCGCCTGCAGCGCGATCACCTCGTGTCGTTCGGCCACCAGCGGCAGCGTGGCGCCCAGCGGCTCGATCAACCGCGCGCTCCAGACGTTGGTCGCGACGATCACCGCGCCCGCGCCGATCGTCGCGCCGGCGGTGCGAACGCCGACGACGCGCCTGCCCTCGCGCACCAGCGACAGCACCTCGGTCGAGGCGAGAACGCGCGCGCCGAGGCGGCGCGCCGCGCGCGCGAACGACGCGGCGGTCATGTAGGCGTCGGCGTAGCCAGCGTCGCGCTCGTAGCCGAAGTGCGCGAGTTCGCCGGTCGCGAGCAGCGGCAGGATCTCGCGCGCCTCGGACGCGTCGATCATCCGCGCGTCGATCCCGAGCGCGCGCTGCGCGGCCATCGCCTTGCCGATCGCGCGCCCGCGCATGTCGTCGGCGCCGACGATCAGGTAGCCGCAAAGGTTCAGCCCGCACTCGGCGTCGGCGTCGGACAGGTACGCGGGGAACGACCTGAAGGCGTCGAGCGACTGGCGCGCGAGTTCGACGTTCTCGGCCACCGAATAGTGGGTTCGCACGATGCAGCTCGACTGCGCCGTGGTGCCGCTGGCGACGTCGGGCAGTCGATCGATCAGGATCACGCTCGCCCCGGCGCGCGCGGCGTGAAACGCAGCCGCCGTGCCGATCGCGCCGGCGCCGATCACGACAACGTCGGCCGAGTCCCGGGTGACGCCTGCCTCGGTGCCGGTCCCGACTGCGGTCCCCACCGCGGTCCGCGCTCCGGCCGCACCGCCGGGTGCGACGCTCACCGAATGCCGGCCGCTTCGCTGGCGCGCAGCGTCTCGGCGCGGATCTCCTCGGTCAGTCTCGCCTTGTGCTCGGCGAACATCGGCGAAGTCTTGATCCGATAGTCGCGCGGGTGCTCGAAGCGCACCCGCTCCTCGTGCTTGATCCGACCGGGTCGCGCGGTCATCACGACGACGCGGTTGGCCATGAAGATCGCCTCGTCGATGTCGTGGGTCACGAACAGAACGGTCTTGTTGTGCCGCTCCCAGATCGACAGCAGCAGCTCCTGCATCAGTTCGCGCGTCTGGTGATCGAGCGCGCCGAAGGGCTCGTCCATCAGCAGCACCTTCGGGTCGTTGGCCAGCGCGCGCGCGAGCGCGGTGCGCTGCTGCATCCCGCCCGAGAGCATCTTCGGGAAGTGCTCCTCGAAGCCGCGCAGCCCCACCTGCGCGATGAAGTGCGCGCTCGTCTCGCGTTGCGCCGCCTCGGCGACACCCTTCTCGCGCAGCCCGAAGCAGATGTTCTCGCGCACGGTGAGCCAGGGGAACAACGTGTAGCTCTGGAACACCATGCCGCGGTCCGCGCCCGGGCCGCGCACCGGCGCGCCGTCGAGCAGGACCTCGCCGGCGGTGGCGAAATCGAGCCCCGCGGCAATGCGCAGCAGCGTCGACTTGCCGCAACCCGAGGGCCCGAGAATGGTGACGAAATCGTTGTCCCCGACCTCCATCGACGTTGCCTGCAGCGCCTCGGTCGCGGGCCGCCCGCGCGCACCCGCGAAGATGCGCGAAACGTCGCGCACGCTCAGGCTTGCCATCGGGATCGCCTCGCGCCGCGGGCGCGCCCGAGCCGGCGCGCGCTCATCGCAATTGCGCCCACGGGTACAGGCCGCGGTTGCCTGCCTTGAAGGCGAAGTCGGTCACCAGTCCGATCAGCCCGATCACGATGATCCCGAAGATGATCTGCCCGGTGGCGAGCAGCGACTGGCTGTCGGTGATCATGTGTCCGATCCCCGAGGACGATCCGATCAACTCGGCGACGATCACGTAGGTCCAGGCCCAGCCGAGCACCAATCGGAGGATCTCGGCGATCTCGGGCGCGGAATTTGGCAGCAGCACGCGCGTCACCAGCGAGCGATCCGAGGCGCCCAGCGTGTACGCCGCCTCGACCAGGTCGCGGCGCGTGTTGCCCACCACCACCGCGACCATCAGCACGATCTGGAAGAACGAACCGATGAAGATCACCAGCAGTTTCTGCGTTTCGCCGATCCCGGCCCAGAGGATCAGCAGCGGGATGAACGCCGACGCCGGCAGGTAGCGCGCGAACGAGACGAAGGGTTCGAAGAAGGCCTCGATCGGTTTGTACGCGCCCATCAGCACACCGAGCGGCACCGCCAGCGCCGCCGCCAGGACGAAGCCGCCGAACACGCGCCAGATCGTCACGCCGATGTCGAACAGGAAGCCGTGAACGGTGAGCAGTTCCCAGCCGTCGGCGAGCATCGTCATCGGATCGGCGAGGAAGGTCTTCGAGACGAAGCCGCCGAACGTCGCGAGCGACCAGAACGCGACGAAGACGACGAAGAAGGCGACGCCGAGCGCGACACGCGCGCCCACCGTGACCGGTTGCAGTGGCCTCATGTTGTCCTCGACAATCGTCGCCGGCGACCCGATCGGGCGCCGGCGGCGGATCAGGCCGCGATCACTTCAGCGCGGTGGCGTCGTGCAGCGTGTCGAGCGGCGGAATCGCCCTGATGATGCCGGCCTCGAGCAGCAAAGCGGCGGCTTCCTTGTTGAAAGTCTGGAACTCGCTCGCGAAGAACTTCAGGTTCGCCTCGCGATCCTGCCAGCGCAGGTAGGCCGAAGACTTCGCGAACGCCTCGCCGGTCTGCTTCACGTCGGCGCCCATGATCGTGTTGGCCTTCGCCGCGTCGGACTTGATCATCTCCAGCGCCTGGAAGTAGCTCTCGGCCAGCGCCTTGACCGCCTTCGGGTTCTCGGCGATGAACTTCGGCGTGCACCCGACCGTGTCCATGATCATCGGGTAGTCGAGCGTGGTCGCGATGATCTTCCCGGCTTCGGGCTTGGCGCGAACCGCCGACAGGTACGGCTCGTAGGTCATCGCCGCGTCGAGCCCGCTCTGGCCGGCGACGAAGGCCTGTGCGGCCGGGTTCGGCTCCATGTTCACGACCCTCACGTCCTTCACCGACAGGCCGTTTTTCTTCAGCATCCAGGCCATCGTGAAGTAGGGGGCGGTGCCGGGCGCGGAGGCAGCGATCGTCTTGCCCTTGAGGTCGGCGATCTTCGCAACGTCGTTGCGCACGACCATGCCGTCGGCGCCATAGCTCTTGTCGAGCTGGAACAGCTGCTTGGTGGCCACGCCCGCGGCGTTCCAGACGATCCAGGTTTCGACCGTGGTCGCGGCGCACTGGATGTCGCCCGACGCGATCGCGAGGTGGCGGTCCTTTTGCGGGATCTTCTTGATCGAGACGTCGAGTCCGTTCTTCTTGAAGATCCCGGCCTCTTTCGCCAGCGTGAGCGGCGCGAAGCCGGTCCAGCCCGACATCCCGATCGCGACCTTGGTCTCCTGCGCGACGGCGGCGCCGGCCAGAACCATCGTCGAGGCCACCACACCCATCATCAGCTTTCTGCTCATCCTCGTCTCCTCATGTTTCGTTGTCGATCGTTTTCCCGCGGCGCCCGCAGCCGTGCTCAGTGCGGACGGAACCGGCTGAACAGGCGAAAGCGGCTTCCCGGGTGCACCAGCCGCGCATAGCTCGCGACCCGCCCCAGCGACCAGGTCCTGCGATGGATGGTCAGGCAGGGCACGCCGCGTTCTACCCGCAAACAGCGCGCAGACTCGTCGTCGGCCGCTTCCGCGATGATCGCATGTTCGACCTCGCGCAGCGGGTAGTTTTGCTGGAGGTACTTCGCAGGCGGCACCGCGGCGAAGTCCACTGCGAGGTACTCGGGCACGACGCGCGGGTTCACGTAGCGGTCCTCGAACTGGATCGGCACGCCGTCTTCGAGGTGCACGACACGCGAGCGAAACACCTTCTCGCCGACGCGAAGCTCGAGCCGATCGGCGATGTCGGCGCCGGCGAGTTCCTCGGTCGCGTCGACCACCTCGGCGGCGTAGACGTGGCCGCGCCCGACGATCTGGCTGTCGATCGGCTCGACCGTGATCGGCGAGGACTGCGGGCGCGGCTCGGCGACGAAAGTCCCGCGACGCGGGAAACGCACCAGGACGCCCTCGTGCATCAGCTCGCGCATCGCGCGGTGCACGGTCAGGCGCGACAGCCCGAGTTCGCGCGCCCACTCCTGCTCGGTGGGTATCGCGTCGCCCGGGCGCAGCGCGCCGCACGCGACGCGCTCGCGCACGATCGCCTTCACCCGCGCGTAGTGCGGCTGCGACCGGCGCGAGGAAGGGGCGTTGCGGGGCGTGTCGTTCAAGTCGTCGTTTCCTGGGTGGCGCAATTGTATAGACAAATCAAGCCCGCTGTGCAAACATCGCTTCGCACCGCCCGATCGCACGCAGGAGAAACGAGATGAACGCACCCACCACCCAGCACGAGCTCGGCCGCACGATCCGCGCGCCGCGCGGCACCGAGCTCAGCGCGCGCAGCTGGCTCACCGAAGCGCCGCTGCGCATGCTGATGAACAACCTCGACCCGGAAGTCGCCGAGAACCCGGCCGAACTGGTGGTCTACGGCGGCATTGGAAAAGCCGCGCGCAACTGGGAGTGCTACGAGGCGATCGTCGCCGCGCTGCGCCGGCTGGGCGACGACGAGACCCTGTTGATCCAGTCGGGCAAGCCGGTGGGCGTGTTTCGCACCCACCCCGACGCCCCGCGCGTGCTGATCGCCAATTCGAACCTGGTGGGCAAGTGGTCCACCTGGGAGCACTTCGACGAACTCGATCGCAAGGGCCTGATGATGTACGGCCAGATGACCGCGGGATCGTGGATCTACATCGGCAGCCAGGGCATCGTCCAGGGCACCTACGAGACCTTCGTCGAACTGGGGCGCAAGCACTACGGCAACGACTGGGCCGGCAAGTGGATCCTCACCGCCGGGCTCGGCGGGATGGGCGGCGCGCAGCCGCTCGCTGCGGTGCTCGCGGGTGCGTCGTGCATCGCGATCGAGTGCCAGCAGTCGCGCATCGACATGCGCCTGAAGACCCGTTACCTCGATCACCAGGCGCGCGACATCGACGAGGCGCTGGCGATCGTCGGCGACGCGCACGCCGGCGGGCGCGCGGTGTCGGTCGGTATCCTGGGCAACGCGGCCGAGCTGTTCCCGGCGTACAAGGCGCGCGGCATCCGCCCGGACGCCGTGACCGACCAGACCAGTGCGCACGATCTCGTCAACGGCTACCTGCCGATCGGCTGGTCGGTGGGACAGTGGTGGCAGGTGCGCGAGCACGGCGACCCGGGCGAACGCGCGCGGCTCGTCGCCGACGCGCGCGCGTCGTCGGTGCCGCACGTCGGCGCGATGCTCGCCTGGCACCACGAAGGCGTGCCGGTGATCGACTACGGCAACAACCTGCGCCAGGTCGCCTTCGACGCCGGCGTGAAGGACGCCTTCGACTACCCCGGTTTCGTGCCGGCGTGCATCCGCCCGCTCTTTTGCCGCGGCATGGGGCCGTTTCGCTGGGTCGCGCTCTCGGGCGACCCCGAGGACATCTACCGCACCGACGCGAAGGTCAAGGAGCTCTTTCCCGAAGACGCGCACCTGCACCGCTGGCTCGACCAGGCGCGCGAGCGCATCGCGTTCCAGGGCCTGCCCGCGCGAATCTGCTGGCTCGGACTGGGCGAACGCCACAAGGCGGGGCTGGCGTTCAACGCGATGGTGCGCAGCGGCGAACTGAAGGCGCCGATCGTGATCGGGCGCGATCACCTCGACACCGGGTCGGTCGCGAGCCCGAATCGCGAAACCGAATCGATGAAGGACGGCAGCGACGCGGTCGCCGACTGGCCGCTGTTGAACGCGATGCTCAACGTCGCCGGCGGTGCGACCTGGGTGTCGATCCACCACGGCGGCGGCGTCGGGATCGGCTACTCGCAGCACGCCGGCGTGGTGATCGTCTGCGACGGCACCGAGGCGGCCGATCGTCGCATCGAGCGCGTGCTGTGGAACGACCCGGCCAGCGGGGTGATGCGCCACGCCGACGCCGGCTACCCGTCGGCCATCGAAGTGGCCCGCGCGCAGGGCCTGGATCTGCCGATGATCGATCGATGACCGACGATTGAGCGGACACCGGACCTCCCGCGAACCGGTGCGCGTCGTCCGAATTGCCGATCTCGCGCCGGTGCCGTGGCGCAACGGTGGCGGCGTCACGCGCGACATCGGCGTCGGCCAGGGGTGGCGGCTGAGCCTCGCCGACATCGACGCGCCCGGGCAGTTCTCGACCTATCCGGGCCTGCGCCGCGCCTTCGCGCTGGCCAGCGGCGCGGTGCGCCTTCGATTCGGCGTCGCCGAAGAGCTGCGCCTGGACGCCGACAGCGCGCCGATCGATTTCGCCGGGGAGGATGCGCCGCACTGCGCGCCGGAGCCCGGCGCCGGCGCGTGCCGCGCGCTGAACCTGATGGTCGCCCACGATCGGCTGCGCGGCCGGCTGCTGCGCCGGACGCTGCGCGCGGGCGAAGCGCTCGACTCGCACGAGTTCGCGCGCGCGCTCGCCGTGGTCGTGCAGCGCGGAGGGCTGAGCGTCGGCGGCGCCGGGCCCGGCGGCACCGGGCACGGCGGTGACGGGCACGGCGGTGACGGGCACGGCGGCGCCGCGCCCGATGGCGGGAAAGCGGAAACCGTCGTACTGTCGTCCGGGGACGCGGTCCTTCGGGACAGAGACGGACCAGCGGCACCAGCGGGACTAGCGGCACCAGCGGCACCGCCGCGCGCGGGCGTCGCGCCGTCGGCGATCGAATCGGGCGCCTCGGTGACGCTCGTGTTCGTCGAACGATGCGCGCCACCCACCGGACCGACTCGATGAACGACCCGATGAACGACGAACACCCGGCGCTCGACATCGAACCCGGCGCGCTCTCGCTCGCGACGCTTCGCGCCGCGTACCGCGCGCGCTTCGTGCCGCGGCTCGCGCGCGGCTGGATCGAGCGCGTCGCGGCGAGCGCGGCCACCGTCAACGCGATCGTCGAGCGCGGCGAACCAGCCTACGGAATCAACACCGGCTTCGGCAAGCTGGCGCAAACGCACATCGCGCGCGACGCGCTCGCCGACCTGCAACGCAACCTGATCCTCTCGCACTGCGTCGGCGTCGGCGATCCGTTGCCGGCGCCGATCGTCCGGCTCGTGCTGCTGCTCAAGATCGCGAGCCTCGCGCGCGGCGCGTCGGGCGTGCGCGCGATCACGGTCCGCGCGCTCGCCAAGCTGCTCGAAGCCGATGCGCTGCCGGTGATCCCGAGCCAGGGCTCGGTGGGCGCGTCGGGCGATCTGGCGCCGCTCGCGCACCTGACCGCCGCCCTGCTCGGACTGGGCGAAATCGACGTCGACGGAGAGCGGATGCCCGCGTCGCGCGCGCTCGAGCGCATCGGCGCGAAACCGCTCGCGCTGGCGCCGAAGGAGGGGCTCGCGCTGATCAACGGCACGCAGGTCTCGACCGCGATCGCGCTGGTCGCGCTGTTCGATGCCGAGGCCGCGTTCGCCGCGGCGCTGCTCGCCGGCGCGATGTCGGTCGACGCGGCCGCCGGCTCCGACACGCCGTTCGACGCTCGCATCCACGTGCTGCGCGGGCAATCGGGCCAGATCCGCGTCGCCGAACAGCTGCTCGCGTTGCTCGAGGGCAGTCGGATCCGCGAATCGCACCGCCGCGACGACGTCCGGGTGCAGGATCCGTACAGCCTGCGCTGCCAGCCGCAGGTCATGGGCGCGTGCCTCGACCAGTTCCACTACGTCGCCGAAGTGCTGCGGCGCGAGGCCAACGCGGTCACCGACAACCCGCTCGTATTCGCCGACAGCGGCGACGTCCTCTCCGGGGGAAACTTCCACGCCGAGCCGGTCGCACTGGTGGCCGACGCGCTCGCGACGGCGGTGGCCGAGGTCGGCGCGCTGTCCGAGCGCAGGATCGCGCTGCTGATCGACGCCAACCTGAGCGGGTTGCCCCCCTTCCTCGTCCCGGAGGCCGGCCTGAACTCGGGATTCATGGTCGCGCACGTCACCGCCGCGGCGCTGGCGAGCGAGAACAAGTCGCTCGCGCACCCCGCGAGCGTGGACAGCCTGCCGACCTCGGCGAACCAGGAAGACCACGTCAGCATGGCGACCTTCGCGGCGCGGCGCGTCCTGCCGATGGTGGCCAACGTGCGCCGCATCGTCGCGATCGAGTTGCTCGCCGCGGCACAGGGAATTGAGCTGCGCCGCCCGCTCGAGACGTCGCCGGCGCTGCAGCGTGCCTGCGCGACGATCCGTTCGGCCGCCGCTTTCTACGACCGCGACCGGCTGTTCTCGCCCGACATCGAAGCGGTCGAACGGATGATTCGCGAACACCGTTTCACCGACGCTGCGAGCGACCTGCTACCGTCGTCGGCGCGGCCCGCGCAACCGCGATGATCCGGCGCATCGGCGCGACCTGCGCAACCGCGATGATCCGGCGCATCGACCCCACCCGCCCCAGCCGATCGCCATGACCGCAGACGACGCTCCGCCGCCCTTGATACTTCGCCGCGGCGCCTCGCCGCTGATGGTCTCGATGCCACACGTCGGCACGCACCTGCCGCCCGCGATCGCCGCGCGCCTGACCCCGGTCGCGCTGACACTCGCCGACACCGACTGGCACCTGCCGCTGCTCTACGACTTCCTCGACGCGCTCGATGCGACGGTGCTCGTCGCGACACACTCGCGCCTGGTCGTCGACCTGAATCGCCCGCCCGACGACGCGAACCTCTACCCGGGCCGCGACACCACCGGCCTCGTTCCGGTGGACACCTTTCGCAAGGAGGACGTCTATCGCGGCGCGCCGCCGGATGCGGCCGAGATCGCCGCGCGGGTCGAAGCCTGCTGGCGGCCCTATCACGACGCGCTCGCAACCGAGCTCGCGCGGCTGCGCGCGACGCACCGGCGCGTGGTGCTGTGGGATGCGCACTCGATCGTGTCGGAGTTGCCGCGCTTTTTCGACGGACGGCTCACCGACCTGAACTTCGGCACCGCGTCGGGGAGCTCGTGCGCGCTCGAACTGCTCGAGCGCGTGCTCGCGCCGGTGGCCGCGCAGAGCGAATTCAGCTCGGTCCTCGACGGGCGCTTCAAGGGCGGCTACATCACCCGGCGCTACGGCGCCCCTGACGCAGGCGTGCACGCGATCCAGCTCGAGATGTCGCAGCGCATCTACATGGACGAGACCGCGCCGTTCGCCTACCGCCCCGAACTCGCCACGCGGGTCGCGCCGCTCATCCGCGAGTGCCTCGAGGCGGCGCTGCGGTGGAGCCGCTGAACCAGCGCTCCACCAGCGGATTCGCGCCGATCGCATAGGCCAGCTCGGCCGGGCGCCTGATGTCCCACAGGCAGAGGTCGGCGGCCTTGCCCGTCTCGACGGTGCCGAGCGATCGCTGCAGCCCGAGCGCGCGCGCCGCGTTTCGCGTCATCCCCGCCAGCGCCTCCTCGGGCGTGAGCCGGAACAGCGTGCACCCCATGTTCATCGCGAGCAGCGGCGAGACCAGCGGCGAGGACCCCGGGTTGCAGTCGGTGGCCAGCGCGATCGCGACACCGTGAGCAGCGCAGCGCGGCGAGCGGCGGCAACTGCTTCTCGCGCAGGAAGTAGAACGCGCCGGGCAGCAACACCGCGACCGTGCCGGCCGCGGCCATCATGCGCACGCCCTCGTCGTCGCTGTACTCGATGTGGTCGGCCGACAGCGCCGAAAACCGCGCCGCGAGCGCCGCGCCGCCCAGGTTCGAGAGCTGGTCGGCGTGCAGCTTCACCGGCAGGCCCGCGGCGCGCGCGGCCGAGAACACCCGCGCGCACTGCTGCACGCTGAACCCGATTCCCTCGCAGAACGCGTCGACCGCATCGGCCAGACCGGCCGCCGCGGCCGCCGGGACGATCTCGTTGGCGACCAGGTCGACGTACACGTCGGCACGCCCCGCGTACTCGGGCGGCAGCGCGTGCGCGGCGAGCAGCGTGGTCGCGACGCGCACCGGCAACCGGCGCCCGAGCGCTCGCGCGACGCGCAGCATCTTCAGTTCGCCCTCGAGCTCGAGCCCGTATCCGGACTTGATCTCGACCGTGGTCACGCCCTCGGCGATCATCCGCGACAGCCGCGACCGCGCCTGCGCCTCGAGTTCGTCCTCGCTCGCCGCGCGGGTCGCGGTCACGGTCGAGGCGATTCCCCCGCCGTTGCGCGCGATCTCCTCGTAGCTCGCACCCTGCAGGCGCATCTCGAACTCGCCCGCGCGGTCGCCGCCGTAGACGAGGTGCGTGTGGCAATCGATCAGCCCGGGCGTGATCCAGCCGCCGCCGCCATCGAACACCTCGCGCGCGTCGAACGCGGGCGCCTCGCCGCGCGCGCCGGTCCACGCGACCTTCCCGTCGGCGATCGCCACCACCGCGTCGTCGTGCGCACCGTAGTTCGCCTGCGCCATCGACGCGACGCGGCAGTTCTCGATCAAGGTATCGACACGCAGGCGATCCACCGCCCCTCCCCCAGTGCTTCGTCCAACCGTAAGATTAGGCCATGAAGACCCAACACGCCCGCTGGCTGATGACCGACGAGGGCTGGTTGCGCGACGCCAGCGTCGAGATCGACGACGCGGGGCTGATCTCGGCGATCCGATCGGACGCCACGACCCTGCGCGGAGCGGTCGCGGAGCCTGCGCGGAGCGGTCGCGCGACGCGAGCGATCGATCGGCGAACGCTGCGGTCGCCGACCTGCTGATTCCGGCGATGCCCAACGCGCACTGCCACGCCTTCCAGCACCGCATCGCCGGGTTGACCGAGCGCGCCAGCGGCACCGGCGACAGTTTCTGGACCTGGCGCGAGCGGATGTACGAAGCGGTCGACGCACTCGACCCGGAGTCGCTGGCGGTCACGGCCGGCGAGCTGTACCGGCGCATGCGCGCGCTGGGGTACGGCGCGGTGGCCGAGTTCCACTACGTGCACCGACTCGCGGGCAGCGCCGCGATCGAGACCGCCGATGCGCTGCTCGGCGCCGCACGCGCCGCCGGGCTCGACATGCTGCTGCTTCCGGTGCTGTACCGGCGCGGCGGCTTCGACGGCGCGCCGCTGTCCGAGCGGCAACGGCGTTTCGGGATGTCGCTCGAGGACTACGGCAAGCTGCTCGAAACGCTGCGCATGCGCGTCGGGCGGCGGGCCGGGGGCGAACCGGGGCAGCGGGCCGGGGGCGAACCGGGGCAGCGCGTCGGCATCGCGCCGCACTCGCTGCGCGCGGTCGGCGCGGCCGATCTCGCCGAGGTGCTCGCGCTGCGCGACGCGCTGCTGCCCGGGTGCCCGGTGCACGTCCACATCAGCGAACAGCTCGCCGAGGTCGATGCCGCACGCCAACACCTGGGCACGACACCGATCGAATGGCTGTGCGACAACGCGCCGGTCGACGCGCGCTGGACGATGGTGCACGCGACCCACGCCACCGACGCCGAACTGGTGACGCTGGCGGCGCGCGACGCGACCGTCTGCGTGTGCACGACCACCGAAGCCAACCTCGGCGACGGACAGTTCGACCTCCGGCGCTGGTGGGCACTCGGCGGGTCGCTGTCGATCGGCAGCGACAGCAACGTCGGGATCGACCCGCGCGAGGAACTGCGCTGGCTCGAGTACCAGGCCCGACTGGCAAGGCACGGGCGCTCGCTGCTGGTCACCGCCGACAACCCGCACCCCGGCAGCGCACTGTGGCGGCGCGCGGTCGCGGGCGGGCGCCGCTCGCTCGGGTTGCCCGCCGCAATCGGCACCGTTGGCGCGCCGGCGCAGCTGCTCGCGGTCGCGTGCGACGACGGCGCGATGACCCCCGACGAGGCGCTCGACGATCTGGTCTTCGCGCAGCGCACGACGCGGTTGCGTGGCACGCGCGAGCGCTCGGACCAGCGCTGACCGATGCCAGGCCCAATCGAGATCATCGCGTACACCGGCGCCGCCGGGGCGTGCATCCCGCTCGGCGCCCTGCTCGCCACGGTCGAACGGATCCACCCCGGCTGGCTCGAGCGCGAGTTCCGCCACTTCGTGATCGCGTTCGGCGGAGGCGTCCTGCTCGCCGCGGTGACCTTCGTTCTGCTGCCCGACGGCGCCCGATCGGTCGGCGATCCGGGACGGGTCGTCGCCAGCTTCGTCGCCGGCGGGGTCGCGTTCTTCGCTCTCGAGCGCGCCCTCGGCTTGCACAAACACGAGTCGCCGCAGTTCCTGGCGATGCTTCTGGACTACGTCCCCGAGTCGCTCGCACTGGGCGGCGTGTTCGCATCCGGGGGCGCGTCGGCGATACTGCTCGCCGCGCTGATCGGACTGCAGAACCTTCCCGAGGGATTCAATGCGTACCGGGAGTTGAAGTCGGTCTCGGGCGCGCGCAGGGGCCGGATCCTGCTGGCCATGGCGCTGCTGGTTCCGATCGGTCCCGTGCTGGGGATCTGCGGCTGGCTGTTCCTGTCGACTCGCCCCGAAGTGCTCGGAGCGGTGATGCTGTTCTCGGCCGGAGGAATCCTCTACCTGATCTTCCAGGACATCGCGCCAAAGGCGCGAATGCGAAAGCACTGGTTTCCCTCGCTCGGCGCGGTGATCGGCGTCGCGGTGGGATTGCTGGGGCGAATCGTGACGGACGGCGGATTCTGACCCGGAACACCGGCGCCGCATCCGATGCGCCGGCATACGGCACAATCGGCTGAATCGGAGCGAAAGAATGGCGAACACCTACGACCTGCTGATCCGCAATGGCAAGCTCGCGACCGCCGCCGGCACGCGCGACGCCGACCTCGCAGTGCGCGATGGGCGCATCGCCGCGATCGGGCCCGGCCTTTCCGGCGCCGGGCGCGAGATCGACGCCGCGGGCAAACTGGTCATGCCGGGCGGAATCGACAGCCACACGCACATCGAGCAGGTCTCGGCCTTCGGCATCATGTGCGCCGACGACTTCCACAGCGCGACGGTCTCGGCCGCGTTCGGCGGCACGACGACGACGATCTCGTTCGCCGCGCAGCACCGCGAGATGCTGATCCCGGAGGTGCTGGCCGACTACCACCGGCGCGCAGCGGAAAAGGCAGTGATCGACTACGCCTTTCACCTGATCGTCGCGAATCCCTCGCAGCAGACGCTCGCAGACCACCTGCCGGACGCGATCGGCGACGGGCTGCGCTCGTTCAAGCTGTTCATGACCTACGACCGGATGCGTCTCGCCGACGAGCAGATCCTCGACGTGCTCTCGGTCGCGCGCAAGCACGGCGCGCTCACGATGGTGCACGCCGAGAATCACGGCATGATCGGCTGGCTCGCGGGCAAGATGGTCGGCGCGGGCAACGTCCTGCCGCGCTACCACGCGATCTGCCACACGCGCGGCGCCGAAGCCGAGGCGATCAACCGGATCATCGCTCTGGCCGAACTGGTCGACGCGCCGATCCTCGTCGTGCACGTCTCGACGGTCGACGGTATCGACGCGATCCGCAAGGCACGCGCGCGCGGGCTCAAGGTGTTCGGCGAGACCTGCCCGCAGTACCTGTTTCTCACCGCGAAGGACCTGGACCGCGGCGGCCTGGACGGCGCGATGTTCTGCTGCAGCCCGCCGCCGCGCGACGAAGCCGCGCAGGCGGCTTGCTGGGCCGGAATTCGCGACGGCACGCTCGAGATGTACTCCTCCGATCACGCGCCGTATCGCTTCGACGCGTCGGGCAAGCTGCCCAAGGGTGAGAAGACAACCTTCAAGGACGTCGCCAACGGGGTTCCGGGGCTGGAGTTGCGCCTGCCGCTGCTGTTCTCCGAAGGCGTCGCGACCGGGCGCATCAGCATCGAGGAGTTCGTGAAACTGTCCTCGACTAATCACGCGCGGACCTACGGCCTGTATCCGCGCAAGGGCGAACTCGCGGTCGGATCGGACGCGGACATCGCGATCTGGGATCCGGCCGTCGAACGCACCGCCACCGCGTCGATGCTGCACGACGCGGTCGGATACACGCCCTACGAAGGTCGCAAGCTGAGCGGCTGGCCGGTCACCGTGATCTCGCGCGGCGACGTGATCGTGCACGAGGGCGAGCTGCACGCCGAGCGTGGCCGCGGACGATACCTCGCGCGCGAGGTCGCCGAGTCCGCCAGGCCCGCCGGCCTGCGCGTTCCCGAGATCGCCCAGCTCGACGCCTGGGAAACGCCGCTTCCCCGCTGAAGCGATACGCGAACGACCGCACGGCGAACGACCGCACGGCGAACGACCGCACGGCAAACGACCGCACGGCAAACGACCAAGCAGCGAACGACCACACCGGAAATCATTGGACACGCCATGGCCAGACACCTCAGGATCGCCTCGGCCCAGCTCGGGCCGCTGCACCTCGCCGACTCGCGCACGAGCGCCACGCAACGGCTGGTCGCGCTGCTGCGCGACGCGCACATGATGGGCGCGAAGTTCGTCGTCTTTCCCGAACTCGCGTTCACGACCTTCTTTCCGCGCTGGTGGATGCAGGACCAGTCCGAGGTCGACGCGAAGTTCTTCGAACGCACGATGCCCTCGCGCGAGACGCAGCCGCTGTTCGACGAAGCGAAGAAGCTGGGCATCGGTTTTTACGTCGGCTACGCCGAACTCACGACCGCAGGGCGAGCACTTCAACACCGCGATCCTGGTCGCGCCCGACGGCACGGTCGTCGGCAAGTACCGCAAGGTCCACCTGCCGGGCCACGCCGATCACAAGCCCGGCGCCGCGTTCCAGCACCTGGAGAAGAAGTACTTCCAGGTCGGCGAGCTGGGCTTCAAGGTGTGGCGGTTTTTCGACACGATCACCGGCATGCTGATCTGCAACGACCGGCGCTGGCCCGAGGCCTTTCGCGTGCTCGCTCTCCAGGGCGCCGAGATCGTCGCGCTGGGCTTCAACACGCCGACCGAGAACCTGCACTACCCCGAACCGCCGGCGCTGCGCGTGCACCACCACCTGATCATGGCGCAGTCGATGGCGTTCCAGAACGCGACCTGGCTGGTGGAGACGGCCAAGTGCGGTGTCGAGGACGGCTTTCGCATGTTCGGCCACTCGGTGATCGTCGCGCCCACCGGCGAGATCGCCGTCAAGAGCCAGAGCGAGGAAGACGAAGTGATCTGCTTCAACTGCGACATCGACCTCGCGGCGAACCTCAAGCGCACGATGTTCAACTTCGCCGCGCACCGCCGCCCGGAGCACTACCGGCTGATCGTCGATCGCGTCGGCGCGCAGGTCACGCCCGAGAACGGCTGATCGGCGCACGACCGATTGGGAGACGACGAATGGATCTGGAACTCGCGAAACTCTCGCAAGTCGAGCGCTACAAATTGCTGATCGGGCTGGTGATTCCGCGCCCGATCGCGTGGATCTCCACCTGGAGCGAGAACGGCGTCGCGAACTGCGCGCCGTTCTCGTTCTTCAACGTGATCTCGGAAGAGCCGCCGCTGTGCATCGTGAGTTTCAATCGCCGCTCCGACGGCGCGATCAAGCACACGCTGAAGAACATCCGTCGCACCGGCGAGTTCGTCGTCAACCTGGTCGAAGAAGCCACCGCCGACGCGATGCACGTCTCGAGCGCGGAACTCGCCGAATCCGAGAGCGAGTTCGAAGCGGCCGGGCTCACGCCGGTGCCGGCGGCGATGGTGCGCCACCCGCGCATCGCGCAGGCGGCGGCAGCGCTCGAATGCCGGGTCGAACGCCGGATCGAATTCGGTCCCGAGCGCGAGATGGTGGTGGGCGAGATCGTGCTGGTGCACGCGCGCGATGGCGTGATCGATCCGGCGACCAAGAGGATCTCGGAGGCCAGCTACGCCCCGATCGGTCGCCTGTTCGCGTCGCGCTACTGCACGACGCGGGAACGCTTCGACCTGCCGCGCGAGCCGATGCGATCGTGACGCGCAACCTGAGCCTACGCGCCGGCCCAGTTCAGCCGAACCCGACCGATCGCCATCGCCACCGCAGCCTGCGTCGGCTCGACCACGGGGATTCCGATCTCGTCCTGCAACGCCTTGCGGTAGCGCGCCATGCCGGCGCAACCCATCACGACGACGTCGGCGCCGTGCGCGTCGCGCAAGGCCTTGCCCACCTCGACCATGCGCCCCAGGGTGCGCGCTTCATCCGCCAGTTCGGTCACGGCCAGCCCGACCGGCAGTTCGCCGGCGAGGCGATCGGCGACGCCGAGCGCACCGATATAACGCAGGTGACGCGCGATCGACTTGCGCAGGATCGCAATGACCCCGAAACGCTGCCCGATCGTGAGCGCGGTGAAGATCCCGCACTCGGCGATGCCCAGTACCGGCTTGCGCGTTGCTTCGCGGATCGAGTGCAGGCCCGGGTCGCTGTAGCAGGAGATCACGAACGCGCTGCAGTCGCTCTCGCGCGCGCGAACCAGCGCGAGCATCGGCGCGATCACGCCGTCGGCGTGTTGCTGCGTCTCGATCCCCGGCGGACCCTCGGCCAGCGTCGCACACTCGATCGCCGGACCGCCGGGAATGCGCAGCGGCGCGCACGCCTCGTCGATTCCGCGTGTGACGGCCTCGGTGGAATTCGGATTGATGACGAGGATTCGGTCCATCGTTTAGGGGCGCTCCATCAGTGCAGTGCGATCTGCCGGTGCTCGAAGCGGCTCAGCAGCCGCACGATCGGCCACAGGCAGGCGAGGTAGATCAGGCCGGCCGCGATGATCGGCGTCGCGTTGTAGGTGAGCGACTGCGCCTCGCGCGCGGCGTGCAGCAGTTCGGGCAGTGCGACCACACTCGCGATCGAGGTGAGCTTGATCACTTCGAGCGTGTTCGAGATCAGGTCGGGGGTGACGTTTCTCACCGCCTGCGGCACGACCACCCAGGTCATCGTCTGCAGCCTGCTCAGCCCGGTCGAGCGCGCCGCTTCGGCCTGGCCGCGCGGCACCGACTCGATCCCGGCGCGCAGGACTTCGCCGTAGTAGCTCGACGTGTTGAGCAGGAAGGCGAGCGCCACCGAGCCGAAGGCGCCGATGCGCACGTCGAGGAAAGGCAGCCCGTAGGCGACGAACATCAGCAGCACCAGGGGCGGGAAGGCGCGAAAGAAGTCGACGTAGGCCACCGTGGCCCAGCGCAAGACGCGCCAGCGCGAGGCCGACGCGAGCGCCACCGCGAGCCCGCCGACGATTCCCAGCGGCACCACCACGACGGTGAGCAGCAGCGTCATGCCCAGGCCGCGCAGCAGGATCGGCCAGGCCTGCGACAGGATCCCGAGGTTGAAGAAGTTCTGGATCAGCGCTTCCACGCGAACCTCGTCTCGACCCAGCGCCCGAAGATCACCACCGGAAGGAACAGGACCAGGTAGGCGAAAGCCCCCAGCACGAGCGGCGAGGGGTTGTACGAGAACGAGTACGCGCTCTGCGACTGGTAGAGGATCTCTCCCACGGCGACCACCGCGCCGAGCGCGGTGTTCTTCGAGATCGAGATCGTTCGGTTGGTGAGCGGCGGGATCGTCAGCCGCACCGCCTGCGGCATCACGACCTGCGTGAGCGTCTGCCAGAAGTTCAGCCCGGTCGAGCGCGCCGCCTCCCACTGCCCCCTGGGAATCGACACGATCCCGGCCCAGAAGATCTCTTCGGAGAAAGCCATCAGGATCAGCGCCAGAGACAGCCAGGTGGCGACCCAGGCGCTCATCCTGATCCCCAGGCCCGGCAGCGCGAAGTAGAACCCGACGATCAGCACCAGCGGGGGCAGCGCGCGCAGCACGTCGACCAGCACCACGATCAGGAAGTTCAACGCGCGCACGCGAAACGCGCGCACCAGCGCGAGCACGAGGCCCGCGACCAGACCGGCGGCGATCACCGCGAGCGCGAGTTCGACCGTCACCCAGAAGCCCTCCCAGATCTTTGGCGCGTACTGCGCCATCACCTTCGCGTTGAAGAAGGTGTCGAGCAGACGATCGATGTTCGTCGTCACCGCGGCCTCAGTGTTCGATCGAGGCGATGAACTCGCGAATCCGCGGGTGATCGGGCGAGTGCAGCAGCTTGTCCGGCGGGCCCTGCTCGAGGATGTGGCCGTGGTCCATGAACACGACCCGGTCGGCCGCGCTTCGTGCGAAGCGCATCTCGTGGCTCACCACGAGCATCGTCATTCCCGACTCGCGCAGCTCCTTCATCACGGCGAGCACGCTGCCCACCAGCTCGGGGTCGAGCGCCGAGGTCGGTTCGTCGAACAGCATCACCGCGGGCTCGAGCGCGACGGCGCGCGCGATCGCGACCCGCTGCTGCTGTCCGCCGGAGAGCTCGTTGGGGTGGCTCAGCGCCTTCTCGGCGAGCCCGACGCGTGCGAGCGCCGCGCGCCCGATCTCGTCGGCCTCGGCGCGCGGTTTCTTCAGCACGGTGCGCAGCGCCAGCGTGACGTTGCCCAGCGCCGTAAGGTGCGGGTAGAGGTTGAACGACTGGAACACCATGCCGATGCGCCGGCGCACCGCGTTGATGTCCACGCCGGGGGCGGTGATGTCCTTGCCCTCGACGTGGATCGAACCCCCGGTGGGCTCCTCGAGCCGGTTGCAGCAGCGCAGCAGCGTCGACTTCCCCGAGCCGGAGGGGCCGATCACGAAGACCAGCTCCTTCGGGCGCACGACCAGGTCGACGCCCTTGAGAACCTCCAGCTGGCCGAACGACTTGTGCAGCCTCCGGACTTCGAGGATCGGCGCCTGCGCCTCCAACTTACTTGCAGTTCGGAGTGTGCGGGCTCGGGTCGTGCCCGGCCATTCCCGGCACGCCGTAGCCGGCGTACACGGTCACCGGCGCCGATCCCGCCGGCGGCTTCTGACCGAACCACTTCTCGTAGAGCTGCGCCATGATGCCCTTGGTCTTCATGCACTCGATCGCCGCGTCCACCGCGTTGCGCAGCTTCGCGTCGTCCTTGCGAAACGCCGCCGCCCAGACCAGGCCCTGGTCGACGGTGAGCGAAGCGAGTTTGGTCTGGCCGCCGGCCTTGACCACCGAGTAGGCGGCGACCGTGTTGCCCGACATCTGCACGTCGGCGCGCCCGGAGATCAGAGCCTGGACCGAGTCGGCGTTGGTGCCGAAGGATTCGACCTTGAAGCCGTACTTGGCGGCGTTCTCCTGCGCCCACTTGTCGTAGGCCGAGCCGCGGTTGAGCGAGATGGTCTTGCCCTTCAACTGCTCGAGCGAGCTGATGTCGGCCGACTTGGCCGGCACGACGAAGGCGTAGTAGGTGTTCAGGTAACCCTCGGTGAAGAGCAGGTTCTGCGCGCGCTCGGGAGTCACCGTCGTCGGCGCCCCGACGAAGCTGATCTGGCCCGAGTTCATCGCCGGGATCAGGCCGGAGAACTGCCCGGCGAAGATCTCGATCGGGCGCCCGAGCTGCTTGCCGATCTCGTTGATCATGTCGACGTTGAATCCTTCGACGCCGCCGCCGAGCTTGGGCATGGCGTGCGGGGCGAAGGTGCCGTCGACCCCGGCGATCAGCTTGTCCTGCGCTTGCGCGGAAGTGGTGAAGAGAAGTGCTGCGGCCAATGCTGCGATCTGGACTTTCATGTTGTCTCCCTGGCGTTCGAACGGATGATTACAGCACGTTTGGCCGCGCGTTGTCAGCAGGCCGGTTCGTATTGCGCGCCGACCGCCGTGCTGTAATTAAACGGTCAACCGTTCAATTACAGGGTAAGATCCGGCTATGGCCAGAACCGCGGGATCGGACGGCACGCGCACCGAGGAGGCGATCCGCGCCGCCGCGGTCGCGCTGATCGCCGCGCGCGGCTTCGAGGCAATGACGATGCGCCAGCTCGCCGGGAAGGTAGGCGTGCAGCCCGGGACGATCTATCGCTACTTTCCCGGCAAGACCAAACTGCTGGTGGCGCTATTGGTCGAACACCTCGAGTTCCTGCTCGCGCGCTGGGAAACCGAGGCGCCGCGCACGGCCGATCCGGTGCTGCGGCTGCGCGCGTTCGTGGACTTTCACGTCCGTTTTCACACGCTGCGCCGGCAGGAGGCCTTCGTCGCGAACATGGAGTTGCGCAGCCTGAGCAGCGCCGAACGCCGCGGCGTCGTGGCCCTCAGGCGCCGGTACGAAGACATCCTCGCCGGTATCCTCTCCGACGGCGCGCGCGGGCGATGCTTCACGGTGCCCGAACCACGGATCACCGCGTTCGCGATCCTCGCGATGCTCACCGGCGTTGGCACCTGGTACAGGGAAAGCGGCAGGCTCGCCAAGCGCGAGCTGATCGAGCTCTACACGCGATTGGTGATGCAATGCGTGGCGGCGCGTGTCGCGCAGCCCCGAAACCGCGCCGCGCGCGCCGATGTGTTCCCGGGCTAGCGTCGGCCCGGGCACGGCAACCACTTGACGGAGAAGCGCTTGAAACGCCTCGAGAGCAACCTGAACACACGCGACGAGCAGTTCCAGAGCAACGCGCAGGCGATACGCCTGCTGGTGGGCGAGTTGCGCGAGCGCAGCGCAGTCGCCGCGCTCGGAGGAGGCGAGACGGCACGCGCCAAGCACGTCGGCCGCGGCAAGCTGCTGCCGCGCGAGCGCGTCGAGACGCTGCTCGACGCCGGGACCCCGTTCCTCGAGCTGTCCCCGCTCGCGGGCGACGGGATGTACGACGGCGGCGCCCCGAGCGGCGGCGTGATCACCGGCATCGGGCGCGTCTCGGGCAGCGAGTGCGTGATCGTGTGCAACGACGCCACCGTCAAGGGCGGCACCTACTTCCCGATCACGGTGAAGAAGCACCTTCGCGCGCAGGAGATCGCACGCGAGAACCGGCTGCCGTGCGTCTACCTGGTCGACTCGGGCGGCGCGAACCTCCCGAACCAGGACGACGTCTTCCCCGATCGCGAGCATTTCGGCAGGATCTTCTTCAACCAGGCCAACATGTCGGCGATGGGCATCCCGCAGATCGCGGTGGTGATGGGTTCGTGCACTGCGGGAGGAGCGTACATGCCCGCGATGAGCGACGAGTCGATCATCGTGCGCAACCAGGGCACGATCTTCCTCGGCGGGCCGCCGCTGGTGAAGGCCGCGATCGGCGAGGTGGTCAGCGCCGAGGAGCTGGGCGGCGGCGACGTGCACACGCGCCTCTCGGGAGTGGCCGATCACCTCGCGCACAACGACGCGCACGCGCTCGCGATCGCGCGCCGGATCGTCGGCAACCTGAACCGCACCAAGCCGCAACCCTTCGATCTGCGCGACCCGGTCGAGCCGGCCTACGACCCGCACGAACTCTACGGCGTGATCCCGACCGACACGCGCAAGCCCTACGACGTGCGCGAGGTGATCGCGCGCGTCGTCGACGGATCCGAGTTCGACGAGTTCAAGGCGCGCTTCGGCACGACGCTGATCACCGGTTTCGCGCGCGTGTTCGGCATGCCGGTGGGCATCGTCGCGAACAACGGCATTTTGTTCTCCGATTCGGCCAACAAGGGCGCGCACTTCATCGAGCTGTGTTGCCAGCGCAGGATCCCGCTGGTGTTCCTGCAGAACATCACCGGCTTCATGGTCGGCAAGAAGTACGAGAATGAAGGCATCGCGCGCCACGGCGCGAAGATGGTCACGGCGGTGTCGTGCGCGCAGGTGCCCAAGTTCACCTTCATCATCGGCGGCAGTTTCGGCGCCGGCAACTACGGCATGTGCGGGCGCGCCTTCGGGCCGCGATTCCTCTGGATGTGGCCCAACGCGCGGATCAGCGTGATGGGGGGCGAACAGGCCGCAGCGGTGCTCGCGACGGTGCGCCGCGACGGCATCGAGGCGCGCGACGGTGAGTGGAGCGCCGAGCAGGAGCGCGAGTTCAAGGCGCCGATCCTCGCGCAGTACGAGCACCAGGGCAATCCGTACTATGCGACGGCCAGGTGCTGGGACGACGGCGTGATCGATCCGGCCGATACGCGGATGGTGCTGGGCCTGGGACTGTCGGCGGCGATCAACGCGCCGATCCCGGAAACGAAATTCGGTGTATTCAGGATCTGAGACGAGGGAGAGAACAGGTGGCGACCTATACGACGATAGAGATCGAGCGCACCGGCGCGATCGCCCGGCTGTGGCTGAACCGGCCCGAGTTGCGCAACGCGATGAACGACGTGCTGATCGGCGAGCTGAACGATGCGCTCCCCGCGCTCGTCGCCGACGATTCGGTGCGCGCGATCGTGCTCGGTGGGCGCGGCAAGGCGTTTTGCGCCGGCGGCGACCTGTCGTGGATGCGCAAGGCGCGCGAGATGACCGCCGAGGAGGCGCGCCGCGATTCGGGGCACCTCGCGAACGTGCTGCGCACGCTGTCCGATTCGCCCAAACCCACCGTGGCGCGGGTGCACGGCGCGGCCTTCGCCGGCGGCATGGGGATGATGTCGGCGTGCGACATCACAGTCGCCGCGAGCGACACGAAGTTCTGCCTCTCCGAGGTCAAGCTGGGCCTGATCCCGGCGATGATCAGCCCCTACGTGATCCGCGCGATGGGCGCGCGCAACGCGCAGCGCTACTTCCTCACCGCCGAGGTGTTCGACGCCGCCGAAGCGAAAGCGATCGGATTCGTCCACGAACTCGCCGCGCCCGAGTCGCTCGACGAACGGCTCGACGCGATTCTCACCAACCTGCTCCAGGGCGGCCCGCTCGCGCTGGGAGAGGCCAAACGGCTGATCCGCAACGTCGCCGGCCGACCGATCGACGACGCGCTGATGAACGAGACCGCGGCGCGGATCGCGATCGTGCGCGCGTCGGACGAAGCGCAGGAAGGCATTGCGGCGTTCTTCGACAAGCGCAAGCCGGGCTGGGCGGCGAAGGACCGGGAATGAGCCCCGAACACCTGCCGCTCGCGTACCTGCCGCAGTTCGTCGGCCCTGACCGGAGAGCAAGATGTTCTCGAAGATCCTGATCGCGAACCGGGGCGAGATCGCCTGCCGCGTCGCGGCCACCGCGCGACGCATGGGCATCGCCACCGTCGCGGTGTACTCGGACGCCGACGCACGCGCAGCGCACGTCGCGGCCTGCGACGAAGCGATCCGCCTGGGCCCGCCCGCGGCCCGCGAGTCGTACCTGCGTGCCGACCTGATCCTGCAGGCCGCGCAGCGCTGCGCAGCGCAGGCGATCCACCCCGGCTACGGATTCCTCTCCGAGAACGAGGCCTTCGCGCGCGCCGTGCACGACGCCGGGCTGGTCTTCATCGGGCCGCCCGCCGCGGCGATCGCGGCCATGGGCAGCAAGTCGGCGGCCAAGACGCTGATGGGCAAGGCGAGCGTGCCGCTCGTTCCCGGCTATCACGGAGCGAACCAGGACCCCGGCTACCTGAAGGGGCAGGCCGACGCGATCGGCTACCCGGTGCTGATCAAGGCGAGCGCGGGTGGTGGCGGCAAGGGCATGCGCATCGTCGCCAAGCCGGAACAGTTCGACTCGATGCTGGCCTCGTGCAAACGCGAGGCCGCCAACGCCTTTTCCGACGACACGGTGCTGATCGAGCGCTATCTGCAGCGTCCGCGTCACATCGAGATCCAGGTCTTCGCCGACACGCACGGCGGCTGCGCGTACCTGTTCGAGCGCGACTGCTCGGTGCAGCGCCGTCACCAGAAGGTGATCGAGGAGGCGCCCGCGCCCGGCATGACTGCCGAACGGCGCCGCGCGATGGGCGAGGCCGCGGTGGCCGCGGCGCGCGCCGTCGGCTACGTCGGCGCCGGCACGGTCGAGTTCATCGCGGAACCCGACGGTCGCTTCTACTTCATGGAGATGAACACCAGGCTGCAGGTCGAGCACCCGGTCACCGAGATGATCACCGGCCAGGACCTGGTCGAGTGGCAGCTTCGCGTCGCGGCGGGCGAGCCGCTGCCGCTGGCCCAGGACGCGCTTCGAATCTCGGGGCACTCGATCGAGGCGCGGGTCTACGCCGAGAACACCGAGAAGGGCTTCCTGCCCTCGACCGGAACGCTGCGCCACCTCGCCACGCCCGACGCGGCGAGCTTCGCGCTGGGCGGCTCGGACGGCGTGCCGGGCGCGGTGCGCATCGACAGCGGCGTTCGCGCCGGCGACACGATCTCGCCGTGGTACGACCCGATGATCGCAAAACTGATCGTCTGGGGCGGCGACCGCGACGAAGCGATCCGCCGGATGCGTCAGGCGCTGGTCGGCTTCGAGGTGGTCGGGCTCGCGACCAACGTCGGCTTCCTGAACCGGCTGATGGGCTGCCGCTCGTTCGCCGAGGCCGACCTCGACACCGGACTGATCGAACGCGAGCGGGCCGTGCTGTTGCCCGCGTCCGTCGTTCCCTCGCCCAGGCAACTCGCGATCGCGTCGGCGGCGGTGCTCGCGATCGAGGCGCGCGCGCCGGTGCCAGGCGTGCCCGGCGACCCGTTCTCGCTGCGCAACGGCTGGCGCCCGATGGCGTGGCTCAAGCGCGGTTTCGAGTTCACCCGAAACCGGCAAGCCTGGTCGGTCGAGATCGAGTACGCGCGCAGCGGCTTCTCGGTGCGCGGCACCGAATCGACATCCTGCCTGTCGTCGCTCGCGTACGATCCGGCGAGTCGGCGCGTGAGCGGCCTGCTCGACGACGAATCGTTCGAGATCGGCGCGGTCCTCGACGGCGAGACGCTGTCGCTGTTCCTTTCGGACGGCCCGCTGCAACTGGGCTTCGCACCGCGGCTCGCGCACGCCGGCGAGGAGGAAACCGAAGGCGGGCGACTGACCGCACCGATGCCGGGCAAGGTCATCGCCGTTCTCTGCGAGAAGGGCGCGCATGTGAAGAAGGGCCAGGCGCTGCTGGTGATGGAAGCGATGAAGATGGAACACACCCTCAACGCGCCCGAAGACGGCGAGGTGCTCGAGCTGCGCTACGCGGTTGGCGACCAGGTCGACGAAGGCGCGCAACTCGTGGAGATCCGCGCTGCATGAAGACCCGAATCGTTGTCACCCACTCCAGCGAATCGACACTCGCGCGTTGGAAGCACGAGCTCGAGCGCCATCTCGACGCCGACATCGTGCTGTCGGACCCCACCCGGGCGCCGGCCCCGGTGCGCGCCGACTATGCGATCGGCTGGCGACCGCACGACGATTTCTTCAAAGTGGTGAGCGGGCTGAAGGCGTACTTCAGCACCGGCGCCGGTGTCGACTTCCTGATGCAGCACCCGGCGGTTCCGGCCGAGCTGCCGATCGTGCGCCTCGAGGACGCCGGCATGGGCGTGCAGATGGCCGAGTATTGCCTGCACTCGGTGCTGCGCTCGTTTCGCCTCGCCGCCGACTACGAGGCGCAGCAACGCGAGGGCGCCTGGCGCACGCTCGAGCCGCCGGCGCGCGATTCGTTCACGATCGGCATGTTCGGAATCGGCGTGCTCGGGAGCGAGGTCGCGCGCCACCTGCGCGCCTTCGGATTTCCGGTCATCGGGTTCAGCCGCAGCGCGCGCAGCGCGCCCGGCGTCGAGTGCATCAGCGGCGAGGAGCGGCTGCCGGAATTCCTGGCGCGCTGCCGCGTACTGATCCTGCTCGCGCCGCTCACTCCCGCCACCGCAGACCTGTTCGACGCCACGCGCTTCGCGATGTTGCCGCGCGGCGCGTGGCTGATCAACGTCGCGCGCGGCGGCCTCGTCGTCGAGGAAGACCTCGTCGCGGCGATCGACTCGGGCCAGGTCGCGGGCGCCTCGCTGGACGTCTTTCGCACCGAGCCGCTTCCCGCGGGGCATCCGTTCTGGTCGCACCCGAAGGTGCGCGTCACGCCGCACATATCGGCGCGCACGCTCGTCGCCGAGTCGGCGGCGCAGGTCGCTGATAAGATTTTGCTGCTCGAAAGCGGCAAGCCGGTCGGCGGACTCGTCGATCGCAAGAGAGGGTATTGAAACGATGGACTTACCTGAACGGGTCACGATCACCGAAGTCGGTCCGCGCGACGGGTTGCAGAACGAAAAGCAGCCGGTCGCCGCGCAGACCAAGATCGAGTTGTGCGAGCGCCTGCTCGAGGCCGGCGTGCGCAACCTCGAGGCGACCTCGTTCGTCTCGCCCAAGTGGGTGCCGCAGATGGCAGACGCTGCCGAGGTCATGGCCGGTATCACGCGCACCGTCGGAGCACGGATCTCGGTGCTCACGCCCAACATGAAGGGGCTGGAGAACGCACTCGCAGCGCGTGCCGACGAGATCGTGATCTTCGGCGCCGCCAGCGAGGCCTTCTCGCAGCGCAACATCAACTGCTCGATCGCCGAGAGCATCGAGCGCTTCCGGCCGGTCGCGCGCGCTGCGCGCGAGGCCGGGCTGCGGGTGCGCGCCGCCGTGTCGGTGGCCTTCGGCTGTCCGTACCAGGGCGAGGTCGCGCTCGAGTCGGTGATCGACGTCGTGCGACGGATGCGCGATCTCGGCTGCGACGAGATCGGCATCGCCGACACGATCGGCGTGGGCACCGCCGGGCACGTCAAGCGGGTGATGGAAGCGGCCACGCGCGAGGTTCCGCTGCACGACCTGTCGGGGCACTTCCACGACACCTACGGGCAGGCGGTCGCCAACGTCCACGCCTGCCTGGAAGTCGGCATCGCGCGTTTCGATTCGTCGATCGCCGGACTGGGCGGCTGCCCCTACGCGAAAGGCGCGACCGGCAACGTCGCCACCGAAGACGTCGTCTACCTGCTCCACGGGCTGGGCATCGAGACCGGGCTCGACCTCGAGCGGCTGGTCGACACCGGACAATGGATCTCCTCGGTGCTCGGGCGCAAGAGCCTGTCGCGGGCAGGAAACGCGATCGCCGCTCGACGCGCGAGCACGGCTGCGACCGCCTGAGGGGCGCACGATGCAGGGTTCGCGTCCGCCGCCGCGCAGGGTGCGATCACCGTGCGTGTCGATCTGCAGGATCGTCCCGGAGACCGGCTACTGCGAGGGCTGCCTGCGCACGATCGACGAGATCGCGAACTGGGGCACGATGAGCGACGCGCAACGCCACGAGACCTGGTCGGCGCTCAGAGCGCGCCGCGCCGACGCCGCACGCACCCTGGCGCAGCGATGATCCCCGCGCGCACTCTGGCGCGCTCCCTGGCGCAGCGATGATCCCTCCCCAGCAGCGCTTCGCGACCCCGGTCAGCGGCGCATCGTATCGGCTGTCGGCCAAGGTCGCGGCCGGCACCACGATCGCCTCGCTGGTGGTCTACGGCGTGCGCGTGATCGACAAGATCGTCGCGATGCCGTGGACGATGTCGCTGCTGGTGGGCGCAGCGTTTCTCGGCGTGCTCGCGACCAGCTGGTACATCTTCAAGGGGCGCACGACGATCGACGAACGAGGAATTCGTCAGGAGTGGATCGTCATCAAGGATTACGACTGGGCGCGCATCTCGAAAGCGCGCCACCTGCGCCTGCCGTTCACGTCGCGCCTGATGCTGCGCGCCGGATTCGGCCCGATCAAGGCGATCCAGGGTGGCACGCCCGAGCTGGACGCGGCGTTTCGCGAGATCGCCGCCTACTACAAATCGATACAACCGAAGTGGCGCTGACGAACATGCCGCCGCCAATTCCCGCTTCGATCCAGGTGATCGAGCGCGACTGGCTGTCGTGCAACCAGGTGCTGCTGTACGACGACGCGGCCGAACCCGGCGAGACCGCGGTCACGCTGATCGACTCGGGTTACGTCAAGCACGCAGCGCTCACCGTCTCGCTGATCGAGCACGCGCTCGCGCGCCGCGGCCTGCACAGGAGCGCGCTGCGCACGCTGATCAACACCCATCTGCACTCGGACCACTGCGGCGGCAACGCGGCGATCCGCGACGCCTTCGGCGCCCGCGTGATCGTTCCGACCGGTGAATTCGACGCGGTTCGCCAGTGGGACGAATCCCGGCTCAGCTACCGCGCGAGCGGCCAGCGCTGTGCCCGCTTCGAGGTCGACCAGGCGCTCGCGCCCGGAACGCGCCTGAGGATGGGCGGCGCCGACTGGGATGTGCTCGCCGCGCCGGGGCACGATCCGCATTCGCTGATCCTGTTTTGCCCCGCGCACCGGCTGCTGATCTCGGCCGACGCGCTGTGGGAGTCCGGTTTCGGGCTGATCTTCCCCGAACTCGAAGGCGGCTCGGGTTTCGCCGAACAGCGCGCCGTGCTTCGCCTGATCGAGAGCCTGGATGCGCGCTGGGTGATTCCCGGGCACGGCGCGCCGTTTTGCGACGTCCCCGCGGCGATCGCGCGCGCCGACTCACGGCTCGACGCGCTGATGGCCGACCCGCGGCGCAACGCGCGCAGCGCGCTGCGCGTGCTGGTCAAGTTCATCCTGCTCGATCGCGAGTCGCTCGAACTCGCGCCGCTCGCCGCCGAGTTGTCCGATGCGACCATCATGACCAGCGCGGCGCGGATGATCGGGATGTCGCTCGGCGACGCGCTCGAATGGGCCGCGACCGAGCTCGAGCGCCAGGGGCAGTTGCGACGCGAGGGCGACACGCTGTTCAACCGGGAACCCGAACTCGCTGGAACCGACTGACCGGGAGCGCGACCACCGTGACCTCCGACCCCGCACCTGCCTTTCGGCTGCGCGATTGCACCGAGAACGACCTGCCGGCGATCCAGGCGATCTACGCACACCACGTGCTGCACGGCACGGCCAGCTTCGAGCTCGACCCGCCGGATCTGCGCGAGATCGCAAGGCGCCACGCCGAGGTACGCGGCCACGGATTGCCGTATCTGGTCGCCGAGGCCGACGGCGCGGTGCTCGGCTACGCGTACGCGAACTACTTTCGCGCCCGGCCAGCCTATCGCTTCATGCTCGAGGACTCGATCTACATCGCGCCCGATGCGCTCGGGCGCGGCGTGGGTCGGGCGCTGCTGCCGGCGCTGGCCGACGCCTGCGAGGCGGTCGGCTGCCGCCAGCTGCTCGCGGTGATCGGCGACAGCGCGAACGTCGCGTCGATCGGCCTGCACGCGGCCTGCGGTTTTCGCTTCAGCGGCGTGATCCGCAATTCGGGTTGGAAGTTCGGCCGCTGGCTCGACACCGTGTTCATGCAGCGCGCGCTCGGCGAAGGCGATCGCAGCGCGCCGGTGCGCCCTACCGAGTCGCGCTGAGCGGCGCTCAGGCCGCGGGGTCGGGCTCGATTCCCTCGCGCGCTGCAGCGAGCGCCTCGCGCAGCACGCCGATGTCGCCGATGTGATTCGCAAGCAGCAGGATCAACCTGCAATTGAGCATGCGGCTGCGCTCGTCGTCGAGGTCGCGGTGCGCGTCGATCAGCGCTTCGTAGAAGTCGTCCCCCGGTCCGTAGGGCCAGAGATACGACTTGCCCGGCTCCCGAAGGTTGGGCGCGGTGACGAGCCCCGCTGCGCTACCTTGCGCGTCCGTCGCAGCGCCCGCTGTCGTGCCCGGTCGTGTGCCGGTCCGCGCGCCTGGCTGCGTGTCGTGCGGCTCGCTCATGTCTTCGTTCTCCTCGGTTGCGCAGGCGACGCGGATCGCGATCGCAGCATTCGCGTTCAGTCGTCGGCGAGCGCGCGCCGGACCGCGCCGCGCACGCGCTCGACGTCGGGTTCTCGCATCCGCGCGCAGACGTGCTGGTCGGGTCGAAGCACGTGGACGGTCCCCGCGCGCGCATCGTAGCGCCTCGCCACGAAGCCCTGCGTGTCGACCAGCACCCGGGCGCCTTCGATGTGGCCGGCGACGCGCGCGATCACCACGGTCTGCACCGAAGGTGAATCCTCGACCAGCGCGTCGATGAACTCGCGCACCCCGCCCGGCAGAACATCGGGATCGTCGACGAACAGCAGCGCCTGGAAACGCCCGCCCAGCACCTCGAGCAGCCACCTCGACTCGCCGTCGATCGTCACCGGCGCGTCGTCGCAGGGAGCGCCGGGAATCATCCGCCCCTCGAAGGGCTCGCGGTCCTCGGTGTTGAGCTGGGACCCGACGTAGAACGACGGCACCGAGAGCCGGCCCGAGTTCACCAGCACCCGCGCGAACTCGTGATCGGCCGCCAGCGTCAGGGTCGCGTCGCGAAAAGCAAGGCTGGTCGCGCTCTTGGGCGTGATGAAATCGGTCGAGCGCGTCGAGTTCGCGATGTTCTCGTCGGCCGCGAACTCGCGCTCCTCGGCGTAGCTGTCGAGAAGGCGCTCGGGCGCGTCGCCCGCGAGCACCATCGCGAGCTTCCAGGCGAGATTGTCTGCATCCTGGATCCCGGAATTCGCGCCACGCGCTCCGAATGGCGAGACCTGGTGCGCGGCGTCGCCGACGAACAGCATCCGGCCGTGCCTGAACGACTTCATCCGCCGGCACTGGAAGGTGTAGACGCTGACCCATTCGAGCTCGAACTCTCGATCCGGGCCGAGCATCGCGCGAATGCGCGGGATCACGCGTTCGGGCTTTTTCTCCTGTTCGGGATCGGCGTCCCAGCCGAGCTGGAAGTCGATCCGCCACACGTTGTCCGCCTGCTTGTGCAACAGCACCGACTGCCCGCGATGGAACGGCGGATCGAACCAGAAACGGCGCTCGGCCGGGAAGTCGGCCTTCATCACGACGTCGGCGATCAGGAAGCGGTCGCGAAAGACCTGGCCCTCTACGTCGAGCCCCAGTTGCCGGCGCACCGGACTGCGCGCGCCGTCGGCGACGATCAGCCAGTCCGCCGCGAGGGTGTATCGACCGTCGGGCGTTTCGATCTCGACCAGCGCGCCGTCGTCGGTCGGCATGACCGAGACCACCCGACTCTTCCAGCGCAGGTCGAGCGCGTCGAGTTCGCCGATCCGCTCGACCAGGTATTTCTCGAGGTAGTACTGCTGCAGGTTCACCATACCCGGGCGACGGTGTCCGGGTTCGGGCTGCAGGTCGAAGGAATAGACCTCCTGCTCGCGCAGGAAAGTTCGCCCGACGTTCCAGGACACGCCGTTGCGCGCGACCGCGTCGCCGCAGCCGAGACGGTCGAGGATCTCGATCGCGCGCTTGGCGTAACAGACGGCGCGCGAGCCGCTGCTCACCGTGTCCTCGTCGTCGAGCACGACCACCGGCACGTTGTGCAGGACGAGGTCGATCGCCGCGCACATCCCCACCGGCCCCGCGCCGACGATGACGACCGGATGCCGGACCGGGAGATTTTGGTCGAGCTCCGGCGGCCGTCGATACTGGTACTTCGGGTACTGGTATGCGCTGTGCATCGCTTGTTCGCTCGCTGTCATTCGCTTCGAGTATGCCAGCGCGCAGCCAGCGCGCTCAGAACGACCAGTTCGTGCGCCCCCTGTCCGGCTCCGGGCAGGTGAGCGGCTGCACCGGCGACATCCCGCCAAGGCAGCGCCTGGCGAGCTCCACGTACAGATCGGTTCCCTGCTTCTTGAACGCGAGATCGGCCGCGCTCACCTCGCGCAGCGTCTTGGCAGGGACACCCGCGACCATCGTGCGCGGGGGCACCTGCTGCGCGATGCGCACGAACGACATCGCAGCCACGATCGCCTGTTCGCCGACGACCGCCCTGTCCATCACGACCGCGTGAATCCCGACCAGCGCGTCGCGTTGCACCGTGCAGTAGTGCAGCACCACCCCGTGGCCGATGTGCGCGCGCTCGCCCATCGTGCAGTCCAGCTTCGGGCCCGAGTGCACGATGCAGTTGTCCTGCAGGTTCGACTCGCGCTCCATGACGATGCGCCCGAAGTCGCCGCGAAGCACCGCCCCCGGACCGATGTAGCAACCTGCGCCGACGATCACGTCGCCGATCAGCACCGCGGTCGGGTGCACGAACGCGCTCGGATCGATCACCGGGATCAGCCCCTCGAAGGAGAACACCTGTGGAAGCACTCGTATCGTCATCTCATGTCCTCGTGGTGCCGTCATTTGCTGCGCTGCGCGCGATCGCGCGCATTCTGCGCTTCGATCCGCTCGCGCGCCTGCGACCACTGCTCGTCGCTCCACTCGCGTAGCTGGTAGAAAGTCCCTCCGGTGGCGAGATAGTTGCCCCCGTCCATGAACAGCAGCTGTCCGGTGAGCCAGTCGCAACCCTCGGCCATCAGGAACGTGGCGAGGTTCTGCAGTTCGGACATCTCGCCGGGTCGCATCTGCGGGTTGGAGGCGCGCGAGCGCTCGCCCGGCGTCTCGCCGGGGTTGAGCCGCTTGCTCATGCCTTCGGTCGGTATCTCGCCGGGTCCGATCGCGTTGAGCCTCACGCCGTACTTCGCCCACTCCACCGCGAGCGAGCGCGTCATCGCCGCGACGCCGGCCTTGCTCATCGCCGACGGAACCACGTAGGGACCACCGTTCTCGACCCAGGTCGTGATGATCGAGACCACCGAATTCATCGGCTGCGGCGGTTTCCAACCGCCGGCGCGACGCGCCGCGTCGATCCAGCGCCTGCCCACCGCGTGTGTGACGTAGAACGTACCGTGAAAAACGATGTTGGCGATCGCGTCGAAGCCGCGCGGCGAGATCGCCTCGGTCGGACTGATGAAGTTCCCGGCGGCGTTGTTCACCAGCCCGGTGAGCGCGGCGCCGGCGAAGATCTCGTCGACCATCGCGTCGACCGCCTGCGCGTCGCGAATGTCGAGCGCGAAGGTCTGCACCGATCCGCCGTACGCACCGGTCATCTCGGCCGCCGCCTGGTCGAGCACCGGCTTGCGACGACCGCAGATCACCAGGTCGGCGCCCAGCCGCAGGAACTGCTCGCCCATCGCCCGTCCCAGTCCGGTGCCGCCGCCGGTGACGAGAATCCTCTTGCCCTTCATCAGGCCGGTTTCAAACATCGTTGCCTCCTCTGCCCGCATCCTGCGTAGCGGCGATCTGGCGTTCGAGCTCGGCGATCAGCGCGCGCGCCTCGTCGCCTTGCGGAATCGGGCGGCCCGAATCGCGCCAGCCGACCGCCTCCTTGAAGCCGTGCACCTGGGCGTGCCGGCGAAACCACAGCCCCTCGGGATTGTGCCGCGTGATGCCGTCGAAGATCGTCGCGGTCGTCTGGCTCTGCAGCAGGCCCATGTTCTCGATCGCCTGGTTCACCACCATCTTCTGCATCATCAGGTGGCTGCTCGGGACGCTCGCGACCCGCGCCGCGAGCGCGTCGACCGTCGCGTCGAGCCGATCGAGCGGGACCGCGTCGTTGACCAGCCCCCAGTCCTTCGCGGTGACGCCGTCGATCAGGTCGCCGGTGAGCATCAATTGCTTGGCGCGCACCGGCCCCAGCTTGTAGGTCCACATCGCCGTTGTCGGACAGCCCCAGACACGCACCGGCATGTAGCCGATGCGCGCGCCCTCGTCCATCACGACCAGGTCGCAGCAGTTGGCGATGTCCGAGCCGCCGGCGATCGCGTAGCGCTGCACCCGCGCGATCGTCGGCTTGTGCGAGCGCCACAGGCTCATGAAGTCGTCGGTGCACCGGCGCATGAAACGGTAGTCGAGCATCGGGTCCCAGGGGTACTTCTCCTGCTTGCACGGGTGCTCGCCCTGCGCCTCGCCGAACAGCGAGATGTCGTAGCCGGCGCAGAACGCCTCGCCCTCGCCTTCGACCACGATCACGTGCACGCTGTCGTCGGCGTTCGCGATCTCGACCGCGCGGCGGATCTCGCCGGGGGTGTCGCCGGTGATCGCGTTGAGCTTGTGCGCCCGGGTGAAGGTGACGCGCGCCACGCGCGGGTTCGCGCGGTCGCGCGCGAGGCGCAGCGTCGCGAAGCGCGCGATCGCCTCGCCCTCGGATTCGATCATGTTCGCCTCGGCATCGATGTCACCCGCTCTCGCGTCGCCTCTGTCACCCGCATCGAGCACGTCGGCTCAGGCCGCGACCGCGCGATCGAGTTCGAAGGCCTCGGCGAGCAGCTCGCACGAGCGCAGCCGCGCGCGATAGCTTGCCGCGACCGTGAGCACGATCGCCTCGTCGACCGCGAACAGCTCGCGCAGCTCGACCATGCGCTCGACCACCGACTGCGGCGTGCCGACGATGCTGCGGGCGCGCTCGCGCGCGATCACCGCGCGGGCCCGATCGTCGGGCTGCCATTGCGCTGCCTGCTCGAGCGAAGGAATCGGCGCGTTCACGCCGTAGGCCATCTGCACCCGCCGCAAGTCCACCGCTCGCGCGAGCGCGTCGGCCTCGGCCTGCGTGTCGGCGCAGATCACGAACATCGCCACCGCGCAGTAGGGCGAGCGTTCGTGACCGGGGCGAAACTGCTCGCGGTACCAGCGCGCGACGCTCTCGCCGCCGTGCGCGCTGATGAAGTGCGCGAAAGCGAAACGCAGCCCCAGCTGCGCGGCCAGCATGCCGCCGAAGTCGCTCGACCCGAGCATCCACAACTGCGGGCGCGTCGCGACCGCGGGCTGCAGCAGCACGCCGCTGGCCGGGTGCCCTTCGTCGAGCGTGCCTTCGCTCAGGCCGACCAGGTCGGCGACCTGTTCGGCGAAGCGCTCCGGGTCGTAGTGCCCCTGCGCGACGACGCGCGCGGTGCGCCCGTCGCCGCCCGGCGCGCGTCCGAGGCCCAGGTCGATGCGACCGGGAAACATCGCCTCGAGCATCATGAACTGTTCGAACACCTTGAACGGGCTGTAGTAGGGAAGCATCACGCCGCCCGAACCGACCCGGATCCGGCGCGTGACGCTGCCCAGTCGCGCGACCATCACCTCGGGACACGGATTGCACACGCCTTCCAGGCCGTGGTGCTCGGCGCACCAGTAGCGGGTGTAGCCCAGTTCGTCGGCCGCCTGCGCGAGTTCGATCGTCGCGGCGACCGCGTCGGCGGCGCCGTAGCCGTGGATGACCGGGGACTGGTCGAGAATCGAGAGCTTCACGGTTTCGCTAGATCAGGTACTCGGCGGCGTTGTCCTTGCCGAGGATCACGTAGTTCACCCTGCGAAGATCGCCCAGACGCGTACCGCCCGCGTACGAGATCGAACTCTGCAGATCTTCCTCCATCTCGCGCAGGGTATCAGCGAGTCGCCCCTTGATCGGTTCGAGGATTCGCTTGCCCTCGACGAAACTGCGCTGTCCCTTGTTGAATTCGGACGCCGAGCCGTAGTACTCCTTGTACAACTTGCCGTCGACCTCCACCGTCAGGCCGGGCGACTCCTCGTGGCCGGCGAACATCGAACCGACCATCACCATCGTCGCGCCGAATCGCACCGACTTCGCGATGTCGCCGTGCTCGCGGATCCCTCCGTCGGCGATCACCGGCCTGGTCGCCACGCGCGCGCACCACTTCAGCGCCGAGAGCTGCCATCCGCCCGTGCCGAACCCGGTCTTCGTGCGCGTGATGCAGACCTTCCCCGGACCGATTCCGACCTTGGTCGCGTCAGCGCCCCAGCGCTCGAGGTCCATCACCCCCTCGGGCGCGCCGACGTTGCCGCCGATCACGAAGGCAGCGGGGAGCTTGTCCTTGATCGCCCGGATCATGGTCTTCACCGAATCGGCATGGCCGTGCGCGACGTCGATCGTCACGTAGTCCGCGCCCAGGCCGGTCGAAGCGAGCGCGTCGATCGTCGCGTAGTCGGCTTGCTTGACGCCCAGCGTGATCGACACGAACAGGCCCTTGTCGCGCATCGTGCGCGCGAAAGCCACGTTGTCCACGTCGAAGCGGTGCTGGATGTAGAAGTACCCGTCGCGCGCGAGCTGCTCGCAGATCGACTCGTCGACCACGGTGCGCATGTTCGCCGGCACCACCGGCAGCCTGAAGCGCCGCCCGCCGAACTCGACCGAGGGGTCGCATTCGCGGCGGCTCTCGACCGCGCAGCGGCGCGGCAGCAGGAGGATGTTGTCGTAGTCGAAAATTTCCATGGCCGGCATTCCGCGGTGTTGGAACCGACATCTTAATCGTCGCGCGCCGGGCGCTGGACGGCGAACCCGACTGGTATGATTCGCCCGAATTATCTCTGAGCGACCCGACCTGGGAGATCAGGCTTCGCACGAACGTCAGGCGGCACGACTGCAAGGCGCTCCCGCCCGAGCCCTGATCGAGAGCCGTACGCGCCTGGAGATTCCGAAGGAGCCCCGACGATGCACGCCTTTTCGATCCTCGCGCCGATCGGCGAGCCGGTTCCGCTGTTGCTCGACTCGCCGCACTCGGGACAGTGGTTCCCGCCGGACTTCGGCCACGCCGTCACCGACCGCGAACTGCGCGAGGGCGAGGACTTCCTGATCCACGAGCTCTTCGGCGCGGCGCCGAAGCACGGCGCGCCGATGATCGCGGCCAACGCGGCGCGCACCTACGTCGACGTCAACCGTGCCGAGGACGACGTCGACCTCGACCTGCTCGAGGGCGAGTGGCCGCACCCGATCTCGGCGAGCGGCAAGGCGAAGATCGGCAAGGCGCTCGTGTGGCGCACGCTCGACGATGGCCGCCCGATCTACGCGCGCAAGCTCGGGCTCGACGAGATGCGCGCGCGCATCGAGCGCTTCGTGCGCCCCTACCAGGCGGCGGTGCGCGACGCGATCGAGCGCGCGCACGCGCGCGACGGCGTGTCGTTTCACATCAACTGCCACTCGATGAAACCGGTCGCGGGCAAGATGTCCACCGACGGGCAGGGAACGCGGCGCGCCGACGTCGTGCTGGGCGACCGCGACGGCACGACGTGTTCGGCCGAATTCACCGAACTCGTGCGCGAGACTCTCGCCGCGGCAGGCTACGACGTGCGCGTGAACGACCCCTACAAGGGCGTCGAGCTGGTGCGCGCATTCTCGGCGCCGCACCTGGGCCGGCACAGCCTGCAGATCGAAGTCAACCGCGGCCTCTACATGACCGGCATCGACGGCGGCGAGCTCGCCAGGAGCGAAGGCTTCGAGCACGTGCGCGCCGACATCGACCGCATGATCGCGCGTGTCGCCGAATACGCCCGCAGCCAGCGCACCGCAAGCAACTGAATCGAAGCACCCGAGATGACGCGAAACGTCCCGAACGCCCCCGCCCCCGACCGACCGATCGAACTGGTCGCCCCCGACATCTCCGCGTACCGCGAGGGCAATACCGGTGTCGAGTACGTCCACGGCTTCGATTCGGGCAAGCCGGGGCCGCACGTGATGGTGCAGGCGCTCACGCACGGCAACGAGATCTGCGGCGCGATCGCGCTCGACTGGCTGCTGCGCGAGGGCGTCGCACCGATCGCCGGCAAGCTCACGCTCGCGTTCGGCAACGTCGAGGCCTTCGCGCGCTGGGACCCGAAGGATCCCGATCGCTCGCGCTACTGCGACGAAGACTTCAACCGTGTCTGGGGCGACGACGCGCTGCGCGGTGCGCGCGATTCGATCGAACTGCGCCGCGCGCGCCTGCTCGCGCCGATCGTCGACTCGGTCGACTACCTGCTCGACATCCACTCGATGCACGAGGCGTGCCGCCCGATCATGGTGTGCGGCGTCACCGGCAAGGGCGGCGAGAAGTCGGCCGAGTTCTCGCGCCGTGTCGGCGTACCGGGCGACCTGCTGGTCGACACCGGACACCCGGCGGGATTGAGGATGATCGAGCGCGGCCCCTTCGGGCAACCCGCGGACCCGCGCACCGCGATCCTGATCGAATGCGGACAACACTGGGAACGATCGGCTGCCGACGTCGCGATCGACACGATGCTGCGCTTTCTCGCGCACACCGGGGCGCTCGACGCGCGGTGGGCTCGCTCGCGCACGCCGCTCGCCCCCTCGCCGCGCCAGCAACTGATCACGGTGACTGAAGCGGTGGTCGCGCGCACGATGCAGTTTCGCTTCGAGCGCGTCTTCGCCGGGCTCGAGGTGATCGAGCGCGCCGGCGAGCCGATCGCACGCGACGGCGATACCGTGTTCCGCGCGCCCTACGACAACACGGTGCTTGTGATGCCCTCGATCGCGCACCTCAAGCCGGGCACGACGATGGTCCGGCTCGGGCGGATGGTCGCGCTCGACTGAACCGCGACGCGGAGAACGCGCCCACTCGCAGGGTGATCGGCCGCGCGGAGAACGCGCTCACTCGCAGTGCGGTCGGCCACGCCGATGCGCCGGCCCACCGAAGCGCAGCAATCAGTCGTACTTGCGCGCGTCCTCGATGACCTTGCCGTCGTTGGGCAGGGTGCCGCGCGGGACCAGTTCGACTTCGCCGCGCAGCTTGGTCACGTCGCGAATCGTCTCGACGACGCGCTCGAGCATCCCCTGCGGCGTCGCGTCGACCTCGCAGCGCAAGGTCATCGCATCGTTCGCCATCTCGCCGCTGATCACCAGCCGCGCGCGCGCGATCTCGGGATGGCGCCGGGCGATCTCGGCGATCTGCGCCGGGTGCACGAACATGCCGCGCACCTTGGTCGTCTGATCGGCGCGCCCCAGCCAGCCGCGTATGCGCACGTTGGTGCGCCCGCAAGGCGACGCACCGGCCATGGCCGCCGAGAGATCGCCGGTGCCGAAGCGGATCATCGGGTACTCGGGGTTGAAACTGGTGATCACGACCTCGCCGACCTCGCCGTCGGTCACCGGTTCGCCGGTACCGGGGCGGACGATCTCGAGGATCAGCTCCTCGTCCAGGATCATCCCCTCCATCGCCTCGGATTCGTAGGCGATGTTGCCGAGGTCCGCGGTGCCGTACCACTGCAGCACGCGCTCGACCCCCTGCTCGTGGAACCAGCCGCGCAGGCTCGGCGGCAGCGCTTCGGCGCCGAGCAACGCGCGTTTGAGCTTCGAGATGTCGGCGCCGGTTTCGAGCGCCTTCTCGATGATGATGCGCAGGAACGATGGCGTGCCGACGAAGGCGTCGGGCCGGAACGTCCGCACCAGTTCGAGTTGCTGCTCGGTCTGGCCGATTCCGGCCGGAATCACCGCGCACCCGATCGCGCGCGCCGCCGAGTCGACCATCCACGCCCCCGGCGTGAGGTGGTAGCCGAAACAGTTCTGGACGATCTGCCCCGGGCGCATGCCGGCCGCCCACATCGCGCGCGCCGCGCGCCAGGAGTTCCCGCGCACCGGCTCCGGCTCGAAGATCGGCCCGGGCGACATGAACAGCCGCCCCATGCGCCCCGGTTCGACCGTCGCGAGGCCGCCGAACGGCGGGCGCTTGTCCTGCGCAGCCTTCAGGTCGTCCTTGCGCAGCACCGGGAGCTTGGCGAGCGCCTTGCGCGACGAGATCGACTTCGGTTCGACGCCGGCGAGGATCTCGGCCCAGCCGGGCGCCTTCGCGACGGCGTGCGCGACCAGGCCCGGCAGGCGTGCCATCAGCGCGCCTTCGCGCGCTTCCGGAGCGCGCGTTTCGAGGTCGTCGTAGTAGGGACTGGTCATCGCTCTACAGGTTTCGCGTCAGAGCCAGCGCTTGCGACGCCGGTAGGACTTGATGTCGCGGAACGACTGCTTGCCTTCCTTGGACACGCCGAGGTAGAACTCCTTGACGTCCTCGTTCTCGGCGAGCGACTTCGCCTCGCCGTCCATCACGATGCGCCCGTTCTCGAGGATGTAGCCGTAGTCGGAGTACTTCAGCGCGACGTTGGTGTTCTGTTCGGCGAGCAGGAAGCTCACCTTCTCCTTTGTATTGAGCGTTCGCACGATCTCGAAGATCTCCACCACCAGCTGCGGGGCCAGGCCCATCGAGGGCTCGTCGAGCAGGATCATCTTGGGGCTCGCCATCAGTGCCCTGCCCACCGCGGTCATCTGCTGCTCCCCGCCCGAGGTATAGCCGGCCTGTGAGCCGCGCCGCTCCTTCAGGCGCGGGAAGTAATGGTAGACGCGCTCGAGCTCGGCACGCGTCTGCGCGCGGTTGAGGTCGCGCGTGTACGCGCCGGTGAGCAGATTTTCCTCTACGGTGAGGTGGGCGAAACAGTGCCTGCCTTCCATCACCTGGATCACGCCGCGCTTGACGAGTTCGGCCGGAGACAGCGACTCGATCCGTTCGCCCTGGTATTCGATCGACCCCTTCGTGACTTCGCCGCGCTCGCCCTTGAGCAGGTTGGACACGGCGCGCAGCGTCGTGGTCTTGCCCGCGCCGTTGCCCCCCAGCAGCGCGACGATCTTGCCTTCGGGCACGTTGAGCGACACGCCCTTGAGCACCAGGATGACGTGGTTGTAGATGACCTCGATTCCATTGACTGACAGCAAGTGCGCGGTCACCTTCTATCCTCTCTCGCTCATCGGTTCGGCTTTGCGGGCAACGCTCGCCCGAGCGCTGCCTGCAAAGCCGCCCGACGCGCAGCGCGTCGGGCGGAAACGAGTCAAGCAGGCCTCAAGTTACTTCTGCGATTCCATCGCGCAGTCGCGTATCGGCATCTTCTTCTCCGTAGCGAACTTCAATGCCGCCTTCTGGATGAACGGCTTGAGAATCTGCGCATCGGCCTCGTACCAGCCGGAAGTGGGCTTCCAGTTCTTCCCGTCCCAGGTCTGGATACGGCTCTTCACCGGCCCCATGTGATCCTGGCAGGTCGTGCTCACCGGCTGCACGTTGTTGCCGAAACCCAATTGCTCGAGCCTCTTCGCGTCGATCGTCAGGTTCTCGAGAGCCCAACGGACCTGCTCGCCGGTCATCGGCTTCTTGCCGTAGCGGGCCTGTGCGGTACGCACCGCCTCGACCGCGTACATCGCCTGAACCAGGCCACGGTTGTACAGGACGGTGCCGACTTCCTCTTTCGGACCGGTACCCTCTCCCTTTGCGTGCAGCATCTTCAGCACGTCGTCGTGGATCTTGAACCTGCCGGCGCCTACGCCGAGCTCGAGGCCGTTGTATCCCTTGGCTCCGTCACCCGCCGGAATCACGTCGGGCTCGCCCGCCGACCACCAAACGCCGTACATTTTCTCGCGCGGATAGCCTGTTGCAACCGCCTCCTTGATCGCGGTCGAGTTCATCACGCCCCATCCCCACAGGAAGAGGTAGTCGGGGCGATCACGGCGAATCTGCAGCCAGGTGGCTTTCTGCTCGATGCCGGGACTCGCAACGGGCAACAGCGAGAGCTGGTAACCGTGCATCTTCGAGAGTTCCTCGAGCATCGCGATTGGCTCTTTCCCATAGGGGGAGTCGTGGTACACCAAAGCAATCTTCTTCCCCTTGAGCTTGGCCGCGCCGCCCTCCTTCTTCGCCACGTGCTGAATTAGGATCTCCGCCGCGGCCCAGTAATTGCCGCCGAGCACGAAGTTCCAGGCAAAGACGGGACCGTAGGCAGCCTCCGAAATGCCGTAACCGGCGGTGATCAGCGGAACCTTGTCCTGCGCGGCCTTGGCCGTCACCGCATGGGTGATCCCGGTGGACAGCGGCTGGAATACCGTCGCGCCCGTGGGACCCTTGCCCTTGAGGCGCTCGTAGCACTCGACACCACGGTCGGTGTTGTAGCCGGTATCGCACTCCTCCCAGGTGGCCTTCACGCCGTTGATCGCGCCGTCTCGGGCGTTCGTGAGCTTGAGGTAGTCGACGTAGGCGTTGGCGTAGGGCACTCCGTTGGGCGCGAACGGTCCGGAACGGTACGGCAGCACCGGGAAGAACTGCTCGTTTTGCGCGTACGCGGTCGCCGGCAGCGCTGCCGCGAGCGCGGCGCCACCGATCGCCAGTGCCGCGACCAATGTATTGAATCTAGATCGTTGACCCATCAGATGTCTCCTGCAGATGCGCGCGTTGGCGCGCGGTTATCGTCAAAACCTCCGGCGCCCCAGTCTAGTGGGGGAACGGCCAGAGCCTCAGTTTCTCCTTGCCGACCGACCAAAGCCGCGCCAAACCGTGCGGCTCCGCGATCAGAAAGAAGACAATCAGTGCCCCGAAGATCATGAACTCGAGGTGCGTGATCAGCGCCGTGGAGAGCGGGATCCCGAACCACGAGGGAATCTGGTTCAGCACGACCGGTACCACGATGATAAACGCCGCGCCGAAGAAACTGCCCATGATCGAACCCAGCCCGCCGATGATCACCATGAACAGGAGCTGGAAAGAGCGGTTGATGTCGAACGCGAGCGACTCCCACGCGCCCAGGTGAATGAACCCCCACATCGCGCCGGCAACGCCGACGATGAACGAGCTGACCGCGAATGCCGTGAGCTTCGCGTACACCGGCCGAATACCGATCACCTCTGCGGCCACGTCCATGTCGCGAATCGCCATCCACTCGCGACCGACATGGCCGCGCACCAGGTTCTTCGCCATCAGGGCGAATACGGACACGATGCCGAGCACAAGCAGATACCGTGCCACTGGACTGCTGACGTTGGCACCGAACATCGACAGCTCGGGCACCTGGATCGACCCGGACGTGGAGTAGTAGGTGAAGAAGGGCACCCGCTGGAACAGCCAGTCGATGAAGAATTGCGCGGCCAGCGTCGCCACCGCCAGATAGAGCCCCTTGATCCGCAGGCTCGGAATCCCGAATACGACGCCGGCGAGGGTCGCGCAAGCGCCGCCGAAAAGAAACGCGACAACGAGGTTGACCTGCGGAAATCGAATGATCAGGTTGTACGCCGCATACGCCCCGACCGCCATGAACCCGCCGGTCCCCAGAGAGATCTGGCCGCAGTACCCCACCAGGATGTTCAGGCCGATCGCCGCGAGCGAAAGAATCAGGAACGGGATCAGGATCCCGCGAATCAGATATTCGCTCGCGAACAGCGGCACCGCGACGAATGCGACGAGCAGGACCAGGAGCAGAAAGAACCGATCCTGCCTGATCGGAAAAATCTGCTGATCGGCCACGTAGGTGGCCTTGAACTGTCCGTTCTCGCGATAGAGCATGTTCGTCAGACCCGGTCGATGATCTTCTCGCCGAACAGCCCCTGCGGGCGAAACAGCAGGAACACCAGCGCGAGCGCGTACGGGAACCAGTTTTCGAGCGCGCCACCGATCAGCGCGCCGAGATAGATTTCCGCGACCTTCTCGCTCACGCCGATGATGATGCCCCCGAGGATCGCGCCGGGAACCGAGGTGAGGCCGCCCAGGATCACGACGGGCAGCGCCTTGAGCGCGAGCAGCGAAAGCGAGAACTGCACCCCGAGCTTGCTGCCCCAGACCATGCCGGCGACCAATGCGACGAAACCCGCGACTGCCCAGACGATCACCCAGATCCGCTTGAGCGGGATGCCGATCGATTGCGCGGCCTGATGATCGTCGGCGACCGCGCGCAGCGCTCGCCCGGTGGAGGTCTTCTGGAAGAACACTGCCAGGACCAGCACGAGCAGCGCCGCCACCACCGCCGCCACGATGTCGTCACCCTGAACGAGGATCCCGTCTTCGAACACGTCGCCCAGAAAAATCAGCGGTTCCTTGGGAATTCCGAGGTTGATCTCGTAGATGTCCGAGCCCCAGACGGTCTGGCCAAACCCGTCCATGAAATAGCTCACCCCCAGCGTGGCCATCAGCAGTGCGATCGGGTCCTGGTTCACGAGCGGTCGCAGCACCAGGCGCTCGATCAGCCAGGCGATCAGGACCATGATCCCGACGGCCAGGCCGAATGCCAGCACGTTCGCGAGCAACGGATTGTCGAACCCGAACCACCGCGGCAACCACTCGGCAAGCCGCGCCATCGAGAGGGCGGCGAACAGCACCATCGCGCCCTGCGCGAAGTTGAACACACCCGACGCCTTGAAGATCAGCACGAAGCCGAGCGCGACGAGCGAATACAGCAGCCCCGCCATGAAGCCGCCGAGGACCACCTCGATGAAGAATCCCATATCGCGTCAGTCCCTCAATGCGCCACGCCGAGATAGGCGTCGATCACGTCCTGGTTGTTGCGAACTTCGTTCGGGGATCCGTCCCCGATCCTTCTTCCGTAATCGAGCACGACCACGCGGTCCGAGATGTCCATCACCACGCCCATGTCGTGCTCGATCAGCACGATGGTCGTGCCGAACTCGCCGTTCACGTCCAGGATGAAGCGGCTCATGTCCTGCTTTTCCTCGACGTTCATTCCGGCCATCGGCTCGTCGAGCAGAAGCATCGTCGGCTCCATCGCGAGTGCGCGCGCAAGGTCGACGCGCTTTTGCAGGCCGTAGGGCAACTGCCCGACCGGAACCTTGCGGTAGGGTTGAATCTCGAGGAAATCGATGATGCCCTCGACCACCTCGCGATGCGCGATCTCCTCGCGCTGGGCCGGCCCCTTCCAGATCGCCTGAAGGAGGATTCCCGTCTTCATGCGCAGGTTGCGCCCGGCCATGATGTTGTCGAGCACGCTCATTCCCTTGAACAGCGCCAGGCTCTGGAAGGTCCGCGCCACGCCCATCTCGGCCACCTGGCGCGAGTTCATCTTGTTGAAATGCTGGCCGCGAAAGATGATCTCGCCCTTTTGCGGCACGTAGACGCCGTTGATCACGTTCAGCATCGAGCTCTTGCCCGCGCCGTTGGGTCCGATGATCGCGCGGATCTCGTGCTCGCGCACGTTGAACGAAATGTCGGTGAGCGCCTTGACGCCGCCGAACGAGAGCGAGATGTCGTTCAGGTCGAGGATCACGTCCCCGATCTTTCTTTCAGTCATGTGAGCGCGTTCCTTCGCGTTGCGGTCAGGCGGCCGCCTGTTGTGCCGCGTCCGGCGAGAAGACCTTCGCTTCCTCGATGCGCAGCGTTGCCGACACCGACCCGACGCGCCCGTCCTCGAAACGCACCTGCGTTTCGATGAACTGCTCGGTCTTGTCGCTGTACAGCGCTTCGACCAGCGGCGCGTATTTCTGCGCGATGAAACCGCGGCGAACCTTGCGCGTGCGCGTGAGCTCCTCGTCGTCGGCGTCGAGCTCCTTGTGCAACACGAAGAAGCGATGCACCTGCGACGCGCTCATCATCGGGTCCGCGGCGAGGTCGGCGTTGACCTTCTCCACGCACTCGCGCATCAGCCCCCGGATCTCGTCGCGCGCGGCGAGGTCGACGTATCCGGCGTAGGCGATGTTGCGCCGCTCGGCCCAGTTGCCGCAGGCCTCCATGTCGATGTTCAGGAAGGCCATGACCTTGTCCTTGCCCGCACCGAAGGTGACCGCTTCCTTGATGAACGGGAAGAACTTCAGCTTGTTCTCGATGTACTTCGGCGCGAACAACTGGCCCCCTGAGAGCTTGCCCACGTCCTTGGCGCGATCGATGATCTTCAGGTGCCCTTCCTTGTCGAGGTAGCCGGCGTCGCCGGTGTGGTACCAGCCCTCGGCGTCCTTGACCTCGGCGGTGGCCTCGGGGTTCTTGTAGTAGTCGCGCAGCAGGCCGGGGCTCTTGATCAACACCTCGCCCGCGTCCGAAACCTTCAGCTCGACGCCGTCGATCGGCGGGCCGACCGTATCGGCCCTGACCTGCCCGTTGGGCTGCACGCAGACGAACACCGCCGTCTCTGTAGAGCCGTAGAGCTGCTTGAGGTTGATCCCCAGCGAACGGTAGAACACGAACAGGTCCGGCCCGATCGCCTCGCCCGCCGTGTACGCCACGCGCACCTTGTTCATCCCGAGCACGTTGCGCAGCGGGCCGTAGATCACGTAGTTGCCGAGCCAGTACCTGAATCGGTCGAGCGCGCCGACCGACATGTCGCCATCGAGCAGCCTCCCGCCGACGTCGCGCGCGACACCCATGAAGTACCGGAACAGCCAGCGCTTGATCGCCGCGGCGTCCTCCATCCGGATCGTCACCTGCGTGAGCAGCGCCTCGAGCACGCGCGGCGGAGCGAAGTAGTAGGTGGGACCGATCTCGCGCATGTCGGAGGTGACCGTGGCCTGCGACTCGGGGCAGTTCACCGTGAACCCGTTCACCAGCCACTGCGAGTACGAGAAGATGTTCTGCCCGATCCACGCCATCGGCAGGTAGGCGAGGATCTCGTCCGAGTCGCGGAGTCCTTCCATGCGCGAGGCGACCGTCGACATCGAGATCAGGTTGCGGTGCGTGTGCGTGACCCCTTTGGCCTTGCCGGTGGTGCCCGAGGTGTAGAACATCGCCGCGACGTCGTCGGGCGACCCCTTGTCGATCTCCTCCCTGACGAACCCGGGGTGGCTCTTGAGCAGCCCGTGGCCTTCCTTGACCAGTTCCTCGTACGGCATCAACTCGCGCTCGTCGTAGCTGCGCATGCCGCGCGGGTCGTCGTAGACGATTCGCGTGAGCCCCGGATAGCTCTCGCGAACCTCGAGCATCTTGTCGACCTGCTCCTGGTCCTCGACGATCGCGAACTCGATCTCGGCGTTCTCGAACACGAACACGATCTCCTGCGCGGCCGCGTCCTGGTAAAGCGGCACCGGGATTCCGCCCAGCGCCTGCGCCGCGATCATCGCCGCGTACAGGCGCGGGCGATGTTCGCCGATCAGCGCCAGGTGCTGGCCACGCTTGAACCCCTGGCTCGCGAGGCCGGCGGCGATCAGCTCGACCTCGGCGTGCAGCTCGCGCCAGGTGATCGTCTGCCAGATGCCCAGGTCCTTCTCGCGCAGCGCGGCGCGCTCCGACCGGTCGGTCGCGTGCCTGAGCAGCAGCCGCGGGAACGTGATGTTGCCCAGCTCGCGTACGTTCGCGACCGAATCGGCGCTGGTTTGCGCCATGGCCTTGTCTCCTCTGTCGATCTTTCCGGATCGGCCACGCATCTTCATGTGCGTGCAGGCGCCTCGCCCGGACAACCGGCCCGCCTCAGCCCGCCGGTTCGTCGTCCGGAACCAGAATATCCCAGCTTACCGAAAGCGCACCATGCGGGCAAACCAGTATTGGCGCGGGTTTTCACCCTGCTGCACCGCATTGTCGGCGTTCTCGATGCCGGACCCGACCCGGGTCGCCGCCTACGACGGCTGATCGCGTCGCCCGAGGATCAGCGCCAGTTCGGCCATCCCGGCCGGGTGCTTCACGCGGGGATAGGGCGGCGCCGGCCACTCCCACAGCATGTGCGTGAACAGCGCTCGCATCGCGTTGATGTCGCAGTGGTAGGGTGGGCCGACGATGAATCCCTCGGCCGAGGCCGCGCGCGCGAGTTGCGCGAACAGCGCGTACAGGCGCCCGCCGGGCCGGATCCACCCGCGCAGCTGCGCCGCGTAGGCAACCCACAGATCGGGGTGCAGCGCGCAGAGGCAGGTCTGCTCGTAGACCGCGTCGACCGGCTGGTCGGGGCACCAGGCGGTCGCATCGGCCTGGACCACGCTCACGCGGGCGCGCGTCGTCGCGTCGAGTGAATCGACTCGGGCGCGCGTGCGCTCGACCGCCGCACCGGCGTAGTCGAGCGCGATCACCTCGAAGCCGGCCCGAGCGAGCACCTCGACCTCGTAGCCCGAGCCGCAGCCCGGCACGATCACCCGGCAGGGGGCCAGCTCGCCGGAACCGAGCCAGTGAACGAGCTGCGGACTCGCCTCGCCCCGGTCCCAGGGCGTCGTGTCGGTCGCGAAACGTTGCTCCCAGAACGCGACGTCGGGACCTGGCGTGTTGCGGGTCGTCATCGGGGGTCGCAGCGCGGCCTATTTCGCGTAGTCGTAGAAGCCGCGCCCGGTCTTGCGCCCCAGCTGGCCGGCATCGACCATCTCGCGCAGCAGCGGCGCGGGCCGGTACTTCGAATCGTTGAAGTTGCCGTAGAGCACCTCCATCACCGCGAGCTCGACGTCGAGCCCGATCAGGTCGCACAGCGCGAGCGGGCCGATCGGGTGGTTGCAGCCGAGTTTCATCCCGGCGTCGATCTCGGCGGCGCTCGCGAGCCCCTCCTGCAGGGCGAAGATCGCCTCGTTGATCATCGGGCAGAGGATCCGGTTCACGACGAATCCGGCGCTGTTTTTCACGCCGATCGGCGTCTTGCCCAGCTTTTCCGAGAGCGCCGTCACCGTCGCGACCGTCGCGTCCGAGGTGCTCAGGCCGCGGATGATCTCGACCAGCGCCATCACCGGCACCGGATTGAAGAAGTGCATGCCGACGAACCTGTCCGGACGGCTGGTCGCCGCGGCGAGCTTGGTGATCGAGATCGACGAGGTGTTGGTCGCGATGATCGTTTCGGGGCCGGCGAGCGCGTCGACCGCGCGCAGGATCTTCACCTTGAGCGCCTCGTTCTCGGTGGCGGCCTCGATGATCAGCGAACTCGCGGCGAGGTCTTCGGCGCGCGACGTGGTCCTGATCCGCGCCAGCGCCGCGGACTGCTCGGCTTCGGACATCGTGCCCTTGCGCACCAGCCGATCGAGCGAGCCCGACACCGACTTCAGCGCGCGCGCCAGCGCCGCGTCGTCGACGTCCTGCACCACGGCGTTCAGTCCGGCCACCGCGCAGGCCTGCGCGATGCCGCTGCCCATCGTCCCCGCGCCGATGATTCCTATCGTCTCGATGCCCATCTTCGCTTCCCTCGTCCGGTTTCAGTGTCGGAAAGGGCCCAAGGATACGACAGCGCCGGGGGCGGCCGCGGAGAGCAGCTTCAGCGCGCGTCGGGCTCGAGCAGGTCGCGGTAGGCGTGCCAGGTCGCGTGGCCGATCAGCGGCGCGGCGATCACCAGCGGAACGAACCACAGCGCGAGGCTCGCGCCGATCAGGATCACGATCAGCGCCGCCCACAGGTAGAGCGCTCCCGGGTTGACGTACAGCGCGCGCGCGCTCGAGAAGATCGCCATCATCGTGTCGCCGCCGCGGTCGAGCAGCAGCGGAATCGACACGACCGCGATCGAGAACACCAGCGACGCGAACACGAAACCCACGCCGGTCCAGACCAGCAGGAACTCGATGTTCGACAGGCTCAGGATCTGCCCGAGCATGCTCTGGACGGTGGGAAACTCCCCGGTGGAGAACAGCGCGAACAGCACGACCGACACGCGCGCCCAGACGATCATCGCGAACGTGAGCACCGCCGCGAAGAAGGCGACGCCGCCCAGGTTGCGCCGCCAGCAGGTCGAGTGACGCAGCCAGGTCGGGCGGCTCGCCGCGTTCGCGCTGGCGCGACAGCTCGTAGATCCCGGTGCAGACGAAGGGGCCGACCAGGAAGAACCCCGCGGTGAGCCCCATCGTCAGCTGCCAGCGGGTCGCGTAGATCAGCTCGATCAGCAGCCCCATCGCCGCGAACACCGCGCCGTAGAAGGCCCCGCGGTAGCCGGTCGCGCGAAAATCGCTCCAGCCGCTTTGCAACCAGCGAAGCGGCGCGCCGGGGTCGATGCGACGGACCGTCGGCGCACGTGCCGCCCCCCCGTCCTTCGATCCGGCCGTCGTTCACGCCGCCGTGGGTCGCCGCTGCCTGTTTCGGCACCGCCGGTTTTGGTCCGCCCTGCTTCGGTCCGCCGTCGTGCGGCCCGGTTCGCTGCCCTGCGTCGGTCATCGCGTCCCCCGGTGTGCGGCGGATTCGCGCGACCCGCTCAAGCGCGAGCTTAACAATCGCGCGCCTCGACATGTTGACGTTTACGTAAACGTCATGTAGCTTCGCTGCGTTCGACCCTGCGGCGGTCGACCCTGCGGCGTTCGGCCCCGCGGCGTTCGACCCCGCCGAGAGGTTCGCGGCACCGATGCGGCATACACTTGCCTCGAAACCGCCAGCACCGGCTCCGGCAAGGCAACTTCGCGGATTCTCGCCATGACCGACCTTTCAGACCAGAAGAAGCTCAGCGCCTACAAGATGAAGAACCGGGTGCGTTTCGTGACCGCCGCCTCGCTGTTCGACGGCCACGACGCGTCGATCAACATCATGCGGCGCATCCTTCAGGCGCAGGGCGCCGAAGTGATCCACCTCGGCCACAACCGCTCGGTGCGCGAGATCGTCGACTGCGCGCTGCAGGAGGACGCGCACGCGATCGCGGTCTCGTCGTATCAGGGCGGACACGTCGAGTACTTCAAGTACATGCTCGACCTGCTGCGCGAAGCCGGCGCCGGGCACGTCAAGGTGTTCGGCGGCGGCGGCGGCGTCATCGTCGCTGCCGAGATCGCCGAACTGCAGGACTACGGCGTCGAACGCATCTACAGCCCCGAGGACGGCCAGCGCATGGGCCTGCCCGGGATGATCGCCGACATGATCCGGCGCAGCGACTGCGACCTGAGCGTGCACGCGCCGAAGTCGATCGACGCGCTCGATTCGGGCGCGCGACGCGCACTCGCGAGCTGCATCACCGCGCTGGAGAACGGCAAGCTCGACCCGGCGCTGCACAGCGAACTGCGCAAACGCGCCGACACCGCCACCACCCCCACGCTCGGCATCACCGGCACCGGCGGTGCGGGCAAGAGCTCGCTCACCGACGAACTCGTGCGGCGCTTTCGCCTCGACCAGGGCGACCGTTTGCGCATCGCGATCCTGTCGGTGGACCCGACGCGGCGCAAGTCCGGTGGCGCGCTGCTCGGCGACCGGATCCGGATGAACGCGATCGAGCACCCGAACATCTACATGCGCTCGCTCGCGACGCGCGAAGCGGGCAGCGAACTGAGCCAGGCGGTGCCCGACGCGATCGCCGCGTGCAAGGCGGCCGGCTTCGACCTGATCGTCGTCGAGACCTCCGGGATCGGCCAGGGTGACGCGGCGATCGTGCCGCTGGTCGACGCGACGCTGTACGTGATGACGCCCGAATTCGGCGCGGCGAGCCAGCTCGAGAAGATCGACATGCTCGACTTCGCCGATTTCGTCGCAATCAACAAGTTCGACAGGAAGGGCGCGGCCGACGCGCTGCGCGACGTGGCCAAGCAGGTGCAACGCAACCGCGAACTGTTCTCCACTGCGCCCGACCAGATGCCGGTGTTCGGCACGCAGGCATCGCGCTTCAACGACGACGGCGTGACCGCGCTCTATCAGGGAATGCTGCCGAAACTGGTCGAACTGGGCCTGGAGTTGCCGCTCGGCGAGGACGCGCCCGGGCGACTGCCGCGCGTGAACGTGCGCCACTCGTCGAGCCAGGTGGTGATCGTGCCGCCGGCGCGCGCGCGTTACCTCGCGGACATCGCCGACACGGTGCACAGCTACAAGTCGCGCGCGATCGCGCAGAGTCGCCTCGCGCGCGAAGTGCAGCAGTTGCGCGAGTCGGCGCGCATGCTGCTCGAGGACGACGACACGAAGAGCGGCGCGCGCAACACGGTGATCGCGCTCGCCGACAAGCGCGAGCCCGGGCTCGACGCCACGTCGCGCAAGCTGCTCGCGATGTGGCCGCAGATGAAGAAGGCCTACGCCGGCGACGAGTACGTGGTGAAGATCCGAGACCGCGAGATCCGCACCAGGATCACCACGACATCGCTCTCGGGAACGAAGATCCGCAAGGTGGTGCTGCCCGGCTACGAGGAGCACGGCGAGTTGCTCAAGTGGCTGCTGCTCGAAAACGTTCCCGGTTCGTTCCCCTTTACCGCGGGCGTGTTCGCATTCAAGCGCGAGAACGAGGACCCCACGCGGATGTTCGCCGGCGAGGGCGACGCGTTTCGCACCAACCGCCGCTTCAAGCTGCTCTCCGAAGGCATGCCCGCGAAGCGCCTGTCCACCGCCTTCGACTCGGTCACGCTCTACGGCAACGACCCGGCCGAGCGCCCCGACATCTACGGCAAGGTCGGCAATTCGGGCGTGTCGATCGCGACGCTCGACGACCTGAAAGTGCTCTACTCGGGCTTCGACCTGTGCGACCCGGCGACCAGCGTGAGCATGACGATCAACGGCCCGGCGCCGACGATCCTCGCGATGTTCATGAACACGGCGATCGATCAGCAGATGGAGAAGTTTCGCGCCGACAACGCGCGCGAGCCGACCGACGACGAGATCGAGAAGATCCGCGAGTGGACGCTCTCCACGGTGCGCGGCACCGTTCAGGCCGACATCCTCAAGGAAGACCAGGGCCAGAACACCTGCATCTTCTCCACCGAGTTCAGCCTCAAGGTGATGGGCGACATCGCCGAGTACTTCGTGCACCACGACGTGCGCAATTTCTACTCGGTGTCGATCAGCGGGTACCACATCGCCGAAGCCGGCGCGAACCCGATCAGCCAGCTCGCGTTCACGCTGTCGAACGGATTCACCTTCGTCGAGGCCTATCTCGCGCGCGGCATGCACATCGACGACTTCGCGCCCAACCTGTCGTTCTTCTTCTCCAACGGGATGGACCCCGAGTACACGGTGATGGGTCGCGTCGCGCGCAGGATCTGGGCGGTGGCGATGCGCGATCGCTACGGCGCGAACGAGCGCAGCCAGAAGTTGAAGTACCACTGCCAGACGAGCGGGCGCAGCCTGCACGCGCAGGAAATCCAGTTCAACGACATCCGCACCACGCTGCAGGCGCTGATCGCCACCTACGACAACGCCAACAGCCTGCACACCAACGCCTACGACGAGGCGATCACCACGCCCACCGAGGAGTCGGTGCGCCGCGCGATGGCGATCCAGATGATCATCAACCGCGAGTGGGGGCTGGCCAAGAACGAGAACCCGAACCAGGGTGCGTTCGTGATCGACGAACTGACCGAGCTGGTCGAGGAAGCGGTGCTCGCCGAGTTCGAGCGCATAGCCGACCGCGGCGGCGTGTTGGGCGCGATGGAAACGGGCTACCAGCGCGGCAAGATCCAGGACGAGAGCATGCACTACGAGATGCTCAAGCACACCGGCGAGTACCCGATCGTCGGCGTGAACACCTTCAGGAGTCCGAGCGGTGACGCGACGCCGCAGACGCTCGAACTGGCGCGCTCGACCGACGAGGAGAAGAAGAGCCAGTTGAAGCGCCTGGCCGAGTTCCAGGCGAGGAATTCGGCGGCCGCGCCGGCGATGATCGCCCGGCTGCAACGCGCGGTGATCGACAACGGCAACGTGTTCGAGGTGCTGATCGACGCGGTGCGGGTTTGCTCGCTGGGTCAGATCACCAATGCGCTGTTCGAGGTGGGCGGGCAATACCGGCGCAGCATGTAGCGCGGCGCAGCATGTGGCGCGGCCTGGGCGCGGATCGGCGGGAACTTCGGCCTCCCGGAGGCCGCCGAGATCACGCCGGTCGACCGGGTTCAGGGCAGCGTGACGGTTCCGTTGCTGTACGCGCAACCGGTGAAAGTCCCCGCGCGCGGGGACGGGTAGGCGACCGGTCGCCGGTAGTCAAGCTTCCCGGTGATCCCCTTGTACTTTCCGGATCCATCAAAGAACACGAACGAATCCTCGCTCTTGTTGCGCGCAGATCGCCCCCAGGTCTTGTCGCCATCCCTGTCCACGATCAGACAGTAGCCGACCTGGCTGAGCGAGCCGGGGAGCACCTCCTGGGATCCGATGCATTCGAACGACGCACCGTCGAACATCCCGCCCGGCGCCATGCTGCGGACCGTTCCGGTTGACTGCCAGGTGACGAAGGCGGTCCCCTGGACCGGCGAAATCACCGTTGCCGAGCCGCCCCAGCAGGTCATGTTGTCGACCTTCGTCTCCTTGGGCTGCGCGTGCGCCGTTGCGGCGGCAGTCGCAAGAAGGGCGGCCGCGAAGCCGGCGATGATGGCGATTTCGGCGCGAGTCATGGTCATCTCCTGGACGTTGGTGGAGTGGCGACTGTCGCAATGAAGCGTTGCGCGAGCGTCAGCCGATCGTCACAATCGCGTCAAACGCCCACTCAAGAGCCGCGGTGCGCGGCCCGCGGGGACTATGTCGGAACCGATGCTCCGATTGCTTGGCGGAATTGAGTGGCCACGCCCAGACGCCGCCGCGCTGCCGAGCCTCGGGCGCAAGCCTCGGGCGCTGCTTGCGCTGGCAGCGGCGAACGGGCAGCGAGGCCTGTCGCGCGAGCAACTGAGCGCACTGCTCTGGCCTGAACTGGACCCGGGCGCCGGTGCCGCGGCATTGCGACAGTGCCTGCACCTGCTGCGGCGCACGCTGGGCGAATTCGCCACGGTGATCGACGCGAGGCGCGACCGGATCGGGCTGCGTGCCCAGCATGTCGACCTGTTCGCGTTCGAGGCGCTCGCCGGGCGAGATGACCTCGAGTCGCTGTCGGCCGCGGCGCGGCTCTATCGCGGCGAATTCTGCGAAGGTCTGCTCGCAGCCGAGGACGAAGTGGCGCGCGAGATCGATTCCGAACGCGCGCGCCTGCGCCAGCTCGCGCACCGGGTCGCTGCGCGCATGGCGTCGATCGCCAAAGACAAGGCCGCGATCGAGCTGGCCATCGGCCTTGCACGGCGCCTCCTCGCACGCGACCCACTGCACGAAGCCTGCCTGCGCACGCTGATGGAACTTCTTGCGCTTGGCGGATTGCGCGCCGAGGCGCTCGGCGCATACGCCGGATTCTGCGAAACGCTACGGCGCGAACTGGCGATCGAACCGAGCGCCGAGACTGCCGCAGTGGCGCAGCGCCTGCGCGCGTCGGTGCCGCCGGCGACAACGGGAGGGCTGCTGTTTCCGGCCGCGGCCGTTCCCGCCGCGGTCGACCAGATCGTGCGGGCCTGGTCGCTGCTGCGGCGGCCTTCGCCCGAGAACATGCGCCTCGCCCGGGAAGGCGCCGAAGCCGCGCTTCGCATCGATCGCAACTACTCCACCGCACTCGTCGTCCAGGGTTGGACGCACTGGGTCGACTGGGTGCTGGGCTGGAGCGAAACGCCCAATCAGACCTGGGCTCGCGCGGTGGAACTGACCGATCGCGCGCTCGCGATCGAGGGCGACAAGGCGCAGGCGCAAATGCTGCGCGCCGCGATCCTGGTGTGGGAGCGCAGGCACGACGAAGCGCTGGAACTTGTACTCGCGGCGACGCGGACGGCGCCCTACTTCGCGCATGCGCACCACCAGCTCGCGAACGTGCTGATGTTCAGGGGCCAGCCCGCCGAGGCGCTGCAGCACTTCAGGCGAGCGCGCGAGCTCGACGCCGAAGACATGGGGGGGTTCCTCCAGGCCGAGGCGGTGGCGCATTTCATGCTCGGCGAGTTGACCGAGGCGAGGCAGCTCATAGAGCGCGCGATCACACGCAATCCGACCTCACCCTGGGCACACCTGTGCGCCGTGGCGATCTATTCGGATCTCGGGGCCCTCGATCTCGCGCGCGCCGAAGCGCGCGTCGTGGCCGAACTCTGCCCGAGGTGGCGCTACGGGGTGTTTCGCGCGCAGCGCGATCGCGAACGATTTGCCGCGGCCTGGGCCCGCATCGGACTCGCTCCCGAAGCCGAGCGTGGCCAGCCGCCCGGCGCCGCGAACGGCGGGGTTCCGATCGTCGCCGGCTTGCTGATGTTTCCGACCGACGCCCTTGCGGCCGCGGCGGATCACCTTCTGCGCGCCGTGCTGCTGATGCGACAGTTCACTCCCGAATCGATTCACCAGGCGCGAGACGCCGCAGAGATCGCCGCGCGAATCGACGCGCACTACGCCGAGGCGCTGATCTGCCAGGGATGGACCCATCTGTGGGACTGGCTCTTCGGTTGGTCCGAGTCGCCGGACGAGAGTCGCCGGCTCAGCCGCGCGCTCGCGCAGCGCGCGCTGTCGATCCACCGCGACCGGGCGCCGCCGCATCTTCTTCAGGCGGGGCTGCTGTTGTGGGAAATGAAGCACGAGGAGGCTTTCGCGCACGCTGAAATCGCGCTGCGTATCGCCCCCGACTACTCGGGCTCGCGCCATCATCGGGCGAATGTTCTGGTGTACAGCGGCCGGCACGCCGAAGGCCTGGACGATATCCGTCGCGCAATCGGCCTGGAGCCGAACGAAAACGGTGTGTGCCTGACCGTGCAGGCACGCGCGCTCTATCTTCTTGGCGACCTCATCGCGGCGCGCGAGAGCATTGAACGCGCGATCACACGAAACCCGGCATATCCGTTCGCGCGGCTCGTTGCCGTCGCGATTCAGTCGGATCTGGGCAACTACGAGGCGGCGCGCGCCGAAGCCGACGCCGTGGAACGTCTTTGCCCGAATCGGGTCAGTGCGCCCTTTCTGCTCGCCAGCGATCGCGCGCGCGTCGCGAACGCCTTCGCGCGGGTCGGACTCGGGCTCGGGCGCGCACCCTCCGCGAAGATTGTGTCTGTCGTGCGGGGAAACGCTGCGCGACGCAGGGCCAACGAGTAGCGTGTCTCGCCACGCGGCGCCGCGTTGATGCATGGTGCGCCCCAGGGAAGGCCGGAGCGGCCCGTTGCGAAATCGTCGGTCCGTCGTGGAATTTCCGTTGTTCGTCGCGATCCTGCCGTCGCGGGAAGCGAAGACTTCCGACGATGAACCCGACGCAGTTGCGATTGTTCGGTGGCGTCGGGTGGTCCGCGGCCTCGCCGTGCGGAAATCGGGATTCGAACGTGAGCGCGGCCCGGCCCAGGCCCGCCGCGCCGGTTGCGGCGCGTCAGCTCGAGTGTTCGCGTGCCCACTTCAGGATCGAGGCGTCGAGCCTGGGGTGCTCGGCGTAGCCGATCTGATAGTCGCGTTCGCTGCGCCCGCCCTTGGCGCGCACCAGGTCCACCAGCGCGCGGCGCTCGGCGGGCCGCCATTCGTCCAGGTCGAGCAGGGCGAGAATCGGTGCGATGCGACGCCACGCTTCGCGCTGGTCCGGCGAAAAGCCGCGAAGCGAGCCGGCTGCGCACCGGTGCAGCAGTTCGGCGCCGAGCTCGTCGACGGCACGTTCGCGATCCGAGCCCGCACGAAGCGAAAGCGCGGCTCCGACCTCGATCCCCAGTGCGGCCAGGTCGACGCGCGGGCGCGGGTGCGCCGGGTCCAGATCGAAGAACAGGTGCCGCTCGGCCAGCCGGCGCAGTGCGGAGGGGCGCGTGCGATGGCGCGGGCTGCGCTTGACGCGCTCGCTCTCGGCGCGCGCCAGTTCACGCGTCGCCCGGTCGCGCGGGGCGAATCCGAGCTTGGCGTAGAACCACCAGGCGCCGGAGTCGATCGCTTCGTCGTTGTCCTGGCCGAGCTGGTAGGGCTCGATGCTGAACGATGTCGCGCCGAACAGGTGGCGCAGCGCGGCCAGCCAGCGCGAGAAGACGAAGCCGGCTTCGGTGCCGCGGAAGGTTTCGAAAGTGTTGAACGACAGCGCGGCGCCCGCGCCGACCAGATCGCACTGCGAGTAGCCGATCGGCACTCCGTTGCGCAGCGTCAGGCCGCCGTAGTACGAGGCCAGCGCGTGGCGGCGCTCGGGAACCACGCCGGCGAAAGCGAAGACCAGTCCGTCGCCGTCGTCGACCAGCCAGGCGTCGCGCGCGTTCGCGAACGAGAACGCCTCGAGCGAACGCTCCCTGGTGACCATCGCAGCGCGCGCCAGGTCGACGAGCGCGGCGCCCGCACGCGGCGACATCCGGCGCACCGAACGCGGCGCACGGGCGAGCTGTTGACGCAGGTCGGGGCGTGCGCGCGGGGGCGGCTCGCTGCGGAACACGACCGGCGCTCCGGGGAGCCACGCCGCGGTTCGCGATGGCGTGTCGGGCCCCGGTGCGAGGACGAAGCTCGCGTCGACGGTATCGGCGAAGGACTCGCGGGTGAACCCATCGCCCGGCATCGCCGCGATGCGTCGCAGCAGGAAGACCGCGTCGGTCTCGCCGGTGCCGCCGGTGCCGCCGGCGTCGCGGGTGCCGCCGGTGCCGCCGGTGCCGCCGGTGCCGCCAAGGCGATCGAGCGCGGAGTAGCCCGGTAGCTTCAGTTCATTCAGCGCGGTCGCCTCGGAGTGGGTCAACAGTGGCGCCAGCGCGAAGGCGATTCGCGCCTCGGAGTCCGGGTCGCGACGGTCCAGCCGCAGCTGCTTCGGCCAGCGCTCGGCGAGCCACTGCGCCTGGCCGGCGAAGAAACGATCGTGGATCGGCGTGCCGGCGATACCGCTGCCCGCCAGTGCCTCGCGGTACGCGCGCAGGTCGGCGCGCTTTGCGAAACCGCTCAGCATCGAGTGAACCTGCTCCAGCACCGTCGCGTCGTCCGGATAGGCACGGATGAAGCAAAGGGCTTCGTGCAATCGTTTCACCGAGCGAGCGCTGCCGAGACGCATGCGCGCGAGGCGAGCGAGCAGTACCCGCTTCGCCGATGCCGCCTCGACGCCGAACTCGGTTCGCAGGCGTTCCAGCGCGAGGAGCGGAGAGGAGCCCATGGCGGGCGATGGTAGTACGAAATCGCCGCGTGGTGCCGTGCGCGAGGCGGCCGTCGGTGCGACGAGGTCTCCTGCGGTCTTTCGTTCCGGGCGGCCTTCGGTCGGTTGGCGAAAGGTTGTTCCTCTTCCCATTAAAACATATTTATGGGAAAATGGTAAATGAAAACGACGCTCGAACTCCCCGACGAACTGGCACGCCGCGTGAAGGTGCGCGCAGCGCAGCGCAACCAGAAGCTCAAAGACACCGTCGCCCAGCTGCTCGAGATCGGGCTGGCCAACGCGCCCGAGGCTCAAGCGCCGGCGCGCGCGCCGAAGCCGGTGCGCCTGAAGCGCGCGGGGCCGATGCGCATCGACCAGATCGAGGCCGCGATCGCGGCCGGGCGCGACTGATCGGCCCCGAAGAAATGGTACTCGTCGACACGAACGTCCTCGTCTACCTGTTGATCGAAGGCGACCGCACCCGGCAGGCGCAGGCGCTGTTCAACCGCGACCCGGAGTGGAAAAGCGAGGGCTTCGTGTTCGTCGAGCTCTCCAACGTGCTCGCGACCTTCACGCGTTCGGGCGCGCTCGATGCGGCTCAGGCGCGGCGGCTGCTTGCGGAGGGCGAACGAATCCTGCGCGGCGTGGTCAGCGTGCCGCACGGCAGCGCACTGGACGCGGCGCGGCGCTTCGGCGTCAGCGCCTACGACGCGCGCTTGCTCGTCGCAGCCGAGCGTCTGGGAGTCCCACTCGTGACCGAGGATGCGACGCTTCGCGCCGCGGCGCCGAAGCTGAGCGAATCGCTCGACGAAGCGATCGGGCGGCGGCGCCTCCGGGGGCTGCTGGAAGAATGAGCGACCGGGAACCTGCGCGGCGACCCGATTCGGGCGATTATCAGCGAGCGCCCTGCCTGGTCCCCGTGGAGTTGAACGCGAACTCCCCGTCGATGTGCCCCTCGGACCATGGCTCCTGGGATCCATTCGACGCGCGACGGACATCACTCGCGACTCGCTTGAAGACAAGCTCCACCGGTAGATCCGGCGCGTCCATGTGCATCAACAAGTACCTTGTATAGAGACCGTGCTCGCCGTCGCCATCGACTGCCACACTACCGGGCCGCGTCGCGTAGCTGAGTAGCGTCCCCGAGGGCGCATTGACCGGCGCCAACCCCGTACCGGTCGACCTGAACGCGCGCCCGAACGGATTGTTGCGACACGCGTCGAGGAGTACCAGCGTGAGAGCGGCCTTGCGGTCGCTGAACATGTCCAGAACCCGGTTGACCGAGAGGCTCTGCGTGGGCACGTCGTACTCGGTCCGGACGTCGGCATCGACGGCTGGAAGAAAATTCTCGCCCTTCAACTGGACACCATGTCCGGCATAGAAGAACACGACCGACGAACCCGGAGCGATTCGTGATCCGAACTCGGCAAGGATGCGCCCGATGTCCCTGACCTTGAGGTTCTCGCGCGTTGTCACTTCGAACCCGTAGCTCGCGAGCTTCCTGGAGACCGCGCGCGCGTCGTTGAGCGGGTTCTTCAGCGGCATCGTCGGATACGCGGCGTTGCCGATCACGAGCGCAAACTTTCTCGGCTTCGTTGCCGCGGGTGCCGCGATCTGGTCATCCGTACCGGCCAGACCGGGCGATGGGCCGGGCGCCACCGACGCTACGGATTGTTGCGGACGTTGCTGCTCGCGTTGACGCTGCGCTGCGAGTTCCTGTAGTTCGCGCTCGACACGATGTCGTTCCGCGTCCGCCGCAACACGTTCGGCCGCAACACGTTCGGCCGCTGCACGTTCGGTCGCGGCACGTTCGGCCGCGGGCCGCTCGCCCAGTGACTCTGGTCGCGACCCGGCTCGCAGCGCACGAATCGTCTCCGCATATAACTCGCGATAGTCTGACTCGACGACAATCAGGTCCGACTTCGCCATTCCGACGAGCCTGTAGCGGCGAACTTCGCCCGCGCCCAGCGTAACCGTGAAGTCTATCTTCCTTGACCGAAGGAACGATCCAGACTTGGCACTCAACCGGTGCCGCCTGGGCGCCAACACAAGCGCAAGTTCGCCGCCGTCGGGCGAGATCTCGCCGATCGCCACGCCGTCGAGTTCGAGCGCGATCCTGTCGCCCGGAAACTCCGATCCAGCGGTCTGCACCGACACAATTCCGCGACCGAAGATCGACGAAGCGTCCAGATGGCGCCCCGTGCGCAACCTGGCTAGCAGCCGCGCAGGTGCCTCGCCAGGATCGGTGCCGACCGCAAACGCCGGTTCGTGGACTACGATTTCGAGTGATACGACAGACGTATTATCGTATCGCGCGGGAAGGACGCTTCCGATCGACTCGCCGGCTACAACCGCGCTGCCCACAGGCACGCTAAAGTCGACGTCGCCGTAGACCATGGTGAACACGCCCTCGCCGTGCTCCAGGACAAGCAACGGCAATTCTCCCATCCGTCTTTGATAGACGACCTTTCCTGAGGTGGGCGCAGATATGACGGCGCCTTGCGTGGAGATGATCGAAAGGCCTGCGCCGCTTGCACCTTGGTTGAAGACGACGGCACCCTGCGAAGAAATTCTCGCACGCGCTCGGTGGCTAGCCCTCGTGTCGAGGAATGCGACGTCGTCGGCGAACGGCCATCGCCACGGGAGCGAATCGGCCAACGATAGAACCTGCGACACCGCAGGCCGGGAATTCGCAGCTCGCGCGATCGATACCCCGGGTCTTGAACGATCCGACGCCTCGACTCGCTCCGCGGTTCCCGGGGCCGATCCAAGTTCGGCATTCGATTGCTGCGTGGCCCAGGGATTCGGTACCCCCCATTCGTGTTTCGAGTCCTGCGCCGCGTGTCGGATCGTTTCGTCGAGCATGAGCAAATCCTGCGCCTTGGCATCGAGGCTCGATAGACGCTGGGTGTTCTCGCCATGAACATCGCGCTGCAAACTCGCGACGATCAATCGGTTCCAGGCTTCCAGGGTCGCTTGCGCCGGCGATTCGCGTCCGACGAGCGCCGCGTCGCGCATCGTTGACGCGGGCACTCCGAGCCGCGAGGTGCGGATGAAAGCCTCGAACTTCAGGTACATCCCCCCGACCCTCTGAACGGTACTTTCGGTCAGTACGAGTCCGCCGCTGCCCCAATCGACGCCGAAGCTTTCGATCCGCCTCACGATGTCGCGCCACGCGTCGGCGGATCCGGGTACCGCCGGATCAACCAGGTCGCCAGGCCCCTCCACGTGAAAGAAGCGGGTGCAGCTTGCGACCAGCGCGCTCTCGAGTGTTCGGTGTCGGTCCAAAACGAACGGCCGAGAATCCCGGGTCGCGCAGGGGTAGCCCCTTTCGGCCCCTCGCAGTGCGTAGCGAACGACCAGCACCGGGACCAGAGCGTCAGGTGCGTCGTTTCGAAGAACCACCGCGCTCAGCGCAGCCTCGTCGGGGTCGAGGAACTGGACGTGGGCAACGCGCCATTGCCCCTCGGGAATCGTGACGGCAGCGTCCCCGCCGATCGAAAGCCGATCCTGAATCGACTGTCCTATCGCGACTTGCGAAGAGGCGGTCGTTGGGTACGCCTGAAGCGCCGAGACGAACAGGATCGCGCCCAGCGTCTGGAACCGGCTCATCCAGCTGGTCGCTCGATCTGACAACATTTTGCGGTCGAAGCTTTGCGTGGAAGGGGATGGGCCTGCCGGCCCAATCGACGGTATCGACCCGGAACCCGCTGACGCGCGTTCGGGGCGACCCGACCGATTAGCATCATACGGAACAGTTGGAAGAAAGAGGCAAGCTTGCGAGTGCGGCGTCCAAGACGGCGACCGAGATCTTGACCGCTTCCTCCCCCACGTTGGTTAAGGGTTCAGCCGTCCTCACAGCCGTTGCGGTTGCACCGGGCGATCGTCAGAATCCCCTGAGGCGGAGTGATTCGTCCGCTGCAGGGAGTTCGCCGCGAAGGGGCGATCGGTGCTTCGACTGCTCGGCGGAATCGAATGGTCGTCCGGATCAGGCGGCGCGCCGCTCATGGGGCGCAAGCCGCGGGCGCCGCGGCGCTTCGGCAGTGCGTGCACAAGCTGAGGCACACGCTCGGCGATGTCGAAGTGGTGATCGACGCGCGTCGCGACCGGATCTCGCTGCGCCGACCGCTGACCGACGTATTCACCTTCGAAGAACTCTGCGCGAGCGCCAGCCCTGAATCGCTGCACCGCGCGGCGCTGCTCTACGTCGGAGATTTCTGCGAGGACTTCGACGCGCGCAACGACGAGGTCGAGCGGCTTCTCGACGCCGAGCGCACGCGCATCCGGCAACTCGCGCATCGTCTCGTCGCGCGATTCGCGGCGAGCGATTGCGACGCCGATTCGCTCGAGGTCGGAATCGCACTGGCACGACGGCTTGTCGCGCGCGATCCGGTTCACGAGGGTTGCGCCCGCGCGCTGATGACCTTGCTCGATCGCAGCGGCTCGCGCGCCGCGGCGCTCGGTGCATTCGAATGGCTTGGCGATTCGCTGCGGCGCGAGCTGGACATCGAACCGAGCGCAGAGACGGTGAGTCTGGCGCGACGCATCCGGGCCGACACGGCGCAGGCACACGCGCATTCGAAAGTCGACGAAGCCACGCCTGGTGCCTGTGCACCGGCAACGGCTCCGCGGTCGATCCGGCTCGAAACGGATCCTGCGGCGCGCGATCAACTGCAACGCGCCTACATGCTGTTTCGCCACACCACCGCCGAGACGAACCGGCAGGCGAGACTCGAAGCGGAGGAAGCGGCGCGGATCGATCGCCGCTACGTCGAAGCACTGGTGCTCGTGGGCTGGACACGTTTCTTCGACTGGCTGACCGGCTGGAGCGCCGACCCCCAGTCGAGCTATCGGCTCGCGTGCTCGCAGGTCGAGCGAGCGCTGGCACTGCACGCCGGCAAAGCCAGCGTGCTCCGACTGCACGCGAATCTGCTGCTGTGGCGGTGGCGACACGACGAGGCGCTCGAGCAGACACGCGCCGCGGTTGCGATCGCACCGGAGCGTTGCTACACCCACTTCAACCTGGCCAACGTCCTCACGCACTGCGGGCAACACGCAGAAGCGCTGCACCACGTCCGGCGCGCGCTCGCGCTCGAAGCCGACGACACAGGAATGTTCGGCTGCATCGAGGCGCTGGCGCTGTTCCTCGACGGCGACCCGTCGGGCGCGAAGAACAGTCTCGAGAGCGCGCTCGCGCGCAACCCGAACCACCCGTGGAACCACGCGCTGCAGGCGGCCGTGTTGTCGGAACTCGGGATCTGCGCGGCGGGCCGAACCGCGGCACGGCGTGCCAAGGCCCTCGCGCCCAGATGGGGGAACGGGGCATCCGATCTGATCCAGCCGCTACGCCTGAAGCGCGACCGCGACCGCCTGAGCTCGGCGTGGGCACGCCTCGGTGAGAGTTTCGGCGGAGTTCCGCGTGCCGACAATGATCTCGACAGCGATCTCGACAGCGAAACGTAGCGCACGACATAATGGCGCGCATGGACGCCGCGATCGCGCAACCCGCGAGTCATTCCGCCAATCCCGGGCGCGGCGCGAGCGCCGACCTCGCGGCAGACGATTCACTTGCGGCTGCGCTCGGGCTCGGGATCGAAGCCGACTACCTTCTTCGCGCGCGGCGCGTGCTCGCCGCGAATCCGGCGGTCGACGCGCACAGCCACGCCGGGCGCTTCTTCATGCGCGGCGCGCAGATCTGGCACCCGAGCGCGAGCTTCTTCGCCGCGCAAGACGGCGCCGAGGAGAAGTCGCTGGCCGACATGCGCGCGGGAGGGCTGGGAGTGGCGTGCGTCGCGGTGGTCCCGGACATGCGCAGCCTGGTTCTGAGTCCGGACGGCGCGCTGCGCGCCTCGCGCGCGCTGGCACCGGGCGAGTGCTTCGCCGATACCGAGCGCCAGTTCGAGCAGTTCGACGCGCTGCTCGGACACGGCACGATGGCGCTCGCCGGCAGCGCCGCCGAGGTGCCGAGCTTGCACGGCGAGGGGCGCGTCGCCGCGATCCTCGCGATCGAGGGCGCCGATTTCCTCGAGGGCGACATCGAACGCCTGGCTGGCGCGCGCGCGCACGGCGTGCGCACGATCACGCTCGTGCACTACCGCGTCAACGGGGTGGGCGACCTGCAGACCGAGCCGCCTGTGCACGGCGGGCTGTCCGGGTTCGGTGCGCGCCTGGTGCGCGAGATGAACGCAACCGGACTGCTCGTCGACCTTGCGCACGCGAGCTTCGAGACTACGCGCGACACGGTCGCGCTCACCACCCGACCAGTGATGCTCTCGCACAGCCACCTCGAGCCCGCCAACGGGGAACCGGGACACGCGCGGCTGATTTCGCCCGAACACGCTCGCCTGATCGCGTCCACCGGGGGTGTGATCGGCGCGTGGCCGGCGGGCTTCGTGCTGAACTCCGTCGCCGACTACATCGACGAAATACTGCGGCTGATCGACGTCGTGGGTGTCGATCACGTGTGCATCGGAACCGATATGGACGCGAACTACCGGCCGGTGTTCGACAACTACCGCCAGTTGCCGCTGGTGGTAGCGATGCTCGCGCAGCGCGGCCTCGACGACGCCGATCTGGCCAAGGTCGCGAGCGCGAACTTCCTGCGCGTGCTCGCTGCTACCGAACCGGGCGGTGCTCGGCGCTGAAGCGGAATTCCGCCACGAGCCGGCCTTCGCGCCAGCGCCCGGCCACGATCTCGCCGGGCGCCGTGAAGGTGCCCAATGCCGCGCTGATGTTGACCTGGTGCGTGACCAGCATGACGTTGTCCGGCGCGCGCAGCGTGCGCGCGAACTGCGCCACCTCGCGGGTGCGTTGCGGCTCGGCCGCGCGGTCGTCGAAGAACGAGTTCAGCGCGGGCCATTCGTCGTGATCGCCAAACGCGAGGCGCGCTGTGTCGCGGCAGCGGCACCACTGGCTCGAGCGGACCCTCGCGATTCGGATTCCGGCGTCGCGCAGCGTCGCACCGAGCGCGCGCGACTGCTCTCGGCCGTCGGCCGAGAGGTTGCGCTGCGTCGCGCACTCGCCGATGCGAAACTGCGGCGGATCGCCCAGCCCCGCTTCGGTCCGGGCGTGGCGCATCATCAGCACGTAGCCGCCCGCGGCCAGGCGCGTCGCGGCGGCGCGCAGGTCCAGCGCGGGCACCTGCGCGGTCGCGGTCATCGGAACGAGCACGAGGCCCGCGACGAGCAACAGGCACGCGCACAACGTGGTTGTCCGCATGGCCCCCCGCGCCGCTGATATCGTCTTGTCCATGAGCCGCATTATCGCCGCGCCCCCATCTCTCACAGCCGCGTCGTGAGCGTGGCCGCCGCGCCTGGTCCCTCGATCCTGATCCGGGAGGCGACCGCGCTGGATGCGCAGGCGCTCGCGTCGGTGCAGGTGCTGAGCTGGCGCGCAGCGTACTGCGGCATCATCGACGACGACTACCTGGCCGGACTTTCGATCGACCGTCGACGCGAGTCGAACCTGGCCTGGTTTCGCAGGCACGACCCGTCGCACTTCATCCGCGTTGCGGTCGACGCAAGCGCGCGCGTCGTCGGTTTCGGCATGGGCGGACCGGCGCGAAGCGACAGGCTCGGCACGCTCGGCGAGGTCTACGTGCTGTACCTGCTGCCCGACGCGCAACGCCGGAAGATCGGCACGCAGCTGATGCGATCGCTCGCACGCGGGCTCGAGCTGCGAGGGATGGATTCGCTGGTCGTCTCGGCGCTGGAACTCAATCCGGCGCGCGCGTTCTACGCGCGGCTCGGCGGGCGGGTCGACGGTGCGCGCGAGTCCACGGTGGGCAGGCGCAGGCTGCGCGAGCTCGTGTACCGATGGGACGCGTTGCACTCGCTGACGACCGCGCTCGCGGCCTGAGGCGGCTCAGAACCCGTCGCGCCCGACCGCATCCGGTTGCGTCGATGCCAACCGCGTCGCCGCTCCCGCCGCGAGGTGCACGAAGATCACGCTGATCGCGATCGGCAGCGCGATCGTGAACCAGGCCATCGAAATGCCGGTGGTCTCCGCGGTGCGCACCATGCTGCGGCCGACGAAACCGCGCGCGACGTCCGCGCCGGGACCGAAGACGCAGGCGTACCAGATCGGCCCGAGGAACAGCAGCGTCGCGACGACGCGCAGCGCCTCGGCGACCAATCTCCCCGCACGGCGATCGAACACCGCGAGCCTGAGCAGCACCGGATCCGAGCGGCGGCGAAACGCGACGGTGGCGCCGAGCAGGCCGGCCCAGACCATCGCGTAACGCGCCCCCTCCTCGGTCCAGGCGGGCGGGGAGTTCAGTGCGTAGCGTGCGATGACCTGAATGCCGACCAGCAGCACCATCGTCACGACCGCGGCAAGCGCGCCGGCCCGGCAGAGCCGGTCCAGCGCGCCGCTGAGTCGCTCGATCGCCGTCGCCATCGCGGGCTCAGCGGTTTCGCGCTGCCGCGTCGATGAACAACTTCATCTGCTCGGGGGGCAGCAACGTCGAGTACACGGCCTGCGACGCCTCCTTGAATCGCGCGCGAGCGCCGGCGTCGAGCGCAGTGACCTTGACGCCGGCCTTGCCGAGCTGTTCGACCGCCGAGGTGTCGCTGGTCGCCATCCAGGCACGGTTCGCCGCAAGCGCCTTGGCGACGCCGTCGTCGAACACTTTGCGCGTCTTGGCGTCGAGCTTGCTGTACCAGGCTTCGGACACCATCGCCACGCGCAGCGGCATCATCACGTTCGCGGCGGTGTAGTGCTTGATGATGCTGGTGTGGCCGAACAGCAGCGGAACCACGGCGGAGTTGATGTAGCCGTCGGCGATGCCCGTTTGCAGCGCATTCGGGACTTCGGGCCAGGTGACGACGACGCCGTTGGTGCCCCACGCCTGGTACAGTTTCATCTGGTTGTCGTCGAGCGCGCGCATCCGCAGGCTGGCCATGTCTTCGAGCCTGGCAACCGGCTTCTTGGTATTGAAGATTCCCGCCCCGCCGCCAGCCGCGACCAGCGCCACCACGCGAACGCCCTTGGGCGCGAGGCCCGCGTTGACCTTCGTCATCAGATCGCTGTTCGCGACCGTCCGATCCATCTGGTCGATCGAATCGAACAGGTAGGGCGCCATGAAGCCGAAGATCATTCGCTCGAGCTGCGCGGCGCGTCCCAGGTCGGCGCCATTGACCTCGAGCAGGCCTTGCGCGGTCTGGTCCAGGCGCTCGGCCTCGCCGCCGATCGAATTCACCGGCACGTGGCGCGCGGCGACGCCGTTGGCCTGAAGGTGCTCGAGCAGCGCCTTGTAGAAGACGAACGTGCCGCTTTTCTGGGGGTCGGCGGGCGAATCGAGTCCGATCTTGATCTCGGCGCGCGCGGTGCCGAGCGAGAACGCGAGGGCTGCGAGTGCGATGCCGAACAGCGTCTTGAATCGGGTCATGGTCAGCTCCTTCTTCAGGTGGATCACTTGATGAAACCCAGTTGGCGCGGCAGGTACAGCGTCAACTCGGGAACGAGAACGATCGCGGCGAGGACCAGCAGCTCGATCACGATGAACGGAAGGACCGCGCGGGCGAGCGTCCAGTAGTCGACTCCGGTGACGGAGGAGACCACCAGCAGGCAGCCACCCAGCGGCGGCGTGATCAGTCCAAGCGTCAGGTTGAGCGTGAGCACGATGCCCAGGTGCACCGGGTCGACGCCCAGCGCCAGCGCCTGCGGTCCCAGCAGCGGCACGAGCAGCGCGAGCGACACCGGCGGATCGAGCACCATTCCGGCGAAGAGAAAGATCAGGTTGAGGATCAGCAGGTACTCGAGCTTCCCCAGCGAGAACTCGCTGACCACGCTGGAGAGTTGCTGGAGCAGTTGCATGTGCCCTGCGAGCCAGCCAAAACACGCCACTGCGGCGAGCACGACGAAGATCGATCCGGTCAGCGTCGCCGTGCGCTCGATCGCCTCGCGCACGCCCGGCACGCTGAGCCCGCCGTAGTACGCGCCCACGATGAGCGCACTCACCACGGCGAGCGCCGCCGCCTCGGTCGGCGTGACGACGCCGAACACGATCCCGCCCAGGATGATGATCGGCAGCGAGAGAGACGGCGCACCGTGGCGCAGCGCCGGCAGGAGCGCCGGCTGCGGCTCGCCGCGCCCGCCCGGGTGCCCGTGGCGCTTGGCGAACCAGGCGTTCGCGACGAACAGGGCCACGGCGAGCAGCAGGCCCGGCACGATCCCCCCGACGAACATCGCCGCGACCGAGGTCTGCATCATGGCGCCGTAGAAGATCATCACGATGCTCGGCGGGATGATCGGGCCGATCATCGACGAAGCCGCCGTGATCGCGGCGGCGTACTGGGCGCTGTAGCCCTTTTCGCGCATCGCCGGGACGAGCGTTCGTCCGAGCGCCGCCGCATCGGCCACCGCGGAGCCGGAGATGCCGGCGAAGAACACGCTCGCCATGATGTTGACGTGCCCGAGTCCGCCCCTGAAGCGTCCCAGAAGCGCCATCGAGAGGTTGACCAGCGCGCGCGTGATGCCGGAGTGATTCATGATCTCGCCGGCCAGGATGAACAGCGGCATCGCCATCAGCGCGAACACGTCGATCTGGCTGAACACACGCTGCGGCAGGATCGCCAGATAGCGCGCGTTGTCGGTGGCGATGAAGGTGAGCACCGATGCAGCGCCCAGCGCGTAGGCGACCGCCACACCGGCCACCAGGAACAGCAGTCCGAGCGCGGCCACCGGCGTCATCATCGCGCGATCACCCTTTCGCGCCGGTGCGGGCGCTGAGCGCGAAACGGCTTTCCCCGAGCAAGCTCCACCTGTCGCAACCCTCCCGCGCCCATTGCGCGCGATGCACGGCAATCACCTCACGCCCTTGCGTTCGCGCTGGCCGGAGGAAGTATGACAAGACGCCGATGCGCGATTGCCTTCTATCGTGAATCCCACATCAAGATCATTGTACGGTGGACAATGATTACCTGTCTAATAGAATATGGCTGCCAATGCCGCTCGAACCCGCAGCCCAACGCCCCGAGGTCGAATCGTCCATGAAGATCGTCAGCGCACGTCTCGGTCACGAGAGCCACGCGTTCAGCGTGGTGCCCACCACCCTCGCGACCTTCGCCGAAACCGAGCTGATGTTCGGTCACGACATCATTTCCCGCGCGCGGGGCACGCGCACCGAGATGGGCGGGATCATCGCGTCGGCGAGCCGGTTCGGCTGGGAACTCGTTCCCACCGTCGCGGCGCTGGCGATGCCGTCCGGGCCGGTGACGCGCCCGGCTTACGAGGCGCTGATCGAACCGCTCTTTCTCGCGCTTAGCGAGCACACCGACCTCGACGCGGTGGTGCTGGCGCTGCACGGCGCGATGGCAGTCGACGGGCTGCCCGACGCCGAGGGCGACTTGCTGCGCCGGGTCCGGGAATTGATCGGCGACGTCCCGCCGCTGGCCGTCACGCTCGATCTGCACGCCAACGTCACCGACGAGATGGTGCGACACGCGAGCATCCTGACGAGTTATCGCACCACGCCGCACATCGATCAGTATGAAACGGGCGTCAGGGCCTGCGCACTTCTCGAACGCACGTTGCGCCGCGAGATCGCGCCGCGCGTGCACCTCAGCCGCCGCCCGATGCTCGCCGGCATGGACCTTGGCCGCACCGTGGGCACGACCCGGATGACCGAACTGCATCGCAAGGCGCGCGCATGGGAGGCGCGTTCCGCTGAAATTCTCGACATCAGCCTGCTGGCGGGCTACTACATGGGCGACGTCCTGGAGGCGGGCCCTTCGGTGGTCGTGGTGGGAAACGGCCAGCCGGAGCTTTGCAAGCAGGCGGCCGACGAATTGATCGACGACGCGTTTTCGTGGCGCGATCAGACGACCGTGCACCTGCAGAGCATCGCGAGCGCGATCGCCAGGTCGCTCGCCCCGGCCGAGCGCGCCGGCCCGCTCATCCTCGCCGACTACACCGACGGGCCCGGGGGCGGCGGCTACGGCGATGCCACCAGGCTGCTCGAAGCCATCGTCGTCGCGCAGGTCCCGAACGCGGTGGTCGGGGCGCTGTTCGATCCGCAGAGCGTCCGGCAGGCGCTCGCAGCGGGCATCGGCGCCACGCGCAGCTTCAGGGTGGGCGGAAAGACCGATGCCCGTTTCGGTGGCGGCCCTGTGGAAGTCGAGGCCAGGGTGATCGCCGTCAGCGATGGCAACTACCTGCGGTCCGGGCCCTTCATGACCGGCACGCACGCAAGCATCGGCCCCTCGGCGGTGCTGGAGGTCGGCAGCGTTCGCATCGTCGTGTGCAGCCACCGGATACAGGCCGAGGAGCGAAGCCAGTTCCGCATCCTGGGCATCGAACCCGAACAGGTCAACGTGCTGGCGGTGAAGGGGATCAACCACTTTCGCGCGGACTTCGAGCCGATCGCGCGCGAGATCATGTTCGTGGAAGCCGGGGGGATTCACGCCACCGATCTGCGCACCCTTCCGTTCAGGAACGTGCGCCGCCCGATCTGGCCGCTCGACGACGTGCCCGCCGCGGGTGGCGAAGGCGCGTCGGAGGCAAGCGCATGAACGCGCCCGAGCACCTCGCAACGCTGCAACACGCCTACGCGCAGCGCAATCCGGCGAGCGCGGCCCACCTGCGCAGCGCGGCGGCGTACATGCCTGGCGGCAACACGCGCTCGGTACTGCACTACGAACCCTTTCCCCTCGCGATCGCGAGAGGCGAAGGCAGCAAGCTATGGGATGCCGACGGGCACGAATACCGCGACTTCCTGGGCGAGTTCACCGCCGGTCTCTACGGCCACTCGCATCCGGTGATCCGCGCGGCGATCGTCGCGGCGATCGACGGCGGCATCAACCTGAGCGGGCCGAACCTGCTCGAAGCTCGCCTGGCCAGGCTGCTGACCGAGCGATTCGCGTCTCTGGAGCGCGTGCGGTTCACGAATTCCGGCACCGAGGCGAATCTGCTGGCCATCGCTGCGGCAAAACACTACACCGGGCGCGGCAAGATCATGGTGTTCAAGGGCGCGTACCACGGGGGAGTCCTGACCTTCGCCGAGGGCAACTCCCCGGTGAACGTGCCCCACAGCTTCGTCATCGGCAGGTACAACGATCCGGCCGGCGCGTCGCGGCTGGCCCTCGAACACGCGGACGATCTCGCCGCGATCCTGGTCGAACCGATGCAGGGCGCAGGCGGCTGCATCGTCGCGAGCGACGAATTCCTGCGCGGACTTCGCACGCTCGCGACCGATACCGGCGCGCAGCTGATCTTCGACGAGGTGATGACCTCGCGCCTGTCACCCGGCGGGCGCCAGGCGAAGCTGGGCGTCATCCCGGACATCACGACGCTGGGAAAATACATCGGCGGCGGCATGTCCTTCGGAGCGTTCGGCGGGCGCGAGGAGATCATGGACCTGTTCGACCCGCGCAATCGCGGGCATCTGGGCCACGCCGGCACGTTCAACAACAACGTGCTCTCGATGGCGGCGGGCATCGCCGGGACTCGGCACCGTATTCACCCCCGACGTCGCGATCGCACTCAACGAGCGCGGCGACGCGCTGCGCGAGCGGCTCAACGCGGCTTGCCTCGAGGCGGGTGCGCAACTCCAGTTCACCGGCCTCGGGTCGCTGATGAACCTGCACGCCCGCAGCGGCGACATTGCAAGCGTGGACGACATCGCGCCCGATCAGGACCAGGTCAGCGGCCTGTTCTTCTTTCACATGCTCGAGCAGGGTTTCTACGTCGCGCGTCGCGGCTTCATCGTGGTGTCTCTGCCGCTGACCGACGACGACCTCGAGCGCTTCGCCGATGCACTGAGCGGTTTTCTCGCGAAGTACGCGGCGCTCTTGAGGGACTGACCGAAGATGCGCGCACCACGCAGCAAACCCGTGACGGCGCCCTCGCGCGCGGGCGCGCAATCCGGGCGCGCCGGCAAACGGAGCGCCGATCCCGACGCGACGCTGAGTCTGGAGCGCATCACCGAAGCGGCGCTCGCGGAGATAGACGAGCGCGGTCTCGAGCGCTTCAGCGTTCGCGACGTGGCGCGCGCCCTCGGCGTCTATCCGACGGCGATCTACTGGTACGTCCGCAACAAGAACCAGCTGCTGGGCGCAGTCTGCTCGCGGGTCATGGTCAAGGTCACGCCACCACGAAGCACGACCCGCTGGCAGGACTGGCTGCGAGAGCTGTTTCGTCGCTATCGCAAGGTGATGTGCAAGCACCCCAATATCGCTCAGCTCGCCGGCGCTCAACTCGTGTCGAATTCGAGTCTCAACGTATCGCTGATCGAGGGAGTGCTCAAGGCACTCGAGCAAGCCGGATGTCCGCCCGAATACATCGTCGAAGCCTACAACGCGGTCATTGCCGCCATGTGCGGATTCGTGACGATCGAGTTGGCCCAGCCCCCGACCGATGACGTGCAGGGTTGGCGCGACGAACTCGAGCAGCGCGTACGTCAGATCCACGCACTTCCGTACCCGACGCTGGCGCGGCATCTGCCAGCGCTCGCCAACGAGTCGTTCATCCTGCGTTGGCAAAGCGGAAGGGAAAAACCGATGGAGCGCAGCTTCGAGGCGTTCGTCGAGATCTTCGTCGTTGGCCTCGAGCGCCAGATCCGGGACTGGCGCGGCACCTAGCTGGCGCGGCATCGAGCTGGCCCGCCAGCGCGCGATGGCCGAACCGCTGCGCGGTCGCTCAGCGCGGTCGCTCTGCGCGGTCGCTCTGCGTGGCCGCTCAGCGCGGTCGCGCGTCGGGCCTGCGACCGGGCGCGAGCTCGATTGCGAGAGCCTCCAGCGCTAGCGCCTCCCAGCCGCTCACCTGCGCGGCGCACACCGGGCACGCACGCCGATCCGGCCCGGCCGCGGCGATCGGGTGCAGCCGGGTCGCGGCGCGCGCCGCGGCTTCGAGCCCGACGCTCGATCCGCCCGCTTCGATCAGACACACGCCGGCGCCCGGGGCGAGAATCGACAGGGCGCCACGCTGCGCGTCGGGCGCCACGATCAGCACGTCGCAGCGATCGAACTGCGCGCCGTCTCGCGCCACGTCGTGCGAGCGAAGCCCGAGCACCGCCGCCGCCGCCGAGGGCTCCATCAACGCGATACGAGCGCCCTGCCCGGCGGCATGATCGGCCGGTGCGAGCAGCGCGTCGTCCAGCCAAACGCCGCGTGCGTCGCAACGGGCCACCGGCGCGGTGCGCGCGCCGACCAGCCGTGCCGCACATGCGCAGATGTGCCCGTCGCCCGGCGGGTCGAGGATGACGACCGTCGCGATCCTGCCGCCGTCGCCATCGGCGAACCAGTTCTCGAGCAGCATCGCCTCCTCGTCGAAGATGAACCCCGGAGTGACGTTGATCTCGCAGATCCCCCCGCCCACCTCGGTCCATGAGCGCCCGATGTCCGGGGTGATGAAATCGACCCCGGCGACGTCGATTCCGACGATCGCTGCCGCGCGCACCGCCGCGCGCGCGTTGTCCGGGTGCACCCGTTCGGTCAGCACTTCCATCGTGCCCCCGGTCGAGAGGTTGCCCTGGGTGCGCAGCCTCACCAGCGCCCCGGCGGCGGGAACGCTTTGCGCGTCGAGGTGCTGGCGGCCCAGCACGAACTCGGACTCGGCGTCGAGCGGAATCGGCCGCCATCCATTCGCGGACCGGATCTCGTTGCTCGCGTCGACCAGCGCGCGCACCGTGCGCTCGCCGTCGCCGACGACGTGTGCGGGCATCTGGCGGCGCGCGGAGGCGAGGCGGCCGTCGATCACCATCATTCGGTGGTGAAAGCCCGGGATCTGCTCCTCGACCAGGACGGCACCGTGCTTTCGCGCGTGCGCGAAAGCGGTGGCCACTTCGGCGTCGGAGACGAGATCGAGGTGCACCGCAGTGCCAAAGTCGGACGCCGCCGGCTTGACGACCACCGGATGGCCGATCGTGCGCGCGGCCTGGATCGCCGACGCCTCGTCGCGAACCAGTAGTTGTCGCGGTACCGGCAGGCCGTGCGCGCGCAGCACCGCGTTGGCCAGATCCTTGCGCGTCGAGATCACGGTCCCGATCTCGCCAGTCGCGTCGGTGAAATGGCGCCACACGCGTCGCTGCTTCGTTCCCTGTCCGAGGTCGAGAAAGGCCCCGCTATCCTCGGCCAGTCGCCACGCGATCCCGTGCGAGAGCGCGGCGCGTACGAACGCGAGCGTAGCGATCGGTTTCTCGACGTACTCCGCTACGAAGCGGAGCAACGCCCGTTCGCCTGCCGGCGAGAGCGATTCCCGGCCCTCCTCGAGCAGTTCGGAAACGAGGTGCGTCGCGACTTCGCCCGCCGCGGAAGCGACGCGCGGCAGGCAGTGCTCGAGCACGATCGTATGTGTCCCCGCCTGACGGATCGGTTCCGATCCGGCGAGGGCCGATTCGGACAGGTCCGATCCGGTCGGGCTCGATCCGGTCGCGCCCGATCGCGTCACGTCCGAGCCGGTCGCGTCGATACGGGCCGCGTAGCGCACCGGAACTCCGGCCCATCGCTGCAACAGCAGCGCGGCCCGCGCCACCGCCTCGCCCGGATCGTCGCCGTCGTGCCCCGACGGTTCGACCGCCACGAGGGAGTCCAGCCGCTGCGCGACACCGACGGGCCGCAGCCTCGTCAGTTCACGGTCCAGGCGCGCGCCCAGACCTGCCGGAGTGCCGTTGGACCGGGACTGGGGCCCGGGCCCTGCCCCGGAAGCAAAACGCACGCTCGCCAGCAGCACCGCGCGGCGGAAGTAGCGGTTCGGTCCGTCGAAGCGTCGCACGATCCGGAACCGCGGCTGCGGGTCGATCGACGCGCCGGGCCCCTCCACGCTGAGCGCCGGTGCAATCGGATCCACTGCGGCATCGTCTACGCCGAAAGCCGCGTGCACGGCCGGCGCGAACTCGCGCAACATGGCCTGCTTGGCCGTCGGGTCGAGGTAGCTGGCGCGCACCGCGTTCAACACGCACTGCGCGAGTTGCCGCTCGCTCAGCCCGCACTGCTCGACCGCGCGCAGATACTCGCGACCGAGATCGGTGCCGAACAGCTCCGGGTCGTCGGTGTTCAGGCTCACCACACATCCGGATTCGACCAGCGCGCGCAGCGGGTGCGCCTCGCCCGACGCATAGTGGCCGAGCCGAATGTTGCTGGTGACGCACACTTCGAGCGGCAGGCGCGATTCGGCCAGTTCGGCCATCAGCGCGCCGTCGCGCGCCGCGCCCACACCGTGGCCGATCCGCGACGGGCGCAGGTGCAGCAGCGCGTCGCGCACCGACTGCGGGCCGAGTCCCTCGCCCGCGTGGGGATTGGACGGCAGTCCGCGCTCGCGCGCCATCCGGAACACCTCGGCGAACCCCGCCGCCGGATGCCCCTGCTCGGGGCCACCGAGTCCCAGCGCGACCACGCCGCCATCTCGCGCGCGATCGCTGCAGGCCCAGCCCGCGACGGCGCGCGCGTAGCTCGGGACGCTCCTGACGATGTCCGGTATCCAGCGCATCTCGACGCCCGAGTCGCGGGCAACCGCCGCACGCCCGGCGTTGAGCGCGTCGAGCCACTCGTCGATCGCGCCGAAGCGCTGCGCGTAGAACTGCGGCGTGATGCTGACCTCGGCGTAGCGGACGTTCTGCGATGCGAGGCGCTCGCCGAGCCGGCGAACGGCGAGAACGAAGTCGTCGCCCTTGCGCAGGCAGCGCACACCGAGCAGCAACGCCTGCTTGAATCCCTCGAAATCCCGAAAACGATAGACCTCGCCCAACTGCTCGGTCGTGCGCCATGGCAGGCGCACACCGTTGCGATCGGCCAACTCCAGAACGGTCTGCGCAGAGAGCGCACCCTCCAGGTGCAGGTGAAGCTCCACCTTCGGGAGCGCCGCGATCCGCGTCGCCAGATCAGTGCGCAACACCGTCCCGTCCCGTCCGCACACCCGGCGCGTCGAACGCGTCGAACGCGGCGCGCGCGCGCGCTGCGCCGTTGCGGCTGGATGTATTGTTGCGTGGTGAGAGAACCGCGGGCATGAAGAACATTATGATCGCCGCCGCGCCGTTCGGGTACGGCCCGGCGGCCAGGGCGCTGCTGATCGCCGACGCGCTCGCGGCTCGCGGCTCGGTCACGCTGTTCACCAACCGCGACGCGATGCGTTTCGTGCGCAGGCACGCCGACCCCGCGGTGACCTGCATCGAAGGCGTCTTTCACAGGAGTTTCGCAAGCGCCGCCGAGCTCGGGCGTTTCGACCGGTTCATCAGCGTCAACAACGAGCCGGCGGTGCATCACCTGATCGCGCACGGCCTCGCCGGCAGAACGGTCTTCGTCGACAGCCTGCTCGAATGGCGCGCACTGAGCGGCTCGGGCGCGTTCGGCGAGGCGATCCTCGGGTACCTGGTGCAGGACTTTCCCGGCGCGGCCGCGCGACTCGGCGCGTGCCGCGCGCGACACGTCGCGCTCACCGCGCCGATGGTTTGGAACGCTTCGACGCGTTGCCGCGTCGCGGACACCGCGGCGCGCGGCGTCGTCCTGCACCTGGGCGGAGTCACTTCGCCGCTCGTGGGCTGGGACGCGCTGCGCGAGCCGATCGCGACGATCGTCGACCAGGCCTGGCGGATCTCGAGCCGGCACGGCCGCTCGCTGACCGTGGTCGGAAGCAGGCATCTGGCGTCGCTCGCGAGCGACGATCCGGCCGGGCCGCGGATCCTCGCCGAGTCGAGTCCCTGGGACACCGCCTCGCTGATCTGCGGCTCGGAGCTGCTGCTGACCACGCCGGGAATCGGCGCCGTCTACGAGGCGATCACGCGCGCGGTTCCGATCGTGATGCTGCCGGCGACCAACAGCACGCAACTGCGCCACTACGGCGTGTACGCCGACAGCGGCTTCGCGGGCTCGATCCCGGACGCCGCGCGCGAGCGGCTGCGAAGTGCCGCCGACGCGATGCCCTGGGAGCGGCAGACCGCGTTCAGCGTCGGCTGGTTGCGGGCCAATCCGGCGCTCGCGCTCGGACGCCTGCGCGAGCACGTCGACAGCGTGTTGCAGCCCGAAACCGACGGCGGCGCGGCGCGCGCGCTGATGCTGCGCCGGCAGTCGGAGTTCCTCGCCGCATTGAGCAGCGCCAGCGCGATCGAACAGCTCGAGCAGCTTCTGGGTTGATCGCGCGTTCGCGGGCAACAACGGCTGGCTGGGGCCGGACAAGCGAGCGCAGCCCTGACGGCAGCGAAACCACAATGGCGTCGATCGACACGCCCTGGGGCAAACGACGTCTTGCGCGTCGCCCGATGATCGCTCAAGATCGATCCCGGCCGACGCGGGTCGGCTTTCCATCCGCCCCAGGAGCACGCAGATGTCGTCGCGAGTCACCGGTACGATCGGCTTTCTATCCACGCTGCTGGCCGCGGCGTTCATCTTTACCTCGGGCGCCAGCGCGCAGGCCTGCACCAGTCGCGGCGATCTCGACGCGCGCTTTTGCGACGCAAACGGCGACCTGCTGGCGGACGCGCCCACCGACAAGAGCAAGCTGAAGAACCCGGACACGCTGGTGTTCTCGTACACGCCGGTCGAAGACCCTGCGGTGTACGAGAACGTGTTCGCAGACCTGATGGCGCACATGGGCAAGGCCACCGGCAAACGGATCCGCTGGTATGCGGCCGAGTCCTACGCCGCGCAGGTCGAGGCGCTGCGGTCGGGCCGGCTGCACGTCACCGGCGTGGCGAGCGGCGCGACACCCTACGCGGTCAACCTCGGCGGCTTCGTCCCGCTGGTGGCGATGGAAAAGCACGACGGCACGACCGGCTACACGCTGCAGCTGATCACGCACCGCGACAGCCCGATCAAGAGCGTCGCCGACCTCAAGGGCAAGCGCGTCGCGCACGTCTCGCCGTCGTCGAACTCGGGCGACACCGCGCCTCGGGTGCTGTTCGCAGCGATGGGCATCAAGCCGGGAAGCGACTACGAGATCGTCTTCTCCGGCAAACACGACAATTCGATCATGGGCGTGGTGAACAAGGACTACGACGCCGCACCAGTGGCCAACAACGTCGTCGACCGGATGCGCGAACGCGGCCTGTTCAAGAAGGACGACCTGCGCGTGGTCTACGAGTCGCGCCCGTTTCCGCGCACCGCGTTCGGCGTCGCGAACGACCTCGCCCCCGAGCTGCAGGACAAGATCCGTCAGGCCTTCCTCAGCTTCGACTTCAAGTCCTCGAAACTGGCCAAGGAGTTCAAGGACTCCAAGGCGTTCACCGCGATCGACTACGCGCAGGACTGGAAGAACATCCGCGACATCCAGAAGGCCACCGGCGCGACCTACACCGCCGAAGGGCTGACGAAACTCAAGAAGGACTGAGCGGCGGCGTCGGTGGCCGGCAACGACTCGCAGGCGCGCGCCGCGCCGCTTCTGCGCGTCGAGTCGCTCGCGAAGACCTACCCGACCGGGCAGCGCGCGCTCGCCGGCGTCACGTTCGAGATCGACCGCCCGCAGGTGGTGGCGATCATCGGTTCGTCCGGCGCCGGAAAGAGCACTCTGATCCGTTGCATCAACCGGCTGGTCGAACCGAGCGCCGGGCGCGTGCTGTTGCGCGGCGAAGACCTCGTCGCGCTCGATCGCGCGAGCCTGCGCGCGGCGCGCAGGCGCATCGGAATGATCTTCCAGGAGTTCAACCTGGTCGAACGCCTCACCGTGATGCAGAACGTGCTCGCCGGGCGGCTCGGCTACGTCGGGCTGGTGGCGTCGCTGCGCTATCGCTTCCCGCCCGCGGACATCCGCGCGGCCTTCGAACTGCTCGATCGCGTCGGACTCGACGGCTACCACGATCAGCGCGCCGACGCGCTCTCTGGCGGACAGCGCCAGCGCGTGGGGATCGCGCGCGCGCTGATGCAGCGTCCCGAACTTCTGCTCGTCGACGAACCGACCGCGAGCCTCGACCCGAAGACCTCGCGACAGATCATGCGGCTGATCCGCGAACTGGCCACCGAGCGCGCGACGCCCGCGTTGGTCAACATCCACGATGTCACGCTCGCGAAGGCCTTCGCCGATCGGATCGTCGGCCTGAAGGACGGCGCGGTCGTGTTCGACGACGCACCCGATGCGCTCGACGACGAGGCACTCACGCTGATCTACGGCGCCGAGGACTGGCACCTGGGAGAGGCGGTCGATGAGCGCGACGACGACGGCGACGAAGTCGGCCGCAGCGGCGACGTGGCCGACGTGGCCGACGTGGTCGACGTGGGCGGCGTCGGCCGCGACGTCGGCCGTGGCGAGTCGGCGCGCGGATGAGCGAGGCCGGCACGGCGATCGCGCGCGGCGCGCGCACCTACCCGCATCACTGGCGCGCGACCAGCATATTCGGCAGTCCCGCGCGGCGGATGGTGTTCTGGCTGGTGCTCGCCGCGTACTTCGTCTGGGCGGTGCGCGACCTGCGCATCGACTGGGCGCGGATCCTCAAGGGCTTTCCGCGCGCGCTCGACATCTTCGTGCGGATGATCCCGCCGGCGGTCGACGACAAGTGGACGATCCTGGTCAACGGCATGACCGAGAGCGTGCAGATGGCGATCGCCGCGAGCATCGCCGGGGTCGTGCTCGCGATACCACTCGCGCTTTGCGCGGCGCGCAACCTCGCGCCGCGTCCGCTGTACCTCGCGGCGCGCGGCGTGATCGTGGTCGGGCGCACCTTCCACGAGGTGCTGATCGCGATCTTCTTCGTCAAGCTGTTCGGGTTCGGCCCGGTCGCGGGGCTGCTCACGCTGGCGTTCTCGTCGGCGATCTTCCTCGCGAAGATGCTCGCCGAGGACATCGAGAACATCGCCCCCGGGCCGGTCGAGGCGCTGCGCGCGACCGGCGCGGGTTTCGGCCAGGTGGTCTGGTATTCGGTCGCGCCGCAGGTGATCGTGAAGACGCTGGGCGTGTTCATCTATCGTCTCGACGCGAACCTGCGGCATTCGACGGTGGTCGGGATCGTCGGCGCCGGTGGCATCGGCACCACGCTGTCGTCTTCGTTCTCGCGCTACGACTACGATTTCGCCTGCGCGATCCTGCTCACGATCGCGGCGATGGTCGCGCTCGGCGAGTGGTTCAGCGACTGGGCGCGCAGGAAGATCCGGTGAGCGCGGCCAGCGATCCCGCACGCGCCGCGAGGGGCGCGAAAGCACGGGGCGCGAGCGCACGGGGCGCGAACGCGCCGCGCACGCCGAAGTCCTACCCCGAGGTCTGGCGCCGTCACACGCCGCGCGAGATGCTGACGCAGTGGCTGTGGCTGGTCGGCACCGCGCTCGCGGCGATCTGGTCGGTGTCGGCTCTGGACATCGAGTGGGCGTTCGTCAGGGACGCGCACGTCCAGGCGTTCGATCTGGTCGAGAGGATGTGGCCACCGAAGTGGTCGTACCTTCCGACGATCGTGCAACCGATGATCGACACGATCCACATCGCGACACTGGGCACCGCGATCGCGATCGCACTCGCGTTGCCGGTCGCGTTCCTGGCGGCGCGCAACACCACCGCGAACGGTTTCACCTGGGCGATCGGCCGCGCGATCCTGGTCGGCTCGCGCTCGATCAACACGGTGATCTGGGGACTTCTGTTCGTCGCGATCTTCAGCCCGGGGCCGGTCGCCGGGATCTTCGCGGTCGCGGCGCGCTCGGTCGGTTTCATCGCCAAGCTGATCGCCGAAGCGATCGAGGAAGTCGACGCCGGCCAGATCGAGGCGGTGCGCGCGACCGGCGCAGGCACGCTGCAGACCTGGTGGGTGGCGATCATGCCCCAGATCCTGCCGGTGCTGGTGGGCACGACGATCTATCGCTGGGACATCAACGTGCGCGAATCGAGCGTGCTCGGTTTCGTCGGAGCCGGCGGGATCGGGCTGTACCTGTACGCGTCGATCAATTCGTTCGCGTGGACGCAGGTTCTCGTCGTCCTGATAGCGATCCTCGTCGTCGTGATGTTGAGCGAGGCGCTCTCGGCCTATGTCCGCGGCCGGATCAGCTGAGCCGCCGGCGCACCCGGCGCGCTCGGCGCCGGTGCGTTACCTCGACGGCGTTGCGCAGATCGCCGATCGCTGCGACGGGATCGTGCTCGACCAGTGGGGCGTTCTGCACGACGGCACCAGCCCCTACCCGGGAGCGATCGACTGCCTCGAACGGCTTCACGCGGGCGGCAAGCGCGTGGTGATCCTGTCGAACTCGGGAAAGCCGGGCGCGGACAACGAAAGGCTCGTGGTGCGGATGGGCTTCGATCGCAGGCTGTTCGATTCGGTGGTGTCGGCGGGCGACGACGCGCGCGCGGCGCTCGCCGATCGCGGCGAGCGCTTCCACCGCGATCTCGCCGGGCGCTGCCTCGTGCTGGCGCGCGACGCCGACCTGGCGCTGGCGCACTGGTACGGTGTCGAACCGGCGCGCGACGTCGACGACGCCGGGTTCCTGCTGGTCGTGAGCATCGACTCGCCGCGCCAGTCGGTCGCCGGGTGGGAACCGACGCTCAGGCGCGCAGCAGCGCGCGGACTGCCGATGCTTTGCGCGAATCCGGACTTCGCACGCACCGCCGCCGACGGCTTGCTGCACGAAGCGCCCGGGCTGATCGCGCGGCGCTACCGCGAACTGGGCGGGACAGTGCGCCTGCACGGCAAGCCCGACGCCGGGATCTACCGCGGCTGCCTGCGAAGATTGCGCTGCGCGCGCGAGCGGGTCGTCGCGATCGGAGACTCGCTCGAGCACGACGTGCTGGGAGCCAGGGGCGCCGGCATCGCGAGTGTTCTCGTCGCCGCCGGCGTGCACCGCGAACAGATCGGCGTCGCCCCGGGTGCGGCGCCCGATCCGCGCCGCTGCGAGGATCTGTTCGCGCGCATCGGCGTCGCGCCGGATTTCGTCGTCGCGCGGTTTCGCTGGTAGTCGCGCGGTTTCGCTGCGGGCCGCGCCGGCTCGCCGTCAGTCGTGCATGTTCGGCGTCGGCCGCGCTGGCGGCGTCGGCCGCGCCGCCGCTGCGGCGAATTCCTTGTCAGGCGGCGCGCGGAGTCGCACGCGCGATGATCGCGGCGCAATCGACGCCACGCGACAACGCGCCGTAGTTGCCGTGCAAGTGCCCGGCCAGCCTCGACGCGCAGAACGCGTCGGCGACGGCCGGCGGCGCGTGGCGCACGAGCAGCGCCGCCTGGATCGCCAGCGCCATCCGCTCGACCAGCTCGCGCGCCCGGTACTCGAGGTCGGCCCGATCGGCGAACTCGTTGCCCAGCGCGGCCGCGAAGCGATCGAGCGCCGCGTTGCCGCCGCGCGCGCCGGACAGCTCTGCGAGGAACGCGTCGAGCACGGCCGGCGTCTTGTGAATCGCGCGCAGCACGTCCAGGCACTGGACGTTTCCGCTGCCCTCCCAGATCGCGTTGACGGGCGCGTCGCGATAGAGGCGCGGGAACGGGCCGTCTTCCATCACGCCGCTGCCGCCGATGCACTCCATCGCCTCGTAGGCGTGGTTCGGCGTGCGCTTGCAGATCCAGTACTTGCCCACCGCGGTGAGCAACCGCACCAGCAGGTCCTCGTGCGCGTCGCTGCGATGGTCGAGCGCGCGCGCGACGCGCATCGTGAGCGCGAGTGCGCCCTCGTTTTCCAGAACGAGGTCGGCGAGCACGTTCTGCATCAGCGGCTGCTCGTTGAGGACCTTGCCGAAGGCCGATCGGATCGAGCAGTGGTGCAAGGCCTGCGAGACCGCGGCGCGCTGCGCGGCGGCCGATCCCACCATGCAGTCGAAGCGCGTCATCGCGACCATCTCGATAATCGTCGCGACGCCGCGTCCCGGCTCGCCGACCATCCAGGCCAGCGCCCCGCGAAGTTCGGTCTCGCTAGAGGCGTTCGAGACATTGCCCATCTTGCGCTTGAGGCGCAACACCTGCAGCGCGTTCCTCGTGCCGTCGGGCCTCCAGCGCGGCATCAGGAAGCACGACAGCCCCTGCGCGGCCTGCGCGAGCACGAGGAAGGCGTCGCACATCGGCGCCGAGACGAAGTACTTGTGTCCGACCAGCTCGTAGGCCTGCCCCGGCCCCGCAGTCGCGACCGGGTGGGCTCGGGTGGTGTTGGCGCGCACGTCTGACCCGCCCTGCTTCTCGGTCATCGCCATTCCGACCGTGATGCCGCGTTTGCGCGAATCGGGCAGGTTGCGCGGGTCGTAGACGCGCGCGGTGATCCTGGGCTCCCATTGTTTCGCGAGGTCGGGCGTTGTGCGCAGCGACGGCACCACGGCGAAGGTCATCGTGATCGGGCAACCGTGGCCGGCGTCGACCTGGGTGTGAAGGTAGCAGTGGGCGGCGCGCGCGACGTGCGCGCCAGGCTTCGGATCGGTCCACGGCGACGAGTGCAGCCCGTGCTCGATCGCGGTCTTCATCAGCGCGTGGTACGCAGGGTGGTAGCGCACCAGGTCGACGCGGTTGCCGAAGCGATCGTGGGTGTCGAGCTCGGGCGGGTTCGCGTTCGCGAGCACACCCTGCTCGATGTACGCGGCCGACCCGGTGAGCGCGCCGAACGCCGCGAGCGCATCGTGCGCCCAGCCCGCGCCCTCGCGGCCGACCGCTTCGCCGAGCGCGGCGTCTTCGAGGTATGTGTTGTAGTCGGCGAGTTCGCGCGAGACGTTGACGACCTCGTGCGTGTCGGCGAGCAAACTCTGGTTGCCGGTCAGCGGTTCGGGAGCGTTCATCCGCGCACCTCCTGAGCAACGGGTCGACGGCTGCGCGCTGCGAGCAGCCGGATCGGGACGATTGTGCAAAGATTAGCAGGGCGCCGGGCGCTCGTCCTTGATCGAAGGCTTGATTTCCCCGCTCGCGCTACCGTCGCGAAGACATGACCAGAGCAAAACACACCCAGCGAACGACCCGCCACGACACCGCGCAAACCGCTCACACGGCGCCACGCCGCGGAGCCGCGCGCGTGGCGCCTCGTGCTCGGCGTGCGCCGAGACCGTGTTCGTGGCCTCGACGCTGAAACGCGCCACCGTGTTCGTCGCGATCGGCGCGGCGTTGTTCGTGCTGTTCGATCGCTTCGGGCCGTACCAGAGCGGCGGCGGCTCGCGCCCGAAGCCGATCGAAGTGGTCTCGGGCGCGACGACCGAACTGCGGCGCACGCTCGACGGGCACTACTACGCCAACGGCAGCATCAACGGGCACGAGGTGGTGTTTCTCGTCGACACCGGCGCGACCACCGTGTCGGTCGACGAGGACACGGCCGGGCGCATGGGGCTGGGCGCGTGCCGCGAAACGGTCTACGGCACCGCCGGCGGCGCGGTGCGCGGCTGCGAAGCCAGGGCGCGCGAACTGCGCGTCGCGGGACTCGTCCTGCGCGAGGTCCGGGTCGCCGTATTGCCGGCGCAGGCTCGACCGCTGGTGCTGCTCGGGATGAACGTCCTGCGCCACTTCCGCGTCGAAACCGAGGCCGGAACGATGCGTCTGACCCCGAGCGCGAACTGAGCGCGAACTGAGCGCGAACCGAGCGCGAACCGAGCGCGAACCGAGCGCGAACCGAGCGCGTCAGCGCGTCAGAGAGTGCTGTTGTACGATCCTGCCAACCGAGGAGGCATTGGCATGAACCCCGAGAAGTTTCGCGAAAAACTGCTCGCAGACGGATACCTGGACATCGAGACCAAGTCGCTCGAGGCCGGCGTATTCGTCGACAAGCACAGCCACGCTTTCGACGTGCGCGCACTGGTCCTGGAGGGCGAGGCGACGATCGACTGCGACGGCGTGCCCAGGACCTATCGCACCGGCGACGTGCTCGAAGTCGCGCGCGACCGCGAGCACACCGAGAAATACGGCGCCCAGGGCTATACCGTCATGGTCGGGCGCCGCCACCCCGCGGGCTGAATTCCGGAACCGGCACTCGCGCGGGCAAGCTGCTCGTCCAGGCGCAGCGTCAGGCACTTCGCCGAACCCCCGGCCTGGATGAACGCTTCCAGCCCGATCGCCTCGATCGCATAACCGTGCCGCGCGAGGTTCTCGCCCAGCGCGCGCGAGGCGCGGTTGAGCAGCACCGCCTTGCCGACGCTCACCGCGTTGCAGGCGAACGCCGTCGCGTCGCGATCGCCGACCGCGATCCGGCGCCGCGCCGGAACGCGCGACTCGATCCGCGCGAGCGACTCGGCGTCGAAGGCGCGCGGGTAGTAGAGCAGTTCGCCCCCGACGAGCGGGCACAGGCAGGTGTCGAGGTGGTAGAAGCGCGGATCGACCAGCCGCAGCGGCTGCACCTCGACGTCGAGCATCTCCGAGAGTCGCCCCGCGACCGAGGCGTCGGTGCGAAAGCCGTGCCCCATCCACGCCAGCGGCTCGGCGCGGTCGAGCAGCGCGTCGCCGGCGCCCTCGAACGCGAGCTCCGCCGGGAGCTCGACCAGCTCGAAACCGCGCGCCTCGAACCACGCGCGAAACGGCGCCTGCTCACCTTGGCGCTCTGCGTGCCTGAAGTTCGAGGGCACGACCTTGTCGCCGAGCACGAATCCCGCGTTGGCGGTGAACACCATGTCGGGCAGCCCGGCAAGCGGCTCGACCAGTTCGATCTCGGCGTGCGCCGAAAGCGCCGCGTGCAGGCGTTGCCACTGCGACAGCGCGGGCGCTCGAACCACCTCGTCGCTCTGCGGGCGCATCCACGGGTTGATCGTGTAGCGCACCCCGTATTGGGCAGGCGCGCACATCAGCAAGCGCGGGCGCGGGTCGAGTTCGGCCATCGTCAGATCTCCTTCTCGAGCACGGCTCATGCGGGAACCGCGGCACCCCGCTCGACCCGTGCCGGGGTGCGGGGTAAGCGCTCGAGCACGCGCGCGACAGCGTCGATCGCGGTGTCGATCTGCTCGCGCGAGACCACCAGCGGCGGCGCGAAACGAACCACCGTGCCGTGGGTCTCCTTGCTGAGCACGCCCTCTTCCATCAGCGACTCGCAGAATGCGCGCGCGCCGACGAACTCGCGGCGCAGTTCCAGTCCCACCAGCAGGCCCTTGCCACGCACCTCCAGGACCGCCGGATGTTCGAGCGCGCGCAGTCGCCCGAGCAGGTGAGCGCCCAACGCGTCGGCGCGCTCGCTGAGCCGGTCGCGAACGAGGATGCGAAGCGCCGCCTCGCCCACCGCCGCCGCGAGCGGGTTGCCGCCGAAGGTGCTGCCGTGGTCGCCGGGACGGAAAACCGCCATCACGTCGTCGCGCGCGAGCAGCGCCGACACCGGCAGCAGCCCGCCGCCGAGCGCCTTGCCCAGCACCAGCAGGTCGGGCTCGACGGCCTCGTGCTGGCAGGCGAGCACGCGCCCGGTGCGGCCGAGCCCGGTCTGCACTTCGTCGGCGATCAGCAGCACGTCGTGACGCGAGCAGATCTCGCGCACGGCCTTCAGGTAGCCCTGGGGCGGAACGACGATCCCTGCCTCGCCCTGCACCGGCTCGACCAGGAACGCCGCGGTGTCGGCGCCGATCGCGGCTTCGAGCGCGCCGGCGTCGCCGTAGGGGACCGTATCGAAACCGGGCGTGAACGGCCCGAAGCCGTCGCGGTACTGCGCCTCGGTCGAGAAGCTCACGACCGAGATCGTCCGTCCGGCGAAATTCCCCTTCGCGGTGACGATCCGCGCGCGCCCGTCGGCGATGCCCTTGACCTTGTGGCCCCACTTGCGCGCCGCCTTGAGCGCGGTCTCGACCGCCTCGGCCCCGGTGTTCATCGGCAGCGCGCGGTCCATCCCGGTCAGCTCGCAGGCGCGCTCCAGGAAAGGCCCGAGCCGGTCGCTGTGGAACGCGCGCGAGCACACCGCCAGGCGACCGGCCTGCGCGCGCAACACCTCGAGCAATTCCGGGTGCGCGTGGCCGAAGCTCACCGCCGAGTAGGCCGACATCATGTCCAGGTACCGCCTGCCCTCGGTGTCCCACAGATACACGCCGGCGCCGCGCGCGAGCGTCATCGGCAGCGGCAGATAGTTCGCGGCGCCGTAGCGCGCCTCGAGGGCGATCGGGTCGTCGCGGAGCGAATGGTTCGAGCTGTTCATCGTGCGTACCTCCCAGACTTCAATCGTAGGGCCGGGAACGCGAGATTTGGTTTCGTTGTGCGCAGTTTCTTGCTATAGAATGCAACTTAATTGCATAGATAATGGTTTCAACGACATAAATGGCTGAACTGGACCGGATCGACCGCCGCATCGTCGCGTGTCTTCAGCGCGACGGCCGTGCGACCAACGTGCAGATCGCGCGCGAGGTGCACCTGTCGACGGCGCAGTGCCTGCGGCGCGTGCGCAATCTCGAGCAAAGCGGCGTGATCCGCCGCTACGCCGCGCTCGTCGACCCCGGCCGGCTCGGACTGGCGGTGAGCGCCTACGTGAGCATCGCGATCGGGCGCGAGGACGCGAGTCGCGCGCGCGAGGTCGAGCGACTGATCAACGATTTCCCCGAGATCGTCGAGTGCCACGCGATCTCGGGGGACTTCGACTACATGCTCAAGGTGGTCGCGAGCGACCTGAAGACACTTTCCGAATTCCTCACCGATCGCCTGCTCCAGCTGCAGGGCGTGGCCGGCGTGCGCTCGGCGATCTGCCTCGAGGAGATCAAGCCGCTGTCGCCCCTTCCGGACGACCCGCGCCGCTGAGCGCGATCGGGCGAGGGCTCAGCGGATCCCGAACGCGCGGTCCAGCGAAACAGCTCCGGCGCCGCGCCCCACCAGCAGCAGCAGCAATCCGGCCCACGAAAGGTGGGTCGGCCACGCATCCGGGTAGACGAAGATCTGGATCACCGCGGTCATGCCGAGAAGGGCGAGCGCCGAGGCGCGCGTGAACAGGCCCAGCACGAGCAGGATCGGGAACAGGTGCTCGGCATAGGTGGCCATGTGCGCCGCGATCACGGGCGGGATCAGCGGCAGGTTGTACTCTTCGGCGAACAGGTAGTGCGCACTGTCGGAGATCGTGAGCAGACCCTCGACCTTGGTTCGACCCGAAATGAAGAAGATACCCGCGATCGCGAAGCGTGCGACCAGCGCGAGCAGCCCGTCGCTCACCAGTGCCTGCAGGCGCAGCGCGAGCCCGGTTTCGGCTTTTTCGTCATCGGCCATCGCTCGATCCTTCTTCTAGTGTCCGTCGTCTTCGTCGGGTTCGCGCAACGCGCCCGCATCGAGCAGCTGCATCATCAGCGACTCGAGGTCGATGTCGGGTTGCGCGGCGAGCGCCTGCGCGGCCGCATCGGCGAGCGTCGCGCCACGCGCGCACGCGTCCAGAAAAGCCGCAGCGCCGGCGGCGATCTCGCACCAGCGGACCTCGTCCCCGGGCCGGGTGATCAGCGCGCCATCGCCGCGCCACTCGAGCGCGTCGAGTTCGATCGGCGCGTCGGGTTCGCTGTCACGGTGGCGTCGCCAGATCGCCGCGACCGGCATCTGCTCGAACAGCGCCCAGTGCGCCGCCGGGTGCAGTCGAAGCCGCACCGCGGCCGCGCGCTCGGGTGCGAGCGTGGCGAGCCGGGCCGCGTCGAGCGGCGTCGCGTCGGGAGCGACGTGCGCCCGCGACCAGAACCGATCGAGTCGCGCGACTCCCCCGAGGTAGGGCAGTTCTTCGGCCGGGCCGAACCCTGCGAGGAAATCGGCGAATCCGGCCCCGAAATCGACCATCGCAGGGTGTCGCGGAGGACTCTCGGCGACGTGAATCGCCGCGGCCGCGCGAAACCATTCGTCGCCGACCAGCCTGGACACGGTCGGGTAGTTCGCCTGCAGCGCGTCGATGCAGGCGCTCGCGACCGTGTTGCGATAGACCGCGAAGCCTGGCTGCGCGACGAGCGCCGCCACGGCTGGGTCGATCGGGCGCTCGCCGCCGGCGAGCGCCGCGCAGAACGCGTCCTGGAATCGGGCGAGCGCGCTCATGCCAGCGCCCGATCGTCGCTCGCCGCGTTGCGCGCCGCGGTGTCCGCCGCGCGGTGCGCCGTCTTGTGCGCTGCGTGGTGCGCCGTGCCAGGCGCAATGGCCGGGCGCTCCGAAGCGAGCACCGCGTGCGCGCGTGCCGTTTCGAGTTGCAGATCGCAATATCGCGGAACGTTGCCGTCGCGTTCGACCAGTGTCGGAATCGGGCCGGCGCGCTCGATCAGTCGCGCGTACAGTGCCCAGACCGCTTCGGCGATCGGCGCATCGTGCGAGTCGACCAGCAACGCACTGCCCAGTGCCGGATCCTCGGAGTGACCGGCAAGATGGATCTCGCGCACCCGTTCGATCGGAAACGCGTCGAGGTAGGCTTCGGCCGACTGGCCGAGGTTTCGCGCACTGACAAACACGTTGTTGACGTCGAGCAGCAGCGCGCAGCCGGTGCGACGCGACAGCGAATCGAGGAAATCGATCTCGCCGAAGTCGTGCTCCTCGAAGGCGAGGTAATGCGAGGGGTTCTCGATCGCAATCTCGCGCCCGATCGCGTCCTGCACGATCGACACGTTCGCGCACAGCCGATCGAGCGCTTCACATGTGCGCGCAAAGGGCAGAAGATCGGGTCGATACGACCCGCGCCAGCTCGACCAGGCGAGGTGCTCGGAAACCAGCGCGGGCTCGAAGCGCTCGACCAGCGCGCGAAAGCGTTCGAGGTGTTGCGGATCGGGCGGGGCGTCGGCGGCGAGCGACATCGCGACGCCGTGCAGCGACAACGGGTGCCGGGCGCGAATTCTCTCGAGCCACTTCAGGCGCGGCCCGCCCGCGACCATGTAGTTTTCCGGGTGGACTTCGAACCACAGGCCCTCGGCGGAGCTGGCGAGCGCCTCCCCGAAGTGCTGGGGCTTGAGCCCCAGCCCCGCCGAAAGCCCGATGGTCATTGCGCTGGTCCGACCCGATCAGGACTTCATCGCGGTGAGCGAGCCCATTCCCTTGGGGGTCTTGACCGTGGTGCAGGTGCCCTTGGCGACGAGACTCCAGGCGTTGCCCTGGTAGTCGACCTTGGACGTGCCGGCGCAGGTGGTTCCGGGGCCGGCCGCGCAGTCGTTCTTGCCCGCGAGCGAAACCCCGTAACATTTCTCCATGGCCATCTTCTTGTCGTCCATCTTCTTGTCCTGCGCGAGTGCCGCGCCGGAAACGAGTGCTGACAGGGCGAAAGCGGTAACGGCGAGGGAATGACGTTGCATGGTGGATGCTCCTTGTTCCGATTTGTGGGTTCGGACCCCGAAGTCGACGCGGACGCCTTGCCCGCGTTCCCCGGGTGCCTACCTGATAGTTCGCACGATCGGGCCGATCGGTTACACGGGCATCCGGTTCGGCCGCGAAACTTCGTGTAACCATTCGCCCGCCAACGCCGAACTATGAAAGGAACGGAAGTCGATCGCGAGCAGCACCTTCGGGCGCTACTGGTGCTCGGGCTTTCCGGCAACGGCCGCGCGTACGGCGAGTTCCTCACGGCGCTCACGCCGCACTTGCGCGGGTTCTTCCGCAAGCGCCTCGGCGCGCTCGGCGACGACGCCGAAGACCTGGTACAGGAGACCCTGATCGCAGTGCACGTGCAACGCCACACCTACGACGCCGACCGCCCGCTCACCGCCTGGGTGCACGCGCTCGCCCGCTACAAGATGATCGACTTCCTGCGCCGTCACGGCCGTAAGGCGTTGGTCACCGAATCGCTCGACGAGCTTACAGACCTGCTCGCGGCGAACGACGATCGTGCGGGCGAAGCGCGGATCGACCTTGAGAAGTTGCTCTCTGCGCTGCCGGAACGCCAGCGCACGCCGATCGTTTGCACGAAGATCGAAGGTCTCTCCGTGCTCGAGACCGCCGCGCGCACCGGTCAGTCGAGTTCGGCGGTGAAGGTCAACGTGCACCGCGGCCTGAAGGCCCTCGCGGCGCTGATCCGGGACGGACGATGAGAACCGAGGATCTGGTCGGACTGCTTTCGCGCGGCGAGGTCGCGGTCGACCGACGCATCGCCGCGCGCGGCTTCACGGGCGCCACCGGCTGGGGGGCGTTCGGCGCGGTGCTGCTGATGGCGGTTTTCCTCGGGGTTCGACCCGATCTGCCACAGGCCGTTCAGCTGCCGATGTTCTGGGTCAAACTGGGATTCGCCCTTTCGATCGCCGGCTGCGCGCTGGTCGTCGCGTATCGACTCGCGTTGCCGGGTCGCGGCGGCGGCGGCGCACTCTGGGGGATCGGCGCAACGATCGCGATCATCTGGACGATGGGCGTGGCGAGCTATGCCGGTGCCGAGCCCTCGGCCCGCATCGAGATGCTGTTCGGTCAAACCTGGCGCTGGTGCCCGTTGTCGATCGCGGGCCTGTCGCTGCCGGCGTTCGGCGCCGGCGTCTGGGCGGTGCGCGCGCTCGCGCCGGCGAACCTGCGCCGCGCGGGCGCGGCGCTCGGGTTCGCGGCCGGTGCGATCGGCGCGACCGCGTACAGCCTGCACTGCCCCGAGCTCGCCGCCGCGTTCATCGGCATCTGGTACGTGATCGGGATGCTGATCCCGACCCTCGCCGGCGCGGCGCTGGGTCCGTGGCTGCTGCGCTGGTAACTTGTTGCATTGCAGCATCTTTGTTGCATCGCACAATGATCACTTGACAAGCCGCCAAGTCGCTGGCAAACTCCTCTTGTGCAATGCAGCAAATCGCTGCGCTCCGCGCCGGGTGTTCCGGCGCCCCACGTATCGGAGTCCCGACATGATCAGCAATCCCGAATCCCTGATGAAGATGCAAAACGACGCGATCAAGGCGTCGAGCGCCGCCGCCGCGAAGACCCTGGAAGGCTTCCAGAAGCTCGCCGCGTTGAACATGCAGACCTCCAAGGCTGCGCTCGAGCAGTCGCAGGAACAGATCAAGGCGCTGCTTGCGGCGAAAGACGCAAAACTGCTCTCGGATCTGGTGTCGAGCTTCGCGCAACCCGCGCCCGAGCAGTTCACCACCTACGCCAAGGCCGTCTACGCGATCTCGAAGGACACCAGCACCGAGCTGGCGTCGATGGTCGAGAAACAGGTTGCCGCGGGCAACGAACAGCTCCACGCCGCGATCGAGGCGCTGGCCAAGAACGCGCCGGCCGGAAGCGAAGGTTCGATGAATTTCGTCAAACAGTCGCTCGCCGCCGCGAACAAGGCCTATGACCAGCTGAACGCGGCGACGCGGCAGTTCGTCGAGATGGCCGAAGCCAACGCACAGGGCGCGGTGAAAGCCGCTGGCGCGAAGAAGCGCTGATCGCGCGCGTCGTCTGACGCGAACCGTACAACGGCCGAGGCGGTTTTACCGCCCCGGCCGTTTTTCTTTTTCCGTGCCGGCGCACTCGACGAGAAGCGCGCCGCCGCGCCAGCGCGCGTCACGCGCCGCGGGTGCATCGGCTCAGCCGGCCTGCGCGCGCGACCTTCGCACCAATTGCATGACCAGTACCGCCACGATCAGGCTGACGCCGGAAACGTCGCTGGTTGCGCCGGGATAGACCATCAGTAGCCCCGCGACGATCAGCATCGTGCGCTCGATCGCGTTGGCCTTCGTCAGCACCCAACCCTGCAGGCCGCCGGCGAGCGCGGCGATCCCGATCGTCGCGGTGAGCGAGACCTGTGCGATCGACCACCAGTTCGCGTCGGCGAGCTTGCCGATCGACCCCATCAGCAGCAGACCCTGCCCGCTCGGGTCGAGCACGAACATGAACGGCACCAGGAACGCGGGCATCGTGTACTTCCAGCTCTGCAACGTCGTCTTGTACGGATCCCCACCGGTGATCGCCGCGGCGGCAAAGGGCGAGAGCGCGGTCGGCGGCGACACCTCCGAGAGCACCGCGTAGTAGAAGACGAACATGTGCGCGGCGAAGTCCGGCACGCCGAGCTTGATCAGCGCGGGCGCCGCGATCACGGCGCTGATGATGTACGAGGCCGTGACCGGCACGGCGAGGCCGATGATCCAGACGATCAGCGCGGTGTAGATCGCGGTGAGCAGCAGCGACCCGCCCGCGTAGGCGAGGATGATCGACGAGAACTTCAGCCCCAGGCCGGTGAGCGTGACCACCCCGACGATCAGCCCCGCGCCGGCGCAGGTCGCACCGACGTTGAGCATCCCGACCGACCCGCCGACCATCGCCTTGATGAACCCCGAGTTGATGAAGCCCTGCCACGGCCCCTGCGGGTTGGTGAACAGGTCGCGCGGCAGCAGCGCGCAGTCGCGATGCAGGAAGCTGGTGAGGAACGAGAGCACCGTCGCCCAGAACACCGACAGCACTGGCGAGAACCCCATCAGCATGAACGCGATGATCGAGATCAGCGACAGGAAGTGGAACCAGTACTCGCGGGTGAGTTCCCAGACGGTGGCGACCTTCGCGAACACCACTTCGTGCATCCCGTACTTGCGCGCGTCGATCTCCACCATCAGGAACAGCGCGAGGTAGTAGAGCAAGGTCGGGATCACCGCCATCAGCAGCACGTCGAGATACGAGATCTTCAGGAACTCGGCGATCAGGAACGCCGCTGCGCCGAGCACCGGGGGCGAGATGATCGCCCCGAGTCCGCCCGCAGCGAGCAATCCGCCGGCGGCGTTCTTGTCGTAGCCGACCTTGGCCAGCATCGGGTACGCGACCGCCCCTAGTGTCACGGTGGTCGCCACGCCGGAACCCGAGGGCCCGCCGAGCAGGAACGACGACAGCACCACCGTGCGCCCGGCGCCGGTGGGTTTGCCGCCCATCGCCGAGAACGAGAAATCGATGAAGAACTTGCCTGCGTTGGAGAACTGCAGGAAGGCGCCGAAGATCGTGAACAGGATGATCAGCGACGAGGAAACGTCGACCGCGGAGCCGTAGATGCCCTCGAGCGTCATGTACATGTGCCCGATCAGGCGCCCGACCTCGTAGCCCTTGTGGGTCCACGGTTCGGGCAGGATCGGCCCGGCGAAGGCGTAGGCCATGAACAGGATCGTCACCACCGGCATCACCATGCCGTTGGTGCGCCGCATCGCCTCGATCACCAGCAGGATCAGCGACACGCCGAAGAAGATGTCCCAGGTGTTGGGCGTGATGTTGCGATCGGTGAATTCGTCGCCGCCCTGGAGCATGTAGACGACGACCGCGATCGAGAGCAGCGCCATGATCCAGTCCCACCACATGATGCGGTGCCGGAACCGCCCCGCGATCGGGATCATCAGGAACGTGAGCACCAGCACGAACGCGACGTGGATCGGACGCAGCGACTGCGTCGGAACGATCGAATAGGCCGCGTACAGGTGAAACACCGACATCGTGATCGCGAGCAGCGTCACGAACAGCCCGAGCACGCCGCCGAGGTGGTGCGCGTGCCCCTCCTCCTCCTCGATGTACTCGTTCGCCCTCTTCAGAGCCTCGTCGCTGATGACGACGTCGCTCTCGCTCGCCGCGCGGGACGGTTCGTTCATGCTCTCTCCCGGAACGGCCCTCGCGCGGCGGCGGGGGCCGTGATCCTGACTGGGCCGCGACGATCTGCGCCGTGTCGGCCCGGCTCGACGAGCCTCAGTTCAGCTTGACGCCCTTCTCGGCGAAGTACTTCGCCGCGCCCGGGTGAAACGGTATCGGCGTCGCACTCGACTTCTGCGCCTCGAGCTTGAAGTTGGCCGCTTCCTTGTGCACGGCGATCAGGTCGTCGCGCTTCTCGAAGATCGTCTTGACGATGTCGTAGGCGGTCTTGTCGTCCATCTTCTCGTGCGCGACCAGGATGTTCATCACGGTGGCCTGCTTGTTGTCGGCCGCCATCCCCCGATACACCGCCTTCGGGATCGCGTCCTCGACGTACAGGTTGCCGTACTTGGCGTTCATCTTCCCGACCAGGTCGGCGTGGTCGATCAGCTTGACCGTCAGTCCGGGCGTGTTTGCGAGGTCGGTCACGCCCGCGGTGGGAAGCCCGCCGACCCAGAAGAAGGCGTCGATCTTGCGGTCCTTGACCGCGTTGACCGATTCGGCCACGCCCAGGCGCTCGCGCGTCATGTCCTTGTCCTTGTCCAGTCCGGCCGCCTCGATCACGCGAAACCCCATCACCTCGGTCGCGCTGCCGGGCGAGCCGGTGGACACGCGCTTGCCCTTGAGGTCGGTGATCTTGTTGATCCCGCTGCCCTCGACCGTCACGACGTGCATCCGGTTCGGGTACATGACCATCAGCGTGCGCAGCGCCACCTTGCCGCTGGCGAACTTGCCTTCGCCGCGGTGTGCGTCCTGCGCCGCGTCGGCCATCGACAATCCGATGTAGGGCTTTCCGGTGTTGATCAGCTGCAGGTTGGCGACCGAACCGCCGGTGACTTCGGCCGTCGCCTGCATGCCCGGCACGTACTTCGACAGCGCGGCGGCGATGCCGCCGCCCAGCGGATAGTAGACGCCCCCCGTGCCGCCGGTGCCGATCGAGATGTTCTGGGCGGTCGCCGTGCCGCAAAGCGCGAGGCCGACGACCGCTGCTGCCAGCCATGATTGATTCCGCATATCGTGTCTCCCAGGTTTTATATCGCGCCGCGTGCCCGCCGCGCGTAGTTCGCGAGCTTAGTCAGGACTGGTCCCGCGGTCAAAGGTTTCGCGCGACATTGGCGCTAGAATCGCTGCTTTGCCCGGCCCATGGCACAGCGCTCCATCGTTCACAAGGCCGATCTGCAGATCGCCGATCTCGACCGCGGTCACTACGCCGACTATGCGCTGACGATCGCGCGCCATCCGTCGGAGACCGAAGAGCGGATGATGATCCGCCTGCTGGCTTTTGCGATGCACGCGCGCCCGCGGCTCGAGTTCGGCCGGGGCCTGTCGAGCGACGACGAGCCCGATCTCTGGTGTCGCGACCTCACCGGCGCGATCGAGCTCTGGGTCGACGTCGGCCTTCCCGACCAGCGCCTGGTGCGCAAGGCCAGCGCACGCGCCGATGAGATCGTGGTCCTCGCCTACGGCAACGCACGCGCGCAGGCGTGGTGGTCGGCGCAACGCGGCGCGCTCGAGCGGATCGCGAACCTGACCGTCTACAACGTCGACGCGAACTCGGGCGAGAGCTGGGGCGCGCTGGTCGAGCGATCGATGCGGCTGAACGTGACGATCGAGGATGCGCAGGTCCGGATCTCCTCGGACGCCGCCAGCGTGTGCGTCGAACCCGTCGTGCTCAAGCAAGCGCGATGACGACCGTCGCACAGGCGCTCGCCAGCGAGGACGTCGATTCGCCGCGCGCCTGGTGGCGGCTGCTCGCGAGCCTGGCGCTGATCACGATCGGCTCGAGCGGCATGTACACGGTAGTGGTCGTATTGCCGCAGGTGCAGGCCGAGTTCGGGGTCGCGCGCGCGGACGCCTCGCTGCCCTATACGCTGACGCTGATCGGTTTCGGCGCGGGAACGATCCTGCTGGGACGGCTGGCCGATCGCTTCGGCGTCGTCGTTCCGGTGCTGATCAGCGCGGCGAGCCTGGGCGCCGGTTTCGTCGCCGCCGCGCACGCGACGAGCCTGTGGCAGTTCGCGCTGGTGCACGGAGTGCTGATCGGCCTGCTCGGTTGTGCGGGCACCTTCGGCCCGCTGGTGGCGGACGCGTCGCTGTGGTTCCTTCGAAGGCGCGGAATCGCGGTCGCGATCTGCGCGAGCGGAAACTACCTCGCCGGCGCCACGTGGCCGCCGATCGTTCAGTCGCTGGTCGAGACGGTCGGTTGGCGGCAGGCCTATCTGTGGGTCGCGCTCGCGACTGTCGCGCTGATGCTTCCGCTCTCGCTCGCCGTGCGCCGCAAGCCCCCGATCCAGGCGCCGGCCGCGCCGCGCGCGCAGTCCGGGCCCGCGCAGCCGGCCGCGGCGAACTCGGCCGCGCCGATTGCCGCGCCGATTGCCGCGCCGGCCGCGCCGGCCGCGGGCGCGACGTCGACGTCCACGACGGCCGGGGGCGCCGAGGAGCGCCCGCTGGGGATGGCGCCCTCGTCGTTGCTGGCCCTGCTGTGCGTAGCCGGCGTCGCCTGCTGCGTCGCGATGTCGATGCCTCAGGTGCACATCGTCGCGTACTGCGGCGATCTCGGTTACGGCGCGGCGCGCGGCGCGCAGATGCTCTCGCTGATGCTCGCGTTCGGAATCGTGAGCCGGCTCGTCTCGGGGGCGATCTGCGACCGCATCGGCGGCCTTCGCACGCTCGCGCTCGGATCGGCGTTGCAGACGCTCGCGCTGTTGCTGTTCCTGCCCTTCGACTCGATGGCGTCGCTCTACGTGATCTCGGCGCTGTTCGGGCTGTTCCAGGGCGGGATCGTTCCGTCGTACGCGATCATCGTGCGCGAGCACTTCTCCGCGCAACAGGCCGGCGCGCGAATCGGGACCGTCCTCACCGCGACGCTGCTCGGGATGGCGCTCGGCGGCTGGCTCTCCGGGAAGATCTTCGATCTCACCGGATCGTACGACGCGGCCTTCGTCAACGGGTTCGGCTGGAACCTGGTCAATCTGGCGATCGTTCTGGCACTGATCGCACGCGAGCGCCGGCTGCGTCGCGGCCGGCCGGTCGCGTTCGGCTGAAGCGGCGCATCGGAGTTACCATCGCGACCATGAATCCGACGCATGCAATTTCCGATGCCGACCTTGCCGAACTCGACCGCCTGCTCGCGGCGATCGACCCCGACGAGTCGATGGCCGCCGAGGAGCTCGACGGCTTCTTCGCCGGCCTCGCGTGCAGCCCGCTGCCGGTTCCGCCCGACGAGTATCTTCCGATGGTGCTCGGCGCCCCGCTCGCCGACGCGCAGTCGCGACTGGGCGATCGCGAGTTCCAGCGCCTGCGAAAGCTGCTCGAGCGGCACCGTGAAACGATGTCTTCGCAACTCTACGAAGGCGAGGGCATCGCGCCGGTTCTCGGATACGACGACGACGGTCGCGCCTCGGGCAACGCCTGGGCGATCGGTTTCGTGCGCGCGATGTCGTTGCGCCCCGAAGCCTGGGACGCGCTCGACGAGGACGAGGAACACGCCGAATCGCTCGATGCGCTGATGCGCCTGGTCGAGGAGGTGGAACCGCCCGAGGGCGAAGAACCCGAGGCGATCGACGACGACGAGCGCGAGGACGCGATCGCTGCGATGGTCGAGGGCGTGCAGGAGGTCTACGACGCGCTCGCCGAGGTTCGCGAGCGCGGGCTCGCGCCGGCCGAGCCGCTGCGACGCGAGGGCCCGAAGGTCGGGCGCAACGATCCCTGCCCCTGCGGCAGCGGGCGCAAGTACAAGCTCTGCTGCGGGTCGACCTGAAGCGCTGAGCGCGTTGCGCGGTGCGGCACGCGGTGAAAGCCTGCGACGCTTCGCGCGACTCACGTGCACGGCGCAGGCAAGCACATCGCTGCGCCGGCCCACGACCGCGGGAGGCAGCGATGAACATGCGAAATCTGGCCGCTTCGGCGACGTTCGCGATGGCGTTCGCACTTGCCGGCACGGCCGCACCCGAGGCCCAGGCGCAGACGCGCAACGGTTTCGACCTCGCCGGATCGCTGATCCCGGCCGACGAAATCCTGTCGGGCGGACCGCCGAAGGACGGAATCCCTGCGATCGACAAGCCGCAATTCGTGACCGCGGCAAGAGCAACGTTCCTGTCCGACGACGACGTGGTGCTCGCGCTCGAACGCGACGGCGTCGCGAAGGCCTACCCGCTGCGAATCCTGAACTGGCACGAGGTCGTCAACGACCGCTTCGGCAATGAAGCGATCGTCATCACCTACTGCCCGCTATGCGGCTCCGGGGTCGCGTTCGTCTCGGCGGTCGCCGGGCGCGTGCTCAGCTTCGGCGTCTCGGGCCTGCTCTACAACAGCGACGTGCTGCTCTACGATCGCGAGACGCAGTCGCTGTGGTCGCAGATCATGCGCAAGGCGGTGACCGGCGCGTTGAAATCCAGCGAACTGCTCGCGGTGCCGGTCTCGCACACGAGCTGGGCCGACTGGCGCGCGCGCTACCCCTCGACGCTGGTGCTCTCGACCGAGACTGGGCACGCGCGCAACTACGGCCGCGATCCCTATGCCGGATACGACAAGCAGCCCGACATCTACTTCCCGGTCAAGTTCCGCTCCGAGGGCTTCCATCCCAAGGAGCGCGTGCTCGGCGTATCGCTCGGCGGCGTGCACAAGGCCTACCCGTTCGTCGAACTCGAGAAACGCGCGCGCGCCGGAGCGAAGGCGACGATCGACGACGTCCTCGGCGCGCACAAGCTGCGCATCGAGTTCGACCCCGCGCACCGCGCCGCGCACGCGTTCGACGCGCAGGGCAAGCCGATCGCGGCGACCACGCTATTCTGGTTCGCCTGGTACGCCTTTCACCCCGAGACCGAGGTCTTTCGCGCACGCTGAGAGCGCGGCGGAGAAACGCCCCAGGATCGCGTCGGCCACGGCGGAGTCGATCCAGCGCAACACGAGCACCGCGTCGCGTGCCGGGTCGATCCACACGATCGAGGTTCCGGCGCCGATCATGAACCAGCTCGACGCGGGCAGGCTCGGGTACACGCCGCGCCCCGTGTTCAGCCACACCAGATAACCGTAGAAAGGGGCCAGCGCGCAGGGAACGAGCATGCGCGCGATCCACTCGCGCGACAGCACGCGCCTGTCGCCGGCCATTCCGCCGCGCAGCAGCATCTGCCCGATGCGAGCCTGGTCGCGACAGTCGATCGACACGCCGGCTCCCCAGTGCGTGCCGCCGGGCACCGACTGCACCCGGCGCCCCGCGACATCGACCCAGGCGTGGTCGTAGCCGGCCCAGCGCCAGTCGGCGCTGGCGCCGCAAGGCGTCGCGATCGCCTCGGCGAACACCTCGGGCAACGGACACGCGAACAGGTGCAACAACGCCAGCGAGAGCTGGTTAATGCGCACGTCGTTGTACTCCCAGTAGGTGCCGGGCGGCTGCAACGGTCGCGCGTCGCCCTTCCTGCCGGTCTGCGCGCGGGGATCGGACGAGACGTGGCGATAACGGTCGACCGTGTCGGGCAAGCCGAAACAGCTCCCCTCCCACTCGCTGGTTTGCGTGAGCAACTGCGCCCAGGTCACCGCGCCGTTGCGCGGACCCTCGAAGCCGATTCCCGGCACGCGCCTCGCGACCGCTTCGTCGACGTCGGGCATCAGGCCGCGATCGAAGGCGACGCCCGCGAGCAGCGCGAGGTAGGTCTTGGCGACGCTGAACGTGAGGTCTTCGCGGCCCGGTTCGCCCCAGTGCGCGACCTCGCGCCCTGCGATCGTCACCAGCCCCGAACACGGCCCTCGCGCGGACACCGGACCGAGCAGTCGGTCGTACGGCGCGGGGTCGTCGACGTGAACGCCCCAGCGCCCGCGCGCCGGATCGCGCGACCACGGACTCTCGTTCGCAACCGCGAACGCGATCGCCTCGTCGAACGCTCCCAATTTCGGGCTCCTCGAATGGATTTTGTGCCGGCCCGACTGTACTATGGTCCGAGCAGTAAACAACGATAGAGGAGACTAGGATGAGACTGTTGCGCACTCTGGCGCTCGCCGCCATCGCCACGTCGCTGCCGCTCACGGCGGCGCTGTCGCAGGAAATCAGGATCTCGCACCAGTGGAAGGCGAACGTCGACGGGCGCGACCGCGCCACGCGCGTGTTCGTCGACGAGGTCAACAAGCAGGACCCGGGGATCAAGTTCCGCATCTACCCGGCCCAGTCGCTGGGCATCAAGCCGGTGGCGCAACTCGACGCGCTGCAGAACGGCACGCTGGAGATGGCGGTGTTCCCGATGTCCTACGCGGTGGGCAAGGCCCCCGAGTTCTCGGTCATCATCATGCCGGGCACCGTGCCCACGCTCGATCACGCGATGAAGTTGAAGGGCACGCCGTTTCACAAGAAGCTGCAGGACCTCGCCCACGCCAACGGCGTCCATATAGTGAGCTGGTGGTGGACCCCGGGCGGATTCGCCGCGAAAGACCGCGAGATCTCGGGACCGGCGAGCGTCAGCGGCATGAAGATGCGTGCCGCCGACCCCACCTTCGAAGTGATGCTCAAGGCCGCAGGCGCGTCGGTCGTCAGCATGCCCTCGACCGAGATCTACCCCTCGCTGCAGTCGGGCGTGCTGAGCAGCACGCTCACATCGGCCGAAACCTTCGTGAGCATGCGCCTGTACGAGCAGACCAAGTTCGCCACGGTCGGCGGCTACAACCTGTGGATGCTGCTGCAACCGCTCGTGATGTCCAAGCAACACTGGGACAAGCTCAGCCCGAAACAGCAGCAGATCTTCGAGGCCGCCGCCGCCAAGAGCGACACGTTCTTCCTCGGGCTGCAGCGCGAGGCGACCAACAACATGGCCGAGGCCTACAGGAAGGCCGGCGCCAAGGTCCGCGAGATGAGCAAGGGCGAGTTCGACGAGTGGGTCGCGCTCGCCAAGAAGACCTCGTACCCGGACTTCGAGTCGAAGTCGCCGCTGTCCAAGGAACTGCTCACGCTGCTGATGCAGGTCCAGTAGTCCGACGTTAAAAGGAACCGGCGGCGCGCACATCGATCGATGCGCGCGCCGCTGTCTTGCCGATGCGTCGATTCGTCCGGTTCATGGATCGCCTGTCGATCGCCTGCGCGGTCGTCGCGTCGGTGCTGCTCGCTCTCGCCGTCGTCGTGATCACGTGGATGGTGATCTACCGCGCGATGGGCAACTCGACTTACTGGGAGATCGAGTTCTCGGTGTACGCGATGGTCGGCGCGATCTTCCTCGCCTCGCCCTACACGCTCAAGACCAGGGGGCACGTGTCGGTCGACCTGCTCCCCCACTACCTCCCACCGCGCGCGGCGAGCGTTCTGGCGCGCGTGACTGCCCTGGTCGGACTCGCGGTGTGCGCGTACCTGGCTTGGGCAGGCGGCGCACAGACGCTGCACGCCTGGTCGATCGGCGAAACCACCGAGAGTGCCTGGGCGCCGCCCAAGTGGCCGCTGTACGCGGCGATGCCGCTGGGCCTGGGGCTGACCGCGCTGCAGTACGTCGCCGAGATCTGGCGCGACGAAACACCCGGCGCCGGGACCGCTTCGTGAACGAACTGCAGATCGGCCTGCTGATTCTCGTCGTCACGCTGGCCGTGCTGTTCTCCGGTTTGCCGATCGCCTGGGGGCTCACGCTGGTCTCGGTGGTGTTCCTCACGATCTTCGAGGGCGCGGGGAGCCTCGCGAACATCCCGGTGCTGATGATGGACGAACTGTCCTCGTTTGCGTTGCTCACGATTCCGCTGTTCGTGCTGCTGGGTTCGGCGATCGGCGTATCGGCAGCCGGTCGCGACATCTACGAATCGATGCACCGCTGGCTCGACCGGTTGCCCGGCGGACTGGTGATCGCGAACATCCTCGCCTGCGGCCTGTTCTCGGCGATCTGCGGCTCGAGCCCGGCCACCGCGGCCGCGATCGGCAAGCCCGGCGTTCCCGAGATGCGCAAACGCGGCGTGCCGGCGACGCTGGCCACCGGATCGATCTGCGCGGGAGGAACGCTCGGCATCCTGATCCCGCCCTCGATCACGATGATCCTCTACGGGATCGCCACCGAGACCTCGATCGGGCGCCTGTTCCTCGCTGGAGTCGTGCCGGGGATCATGCTGGTGGTCATGTTCTCGATCTACGCCTGGGCAATCACGCTGATCCGCCGCCAGGGAATCGACGCGAGCGACGTCCGGCTCTACACGCTGCGCGAGAAGTTCGAGGGGCTCGGGCGGGTGGCGCCGTTCATCGCGATCGTGGTCGCGATCGCCTACGCGATGTACGGCGGGCTGGCCACGCCCTCGGAGGTCGCCGCGATCTCGGCCGCGCTGGCGCTCGCGCTGGTGGTCGTGATCTACCGCGCGTACAGGCTGCGCGACCAGTGGCAGATCTTTCGCGAGACGGTGCGCGAGTCGACGATGATCCTGATGATCATCGGCGCGGCGGCGTTGTTCTCGTACATGATGTCGCTGCTCTACGTGACGCAGACCGCGGCGCAGGCCTTGGTCGACCTGAATCTCGGCCCGATCATGCTGCTGCTCGCGATCAACCTGTTCCTGCTGGTGGCCGGATGCTTCCTTCCGCCGGTGGCGATCATCCTGATGGTGATGCCGATCCTCACGCCGGTGCTCGAGGCCAACAACTTCGACCTGATCTGGTTCGCCGTGATGATGACGGTGAACCTCGAAGTGGGGCTGATCACGCCGCCGGTGGGGCTCAATCTGTACGTGCTCAAGGGCGTCGCGCCCGACGTGCCCCTCACCAAGATCCTGCAGGGATCGGTGCCGTTCGTGCTGATCATGTTCCTGCAGATCGTCCTGCTGGTGATCTTCCCGCAACTCGCGCTGTGGCTGCCGACGATGGCGATGGGGGCCGGAGGCTGAGGCGGTGGTGCTCAGAGACTCGCTTCGCGCAGCCTGACCAGCACGTGCAGCGCGCCGTTGATCGGCGCGGCCACGCCCAGCGCCCGCGCCCTGCGCACCACGTAGCCGTTGAGAGAATCGATCTCGGTCTTCTTGCCGCGAGCGAGATCCTGCTCGGTGGACGAAGTCGCGTCGGACATCCGAAGACCGAGCGCCATTGCCGCTTCGTGCAGCTCGGAGGCGGGTGCGAGTTGTACGCCGTCGGCGCTCGCCACCGCCACGCACTCGTCGACGATCTCGCGCGTGAGCTCGCGCGCCGGCGCGTTCTCGACGATCACGCCGTAGCGCGCGAGCGCCAGCGCCGAGACCGCGTTGAACACGCAGTTCATCACCAGCTTGGTCCACAACGATGCCCGCACGTCGGCGACGACCGGGCACGGCACGCCGGCCGCCTCGAACATCGCAGCGACCCGCTCGGCGCGGCCCGCAACACGCGGGCGAGCGCCCCGCGCCTCGGTACCGAACTCGCCCAGCACCAGATCGCCGCGACCGGCGTGAACGACGTGTCCCGGTCCGGCCATCGACACGCCTACGTAGACCACCGCCGCCAGCGCATCGATTCCCCCGCCGCGTTCGATCGCCTCGACGTTGTCGACACCGTTTTGCATGCTCACGACGATCGCCTCGGGCGGCGCGAGCGCGGCGATCGTGCGCGCCGCTTCCTCGGTATCGCCGGATTTCACGCACACGAGCACCAGCTGCGATTCGCGAAGGCACTCGGTCGTCGTGCTCGCGTCGATCGCGATCCGGCGCGTCTCGCCGCCGCTGTCGAGCCTGAGCCCGGAAGCGCGAATCGCTTCGACGTGTGCTTGCCGCCCGATCAGCGTGACCGGCACCCCGGCCCGCGCGAGGCGCGCTCCAAAGAAACACCCGACCGCGCCCGCGCCCAGCACCGCGACGCGCGAGAAATCCGATTGTGTACGCAGCATCTTCACCCGCTCCCAGATTCGCGCGCCGATTATCGGCGCGTTCGGCCGATCGGGGAAATCGGGCGAACCGGGCGCTCAGGCCGTGAGTTCGAGCACCTCGCGCCGCTCGCCGTCGGCGTCGACGCTTTCGATTCGCACCGCGAAGCCCCACAGCGACTGCAGGTACTCGAGCACGCGCCCGTGATCGTCGGCGAGCGGGCGATTGCGGTGCACCCGGTGGCGCAGCGTCAGGCTGCGGTCGCCGTCGCGTTCGAAACGCACCACCTGGATGTCGGGCACGCGCGCGTCGCGGTTGTAGTGCTGCGCGAGCAGCTTGCGCACGCGCCGGTAACCGGCCTCGTTGTGGATGCTGTCGACCTCGAGCTCGTCCTCGTCCTCGCGGTCCGAGATCGCAAACAGGCGCAGTTCGCGGATCAGCCGGGGCGAGAGGTACTGCGCGACGAAGGATTCGTCCTTGTAGTTGCGCATCGCGAAGTCGATCGAGCTGCGCCAGTCGCTGCCGGCGAGCTGCGGGAACCAGGCGCGATCCTCGTCGGTGGGCGCCTCGCAGATGCGCCGGATGTCGGAGAACATCGCGAAGCCCAGCGCGTAGGGATTGAACCCCGAGTAGCCGCGTTCGTCGAATCCGCGCTGCGCCACCACGTTGGTGTGCGAGGCGAGGCACTCGATCATGAAACCGTCGTCGACCAGTCCCTTGTCGTAGAGGCGATTGAGGATCGTGTAGTGCCAGAACGTCGCCCAACCCTCGTTCATCAGCTTGGTCAGCCCCTGCGGATAGAAGTACTGCGCGACCATCCGCGCGATGCGCACCAGTTCGCGCTGCCAGGGGGCGAGCCGCGGCGAGTTCTTCTCGACGAAGTACAGCAGGTTCTCCTGCGGTTCGTCGAGCACGCGGCGCCGCTCGACCGTGACCTCGGCGACCGCCGCAGCGGGCACGGTGCGCCAGATCTCGTCGTAACGGCTCCAGTCGTAGTCCTCGCGCGCGCGCACCCGCCGGCGCTCGTTCTCGGCCGACAGCGCCCTGGGGTGACGGTAGCGGCTGATTCCGTGGTCGGCCAGCGCGTGGCAGGCGTCGAGCACGCGCTCGACCTCGGCCGCGCCGTAGCGCTCCTCGCAATCGGTGACGTAGCGGCGCGCGAACACCATGTAGTCGATGATCGCGTCGGCGCGGGTCCACTGGCGAAAGAGGTAGTTGCCCTTGAAGAACGAGTTGTGTCCGTAGCAGGCGTGCGCGATCACCAGCGCCTGCAGCGGCATGCTGTTCTCTTCCATCAGGTAGGCGATGCAGGGGCTGGAGTTGATCACGATCTCGTAGGCCAGTCCGCGCATGCCCTTGCGGTACGAGTGCTCGTTGCGGATGAACTCCTTGCCGAAGCTCCAGTGCGGATAGCTGATCGGCAGGCCGTTGGACGCGTAGGCGTCGAGCATCTGCTCGGCGGCGATCACTTCTATCTGATTCGGATAGCAATCGAGCCCGAACTCGCCGACCGCGATCTCGCGTATCGCCTCGTCGTAGCGTTCGAGCAATTCGAAGTTCCACTCCGCGCCGCGCGAGATCGGGTTCATGGCTTTCCTCAGGCGGTTTCGCGCGACTTGCGCGAGAACAGGTCGCGGAACACCGGGTAGATGTCGCGCCGCTCGGCCGCCGCGCGCATCGCGAAGTTCGGCGCCTCGATACGCTGGTACGCGGCCGACAGCGTCGTGGCGCCGGCGCGCAGCGTGGTGCCCGCGTCGGCCACCTCGATGTAGGCGAAGTGACGCACCCGCGGCAGGAGCTCGTGTTCGAGCAGCCCGCGACTGCGTTCGGGGTCGGCGCCGAATGCGTCGCCGTCCGAGGCCTGCGCGCCGTAGACGTTCCACGACCCCGCAGGGTAGCGATCGGCGACGATCGCACGCATCAGTTCGAGCGCCGAGAGCACCACCGTTCCACCGCTCTTGCGCTCGTTGAAGAAGCGCTGTTCGTCCACTTCCTCGGCGTCATCGGTGTGCCGGATGAAGACCACTTCGACGCGCTCGTACTTGCGCGTGAGGAACAGGTACAGCAGCGTGAAGAAGCGCTTGGCGAGGTCCTTGCGATGCTCGTCCATCGACGCCGACACGTCCATCAGGCAGAACATCACCGCGCGGTAGACCGGGCGCGGCACCGGGATGCGGTTGCGGTAGCGCAGGTCGATGTCGTCGATGAAAGGGACGCGGTCGATGCGCCCGCGCAGCACTTCGACCTCGCTCTCGAGCTGCTCGAGCAGGCACTGCGTGGCGAGCGCGTCTGGCTCGGTCGAAGCGTCGAGCGCGAGGAGATTGTCCAGCCGCGCCTCGCGCTGCTCGAGCTCGCGCCTGGGTGCCGCGCTCAGCGCGATCCGCCTCCCGAGCGCGTTGCGCAGCGACCTTGGCACCGACAGGCTGGTCGGTGCGCCCTGTCGGGCGTAGCCGGCGCGTTGCTGCGCGCTGCCGCTCACCTCGCCGAGCGCGGTGCGCGCAAGGCGCGGCAACTCGAGGTCGTCGAAGAACAGCTGCATGAACTCGTCGCGCGACAGCGAGAAGGCGAACCCGTCCTGCGCGTCGCCCTCACCGCCCTCGCCAGCACCCTTGCCCGATCCGCTCGGGCGCTCGATCCGGTCCCCGGGCATGTACTCGCGGTTGCCCGTGTGCACGTGTTCGCGGTCGCCCCCGGAACCGTGGCGAAAACTCGGCTCGGCGATGTCGCGCACCGGGATCTTCACCTCCCCGCCGTGCTCCATGTCGCGGATCGAACGCTCGGCGACGATGTCCTGCACCGAGCGCTGGATGTGCTCCTTGTAGCGGCGCAGGAAGCGTTCGCGGTTGACCGCGCTCTTGTTGCGGTCGTTCAGCCGACGGTCGACGATCACTGACACGGGCGGCCTCCTGCTGTCGGGTTTGCGACGGCCCTGGCGCGGTCTTGCTTGCGAATCGGCGCGCTCGTTCGCGCTACTGCGACTTGCGAACCCTGAGGTACCACTCGCACAACAGCCGCACCTGTTTCTCGGTGTAACCCTTGCCGACCATGCGCTCGACGAAGCTCTGGTGCTTGCGCTTGTCCTCGGCGGAGGCCTTGGCGTTGAACGAGATCACCGGCAGCAGCTCTTCGGTGTTCGAGAACATCTTCTTCTCGATCACCTCGCGCAACTTCTCGTAGCTGGTCCAGGCGGGGTTCTTGCCGCCGTGGTTGGCACGCGCGCGCAGCACGAAGTTCACGATCTCGTTGCGGAAGTCCTTCGGGTTTGCGATTCCGGCGGGCTTCTCGATCTTCTCGAGCTCCGAATTCAGTTGCGCGCGATCGAAGCTCTCGCCCGTCTCGGGATCGCGAAAATCCTCGTCCTGGATCCAGTAGTCGGCGAAGCTGACGTAGCGATCGAAGATGTTCTGGCCGTACTCCGAGTACGACTCGAGGTACGCGGTCTGGATCTCCTTGCCGATGAACTCGGCGTAGCGCGGCACCAGCCAGCCCTTGACGAACTCGAGGTAGCGGCGTTGCGTTTCCTCGGGAAGCCCCTCGCGCAGAAGGCGCTGTTCGAGCACGAACATCAGGTGCACCGGATTCGCGGCGACCTCGGTCTGGTCGTGGTTGAACACGGCAGAGAGCACCTTGTACGCGAAGCGCGTCGACAGCCCGGTCATGCCCTCGTCGATTCCGGCGTAGTCGCGATACTCCTGCACCGACTTCGCATTCGGTTCGACGTCTTTCAGGTTCTCGCCGTCGTAGACGCGCATCTTCGCGTAGATGCTCGAGTTCTCCGGTTCCTTGAGCCGCGTGAGCACGGCGAACTGCGACATCATCTCGAGCGTGCCGGGCGCGCACGGCGCCAGCGCGAGCGAGCTGTTGCGCAGCAATTTTCCGTAGATGCGGACCTCCTCGGAAGCCTGCAGGCAGTAGGGCACCTTGACGATGTAGACCCGGTCGAGGAAGGCCTCGTTGTTGCGATTGTTGCGAAACGCCTGCCATTCGCTCTCGTTGGAGTGCGCGAGGATCAGCCCCTGGAAAGGAATCGCCGAGAAGCCTTCGGTTCCCTTGAAGTTGCCCTCCTGCGTCGCGGTGAGCAGCGGGTGCAGCATCTTGATCGGGGCCTTGAACATCTCGACGAACTCGAGCAACCCCTGGTTCGACAGGCACAACCCGCCGCTGTAGCTGTACGCGTCGGGGTCGTCCTGCGACAGCGTCTCGAGCTTGCGGATGTCGACCTTGCCGACCAGAGACGAGATGTCCTGGTTGTTCTCGTCGCCGGGTTCGGTCTTCGAGATCGCGATCTGGCGCAGCACCGACGGCTGCACACGAACAACGCGGAACTTGGTGATGTCGCCGTCGAACTCGGCCAGTCGCTTGACCGCCCAGGGACTCATGATGCCGGTGAGATAGCGGCCTGGAATTCCGTACTCGTTCTCGAGTTCGCCGGCGTCGCGTTCGGCGTTGAACAACCCGAGCGGGGACTCGTTGACCGGCGAGCCCTTGAGCGCGTAGATCGGGTGCACTTCCATCAGCGCCTTGAGCCGTTCGGCGATCGACGACTTGCCCCCGCCCACCGGTCCGAGCAGGTACAGCACCTGCTTGCGCTCCTCGAGGCCCTGCGCGGCGTGACGGAAGTAGGCGACGATCTGCGCGACCGCGTCTTCCATGCCGTAGAACTCGCGAAACGCCGGGTAGCGTCGCAGCAGGCGGTTGGAGAACAGCCTGGACAGCCTGGGGTCGTTACGGGTGTCCACGATCTCGGGTTCGCCGATCGCCGCGAGCATGCGCTCGGCGGCCGATGCGTAGGCGAGCTTGTCGCGCTTGCACAACTCGAGGTATTCGACGAGGGACATCTCCTCGTCTCGGGCCCTTGCGTAGAGTTCGCGATAGGCATCGAACAGGTTCATGAATCGACCTCCTTGAGCTGGCTGGGTCAGTCGGCGGCGCCGGCTGGCTCATGAACACCTGGGCTGTTCGTCCGGGCAATGCGCGTTCAATGTGTCAGAAGCGCGATCACGCAAAGCGCGCATCAGCGGCAGCGCACCCCCGCAATTTCCACGTTGCGCCCTCGTCGCCGCGACCGACGCCGCGACCGACGCCACGACCGACGCCGCGCGACGCCGCGCGACGTGCGCGACGTGCGCGAACCGCGAACCGCGTGTGGCAAACTTCGGGCTGTGCGGCCATCAACCAATGACGACTCGTCGCGCGACGATCGCGACGACATTGCGCGCCCGGCGCCCGACCGCGCGAGCGCCACACCGGCGCAGCCATGGGAAGGCGAGGCGCGATTGCGACAGGCGCTGCTCGAGTACCGGGCGATCCTGGAGAACGCGTCGGTCGGCATCGCGTTCACGCGCGACCGCGTTTTCGAGCAAGCCAATCCGCGCTTCGAGCAGATGCTCGGCGTGCCGGTCGGCTCGCTCGCAGGGCAGCCCGGGTCGGTGGTCTGGGGCTCGCCCGACGAGTACGCCGAGATCGGCCGGCTGATCGGGCCGCAACTCTCGCAGGGCCTTGCGGTCGACCTGGTGCGGCCGATGCTCAGGTGCGACGGAACGAGCTTCATCTGCCGGATTCGCGCCAAGGCGCTGGACCCGAGCCGCCCCGCGCAAGGCGGCACGATCTGGATCTGCGAAGATGTCAGCGAGTACCAGCGAACACTCGAGCAACTCCAGGAGGCGCGCGACGAACTCGAGCACCGCGTGCACGAACGCACGACCGAACTGGCACAGACGAACGAACGTCTGCGCGCGGAGATCGGCGAGCGCGAGGTCGCGGAGAACCGGGTCCGCCATCTCGCGCTGCACGACGCGCTGACCGGGCTGCCCAACCGCCGCCTGCTCGAGCAGCGGCTCGGCGAGGCGATCGGCGCGGCCAGGCAACTCGGCGACGTGACCTGTGTGATGTTCATCGACCTGGACCGCTTCAAGACGATCAACGACTCGCTCGGACACCCGATCGGCGATCGCTTGCTGCAGCTGGTGAGCGAGCGGCTGCGTGAATGCCTGCGTCCGATCGATACCGTCTCGCGCGTCGGTGGCGACGAGTTCGTGCTGGTACTGCCCAAGGTGGGATCGACCGAGGCCGCGGCGCAGGTCGCCTCGCGGATCCTCGAGTCGCTCAGCGTCCCGTACAGCGTCGACGAACAGATGCTGCGCGTGACGCCCTCGATCGGCATCAGCATGTACCCGCGCGACGGCGGCACTGCGCGCGAGCTGATCGGCAACGCCGACTTGGCGATGTACCAGGCGAAGTCGCTCGGAAGGCGCACGGTGCAGTTCTATTCGGCGCCCGACGAACCGCGCGCGCCGCAGCGGCTGCTGCTCGAGAACGAGCTGCACGGAGCCCTGGACCGGGGCGAACTGACGCTGTTCTATCAGGCCCGGGTCGACCTGCGAAGCGGCGCGCTCTGCGCGAGCGAAGCGCTGCTGCGCTGGCGTCACCCGGTCCGAGGACTGGTGAGTCCGGCCGAGTTCATCCCGGTGGCAGAGGACACCGGCCTGATCGTGCCGATCGGCGAGTGGGCGATCCGCGAGGCCTGCGCCCAGAACCGTCGCTGGCGCGACCGCGGGCTTCGCGTTCGACCGATCGCGGTGAACCTGTCGGCACGGCAGTTCCGCGACGACGGCCGCCTCGACGCGATTCCGGCGATCCTGAGCGAGGCCGGCCTTTCCCCGCGCATGCTCGAAGTCGAGATCACCGAGTCGGTGCTGATGCACCACCGCGAGCCGACGGTCGCACTGCTCGCCGGATTGAAGGAGCTCGGCGTGTCGATCGCGATCGACGACTTCGGAACCGGGTATTCGAGCCTCGCGTACCTGAAGCGATTTCCGGTGGACAGCCTGAAGATCGACCGCTCGTTCGTGCGCGACATCGACACCGACGCCGACGATGCGGCGATCGTGCAGGCGATCATCGGACTCGCCCACAGCCTCGAACTGCGCGTGGTCGGCGAAGGCGTCGAGACTGCGGAGCAGCGCGAGTTCCTGACGCGCGCTGGATGCGACGAAGCGCAGGGTTTCCTGTTCTCGCGACCGATGCCGTCGGAGCAGTTCGAGCGCCTGCTCGCGCGCCCGGGCGGCGTTCTCGCCTAGGGCCTCTGTTCACACTACGCTCGTGCCCGCGCCAGGGGTCGCAAAGGTCTGCGGCAAGGCGCGGGCGAGGCAGTGTGCGTACGCACATAACGAGCCCGCAACGCCGCCGCGGGCCTTCGCGACTCAGACCATCGCGAGCGCGCGCTTGCTGCGCGGCGGCGGGAACGCGCGATCGATCTCGGCCAGGTCCTCCGGGCCGAGCGCGAGCCGCGACGCGGCGTGGTTCGACTCCACGTGCGCGATGCGCGCCGCCTTCGGGATCGGTATGACCGCCTCGCGCGTCATCAACCACGCGATCGCGACCTGCGCGGCGCTCGCGCCGTGGCGTTTCGCGATCGCCGCGAGGCGCGGGTCGCGCACCAGTGCGCCTTCGTCGAGCGGGCAATAGGCCATCATCGGAATCGATCGTTGCCGCAGCCACGGAGCGAGGTCGAACTCGACGCCGCGCTGCGAGGCGCTGTAGTACACCTGGTCGACGCAGCAGGACGCTGCGCCCGCGAGCGCGGAAATCTCGTCCATGTCCGGTACGTCGAAGTTGCTCACGCCCCAGTGCCGGATCTTGCCCTGGGCGCGCAGCCGCTCGAATCCCTCGACCGTTTCCGCCAGCGGCACGCTGCCGCGCCAGTGCAGCAGGTAGAGGTCGATCCGGTCGGTTCGAAGCCGCGCGAGGCTGCGTTCGCAGGCCGCGACAGCGTCGTCGCGCCCGGCGTTGTGCGGATACACCTTGCTCACCAGGAACACGTCGTCGCGCACACCCGCGATCGCCTCGCCGACGACCTCCTCGGCGCCGCCTTCGGCGTACATCTCGGCGGTGTCGACCAGGCGCATGCCCAGCTCGATGCCGCGCCGCAGCGCGGCCACCTCGGCGGCACGCCGCTTCGCTTGTTCGCCCATCTTCCAGGTGCCCAGGCCCAGCGCCGGTATCGGCTCTCCGTCGGGAAGTGCGATCGTTTGCATCGGTGCGGCTCCCTTCGTGATGATTGACGCGCCCGCGGCTATCTGCCGAACAGGCCCCTTAGCGCCGAGCCCAGCGCCCTTGCGGCCTCGCCCGCCGCCTCGCCGCTGCGCCCGCCCGCGCCGCCGAGTCCGCGCACGACGCCCTCGAAACTCACGCCGAGTTCCTTCGCGAGCGAGGCCGCGACGCGCACGGCCAGGTCTTCGCTGATCGAGAATTGCGGGTCTTCGAGGCTTCCGCGCAAAGCGAAGTTCACGGTGATCCGGTCGCGGCCGTCCTTCATCAGCGCCAGCACGGCCTGCCGCGGCAATCCCATGAAGGTTTGAGGGCCGGACCCGGTCGGCGCGAGTTCGAGTCCGGTGAGGGTGAGCACGCCGGGCGCGTCGACCCGCCCGCCACGAATCGTCGAATCGAGGTCGAGGTCGAGCAGGCCGCGACGCACGCCCGCCTCGGTCGTTCGGATCAGGTACGGCTGCAGCGCCACCAGGTCGACGCCGCGTAGCCGCGTGCTGAGTTCCGAGTTGCGGTCGCCGAAGACGATCCAGCCGTTGACCGCCACCGTCCCGTCGCGCGCCGTGCCGGCCTGTTGCGCGCCGCGCACCGTGCCGGCGATGCGCAGGCGGCTGCGTGCGTCGAACGCCGGGATCACCAGGTCCTCGACGTCGATCGAGAGTTCGTCGGCCCTGATCCGCAATGCGGGTCGGCGCACGTTCTGGTCGAAGAACTCCAGCGCGGTTTCGCGCAACTCGAGCTTGGCGATGCGCGCGACGGGCGCGCCGTCGCTCGCGGCACCGTAGCTCGCGGCACCGTCGCTCGTCGCAGCGCCGCGCTCCGCAGCGCCGCTCGTCGCGCCGCTAGCGGCCGGCTCGTCGCGCTTGCGCTGTGTCGCGGGCAGCACGCGAACCTTCCCTTCGGGCGTCCTGAGCACCGAAAGGTAGCCCTGTTCGATCGAGACCGCGGACACGCGAACCGTGGGCGAGAACAGGCTGCGCAGGTCTGGGGTGACGACGACGCGGCGCGCGCGCAGCGTGTCCGGTGCCGGCCAGTCGGGGGGAGCACGCACGCGCAACGAATCGATCTGCACGCGCCCGAACCCGAACGTGATCGCACCGACTTCGCTGTCGGGTCCCAGCGCGGCCACCACCTGCGCGCGCAGCGCGCGGGTGGCCAGATGCAACCCGCCAGCGGCCATCGCCACGAGTGCGAGCAGCACCGCGGCGGCGATCACGAGACGGCGCTTCATCGCCCGCTCCGAGGCGCTACTTCAGCGGCTTGTAACGCAGCCGGTGCGGTTTCGCGCCTTCCTCTCCCAGGCGCCGGCGCTTGTCGGCCTCGTACTCCTGGTAATTGCCGTTGTAGAAGACCCACTGGGAGTCTCCCTCGGCCGCGAGGATGTGCGTGGCGATCCGGTCGAGGAACCAGCGATCGTGTGAAATCACCATCACGCAGCCGGCGAACTCGAGCAGCGCGTCCTCGAGCGCGCGCAGCGTCTCCACGTCGAGGTCGTTCGACGGTTCGTCGAGCAGCAGCACGTTGCCGCCCTCGAGCAGCGTCTGTGCGAGGTGCAGCCGACCGCGCTCGCCCCCGGACAGGTTGCCCACCAGCTTCTGCTGGTCGGCTCCCTTGAAGTTGAACCGCCCCGCGTAGGCGCGCGAGGGCATCTCGAATCGCCCGATCGTGAGGATGTCGGCGCCTCCCGAGATCGCCTCCCAGACGCTCTTCTCGTTTGCCAGCGCGTCGCGCGACTGGTCGACGTAGGCGAGCTGCACCGTGGGGCCGACCTTCACTTCGCCCGAATCGGGCTTTTCCTGGCCGTTGATCATCCGGAAGATCGTCGATTTGCCGGCGCCGTTGGGACCGATGATCCCGACGATCGCCCCGGGCGGAACCTTGAAGCTCAGGTCGTCGATCAGCAGCCGGTCGCCGTATCCCTTGCTCACGCCGCTAAACTCGATCACCTCGTTGCCCAGGCGCTCGGCCACCGGGACGAAGATCTCCTGCGTCTCGTTGCGCTTCTGGTATTCGTACGACGAGAGCTCCTCGAAACGTGCGAGCCTTGCCTTGCTCTTGGCCTGCCGTCCCTTGGGGTTCTGGCGAACCCACTCGAGTTCCTTCTTCATCGCCTTGACGCGCGCGTCCTCCTGTCGCGACTCCTGCCCCAGGCGCTGCTCCTTCTGCTCGAGCCACGAGCTGTAGTTTCCCTTCCAGGGAATTCCGTAGCCGCGATCGAGTTCGAGGATCCACTCGGCGGCGTTGTCGAGGAAATAGCGATCGTGGGTGACCGCCACCACCGTGCCGGGGAACCTGGTGAGGAACTGCTCGAGCCAGTCCACGCTCTCGGCGTCGAGGTGGTTGGTCGGTTCGTCGAGCAGCAGCATGTCGGGTTTGGAGAGCAGCAACCGGCACAACGCGACGCGTCGTTTCTCGCCGCCCGAGAGTGTCTCGATCTTCGCGTCCCACGGCGGCAGCCGCAACGCGTCGGCAGCGATCTCGAGCTGATGCTCGACCTCCGATCCGCTCGCCGCGAGGATCGCTTCGTACTTGGCCTGCTCGCCGGCGAGCGCGTCGAAGTCGGCGTCGGGTTCGGCGTAGGCGGCGTAGATCGCGTCGAGCTTCTTCTGCGCACCGAGCACTTCGTCGAGTCCCTCCTCGACCGCTTCGCGCACGTTCTGTTTCGGATCGAGGCTGGGTTCCTGCGGCAGGAACCCGACGACCAGGCCCGGCATCGGCGTGGCCTCGCCCTCGATCTCGGTGTCCTCGCCGGCCATGATCCGCAGCAGCGACGACTTGCCCGAGCCGTTCAGACCCAGCACGCCGATCTTGGCGCCGGGAAAGAACGACAGCGAGATGTCCTTGAGGATCGTTCGCTTCGGGGGGACGATCTTGCCCACCCGGTTCATCGTGTAGACGTACTGAGCCATGTGCCTTGTTCGCTGGTTTGGCGCCACGCACGCTCGAACGGGTGCGCGGGGCATGAAAACCGGTATTGTGCCTTGCGCCGCAGGCGCGAGCGTACGGCGAACGGCGCGCGCCGCGCGAGCGACGCAGGGGCGACGCAGGGGCGACGTAGAATCGGACCACCGGCGCGCACTCGCCAGGCGATTGGCGAAACCGATGGAACAGGTTGAGGATCCAGGCGAAGACGAGGAGCGAAAGCACCGCTCGATGGCGGTGCGCCTGATGCTCGTCGGCATCGGCACGCTGTTCCTGCTCGTGGGCGTGGTCGGGATCTTCACGCCGCTGCTGCCCACGACGCCGTTCGTGCTCCTCGCGGCCGCCTGTTATGCGCGCGCATCGTCGCGCTTCTATCGATGGCTGCTCGCGAACCGCACCTTCGGGCCGATGATCCGCGAGTGGCGGCGCTACCGCAGCATTCCGTGGCGCACGAAGCTGATCGCGATCGCGATGATGGCCGCGACACTCTCGATTTCGATCGTCTTCTTCGTGCGCCCGTTGTGGGCCCAGCTCGTGGTCGCAGGTTTCGGCCTCGCGTTGGCCGTCTGGATGTACCGGATTCCGTCGCGCGACGCGCCGCCGCGCGTGCGCGGGGAGGGCCCGTGAACCGGGTCGATCGCATCGCGTGCGTCTACCGCGTCGAGGCGAGCGCCGACGCGATCGAGGCGCGCGCACTCGCGCTGGCGCTCGAGCAGAGCGTCGAGTTGCCGCTGGCCGCAATCGACGACGCGCGAATCCGCGAGCAGGTGGTCGCGACGGTCGAGTCGATCGAAGCGATCGGGTCGAACGCGGGAGTCGAAGCGATCGGGTCGAACGGGGGGGTCGAATCGGCCGGGTCGATCGAGGCGCTCGAATCGGTCGGATCGACCGGGGGAACCGGCGCGCGCGTGGCGAACGCCGGTCCAGCCTGGGCGGTCACGATCGGCCTGGCGGCGGCGACCACCGGCCCCGAACCCGGACAGCTGCTGAACATGCTGTTCGGCAACGCCTCGCTGCAGCCCGACGTGGCGCTGCTCGACGCCCGGCTGCCGGCTTCGGTCGTCGCGGCGATGCCGGGCCCGGCGTTCGGGGTCGACGGCGTGCGCGCGCTGGTCGGCGCCGGCCGCAGAGCGCTGTCTTGCACCGCGCTCAAGCCGCAGGGACTCGGGCCCGACGCGCTCGCCGCACTCGCGCAGGTCTTCGCGCTTGCGGGGATCGACCTGATCAAGGACGACCACGGCATCGCCGACCAGGCGAGCGCGCCGTTCGCGCGACGGGTACCGAAGATCCAGCGCGCCGTCGCGAGCGCCAACGCGCAGAGCGGGGGCACCAGCGTTTACGCGCCGAGCCTTTCGGGCGGACCCGCCAGCGTCGCCGAGCAGTTGCGCATCGCGCGCGAAGAGGGCGTGCGATGCGTGCTCGCCTGCCCGATGCTCCTCGGCGTAGCGAGCTTCTCCGAAGTGGTTCGCGGCGACGGGGGTTTTGCGATCGTCGCCCACCCCGCGCTCGCCGGTGTCGCGAGGATCGCGCCGCCGCTCCTGCTCGGGCGCCTGTTCCGGCTGTTCGGCGCGGACGCGACGATCTTTCCGAATTTCGGCGGGCGCTTCAGCTATTCGCGCGCAACCTGTCGTGCGATCGCGCGCGCCGCTCTCGAACCGCTTGGCACGCACCGCGCGACCCTTCCGGTGCCCGCGGGCGGAATGAACGTCGACCGGGTCGAGGAAATGGTCGCCGAGTTCGGGCATGATCTGATGCTACTGATCGGAGGCAACCTGTTCGAGGCCGGCGCGCAGATGCCGCAGCGCGCGCGCGAGTTCGCCGAGCGGGTGCGCCGGCAGTCGAGCACCGGGGCCTGAGGAGACGACGCTGAAACCGGTTCGCAAGGCGAGTCCGAACTTTCGCTGGGAAGGGGTCGAGCTGCAGCGCTACAAGGCGCAAGGCGAGACGCCGTTTCGCGAGGTCTCGCGGCAGGTGCTGTTCGACACCGCGGGCGCGCAGTGGCGCTACTTCGAGGTGGCACCCGGCGGGTGGACGACGCTGGAACGCCACGCCCACCCGCACGCGGTCATGGTGCTGCGCGGTCGCGGCCGTTGCCTGGTCGCCGGTGCGCTGCACGAGCTCGCCGCGCACGACCTGGTCGAGGTCGAAGCGCTCGCGTGGCACCAGTTCCGCGCGGCCGCCGATTCGCCGCTCGGTTTTCTCTGCCTGGTGAGCGCCGAGCGCGACCGCCCGCAACTGCCCGATCGCGACGCGCTGGCCGCGCTTCGCGCCGACGCGGCGATCGCGGCTTTCCTGGACGGCCGATGAGCAACGCCGCCGATCCCTCCGGCGCGCCGGCGACCGGGCCGACCCACGATCCGGCCGAGGACGCGGGCACTGCCGCGATCGCGGCGCACGCGGGAGCTCCGCTCGTGTCGCGCGAGCGCGGTGTCGTTCGGGTCAGGCTGAACCGCCCGAGCGAGCACAACCGGCTCGACCCGGCCGACGTCGACGCGATCAGCGGGTTGCTCGATTCGTTGCGCGGCGAGTTCGACGCCGACCCGCAGTCGGTGCGCGCGTTCGTCATCACCGGCAGCGGCGAACGCAGTTTCAGCTCGGGCTACACGCTGCACGCGATCCTCGACGAACTCGACCACCGCCTCGAGGGCATGCTCGACGCGCTCGAGGCGTTGCCGGTGCCGACGATCGCCGCGATCAACGGCGGCGTGTACGGCGGCGCGACCGACCTCGCGCTGTGCTGCGATCTTCGCATCGGCGTCGTCGGCACGCGGATGTTCATGCCGGCGGCGCGCTTCGGTCTTCATTACTACCCCGGCGGCCTTCGCCGTTACGTCTCGCGGCTGGGGCTTGCGGCCGCGAGCAAGCTGATGCTCACCGCGGCGACGATCGAAGCCGACGAGATGCTGCGCATCGGCTTTCTCGGCGAACTGGTGGCGCGCGAGCAACTCGCCGCACGGGTCGAGACCTGCGTCGAGGAGATCCTGCGGACCGACCCGGTGGTCGTCGCGCAGATGAAGCGCCACCTGCACGCGCTGGCGGGCGCGCACGCCGAGACCCCCGAGGCCAGGGCGCTGGAGTCGTCGATGTTGCGAGCCTACGAGGCGAGCCTGCGTTCGCAGGTGTTGCGCGAACGGCTCGACACCCTGCTCGGGGGCTGAGCCGATGCCGGCGCGACGACGTTTGCGCGGAGTTCGACAAACTCCCGCGGTTCGCGTCGTGCGCGGCGTGCGCGGCGGCGCGATCGCGCGCACCGTGTCGGCGGCGGCGCTGGTCGCGATCGCGCTCGCACTGCTCGCCCCGGCGCAGGCGTTCGCGAAGCGGGTGGCGCGACTGACGAGCAGCGCGGGTCCGATCGACGTGGTCGAAGTCGCGCGCGGCCTCGAGCACCCGTGGTCGCTCGCGTTCCTGCCCGACGCGCGGATGCTCGTGACCGAGCGCCCGGGCCGGCTGCGGATCGTGACGCCCGCAGGCGCGATCTCACCGCCGCTCGAGGGCGTCGCGAAGGTGCACGCGAACGGCCAGGGCGGTCTGCTCGACATCGCACTCGGCCCGACCTTCGCCGACGACGGAGTGCTGCTGTTGTCCTACGCGCAGCCCACGGCGGACGGTGCGCGCACCGCCGTCGCGCGTGCCAGGATCGACTGGCGCGCGCCCGCACCCGCGCTCACCGGGTGGACCGTGGTGTTCGCGCAGCGCCAGGCGCCTTCGGGCGGTCACCACTGGGGTTCGCGGCTGCAGTTCGCGCGCGACGGCTCGCTGTTCGTGACGCTGGGCGACCGATACTCGTATCGGGACCAGGCGCAGGATCTCTCCAGCCACCTGGGAAAGATCGTGCGCATCCTCCCCGACGGGCGCGTTCCGCCGGACAATCCGTTTCTCGGCAAACCCGGCGCGCTTGCCGAGATCTGGTCCTACGGGCACCGCAACGTCCAGGGCGCGGCGCTGCATCCGCTCACCGGAAGGCTCTGGACCCACGAACACGGCCCGCAGGGCGGCGACGAGGTCAACATCGGAGTGGCCGGCGCGAACTACGGCTGGCCGGTGATCACCTACGGGCGCGAGTACGTGATCGGCACGCGGATCGGCGAGGGAACGTCGCGCGCCGACGTGCAGGCGCCGCTGCACCAGTGGACCCCGTCGATCGCCCCCTCGGGAATGGCGTTCTACACCGGAGACCGGATGCCGTCATGGCGCGGCAGCCTGTTCGTCGGCGCGCTGCGCGGGCAGATGCTGGTGCGGCTCGAGTTCGACGGCGAGCGACTGGTGCGCGAGGAACGCTTGCTCGAAGGCCTGCGCGAGCGCATCCGCGACGTGCGCCAGGGCCCCGACGGCCTGCTCTACCTGCTCACCGACAGCGACGAAGGGCGAATCCTCAGGATCGAACCGGCGCGCTGAGCCGCGCTGAGCCGCGCTGAACCGTGCCGAACCGCGCCGAACCGCGCCGAACCGCGCCGAGGCGCACCCGGCTCAGCCCGCCGCGCGAGGCGCGAACCAGGTTGCGAGCAGCGCGAGACACGCCACCACGGTGAGCACGAAACGCAATCCGATGAACCAGCGCGGCACCGAGTACTCGCGGTACAGGGCGGTGTCGGCGACGAACGCGACCAGCAGCCCCGCGACGAGCAGCGACAGCGCGCTCTTGGCCGGCAGCAGCGCGACCGGCCACGCGTACAGCCCGGGAAGCACCGACCACAGCAGCGCCAGCGCGGTGATCGCGGGCGAGAGCATCCGCTCGGTGAGCACGATCCCCCAGTGCAACGCGCCGACGAAGGTGAGCACGATCGCCGCGTACTGAACCTGGTACGCGACCGCCGTCGCGGCACGCTCGGCGTCGGGCATCCACGCGAGCGCCGCGAGCGCGACGAACGGGATCGCGCCCGCGGCGCCGAGGCGCCACGCGTTGCGCTTGAGCGGCGTCACGCGTTCGTACACCGCTCAGCCCCGACGAAACCGGTAGATCGCCTGCGTGGCGCGCAAGCCCGGAAACCGGTGCACCGGCCGACCGTTGGCGAGAAAGGCGCGCGCCGTGACGCGCAGCCCGAGTTTGGTCAGGAAGTCCTCGAAGTCCGGGATCGTCGACAGGTGAAGGTTGGGCGTGTCGTACCACTCGTAGGGCATCTCCTTCGAGACCGGCATGTGCCCGCGCAGGATCGACCAGGCGTGGTACCAGTGCCCGAAGTTCGGAAACGAGACGATGCCCTCGCCGCCGACGGCGCTCATCTCGCGCAGAACGTGCTCGGTCTTGTGCGTGACCTGGATCGCCATCGACAGCACGACGAGGTCGAAGTGTCCGGCGCCGAACATTCCGAGTCCGGACTCGATGTCCTGCTGGATCACGTTCACGCCGCGACGCACGCACGCGAGCACGGCGTCGTCGGCGATCTCGACGCCGTAGCCGCGACACGCCTTGGCAGTTTGCAGTTGCGCGAGCAGCGCGCCGTCGCCGCAGCCGAGGTCGAGTACACGCGCGCCGCGGGGCACCCAGTCGGCGATCAGCGCGTGGTCGGCGCGCAGGCGCTTGGGCGCGTCAGGCAGTAGGCTCATCGCAGCTCCTGGGCGATACGCTCGAAGTATGCGCGCAACAGCCGATGGTATCGGGCGTCGTCGAGCAGGAACGCGTCGTGACCGTGCGGGGCGTCGATCTCGGCGTAGGTGACGTCGCGCCGCGCGGCGAGCAGCGCTTCGACGACCTCGCGACTGCGCCGCGGCGGAAAACGCCAGTCGGTCGTGAACGACACGACCAGGAAGTCCGCGCTCGCTGCCGCGAACGCGGCGCTCAGGTCGCCGCCGTGCGCGCGCGCCGGGTCGAAGTAATCGAGCGCGCGCGTGATCAGGAGGTAGGTGTTGGCGTCGAAGTAGCCCGAGAACTTCTCGCCCTGATGTCGCAGGTAGGACTCGATCTCGAACTCGACGTCGAACGAGAACGCGAAGTCGGCGTTCTTCATCACGCGCCCGAAGCGCTCGGCCATCGAGTCGTCGGACAGGTAGGTGATGTGTCCGATCATCCGCGCGACCTGCAGCCCGCGACCCGGCACGACCCCGTGCTCGTAGAACCGCCCACCGTGGAAATCCGGATCGGTGATGATCGCGCGCCGCGCGACCTCGTTGAATGCGATGTTCTGCGCCGAGAGCTTGGCGGTCGAAGCGATCGCGACGCAGTGCCCGAGGCGCTGCGGGTACAGCGTGCTCCAGGCGATCGCCTGCATGCCGCCCAGGCTGCCTCCCATCACCGCGGCGAACCTCTCGACGCCCAGCGCGTCGGCCAGCCGCGCCTGCGCGTGCACCCAATCCTCCACCGTGACCACCGGGAAGTCGGGTCCGTAGCGCCTGCCGGTGTTCGGGTTGATCGACATCGGACCGGTCGAGCCAAAGCAACTGCCCAGGTTGTTCACCCCGATCACGAAGAAACGCTCGGTATCGACCGGTTTGCCCGGTCCGACCATGTTGTCCCACCAGCCGAGATCGCCCGGCGCCTGTCCGTAGCTTCCGGCGACGTGGTGCGAGGCGTTCAGGGCGTGCGGGACCAGCACCGCGTTCGAGCGCGCCGCGTTCAGTGCGCCGTAGGTTTCGTAGACGAGCTCGTAGTCGGCGATCGAGGCGCCGCTGCGCAGCGCGAGCGGCGCGTCGAAGCGCATCGTGCGTTGCGCGACGATCCCGACCGACGAAGAAGTATCCTGTTGCACGTTGACGACGCTTCCCGGAAATGAAAAACCCGACCGGCTTTCTTCGGCTCGGTCGGGCTGCTGGGGCGCGATCCCCGCCGCTTTAGCCGTATTTCTAACGCGCCCGCAAGCTGGGACTCAAATCGGCGCGAGCCCGCATTGTCGGCGCGCGCCTTCGAGTGTGTCAACCGCTCGCGCCGCGCTGTCCGGCCGGCCATTGCCCCGAGTGCGTGTCCTCGAGCAGCCGCCGAAGTGCCGAGCTGACGCGCTCCGGATCGTCGCTGCTCAGCATCCGCGACACACGCGGCGCGATCCGCGACACGTCGGCGAGCAGGATCTCGCGTTTGACCAGCAGCAGGCTCGCCGGGTGCATCGAGAACTGCGACAGCCCCATGCCCAGGAGCAGGCGCGTGGCGGCCCGGTCGCCCGCGAGCTCGCCGCACACGGCGACCGGCTTGTTCAGGCGCCGTCCGGCGCGGATCGTCATCGCGATCAGTCGCAGCACCGCCGGATGGAACGGGTCGTAGAGCTGCGCGACCGAGTGGTCGGCACGGTCGATCGCGAGCGTGTACTGGATCAGGTCGTTGGTGCCGATCGACAGGAAATCGAGCCGTCGCAGGAACAGGCCGACCGACAGGGCGGCCGCCGGGACTTCGATCATCCCGCCGACCGGCATGCGTTCGTCGAAGGGGATGCGCCGCTCGCGCAACCGTTCACGTGCCTGCGCGACCAGCCGGATCGTCTGATCGATCTCGTGCGCGTGCACCAGCATCGGAATCAGCAGACGCACCGGCCCGTGCGCCGAGGCGCGAAGGATCGCGCGCAACTGCGCGAGGAACATCTCCGGCTCGGCGAGGCAGTAGCGGATCGCGCGCTGACCCAGCGCGGGATTCATGATCGACCCGGTCGCGCTCGCCACGAGCGGTTTGTCCGCGCCGGCGTCGAGCGTGCGGATCGTCACCGGTCGACCCCGCATCGCGAGCACCGCGGCACGATAGGCTTCGTACTGCTCGTCCTCCCCTGGAAGCTCGACCCGGTTCATGAACAGGAACTCGGACCTGAACAGACCGATCCCGGCCGCGCCGGATTCGCGCGCCTGCTCGGCCTCGTCGGGCAATTCGATGTTCGCGTGCAGTTCCACGTCGACGCCGTCGAGCGTGCGCGCCGCCACGTTGAGCAGGCGCTTGAGCTTGTCGCGCTCGAGTCGCGACGCCGCCTGGCGGTGCCGGTACTCGGCGAGCACCGGTTCGTCGGGTGCGACGATCACCACTCCGGTCTCGCCGTCGAGGATCAGCCACTCGTCGTCGCTGATCAGCTCGCTCGCACGGCTCAGTCCGACGACCGCGGGCACGTTCATGCTGCGCGCGAGGATCGCGGTGTGCGAAGTGGTGCCCCCCAGGTCGATCGCGAATCCCAGCGCGCTGCGCAGCGCGAGCATGTCGCCGGGGGCGATGTCGGCCGCGACGATGATCGCCGGCTCGCCGACGCACAGGATGTTGCTGCCCGAGCCCGCGAGCGCCTTGAGCACGCGATCGGCGACCTGTTGCACGTCGCGACCGCGCTCGCGCAGGTAGGCGTCCTCGAACTCGTCGAACTGCGCCGCCAGGGCGTCGGCCTGGGAGGCCAGCGCCCACTCGGCGTTCCAGCCGTGCTCGACGATGTCGTCGCGCGCGGCCTGCGCGAGCTGCGGGTCGTCGAGGATCATCGCGTGCACGTCGAGCAGCGCGCGCGCCTCGCTCGGCGCGTCGTCGCTGAGGTGCTCGCCGAGCGTTTCGAGATCGCCCCGCACCGCCTCGAGTGCCTTGTCCAGTCGCGCGACCTCGGATCCGATTCCCGCGCCTGGCACGTGGTAGCGCGCGACGTCGAAGCGCCGCGACTCGAGCACCCGGGCGCGCCCGATCACGATCCCCCCGCCGATCCCCGTGCCGTGGATGCTGAACATCGCCGGACTGTAGCAGAGCCCCTGCGCTCAGCGATCCTCCTGGAAACCCGCCGCGATCAGCGCGCACAGTGCGTCGATCGCCTCGGTTTCGTCGGGCCCGTGGGCTTCGATCGTGATCGTCGTGCCGCGCGCCGCAGCGAGCATCATCACGCCCATGATGCTCTTGGCGTTGATCCTGCGCTCGCCCTTGGTCATCCAGACGTCCGCGCGAAAGCGCGATGCCACCTGCGTGATCTTGGCCGAAGGCCTCGCGTGCAGTCCGAGCTTGTTGACGATCGTCGCTTCAGCGCTGCGCATCGTCGCCGCCGGCGGGCTGTTCGGGCGGCACTTCGACGATCGCGCCGCGCGCGCTCGCGAGCAGCATCTCGACCATGCCCTCGAGCGGTTCGCGACGATGGTTCAGCGCCTTGACCAGCATCGGCAGGTTCGCCCCGGCGAGCACCGCGACCCGGTGAGCGACCGCGAGGCCCTGCGCGATCCGCGACGGGGTGGCGCCATAGATGTCGGTGAGCACCACCACCCCGCTTCCGTCGTTGATTCGCGCGAGCAACTCGCGCGCGCCGGCGAGCGCGACCTGCGGATCCTCGTCCGGAATGACGTCGAGCGCGGCGAGTTGCGGGGGCAGCCTGCCGAAGATGTGGCGCGTGCAGTGAATGAGCGCCGTTCCCAGCGGTTCGTGCGACACGACCATGATCCCGATCATGGCGGCGAATGATACGACAGCATGGCTGCGACCCGGGTGCGCGCGCCGCGATCAGGCGGTGCCGAGCTCGCCGGCGGCGCGGCGTGCGCCTTCGCTGCCGACCTCGCGCTCGAGCGCCGCGACGAACATCGCGGCGACGTCGAAACCGGTCTGCTGTTCGATCTCGCGAAAGCAGGTCGGACTGGTGACGTTGACCTCGGTGAGCCGGTCGCCGATCACGTCGAGCCCGACGAGCAACAGGCCGCGCGCGGCGAGCACCGGCGCGAGCGCCTCGCCGATCGCGCGATCGGCAGGGGTGAGCTCGCGCGCCTCGCCGCGCCCGCCCGCCGCGAGGTTGCCTCGCGACTCGCCCTCTTTCGGAATGCGCGCCAGACAGTACGGCACGACCTCGCCGCCGATCAGCAGCACCCGCTTGTCGCCGTCGGCGATCTCGGGCAGGTAGCGCTGCGCCATCACGCTGCGCGCGCCGAACTGGTTCAGCGTCTCGATGATCACGCCCAGGTTGGGGTCGCCCGCGCGCACGCGAAAGATCGACGAACCGCCCATGCCGTCGAGCAGCTTGAACACGGCCTCGGCGTGGGTCGCGACGAACTCGCGCAGTTGCTCGGGGTCGCGCGTGACCAGCGTATCGGGGGCGAACCCGACAAACTGGGCGATCGCGAGCTTCTCGTTGTGGTCGCGGATCGCGCGCGGGTCGTTGAACACCCGCGTACCGTCGCGCTGCGCGATCTCGAGCAGGTAGGTCGAATAGACGTACTCCATGTCGAACGGCGGATCCTTGCGCATCAGCACCGCGTCGAACTCGGCGAGCGGCTGGCGCGACTGCTCGCCGGTGCGATACCACTGCGCCGCCTTTCCCGAGGCGTCGAGCAGGTCGAAGGCGCGCGTGGCCGCGTGCACGCGCCCGGCCGCGAGCCAGAGATCGCCCTGTTCGCACACGTGCACCTCGTGCCCGCGCGCCAGCGCGGCAGCGATCATCGCGACGCTCGTGTCCTTGTAGGGTTTGAGGCTCGCAAGAGGGTCGAGGAGGATCGCGATTCGCATGCTGGCTTCCTGGTTTGCGCCGCGCGCCCCGCGCCGGAGGGCCACGCCGGGCGCGGCTGCGCTATCCGTAGAGTGACTGATCGGGGTCGGTGCGCTCGAGCTCGATCGACGCGGCGAGCAGCGCCAGTCGGGCGACGACCCCGTACGCGTAGAAACGGTTCGACGCGTTCTCGAGCGAGGCGCTCGAATCGGGCACGTGGCAACTCGCCGCGAAGGGCAGCGGCACGAAGTGCATACCCGGCGCGTTCAGGTTCTCGTCCTTGTCGCGTCCGGCGTGCACGCGGTAGAAGCCGCCCACCACGTAGCGGTCGATCATGCACACCACCGGCTCGGCCCAGGATTCGTTGATCGTCTCGAAAGTGGGCACGCCCTCCTGCACGATCATCTCGCTCACCGCGCGTCCGTCGGCGCCGACCGACATGCGCGCCCTCTGATCGGAACTCATCCCGCGGACCTGCTTGGCGTCCTTGACCGTCATGATCGCGACGCCGTGCGTCCCGGAGTCGGCCTTTACGATCACGAACGGCGCGGCGCGCACTCCGTACTCGCGATACTTCGAACGCGTCTTGCGCAGGATCGCGTCGACGTTGGTCGCGAGGCAGTCCTCGCCGGCGCGCTTGCCGAGCTCGACCGCGCCGCACGACGCGAACAGCGGGTCGATCAGCCACGGATCGATGTCGAAGGCTTTGGCGAACTTGCGCGCGACTTCGCGATAGGCGGTGAAGTGATTGGTCTTGCGCCGCACCGCCCAGCCCGCGTGCACCGGAGGCAGAACCACCTGCTCGTGCAGGCCGAGCAACGCGTCGGGAATCGCGCTCGACAGGTCGTCGCTGAGCAGGATCGAGCACGGGTCGAAGTCCGCGAGCCCGATGCGCCGGGGGCCGCGAACCAGCGGTTCGACCAGCAACTGCTGGCCGTCGGAGAACTCCACGCGCCGCGGTTTGCGCAGTGCCGGGTCGAGCGAGCCGAAGCGAACGTTCAGGCCCGTCTGGCGCATGATCGCCGCGAGCCGCTTCAGGTGATCGACGTAGAACGCGCTGCGCGCGTCCTTGTCGACGATCAGAAGCAGGTTGCGCGCGTCGGGACAGTACTTGTCGATCGCCGCCATCGCCGCCTGCACCGCGAGTGGCATCACGTCGGCCGAGAGGTTGTTGAAGCTCGTCGGGAACAGGTTCGTGTCGACCGGGGCGAGCTTGAAGCCGGCATTGCGCAGGTCGGTCGAACAGTAGAACGGCGGCGTGTGCTCCTGCCAGGCGAGCCGGAACCAGCGTTCGATGCCGGGAGTGGCTTCGAGAAAGCCGCGCTCGAGATCGAGCAGCGGCCCCTTCAGGGCGGTGACCAGGTGGGGAACCATCGGGCGAATGCGCGCGGCACGTTCGGTGGGGAGCGCCCGATTGTAACGAAGCCGGCGCGAGCGAAGAGGGCGAGCCTCGCGGCTCGCCCCCGGAATTGCCGCCGACCGCCCCCGGAATTGCCGCCTACCGCCCCCGGACGCCGCCGTTTCCGGCGGCCCGAGTACGGCCGGCGCGGGCCGCCCGCGGCGGTCAGCCGTGGTAAGCGGACTCGCCGTGCGAGACGATGTCCAGCCCCTCGCGCTCCTGTTCCTCGGGCACGCGCAGGCCGACCACCATGTCGACCACCTTGAACGCGATCCACGACACCACCCCCGACCAGACGATCGTGACGAGCACGCCCTGCACCTGGATCCAGACCTGGCTCGCGATCGAGTAGTCGACGCCGACCGCGTTGGCGACGTAGTCGTAGACACCGGTTCCGCCGAGCGCCGGCGCCGCGAACACGCCGGTGAGAATGGCGCCGAGCATTCCGCCCACGCCGTGCACGCCGAACACGTCGAGCGAGTCGTCCACGCCGAGCATGCGCTTGAGGCCGTTGACGCCCCACAGGCAGACCAGACCGGCCAGCAGGCCGATCACCAGCGATCCCATCGGCCCGACGAAGCCGCAAGCCGGCGTGATCGCGACCAGCCCCGCGACCGCGCCCGAAGCTGCGCCCAGCATCGACGGCTTGCCCTTGCTCATCCACTCGCCCAGCGTCCACGACATCGTCGCCGCCGCGGTCGCCAGCAAGGTGTTCGCGAAGGCGAGCGCGGCAGTGCCGGTGGCCTCGAGGTTGGAGCCGGCGTTGAAGCCGAACCAGCCCACCCAGAGCAGCGACGCGCCGATCATCGTCATCGTGAGCGAGTGCGGCGCCATCGACTCTCGCCCGTAGCCGACACGCTTGCCGATCATGATCGCGCCCACCAGCGCCGCGACGCCGGCGTTGATGTGCACGACCGTGCCGCCGGCGAAATCGAGCGCACCCTTGGCCCAGAGATAGCCGGCGTTGGCCACGACCGTGTCGAGCGAAGCCGCGTCGGTGATCGCGTCGGGGCCGTCCCAGTACCAGACCATGTGCGCCATCGGCAGGTAGGCGAAGGTGAACCAGATCACGGTGAACAGCAGCACCGCCGAGAAACGGATCCGCTCGGCGAAGGCGCCGACGATCAGCGCGCAGGTGATCGCCGCGAAGGTCGCCTGGAACGCGATGAACGTGAGCTCCGGGATGACGACGCCCTTGCTGAAGGTCGCACCGACCGAATCCGCGGTGACTCCGTTGAGGAAGATCTTGCTGAAGTTGCCGTAGAACAGCCCCGAACCACCGAACGCGAGCGAGTAGCCGTAGATCGCCCAGAGCACGACCACCGTCGCGAAGATCACGAACACCTGCATCAGGATCGACAGCATGTTCTTGCTTCGCACCAGCCCGCCGTAGAACAGCGCGAGGCCGGGAATCGTCATCATGATCACCAGCAGCGTGGCGAGCGACATGAACGTTGTGTCGCCCTTGTCCGGCACCGGTGCCTTTGCCGCCTCGGCCGGCGCCGGGGTGCCGGCGGGCGCTGCGGCGGGCGCGGCTCCGGCGGAGGCTGCGGCTGGCGCTGCCTGGGCGAGTTGCACGATCGCCGGCGCCCCCGCCGCGGCGCGCGCCGGGTCGGCGTGCGCCGATCGTTGCGCCGTCGTGTCGATCGCGTGCGTGTCCAGCGGCTTTGCGCCGGCGCTCGGGGCGAGCCCGAGCACAAGGGCGAGCGCCAGCACCCTGAGGATGCCTGTCATCGTGAACCTCCAGTGATTGTTGCTGCGTTCGGGCGCGTTCAGAGCGCCTCGTTTCCGGTCTCGCCGGTGCGAATGCGGATGACCTGCTCGAGGTCGTAGACGAAGATCTTGCCGTCGCCGATCTTTCCGGTGCGCGCCGATGCCTCGATCGCCTCGACCGCGCGTTCGACCAGCGCCTCGTCCACCGCGGCCTCGATCTTGACCTTGGGAAGGAAGTCGACGACGTACTCGGCGCCGCGATAGAGCTCGGTGTGCCCCTTCTGGCGACCGAACCCCTTCACCTCGGTCACGGTAATCCCCTGCACACCGATGCCCGAGAGCGCCTCGCGCACTTCGTCGAGCTTGAACGGCTTGATGATCGCGGTAATCAGTTTCATCGTTTTTCTCCCTATGGGGCCCCAGGGCTGGCGGCCCTTCGGCGTTCGATTGTCAGAATGTCCTGGTCGCGGTCAGCACGACCGTGCCCTTGCCCAGGTCGCGGTCGAAGGCGTTACGGTAGCACTGACCCGCACCTCCCTTGGCGTTGCTGTCGATGTACGACAGCCCCCATGTGAACCCGGACATGTCGGTGCTCAGGCCGAGCTTCCAGTCGGTATACGAGCAGTCGCCGCTGCCGCGACCGGCAGTGCCGGGAATGTACTGCCGGCCGGCGTGCGCGACCAGTGTCAGGCCGCTGCCCACGTCGACGTTCGCGCTCAGGTCCAGGTACCCGGCGCCTTTGCTGTCGCTGAACCCGAACAGGTTGGTGAGCGCGTGCGAGTACTTCAGCGTGAACATCTGCCAGCTCGTCGCGACGTAGGCCTCGAGCGTGCTCGGGCGGGTGAACCCGCTCGGGTAGCTGCCCGGGTACCAGTAGTAGAGCAGGCCGAGGTCGTAACCGAGCGCACCGGCGGCTCCCTTGTAGCCTCCATAGGCGTCGATCTCGACACTGTTGCTGACCGATCCCCCGCCCGCGTCGGACAGCCAGCTCACGTTCGAGCCCCAGACGCCGGCGTAGGCACCCTGCGAGTGGGCATAGTCGACGCCGCCCTGCAGTGCCGGCCTGGTGTTGGTCTGCCCGATGCCGCGATAGCGGTACGCGCTGGCCAGGCCGACGTTGCCGGTGACGGTGTGCGGCGAAGCCCCGCTGGCCGATTGCGCCCCCGCCGGCGGGACGAACGACGACAGCATCGTGACCAGCGCCGCGACGATCGACAGTTTTCTCATTTCGAACCCTTTCATCGTGAATGGAACCCCGGCGCCGCTCCGGCAGCGGCCGGCTGCACTACATTCTGTTGCACTGCATTAACCGTGCCAGGGATGCGCCGCGCGCCGCGATGCCTCGGCGCGAACCGCGCCGGCATTGGCTCGCCGGCGCGCGCCTGGCACGAGAAGGGCGCGGCTCGACGCCTCGCGCTACCGGTCGCCCGCACGCACCCCGGCCGTGCGTCGCGCCCCTTCGCGGCGCACCATCGACCGACGCACTGTTTTGGTGCGTTGATGTCGGCGATTCGGTCCCGGCATCGGCCACAGGACTCGACCCTTTGTCCGATCCGGCCCGCGACCGCCCACGGGTGCCCGATGCTAGACTGGCCCGAGCCATTCGTTGCAACGCGTCGAGGTCGAAATGAACCCCAGCACCCCGCAATCCAGCGTCCCCCCGGCAGGCGACGCGCCGGATGACCGCGCACCAGAGCGCGAAGCACCGGGCGGCGACCCACCGGGCGGCGACGCACCGGACGGCGGCACGCCGGGCATTCGCGCCGCGCTCGAGGACCTGCAGCGTCGGATCGCCGACGCCCTGCGAGGCGCCGGACCGGCGGCGGACCTCGAGCGCAATGTTCGCGCGCTGCTCGCCCAGGGTTTCGAGCGCCTCGATCTCGTCAGCCGCGACGAGATCGAACAGCATCTCGACACGATTGCTGCGCTGCGCAATCGCATCGACGCGCTGGAACGGCAACTCGACGTGCTCGCGCGCGCCGACACCGCTCCCCCCGCCAAGGGCTGACCTGCCCCCGTTTCGGCCGTGGCACTGGCGATCGTCCAGTCGCGCGCGCTGGTCGCGCTCGAAGCCCCGGCGGTTCGCGTCGAGACGCACGTCGGCAACGGGCTGCCTGCTTTCCAGGTGGTCGGGCTACCCGCCGCCGCGGTACGTGAGAGCAGAGACCGCGTCCGCGCGGCCCTCGTGCACACTGGCTTCGAGTTTCCGAATCGCCGGCTGACGGTCAACCTCTCCCCGGCCGACCTGCCGAAGGATTCGGGTCGCTTCGACCTTCCGATCGCACTCGGGGTTCTTGCCGCAAGCGGGCAGTTGCCGCTGCATCGGCTGCAGGGCCTCGAGTTCGTCGGAGAGCTGTCGCTGACCGGCGAGATCCTCCCGATCCGGGGTGCGCTCGCGATGCTCGCCGCGGTGCGCGATCGCGGATCAGCACGCCTCGTGCTCCCGTCGGGCTGCGCCGACGAGGCGCGGCTGATAGACGGCCAGCGCCCCTATCTGGCAACGCATCTAACAGAAGTGGTTACTTACTTGCGTGGTGGAGATCCGCTCGAATCACCGGCACATCAAACTCCCGAGACGGTGCGATCGCCGCTGGCCGGGTTGTCCGACGTCAGGGGGCACCTCGGCGCGAAACGCGCGCTGGAGATCGCGGCGGCGGGCGGGCACAGCCTGCTGATGGTCGGTCCGCCGGGGGCCGGAAAGAGCATGCTCGCGCAACGGATCACCAGCCTGATGCCCGCGCTGTCGCCGTCGGAGGCGATGGAATGCGCGATGGTGCGCTCGATCGCCGGGCGTTTCGGCGCCGCGAGTTGGGGCGAGCGCCCGTTTCGCAGCCCGCACCACAGAGCATCCGCCGTCGCGCTGGTCGGTGGCGGCGCGGTGCCGCGTCCGGGAGAGGTCACGCTCGCGCACCGGGGGGTGCTGTTCCTCGACGAATTGCCCGAATTCGACGCGCATGTGCTCGAAGCGCTGCGCGAGCCGCTCGAAAGCGGCGAACTGACCGTGGCGCGCGCCGCCTATCGGGTCAGGTTTCCGGCGCGTTTCCAGCTGGTGGCAGCGATGAACCCTTGCCCCTGCGGCTTCGCCGGCAGCCGGGCACGGCCGTGCTGCTGCACCGGCGCCCAGATACAACGCTACCGTCGCGCCGTGTCGGGACCGCTGCTCGACCGGATCGACCTCAGGATCGCGGTGGAAACGGTGCCGATCGCGGAACTCGCGCGCGAGGCGACCGCCGACAGCCTGGAACGGGCCGCGCGCGAGCAAGCTGCGGCGTGCGAGCGGGTGCGCGCCGCGACCGAGCGCCAGCGCGCGCGCCAGGGCAAGTGCAACGCCGAACTCGACCCCGGTGAACTGCAGGCGCTGTGTCGCCTCGCGGCACCGGCCGCCACGCTCGCGACGCGCGCGGCCGACCGCCTGCACTGGTCGGCACGCGCCTATCACCGGGTCCTGAGGGTCGCACGCACGGTCGCCGATCTGGTCGGTGCGGATATCATCGAGCAGTCGCATCTGGCAGAGGCGATCCAGTTCAGGCGTGAGTCCGTCACTGCCTGAACCGGTCCCGAGCGAACGACAAGGAGGAAACATGACGGCAATCCTGCATCGAGCGATCGGCACGACTCCACGCAGGGCGGTCGGCGGCGACGGCGTATTCGTGATCGACGATGAGGGCCGGCGCTACCTCGACGCCTGCGGCGGCGCGGCGGTCTCCTGTCTGGGCCACAGCCACCCGGCGGTGATCGCCGCGATCAGGGACCAGGCGAGCCGCCTCACGTACGCGCACACATCGTTCTTCACCAGCGAACCGGCCGAGGAACTCGCCGCGCACCTGATCGAACGCGCGCCCGCCGGCCTTTCGCACGCGTACTTCGTCTCCGGCGGATCCGAGGCGATGGAAACCGCGCTCAAACTCGCACGCCAGTATTACGTCGAGATCGGCCAGCCCGAACGCAGCGTGTTCGTCTCGCGCAAGCAGAGTTATCACGGCAACACCCTCGGGGCTCTCGCGGTTGGCGGCAACGAGTGGCGGCGCAGGCAATTCGCCCCGTTGCTGATCGACACGGTCCAGGTCTCGGCCTGCTACGAGTATCGCGGGCGCCACGAGGGCGAGACACCGCGGGCCTACGGCCAGCGATTGCTGGCGGAACTCGAGGCCACCTTCGAGCGCATCGGCCCGCAGCGCGTGCTCGCGTTCCTCGCCGAAACGGTGGGCGGCGCGACCTCCGGCGCGATCACCCCGGTGCCGGGATACTTCAAGGGAGTGCGCGAACTGTGCGACCGCCACGGCATCCTGCTCGTGCTCGACGAGGTGATGTGCGGGATGGGCCGCACCGGAACGCTGTTCGCCTGCGAGCAGGAAGGCATCGCGCCCGACATCGTCGCGATCGCCAAGGGGCTGGGCGCCGGATACCAGCCGATCGGAGCCGCGTTGCTGTCGCAGCGGATCTTCGACGCGTTTCGCGAAGGCTCGGGATTCTTCCAGCACGGACATACCTACCTCGGCCACATACTGGCCTGCACGGCGGCACTCGAAGTGCAGCGCACGATCGAACGCGAGGGACTGCTCGCGAACGTCAGGACGCGTTCGGCCGAACTCGAGGCGGCGTTGATCGAACGCTTCGCCGACCATCCGCATGCGGGCGATCTGCGCGGGCGCGGCCTGTTCCGCGCGATCGAACTGGTGGCCGATCGCGACACCAAGGCGGCGTTCGACCCGGCGCTGAAACTGCACGCGCGGGTCAAGAAGACGGCCATGGGACAGGGCCTGATGTGTTATCCGATGGGTGGCACGATCGACGGAGAACGCGGCGATCACGTGCTGATCGCACCGCCGTACATCGTCGATTCCGGTCACATCGAGATGATCGTCGAACGCCTCGCCGCGGCGATCGACGCGACGATCGCCTCGCTGCCCGCCGGCACGGCGATCCAGGCTGCCTGATCGGAGCACTGCGATGACCGCGCCGGGAACCGCCCCGCTCTCCGGGCTCTCGGTGCTCGAATTGCACGCGATCGGGCCGGTGCCGTTCGCCGGCATGGCGCTCGCCTCGCTCGGCGCCACCGTCACGCGCGTTTCGCCGCCCGAAGACCCCGCGCTGGGCGTGCGCGGCAATTCGCGCCACGACCTGCTCAACGAAGGCAAGCGCACGCTTCGCTTCGATCTCAAGCAGCCCGACGGCCTGGCCGCGCTTCACGAACTGCTGCGCGACACCGACGTGCTGATCGAAGGGTTCCGCCCCGGAGTGCTCGAGCGCCTCGGCCTCGCCCCCGCGGTGCTGCTCGATCGCCACCCGAGGCTGGTGATCGGGCGCCTGTCCGGTTTCGGCGCGCGCGGTCCGCTCGCCGCGCGCGCCGGCCACGACATCAATTACCTTGCGATGGCTGGCGTGTTGCACGCGATCGGCACGCCCGAGCGCCCGATCGTGCCGCTGAACCTGATCGCCGATTTCGGCGGAGGTGCGATGCACCTGATCGTCGGCGTGCTGGCGCGACTGGTCCAGCGCGGGATCGGCGGTCGCGGCGGCGTCGCGGAGTCGTCGATCCTGGCCGGCACCGTGGGGCTCACGCCGATGTTCTACGGCATGCTCGCCGACGACATGTGGCGACTGCAGCGCGAGAGCAACCTGCTCGACGGCGCGCTGCCGTTCTATCGCTGCTACCGCACCGCGGACCAGCGCTTCGTCGCGGTCGGCGCGCTCGAAGCCAAGTTCTACCGCGAACTGCTCGACGTTCTCGGGTTGGGCGACGAAGTCGATCACCGCCGCCAGTTCGACGCGACGACCTGGCCACGCACCGTCGAACTGTTCGCTGCGTCGATCGCCTCGGCCACGCGCGACGAATGGGAGCGGCGCGCCGTCGGGCACGACTGCTGCCTGTCCCCGGTGCTCGACTTCGTCGAAGCCGCCCGCCACCCGCACAATCAGGCGATGGGCCTGTACGAACTCGCGCCGGTCGTGCGTCCGGGCCGCACGATCGACTTCCACGACTGAGAGCGCCGCTCGCGTTCGCCGGCGCCGCACCCGTTCGCCGCTATGGCGCCGGCTCGCCGGCCGCGTCGCGCGGGGGAACGCGCCACCACAGCAGGATCGCGAACGGCACCGACTGGATCGCGACCCACCCGAGCATCGTCGCCCGGTAGGCCTGCGGCTCGTCGAAGCCCGCGCCCCGGAACAGCTCGATCGCGACGCCGAACAACCACTGGCAGAGGAAGATCCCGCCGAAGATCAGCAGGTTGTAGGCGGTGTAGGCACGACCGGTGAGCGCCGCCGGAAAGGTCGTGCAGACGTGCGGCTGGGCGACCGTGTGCACGGTCGAGCCGATCGCGAACGCCAGCCACAGCAACCAGGTCCAGGCGCCGTCGAGCAACGCGATCGCCAGCTGCAGCGCGAGCACGAACGCGGTCGCGACCGCGACCAGCCGCAGCATCGTCCAGCCCCTGCGCGCGAGCGGGGGTAGCGCGGCGCCGAGCGCGAGGTAGGCACCGAGCAGCACGAGGTTGAACATGAACAGCGCGCGTGCCGCCTCGCCCGGAGTCAACCCGAGCACCTGGGTGAACCAGGGTCCGGCCCAGAGCGTCTGCATCGCGATGAATCCGCCCTGCACCGTGACGCCGACCAGCCCGAAGCGCCAGAAGTAGCGATCGGCGAACACCTCGACGTAACCGGAGAGCACCGCGGCGAGCGAAGATCGCTCGCGCGCGCCGCCTTCCTCGTCGCGCGGCACCAGGAACCAGATCGCCGCCGCGCTCGCGACCAGCATCACCGCGGCGATCCAGAACACGCCGCGCCACCCGACGATCGGCATCAGCGCCTGCACCGGAACGGTCGCCACCATCGCTCCGCTGGTGCCGACCACCAGCATCCACGCGGTGAGCGGCTGCTGGCGCTGCGGCGAATACCAGTAGCGATAGCCCTTGAGCGCGGACATCAGCGCGCCGCTCACCCCGGCGCCGATCAGCGCCCGGCCGACCCAGAGAACCGATGCCGTATGCGCGCTCGCGAAAGTCGCGCAACCGATCGCAGCGACCAGCAGCAGCGTGGCGTCGGTGCGCCGCGCGCCGTAGCGATCGAGCCACACCCCCAGCGGCAGCTGCATCAGCGCGAAGCTGAAGAAGTACGCGGCCGACATCGCGCCGAGCTGCGCGCTGTCGAGCTGGAACTGCGCGACGAGTTCCGGCGCGATCACCGCGTTGACCGCTCGCAACGAGTACGACATGAAGAAACCGGCCGCGAAGCAAATGAACACGCGCAAGCCGCCACCGGCGCCGAGGGCTGTCATCGATCAGCGCGCCGGCTCGAGCAGGCGAAACGATTCGAGGAAGGTCTGCGCCTCGTCGCCATCGAGGGCGGCACCGAGCGCCACCCACTGGTGGGCCCGCGCTCCGCGCGCGACGAAACCCGCGAGCATCGTCACCGTTTCGTCGCGCACCGTCCCTCGCGCCTCGATCCGCGTCGCGCCGACGCGGTCGAGGCGCTGGCCGTTGCCGTCGAATACGCCCACGGTCGTCGAGGACGCGGCACGCTCGGTGCCCGCGATGTTGCGCACCATCGCCGTGCGCATCGCCGCGAGCGCCTTCTCGCGCGACGCCGGCGAATCGTCGGGAAGCAGCGCCGTTGCGACGGTGAACGAAGCCCCGCCGGCGCGCGCGCCCTGCATCGCCATCGACACCTCGAGCTCTCCGAGGCGGATGCCGCGCTTCATCGTCGCAGGCTTGCCCGGCAACATCACGGCGTAACCGTGCTCGGGCGAGCGGATCTCGCGCCAGTTGTACTCGGGCGAGCACGCGACAAGCGGCAACGACGCCGCGAGCGCGGCCAACACGAGCCTCATCGGATAATCTTAGCAGTGCGAAACCGAACAAAGGGATGCGATGCTCTACGAATTCAAGTGCAGGGCCACCGGATCGGTGGTGATGACACAGCCGGTGGGCGAGCAGCTGCTCATGATCATCGGCAAGGCGCCGGGGCCGAAGGGGATCATCACGGTCGCGCAGATGGCTCCCGCGATCGCGGCGCTCGAGCAGGCGGTCGCTGCCGAACGGGCCCCGGCCGCGCCGAACGACGACGACGAGGACACGGGCGATCGACCCGCGCGGGTCACGCTTGCCCAGCGCGCCTGGCCGCTGATCGACATGCTCAAGGCGGCCGCCGGCGCAGAGCGCGACATCACCTGGGGCGCCTGATGCCGCGCGCGAGATGAGAATCGTCTCGGCGGCCGAAGCCGCCGCGCTGATCGCCGACGAGAGCACCGTCGCCTGCGCCGGGTTCGTCGGCGCGGGGCACGCCGAAGCCGTGACAAGCGAGCTCGAACGACGCTTCCTGGAGACCGGCGCGCCGCGTGGCCTGACGCTGGTCTACTCGGCCGGCCAGGGCGACCGCGCGAATCGGGGCGTCAACCACTTCGGGCACGCCGGGCTCACGCGCCGGATCATCGGCGGACACTGGCGCAGCGCGCCCAAACTGTCGCGACTCGCGCTGGACAACGCGGCTGGCGCGTGGAACCTTCCCCAGGGCGTGATCACCCACCTGTACCGCGCGATCGCCGCGCGCACGCCGGGCGTGATCACTCGCGTCGGACTGCACACTTTCGTCGATCCGCGCCACGGCGGCGGGCGGCTGAATGCCGCGGCCACCGACGATCTGGTCGACGTGATCCGGATCGACGGCGAGGAGTTCCTGCGCTACAAGCCGATGCCGATCCACTGCGCGCTGGTGCGCGGAACGACCGCCGACGCGCGCGGCAACATCAGCTGCGAGCACGAGCCCTTTCACCACGAGTTGCTCGCGATCGCGCAGGCCGCGCACAACAGCGGCGGGATCGTGATCGCTCAGGTCAAGCGCGTATCGGACCAGCCGCTCAACCCGCAGCTGGTCCGCCTGCCCGGAATCCTGGTCGACTACCTGGTGGTGGTGGGCGACGATCCGCTGCTGCACATGATGACCTTCGGCGAGGTCCACAACCCGGCATACACCGGAGAGGCGCGCGCGCCCGATCGCGCGCGCGCCGCGACGCCGCTCGACGCGCGCAAGATCGTGCAGCGGCGCGCATTGCTCGAGATCGTTCGCCACCGACCGAAGGTGGTGAACCTCGGGGCCGGAATTCCCGCCGGCGTGGGTGCGGTGTCGCTCGAGGAAGGGGTGCGCGATTTCACGCTCACGGTCGAGGCCGGCCCGATCGGCGGCACGCCGGCCGACGGGCTGTCGTTCGGTGCGAGCGAGAACCCGGAGGCGATCGTCGACCAGCCCGCGCAGTTCGATTTCTACGACGGCGGCGGACTCGACATGGCGCTTCTCGGCATGGCCGAACTCGACGTGCGCGGCAACGTCAACGTGAGCCTGTTCGGCGAGGGCGAGAAGCGCTCGATCGCCGGAATCGGCGGCTTCATCAACATCACGCAGTCCACGCCCCGGGTCGTGTTCATGGGTACGCTCACCACGGGCGGGCTGGAGGTGGCGAGCGGAGACGGACGCCTGAGAATCGTGCACGAGGGGCACACGGCGAAGGTGATCGCGGCGGTCGGCCAGCTCTCGTTCAACGGCCGCTACAGCCACGAACTGGGCACCGACGTTCTCTACGTCACCGAGCGCGCGGTGTTCCGGCTGGTCGACGGCCTGCTCACCCTTGCCGAGATCGCTCCGGGCGTCGACCTGACGCGCGATGTGCTCGATCGTTGCGGCGCACCGGTGGCGGTCGCTGCGCATCTCGCGACGATGGACGAGCGGATCTTTCGCGACGCGCCGATGCTCGGCTGATGGCATCAGTCGCGTCGCGCGCTCGCGGTTCTCACCCGCGAGGCACCCGCTTCGGTCCGCGAACGACCGTCGCGCGAGATCCCCGGGTCATTGCTCGGGTTTCGTCGCCCGCACGAACGCACTGAGGAACCTGCCGTCGACTTCGGCCCCGATGGCCTTCGCGTCGAGCCCGTTGGCGGTCAGGAATTCCGTCGCGTCCTCGGCCTTGTAGATCCGGGTCGGCTCGACTTCGATGTCCTCGAAACCCGCCCGCGCCAGCTTGGCCTTGTATTCCTGCTCGTCGAGCGCGCCGGCGACGCAGCCGACCCACGCGAGGACGCTCTGGCGGATCTCGGGACGGATCTGGCCGCGGGTGACGACGTCCGACACGGCGAAACGCCCCCCCGGCCTGAGCACCCGGAACGCCTCGCGCAGCACCTGGTCCTTGTCCGCAGAAAGGTTGATCACGCAATTCGAGATGATCACGTCGACCGAATTGTCCGGCAGCGGGATGTGCTCTATCTCGCCCTTGAGGAACTCGACGTTCGCCGCCCCCGCCTTGCGCTTGTTCTCGTTGGCGAGCGCGAGCATCTCGTCGGTCATGTCCAGGCCGTAGGCCATGCCGCTCGGGCCGACCCGCCTGGCCGAGAGCAGCACGTCGATTCCGCCGCCCGAGCCGAGGTCGAGGACGATCTCGCCGGGCTTCAACCCGGCCAGCGCGGTCGGGTTGCCGCAACCCAGCGACGCGAGTACCGCCGACTCGGGCAACGTTCCCGTCTGCGCGGGATCGTAGAGGTCGCGCGTGATCGGGTCGGTCCCGGAAAGCGCCCCGGTCGAGCAGCACGATGTCGCGGGCGCCGCCGCGGTGCTCCCGCAGCACGACGCCGCGGGGGCGGCCGGGGTGCTCCCGCAGCACGATGCCGCGACGCCGGCATCGATGACGCGGCGGGCTGCTTCCCCGTACTTCTCCTTGACCACTTTCCTGATGTCGACTTCAGACACGGCAGTTCTCCTTTGCTGGTTTGATCGTGCGCGAAGCATGATGAAGTTAGTTTATTCCATCATTCGATAAATGTCGAATTATGAATGCCATACGTCGACGGCCGACTGCCCGCAACTCCGCGGCAGCCCCCGGAATCGAGGCGCTCGTTATTGCCCGTTGTTGCCCGTTATTGCTCGCGCATCAATCGCCAGTAGTCGTACTTCATCATCATCGCCGCGCCGGCGACCAGCGAGAAGAACGTGATGATCGATCCGAGCGCGAGCGTCGACACGCCCGACAGTCCCTGCCCGATCGTGCAACCGAGCGCGGTGATGCCGCCGAAACCCATCAGGATCGCGCCGAACACGTGGCGCTTGAGGTCGGCGGCGTTCGGGAAGCTCTCCTCGCGGTAGGTTTTCGACGCCAGCGCATAGGCGAGCGAACCGACGATGATCCCCAGCGCGGTCGCGATCCCGAACGTGACGTGCTTGCTGGTGTCGCTCCAGAACATCAGCAGCTCGAGCGTGAACGCGAACGGCGCCACTAGCGAGAGCGACTCCGCGCGGTTGCTGTTGGTCGCGATGAACGCCTCCTGGAGCGTGTCCGGGTGCTCGACCACGTAGCCCAGATAGCCGGTGACGAACCAGCCGCCGACCACCGTGAGGCCGACGACGATTCCACCGAGCAGGCCATCGGAGTTGCGGATGTGCGGGCTGCGGAAGACGAACACCAGCAGCGCAGCGGCGATCGCCAGCGGCAGCCACATATCGAGCAGCGCGCGATCGATCCCGATCGCGCTCGCCAGCATCGTCGGCAAATCCTGGCTGGTGGAGAGCTTGACCGACACCGCGTCGAGCGTGCGCACGCGCCACACGCCGAACACCCCGCGCAGCGTCACGTAGGCCGAGATCCCGAGCACGATGAACACGACGATCGATTTCAGGTTGCCGCCGCCGATGCGAATCAGCGTCTTGCTGGTGCAGCCCGAGGCCATCGTCATCCCGATGCCGAACAGCACCCCGCCGACGATGTTCGACAGCCACATCAGGTTCGAACCCGCGTAGATCGACTTGCGCGTGTCGACCAGGCCCGCCGTCTGCATCGCCCAGACGCCGAGGATCGCGACCGCGATCGCGAGCACCCACATGCGCATGCGCGTCCAGTCGCCCATGTTGACGACGTCCGAGACCGCGCCCATCGTGCAGAAGTTCGTCTTGTTGCCGACGAATCCGAAGATCGCCCCGAGCGCGAACCCCAGCCAGGCGATCAGCGCCGCCGACGGCAGTGCCGTATCCATCTCGTCTCTCCCATCGCTGCGCCGCACCGCCCCGCCGGGGCGCGTGCCGGGGCGCATATTCGTGTCAGCATCGAATCGCGTCTATACCCCGATCGGGTATCGGGCGTCGCGCCAGGCGAAGCGCGTGCCCTCGATCCTGTCGAGGTAACGCGCCCTGAGCAACAGCCGACGCTGTCCGTTCGCGTCGCTGAAGCCGCTGCGGTCGTGAAGGACGTTGTTGCAGACCAGGCCCATTCCGGGCGCGAGACGCAGGCGGTGCACGTGGCGACCTTCGGCAGCAAGCAGCGCCTCGAGCGCCGCCACGGCGGCACGGGTCGCTTCGTCGTCGTGCCACTCGATGCTGCGCGTGCGTGCCGTGTAGCGCATGTGCAGGTCGCCGCCGGGTTCGCACAGCGAAAACACCGGACCGGTGCGCGCCTCGCGCGCCTGCCCGCCGACGCCCTGCTCGCCGGGCACCGCGGCTCGCAGCGGAATGCGCATCGCGCGGGCCGAGGCGAGCGCGGCGACGTGCGCCGGGTCGAGCTCGCGCAGGCGAACGTAGGCGATCTCGTGGTCCAGCAGCCGATTCTCGCCGCCGCTTTCGGCGGCCTGCGCGCAGTGCAGCACCATCGCGTCGATGCGTCGTTCGGGAGGGTTGTAGTAGCCGTCGGTGTGCCAGCGGATCGGTCGGTCGGTGTAGGGGATGTACTCGCCGCGCACCGCGGCGCCGCCGGCCCGCGCGTTCGTGAGGCTGCTCACGCCGTCCTCGTCGGCTAGCCAGTTCGCGTCGAGCCGGCGCAGGCCGAGTTGCTCGCCCAGCAGCCGCACCGTCTCGCGCGCGTCGCCGCGTGCGGCGCTCGTGTACACCGCCATGTTCGCCACCCGGCACCGCGCGACGATCGCCTCGCGCTCGCCGGCGGTGAGCGACTTCGGGTCGCGCACCTCGACGATCAGCGCCTCGGCGTTCGCCGGCGCGTGTTCGAGCTTCCAGTCGCGCCAGGCGCGATAGGCGCGATCGTCCTCGAGCGAGAACGGGCCGCCGTCGCCGGTCGACATACGCGAAGCGCTCACTCGCCGGCCGCGCTCTTGCGCTGCGGTTTCGCTTCCAGACCGAGCAGGCCGCGCATCGCCTTCTCGATCACGTCAATGCACGCCGGCCCCTCGACCGTCATCGCCTGGTCGAGCGCCCAGCGCTGGTCGTCGGGGTCGGACATCGAATCGGCGACCTGCTGCCCGAAATGGCGCAGCAGCGCGAACTCGGGCCCGTCGTCGCGATACGTGTACTGCGCGTACTCCTGCGCGCGCAGGTTGAGCCGATCGACGAAGCGCTGCCGGTAGCTGCGCTCGGGCAGCGGGCCGAGCAAGTCGTTGAAACTATCCTCGAGCAGTTCGCCGACGCGCACCGTCAACGCCGACACGAAGCGCTCGCGCCACGGTCCCTGGTCGTGCCGGTAGACGATCCGGTCGGTGGCGACGATCAGCAGGCAAAGCAGCTCGACCAGCGCGTTCACGTAGTCGGCGCCCGCGGCGATCTCGAAGCGCGCGCCGCGCAGGCTCTTCAATCGCGCGTCGGCGGTGCGCCAGACGATCGCGGCGGCCGCGGTCGCGACCTCGGCCGCGTCGCGCGTCTCGCCTTCCTTGAACCAGTGGCTCTTGATCCGAACCGCGCGCACCATTGCGACCTCCTCGTTCCCCCGCCCGACCCTCTCAGGTCTTGCGGATGTAGAACTCCCACTCGTGCGTGCCCAGCTCGAGCACCTTCTCGAGTTGTGTGCCGGTCACACGCGCCCAGCCCTCGACGTCGGCGCGCGCCCCGGGGCAATCGCTGACCAGCCTGAGCACCTCGCCCTGGGCCATCGCCGCAAGCACGTGGCGCGCCTGCACGATCGGCCCCGGACAAAGCGAGCCGCGCATGTCGAGCTGGACGCTGGGCTCGAGCGCCTCGCCGCGACCGCGCTGGACGTAATAACCGGTCGCGCCCTCCGGCATCGACTCGCTCCCGAGCACCTGGTTGCCGGTGCGATCGGCCCACGCGAACAGGTCGTCGCTGGTGGCCGGGCAGTCCGACACCAGCAGCATCACCTCGCCCTCGGCGAGCTCCATCAGCACCTTCTTGGCCCCCAGGATCGGTCCGGGACAGCTCACTCCGCACAGGTTCAGCGTCACGCCAGGCTTCGGCATCTGTCGTTCGTTCATCGCATCTCCTCGCCAATCGGCGCCTGAGCGCGCGACCCATCGGCCGTTGCCGACCCGGCTGTCCCAGTCCATCACTCGATCCCGCTGATCAGTTTCCTGGGAACGAACACGCCGCACCCCAGGTGCCGTTGCGGGCCGATCCCCAAAGTCTGCACCTTCATCGAGTCCTCGTCGCGAAGCTCGTGGATCACCACGCTCGCGCCGCGCAGCGGCTCGCCCTCGAGGCCGCGCAACTCGCCCATGCGCCCGCAGATGAAACGCTGCGGCAGGTCGAGTTGCGCGAGCATCCGCGCGACTTCGCCCTGGTGTTCCAGGTCGTCGCGCGCACCGGTGACCACGAAAGGCGCGCCGAGCGTCGGCTGCGGTGAAAGCGCGCGGGTCCGCGCGCTGCCGACCGCGATCGATTCGCCCTCGACCTCGATCTCGCGGCCCGAGAGCGCGAGCGCCTCGTCGTGCCTCGCCAGCGGCACCCTCAATCCGAGCCTGCCGCGACGCGGCAGCAGCAATTCGCCGTTCGACTGCGCGGCCCGGATCTCGAGCAACCCGGCGAGCGGCTCGGCATCGAGCCAGGGCAGGCACGCTGCGAGCGCGCGCCACAGCCCGCCGTGATACTGCTGCGGGAGCCGCCTGCCGCGGATCTCGAACACGAGGTCGACCATCGTGTTCATCGTTCGTCGCCGGGCTGTCCGTCCGATCGTTCGTCGCCGGGCTGTCCGTCCGATCGCTCGCCGCCGGGCTGTCCGTCCGATCGTTCGCCGCCGGGCTGTCCGGAGGACCAGCCGAGCAGCGCCTCGCCGAGCGCGCGCGCGCTCGCCGGGTCGACGTCGAAGACCGTGAATCTGCGTCCTTCCCGGATCCGGATGCGCAACAGGCTCATCGCGCCGTCGATCTCGTAGTCGACCTGCTGCAGCTCGATCAGCTGTCCGCCGATCGGAATGGCGAGCGCGGCGACTGGTGTCAGTTTCAGCTTGTCCATCGAGGCGATTCAGGTATCTTGGGCCGGGGTTTGCGCCGTGGCTGTCGGCAGTTCCGATTGGGCAGTTTTGCGCGCTCGCCGTCCATAACCAGTGCCGGTGGGCACGCCTACTCCCTTCGGGTAGGTCGATTCACGCCTTCCGGTCGACAAGAATAGCCGACGAGGGGGATGGTCGCCGCTGCGGGGGCTTCGTAGGATCGAATCGAGATGCCTGAGGCAGCGGGTGTGTTCGCGCGTACTGTCGCGCACGCGAAAAGGAGGATCCGATGGCTACAACCAAGAAGACGATCGACACGCCGAACCTGGACCAGCTCGAGAGCGGTCCCTGGCCCAGCTTCGTCACCGGGCTGAAGAGGCTCGCCGAGGACAAGCCGTACATGGCCGGCGTGCTCGGGCAACTCGAAACCTCGTACCAGACCCGCAAGGGTTACTGGAAGGGCGGCACGGTGAGCGTGTTCGGCTACGGCGGCGGCATCATCCCGCGCTTCACCGAACTCAAGGACGAGAACGGCAAGCCCAGGTTCCCCGAAGCGGCGGAGTTCCACACGCTGCGCGTGATGCCCGCTCCCGGCATGCACTACAACACCGACGTGCTGCGCAAGATGGCCGACATCTGGGAGCGCCACGGCTCGGGCCTGATCGCTTTCCACGGCCAGTCGGGCGACATCATGTTCCAGGGCGTCACTTCGGCGAACGTACAGCCGGCGTGGGACGAGATCAACGAGCTGGGGTTCGACCTCGGCGGCGCCGGCCCCGCGGTGCGCACTTCGATGTCGTGCGTGGGCGCCGCGCGCTGCGAGCAGTCCTGCTACGACGAAGCCGCCGCGCATCGCGAGGTGCTCAACACCTTCCTCGACGACATCCACCGTCCGGCGCTTCCCTACAAGTTCAAGTTCAAGTTCTCCGGTTGCCCGAACGACTGCATGAATTCGGTGCAGCGCGCCGACATGGCGGTGATCGGCACCTGGCGCGACAACATCCGCACCGACGACGAACTCGGTCGCAAGTGGTTCGCCAAGCACGGCATGCACGAACTGGTGCGAGACGTCGTCACCCGCTGCCCGACCAAGACCATCCAGATCAAGCCGGTCGGTGAAGTCTCCGAGAGCCCGACCATCTCCAGCGTCGCGCTCGACGACGCCAACAGCCTCGAGATCGACAATCGCGACTGCGTGCGCTGCATGCACTGCATCAACGTGATGACCGGCGCGCTCGCCCCCGGCAATGACAAGGGCGCCTCGATCCTGATCGGCGGCAAGCGCACGCTCAAGATCGGCGACCTGATGGGAACGGTGATCGTTCCGTTCATGCCGCTCAAGGACGAGGACGATCGCGCGAAGCTCGTCGACCTCGGTCAGAAGGTGATCGAGTTCTTCGCCGACAACGCGCTCGAGCACGAGCGCACCGGCGAGATGATCGAACGCATCGGATTGGTGAACTTCCTCGAGGGCATCGGTGTGGAGGTCGACGCGAACATGGTGTCGACCCCGCGCACCAACCCCTACGTGCGCACCGACGGATGGGACGACGAAGTCGAGAAGATCAACGCGCGCAAGGCCGCGGCCTGAAGAATCGGAGACCAGGACAATGGACCAGGCAACACAGGCAACCCCGCAGGCAGCGAAGCCCGCGCCCCCGCCCACGCCACGGCGCGCCAAGGAAACCGGCGTGCCGGACAACAAGCAGTACATGCACCCGACGCTGCTGCGCAACTACGGCAACTGGAAGTTCCACGACCGCCCGCGCCCCGGCGTGCTGCGCCACGTCTCGTACAGCGGCGAGCAGGTCTGGACGGTGCGCGCCGGCACCCAGCGCCAGATGGACGTCTACACGATCCGCACGCTGTGCGACATCGCCGACAAGTACGCCGACGGCCACGTGCGCTTCACGATCCGCTCGAACATCGAGTTCATGGTGGCCGACGAGGCCAAGGTCGCGCCGCTGATCGTCGCGCTCGAGTCGGCCGGCTTTCCGGTCGGCGGTACCGGCAATTCGATCTCGATGATCTCGCACACCCAGGGCTGGCTGCACTGCGACATCCCCGGCACCGACGCGTCGGGCGCGGTCAAGGCGCTGATGGACGACCTCTACGAGGAGTTCAAGCGCGAGGAGATGCCCAACCGCGTGCACATGTCCACTTCGTGCTGCGAGATCAACTGCGGCGGCCAGGCCGACATCGCGATCATCGTCCAGCACACCAAGCCGCCGAAGATCAACCACGACCTGGTGGCCAACGTCTGCGAGCGCCCCGCGGTGGTCGCGCGCTGCCCGGTCGCCGCGATCCGCCCGGCGCTGGTCAACGGCAAGCCCTCGCTTGAGATCGACGAGAAGAAGTGCATGTGCTGCGGCGCCTGCTATCCCCCGTGCCCGCCGATGCAGATCAACGACCCCGAGCACTCCAAGCTCGCGATCTGGGTCGGTGGCAAGAACTCCAACGCCCGCGGCAAGCCCACCTTCATGAAGATGGTCGCCAGCGGACTGCCGAACAACCCCCCGCGCTGGCCCGAGGTGAGCGTCGCGGTCAAGAACATCCTGCGCGTGTACAAGGAAGACGCCCGCGCCTGGGAGCGGATGGCCGACTGGATCGAGCGCATCGGCTGGCCGCGCTTCTTCGAGAAGACCGGGCTGCCCTTCACCAAGTACCTGATCGACGATTGGCGCGGTTCGCGTGCGAGCCTGAACGCGTCGACCCACATCCGGTTCTGAACCGGCGTTCCTGAACAACCGATACCGGGAAAGAGTGCGCGCGAATGAAGCTGGCGATTCTGGTCAACGAGGGGCCGTACCAGCATGAGGCGAGCGACTCGGCCTACCTGTTCTGCAAGGCCGCGATCGCGAAGGGCCACGAGGTGAGCCGCGTGTTCTTCTATCACGACGGGGTGAACAACGCGAACCGTCTGACCGAACCGCCACAGGACGACCGCAACATCGTCGCGCGCTGGTCGCGACTTGCGGCCGACCACAAGGTCGACCTCGTGGTCTGCGTGGCCGCGGCGTTGCGCCGCGGCGTCAAGGAAGAGATCCTGGCGCCGGGTTTCCGGATCTCTGGTCTGGGACAACTGGTCGAGGCCGGCATCGAAGCCGACCGGCTCGTGACTTTCGGCGACTGAGGCCAACGCCATGCCGGTGCAGAAGAAGTTCATGTTCGTCAACCGCAAGGCGCCGCACGGAACGATCTACGCGCTCGAGTCGCTCGAGGTCGTGCTGATCACCGCGGCGTTCGAACAGGACGTGTCGCTCGCGTTCGTCGACGACGGCGTCTACCAGCTCAAACGCGGCATGCAGACCAAGGCGATCGAGACCAAGAACTTCTCGCCCACCTACCGCGCGCTCGACGGTTACGATGTCGAGAAGCTGTTCGTCGAACGCGAATCGCTCGAGGCTCGCGGACTCACCGAGGAAGACCTGCTGGTCGACGTCGAGGTGCTGGGCCGCGCCGAACTGGCCGAGTTGATGGACACCCAGGACGTGGTGCTGAGCTTCTAGGAGCGCGCGAACATGCTGCATATCGTCAACAAGTCCCCCGGTGCCAGCGACGCGCTCGCCGCCGCGCTGCGCCTGGCCAAATCGGGCGCGCTGCTGCTCACCGAGGACGCCGTGTACGCGGCCACCCGCGGCCACCCGGCGGAACAGTCGATCCGCGAAGCCGCGTCGCGGCTCAAGATCTTCGTGCTCGCGCCCGACCTCGAGGCGCGCGGCATGGCCGATCGTCTGGCCGACGGCATCACGCAGGTCGATTACGCGGGCTTCGTCGACCTGGTGGTCGAACAGCCCAACTGCCAGTCCTGGCTCTGAACGGGCCAATCGACTTCACTTCAACAGATCACGAACGCACAAGGGAGAATGAGATGTCAACCATCGACGTCGCCGGAAAATCGATCGAAACCGACGAGGAAGGCTATCTGGTCAATCTGTCCGACTGGTCCGAGGACGTGGCCGGCGAGATCGCCAAGACCGAGAACATCGACATGAGCGATTCGCACTGGGAAGTGGTCAATTTCCTGCGCGAGTACTACGAGGAGTTCCAGATCGCCCCGGCGGTTCGCGTGCTCACCAAGGCGATCGGAAAGAAGCTCGGCGCCGACAAGGGCAACAGCCAGTACCTTTACGAACTCTTCCCCTACGGCCCGGCCAAGCAGGCGTGCAAGATCGCCGGCCTGCCCAAGCCCACGGGCTGCGTCTGACGCCAACCCGCGCGCGCCGGGCAGGGTCCGGCGCTGGCGCGGCTCCTGCCGCACCCGTCGGGGACGACAGGCGCCCGCGCAGGGGCCAGAAATGCCGCTGAACACGGTCTTCTTCGCACTGCTGTTCTACTTCGCCGCGGCGGTCTGCCTGGTCGGCGTGGCGGCGCGCGTCGTCGACTACGCGCGCACCCCGGCGCCGTTGAAGATCCCGACCACGCCGGCGCCGACGACCCAGGGCGGCGTCGCGCTGCGAATGTTCCGCGAGGTCGTCTTCTTCGAGAGCCTGTTCAGGGGCAGTCGCTGGACCTGGATCTTCGGCTGGCTGTTCCACGCCAGCCTCGTTCTGGTGCTGGCGCGCCACCTGCGCTACTTCACCGAGCCGGTCTGGGGCTGGGTCGCCTTCGTCCAGCCCTTCGGCCTGTACGCGGCGTTCTCGATGGCGATCGGCCTCGCCGGCCTGTGGGCGCGACGCTTTCTGGTCGACCGCGTGCGCTACATCTCCACCTGGTCCGATCACCTGATGCTCGCGATGTTGATCGCGATCGCGGTTTCCGGGCTCTCGATCAAGTACCTGTTCCCGACCGACATCATCGCGGTCAAGGCGTTCTTCCTGGGGCTGATGGCGTTTCAGTGGCAGCGTCTGCCATCCGACGCCGCGCTCTACGTCCACCTGCTGCTGGTGGCGGGCCTGATGATCGTGTTCCCGTTCTCCAAGCTGCTGCACGCACCGGGGCTGTTCTTCTCGCCTTCGCGCAACCAGGTCGACGACCCGCGCGAAGCGCGCCACCTCGCGCCCTGGGCGGCGCGCCTCGAGGAGCGCTGAGCCGTGGCCGCCCCTGGCAAAGGTCCGCAAGTCGTCGCGCCGGCGCTGCGAGAGTTCCCCGAACGCGCGCCCGCGATCGCGCCGGGCGCGATGCAGGACTCCAAACCCTACGTCGCGAACGGGAAGATCCAGGAGGCGATCGGGTTTCCCGCCAAACTCGACGACGACTGGCAGGTCGTGCACGACAAGGCGATCGCGCACATGGGCACCCTGCTGCAGCGCTACCGCTCGCTCAAGGTCTACCTCGATGCCTGCGTGCACTGCGGCGCATGCACCGACAAGTGCCACTACTACCTCGGCACCGGCGACCCGAAGAACATGCCGGTCGCGCGCCAGGACCTGATGCGCAGTGTCTACCGGCGCTACTTCACGCTGCCCGGCAAGCTGGTCCCGAAGCTGGTGGGCGCGCGCGACCTCACCCCCGAGGTGCTCGACGAGTGGTACACCTACTACAACCAGTGCTCGGAGTGCCGGCGCTGCTCGGTGTATTGCCCCTACGGCATCGACACGGCCGAGATCACGATGGCCGGCCGCGAGATCCTCGACGTGGTCGGCTACGGCCAGAAGTACTCGAACGAGATCATCGGCAAGGTCCACCGGATCGGCAACAACCTCGGGCTGCCCGGTCCGGCGCTGCTCGACACGCTCGAGGGACTCGAGGAAGACACCAGGGACGAAACCGGCGCCGACGTGCGCTTCCCGCTCGACGTCAAGGGGGCGGAGGTGCTGCTGGTCACGCCCTCGGCCGACTTCTTCGCCGAGCCGCACGTCGAGAGCCTGATCGGTTACGCCAAGGTGTTCCACGCCGCCGGCGTGAGCTGGACACTTTCGAGCCACGCCTCGGAAGCGGGCAACTTCGGCATGTTCATCGGCAACTACGAGCAGCTGCGCACGATCGCGCTGCGCATCCGCGAAGCCGCGCTCGAACTCGGCGTCAAGCGCATCGTGGTCGGCGAGTGCGGCCACGCCTGGCGCGTCGCGTACAGCTTCTGGAACACGCTCACCGGGATCGGCGCGGGCGCGAAGGATCCGTTCGCGGTGCAGCTGCAGAGCCAGCTCGACCTGCGCTATCGCCAGCCGATGCACATCTGCGAGTTCACCTGGGACCTGATCGAACGCGGGGCGCTCACGCTCGACGCCGACGCCAACGACCACCGCATCGTCACCTTCCACGACAGCTGCAACGTCGCACGCGCCTCGCGCATGGGTGACGTGCCGGGCGGGCAGTTCGAGATCCCGCGCGCGATCGTTCGCGCCGTTGCCAATCGCTACCACGAGATGGCCCCGGGCACGACGCACGAGGAGACGTTCTGCTGCGGCGGCGGCGGCGGCGTGCTCACCGACGAACTGCTCGACCTGCGCGTCAAGGGCGCGCTGCCGCGGATGGAGTCGCTGCAGCGCGTGGTCGACGAACACGGTGTGAACTTCATGGCAACGATCTGCGCGATCTGCAAGGCGCAGTTCTCGAAAGTCCTGCCCTACTACGGATTCAAGATGGGAATGGTCGGAGGCGTGCACCAGCTGGTGAGCACTGCGATCCGACTCGGCGCGAAGTCCTGAGCGGCGAACGCGCGGCGAACAACGGAGATAGAAAAGATGTCGGCAAACCCCGAACAACCCACGACCAAACTCAGCTTCCGACGCTTCAAGGAAGGCGACTGGGAGTGGGGCGACATGCAAGGCAAGATCTTCGACGCCGACCACTCGCACAAGTGCCCGACCTACATCCAGTCGACCCCGCCCTGCCAGGGCAGCTGCCCTTCGGGCGAGGACATCCGCGGTTACCTGAACATCGTTCGCGGGATCGAGAAGCCGCCGGCCGACGTGTCGTGGCAGGAGTACGCCTGGCGCCGCCTCACCGAGGCCAATCCCTTTCCCTCGGTCATGGGTCGGGTCTGCCCCGCGCCCTGCGAGACCGGCTGCAACCGCAACGAGGTCGAAGACCACGTGGGGATCAATTCGGTCGAGCACTTCCTCGGCGAATGGGCGAACGCGAACGACATGGCCTACCAGCGCCCCGAGCACTCGAGCGGCAAGAAGGTCGCCGTGATCGGCGGCGGGCCGGCCGGCCTGTCGTGCGCCTACCAGCTCGCGCTCAAGGGCCACATGGTCACGGTGTTCGACGAACACGAATTCCTCGGCGGGATGATGCGCTACGGCATCCCCGGGTTTCGCACGCCGCGCGAGGTGCTCGACACCGAGATCCAGCGCATCGTCGACCTCGGCGTCGAGGTCAGGCTCAAGTGCCGGGTGGGAACAGACGTCACGCTCGAGCAGTTGCGCGAGGACTTCGACGCGGTGTTCCTCGGCATGGGCGCGCAGGCCGGGCGCGCGCTCCCGATCAAGGACGGCGAGGCGCCCAACGTGGTCACCGCCACCTCTTTCCTGCGCGCCTTCAACGACGGGCGACTGCGCCACGTCGGCAAGCGCGTCGTGGTGGTGGGCGGAGGCGACACCTCGATCGACGTCGCGACCGTGGCGCGGCGCCTCGGTCACATCGAACACGCCAAGCCGACCGACTTCGAAGGCGCGATCGCCGGACACCTCGCGCAGGACGTGGCCGACATCTCGGTCAAGCAGGGCGCCGAGGTGGTCCTCACCTCGGTCTTCCCGATCGACAAGATGTTGGCCAACAAGCACGAGATCGAGCAGGCCCAGGCCGAGGGCATCGAAATTCGCGGCGGGCTCGTGCCGATCGCGATCGTGCGCGGCGACGACGGCCGCGCCACTGCGCTGCGCGTCGCGCGCTGTGAAGCGAAGATGGCCGGCGGCAAGCTCGAACTGAATACGATCGAGGGCACCGAAGAGGACATCCCCGCCGACCTGATCGTCTCGGCGATCGGACAGGCGGTGGATTTCACCGGTCTGGAACCGTTCGACAACGGTCGCGGCGCGGTCAACGCCGACCGCAGCTACCAGGTCAAGGACCAGCCGGGCGTGTTCGCCGGCGGCGACGTCCTGCGTCCGCATCTGCTCACGACCGCGATCGGCCACGGTTCGATCGCCGCCGACGGCATCGACCGCTTCCTCGCCGGCGAAGAGATCGGAAAGCGCCCCAAGGTCGACGTGCACGTGTTCGACATGATGCGCAAGTACGTCGAACGCGGGCTCGAGGTCAGCACCGTCAAGGAGCCGCTGCGCGGCACCGACAACAGCACTGCCGCGATCCACAACTACGACAATCGCTCGGAACGCTACGTGATCCCGCACAAGGACCTGTTCCTCGGGCACTTCAACTACACCGCGCGCAACACTGCGCCGCTTCATCACGCTGACCCGCGAGAGCGCGCTGGGCAACTTCCAGGAGCGGATCGAGCCGCTCGACGAAGCCGGCGCGATCGCCGAAGCCAAGCGCTGCATGAGCTGCGGCCAGTGCTTCGAGTGCGACAACTGCGTCGTCTATTGCCCGCAGAGGGCGGTCAAGCGCGTGCCGAAGAAGCAGGCCACGATGGGCCGCTACGTCTACACCGACTACGACCTTTGCATCGGATGCCACATCTGCGCCGATGTCTGCCCGAGCGGCTACATCCAGATGGGTCTCGGGGAGTAGGGAGCCGCACATGGCCCGCAGCAGCAGCCTCCTGCCGCGCCTGGCCGTCGCGCTCGCGCTGCTCGCCGGCGCCGGCGCCGCGGCGGCGCTCGCATGGGCAGCCGACGCCACTCCCGGGCGCGTGCGCACGCCGGCGATCCTGGTCGACCCGGCCACCAAGTGCGTCGACACGCCCGAAGTGATGCGCCGCACGCACATGGACATGCTCAAGCACCAGCGCGACCGTACCGTTCACCAGGGCATCCGCGGCGAGAAGGTCCGGCTCAATGGATGCATCGACTGCCACGCCGGCTCCGGCACGGGCGCCGCCGCCGGTTCGGTGACCGGCAAGCCGCAGGCCTTCTGCGAGGGTTGCCACCAGTACGCGGCCGTCAAGCTCGATTGCTTCGAGTGTCACCAGCCGAAACCTTCGGCGGCCACGAAATGAACAGACGCGCGATGCTCGCAGCCGGCACCGCGGCGCTCGCCGGCGTGCTGCTCGCCCCGGGGATCCGGCTGATCGAAGTCGCCTCGGCGCAGCTCGATCGTGCGCCGGGCCAGCCGGTGAGCCCCAAGGTGCGCTGGGGGATGCTGATCGACACGACGCTTTGCAGCCCCGAGTGCAACGAGTGCGTAAAGGCGTGCAACAGCGAGAACGGACTCGCCGAGCGCGTTTCGCTCACCGACCCGCAGTGGATTCGCAAGGTCGAGATCGAGTACCGCGACACCGGTCGCAAGGTGAGCGCGCCGGTCATGTGCCAGCACTGCGCCGAGCCGCCCTGCGTGGACGTCTGCCCGACCGGCGCCTCGTTCAAGCGCGCCGACGGAATCGTCCTGGTCGACAAGCACACCTGCATCGGTTGCAGGTACTGCGTGATGGCCTGCCCGTACAAGGCGCGCAGCTTCGTGCACGAGCCGCTCACCGAGCAAAAGCCCGAGGTCCCGCGCGGCAAGGGTTGCGTCGAGAGCTGCACGATGTGTGTGCACCGCGTCGACCAGGGCCTGCAGCCGGCGTGCGCCGAGTCCTGCCCGCAACAGGCGATTCTCTTCGGCGACCTGAACGATCCGGACAGCGCGATCGCCAAACGGGTGCGCGAGATCACGACGTCGCGCATCCGCGACGACCTTCGCCTGAACACCGGCGTGCGCTACCACGGACTGTAGGTACCCACGATGCGCGCGCACCCGAATCACGACGAGCGACGGTTCTACCTGCTGGCGGCGATCGGCGCCGCGTTCACGGCGATGGGGCTGTGGGCTGCGCACCTGATGGAGACCGAAGGCCACATCATCACCGGGATGAACAACCACATCGTCTGGGGGATGCCGCACGTCTTCGCGATCTTCCTGATCGTCGCGGCCTCGGGCGTGCTCAACGTCGCCTCGATCGGGTCGGTGTTCGGCGAAACGCTCTACAAGGCCCGCGCCCCGCTCTCGGGCCTGCTGTGCGTCGCGCTGCTGGCCGGCGGCCTGATGGTGCTGATGCTCGACCTCGGCCGCCCCGAGCGGGTCATCGTCGCCGCGACGCACTACAACCTCACTTCGGTGTTCGCCTGGAACGTGCTGCTCTACTCCGGCATGTTCGCGCTGGTAGCCGTGTACCTCTGGACGCTGCTCGAGAGGCAATTGAACCGGTTCTCGTCTCCGGTCGGCGTCGCGGTGTTCATCTGGCGCCTCGTGCTCACTACCGGTACCGGATCGATTTTCGCCTTTCTCGTGGCGCGCGACGCCTACGCCTCGGCGCTGCTCGCGCCGATGTTCGTCGTGATGTCGTTCGGCTGGGGGCTGGCGGTGTTCTACCTCGTGCAGACCGCGGTCTACGCCTGGAACGGGCGCGAGCTTCCAGGCGAGGCGCAGCGGCGCATCAACCGGTTGCTCGGCATCTTCGTCGCGGCCTCACTGTACCTGGTCGCGGCCCATCACCTGACGGGGATGTACTTCGCGCGCCAGTCGGCTTACGAAACCTTCGTCCTGCGCGACGGCGGAGTCTACACGCTGCTGTTCTGGGGCGGGTTCGTGTTGCTGGGCAGCGTCGCGCCGCTCGCGCTGATCTTCGCGCGCGGGCTCGGCCGGCCGCGCCACACGCTGATCGCAAGCGCGCTGGTCGTCGTCGGTGCGTTCGCCGAGCTGTACGCGTTCATCATCGGCGGACAGGCCTGGCCGCTCGCGCTGTTTCCCGACGCGAAGGTGAGCAGCAGTTTCATGGACGGAGCGATCGTGCCGTACACGCCCTCGGCCGTGGAGCTGATGCTCGGCCTCGGAGGCGTCGGGGTCGCGTTCCTCGTTTCGGTGGTCGGCATCCGGGTGCTGGGCCTGATGCCGCACGACGCGCCGGCGCCCGGAGCCCCCACGGCCGGTGCCCCCGCGCCGGGTGCCCCCACGGCCGGTGCCCCGTTGGCCGGTGCCCCGTCGGCCGGCGCGGCCGCGCAACCCGCGGCACATGCCGCTGCAGCGACGCAGCAGGCAGCGCAGGGGCGCTGACCGCCGATGGCGCGCTGGCTCGTCTGCGGCACGCGCCGTTCGTCCGGCAAGACCACGTTCGCGATCGGCCTGTGCGCCGCGCTGGCGCGCCGGGGACTGTCCGTACAGCCGTTCAAGAAGGGTCCCGACTACATCGATCCGATGTGGCTCGGCCGTGCCGCCGGGCGCGCGTGCCGCAACCTCGACCCGCACCTGTCGGGCTGGGACGAAGTGAAGGCCACGTTCGCGCGTTTCTCGGCACGTGCGCAGTTCAGCGTCGTCGAGGGCAACCTCGGGCTGCACGACGGACTCGCGACCGACGGCAGCGACAGCAATGCCGCGCTGGCGCGCGAGCTCGGCCTGAGCGCAATCCTTCTGCTCGACGCACACGGCACCTCGCGCGGCATCGCGCCGCTCGCGCTCGGACAGCAGGCCTTCGACCCCACGCTGCGCTTCGCCGGTGTGGTGCTCAATCGGGTGGGTGGCGCGCGGCACGAAGCGAAACTGCGCGACGCGATCGAACGCCACACCGATCTGCGCGTGCTCGGAGCGATCCCGCAGGACGCGTCGTTCGAGATCGCCGAGCGCCACATCGGCCTGGTGCCGAGCAACGAATCCGACGACGCCGCGCGCACGATCGAGCGGCTGGCCGACGCGATCGAACGCTACACCGAACTCTCGCGACTGATCGCGGCCGGGCCCGCTGAAGCGCGCGCCTTCGATCCGCCGCTGGAGCGCGTCGCGCACGAGCCGATCGCACGCGCCGCACACGAACCGATCGTGCGCATCGCGATCGCGCGCGACCAGGCCTTCGGCTTCTACTACCCGGACGACCTCGAGGCTCTGGAGTCCGCCGGAGCCGAACTGGTGTCGTTCGACGCGTTGCGTGACGCCGCGCTGCCGCGGGCCGACGGCGTGGTGATCGGCGGCGGTTTTCCCGAGGCGCTCGCTGCCGGGCTCGAGGCCAACGTCGCGCTGCGCGCGGACCTCAAGCGCAAGATCGATTCCGGGCTGCCGGTGTACGCGGAGTGCGGCGGTCTGATGTACCTGTCTCGCTCGATCAGATGGAACGCCGAGCGCTACGAGATGGTCGGCGCGATCGAAGCCGATGCGGTGATGCGCGCGCGGGCGGTGGGCCGCGGTTACGTGCGCCTTCGCGAGACCGGCCTGCTGCCGTGGCCGCGCGAGGACGGCCGCGCGTCGGACCCGGCGCGCGAGGGGGCGGGCGATACGAGCGACGGGCGCGCGCAATGCGCGCCCGATCGCGCCGAGATCGTCGCGCACGAGTTCCACTACTCAGCACTCGAAGGCCTGCGCGACGACACCCGCTACGGCTTCGAAGTCCTGCGCGGACACGGCATCGACGGGGTTCACGACGGCATCGTGCAGGGCAATCTTTTCGCCTGCTACGCGCATCAGCGCAACGTGGGCACGAACCACTGGGCGCGTCGCTTCGTCTCGTTCGTTCGCGCCTGCAAGTTGCGCGCAGCGGATCGCGCTGCCGAAGCACCCGCGCGCGCGGCGCCGGCGGGCACGCCGCGTGCGCTCGCCGCCGACGGCCTCGCCGAATGAGTTCCGACTCGATGTCCGCGATCACGCTGACGCCGGCTGCCGCCTCGCGGATCCTGAGCGAAGCCGACGCCGCCGAGCTCGACGAAGTCCTGATCCGCTTCGCTGCGCGCGTCGGCGACGACGGCGAATCGCTCGAGTACGGAATGGGTTTCGACGAACGCCGCGAGCAGGACACCGCGCTCGAGGTCGACGGCGTCACGATCCTGATCTCGCCGCCGTCGCTCGAGCTGCTCGCGGGCACGACCGTGGACTTCGTCGAGATCTCTCCAGGCGAGCATCGATTCATCTTCGCCGCGCCCGCGCGCGATCGGCCGGCGGGCGGCGGCCCGCAGGGGAACGGAGGCAGCGATGTCCGAGGGTGAAGTCGCGCTGGTCGGCACCGGTCCGGGCGACCCCGATCTGCTCACGATCAGGGCGCTGCGCCTGATCGAGCGCGCCGACGTCGTGTTGTACGACAACCTGGTGTCGCCCGCGATCATGGCGATGGTCGGCGCGTCGACCCGGCGCGTCTATGTCGGCAAGCAGCGCAATCGTCACGCGATGCGCCAGGAATCGATCAACGAGCTGATGGTCGAACTCGCCCGCGCCGGCGAGCGCGTCGTGCGACTCAAGGGAGGCGACCCGTTCATCTTCGGTCGCGGCGGCGAGGAGATCGAAACGCTGTCCGAGCAGGGAATTCGCTTCGAGGTCGTCCCCGGGATCACCGCAGCCAGCGGCGTGGCAGCTTACGCAGGCATCCCGCTCACGCATCGCGCGCACGCCCAGGCCTGCGTGTTCGTCACCGGCCACCTGCAGGACGGCACGATGAACCTCGATTGGCCGATGCTGGCCAGGCCGCGTCAGACGATCGTCTGCTACATGGGGTTTCTCGGGCTCGACGAGTTGTGCCGACAGCTCGTCGCGCACGGCCTGCCCGCGACGACGCCGGCGGCAATCGTGCAACAGGGCACGCAGCCCACGCAACGCGTCGTCACCGGCACGCTGGACTCGCTGCCGCGGCTCGCCGCGCAGGCCAGGCTGCGTGCGCCGACACTGATCATCGTCGGCGACGTGGTGCGCCTGCGCGAGAAGCTGCAGTGGTTCGAGCGCCGCAGCGCCACGCAAGCCGAAGCGCTACCGGAGCCGCAATCCGAGAACTGAACCCGGGCCGGTCCCGAGAAGCGGGCGCGCACCCAGCTCAGCGCGAGGCGTAGGCGCCGCGTGATCCCTGGCCGGGATTGTCGTCCGAATCCGAGCGCGATGCGGCGTCGATCCGTTGCTCGATCGCGAACACGGCGGCCTCGACCCGCGACGCGAAACCCAGCTTCGAGAGGATGTGGCGTACGTGCAGCTTCACGGTGTCGTGGCTGATGCCCAGTTCGCGTGCGATCGCCTTGTTGCTCAGCCCGCGCGCGACGTACAGCAGGATCTCGCGCTCGCGTGCGGTGAGCTGGTCGAGCGAGGAAGGGCGCTCCTCGCGCGGGCGCCCCTCGTCCGAGAGCAGGCTCGCGAGGCGCGCGGCCATCGCCGGCGCGACCACGAGCTCTCCCTTGACCGCGCGCGCGATCGACTCGACGATGTCGGTCGGCTCCATGTCCTTGAGCAGGTAGCCGCGAACGCCCATCCGCAAGGCCTGCGCCAGATCGTCCTTCGAATCGCTCATCGTGAGTACGACGATCGGGACTTCGAGACCTTCGTCGCGAAAGCGGCGCAGCAGTCGCAGACCGTCGGTGGGCGTCATTCGCAGATCCATCACCGCGAGATCGGGGCGCTCGGTGCGCAGCAGCTCGACCGCCTCTTCCGGATTGCCCGTGGTCGCGGCCACCTTCATGCCGGTATGCGCCTCGATCAGTTCCCCGAGACCGAGGCGGCACAGTCCGTGGTCGTCGATCAGGACGATGCGGTGCACCTTGCTCACCGCGCGCTCCCCGTCGACCCGCGCGCCGGCAGCGCGAGCGTGACGACGGTGCCGCCGTGCTCGGAGTTGCCGACCTCGAGACGCCCGCCCAGCGTCGCCGCGCGCTCGCGCATGATCTCGATCCCGAAATGTCCGCCGCCCGAGGCCCCGTTCGCGCCACCCGGTTCGCAGGCCCGGCGCGAGATCCCGGAGCCGTCGTCCTCGATCGTCACGCGCAACTCGCGCCCGCTGCGGGCTAGCCGAACGCGCGCGTGGCGTGCGTTCGAGTGCTTGCGAACGTTCGCGAGCGCCTCCTGCACGATCCTGAAGACCTGGACCTCGCGTTCGGCGTCCAGGTCGAGGTCGCGCACCTCGTTCTCGAGCGTGAGCCGGATGCCCGAGTCGTCGAAGAAGCTGCGTGCCGTGGCCTCGAGCGCGCGCTCGAGTCCCTGCGCGTCCATTCCAGCGCGGAAGTGCGTGACCAGCTCGCGCATGCGGCGATTGACCGAACCGAGTTCGCCGGTGACGTCGCGGCAGTACTTGGCCGCGCGCTCGTTATCGTTGCCTTCGATCGCGCTGGCCAGCAGCGGCATGCGCATGCGCACGAAGGTGAGCGATTGCGCCAGCGAATCGTGGATCTCGCCCGCCATCGCCTGACGTTCCTGGATCAGCCGGGACTGCAGCTTCTCGCGTTCGAGCTTGGCGTTCTCGAGCGCCAGACCGAACAGCTGCCCCACCGGGCGCAGCAGGTGGATCACCTCGGGCCGAAGGCTGTTGACCTCGTCGAAGAACAGCGTGCAAACGCCGACCGAGCAGCCCTTGTACTCGAGCGGAATCGCGACGCTGCCCGCGCAGGTCTGGCCGAGCAGCGGGTCGAGCAACTGGTCGAGGCGCGGGTCGAGGCGCGGGCCGAGGTCGGGATCCGCGCCCAGCTCGCAACTCTGCGTTCCGCCGCAACCGTCGCAGGACTCCAGCGTGCCGTCGATCGCGTCGGCCGACACGCCCCAGGCGGCGATCAGCCGGGGTTCGTCGCTCTCGGCCGTGAGCGCGCGCACCGCGCCCGCGCGCGCGCCGGCGAGCCGCACGACGGTGACGAGGAAAGCCTCGAGCATCGAGTGCGGCTCGTTGAACACCTTGCGCCGGGAGTTCGCGTTCAGGTCGTTGGCAGCTTTCGAAGTCGGTAGGCGAGCGCCCGCCCGTGACCTGCGCGGACGCGCGGCCACCGACTCGGTCGCGGTCGCGACCGCCGGTTTCGGGTGGGTCGAACTCATACTGCCTCCAAGGGCCCGTGCGGGAGCGGCAGGGAACAGCGCAGCGTGGGCGCACTCCCTTCTTTTCGAGTTTACACGGCGATCACCCGAACGGGTAATGACACCGCCCCCCCCGTCATGCTTATGGACAGCCCGGTGCCTTGGATAGCCTAATGAGGCAGGAACTCCGGCATACGCGGCGCGCTGCGTGGTGTCGCTCGCCTGCGTGGTGTCGTTCGCCTGCGTGCTGTCGTTCGCGGTCGGTCGGCATCGTTGCCGCACGCCCTTTCGAACGATCCCGGTCCCCGACAATCGACGATGCCGCCCGCAACGATCCACGACCCGACCATCGCACCGCTCGCCGATGCGCGCACCGAGACGCGCACGACGACCTGCTACATGTGCGCGTGCCGCTGCGGAATCCGCGTGCACCTGCGCAACGGCGAGGTGCGCTACATCGACGGGAACCCCGATCACCCGCTGAACAAGGGCGTGATCTGCGCCAAGGGTTCGTCGGGAATCATGAAGCAGTACTCGCCCGCTCGCCTCACGAAACCGTTGCTGCGCAAGGCGGATTCGGATCGCGGCGCCGGCGAATTCGACGAGATCTCCTGGGAGCAGGCTTTCGAGTTGCTCGGCGCGCGCCTCGCGAAGATCCGCGCGACCGACCCGAAGAAGTTCGCGCTGTTCACCGGTCGCGACCAGATGCAGGCGCTCACCGGCCTGTTCGCGCGCCAGTTCGGCACGCCGAACTACGCGGCGCACGGCGGTTTCTGTTCGGTGAACATGGCCGCCGGAATGATCTACACGATCGGCGGCTCGTTCTGGGAGTTCGGCGGGCCCGACCTCGATCGCGCGCGCCTGTTCGTGATGATCGGCACCGCGGAGGACCACCACTCCAACCCGCTGAAGATCGCGATCTCGAAGTTCAAGCGTGACGGCGGGCGCTTCATCTCGATCAACCCGGTGCGCACCGGCTACTCTGCGATCGCCGACGAGTGGGTGCCGATCCGTCCGGGCACCGACGGCGCGCTGCTGTTGGCGCTGGTGCACGAGCTGATCGCGCTCGGGCTCTACGACCGCGAGTTCCTGGTGCGCAACACCAACGCCGGGCAGCTGGTGAACACACGCGAGGCCGACGACGAGTTCGGCATGTTCGTGCGCACCGAGGTGCCGGGCGAGGAGGGCTGCTTCGACCCGCAGAACAAGCTGTGGTGGGATCGGGTCAGCGATCGCCCGGTGGTCACGCACAGCGAAGGCGCAGACCCCTTCCTGCACGGCGAGTACACGCTGCACGACGGCACCACGGTCAAGCCCGCGTTCCAGTTGCTGCGCGATCGCGTCGAGTCCTACACCCCGGAGTGGGCCGCGGAGATCACCGGCATCCCGGCCGCGACGATCCGCCGGCTCGCGCACGAGATGGGGATCACCGCGCGCGACCAGAAAATCGAACTGCCGATCGCCTGGACCGACATCTGGGGCAAGGAGCACGACACCGTCACCGGCAACCCGGTGGCCTTTCACGCGATGCGCGGCCTGGCGGCGCACTCCAACGGATTTCACACGATCCGCGCGCTCGCGATCCTGATGTCGTTGCTCGGGACGATCGATCGCCCCGGGGGCTTTCGCCACAAGGCGCCTTTCCCGCGCCCGATCCCGCCCTGCGCGAAGACACCCAACACGCCGCTCGCGATTCGACCGAACTCCCCGCTCGACGGGATGGCGCTGGGCTGGCCCGCCGAACCCGACGACCTCTTCGTCGACGACGACGGCACGCCGGTGCGCATCGACAAGGCCTTTTCGTGGGAGCACCCGCTCTCGGTGCACGGGATGATGCACAACGTCATCACCAACGCCTGGCGCGGCGACCCGTACCGGATCGACACGCTGATGCTGTTCATGGCGAACATGGCGTGGAACTCGACGATGAACACCTCGCAGGTGCGCGAGATGTTGAACGACAAGGACGAAAACGGCGAGTACAGGATCCCCTTCATCGTCGTGGCCGACGCGTTCCAGTCCGAAACCACCGCTTTCGCCGACCTGGTGCTCCCCGACACCACCTACCTCGAACGCCACGACGTGATGTCGATGCTCGACCGTCCGATCTCGGAGTTCGACGGCCCGGCGGACTCGGTGCGCATTCCGGTGCTCGAGCCCACCGGACAATGCAAGCCGTTCCAGGAAGTGCTGATCGAGCTCGCCGGGCGACTGCAACTGCCCGCGTTCGTGCGCCCCGACGGCACCCGCAAGTTTCGCGACTATCCCGACTTCGTCATCAACTACGAAACCGACCCCGGCTCGGGAATCGGATTTCTGTCGGGCTGGCGCGGAAAAGGCGGCGAGAAGTTCATGCGCGGCGAGCCCAACCCGCGCCAGTGGGAGATGTACGCGCAGAACAACTGCGTCTATCACCACAAGCTGCCGCCCTCGTACCAGTACATGCGCAACTGGAACAAGGGCTATCTGGAGTGGTCGCAGCGCAATCGCATCCAGCGCTACGCCGAGCCGATCCTGATCCACCTTTACTCGGAAGTGCTGATGCGCTTTCGCCAGTCGGCCCAGGGCAAGGGCATCTCGCGCAAGCCCCCGGCGCACCTGCGCGCACGGATCGACGAGTTCTTCGATCCGCTGCCGTTCTACTACGAACCGCTCGAGGGCCAGCGCACCGATCGCGCGCGCTACCCGCTGGCAGCGATCACGCAGCGCCCGATGGCGATGTACCACTCGTGGGATTCGCAAAACGCGTGGTTGCGCCAGATCCACAGCCGCAACCTGCTCTACGTGAACACGCGCACCGCGCGCGCGCTCGGAATCGACGACGGCGACTGGATCTGGGTCGAGTCGCAGTGGGGCAAGGTGCGCTGCCAGGCCGGTCACTCCGAGGCGGTCGAGCCGGGCACCGTGTGGACCTGGAACGCGATCGGCAAGGCGCCCGGCGCGTGGCGCCTCGCGCCCGATGCCGACGAATCGAGCAAGGGCTTCCTGCTCAACCACCTGATCTCGGACGAGCTGCCTTCGGCCGACGGCAAGACCACGATGTCGAACTCCGACCCGGTCACCGGTCAGGCGGGCTGGTACGACGTGCGCGTGCGCATCTACAAGGCCGACGACGCCGAAGCGGGCACGACCTGGCCGCGGCCCGCGGCGGTGCCGGCCGCTCCCGGAACCGGTGTCGCCGCCCGCACGATCGCGTTCTTCGCCGGAGCCGCTACGAAGAGCCGTGCGGGGGTGGATAGATGACGCAACTCGCGCTGGTGATCGACCTCAACGTGTGCGTGGGCTGCCAGGCCTGCGTCACGAGCTGCAAGCAGTGGAACACCTCGGGGTCGGCCGGGCCGCTGGCCGATCTGAACGCCTACGGCGCGGAGCCCACCGGCACGTTCTTCAATCGCGTGCAGACCTTCGAGGTGGGCGAGTTCCCCGACACGCAGACAGTGCACTTCCCCAAGTCGTGCCTGCACTGCGAAGACCCTCCCTGCGTTCCGGTGTGCCCGACCGGCGCGAGCTACAAGCGCGAGAGCGACGGAATCGTTCTGGTCGACTACGACAAGTGCATCGGCTGCAAGTACTGCTCGTGGGCTTGCCCGTACGGCGCTCGCGAACTCGACGAAGAGCGCCAGGTGATGACCAAGTGCACGCTGTGCGTCGACCGCATCTACAGCGATACGCTCCCCGAGGCCGAGCGCAAGCCGGCGTGCGTGATGGCGTGCCCGACCAACGCGCGTCTGTTCGGCGACATCCACGACCCGCACTCGGTCGTGTCCGAAGCGATCCGCGAGAACGCCGGATACGCGCTGATGCCCGAGTGGGGCACCCACCCGGCGAACCACTACCTGCCGCGCCGGCGCACCGGCGTGCGGATCCACGCCGACGAGCTCGAGCGCGCCGACAACCCGCTCAAGGTCGACGGATTGCTGCCCAAGCCGCCGAAGTCCGACCCGTCGCTCGACGACGTGATGTCCTGGTGAGCGGGAGCGACGATGCGCCCGGAACTGCCCGTAATCCTGCTCACCACGCTGATCGGCGCAGGTCAGGGCTTGTTCCTGGCCGTGTTCACCGCTCAGACGTACGCGCTGTTCGACATCGTGCCTGCGCAGGACAGCGCCGTGTTTCACGCGCCGGCGAGCCTGATCGCGCTGCTGCTGACCGGCGCCGGGCTGATCGCGTCGTTCTTCCATCTCGGGCGGCCCGAGCGCGCCTGGCGCGCGATCGCGCAGTGGCGCACCTCCTGGCTCTCGCGCGAGGTGATCGTGCTGCCGGCGTTCATGGCGGCGGTGTTCGCGTACATGCTCACGCACTGGAGCGGCTGGCGTCCTGCGCTGTTCATGCTCCCCGGAAACCTGGTGATCGACGCCACCGTCGTCGCGGGCCTGTTCGGCACCGTGCTCGCGTTCGCGCTCTTCGCCTGCACCGGGATGATCTACGCCTGCCTGCCCTTTCTGCGCGAGTGGCGCAGCCCGCTCACGGTCCTGAACTTCGTGCTGCTGGGCGGCGCGTCGGGGTTCACGCTGGCCGCGGCGTTTTCCGCCAGTGCAGCCCCCGGGTTGCGCGAGTTCTTCGTGGCGTGGGCGCTGGTGATCACGTTGTTCGCGGCGCTGGGCCGCGGGATGTCGCTGTGGCGAAACCGCCGCTTGCGCCCGCGCTCGAGCGTGCAGACCGCGATCGGCGTCAAGCACCCGCAGATCGTGCAGCGCTCGATGGGCTTTCAGGGCGGATCGTTCAATACCCGCGAGTTCTTCCACGGACGCACTCCCGGCACGCTGCGCTGGGTTCGATCGGCGTTCTTGATCGCGGCTTTCGCCGTTCCGGTGGCGCTTCTCGCGATTTCGCTGCGCTGGGGGTCGGCCGCGCTGCCGCTCGCGGCGTTCGTCGTCCAGTTCGCCGGTCTGCTGGCCGAGCGCTGGTATTTCTTCGCCGATGCGAACCATCCGCAGAATCTCTACTACCAGGCGATCGCATGATCTTGCGAAGCGTCAATGTGGCCGCGCGCAATTCGGGGGTAAGGTAGGGCTCCTTGCGCGCGCGCGCGCCCTGTGCGCTCGCCGCGGGCGAGTTCGACGCCGCCTTCCACCGGCCCGATTCGCGCACCGCCCCGATCACGACACGAGTACGGAAAACGGAAGAAACGAACCATGGCTCTGGTTGATCCACACGGCGGCGGCGACCTCGCGCCGTTGCTGCTCGAAGGCGGCGCGCTCGCCGCCGAGCGCGAGCGCGCGAAGACCTTGCCCAGCCTGCGCGTGAGTTCGCGCGAGAAGGGCGACCTGATCATGCTCGGCATCGGCGGGTTCACACCGCTCGAGGGCTTCATGTCGCACACCGACTGGCAAGGCGTGTGCGACGGGATGCGCACCGCGAGCGGACTGTTCTGGCCGATCCCGATCACGCTGTCGGCGAGCCGCGATCAGGCCGCGGGTTTCGCCACCGGACGCGACATCGCGCTGGTCGACCCCGACGACGGGTCGATCCTCGCGACGATGAAAATCACCGAGAAATACGAGATCGACAGGTCGCACGAATGCGCCACCGTCTACGCCACGACCGACGCCGAGCACCCCGGCGTGAAGATGGTGATGGACCAGGGCGAGATCAACCTCGCCGGCCCGGTCAGGGTGCTCTCGACGGGTGGGTTCCCCGAGCGTTACGGCGAGTTGTTCATGACACCGGCGCAGACGCGCGCGCTGTTCACTTCGCTGGGATGGTCCCGGATCGCCGCGTTTCAGACCCGCAACCCGATGCACCGCTCGCACGAGTACCTGGCCAAAGTCGCGATCGAGGTCTGCGACGGAGTGCTGGTGCACTCGCTGCTCGGCGCGCTCAAGCCCGGCGACATCCCCGCCGACGTGCGCACGCGGGCGATCTCCACGCTGGTGCAGAACTACTTCACGCCCAACACGGTGGTGCAGGCCGGATACCCGCTGGACATGCGCTACGCGGGCCCGCGCGAGGCGCTGTTGCACGCGCTGTTTCGCCAGAACTACGGCTGCTCGCACCTGATCGTCGGGCGCGACCACGCCGGCGTGGGCAGCTACTACGGCCCGTTCGACGCGCACCACATCTTCGACCACCTGCCCAAAGATGCGCTGCAGACGCAGGCACTGAAGATCGACTGGACGTTCTGGTGCTACCGCTGCGGCGGAATGGCGTCGGCGCGAACCTGCCCGCACGACGAATCCGACCGCCTGCTCGTCTCGGGCACGAAGCTTCGCAAGTGGCTGTCGGAGGGTGCCGAGGTGCCGGCCGAGTTCAGCCGATCCGAAGTGCTCGAAGTGCTGCGCGCGTACTACGCGGGGCTCGACGCCTCGCAAAACGTCGAGGTGAAGCTCGCGGGCCACTCCGGACGCTGAACGCAACGATGCCGATGATCGCGGTTTCAACTTTCAACTAGTCACAGAAGGGGGAGCAATGCCTACCTTTGTTCGCACCGAAAAGTGCGACGGATGCAAGGGCCAGGACAAGACGGCCTGCATGTACATCTGCCCGCACGACCTGATGATGCTCGACAAGGACGGCTCGGCCACCGGCCACGCGATGAAGGCGTGGAACCAGGAGCCCGAGCAGTGCTGGGAGTGCTACTCCTGCGTGAAGATCTGCCCGCAGAACGCGATCGAAGTGCGTCACTACGCCGACATCGTTCCGCTGGGCGGCTCGGTGCAGCCGTTGCGCGGTTCCGATTCGATCATGTGGACGATCAAGTTCCGCAACGGCACGTTGAAACGCTTCAAGTTTCCGATCCGCACCACGAGCGAAGGCTCGATCGACCCGTACGGCGGCAAGGAAACGGCCAAGCTGGCCGACATCGCCAAACCCGGCTTCTTCACCGCCTCGGGCGGATTCCGCACCGGCAAGGCCGACGAACTGATCCGGCGCAAGTAGTCGGTCGGAGCCAGGACCGCACGTCAGCGCGAGTGATCCAGCGCAATCGTTCGCCGGCGTACAGAATGAATCACGAATCAAGGTGGACAAAATGTCTGAAGGAACATTCGCTAGTCCCAAGATCGTCGAGGAAGAGCTCGACATCCTGCTGATCGGCGGCGGCATGGCCTGCTGCGGAACGGCGTACGAGATGATGCGCTGGGCCGAAGCCGTGAAGGTCGAGACCGGGGTCGAACTGCGCATCAAGCTCATCGACAAGGCGGCGATGGACCGCTCCGGCGCCGTCGCGCAGGGCCTGTCGGCGATCAACACCTACATCGGCTCCGAGATGGACCCGGCCGACTACACGCGGATGGTCTCGAACGACCTGATGGGCATCACGCGCGACGACCTCGCCTACGACGTCGGGCGCCACGTCGACGAGTCGGTGCACCTGTTCGAGGAGTGGGGCCTGCCGATCTGGAAGACCGACGCCGACGGCGTGCGCCACGACGGCGCCGAGTCGCTGCGCGAGGGCATCCCGGCGCTGAAAGACGGCGGCAAGCCGGTGCGCTCGGGCAAGTGGCAGATCATGATCAACGGCGAGTCCTACAAGTGGATCGTCTCCGAGGCCGCGAAGAAGGCGCTGGGCCTGGAGCGCATCCAGGAGCGCACCTTCATCGTCAAGCTGGTCAACGACAAGAACGACCCGCAGCGCATCGCCGGCGCGGTCGGCTTCTCGGTGCGCGACAACACCGTCTTCGTCTACAAGGCCAAGGCGATCATGCTCGCCGCCGGCGGGTGCGTGAACCTGTTCCGCCCGCGCTCGGTGGGCGAGGGCAGCGGCCGCGCATGGTATCCGGTGTGGAACGCGGGCTCCACCTACGCGATGGCCGCAGAGGCCGGCGCCGAAATGACGATGATGGAGAACCGCTTCGTCCCGACCCGCTTCAAGGACGGATACGGACCGGTGGGCGCGTGGTTCCTGCTGTTCAAGGCCAAGGCCACCAACGCCTACGGCGAGGACTACATGGTCAAGAACAAGGCCATGCTCGACGACTACCCGCCCTACGGCCAGGCCGCGGTGCCGGCGTCGTGCCTGCGCAACCACCTGATGCTCAGGGAAATGCGCGACGGCCACGGCCCGATCTACATGGACACCGTCGGCGCGCTGGCCAAGCTGCGCGAATCGCTCACGCCGAAAGAGGTCAAGCACCTCGAGGCCGAGGCCTGGGAAGATTTCCTCGACATGTGCATCGGCCAGTGCGGCATCTGGGTCGGCGAGAACATCGAACCCGAGAAGAAGAACTCGGAACTGATGCCTACCGAGCCCTACCTGCTCGGCTCGCACTCGGGCTGCTGCGGAATCTGGGTGTCGGGTCCCGAGGATCTGGGCGCGCCCACCGCTGAGGAAGGCGAACTCGACGGCGTTCCCGAGCACCTGCCGCGCGGCTGGAACTGGGGCTACCGCTCGATGACTACGGTCAAGGGGCTGTTCACCGCCGGCGACGGCGTGGGCGCCTCGGGCCACAAGTTCTCGTCGGGTTCGCACGCCGAGGGCCGGATCGCGTCCAAGGCGATGATCAAGTACGCGCTCGACAACAAGGACTGGAAACCCGAGCTCGACACCTCGCCCGAGCAGCTCGCCAAGGACATCTGGCAGCCGGTGCAGACCTTCCTCGAGCACAAGGACTACACGACCGCGATCGACATCAACCCGCACTACATCACGCCCAAGATGCTTCAGTTCCGCCTGCAGAAGATAATGGACGAGTACGTCGCGGGCGTGGCCACCTACTACACGACCAACGAGCACATGCTCAAGGTGGCCGAAGAAAAGCTCGAGATGCTCAAGGAGGATTCGCTCAAGATGCGCGCGAAAGACCTGCACGAGTTGCTGCGCGCGTGGGAGAACTACCACCGGATCATCACCGCCGAAGCGCACATGAAACACATCCAGTTCCGCGAGGAGTCCCGCTATCCGGGCTTCTACTACCGCACCGACAAGAACTTCGTCGACGAGGAAAACTGGAAGTGCTTCGTGAACTCGGTCTACGACAAGAACACGAAGAAGTGGAACTGCTTCAAGCGCAAGCACGTCGACCTGGTCGACAAGTCCAAGCTGTTCAAGGCCGCGGCGCACTGATCGCGCGCCAGCGTCGCCTGTGATGTAGTCACCGGGCGCCCCCAGCGGGCGCCCGGTTCATTTCCGCGCGGCCCGGCGGCTTCGCGCGCGTTTCCCGCTCCGCACCGGGCGGTGATGTACCTTGAGAGCAGTGCAATGACCCTTCCAGGCGACGACACCCCCTTCCCGCAGAGCCCGGTCGCGCCGACGCTGCTCGAGGGAACGAGCACGATCCAGTTCCGCTGCCACCGCGACGTCGGCTGCTGGAACGCGTGCTGCAGCAACATCGACATCTCGCTCACGCCGGTCGACATCGTGCGCCTGAAGCACCACCTCGACATCACCTCCACCGAGTTCCTCGACCGGTTCACCGTGCCCTACGAGATGGAGAAGGACGGCATCGCAGGCGTGAAGCTGCGCCCGGTCGAAGGCGGCACCGCGTGCCAGTTCATGCGCGAGGAGGGTTGCAGCGTCTACGAGAACCGCCCGACCGCGTGCCGCTATTACCCGGTCGCGCTGCTGTCGATGCGCCACCAGAACGAGTCGGTCGACCGCGACGCTTTCGCGATGGTCAGGGAGTCGCACTGCCTGGGCCACCTCGAACCGCGCAAGCTCACGATCGACGAGTACCGCGCCGAGCAGGGCCTCACCGAGTACGACGAACTCGCGCGCGGCTGGCGCCAGCTGATCCTGAAGAAAAAGTCCTCGGGCCCGACGATCGGCAAACCTTCGAAGCGCAGCCTGCAGCTGTTCTTCCTCGCCTGCTACGACGTCGACCGCTTCCGCGAGTTCGTCGCGAGCGAAGGATTCGCGAACCTGTTCGACATCCCCGCCGACGAGATGCACGGGATCCTGCTCGACGACATCTCGCTGATGCGCTTCGGCTTTCGCTTGCTGCACCAGATCCTGTTCGGCGAGATGACGATCGCTTTGCGAGAGGTCGCGGTCGCGGCTCGCGCCACGCGCGCGCACGAGAAAGCGATGCGCCTCGAACGCGACGCCGCCGAGCGCGCGGCGGCGCAGGACGACCTGGGCGAAGGCTAGGCGTCGAAAGCCGGGCGCCGACGACAGCTGGCGTAACGCCCCGCCAACACGATGCCGAGCGGGCCGGGCGATGCGGAGCGGATTCGCTGGCCGGTCTCGAATCGGATGCTCGCATGTAAAAGGATTCGACAGACCGAATCGAGGCATTTGTCAAGGTCGATATCGACGACATCCGAGCGCGGTTCGGGCGCAGTCCGAGCGTTGACGGACTGATCGTTTCACGGTAGTTTTGATCGCAGTATCTGCCGCGACCCGAGGCATGGCGCGACGATACCCGGCCTTGATGCGCAACACGACGGCTGGCGCCAGCGAGCGCTCGATCGCGTGGATTGCACGACAGGGCGAGGAGACGGAGTGACGCGATGTTAGAGCTCACACCGAAGCGACTGACGGCCCCGCAACCCGGCGCGTGTGCACGCCCGCGCCTAGCGGAGGCGCCGACCAGCATCTGATCTGAACGCGCGGGATTCGCGCGATGTCGCCCCCGGTACGGCCGGCGACGTCTGCGGATCATGGCGTGAAAGCTCTCGCGGACGCGAAGATCCGCAGGGCGCTTTGGCAACAGGGGAGGACGGTGAATTGCGACTGCAAACTGCATTGCCAGACCGGCGCATCGGCGCACGCGGGGTTTCCCCCGCGGCGCCGCTTCGCGCATCGAGCGTGCTGCGCACCGCGCGCGCTTGCGCGCCGCACGCCGTCGTCGCGGCGTCTTTCCGATCGGAGGCAACGCGATGGGCGTAGCGCTGATGGTGGTCCTCGTGGTCGCGGGGTCGGTGATCTTTCACCTGCTCAGTCCCTGGTACTTCACCGAGATCGCGTCGAACTGGGGAATGATCGACGACACGGTGTCGCTCACCTTCTGGGTGACCGGGATCGTGTTCGTCGTCGTCAACCTCTTCGTCGCCTACTGCGTGGTGCGTTTTCGCAACCGCCCCGGCAGACGCGCGGCCTACGAACCGGAGAACAAGCGGCTCGAAGTGTGGCTGGTGGCGCTCACGACGATCGGCGTGGCGGCGATGCTCGCGCCGGGGCTGCAGGTGTGGGCCAAGTTCGTCGACGTACCCAAGGATGCCGCGCAGTTCGAGGTGCTCGGACGCCAGTGGCACTGGGCGTACCGCTTTCCGGGTGCGGACGGCATGCTCGGCAAGGTCGACGCCCGGCACGTCGGCGACGCCAACCCCTTCGGCATCGATCCGTCCGACCCGAGCGGGCAGGACGACGTTCTCGTATCGAGCTCCGAGGTGCACCTGCCGCTGGGCAAACCGGTCAAGGCCAACCTGCGCTCGCTCGACGTGCTGCACAACTTCGCGGTTCCGCAGTTTCGCGCAAAGATGGACCTGGTTCCGGGCTTGGTGACCTACGTGTGGTTCACCCCGACGCGCCCGGGGCGCTTCGACGTGCTTTGCGAGGAGTTGTGCGGCGTCGCGCACTTCACGATGCGCGGCAAGGTGGTCGTCGAAGCCGAGGACGCGTTCCGGCAATGGCTGAGCGGGCACCCGACCTACGCGCAGACGGTCGCGCGCCCCGCGGGCGACAAGGCCGCCGGTGAGCCCCTCTACGCGGTGTGCGCCGCTTGCCACGGCGCCAACGGCGAAGGCAACGTCGCGCTGAACTCGCCGAAGTTGAGCGGCCAGGACAGCTGGTACCTCAGGCAGCAGCTCAAGTACTTCAAGCAGGGCGTGCGCGGCAGCCACGAGAAGGACGTATTCGGCAAGATGATGGCGCCGATGGCGGCGACGCTCGCCGACGAGAGCGCAATCGACAACGTCATCGCCTACATCGGCTCGCTGCCCGACACGCCCGCCGCGGGCACGCTGCAGGGCGACGCGGCGCGAGGGCGCTCGCTGTACGAGAACTGCAAGGCCTGCCACGGCACGAGCGCCGGGGGCGTGCGCGCGATGAACGCTCCGCGACTGGCGGCGATGAGCGACTGGTACCTGGCGACCCAGCTGAAGAACTTCAAGCAGGGCATTCGCGGCAGCCACCCCGAGGACATGTACGGCACGCAGATGAGGTCGATGGCCGCGATCCTGACCGACGAGCGCGCCGTGACCGACCTGGCGGCGTACATCACTACCTTGCGCCCGGCGGCGAAATGACACGCACGCAAGACGAGAAGCGCATGCGAGACGAGAAGCGCACGCGAGACGAACACGCACGGAGAAACGATCGATGAGCTACGTCGCGCACGACGAAACCGACTTCGCCCCTCCATCCGAGATCGAGGAGGAGGAGCTCTACCACCCGAAGACCTTCATCGGGAAGTACATCTGGAGCCAGGACGCGAAGGTGATCGCGATCCAGTACTCGATCACCGCGATCAGCGTCGGGCTGATCGCGCTCGTGCTCTCCGCGCTGATGCGCCTGCAGCTCGGCTTCCCGAACAGCTTCTCGTTCATCACGCCGGCGACCTACCTGCAGTTCGTGACGATGCACGGAATGATCATGGTGGTGTACCTGCTCACCGCGCTCTTTCTCGGCGGGTTCGGCAACTACCTGATCCCCCTGATGGTCGGCGCGCGCGACATGGTCTTTCCGTACATGAACATGCTCAGCTACTGGATCTACCTGGCGGCGGTGCTGTTGCTGGTGGCGAGCCTGTTCGTCCCGGGAGGCGCGAGCGGCGCCGGCTGGACCCTCTATCCGCCGCAGTCGATCCTCGACGGAACGCCCGGCGCGGATTGGGGGATCATCCTGATGCTGGTGTCGCTGGCGCTGTTCATCATCGGCTTCACGATGGGCGGGCTGAACTACGTCGTGACGGTGCTCCAGGCGCGCGCGCGCGGCATGACGCTGATGCGCCTGCCGCTCACGGTGTGGGGCATCTTCATGGCGACCGTCCTCGCGCTGTTCGCGTTTCCCGCTCTGCTGGTGAGCGCGATCATGATGCTGCTCGACGTCACGCTCGGGACGAGCTTCTTCATGCCAGCGGTCGTGGTCGGCGGCAAGTCGCTCGGGTACAACGGCGGCAGCCCGGTGCTGTTCCAGCACCTGTTCTGGTTCTTCGGTCACCCCGAGGTGTACATCGTCGCGCTGCCCGCGTTCGGCGTAGTCTCGGACCTGATCTCGGTGCACGCGCGCAAGAACATCTTCGGCTACCGGATGATGGTCTGGGCGATCGTGATCATCGGCGGGTTGAGCTTCATCGTCTGGGCGCACCACATGTACGTGAGCGGGATGAACCCGTACTTCGGGTTCTTCTTCGCGACCACGACGCTGATCATCGCGATCCCGACCGCGCTCAAGGTCTACAACTGGGTGCTCACGCTGTGGCACGGCAACATCCACCTCACCGTGCCAATGCTGTTCGCGATCGGCTTCATCGTCACCTTCGTCAACGGCGGACTCACCGGCCTGTTCCTCGGAAACGTGCCGGTCGACGTTCCGCTGTCGGACACGATGTTCGTGGTCGCGCACTTTCACATGGTGATGGCGGTCGCGCCGATCCTCGTGATCTTCGGCGCGATCTATCACTGGTATCCGAAGATGACCGGCCGCATGCTCGACGACCGGCTCGGCAGGGTCCACTTCTGGGGCACGTTCATCGGGTCGTACTCGATCTACTTCCCGATGCACTACCTCGGGATTCTCGGCGTTCCGCGTCGTTACTACGCGATCGAGAACCTCGACTTCATTCCGGCGTCGGCGCATTCGGTGAACGTGAGCATCACGATCGCCGCGCTCGTGGTGGCCGCGTTCCAGCTCGTCTTCCTCTACAACCTGTTTCGCAGCTACTTCAACGGCAAACCCTCGGGGCCGAATCCGTGGCGCGCGACCACGCTCGAGTGGCAGACCGCGGATACGCCGCCGAAGCACGGAAATTTCGGCGACGAGTTGCCGATCGTCTACCGCTGGGCCTACGACTACAGCGTTCCGGGCGCCGCAGAGGACTTCATTCCGCAGAACCAGCCGTCGGCGGCGAAGGCGGCGCGCCCGGCAGGAACGAAGTCATGACGGTCGCCCTGCTGTTCCTCTCGGCGATGATGGCCGTGGTCGTGTGGTGGCTGATCCGCCAGTCGCTCAACACCACCCCCTGGGTCGCGCAGGGCGTCGACGAGGCTCCGGCGCACGATCCGCGCGGCACGATCGCGATCCCGCGCGAAAAACTCGCGCTCGGCGTGTTCCTGTGCGTCGCCACGTCGCTGTTCGCGCTGCTCACCAGCGCGTACTTCATGCGGATGGCGAACGCCGACTGGTCGGCCCCGCAATTGCCCCGCCTGCTCTGGCTGAACACTGCCGTGCTCGTCGCCAGCAGCATCGCGGTGCAGTGGACGCGCAACAGCGCGAGGCGTTTCGACTCGAGCAGGGTCCGCTCCGGGCTGCTCGGCGGGGGCCTGCTCACGATCGCGTTCCTGGTCGGGCAGATCGCCGTGTGGCGGATCCTCGCGGCCTCGGGCGCGTATGCGGCGGCCAACCCCGCTAACGCGTTCTTCTACCTGTTCACCGCGGTGCACGCGCTGCACCTTCTGGGCGGACTCTGGGTCTGGGGCCGCACCACGGCGGCGGCGTGGGGCGACATCGACATCCCGCGGATGCGACTGCGCATCGAGCTGTGCGCGGTGTACTGGCACTTCCTGCTGCTCGTCTGGCTGGTGCTGTTCGTGCTGTTGCTGCTCAACTAGCGGAGCGAATCGATGACGACACCGACGATGACATCCGCCGCCGAGCCGGCGGCGCTTGGCGAGGGCCACGCGGGAATCGTCCCCGACTGGTCCTCGGACCAGCGCGCGTTCAAGAACGTGCCCTGGGGCAAGGCGATGATGTGGATCTTCCTCGTCAGCGACACCTTCGTATTCGGCAGCTTCCTCGCTTCGTACATGACGGTGCGGATGTCGACGACCGTGCCCTGGCCCAACCCTAGCGAAGTGTTCTCGCTCACGCTGTTCGGCACAAACTTTCCGCTGCTGCTGATCGCGATCATGACTTTCGTGCTGATCTCGAGCAGCGGGACGATGGCGCTCGCGGTCAACTACGGCTATCGCAAGGATCGCAAGACGACGTTCTGGCTGCTGATCGCCACCGCGGCGCTGGGGGCGACCTTCGTCGGCATGCAGGCCTTCGAGTGGACCACGCTGATCGTCCACGAGGGCATCCGGCCATGGGGCAATCCGCTCGGCTCGCCGCAGTTCGGCGCGACCTTCTTCATGATCACCGGGTTCCACGGCACCCACGTGACGATCGGAGTGATCTTCCTGATCATCGTCGCGCTCAAGGTGCGCCGCGGCGACCTGGACAACGGACGGCCCGGCTTCATGACCGGGCGCAAGGGCCGATACGAGATCGTCGAGACGATGGGCCTGTACTGGCACTTCGTCGATCTGGTGTGGGTGTTCATCTTCGCCTTCTACTACCTGTGGTGAGATCAGGCATGTCAAACGCACATGGTCAACAGCATCCGCTGGGCGTCTACTTCAAGATCTGGGGACTGCTCTTCGTCCTGAGCGCGGCGTCGTACGCGGTCGACTACTACCACGTGCAGGGCTACCTGCGGTGGTTCCTGATCCTGGTGTTCATGTTCCTCAAGGCCGGCCTGATCGTCGCGGTCTTCATGCACATGGTGTGGGAACGGCTCGCATTCATGTACGCGATCGTCGTTCCGCCGGTGCTGCTGATGGGACTGGTCGCGATCGGCGCGCTGGAAGCCGACTACACGCACCTCGTGCGCGAGGTCTTCTTCGGCGCCGATCCCGGCGGGCTGCTCAAACCGAAGTAACCCGGCTCCGGGGCGCCCGTTCGGCGCTCTGCGAGTGGCGGACTTTCCGCGCTCTGCGAGTGGCGCGAGTTCGCCGCTCTACGAGTGGCGGATCATTCCGAGCTTCTGCTGGACCGCGACGAACCAGTGCGTCGATGCCGCTTCGGTGCGCACCGCCTCGACCCTCGGGTGCGCCCTGACGACCTCATTGAGCGCGCCCTCCTGATCTGGAAGGAGATCGACGAAGAACACGTGCTTGCCCTCCTTCAAGATCTTGTCGAAACGCGTGAAGTGGTGGTTCGGAGTCTGGATGCCCCATAGGCCACCCTGCCAGGTAACGAATCCGAGCATCACGACCGACAGGAAGATGAACGGCATCCATCCGGCCGCGGTATTGGTCCAGCCGGCGAGATAGGCGACCGCGAGAACCAGAATCGCCGCCACCACGCCGAACACGGCGGCACGCTTGGTCGAGTGGATCACGTCGCTCTTCATGAACGACTGGACTTCGTGCAGGTGCTCGTGTCGGGCGACGCCCGCCTCGTCTTTCGAATAGACGTGGATCTGCGGCGTCGCGATGCCCTTGGCCTCGAGCTGCTGCTCGAGCTGCTCCAGATCGTCGAGATCGGTACCGATGAAGTAGTGCCTGACCATCTTCATTGCGCGTTCCTCCTGATGGGTCCTGGTGCCCGCACGGCAGTGCCATCTCTTGGCGGCGACAACTACCGGCGCGGCGTGCGTTGGTTCAGATCGTGGTCGGTGGTCCTTTCATCGAGGATGTTCTGTCGAGTGACGTTTGCGCAGGTCGCGCGACAATGATGTTGCTACGATAGCTCGACTGGGGGCGCTGTCAAGCGGCCGGTGCGCCGGGCTACTTCGCCGGCTTGGCGGCGATCTCCTCGAGCCTGGTCGCGCGGATCAACTGGCCGTCGAGCGCCGCGTCCTTCGCACTGCCGCCGTAGGCGATCGTGAGCAGCTGCGAGTAGTAGAGCACCGGCATGCTGAACTTGGTGCCCTGCTTGCGGTTGATCTCGGACTGGTAGACCTCGACGTTGGCCTGGCACAGCGGGCACGGCGTGACGATCATCTCGGCGCCGTGGTCGTAGGCCGACTCGACGATGTCGCGGATCAGCTTCTGGCTCTTGTCCGGCTCGGAGAACGCCAGCGCGCCGCCGCAGCAGGTCACTTTCTGGTCGTACTTCGTGAGCGCCTCTCCACCGGCGATCTCGACCATCTTGTCGAGGTACAGCGGGTTCTCGAAGGACTCACCGTCGATGCCGAAGGGCCGGTTGGTCTGGCAGCCGACGTATCCGGCGAACTTCACGCCCTCGAGCGACTTGACCATCGGGCGCTTGAGTTCGTCGTAGCCGAAGTCCTCGATCAGCACCTCGACCATGTGCTTGACCTCGACCTCTCCCTTGTAGTGCAGGCCGGCCGCGGCGAGCGCCTCGTTGGTCTCGCGCATCAGCTCGGCGCTGGCGTCGAGCCGGTCCTTGGACTCGCGCGCGCTGAGCCAGCACGCGGCGCAGGTGGCGACGATCTCCTGGCCCGGCAGGTGGGTCTCGGACAGCGCGAAGTTGCGCGCGTTGATCGCAAGGCGCGGCAGCTCGCCGCCCTCGCAGTAGCCGATCGACGCCGAACAGCAGTTCCAGTCGGGGATCTCGGTGAGCTGCACGTCGAGCGTCTTGCACATCGACGCGACCGAGGTCAGGTAGTTCGACGCCGAAGCCTTGAGCTGCGACGAACAACCGGGGTAGAACGCGTACTGCTTCTTAGCCATTGCCGATCCCCTGCTTTCGATCTTCGATTTCGCGCGCCTTGGCGATGATCGCCTGGAAACCCTTGACGTCCTTCACGCGGTGCCCGCCGAAGAGTTCGAAGGGATCGAGCCGCTTCGTCTTGAGAAGACCCAGCCCGATGCCGGCCATCGTGAGCGAAGTCCTGATGCCCGCGACGAATCCGTCCCTGAAGTAGTGCCGCAACGTGAGCTCGAGTTCGTTGATGCGGCCCGTCTTCGCGAGGTTGTTCCAGAACTGCACCGCGAAAACGCGCGTGGGCTGGCCCTTGGGCGCGATGCCCAGGCGGTGCGCGTAGTTCGCGAGCCCGTGCATGATGTGCGTGATCGGAAGTTCGCGCGGGCAGCGCACGACGCAGTTGTAGCAGGAGGTGCACATGAACGTCGAGTCCGAGCGCAGCACCGCCTCGCGTTTTCCCGCGCGGATCATCATGAAGATCTTCTGCGGCGAGTGCTCCCAGTCCGGGCCGAGCGGGCACGAGCCGGCGCACACGCCGCACTGCATGCACATCTTGACCCACTCGCCCTGTTCGACGCGCTCTTCGACCTCGCGCAGGAAGTTGTTGCGATAGCGCTCGAGCGCGGATTGGTTCGCGGCGGACGCGGCGGGCGCGACGGCGGTGTCGGTCGCCATCAGTTGGACCCCTTCGCCATCAGTTGAACCCCTTCATCGGCGACATGCCGATTTCGTTGATCTGCGCGACGTACTCGTCGATCAGCCGCGCGACGCGCTTGCTGTCGGTGATCGCCACCTCGTGCGTGATCACGCGCTCGGCCTCGAGGCCCATCGTCTCGAGCGTGTCGTCGACCTTGGCCATCCGGTACTGGGCGAGTTCGGATCCCTTGACGAAGTGGCACTGGTAGTCGTCGCCCTTCTTGCAGCCCATCATCATGATGCCGTCGTAGCCGGAGTTCAGTGCGTCGGTGATCCAGATCGTGTTCACCGAACCGAGGCAGCGCACCGGGATCACCCGCACGAAGGCCGAGTACACGGTGCGCGAGATTCCCGCCATGTCCAGCGCCGGGTAGGCGTCGTTCTCGCAGGCGAGGATGAGGATGCGCGGCCTCTCGGAGAACTCGTCGGGCATGTCGACGGCCTTGATCTGGCTGCCCACCGTGTCGACCGAATAGTTCTCGAAGGAGATCACGCGCACCGGGCACGCGCCCATGCAGGTGCCGCAGCGCCGGCAGCGCGACTCGTTGAACACCGGGAAGCGCTTCTCGTCCTCGTCGATCGCTCCGAACGGACACTCGACCGTGCAGCGCTTGCACTGCGTGCATCCTTCCATGCGCACGATCGGGTACGAGAGATCGCCCGAGCGCGGATGCGCGGCGCGCCCCAGGCCGGCGTTCTCCACCGCCTGGATCGCCTTGAGCGCGGCGCCCGCCGCGTCGTCGGTGGCCTGCGCGATGTCCATCGGGCGGCGCACCGGGCCCGCGGCGTAGATGCCGGTGCGACGGGTTTCGTAGGGAAAGCAGATGAAGTGCGAGTCGGCGAAGCCATGCTTGAACTGCGGCACGTCCTTGCCCTGGCGATACGTCAGGTTGAGGATCGAGATCTTCTGCTCGCGCACCGGAGCCTGCTGCCCGCTCGCGGCGTCCTTGCCCTCGCCCGCCGAGTCCTTCTGCCCGCTCGCGGCATCGTCCTCGAGCACGTCGATGTCCGCGCCGGCGTTGGCCACCTGCCCGGTGGCGAGCACGACGAGGTCGGCGTCGAGCTCGACGTCTTCGTCGAGGATCAGGTCGCGCAGCTTCACCTTGCAGCCGGCTTCGGCGGCCTGCACCGCCGCAACGCTGCCCTTGGTGAAGACGACGCCCTTTTGCTGCGCGCTGCGGTAGAAATCCTCGCCCATCCCCGGCACGCGCAGGTCCGAGTACACGATCACCGTGTCGACCGCGGGGTTCGCATCCTTGAAGTACATCGCCTGCTTGATGCTCGTGCCGCAGCAGTGCCCGGAGCAATACGGCAGGTGTTCGCCAGTGGGATCGCGCTGGCCGGCGCACTGCACGAACACGACGCTCGCGACTTCGCGCCCGTCGGCGCGCCTGATCGGCCCGCCGTTGGCGGCGCGCGCGAGCGCCTCGAGCCCGGCCTGGTCGATCACGTTGCGACCGCCGCCGCCCAGCGCGGGGAGCTTCTCGATCGGATAGGTGGAAAAGCCGCTCGCCTGGACGATCGCGCCCACCGCTTCCTCGGTGATCGCACCGCTCTCGCGCGCGACCTGCACGCTGAAGCGGCCCGGCGCACCGGAGGTCTGCGCGACCGTCGCGTTCAGGTGCACGGTGATCGCGGCGTGGGACTGCACGCGCGCGATCAGCTCGGCGATGCCGGTTTCCTGCGGCTCGGCGTAGGGCTCGCGAAACGGAACCCTGCGGTGCAACTTCGCGGTCCAGCCGCCGAGCTCGGCGGCCTTCTCGACCAGAACGACTTCATAGCCCGTTTCGGCCGCTTCGATCGCGGCGGTGAGCCCGGTGACGCCGCCGCCCACGACGAGGATGCGCTTGTTGCCGGCGCGTTCGGGATTGCCCTGCGGGAGCTTCATCTTCTTGAGTTCGGCGCAGCCCATGCGCACGTAGTCGTCGGCCATCTCCTGGCGCACCTCGTCGTGCTCGGCGCCCTCGGCGACGATCCACAGCACGCCCTCGCGCAGGTTGGCGCGCGCCACCGCGACGTCGGTGAAGCCGAAGGCTTCGGTCTTCGCGCGCCGCGAGCACGCGCCGATCATCACGTGCGTGACGGCCTCGTTGGCGATGTCGTCGCGGATCGCCTGCACGCCCTCGGCGCCGCACATCAACTCGTGCTGGCGCACGAGCTGCATCTTGCCTTCCTTCTGCGCGATCTTGCCAAGCTGCGCGACGTCGATCTTCTCGCCGATGCCGCAGCCCGAACAGATGTACGCGGCGAACTTGTTCTCGGTCACGCTCATGCCTCCGCAGCGGCGCTGCGACGCACCACCCTGATCGCGCGCAACGCCGCGCCGGTGGCGCTCTGCGTCGCACGGTTGACGTCGAGCGGACTCGCGGCCGCACCCGCGCCGGTGAGCCCGCCGTCGCCCGAACCCTCGATGAAACCCGACGAATCGACGACCACGTCGTCGGGCAGCATCACGCCCAGCGATTCGGGCTCCATGCCGATCGCGAGCACGACCAGGTCGTGTTCGGTCTTGTAGCGGTGATAGCCCTCGGTGTCGACGCCCAGCAGCACCGGGTTGCCGTTTTCCTGGTTGGGGATGATGCTCGCGACCTTGGACTTGATGAACTTCACCGTCGAGTCCTGCTGCACCTTCTGGTAGAAATCCTCGAAGCGGTCGATCGCGCGGATGTCGATGTAGTAGATGGTCGAGCGCGCGTCGTCGCCGTGCGCCTCGCGCACGTACTGCGTCTGCTTGAGCGAGGCCATGCAGCAGATGCGCGAGCAGTGGCGCAGGTGGTTCTCGTCGCGCGAGCCCGCGCACTGGATGAACGCGATGTCCTTCGCCTCGCGCCCGTCGGAGGGCCGCAACAGCTTCCCGCCGGTGGGGCCGCTGGGGTCCGCGAGGCGCTCGAACTCGACGCTGGTGATGACGTTCGGGATGCGTCCGTAGCCGTAGGGATCGATCTTCGCGGCGTCGTAGGGTTTCCAGCCGGTGGCCCAGACGACCGCGCCGACGTCGAGTTCGACCGTCTCTTGCTTCATCTCGAGGTCGATCGCGCCGACCTTGCACGCGGCTTTGGCTTTCTCGCCCTCGGGCGTGCCGACGATCGAAGCGTCGATCACGAAGCGCTGCGGGTAGGCCATCGGGTGGGGCAGGTACGCGGCCTTGACCTTGCCGAGGCTGTAGTTGTGCCTATCCGCGACCTCGGCGCTCACTGCCGCCGAGCAATCGCCGCAACCGGTGCAGCTTTCGTTGACGAAGCGCGGGTGCCGCTTGAGCGAGACGCGATACGCCCCGCGTTGCCCGCTGACCGCGACCACCTCGGTCATCGTCATCACGCGCACCCTGCGATTGGCCTTGATGCGGCGCAGGTTGATCTCGAGCCCGCAGCTCGGGTGGCACATCTTCGGGAAATAACGGTAGAGACGCGATGTGCGCCCGCCGAGCGACGGGTCGCGCTCGACCAGGATCACGTCGCTGCCGCATTCGGCCGCTTCCAGCGCGGCGGTCATCCCGCTGATTCCGCCGCCGACGACGAGGATCGTCTCGCCGGTGGCGATCGTGCGGTCGGCCGCGCCGTTGCGGGCCGTGTCGCTGGACTCGGTCATGGGGTCTCCGCTGGGGTGATCTTCCGATCACACCGGAAATCATACGCGCGGGCTATTCCCTGGATGGGTAGATCAGCGCGTTTCATGCAGTTCGAAGGTCATCATGTCGAGGTCGCCCAGCACCCAGCTCGCCGGCGCGCCGAGCCCGGCCACCGACCCCGGATTGACCAGCCAGGTGGACTTGCCGGCGACATTGGGCTGGGCGACGATCGAGGCGCGATGCGAGTGTCCACAACACACCAGGTCATAGTCGCCGGTGCATGCGAGGCCCCGCCCGTGGTGCGGGTAGTGCGTCGCGATGATCCTGCGCCCGGCCAACTCGAGCTCTGCGTCGATGCCGTGATAGTGCAGCAATCCGTCGGACGACGCGCACAGGCGTGCGAGCGCGACCGGATCGCCGAGGTTGTTGCCGTGCACGGTGTGCACAGGGATGCCGAGCGCGAGCAGTGGCTTGAGCGTGTTCGCGCCGATCAGGTCGCCGCAATGGATCACGGCCTGCGCGCCGGCGGCCTTGGCCGCGGACACCGCCGCGGCCAGGCTCGGTGCGCGATCGTGGCTGTCCGAGACGATGCAGATCTTCAAGTGCGCACCGCAGCGCGGCCCGGCCCGGCGACCCCGGCGCCCATTCAGCGCCTTCCCCCGCCCGTTGGCGCGAGTCCGAACACCTGCTCGAGTCCGAGTTCGCGCGCTTTCTCGAGTGTCATAACATCGCGGGGCCGTCGTAGCCTTCGTCGGGTTTGGCCGCGGTCGCTTGCGAGGATGCGCGCGCGCTTTCGCGCTCGTGGTCGGCCTGCACCCGCAACAGGGTGAGCACGCAGTGCGCGAGGTCGTCGTAATCGTCGCGCCCGGTACCGTAGTGGTCGGCGTCGGTGTAGAAGAACTGGTTGCGATACCGTCCCTCGGCGACCTTGAACACGACGAAGTTCGCACCGCGCGCCTGCCAGTACAGCGTCGGGCACCAGGTGATCGCCTCGCTGCCCGGGTCGAGTCGAAGCTCGCTGTCGGCGCGCTGCAACTCGACCGCCTGCCCGTAGCGCTGCACGATCAGCTGCTCGGCACGGTCGAACTCGGCGTCGCTGAAATCCGCTATCCGATCGTTTTCCACCTGTCGACTTTCCCGCGTGTGAACGACAATCCCGATGGTACTCGACCGTCGCGCGGGACTCGGGTTAACCTCGACGGCGCGAGCTAATCATCGAAGATCGACGGGAACCATCCCCGACATGGCCCAGTCACTGACGGTTTCGCGCGCCGCGCATCTGGTCGGCGTACCGCGCGGCGCGCTGCAGCGGATGATCCGCTCGGGCGAGCTCGCGTCGTACGACGGGCTGGTGAGCACCGACGAGTTGCTGCGCGCCTTTCCGCAGGCGCGGCTGGAAGACGCGGGCCTGTTCGAGAAGACGACCCGAATCCGCGAGGAGTCGTTCGGTCGCAGGGTGCGCGAGCGCGTCCTGCCCGCGCCGGAAGTGCTCTCGCAGCGCCTGTTCGCGCAGAGCCAGGAACTTGCCGAGGTGCGCCGCCACCTTCAGGCGTATCACGAACTGGTCGCCGGCACGATCGAGCGCCTCGGCGCGCCGGACGCGAGGGTCGATCTCGGCGAGAACGCCCCGGCCGATCGCGCCGGCGACGCGCTCGGGCGACTGGAGCGCGGCCTCGCGAAGATCCTCGGCAGCGAATCGAACAACCCACTGGATGCGATGACAGACATGCTCAACGTGGTGTGCGCCAATGTTACCGTCCGCCCCAGCGGGCGCGAGTTCCTGGTCGAGGGCAGCGACAGCCTGCTGCAGGCCGCGCTCAAGGCAGGGCTGGGTTTCAACTACGGCTGCGGCAGCGGAAACTGCGGGCTCTGCAAGGCGAGGCTGATATCGGGCGAGGTGCGCGCGATCCAGCCTTCGGACTACGTGCTCTCGGCCGCCGAGAAGCAGCAGGGCTACGTGCTGCTTTGCACCCACACCGCGCTGAACGACCTGGCGATCGAGACCCTCGAAGCGAGCGGCCCGGCCGACATCCCGCGACAGGACCTGGTCGCGAAGGTGCGCGCGATCGAGCCGCTGGGCGAGGATACGCGGCTGCTGCACCTGCAGACGCCGCGCAGCGCGCGGCTGCGCTTTCTCGCCGGCCAGTCGGTCAGCCTCGGTTCGGCCACCGACGACAGCGACGATTTCCACGCCGCCTACCCGATCGCGAGTTGCCCCTGCGACGATCGCAACCTGTTGTTCCAGGTCGCGCGCGACGCCGACGACCCATTCGCGGTGCGCCTGTTCGCCGGCGAGCTGCGCAGCGGCGACCCGGTCGGCGTTCACGGCCCGAGCGGCGATTTCGTCCTCGCCGCGGAACAGGTGGCGCCGGTGGTGTTCCTTGCCTGCGACACCGGTTTCGCGCCGGTGAAGAGCCTGATCGAGCACGTGATCGCGATCGAATCGGTCGAGTGGTATTCGCTCTACTGGGTCGCGACCCGGCCCGACGGGCACTATCTGGCCAACCTTTGCGAGAGCTGGGCCGACGCCTTCGACGAGTTCCGCTACGTCGCGCTGCGCGCGAGCGACCTCGAGCAGGGCGCGCGCGACGCGGCCGAGCGCGCCGCGCACGAAAACGACCCCGAAGCCAGCGTGTTCTTCGTTGCCGGACCGGCCACATTCGTCGACACTGCCGCCCGGGCGCTCGCCGGCAGCGGCGTGCCGGCCGACCGGATCAAGCGACACGCGAGCCGGGCGTGAGCGGCAGCCGAGCGGCGCACGGTCGTTCGACCGGAGTGATGAATCGCAACAGATGAGAGGCGGGGACCGGGCACGATATGAGCGAAGCACTGAGCTACCTGATCAAGGTCAGACCCGAGGCGATGGGTCACTATTTCAAGTTCCTGAAGGACGCCGGACAATACCTCGACCCGAAGACGCGCAACCTGATCTCGGTGATCACGAAGGTGCACGCCCAGACCGAGCGCGGATTGCGCCAGTACCTCAAGCGCGCGCTCGCCGAAGGCGCGACCCCGGCCGAGGTGATCGACGCGCTGCTGATGGCGTTCCCCGCCCTGGGGCTTGCGAAGATCGTCTGGGCGATGGACGTGATCCTGGCGATGGAGCTTCCGGGATTCGACCCGCAGGCGCTCGGCGCCGAGGCCCCGCTCGGAGCCGAGGCCCGATGGCACGACCTTATGGCCGAGGCCGACCTTCCCGCCGGCAGTGCGGTCAGGGTCGAGCGCGACGGCCGATCGCTGTTCGTCGCGTGTGTCGGCCCCGACGTCCGCGTCTACGACGCGCACTGCCCGCATCAGAGCACCGACATCCCGCAACTCGCACTCGAGGGGCGCACGCTCACCTGCCCCAAGCACGGCTGGGTATTCGACATCGCAAGCGGGGCCTGCGTGAAGAACGGCACCGAGGGCCTCAAACGCTACGAACATCGGCTCGAACGGGGCCGCCTACTCGCGAATTGGTGAAACATGCCTTACTACGTCTTTCGCACCGCCAGTTTGCTCGGACTGCCCGAACGGCTCGGCGAGGCCCCCGGATACCGTGAAGCGAAGGAGCTGATGAGCGCGCTTCGCCGGCAATCGTCGGGCGATCCGGCAACGATCCGTATGGTGTTCGCCGCCAACGAGATCGAGGCGGCCGACCTGCTCACCCAGGCCCGCGAACCGGATCCTTCGCTCGCCGGCGACGACGACTAGCGCGCGCCCGAGAGTTCGTCGCCGAGCGCGTCGAGTGCTTCCAGCCCCTCGCCGCGCCAGGTGTCGAGCAAGCGACGCGCGGTGCGCAGCCAGCGCCCGGCACCCTCGTCGATCGCCGCGGCGAGCACCGCCCGATCGCCAGCCGCCCAGCCCGCGTAGACGGCACGCAACTCCGGTGCGAGCTGGCGGCGCATCCCCTCGAGATTCGAGAACCAAAAGTGCAAACTGGGTCGATCGTCGCGCTCGACCAGCGTCGGGAGCGTGAGCAGGAAGTCGGCAAGGAGATCGCGCACCGCGCGTGCGACCAGTTCGGTGCGTCGCCGCCCGATCGCGGCGAGCATCCGCTCCCAGTCGGCGCCGAGCAAGCGCCCCGCCCCCGTCTCGCCCAACTCGTGGAGAATCGTCGCCTCGGTCTGGGCGGCGACCATCGCATCGACCGCGGTCGCGTCGTCGTCGCCATGCGCGGCGAGCGATCGACCGAACGCGTCACCGGCGCTGGCGCGCCGCGCCTGCTCCACGCGGGTCCACAGCCAGCGGCGCAGGACGTCGCTGCGGACGACGATCCGATCGCCGCGGCTGGTGCCGATCGACGGGCTCATCGTGCGCGCCAGCTCGCGTCCGGTCACCGTCACCCGCGCGCCGTCGCGAACCGTGCGCGAGATCGGCTCCGCGAGGAAGAACTCGTGCCGGCCGAAGCGCCCGATCCCGGCGCCGTAGACCAGGCCCCGGCCTTCGAGCACCGCGTTCGCGCGGTCCTCGTCGAACGGGGCGAGCGCCGCGGCGGCGATCGGCAGACGCACGAAACCGTCGCAGTTCGCGTCGTCCAGCGACTGCCAGAGGAGTTCTCGCTCGGCGATCCAGCGCGCGACCTCGGCGCGCTCCGGCGCGACGCGCAGCGGCAGCGAGCGGTGCCAGCGGAAGAACTCGCGAAGCTCGAGCAGGTAGGTGCACAGCGACAACTCCTGTGCGTGCGCCGCGTCGGACAGGTCGCAGTTGCGCTGGACCGCCGCGACCAGCGCGTCGAGCCCTGCGTCGAGCACGCGCGCACCCGGATCGGTGCCGCCCGCGTTGGTCATTCGACGTATCGCTTGCTCTGGCGCCGTCGGCCCGGTCTCGATTTCTGGATGATCACGCCGCGGACCGCCGAAAGATCGGTCAGTTCGATGTCGGGGTGGTGCGGATTGAGCGGGCTCAGCTTCCAGCCCGTCGCAGCGCGCACCAGCTGGCGAAAGATCCACTCGTCGTTGCTCCACGCGAGTACGTACGAGCCGTCGGTCGCGAGCCCCTCGGGCTCGACGACGATGATCTCGCCCTCGGCGAACTCGGGCAGCATCGAATCGCCGAGAACCATCAGCGCGAACGACTCGCCCGAGGCACAGGCGTCGGTGCGCTCGTCGACCCCGGCGCCTTCGCCGGTCGGGGCATCGCGGTTAACTTGGTGCGCGCCGGTCGGGGCATCGCGAATGTCGCGGCGCGCGCCGGCCGGCGCGATCGGGATCACGCGGCGCGCCTCGCGCGCACCGTGAATCGGGCGATCGCGCGGGCTGCCAGGCACGACGCCTGCCTCAGATGTACAGGGTGACGTCGGCCGATCCGGCGAAATCGAGGAAGGTGGTGGCGCCGCCATAGTCGATGCCGTCGATGAAGTCGCTCGGCTTGAAATCGAACAGGTCGACCGTCATCTGGCAGGCGATGAACTTCACCTCGGCCTCGAGGCACAGCGAACGCAACTCCTCGAGCGAAGCGACGCCCTTCGATTTCATCTTGGCCTTCATCATCATCGTGGCCATCGCTTCCATGCCGGGGAGCATCTGCACGAACACCGGCATCGGCACCGGCATCGGCATGGCCGGATTCGCCAGCGGGCTCACCTTCAGCCCGCCGAGGTCCTTGCGCAGCAGGCTCAGGCCGTAGAAGGTGCAAAAGACCTGCACCTCCCAGCCGAGCGCCGCGGCGGTGGACGACAGAATCAGCGGCGGATACGCCCAGTCGAGCGTGCCCTTGGTCGCGATCAGCGCCATCTTCTTCGGTTCCATCTCACTCCTCGTCGTTGCGGGCGAAGACGGCAGCGCGCCGGCGGCGCGTGCGCGTTCAGCGCTTCTTCAGGAAGAACACGAAGTCGCCGCCTGCCGTGTCCGACTTGAGCAGCTCGTTGCCGGTCTGCTTGGCGAACGCTTCCATGTCCTTGATCGAACCGGAATCGGTCGAAGTCACTTTCAGGACCTGTCCGGAACTCAGGTCGTTGAGCGCCTTCTTGGTCTTGATGATGGGCAGCGGGCAGTTCAGCCCGCGTGCGTCGAGGTCTTTGTCGAAGTCCATTGTGGATCTCCCGATGGGTTCAGTAACCGCCCTTGCCGAAGGGTTTGGTCAGGCCGGCGACACGGCACGCCTGGCGCGACGGTTGCTGGGGAAACAGATCATAAAGCGTCTTCTTCCAGTCGCGCCCGGGGTGATTCTCGTCGAAGTCCTTCACCATGGCCCGAAAGTTGGGCGTGTGGCCCTCGTCGCGGAACTGCTCGCGAAGGTACTCGATCACCAGCCAGTGATCGGCGCCGAGCTCGATGCCCTCGGCGGCGGCGATCACGCGCGGCGCTTGCTCGCTGAAGTCTGCCTCGAGGAGAAAGCCCTCGTCGTCGGCCTCGGTTTCGACACCGTTGATCAGGTAGGACATTGGCTAGAATTTCACGCCGTAGGCGACCCCGATCGAGTTCTGGTGCATGCGAAGGTTGACTTCGCCGCCACCGAACATCGGCGGAACCGAGTTCGCGCCGTTGACCTTCTTGCTCAGCGCGTGCATGTACGCGAAGCTCAGTTCGCGTCCGCCGCCGAGCTGCCAGGTGGCACCGAGCGTGATGTGGTCCTCCATCACCCCGGGCGCGAGGATGTTGAAGAAGGTCTCGTTCGACGGAATCGGCTGTCGGCCGGTGCTCAGGCCACCGCGCAGCGTCAGCGCCGAGTTCATCTGGTAGCTCACGCCGAGCTTGAACACCGTCATGTCGCGCCAGCCGAATCCGGGGCCGTCGGTCGAACCGAGCAACTGGCCGCCGAACAGCGAAGCCGCGGAATTGCCCACCGCCGAAACCCCGCTGTAGTCGATTCTCTGCACGTCCGCGGCGATCGTGAGTGCCGGCGTCGCGCGGATCGCGATTCCCACGCCGTAGTTGGCCGGGATGTCGAAATCGCCCTGGTCGGCGAACAACCCCGCGTACTTGTCGAAGCGGCTCATCTTCGTCTTGGACTGGTAGGTCGCGCCGACCGACACGGTGTCGTTCAGGCGTCCGTTCCAGCCCACGCGCACGCCCACGCCGGTGGACCCGTCGTGGCCCACGTTGCTCACCGCCCCCGGCGCCGAGGACATCCCGAAAGCGGCGAAGGGGCCGAGCCCCTCGGCGGAGAAGCGCTGGTAGGCGAGGTTCAGCGACACGCCGACGGCGTGGTCGGCGTTGACCCGCCAGGCCAGGGTCGGGGCGATGAACAGTTGCGAGAGATCGACGCCGGCCGGGCTCGACCCGCCCATCCGGGCGAACGGCGAGTTCGTGTACGAAGTGTTCATGCCGCCGTTGCCGTAGACGGCGACGCCGAGCGAGAGTTGCGGGTTGATCACGCGGTTGTAGCCGAACTCGGGGATCAGGAAGGCGTCGCGCCCGTCGCCGCTGAAGCTGCCGTTGAGCGGCGGCACGCCGAACGGTGGAATGCCGCCGTTGCCGACGATCTCGCCAGAACGGCGCGGCATGAACACGTCGGCGCCGAAGTCCATCCGGCTGCCGACCAGCGCCATCCCGGCGGGGTTGGTCGCGGCTGCCAACGCGTCCTGGGGCAGCGCGATGCCCACGCCGGCCATTCCCTTGGCCTTGATGCCGTAGCCGTGCGAGAAGTACCCGTTGGTCGCGAGCGCGACCCCTGGTGCGGCCAGCGCTGCCAGCGCGAAAGCGATCCTTGCTCCCCTCGGACTCATTGCGATCCCCTTCCCGGTATTGTTCGATTCCGCTGTTGTCGCGCGACCGACGCGGCGCGCGCACGAACCTGCCCCGAAAGCGCAGTACGGACACCCATCTTCGGAGTCCGGCGCGACGCCGTCCATAACCCTTAGGTAAAGCGGGGCATAGCCCGTTTGGCGTATCGCGCTCGCGAGCGCCCCACCCACCAGTGTCCGACACGGTAGCATCGGGCGAATAGGCAATGCAACGAGGGATCGAGATGAGCGAACGCGTCGACCTGTTCGTGATCGGCGCCGGATCGGGCGGCGTACGCGCAGCGCGGATCGCCGCCGGCCACGGCGCGCGGGTCATGATCGCCGAGCAGTTCCGCTATGGCGGCACCTGCGTGATCCGCGGTTGCGTGCCGAAGAAGCTGCTGGTCATCGCGAGCAGGTTCGCCGACCAGTTCGCGCTGGCCGGGTCGTTCGGCTGGAGCGTGGGCGAGACGCGCTTCGACTGGCCGGCGCTGGTGCGCGCGAAGGAACGCGAGATCACGCGGCTCGAAGGAATCTACCGCAGCAACCTGCAGTCGGCGGGCGTCGCGACCGTCGAATCGAGGGCCGTGCTCGAAGGCCCGAACACGGTGCGCCTGCTCGCCGAGGACCGCAGCGTACACGCCGAACGCATCCTGATCGCGACCGGGGGCCAGCCGTTTCGGCCCGACATCCCGGGGGCCGAACTCGCGATCACGTCCGACGACGCCTTCGACCTGCCCCGGCTGCCCGAGACGATGGCGATCGAAGGCGGCGGCTTCATCGCGGTCGAATTCGCCTGCATGCTCCAGCGCATGGGCGTAAAGGTGACGGTCTTCTACCGCGGCGAGCAGATCCTGCGCGGCTTCGACGACGACCTGCGCGCGCACCTGGCCGACGCGATGCGCGATCGCGGCATCGTGATCGAGACGAACACCCGGATCACCGGGATCACGCGAGCCGGGCAGTCCAACGAACGATCGTCCGCTTCCGGGTCGCACGCGCAGGGCTACCGGATGACGCTGTCCGACGGCAGGACGATCGAGACCGGACTGTTGATGCTCGCCACCGGCCGGCGCCCGAACGTGGCCGGCCTCGGACTCGATCGCGCGGGCGTGCAGACCGACGAGCAGGGCGCGATCCGCGTCGGCACCGACTCGCGCACCACCTCGCAGTCGGTCTGGGCGGTGGGCGACGTGACCAATCGACTCGCGCTCACCCCGATTGCGATCCGCGAGGGCCACGCCTTCGCCGACACGGTGTTCGGCGACCGACCGTGGACCTGCGACCACGGCACCGTGCCCGAAGCGATCTTTTCGACCCCCGAGATCGGCACGGTGGGCCTGACCGAGGCCGAGGCGCGCGAGCGCCACACACGCGTCGAGGTCTACCGCACTACCTTCCGGCCGATGGCGAACGTGCTGTCGGACTCGAAGGAGAAGATGCTGATGAAGCTGGTGGTCGATGCCGGCACCGATCGCGTGCTCGGCGTCCACCTCTGCGGGCCCGACGCGGCCGAGATGATCCAACTCGCCGGCATCGCGGTGAAGATGGGCGCCACGAAGCACCAGTTCGACCAGACCGTCGCGCTGCACCCGACCGCGGCCGAGGAACTGGTCACGATGCGCACGCCGGTGCGCTGACCGCGCGGGCCCGTCGATGATCGATCCGCCGCCCGATCCGCCCTCCGGTTCGTCTTCCGGTTCGTCCTCCGATTCGACGCCCGGTTCGCCCGCCGCGGCAAGCGCGGCCCCGCCTCGTCGCGCGAACCGCCTCGCGCGCGAGACCAGCCCGTACCTGCTGCAGCACGCCCACAACCCGGTCGACTGGTACCCGTGGGGCGAGGAGGCTTTCGCGCGCGCACGCGACGAGGACAAGCCGATCCTGCTGTCGGTCGGTTACGCAACCTGCCACTGGTGCCACGTGATGGAGCGCGAGAGTTTCGAGGACGAGGCGCTCGCGCATGTGCTCGCCAACGGATTCGTCGCGATCAAGGTCGACCGCGAAGAGCTGCCCGACGTCGACCACGTCTACATGAGCGCGTTGCAGGCGCTCACCGGCCACGGCGGCTGGCCGATGAACATGTTCCTCACGCCGCAACTCGAACCGTTCTACGGCGGAAGCTACTTCCCGCCGACGGCGCGCCACGGCCTGCCCTCGTTTGCCGAGGTGCTGCACGCGGTGAGCGCCGCCTGGAATTCGCGCCGCGACGAACTCGCGGGACAGGCACGCACGCTGGTCGAGCACGTGCGTGCGCAGGGCGCGCCGCAAGGCGGCGCCGCGGCTCCCGCGAGCCGGCTGCACGCGAGCGCGACCGCGACGATCGCGAAGAGCTTCGACGAGGACTACGGCGGATTCGGCAGCGCGCCGAAGTTCCCGCAGTCGCCGCTGCTGCAGTACCTGCTCGCGGTGGCCGCGACCGGAAACCGTCAGGCGCGCGCGATGCTCGTCACGACGCTGCACCGGATGTCCGAAGGGGGTCTGTTGGACCACGTGGGCGGAGGTTTCGCGCGCTATTCGACCGACCGGCGCTGGCACGTGCCGCACTTCGAGAAGATGCTCAGCGACAACGCGCAACTCGTGCGCGTCTACCTCGGCGCGTGGCGGCTCACCGGCGACGCGCGCCTGCGCGCGGTGGCCGAAGACACGCTCGCCTACCTGTTGCGCGAGATGCGCCCCGGCGCCGCGCCCGCGGCGTTCAGTTCGGCACAGGACGCCGACGCCGAGGGCGTCGAAGGGCGGTTCCACGTCTGGAGCGCGGCGCAGTTGCGCGAGGTGCTCGGCGCCGACGCGCCGGCCGCGGCCCGGCTCTACGGCGTGACCGAGAGCGGCAACTGGGCGCACGGCGCCGAGCACGCGCAGCAGGGCGCGAACGTGCTCGAGCGACGCGACGCACCGGGCCTGCGTGCCGAACTCGGGCTCGACGAGGCGCGGTTCGAGCACTGGGAGCGCACGGTGCGCGAACGACTCTACGCGGCACGCGCGAAACGCGTGTGGCCGATCACCGACGACAAGGTGCTCGCCGACTGGAACGCAATGGCGCTGCGCGCGCTGGCCGAGGCGGGGCGCCTGCTCGAGCGCGACGACCTGGTCGAGGCGGCGCGCGCGCTGGCCGGATTCCTGCTCACCGAAATGACGCGCGAGGGCGCGCTGCGCCACGCCTGGCGCGAGGGCGCGCTGCGCAACGAGACCTACCTGGCCGACCTGGCGCAGGCAGGTCTGGCTCTGCTCGAACTGCACGCCGCCACCGCCGAGCCGCAGTGGCTGCACGCGGCGCGCGAACAGGCCGAACGACTGGTCGAAGGTTTCCACGATCCTGAGCACGGTTTCTTCGACGCCGCACCCGGAGCGCTTCCGGTGCGCGCGCGCGATCTGTTCGACGGAGCGACGCCTTCGGCCAGCGCGGCGGCCTGCGAGCTGCTGTTGCGCCTGTCGGGCCCTTGCGATCGCGCCGACTGGGCGCAGATCGCGCGCGACACGATCGCACGGCAGGAGTCGATCTTCGCCAGCGCACCTGCCGCGATGCCGGCGATGCTTCACGCGCGCCTGCTGGACGATCACGGCGCCGACCTCGCGCTTCCCACCGCTCCCGGGGTGCCGCCGCTCGGGCGCGCGGCCTTCGCACCGCTCGCGACGATCGTCGCCGGTCCGCCCGACGACGCGAACGCACTGCTCGCGGGCCGGGTCGCCGGCGAGGCCTACCTGTGCCGGTTCGGGCGCTGCGAACTGCCGGCGCGAAGCGTCGGGGAGCTTCGCAGCCAGCTCGACGCACTGCACGACCTGCCTGACGCCTGAAGCGGGCAGCTCGAAGCCTCGACCCCGAGGCCGGCGCGCCCCGTTTCAGGCGCCGGCGAAATCCTCGCGCTCGAGCAGCCGCGAGGTTGCGTAGCCGAACACCAGCCCCCAGAACGGCGCGCCGACGTTGAACACCGGCACGTTGGCGACCGTGACGAGGAACGCGACCAGCGCGCCGAGCGCGAAGCGGTCGCGAAACGAGATGGTGAAGGCGGCCTGCAGTACGCGCAGCATCGCCAGCCCCGCGATCGTCGCGATGAACGCCGGCGGCGAGGCGAGCATCAGCCGCGTGAACAGCGGCGCGAACAGCCCGAACGCGATCGCGAGCAGTCCCACCAGCACGCCGCCGGTGTAGTGCCGGTGCTTCTCGCCCGAACTCGAGATCAGCGCGTTGGTCGGACCGGTCAGGCAGGTCGACACCGACCCGACGACCGCGGTGAACATCGACCACACCCCGCATCCCATCGCGATCGCATTGATCGGCGCCTTGTGGCCGACCACGTCGAGCACCGCGACGCCCTGGCCGTTTTGCACCACCAGCACCGTGATCGCGAGCGGTACGACGAGCTCGAGCATCGCCTGCCAGGAGAATTGCGGCGTGTACAGGATCGGTCGCACCAGCGCTTCGCCGCTCGCACCGCCCGGCGCGAAGCTTCCGTAGGCGACGATCAGCGCCGCACCGACGAGCAGCGCGCCGATCAGCGGCGGCAGCCTGCGCCCCAGAGCCGGCACCGCGCTCAGCAGGAAGAACGTCGCCGCCATCGGCGCGGCCAGCGCGAAGTCGTCGCGCATCGCGTGGATCAGGTCGATCCCGAACTTCATGAACACCCCGGCGACCATTCCCATCACGATCGGCATCGGCAACGCGCGCGTCACCGTGCGCACCCATCCGCTGGCGCCGAGCGCGAACATCAGCACGCCGGTGGCGATGAACGCGCCGATCACCTCGGGAAACGACAGGTGGCCCAGCGCCGGGCCGACCAGCACCGTGCCGGGAATCGTCCAGAAGAACACCAGCGGCTGGCGGTAGTACCAGCAGAACAGCGCGCTCAGCACGCCGTTGATCGCGAACGAGCCGAATACCCACGACGCGAGCTGCGACGGCGACAGGCCGCCGGCGCTGCCGACCGACAGGACGATCGCGACCGGGCCGGTGGCGGCGAAGATGAAGCCGATCAGGCCGTTGGCGGCGTAGACCGCGCCGAAGTCGGCGGCCAGCTGGCGCAGCGTCGGCGGTCTCTGTGCGGGTGGCTCGAAGTGCATCGGCGAAGCTTACTTCAGCGCGCGCCGGTTCCGGCAGTGCCGTGGCGTGCCGTGCCACGGCGTTCGCGCGGCCGGCGCGCTACAGCACGCTCGCGAGCACCACGCGCAATTCGTCGGCTGCCCTGCCGCTGCGCGCGGCGTAGTCGGCGAGCTGGTCCTCGCCGATGCGCCCGACGTTGAAGTACTCGGCGCTGCGGGTGCGAGAGGTAGAAACCCGACACGCTCGCCGCCGGGTGCATCGCGTAGTTTTCGGTGAGCGTCATGCCGATCTCGTCGGCGCCGAGCGTGTCGAACAGCGCGCGCTTGACCGAGTGCTCGGGACAGGCCGGATAGCCCGGTGCCGGGCGGATGCCGCGGTAGCGCTCGCCGATCAGCGCGTGCGCGTCGAGCGACTCGTCGCGGCGCGTAGCCCCACAGGTCCTTGCGCACGCGCTCGTGCATGCACTCGGCGAAGGCCTCGACGAGCCGATCGGCGATCGCCTTGAACATGATCGACGAGTAGTCGTCGAGCATCGCGGCGAAGTCCTTCTCCTTCGTCTCGACGCCCAGCCCGGCGGTGACCGCGAACATGCCGATGTAGTCGGCGATGCCCGAAGGGTGCCGTCGATCGACCTGGGCGCGATGAAGTCGGCCAGGCACTTGTTGTCGACGCCCTCGCGCTTCGCGGTCTGCTGGCGCAGGTTGCGCCAGACGAAGGCCACCGGGCGAGCGCGCGATTCGTCGGCGTAGACCTCGATGTCGTCGTCGTTGATCGAGTTCGCGGGCAGGAATCCGACCACCGCGTTGGCGGTGAGCCAGCGCCCGTCGATCATGCGCTTGAGCATCGACTTCGCGTCGGAGAACACACGCCGCGCCGATTCGCCGACCACCTCGTCGTTGAGGATCGCCGGAAAGGCGCCTGCAGGTCCCAGGTCTGGAAGAACGGTTGCCAGTCGATGTAGCGCGCGATCTCGGCGAGGTCGTAGTTGCGGAACACCCGCCTGCCGATGAACTTCGGTTTCGGCGGATGGTAGTGCGCCAGAGGGTGCGGCCCCTCGCCGGGGTGGTCGTCGGCGCGCATCTCCCAGGCGATGTCGGGCTTGTTCGCGCGCGCCTGCACCAGCGCGAGCAGCTCGGGCCCCTTCTTCGCCGCGTGCTGGGTGCGCACGCGCTCGTAGTCGGTCGCGAGGTCGGCGAGATAGCGCTCGCGGGAGTCCTCGGAAACGAGCTGCTGCGCGACCTGCACCGAACGCGACGCGTCGGGAACGTAGATCACCGGGCCCGCGTAGTGCGGCGCGATCTTCACGGCGGTGTGCACGCGCGAAGTGGTCGCGCCGCCGATCAGCAGCGGGATCGCGCGCTCTCGGAAGTACACGTCGCGCTGCATCTCGCGCGCGACGTGCTGCATCTCCTCGAGCGAGGGCGTGATCAGCCCGGACAGGCCGACGATGTCGGCACCCTCGGATCTTGGCGCGCGCGAGGATCTCGGCACACGGCACCATCACGCCCATGTTGACGACGTCGAAGTTGTTGCACTGCAGGACGACCGAGACGATGTTCTTGCCGATGTCGTGCACGTCGCCCTTGACCGTGGCGATCACGATCCGCGCCCTTGCTCGCGACGTCGACGCCGGCCGCGGCGAGCTGCGCGCGTTCGGCCTCGATGAAGGGAACCAGGTGCGCGACCGCCTGCTTCATCACGCGCGCCGACTTCACCACCTGCGGCAGGAACATCTTGCCCGCGCCGAACAGGTCGCCGACGACGTTCATGCCGTCCATCAGCGGGCCCTCGATCACCTCGATCGGCCGCCCGCCGCGCGCCATCGACCGCCTGGCGCAGCTCCTCGGTGTCGTCGACGATGAATGTCGGTGATGCCGTTGACCAGCGCGTGCGCCAGCCGGCGCTCGACCGGCTGCGTCGCGCCAGTCGAGGTTCTCTTCCTTCCTGGCGCCGCCGGCCTTGAGCGTCGCGGCGAACTCGATCATCCGCTCGGTGGCGCTCTTTGCGGCTTCGCGATCGATCTCGGCGCGCGCCGCGGCGCGCGCGGTGTCGTCGAGCGCGGCGGCGAGCCGCGCGCGCTCGGCCGTCAGCGCAGGCACGCGGTCGAGCACGATGTCCTCGACGCGCTCGCGCAGCTCGGGCTCGATCTCGTCGTAGACGCCGACCATCCCGGCGTTGACGATGCCCATCGTGAGTCCGGCGCGGATCGCGTGGTACAGGAACACCGTGTGGATCGCCTCGCGCGCGGCGTCGTTGCCGCGGAAACGAGAAACTCACGTTCGACACGCCGCCCGAGACCTTCGCGTCGGGCAGGTTCTCGCGGATCCAGCGCGTCGCCTCGATGAAGTCGACCGCGTAGTGGTCGTGCTCCTCGATGCCGGTGGCGATCGCGAAGATGTTCGGGTCGAAGACGATGTCCTCGGCCGGTAAGCCGACCTGCTCGACCAGCAGCCGGTAGGCGCGCTCGCAGATCCCGATCTTGCGCTCGAAGGTGTCGGCCTGGCCCTGCTCGTCGAAGGCCATCACGATCACCGCGGCGCCGTAGCGCCGACACAGCCGCGCCTGGCGCAGGAACTCGTCCTCGCCCTCCTTGAGCGAGATCGAGTTGACGATCGCACTTGCCCTGAACGCACTTCAGCCCGGCCTCGATCACGCTCCACCTGGAGCTGTCGATCATCACCGGCACGCGCGCGATGTCGGGCTCGGCCGCGACCAGGTTGAGGAAGCGGCTCATCGCCGCCACCGAGTCGAGCATCGCCTCGTCCATGTTGACGTCGATCATCTGCGCGCCGTTCTCCACCTGCTGGCGCGCGACCGCGAGCGCCTCGTCGAACTCGCCGGCCAGGATCAGCCGCGCGAATGCCTTCGAGCCGGTGACGTTGGTGCGCTCGCCGACGTTGACGAACAGCGAGGACTCGTTCGACGTTGAACGGCTCGAGGCCCGACAGGCGCAGCGCGCGACGCGTCGCTGCGCGCACGCGCGCGCGGCGCGATCGGGCCGAGCGCGGCGGCGATCGCCGCGATGTGCTCGGGCGTGGTGCCGCAGCACCCGCCCGCGAGGTTGACGAAGCCGGCGCGCGCGAACTCGGCGAGCAGCGCCGAGGTGATCTCCGGCGTCTCGTCGAATCCGGTGTCCGACATCGGGTTCGGCAGGCCGGCGTTCGGGTACACGCTCACGAAGGTGTCGGCCCTGTGCGACAGCTCCTCGACGTACGGGCGCATCAGCGCCGCGCCGAGCGCGCAGTTCAGGCCGACGCTGAGCGGGCGCGCGTGGCGCACCGAGTTCCAGAACGCCTCGACCGTCTGGCCGGACAGGATGCGCCCGGAGGCGTCGGTGACGGTGCCCGAGATCATCACCGGCACCGCGGTCCAGGCCGCTCGGCGTGCGCTCGTCCTTGATCGCCTCGATCGCGAAGATCGCGGCCTTCGCGTTGAGCGTGTCGAAGATCGTTTCGACCAGCAGCAGGTCGACGCCGCCGTCGAGCAGCGCACGCGCCTGCTCGTCGTACGCGACGCGCAGTTCGTCGAAGCTGACGTTGCGCGCGCCGGGGTCGTTGACGTCGGGCGAGATCGACGCGGTCTTCGGCTGCGGCCCGAGCGCGCCGGCGACGAAGCGCGGGCGTTCGGGCGTGCGCGTAGCGATCGCAGGCGCGCGCGCGCGAGCCTCGCCGCCGCGAGGTTCATCTCGTAGGCGAAGTCCTGCCAGCCCGTAGTCGGCCTGCGCGATCGCGGTCGCGCCGAAGGTGTTGGTCTCGACGATGTCGGCGCCGGCGGCGAGGTACGCGTCGTGGATCGACGCGATCAGGTCGCGGCCGGGTCAGCGAGAGCAGCTCGTTGTTGCCCCGAGGTCGCTGCGGGTGCGCGGCGAAGCGCTCGCCGCGGAACTGCTCCTCGGTCAGGCGTTCGCGCTGGATCATCGTGCCCATCGCACCGTCGAGGATCAGGATCCGTGCGAGCGAGCAGGTCGCGCAGCTTGCGTTCGGTGGGGTTCATCGTTCAGGGCGAAGCGTGGTCGGAGCCAGCGCCGATTGTCGCACCGAGCGGGTAGTGGCACGCAACCGAGCGGCCCGGCGCGATTTCGCGCATCCGGGGTTCGCGCTCGGCGCACAGCGCGCCGACGCGCGGGCAGCGGGTGCGAAAACGGCATCCCGACGGCGGGTCGACCGGCGAGGGCGGCTCGCCCACCGGCAGGCTCGGCGCAGGTTCGGCATCGGGGTCGGGTACCGGGATCGACGCGATCAGCATCGCCGTGTACGGGTGCAACGGTGCGCGAAACAGTGCGACCGAATCGCCCAGCTCGCACAGCTTGCCCAGGTACATCACCGCGACCCGATCGCTCACCGCCCTGACCACCGCCAGGTCGTGGGCGATGAACAGCATCGTCAGGCCGTAGCGCGCCTTCATCTCTTCGAGCAGGTTGAGGATCTGGGCGCGGATCGAGACGTCGAGCGACGAGACCGGCTCGTCGCAGATCAGCAGCGACGGCTCGAGCACCAGCGCCCGGGCGATGCACACACGCTGACACTGTCCACCCGAGAATTCGTGCGGCAAGCGCTCGCTGACCGCGTCCGGATCCAGGCCCACCGATTCCATTGCCAGCCGCACCCGACGATCGCGTTCGGCGCGCTCGCCGACTCCGGCGACGACCAGCGGTTCGGCGACGATCTCGCCGACGCGCCGACGCGGGTTGAGTGAGGCGATCGGGTCCTGGAACACCATCTGCATGCGCCTGCGCATCCTGCGCAGCGCCTCGCCGCGCAACTCGATCAGGTTGATTCCGTCGAAGACCACGCGCCCCGAACGGGTTTCGCACAGCCGTAGCAGCGCGCGCCCCAGCGTCGACTTCCCGCAGCCGCTCTCGCCGACCAGGCCGAGTGTCTCGCCGGCTGCGACCTTGAAACTGACGCCCGAAACCGCGTGCACCGTCGCGCCGGGCACCCTGTACTCGACCACCAGATCCTCTACCTCGAGCAAGGTCATCGTCCCGATCTCGCCGCTTCGCCGATCGGGTTCCAGCACGCGTAGCCATGGCCGGAGTACTCGGAAGCCTCGTACGGCGGCGCGAAGTGCGCGCATCGTTCGACCGCCCGGTTGCAGCGCGGCGCGAACGCGCATCCGGCGGGCAGACGCGCCATGTCGGGCGGGCCTCCCGCGATCGCGGCGAGCCTGGCGTGCGGTGCGGTGTCGCTCTTCGGTATCGCCGCGAGCAATGCCGCGGTGTAGGGCATGCGCATCGCGCCGAACAACCGGCGCGCGCCGGCCTGCTCGACGATTCGGCCCGCGTACATCACCGCCACGGTGTCGGCGCGCTGCGCGACCACGCCCAGGTCGTGCGTGACCAGCACCATCGCCATCTCCCGGCGCCGTTGCTCGCGCGCGAGCAGATCGAGGATCTGCGCCTGCACGGTGACGTCGAGCGCAGTCGTGGGCTCGTCGGCGATCAGCAGGCGCGGTTCGCACGACAGCGCGATCGCGATCGCGACGCGCTGGCGCATGCCCCCCGAGAGGTGATGCGGGTACTGGCGCAGTCGTCGCTGCGGCTCGGGTATCCCGACCGACGCGAGCAGCTCGATCGCGCGCAGGCGCGCACTGTTCGCGGCCATCCCCATGTGCGCCTGAAGGGTCTCGACGATCTGCGTGCCGATCGTCAGCACCGGGTTGAGCGAGGTCATAGGATCCTGGAACACGACCGCGATCGCTCGGCCACGCAATCGTCGCAAGGCCTCGGGCGCGAGCGAGCCCAGCTCCTGCCCATCGAACACGACCCGCCCGGACACGGTCGCGTTCGCGGGGAGCAATCGAAGCAGCGCGCGCGCGAGCATCGTCTTTCCGCAGCCCGATTCGCCGACGATCCCCAGCGTGGTGCCCGGCGCGAGCGTCAGGCTGACGTCCTCGACCGCGCGCACCACGCCGCGCGAGGTGGCGAGCCGCACGCAGAGTTCCTCGATGCGCAGCAGCGCTTCGGTCATTTCGGGGAAACCGTCATTTCGCAGTCGCCGTCGGTCTCCGTCACTCTGGTGCCGCGCGCCGCGGGTCGGCGAACGCACGCAGCGTGTCGCCGACCACGTTGAACGCGAGCACGGTGACGAACATCGCGCTCGCGGGGGTGAACGCGAGCCAGGCCGCCGAGTCGAGGCTTTCGCGGCCTTCGCCGATCATGCTGCCCCAGCTCGGCTGCGGCGGCGGCACTCCCAGACCGAGAAAACTCAGCGCGCCCTCGACCACGATCGTGACGGCCACGGCCACCAGGAAGTACGCCGCCATCGGCAGCGCCACGTTGGGCAGCAGTTCGCGCAGCACGATGCGCGTGTGACTGGCGCCGATCGCCCGTGCCGCCGTGACGAACTCGCGCTGCGCGTACATCAGCGTCGCCCCGCGCGCGACCCGCGCGAACGCCGGTATGCCGAGCACACCGAGAATCAGCGTCAGGTTGAGCAGCGACTGCCCGAGGTAGGCGGTGACCGCGAGCGCGAGCACAAGAGGCGGAAACGCGAGCAGCACGTCGACGCCACCGGTCACGATCGTGTCGAGCCAGCCGCGCCGGTACCCGGCGAGCAGCCCGATCGCGCCACCCACACCCAGCCCGATCAGCGGGGCGAGCAGGCCCACCGTGAGCGATGTTCGCGCACCGAACACCAGGCGCGCGGCGACGTCGCGACCGAGCGCGTCGGTACCCAGCCAGTGCGCCGACGACAGCGTCGCGCGCGCATCGAGCATGTCCATCTCCAGCGGGTCGGGCAGCGGCAGCACCGCTGCGAAGATCGCCGCAGCGAACAGCAGCACGATCCAGGCGAGCGCGCACCAGAACGACCACCCGCGCTCCGCCGCGCGGCGGAGCGCCGTGGCGTCCGCCGCATTGGTGGCGCCAGCGCCGGGCGCGAGCTCAGCGCTCGCCACGGCGAATCCGTGGATCGAGCGCCGCGTACAGCACGTCGACCGCGAGGTTCACGAACACGAAACCGGCGGCGACGAACAGCACCACCCCCTGGAGCACGATCAGCTCGCGCGCGAAGATCGACCCCACCAGCAATCGGCCCAGCCCGGGAAGCGCGAAGATGGTCTCGACGATGATCGTTCCACCGAGCAAGCGCCCGATGTTCAGTCCGGTGACCGTGACGATCGTGAGCGACGAGGGCTTGAGCGCGTGCACCAGCAGGATCCGCGCGGGCCGCAGGCCCTTGGCGCGCGCCATCGCGATGAAATCCTCCTGCAGCGTCGAGATCATGTCGGATCGCAAGACGCGCATCATCACCGGCCACTCGGCCGAAGCCAGCGTCAGCGCGGGAAGCAGCATCGCGCGCAGGTTGGCGAGCGGGTCTTCGTGAAACGGCACGTAGCCGGTGGCCGGAAACCACTGCAGATGCACCGCGAACAACCAGATCAGCAGGATCGCGGAAAGGATCGACGGCACCGACAGGCTCGCGAACGCGGCGGTGGTCGCGAAACGGTCCAGCCGCCCGCCCTGGTGCACTGCGCAGGCGATCGCGAGCGGCACCGCGACGGCAAGTGCGGCGATTTGCGCCATCAACATCAACTGGATCGAGACCGGCAAGCGCTCCGAGATCGCTTCGACCACCGCCTGCCCGGTGCGAAACGATCGCCCCAGGTCGCCCGAGGCGACCTGTGTCAACCAGTGCAGGAAGCGCCAGGCGATCGGCTGATCGAGTCCCAGGTCACGGCGCAGTGCCGCCAGGGTTTCGGGGGTCGCGTCTTCGCCAAGGAGCACTGTGGCGAGATCGCCCGGCAACAGCGAAGCGATCAGGAAGGTGAGCAGTGCGACGCCGAACAGCACCGGCACGAGAGAGACGAGGCGGTGGCCGATGAATCGCAACATCGATGCGCTTCGGCCGGGGCTCGGGGGTCGCCGCCGTCAGATCCGGGCTGCCGCGCCCCTACGGCTGCCGCGCGCCTATTCCAGCCAGGTCGCCGATACGTTGATCACGTTGCCGTACATCTTCGGCAGCCCCTTGACCCGCGACTTGCCGATCGCATAGCTGGTGTTCTGGAACAGCCACAGCCACAGCGCCTCGTTGTTGATCAGCCGGCTGATCTCGCAGTAGTCGGCGTTGCGAACCCGCATGTCCGCGCTGCTGCGCGCGCGATCGAGCATCAGATCGAGCTGCGGGTTGCTGTAGCCGGCAAACGCAGCCGGGGAGCCGGTGCGAAAGCTCGCGTACATCTGGATGTCGGGGTCGGCAAGATCGACGAAGCGCCAGGGCGTGACCTGGAACTTGCGCTGGAAGGCCCGCGGCACGACGCTTGCCTGGTCGACCTGCTCGAGTTCCGTCGTAGCGCCGACGCTTTTCCAGAACTGCTGGAGCACCTGACCGATGGCGCGGCCACGCGGAGTGTTGGTGATGAGCATCCTGAACTCCACCGGCTTGCCGTAGTCGCGCAGCAGCTCGCGCGCCTTCGCCGGGTCGTAGGGCAACGCGCCGTCGTCGCTGCACTTGACCCACGAGCCGTCGCCGTAGGGGTTGACGGCGGGGCGCGCGAAACCGCCGGTGAGGACTTGCGACATCCGGTCGCGGTCGACCGCCATCACCAGCGCCCTGCGCACGCGCACGTCGTCGAGCGGCGCCGCCTTCGTGTTGAACGCGTAGAGCAGGTTTCCGCCGGAGCCGGTGTGCTCGTGAACGATGTAGCGCTTGTCGGCCCTGGCCTTCCTGAGGCTGTCGAAATCGAACATTTCCGAATAAATCAGGTCGACCTCGCCCGAGCGCAGGGTGGCGAAGCGCGCCGGGCCGTCGGGCAAGGGCCTGAACGCGACGCGATCGAGCCTCGGGTGGCCGGGCTTCCAGTAGTCGCGATTGCGCTCGACCACGATCCGGTCACCTGCGGCCCATGACTTCAGGACGAAGGGGCCGGTCCCGACCGGATTGCGGTTGTACGCCTCGCCCCTCGCCACGACAGCCGTGGGCGAGTGGGGCACGGTGTTCTGGCTGGGTCGCGCCCAGATTTCCGGGTGAGTGGCCTGCGGGTGGGCGAGGCGAAACACCAGCGTCAGGTCGTCGGGCGCGTCGACGCCGATCACGTTTGCGATGTAGACCGCGCAACGACACTTGTTGGCCGGATCCTTGTGCCGGTCGATGTTCCACTTGAAGGCCTGCGCGTTGAACGGCGTGCCGTCGTGGAACTTCACGTTCGGGCGCAACTTGTAGGTCCAGGTCCTGTAGTCGTCGGAGTGCGCCCACGACAGCGCGAGAGCCGGAGACGGCTTGCCCTGGGCGTCGGGCGTGGTGAGCGTGTCGAACAGGGTCGCCGCCACCGCGGTCTCGGATACCGAGTAGACGCCGACCTTGATCGGGTCGAAGCCCACGACGTCGGACTCCAGGCCGACGTTGATGGTCCCGCCCTGTTTCTGGGCGAAGGCGCCGCTCGAGAGGAACAGCGCCGCGATCGCGGCGAGCACCGGGAGCGTTCGCGCGAGAACGGGGATTCGCACAGCAGCGCGCCGACGTCCGGCGCGCGCGAGCACACTGGGATACGTAGCCATGGTTGCCCCCCTGATCGGGCGACGATTACGGCGCGCGGCCGCATCGGCCGCGCTTGCGTGTCGAATCGCCCGCCCTTGTGCAGACGGGCCTGGTCGCCCCCGTGCTGTTCAGCCTAGGCGCGGCGAAGTCGACCAACAATCCCCCGATTGCGGTAAGGGCCGGGCGCGGGCGCTCGAGCGCCGCGCCTGCCGGCGACGGTATAGTTCTGGCTCGTGCGCGCTCGCCGGCTGCTATCGCGACCGACGCCGCGCTTGCGGAACAGGAGAATCCATTGAGCTTTGCGTTCGACCCGCCCCCAGTCGTCTCGTTGCCGATCACCGGCGGCGACCAGCGCTTTCCGGTGCGCCGCATCTACTGCGTCGGTCGCAACTACGTCGAGCACGCCAAGGAGATGGGCTTCACCGGCCGCGAGCCGCCGTTCTTCTTCATGAAGCCGCCCGATGCGCTGCTGATCGTGCCCGAGGGCACAACCGGCGAGATGCCCTACCCGCAGGTCACGAAGGACCTGCACCACGAGATCGAACTGGTCGTCGCGATCGGCAAGGGCGGGCGCGACATCGCCGCGGCGCACGCCGCCGCGCACGTGTTCGGCTACGCCGTCGGGCTGGACATGACGCGGCGCGACCTGCAGGGCGAAGCGAAGAAGACCGGCCGTCCGTGGGAGGTAGGAAAGGCCTTCGACCACGCAGCGCCGATCGGCCCCGTCGTGCCGGCGGCGAAGGCGGGCGACCCCGCCAACGCCGACATTCGCCTCGACGTGAACGGCAAGCCGCGACAGGCCAGCAAGGTATCGAAGCTGATCTGGAACATCGGCGAGACGATCGAACACATCTCGGCGCTCTGGGAGCTCTTTCCCGGCGACCTGATCTTCACCGGCACGCCCGAAGGCGTGGCGGCGGTCGTGCGCGGGGACCTGCTGGAAGGATCGGTGTCGGGGGTGGGCACGCTCAAGGTGAAGGTGATCTGATGGCCGATTTCATGATTCCGACCGACGGGCTGCACCGCTGGATCGTCAGCCTGTTCAGCGCCGCCGGATCCAGCGAGCGCGAAGCGCAGCTCACCGCCGACCACCTGGTGGGCGCCAACCTCGCGGGTCACGACTCGCACGGCGTGGGAATGGCGCCGCGCTACGTGAACGCCCTGCTGGCCGACGAACTCAAACTGAACCAGACCGCGAGCATCGTCCACGACGCGGGCGGCCTGATCACGGTCGACGGCAAACGCGGAATGGGCCAGTCGGTGACGTATCAGGCGATGGAGTTCGCGATCGAGCGCGCGCGCGCCAACGGCGTGTGCGTGATGGGGCTGCGCAACTCGCACCACCTGGGCCGCGTCGGGCACTGGGCCGAGCAGGCGATCGCCGCGAACATGGTGTCGATCCACTTCACCAACGCGGTGAGCAACCCGCCGATGGTCTCGCCCTGGGGCGGCTCGCAGGCGCGCTACATCACCAACCCGTTCACGGTCGGCATCCCGCGCGCCGACGGCAAGCCGATCGTGCTCGATTTCGCGACCAGCGCGATCGCGCACGGCAAGGTGCGCGTCGCCTACAACAAGAAGGTGCAGGTCGCGCCGAACTCGCTGATCGACGTCGACGGCAACGCGACGCTCGAGCCGCGCGTGATGTTCGAGCCGCCCGAGGGGCCGCACGGCGCGCTGCTGCCGTTTGCCGCACACAAGGGCTACGCGTTGGCGATGGTTTGCGAACTGCTGGGCGCCGCGCTCACCGGGGGCGAGACCACCCAGCCGGCGAACCTGACAATGAAGTACGCGATCTGGAACAACATGCTCGCGATCGTGTTCGACCCGTCCCGGATCGGGAGCGGCGAGCGTTTCGAACAGGAAGCGCGCAGTTTCGTCGAGTGGGTGCAGTCGGCGCGGCTCTCCGAAGTGGGCGAGGAGCTGGGCGGCATCCTGATGCCGGGAGATCCGGAGCGCGCCTGGCGCGCGAAACGCGAGAAGGCGCTGCCGATCGACGGCGGCACGATGGCGCAGATGGACGCCGCCGCGGCCGCGGTGGCCGAGCGTTTCGGCAAGTCGCCCGGCGCGCTGTCGGCGCTCGCGCTGGACTGAACCGGCGGCGCTCGGGCACCACCGGTGCGGGGTTCGCGTTGAAGGTATTCGTCACGCCACTCGTGGTCGGTTTCGGCGACTGCGATCCAGCCGGGATAGTTTTCTACCCGAACTTCTTTCGCTGGTTCGACCTTTCCGCGCACGAGATGTGGCGCCACGGCGGCTACGACATCGAACGCAAGCGACGCGAAGAGGGCCTGATCGCCGGCACGCTGATCGACGTCGGAGGGACTTTCCGCGCGCCGGCGTTGCCCGGCGACACGATCGAAGTGCACTCCTGGGTCGACAGGTGGACGACGCGCACGTTTCGCGTCGCGCACCGCATCTTTCGCGGGCAGAAGCTGCTGGTCGAGGGATACGAGCTGCGCGTCTTCGCTCGCGTCGATCCCGACGACCCGGCCAAGCTGCACTCGGTACGCATCCCGGACGACTTCAGGTCACGTTTCGCCTGACGGTTCTCCGGCGTGCGCCAGGATGTGCGCGCGCGCCGCGTCGCGCAGCGCGAGCGCCGCGGTGAACGCATCCGGGGCGTCGGCACGCGGCTCGACCACGGGGCCGACCACCACCTCGATCGTCGCGCGCGAGGGCCACCAGCGCCCGTCCGGGAGCGCCGTTCGCGTGCCGCGCAGCGCCACCGGAACGACCGGAGTCGCGCTGTTCGCCGCGACCACGAAAGCGCCCAGGCGAAACGCGAGGATTCCGGGCGCGCGACGAAAGGTGCCCTCGGGAAAGACGATCAACGACTGCCCCGCGCGCGCGCAGCGCTCCAGGTTCGCCGCGTCGCGCACGCTCTGGTGCGCCTCGAAGCGTTCGACGAACACCGCGCCGAGCCGGCTCAGGAACACCCTGGACACCACATTGGCCAGCAGTTCGCGCTTGGCGACGAAGCGACAGGCGAACGGAATCGCGGCGACCATGACGATGCCGTCGAGGTAGCTGGCGTGGTTCGAGACGATCACGCACGCGCGTTCGGGTGACAACGGCTGCGCTGCGCTCACGCGCAATCGCAGCCCGCTGGCGGCGAGGGCGACCCGCGCGAAGAAACGGGCGCTCGCCCAGGCGACGCGCGGTCGCGGCGCGAGCGCGACCGCGCACCACGCGAGCGGCGCGACCAAGGCGAACACCAGCCAGCCGCGCGCTGCGAACACTGCCTCGCCGGCGTTTCTCAGCATGCGCCGTGCCATCGGCCAGGCCGCGCGCGCCGCGACTCGCAACACCTGCAGGCGCGCGCCGCTCGCGCTCGCCGCGAGCCGGTCGGTTTCGAACAGCTCGCGGCACGCGGCGCGGCGGATCTTGCCGCTCGACGTCTTGAGCACCGTGTGCGGGACGGCGAGCACGATCAGGTCGGCCGGTTCGCCCAGCGTGTCCAGCACGGCCGCCGAGATCGCCACGCGCAGCCGCTCGCGCGCGTCGGCGTCGGTCTCGCGCGTCTCGGCGAGCACCACCAGTCGCTCGGTCCCGGACTTCGGGTCGGTGCTGCCGAACGCCGCGACGCAGCCCTTGCGCACTCCCGCGAGTTCGCCGACCGCTTCCTCGACCTCGTGCGGATAGACGTTGCGCCCGGCGCGGATCACGATGTCCTTCGCGCGTCCGGTGAGGTAGAGCTCGCCCTCGGCCAGATAGCCGTGATCGCCGGTGTCGAGCCATCCGTCGCGGATCAGTTGCGCGTTCGCCTGCGGGTTGTCGCGGTACCCGGCCGTGGCCGAAGGGCCGCGAAACAGCACGCGGCCCTCCACGCGCTCGGGCCGATCGACCCCGCGCTCGTCGACCACGCGCAACGCGTGCCCCGGAATCGCGCTGCCGCAGCAAACGAAGCGCAACGGGTGCGCGTCGTCGCTGCGAGCGCCCTGCGCGCGTCGCTCGCGCGAAAACACGTCGCGGTCGACCGCATCGATTCGCGGACCGCGCCCCGGCGGCGGAAAGGCCAGACCGACCGAACACTCGGCAAGCCCGTAGACCGGCATCATCGCCTCGGGCTCGAGGCCGCAACCGGAGAAGCGCGCGACGAAGCGCTCGATCGTTTCCGGCAGCACCGGCTCGGCGCCATTGAGCGCGAGGCGCCAGCTGCCCAGATCCAGTCCCACCAGCTCGTCGTCGTCGATTCGGCTCGCGCACAGCTCGTAGGCGAAGTTCGGCGCGGCCGACAGCGTCCCGCGGTAGGCCGAGATCGCGTGCAGCCAGCGCGACGGGCGCGCGAGGAATGCCAGCGGCGACATCACGACCAGCGTCATCCCGTAGTACATCGAGCTCAGCCACCCGCCGATCAGTCCCATGTCGTGGTAGAGCGGCAGCCAGCTGACGAAGACGTCGTCGCGATCGACGCGCAGCGCCTTGCCCATCGACCGGATGTTGGCGAGCAGGTTGGCGTGGGTGAGCACGACGCCCTTCGGGTCGCCGGTGCTGCCCGAGGTGTACTGGATGAACGCTACGTCGCCGGGTTCGACGGCGACGGCCAAGGGCGCGCCCTCGCTGCGCAACAGCAGATCGGCCTCGACCACGTCGCGCAGCGTCGCGACGTGCGCCTGCAGCACCCGCGCGACCAGTTTCGCGCGCGCGATCGTCACCAGGATCACCGCCTGGGCATTGGCCAGGATGCGCGCGTGGCGCCGCACGTGCTCCTCGAGTTGCGCCGCACGTGCCGGCGGGTAGATCGGGACCGGAACGCCGCCTGCGAGCAGGATCCCGAAGTAGACGTAGAAGTACTCGCAACCGGTGGGCAGCATGATCGCCACCGACTGCCCCTTCTCGAGTCCGCGACGCTGCAGCCCGCTCGCGACGCGTCGCGCCGAGTCTGCGAGCGCACGGTAGGTGATCGGCTGCGCCTGGGCGTCGCCCAGGTGGACGATCTGAGCGCGGTCGGGCTCGCGCTGCAGGTGCCAATCGAGGACATCGAGCAGCGTGCGCGCGTCGCCCGGCTCGCCCCGCGGCCGTGGCGCGTCGGCCGCGCCGCCGCGCGCCGGGACCTCCGACAACGCGGCGTACGGCAGCCGTGCCGCCGGCGCGTGCTTGGCCGCCTCGCGCAGCGCAAGCGCGAGGTCGGCGACCGTCTCGGCATGCTCGAGCACGTCGGTCGGCAGATCGATCCGCAGGCGTCGCTGGATGCGCAACAGCAACTCGACGCGCGCGAGGCTGTCGAATCCCAGGTCGCGATCGAGCGAGTCGCCCAGTCTCACCTGACCCGGCGAAGCGTCGCGCGTGAGTTCGCCGCGCAATTCGCCGACGATCGCGAGCAGCGCCGCGTCGTGCGATTGCGCCGAGTCGGCGGCGTCGTGCGATCGCGCCGCGTCGGCGGCGTCGTGCGTCGCCGGCGGCTCAGCCGTTCGTTCCTGCGCAGCCATGGCCCGGGCAGGCTAGCACGAAGGCGACGCTCGCAGGCGCGATCGTGATTCGCGCGCACGCATTGCGTGCCGAGCGAGCGCGCCACGCGCGCCCGGCGATGATATCGTCGACCTGAGGTGTGGTGCGCATGCCGCGGCACGCCGCGATGCCCGTTCCGACCACACGCTGGGAGCGCCGCGTGCACGACGTCCTGCTGCTCGACTCGATCTCCGCGCTAGGCGAGCGCGGCGCGGGTCGTGTCGTCGTCACCGGATCGCACGGGGGACGCTCCGCCGCCGCGTTCGTGCTCGACGCACGGGTCGCGCCGCGCGCGGTGCTGTTCAACGACGCGGGCGTCGGCAAGGACGAGGCGGGCATCGTCGCGCTGGCGATGCTCCAGGCCCGGGGAATCGCGGCCGCGGCGTACGCGCACGACAGCGCGCGCATCGGCGACGCGGCCGACGGGGCGCGCAGCGGCGTGCTGAGCCACCTGAACGACGCCGCGCGCGCGCTCGGCCTGGCGCCAGGTGATCGGGTCGCCGACGCGATCGCAGGATTGACGCCGCGCGCGGACTGAACCGACGGCGCGCGCGTCGACCGACGCGGCGATCAGCCGACTGCACGCCCTGCCGACGGCGCGATCAGCCCGAAAGCGCCAGGCTGGCGACCCCGGCGGCGATCAGCGCGGCGCCGGCGAGCCGACGCCACAGATCGCCCTCGCTGAGCACCCGCGCGCCGAGGAACGCGGCGATCAGCATCGACACCTCGCGCGCCGGCGCGACGTGGCTGATCGGCGCGAGCCTCATCGCTTCGAGCACGAGGATGTAGCTGACCGGAGAGAGCAGCGCCACCGCCAGCACCGGGCGCCAGTCGCGTGCGAGCATCATGCGCATCGCCGTGCGCCGGCGCATCGCCCAGGGCGCGAGGATCACCGCGCGACTCGTGTCCGACAACCAGTAAAACAGCAGCGGCGCGACGCCGAGCACCTTGACCGCCCATCCATCGGTGACCGTGTACGCAGCGATGAACACTCCGGTGAGCGCGCCCCACGCGAGCCCCGCGCCGGCGCGCCCGGACCAACGCCCGCGAAGGATCGACGTACCGCCCGCGATCGTGAAGGTGCCCGCGACGATCAGGCACAACCCGGCGATCGAGGCGGTCGTGGCCGCCTCGTCGAGCAGCAGGATCGCCGCCAGCGCCGAGACCAGCGGGCCGACGCCGCGCGCCACCGGATAGACGACCGACAGGTCGCCCGCGCGATACCCCGCCTGCAGCACCAGGAAGTAGCCGACGTGGAGCACCCCGCTCGCCGCGACCGCGCCCCACTGCAGGGCGCCCAGTTCGGCGATCCCCGCACCGTGAACGACGAGCGTGATCGGGGTGAGCACCAGCGCGCCGCCCGCGGCCACCGCCCACGCGGTGCACACCGCGTCGGACTGCGCGCGCTTGAGAAACAGGTTCCAGCTCGCGTGGATGACCGCGGCGATCAGCACCAGCGCGAGCGCCGTCGGCGGCATCCTCGCTCAGCCCGCCAGCACCTCGGGGTTCACGATCCCGGTCGGGGCCCCCGACGCGAATGCGACGACGTTGTCGATCGCGGTGCCGAGGTAGAGCTCGTAGCTGTCATGTTCGACGTAGCCTATGTGCGGAGTGGCGAGCACGCGAGGATGCGAGATCAACGGATCGCCGATGGCCGGTTCCGAATCGAACACGTCGAGCGCGGCGATCGCCGGGCGGCCCGCTTCGAGCGCGGCCGCGAGCGCGCCCGGCGCGACCAGTTCCGATCGGCTCGTGTTCACGAACACCGCGCCGTCGGGCATCGCGGCAAAGTCCCCGGCGACGATCGCTGCGCGCGTCTCGGGGGCGAGGCGCAGGTGCACGCTGAGCACGTCGCTCGCGGCGAACAGCGCGCGGCGCGACGCGACCGTCTCGACCCCGTCGACCCGGGCGCGCTCGATCGAGCCTGCGCGCCCGTGCGCGAGCACGTGCATCCCCAGCGCCCTCGCGTAGCCGCAGACCAGCCGCCCGATGTTGCCGTAACCCAGCACGCCGAGCGTCCTGCCGCGCACGCTGCGCCCGAGCAGGGTTTGCCAGCGCCCGGCGCGCAGCGCCGCATTCTCGGCGACGATTCCGCGCATCGCCGCGAGGATCAGCGCGAACGCGAGCTCGGCCGGCGCGTACGGCGAACCGGTTCCGGCGGCGACCGCGATACCGCGCTGCGTGCACGCGTCCAGATCGATGTGCGCCCCCACCCTGGCGGTCTGGCTGACGATCCGCAGCCGGGGAAGCAGCGCGAGCAGTTCGCGCGTGACACGAGTGCGCTCTCGGATCAGCACCAGCGCCTCGATCCCGTCGAGCCGCGCAGCGAGCGCGGCCGGATCGGCGATGGTCTCGTTGAGCACCACCACTTCGTGGCCCTCGAGCCGGGCGAAGCACGGCAGCGTTCGAACGCAGTCCTGATAGTCGTCGAGGATCGCGATTCTCATCCGGCGCAGCCTTTCAGAGGTCGATTCGTGGCGCGACGATAGCAGATGAAGACCGGTTTCTTCGCGCGGCTCGCGCACCTCGACACCGCGCCCGGGAGTCTGGCACCTGGTGCGGTTCATGCGTCGACTCGCCGGCGGCGCTAAGCTGTGCCTTTGGGCGAATCGAGACTGCGATGGAACACCTGCTGCCGAAGGAAACCGACGAATTCCTGCACAAGGAACCCGATGCGCTGTTCGTCGATTGCCGCAGCGATGCCGAGTACTTCTTCGTCGGCCACGCGGTGGGGTCGGTGCACGTCGCCTGGTACGACGGCCCGGACTGGGAGCTGAATCCGCACTTCGTCGGCGAAGTGCGCAAACTCGCCGGCCACTCCACGCAGCGACCGGTGATCCTGATCTGCCGCAGCGGCAAGCGTTCGGTGGAGGCGGGGCAGGCGCTCGAGGCGGCGGGTTTCAAGCGCGTCTACAACGTGCTGCACGGGTTCGAGGGCGACCTCGACGAGACTCACCACCGCGGCAGCCGCAACGGCTGGCGCTTCGAGGGTCTGCCCTGGGAGCAGATGTAGCGCCGGCTCAGTGCAGCGTGAGCGGTTGCTGCATCAGGCCGCCGAAGCCGCTGAGGAAGGCGTCGACTTCGTCGCTGGTCGGCTCGCTCGCGATCAGCTCGGACACGTTCTCGCGAAACCGCAGCGCGAGTGCACCGTTGATGTAGATTTCGCGGCGCGAGGTCTTGTCCATGATCTCGAAGCCCGCGTGCTGGCCTTCCGAGTCGGCGAACTCGACGACGCAATAGTTGGGGCTGTTGTAGATCATCTGCATGGCAAACCTCGAGCTTGTACGTCTCCAAGTTGGTGTCGGCCGCACCGGACTCAAGCCGCGCCCCTTCCGACGACCGGGGTATTTCGCCCGACCGACGGTGCCGCGCAAGGTGATTCGCCGCAGTGCCGGACGCGCGGCCAGAGAGGAAGCGCTTACTTACGCCAGAACGAAGGCGTGAAGATGACGAAGAAGGTCAGAAGCTCCAGGCGGCCGGCGAGCATCGCGACCGCCATCAGCCAGGTCTGGAGGTCGCTCAGCGGCTGGTAGTTCTGGGTCGGCCCGACGTCGCCGAGCGCCGGACCGAGGTTGTTCACGCAGGCGACGACCACGCTGAACGCGGTGACGAAATCCAACCCGGTGGCGAGCATCGCGAAGGTGAGCACCAGCGTCGTCACGCCCCAGAGCAGCATGTAACCGAGCACCGCCAGCACGACGCGCTGCTCGATCACCTGCCCGCCCACCACCAGCGGGCGCACTGCGCGCGGGTGGATCAGGCGCAGCAGCTCGTGCCCGGTCTGGCGCACCAGGATGATCGCGCGGATCATCTTGATCCCCCCGCCGGTGGAACCGGTGGAAGAGCCCACCGTGGCGAGCAGCAACAGCCACATCGACCCGAACAGCGGCCAGACGGCGTAGTCGTCGCTCATGAATCCGCTCGAGGTCGCCAGCGACACGGTGTTGAAGGCCGCGTGACGCAGCGCCTCGGGAAAGCTCGGGTAGATCCCCTTCCAGTAGAGGAAGCCGCCGAGCATCAGGCAACTGAAACCGATCACGGCGAACACCCATACCGCCTCGGGGTCGCGCAGGTAGACGCGCAGCGAGCGCGCGGTGAGCGCGCGAAAGTGAGTGGCGAAGTTCAGCACCGCGATCAACATGAACGCGATCATGATCAGCTCGACCGCCAGCGACTCGATTCCGGCGATGCTCGCGTCGCGCGTCGAGAATCCGCCAAGCGCGAGCGTGGAGAACGCGTGGCACACCGACTCGAACCATGACAGGCCGGCCAGCCGCAGGCTCAGCATGCATGCGAGCGTGAGCCCGGCGTAGAGCAGCCAGAGGTACTTCGCGGTCTGGGTGATCCGCGGAGTGAGCTTGCCCTCTTTCATCGGCCCCGGCGTCTCGGCCTTGTAGAGCTGCATTCCGCCCACGCCGAGCAGCGGCAGGATCGCCACGGCGAGCACGATGATCCCCATGCCGCCGAACCACTGCAACGCGTGGCGCCAGATGTTGAGCGACTGCGGCAGGTGATCGAGCCCGGTGATCACGGTCGCGCCGGTGGTGGTGAGCCCCGCCATCGATTCGAAGAACGCGTCGGTGAAGCTGATCGCCGGAAGCTCGATCAGGAACGGGATCGACGCGACCAGCGTAGCCGACAGCCAGCTCATCACGACCAGCAGCGCGCCGTCGCGCGGCTGCAGTTCGCGCCGCAGCCTGCGCGTGGGCAACCACAGCGCGACGCCGATCACGGCCGAGATCGCCGAGGCGATCGCGAAACCGCGATGCGCGCCGTCGTCGACCGCGAGCGACCACGCGAGCGGCAGCCCGAAAGCCAATGCGAAAACCCCGAGGAATGCGCCCAGCACGTGGGCGGTGACCAGCAATTGCCGCATCGGAGAGCCGAAGAACCGCGGTGGCGGGGCAGAACACCGCCCCGGGTGCGTGATTCTAGTCCAGCGCGCCTGTCGTGGGACGTGCCGGGGGCCCCGGGTCGATCGGGGGCGGCAGCGCCTCGACCAGGCCCATCCGATGGAGCATGTCGAAGCCCTGCTCGATTCCGCGCAGCCGCGGAAGCGCGCGGCGCATGTCGGCGATGGTGGTGCGCCCGTCGGCCAGCAGGAGCAGCATGCGCAGGCGTCGCGGCAGCGCGCCGCGGCGCGCGGTGGCCTCGACGCGGCCGATTCGCGTGCGCATCGGCACGTCCTCGTCGCACAACCGCTGCTCGTCGATTCCGAGCAGGATCCTGCGGATCGCCTTGCGTGTCAGTTCCTGGGAGGGTGTCATCGTCGTGCGCTGGAGTGGCACGGTCGACATTAGCCGACCGACGGCGCGGACCATGTGAACGAAGTCACGCGGGGGCGCGCGCTCAGAAGAAGCGCACGCCCACCTGGAACAGTTTTTCGACCTGCGCAAGCGAGCGCTTGTTCGCGAGGAACACGATGACGTGGTCGTCGGATTCGATCACGGTGTCGTGGTGGGCGATGATCACTTTCGAGCGTCCGTCGGCCTCGATCCTGACGATCGCACCGATCGTCGCACCACGCGGCAGCTCGATCTCCTCGATCCGCCGGCCGACCACCCTCGAGGACTTGGCGTCGCCGTGCGCGATCGCCTCGATCGCCTCGGCCGCACCGCGACGCAACGAGTGCACCGCCGCGACGTCGCCGCGACGCACGTGCGTGAGCAGTTGCCCGATCGTCGTCTGCGCCGGAACGATCGCGATGTCGATGCGGCTGTCGAGCATCAGCTCGGCGTAGGCGCGCCGGTTGATCAGCGCGATCACCCGCTTCGCGCCGATGCGCTTGGCCAGCATGCACGACATGATGTTGTTCTCGTCGTCGTTGGTCAGCGCGAGGAACAGGTCCATCTCGCCGACGCTCTCGCTCGCGAGCAGTTCCTCGCTGGTCGAGTCTCCGGAGAGCACGATGGTCGACGAGGGCAGCTGGCTCGCCAGGTACTCGCAGCGCTGGAGGTTCGTTTCGACGATCTTGACTTCGTAGCGCGAGCCGAGCGCGCGCGCCAGGCGCAGGCCGATGTTGCCTCCGCCGGCGATCATGATCCGGCGCACCGGCTTGTCGATTCGTCGCAGATCGGACAACGCGGTGCGGATGTGCTCTGAAGCGGCGAGCAGGAACACTTCGTCGCCCGCCTCGATCGTGGTGTCGCCGTCGGGCGTCGACCGCGCGATCCTCGCGAAAGATGGCGACCACGCGCACGTCGATGTTCGGGTGGTGCTGGTGCAGGTCGCGGACCGGGTGCTGGACCAGCGGGCCGCCCGCGTAGGCGCGCACCGCGATCAGGCTCGCGCGCCCGTTGGCGAACTCGAGCACCTGCAGCGCCTCGGGGAATTCGATCAGCTTGAAGATATAGTCGCACACCGTCTGCTCGGGGCAGATCAGGTGATCGACGTAGAAGCCGCCCTCGCCGGTGATCTCGGGGTGGTCCTGGAACTCGGGCGCGCGGATGCGCGCGATGCGCGTAGGGATGTTGAAGATGCGCGACGCCAGATGGCACGCGACCAGGTTCGTCTCGTCGCGCGCCGCGGTGGCGATCAGCATGTCGGCGTCGCGCGCGCCCGCCTGTTCGAGCACGGTCGGGTGCGTTCCGTTGCCGGCGACGGTGCGCAGGTCGAGGCGGTCCTGCAGCAGCTTGAGCGGAGCGATGTCGGTGTCCACGACGGTGATGTCGTTGCGCTCCGAGACCAGGCTCTCGGCCACCGACTCGCCGACGCGTCCGGCACCCAGGATGATGATCTTCAATGAAGACCCCGGTGGCTCAGCCGCTCTGGCCCTTGCGGTAGGCGCCGCGCGCCAGGTCGATTCCGAGTTGCTTCAACTTGCGGTACAGGTGGGTGCGCTCGAGGCCGGTCTTCTCGGCCACTCGGGTCATGCTGCCGTGCTCGCGCGAGAGGTGGTGCTCGAAGTAGGCGCGCTCGAACGCGTCGCGCGCCTCGCGCAAGGGCAGGTCGAGCGGGAGCTCGCGCAGCGTGATCGACGCCTCTCCCGAAGCCGACGGCGCCACCGCGGCGAAGCCGGCACCCGCGCCTTGCGAATTCGCGATCGACGCGCCGTAGGGCGGCGCCTGCGTGGTGTCGAAAACGCGCGCGCCGGTCGCGCTCGACGACGCCGCGGAACCGGACACCGGCACGAACTGCGTGACCCCCGATCGCGCGACGGGAGGCGGCGACTTGCGCCGCGCCAGCCCCTGCTCGACCGCCTTGAGCAGCTTCTGCAGCGCTATCGGCTTCTCGAGGAAGTCGAGCGCGCCGATCCGGGTCGCCTCGACCGCGGTGTCGATCGTCGCGTGCCCCGACATCATGATCACCGGCATCGTGAGCCGGCCCGAACTGGCCCATTCCTTGAGCAGCGTGACGCCGTCGGTGTCGGGCATCCAGATGTCGAGCAGGACCAGGTCGAGCGTGTTCTCCTCGCGCAGCCTGCGCGCCTGCTGCGCGCTCTCGGCGAGCAGCACCGAATGACCCTCGTCGCCGAGAATCTCGGAAAGCAGCTCGCGGATGCCGATCTCGTCATCCACTACCAGGATCTCAGCCATGTCCTCCGTCGCGCCGCTGCGCAACTCCTTCGAAGCGCGGATTGTCCACGCTTTTTGCCAACTTCGTAAATAGGATCGAGATCTGCGCGCCTCGCACCTGCTGATCGTCGTCCCCCCAGTTTCCGATATCCACCCTCGCTGCGTGCTCGTCGGCGATCTTGCGAACGATCGCCAGCCCCAGGCCCGTGCCGCGCGGCTTGCTCGTCACGTACGGCTCGAAAGCCCGCGCGAGCATCGCCGGCGTGAATCCACTGCCGTTGTCCCGCACGATCAGCCGTACCGCGCTCGCGCCGGGCGCGAGCTCGATCGCTTCGGTCACAACGTCCACCTCCGGGCGCTCCCGCTTGTCGGCCGCCTCGCGCGCGTTCTTCAGCAGGTTGTGTATCACCTGCCGCAGTTGCGTCGCGTCGCCCATCACTTCGGGAAGATCGCTTGCGAGCCGGCAACGGATCGCACCGTGTGTCTCGGTCGAAGCATACAGGCGAAGCACGTCCTCGATCAGTCCGTTCAGGTTCAACGGCTCCAGGCGCGCCGCCGGCAGGCGTGCATAGTCGCGAAATTCGTCGACCATCATCTTCAGCGCGCCGACCTGATTGACGATGGTCTGCGCGTTCTTGTCGAGCAGTTCCGCGTCGGACGGCGAGAGCCGGTCGCGCAGCTTGTGGCGCAGGCGCTCGGCTGCGAGCTGGATCGGCGTGAGCGGGTTGGTGATCTCGTGGGCCAGCCGGCGCGCGACTTCGGCCCAGGCCACCGCACGCTGCGCCGAGATCACTTCGCTGATGTCGTCGAACACGATCACGTAGCCGACCCTTCGCTCCGGCAGGATCGACCCGCGCGCGAGCAGCGTCTGTTCGGTGGAAGCGGGCACCGCGGTGCCGACCTCGGTCGCGCCCAGCGCGCGCTGCAGCGCGAACTGTCGCTGCCAGCTCGCCGCGCCGCTGGCGACCTGCTCGTTGAAGGCAGCGCGAACCTGCTCGGCGAGCTGACCGACGCGCGGCAGCGCCGCGAGCGGTTCGCCCAGAAACTCGGCGAGCGACGCACCGATGATCCTGTCGGCTCCGGGATTCGCGAGCGTGAGGCGCAGGTCGGAGTCGAGCACCATCACGCCCGCGTCGAGGTTCGAGAGCACGCTCTCGAGTTGCGCGTTGGCGCGTTCGAGTTCGCGCTGGTTGCGCTCGACCAGCGAGCGCGCCTCCTGCAGCTGGCGCGTCATCGCGTTGAACGAGCGCGTCAGCACGCCCAGTTCGTCGCGACCGGTGTAGTCCTTGACCGGCCGGAAATCGCCCTCTGCCACCAGCCGCGTCGCCGCTGCGAGATCGGACAGCGGGCCGGTGAGCCAGCCCGCGAGCAGGAAGGCCCCGGCGACCGCGGCGAACACGGTGAGCAGGAAGGTGAGCGTGAGCGTGGTGCGGAAGATCCTCTTCAGGCCGGCGCGCGAGAGCGAGAGCTCCTGGAAGTCGCGATAGCCCTGCTGGACCGCTTCGGCGTTCTCGGCGAGCGTGCCCGGTACCGGCTGGATCAGCTGCAGGTAGCGCGTGTCGTCGAGCAGCTGCGTGTCGGCGCGCACCGTCACGATCACGCGCAGCTGCAGCGGGCGTTGCGCCGCGCCGGCCTCGCCCGGCTTGCCCGCCTCGCCACCCTCGACCCGCGCGAAGTGCCGTGTCAGGCGCGCCTGACGCAGCGCGTCGGCGGGCGGGAGCTCGGGAACGAGCTGCGTGAGCCGGATCGTGCTGGCCGACACGATTCGCCCGGTGCCCGATACCAGCAACGCGTCCTGCACCCCGGTCTGGTCGCGCAGCCTCGAGAGCGCCGTGGCCTGCATGCCCGGGGGAGACTCGCCCAGTTCGAGCGCCATCTGGCGAGCCTTCTTGAGAAGGTCCGCGAGCTGCGAGTCGAGCGATGCTCGCGCGAGGTTCAGGCCCGAGTCGAGCGCGCGCTCGAGCGGCACGTCGAACCAGGACTCGATCGAACGCCCGACGAACTGCACCGCGACCAGGAACACCAGCGCGACCGGCACCACCGTCATCAGCACGAAAGCGCCGGCCATCCGCGCCATCAGTCGCGTGCCGAACAACCCGCGCCGGTAGCGCAGCACCAGGCGACGCACCAGTTCGGTCGCGAGCACGAACAGCATCGCGGCGACGCCGAGCGTGACCCAGAGAAGGATCTCGTAGTTGCGCTCGAAGAAGCGGGTGTTGCTGCTCGCGGTCGCCAGCACGACCAGCAGCGCGGCGGCGAGCGCGACCGAGACGATCACCGCGACGCGCAGTGCGCGCGTGATCGCCTTCTTCTCGACGTCTACGGGTTGAACTTGAAGCGCTTCCATTCGGCCTGAAGATTCCAGTCGCGGTTCGCGATCGCGGTGACCTGGAACGGTTTGGGCAACTGCGACAGGTCCAGTCGCATCCGGACCTGCGCTTCGTAGTTCGTGCCCGGGGTCACCTGCTCCGGGGCGATCACGCGCCAGCCGCGCAGGCGCCCGAGCGCCTCGAGCGCTTCTTCCAGCGTCGGGTACGCCCACCCGAGCCCGTCGAGCGCGATCCGGTACTGGCGGGTGAGCGCATGGTAGCTGAGGCGGTAGCTGCGGCTCGCCTCGGCCGTCTTCTCGTCCCACCAGTACCAGCGCGGGCGCAGCAGTTCGAACTCGACCACGAAGTACAGCGCGACGCCGCGACTGACGGCGTCTTCGATCCGCCCGGGCAGCGGCAGGACGAAGTCGGCCGAAATCACCCAGCCGTCGCTCATGGACGGCTCGAGGCGAATGTTCTGTGCCTCGATGGTTTCGCTGGCGCGTGCCGGCTGGACCGTCAGCTGCGCCGCGAGGACCGCCACCATCAGGGCCAGCGCCCGGACGAAGCGTGCGGTCACGGCCGTTTCCGAATCAGTGCGTAGAAAAACCCGTCGTGATCGCGCGCTGGGCGCGGGCACGGCAGCAACTGGCCGATCGGCTCGGCCTGCGGCGCGTCGGCCCAGCGCCAACGCGGCGACTCGCGCTCGGCCAGCGGCTGCCGGGCGCAAAACCGCTCGATCACCCCTTCGCCCTCTGTCCGGAACACCGAGCAGGTGGCGTAGAGCAATTTACCACCGGGCTCGAGCAGCGGCCAAAGTGCGGCCAGCATCGCCCCCTGGCGTTGCGAAAGTGTCGCGAGATCACTACGGCGGCGCAGCCAACGGATGTCCGGGTGGCGCCGAACGATGCCCGACGCCGAGCACGGCGCGTCGAGCAGGATCCGATCGTATCGGCGTCCGTCCCACCAGCCCGAAGGCTGCGACGCGTCGCCCGCGAGCACGTTCGCGGACAAGCCCAGCCGCTGAAGGTTCTGGCTGACGCGCTCGAGACGCGGGGCGTCGAGGTCGAGCGCGGTCAGCTCGCAATCGACCAGCTCGAGCAGGTGCGCGCTCTTTCCGCCGGGCGCCGCGCACGCGTCGAGCACCCGTTGTCCCGGGCGAACGTCGAGCAGCGGCGCGGCCAGTTGCGCGGCCAGGTCCTGCACCGAGACAAGCCCTTCGGCGAATCCCGGCAGCGACTCGACTTCCAGTGCCGTGTCCAGGCGAAGCGCGTGCGGCCCGATCGCCGATGCGCCGATTCCGCATCCGGCGAGGCGCGCGAGGTAGAGCTCGCACGTGGTTCGGCGCGCGTTCACCCGCAGCGTCATCGGCGGCGGCGCGTCGCCGGCTGCGAGGATCTCCTGCCAGTGCAGCGGATGATCGACGCGCAGCTGTTCGATCCACCACGGCTGTGCGTTCCAGCGTGCCGCCGGGTCGTCGCGCACCGCGGCGAGCAGCGCTTCGCGCTCGCGCAGGAAGCGGCGCAGCGTCGCGTTCAGGAAGCCCGCACCCGCCGACATCGAACGATCGAGTCGTGCCGCGGCCACCGCCTGATCGACGATTACCGCCTCGTGTCGTCTCGCCGGCACGAGCAGTTCGGACAGCGCGACGCACTGCAGCGCCGCGATCGCGGCCGCCGGCTGGCGCTCGTTGAGCAGCGACGCCAGCGCAAGGCAGGTGCCCAGGCGGCGAACGGCCGTGTAGGCGATGTCCTGCGTGGCCGCGCGCGACGATTCGGTCAGGCGCAATTGCCCGATTGCGTTCCCGAGCGCCTTTGGCAGCGCGCGCCCGGCGCGCACCCCCGCGAGCGCCCGCGCTGCGGCACGCATCTCGGCCGACAGCGGCGCGCGCAGCGGCGACGAACCCACTCGCGCCGGTCCGCCGTGCGCGTTCGCGCCCGACTCAGCCAGCGTGGCCCGCCATCGCCATCAGGCGCCGGATCCGTTCGTCGGTGGACGGATGGGTCGAGAACAGGCCACGCAGTCCGCCACCCGACAACGGGTTCATGATCATCATCTGCGCGGTCTCCGGATGGCGTTCGGCGGTCTCGAGGGGGATACCCTGCGCGTAGCGGTGGATCTTGTCCAGCGCGGACGCGAGCGCGCGCGGATCGCCCGAGATCTCGGCTCCGCCCCGATCGGCTTCGAACTCGCGGGCGCGCGAAATCGCCATCTGGATCAACGCGCCGGCCAGCGGCGCGAGGATCGCGACCAGGATCGCCGCGATCGGGTTCGACGACCTGCCGCCGCCGCCGCGCCCGCCGAAGAACAACGCGAAGTTCGCCAGCGCCGAAATCGCGCCGGCCATCGTCGCCGTGATCGTCGAGATCAGGATGTCGCGGTGCTTCACGTGGGCCAGTTCGTGCGCCATCACGCCGCGCAGTTCGCTCGCCGAGAGCACGCGCAGGATGCCGGTGGTGGCCGCCACCGCGGCGTGCTCCGGGTTGCGACCGGTGGCGAAGGCGTTCGGCGCTTGCTCGTCGATCAGGTAGACCTTCGGCATCGGCAGCTCGGCGCGCTCGGCAAGCGCGCGCACCATCGCGTAGAACTCGGGCGCACTCGACGCGTCGACTTCACGCGCGTTGTACATGCGCAGCACCATCCGGTCGGAGAACCAGTACGCGAAGAAGTTCGTCACCAGCGCGAACCCCAGTGCGAGCAGCATCCCCTGCTGGCCCCCGATCGACGCGCCGACCACGCCAAACAGCGCGGTGATCGCCGCCATCAGCATCGCAGTCTTGGCCATATTGAACATCGTTTCGCTCCGTGATCGAAATGTGCCCTTCAGACCCTATCTGGGGTGCCGATGGGTCGCGGACAAGCCCCGCTCATTGCACCGATTCGAAGCGCGCGCCGTGTGCGATCGGGTGGCCACGAAGGAAATCTGCGATCGACAGCCTGCGCCCGCCAGGGCGCTGCAACTCGAGCAGCGCGAGCGCGCCGTCGCCGCAGCCGACCAGCACCGACCCGGCATCGGCACTCACCACGACGCCCGGCTCGGCGCCGCGAGCGTCGACCGCCCGCGCGCGCCACAGCTTGATCGCTTCGTCCGAGCCCGCGAGCCGCACGACCGCCCCGGGCGCGGGGTCGAGCGCGCGTACCCGGTCCGCCAGCCGCGCAGCCGGTTCGCGCCAGTCGATGATCGTGTCGGCCCTGCCGATCTTTCGGGCGTAGCTCGCGCCCGCTTCGGGCTGCGGCGTCGCCTCGATCGCACCCGAGCCGATCCCGGCCAGCGCCGCGACGATCGCCTGGCCGCCGAGCACCGCGAGTCGGTCGTGCAGGCTGCCCGCCGGTTCGTCGCGCCCGATCTCCAGTTCGCGCGCGAGCAGCATCGGGCCGGTGTCGAGTCCGGCGTCCATCTGCATGATCGTGATGCCGGTGCGACCGTCGCCGGCTTCGATCGCGCGCTGGATCGGCGCCGCGCCACGCCAGCGCGGCAGCAGCGAGGCGTGGATGTTGATGCAACCCAGGCGCGGCAGTGCGAGTACCTCGGCGGGCAGGATCAGGCCGTAGGCGGCGACGATCATCGCGTCGGCACGCGCACCCGCGATCAGCGCACGCGCCTCGTCCGATCGCAGCGTCTGCGGTTGCGCGAGCGCGAGCCCGGCGCCGAGAGCGAAACGCTTGACCGGGCTCTCGCGCAGGCGCTGGCCGCGTCCGGCGGGCTGGTCGGGGCGGGTGAGCACCAGTGCCACCTCGTGACCGGCGGCGACCAGCGCTTCGAGCGCGACACGCGCGAATTCCGGGGTGCCGGCAAAGATCAGTCGCATCGGGCCGGCGCGAGCGCTTCAGGCGCGGAGCCCGCTTCAGGCGGGTTCGCGCTCGACCTTGAGCATCTTCGAGCGAATCCGGCCCTGCTTGAGGCGCGAAAGGTACTGGACGAAGACCCGACCGTCGAGGTGGTCGATCTCGTGCTGCAGGCAGACCGCGAGCAGGCCGTCGGCGTCGACCTCGAACGCCTTGCCATCGGCGTCACGCGCGCGCACCTTGACCCGGTCGGGGCGCTCGACCTCCTCGTAGATGCCCGGCACCGACAGGCAGCCCTCCTCGTAAACCTTGCGATCGTCACTCGATTGGACGATCTGCGGGTTGACGAACACGTGGAGCTCGTCGCGCGCATCGGAGACGTCGATCACGATCACCCGTTCGTGGACGTCGACCTGCGTGGCCGCGAGCCCGACGCCCGGTGCCTGGTACATCGTCTCGGCCATGTCGCTCACGAGGGCACGCAAACGATCGTCGAACGAGTCGACCGGTTTGGCGACCTGGTGCAGGCGGGGATCGGGGTATCGAAGGATGTTCAGGACGGCCATCGGCGTAGAGCTACCGTTGATTCAGAATGATCCTTGCGGCATCGGGCGATGATCGGCAGAATCCGAGCCGATGCCTGTGATATCAAACCCTTGATTCGGCGGGGCTTTTCAGGCGCACTTCAACAAAGGCGCGGCGGACTCGCTATGACAAAGTTTATCACGCAGGTCCTTGCGCTCGCGCTGTGGGCGATGTCGGCCCAGGTCCACGCGCAGGCACAGCCGCAAACACAGCCGCAGGCGATCGAGCTGCAGCACAACGCGCCCGACAAGTATGTCGTCGTCAAGGGCGACACGCTGTGGGACATTGCCGGACGCTTCCTGCAAAAACCGTGGCGCTGGCCCGAGATCTGGCAGCTCAACCGCCAGCAGATCAGCGACCCCCACCTGATCTACCCGGGCGACATCGTCTATCTCGACAAGAGCGGCGCCAGCCCGAGGCTGCGACTGGCGCGAGCGGTCGACGGTGGCGCGCCCGCCGCAGCGTCCGCCTCGCCCTCGGCGAGCGCAGCGCCCCCGACGGCACAAGCGGGTGAACGCGTCGAACGCGCTTCGCCGCGCGTGCGCCGCGAAGCGATCGAACCGGTCCCCGTGCAGACGATCGACGCGCAGGCGATCGCACCGTTCCTCAACCGCGCGCTGGTGGTCGACGAAAAGGCGCTGGAGTCCAACCCGCGCATCGTCGCGACGCAGGACGGCAGGGTCTATCTGGCGCGGGGCGACCTGGCCTACGTTCGCGGCCTGAAAGACGAATCGACCCGCGACTGGCACGTCTATCGAAACGTGCGCGCGTTGCTCGACCCGGACACCCGCAAGCCGATCGCCTGGGAGGCGCAGTTCGTCGGCCTGGCGCGCCTGGAACGCGGCGGCGACCCGGCCGCGTTTCGCATCGTGAGCGCCAACGAAGAGATCGGCACCGGCGACCGGTTGCTTCCGGCCGAGCGCGTGCCGCAGGTCAACTACGTGCCGCGCCCGCCCGAGCGGCCGGTGAGCGGGCGGATCGTCTCGGTACACCGCGGCGTCGCGCAGGCCGGGCGCAACAGCGTCGTCGCGCTCAACGTCGGCTCGGGTGCCGGGTTGGCCGTCGGCAACGTCCTCGCGATCAACGAACGTCCGCGTGTCGCGCAGGATCGCGAAGCGAAAGAGAAGAAGGACAAGGAGGTAAGACTTCCGGGTGAGCCGGTTGGACATCTGCTGGTTTTCCGGGTCTTCGATAAGATCTCCTACGGCTTGATCATGCGCTCGTCGCGCGACGCCGCTGTCGGCGACGAGGTCACCAACCCGTAGCGAAAACAAGAAACACCGTTCGATGCCATTGCCCGACGGCGGGCGCGCCGAGTGCGCGGCCTGGCTGCGTGTCGTCCTCACGCCCGGCGTGGGGCCGGCGAGCGCGCGCGACCTGCTCGCGGCGTTCGGATTGCCCGAGGACGTGCTCGCCGCGGGATCGCAGGCGCGCGCGAAGGTGGTCGGCGAGCCGCTGGCGCGCGCGATCGGCGCACCCGATCCGCACCGCGACCTGGCGGTCGAGGCCACACTCGACTGGGCGAGCGCCGACGAACACCACCTCCTGACGCTGGCCGACCCGCGCTATCCGCGGCTGCTGCTGCAGATCGGCGACCCGCCGCCTCTGCTCTACCTGGTCGGCCGACCCGAGGTGCTGTCGCAGCCGACACTCGCGGTGGTCGGCAGCCGTTCGGCCAGCGACACCGGTACCGAGACCGCCGAGGCGTTCTCCGCAGCCCTCGCCGCGATGCTGGGCTGACGATCGTCAGCGGACTCGCGATCGGAATCGACGCGGCCGCTCATCGCGGCGCACTGCACGCGGGCGGCGCCACGATCGCGCTGCTCGGCACCGGTGTCGACAGGGTCTATCCGGCGCAAAACCGCGACCTCGCCCGAGCGATCGTCGCGCGCGGCGGCGCCCTCGTGTCGGAGCTGCGCGCTGGGCACCGGAGTGCGTCGCGATCACTTCCCGCGGCGCAACCGGCTGATCGCAGGGCTTTCGCTGGGCGTGCTGGTGGTCGAGGCGGCGCTGCGCAGCGGCTCGCTGGGAACCGCGCGCCAGGCGGGCGAGTTCGGGCGCGACGTCTTCGCGATCCCCGGTTCGATCCACTCCCCGCTCAGCCAAGGGCTGTCACCAGCTGATCAAGCAGGGCGCGCGCCTGGTCGAGTCGGCCTCGGACGTGCTCGACGAACTCGGCCAGATCGGTACCGGGGCGTCGGGATCGCCTGCCGAGGCGCCGGGATCGCCTGCCGGGGCGCCGGCGAGCACTGGAATTCTGCGCGCCGGCGCCGCTTCGTCCCCCCGGCGGCAGGCTGGTACCGGCCCGAGCGAAGACCCGGTCGAATCCGCGCTGGGCTGGGATCCGACAGCGCCGAAACGCTGTGCGGCGGTTGACGGACCGCCCGGCGCCGTGGCGCGGTATCGACACGCCTGCTCGAACTGGAAGTCGAAGGCCGGTCGAGCGGCTCGCACGATGGTCGCTACAGCGCCGCAGCCCCCGCTCGCGCGCCGATGGCGCCAGAGCGCGCGCGCGAGACTAATCCAAGTGGACGGGGTTGCGTAGCCCCGGTTCACGCTCTTATGATTGGCGCCCTTTAAGCCATGGCTAAGACACTGATCATCGCCGAGAAACCCTCGGTCGCGGCGGACATCGCACGCGCCCTGGGCGGTTTCGCACGCCAGGGCGATTACTACGAGAGCGACGACTACGTGCTTTGCTCGGCGGTCGGGCCATCTGGTCGAGATCGGCGCGCCCGAGCAGTACGAGGTCAAACGCGGAAAGTGGTCGTTCGCCAACCTGCCGGTGATCCCGCCGCACTTCGACCTGCAGCCGATCGCGAAGAACCAGGAGCGTCTCAAGCTGCTCGCGCGACTGATCAGGCGCAAGGACGTCGACCGCGCTGATCAACGCCTGCGACGCGGGCCGCGAGGGCGAGCTGATCTTTCGCCTGATCGTCCAGCACGCCAAGGGGCAAGCCAGCCGATCGAGCGCCTCTGGCTGCAGTCGATGACGCAGAAGTCGATCCGCGACGCGTTCGCCGCGCTTCGCCCGGACGACGGCCGATCATTCCGCTCGCCGACGCCGCGCGCTGCCGCTCCGAGGCCGACTGGCTGGTCGGGATCAACGGCACGCGCGCGATGACCGCGTTCAATTCGCGCGACGGCGGCTTCTACCTGACGACGGTCGGACGCGTGCAGACGCCGACACTCGCGATCGTGGTCGACCGCGAGGAGACGCATCAGGCAGTTCGAATCGCGCGACTACTTCGAGGTGCGCGCGACCTTCCAGGCCAAGGCCGGCGACTACGAGGGACGCTGGTTCGACCCGCGTTTCGCAAGGGCGACGACGCGGACGCGCGAGCCGAGCGCCTGTGGGAGCGTGCGCGCGCCGAGGCGATCGTCGCGCGTGCGACGGGCGCAGACGGCACGGTCAGGAGGAAGCCAGGCCGTCGACCCAGATCTCGCCGCTGCTGTTCGACCTGACCAGCCTGCAGCGCGAAGGCAACGGGCGCTTCGGCTACTCGGCCAAGACCACGCTGTCGATCGCGCAGGCGCTGTACGAGAAACACAAGGCGATCACCTACCCGCGAACCGACTCGCGCGCGCTGCCCGAGGATTATCTGACCCACGGTCAGCGACACGCTGGGCAGCTGGGCGAGATGTCAGCAAGGCCTACGGGCGTTCGCCGCGCGAATCCTCGGCAGCAGGCTGGGTCCGAAGCCGAACAAGCGCGTGTTCGACAACGCAAAGGTCAGCGATCACTTCGCGATCATTCCCGACGCTGCAGCCGCCGCGCAACCTGAGCGACGCCGAGCAGCGGATCTACGACCTGGTCGTGCGGCGCTTCCTCGCGGTGTTCTTCCCGGCGGCCGAGTATCTGGTCACGACACGAATCACCACGATCGAGCACCACACGTTCAAGACCGAAGGCAAGATCCTGGTCGAGCCCGGCTGGCTCGCGGTCTACGGCAAGGGAGAATCGGCAGGTCCGGCGGCCGAGGGCAGCGCGCGATCGGCAAGGCCGACGCCGATCTGGTCGCGGTCGATGCCGGCGAACAGGTGCGCGCGATCGAAGTCGCAGGTGCACGCGCTCGCGACGCGCCCGCCGCCGCGCTACAGCGAGGCGACGCTGCTCTCGGCGATGGAGGGCGCGGGCAAGCTGATCGAGGACGACGAGCTGCGCGAGGCGATGGCGGGCAAGGGCCTGGGCACGCCGGCGACCCGCGCGGCGATGATCGAGGGGCTGATCTCGGAGAACTACCTGATCCGCGAGGGCCGGGAACTGATCCCGACGACGAAGGCCTTCCAGTTGCTGCGGCTGCTGCGCGGGCTCGGCGTGGAGGAGCTCACGCGACCCGAGCTCACCGGAGACTGGGAGTTCAAGCTCTCGCAGATCGAACGCGGACAGCTCGAGCGCGACGCCTTCATGGGTGATATCGGCGAGGTCACGCGGCGCATCGTCGAGCGGGCGAAGAACTATCAGTCGGACACCGTACCGGGCGACTACGCGACGCTCGCGACTCCGTGCCCGAACTGCGGCGGTGAAGTGCAGGAGAACTACAAGCGATTCGCCTGCACCAGCTGCGATTTCTCGCTCTCCAAGCATCCGGGTTCGCGCGAATTCGAGGTCGCCGAAGTCGAGCAACTGATCCGCGATCGCACGATCGGCCCGCTGCAGGGCTTTCGCAGCAAGATGGGCCGGCCGTTCGCTGCGATCCTCAAGACTCAGCGACGAACACAAGCTCGAGTTCGACTTCGGCCAGCGCGACGGCGACGACGACAACGCCGAGCCGGTCGACTTCTCCGCGCAGACGCTCGCTCGGGGCCTGCCCCAAGTGCGGCGCGGGCGTGTTCGAGCACGGCATGTCCTACGTCTGCGAGAAATCGGTCGGACCGCGATAAATCGTGCGACTTCCGCACCGGCAAGATCATCCTGCAGCAGGAAGTCGAGCCGTGCGCAGGTGCGCAAGCTGCTCGCGTCGGGGCCGCACCGACCTGCTGACCGACTTCGTCTCCTCGCGTACGCGACGCAAGTTCAAGGCCTTCCTGGTGCGCGACGCCAATGGCAAGGTGGGCTTCGAGTTCGAACCCCGACCGGCGCGCGCTGCCAAGGACAAGGGGGCAGGGTCGCGCGAACGACGCACCGGCGACCGCCGCGCCAACGAAGGCTGGGGCGAAGAAGGCCGCGCGGCGAAGAAGGCTGGGGCGAAGAAGGCTGGGGCGAAGAAGGCTGGGGCGAAGAAGGCCGCAGCGCAAGAAGGCCACGCCGAAGAAGGCTGGGGCGAAGTAGGCATTGCCAAACGACGCCGCGTTCGGAAGAGACGCCGGCGACTGACACGCGGCGTTTCGCGCCGAAGCTATTCTCCCGTGGTGGACATGCAACTGGCGGATTGGGTGTTCGGGTACGGATCGCTGATCTGGAACCCGGAGATCGACTTCGACCACGCGGTCCTTGCGCGGGTCCACGGCTACCACCGCGCGTTCTGCATCCGCTCGACCCGTTATCGCGGCACGCCGTCCAGACCAGGGGTCGTCCTCGGGCTGGATCGCGGCGGAAGCTGCGTTGGCGTGGCGATGCGGCTGAACCACCCGAAGCGGCGCGAGTCGATCGCGCGGCTCTACGATCGCGAGATGCTCAACAGCGTCTACACGCCGTCGCTGGTCGCGGTGACGTTGCGAAACGGCGCGCAGATCCGGGCGCTGAGCTTCGTCGCCGACCGCAGCAGTCCGGCCTACGAGAGACTCAGCGAGATGCAGATCGTCGCGCGCCTGCGCGACAGTTCGGGCCGGCGCGGCGCCAACCGCGACTATGCGATCAACACCCTTCACGCACTGCAGGAGCGCGGCGTGCACGACGCGCGCCTCGCGCGGCTCGTGCATCGGCTGCTCTCGGGAAACCTGATCGACTGAACGCCGCGCCGTCACGCGGACGATCAGGCGCCGCCATCACGTTTCATCCGTCGCCGCGTGCCTCCCTCACGCGCCTCCCTCACGCACCGTCCTCACGCGCCTTGGCCGCCGCGCGATCGCCGGGAATCGCGCGGTGCAGCTTGAGCGGCACCGCCTCGCGTCGGCGGCGCATGCGGATGTTGAGCATCTCCACGACGACCGAGAACGCCATCGCGAAGTAGACGTAGCCCTTCGGCACGTGCGTGCCGAAGCCTTCGGCGACGAGCACGACGCCGATCACCACCAGGAAGCTCAGCGCGAGCACCTTGACCGTCGGATGGCGATCGACGAACTCGCCGATCGGGCGTGAGCCGACCATCATCACCCCGACCGCAACCATCACCGCGACCACCATGATCGAGACTTCGTCGACCATTCCCACCGCGGTGATCACCGAATCCAGCGAGAACACGAGATCGATCAGCGCGATCTGCACCATCATCGCGCCGAAGGTCGCCGCCGCGGCCGGCGCGCCCGGCGCGCTTTCCTGCGGAACCTCGAGCGAGTTGTGGATCTCGTGCACGCTCTTCCACAGCAGGAACAGCCCGCCCATGATCAGGATCAGGTCGCGTCCGGAGATACCCCGCCCGAGCACGGTGAACCAGGGCGCGGTCAGCTGCATCACCCAGGCGATCGACAGCAGCAGCAGCACCCGCATCACCATCGCGAGCGACAGCCCGATCAGTCGGGCGCGCTGGCGCTCGTGCTCGGGAAGCCGTCCCACCAGGATCGACAGGAAGATGATGTTGTCGATCCCGAGAACGACCTCGAGCGCGATCAGCGTCGCAAGGGCGATCCAGGCGTTGGGGTCGGCGAACCAGTCCATCTTGTCCTCCTGCGGTGTCTGCTCGAGGCGCGATCTTACCGGGACCGGCGTATCGTCCACGCGAATGTCAGCCTATCGTCAAGCTTGCACGAGCATAGTGGCGGCGTGTCTCCTCCGTCTCCAGGACTGGAGTTGTGCCCGGCCTCCGCGCCGGGCTTCTTTTTTTTTGCGGATCGGCGCGGCTTCGCGCGCGCTGTCACTCTCGCTGCTGCTCGTGCTGGGCGGCTGCGCGCTGACCCCGAACGAGGCACGAACGCGCATCGACCGACTGGTCGCGGGCGCACTCGACGAATGGCGCGACTGGGGCGAACAACGGGTGCGCAGCGACGCCGACGGACGCCTTTGCGCGGTCCTTGCCGACGGCAGCTGCGCGCATGTGCAAGACGGCTGCGGGCGCGAGCGCTCGTCGCGCCACTGCGCGCTGGTCAATCGGTACTGGCCACTCGTGTCGACCTACCGGCATCCTTGCGCGCGCACCGATGTCTGCGAGTCGCGCTTGCCCGCGGGCGAATCGGCGCTGCGCACCGAGCCCTGGTCGGCGGCGTTCGTCAGCTACCTCTATCGACGAGCGGGTTTCGGTCGCCTCGAGTTCGTCTTCAGCGACACGCACGCTGACTACGTCGCCGCGACCCGCGAGGGCACGATGCCGCTATTCGAACTGCTCGCGACGCCCTTCGTCGCGCGCCGGGGCGACCTGGTGTGCACGGTGCGCGGATCGGCCAAGGCGATCGGCGCACCGATGATCGACTGGATCTCGGCGCAGTGGAGCCCGCGCCCGTTCACTCCGATGCACTGCGACCTGGTGGTCGACGTCTCCGCCCGGCCTGGCGTGGCGAGCGTCGTCGGGGGCAACGTCGAACAGGCGGTGTCGATGCGCGAGGTCGCGCTCGACGCCGCCGGAAGAATCGACTGGGAACCGCCGCCCGGTGCGGGTTGGCTGCTCGGGCTGCGACTGCGGGCGTTGCGTTCCGATTTAGGAGGAATCGCGCGTTGACGTAAGATGCTGGCACAAGATCAATTCGCCGGCAGCTTGTCGGCGGGCGGGCCGATGGCCCGAAAACCTGATGGGGGAGACACAATGAAGCGAACGCTTTCGAGCGCCGTCGGCGCCGCTCTTGCACTATCGGCCGCGCTGTTCGCGGCGCTCGCACAGGCTGGAACGGTGACCGTGATCACGTCGTTCCCGAAGGAACTCACGACTGCCTACAAGTCGGCCTTCGAGAAGAAGAATCCGGGCATCAAGATCGAGATCCTGAACAAGAACACCACCTCCGCGATCGCGACGATCCGCGAAGCGAGCGAGGGCCAGCGTCCCGACGTGATGTGGGCGTCCGCGCCCGACGCCTTCGAGGTGCTGTCCAGGAACAAGCTGCTCGCCCCGTCGAGGGAACTGGCCAACCCGGACGCGCCCGACAAGGTCGGCACCTTCCCGCTCAACGACCCCGACGGCATGTACCTCGGGCAGGCGATCGCGGGCTACGGACTGATGTGGAACACCCGCTACATGGCCGCTCACAAGCTGCCCAAGCCCGCGGAGTGGGCAGACCTGGCCAAGCCGGTGTATTTCGGCCACGTCGCGATGTCCTCGCCTTCGCGCTCGGGCACCACCCACCTCACCGTCGAGACGATCCTCCAGGCCGAAGGCTGGGACAAGGGCTGGACCCAGATGCTGCAATTGAGCGGCAACATGGCGGCGATCACCGACCGCAGCTTCGGCGTTCCCGACGGCGTGAACAACGGCCAGTTCGGAATCGGCCTGGTGATCGACTTCTTCGGGCTCGCGGGACGCTACTCCGGGTTCCCGGTGGAGTTCGTGTACCCGACGCGCACCACGGTCGTTCCGGCCAACATCGCGCTGGTGGCCGGCGGGCGCAACGCCGACGAGGCAAAGAAATTCATCAGCTTCACGCTGTCCGAGGAGGGTCAACTGCTGCTGCTCGACCCGAAGATCAGCCGCCTGCCGATCCTGCCCAAGCTCTACAGCCACCCGCAGATGCCCAAGGATTATCCGAACGCCTACGAGATCGCCAAGCGCGCCAAGGTGAAGTTCGACAACGACCTCTCGGGCGAGCGCTACTTCCTGGTCGTGGCGCTGTTCGACCAGACGGTGACCTTCAAGCTCAAGGATCTGCAGGCTGCGACCAAGGCGATCCACGAAGCCGAGGCCAAGTGGGGCGGCAAGCCTTCGGGCGACGCCGCGCGCCTTCTGAAGGAAGCGCGCGACCTCGCGTTCACGCCGATCGTCGGCGAGAAGCTCGCGGCCGACAAGAACTTCCTCGCGCTGTTCGCCAAGAGCAAGAAAGACGCCGCGGTGACCAAGCAGCTCTCGGCGATGGAGGAGCAGTGGGCGACCAGGGCGCGCGCGAACTACGACCGCGCGGCCGACTTCGCCAAGCAAGCCGCGGCGCTCAAGAAGTAAGGGCGCGCCACCGGGCGGGGTTGCGTCGCCGGCGATGACGGCGACGCACCGCGCGCGGCCAGCAACTCGATGACGACTTCCACGACCACGGCGGCGCGTCCGGCCGCACGCCGCCTGCCCCCGGCCGGGCCGATGCTGGCTGCGGGCCTGATACTCGCGTTCCTGATCGCGTTCCTGATTCTGCCGGTGGGCAGCGTCGTGTACACGGCGTTTTCCGACGGTTCGGGCGGGTTCACGCTGGGCCACGTCGACGCGGCGATGCAGCAGAGCCTGTTCCGCGAATCGTTCTGGAACAGTTTCTCGGTCGCGGCGTGGTCGGTGCTCTTCGCCACGCTGATCGCCGTGCCACTGGCCTATTTCACCGTGCGCTTCGAGTTCAGGGGCGCGCTGCTGATCCAGACGCTCGGTGTGTTGCCGCTGGTGATGCCGCCCTTCGTCGGCGCGGTCGCGATGCAGCTGATCTTCGGGCGCAGCGGCTCGGTCAACCTGCTCCTCAACAGCGCCTTCGGGATCAACGTCCCGTTCATGCAGGGGCTGGTCGGCGTGGTCTTCGTCGAGAGCATCCACTACTTTCCGTTCATTTTGATGAACCTGATCGCGGCGATGCGCAACATCGACGGGGCGATGGAGGAGTCTGCGATGAACCTCGGCGCGCGCGGGTTCAGGCTGTTCAGGCGGGTGATCTTCCCGCTCTCGCTTCCCGGTTACGTCGCCGGCGCCTCGCTGGTCTTCGTGAAAGTGTTCGACGACCTGGGCACGCCGCTGGTGCTGGGGCAGACCAACATGCTCGCACCGCAGGCCTACCTGCGCATCACCTCGGTGGGGCTCGACGACCCGCTCGGCTACGTGATCAGCGTCGTGATGATCGTGCTGTCGATCTTCGCGCTCTGGCTGTCGGCGCGCTCGCTCAAGGGTCGCGACTTCGCGACCACGCAAAAGGGCGGCACGACGCTGCGCAAGCGCAAGCTGGTGGGATGGGAGAACGCGGCGGTCTCGCTGTGGATCGTGGCGCTGCTCGCGATCACGCTCTCGCCGCACATCGGCCTGTTGCTGATGTCGTTCTCGAAGGTCTGGAGTTTCTCGGTGCTGCCCGAGGGCTTCACCCTCGAGCACTACGAGACGATGTTCAGCGATTCGAGCCGGATGATCAGCAACACGCTGATCTACTGCGGCATCGCCGCGCTGATCGACGTGGTGCTCGGCGTGGCGATCGCCTACCTGATCCTGCGCACGCGCATCGTCGGGCGGCACTGGCTCGACTGGATCTCGAGCGCCGCGCTCGCGATTCCGGGCGTCGTTCTCGCGATCGGTTTCCTGCGCGTGTTCCGCGACGTCGAGATGCCGTTCGTGGGCGGCCCGTTCACCGGAACGGCGCTGATCATCATCATCGCCTACGGCGTGCGGCGCCTGCCTTACGCGGTGCGATCGTGCGTGGCGGCGCTGCAGCAGGTGCACGCCTCGCTCGAGGAAGCCGCCCGATCGCTCGGGGCGAAGCGGCTGTCGGTGATCCGGCGCATCGTGATCCCGCTGATGACCGGCGGCATCCTCGCCGGATTCATCACCAGCTTCATGACCGCAGCGGTTGAGCTTTCGGCGACGATCATGCTGGTCAGCTCCGAGAGCCAGGCGCCGATGTCCTACGGAATCTACCTCTTCATGCAAAGCGTGTCGGGGCGCGGTCCGGGCGCCGCGCTCGGCGTGCTCGCCGTGGTGATCGTCGCGCTGGGCACCTATTTCTCGCACCGCGTCGCCGATCGCACCGCGGGCCACACCGGAGTCGCGAAATGACCCTCGCACGCCGCGCAACTGGCGGATACCGACGATGACCACACACAGGAAGATGTCGGTCGAGTGCCGCAACATCGAGCTCTCGTTCGGCTCGACGATGGTGTTGCGCGACATCGACCTCGCGATCGAGCCGGGCGAGTTCTTCGCACTGCTCGGCCCCTCGGGATCGGGCAAGTCCACGCTGTTGCGCCTGATCGCCGGCTTCAACCGCCACCAGAAGGGCGAACTGCTGGTCGACGGGCGCGACATCACGACGGTGCCCGCGCACGAACGCAACATCGGGATGGTGTTCCAGAACTACGCGCTGTGGCCGCACATGAGCGTATTCGACAACGTCGCGTTCGGCCTGGTCGAGCGCAAGGTCGCGCGCGCCGAGATCCGCGACCGGGTCGCGACCGCGCTGGAGATGGTCGGTCTGGGTTCGCTGGCGGCGCGCCGACCGAGCCAGCTCTCCGGCGGGCAGCAACAGCGCGTCGCTCTGGCACGCACGATCGTGATCGAGCCGCAGGTGCTGCTGCTCGACGAGCCGCTGTCGAACCTGGACAAGAACCTGCGCGTGCAGATGCGCGAAGACCTGCTCACGCTGCAGCGCAAGCTCGGCGTGACGACGATCTTCGTCACCCACGACCAGGAGGAGGCGATGACCACCGCCGACCGGATGGCGGTGCTCGATCAGGGCATCGTCCAGCAGATCGGACCGCCGATCGAACTGTTCGACAACCCGGTCAACCGCTTCGTCGCGAATTTCGTCGGAACCACCAACCTGATCGAGGGCGAGGTGCTCTCTTGCGATGCCACGACGATCAGGTTCGCGGCCGCCGGGATCGGCGAGATCGCCGTGCCGGCCAGCACCGGCGCGCCGCGCTCGGGCAAGGCCTGCGTGACGCTGCGCCCGCACACGCTGCGGCTCGCGCGCACCCGCCCCGAAGGCGACGACGGCCACGTCTGGGCCGAAGGTCGAGTCGAGCACAGCGAGTTCCTCGGAGAGTTCGCGCGCTACCGCGTTCGCGTCGGCGAACTGGCGCTGCTGTCCGACGAACCGCACCGGCTGGGCAGCGTGCTCTACAGGCCGGGCGAATCGGTCGCTGTGGGGATCGAACCGCGCGAGACCCGCTGCATCGCCTGAGCGCGGTGCGCGCGGCGGCTCAGCGGCAGGCGCCCGCTTCGAGTTCGCGCCAGGCCGAGCCGCGGCCCGAAAACATCGAGGTCATCAACGCACCGGTGTCGATTCGCGCCAATACCGGTTCGCAATGCGCTTTGCCGGCCAGTGCTGGCTGATCGACGCTGCCCCCGGCGCGCGCCGCCGCGGCGGCCGGTGCGGACCAGGCGAGCGAACCTGCGGCCTCGAACGCGGCAGTCGAGTCCGCGAGAGCCTCGATCAGCACCGGCACGTGGCCGCACACCGTGTGCCGCTCGCCCGCCTCGAGGATTACGTCTTCCGGCGAACCGTCTTCGGTGATCCACAGCGTGCCCGATTCGCAGACGACCGTCGCCGGCGCGGTGCCGCGCAGCCACAGCAGTTGCTTGCGTGCCAGCGAGGCGGTTGTGTACACGGTGGGGGTAGCGCTCATCTCGTCACTCCTTCGGCTCGCCGGAGGCAGGCTTGTTGCATTCAGAGGAAGAATGCGACAATTGTGGTCCGGCCAATGAAAGCCAGTATCCGCGTGTACCGTAGAGGCCGCAAACGACGATTCGGAACTTCAGGCATTCCCTCAGATCATGCAAGACCGTCCCGACAGGTTGCCCTCGCTCGACCTGCTGCTCACCTTCGAGGCGGCCGCGCGCCACCTGAGCTTCACCCTCGCCGCGGCGGAATGCTTCGTCACCCAGTCGGCCGTGAGCCGCCAGATCCGCACGCTCGAGCAGGCGCTGGGGGTGGAGCTGTTCCATCGCGGCCACCGCTCTCTGGCACTCACCGAGCAGGGCACGATGTTGCGCGACGCGTGCCGCGAAGCGCTCGGGCAGTTGCGCGAGACGATCGAGCGCCTGCGCGCGCGCAACGCGCGACAAGTCCTGACGCTGACGACGACTCCGGGGCTGGCGGCGCTGTGGCTGATTCCACGCCTGGCGCGCTTCACCGGGGGACACCCCGGCGTGGACGTGCGCATCGACGCGACCCTGGAGACGCGCGACTTCGAGCGCGACGGGATCGACATCGCGGTGCGTTACGGCCCGGTCGGCGCCACGCCCGGGGTGAAGCTGTTCGACGAGGAGGTGCTTCCGGTGTGCGCCCCTTCATTGCTCGCTGCCGGGCCGGCGCTGGAAACCGCTGCCGACCTGGCGCTGCACACCTTGCTGCGCATCGACCTGCGCCAGGCGAGCGGGCCGCTGAGCGAATGGCAGCCGTGGTTCGCCGCGATGGGCCTGCCGGATCTCGAACCGCGCGCAGAGATCACCTTCAACAACTACGACGCGGTGGCGAGCGCTGCGGTCCACGGCCAGGGCGTCGCACTGGGCCGTCGCCCTCTGGTCGATGCGCTGCTCGCCGACGGCCGGCTGGTCGCGCCGCTCGCGGACACCGTCTCCTCGGCGCGCGCCTACTTCCTGATCGTTGCGCAGCGCTCGGCGCACCGGCCCGAGACCAAGGACCTGCGCAACTGGCTGCTCGAGGAGGCCTGCGGCCGCCGCAGTGGCCAGGCCAGCGGCGGTTCGGCGCCTCAGACGCCGCCGGGCTGAACCGGCGAGTTGCTGCGCGCCGCGGTGCGATCGAACCAGGGACGCGCCCGCTCGAGTTGAGCCGCGAGTCGAAACAGCGTCGCTTCGTCGCCAAAGCGCCCGATGAACTGCACGCCGATCGGCAACCCCTGCGCGTTCCAGTGCAGCGGCACCGACATCGCCGGCTGGCCGGTCACGTTGGCCAGCGGCGTGAACGGCGTATAGGCGAAGGCGTCGAGCGCGAGCTGTCGCACCGTGCCGCTCAGGCGCAGCATCCAGCCGCCGTGCATCGCGGCGATCACCCGCATCGCCGCGACTTCGGCCGGCTTGGGCCCGAGCGTCCCGAGCGGCGCTGGCGGTTGCGCCAGCGTGGGAGTGAGCAGCAGGTCGTAACGGGAGTGAAAGAGGGCCACCGCGCGCGCGCTCAGCTGCAACTGCGCCGAGGCGCTCGCGTACTCGGACGCCGGGGTCGCGCGACCGAGCAGCCCGAGGCACCAGGTCGCGAGTTCGAAGTCGTTCGCACGCGGCACCGCACCGGCGCCTCGCGCGAACACGGCGGCCGCCTCGATCGACGCGCGCGTCTCGGCCGCGAGGATCGTCATGAACGAGATCGCGCACGCCAAACCATCGACCGGCGGCGCCGCTTCGACCACTTCGTGGCCGAGCGACTCGAGCAGCCGAGCCGTGTCGAACATCGCCTCGATGCAGTCGGGGTGCACCGGCGCGTCCTCGGCGCCGAAGATCGGCCGCGCGCTGACGGCGATCCTCAGCCTGCCGGGGTCGATCCGCACTTCGTCCAGGAATGCCCCCGGCGCATGGGGCGCCGCGTAGGGCGCCCCGGGCTCGTCGCCGGCGACGAGGTCGAGCAGCGCGGCGCTGTCGCGCACGCTGCGCGTGAGCACGTGCTCGGAAGCGAAGCCGTGCCAGAGTTCACCGAACATCGGCCCGGTAGGGGTGCGGCCACGCGTGACCTTCAGGCCGAACAGACCGCAACACGACGCCGGGATCCGGATCGATCCGCCGCCGTCTCCGCCGGTGGCCACCGGGACCATGCCCGCCGCGACCGCGGCGGCCGATCCGCCGCTCGAGCCGCCGGCCGAACGCGCATGGTCCCAGGGATTGCGGGTCGGGCCGAAGCACTGCGGTTCAGTAGTGGGCAACAGGCCGAACTCGGGTGTATTGGTCTTGCCGGCGAACACCAGGCCCGCGGCGCGCAGGCGCCGCACGAACTCGGCGTCGACGCTCGCCGGCACGTCGCGCAACATCCGGTTGCCCGAACCGGTCGGAACGCCGGCCACGGTCGAGATCAGGTCCTTGAGAAGGATCGGGACTCCACGCAGGGGTCCCTGCGGCAAGCCGTCGGCGATCTGCTTCGCCGCCAGATCGAACATCGGGCGCACCAGCGCGTTGAGCGCCGGGTTCGCCGCGGCGATACGGTCGATCGCGGCAGCGAGCAGCTCTTGCGCACTCACCTCGCCGCGCGCGACCAGTTCGGCGAGTCCCAGCGCATCGAAATGATCGTACTCGGCGAAGACCATCGACCCCTCCGGGTGCGCCACTGGCGCGTCGAACGCGAACGTGAGCGGGTACCGGCACTGGCACCGGGACTGGCTGGAATCATGCCCGAGTCGCGCCCCACAGTGGGCAGACTTGCACACGGCAGCGCGCGGCGAAGTGGCGCCGGATCCAACAATCCTTCGACGCGCCGGTCGGCATCCTGCGAGAATTCGCCCACGATGTCGGCCCACCGCTCTTCGGCTCGCGCACGATCGACTCCGGCCCGTTGCGGCGCGGAGTCGTCGTCGCATCGCACCGGATCGACAAGACGGTCGATTCCGGCATGAATCGCTTCGACGTCTTCAATGGCGATGCCGACGGCCTGTGCGCACTGCACCAGCTGCGGCTCGCACATCCAGCTTCCGCGACGCTGGTCACCGGGACGAAACGCGACAACGCGCTGCTCGAGCGCGTCGCGGCGCAGGCCGGCGACGAGGTCACCGCGCTCGACCTCGCGTTGCCCGGCAACCGCGACGCGCTGATCGCGCTGCTCGCGCGCGGGGTGCGGGTTCGCTACGTCGATCACCACGAGCCCGGAGAGATTCCGCAACACCCCCTTCTCGACGCGCTGATCGACACCGACGCCGAGGTCTGCACCAGCGTGCTGGTCGATCGGCTGCTCGGCGGCGCGCAGCGCGCCTGGGCCGTGGTCGGCGCCTACGGCGACAACCTGCACACGACCGCTTCGCGACTGGCCGCGACGATCGATCCGCCGGCCGGGGCACTCGAGCGCTGGCGCGTGCTCGGCGAGTGCCTGAACTACAACGCCTACGGCCTGCACGAGCAGGAGCTGATCTTCCACCCCGCCGTTCTCTACCGGGCGATGGCAGGGTGCGCGACGCCCGAGCAGTTCATCGCCACGCAGCCGCACCACGAAACGCTGGCGCGCGCGCGCACCGCCGACTTCGAACACGCCGCGTCGGTGCAACCGCGATGCGACTCGCCGGGAGCGACGTTGCGCGTGCTGCCCGACGCCGACTGGGCGCGTCGCGTGTTCGGCAGCTTCGCCAATCACCTCGCGGCGCAGGATCCGCGCCGAGCGCACGCGGTCGCCGCGACGCGGCCCGACGGCACCTTCCTGCTCAGCCTTCGGGTCCCGCCGGGAGCCGGCATCGGCGCGCACGAAATCCTCGTTCGCTTCGGCGGTGGCGGACGCCAGCTCGCTGCCGGCGCGGACCGGCTCTCGGCGACGCGGCTGTCCGAATTCGACGATACGCTTCGCCGCTCTTTCGCGACTCCGGTTCATGGCTGAAGACGGCGCACCAGTCGCGACGACCCCGGCTCCCGAGCGCACGATCTCGGTCGAGACCTCGCAGGGCACGTTGGTCGTGCGCCGGGTGTCGCTTGGCGCGCTGGCGCGGATCGCGCAGAGGCTCACCACGACCGGGTCGCGCGACGAACCGGCGCTGCTCGACGCACTGGTGCGCGAAGTGGTCGGCGAACGCCGCAGGGTCGAAGGCGAATCGCACCAGCCGACGCTCACGCTGCCGGCGGAGCGGTTCGCATCGCTCGGCGACGAGGATCGGCGCTCGATCGCGGCGGCGGTACTCACGCTCGAGGGAGTCAAGGCGGCGGGCGAAGGGCTGGTCGACGACCCGCGCGACCTGCTGGTGCGCCGCTACGGGGCGATGCTCGACACCGACGCGCTTGCGTTCACCGTCGCGGTTCCGGGAAGCGACCCGCACCCTGGCGGCGACACCGCGCCCGAGAGCGCAGCAACGCTGTCGCAACTGGTGCTGTTCGACATGCCACCGACGGTGCCGAAGCGTCGCCGCGCCGAAGACGCCGACGCCGAGTCCGGCGCCCACGCAGAGACCGCGGCGCGTGCGCAGCGAACCCGCCTCGAGGACACGGTCCAGCGCCAGGGCGCGCTGATCGAGCGTCAGGCGATGGAACGCGAATCGGCGCATGCCGAGGTGACGCTGCTCGCGTCGCGCCTCGGCGACGCACGCGACGAGACGCGCCTGTATCGCAGGTTCGCGACCGCCGCCGCGATCGGGGGCCTGATCGTCGCAGTGATCCTGGCCGGATTCGTGGTCTCCGCGCGACGCGATCTGGGCGCGCAACGCGATGCCTACGAGTCACGGCTGGCCGAACAGCAGCGCGCACTCGACCGCGCGGCGGCGCAGCGCGCACCGCCGCCCGCCAACGCCCCGGCTTCGCGCAGCGCCCGCAGGCCGCGTTCGTCGGGGCGCTGAGCACATGCTGCCGCGACCGGCGATGCGCTGTGGGCAAGACGTGGAAAACCGGTCGTGAAAGTGCTGGAAAATCGATGGTGAACACGGTGGATAACCGTTCGTGAAAGCGCTGTAAAAGCGATCGTGGACACAGTGGAAAACCGGTCGCACGAGCGCTGGACAACTCGCAGCGAAACCACTGGACAACCGGTCGGGCAAGGACAACCGGTTGCGCGAGCGCCGGGCAACCCGCGGGCAAGCTAGCCGCTTCGCAACCGCGCGAAGCGCACCACCACGATCGCGAGCACCGGCAGCGTGAAACCCAGCGCGACCGACGTGAGCATCAGCTCGCCGAGCTGCCCGTAGTCGGCCGCAACCCTCACCGTGCCGCCCGCCGCTTCGCGCACCTCGCGCGTCACCGTGTAGATCTGGTTCAGGTACTTGGTGCCCAGTTGCGACGCCGAGAGCGCGAGGTTCGTAAACGAAGCCATCACCGCGAAGTAGGTGGCCTTCAGGCGCTCCGGCGCCGAGTTGGCGATCCAGGCGAGCATCGGCACCATCGCAATCTGCCCCAGCGGCGACTCGATCGCGGTGTCGACCACCGCGATGAAACGCGCGTCGACCACGCCGGCAGTGTGCGCCGCGCTCCACTCGTGCAACCCGTAGTACATCCCGACGATCGGCAGCGCGAGAAGCGTACCGGCCACCGTGAGCATGGCAACGACATGGTAGATCGGGCGTTCGGCCATGTAGCGCCGGAACACGAACAACCCGGCCAGCGTGAGCACCGCGCCGATCAGCGCGAGTTCGGACAGGAACTGCTGGTCGAAGCCGAGTTCGTCGATCATCCACCAGGTCTGTCCCGGTCCGGGGCCGGGAAGCGCGCGAAAGACGAAGATCACCACCGCGGTGCCCACGAGCGTCGCACGCGCCTCGGGAGCGAGTTCGCGCACCAGGCGCACCATCAGCGTGACGATCACGGCCATCGACGCGGCGAACACGATTTCCTGGCCGTGCGCCACCTCGCCCAGGCCCACGCCGAGCGAGATCACCGCGAAGACCAGTCCGCCGCCCAGCACCCACCAGTTCACCGACGGGGGTGCCGGTGCGACGAAGAGCCGCGCGGCCGCCTCGGCGGCCGAGAGCCCGGCCGCGACCAGGCGGCGCCGCGTGCGCGTGCGCAGCACCGCTGCGAGCACCACGCCGAGCACCGACACGACCGGGATCGCGAGCGCGAGTTCGTGCACCGAGATGTAGACGCGCAACCGCTCGGCCTCGGGCAGCGCGTGCGCGCCGCGCAGCATCACGACGTTGACCAGTGACACGATCAGCCCGCCGCCGATGATCGCCACCCGTCCCAGCGTCTGCATCGTCGTGTGCATCGAGCGCCGGCGCGCGTCGTCTATCGGCCGGCCCTCGTCGTCGCGCCCGGGTACCGCCTCGACCGTCATCGCGTCGGCGACGACGTCCTGCATCACGTAGCCGATCGGGGCGAGCAGCGCCGCCGTCACGTACCAGGCCTCGACCCGCGCCATCGCCGCCATCGCCTTCGGGTCGGCGAGCAAACCGATCATGATCAGCAGGCTGGCCGCGATCAGGCTCGCTCCCAGATACACCAGGCCCGACTTCCAGCGCCAGATCAGGTCCACGAGGTGCCCGAGCGGCATCTTCAGCGCCCACGGCAGCCCCGCCCAGAAGCCGAGCGCCGCGAGGAACTCGGCCGACAGTCCGAGGTAGTCCTTGACGAAGAAGGTCCCGACGATCGCGGTGAGTCCGGAGATCCCGGCGGCGACGTAGACCATCAGCGGCGGCAGGTACGACCAGCGCAGCTCGCGGGCCAATCCGAGCACGACCCGATCGAACCAGCGCACGCACCATCGCAACATCCGGCTACGGTACCATTGGACCCCGATGAACGCGCCCAACCACGCCGAGACGATCCTCGCGGCGGTCGACCAGGGTTTCGACGAGCAGGTCCGGTTCCTTTCCGACCTGGTCAGCATGCCCTCGCTGCGAGGAGCAGAAGGGACCGCCCAGGATTTCATCGCCGCCGCGTTGCGCGTGCGCGGCCTGTCGGTCGACCGCTGGAAGATCGACGTCGACGACATCCGCCACCTGCCCGGGTTCGCGCCGGTCGCGGTGTCGTACGAAAACGCATGGAACGTGGTCGGCACGCACCGCCCGCGCGCCGTCGCCGGGCGCTCGCTGATCCTCAACGGGCACATCGACGTGGTTCCGGCCGGTCCGCTGGAGATGTGGCACAGCCCGCCGTTTCGCCCGCGCATCCACGAAGGCTGGATGTACGGTCGCGGCGCCGGCGACATGAAGGCGGGGATCGTCGCGAACCTGTTCGCACTCGACGCGCTCGCGCGCAGCGGTCTCGCACCGGCCGCCGAGGTCTACCTGCAGTCGGTGGTCGAGGAGGAGTGCACCGGCAACGGCGCGCTCGCGTGCCTGCAGCGCGGCTACCGCGCCGAAGCCGCGATCATCCCCGAGCCGATGGGCGAACACCTGCTCACCGCACAGGTGGGCGTGGTCTGGTTCCAGGTCAAGGTGATCGGCCGCCCGGCACACGTCGCGCTCGCCTCGACCGGCACCAACGCGATCGAATCGTGTTTTCCGCTGGTGCAGGCGCTGCACCGGCTCGAGCACCAGTGGAACGAAGTCACGACACCCCTCGTTCGCCACGCACATCCACCCGATCAACTTCGTGCTCGCACGCATCGAGGGCGGCGACTGGACCTCGAGCGTTCCGGCGTGGTGCACCTTCGACATGCGCGTGTCGATGTTTCCGGGAATGGAGGTCGCGCAGGTCAAGCGCGAAGTCGAAGCCACGATCGCGCAGGCTGCGGCACAGGATCCGTTCCTCGCGACGCACCCGCCGCAGCTCGTCTATCACGGCTTCGAGGCCGAAGGCTACGTGCTCGCGCCCGGCAGCGATGCGCAGCAGATGCTCGAGACCTGCCACGCGGCGGTCGCGGGCCAGGTGCTGCCGCACGTTTCGAGCACCGGCACGACCGACGCGCGCGTGTTCGGGCTGTACGCCGGGATCCCGTCGCTGGTCTACGGTCCCTGGGCCGAGAATATTCACGCCTTCGACGAACGCGTGAGCCTGGAGTCGATGCGCCGGGTCACCAAGACGATCGCGCTGTTCGTCGCGCAGTGGTGCGGCACCGAGGCGGCCGCCGCCTGAACGCGGCAAACTTCGATCCTGGCGCGCGGCACAGGGCAGGCGGCGCGCGCGAAACAACAGCCCACACCGGGAGAGTGCCGTGTCCGCGATCGAGCGTTTCGCCGAATTCCATGACGAACTGACCGCGTTCCGGCGCGACATCCACGCGCACCCCGAGCTCGGCTTCGAGGAAACGCGCACCGCCGCAGCTCGTCGCCGAGCAGCTCGAGCGCCTGCGGCATCGAGGTGCACCGCGGCGTCGGCACGCACCGGCGTGGTCGGCGTGCTGCGCAACGGCAACTCGAACCGACACATCGGCCTGCGCGCCGACATGGACGCGCTGCCGATCGAGGAAGGCAACACCTTCGCGCACCGCTCGACCCACGCCGGAGCGATGCACGCCTGCGGCCACGACGGTCACACGACGATGCTGCTCGGCGCGGCCAAGGCGCTGGCCAGGACGCGCGAACTTCGACGGCACCGTGCACTTCATCTTCCAGCCGGCCGAGGAGGGCCTGGGCGGAGCGCGCGCGATGATCGCCGACGGACTGTTCGAGCGCTTTCCCTGCGACGCGATCTTCGGCATGCACAACCGCCCGAAACTGGCGGTGGGCGCTTCGCGGTGCGCGCCGGGCCGATGATGGCGGGCGGCGCGTTCTTCGACATCGACATCACCGGACTGGGCACGCACGGCGCACGGCCCGAAGCCGGCGTCGATTCGGTGATGGTCGGCGTGCAGATCGCCTCGACGTTGCAGACCATCGTCTCGCGCAACGTGCGTCCGGTGGACACCGCGGTGCTGTCGATCACGAAGTTCCAGGCCGGCGACGCCTACAACGTGATCCCGCAGACCGCGCGCCTCTCGGGCACGGTGCGCACCTTCTCGAACGAGGTGATGGCGCTGATCGAGCGCAACATGCGTCGCATCGCCGAGGGCACGGCGCAGTCGATGGGCGGGCACGGCGAAGCTGGACTTTCGCTACGAGTTCGCGCCGACGATCAACGACGCGGCGAGGCCGAGTTCGCAGCGTCGGTGTGCAACGAGCTGGTCGGCGCCGACAAGGTCGATCGCGACCCGCCGCTGATCATGGCCTCGGAGGACTTCTCGTTCATGCTCGAGAAGGTGCCGGGCTGCTACCTGAACATCGGCAACGGCGACGGCGAGAGCGGCTGCGAAGTGCACAACCCGGCCTACGATTTCAACGACGAGGCGATTCCGCTGGGCGTTGCGTTCTTCGTGCGCGCGATCGAGCGCAAGCTGGGATGAACCGCGCCGCACGCCCGCCGTGCGATGACGTGAACAACGCCGCCGCTCCCGGTCTCGTTCGCCGACGTGCAGGCCGCGGCCGCCCGGCTGTCGGGCGTCGCGCACCGCACGCCGGTGCTCACTTCGCGCACCGCCGACAGGATCAGCGGCGCGCAGCTGTTCTTCAAGTGCGAGAACCTGCAGCGCATGGGTGCGTTCAAGTTCCGCGGCGCCTACAACGCGCTCTCGAAGCTCTCGCCCGAGGCGCGCAAGCGCGGCGTGATCGCGTTCTCGTCGGGCAACCACGCGCAAGGCGTCGCGTTGTCGGCGCAACTGCTCGGAATCGAGGCGGTGATCGTGATGCCGACCGACGCGCCGACGCTGAAGATCGACGCCACCCGCGGCTACGGCGCGCAGGTCGTGCTCTACGACCGCCACCGCGAGGATCGCGAGGAGATCGGCGCGCGCATCTCGGCCGAGCGCGGCATGGCGCTGGTGCCGCCCTTCGACCACGCCGACGTGATCGCCGGACAGGGCACCGCTGCGATGGAACTGATCGAGGACACCGGTCCGCTCGATGCGCTGGTGGTCTGCGTCGGCGGGGCCGGGCTGATCTCGGGCTGCGCGCTGGCCGCGAAAGCGCTCGCTCCGGCGTGCCGCGTGATCGGCGTCGAGCCCGAAGCCGGCAACGACGTGCAGCGCTCGCTCGCCAGCGGCGAGCGAGTGAAGATCGACGTGCCGCACACGATCGCCGATGGCGCGCAGACCCAGCAGGTGGGCAGGCTCACGTTCCCGATCGTGCGCGCGCTGGTCTCGGAGATCCTCACGGTGAGCGACGCGCAACTGGTCGCCACGATGCGCTTTTTCGCCGAGCGGATGAAGCTCGTGGTCGAGCCGACCGGTTGCCTCGCGGCGGCGGCGCTGCTCGAAGGCGTGGCGGCGCTGCCAGGCAAGCGCGTCGGAGTGATCGTGAGCGGCGGAAACATCGACGCGAAACGCTACGGGCAACTGCTGGCGTCGGCATGACCGGCGACGCCGCATCGACGAGGAGGCAACGATGGGCAAGACGATCGAACTGAAGTCCGCCGACGGGCATCCGTTCTCGGCCTACGTCGCGACACCCGCCGGCAAGCCGCGCGGGGCCGTGGTGATCGTGCCGGAGATATTCGGCGTGAACAGCCACATCCGCGCGCTGACCGACGGCTACAGCGCCGACGGCTATCTGGCGATCGCGCCCGCGCTGTTCGATCGCGCCGAGCGCGGCTTCGAGACCGGATACACGCCCGAGGACGTCGCCAAAGGCCGCGCGCTGAAGGATCGCGTGTCGATCGACGACGCGGTGATCGACGTCGCGGCCTGCGTCGCGCAGGTGCGCGAAGCCGGCAACGTGGCCGTGGTCGGTTATTGCTGGGGTGGCACGGTCGCGTGGCTAGCCGCGGCGCGCATCGACGGACTGGCATGTGCGGTGCCGTACTACGGGGGCGGGATCGCGCAGTACGCCGGCGAAGCGCCGCGCTGCCCCGTGCTGTGCCACTTCGGCGACAAGGACACGACGCCGACCCCCGGGCAGGCGCGCGCCGCGGTCGCGAAACACGCCCGCGCGGCGGCGCACTTCTATCCCGCAGGCCACGGCTTCAACTGCGACCAGCGCGGCTCCTACGACGCCGCCAGTTCCAGGCTCGCGCGCGAGCGCACGCTCGCGTTCCTCGGCGAGCACGTCGGCTGATCAGCGCGTCGCGGCGCGCGCCGCCGCGACGCGGTCGCGATACGCGACGATCCGCGCCTTCAGCCCCGGAGCCGCCGCCGAACGCACCAGCGCCGCGAGGTCGCGCTCGCCGTTCGAATCGATCAGGGCGGCGCGAAGCGCCGCGTAGGTCGCACGCTCGAGCCGCGACCGGGTCGTCTGCAGCGCGTCTGCAGCGGACGCGAGATCGCTCGCCGCCGACGAGGCGAGGCCCGTTTCGACGGCCGCCTGCGCGCTGATCGACGTCGCCTCGGACACCCACCGCAGCGCGCGGTCGGAGCCCACGCGCGCGGCAAGTCGTCGCGTCCCGAGCACGATTCCGAAGCCCGCGCCCGGAAACCGCAGGCTCGCGTCGGACTGGATCAGACGCAGGTCGCAGGCGGCGAACAGATCGGCTCCGGCGCCGGTCACGCTGCCCTGCGCCAGCACGACCGTACGCAGCGGCGCGCGCCACAGCGCATCGAGCAGCATCTCGATGCGTACGAAGCGCAACAGCAGGCTGGAGTCGCTCTCGGTGTCGAGTTCGTCCAGGTCGAATCCGGTGCAGAAGTGCCGGCCCTCGCCGCGCAGCACCAGCGTGTGCGCCGAAACGTCCGAGTTCGCGCGCGCCAGCCCCGCGTGCAGTTCCTCGACCAGCGCGCCGGACAGCGCGTTGCCGCGCTCCGGTCGGTCGAGCGTGAGGGTGGCGACGCCGGCGTCGAGCGCGAACATCAGTCGCGCATCACTCGCGCACGATGCGCTCGCGCAGCGCCGCGCCGTGCTCGTCGAGAGCGGGCGGGCGCGTGTGCACCGCGATCGGCGCGCCGTCGAGTCGGATCGGGCAACCGACCGTTCGCGTGTCGGTGCCGCCGGGCAAGGTCATCGGCTGGACCAGGCCGAGGTGTTGCGACTGCGGATCGGCGAGCGCTTGCGAGTAGCGGTTGATCGGCGCTCCGGGCACGCCGGCCGCCGCGAAACGCTCCAGCCATTGCGCCGCGTCGTCGTCGGCGAAACGGGCCTCGAGCAACTCGCGCAACGCCCCCTGGTTCGCGGCGCGCGTCGTGGTCGAAGCGAACCGGGGATCGTCGAGCAGCTCCGGGGCACGCACCACCTCGCACACCGCGCGCCAGAGCCGATCGTTGCCCGCGGCGATCGCGAAGAACCCGTCGCGCGCACGAAACGCCTGATATGGCGCGTTCCTCGGGTGCGCCGAGCCCAGCCTTCGCGGATCGCGGCCGGTGCCGAAGTACTCGCTGGTCTGCAGCGCGGCGATCGCCAGCGTGGTGGCGAACATCGGCACGTCGATGCTCCCGCCCGCCCCGCCGGCGCGCACGCGCGCGAGCAGCGCGGCGATCGAATACGCCGCGTACAGGCCGGCGGCGAAATCGGACACCGGCACGCCGCACTTGGCGGGCGCGCCGTCGGGCTCTCCGGTCACGCTCATCACGCCGGCTGCGGCCTGGATCGTCAGATCGAAACCACCTTCGGACGCGCGCGGACCGCTCTGGCCGAACGCGGAGATCGAGCAGTACACCAGCGTGGGCTTTCGTTCGCTGAACCAGTCCCAGCCGAGGCCGAGGCGCTGCATCACCCCGGGTCGGTTGTTCTCCACCAGCACCTCGGACTCGAGTACCAGCGAGCGCGCCAGATCGCGATCGGCTGCGTCCTTCAGGTCGAGGACGATCGATCGCTTGGCGCGATTGATCGACGCGAAGTTCTCCGAGAAGCCGTTGCTGATCGGCGGCCAGTGGCGCAGTGCGTCGCCCTCGCGCGGCTCGACCTTGAGCACCTCGGCGCCGAAGTCGGCCAGCAGCATGCCGCAGAATGGTCCCGCCGCGACCTGGCAGAACTCGACGACCCGCACCCCCGCGAGCGGCAGCGGCGCGCTCACCCGAACGGTCGCACGCCGATCAGCCATGCGTGCAGGTAGAGCGCGAACACGAACCAGCCGACCACCCCGGCGACCACCGTGATCGCGTCGCCCGACATCGTCCCGGCCGGGATCACGCGCGAGGCCAGTCGGTCGCGGCGCCGCGCGCTGCGAAAGTCGATCACCGCCCAGGCGAGGAAAGCGCCGAACAGCACGAGATCGGCGAGCCGGCCGTTGGAGATCAGGTGCGCGAAGGCCCAGACCTTCACGCCGGCGACCATCGGGTGCCCGACCGCCGCGCGGATCCGGTTGCGCGGCACGTACGCGGCGGCGATCAGGACGAAGGCGATCAACGTGAGCAGCGAGGCGGCGTGTCGCGTCCAGGCCGGCGGCGAGAACAGCTCGACCGGCGCGCCGCGCGCCGCGCCGTATCCCCAGACGATCAGCACCAGACCGATCGCCGACGCGAGCGCGTACAGTCCCTTGTAGGTATTCTCGCCGCGGCGCGCGATCTGCGCGCTGCGCCAGTCGTCGGCGAACACGCGCACCGAGTGCACACCGAGAAACAGCAACAGGCCGATTACGAGCGCAGTCATCGCAGTCCTTTCGTCACGGGCGGGTGTCGAAGGATAATACCGTGCGAGTTCCCCCGCCGTACCGATCGCCTCAGGTCACGCGGCACAACCCTGCAAGCGTGCACCGATGACCGAACTGATCCTCATCCGCCACGGCGAAACCGACTGGAACCTCCAGCACCGGTTCCAGGGGCAGATCGACGTCCCGCTCAACGCGCGCGGCCTCGCGCAGGCGCGCCGCCTCGGCGAGCGGCTTCGCGGCGAGCCGATCGACGCGATCGTCTCGAGCGACCTGCAGCGCGCGCGCCAGACCGCCGCGCCCGCGTCGGAGCTCCTAGGTCTGGCGAGCGAACCGGACCCCGGCTTGCGCGAACAGGCCTTCGGCGTGCTCGAAGGCCTCGCGCTTCCCGAGATCCTGACGCGCCACCCGAAGGAGTGGGATTTGTGGCGACGCCACGATCCCGAGTACGCGTTGCCCGGAGGCGAGAACGTGCGCAGCTTCCACGCCCGCGTGGTCGCGGCGGTGCTGGCGCTGGCGCGCCGTTTCGCCGAGCGCCGGATCGCGGTCGTCACGCACGGCGGCGCGCTCGACATGATCTACCGCAGCGCGACGGGGCTCTCGCTCGCCGGCCCCCGCACCTGCCTGATCCCGAACACCGGACTGAACATCGTGCGTGTAGCGGGCGAGCGTTTCGAGATCCTGAAGTGGGGCGACGACGCGCATGTGGCCGACCTCGGCGCGGTCGCACCGCTCGACCTTTCCACGCTCGCGCCGCCCGACATTCAGGCCGACGGGCCACCCTGATCGCCTGAACCGGGCTTCGTGCACAATCGGACGATCGAATCCGATCACGAAAGAGGCATTTCATGGTTCAGCACAAGAAGTTCTACATCGACGGCGCCTGGGTCGACCCGGTCGTTGCGAAGTCGCGCCCGGTCGTCAACCCGGCCACCGAAGCGCCGATGTACGAGATCGCGCTCGGTTCAGCGGCCGATGTCGACAAGGCAGTGGCCGCGGCGCGCAGGGCCTTCGGGACCTACTCGCAGACCACCCGCGAAGAGCGCGTCGCGCTGCTCACGCGCATCGTCGAGGTCTACAAGACGCGGATGAAGGAGATCGGCGCGGCGATCTCCGACGAGATGGGCGCGCCGCTGGCCTTCGCCGAGAAGTTCCAGGCCGGCGCCGGGCTGGGCCACATCCTCTCCACGCTGGAAGTACTCAAGACCTACCCCTTCGAGGAGCCGTTGGGCTCGGCGATGGTGGTGCGCGAGCCGGTGGGCGTGGTCGGGATGATCACGCCGTGGAACTGGCCGCTGAACCAGATCACCTGCAAGGTCGCGCCCGCGCTCGCCGCCGGCTGCACGATGATCCTCAAGCCCTCCGAGTTCACGCCCACCTCGGCGCTGATCTTCGCCGAGATCCTGCACGAGGCCGGCGTTCCCAAGGGAGTGTTCAACCTGGTGATGGGCCTGGGCCAGGAAGTCGGCGCGGCGATGAGCGCGCACCCCGGCATCGACATGATCTCGTTCACCGGGTCGACCCGTGCCGGAATCGACGTCGCGCAGCGCGCGGCGCCGACGGTCAAGCGCGTGAGCCAGGAGCTCGGCGGCAAGTCGCCCAACATCATTCTCGAGGACGCGGATCTGGCCAAGGCGGTCGCCGCGGGCGTCGGGCAGGTGTTCAACAACTCGGGCCAGTCGTGCAACGCGCCCACGCGGATGCTGGTGCCCAAGTCGAAGATGGACGAAGCGATTGCGATCGCCAAGGGCGTCGCCGAGAAGACCAGGGCGGGCGACCCGCGCGCCGAAGGCACGAAGATCGGCCCGGTGGTCTCGTCGATCCAGTTCGACAAGATCCAGGCGCTGATCGCGAAGGGAATCGAAGAGGGGGCGACGCTGGTTGCCGGCGGCCCCGGGCGCCCGGAGGGCCTCGACAAGGGCTACTTCGTGCGCCCGACGGTGTTCGCGAACGTGAGCAACGACATGACGATCGCGCGCGAAGAAATCTTCGGCCCGGTGCTCACGATCATCGGTTTCGACGATGAAGACGACGCGGTGCGCATCGCCAACGACACGCCCTACGGTCTCGCGGCCTACGTGTCGGCCGGTTCGATCGAGCGCGCCCGCGGCGTAGCGCGCAGGATTCGCGCGGGCAACGTCAACCTGAACGGCGTGCCGAACGAGCGCGCCGCGCCCTTCGGCGGATTCAAGCAATCGGGCAATGGCCGCGAATGGGGGAAATTCGGGCTCGAGGAGTACCTCGAAGCCAAGGCGATCGCGGGTTTCGGGACTGACTGACGCTGCTTCGCGGCCCCCTGCGGCGGGGTTCGCGGAAGATCGAGCCCGATCGAATCAGGCGCTGCAGCTCACTTGCTGTTCGCGCGGCCGAACCGAAACAGTCCCAGTCCGGCGACGCCCAGGCCAAGCAGACCCAGTGTCGCGGGTTCGGGAACGTTGGCGACGTCGATCGTGAACGAGCCGTAGAAATCGAGCTCGCCGTTCGGCGTCGTGACATAAGGACCGACAACATCCCTTTGCCCACCTGTGATCCAGGAGAACTCGGTCAACGTAATCGATTGATTGCCGATCGTCGTCGACAGCGTGCCTGCTCCAGCCTGCCAGTTTGCGCCGAAGATGTCCCATCCGTTCGGGCTCCCGGCGGGCTGCAGGTTGCTGTTGCCCAGGTTCTGCACCCCCGATATCCCGGGCGCGTTCTCCACCCCATCGAAGTAGAGGTTGAGAACGAAGTGCTGATGCACCGGATCAAGATAATTGAGGCCGACGCCGTTTCCGTAGATCGAGAATGTGCTCGAGCCTAGAGGCAGGAGAAGCGATGGCTGCGCATTGCCATCGTTCGCCGAGTTGATGAACCCGGGCGTGAGGTCACTGACCGGGTCCCCCGAGAGGTAGAGATTCCAGCGGTCGTCCGGTACTCCCCGCGTATTCCAGATCAGACTGAATACCGGTCCGTATACGTGCCCATCGGAATTCGACGAGAACACCGTGATATCGGTGAGCGCCGTTGCGGATGCCGCAACTGGCGAGATCAGGATGAATACCGCAGCCGCGCACCTCTTGAACCAGTTGATCATTCTCAGTCTCCCGTTGCGTCAGTATAGTGGCATTGCTTCCCGACGCATCGCACCGGGCTCAGTCTCTCGCGGGCGGCACGACCGCCTCGACCGGATCGATGCCGCAAGCCTGCGCGCGGCGCACGACGTCGCCATAGCCATCAGTGCGCAGCGTCGAGGTGTTCGTTGCGAAACGCGGCACCGGTCGGTCGGCCCATTGGCGGTGACTCGCGCGCGTCGAACTGGAACTCATCGGAACTCCTTTGAGGTGCGTGCTATCGCAGCAACGGCAGCGACGCGACACGCGCCTCGATCGTCGCCATCGTCTTTCGGTATCCGGGCCCGTCGATGCCGCCGAATCGACGTTCGAACTCGGCCTGCTGCATGTGCTCGGGCAGGTCCGCGACCGCGGGCATGAAATCGCTCTCCGCGGCACCGGCGGCGAGCGCCCGCGCCAACAGCTTCGCACGCTCGGGCGACCGGCTCGCGACTTCTCCCAGTCGGGTACCGGCGCGGTCGGCGGCGATGTCGTTGAACGAGAACCCGCTGCCGCCGCGCGAATCGGCCGCCTCCTTGTGCAGCCCCACCGCGTCGGCGAGCGGGCTGCCGGCGTGCGCCGCGATCGCCGCCGAGATCAGGAAGTGCTTGGCGAAGTCCTCACGCCCCGCGAGCGTGAGGACGCGCTGCGCCGGCCTCGGCCACTGCGAAGACTCGGGAATGATCGTCGCGATGTCGGTGCCGTTGGCGTACAGAGCGAGAATCAGGAGGGCCGCGCGATTCTCCGCGATCGATTCGCCGGACGCGCCACGCTCGAGCGCGGTCGCGAAGATCGGCGAAATCAGCGTTGCCACCGATACCCTGCCCGGCGCGCGCGCCACAACCGCGGCCAGCCGCTCGTGATAGGCGCGCAGCCGCACCTGCTCGTTCGCGGGCAGCAGCGCCCGGCGCGCGCGCTGCTCGATCTCGCCGCTCCAGGCGTAGGTCAGCGTGACGCGACCGTCGGCGACGCTGAAGCTCTTGACGATCTCGGTGGCGAATGCGCCACGCTCGGTCGCGGCAAAGCGTCGCAGCGCCTCGCGCAGCGCGTAGTCGGCGATCACAGCCGGAACCGGCAGCGCGCCGATGCGAAGTCGATCGACGCGCGCGCGTCCCTGATCCTCGCGCACGACCGCATCGACGTTCAGGTAACGACCGAAAGGATTGTCGGGGATCTCCGCACTCGCCTGGACCCTGATCGCACCGGGCGCGAGCGACGCGTGCGCCGCGACGGCTCCGATCCACGGAACGCTGCCGGCGCCCCCGCTCTTGCCGCTCGGCGCGCCGCCGCGCATACCGGTTCCCAGGCCCTCGCCAACGACCGCGACGAGACGACTCGCCGCGTAGTTCAACAACAGCTCGAGCTCGGACTCGCTGATCGCAACGCGGCGTGACGCGGTGGCATGCGAAGCGCGCGGGTCGTGACGCTCGATGAGCTGCTTCGCGTTGTCGATATCCTGCACGGTCAACCGAACCGGGCGCACTATCGAGGGCGTGTCCCGCAGACCAAGCCAAGCCACCGCGAACAGGATCACCGGCACTGCGAGCAGCAGCCACAGCAAGGTGCGAGCGAGGAATCTCACGTGGGAAGACGATAGCCGGACGATAGAGGCATTGCGCTGCACTTTAGCAGCGGATGCAAGACACCAGGATCGGCCCGGTGCTCGCGATCATCGGTTTCGACGACGAAGGCGACGCGGTGCGCATCGCCAACGACACGCCCTACGGTCTCGCGACCGGGCGCGGCGATCGGCTCCGGCTAGGGGCTCGGCTAGGGGCGCGGCTAGAGGCGCGCCCGGACTTTCCTGCGCCTGCCCATGCCGATCGCGGCCAGGCCCAGGCCGAGCAGCGCGAGAGTCGCGGGCTCCGGAACGCTGGTACCGACCGGCTCGCATAAGGGCGGCACCCCGGTTGTTCCCGGGGGGCAGACCGACCATTCCAGCACGACGAACGACCCCGCCGGGTCGAACGCGGCAACGTGGCCTTCGGTCCGGACGAAATCGGCGATGGCGTCGAGGTTCGAGTCGACCAGCAGGTCGATCATCGTGTCGTGTCGGATCCGGGTCTCCGGCGTGACGCCGGGAAAGGCCTGGCTCCACGTCAGCCCCCGCCGGCAACGGCTCAGCCCGAAAAGATCGCCGGCGCCATGACCGAGCGATTCACGTTCAACTGGAAGATGTCGGGCCGCGCATAGTGGCCCGCAACGTCGAACGAGCGCCGTGCATGCGCGGCGCGCGCCGGGTCGATTTCGGCGTAGAGCACCTGCTGCGCCTGGTGCAGAGGCCCCGCCACCGGCCCGCCGAAAGGCTCGAACACCACCGCATCGCCATCGCAGATCCACTCGTCGGCGCCGAACAGCGTGTCGCGCTGCGGAAAGTCCTGCGGCAGGTCGCGGCTGTGAAGCGCGGTCGCGAGGCTGACGACCCAGCACCCGCCTTCGCGGGCGATGTGCCGCATCGTGGCGAGCCAACCGTCGCCGCAGTCCCAGGTCGGCGCGATCAGCACCTCGAGGTTCTGGGCGTAGAGAGCGAAACGTGCCAACGGCATGTAGTTCTCCCAGCAGATCAGGCAGCCGACGCGACCCACCGGCGTGTCGACCACTCTCAAGCCGCTCGCGTCGCTCATGCCCCAAACCATCCGTTCGGGGTTCGTCGGCATCAGTTTGCGGTGTCGATTCAACACGTTGCCGTCCGGGCCGATCACGACCACCGTGTTGAACAGCGTGCTGCCGCTGTATCGGCGGTCGATTTCGTTCATCCCGCAGACCACCGTGATTTCGTGCTCACGCGCGGCTTCGGTGATCGGCGCGAGCGCGCCGCCGTCGATGTCGACCGCATTGTCGCGCAACCGGTCGTGGATCGCGCCGGACAGGCCCATGTCGGCTCCTGGCTTGAGGCGCCAGATCCAGGTCGGATAGCCGGGCAGGAACGCCTCGGGGAACACGGCAAGCTCGGCACCGACTCGCGCGACTTCTTCGATGCTCGCGACCGCGCGAGCGATCGTGGCTTCGAGGTCGAGCAGCACCGGCGGGTTCTGGATTACGGCAATCTTGTGGTTCATGGTGTCACCTTCAGGGTTTGGTTGTCGAAGTTCAGCGTGCCAGCGCTATTCGGGCAGGCTGACGCCGGAACCTCCCATTTCGCTCGGAACGTCCTTCATCTTCGGCTGCCCGTCGTGCACGCGCAGCACGGCCTCCTGGTAGTGCACGTGGATGCCCGGTCGGAACTCGAGACCGGGGATCACCGCGGCGTAGACATCGGTCAGCTCCATTGCCGGGTGTTCGGTGAAGACGTGCCCGCCGCAATTGCTGCACCACTTGCGGTAGCTGTTTTCGGTCTTGTTATAGATACCGATCCGATCCGCGCCGCGCGTGACGCGCACCGCATCGGGCTTCCACAACGTGAACGCGTTCACCGGTCCGGCCGACCAGCGCCGGCATGACTCGCAGTGGCAATAGCCCATCGCCACTGGTTCTCCGCTGACGGTGAACTGCACTTCGCCGCAGAAGCATTGTCCCGAGTAGGTTCTTTCAGCACTCATCATCTGTCTCCTTGATCTTTATGAGCTTGGCGGTAGGGAAATCGGGTCGCCTGCGCCTGTCCAGCACTAGCGGCGTCGGCCTCTTCAAGAGGCCTGGCGCGGGCGCGTGCCGCCGGCAACGACCAATTCGCAGGGCCCGACGAATCCGTCCTTGTTTTCGAAGCGCGTCAATGCCTGCTCGATCTCGGTCCAGACACCTGATTGCGCCTGTTCATCGAGCGTTGCGAGCATCTGGTGCAGCGCGCCGAACGACTCGCGTTCGAAGCGCACGCACTCTGCTGCCGACGACAGCCGCAGAGGCGCTGCGACCACCCTCTCCTCGACGTCGGTGAAACCGGCGTCGACCAGTGCCTTCGCGAGCGCACCCGGATTGCCCAGGCTGAACGGGCCGGGCTGGCCTGCGGCAGGAGGGGGCAGCTCGGCTCGCTCGCGGATGATAGACACCGGCAGCGAGAAGAACGCGTTGTTCTGCGGGGTCGAATAGACGATCGCCGCGAACCGTCCGCCGGGTTTCAGCGCACGCAGGATGCCCTCGAGAGCGCGCCGCTGGTCGGGAAAATAGATCAGGCCGACACGCGAGATCACTGCATCGAAGCTGCCCGGTTCGAGCGTGAGTTCCTCTGCATCCATCACCTGGATGGCGATCTGCGAGAGCCCCGTCGCTCGCGCTGCGGCGGCGGCGTACTCGAGGATGTTCGACGAGATGTCGGTTGCAAGTACATGGCCGCTCGCGCCGGTGCGGGCTGCCGCCTGCAGGCTCTGGTCGCCCGCGCCAGCGGCGATGTCGAGCACGCGCGACCCGGTTTCGACCCTCGCCAGGTCGAGCATTGTCTCGGTGGCCGGACCAAGCCAGGCGCGAAGCGTGGCTCCCCAGTCGTTCCAGGCTTTGGCTGCGGTCTGCCACTGCTGCCGAGTGGTCGTCTTGTAGAGATCGGGATTGAAGGCTGCTGCGGTCATGATCGACTCCGTTGTCGCTCGCTTGCAATATCGGGCGTGGTTCAAAGCCCGAGCGTCTGTTACCGTGAACCACGCCTTCACTCTGGCAGCGCATCGTTGTAGCCAGCGTTTGAACGCAACAAGAGAACCAGCAAGGGAAGGCGAGAACTGACAATCAGGGGGATTCGCTTTGCCTGACGCGGCCAGAGCGGCGTCGCACCAACGTCTGCAGATCCGCTTGCTGGGCGAGTTGCAGGTGGGCGCGTGCGACGCGCCGACGGCCCTGCCTGCTTCCAGGAAGACGCGCGCGCTGCTGGCGTACCTGACAGTGACCGCGAAGCGGCACCTGCGCAGCGAGTTGTGCAGCCTGTTCTGGGAAGACGCCGCCGATCCGCGTGCGGGGCTGCGATGGAGCCTGACGAAGATTCGACAGGTCCTGGGCGCGCGCGACGCCAGCCTGATACGCGCCGACCGCGAATCGGTCGAGCTTCTTGCCGACCGGGTCGAAACCGATCTGAGGCGGCTTGCCGATCTCGTCGGGTCGACGAGGGTCGACTGCACGCAGATGGGGCGCGACGCGTTGATCGAAGCCGGTGCGCTGTTTCGCGGGGAGTTTCTCGAAGGGCTCGAGTTGCCGGCCTGCTACGCGTATCACGAGTGGTGCCTGGCGCAGCGCGAAACCGCAGCCCGAAGACACGAGCAAGTTCTGGTGGCGCTCGTCGAATCGCACCGCGACGACGCCGAGCAGGCATTGCGGCACGCGCGCGCCCTGGTCTCGCACAACCCGTTGAACGAGCGCGGACACATCGAACTGATGCGCGCGCTGGGCGCGCTCGGGCGTCGCCGGGAGGCGCTGGCGCAATTTGCCCAGTGCTGCCAGATCTTCGAACGCGAGCTGAATCTCGGGCCGCCGGCCGGTCTCGAGGAGGCGCGCCTTGGTCTGTTCGCGCAGACCGAAGGGCGAAGCGACGGCGACGGCGTCGTCAATTCGGCGCGCGACGTCCGCGACGCGGCGGGCCACATGCGCGCCGGCTTCGTCGGCAGAACCGCGGAACTCGGCGAGTTCGTGCGGAGCTTCGAAATCGCGCGAACGGCAACGACGCCGGAGGCCCTGCTCGTGACCGGCGTCGCCGGTATCGGCAAGACGCGGTTGCTCGACGAATTCGAACGACACGTCGCGCTTGGGCACGGGCACACCTTGCGGGGGCGTGCCTACGAGGCCGAACGCGTGCGCCCCTTCGGGTACTGGATCGACGCGCTGCGTGCTCTGCCCCGCGGCATCCTTGCGCCGGCGGTCGATGCGGCGCTGCGTCCGCTGACACAGGCTGGTGCTGGCCAATCTCGCGCGAGCGACCGTGACAGTCTGTTCGATGCGGTGCTGGCCGCGCTGTCCGATCTCGCGAAGTCGGGTCCGGTGGTGGTGCTGGTGGACGACCTGCACTGGATCGAGGCCTCGTCTGCCGCACTGCTGCACTACGTGATCCGTCGATCGACCGCAACTGCGGTGCTGTTCGCGTTTACGGGGCGCACTGGTGAGATGGAGGACAACGCGTCGGCACAGAATCTCGTCGCTGCACTGGCGCGAGCCCAACGGCTCAGGCGGATCGCGCTCGGCCCCTTGGACGAACACGACGCACGGTCGCTGGTCGGTGCGGTGACGAAAGCGCGCGATCCTGGCCTGATCGTCGACCAGGCAAAGGGCAATCCGCTGATCCTGCTCGAACTTGCACGGGCGCGCGACACGGGCGGCGTGTCGATGGGGTTGCTCGGGCGCATTCTGGAATTACGGCTCTCGCGACTCTCGCAGGGCGCGGCGCAACTCCTGGACTGGGCGTCGGCCTTCGGTCAGGCCTTCGCGCTCGAGCCGTTGATCGCTGCGAGAGGCGACGAGGCCGGGTCGGTCGATCAGCAGCTGTCCGAACTCGAGCGGCACGAGCTGATCTGCGCGGTGGGGGATTCGGGCTACGAATTCGGCCACGACCTCATCCAGCAGGCTGCCTACAGCCGGATCTCTCAGCCAAGACGCCGGTTGATGCACAAGGCGATCGCGCAAGCGTTGAGCCTGGAAGCGGACGCGCACCCGGAAACCTTCGGCGAAATCGTCCACCATGCCGCGCTCGCAGGACAGCATGCGGTGGCAGCCAGGGCGTCGATATCGGCGGGCGAGCATGGCCTGCGGGTGTTCGCGAACCGCGAAGCTGCGGAAGTCGCGCGCCGTGGTCTGCGCCACGCCGCACACACTCCCGAGTCGCCCGCGCGCGCGCAACTGGTCATGTCGCTACTGCGAATCCAGGTACTCGCGACCTCAGGATTGCAACTGGCGTGGCTGCGCCCCAGTGCCGGCGAAATCACCAGCGCGATCGAGCTTGCCCACGCACTACACCTTCACGACGACGTGGCGATGGGACACTACCTGCTGTCGGTCGTCCATCAGGAAGCCGGCGAACTCGATGCAGCACAGCAAGCGACGCTTCGTGCAGCGAAAGCCGCCTACCTCTCCGACGTGCTGGGCCGCGCGCGACAGCTCGCCAACAGCGCGCGGTGCCTGGTCGAACTGGGTCGAGATGTCGGGCGTGCAAGGGAGTTGGCCGCCGAGGCCGAAGCTCTCGCGCAGACCGCCGGCGTGCACGAGATCGAAATGCGCTGGTGCGCGGGCCTGCTGCATCAATGGGACGGCCAACTCGACCTCGCGGCTCAGGAGATCGACGCGGCGATCGCGCTGGCGACCGAAGCCGAGGATCGCTGGCGCCAGTGCAAGTGTCTCGCGTCGGCCGCGCTGATCGAACTGGAGCGCGGGCGCCCGAAACAGGCGACGGCCCGCGCGCGCGACCTGCACGCGGCGGCATTCCAGCTTGGCGAAGCGGTCGACGCGCCGCTCGCGCGAGCGATCGAAGCGCTCGCCGGACAGATCTCGGGCGACGGGGAAGCGCCGCTCGACGTGGCGATCGATCAACTGCGCGTCGCCGACGACCGATCGCGTCTGGCCTGCGTGCTGAACCTGGCAGCGTCGATCCGGTTCGAGCGGCAGGACTTCGAGCAAGCCGGGGCACTCGCGGCAGACGCGCTGACGACGGCAGAGTCGATCGGCGAAACGAACGAGGCCGCGGTGGCGCTTGCGACCGGCGTGCAGGTGGCCCTCTCGCAGGGTCAGGCGGATCGCGCCGACGCGGGGCTGGAAAAACTGCGTCAGGTTCTCGAAACGCCGCACGAATTCAGCGCCAAGGCAGTGCGGGCCGCGAACGCGGCCTACACCCGCGCGAACCCCGGAGTACCCGTGATCCGTGGCCACGCGGCGGTGACTGGTCTTAGCGAATGACGGAGCCCGCAATCAACCGCAGGAGGCAACTTCATGCAACTCTTCATCGTCGAACGCTCGTTTTCTCCGCCGATGTCGGACCAGGACCTCAACGAGGTCAGCGCCCGCATGGCGCCATGCCTCGAACTGCGCCAGGTTCGCTGGGTGCGCAGTTACCTGTCGGGGGATCGGCAACGCATGGTGTGCGAATACGAGGCCCGCGACGCGGAGAGCGTGCGCAAGGTGCAGCACGAAGCGCAAGCGACGTTCGACAAGATCTGGCCCGGTCGACTGATCGAAGCTTGATGTCGCGACCGAGCCGCGCGCCCCATGCGAAATCGACGCCAAGCTGGGCTTCGGCGTTCGCGCGTCAACCACTGCGTACAGGAATAGCAATGACCCCCTTTGCACCGATGCCGGTCGACTCGGCGTTGAACGCGATCGGCAATACGCCGGTGGTGCGCCTGCGCCGCGTCGTGCCGCCCGATCATGCCGACGTGTACGTCAAGCTCGAGTACTTCAACCCGACCGGTTCCTACAAGGACCGGATGGCGCTGGCGATGATCGAGCAGGCCGAGTCGCGCGGTTCGCTCGAGCCGGGAATGACCGTCGTCGAGTACACGGGCGGGAGCACCGGATCGTCACTGGCATTCGTATGCGCGGTGAAGGGGATTCGGTTCCACGCCGTATCGACCGACGCCATCGCGCAGGAAAAGCTCAGGACGATGAAGGCGCTGGGCGCCGAAGTGGATATCGTGCGCAGCGTCAACGGAAAGATCACCGCGGACCTGATTCCTCGAATGATCGAACGCGCGAACGAGCTCGGAGCGAACGACGGCTACTTCATGACCGATCAGTTCAACAACCGCGACTCGCTACTCGGCTATAGAAAGATCGGCGAGGAGCTGCTCGAGCAGTTTCCCGATGGGGTTTCGGCATTTTGCGCTGGCGTCGGCACCGGCGGGATGTTGATGGGAGTGGCGAGTGTGCTGAAGGCCTTCGGCCCGGACACGCGGATCGTCGCGCTCGAGCCGGCATCGTCGGCGGTGATCACGACCGGCAAGGCTGGCGAGCACCATGTCGAAGGACTTGGCGTCGGCTTCGCGCCGCCGCTGCTCGATCGCACGCTTTACGACGAAGCGCGCGCGATCGAGGAGTCGGATGCGCGTGCAATGTGCCACCGACTCGCGCGCGAGGAAGGAATTTTCGCCGGCACTTCGAGTGGCATGAACGTCGCAGCCGCGATACGGCTCGCCGGCGAACTTGGCGTCGGCAAGACCGTAGTCACGGTGGCCTGCGACACCGGGCTGAAATACACGGCGGGCGATCTCTACGGCGACTGAACTCGTCGTTGCATGCCCGGACCGAGCGCGAGCGCCGCGCCGCGCAACGCGGCATCCGTGTAGATCGCCTCGAACAGCGCACGTTGCGCGTGACTGCCGCCGATCTCCTGCATCCGCCCGATGACCGGGTCGAGTGCTTGCGCTGCTTCACGGTGTCGGCGGCGCGCGTGTGCGAGCAGGCCGCGGCACGCCGGCGCGCAGACTTCGGCCCACGCAGCGTGCAGCGCCGACGGTACCCGACGTGCGAAGGCTTCGATCGACGCCATCATCGTATCGGCCTCGGGGCGATCGGCGCGCGCGAGGCCGTAGAGGTACTGCATATCCAGGAACGGCTGCACCTGATCGTGCACGCGCCCGACGAGCCAGGGCGCGAGTTCATGCCAGCGCTCACCCACGTCGCCGCCGGCGAGCTCGATCCGCGCTAGCAGTGAAACCGCGCCGATCTGATCCTGCGAGTACTCCTTGCAAACCCCCCAGATCTGCTCGTCGTAGAGCGCCAGCGCCTCGGCCAGGTCGCCGCGTTCGATCGAAAAGAGCGCGAGGTGCCACCAGTTGTGCGTGACCATGAACGAGTTCAGCCCGGTCCACAGCGGACTCATCTCGCGCAGGAACGCGTGGCCTTCGTCGTCGCGGTGCTGCGTGAGCATCACGTGCGCGAGCGCGTGGTGTGCCCAGGGCTCCTTGCGCAGCATGCCGATCGCGTGCCGCGCGCACTGCTCGGCCTCGTCGAGCCGATGGCATTGCTCGTAGCCGAAGGCGGCGAGGCCGTGCACCCAGGGCACGTCGGCGGCGGCTTCGCGCGCCGGCAGCGCCAGGCGCAGCATCGTGTTGACGTCGCCGAGGTTGAACGCGTGGTACTGGCCGAGTTTGACCGACACGAGGTCGCGCGGCTCGAGCCGCGCCTGCTCTGCGTGCAGTTTCAGCGCGGTTGCGACGTCACCGCCGACCCAGGCTGAGACCGCCGCGACGAAACGGCTCTCGCGTTCGGTCGCGCCCGGGCCGCCACCGCCGCTGCCACCGGACGCCAGCGCGGCGCTCGTGCGGCCGGTGCCCGAGGTCGCGGCGCGCGCGCGCTCGGCGTAGGGTCGCGCCGCGTCGGGCGCCCCCGGGGTCTCGGCGAACATCTGCAACATCGCCGCGTAGGCCTGCACCAGCGCGCTGTGATCGTGTTCGGCGACGTCGAGCACGCGCAGTACCCGCGCCTCGCACGCGAGAAAACCTTCGACGCAGTCGGCCAGCGCGGCGAGCGCAGCCGGGTCGGCCACGCTCACCGGATTGCCGAAAGGGTCGACCGCCCGCGACGCGGTCGGCCGCGCCGCGCTCACTCCCAGCGCAGGGCCGAAAGGTCGTTGACGAACAGCGGAACGTCCTTCCACAGGCCCTTGAGTTTTGCGTTCGCCACGGTGATCCACTGCGGCTGATACAGGAACACGTTGGGCGAGTCCTCGGCGATCAGTCGCTGCGCGTCGCCGATCAGCCGGGCGCGATCGGCGTCGTTTCCGGTGGAGTTGATCCGGTCGAAGATTTCGTTGAATTTCGCCGACTCGTATCCCCAGTAGTAGCCCTTGCGCGCGTAGTTGCCAAGATCGAAGGGCTCGACGTGCGAGATGATCGACAGGTCGTAGGCCATGTTCTTGTACACGCCCGAGAGCCACTGCGCCCACTCGACGTTCTGGATCTTCGCGGTGATCCCCACTTTCGCGAGCTGCGCGGCGACCACCTCGCCGCCCTGGCGCGCGTACGGCGTGGGCGGCAGGATCAGCGAGAGTTCGAGCGGCGTCGCGACACCGGCTTCCTTGAGAAGCGCCTTCGCCTTGTCCGGGTTGAAGGCGTTCACGCCGGTGAGGTCGACATAACCGAAGGCGCCGGGGACGTAGTGGCTGCCGATCGGGGCGCCGAAACCGTCGGCCGCCCCCTCGATCACCACCTTGCGGTCGATCGCCGCCGCGATCGCGCGGCGCACGCGAACGTCGTCGAGCGGCTTTTTCTTGTTGTTGATCGCGACGATCGTCTTGGCGCGCGAACCGCCCACCAGCACCTGGAAGCGCGGGTCCGCCTTGAACTGCGCGAGGCTGCGCGCCGCCGACACACGCGGGAAAGCGTCGACGTCGCCCGAGAGCAGCGACGCCACCTGCGCGGCCGGGTCGCTGATGAAGCGGAAGGTCGCGCGCGGGATCCTGATCGACGCCGCGTCGCGGTATCCGTCCCATTTCGCCAGCGCGACCGACGAACCCTTGGCCCAGTTGGCGAGCTTGTACGGGCCGGTGCCCACCGGTTGCGTCGCGTTGGTGTCGGCGCTCCTGGGGTCGACGATGATCGCGGTGCCCTGCCCCATCATGAAGAGAAAATCGGGGTTGGTCTGCTTGAGCGTGATCGCGACCGTATTGGCGTCGGGCGTTTCGATCTTCGTCATTCCCGAGAAGGTGCGCTTGTCCTTGTTCGTGCTCTTCTCGGCGGCGGCGCGCTCGAACGAGAACCTGACGTTGGCCGACGAGAACGGTTCGCCATTGTGGTACTTCACGCCCTGGCGCAGCTTGAAGGTGTAGGTCTTCAGGTCGGCCGAGATCGTCCAGCTCTCGGCGAGCAGCGGCGAGACGGTGCCGTCCTCGTTGACCTTGGTGAGCGTCTCGTAGATGTTGTACTGGGTGATCTCGGCGATCGCCGCGGCCGCTCCCGCGGTCGGGTCGAGCCCGGGCGGCTCGAGCGTCATCGCCAACACGACCGAATCCTTGCGCGGCTGGGCCGACACCTGCGCCGGTGCGGCAAGCGCGACCGCCATCGCCAGCAGTCCGATCAACGCTGCGATCCTTGCTTTCACTTTCTCTCTCCTGACAGGTCGTTCCGGGATCGACGTCGGCCACTTTGGCGGCGCGCGCCGGTTCAATCCTGCAACACTATATCGTGCGCAGGATCGATCCGTAGCGTCCGGCTCGTCGAACTGGCGTCCCATCGCGCCGCGCTGGCGTCAACGGCTTCCCCGCACGCGACGATGCGACTCAGGCGCCGTCGCCGAGCGCGAGATGACAGGAGGCCTCGTGCCCCGGCGCGAGCTCGCGCAGCGCCGGCGCCTGCTCGGCGCAGCGCGCGATCGCAATCGGGCAACGCGCTGCGAACGCGCAGCCGCGCGAAGGGTCGATCGCGAACTGGTGCCGGGGCGCCTGCGCACTGCGCCTGCGTGCGCCGGCGCGCGCGCCCGGACGCGCGCGCGGCACCGCGTCGAGCAGGGCACGCGTGTACGGGTGCGCCGCCGCCTGGAACAGCGTTTGCGGGGTGCCGCGTTCGACGAACTTGCCGCGATACATCACCGCGACCTCGTCGCAGACGTGGTCGACCACCGCGAGATCGTGGCTGATCAGCAGGTAGGTGATTCCGAACTCGTCCTGCAGGTCCTGCAGCAGGTTGAGCACCTGAGCCTGCACCGAAACGTCGAGCGCGCTCACCGGCTCGTCGGCGACGATCAGCTTCGGGCGCGTGACCAGCGCGCGCGCGATCGCGATGCGCTGGCGCTGCCCGCCGGAGAACTCGTGCGGATATTTGTCAAGGTCCGCGGCGCGAAGCCCAACCGACGCCAGCGCCAGCGCGGCGCGATCTCGCGCCTCGCCGGCGCCGACCCGCCCGATCGCGGTCAACGGTTCGACCACGATGCGCGCGACCGTCTGACGCGGGTCGAGCGAACCGTAGGGATCCTGGAACACCATCTGGAAGTCGCGCCGCGCGCGGCGCAATTCCTCGGCCGAGAGCGCGTTCAGGTCGCGACCGAGCAGGCGGACGCTGCCGGCGCTGGGCCTCTCGAGCGCCATCACCAGTCGCGCGAGCGTGGACTTCCCGGACCCCGATTCACCCACCACGCCAAGGCTCCTGCCGGGCATCACGCGCAGGCTCACGCCGTCGACCGCGGTGAGCTCGGGCGCGGGCGCAAACAGGCGCTCGCGCGGCAAGCGGTAGCGCTGGACGAGTCGGTCGGCGACGAGCAGCGCAGCTTCGTTTGACGCGGTGCCGTTCGCCGGCGTGGTGCCGTTCGTCGACGCGGTGCCGTGCGCCGACCCGGTGCCGTTCGCCGGCGCGCTTTCGTTCATCGCCGCGCCCGCATCGATTCGTCGAGCCGCAGACAGCGCGCCGCGTGTCCGGCGCCGAGCTCGACCTGTGCCGGCGGCGCGGTGGCGCAGACGTCGGCCGCGAGCGGACAGCGCTCGATGAACGGGCAGCCCGCGGGAAGGTCGGCCAGTTCGGGCACGGTGCCCGGGATCGTCGCAAGGCGCTGGCCGCGCACCGCGCCGAGTCTCGGCCTCGCGGCGAACAGGCCCTGCGTGTACGGGTGCGCCATGCGCTCGAACACGGCCTCGGTTGGGCCGCTCTCGACGATGCTGCCGCCGTACATGACCAGCATCCGCTCGACGTTTTCGGCGATCACGCCCAGATCGTGCGAAATCAGGATCAGCCCCATTGCGCGTTCGGCGACGAGATCGGCGATCAGGTCGAGGATCTGGCCCTGGATCGTCACGTCGAGCGCGGTGGTCGGTTCGTCGGCGATCAGCAGGTCCGGGTCGCACGCGAGTGCCATCGCGATCCCCACGCGCTGGCGCTGGCCGCCCGAGAGCTGGTGCGGGTAGGCGTCGACGCGACGGCGCGCATCGGGCAGCCCGACCCGATCGAGTAGCGTGATCGCCTGCGCGCGCGCCTCGGCCGCGCCCAGACCGCGGTGCAGCACCAGCGGCTCGCCCACCTGCCGCCCGACGGTGTGCACCGGATTGAGCGCGGTCATCGGCTCCTGGAAGATCATCGCGACGCGATCTCCGCGAATCCGGCACAGCTCGCTCTCGGCCAGCCCGACCATCTCGCGACCCGCGAAGCGGATGCTGCCCGCGACCTCGGCGCCCTCGGGCAGCAGGCCCATCAGCGCAAGCGCGGTGATCGACTTGCCGCAACCCGACTCGCCGATCAACCCCAGCGTCTGGCCGCGCGCGATCGAGAAGCTCGCGTCGCGCACCGCAGCCACCGAGCCGCGCGCGGTATGCAGGCGCACGACGAGTTCCCGCACCTCGAGCAGCGCCTGCGCTTCGCTGCCGCGCCCGGAGTGGTCGAGCGGCCGCCCCGGCGGCTGCGCGTGCGACGGGCCCGGCGCCGCGCTCAACGCTTCCTCGCCAGTCGCGGGTCGATCAGGTCGCGCAGGCCGTCGCCCAGCAGGTTCAGCCCGAGCACCGAGAACGCGATCGCGACGCCGGGATAGATCGCCAGACGCGGGTCGGTGAACATCAGCGTCTGCGCCTCGTTGAGCATCCGGCCCCACGAGGGCTGCGGCGGCTGCGTGCCCAGTCCCAGATAGGACAGCGCGGCCTCGGCCAGGATCGCCAGGGCGAACTGGATCGTCGCCTGCACGATCAGGATCGACAGGATGTTCGGCAGAACGTGCTCGAAGGTGATCCGCGCCACGCCCTTGCCGGCGGCACGCGAGGCGAGCACGAACTCGCGCGCCCAGATCGCCTTGGCCGAGGCACGGGTGATGCGCGCGAACACCGGGATGTTGAAGATGCCGATCGCGACGATCGAGTTCACGATCCCCGGCCCGATCACCGCGGTGAGCATGATCGCCGAGAGGATCGCCGGGAACGCGAAGGTGAAGTCGGACAGCCGCATGATCGCCTCTTCGATCCAGCCGCGGCGCGCCGCCGCGAGCAGGCCCAGAAGCGCGCCCGCCGTGAGGCCGATCCCCACCGCGATCACCCCGACCATGATCGAGTTGCGCGCGCCCACGAGCAGCAGCGAGACGACGTCCCGGCCCAGCGGGTCGGTGCCCAGCCAGTGCAGCATCGACGGCTTGCCGAGCTTCTTGGCGATGTCGATCTCGTAGGCCGACCACGGCGTCCAGACCAGCGAGAGCAGCGCGGCGGCGATCAGCGCGAGCGTGAGCGCGCCGCCCACGACGAAGCTGCGATGGCGCATCGCGCGGCGCATGAAAGGCCCCAGACCCGCCTGCGGCGCGGCAGCGGGCAGGCTCATACGTCGGCGGCCTTGATGCGCGGATCGACCGTCGCGTAGAGCAGGTCGACGATGAAGTTCACGATCACGACCATCGCCGCGAGCAGCATCACGCAGTTGCGCACGACGATCAGGTCGCGGTTCGAGATCGACTGGAAGATCAGCCGCCCGAGCCCAGGCAGGTAGAACACGCTCTCGACCACGATCGTGCCGGCGAGCAGGTTGGCGAACTGCAATCCCATCACGGTGAGCACCGGGATCATCGCGTTGCGCAGCACGTGCCGCCACAGCGCTGCGCGCTGCGTGAGACCCTTGGCGCGCGCGGTGCGCACGTAGTCTTCGCGCAGCACCTCGAGCACGGCCGAGCGCGTGATGCGCGCGAGGATCGCCGCCTGCACCACGGCAAGCGACACCGCCGGGAGCACCAGCGACTTGAGCGCCGGCCAGATGCCTTCGCCCCAGCCCGGGAAACCGCCGGCGCCGAACCAGCGCAGGTTCACCGCGAACAGCATGATCAGCAGGATCGCGAACCAGAAGTTCGGGATCGCGATTCCGATCTGCGTGAGCCCCATCATCCCGACGTCGCCGAGCCGATTGTGGCGCGACGCGGCGTACACGCCGACCACGAGCGCGAGGATCGCGGTGAGCACCATCGCGATCAGCGCGAGCGGAACGGTGAGCGCGAGCCGCTCGGCGATCAGCGGCGCGACCGGCGACTGGTAGGCATAACTGTTGCCGAGCTCGCCCACCAGCATCCCGCCCACCCAGTCGAGGTAGCGCTCGGTCGCGGGCCGGTCGATGCCGAGTTTGCGCGCCAGCGCCTCGACGGCCTCGGGCGAGGCGTCGGCGCCCATCAGCATCTCGGCGGCGTTGCCCGGCAGGATCTCGAGCACGACGAAGATGACGAGAGACGCGCCGATCAGCGTGGCGATCAGCGTGGCGAAACGTTTGGCGAGGAAGAGGCTCATGCGCTGCGGTGGGTCGGCGCACATCGTAGCCGAAGGGAGCGAAGTAAAGTAGCGCTTCGCACACCAGTTTCCAGGGCGCGCAACAGTGAACACGATCGCCGATGCACTCGTCTCATCGCTCCTGCGCGCCGGCGCCAAGGCGATCTTCGGCGTGCCCGGAGGCGACAGCAGCCTCGACCTGATCGAAGCCGCACGCAAGCAGGGCCTGCCCTTCGTGCTCGCGCGCACCGAGTGCGCGGCCGTCCTGATGGCCGCGGCGAGCACTGAAGTCGGCGCGCGCATCGGAGTCGCGCTCACCACCAAGGGCCCGGGGCTGGCGAGTGCGATCAACGGCATTGCGCACGCCGACCTCGACCGCTCGCCGGTGGTCGTCATCAGCGATGCCTTCGAGCCCGAGCACCGCGCCTACGTCACGCACCAGTGGATCGACCAGCGCGCGCTCACCGCGCCGCTGGTACGCGCGCACACTGCACTCGACGGCGCCGACCCGGTCGCGCAGTTCGGTGCGGCGCTCGCCGCCGCGACCGGCACCGCGACCGGCACCGCGACCGGCGCCGTGACGGGCACCGTGGCGGGCGCCGTGGCGGGCATTGCGATCGGCGGGCGGCGCGGCCCGGTGCACGTCGAGCTCACCGGGGCGGTTGCGAGGCGTCCGATCGACACATCCGCAGCGCCGAGCGCGCCAGCGGCCGTCGCCGCTGCTGTTCCCAGCGGCATTCCCTCGGCCGGTTGCGCCGCGAGCCCGAACCCCGAAGCGCTCGCCACGGCACGCACGCTGCTCGCGTCGGCGCGTCGCGCCGTCGTGGTCGCGGGCCTCGAGTGCGCCACCGCCGAGGCTGCCGCGCCGCTGCGTGCGCTGACCGACGCACTGGACTGTGCCGCGCTCGTCACCTACAAGGCCAAGGGCGTGATCGCCGACGACTCGCCGCAGTTCGTCGGGATCTTCACGGGCGGGTCGGCGGAAGCGCCCGTGTTCGAAGGAGCGGACCTGATCGTGCTCGCCGGCGTCGACCCGGTCGAGCTGATTCCGCAGCCCTGGAGGTATCGCGCGCCGGTGATCGAGCTGTGCCGCTCGGAGCACCCGATCCACTACCTCGCTGCGCGCGCGACGCTCGTGGGCGGCATCGCGCCTTCGCTCGAGGCGCTCGCCGGCGCGGCGCGCCGCGGCAGCTGGCGCGCCTCGGAGATCGCCGCCCAGCGTCGCCGCATGCGCGGGATGCTGCGCATTCGTACGGCCGGCAGGTCGCTCGCGCCGCACCAGGTGGTCGAGACGGTTGCGCGCGCGGTGCGCGCTCAAGGCCAGCGCGTACGCGTCACCGTCGACGCGGGCGCGCACATGTTCGCCGCCACGGCGTTGTGGCCCTGCGTCGAGCCGTCCGACCTGCTGATCTCCAACGGACTCGCGACGATGGGCTTCGCGCTGCCCGCCGCGATCGGCGCGGCACAACACGACCGCGTGCGGCCGGTGATCGCGTTCACCGGTGACGGCGGGCTGGCGATGTGTATCGGCGAGCTGGGCACCGCGGTCGAACAGCGCGCGCCGGTGATCGTGATCGTGTTCAACGACGCGGCACTCTCGCTGATCGACATCAAGCAGCAGCACCGCGGCCTGCCCGCGACCGGCGTGCGCACGCACGAGGCGGACTTTCGCGGCGTGATGCGCGCGTTCGGCGGCCAGGGCTGGCGCGTTTCCACCGCCGCTTCGCTGCGCGCGGCCGTGCGCCGCGCGATCGTCGCGGTCAGCGCCGGCGAAGGCCCTTGCCTGATCGACGTGCGCGTCGACCCGGGCGCTTATCCCGCGCAGATGAAAGCGCTGCGCGGCTAGGCCATGCAGGGCCAGACCGGACGCGGCTGAGCGATGCCCAATGTCGACCCCGACCCTCGGCGAAGCCGACATCGCCGCCGCGCCCTCGCGTTAGCGCCGCGAGATAAACCGTGCCCCGATCGTGATCACCGCACGATGAACCGGTGATGTCGTGATTCCACAATGACTCCATCGACGCAACACACACCGCGCCGACACAGCTCAACCAACCAGGGAGTCAACCAGATGAACACGCTTACCAAAATCCTCGCCCCCGCAGCCGTCGCACTGTTCGCCTTCAACGCACAAGCGGCCGACTTCGTCAGCACCGGCGGCGAAACCTACAAGGGACAGGAAATGATCGCAACGATGAGCTCGAAGTCCAGCGAAGTGGCCCTCGACGAACATGTGAACACCGGCGGCGAAGCCTACGTCGGCGTCGCGAACCAGCAGCACTTCTTCGTCAGCCCGTCGATGAATGCCGGGTTCGACCAGCGCAGCCTCGAGCGCCTGTACCTCGGCTAAGTTTCGCGGCTAACTCGCCAGGCCTAGTTTCTCGGGAAACTTCCTCCCCCTCCTCCCGAGCCCCGCCCGGACCGCGCAAGCGCTCCGGGCGTTTTCCTTCGCGCACGCCCTAGCCTTCGCCCAGCCGCTGCCCGTGCTCGCGCGTGGCGATGAACTTCACCTGCTTCCAGTCCTCCATCGTGACCTGGAGGTTGTACTTGCTGGTGGCGAGGTAGACCGGATTGCCGTCGACGTCGGTGCCCATGCGAGCGGCCTGGTCGCGTTCGAAGCGCTTGCGCGTCGCGTCGTCGGGAAAGACGACCCAGCGCGCGGTGTGGATGTCCGCCGCGTCGTAGAGCGCGTCCACCTGGTACTCGGTCTGCAGCCGGTGCGCGACGATCTCGAACTGCAGCACGCCGACCGCGCCGAGCAACAGGCGTCCGGTGGCCGTTTCCAGGACCTGGATCGCGCCCTCCTCGCCGAGCTGCTGCAGACCCTTCTGCAACTGCTTGGCCTTGAGCGGATCGCGCGAACGCGCGTAGCGGAACATCTCGGGCGCGAAGTACGGAATGCCCTTGAAGGAAAGCACTTCGCCCTCGGTGAGCGTGTCGCCGATCTGCAGCTGGCCGTGGTTGTGGATGCCGATGATGTCGCCGGCCACCGCGCCCTCGCTCGCGACCCGCTCGTTTGCCATGAAGGTCAGCGCGTTGGCCAGCTTCATCTCGCGCGCCAGACGCAGGTGGCGCACCTTCATCCCCGACGCGTATCGCCCCGAGCAAACGCGCAGGAATGCGATCCGGTCGCGATGCCTCGGGTCCATGTTGGCCTGGATCTTGAACACAAACCCGGTGAAAGCGGGTTCGGTCGGATACACGAAGCGCTCGCCCGCGTCGCGCGGCTGCGGTGGCGGGGCCCAGCGAACCAGCGCCTCGAGGATCTCCTGCACGCCGAAGTTGTTGATCGCCGAACCGAAGAACACCGGGCTCTGCGTGCCCGCGAGGAAGCGCCCGATCTCGAAGGGATGGCTCGCGCCGCGGATCAGCTCGACACCGTCGCGCAACTCGCCGACTTCGTCGGGAAAGAGCGCATCGAGGCGTTCGCTGCCGATCCCCTGGATCAGCTCGGTCTCGCCGCCGCGGCGCTCGCCGCCCGCGCTGAATCGCAGCAGGCGGTCCTCGTCGAGATGGAACACGCCGCGAAAGCGCTTGCCCATCCCGACCGGCCAGGTCACCGGCGCGCAGTCGATACCGAGCACCGATTCGATCTCCTGCAGCAGTTCGAAGGGCGAGCGCACTTCGCGGTCGAGCTTGTTCACGAAGGTGATGATCGGTGTCGCGCGCAGTCGGCACACCTCGAGCAGCTTGATCGTCTGCGCCTCCACTCCCTTGGCCGCGTCGATCACCATCACCGCCGCGTCGACCGCGGTGAGCACGCGGTAGGTGTCCTCGGAGAAATCCTCGTGGCCCGGCGTGTCGAGCAGGTTGATCGTGTGGCCGTCGTAGTCGAATTGCATCACCGAACTGGTGACCGAGATGCCGCGCTGTTTCTCCACCTCCATCCAGTCCGAGGTGGCGTGGCGCGCGCTCTTGCGCGCCTTGACGGTGCCGGCGAGCAGGATCGCGCCGCCGAACAGCAGCAGCTTCTCGGTGAGCGTCGTCTTGCCCGCGTCGGGGTGGGAAATGATCGCGAAGGTTCGACGGCGCGCAACGTCGCGCTCGAGTTCTGCGGTGCTCAAGGTCGGATCTTCGTATCGGAAACCCGCGCGTTCGCTCGGCATGGCGCGTGGCGGGCAAAGGCGCAATTCTACCGGTTCAGACCAACCGGGGTACCGGTTCAGACCATCCCGATCGCGTTCAGGAAGATCGCCGCGATCGCCAGCGGCACCAGCCATCGCAGCAGCCACAGCCAAAGCCAGTACCAGCGCACGTAGCCCGAGCCCTGAGCGAAGGCGCGCTCGCGCGCCGCCGCGCCCATTCGCCAGGCGACGAAGATCGCGAGGCCGAATCCGCCCGCCGGAAGCAGCAGGTTCGCACTGACCCAGTCCCAGAAGTCGAACCAGCTCTTGCCCTGGCCGGCCCCAAAGATCCCCGCCGTGAGGTCGGCGAATCCGGCGCCGAAGATTCCGCTGCCCCCGGCGAGCGCCGACGGAACCCCGAGCAGCGCGATCGCGCCCGCGAGCACGACGGTCGCGCGCCGACGCGACCACCCCAGCTCGTCGATCGCGTGCGCGACGACGACTTCGAGCACCGAGATCGCCGAAGCGAGCGCGGCGATCGCGAGCAGCAGGAAGAACGCGAACGCCCAGAGCGCGCCGCCCGGAATCCTCGCCAGGGCGATCGGCAGGCTCACGAACATCAGACCCGGTCCGGCCCCGGGCGCGAGCGCGAAGCTGAAGATGACCGGGAACACGACCAGGCACGCCATCAGCGAAATCAGCGTGTCGAGCCCGCTGATCACGACCGCCGACGACACGATGTCCTCGTCGCGCGCGACGTAGCTGCCATAGGTGATCATCGCCCCCATGCCCAGGCTCAACGTGAAGAAAGCGTGCCCGAGCGCCTCGAGCACGCCGCGCGCGCTCAGGTCCTGCGCGTGCAGGCCGAACACGAACTCGAGCGCCTGTCCGAATCCCTCGAGCGCCGTCGCGCGCACGATCAGCACGCACATCAGCAGCAACAGCGTCGGCATCAGGAGCCGGTTCCAGCGCTCGACGCCCTTGCGCACGCCGCCCAGCACCGCGAGGGTCACGATGCCCATGAAGACCGCGTGCCAGAAGAGGTTGACCGACGCGTCGGCGTGCACCTGCTCGAACAGCGACGCCATCATGCCCGGGTCCGCCTCGCGCAGCGCGCCGCTCGCGCCGAGCCAGGCGTAGTGCAAGGTCCAGCCCGCAACCACGCTGTAGTACGAGAGGATGATCGCGCCGGTGATCACGCCCATCCAGCCGACGCCGCTCCAGCCCCGCGACCCCCCGGAGGCGTCCCGGAACGCCCCCACCGGCGCCTTGCGCGTCTCGCGACCGAGCAGGATCTCGGCGATCATGATCGGAACCGCGACCAGCACGATGCACGCGAGGTAGACGACGACGAACAGGCCGCCGCCGTTGACGCCGGCGATGTACGGAAACTTCCAGATGCTGCCCAGCCCGACTGCCGATCCGCTGGCCGCCAGCACGAAGCCCAGGCGCGAGGACCACGACTCGCGGGCGGCGGGAGGATCGCTCATCGCGCCATCATATCGATACGCGCGGCGCTACCGCGCGACCGGGCTCAGCGCCAGCCGCGATGCCAGCCGCGGCGCGGATGGTGCCAACCCCAGCCGTGTTGGCCGTGATGGCTCCAGGCGAATCCCGGCGCCGGCGCCGGGTACGCCGGGGCGACGTAGACGACGCCCCGGGGGACGACGACTCCATGCGGCGGAATCGGCGCGACGACGCAGGCGCTCAGCGAGCCTGCGAGGATTGCTGCGGCGGCGATCGTGCGGGTGCGGGTGCGGGTGCGGGTCATCGTTTCACTCCTGAGGGTTCGGACGCGTCCCGCGACCTTCGGGCGGCGGGTGCGGTGCGACAATTTGACACCACCTGGCGGCAACATGCGGTGATCGAATTGTTGAACTTGTAACCGGATGCTTCGTCGCGTCCGATGTTAGGCTCGCCGGCGCACCCCAACGGACTCGAGCAATGTCAGTGTCGAACCCACACCCGATTCTCGACGGAATGCGCGTCGTCGAACTGTCCGCCTTCATCGCCGCTCCGTCGGCCGGGCTCACGCTCGCGCAATTCGGCGCCGACGTGATCCGGGTCGACCCGATCGGCGGCAACATCGACATCTCGCGCCTGCCGCTCGCGGCCAACGGGCGCAGCCTGTACTGGGCGTCGCTCAATCGCGGCAAGCGCTCTGTCGAGATCGACGCGCGCAACCCCGAGGGCGAGCGCCTGCTCGCCGAACTGATCTGTGCCCCGGGCGAAAGCGGCGGGATCTTCATCACCAACCTTCCGGTGCGCGGCGAACTCGCCTACGAAGCGCTCGCACGAAGGCGTCCCGACCTGATCATGGTCGTGCTGGGCGGTTCGCCCGACGGCGCCTCCGCGGTCGACTACACGGTCAACTGCGCGGTCGGCTTTCCGCTGCTCACCGGCGACGGCATGCGACCGGTCAACCACGTGCTGCCCGCTTGGGACGTGATCGCCGGGCAGATGATCGTGACCGCGGTGCTCGCGGCCGAGCGCGAGCGGCGCATGAGCGGCGCGGGGCAACTGGTTCGCCTCGCACTGTCCGACGTCGCGATGGCGGTCACTGCGAACCTCGGCTATCTGGCCGATGTCGAAATCAACCGCAGCGAACGCCGCGCCGACGGCAACTTCGTCTACGGCGCCTGGGGCGACAGCTTCGCGACCTCGGACGCACGTCATTTGATGGTCGTCGCGATCAGCGAGCGGCAGTGGCGCGCACTGCTCGGCGCCACCGGCCTGGGCGAAGGACTGGCGGCGGCGGCCGCGGCCAGCGGGCATCGCCTCGAAGACGAAGCCGGTCGCTATGCGGCGCGCGAGCTGATCTCGGGATTCCTGCGGCCGTGGTTCGGCGCGCGTTCGCTCGACGAAGTGCGGCGCGCGTTCTCGGGCAGCGGCGTGCTCTGGGGCCCCTACCGCAACGCCGCGCAGATGCTCGCCGAAGACCCGCGCTGTTCGCCCGGGAATCCGATGTTCGCGCAGGTCGACCATCCGGGATTGGGGCGCACGCTGACCGCGACCACGCCGATAGACTTCGGCGCGGCGGCGCGCGTGCCGCCCGGCGTCGCGACCGCGCTCGGCGCGCACACGGGCGAGGTGCTCGCAGAGATCCTCGGCGCCGACGCCGAACAGCTCGCGGCGTGGCGTGCCGCGGGAACGATCGGAGGGCAGGCATGTTGATCGAACGGTGCGCGCAGGCACTGTCGGCTGCGCAACGACTGGTCGACGCCTTGGGCGTCGCGCTGCGCGAGCAGTTGTCGCGCGCCGACCACGACCCGGGAGTCGCTCTGCAACGCGAACAGGCGCGCGCGCACGGTTTCGCCTGGGCCGCGACCTACCAGCGCGGACTCGCCGAGATGCTCGACTGGGCGCGGCGACTGCAGCGCGAATCGCGCTTCGGGGAGCTGGAGTCGGACCTGCTCGGCGCAGCCTTCTCCGAGTACTGCGCACAACTCGCGGACGGATTGCCGATGAGCCAGAGCGAGATCTTTCGCGCGCGTGCACTCGACGCCGCCGCCGCCGCGCGCTTCGCCGCCGACCCGGCGGTTGCGGCGTTGTGCGCGAGCGGCTTCGACGGTGCGGTGCGCGCACGAATCGCCGCGCGGATCGCGCACGGTGCGAGCACCCGAAGCTTCGGCGACCCGGCCTACGACGACCCTGCGCTCGCCGAGGTGCGCGAGCAGTTCGCGCGCTGGGCCGACGACCATGCCGCCGCCGCACATCGCTGGCACCTCGCCAACGCGCTGATCCCGGACGCGGTCGTGGCGGAACTCGGCGCGCTCGGCGTGTTCGGGCTGACGCTTCCCGAGCAATGGGGCGGAGCGGGAATGGGAAAGTCGGCGATGTGCGTCGTCACCGAGGAGCTCTCGCGCGGCCACATCGGACTCGGGTCGCTAGGCACGCGCTCGGAGATCGCGGGCGAGCTGATCCGCACCAATGGCACCGAGGCGCAGAAGGCGCAGTGGCTGGCTGGAATCGCGAGCGGCGCGGTGCTGCCCACCGCGGCGTTCACCGAACCGGACGTCGGATCGGACCTTGCGTCGATCCGCACCCGCGCCGAACTGGTCGGCGAAGCCGCGCACTGGCAGGTGCACGGCGCCAAGACCTGGACCACACACGGCGCGCGCAGCGACCTGATGACGCTGCTGGTGCGCACCGAACCCGCCGAACGCGGTCATCGCGGCCTGTCGATGTTTCTCGCCGCCAAACCGCGCGGCACCGACGCGGCGCCTTTCCCCGCCGCGGGCATGCACGGCACCGAGATCGAGGTGCTCGGTTATCGCGGAATGAAGGAGTACGAGATCGCCTTCGACGGCTTCCGGATGCCGGCCGACGCGCTGCTCGGCGGCGTGCGCGGCCAGGGCTTTCGACAGCTGATGCAGACCTTCGAGAGCGCGCGGATCCAGACCGCCGCGCGCGCCGTCGGCGTCGCACAGAACGCCTTCGAGCTCGGTCTGCGATACGCCACTTCGCGCATGCAGTTCGGCCAGCAGCTGATCGCCTTTCCGCGCGTCGCCGACAAGCTCGCCTGGATGGCGGTCGAGACGATGGTCGCGCGTCAGCTCACGCTGTACGCCGCGCGCGAGAAGGACGGCGGGCGGCGCTGCGACCTCGAGGCGGGGATGGCGAAGCTGCTCGCCGCGCGCGTGGCCTGGTCCAACGCCGACGGCGCGGTGCAGATCCACGGCGGCAACGGCTACGCGTTGGAGTACCCGGTGAGCCGCGTGCTGGTCGACGCGCGCATCCTCAGCGTGTTCGAGGGCGCCGCCGAGATCCAGGCCAACATCGTCGCGCGCGCCTTGCTCGAGCGCGGCTGAGCGGATCGACGATTCACCGTCGACGCGCCCGCAGTCACGCGCCGATCCGCTCGATCGTGTCCTCGATCAGCGCGCGCGAGATCGACACTTGCGGCGGAAGCTGCGGCAGCGCATCGACGGGAAACCACTGCGCGTCGGCCAGTTCGCCCGGGTCGGGACGCAGCTCGCCACCGGCGTATTCGGCCTGGAACGCGATCATCAGCGAGTTCGGAAACGGCCAGGTCTGGCTGCCGAAATAGCGCAGCTTCGTCACCTCGACGCCGACTTCCTCGTACACCTCACGGTGAATCGCGTCCTCGATCGACTCGCCGGCCTCGACGAAGCCCGCGAGCGCGCTGTAGCGCCCCGGGGGAAAGTTCAGCCCGCGACCGAGCAGCAACTCGCGCCCGCGCGTGACCTGCACCATCATCGCCGGCGCGATCCGCGGGTACGCGGTGAGGCCGCACGCCGGGCAGCGCTTGACGCGCTCGTGCCCCACCGCGTCGGTCGGCGTGCCGCACGCGCCGCAGAATCGGTTCGTTCGATCCCACTCGACGAGTTGTACCGCGCGCATCGCGATCGCCAGCGTGGCGTCGTCGAGCACTCCGAACCAGCTGCGCAGGCCGGCGGCGCGAAGGCCCTGCGGAAGCGCGGTCGCGGGGCGTGGCCGCGGCGCCGCCGGCTGCGAACTCCACGATTCGGGCGCCTCGGTAGCGGACGCATCGACCGGCGCTTCGGCGATCGCGACCGCGAGGTGCGCGCGCCCTTCGTGCCGGCCGATCGCGTGGATGCAGACCGGGACGAGTCCGGCCTCGCGATAGAACTTCCACGGCAGCGCGCCCGGCGAATCGCCGAACTGCACCAGCGCGTCGCGCACGAACACGTAGGCGATCGCGTCGTCGTCGAGCGCGAGCTGGTGCGCCAACTCGAAACCGGGCGGGGTGAGGATCATCGTGCTGGCGCCGCGAAACTGGGCAGGTCGAGCTGCTGGCGTCGCAGCGCGCGCCCGGGGCGCTCGCCGGTGCTCGTGCCGTCGCGCCAGACCACGCGCCCGTTGACCAGCACCAGCTCGATCCCGGCCGCCGGCAGCGTCGGCGTGTCGAACGACGCGCGATCGAGGACCGTCGCCGGGTCGAACAGCACCAGATCGGCGTAGGCGCCCTCGCGCACCACGCCGCGATCCTTCAACCCGAACTGGCGCGCCGGAAGCGAGGTCATCTTGCGCACCGCCTCTTCCAGGCTGAACAGGCCGAGTTCGCGCGCGTAGTGCCCGAGCACGCGCGGAAAGGTTCCCCAGAGCCGCGGGTGCGGGTGGGAATCGTGCGGCAGGCCGTCCGAGCCGATCATCGAGTGGGGGTCGGCGAGGATGTTGCGCACGTCGGACTCGTCCATCATGAAGTAGATGCCGGTGGCGGGCTGCAGGCGCTCGATCGCTTCCTCGGGCGTGCACTGCATCTCGGCGGCGAGTTCGCCGAGATCGCGCCCCCCCGCGTCGGGATTCGCGCCCGACCACGCGACGATCGTGCGGCTCGCCTGCGACGTCAGCGTCGCGTGCAACATCGTCGACCCGGCCACGTAGGGGTAGACGTCGAGACCCACGGGCTGATTGCGGCGCGCGGCGGCGATCGCAGCGAGCGTCTCGCGCGAGCGTCCGTGGTTCGCATGCCCGGCGCACTTGTGGTGCGAGATCACCACCGGCACACGCGCCTCGCGCCCGATCGTGAAGCTCTCCTCGAGCGAGTCGAGGACCTTGTCTCCTTCGTCGCGCATGTGCGTCGTGTGGATGCCGCCCGCGGCCTGCACCGCGTGCCCGAGCGCGATCACCTCGTCGGTGCCGGCCGCCGCCGCCGGCGGGTAGTACAGGCCGGTCGACAGCCCGATCGCGCCCGCTTCGAGCGACTCCTCGAGCGCGGCGCGCATCCGCCCGATCTCCTCGTTGCTGGCGCCTCGCCCCACGTCGCTCATCGCGGCCACGCGCAGCGTCGAGTGCCCGACCAGGCACGCGGCATTGAGCGCCGGCGGCGCGGCGTCGAGCGCGTCGAGGTAGGCGGCGAAGGTCGGGAAGAACTGGTCGGTGGTCTCGACGATCAGGTCCAGCGGCGACGGCGGGCGATGGTCGATCGTGAGCGGCGCCAGGCTGATGCCGCAATTGCCGGTGATCACGGTGGTCACGCCCTGGCTCACCTTGCACGCCGCCAGCGGATCGGCCAGCAGCATCCGGTCGTCGTGGGTGTGGACGTCGACGAATCCGGGCGCGACCGCCTTGCCGCGCGCGTCGATCTCCTCTCCCGCGCTCCAGCCGCCGAGCTTGCCGACCGCGACGACGCGGTCGCCACGCACCGCGACGTCCGCGGTGACGCTCTCGCCGCCGAGACCGTCGATCAGCCTGGCACCGCGGAAGATCAGATCGGCAACTGCGGGTTTCGGATCGTTCATGGTGAACCCGATCGGTATGGTGGGTTGATCTGCGCCCGCCCGCCTGTCACGCCGCGTCGCGGGGGATTTCCCCGATTGTATGACCTGGACGACTTCGCGCCGCGGCGATGATGCCGTAGAGTCGAGGCTGCACGAGGCAACCGGCCCCCTTCAACCCCCGACACAGGAGGACGCGACGTGTTCCCGGAGTTTCGCGACCTGATCACCGAACTCAAGACCGCCGATCACCACTTCCTGCACCTGTTCGACAAGCACAACGAGCTCGACGAACGCGTCAGGCACATGGAGGCCCGCATCGAATTGGCCACACACGAGGAGATCGAGATCCTGAAGAAGGAGAAACTGCTGCTCAAGGACCAGCTCTACGCGATCCTGAAGAAGGCTGCCAACGGCAAGGCCTGAGCCGCTGGAGCCGCGTCCCGCGCGGGGCGCCAGGAACTGTAGCTAGCGGGCCAAGCCGACAGCGCGGCGAAGCTGTCTCGCCGCGCCCACGCCGGTTCGGAAGAACGATCTGGCATGGTCGAGCGCATCACCTGTCACTTTGCCCCCCGGAACGGAGCGAGGAACGCCGCCAGCGCCGCGTTGAAGGCTGCGGGATGCGTTGTGCTCATCGAGTGGCCGGCACCGGCAATCGTGACGACCTGCGGATCCGGCAGGCAGCGCCGCATCGCCTCCGTGATGGCTTTGTAGCGCGCGGTGGTGTTTTCTCCCACTAGCACCAGGACCGGCATCGCGAGTTCGGCTAGACGTGCACGAAGACTACGGTGCGGCCGGCGCCGCGCTCTACATACGAAACCGGATAGCCGTTGATGTCTGCCGTGAAGGGTAGTTCCGGAGGCAACGGCGATTTGTCCGGGTCCTGCGCCGGTGCAATCATTTCACGGCTCCAGGCAGTCCATCAGCACGAACGGAATGCGGCAGGGAAGGGTCACTGGCAGACCCCCATCCGGTGGGTGGCTTACGCCGCGCACGATCAAGTCGGCCGGCATCTGCGCTTCGGTCGCCGGGTCGACATCCCGCTGCGCTCGGCGGGTAGGTGTGCGTGAGCCGTAAACCGGGGCAGCCGTTTCGCCAACCATAGATGCCTCCTCGATGCAGGCGGGCCTGTCACCATGATGCTCGCGTATCGCTGGAGATGGTCATGCCCCGGAGTCGGAATGCAACAGACATCAGGCAAGCGTGTGTGGCTTGCGCCGAGCCCAGATAGACTCGCGCCGTACTCCACGTTGTCCGTTCCCCTGAACTGGCGAGGCGCGAGTTGCGAGACCCGCAGCCTGCGCAAGCCGATGCGATCAGTGGCGGTTGGTCCGTCGCACCGCGCGGGCCACTGACGGCTGATGCGAGTTCGACTTCGAACGCAACAGCACGGAGAAATTGAGCGCAATGTCGGGAAGTGCGGACTTGAACATCACATTCGACCTGATCGAAAACGCGAGGTCGATCCCCGACAGGCCGGCATTGATCGTGGCCGATCGCGAGATTTGCTATGAGGAGCTGGATCGGCTCACCTGGAAAGCCGCCCGGTATCTGTCCGAGCGCGGCATTCGTCGAGGTGATCTGGTAGCCGTCACCTTGCACAACGAACTGACCTCGATTCTCGTGCTGCTTGGCCTGACTCGGCTGGGGGCAAGCATTTTTTCCGTTCCCCGAAACGCGACGGAGTACCAGCGAACGTCGTTGATCGATGAAGCTTCGGCTACGGTCCTGGTGACTGACAAGGCCGACTACGCAGATGGGCGCCTGCCTGCGATTCTGGTCGAACTGAAGGAATTGCTGACTACGATTCCGCGCGCGCTCGACGCCCTGGTTTGCGAGCGACCGGATGCGCCGTGGATCGTTGTGTCGGGATCGGGCACGACAGGGAAATCGAAACGCATCCCGATCACTCATGAGCAACAGCGCACCAGGAACGCGTTCGCGCGCTGCTGGATGGGCCTGAACCCGGATGATCGGGTCGCCGCCCTGAGTCACATGGACTTCATGCACCCCAAGAACCGGCTGGTTGAAGCGATTTCGGCCGGGGCTGGCTATTCCGTGTTTGCCGCAAGCAGACAAGGCATTGTCGCGACCTGCGAGGGCCAGCGGATCAGCGTCCTGCATGCGACGGTGTTCCACGTCGAGAATTTGCTGCGAAAGCTTCAGAAGGACGCGAGAAACGTGTTGGCCGGGTTGCGTGTGCTCGGGTTGTCCGCATCGACCATCACCGACGACCTGCGAAAACGCGTCAGGGCGATCCTGACCGAGAATCTGTACGTCAGGTACGCCGCCAACGAGTCGGGAACGATCGCCGTTGTCCGTGGGCCCGACCTTTTCGACATCCCCGGCACGGTCGGAACGCCGATTCCGGGCATGGAGGTCGGAATCTTCGACGCCGAGATGAACGCCGTGCCGACCGGCACGGTCGGCCTGATCGGTGTCAGGGGTCCGGGTGTGGTGAGTGGATACCGGGACGATCCAGCGGCGACACGCCGCAACTTCCGGTCAGGATGGTTCCTGCCCGGAGATCTGGCCAGAGTGACAGACTCCGGTCACATCGTCTTTTATGGCAGGTCCGATCAGATGATGATCGTCGATGGGATCAACATCTATCCCGCGGAGATCGAACAGGTCGTCAGCCAGCATCCGAGCGTCTCGGACGTAGCGACAGTGCGCTTCCGGCACGACGTGCATCAGGACATTCCGGTCTGCGCGGTCGCCGTATCGCGAGACAGGTCTGCGACGGAAGCGGAGTTGCTCGACTTCGCGAAGAGCCGCCTCGGTTCGCGCCGACCGGTTCGGATTGCGATCCTGGATGCCATTCCACGAAATGCCCGCGGGAAGGTCGTGATTTCGGAGCTCATCCCGAAGATCGCAGCCGCCTTGGGCGTCGAAATCAGGCACTGACCGCGCTCGACGGCGCTGCCAGCTTGGGTTGCTACCTGCACGCCTCAGACGTCGATGTTCCTCGCCACCATCGCGTTGCTCTCGATGAAAGCGCGCCGGGGCTCGACGTCGTCGCCCATCAGCGTGGTGAAGATCTGGTCGGCGGCGATCGCGTCGTCGATCTGCACCCTCAGCAGCCGGCGCGCGGCCGGGTCCACCGTGGTTTCCCAGAGCTGGCTCGCGTTCATCTCGCCCAGGCCCTTGTAGCGCTGGCGCGCGACGCCGCGCTCGGCCTCGGCGAGCAACCAGCGGATCGCGCCGCGGAAATCCGGCACCGCCTGCGCGCGCTGCTTGTCGCCTTCGCCGCGGCGGATCTCGGCGCCCTCGCCCACCAGCCCGCCGATCGTTCGCGAGCACTCGACGAGCGCGGTGTAGTCGGACGACACCAGGAAGTCCGGGTCGATCACGCTGGTCTTGACGTTGCCGTGCACGACGCGCTCGGTGACGAGCACCCAGTCCTCCGATTTCTCGTCGAAGTGCGCGCGCACGGTGGCCGGCACCACGTGCCGCGCGGTCGTGGCGAGCTTCGCAATCGCGTCGCCCAGCGCCGCCGCCGAGGCTCTCGCCGCGGGCTCGTCGGCCAGTGACAACTCGCAGCCTTCGAGGATCGCGCGCAGAGCGTCCGGCTCGATGATGCGCGACAGCCGGTCGATCACCGCCTCGGCGACCAGGTAACGCCGCGCCAGTTCTCCCAGCGTGTCGCCGGCGATCGGCTCGGCCCCGGCCGAAGGCACGAGCAGCGCGCCGTCGAGCGCGTGGCGCAGCATGTACTGGTTCAGCTCGTGGTCGTCCTTCAGGTAGCGCTCGTCCTTGCCGTGCTTGACCTTGTACAGCGGCGGCTGCGCGATGTAGACGTAGCCGCGCTCGATCAGTTCGGGCATCTGGCGATAGAACAGCGTGAGCAAGAGCGTGCGGATGTGGCTGCCGTCGACGTCGGCGTCGGTCATGATGATGATGCGGTGATAGCGCACTTTCGCGGCGTCGAGTTCGGGCCCGATGCCCGTTCCGAGCGCGGTGATCAGCGTCGCGATCTGCTCCGAGGCGATCAGCTTGTCGAAGCGCGCCTTCTCGACGTTGAGCACCTTGCCGCGCAGCGGCAGCACCGCCTGGAACTTGCGGTCGCGCCCCTGCTTGGCCGAGCCGCCGGCCGAGTCGCCCTCGACGATGAAGATCTCGCACTTGGCCGGATCCTTCTCCTGGCAGTCGGCGAGCTTTCCGGGCAGGCCGACGCCGTCGAGCAGGCCCTTGCGGCGCGTAAGTTCGCGCGCCTTTCGCGCGGCGTCGCGCGCGCGCGCCGCGTCGACGATCTTGCCGCAGATGATCTTGGCGTCGATCGGTGTTTCGAGCAGGAACTCCTCGAGCGCCTTGGCCACCGCCTCTTCGACCGGGCCGCGCACTTCCGAGGACACCAGCTTGTCCTTGGTCTGCGAGCTGAACTTGGGCTCGGGCACCTTCACGCTGAGCACGCAGGCCAGGCCCTCGCGCATGTCGTCGCCGGTGGTTTCGACCCTGGCCTTCTTGGCGATCTCGTTCTGTTCGATGTAGCGGTTGATCACCCGCGTCATCGCCTGGCGCAGGCCGGTTAGGTGGGTGCCGCCGTCACGCTGCGGGATGTTGTTGGTGAAGCACAGCACCTGCTCGTTGTAGCCGTCGTTCCACTGCATCGCCACTTCGACCCCGATCGCGAGACCGGCTTCGGTGTCTTTCGAGCCGCTCGCGTGGAACACGTTCGGGTGCAGCGCGCTCTTGGTGCGGTTGATGTACTCGACGAAGCCCTTCACGCCGCCGGCGAACGCGAAATCCTCTTCCTTGCCCTGGCGCTGGTCGACGAGCTTGATACGCACGCCGTTGTTCAGGAACGAGAGTTCGCGCAGTCGCTTGGCGATGATCTCGTAGTGGTACTCGACGTTGCCGAAGATCGCGACGTCGGCGAGGAAGTGCACCTCGGTGCCGCGCTTCTCGGTGGTGCCGGTGACGCGGATCGGCGAGCACAGCACCTTCGCGCCTGCAGCGTGGCCGTTGGCATCGACGCCAACGGGCACCGCGATCTCGACGAGGTCGCGGTCCTGCGGGAAGCCGCCGTGGAACTCCATGAAGTGCGCCTTGCCGTCGCGCTTGATCGTGAGTCTCAGCCACTTCGAGAGCGCGCATACGCACGAGACGCCTACGCCGTGCAGTCCGCCCGATACCTTGTAGCTGTTCTGGTCGAACTTCCCGCCCGCGTGCAACTCGGTCATCACGATCTCGGCGGCGCTGCGCTTTGGCTCGTGCTTGTCGTTCCACTTCACGCCGGTGGGGATGCCGCGACCGTTGTCGGTGACCGAGATCGAGTTGTCGGTGTGGATGGTGACGACGATCTCGTCGCAATGCCCGGCGAGCGACTCGTCGATCGCGTTGTCGACCACTTCGAACACCAGGTGGTGCAGGCCGGTTCCGTCGGAGGTGTCTCCGATGTACATGCCGGGGCGCTTGCGAACGGCTTCGAGTCCTTCGAGGATCTGGATCGAGTCTGTGTCGTACTGCTGTTCTGTCATTTCTTTCTCGTTGGGGATGCCGCCGCGCTCAGATGCGCATCGGCATCACGACATAGCGAAACGATTCATCGCCCGGGACGGTGAGCAGCGCACTCGAGTTCGAGTCGCCGAGATCGACCTGCACGCTCTCGGTGCGCAGGTTGCCCAGAACGTCCTGCAGGTAGCCGACGTTGAAACCGATCTCCAGCTCTTCACCCGCGTAGTCGACCTCGATCTCCTCGACCGCCTCTTCCTGCTCGGCGTTGCTCGTCTGGATCTTCAACGCGCCCGGGGCGAGCGTGAGCCGCACTCCGCGGAACTTGTCCGAGGTCAGGATCGACGCGCGCCCGAGCGACGACGCGAACACCTCCCTGCCGACCGTCATCCGCTTCGTGTAGCCACTCGGGATCACGCGCTGGTAGTCGGGGAACTTGCCCTCGACCAGCTTGCTCAGCATCTCGACCTCGCCGAACCTGAATCGCAGCTGATTCGCCGAGACGTCGAGCATCACCGGCTCGTCGCCGTCCGAGAGCAGGCGCTGCAACTCGAGTACGGTCTTGCGCGGGATGATCACCTCGTTCTTGGCCAGCTCGGCGCCGGCGACGCTCGCCTGGCAGAACGCGAGCCTGTGCCCGTCGGTGGCCACCACCCGCACCTGGTCGCCTTCGGTGACGAGCAGCAGTCCGTTCAGGTAGTAGCGGATGTCCTGCTGCGCCATCGCGAAGTGCACCATCTGGAACAGGTGCTTGAGCTGGTTCTGCGGCAGCGTGAACGAAGCCGAGAAGCGCTCGTTGACCGCGACCGTCGGAAACTCCTCGGCGCCGAGCGTCTGCAACGCGAAACGGCTCTTTCCGGCAGTGATCGTCGCTTTCTTGTTCGCGATCGAGATCGACACCTCGGGCCCTTCGGGCAGCGCGCGCAGGATGTCGATCAGCTTTCGCGCCGAGACGGTGATCGCGCCGGCTTCCTTGCCGTTTCCCAGCGCGGCGCTCGTCTGGATCTGGATCTCGACGTCGGTGGCGAGAAACGAAACGTTCTCGGCTTCCTTGCGCAGCAGGACGTTGGCCAGGATCGGGAGCGTGTGTCGACGCTCGACGATTCCGGCGACCGTCGAGAGCGGTTTGAGGATCGCGTCGCGAGATGCCTTTATGAACTGCATTTCTCTTTATCTCCTCTTGGTGTTGTTGATGTGCACCGCGATTTCAGGTGGAAAACCGGTCCGCAGCGTGCAACGGCGCGGGTCTGCGCGAAGGACAATCCTGTGCACAAGCTCGTCGCCGCGCCGGGACGGGTGTGGACGAAATCGGTGTTTCGCCCGAGCGCCCTGTTTGTCCACAATTGACGCATGCGTAGTTAGACGTGTTTCCCACAGGCCTCATCCTCTGAGCGTCTGCTCTAGCACGTGGATCTGGTGGTTGAGTTCGGCGTCGTGGCGCCGGTGCTCGGTGATCTTGCGCATCGCGTGCAGCACGGTCGTGTGGTCGCGCCCGCCGAAGGCCTCGCCGATCTCGGGCAGGCTCTTTTGCGTGAGTTCCTTCGCGAGGTACATCGCGATCTGGCGCGGCAGCACGATGTGCGCGTGGCGGCGCTTGCCGTACATGTCGGCGACCTTCATCTTGAAGAAGTCGGCCACCGTCTTCTGGATGACCTCGACCGAGATCTGGCGGCGGTTCAGGGCGAGCAGGTCTTCGAGCGCCTCCTTGGCGAGATCGAGCGTGATCGGCTTGTTGCGAAATCCGGCGTACGCGACCACGCGCAGCAGCGCGCCCTCGAGTTCGCGCACGTTCGAACGCAGGTGCTTGCCGATGAAGAACGCGACGTCCTCGGGCAACGCGGCACCCTGGTTTTCGGCCTTCTTGTGCAGGATCGCGACCCGCATCTCGAGTTCCGGCGGTTCGATCGCGATGATCAGGCCCGAGTCGAAGCGCGAGATCAGGCGCTCCTCGATGCCGGCGATTTCCTTCGGATAGGTGTCGCAGGTGATGATGATCTGCTTGCGAGTCGCATACAGCGCGTCGAAGGTGTAGAAGAACTCCTCCTGCGTGCGCGGCTTGCCCGACAGGAACTGGATGTCGTCGATCAGCAGCAGGTCGAGAGACTGGTAGTACTGCTTGAGGTCTTCAGAGGTCTTGCGCTGGATCGCTCGCACCATCTCGTCGAAGTATTCCTGGGCGTGGATGTAGCGGACCTTGGCCGAAGGGTTGCGCTCGACCACCGCGTTGCCGACCGCGTGGATCAGGTGCGTCTTGCCCAGTCCCACGCCGCCGTAGAGAAACAGCGGATTGAAGCTCGCCGGCTTGTCCACCACCTGCAGCGCGGTGATCCGCGCCATCTGGTTGGCCTTTCCGGTGATGAAGTTCTCGAAGGTGAGGTCGGCGCGCAGGCGGCTGCGATCCGATACCGGTGAGGCGAGCGTCTGGCCGTTGAGCGAGCCGGCGTCGGCGCCGCGCGGCCGGGCGGCGGCCGGCTGGCGCTGTTGATGGTCGGTTTCGCGCCGCTCGGGCGACTTTCCGTCGCGTACGTCTTTCGGCTTGGCCGGGGCGACGATCTCGAACGAGACACTGGTCTGCGGGTCGATCAGTTGCGACGCCAGTTCGGCGATGCGCCCACCCCACTGGCTGCGCACCCAGTTCAGCTTGAACTGATTCGGGGCACCAATTCGCAGTAAGTGGTCACTCTTGTCGTACGAGATGAAAACCAGTGGTTTGATCCAGGTTCTGAACAGTTGCGCCGGCACCTCGGATTCGAGCTGCGACGTGCAGGCAAGCCATCGATCGAGCATCTGGGGCGCTGGAACCTGAACCCTGGGGGGCAAAAACACTGGACGACGAGACCTTGGACCGAACGCCGAAGCGCGGCCGAAACACCCGTCTGCGAATCGCGTATTGTACCGCGCCGACCGAAGTTTTCCACAGGCGCGAGATTGACGTGAAAGAGCGGATGGGTTGTAATTGAAGGCTTTTCTTCGAGAAAGAACATGAAACGAACCTTTCAGCCATCGGTCGTAAAGCGCAAGCGCACGCACGGTTTCCTGGTCCGCATGAAGACTCGCGGCGGGCGCGCGGTGATCCGCGCGCGTCGTGCCAAGGGTCGCAAGCGCCTGGGCGTCGTCTGACGCCGGTGTCGCGCCGGCAGGCGACGCAAGGGCTCTGGCCAGGCCGGGCACGTGGCTGCTGAACGATGCCGCGCACCCGCGTCGACGCCGAGTTCGCGGCACTGTCGCGTCGCCGCCCCGACCTCGTCAGCGAGCACTTCGGCCTCGCACTGATGATGCGCGCGCCGCATGACGTCGCCTCCAGCATGGGCAGGCTCGGTTTCGCCGTGCCCAGGCGCCAGCTCGCGCGCGCGGTGGACCGCAACGCGCTCAAGCGCGTCGCGCGCGAGGCCTTCAGGCAAGCGCGCTGGGCGCCGGCCGCTTCGCCCGCGGTCGCGCTGCTGAAATTGCGCAGTGCGGGCGCGCAGTGGCGCGCGACACCGAGACTCGCGCTCAAGCGCGCCTGGCGCGGCGAACTCGACCAGCTGTTCGGCCGCGCGGCAGCACGAGGAGTCCGCGCGTGAGCAAGCTGATCGGGTGGCTGCGTCGCGCGATCGTCGCGATCCTCGTGGCGCCGTTGCGCGTGTACCGCTATGCGATCAGCCCGCTGTTCCCGGCGCGCTGTCGCTTCTTCCCGAGCTGTTCCGACTACGCGATCGAATCGCTGCGGGTGCACGGGCCGCTGCGCGGCAGTTGGCTCGCCGCGTCGCGCGTGTGCCGGTGCCATCCCTGGAACGACGGCGGCGTCGACCCCGTCGTGCCCCGTCAAACACCGTTCGCGCGCGGCTCGTTCGCGCGCTGGCCGGCCGCCCTGCGCGGCGACCCTCCCGCCAGGACCAGGTAAGACATGCAACTGCAACGCACCATCCTCTGGATTGTCTTCTCGATGTCGCTGCTCTTTCTCTGGGACAGCTGGCAGCGGCACTCGGGCAAACCATCGATGTTCGGCGGGCCGCCCGCGACCCAGGGCGCCGCCGCCCCGGCGGCGGGGAAGCCGGGCAACGACGGCGCCGCCCCATCGGCGATGCCCGCATCGCCCGCGAACGACGCGAGCGTTCCCAGCGCGCCAGCGAGCGTGCCGACGACGGCCGCCCCCGCTGCCGCCCCGGCGTCGGCACCGGTTCCCGGCGCGAACGCGGGAGCGGCGGCGCAGTCGCGCGCCAATGCGATCCTGCTCAAGAGCGACGTGCTTGCGCTCGACATCGACCCGCTCGGCGGGCAAGTCAGCCGCGCGGAACTGCTCAAGCACAAGGCCGGAAGCGACAGCTCGGGCAAGGGCCTGGTCGACAACATCGTGCTGCTCTATCAGGAGCCGAGCCGCACCTTCACCGCGCAAAGCGGGCTCGTAGGCGCGCCGCAGGGCGAGAGTTTCCCGACGCACAAGAGCAGGTTCACCGTGCTCGAGGGACCGACCGCGATCGCCGGCGACGGGGCCGAGCTCAAGCTCGCGGCCGAGAGCGCCGGCCTGAAGCTGGTGCGAACCTACCGGCTCGCGCCCGGCTCGTACGTGCTCGAGACGACCGACACGGTGACCAACACCGGCGCGGCAGTCGCGCGTCCGACGCTCTACCTGCAGTACACCCGCGATGGCGACAACCCCCCGGGCGAGTCGCAGTTCTACAGCACCTACACCGGACCGGTCGTGTACACCGAGGAGAAGAAGTTCCAGAAGGTGGGCTTCTCCGACATCGAAAAGGGAAAGGCCGATCACGCCAAGACCGCCAGCGACGGCTGGGTCGGGGTCATCCAGCACTACTTCGTCACCGCGTGGGTTCCATCGGAAAAGGCGGCGCGCGAGTACTTCACCCGCAAGATCGAGAACAACCTGTACGCGGTGGGCGCGCTGCAGCCGTTGGCCGAGATCGCGCCCGGGGCCAGCGTCGAGGTCAAGAGCCGCCTGCTGATCGCGCCGCAGGACCAGCGCATGCTCGAGTCGGTGGCGCCGGGACTCGATCTCGCGGTCGACTATGGCTGGCTCACCGCGATCGCCAAACCGATCTTCTGGCTGCTCGAGACGCTGCACGGCTACGTCGGCAACTGGGGCTGGGCGATCGTTCTGCTCACGATCGTGATCAAGACCGCGTTCTTCCCGCTTCAGGCGGCGAGCTACAAGTCGATGGCGCGGATGAAGGCGGTGTCGCCGAGGCTGATGCAGTTGCGCGAGCGCTACGGCACGGACCGCGCCAAGATGAACCAGGCGATGATGGAGTTGTACAAGGAGGAGAAGATCAACCCGCTGGGCGGTTGTCTTCCGATCGTCGTGCAGATTCCGGTGTTCATCGCCTTGTACTGGGTGCTGCTCGCTTCGGTCGAGATGCGCAACGCGCCGTGGATCGGGTGGATCCACGACCTCGCCACGCCCGACCCCTACTACGTCCTGCCGCTGATCATGGCGGCGACGATGTTCCTGCAGGTGCGCCTGAACCCGACGCCGCCCGATCCGGTGCAGGCCAAGGTGATGATGGCGATGCCGATCGTGTTCTCGGTGATGTTCTTCTTCTTCCCTGCCGGGCTGGTGCTCTACTGGCTGGTGAACAACGTCTACTCGATCACCCAGCAGTGGTACATCACGCAATCGATCGCGAAGGCGAGCAAGAAGGCCGGGTAGCGCCGACCGCGGCGCTGACAAGGGTCGCCGCGAGCGGCCCTTTCGTTCGCTTCGCCGTGCTCCTGCTAGATTGCGACGATGAGCGTTCCGGACGATGCACCGATCGCTGCGATCGCCACCGCGCCCGGACGCGGCGGAATCGGCGTCGTACGCGTCTCGGGCGCGGATCTGCGCGCGGTGCGCGCAGCGGTGCTGGGCGCCGCGCGCGCGGCGTCGCTCGAGCCGCGCCGGGCGAGCTACGGTCCGTTTCTCGACGCCGCTGGCGCCGAGATCGACCGCGGCATCGCGATCCGCTTTCCCGCGCCGCATTCGTACACCGGCGAAGAGGTGCTCGAGTTGCAGGGCCACGGCGGGCCGGTCGTGATGCAGATGCTGTTGCGCCGCGTGCTCGAGGCAGGGCACGCGATCGGCTGCGGCTCGCGAGCCGGGCGAGTTCACGCAGCGCGCGTTCCTCAACGACAAGCTCGACCTGGCGCAGGCCGAGGCGGTGGCCGACCTGATCGACGCGAGCACCGAGCAGGCGGCGCGTTCGGCCACGCGCTCGCTCGCGGGCGAGTTCTCGCGGCGCGATCGACGCGCTGGTCGAGCGCGCTGATCGAGCTGCGCATGCTGGTCGAGGCGACGCTCGATTTTCCCGAGGAGGAAATCGACTTCCTGCAGAGCGCGCCGACGCGCTGCGGGCAGCTCGCGCGCGATCCGCGCCGGCGCTCGACGAAGTGCTGCGCGCGCGCGCGCCAGGGCGCGCTGCTGCGCGACGGGTTGAAGGTCGTGCTCGCGGGCCAGCCGAACGTCGGCAAGTCGAGCCTGCTCAATGCGCTGGCCGGCGCGGAGGTGGCGATCGTCACGCCGATCGCCGGCACGACGCGCGACCGGATCGCGCAGGCGATCCAGATCGAGGGCGTGCCGGTGAACGTGGTCGACACCGCGGGCCTGCGCGACTCGGACGACGAGGTCGAGCGCATCGGCATCGCGCGCAGCTGGGACGAAGTCGCGCGCGCCGACGTGATCCTGCATCTGGTCGACGCGTCCGATGCGGGCGCGCAGCCGATCGACGACGCGCTCGCGGCGCGGCTGCCGGGCAACGTGCCGGTCGTGCGGGTGGCGAACAAGATCGACCTCGCGGGCGTGGCGCCGGGGGTGGAGCGCGAGCGCGCCGCTTCCGCCGCTGCCGGCATCGCAGCGGCCGCTGGTGCGACCTCGGCGGCCAGCGGCCGACCCGTTGCGGTGCGGCTGTCGGCGAAGACCGGTGCGGGCGTGGAGGCGCTGCGCCAGGTGCTGCTCGAGCTGGCCGGCTGGCAGGGCGCGGGCGAGGGACAGTTCATCGCGCGCGAGCGCCACCTGCAGGCGCTCGCAGCGGCCGGCGCGCACCTCGACGCGGCGCACGCACTCGCGCACGAGGCGGCGCAGCAGCTCGATCTCTTCGCCGAGGAGTTGCGCCTGGCGCAGGAAGCGCTCTCGTCGATCACCGGCGAGTTCAGCGCCGACGACCTGCTGGGCGTGATCTTCAGTCGGTTTTGCATCGGCAAGTAGCAGCGGGATTGAGCGCCAAGCCCAGAGGAGAGCCGAAGCTTCTTGAGTAAACATGCGGTGAAACACGCCGTGCATGCGCACCAGAAATGGCCAGCGTGTTGCCTTCGATCAAGGCGTTTCGACTACCCCGCCCGATTTTCGGAGTACGTCAGCCCGAACACCGTATCCGTCATCCACCGCCGGAACGACTCGTTGTCCATGAACTGCTTGAAGAGTTCCGTGTCGTCTTTCAGGACGGCGGTCATCACTCGCGCCAACGCCTTGTCGTGCTCGATGCGGGCGTTCTGCTTGTCGGAGTTCTGGCGCGCGTTCTGGTACGCCTTGTCGGCCGCCACTCGGTTCGGGATGTCCTCGGTGATCAGCTTGTGCACGCGGTCCGCGTCGGACCAAGGTATGTTGCCGAACTGGTCGTTGAACGCCTTGAGGATGTTCGAGAGCCGGTCCAGCTCGGGTTCCGGCTTGCGGCCGCCTCCCGTTGTGGGTACCGGCTCGATCTCGGCATCGGCATCAGGAAGCTGGATCTTGGCCGCCGCCTGCTTCTCGACGCGGTAGCTATCCATGTCGATCGCTTCGAGGATGCCCTTGGACAGGTCCTCCTCGACCGGCGCCGGCAGCTTGGGCACGAGAAAGGTCAGGAAGATCGAGAGCTTTTCCCACTCGGCGTTCGTGTACGGCAGGATCGACGACAGGAAGCCATAGGTGCGCAGGAAGGCCTTCGCCTTGCCCTTGAAATCCACTTGCCCGTCTTCGTCCAGCCGTTCCCGGTAGTCGGCGACGCAGGCGTCCAGGATCGGGTCGAGTCGATCACGGTCCGCGCCACCGAGGTACAGCGCCGCGAATTCGTCCACCTGCGCGGCGGCGTAGACCTGGTAGCCATCGAGCGCCGCCTTCAGGTCGTGCAGCTTGTTCGGGTCGGTCTCCTCCGCGAGGATCGTCGTGCGGTAGTAGTCGGCGAACGCCTGCTGGATCGTGTCGGCGTCGTTCATGAAGTCGAGCACGAACACGTCGTGCTTCTTCGGGTGCGCGCGGTTCAGGCGCGATAGCGTCTGCACCGCCTTGATGCCCGAGAGCTGCTTGTCCACGTACATCGTGTGCAGCAGCGGTTCGTCGTAGCCGGTCTGGAACTTGTCGGCGCAGATCAGGAAGCGGTACGGGTCCTGCTGGATCTTGTCGGCGATCTGGTCGGACGGAAAGCCGTTGAGCGAGGCTTCGGTCGCTTTCGCGCCACCGTACTCGTGCTCGCCGGAGAAGGCGACGATCGGCCGGCAGGGGCTCTTGCTGGCATCGAGTAGCCTTCCCGCCGTTTAGCCAAGGTCCCTTTGAGCGAGGCTTTTCCAAAACCTTTACTAGAGTAGGAACGTACAGCGCGACGCAGTAAAGCCACAAGCCATTGATTCTTAATGGTTTGTGACGAAATCGGCGCCTCGGAGCATCGCTTTTCGACCCAATTCCTTAACTTTTTCATGGCGCCCCATCGCCCTCGATCGGCGCGGCCAACACCCACGCTGGCTGGGGCCGACTGCCGCGATTGCTGATGTTCCCGGCTCGGCGAAGCTTCTGGAGGAGGTTGTTGATCTTCCGACGATTCTGCTGTTCGGTGAGGCGATCCGGGAGCTTGGGCAAATAGAAGTTGGTCGATCTCTTCGCAACCGACCGGTCCGTGCTCACGCACGAGAGCCAGTATCAGATCCAGGGAGTACTGCTGATTGAAGCCTCGTTCGCGGATGTGTCGTCCGGCCTCACCGGTCGCCTTCGCGACGGCACCCGCCACAATGAGGTTCGGATAGCGGCCCTCCACCAGACCCGCGGACTTCAGGCGGCGGTGCTCGTCGCGATCGATCCGCTGCCCCTTCTGCACGCGATCGAGCAGCATGACCTGCCCAAGGTCGAGGTCGGTTCGCTCCATCAACGGGCGCGTGTAGCGCTCGTCCAGAATCCGGCCGCTCAGACTCGCGGCCACCTGACCGGGCGCGCTCAGGTCGTAGTCAGGCATCGGGAAAGAGCGCCTTCGCTGCGTCTCGAACATGCGCTTGATGCCGCCGCCCTGGGTGTCGAATAGGTTCAGCTCGACCATCGCATCCGCGAGGAACGGGTTGCGGTAGAGGGCCTGCGGCGCATCCTGACGGATCAGCGTCTCGACGTCGCAGCCGACGTCTCCGGCCGGATTGTTCTTTCGTGAGTACGTCAATCCTCAGTTGATCGCCGGTTCCTGGTCTTCACCGAGGCAGGCGCGCAGGTAGCGGCGCGTCTCCTCATCCTCGGCCCACAGGTAGCATCCGCTCATGCCGCGGGTGAGCAGGATCCGATAGGCTTGGGCCAGCGCTGCCTTGAGCTTCGCGTGCGCTGGCCCCTGGACGCGTTCCGCGCGGGCTGCGCGCACGCTGCGATCAAGGCCAGTGTCGTGCACATGTCCAGGATCGGCGCGCCACTCGCCCTTGCGCCAAACCAAATCGCTCAGCCATAGCACGCCGACACGGTCGAAGTCGAACCCCCGCACCACGTATGGGCAACCCACCTCGCACAGTGGATCACTATGCATCGGGCTGCCGACTGGCGCCTGAACGAACCATGTGTAGTCGCTGCCGTTCTGCGGAATGTAGTTCCAGACCTTGCTCCACAGCCGCACGGTTCCAGAGGCGTCCTCATAGGGTTCATGGAAGTCCTGTTGCGCCGGCGGCAGGGCGTGCGGTCGGGCCGCGCGTTTGGTCGCCCAAGGGCGTGAGTAGCTCGCCAGCAACCGTCCGCTACCGCCGTCTGTCGTCTTCTGTCGCAGGGTCGATTCGAGCGCGGCGGGTGAATCGACGAGCTTTACTTCGAACGCCAAGCGCCACCGCCGCGCAAGTGCGCGCAGGTCCGCCGAGGAGCGGCCTTGCAGTAGGCCGTCCACCCAGGCGACGTACTCGGTCGAACCGGCGCATCGGAACTGCGCGCCCGCCAGCGAGATGACATCGGTGACTTCGGCGCCCAACTCCCCAGCCCATCGCCGGATATCGTCGAGCGTGGTGTTCTCGCGGTCGCGAAAGCCTTGTTCCGCATCCAGCAGGAAGATGGAAACGGTCGAGCACCGCATGATGTGCCATGCGATGGGCCCTAAGGTCGGTGAGAATCCGAACTGACCGCGTCCTTCCGAATACTCGGGGTTGATCAGCCCGTGCGCCTCGTCGATGACCGACACGACGTACTGTTCATCGAGGGCGCCATCTTGGAATGGCAAGCCTCGGTCGCGCAGCAGTTGCACGTTCTGCCGCCACGCTTCCGGATCGGAAGCGAACTCAGTCCCATGTTGCCGGCGCAGGCGACCAAGCGTTTGCGTTGAGATCGGTACGTAACTGGCCGCGCGCTTGATCACGCCGCCGGCCGCGTGGTTGCCGCCGGCGATCTGAAAGAGCCGGACCCAATTGCTGGTCTGCGCCGTGGACGTGGTGGTCAGCACCGCACCGCCCTCGGGCAACCTTGCATCGGTCACTAGCGACGACCAAATGCGCGCTGCGAGAACCGACTTCCCCGATCCCGGCGGCCCTTCGATGAGGATGACCTGTTTCTTCGGGTGGCTGCCGCCCAGGACCTTTGCCTCGATACGGGCGCGCACCAGGGCAAACGCGCGGCGCTGATGATCGAGCAGTTCGAACGGACTCGAAGCCGGGTCGAGGATTTGCGCGCCGATCTGCCGAACGAAACCCCGGTCCTGACGATACCGGCCCGCGACGAATGCCCGAGCGAACGGCTCGTCGGCGGAGCTGAGGTGCCTCACAAGATAGGCGGGCAATGCTTCGCGAACCATTTGCGGCGCCAGCGTGAAGCAAGGATAGTCCCGCACGAGGGTGTCGTTCGGCGGCTCGTCGTAGCGGTCGGCAAAGTAGTCGCGCGTAAACAGCACGCAGCCCCGAACGTCGGCTCTGTAATCCTGCACTGCAGAGTGGAATCGCCGGCAGTACTCCGTATAGCCCCGCACCTGATCTGCCGGATGCAGCACCATTTGGCCAGCGTGCTCCATTAGCCCTTCTGCGGGGCCCGGCCGATCTCCGCGTGTGATCCAGTGCTTCAGTTCGACGATGACAGCAGACGGCGCTGAGGGCCCGCGCCCGAGCAAGACTGCGTCGCACCAAGAAGCGGCGGCAGGCAACTGGTACTCGAGAGCCAGAAATCCGCTGCCTCGAAGGTGGACGTGCAGCGGCCCCAGCAGTGGCGATGACAATGCGTCGGAGAGTTTGGGAAGCGAACTGTTCCAGGCCTCGCGCTCTTCGTCCCCGCTCCGGCCGGTAAGCGCTTGGAGCTCGGCAATCAAAGAGAGGCGATCGTACTCGACGGCTTCACGGAATTCGGAAACGGTCATAAGCATGGAGTGGCCTCTATTCAAATTGCTCTCGACGGATTGGAGTGGCGTTTCTCGCTGCGCACCCGTTTGACTGGTTGGACGACGCCAAGCTGTAGGCAATCTGCCGGTGCTGGACTTCGCAGCCTGCCCTGGCCCCGTCGGCGCGATCGCTGGGCTTCATGTTGGTCGTTCTTGCCATCACGCGTTTCGAATTCTTTCGCACCGGAAAGGCTAGACCGACCCGAACGTGCCTGCAGAATTCCTGCGAGTCATCGCTTGATTCGGCCCTGCGGTTCGAGCCACAACCGCGCGAAATCGAAGCTCAGTTGCCGGTGGTGGCGGATCGACAGCAGGTACACGGTGGATCTCCTGTTCTCGTCGGCGTACAGGATCAGGTAGTCACCGCTGCCAGGCACCCGCAGGGCGTCGGCCGCGCCGGCCGGCAGCAGGCCCAGTTGCGCGATCGCTTCGGCGGACTGCGGCGGCTGGTCCAGGTAGCGCCGGCCCATGCGCGGAAAACGCCGCAGGTTCGGGATCACCGTGTCGCGCAACTCTGCCAGCAGCGCGTCGTAGGCGTGCGGCGCGTCGGCTTCCTGCAGGAAGGCTTCGATGGATTCCAGCCGTTCCAGGAAGCTCGCGGTCAGCTCGACCCGGTACGCCGGTTCAGCCACGCTTCGGCGGCCCGGGCGGGCGACTTGCCTCGCCGCGGCGCGGCGCTTCTGCAGGGCGGCGATGGCGGCGTCCGCCTCCTGCGTGCGGCCCGCCACCACGTCCGCCAGGCCGCGGCGCGCGTCGTCGATCAGCAGCAGGTGGATGCGCTCGCGCTCCAGGCGGTGGTAGTAGTCGAGCCGGTCGGAATCGATCAGCGCGACGTAGCTCTCGCCGTTCTTGGTGATGATCTTCTCGGCGCCGGCCTTGACCTGCTCGGCGAGCTCGGACAGGTTGGCGCGGGCCTGCGTGAAGGGCACGATGTCGCTGGCGGTGAAACCCATGACTGGCTCCCGGCGTGAGTTACAGAATTCTGTGCAGTCTACGCGGGATCGTTGCGCGCCGGAAGGGCCTGGCACGCGGCCGCGGCGGCGTCGCGGCCGCCGTGCTCGTGGATTGCGCGAACCGGCTCATGCCGCCGGCAGTTTCCCGCACAGATCGCCGAGCGAGATCGCTTCCACCCCGTCGGCGAGCGGGAACCGCTCGACTCCGCCGATACACCAGACGACGCTCCGGCTGACGGTCTCGCAGGCCAGGTGAAAGCCGCGCTCGAGCTTCGGCGCGAGCCCGCGCTTGATCTCGATGGCCCAGGGCTGGCGGTGGCCGGGTAGCTTCAGCAGCAGGTCGATCTCGGCACCGGCCGCGGTGCGGAAAAAGTGCGCTTCGGTGCCGGCTGGCGCCGCGGCGATCAGCGACTCGATCGCCAGGCCCTCCCAGCTACCGCCGGCCACCGGGTGCGCCAGCAGCGCGTCGCGGTCGACGATTCCGAGCAGCGCGTGCACCAGTCCGCTGTCGCGGACGAACACCTTGGGCGATTTGACCAGCCGCTTGCTGCACGTTGCCGTGCCACGGCACCAGGCGGCGCACGAGGAGCAGGTCCACGAGCAGGTCCAGGTAGGCGGCGACCGTCTTGCCGTCCACGGCAAGCGCACGAGCGAGCGCAGCGGCGTTGAGCAGCCCCCCCTGCTGGTGGGCGAGCATCGTCCAGAGGCGGCGTAGGGTCTCCGCCGGAATGCGCGGCCCGAGTTGCGGAATGTCGCGCTCGAGGTAGGTGCGGATGAAATCCACGCGCCAGCGCAGGCTCGCCGCGTCGGATCCGGCCAGCAGGCTCTCCGGAAAGCCGCCGCGCAGCCAGAGCGCGTCGAGACGATCGCGACCGACCTCTCCGGCGTCGAGCGGTGCGAGTTCCAGATAACGGATACGCCCGGCGAGCGACTCGCTCGATTGCTTCAGCAGGTCGATGGACGCGGAGCCCAGCACGAGGAAGCGACCCTTGCCCTGCCCGCGCCGGCGGCCGGCATCGATGAGGCCGCGCAGGCTGCGGAAGAGCTGCGGGGTGCGCTGGATCTCGTCGAGGATGACCAGCTTGTCCGCGTGCTGCGCCAGGTACAGCTCCGGCTCCGAGAGCTTGGCCCGGTCGGCTTCGGATTCGAGATCGAGATAGACCGCCGGCCGCGTCGCGGCCAGTTCGAGCGCCAGGGTGGTCTTGCCGACCTGGCGCGGCCCGAGCAGCGCCACGGCCGGGGCCTCGGCCAGGGCCGACGGTGAGCGCGGAGACGAGTCGGCGGGGAATCATCCGTGCAATTATGGAGTGGAATTCCGCAATTGCAAGGATATTGCCCTGCGCTTCTTCCTCCGGTGAGCACCACGGCCGGCATCACGCGCATCCGCGCGGCAAGCGCGGCACCCATCAGCCGGGGCTGGGTCTTCATGGCGTGGATGAAATTCATTCACGCCGCGAATTAGCAGGCGCGGCCTGCTCAGAAGGGCGGGCTGCCGCGATTATCCCTGCGCCTCCAGTTCGGCTGCCAGTTCGTCGACATACTTGACGATAGCTGAACACGCGGCCACGCTGCCGGTTCGTGACTTCACCCACGATGCCGATGCGCTCCAGATGCGCCAGCGACTTGTTGACCGTGGCCGGCGTGAGCCCGGTGGCCTCGACCAGCGCGGCGGAGGTGGCAATCGGCTGGCGCTGCAGGGCCTGGTGGACCGCGAGCGCCGACGCCGCCGCGCGCCCCAGGCCGGCGATGCGGTCGCGATCCGCGTTGACCAGCGCGAGCAGTGGCGTTCGCCGTCGCCACGGCCTGCGTCGCGCTCGCCTCGATGCCCTCGGCGAAGAAGTCCAGCCAGCGCTCCCAGTCGCCGCGCAGGCGCACCTCGTTGAGCAGCTCGTAGTACAGCGCGCGATGCGTCTTGAAGAACAGGCTCGGGTACAGCATCGGCTCGCGCAGCACGCCGTCGGCCACCAGCTGCAGCACGATCAGCAGCCGCCCGAGGCGCCCGTTGCCGTCGAGAAACGGATGGATGGTCTCGAACTGCACGTGCACGAGCGCCGCCTTGAGCAGCGGCGGCACGGGCTCGGGGTCGTCGTTGAGGAAGCGCTCGAGCGCCGCCAGGCAGTCCGGCACCGCATCGGCCGGCGGCGGCACGAAGGCCGCGTTGCCGGGCCGGGTGCCGCCGATCCAGACCTGCGAGCGGCGCACCTCGCCGGGCGTCTTGCCGCGGCCGCCGGGGTGGGTCATCAGCACCTTGTGCATTTCGCACAGCAGGCGCGTGCACAGCGGCAGTCCGCCGCGCAGCTTCTTCAGGCCGCGTTCGAGCGCCGCCACGCAGCGGCTGACCTCGCGCGCGTCGTCCACCGGCACGCCGGGCTGCTCGTCGATCTCGTACAGCAGCAGGTCCGCGAGCGAGGACTGCGTGCCCTCGATCTGCGAGGACAGCACCGCCTCCTTGCGCACGAAGCTGTAGAGCAGCAGCGCCGCGTTGGGCAGTAGCGACGTGACCGCGTCCAGGCGCCCGAGTGCGACCAGCGCCGCGTCGAAGCGCCGCCGCAATGGGGCCGACCACACGATCGGCGGCTCCGGCGGCAGCGGCGCCGGCACGAAGGCCTGGAACGGCTCTCCGGCCGTCGTGACGGTGACGTAGCGGCCGGGAGCGGGTCGGTGCATGGGAGGGGGAACCTATAACAAGGGCCGGCGTTATTTTAGGTTCAACCAACAAGATAAATCAACGTTGGACGCTGCTTTAGGCTGGCCGGTGTGCAGCCTCGGCTCGATGCCGGCCAATTCACAGCCCGGGCTTATCCTCGATACAGACGTAGCGGGGTCACTCGGAACGTACTGGCTGGCGATGGTCTACGGCGGATCGCGGCGACCCCGAGGCGCGGCAGGTGTGACAGACTGCGCTCGAGTACACGCATGAGTACACATTCACGCCGACGAATCGGGAGCAGCTTGATTCACAAGCCTCCGCCGCGATTCACGCGCTTTTGCATCGGAAAGTAGCATCGCCCGATGGCGACATGTCGACTTCGCGCGCGCCGAGTGGCACATCTGCGCCGAGCGCTCGAAGGCCGGCAACCCGAGAAACCGGCTTCCCGCCGGAAGCGCCCTCGGCGGCCATACCGCGCGCCGCCGCTGGCTGCAGCTGCGCTTTGATTCAGATCAACAGCTCCTGGTCCCGAAAGTGGGTTAATTGCCCATCGGGATTCTGGCTGCCCCAACAACGACAAGGAGATCACATCTTGATCAGATTCACCTGCACCACCAGGCTTGGCGCGGCGCTGCTGGCGTTGAGCTTCTGTATGGGATTCGCCCAGGCGGCGGAGACCGAATCTGCGATTGCTCGTGGGGGCCGGCTCTACGACAAGTTCTTCGTCGAGAACAAGGCAGCGAAGCCGACCAGCGATCACCCGTCCTATATCAAGGATGGCAAGTACGGCAAGGACAGCTCCTGGCGTTGCAAGGAATGCCATGGCTGGGACTACAAGGGCAAGGACGGCGCCTATGCCAAGGGCGGACACGCCACCGGCATCAAGGGAATCAGCGGCGCCGCTGGCAAGGACCCGGCCGCCATCGAAGCCGTCTTCCGCGACAAGACCCATGGCTACACTCAAGCCCAGCTCAGCGCCAAGGATGCCAGTGATCTGGCATTGTTCGTGTCCAAGGGCCAGGGCAACCTGGCGAAGTACCTGGACGCCTCGAACAAGGCCAAAGGTGACGGTGCCAAAGGCGAGCTCTACTTCAATACACTGTGTGCCGGCTGCCACGGTGTCGATGGCAAGAAGCTCAAGGACGCGCCGGCACTCGGGTCGGTGGCGGGCAATGGCGCCGAGATGATGCACAAGATCCTCAACGGCGCACCCGGTGAAAGCATGCCGGCGCTGCGCGCGCTTGATCACCAGATCGCCGCCGACCTCGCCGCGCACCTGACCACGCTTCCGAAGTGAGGTGGCTTCGCCGAGGCCCGGTGGCCTTGGTGCTCGTGGGCGGGCTGGGGGGCGTGATCCTCTGGGGCGGATTCAACACCGCCATGGAAGCCACCAACCGGATGGAGTTCTGCATCTCGTGCCACGAGATGCAGGACAACGCCTACCAGGAGTACGTCAAGAGCCCGCACTACACCAACGCCTCCGGCGTGCGGGCCACTTGCCCCGACTGCCACGTGCCCAGGGAATGGTGGCCCAAATTGCTGCGCAAGATCCAGGCGACCAACGAGCTGTACCACCACTTCATGGGCACAATCGACACGCCCGAGAAGTTCGAGGCCAAACGCGAGGAATTGGCCGGTCATGTCTGGGACGCGATGAAGGCCAGTGACTCGCACGAGTGCCGCAACTGCCACGCCTGGGAGGCGATGGACTTCCACAAGCAGACACCGCGCTCGAAGGAGAAGATGGAAGAAGGCCGCAAGGAAGGCAAGACCTGCATCGAGTGCCACAAGGGTATCGCGCACCGTCTGCCCAAACGCGACGACTGACGTCCTGTCGAGGATCGCGGGCGCGACGCTCGAGGAAATCCCGGGCGACAAGACGACTTGCCGTGAATCCGGCAATTGCCCGGTCGCTGGCAGCTCCGGTGAGGGCCTCGGAGGCTCGATGAGGGTCAGGTGTGACAGACTGACCTCGTGTTCGCGCCCGAGTACAGATTCACGGGAATGATTCCGAAATGGCCTGAGCCGAGAGGCTCCGCCGTGATTCGTTCGTTTCTGCATCGGTAGCGTGGCGTGCCGAGTTCCGAATCGAGAACTGGCGCGCAGCGCGGCGCCGACCCCGGGAGAGCCGTCTCGGCCGGCGCAACCGCACGCCGCTACGCGCTCGCGTTGGCGCTCGCGCTGGCGGCCGGCGCGGTCTGTGCCTGGCTGCGAACTCCGCTGCCCTGGTTGATCGGTCCGCTGCTCGCCTGCGGGGCAGCGTCCACCGCCGGTTTGCAGCTGCACAGCTACAAGGCGAGCCGCAGTGCCGGACAATGGGTGATCGGCACTGCGCTGGGACTTTACTTCACGCCCGAAGTCGTCTCGCGATTGGGCGCGCTGTGGTGGCCGATCGTGCTCGGGGTGTGCTGGGCGGTGGTCATCGGGTTGGCCGGGGCGTGGTTGCTGCGGCGCTACGCGCGGCTGGACCGGCCGACCGCGTTCTTTGCCGCCTCGGTCGGCGGCGCGTCGGAGATGGCGCTGCAGGGCGAACGCCACGGTGCACGCGTCGAGTCGATCGCGGCGTCGCACACGCTGCGGGTATTGCTGGTGGTGATCAGCATTCCGTTCGCGTATCGGTGGCTGGGCCTGCACGGGAACGAGCCCTTCGTCGGCGGCGCGACGCGCTTCGATGCGGGCGGGATGGCGATGCTCGTCGTGGCGACGGTGGCGGGCGGCGCGGCGATGCGCGCCTTGCGCGCGCCGAATCCGTGGGTCCTCGGGCCGCTGCTGGTCACGGTGGCGATCACCGCGTCGGGCCACTACTGGAGCACGCTTCCGGTGGCGGTGATCAACGCCGGGCAGGCTCTGATCGGCGTCGCGCTCGGCACGCGCTTCGCGCCCGGGTTCTTCGGCCGCGCGCCGCGTCTGCTCGCGGTCGTCACCGTGATGACCGTGTCCACGCTGATCGCGTCGGCCCTGTTCGCGACGGTGCTCGGTCTGATCGCCGACGTGCCGGTCGCGACGATGATCCTCGCGACTTCCCCTGGCGGCATCGCCGAGATGAGCCTGACCGCCAGGATGCTCGAACTGGGCGTGCCGGTGGTCACGGCGTTTCACGTCACGCGTCTCGTCGCGCAGGTCCTGATCGCCGGGCCCGTCTATCGCTGGAGCAGCGCGCTCGCGGCCCGGCGCGCGTCGCGCCGCTAGGGCGCTTCGAACACGCCGAGCGCGCGGTTCTTGCGCACCGCATCCCAGCGAAACACGTTTCCGTTCATCGCGACGTAGACGCCTTCGTCGAGCGTGCGCGCCGCGCACAGCGCGAAGCCGAGATTGAACAGCGCGTCGGAACCGGCCACGTCATAGGGGATCATCGCGCCGGTGAGCACGATCGTGCGCTCGAGCGCGGCGCCGCCGAGTGCTCGGGCGGTCTGCACCATCGTGTCGGTGCCGTGGATCACGACGACGCGCGACTCGCTGCAGTCGCGACACGTGGCGAGCAGCGCCGAGCGGTGTTCGTCGTTCATCTCGAGACTGTCGATCTGCGTCGGGGATTCGAAGCTCACCGATGCGCCGACCCGGGCGCGCGCGAGGATCTCGGCCAGGTGCGTCTCGCCGTAGGCGAGCGTTCCGGCAATCGGGTCGTAGCGCTTGTCGAAGGTTCCGCCAGTGGCGATGATTCTGATGTTCATGGCGATATGCTGGGGCAAAGGCGCAGGCCTAACAAGCACGGGGGCAAAGATGGGCGGGACACTCGAAGGGCAGCTTGCCTGGATCACCGGCGGAGCGAGCGGAATCGGTTTGGCGAGCGCGCATGCATTGGCGGCGGGCGGCGCGACGGTGGTGCTGTCCGGGCGCAGGCAGGCCGAGCTCGACGCCGCGGTCGCTGCGATCTCGGCCGGCGGCGGTCGCGCGAGCGCGGTCGCGCTCGACGTCGCGGACGCGGATGCGGTGAGCGCCGCCGCGGAGTCGATCGTCGCCGGGCACGGGCGCATCGACATCCTGGTTTGCTCGGCGGGCGCCAACGTGCGCAATCGCTTCTGGAAGGACCTCACGCCGCAGGCCTTTGCCGCGGTGACTTCGGTCAACCTCGACGGCGTCGCCTGCTGCGTGGCCGCCGTGCTTCCATCGATGCGCGCATCGGGGCGCGGGTCGATCGCGATCGTGTCGTCGTGGGCCGGCTGGCGCTACCTGCCCTTCGCCGGAGCTGCCTATGGCGCGAGCAAGCAGGCGCTCTCCCCGCTCGTCGAGAGCCTGAACGACCAGGAGGGCTGCAACGGGATTCGCGCGACGATGATCTGCCCGGGCGAAGTGGCCACGCCGATCCTGCGCACGCGACCGGTTCCGCCCTCGGACGAGGAAATGGCGCGGATGCTCAAACCCGAGGACGTTGCGCAGGCGATCGTCTACGCGGTCGGCGCGCCGAAGCACGTCTGCCTGAACGAGATCGTCATTTCGCCGACCTGGAACCGGATCTACGTCGGCGGAGAGGATCTGAAGACGCGCTGAGCTGATCGGCTCAGGCGGCCTCGGCCGGCATCGCCTGCGCGATCAGTTCGCGCCACCCGGAGTCGTTCGATGGCCAGTCGCGCGTTCCGATTGCGTCGAGCCGCCGCAGGATGTGCGCGAGCTGCCAGGCGGGCGGCTGTCCGAAACCGGCGGGCGACTCGCGCCACAGCCTGCGGATAACGTTCTCCCCGACGCCGAAGCGCCCGGCGAGCGCCTCGATCACCGCGCGATCCTGCCCGGCGTCGATCGCGCGGCGCAGCAGGTCGGACCAGCGCGACGCGTGCGGGCCGCTCCTGCCCGCCGCGACCGCGCGCAGGTCGAGCGTGGGCGATTCGCCGCGCCGCGGCGCCCGGCGTCGCGGGTCCGGGCCGAAATAGCCGTCGCCTGCATCGAATTCGCCGTCGCTCGCGTCGAGTTCGCTGTCCGGGGTATCGCCGTCGTCGACGCCGAGCTTCGCGGCGTCGAGCGGCACCAGCGTCGCGGCGAAGAACGCCGCGAAGCCGGGCAGTTCGCCCAGCACGTGTGCGCGACTCGCTGCGTGGCGTGCGTCGAGCCGCAGCCAGTTGTAGCAGCCGAGGTGTCGACCGGCGCCGGTACGCGCGAGCTTCGCCATCGTGACAGGGTCCAGGCTCGATTCGACCACCGACGCGATGCGCTGTTCGACCGCCGCCTCGCGCAGGTCGATCGAGCGCAGCGCGCGCCCGTAGAACGCGACGTCGATGATCTCGTCGCGCAGCGCCTTGCGCAGCAACGCGATGAAATCGGGGTATCGGGTCACGCGCGAGAACAGGTTCGACGGCGCCTCCGACTCGAGGCGATGCTCGACGTCGAGGTGGCGCTCCCAGCCGCGGTGACGGCGGCGAAGGATCGTCATCATGTCGCGTGCGAGCGCTTCGAACAGGGCGTCCAGCATTGGCGGGTGCGCGGTCTCGTGCGCACCCAGCGACGCGACCAGCAGCTCGAGCGAGGCGTCCGAGAGCAGGTTGCGGAAGTCGTAGGCGAGCCCGTCGCGGTCGACGCCGACGAAACGCACGTTCAGGCCCCAGGCGCGGGTGAGCTGGGCGAAGATCGGATTGAGCATCAACGACAGGCGCGACGCCAGCGGCGGCAGCAACATGAACAGACGCCAGTCCGACGAGGGGTTGCGCCACAGCAGCGCGCGCGGGCTGCGGCGATAGACGCCCGCCAGGTGCGCGAGTTCGGGGCCGACGCTGCCGGCGTCGACCAGTTCGCCGTCGACCGGAAAACTGTCGACGCGAAGGGCTTCGAAATCCAACGGTATCTGCCCGGGCAGCGGCGCCCGGATCAGTCGGCGCGCTTGGCCAGGAAGAGAAGCCCGCCGCCGAACACCAGCAGCGCCGCCGCCATCAGCGTGCGCGCGACCGAACCGCGCCAGATCGCCTCGGCGGCGAAGAGCACGCCGGCCATCATCAGCATTCGAGCGGTTCCCGCGGTGCGCTGGGCTGGACTGACTTCCGACATCGTTCGACTGTACCTCATCCCGCGGCGTCTGGCCGCGCGCGTGCGCGAAACCGGTGCGACTGTTCCACCGTTACGACACGATCGTCGCCGCCGATGAGGACTTGGTCGCGGGCGGCGTATTTTTCCTGACGAACGACTGGCACGCGCGCACCGGCGCGAGGGGATGCGCGCACCGGCACGCGGGGTCGTTTCAGGCGTTCGGCACGCGCCGCAGAGCGCCGAGCGCCTGCGCGATCAGCCGGGCGCCGGAGTCGAGCACCGCGCGCTCCCAGTCGCGGTTGTCGGGCCGGAACGCTTCGAGCATCTCGTTTTCTATCGCGCGCCCGGCGGCGTCGCCGCGGCTGGCGTGATGGTGCCGCCAGTTGTCGGCCCGCAGCGCGCGAAACACCCGGTCGAACGAATGCGTGCCGTATTCGGGCGAGGCGACCGCGAATCGGCAGCCCGCGGGCAGCGCGGCCTCGATCCCGCGGTCGAGCACTCCGTTGAGCGGCGTCGAGATCGACTCGCCCGACGTGGCCGACTTGACCGTGTCGCCCCAGACTTCGCGCGAGAACCGGTAGCTGTCGCTGTCGTTGGCCGCGCCGGTGATCAGTTCGCACGCGCCCATTGCGCCCAGGCCGGTGTGGATGTCGAGCCAGATCACGCTCGACGCGCCCGAGAGGTGCTCGCCGACCAGGTCGAGCAGGTGCCGCGTGCCGGCCTGCTGCCGATAGCCGCCGAACTGCAGCGCGTGCGCGTACTTGTACTGACCTTCGACCACCGCCTGCTGAAAGGCGCGCATGCCCCTGTGCTCGATCCAGCGGCCGATGTCGCGCCAGCGCAGTTCTTCGGCGCCGGGTTCGAGGTCCGGCGGGTTGAGCAGCGCGAACAGCTCCTCGTAATCCGGCGAGCAGCGCGTGCGATCGAAGTGCTCGAGGAAGTTTCGGTTGCAATCGACGTTGTTCTCGTTCACGCGGCGGTGCCAGGCGAAACCCCAGGGGTTGTTCGCGTGTTGCAGGATCAGCGCGCCGCCCTCGGGCAGCTCGAGCGCGGGAACGATTTTCGCGAGCGCATCGTGCTGGATTGCGCTGCCCGCATAACCTTCGACTCCGTGCGTTCCCGACGAGACCACCACGGCGTGGCGTGGGCGCGGCGCGCCGATCACGACGAAATCGAGCGCGAGCGCCTCGCCGTCGGGGCCGCGCTCGGCGAGCGTGCGGCTGTCGATCGTGACCTCGAAGCGCCCGCGAAGCGCGTCGGCGCCGGCGAGCAGGCGTTCGCGCGAGACCCGGTATGAAGGCTGGAACGGGTCCACGCGGTCTCGCTCAGGCGGTGGTCGTCAACTCGAGCCCGGCCAGCGGGAAGCCGCGAAGGCGCGTGTGCCAGCGCTGCCCGGGCACGAGTGGCTGCGCGTCGGTCAGGGTGCCGGTGGTGACGACCGCTCCGGCAGAAAGCGCCTCGCCGCGACGCCCCAATTCGCTGACTAGGTGGCACAGCGCGAGCAAAGGGCTGTCGAGCACCATCCGACCGAACCCTTTGGCTACATGTTGATCACCGCACCACAACTCGATTTCGAGAGAAGCGAGCGCTTGCTCCGTCATCTCGGCCGTGGCGGCTGCACGCGGACCGACCAGCAGGGCGCCGTGCAGCGACTGCGCGGCGATCGCTTCGGCGGCGCTGAACTTCCACCCGGCGAAGGGGCTCTGGACGATCTCGAATCCGTGCGCGATCCAGCCGATCGCCGCGCGCACCGCCCCGGGTTCGGCCGACGTCGGCGCCGCGGCGATCCCGAACACGATTTCCGGTTCGAGCCTCGGCTGGTGAAAGCGCGCGAGCGAGAGCGTCGCCGCCTGACCCCCGAGCTGCGTGAGTGTGCTGTCGTAGACCGGCCCCCAGATCGGGTGGTCGACGCCGTAGAGCGGCCAGATCGTGCGGTTGGTGAAACCGATCTTCATTCCGACCGGCGTCTCGCCGCGTGCGCGGCGTGCAGCGACCACTTCGCGCTGGATCGCCTCGGCGGTCGCGAGGTCGGCGGGCGCGTCGCCGGCGGCCGCGCGGTCGATCCCGGAGGCGGTGTCCCACGCCGCCAGAATCGCGCGGGCGTAGCGGATCGTGGGCGCCCCCGGCGCCCCCGGCGCTCTCGGCGATCCAGGCGCCCCCGGCGACGCGGAACCCACGCTCACTTGCGGCCGTCGGCGAGCGCCTGCAGCGCCGCGACGTCGACGACGAAATGTTTGCCCTGTCGATCGAGGCTGCGCAGCAGGCCGTCGCGGCGAAACGCCGCGACCGCCCGGCTCGCGGTTTCGGTGGTGACGCCCAGCATCGCGCCGACATCCTCGCGCGACGGCAGCAGCATTCTCTGCGTCGGGTCTCCCTGCGACAGGCGCAGCAAGAGCCGGGCGAGGCGCTGCCGCGCGTTTCCGGTGGCGAGCTCGGAGATGAAGTCGCCCGATTGCTTGAGCGCGTCGTGCCACTTTCGCAGCAACGACGTGTGCAGGCGCGGCGACGCGGCTTCGAGGCGCTCGATCACCGCGCGCGGGATCCGGCAGGCCGAGACCCGCGTGAGCGCGATTGCGGTCGAGTCGAAGTTCGCGCCGGCCGAGGTCTCGAGTCCGGCGACATCGCCCGAGGTCAGCAGGCGAACGATCCGTTGCGTGCCGTCGGACTGGAAGCGCACCAGCTTGACGATTCCGCTGCGAACCGTGAACAGGAACGAACCCGGCGCCCCTTCCTCGAACAGCGTCTCCTGCGGCTCGAACTGCAGGTCGTGGATCGGCTGGTCGATCAGCGCGAAGTCGTCGCTCTGCAGATCGGCGAACAACGAGCGCCCGCGCATTCCGCAGCTCACGCACGAGCTGGTGCTGATCTGGACGATCTTCGTTTTCATTGACGGTTGCGCTGTGCGTTCGTGGTTGCTAGCCGCGATTATGAACAATGCGATGCACGATGGCTGCTCGACGCGTTCCACTCGTGCACCCGCGACTTTATACGCAGCGCATTATTCCACATCGTGGCATCGTGGGTTTCACACAGCGCTCGGAGGACGGGCGCATGTGTAGAATCCGTCTTCCCCGCTTCCGGGCCGGGGAGACAGTGCGGCTTTCGAGACGAACTCCGGAGGGTATCGCATGAACCACCCCAACCTCTTTGCATCTGTCGACGGGTCGGCCGAACGATCGGGCGAAAGCCTGCCCGACTCCGGGGCTCCGGCGTACGTGCGCCACGAGGGGTTGATTGCGTGGGTCGCCGGGATCGCCGCGCGGACCAGGCCCGATCGGATCCGTTGGGCCGACGGTACGCAGGACGAGTATGACCGACTATGCGCGGAAATGGTTGCCACCGGCACGATGCACAGGCTGGATCCGGCGAAGCGCCCGAATTCGTACCTCGCGTGGTCCGATCCGGGCGACGTGGCGCGTGTAGAGGATCGCACCTTCATCTGCAGCGAGCGCGAAGCCGACGCGGGTCCGACCAACAACTGGGTCGACCCGGACACGATGCGCGCGACGCTCGACGGCCTGTTCGAGGGCTGCATGCGCGGGCGCACGATGTACGTGATCCCGTTCTCGATGGGACCTCTGGGTAGCCACATTGCGCACGTCGGGGTGGAGATCTCCGACAGCCCCTACGTGGTCGCGAACATGCGAATGATGACGCGGATGGGCCGCGCCGTGTACGACGTGCTCGGCGAGAACGGCCACTTCGTGCCGTGCGTGCATTCGGTCGGCAAGCCGCTCGCGCAAGGCGAGAAGGACGTCGCCTGGCCGTGCAATCCGACCAAGTACATCGTGCACTTCCCCGAGAGCCGCGAGATCTGGTCCTACGGGTCCGGCTACGGTGGCAACGCCCTGCTCGGCAAGAAGTGCTTCGCACTGCGGATCGCGTCGAACATGGGGCGCCAGGATGTGCTCGCCGGTGGCATCGGATGGCTCGCCGAACACATGCTGATCCTCTCGGTGACTTCGCCCGAGGGCAAGAAACGGCACGTCGCGGCGGCGTTTCCGTCGGCCTGCGGCAAGACCAATTTCGCGATGCTGATCCCGCCCAAGGGCTTCGAGGGCTGGACCGTGCGCACGATCGGCGACGACATCGCCTGGATCAAGCCGCACTCGGACGGGCGCCTGTACGCGATCAACCCGGAGGCCGGGTTCTTCGGCGTCGCGCCTGGCACGAGCGGCAAGACCAACCCGAACTGCCTCGCGACGCTCAGGGAGAACGTGATCTTCACCAACGTCGCGCTGACCGACGACGGCGACGTGTGGTGGGAAGGGTTGTCCGATCCGCCGGCGCACCTGCTCGACTGGCAGGGTCGCGACTGGACGCCCGAGATCGCGGCGGCGCACCCGGTCAAGGGCAAGCCCAGGCCGGCGGCGCACCCGAACGCCCGCTTCACGGTGTCGGCGGCGCAGTGCCCGTCGATCGACCCGAACTGGGACAGCGTCGACGGCGTGGCGATCGACGCGTTCATTTTCGGCGGCCGGCGTTCGACCACCGTGCCACTGGTGACAGAGGCGCGCAGCTGGGAGGAGGGCGTGTACATGGCCGCGACGATGGGCTCGGAGACCACGGCCGCGGCCACCGGCCAGCAGGGTGTCGTGCGCCGGGACCCGTTCGCGATGCTGCCGTTTTGCGGCTACAACATGGCCGAGTACTTCGCGCACTGGCTCGATCTCGGCAACCGGATGCAGCAGGCCGGGGCGAAGTTGCCGCCGATCTTCTGCGTCAACTGGTTCCGAACCGACGACAAGGGCAAGTTCGTCTGGCCGGGTTTCGGCGAGAACATGCGCGTGCTGGCGTGGATGCTCGGGCGTATCGACGGTGAGGCCGACGGCGTCGGCCACTTCCTCGGCACCACTCCGCGCTACCGTGACCTGCGCTGGGAGGGGCTCGATTTCTCCGAAGCCGCGTTCGAGCGCGTCACGTCGATCGATCGGGCGGCGTGGCGCGACGAACTCACGCTGCACGGCAAGTTGTTCGAGCGGCTCGAACGCGGGTTGCCGAAGGCGTTGCCACGCATCAGGCAATCGCTCGCGCAATCGCTGGGCGACTGACGCCGCTGCGGACTGTGCGCTGTTGATCGGCGTCGTAGTCGATCGGGGCGCAGAACTCGCGCAGGCTCTCGTCGAGCGGAACGCCGTGGATTCCCGGCTCGGCTGATCGTCCGTGCAGGGAGGGCGGCGCGGCCAGGTCCGGAACCAGCGCCCACCACCCGGCGCGCGCCGCCTGAGTCGACGGGCCGGCGGTCACTGCGTGGATCGCTGCTGCCGAATCCTGCGTAATCTGCGTGATCGCGCGTGGCACGTGCTGCACGTGCGGCACGTTCTGCGCCTGCGCGCCGCTCGCCAGGCCGATGATCGCGGCCGTCGCGACAGCGGCGGCATCCAGTGCCAGCCGTGCGTCGTGCGTGAAGGTTCTTGCCCTGCGGTTCATGGCCAACTCCAGTTCCGGTTCCGGGCCGGACACGGATTTCGATGGCCTCAGTGTCCGCTCGCGCAGTCTCGCGACGGTCGTGCGATGGTCTCGATTCGGTACTTTCCGGCGCCGCTTCGCTCGGGTCATCGCGCTGGGCGGACGCACAAGGCGGTCGTGCGGACTCCGGATCCGGGTTCATCCCGGGCATATCGATCGCGTCAACGGCCGCGTCGGCCCTCTCGCGAGGTCGACACCAGCACGTCGCCCGCGGACTCGGCGAGCACGTGTTTGGTCACGCTCCCGAGCAGCAGTTCTTCGACCATGTTCCTGCCGTGCTTGCCGATCGCGATCAGCAGCGGGATGGCGATCTCGGCGAAAGGTCCGCTCATCGGCGTGCTCGGGTCGCGCGAGTCGATCGTGGATCGGCCGGTCGATCGGGCGGTCTGGAGGTCAACCGGGCGGGCGTTGCGGCTAGCCGCCGCGCGACAATTCGTCGGCGCGGCGGATCGCGGCGAGCAGGCTGCTCGGGTCGGCCAATCCGTGTCCCAGTGCGTCGACGCGGCCGGCCAGGTCGAACGCGGTGCCGTGATCGGGGCTGGTGCGCACGAAGGGCAGGCCGATCGTGACGTTCACGCCGTCGTCGATGCCCAGGTACTTCACCGGGATCAGTCCCTGGTCGTGGTACATCGCGACCACGACGTCGTGGTGCGCGAAGCCGCGCGCGCGCATGAAGACCGTGTCGGGCGGATGCGGCCCGCTCGCGTCGATGCCCTCGGCGCGCGCGAGGGCGATCGCCGGCGCGATCAGCTCGATCTCCTCGCGACCGAAGGCGCCGCCTTCGCCGGCGTGCGGGTTGACGCCGGCCACCGCGATGCGGGGCGCGTCGATCCCCGTGTCGCGCAGCGCGCGATCGGTGATGCGAATCGTCTGCGCGATCGAGTCGATCGTGAGCGCGTCGAGCGCGTCGCGCAGCGCGAGGTGGATCGTGACCAGCACGGTGCGCAGTTCGCCGTTGGCGAGCATCATCCTGACCGGCGCGCCGCCGGCGAGCTCGGCGAGCAGTTCGGTGTGGCCCGGGTAGTCGCGTCCGGCCAGGTGCAGCGCCTGCTTGCTGATCGGCGCCGTGACGATCGCGCGCACTTCGCCGCGCATCGCGAGCGCCGCCGCCTTGGCGATGCAGCGATACGCGGCTTCGCCGGCGCGTGCGTCGATCGTCCCGATCGCGAGGTCGGCGGGAAGCGCGGCGGCCGCGATCACCGCAACGACCGGAGCACCGGTCGCGCCGGCGAGTGCACCCGGGTGGGGGCCTGGTGCGGCAGCGCCTGCCGGGATCGCGCCGACTGCGAAGTCGCCCAGCGCGTCAGGCGAGGCGATCGGGACGATCTCGAGCGCGAGACGCAATCGCTGCGCTTCGCGCTCGAGCAGCCGCGGATCGCCGATCACGACTGCGGGGGCAGGAAGGCCGGCGGCGAAGGCCTTGAGGACGATCTCGGGGCCGATACCGCAGGCGTCGCCCAGCGTGATCGCCAGCGGGCGTTGCGCCACGGGCTACCCGGCCGCTTCGAGCACTGCGGCGAGCAGCACTTCGCAGCCGGCGGCGAGGTGCTCGGGTTGCGCGTTCTCGAGTTCGTTGTGGCTGATGCCGTCGTCGCAGGGAACGAAGATCATCGCGGCGGGGCAGGTGCGGGCGACGTAGACCGCGTCGTGGCCCGCGCCGCTGGCGATGCGCCGCACGCTGTGGCCTAGCGCGCGCGCGTGGCGCTCGATTCCTGCGACCAGCGCCAGGTCGAACGCGCACGGGGGGAAGTGCACCACCTCGCGGATCTCGACCTCGACGCGGTCCTCGTCGGCGACACGCGCGATCGCGGCGTGCAACGCGTCGACCATCGCGGCGAGCGTCGAATCGCGCGCGTTGCGAAAGTCGACGCTGAACTCGACTCGTCCTGGAATTACGTTGCGCGAGTTCGGGTGCACGAACACCTGTCCGACCGTGCCGCGCGCGTAGTCGGGCGCTTCGGCGGCGATGCGCCGCACTTCGAGCACGAGCTTCGCCGCCGAGAGCATCGCGTCGCGGCGCAGCTCGATCGGCGTCGGGCCGGCGTGTGCGTCCTGTCCGGTGACGACGACGTCGAACCAGCGCTGGCCGAGCGCGCCCTCGACCGCGCCGATCGTGACGTTCTCGCGTTCCAGGATCGGTCCCTGTTCGATGTGCGGTTCGAAATAGGCGTGAAACCGCGGTGCGGCGTCGCTGCCGGCGTAGCCGATCCGTACGAGGGCATCGCGCACCTCGACGCCGTCGCGATCGCGCTGCGCGAGGCAGTGCTCGAGGCCGAACGCCCCGCAATAGACCCCCGAACCCATCATCACGGGGGTGAAGCGCGTGCCTTCCTCGTTGGTCCAGATCGCGACCGCGATCGGGCGCTCGGTGCGCAGGCCCGCCGCGTCGAGCGCGCGCAGCACCTCGAGGCCCGCGAGCACGCCGTAGTTGCCGTCGAACTTTCCCCCGGAGGGCTGGGTGTCGATGTGGCTGCCGACCGCGACCGGCCAGTCGGCCGGGTCGGTCGACGGCGCACCGTCGGCGCCGTAACCGTCGCCGCGGCGCCCGGGGCGGATCGCGAAGATGTTGCCGATCGCATCGGTGCGCAGCGTGCAACCGGCCGCGCGCAGCCAGCCCGAGACGAGGTCGCGGCCGTCCCGGTCGAGATCGGTGAGCGCGAGGCGGCGAACGCCGCCGCGCGCCGTCGCCCCGACCCGCGCCAGCACCATCAGGCTGTCCCACAGGCGCGCGGAGTCGATCGCTGCGCCGGTTGCGTCGGGCGCCAGGGGCTTCACGTCGGGCCGCGCGTCCGTCGCGAGAGGTTTCGCGTCGCGTCGTGCGTCCGTCGCGAGGGGCTTCGTGTCGCGTCTCGCGTCCATCTCAGCGCCCGAAGATCCCGCGCAGGATGCTGCCCGGATTGACCCCCGGCAAACCCGGGATCGGGCCGGCAGTGGGCTTTTCCTGTTCCTCTTTCGGTTCGTCGGTGCGCGCCGGGGGCGCCATCGGAGCGGACTGCGCGCCGGTTGCGGGCATCGTTCGACGCGAAGCGGCCTGCGCGTCGGCCTCGATCTCCTCGCCGAGCATCGCCATCGTCGAGGACTTGGTGCGCACGCGCACCGCCCACTGCTGCTCCCATGGCGTGCGCGGGTCGGTGGGTCGTGGCGGGTGCACGAGGTTCAGTTCGCCGCCGTAGGCGATCATCCGCAGCATCGCCGAGTCCTTGGCCGATGCGAAGATCCCGCTCGGTACCGCGCAGGCGGTCTGAGACGAAGCGAGCAGCACGCGATCGCTGACCCAGCGTGTGATCGTCGCCGGCGACAGGTAGTCGAACAGGCCCATCCCGGTGTCGGGGGTTTCGGCCGAACTCCAGAGGATCACGTCGTTGCCCGCCATCGCCATCGCGTGCAGGTAGTAGGCCTGCGCGTGCGCGACCGGCGCCCAGCGCAGCGCGACGCTCGTGGCGAGCGTGCCGCGCGAGCCGAGTTCGATCGCCGGCATCAGGTCGTGCGCCGCGCCGATCGCGAAGCGCAGTCCGTCGGGCACGCCTTCGCCGCTGACCGCGTGCTCGCCCACCACCGACGCACCGCGTGGTATCGGCGCCTTGTTGCGTTCGTTGGGCCAGAGCGAGTAACCGGGGCCGACGCGCGCGCCGCGATCCGGCGCGACGCGACCGGCGAAGGCGCGGCCGAGTTCGGCAGGATTGCCGGCTAGGTCGATCACGCGCGGCTGGCCGGCTCGGACCGCTTCGCCGCATCCCCAGTACAGCAGCACCCGTCCCGTCGGCTTTTCGTGCGGGAGTTCCTCGGAATCGCCCGGTTCGCGCACTTTTGGCGCGACTTTGACCGGCACGAGCGCGAGGCTCTGACCCATCCGCATCCCGGGGGGAATCGCGTGGCTCGCGTCGCTGCCCGAAGGCTTGGCTTTCGTGTGCAGCGCCAGGTCGATGAACCGGCCCATCGACATCGACTTCGTCAGGCCCCAGGTGACCGGCCCGCCCGATCCACCCGTGCCGGCCATCCCGCCCATTCCGGGCATCCCGCCCGTGCCGGGCATCCCCGGCATGTTCGGCATATCCGGCATTTCCGGCATCCCGGCCATCGAGTGGTTGGCCAGGTCCACCCAGTAGTGGGCGATCGGCGGCCTGACCTGCTGCGGCTGCGCGAACGCAAAAGCGGCTGAGCACGCGAGCGCGGCAGCGAGCGCGTGCCGCGAGATGGATCGTCGGTTCATTTCGGGTACTCGGCTGAAGGATTCGCCGTCTGGAATCTTAGCCGAGCTTCGTGCGCTCGGGGCGGGTTCCGACGCCGAGTTGAGCCGAGATCGACGCCGCGAGTCCGACGATGGCGCCGACGATCTCGTTGCGCCGCCGCGGCGTCAGGCCCGCCTTGATCACGCTCACCGCGACGGCCGCGAGCGCCGCGTCGTGTCCGAGTCCGAACACCGGCGCGCCGAAACACTGCATGCCCTCGGCGGTCTCCTCGTCGTCGACCGCGTAGCCGTTGGCGCGGACCTGCTCGAGCTGGCGCAGCAACGCCGCCGTCGATGCGACGCTGCGCCGCGTCAGGCGCGAGATTCCGGCGTCGGCGAGCAAGGCGCGCACCCGGGTCTCGGGCAGCGACGCGAAGATCGCCTTGCCCGAGGACGTGCACACGGCAGGAAGCCTCCCGCCGACGCGAAAGTTCACGGCGAGCGCTCGCGTGCCCTGGCGACACGCGAGGTAGCTCACCTGCGCGTCGTCGAGCACTGCGAGCATCACCGTTTCGGCGCGCAGCGCCGGGAACTCGCCGGCGCTGCGCTCGAAGGCGCGCATCAGTCCCGACTGGCTGGCGAAGGCGTCGGCCCACTGCAGCGCGCGTGCGCCGAGCGCGAACTGTCCGTCGCCGTCGCGCCGCGCCAGGCCGAGCGCGACCAGCGTGCCGAGCAGGCCGTGAACGCTGCTCTTGGGCAGGTCGAGATCACGTGCGAGGTCGGCGAGCCCGAGCGGGCGCCCGGCGGCGGCGAGCGCGTCGACGAGTTTGGTCGCGCGCTCCACGGCGGGGACGAGCCGGGTCGGCGCGGATCGAAGGGGCGCGGCCCTGGGGGGTACGCGCCGTGCGCTCGCAGGTCGGGAGCGCGCGGGTTGGGGCGGGGCGGGTTGGGGCGGGGCGGGAACTGCGCTGCGGCGGGTCATCGCTCGATTGACATCCGGTCGGGTTCGGTTAACATTGATTGTTCCACGGAAAGAACGATTGTTCAACCGGTTGAACGGGTTGAACAGGTTGAACGATCGAACATTCGACCGCTTGGGCGATCGGCCGTCGTTCGATCGGCCGTCGTTCGAGCGGCGCGCCGAGTCACGGCGATCGATCGAACGCGAGCAACCGTTCGCAAGCACGAGCCCCGCAGGGCCAGGGAGAGATCCATGGGCAGTTCCGATTCCCCGCTCACCGCGCAACTCGCCGACGTCGTCGGCCACTGGGTCGACGGCGCGCCTGTCGCGCCCGCGTCCGACGCGCGTTTCGGCGACGTGTTCAACCCGGCGACCGGCGAAGTCGCGCGGCGCGTGGCCTTCGCGTCGCCCGCCGAAGTAGACGGCGCGGTGCAGGCCGCCGCGCGCGCCTTCCCGGCGTGGTCCGCAACCCCGCCATTGCGCCGCGCGCGCGTGATGTTCAGGTTCAAGGAACTGGCCGAGCGCAACGCGACCGAACTGGCGAAGCTGCTCACCGCCGAGCACGGCAAGGTGCTGTCCGACGCCGAGGGTGAGGTCACGCGCGGACTCGAAGTGGTCGAGTTCGCCTGCGGAATTCCGCAACTGCTCAAGGGCGAGTACAGCGAGCAGGTGGGCACCGGCGTCGACATGTACACGATCCGCCAGCCGCTGGGCGTGTGCGTCGGGATCACGCCGTTCAACTTCCCGGCGATGGTCCCGATGTGGATGTTTCCGATCGCGATCGCCTGCGGCAACACCTTCGTGCTCAAGCCTTCCGAGCGCGACCCGTCGGCCTCGCTGATGATCGCGCGGCTGTTCAAGGAGGCGGGGCTTCCCGACGGCGTGTTCAACGTGGTCCAGGGCGACAAGGTGGCGGTCGACGCGCTGCTCGCGCACCCGAAGGTGGATGCGGTGAGCTTCGTCGGGTCGACCCCGATCGCGCGCTACATCCACGACACGGCCGGCGCCGCCGGCAAGCGCGTGCAGGCGCTGGGCGGCGCGAAGAACCACATGGTGGTGATGCCCGACGCCGACCTCGGCCAGGCGGTCGACGCGTTGATCGGCGCGGCGTACGGCTCGGCCGGCGAGCGCTGCATGGCGGTGTCGGTGGCGGTCGCGGTGGGGCCGATCGCCGACTCGCTGGTCGGTGCGCTGGCCGAGCGCGTGCCGAAGATCCGGATGGCCGACGGAATGGCCGATGGCGCCGAGATGGGACCGCTGGTCACGCGCACGCACCTGGACAAGGTGCGCGGCTACGTCGACACCGGCGTCGCAGAGGGCGCGAAGCTGGTGGTCGACGGACGCGGCGAAACGGTGAAGGGCCGCGAGAACGGATTTTTCCTCGGCGGCTGCCTGTTCGACGACGTGAAACCCGGCATGCGCATCTACGAAGAGGAGATCTTCGGCCCGGTGCTGTCGATCGTTCGCGTCGACACCTTCGACGAGGCGCTCGCGCTGATCAACGCGCACGAGTTCGGCAACGGCTGCGCGATCTTCACGCGCGACGGCGACGCCGCGCGCGAATTCGCCACGCGCGTGCAGATCGGGATGGTCGGCGTGAACGTCCCGATCCCGGTGCCGATGGCGTTTCACTCCTTCGGCGGATGGAAGGCGTCATTGTTCGGTGACCATCACATGCACGGCCCCGAGGGTGTGCGTTTCTATACGCGCTACAAGGCGGTGACGCAGCGCTGGCCGACCGGAATCCGTGCCGGGGCAGAGTTCGTCATGCCCACGATGAAGTAGCGCTTTGCCGCGCGATCGTGCAGGTCGCGCCACGCCGCCGAAGCGGCACGAACATGGAGAAATTCGTATGACACTGCAACTGAAGGAAATGACCCTGCTGCGCAACCAGGGCTACATCGACGGCAAGTGGGTACCCGCCGACGACGGCAAGAATTTCAAGGTGGGAAACCCCGCAACCGGCGCGACGATCGTCGAGGTCGCCGACATGGGCGGCGCGGAGACGAAGCGCGCGATCGACGCGGCCAACCGGGCGCTGCCGGGTTGGCGCGCGAAGACCGCGAAGGAGCGCGCGGCGATCCTGCGCAAGTGGTTCGACCTGATCGTCGCGCACGCTGACGACCTCGCGCTGCTGATGACCTCCGAGCAGGGCAAGCCGCTCGCCGAGGCGAAGGGCGAAGTGCTCTACGGCGCTTCGTTCATCGAGTGGTTCGCCGAAGAGGGCAAGCGCACCTACGGCGACGTGATCCCCACGTTTCGGCCCGACACCCGCGTCATCGTGCTCAAGCAGCCGATCGGCGTGTGCGCGGCGATCACGCCGTGGAATTTTCCGATCGCGATGATCACGCGCAAGCTCGGGCCGGCGTTCGCCGCCGGCTGCACCGCAGTATGCAAGCCGGCCGCGCTCACGCCGCTCTCGGCGCTCGCGCTGGCCGAACTCGCCGAGCGCGCGGGTCTGCCGCCCGGCGTGTTCAACATCGTCACCGGCTACGGCAAGCACTCGTCCGAGATCGGCCTGGAGATGTGCACCAACCCGATCGTGCGCAAGGTCTCGTTCACCGGCTCGACCGAGGTCGGCCGGATCCTGTTGCGCCAGAGCGCCGACACGGTCAAGAAACTCTCGCTCGAACTCGGCGGCAACGCGCCGTTCATCGTGTTCGACGACGCCGACATCGACGCGGCGGTCGAGGGCGCGATCGCGTCGAAGTACCGCAACGCGGGCCAGACCTGCGTGTGCGCGAACCGGATCTACGTGCAGGACGGCGTCTACGACGCGTTCGCGAACAAGCTCGCCGCGAAAGTGGCCGAGTTCAGGATCGGCGACGGAACCGAGAAAGGGGTCACGATCGGCCCGCTGATCGAAGCGTCGGCGATCGACAAGGTCGAGGCGCACATCGCCGACGCCGTGGCCAAGGGCGCGAAGATCGCGACCGGCGGCAAACGCCATTCGCTGGGCGGCCTGTTCTTCGAACCGACGATCCTCACCGGCGTCACGCAGGACATGGCCGTCGCGCGCGAGGAAACCTTCGGCCCGGTCGCCCCCTTGTTCCGCTTCAAGACCGACGACGAAGTGATCGCGATGGCCAACGACACCGAGTTCGGGCTCGCCGCGTACTTCTACTCGCGCGACGTCGGGCGCATCTTCCGCGTGGCCGAGGCGCTCGAAACCGGGATGGTGTGCGTGAACAGCGGCATCCTCTCGACCGAGGTCGCGCCCTTCGGCGGCGTCAAGCAATCGGGACTTGGCCGCGAAGGCTCGAAGTACGGGATCGACGACTACCTCGAGATCAAGTACCTTTGCCTCGCCGGAATCTGATCGCGGCGCAGCGATCGTGACGAAAGCGGCCGGCTCATCGCCGGCCGTTCTCGTTTCCGGCTCCGATCGCAACGACACGGGGGAGCGAATGAGGGTACGAGCCGCGGTGCTGCGCGAGATGGGGCTGCCGATGCCCTACGCGCAGAGCAGGCCGCTGTCGATCGAGGAGATCGACGTCGCCAGCCCCGGGGCGGGCGAAGTCCAGCTGCGGATCCACGCCGCCGGGCTGTGCCACTCGGACCTTTCAGCGATCAACGGTGACCGGCCCTGGCCGATGCCGATCGTGATCGGCCACGAGGCCGCAGGCGAAGTGGTCGGCGTCGGCGCCGGCGTGTCCGATCTCAGGCAGGGCGATCACGTCGTGCTGGTGTTCCGGCCCAGTTGCGGCAGCTGCCTGCCCTGCGCGTCGGGGCGACCCGGGCTGTGCGAGCCGGGAGCCGAATCCAACGGCAACGGCACGCTGCTCGGGGGCTACAAGCGATTGCGCGCCGTCGGCGGCGCGCCCGGGATCGGCGGCGAACCCGACGGACAGCTCTACCACCACATCGGTTGCTCGGCGTTCTCCGAATACGTCACGGTCTCGCGCCGCTCGGTGGTGAAGATCGACGACGACCTGCCCTGGGACGAAGCGGCGCTGTTCGGTTGCGCGGTGCTCACCGGCGCGGGCGCAGTGCTCAACACCGCGAAGATCGAGGCCGGTTGCCGCGCCGCGGTGGTCGGACTGGGCGGGGTCGGATTCTCGTCGCTGCTCGCCGCGGTCGCCGCGGGCGCGCGCGAGGTGATCGCGATCGACCTGCTCGAGTCCAAGCTCGAGATCGCGCGCACGCTCGGCGCGACGCAGTGTTTCAACGCCGGCGACGCCGACGTGGTCGCGAAGGTGAAGGAGGCCACCGGCGGCGGCGTCGACTACGCGTTCGAGATGGCCGGCAGCGTGAAGGCGCTCGAGCTTGCCTACCGGATCACCGCGCGCGGCGGTACCACGGTCACGGCCGGCTTGCCCAACCCGGCGCACACGTGGAACCTGCAGGCGGTGAGCCTGATCGCCGAGGAGCGCACGGTCAAGGGCAGCTACATCGGCTCGTGCGTGCCGGTGCGCGACGTGCCCCGGTTCATCGCGATGTACCGCGAGGGAAAGCTGCCGGTGGACAGGCTGCTCTCCGAGCGCATCGGGCTCGACGACATCAACGCGGCGCTCGATCGTCTCGCGCGCGGCGAGACGATCCGCCAGATCGTCGTGATGGACTGATCGGGCGAGCCACCGGTCGCCATCGTGAATCGCTACGACTACATCGTCGTCGGTGCCGGCACCGCCGGCTGCCTGCTCGCCAACCGGCTCTCGGCGAATCCGTCGATCCGCGTGTTGCTGCTCGAAGCGGGCGGCCCCGACGACTACCTGTGGATCCACATTCCGGTCGGATACCTGTATTGCATCGGCAACCCGCGCACCGACTGGATGTACCGGACCGAGCCCGAAGACGGGCTGAACGGCCGCTCGGTCGGTTACCCGCGCGGCCGCGTGCTGGGCGGGTGCTCGTCGATCAACGGCATGATCTACATGCGCGGGCAGCGCGGCGACTACGACGCGTGGGCCGCGGCCGGCAATACCGGCTGGAGCTGGGACGAGGTGCTGCCGCACTTCCTGCGCCACGAGGACTACCACCGGCTCGACGGCGGCGGCAGCGACCCGCTGCACGGCCACGGCGGCGAGTGGCGGATCGAAAGCCCGCGGGTGCGCTGGGACGTGCTCGACGCGTTCAGGCGCGCGGCGCTCGAGGCGGGGATTCCGCAGAGCGACGACTTCAACCGCGGCGACAACTTCGGTTGCGGCTACTTCGAGGTCAACCAGAAGAAGGGGCGGCGCTGGAACGCGGCGCAGGCCTTCCTGCACCCGATCCGGTCGCGCCCGAACCTGACGGTCGTCTCGGGCGTCCAGGTCACCGAATTGCGCTTCGATCATCTCGATCCTGGAAGGGTCGTTGGCGTGAACTATCGCCGTGACAAAGGTTCCAGGGACAGCGAGCACTCACTCGCAAACTCTGAAGTCATCCTCTCCGCCGGCGCGGTCGGCACGCCGCAGATCCTCGAACTGTCCGGAATCGGCGCACCGGCCGTGCTCGAGGCGGCCGGGATCGCGGCCCGCCACGCGCTGCCCGGCGTGGGCGAGAACCTGCAGGATCACCTGCAGCTGCGCACCGTCTTCAAGGTGCGCAACGTGCACACGCTCAACCGCCAGGCGAACAGCCTCGTGGGCAAGGCGGCGATGGCGCTGCAGTACCTGCTCTTTCGGCGCGGACCGATGACGATGTCGCCGAGCCAGCTCGGCGCCTTCGCGATGTCGAATCCGGGCGAGGCGACGCCGAACGTCGAGTACCACGTGCAGCCGCTGTCGCTCGACAAGTTCGGCGATCCGCTGCATTCGTTTCCCGCCTTCACCGCGTCGGTGTGCAACCTGCGCCCGACATCGCGCGGCTCGATCCACGTCGCGTCGGCCGACGCGGCGCAGGCGCCGAAGATCCGGCCGAACTACCTGGCGACCGACGAGGACCGGCGCGTCGCGGCCGAGTCGATCCGCCTGACGCGCCGGATCGTCGCGGCCGATGCGATGAAGCCCTTCCACCCCGAGGAGTACCTGCCCGGCGTCGCGCACCAATCCGACGAGGAGCTCGCGCGTGCGGCCGGTGACGTCGGGACGACGATCTTCCATCCGGTGGGCACCTGCAGGATGGGACCGGCGAGCGATCCGATTGCCGTGGTGGATGCCAGCCTGCGGTGCCACGGTCTGCGCGGCCTGCGGATCGCCGACGCATCGGTGATGCCGACGATCACCTCCGGGAACACGAACTCGCCGACGCTGATGATCGCGGAGAAGGCGGCCGAGATGATCCTGGCGGACCGGGAGCGGGGGGCGGGGGGCGCGTAGCTCGGTTGCAGCGTTCGCTGGCCGCCACGCCCGGGTGCGCGAGGCGCCTGTCCGGCGGGTCGGCCCGAGTCGCTCCCCGATACACGCTTGGTCGGACCGACCCGCCGGACAGGCGCCGACCGGGGCACGCGTTGTCTGCGCCCGAACCGCGCGCGATCGTCGCGCAAGCCCCGCGCCCTGGTGACGCGCGCCCCACTTCGCCACGACGTCGAACGCCGATTCGACCAAGCGAGTATCGGGGAGCGACTCGAATCGGCGTTCGGCGGCGGGGCGCCGTGTGCCCGGGCAGGAGGCCGTGAGCCCGCGCCCGGTTCGCATGCGATGTTCCACGTGAAACATCCGAGGCGGGGCTGATCACGCCGACGCTCATGTTCCACGTGGAACATCGCCCAAAACCCGCGTCGCGCAGGGCGTGAATCCTCGCGCGCAAGAGGGTGAGGCCTATAATCCGCGATCCCGAACAAAACACGCAGCACCCTGATGATCCATCCCGACATCTTCGACGTGATCGTGATCGGCGGCGGCCACGCCGGCACCGAGGCCGCGCTCGCGTCGGCGCGCGTGGGCGCGCGCACGCTGCTGCTCACGCACAGCCTGGAGACGCTCGGGCAGATGTCGTGCAACCCGTCGATCGGCGGCATCGGCAAGGGGCACCTGGTCAAGGAGGTCGACGCGCTCGGCGGCGCGATGGCCGAAGCCACCGACGAGGCCGGGATCCAGTTCCGCATCCTCAATTCGAGCAAGGGTCCGGCCGTGCGCGCCACCCGCGCGCAGGCCGACCGCGTGTTGTACCGGCGCGCGATCCGCTCGCGGCTGGAAAACCAGCCCAAGCTGTGGATCTTCCAGCAGGCGGTCGACGACCTGATCCTCGACGGCGACCGCGTCGCCGGCGCGGTGACGCAGCTCGGCCTGCGCTTTCGTGCGCGCGCGGTGGTCCTCACCGCCGGCACCTTCCTCAACGGGCTCGTGCACGTCGGACTGGCGAACCATCCGGCGGGCAGGGCGGGCGACCCGCCGTCGGTCTCGCTCGCGGCGCGGCTGCGCGAGCTCGGCCTGCCGCAGGGACGGCTGAAGACTGGAACCCCGCCGCGCATCGACGGGCGCACGATCGACTTCTCGAAGTGCCTGGAGCAGCCCGGCGACCTCGATCCGGTGCCGGTGTTCTCGTTCCTCGGCGACCCCGCGCAACACCCTGCGCAGATGCCTTGCTGGATCACGCACACCAACGAGCGAACGCACCAGATCATCCGCGGCGGGCTCGACCGCAGCCCGATGTACACCGGCGTGATCGAAGGCGTCGGGCCGCGCTACTGCCCGTCGGTCGAAGACAAGATCCACCGTTTCGCCGACAAGACCTCGCACCAGGTCTTCCTCGAGCCCGAGGGGCTCGACACCCACGAGTACTATCCGAACGGCATCTCCACCAGCCTGCCGTTCGACGTGCAGATCGCGCTGGTGCGCTCGATCCCGGGGCTGGAGAACGCGCACATCCTTCGCCCCGGTTACGCGATCGAGTACGACTACTTCGACCCGCGCGCGCTGCGCCCCTCGCTCGAGACGCAACAGATCGGCGGACTGTTCTTCGCCGGCCAGATCAACGGCACGACCGGATACGAGGAGGCGGCCGCGCAGGGGCTGCTGGCCGGGCTGAACGCGGCGCGCGGCGTGCTCGGGCACATGCCCTGGATCGCGCGTCGCGACGAATCCTACCTCGGAGTGCTGGTCGACGATCTGATCACGCGCGGGGTCTCCGAGCCCTACCGGATGTTCACCAGCAGGGCCGAGTATCGGCTCAGCCTGCGCGAGGACAACGCCGACCTCAGGCTGACCGAGACCGGGCGCCGGCTGGGGCTGGTCGACGACCGGCGCTGGGAACAGTTCTCCCGCAAACGTGACGCTATCAGCTCCGAACTGACTCGATTGTCGTCCATCTCCGTCAATCCTCGTTCATTTCCGCCAGAACTTTCGACCGAGCTGATCGGCCAGCCGATCGACCGCGACTACACGCTCGCCGACCTGCTGCGCCGCCCCGACGTGCGTTATCGCGCGCTCGCCGGGTTCGCCGGTCCCGGCGTCGAGGCGCGCGGCGAATCGCTCGGCCTGGACGCGCTGCGCTGCGCGCAGGTGGTCGAGCAGATCGAGATCCAGAGCAAGTACGCCGGCTACATCGCGCGCCAGCAGACCGAGGTCGCGCGCCACGCGCACAACGAGCAACTGCCGATCCCCGGGGACTTCGACTACGACGGCGTGCGCGGGCTGTCGAACGAGGTGCGCGCGAAACTGCGCGCGCAGCGCCCGGCGACGATAGGTTTGGCCTCGAGGATCTCGGGCGTCACGCCGGCGGCGATCTCGTTGCTGCTGGTCTACCTGAAGAAACGCCGCGGCGACCGGCAGGCTGCCTGAATGGTTCGTCCGGGGCAGGGTCGGCGGCAAGGTCCGGGGCAGGGTCGGCAGCAGGAGCCAGGACAGGGCGACCGAGTTGCTTCGGGCGATGCGGATCGCACCGTCGCACCGCGCACAGGCGCTCTAGACGACAGGCAAAGCTTGGTCGACCTCGCCGCCGCCGCAGCGCAGTGCGGAGTCGAACTCGACCTCGACACCTGCGAGCGTCTGCTCGCCTACCTGGCGATGCTGGAGAAGTGGAACGCGGTCTACAACCTGACCGCGATCCGCGAACGCGAGCAGATGCTCGTCTGGCACCTGCTCGACAGCCTCGCGATCGTCGCGCCGCTGCGAGAACGCGGGCTGCTCGCCGCGGGCGCGCGTGTGCTCGACGTCGGCTCCGGGGCCGGGCTCCCCGGGGTGGTCCTCGCGCTGGTCGAACCGGCGATCGTCGTGCACTGCGTCGACGCGGTGGCCAAGAAGTCCGCGTTCGTGACGCAGGTCGCGGCCGAACTCGCGATCGGCAACCTGCACGCGCACCACGCGCGTGTCGAGGCGTTGCGGTGCGGCGCGAACGAGGCGATGCCCGCGGCGACGCTGATCGTCAGTCGCGCCTTCGCGTCGCTTGCCGACTTCGTTTCCCTCAGCGCGCTCCTGCTCGCGCCGGGTGGAAGCTGGGCGGCGATGAAGGGGCGAATGCCCGACGACGAGCTCGCGGCGTTGCCCGCGTCGGTGTCGCTCGCCGCAGCGATTACACTTCGGGTTCCGCGCCTCGACGCACAACGCCACCTGCTGATCCTGCAGCCGCGTTGACACGGCGTCGCGCGGCCCGTCGAACCAGACCCCGAACCGATCAATACGCGAGTCCCGATGGCCCGCATCTTCGTCGTGGCGAACCAGAAAGGTGGCGTGGGAAAGACCACGACCACCGTGAACCTCGCGGCCGCGCTCGCGCGACTGGGCCAGCGCGTGCTGCTCGTCGATCTCGACCCGCAGGGCAACGCGACGATGGGCAGCGGCGTCGAGAAGCGCACGCTCGAGCGCTCGGTCTATCACGTGCTGATCGGGCTGTGCGACATCGTCGAGGCGGTACGCGCATCGCCCGCCGGCGGCTACGACGTGCTGCCGGCCAATCGCGAGCTCGCCGGGGCCGAAGTCGAGCTGGTCGATTTCGAGGAGCGCGAGTCGCGGCTCAAGGACGCACTCGCCGCGGTCGACGCGCGTTACGACATCGTGCTGATCGACTGCCCGCCCTCGCTGTCGCTGCTCACGCTCAACGGCTTGTGCGCCGCGCACGGCGTGATCATCCCGATGCAGTGCGAGTACTACGCGCTCGAGGGCCTGTCGGACCTGGTCAACACGATCAAGAAGGTGCACGCGAACTTCAACTCCAACCTCAAGGTGATCGGCTTGCTGCGCGTGATGTTCGACCCGCGCATGACGCTGTCGCAACAGGTGTCGACGCAGCTCGAGCAGCACTTCGGCGAGAAGGTGTTTCGCACGGTGATCCCGCGCAACGTGCGCCTCGCCGAGGCGCCGAGCTACGGACAGCCGGGCGTCGTGTTCGACCCCGCGTCGAAGGGGGCGCGCGCCTACATGGAGTTCGGCGCCGAGGTGGCGGTGCGGCTGCGAGGCAGCTGCGCCGTGACGCGGCCGAATCGCAGGAGATCGAATGAGCAAGCCACGCACGAAAGGACTCGGGCGCGGACTCGAGGCGCTGCTCGGCAGCGACGACCCGGCGCCCGATGCCGCCGGCAATGCCGTGGGCGTGAAGCTCGCGCTCGACGTGCTGCAACCCGGGCGCTATCAGCCGCGCACTCGGATGGACGAGACCGCGCTGGCCGAACTCGCGGCGTCGATCCGCGCGCTACGGCGTGATGCAGCCGATCCTGGTGCGCCCCGTCGGGACAGGGACGCTACGAAATCATCGCCGGCGAGCGCCGCTATCGCGCCGCGCAGGCCGCCGGGCCTGGCCGAAGTGCCGGTGATCGTGCGCGACGTGCCCGACGAGCAGGCGCTCGCGATGGCGCTGATCGAGAACATCCAGCGCGAGGACCTCAATCCGCTGGAGCAGGCGCACGCGGTCAAACGCCTGATCGACGAGTTCCGCTACACGCACGAACAGGCGGCCGACGCGATCGGTCGCTCGCGCAGTGCCACCACCAACCTGCTGCGACTGCTCAACCTCGCCGATCCGGTGCAGACGATGCTGCTCGCCGGCGACATCGACATGGGGCACGCGCGCGCGCTGCTCGCGCTCGATCGCGCCTCGCAGATCATGACCGCCACCCAGGTCGTGCAGCGCCGGCTGTCGGTGCGCGAAACCGAGAAACTGGTCGCGCGGCAGATCGCCGGTCAGGACGAGAACGCCAATCGGGGCAAGCGCGGGAACAAGCGTCGCGCGACCGACCTCGACCGCGACGTCGCGCGGCTGCAGGAGCGCCTCGCCGAGACGCTTGGCACCGCCGTCGTGCTCAGGCAGTTGGCCAACGGCAGGGGGCAGATCGTGATCGACTTCAGCGGCCCGGACCAGTTCGACGGCCTGTTGCAGCGCCTGGGCCTGTCGCTGCTGAAGGACTGAAGCGCCGCGATCGGCCGCCTCGCGCCGGTGCACGCGGACGACCGCAGACGAACGCGGACGACCGCGGGCGAACGGCGGCTGACCGGCGGCCGACCGGCGAGCAGATGGAGTTCAGCATGACGAACGCAACACGCAGCGCGGCCGACCTGCTTCTCGAGGCGGCCGTATTCGCCGCCCAAAAGCACCGCGACCAGCGCCGCAAGGACGCGGCCACATCGCCCTACATCAACCACACGCTCGCGGTCGCGCACACGCTGTCGCACGCCGGCATCGACGACGTCGACGCGCTGTGCGCGGCGCTGCTGCACGACACGATCGAGGACACCGAAACCACCGAAGCCCAATTGCGCGACGCCTTCGGCGAGCGGATCGCGTCGATCGTCGCCGAGGTCAGCGACAACAAGAGCCTGCCCAAGGCAGAGCGCAAGCGGCTGCAGATCGAGCACGCGCCGTCGCTGAGCGCCCCGGCCAAGCTGGTCAAGCTGGCCGACAAGATCTGCAACATCCGCGACGTCGCGCACGCGCCCCCGGCGCGATGGGATCTCGCGCGACGGCAGGAATATTTCGACTGGGCGCTGGCGGTGGTCGACGGCGTGCGCGGCACGCACCCGGGACTCGAAGCGCTGTTCGACAGCGCGTACCGCGACCTTCGACCCTAGCCCTGCCGCTGCGCCGATCGCGCGCGTTTACACGCCGGCGGGTTTGGCCAGAACCTCGGCGCGATCGATCGAGCGCAGCCGGACTTCGCGCACCGATCCGCGCTGCAACAACTTGATCGTGACTTCGGTGCCGGCCGGGCCGATCTTCCACAACTGGCGGTAGAACTCGGCCTGGTCGCTGACCCGCTCGCCATCGACCGCGAGCACGATGTCGCCCCGGTCGATCCCAGCGTCGCCCGCTGGTCCGTCGCGCGAGACCCGCACGACCATCAGGTGGCCCTGGACCACCTCGGTGGAAAGGCCCAGCCAGGGCTGCGCCGGACCGCTGCGCCGTCCGTTGGCGAGCAGGTCGGCGAGGATCGGCTTGAGAAGGTTGACCGGGACGAACAGGTTTCCGGGGATTCCGCGCCGGTCGCTGGCCGCGTCGTTGACGATCAGCGAGCCGATTCCGACGAGTTTGCCCTCTTCGCTGATCAGCGCCGACCCGCTCCAGTTGTTCACCGGCGGAAAGGTGAAGATCGGCCGCTCGAGCAGGTACTCCCAGCTCCCGGTGAACGGTTTGCGCGAGAGCACGTAGAGTTCGGTCGCCTGGCGCTCGCCGTGCCCGAGGGTGAGCACCTTCTCGCGCTCGGCGATCCGGTCAGAGTCGCCGATCTCGATCGGAACCCCGTCGAGCGGGACCAGCGCGCGCAACAGGCCGAAACCGGTCGCGTGGTCGTAACCGGCGACGTTGGCCGGGATCTTTCGGCCCGACGCCGAGATGATCTCGGCTGTCTCCGCCTCGAGCAGCAGATAACCGATCGTGAGCACGGTGCGCGCGTCGAGGATCACGCCCGATCCGCTGCGTCGCGGGCCGAGCGATTCGGCGCTCGCCGCACCACCCACCGCGCGCGTCTCCACGCGCACGACACTGTCCTGGTGGCGTGTCAGCCGCTCCGGACTCGCGGCAGCCTGGGCCGCGGCTTGCGGCGAAGTGAGCGCACACCCAATGCTGAACGTGACGGCGGCGAGGGTTGCCTGCAGGGAACCTGCCCCGCGGCTCGGTACGGCGTGTGTGCGTGGCATCGTGACCTCCATGGGGTGGTCGACGCATCGCGGACATTCTTTCACCGGCGGCGATGGGCAGCAAGCGCCATCGAGCGGGTCGCGAGAGCTGCGCAATTGATGCTGCGACGCAACATCCTTGCCGGGAATCAATACCGCGAGCAGGTCCCGATTTGACCCCCCCTCGCATCAACCCTTAAAATCCACGGTCTTTGTCCGCCGCACTCCGGCCAGCCGCCAAGATGTTCGCAGCAGTCGGTTTGCAAGTCGCCACGGTGATTCTCGCCGGCCTGATCGCCGCCGGGGTCTCCGATTGGACGAGCGCGAAGTTCGTCGTCCTCGGTGGCGCGGCGGCATTGATTCCGAACGCCTTGTTCGCCCTGCGTCTGGCGGTTCACAAGGGCAGGCCCGCCGAGTCGTACCCGGTGGTGTTCTTCCTGGGCGAATTCGTCAAGATCGGCCTGACTCTGGGCTTGCTTGCGTGGATCATGCACTGGCAGACCGACATCCGGTTGCCGGCGCTGATCATCGGCCTGATCGTGGCGCTCATCGCGCCGCTGTTCGCGCTGCTCGTCGTTCGCGACGCGCCGCGCGACTGGCCGGAGCGCGACGAGGGGGCAGCGGGCGGGCGGGGCAAGTAGTCGGTCCGAAGAATACGAACGGAACAGCGAGGGAAGCACAAGAAAATGGCAGCAGGATCCAGCGCACCGACCGCGTCCGAATACATCGTCCACCACCTGGCGCACCTGAACTCGTCGGGCGCGGCGCAGAAGAACATCATCGATTTCTCGATCATCAACATCGACACGGTGTTCTATTCGGTCGCGCTCGCGCTGCTCGCGGCATGGATGCTGCGCGCGGTGGCCATGCGGGTCAGCGCCGGCGCGCCCAATCGCTTCGTCGGCGCGATCGAGTCGATGGTCGAGTTCGTCGACGAGCAGGCGCGCTCGATCGTGCACGGCGACACGCGCATGATCGCGCCGCTCGCGCTCACCGTGTTCGTCTGGATCGTGTTCATGAACGCGATGGACCTGATTCCGGTCGACCTGCTGCCCAGTGCCGGCGCGCTGATCGGCATCCACTACATGCGCGTCGTGCCCACCGCCGACCTCAACGCGCCGATGGCGATGTCGCTGGTCGTGCTGGTCGCGTCGCTCTACTACGGCATCAAGATCAAGCATCCCGGCGGCTTCGTGAAGGAACTCTTCACCGCGCCGTTCGGCGCGAAGCTCGTGCTCGCTCCGTTCAACCTGGCGCTGCAACTGATCGAGTACGCGGCCAAGACCGTTTCGCTCGGCATGCGGCTGTTCGGCAACATGTTCGCCGGCGAACTGCTGTTCATGCTGATCGCGCTGCTGGGCGCGACGGCCACGTGGTGGGGCTTCGGCCTGCACTTCGTCACTCGGCATGGCGTGGTCGATCTTCCACATCCTGATCGTTCTCCTGCAGGCCTTCATCTTCATGATGCTCACGCTGGTCTACTCGGCCAGGCGCACGAAGGCCACTGATCGGGGCCGCGTGCAACCGTCGATTCGTCCCAAGCTTCATCTCGCAAACCTGATTTCGCAAAGCTCATTCACTAGGAGTCATCATGACCAACGTTGCTCTCGTCGCCATCGCCTGCGGTTTGATCATCGGCCTCGGCGCGCTCGGCGCCTGTATCGGCATCGGCCTGATGGGCGGCAAGTACATCGAAGGCGCTGCACGCCAGCCCGAGCTGATGGACAAGCTGCAGACCAAGATGTTCCTGCTCGCCGGCCTGATCGACGCGGCGTTCCTGATCGGCGTCGGTATCGCGATGATGTTCGCGTTCGCCAACCCGTTCCAGGGCTGACCGGCCTCGCGACTCCAACCAACACTCTGAAGGGGGCAACGTGAATCTGAACGCGACGCTCATCGCCCAGATCATCGTCTTCCTGGCGCCTGTGGTGGTTCACGGCGAAGTTCGTCTGGCCGCCGATCACCAAGGCGCTCGACGAGCGTGCCAAGCGCATCGCCGACGGACTCGCCGCGGCCGACAAGGCCAAGGCCGACCTCGCCGCGACCGAGCGCCGGGTCGCCGACGAGCTGAAGCAGGCGCGCGCGGGCGCGGCCGAGCTTCGCGCCGGCGCCGAGCGCCAGGGCGCGACGCTCGTCGACGAAGCGCGCACCGAGGCGGCGCGGATCGTCGCGGCAGCGAAGAAGGCCGCCGAGGAAGAGGCCGCGCTCGCGGCGCAGCGCGCCAGGGAGCAGTTGCGCGACCAGGTCGCGCAGCTCGCGGTCGCCGGCGCCGAGCGCATCCTGCGCCGCGAGATCGACGCCGCGCGCCACGCCGAGCTGCTCGCGAACCTGAAGAACGAACTGCACTAGGGCAACGCACATGGCCGAATCGCTCACCATCGCGCGCCCCTACGCCGAGGCCGCGTTCAAGCTCGCGCGCGAGCTCGACGCGCTGCCGTCGTGGTCCGACGCGCTGTCGCGGCTCGCGGTCATCGTCGCGGACGAGTCGGCGCGCGAGCTGATCGGCAACCCGCGGGTCAGCGCCGCAGCAGGTCGCCACCGTGCTGGCCGACGCGGCCGGGCAGCTGAGCGCCGAGCAGCGCAACTTCGTTCGCGTGCTCGCCGAGAACGAGCGGCTGGGCGTGCTGCGCGAGATCGCCGGAGCAGTTCGAGGCGCTGCGCAACGCGCTCGAGGGCGTGGTCGACGCGCAGGTCAGCTCGGCGTTTCCGCTGTCCGAAGCGCAGCTCGGCGAGATCGTCGCGACGCTGCGCGCGAAGTACGGCGCGCGACGGTGAAGGCCACGCGTGAACGTCGACGCCGAGCTGATCGGCGGCGTGTCGATCCGCGTCGGCGACGAAGTGATGGACGCCTCGGTGCGCAGCAAGCTCGCGCAGCTGGCCGGGCGCGCTGAGAGCTTTAGGGAATCCGGCAGTGGCGCCCGAAGGGCGGCGCGATACGGACGGAACGCAAGGCAATCCAGGAGAGTTTCATGCAACTCAATCCGTCTGAGATCAGCGAACTGCTCAAGAGCAAGATCCAGAACCTCGAGGTGTCGGCCGACACCCGCAACCAGGGCACGGTCGTGTCGGTGACCGACGGCATCTGCCGCATCCACGGCCTGTCGGACGTGATGCAGGGCGAGATGATCGAGTTCCCCGGCGAACACCTTCGGCCTGGCGCTGAACCTCGAGCGCGACTCGGTCGGCGCGGTGGTGCTGGGCGAGTACGAGCACATCTCCGAGGGCGACACGGTCAAGTGCCACCGGCCGCATTCTCGAGGTGCCGGTCGGCCCCGAGCTGATCGGCCGCGTGGTCAACTCGCTCGGCCAGCCGATCGACGGCAAGGGCCCGATCAACGCGAAGATGACCGACGTGATCGAGAAGGTCGCGCCGGGCGTGATCGCGCGCCAGTCGGTGTCGCAGCCGGTGCAGACCGGCCTGAAGTCGATCGACGCGATGGTGCCGATCGGCCGCGGCCAGCGCGAGCTGATCATCGGCGACCGCCAGACCGGCAAGACCGCGGTGGCGATCGACACGATCATCAACCAGAAGGGCAAGGACCTGATCTGCATCTACGTCGCGATCGGCCAGAAGGCCTCGACGATCGCCAACGTGGTGCGCAAGCTCGAAGAGCACGGCGCGATGGAGTACACCATCGTCGTCGCCGCGACCGCGTCCGACTCGGCGGCGATGCAGTACATCGCGCCCTACTCCGGCTGCACGATGGGCGAGTACTTCCGCGACCGCGGCCAGGACGCGCTGATCATCTACGACGACCTGACCAAGCAGGCCTGGGCCTATCGCCAGGTGTCGCTGCTGCTGCGCCGCCCGCCGGGCCGCGAAGCCTATCCCGGGCGACGTGTTCTACCTGCACTCGCGCCTGCTCGAGCGCGCCGCGCGCGTGAACGCCGACTACGTCGAGAAGTTCACCAAGGGCGAGGTCAAGGGCAAGACCGGCTCGCTCACCGCGCTGCCGATCATCGAGACGCAGGCCGGCGACGTGTCCGCGTTCGTGCCGACCAACGTGATCTCGATCACCGACGGCCAGATCTTCCTCGAGACCGACCTGTTCAACGCCGGCATCCGCCCCGCGATCAACGCCGGCGTCTCGGTGTCGCGGGTCGGCGGCGCGGCGCAGACCAAGATCATCAAGAAGCTGGGCGGCGGCGTGCGCCTGGCGCTCGCGCAGTACCGCGAGCTGGCCGCGTTCGCGCAGTTCGCCTCCGACCTCGACGAAGCGACCCGCAAGCAGCTCGAGCGCGGGCGCATGGTCACCGAGCTGATGAAGCAGCCGCAGTACCAGCCGCTGCAGGTCTGGGAGATGGCGTTGACGCTGTTCGCGGTGAACAACGGCTACTTCGACGACATCGACGTCAACAAGGCGCTCGCCGCCGAGCGCGCGCTGCGCGACTTCGTCAAGAGCAAGTACGCGCGCGCTGGTCGAGGAATCGAGCGCGACAAGAAGTTCAGCAAGGACGTCGAGGCGCGCTGCACGAGTGCCTGAAGGACTTCAAGAAGACGGGCGCGTACTGAGCGAGCGCGATCGGGCCGCTGCGCGCACGCAGCGGCCGGGTTCGCGACGCAACGGGCAACAGTCCTGAGGAACGCAGATGCCGGGCAGCAAAGAAATCCGGACCAAGATCAAGAGCGTGCAGAACACGCGCAAGATCACCAAGGCGATGGAGATGGTCGCCGCGTCGAAGATGCGCAAGGCGCAGGAGCGCATGCGGCGGCGCGTCCCTACGCCGACAAGATCCGCAACATCGCGGCGCACCTCGCGCACGCCAATCCCGAGTACCGCCACCCGTTCCTGGTCGCGCGCGACGAGGTGCGCAAGGCGGGCATGATCGTCGTCACCACCGACAAGGGTCTGTGCGGCGGCCTGAACACCAACGTGCTGCGCGCGGTCACCGCCAAGCTGCAAGGAGCTGCAGGACGCGGGGCGCGAAGATCCAGTGCCACCGCGATCGGCAACAAGGGCTTCGGCTTCCTGAAGCGCATCGGCGCGCAAGGTCGTCTCGCACGTCGTGCAGCTCGGCGACACGCCGCACCTCGAGCGGCTGATCGGCCCGGTCAAGGTGCAGCTCGACGCCTACGCCGCGGGCGAGTTCGACCGCGGTCTACATCGCCTACACGCGCTTCATCAACACGATGAAGCAGGAGCCGGTGATCGAGCAGCTGCTGCCGCTGCCGGCCGAACGCATGAGCGAGGACTCGCGCGCGTTCTCGTGGGACTACATCTACGAGCCCGACGCGAAGGCGGTGCTCGACGAGCTGCTGGTGCGCTACGTCGAGGCGCTGGTCTACCAGGCGGTGGCCGAGAACATGGCCTCCGAGCAGAGCGCGCGCATGGTCGCGATGAAGGCCGCCTCGGACAACGCGAAGAACGTGATCGACGAACTGAAGCTGTCGTACAACAAGGCACGGCAGGCAGCGATCACCAAGGAACTGTCCGAGATCGTCGGCGGCGCGGCCGCCGTCTAGGCGGGCGACCCGGCGTATCCGGAGAAGAATTCGAAAGAACATGAGGACACGAACATGGCACAAGGGACAGATCGTTCAGTGCATCGGCGCGGTGGTCGACATCCAGTTTCCGCGCGACGCGATGCCCAAGATCTACGACGCGCTGATGCTCGAGGACACCGGCGACGCGCTGGCCGAGAAGGGCCTGACCTTCGAGGTGCAGCAGCAGCTCGGCGACGGCGTCGTGCGCACCATCGCGATGGGCTCGTCCGACGGCCTGCGCCGCGGCATGACGGTGCGCAACACCGGCGCGCCGATCTCGGTGCCGGTCGGCCCCGGCGCGCTCGGCCGCATCATGGACGTGCTCGGTCGCCCGATCGACGAGCGCGGCCCGATCGCCGACCGAAGAGCGCCGCGCGATCCACCAGCCGGCGCCGAAGTTCGACGAGCTCTCGCCGTCGGTCGAACTGCTCGAGACCGGCATCAAGGTGATCGACCTGATCTGCCCGTTCGCCAAGGGCGGCAAGATCGGCCTGTTCGGCGGCGCCGGCGTCGGCAAGACCGTGAACATGCTGGAGCTGATCAACAACATCGCCAAGGAGCACTACGGCGGCTGTCGGTGTTCGCCGGCGTCGGCGAGCGCACCCGCGAGGGCAACGACTTCTACCACGAGATGTCCGAAGCGAAGGTCATCGTGCAGGAAGACCTGCTCGAGTCAAGGTGGCGATGGTGTTCGGCCAGATGAACGAGCCGCCGGGCAACCGCCTGCGCGTCGCGCCTGACCGGCCTGACCATGGCCGAGACGCTTCCGCGACGAGGGCCGCGACATCCTGTTCTTCGTCGACAACATCTACCGCTACACGCTGGCCGGCACCGAAGTGTCGGCGCTGCTCGGCCGGATGCCGTCGGCGGTGGGCTACCAGCCGACGCTGGCCGAGGAGATGGGCCGCCTGCAGGAGCGCATCACCTCGACCAAGATCGGCTCGATCACGTCGATCCAGGCGGTCTACGTGCCGGCGGACGACCTGACCGACCCGTCGCCGGCGACCACCTTCGGCCACCTCGACGCGACCGTCGTGCTGTCGCGCGACATCGCCTCGCTCGGCATCTACCCGGCGGTCGATCCGCTCGACTCGACCTCGCGCCAGATCGACCCGAACGTGATCGGCGAGGAGCACTACAACACGCACGCGCAGCGGTGCAGGCGACGCTGCAGCGCTACAAGGAACTGCGCGACATCATCGCGATTCTCGGCATGGACGAGCTCTCGCCCGAAGACAAGCTGGCGGTGGCGCGCGCGCGCAAGATCCAGCGCTTCCTGTCGCAGCCGTTCCACGTGGCCGAGGTCTTCACCGGCTCGCCGGGCAAGTACGTGCCGCTGAAGGACACGATCCGCGGCTTCAAGATGATCGTCAACGGCGAGTGCGACGCGCTGCCCGAGCAGGCGTTCTACATGGTCGGCACGATCGACGAGGCCTTCGAGAAGGCCAAGACCCTGCAGTAAGTGGCGCAATGGGCGTCGGGCCAGCGGCCCGCGCGCCCCGGCCAGCACTGGAAGGAGCGAACCGCATGGCACATACGATCCACGTCGACGTCGTCAGCGCCGAAGCCTCGATCTTCGAAGGCGAGGCCGAGTTCGTCGCGCTGCCCGGCGAAGAGGGCGAGCTGGGCATCTATCCGCAGCACACGCCGCTGATCACGCGCATCAAGCCCGGCGCGGTGCGCATCAAGCTCGCCGGGCCGCGACGAGGAGGAGTTCGTGTTCGTCGCCGGCGGCATCCTCGAGGTGCAGCCCAACCGCGTGACGGTGCTCGCCGACACCGCGATCCGCGGGCACGACCTCGACGAGGCGAAGGCCGACGGCGGCGCAGAAAGCCGCCGAGGAGGCGATGACCAACGCCAAGAGCGACATCGACTTCGCGCTGGCGCAGTCCGAGTTCGCGACGATGGCCGCGCAGATCGCCGCGCTGCGCAAGTTCCGCGAGCGCAAGTAGGCGGGCCGGTTCCGGCCCCCGGTCCGGGGCGGGAAGTGCGGCGGCGCTGTTCCGGCGCTGTTCGCGGCGACGCTGCGGGTGGCGCTCGGGGCGGCGCTCGGGGTGACGCTCGCCGTCACCGGTGCGCTGGCGTCGGCGGGCGAAACCTCGCTGGAACTGCGCCCGCTCGGCGCGCAGCCGCCGGTCGCGCGGCCCGAAACGATTCGACCCGGCCAACTCCCCGACAGCCGCGCCGCGCGCGGGCTGCGCGACGTCGCGCTTGCCTGGTTCGCACGCCCCACCGATCGCTACCGGCACGCGGTGCTCGGCGACGCGCTCGAGGCGGCGCAACTCGTGGCCGAGATGCGCGACGGCAGGGTCTTCAACCTGGAGTTGCCGCTGACGAGGGTGTTCGAGGATCTGGTGCCGCGGCTGGTCGACCTCGACCGGGACGGCCGCGACGAGATCGTCGTGGTCGAGAGCGACCTGCGGCTGGGCGCCTCGCTCTCGGTCTACGGGGTCGGCGTCAACGGGCTGACGCGACGCGCCAGCTCAGGTTTCATCGGACAGGCGAACAGGTGGCTCAATCCGCTGGGCGCGGGCGACTTCGACGGCGACGGCCACCTCGACCTCGCACTGGTCGCGACGCCGCACATCGGTGGCGTCCTGCGGCTCTATCGCTTCGCCGAGCCGGCGCTGGTGCAGTTCGCGGAATTCACGGGAGTGAGCACCCACCGACTGGGAAGTCGGGAGCTGGAACTCGGCCGAGTCGTGAAACGGCGACCGCGAGACCGCCTGCTGCTCCCCGATCAGTCGCATCGCCGTCTGCTGCTGCTCGAGTGGGGGCCGAGCGGGCTGGCCGAGGTCGCGCGGCTCGAGCTCCCGGGAAGGCTCGACGGGGAGCTGGTGGGCACCGGCGAGAATCGCTGGAAGCTGCGCGTCGAGAACGCCGGTGCGTTCGAACTGACCGCGCGTTGAAGCGTCGCGCGGCCGCTCAGGTCCTGAGATCGGGCGCTCGCGGTTGCGCGGTCTTGCCGGGGCCTGCGTGCAGGGCGTCGAGGTTGCGCTGCGCGTCTTTCGCGCCCTGCTCAGCCGCGCGCCGGAACCATTTTTCCGCAAGCGCGCGATCGACCGGCACGCCGCGCCCCTGCGCGTAGACGATGCCGAGATTGTTCTGGGCGGCGGTGTCGCCGCTTTCCGCCGCCGACCCCAGCAGTTCGAGCGCCTTCGCATCGTCGCGCGCGACGCCCTGTCCGGTCATGTACATCCAGCCCAGCACGCCCATCGAACGCGAGTGCCCCTGCTGCGCAGCGAGCCCGAACCAGCGCGCCGCTTCGCGGGCATTGGCGGAGACGCCGCGCCCGCAGGCCAGCGCCGCGGCGTAGTCGTATTGGGCCTGGGCGTCTCCGGCGCTCGCCGCCTGGCGCAACGCCGCGGCGGTGTCGCGCGCCGAGCGCGCCGAAGCGGACTTCGCCGGCGCGGGCTGGTCGGCCGCCGCGGCCGGTGCGCCGAGTGTCCCGGCGATCAGCGCGGCGATCACGCGGCTGCGGTAGACGGTCATGGCTGCTGCTCCTCGTCGCTGGTTTCGCTCCCGTCGGCGGAGTGATCCGGTGCGGGATCGACCTGCCGGCGTCGTTTGCGCCGGATGAACCACGCCATCAGCGTTGCCCCGGCGGCGATGTTCAGCAACGTCCCCGGCTCGGGCACCTGCCCCTCGGGAGCGTTCGCAGTCGTACCGGAACCGGGGTTTCCGGCGATGGTCCGGTTGCCCGAGCTGCCCCCCGGGATGATCGCAGCGATCAGGTCGACCGTCGTCGCGAGCGGCTCGTCGTCCTGTTCGGCGCGTGCCGAGAGCACCGACACGTTGCCGCAGACGTACGGAACCATCACCGAGTAGGTCTGCCCCGAAGCGTCTGCCACTTCGTACAGGTCTGCGCGTTCCATGTGCCCCGGCACGAAGTTCACGCGCGTGTTCATGCACAGCGTCTTGCCGAAGGTCATCCCGATCGAGCGGGCGCTATAGGCGCGCGGCGCGTGCACGCCGCGGATTCCCGAATTGGTGATCTCGAGCCGGTCGGTGACCCGACCCGAACGGATGCGCGCGCTCATCTTCTCGACCACCTCGGGCGGAAGCCTCGCGCCTTCGAGCGCCTGCTCGATCGTTCCCTTGTAGGGGTTCCTGCCCGGATCTCCCCAGGCGCAATCCTGGCGCAACTCCAGCGCCCGTGGCGCGGGCGTGGGCGTGGGCGTGGGCGAGGGCGTGGACGAGGGCGTGGGCGAGGGCGAGGGCGAGGGCGAGGGCGAGGGCGAGGGCGTCGGCGAGGGCATCGGCGTCACGATTGCCGGGGCGGCGCCGAGCGCGACCGACGCGGACACCTTCACCAGCAGCGGATGTCCGGACGATATCGGTGTGCCGTCGTGGCTCTTGCCGAAGGGGACGACCGGGTGCGACGCGAGCCGCGCAAGCGTCGGGTTCGGCAGCAACTGCTGGTAGACCTTGACCGCTGTGGTCGCCGCGAACGCGAAGCCGAGAGTGGCGGCGAGCGCGATCCCGACCCGCGAGCGTCGGCTCCCGGTAGCGTGCCTGGCGCGCTGGCCGGTGCGGCGCCGAACTTCGGCGTGTGCGCTGCGCGAGGCCAGCAGGCCTTCCCACCCGCAGTCGTTCGTTGCACAGCGGTATCGGCGGACCGGCGCGGCGAGGCTCGCGTCGCGGTCCTCGACGAACCGTCGAATGCGCGTCAGGGCGCCGCCGCATTGCGGGCAGGCCCTGTCGTGCTCGTTCCGATCGGTCATTTCCGCAGCTCGTATTCCTGTCGGTTGCCTGGCGGCGGATCGTCAGTCGGCGCCCCGCCGGAGGGTCGAACGACCCGGGTGCTCATTTTTCGTGAGTGGGCAAGCAACCGCGAGGAACTCCTTCACCGATCGATCCGATCCGCGCCCGGGGCCAACGCCGCCGAACGGCGCGTACCGGTACACGGATGACATCTTGCGGGGCGGAGTTTCGCACGGCGATTGCGGTCACGAACCAATGACGCTGCCGCTTTGCAGCAAAACCACAGTCAGGGGGTTAGCCAGCGGACTAGACCTCGCCGGACCCGGGCCACCCCTGACCCGTTTCGCGTGCCGATGCCGGCGCTGTCGCACGCGCAGCGGCCGACCAACCGACCGTTCGTCGGCCGGGTCTCGAGTTTCCGGGCGCTCGTGCCGAAACGACTCTCAAGGACCGCGCCTACCACGAATGGGGCGCGCACGGTCGAGCGAACAGCGTGAGAATTATCGGGCTGATCGCACGGAGCAGGTCAAAGGATCAGAGATGCGGCGCATATTCGGCGGTGTTCTGTTGATCGGCGCGATCGGGCTGGCCACGCCGGCGCTCGCGCAGTCCGATCCCGGCGCGACCGAGGCGCGCCCGCTCTACGAAGGGCCGATCGGCGCCCAACCGACGAGCTCGCCGGGCAACGCCGCCCACCGTTCGGCGGCGTCCGGCGCGCCCGCCGCCCCCGGATCGAGAAACGCAGCGGGCGAACCGGAGCTGGTGCTGGCGTCGATCGACGCGCATTCGCTCGGACGCGCCGGAGTCGCGCAGGCGGCCGATTTCGGGTCGGTCAGCCGTTACGCGCTGCGCGTGCTCGAGGTGGTCAACGAGTATCGGGCCCGCAACGGCCTCGCGCCGCTGCGCATCGCCGACGATCTCGGTTCGATCGCGCAGTCGCACAGCGGCGAGATGGCCCAGCGCCGGCGCATCAGCCACGACGGTTTTCGCGAGCGCTTCGACCGCACGCGCAGTCGGATCTGCGTCGAGAACGTCGGCGTCAACTACACGCACCCCGAAGCGCAGGTCGACGGTTGGCGCGCATCCCCCGGTCACAACCGCAATCTGCTCGAGGCGCGCGTCACCCGCGTGGGTATCGCGAACACCAGGAACTTCGTGACCTTCTTCGCCTGCAGCTAGATCGCCACGGCGCCGACCCGCCGCAGCTCGCGGCGGATGAACCGGTTTCACGACTCGAGGCGCGAATCGCCCAAGACGCGAGTCGCGTCAGGCTTCAATCACCAATTCTTGAGAAGTAGCCAAGCGGGCCTGGGTTAAGCTCGCGACGATGAACGGAGCCGAATCGCTGGTGAGGACCCTTCTCGCGGGCGAGGTCGACGTCTGTTTCGCGAACCCCGGCACCTCCGAGATGCATTTCGTCTCGGCGCTCGACCGGATCGACGGGATGCGCTGCGTGCTCGGCCTGTTCGAGGGGGTCGTCACCGGGGCGGCCGACGGCTACTTCCGAATCGCGCGGCGCCCGGCGAGCACGCTGCTGCACCTCGGACCGGGCCTGGGCAACGGCCTGGCCAACCTGCACAACGCCAGGAAGGCACGTTCGGGCATCGTCAACGTCGTCGGCGATCATGCCAGTTACCACGTCGCGCTCGACGCGCCGCTCGCCTCGGACATCGAAGGGCGTCGCGCGCCCGATGTCGCACTGGGTGCGCACCTGCGCCGGCGCGGACGCGGTGACCGAGGACTGCGCGCGAGCGATCGTCGAAGCGCAACACCGATCCGGGCCGGATCGCGACGCTGATCCTTCCGGCCGACACGGCGTGGGGCGAGGTGGCGACCGAGGTGACTAAGGCGCGCGCGGGTCGCCGGGCGCGCGGCGTTCGTCGGGCGCACGAGGGCGACGACGGCGCGTCGCGGCGCGCCGCGACCGACGACGGCTGGCCGCGCGGCTCGCGGCGGCACGCCGCGGTGCGCCAGTGTCGGCGGAGTCCGTCGCGACGGCCGCACGGCAGCTCCGCGGCGCCGGTCCTCGTTTGCTGCTGCTCGGCGGGACTGCGCTCGGCGAAGAAGGGCTGCAACTGGCCGGGCGGATAGCGGCGCGAACCGGTTGCGCGATGATGACCGAGTTCTACGTCGCTCGACTGGCTCGCGGCGCCGGGCGCGTACTCGCGCCGAGGATCCCCTACGTGGTCGATCTCGCGGTCGCGGCGCTGTCGCGTTTCGCCTCGGTCGTCGCTGCGGGCGCCGCGGCGCCGGTGGCGTTTTTCGCCTATCCGGGCAAACCGAGCCTGCTGATGCCGCCGCAGTGCAGCTTCGAGACGCTCGCAGCGCCCGACCAGGACGCGCTCGCAGCCTTGCGCGCGCTGGTCGACGAGCTCGACGCGGGCGCATTGGCGCCGTCGCACGTGGTGGCGCGGCGCGCGGCCGCGCGCGGTGCGCCGCACAGCGGAGCCCCGACGCTCGACGGCGTCGCGGCGGTGATCGCGCAGCTGCATCCCCGAGAACGCGATCGTGGTCGACGAGGCGGTGTCGAGCGGACGCGCCTTCGGTGCGGCCACCGTCGACGCCGCGCCGCACGACTGGCTCACGGCGATGGGCGGGGCGATCGGCTTCGGGTTGCCGACCGCGATCGGCGCGGCGATCGCCGACCCGACGCGGCGCGTGCTCGCGCTCGAGGGTGACGGCAGCGCGATGTACACGCCGCAAGCGCTCTGGACGATGGCGCGCGAGAGCCTGGACGTGACGGTCGTGATCTTCGCGAATCGCAGCTACCGGATCCTGCGCGGCGAACTGAGCAACGTCGGCGCCGGTGAAGCGGGCCGGCGCGCCGCCGACATGCTCGACCTCGACCGGCCCGATCTCGACTGGGTGTCGCTGGCCCGCGGAATGGGCGTGCCGGGCGTACGCGTCGACGAGCTCGCCGCCTTCGCGCGCGAACTCGGCCGTTCGCTGGCCACGCCGGGCCCCTCGTTGATCGAACTGGTGCTTTGAGCGCGACGGCGCCGCCCGCCGCGCCCGGTACAATGCCGCCGGTGAAAGCCTTGCGCAACGACACCTTCCTGCGCGCGCTTCGGCGCGAGCCCACCGAGTACACGCCGATCTGGCTGATGCGTCAGGCCGGGCGCTATCTGCCCGAGTACAACGCGACGCGCAAGCGCGCCGGCAGCTTCCTCGCGCTGTGCAAGTCGCCCGACCTCGCCTGCGAGGTCACGCTGCAACCGCTCGAGCGCTACGACCTCGACGCCGCGATCCTGTTCTCCGACATCCTGACGATTCCGGACGCGATGGGGCTGGGGCTGTATTTCGCCGACGGCGAGGGGCCGAAGTTCGAACGTCCGGTACGCGACGAAGCGGACGTTGCCCGGCTCGCGGCGCCCGATCCGAGCGCCGAGCTGCGCTACGTGAGCGACGCGGTCGCGACGATCCGCACCGCGCTGGACGGGCGCGTGCCGCTGATCGGGTTCTCCGGCAGCCCGTGGACGCTCGCCTGCTACATGGTCGAGGGCGGAGGCAGCGCCGATTTCCGTCGCGTCAAGACGATGCTCTACCAGCGCCCGGACCTGATGCACCGGATTCTCGACGTCAACGCCCGCGCGGTGGCGCAATACCTGCGCGCGCAGATCGCGGCCGGCGCGCAGGCGGTGATGCTGTTCGACTCGTGGGGCGGCGCGCTGTCGAATCGGGCGTTTCGCGAGTTCTCGCTCGCCTACGTCGAGCGCGTGCTGCGCGAACTCGACTCGCCGGTGCCGACGATCGTCTTCACCAAGGGCGGCGGGCTCTGGCTCGAGGCGATCGCCGCGAGCGGTTGCGACGCGGTCGGTGTCGACTGGACCGTGGACCTGGCCGCGGCGCGCGCACGCGTCGGCGCGCGCTGCGCGATCCAGGGCAACCTCGATCCGATGGCGTTGATGGCTTCGCCCGAACATGTACAGGCCGAGGCGATCGCCGTGCTCGAGGACTTCGGCGCTCCGGGCGAAGGCGCACGGCCACGTGTTCAACCTCGGCCACGGCATCTCGCAGCACACGCCACCGGAGAGCGTTTCTGCGCTGGTCGAAATCGTGCATTCGCATAGCGCCCGAATGCGTCGTTTGCAGGTGAGCGCGTCCTCACTTTGACCTCAACCCAGCGTTTATGCGCCTTCGCAAGGCGCTAGAACGCTGGGTTTCGAAGGGGGTCCGAGGGGCACTTATGCACATGCCGGCGTTTCCCCGACGAACGGCGACCCGCCCAGCTGCTGCGCCGGGGGCGCTACTGCAAGTCATTGATTCAAAACAAGAATATTTTGTAGAAAAAACGTGCATTGGACCACTGGTCGAGCATTGGCGCGGATTTCGGGGTGATCGTGCGACGCTGCCCACAGTTTTTTCCACAGGTTCTGTGAACGACTTGGAAAAGCTTCCGTGTCACGGTCGCTTAACCGGCGAAGTTAATGTGAATTCTCCATGTCGGATGTGGTGAGCGAGTCGCCCGGTTCGCTGTCGATCGCTTGCGTGGCGCTCGACGTGCCGGCCACCGATGCCTTCGATTACCGGGTTTCGCCGGAACAACTGGGAGCGATCGTTCCCGGTGCATGGGTGCTGGTTCCGTGGGGACGCACGCGCCGCGTCGGCATCGTGGTGCGAATGCGCGAGCGTTCCGACGTTCCCGCCGAGCGCCTGCGCAACGTGATCGGCCCCTTCGCCGATGCGCCGGCGCCGGACCCGCACTGGATCGAGATGATTCGGTTCGTTGCGCGGTACTACCACCGCCACCTCGGCGAAGTGGCGCTGCCGTCGATCCCGAAGCTGCTGCGCACGCCGCCTGCCGCGAGGGCGCGCGGTACGGTGTTCGCGCGCGCGCGCAAGCGCTGGGACGCGATGCGATCCGCGCGCGACGCGGCGGGCGACGCCGCCGCGCTGCGGCTCTCGCCGGCGCAACAGGTGGCGGTCGACGCGCTCTGCGCGGCCGATCGCTTCGTCGTGCACCTGTTGCACGGGGTCACCGGAAGCGGAAAGACCGAGGTCTACCTGCGCTGGCTCGCGCAGGTGCTCGCGAGAACGCGCGACGCGCAGGTGCTGCTGCTGGTGCCCGAAATCGCACTGACGCCGCAGCTCGTCGCGCAGGTGGTCTCGCGCCTTCCCGGCGAATCGATCGCGCTGCTGCACAGCGAGCTCCCCGATGGCGAGCGCGCCGCGCACTGGCTCGCCGCGGCACAGGGCCGTGCGAGGGTGGTCGTCGGCACCCGACTGAGCGTGCTCACCCCGCTGCCCCGGCTCGCCGCGGTCGTTGTCGACGAGGAGCACGATCCTTCGTACAAGCAGCAGGAGGGAGTGCGCTACAGCGCGCGCGACCTGGCGATCGCGCTGGCCTCGCAGCGCGGGGTGCCGGTCGTGCTCGGGTCGGCGACGCCATCGCTCGAAACCTGGCTCGCGGCGCGGCGCGGTCGCTACCGGCTGCTCGCGCTCGCCGAGCGCGCTGGCGAGGGCCGCGTGCCAACGCTGCGAATCGTCGACCCGCGCCGCAAGACGCTCAGCCACGGCCTGGCCCCGGAGAGCGTCGCGGCGATCGAGGCCGTGCTCGCGCGCGGCGAACAGGCGCTGGTGTTCCTCAACCGGCGCGGCTACGCGCCGGTGCTCAGTTGCGAGGCCTGCGGCTGGCTCAGCAGTTGCGAAAATTGTTCGGCGTTTCGCGTCCTGCATCGCGTATCGGGCGCCGACGCGGCGCGCCGGCCCGCTCGCTACCGCCTGCTGTGCCACCACTGCGGGGCAGACGCGCCCGTTCCGCGCGCCTGCCCCGGATGCGGCAACGTCGACCTCGCGCCGCTTGGAAGGGGCACGCAGCGGCTCGAGGAAGGACTCGCGGAGCTGTTCCCCGCGGCACGGATCGGCCGCGTCGACCGCGACGTCGCGCGCCGGCGCCACGCGGTGCGCGAGGCGATCGACGCCGCGCACGCCGGCGAACTGGACCTGCTGGTCGGCACGCAGATGATCGCCAAGGGCCACGACTTCCAGGGCTTGGCGCTGGTGGTGGTGGTCGACGTCGACTCGGGCCTGTACAGCGCCGATTTTCGCGCGCCGGAACGCCTGTTCGCGCTGTTGATGCAGGTGGCCGGCCGCGCCGGGCGCAGCGGCTTGCGCAGCGAGGTCATCGTGCAGACGCGTTTTCCCGATCACCCGATGTTCGCGGCACTTGCGCGCCACGACTTCGACCGCCACGCCGACGCGATGCTCGCCGAGCGACGCGACGCGCGCCTGCCGCCGTTTCGCCATCAGGCGCTGTTGCGCGCCGAGGGCAAGACGCTGGACAAGGCGGTGGCGTTCCTGTCGTCGGCGCGCGCGCAGGCGGCGGCACTGATCGCCGCCGATCCGACCTTCGACGCGGTGCAGCTGTTCGATCCGGTGCCAGCGTTGATGTCGCGCGTAGCCGGGCGCGAGCGCGCGCAGTTGCTGGTCGAGTCGAATTCGCGCCCGGTGCTGCACATGATGCTCGACGCCTGGCTCGCAACGCTCGGCGCGCAGCGCTCGCCGGTGCGCTGGCAGCTCGACGTCGACCCGCTCGAGATCTGAGCCCCGCGTCCCGATGTCCTTCGCTCCGAACGCCGACCGCGGCGCAGCCCACGGCGCGACGCTCAACGAAGCGCAGCGCGAAGCGATCCGCTATCTCGACGGCCCGTGCCTGGTCATCGCCGGCGCGGGCAGCGGCAAGACGCGCGTGATCACGCACAAGATCGCGCACCTGGTGCGAGGCCGGCATGCAGCCGGCACGGCGATCGCCGCGATCACCTTCACCAACAAGGCGGCCGCGCGAGATGGCCGAGCGTCTCGCGACGCTGGTGAAGCTGCCCGAGGGCGAGCGCCCGCTGGTGAGCACCTTCCATTCGCTCGGCGTGCAGATGCTGCGCCGCGACGCGAAGCGCGCTCGGGCTGAAGCGCGAGCTTCTCGATCCTCGACGCCGACGACGCGCTCGCGATCCTGCAGCAGGCGCTCGCCACCACCGACCGCAAGCTGCTGCGCGCCGCGCAGTCGCGGATCTCGCTGTGGAAGAACGCGCTGGTCGGGCCCGACGAGCGCTGCCGCCGACGGCGCGCGACGCCGACGAGCACCGCGATCGCGCGCGCGTATCGCGACTACGCCGCGACGCTCGCCGCCTACCAGGCGGTCGACTTCGACGACCTGATCCGGCCTGCCGGTGCAGACTGCTGTGCGGCGAGCCCGAGGTGGCGCAGGCCTGGCGCGAGCGGCTGCGCTACCTGCTGGTCGACGAGTACCAGGACACCAACGCCTGCCAGTACGAGTTGCTCAAGCTGCTGGCCGGCCCGCGCAGCGCATTCACCGCGGTCGGCGACGACGACCAGTCGATCTACGGCTGGCGCGGCGCCACGCTGGAGAACCTCGCGCGGCTGCAGGCCGACTACCCGAGCGCTGCGGGTGATCAAGCTCGAGCAGAACTACCGTTCGAGCGTCACGCATCCTGACGCGCGGCGAACCGGCTGATCGCGCACAACCCGAAGCTGCACGACAAGCGACTGTGGTCCGAACTCGGCGTGGGCGACCCGATCGCGGTGGTGCGCCTGCGACGACGACGAGCAGGAGGCCGAGTCGATCGCGATGCGCCTGCAGGCGCACAGGTTCGAGCGACGCACCAAGCTTCGCCGACTACGCGATCCTGTACCGCGGCAACCACCAGGCGCGCGTGTTCGAGCAGGCGCTGCGCAAGGAGAAGATCCCGTACGTGCTGTCGGGCGGGCAGTCGTTCTTCGAGCGCGCCGAGATCCGCGACCTGATGGCCTACCTGCGCCTGCTCGCCAACGACGACGACGATCCGGCGTTCATCCGCGCGGTGACGACGCCGCAAGCGCGGCGTGGGCGACGCGCACGCTCGCAGGCGCTCGGCACCTACTCGGGCCAGCGCCAGGTGTCGATGTTCGCCGCGCTGTTCGAGTCCGGCTTCGAGGCGAGGCGTCGCCGCCGCGCCAGCTCGAGCCGCTGCGCGAGCTTCGGCGACTTCATCAACCGGATCGCGTGGCGTGCGGCGCGCGAACCGGCGGCGCAGGTGCTCGACGACCTGGTCGGCGGCGATCGAGCTATCGCGCACACCTGTTCGACACGCTCGACGACAAGGCTGCGCCGCGGTGCGCTGGCAGAATGTCGGCCGACTTCGTCGACTGGCTGAAGAAGCGTGCCGAGGACGACGGCGTCGACGCTGGCGCAGCTGGCGCAGTCGGTGTCGCTGCTGTCGCAGCTCGATCGCAAGGACGCCGACGCCGACGCGGTGCGGCTGACGCACGATCCACGCGGCGAAGGGGCTGGAGTTCCCGCACGTGTTCGTCGTCGGCTGCGAGGAGGGGTTGCTGCCGCACCACGGCGGCGACGCTGCGAGAGGCGCGGCCGACCCGCGGCCGCGCCGAGACCGCTGGCCGCGCGATCGAGGAAGAGCGCCGCCTGATGTACGTCGCGGTGACGCGCGCGCAGCGCAGCCTCACGCTCAGCTGGTGCCGCGAGCGCAAGCGCGCGCGCGAGACGTGCTCGCCGCCAGCCGTCGCGCTTCATCGCCGAGATGCAGCTCGACGCGCAACCCGGGCGCCAGGCGCACGGTGGACGCGAGCGCCGCGCGCGAACGACTCGGCCGGCTGCGCGATCTGCTCGCCCCGGGCCGCGGCAACGGATGATCGGGTCGGTGTCGGCCATCGCGCACCTTTGCGGCCACTTCGCGCGGCTGATTCGGGATAACGCGAGGCCGCTCAGGCCGCAGGCGGCGGGCAGCAGTGAAACGCGCGCACCTTGCACGACGCGCAAATCGAGTGGTCGAGCCGCGCGACCACCGACTCGATCGTCGGCGCGCCGAGTTCGTAGACGTTGCCTTCGCCGATCGTGCCCATCGCGCCGCTGGCACGCATCATCCGGTGCACCGAGTCCTTCACGAAATGCAGATAGAGGTCGCCGCGCGCCGCGCGCCGCAGCCGGCACTCTTCGGCGAGCGACTCGCCCGCGCTGACGTCGACGTGGTTGACGCCACTGCAGAGCAACAGCAGGTGGCGGGCCTCGGGACGCCGCCTGCGCAACGTCGAGAACTCCCTGCGCAGGTGCGGAATCGCCGCGAAGAACAGCGAACCGTCGACGTAGCGGATCGCCAGTTGCGGGCACTCGGGCGCACGTGCGTCGCGTACGAAGTGGTAGCTGCCCGGCGTCGTTGCCGGCACTGCCGGCACCAGCGGAGGTTTGACGGTGCGGTTCAGGTACAGCCCGAGCGAGACCAGCACGCCGACGTAGATCGCAACCTCGAGGTTGGCGGCCACCGCGCTCACCATCGTGACGCCGAGGATCAGCGCTTCCTCGCGGCTGGCCCGCGCGCGCATCCGGATGTACCGGACGTCGACCAGGCTCCACGCGACGAGCATCAGCACGCCGGCAATCGCGGCCATCGGCAGGTGGGTGAACAACGGCGACAACGTCCAGGCGATCAGCAGCACGAACAACGAGGCGAGGATCGCGCCCATCGGCGTCTTCGCGCCCGAGTCGTAGTTCAGCCCGCTGCGGGTGAAAGAGCCGCTCGAGGCGTAGCCGGAGAAGAACGCGCCGGCGATGTTCGACATCCCCTGCGCGACGAACTCGCGGTCGCCGTCGATCTGCTGGCCCGAGCGCAACGCGATCGATCGCGCGATCGACACCGCTTCGGTCAGTCCGAGCAACGCGATCGCGAACGCGCTGCCCACGAGCGAGCTCCAGTGCGCGAGATTGAGCGAGGGCATCGACAGCGGTGGAAAGGCCGAACTGACCGCGCCAGCGGTGCGGATTCCGGTGACCTCGATGCCGCCGAACGCGTACTCGAAGACGAGCGAGAGCAGCGTGCCGCCGACCAGCGCGACGAGGATGTACGGGACGCGTCGCAGATAGCGTCGCGAAAGGATCCCGATCACGAGCGTCGCGGCGCCGATCGACGCGGCGTAGACGTTGGCGCGCGCGACGCGCTCGGGCAGGTGGCTCAGCAGCGTGGCGAGGTTGCCGCCCCCGCTCGCCGGAAGGCCGAGCAGCGCGTTGATCTGGCTCGCGGCGATCAGCGCGGCCGCGCCGGTGGTGAAGCCGATGATCACGCTGTCGGAGACGAAGTTCGTCAGCGTGCCGAGGCGCATCAGCCCGAAGGCGAGCTGGAACGTGCCGACCATCAGCGTGAGCGTGAGCACCAGCGTGACGAACTGATCCGAGTGCGGATCGGCGAGCTTGCCGACCGCGGAGAAGACGACGATCGAGATCGCGGCCGTGGGTCCGGAGACGAGGTGGCGCGAGGACCCGAAGGTCGCCGCGACGATCGTCGGGACGACCGCGCAGTAGATGCCGTAGATCGGCGGCAGCCCGGCGATCACCGCGTAGGCCATCGCTTGCGGCAAGAGGATCGCCGCGCCGATCAGCGCCGCGATCGTGTCGGCGCGCAGCGTCGCCCGATTCGTCTCGGCGAACCAGTCGATGCGAAGCGGGATTCTCATTCGGAATTAGGTATCGTGCCGCGCGGCGTCGGCGCGACAGACCGTGATGCTAGCACCTTGTCGACCCTGCGCCCGTCGAGGTCGACGACTTCGAAGGTCCAGCCGTTCCACTCTACGCGGTCGCCGGTGTGCGGGACGCGTCCGAGCAGGTGCATCACCATGCCGCCGAGCGTGTCGATGCGCTCGCTGCCGACCATCGGCGCGTGGCGAAGACCGAGCCGGTCGCTCAGGTCGGGGATCGGGATCAGGCCGTCGAGCAGCCACGATCCGTCTTCGCGCTCTACCGCCTCGGCATCTTCGATGCGCTGCGGTCTGAACTCGCCGGTGATCGCCTCGATCAGGTCCTGCGGCGTGACGATTCCGAGCACCTCGCCGTATTCGTCGACGACGAAGGCGAGTTCCGACCCCGTCGTGCGGAAGTTCTCGAGCAGTTCCATCGCGGTCAGCGTCTCGGGAACGAAGTTCGCCGGCTCCAGGTTCGCGGTCAGGTCTGCGGGCCCTTCGCGCATCTGCGAGAGCAGCAGCCGGCGCGCGTTGACCACGCCGACGATGTCGCCCATTGCGCCGCGCACCACCGGGTACCGGGTGTGCTCGGTGGTGGCGATGCGTTCGATGTTCTCGCTCATCGACAGCGTCGCGTCGAGCGTGGCGATTTCGCCGCGCGGAACCATCAGCGACGCGATCCGGCGGTCGTCGAGGCGAAACACGTTGCGCACCATCGCGTGCTCGCTGCGCTCGATCACGCCGGAGTCGGACCCCTCGTCGAGCAGAGCGTGGATCTCCTCCTCGGTCACGCCGGGCGCGCGCGCGCCGTGTTGTCCGACCAACCTGAGCACCGCGTTGGTCGACAGCGTCAGCAGCCTGACGATCGGGCGCGACGCGGTCGCGAGCAGTTCCATCGGGCGTGCGACGCGTCGCGCGATCGTCTCGGCGCCGATCTGGCCGATGCGTTTGGGGGCGAGCTCGCCGAGAACGATCGTCAGATAGGTCACCAGCACGACCACCAGCGCGGTGGCGATCGTCTCGGAGGCAGCCGGGGCGACGCCGAGCGGCTGCATCCACAGCGCGAGCGGGCGCGCGAACACCGACTCGCCGACGATGCCGTTGAGGATGCCGATCGAGGTGATTCCGATCTGCACCGTGGAGAGGAATCGCGTCGGCGTGTCGCCCAGGCGGATCGCCGCGGCGGCGCCGGCGTCGCCGTCGGCGGACAGGCGTTGAAGCCGGCCGCGGCGCGCGGTGAGCAGCGCGATCTCGGACATCGCGAACACACCGTTGAGCAGGATCAGCAGCATCAGTACGATCAGTTCCATCGTCGGTCCCCGTGGTTCTCGTCCCTACGGATCAAGCGTAGCGGACTCGCCCTCGCGGGCTGCTAAGCTCGGCGACGATGAAAGCGCCGCCGTCCGACCGTGCACTCCGCCGCCGCGCTGCAAGTACTGCGCCGGGTCTTCGGCTACGACGCGTTTCGCGGCGAGCAGGACCAGATCATCATGCACCTGGTCGGCGCGGGCGACGCGCTCGTGCTGATGCCGACCGGCGGCGGCAAGTCGATGTGTTACCAGCTGCCGTCGTTGCTGCGCGAGGGATGCGGGATCGTCGTCTCTCCGCTGATCGCGCTGATGCAGGACCAGGTCGCCGCGCTGCGTCAGGCCGGCGTGCGCGCAGCGGCGCTCAACTCCACGCTCTCCGCGCGCGAAGCGCGCGAGGTCGAGGCGGCGCTGCGCGCGGGCGAACTCGACCTGCTCTACGTCGCGCCCGAGCGCGCCGTCACGCCCGGCTTCCTGGAACTGCTCGATCGAGTGCATATCGCGCTGATCGCGATCGACGAGGCGCACTGCGTCTCGCAGTGGGGCCACGACTTCCGCCCGGAGTACCTGCAGCTCGCCGCGCTGCACGAACGCTTTCCCGACGCGCCGCGCATCGCGCTCACCGCCACCGCCGATCCGCTCACGCGCGAGGAGATCGTCGAGCGGCTCGCGCTGCGCGACGCGCGCGTGTTCGTCGCGAGTTTCGATCGCCCGAACATCCGATATACGATCGTCGACCGACACGACCCGCGCGCCCAGTTGCTGCGCTTCATCGGCGAAGGGCACGCCGGGCACTGCGGCATCGTCTACTGCCTGTCACGGCGCAAGGTCGAAGAGACCGCTGCTCTGGCTGGGCGAGAACGGCGTGCGCGCGCTGCCGTACCACGCCGGCATGGACGCGGGCGCGCGTGCGCGCAACCAGTCGCGTTTCCAGAGCGAAGAGGGCATCGTGATCGTCGCGACGATCGCGTTCGGCATGGGGATCGACAAGCCCGACGTGCGTTTCGTCGCGCACTTCGACCTGCCCAAGAGCATCGAAGGCTACTATCAGGAGACCGGGCGCGCGGGGCGCGACGGGCTCGCCGCCGACGCCTGGATGGCCTATGGTCTCGCCGACGTCGTGCAGCAGCGCAGGCTGATCGAAGCCTCCGACGCGGACGACGCATACAAGCGCGTCTCGAGCGCGAAACTCGATGCGCTGCTCGGCCTGTGCGAAACGCCCGGGCTGCCGGCGCGTGCGGCTGCTCGCCTACTTCGGGCAGGACAGCACGCCCTGCGGCAACTGCGACAACTGCCTGCACCCGCCGCAGACCTGGGACGCGACCGAATCGGCGCGCATGGCGCTGTCGGCGATCTTTCGCACCGGCCAGCGCTTTGGCGTCGTGCACCTGATCGACGTGCTGCGCGGCAAGGACACCGAGCGGGTGCGCCGCTGGAACCACGCGGCGCTCGCGGTGTTCGGCGTGGGCGCCGACACCGATGAACAGACCTGGCGCAGCGTGTTTCGCCAGCTGATCGCGCTCGGCTTCGTGCGCATCGAGCACGGCGCGCACGGCGCGCTGCAACTCGACGAGTCGAGCCGCGCGGTGCTGCGCGGCGAGCGCGCGGTGGAAATGCGCAGCGACGTCCGCGCCAAGGCCAGCACGGGTCGGCGCACGCGCAGGCGTTCCGGCACCGCCCCGGGTGCGTTCGACCCGGCCGCGCTCGACGCGCCCGGAGCCGAACTGCTCGAGCGACTGAAAGCCTGGCGCGCGAGGCAGTCGCGCGAACAGTCGGTGCCGGCCTACGTCGTGCTGCACGACGCGACGTTGATCGAGATCGCCGCAACCCGCCCGTCCGGCGCCGACGCGCTGGCCGGCGTCGCCGGCATCGGCGCGCGCAAGCTCGAGCGCTACGGCGACGAACTGCTGGAGATCGTGCGCGCTATTTGAGGTGCACGCTACTTGACCGCTGCCACCATGTACTCGACCGCGGCGCGCAGGTCGGCGTTCGATGCCGTCGAGGCGCCCTTGGGCGGCATCGCGCCCTTGCCCTTGATCACGCTCGTGGTCATCGCGTCCAGTCCGGTCGCCAGTCTCGGCGCCCAGGCCACCTTGTCGCCCAACTTCGGGGCGCCGGCGACTCCGGCCACGTGGCACGCTGAGCAGGAGGTGTCGTACAGCGCTTTTCCCTTGCCGCTGGATGCGGCGGCGGCCGGCGCCGGGGTCGCAGCCGCGGCGGGCGCGGGAGCAGGGGCGGCAGCGGCGGGGGCAGCGGCAGGAGCGGGGGCAGCGGCAGGAGCGGCGGCAGCGGCAGGAGCTGCAGGAGCGGCCGTAGCGGCGGGTGCCGACGCCGCCGCCGGGGCAGCGGCAGCAGGAGCGGGCGCCGGCGCGGCAGCCGCGGTCGAGGTGGCCGCGGCGCCAGGGGCATCCGCCTGCGACTTGGGCACCTCGAACTTCGCGCCGGCGGCGTTGGCCATGTGAACGACCGCGCCACCGATCTCCTCGTCGCGGAATTCGCCGCCGCCCTGCGGCGACATCGCCCCCTTGCCCTTTAGCGAGGACGCGAGCAGCGCCGGGTAACCGGTCTTGATCCGCGGTGCCCATGCCGCGGTGTCGCCGAACTTCGGCGCGCCAGCGACGCCCGCTTCGTGACACGCGGCGCACTGCGCCTTGTACACTTCGGCGCCCGCGCGCAGCGCGCCTGCGGCGCCGGTCCTGAGTTCGAACTTCGCCACCGGCTGGATCCGCGCTTCGATCGCCGCCGACGACATCGCCTCGGCGCCGGCGCCCATCCGGGTGCCCGAGCCGACGAACTTCACGAGCAGCGCGATCACGAGGATCGGAACGACGAACGAAAGCAGGATGATCACGATCAGCTGCTTCGGTGTCTTGATGAATGACTGGTGCTCTTCGCTCATGCCTTTTCCCGCGACTCGGTGCACGACCGATCGCCCTGGCCGCCGTCGGCCCGGCTCGGTCGTTTCAAAGCCTTGAATTGTAACGGCTAAGCGGGCCACGGCGTTAGCCGCGCCGAGCGTTGCTGCATCGGGACCGGCTCGGGAGCGGCGCGTCGGAGGTCCTCAGCGGCCGGACTCGGCGACGCTGACCGCTTCGCCCCAGATCCTGCGGGGATCGACGTCGAGCGCGAGGTCGGCGAGCGGGATCGCCTGCACGATCTCGAACTGGGACAGGTTCGTGAGCCGGCGCGGACCGTCGTCGTAAACCGCGCCGCGCGTCGAGCGCAGCGACTTGACCACCTTGCAGTCGGTGCTGCGGGTGCGTCGCATCACGATCCCGACCTCGCGGTTTGCCAGCCGCACCGCGCAGCCGGGCGGGAAGTCGCCGACGACCGCCTTGAGAAGCTTCGGAATCTTCGCGTCCGCGTTGCTCCCGATCTTCTCGACGATCATCGCGAGCGCTCGATCCGGCGGAGCGCCACGACGGTACGCGCGATCGCTCACCATCGCGCAATAGCGATCGGCGACCATGATCAGTTGCGCGGGTACGCCGAGCTCGGGCGCGCGCAGCCGCTTCGGGTAGCCGGTGCCGTCGGCGTGCTCGTGGTGGCGCGCGACGCTGCGCAGCCAGAGCGCGTCCGACACGCCCGCTTCGCGCAGCGTCGCTGCGCCGCGAAGCGGGTGCTCTGCGACCGCCATCCGCTGCGCCGCGGTGAGCGGGTCGCTTTGCGAGAACAACTCGTCCTGCAGCGCGAGCATGCCCAGATTCATCGTCAGCGCCGCGCGCACGAGGCTCAAGCGCTGCTCGTCGTCGAAGCGCTCGAGCCGCGACATCAGCTCGACCACGATCGCGACGTTCACGGTCTGGCGCACGCTGTAGCGCCGTCCCTTCAACAGGAACAGGCTGGCGAGCATCGCGTCGGCGTCGAGTTCGCACAGCGTGTGCAACTCGCGCGCCATGTCTTCGATCGGCTCGACTCCCTGCTCGCCGGCCACGATGTCGTCGAGCGTCGGGCCAAGCGATTCGCACAGGTTCGTGAGCCGCTCCCAGGTCGAAGTCGTCACCAGTTCCGGGAGGAGCGTGTCCGGCTCGGCCGCGACTTCGGCCTCGAACACCGCGAAATCGGCTTCGGCGCAAAAAAGCCCCGGTTCGAGCATTCGTTCGAGCTGGTGACCCGACGCTACCGTGCCCCTGCGCAGCAGCAGGAACCCGCGCGCGTCGACCACGTCGGCGCGCAGCGGCGCTCCCGACGCGAAGTGCTCTGCGCTCAGCTTGACCAGCGTGTCGGGCGCATGCTTGACCGCGCCCGGTGTCTGGTCGGGCGAAACGGTCAAATCGTCGTGAACTGCGGTCATCGGCCTGGCGCCCGGACGGGCTGGGGTTCGGACCCCCCGAGTTTCGCTCCGAAGTGCGGGGGGCGAAGCGCCGATCAGCGGAACCGCGGGGCCGTTGTTCGGAAACCGGCGGCTGTCCCCGGCGCGCCGGGCGTGTTCCGGCTTAGGCGTTACAATTCGCCGGCTGCGCCCGTAGCTCAGTGGATAGAGTACTGGCCTCCGAAGCCAGGGGTCGCTGGTTCGATCCCAGCCGGGCGCGCCATTCATTGCAGGTCTCGATCGAGGCCAGAGGGCGAGGAACGCGCGCCCATCGGGTACCCCATGTCAGATTCCGACGATTGGTCGATTCCGGACGAGATGCAACCGAGCGGGCCCGAGGTCGGTTTCGATCTCGCGCGGGCGCTCGACTCGATGGTCGCGATTCGCGCCGAGGTTCCGGAGGACGCTTTCACCGCGTCGATCCTCGGCACCGACCGCACCGGAAACGGCGTCGTGATCGACGAAGCCGGCATCGTGCTCACGATCGGCTACCTGATCACCGAGGCGCAGACCGTCTGGCTGACGACCAATCGCGGCCGCGTCGTTCCCGGCTACCCGCTCGCCTATGATCAGGCGACCGGGTTCGGCCTGATCCGTGCGTTGCAGCCGCTGGAAGTGCCCGCGCTCGAGCGCGGCAGCGCCGCGTCGTGCGCGCCCGGCGACCGCGTCTTCGCGCTCGGTCATGGTGGTATCGAGCACGCGCTGCAGGCGAGGCTGGTCGACAAGCGCGAGTTCGCCGGCTACTGGGAATACCTGCTCGACGAGGCGCTGTTCACCGCGCCCGCGCACCCGCGCTGGAGCGGCGCGGCGCTGCTCGACGAAAAAGGCCTGCTGATCGGAATCGGCTCGCTGCTGATCCAGGAAACTTCGGACGGGGATTCGGTGCAGGGCAACATGATGGTGCCGATCGACCTGCTCGAGCCGATCCTGCAGAGCATGCTCGCCACCGGGCGCTCCGGCGAGCTGCCGCGCCCCTGGCTGGGGGTCTATGCCGGCGAGACCGACGATCAGGTGCTGGTGGGCGGAGTCGCAGCCGGCGGCCCGGCAGCGAGCGCCGGGATCGAGCAGGGGGACCTGATCCTGGACGTGGCCGGCGAGCGCGTGACCGAACTGCCCGAGTTCCTGCGCGCCGTCTGGAAGCTGGGTCCGGCCGGTGTCAGGGTGCCGCTGAAGATCGCGCGCGGCGGTGACGTGCTGCGTGTCGAGGTCCAGTCGGTGGACCGCAACGACCTGCTCAAGGGCCCGAGGCTTCATTGATCGGCGGCCGGCGCCACGGCCTAGGCCACGGCCACCGCCCGAGCCTTCATTGATCGGCCGCCGCGATCGGCGGCGCGCAAACGGGGAACGGTGTTGCCGCAGAATCTGATCGAGCGCCTCAGGCGTTTTCGCAACGACTACTTCCCGCTGCACGAGGGCCACTTCCGTGCGCTGGTCGAGCACGGCCAGCGCCCGAGCATCCTGTTCATCGGCTGCTCGGACTCGCGGATCGTCCCGCACCTGCTCACCGGAACCGGCCCGGGCGAGCTGTTCCTGGTGCGCAACGTCGCGGCGATCGTGCCCCCCTACGATGGATCGAGCGGCTATCACGGCACCTGCGCCGCGATCGAGTTCGCCGTGCTCAGCCTCGACGTGCGCGAGATCGTGGTCTGCGGGCACAGCCACTGCGGCGGGATAAGGGCCCTGTACGAGGAGATCCCGGCCGAGGCGGTGAATCTTCGCAACTGGCTCGAACTCGCCCGCGAGGCGGTGTTGCCGGTGCAGCTCTCCGAGGAAGCGCTGCGACGAACCGAGCAGCGCTCGATCGTGCTGCAGCTCGAGCGCCTGATGGACTACCCGATGGTGCGCGAACGGGTCGAGGCCGGAAGACTGTTCCTGCACGGCTGGTACTACGTGATCGAGGAAGGCGAGGTGCAAGTGTTCGATCTGCGCAGCGGGCGCTTCGTCGCGGTACCGGAATCGGCGCCCCCTTCCGACGCGAGCGGCCAACCGCCGGGGCGCTGAGAGCGGAACCGATCGACCGGCGTGAAGACTCGGCCGGACGGTGCTAGAGTCACTCCAGACGCAGCAACGCCGCAGCGACGTGTGCGAGGAGGGCGGAGCGTGAGGTTTCAGTGGCCGATGATGCTCTGGTTGTTGGCGGCCATCCCGGTGTTCGCCGTCGGCTACGCCATGCTCGTGGCGCGCCGCCGCCGCCAGGCGCTGCGCTTCGCGAGCCTCAGTTTCGTGATGGACGCGGCGCGCGCCGCCTCGAAGCGCCGGATCCCCGGGGCGCTTCACCTGCCGATCGTGCTGTTCGCGCTGGGGCTGGTCGCCGCGATCTTCGCGGTCGCGCGACCGACCGCTTCGATCACGCTGCCTTCGATGCAGCAGACGCTGGTGCTGGCGATGGACGTGTCGCTGAGCATGCGCGCGCGCGACGTCAAACCCGACAGGATCAGCGCCGCGAAGGAGGCCGCGAAAGCGTTCGTGAGCGACCTGCCGCCGGAACTGAAGGTCGCGATCGTCACCTTCGCCGGGACCGCGCAGCTGGTGCAGGCGCCCACGCGCAACCGTGAAGACCTGATCGCGACGATCGACCGTTTCGAACTGCAGCGCCACACCGCAACCGGCAGCGCGATCCTGGTCTCGCTCGCGACGCTGTTTCCCGAGCACGGCATCGACATCGAGGCGGCGACGCTCGGCCCTTCGTGGCGCAGCCAGGCGTTCGCCGACTCGCCCAAGCGCGAACCGAAACAGATCGCCAAACCCTTCGACGCGGTCCAGCCGGGGTCGAACACCTCGGCGGCGATCGTGCTGCTCAGCGACGGCCGCCGCACCACCGGGCCGAATCCGCTCGAAGTCGCGAAGATGGCCGCGCAACGCGGCGTCAAGGTCTACACTGTGGGCTTCGGCACCGTCGAGGGCGCGGAGGTCGACGTCGGCGGCTGGTCGATGTTCCTTCGACTGGACGAAGTCGCACTCAAGGCGGTGGCCGAACTGACGCACGGCGAGTACTTCCACGCCGGCACCGAGGAAGACCTGCGCAAGGTCTACCAGGGCCTCACGTCGAAGCTGGTGCTGGAGAAGGCAGACGTCGAGATCTCGTTCATGTTCCTCGCGGCGGCGGTCGCGCTGATCCTGCTCTCGGCAGGCTGGTCGGTCGCGTGGACCGGGCGGGTGGCGTGAACCGGGCAGGTGGCGTGAAGCGGGCGAGTGGCGTGAACCGGGCGCGTCGTTGCTTCGCTGCCCGAGTCGCGGCGTACCGGCTCAGAGTTCGCGCGGGTCCAGCGCGTCGCGCAACCCGTCGCCGAGCAGGTTGAAGCCGAGCACGACCAGGAAGATCGCCACGCCGGGCGAAAGCGACATCCACGGCGCCTGCTCGAGGAAGTTCTTGGCGGTGTTGAGCATCGATCCCCACGACGGCGAGGGCGGCTGCTGACCGAGCCCGAGGAACGACAGGCTCGCCTCGGCGATGATCGCGGTGGCCACGGTGAGTGTGGCCTGCACCAGCACCGGAGGGAAGACGTTCGGGGCGACGTGGCGAACCAGGATCATCATGTTCGCGACCCCCACCGCGCGCGCACCCTCGACGTAGTCCTCGTTCTTCACCACGAGTGTCTGGCCGCGCGCGAGGCGAACGAAGATCGGCACTTGCGACAGCCCGATCGCGATCATCGCGTTCACGAGCGACGGCCCGAGCGCGGCCGCCAGCGCGATCGCCAGGATCAGGAACGGCACCGCGAGCAACGCGTCGGTGGCGCGCGAGATCGTCGCGTCGACCCATCCGGCGTACCAGCCCGCCGCGAGCCCGATCGGCACGCCGATCGCCACCGCGATCAGCACCGACACGACGCCCGCGTAGAGAGAGGCGATGCCGCCGTGGATCAGTCGCGACAGGATGTCGCGGCCGATCTCGTCGGTGCCCAGCCAATAGAGTGCCGATGGAGGTTGGCGCAGCGCCAGGAAGTTGGTCTTGTTCGGATCGAAGGGCGCGACCAGTGGCGCGAACACCGCGAGCGCGACGAACAGCAGCACGATGACCGCGCCGGCGACCGCGCTGCGGTTGCGAAGGAACTTCGCGAGCACCCGGTTGCGCTGCGGCGCGAGCTCCTGCACCGCGAAAGCCGCCGCGTCGACCGGATCGAGCGCGTGTTGCGCGCCCGGCGATGGGGACTGGCTCATCCGGTGCGCAGCTTCGGGTTGACGACGATGTAGAGCACGTCGGCGATCAGGTTCATCACGATGAACGCGATCGCGGTGCACAACACGACGCCCTGCACGACGCCGTAGTCGCGATTGAACACCGCGTCGACGATCAGCTTGCCGAAACCGGGGATCGTGAACACCTGCTCGGTGAGCACCGCGCCGGCGAGCAGCTGGCCGAAGAGCAGCGTCGAGAGCGTCACGATCGGCACCAGCGCGTTGCGCAGCGCGTGGCGCAGGATCACCGCGTGCGGTCGAAGGCCCTTGGCGTAAGCGGTGCGGATGTAGTCGAGGCGCAGCACTTCGAGCATCGCCGAGCGCGTGTGGCGCATCAGCGTTGCGGCCAGCCCGCTTCCGAGCACGAAGGCCGGCATGATCGTCGTCTGCAGCGAGCGGATCGGACTCTCGAACACCGACACGTAGCCCGAAGCGGGCAACCATCGCAGCTCCACCGACACCAGCAGGATCAGCATGATCCCCAGCCAGAAGTTCGGGATCGACAACCCGGAGAGCGAGACGATGTTGGCCACGTAGTCGACCGCGGTGCCCTTGCGCACCGCCGAGAGGATGCCCATCGGAATCCCGATCGTGATCGCGACGAGAATCGACGCGATCGCGAGGTGGATCGTCACCGGAAGGGTCTGGCCGATCAGCTCCAGCACCGGCGTTCCGGTGCGCAGCGAGAAGCCGAAGTTCCCGCCAGCCACCGCCTGCAACCAGGCGAGGAACTGCATCGCGACCGGTTCGTCCATCCGGTAGAGCTTGCGCAGCGTCGCGAGAACCTCCGGGTCGCGCTCCTCGCCGGCCATCACCAGCAGCGGGTCGCCCGGCAGCATTCGCTGCAGGATGAACACGAACAGCATCACCAGGAACAGGGTCGGCAGCGCGACCATGATCCTGCGCGCGATCAGCGGGCCCAAGCCCTCGCTCCCCGATGCGCCCGGCGAGCCGTTCCCGCCCCGAAGGGCGGGGCGCGGCGCCTACCTGGCAAGCTTGACGCCGCCGAGCCGGATCATTCCGTCCGGACTCGGGGTGAATCCCTGCAGCTTGCTCGACATCGCCCAGATCCACGGCTGGTAGTACAGGTAGATCAGCGGCAGGTCGGTGCGCAGCTGGATTTCGGCTGCGTCGTAGTGCGCCTTGCGCTTGGCGCTGTCGTAGACGCGGCGCGCGGCGTTCAGTTCGGCGTCGACCTTCGGGTGCGAGTATTTCGCGTCGTTGATTCCGCCGCCGGTGGTGACGAACTGGTGCAGGTTGCCGTCGGGATCGACCCGGCCCGACCATCCGACCTGGCTCACCTGGTACTTGCCTGCGCTCTGGTCCTTCAGTTGCGAGGCGAACTCCATCGCCCGGATCTTCACGTCGAAGCCCGCCTCGGCCGCCATCGCCTGAATCACCTGCGCGAGCTGCTGCTGGACCGGATTGTTCGCGACCATCAGCTCGAAAGCGAACCTCGGATGTCCGGCGGCCTGCAGCAACGCCCTGGCTTTGGCGACGTCGCGCGCCGGCACCGGGAAATCCTTGTCGAAGTAGGGGCTCGCCGGCGGAAACGGCTGGATCGCCGGCGGATAAAGACCTTCGAACACGACCTTGCTGATCGTCTCGCGGTCGATCGCGAGCGAGAGCGCCTCGCGCACGCGACGGTCCTGGCCGATCGGTGTCTTGGCCATGTCGCCGTTGCCGACGTTGATCGTCAGCCCCTGGTAACCGAGCCCCACCGCCGAGGCCACCGCGAGCGAAGCGTCGGCCTTGGCCGACTTCACGTCGCTCGGCGCGAGGCGTTCGAGCAGGTCGAGCTGGCCCGAGCGCAGGTTCGCCAGCCGAACCGTCGTGTCGGGGATCATCCGGAACACGATCCGGTCGAAGGCGAAGCGATCGCGCTCCCAGTGCTCGGCGAACTTCTCGAGGACGATGCGGTCGTTCTGCACCCGCTCGACGAACTTGTACGGGCCCGAGCAGATCGGCTTGGGTCCGACCGGCTGCGAGAAGCTCGCCGGCGAGACCATCATCCCTGCGCGGTCCGAGAGTTGTGCGAGCAGCGGCGCGTCGGCGTCCTTGAGGCGGAACGCTACGGTGAGCGGGTCCACCACGTCGACCCGATCGACCGAGGTGAGCTCGCTCTTGCGCCGGCTGGTCGGGATCGTCTTCGCGCGCTCGATGTTCGCCTTGATCGCCGCCGCGTCGATTGCGCTGCCATCGTGGAACTTCGCCCCGGCGCGAAGCTTCATCGTCATCGTCTTGCCGTCTTCCGAGAACGACCAGCTGGTCGCGAGTCGCGGCACGAACTTGAGCTGTGTGTCGACGTCGACGAGTTTTTCGCACAGCGACTGGAACACGATCCGCCCGACGAAGGTGCGCGCCTCGTGCGGGTCGAGCACGTCGGGGTCCTCCTGCAGGCCGATGCGCAGCGTCTGCGCGGCGAGCGGCGCACAAAGAAGCGTCGCGCCGAGCGCTGCCAGCGCGGCGTTGCGCGAGAAACCGATCATCGTCGTCATGCTGTTCTCCTCAGGTGTCGCTGGCGCCGGCGCTCGCTGGCGTGCGGCTGTTGTAGATCGACTGGCGGCGGCGGCGCGCGTCGGTCGCCGGATTCGCAATCATCGCGGTACGCGCCGGCGCGGGCAAGTCCCGCGCGAAGTGGCACGCGACCAGGTGCGCGGCGCCGATCGGTTGCAGTTCGGGACCCGACTCGCGGCAGTTCGACTGCGCGTGGGCGCAGCGCGTGTGGAACCTGCATCCGGCGGGCGGCGCGGCCGGGCTCGGCGGATCGCCCTGCGGCAGCTCGCGCGTGCCGCGCGCGCCCGGCATCGGAACCGGAATCGCCGAGAGCAGCATGCGGGTGTAGGGGTGCGCGGGCGCCTCGAACAGCCTCTCGGCGTCGGCCAGCTCGACGATCTTTCCCAGGTACATCACCGCGACCCGGTCGCTGGTGTGGCGGATCAACGCCAGGTCGTGGGCGACCAGAACGAGCGTGAAATCGAATTCGCGCTTGAGGTCCTCGAGCAGGTTGATGATCTGCGCCCGGATCGACACGTCGAGCGCCGAAACCGGCTCGTCGCCGATCACCAGGCTCGGATCGCAGGCGAGCGCGCGCGCGATGCCGATGCGCTGTCGCTGGCCGCCGGAGAACTCGTGCGGGTAGCGCCGCGCGTGTTCGGGAGCGAGCCCGACCGTTCGCAGCAGTTCGTGCACGCGCCGAGTGCGCGCCGCGCCGCGCGCCAGACCGTGCACGTCGAGCGGTTCGCCCACCAGCGCGCCGACCGTCATCCGCGGATTGAGCGACGAGTACGGGTCCTGGAAGATGATCTGCATCTCGCGGCGCAAGCGGCGCATCTGCTCGGCGCCCGCCGAACTCACGTCCACGCCGTTGTACGAGACCGTTCCGCTGGTCGGCGCGATCAGGCGAAGCAGCACGCGGGCCAGCGTCGACTTGCCGCACCCCGACTCGCCGACGATCGCGAAAGTCTCGCCGCGACGCACTGCGAACGACACGCCATCGACCGCGCGGATCAGCGGCTGGCGCGCGAAGCCGAAACCGCCGCCGCCGCCGAAGTGCCTGGTGAGCGCATGCGCTTCGAGGATGACGTCGGGGTCGTTCATCGTCGCGCCGCGCCTGGGCGCGTGTGCGCGCGCGCGTCGCGGGACTCGTCCGGGGCATTCAGGTGCGCGTCGAGGTGCGCGTCGAGGTGCTCGTCGATCGGCAGGCGCAGGCACGCAGCGGCGTGTTCCTCGCCGACTCGCTCGAGTTCGGGGCGCTGCGTGACGCAGCGCTGTTGCGCGAGCGGGCAGCGCGACGCGAAGCGGCACCCGGGCCCCCAGCGCGAGGGAGGGGGCACCGAACCGGGAATCGTCGCCAGCCGCCCCTCGCGTCGTCCGATCGAAGGCAGCGAACCGAGCAGGCCCACCGTGTACGGGTGCTGGGGATCGTCGAAGATCAGGTTCACCGGGCCCTGTTCGACGATGCGCCCTGCGTACATCACGACGACCCGGTCGGCCACTTCGGCGACGACCCCGAGGTCGTGCGTGACGAGGATCAGCGCGGTTCCTGCTTCGCGCTGCAGTTCCGCGATCAGCTCGAGGATCTGCGCCTGGATCGTGACGTCGAGCGCGGTCGTCGGTTCGTCGGCGATCAGCAGCTCGGGGTCGTTGGCCAGCGCCATCGCGATCATCACGCGTTGGCGCATCCCGCCCGAGAGCTGGTGCGGATACGCGTCGAGCCGCTTCTCCGGCGCCGGGATGCGCACGCGGCGCAGCAACTGCAGCGCGCGTTCGCGCGCCTCGGCGCGGCCCAGTCCGCGGTGCCGGACGATCGTCTCGGCGATCTGCTCGCCGACGCGAAAGGCCGGGTTGAGCGAGGTCATCGGTTCCTGGAAGATCATCGCGATACGGTCGCCGCGCAGGTCGGACAGATCGTGGTCCGACATCTCGAACAGAGCGTGTCCGGCGAAATGCGCGCGCCCGCGGGCGACGCGAACCGCCGGGCGCGCGAGAAGGCCCATCAGCGCGAGTGCCGTCAGGCTCTTGCCGCATCCCGATTCGCCGACGATGCAAAGCGTCTCGCCGCGCGCGAGCGAGAACGACACGCCGTCGACCAACGCGGCGTCGACCCCCGAAGCGGTCACGACCAGGTCCTCGACTTCGAGCACCGGGTGCGCGCTCCCGGCGTTTCGCGCTTCGCCGCGCGTCGCGACGTCGCGGGCAGGCCGTCGATCGGCGGTGTTCGCGGCAGGGTGTGCGGTGCTGGCGGCCAAGTTCGTTTCCGGTCGCGACGGCCTGGGGCGCCGGGAGCCTGCATTGGACGCGGCTCGGGCCGACGCTGTCAACCGCGGGTCAAGTTCGCCGCGATTCGGGCCGATGTAGTCACCCGTAGGTTGCGCTCGCCGCGTCGCGTACTTGCGCGAGGCGGTGATAGAGTGGTCGCCGCGCTGTGCGAACCGTGGGGGATTCTCGATGCTGATCGGCGTGCCGGGTGAAGTGAAGGTGCATGAATACCGTGTCGGAATGACGCCGGCTTCGGTACGCGAGGCGGTCGCTTGCGGACACGACGTGCTGGTCGAGTCCGGCGCCGGGTTGGGCATCGGCGCGACCGACGACGTCTACCGCGACATTGGCGCGCAGATCGGCGCCGATGCCGCCGAGGTCTTCGCCCGCGCGGAGATGATCGTCAAGGTGAAGGAGCCGCAGGCCGGTGAGCGCGCGATGCTGCGCGACGGGCAGGTGCTGTTCACCTACCTGCATCTGGCGCCCGATGCGCCTCAGGCCGACGGCCTGCTCGCCAGCGGCGCGGTGTGCATCGCCTACGAGACCGTGACCGGGCCGGGAGGCGGCCTGCCGCTGCTCGCGCCGATGTCGGAGGTGGCCGGGCGAATGTCGGTGCACGTGGGCGCCGGTTGTCTCGAGCGCGAACGCGGCGGGATGGGCGTGCTGCTCGGAGGCGTGCCCGGCGTCGCGCCGGCCCGGGTGCTGATCCTCGGCGGGGGTGTCGTCGGCACCCACGCGGCGCAGATGGCGGTGGGCGCCGGCGCGGTGGTGGTCGTGATCGATCGCTCGCTCGACGCGTTGCGCCGGCTCGACGCGCACTTTGGCGCGCGCGTGATCACCAAGCACGCGAATCGCGAGAACGTCGAGCACGAGCTGCTCGCCGCCGACCTGGTGATCGGGGCCGTCCTGGTTCCCGGCGCGACCGCACCGAAGCTGGTCACGCGCGAGATGCTCGCGCGGATGAAACGCGGCGCGGTGCTGGTCGACGTGGCGATCGACCAGGGGGGCTGCTTCGAGACCTCGCGACCGACCACGCACGACGACCCGACCTACGTCGTCGACGGAATCGTCCACTACTGCGTCGCGAACATGCCCGGCGGCGTCGCGCGCACCTCGGCGTTGGCGCTGAACAACGCCACGCTCCCGTTCATCCTCGCGCTCGCCGAGCTCGGCTGGAAGCGCGCGCTCGCGGCCGATCCGCACCTGCGCAACGGACTGAACGTCGCGCACGGACGGGTCACGCACGAGGCGGTCGCGAAGGCATTGGGTCGCGCCTTCGTCGATCCGTCGTCGCTGCTCGGCTGAACCGCGGCGGCATGCGCGCCGCGCGCCGCGCCCTGCGCGTCGCGTCCCGCGTGTCGAGCGATCGCCGTGAGCGCCGTGAGCGCCGTGAGCGCGGCGGTCGGAATTGTCGCGATCGACGCGGTCTCGCGGTAACATCCGGGCCCACGGGAGAACATCGGATTCCACGGCCATGAACGAAACACTGCTCGGCTTCGTCGTCCTCTACCTCGTCGTGTCGATCGGCGTGGGCGTGTACGCCGCGACACGCGTGCGCAGCGTCGACGACTACTACACGGCGGGTCGCCGGTTGGGCATGCCGATCGTGATCGCGATGGTGTTCGCGACCTGGTTCGGCGCCGAAACGGTGCTCGGCATCCCGGGAACCTTCCTCGAGGAAAACCTCGCCGGAACGATTTCCGATCCGTTCGGCGCGTCGCTCGCGCTGATCCTGTTCGGGCTGATCTTCGCGCGGCCGCTGTACCGGATGAAGCTGCTCACGCTCGGCGACTTCTACCGCAAGCGCTTCAATCGCCCGGTCGAAGTCGTGATGTCGCTCGCGATCGCCGCGTCGTACCTGGGCTGGGTCGCCGCGCAGGTGACCGCGCTGGGGCTGGTGTTCAACGTGCTCTCGTCGGGCGACATCAGCAACGAGCTCGGCATCCTGATCGGCGCGGCGGTGGTGCTGATCTACACGCTCTACGGTGGCATGTGGTCGGTGGCGCTGACCACGTTCTTCCAGATGACGGTCATCGTCGTCGGCCTGCTCTGGATCTCGGTGCTGGTGGGGCAGATGCCCGAGGTCAACGGCGTGGCGCCGGTGATCGAGCACGCGCGCGCGGCCGGGAAGTTCGAGTTCTGGCCCGAGCTGAAATGGGCGGCGGTCGTCACTTTCATCGCGGGGCTGTTCACGATGGGCTTCGGGTCGATCCCGCAGCAGGACGTGTTCCAGCGCGCCAACGCCTCGAACACCGAGAGGGTCGCGGTCTGGGGCACGGTGATCGGAGGCGTCGCTTACTTCGTCTTCGCCGCGGTGCCGCTGTACCTGACGTATTCGGCGACGCTGGTCGACCCGCAGATGGCCGCGCAGATGCTCAAGGACGACGCGCAGCTGATGCTGCCGACCTTCGTCGGCACGCACCTGCCGCTGTATGCGCAGGTGGTGTTCTTCGGTGCGCTGCTGTCGGTGATCATGAGCACCGCGTCGGGAACGCTGCTCGCGCCCTCGGTGACGATCTCGGAGAACATCCTCAAGGCCTGGCTGTCCGAGCGCCAGCTCGACGACCGCCACTTCCTGTGGATCACGCGCGGCGTGGTCGTGGTGTTCACCGCGCTGGTGGTGGTGTACGCGTTGTGGTCGCAGGAGAGCGAGACGACGATCCACCAGATGGTGGAGAACGCCTACAAGGTCACGCTCGCGACCGCTTTCGTGCCGCTCGTGGCGGGCCTGTTCTGGAAGCGCGCGAACAACCTCGGCGCCGGTCTGTCGATCGTGCTCGGCTTCGGGTTCTGGATCGGGATGGAGTTCGTCGATCCCGAAGGAGCGCTTCCGCCGCAGTTCGCCGGATTCATCGCGAGCGCGGTCGGCATGGTGGCGGGGTCGATGTTCGGTCGCAGGTGAGGCGCCGGCCGCGCAGCAATTTCAACGCATTGGGGAGAAGCATGAATACACGTCGCAACATCGTCGCCGCCTGCGTGGCGGCAGCAGCGCTGCTGCCGCTGGCATCGCTCGCGCAATCGGACTGGCCCTCGAAGACCGTGCGCATCGTCGTCCCGTTCGCGCCCGGCGGCACCACCGACATCACCGCGCGCGTGATGGCCGAGCACCTGGGCACGGCCTTCAAGCAGACCTTCGTGGTCGAGAACAAGGCGGGCGCCGGGGGCAACGTCGGCGCCGCCGAGGTCGCGCGCGCCGCGCCCGACGGCTACAGCTACCTGATGGGCACGCCGGGCACCCAGGCGATCAACCAGTTCATCTATCCGAAGATGGCCTACGACACCGCCAAGGACCTGATTCCGGTGTCCTTCGTCGTGAAGGTGCCCAACGTGCTGCTCGTGCACCCGTCGGTGCCGGCGCGCACGCTCGCCGAGCTGATCGCCGCGATGAAGGCCAAGCCCGGCGCGATGAGTTACGGCTCTCCCGGCAACGGCAGCACCGGGCACCTCTCGACCGAGTTGTTCAAGAGCCAGGCGAAGGTGTTCGTCACCCACATCCCGTATCGCGGCAGCGGGCCGATGCTGCAGGACCTGCTCGGCGGGCAGATCCAGATGGCGATCGACAACCTGCCCTCGGCGATTCCGCACATCCGTTCGGGCCGGCTGATCGCGCTCGGCGTGACCTCGGCCGAGCGAAGCGCGCAGCTGCCCGACGTGGCGACGATCGCGAGCGTTCTTCCCGGCTATGCGGCCGAGTCGTGGTTCGTGCTGGTGGCGCCGGCCGGTACGCCGGCCGCGATCGTCGAGCGGATGTCGGCCGAGTCCGACCGCATCCTCAAGCGCCCCGACGTGATCGCGCGCTTCCAGGGGTTGGGCGCGCAACCGGTGGGCGGCACGCCGGCGCAGCTCGCGCAGTTCATCGCCAGCGAGACGAAGAAGTGGCAGCAGGTGGTCAAGATCTCGGGCGCGAAGATCGACTGATCGGCGCGCGCCGAAACGGCAGGCTCGCGAGGTCCGCCGCCGCCGGCCCCGGGCAGTCGGCGTCGAGGATGGCAGCGCAGATTTCGCCGAGAACGCGCCGCGGAAGTGATTTTTCGCCTTCACGCACAGCAATCGCGTGGAGGCGAAATCGATCCCGTGCAGCGCGAAGAACGCCGGGTCGTTCGCCGCGCCGACCGACTCGGTCACGATCGTGTGCACGCCCCGCACGTCGAGCACGACCGATCGCCCGACCGACACGGTGGCGCCGCGCTCCATCGGTCCGGTGTTGACGAAGCGACCGTCGGTGGTGCGCAGCACCCGCGCATGCACCGCCACCGGCGCCCCGAACATGTGGCCGCTGCGCGCTCCGAGACGCAGCTCGACCAGCCCGCCGACGCCGGCACGCTCGGCGGCGGCGACTGCGTCGCGGTCGGCGAAGTAGGCGAACACGATCGCGCCCGCCGGCAGTGCGCCGACCGTGCTCGAGCGATCGTCGCGCATCGCGAGCAGCGTGGCGAACAGCGCCGGCGTATCGGCCGCGCCGCCCGAGAGCGGGTTGTCCGCCGGGTCGGTGACCGCGACCATCCCCGGCGCGGCGGCGAGCGCGCGCGCGATCGCCTCGCGCGCCGGGAGCAGCGAAGGCTCGAATTCGTCGGCGCGCAGCGCGAAGGCGGCGGCGAGCCGTTGCGCGGCTCTTCTCGCGTGCTCGGCACCGGCGTCGCTCCAGGCCATCACCGAGGCGCCGGTGTCGGGCGTGTCGGCGTAGGGGAATCCGCCGAACAGCGCCAGTTCGCGCAGGCCCTCGCGTTCCGCCGCGCGTGCCATGCGCTGCAGCGCGCGCATCGGATCGACTTCGGTGCGCATGTTGAAGCTCGGAAGAACTCTCCCGAGCTTCACGATCGCGCCGGCCGGCCGTCGTCCGGTCGCGACGATGTCGTGCAACGCGCGCAGCGCGCGTGCTGCGGTCTCTCGCATGTCGAGGTGCGGGTAGGTACGGTACGCCGAGGCGAAGTCGAGCAGCCCCGCGACCTCGGGGTTCAGGTTCGCGTGCAGGTCGAAGCTCGCGACGATCGGCGTGTCGGGCAGCAGCGCGCGCACCGAGCGCAGCAGCGCCAGTTCAGGGGCATCGTCGTCTTCGGTGATCGCCGCGCCGTGCAGCGACAGGTAGACCGCGTCGGGGCGCAGCGCGCCGAGCCCGTCGAGCAGTTCGGCGGCGAACGCGGCGAACACCGAAGCCCGTATCGGACCGCCGGGCGAGGCCGAGGCGCAGCGCAGCGCGTGCACCTCCCAGTCCGGGTTGGCCGCGGCGAAATCGACGACCGCAGCGAGTTCGGTTTCGGTATCGCGCGACGCGGCGAGCGCTTGTTCGCCGCTGCGCCATTCGCGCAGCGCGAAGTCCTGTGCGTCGGTGAGGCGCGGCGCGAAGCGGTTGCCTTCGAACCACAGGCGCGCGACTGCCAGGCGGGTCGTCACCGCGACGGTGCCTGCCCGGTCGGATCAGCTCGGCGCCGCGTGCGTGACGGCGATCTCATCGACCGTACCAGTCGCGCACGGCCGAGACGAAGCGTTGCACGCCCTCGGCGACGGTCGCCGGGTCGAGCGCGCCGTAGGACAGTCGCTGGTAGTTCGCGCCGCGCGTGTCGCCCAGGCCGAACGCGAAGCCCGGAATCGTCGCGACCCGGTGGCGCTCGGTCATCGAGCGATTGAACGCCAGCGGGTCGTCGACGCCGGGGAGCCTGACCAGCACGTAGAACGCGCCCTCGGTGGGCGCGAACTCGGCCAGCCCCTCGAGCGCGCCGAGCGCGGTGTGAACCGCGGTGCGCACCTGTTCGAGCACCGCGATGCGCGGCGCGACGATCGCGCGCCCGCGGCGCAGCGCCTCGAGCGCGAGCAGCTGCGAAACGACCGGCGCGCAGATCAGGTTGGTGTCCTGCACCTTGTGCATCGCCTCGTCGAGCGCGCGCGGATAGACGACGTAGCCCACGCGCCAGCTCGCCATCCCGTAGTTCTTCGAGAACGAGAAGAACGACAGGGTGTGCGCCTGCGCGCCGGGAATCGAGGCGGGAGAGAAGTGGCGCGCGCCGTCGTAGCAGAAGTACTCGTAGGCCTCGTCGCTGAAGTGGTACAGGCCGCGCTCGGCGCAAAGTGCGTTCACGCGGCGCAGGTCGGCCTGCGGGTAGACCGCTCCGGTCGGATTGTTCGGCGACACGGTCACGATCGCGCGGGTGCGCGCAGTGATTGCCGCCGCGATCGCGTCGACGTCGAGCTGTCCGCTTGCCAGCGTCGGAACGAGCACCGGCGCGCAGCCGCACATCCGAAGCGCCATTTCCTGGTTGAAGTAGTACGGCATCGGAAGGATGAACTCGTCGCCGGGATCGGCCACCGCCAGCACCGCCGTCAGGAACGCGCTGTTGCTTCCCGCCGTGACCATCGTCGCCGAGTGCCCCTGCACCTCGATCGCGTTCTCGGCGCTCAACTTGGCCTCGATCGCCGATACCAGCGGCGCGATCCCCGCCACCGCCTGGTACTTGTGCAGGTCCGGGTCGGCGAGCAGGCCGGGAAGCGCGGCGACCGCGTCGGTGGGCGGTCCGTAGCTGACCACGCCCTGACCGAGCGAGATCGTTCCCGGATGCGCGCGCACCATCGCGGCGATCGTCGGGATGATCGGCACGTCGACTGCGCGGATCCGTGCGGAGGTGCGGTTCATCGTCAGCCGCGATGTTAGCCGATCGCGCCGCGCGCGGGCGCTCGCGCGCTGCCTATAATCGGCGCTGCGCACAACGATCGACACCGCAGCGAGGCCCGATGAGCGACGAACCCGAGAAACCCGAGAGCGCGACCACGGTCGCGTCGCGCCTGACCGAACTCGCGCGCCGCTTCGACCGTCCGATCGCGACGGTGAACCTGCCGGTGCATCGCGCTTCGACCGTGCTGTTCGACACGCTCGAGGCGGCCGTCGCCACCGGCGCGGCGACGATGGCCGGCGAGCGCGGCGCGAGCACCTACGGCACGGCCGGCACGCCGACCACCTACGCGCTGATGGACGCGCTGGCGGAGCTCGAAGGCGGGGGCGTCGCGTGCCGCGCGGCACTCGCCCCTTCGGGGCTGTCGGCGATCGCGACCGCGCTGTTTGCTTTCGCGAAGACCGGGGACCATGTCCTGATCAGCGATTCGGTCTACGGCCCGACCCGCGTGCTCGCGCAGGGCGTGCTCGCGCGAATGGGAATCGAGACCACGTTCTACGATCCGCTGGTGGGCGAGGGAATCTCGGATCTGATGCGCGCGAACACGCGCGTCGTCTACACCGAGACTCCGGGCAGCTACACCTTCGAGGTGCAGGACGTGCCGGCGATCTGCCGCGTCGCGCGCGAGCGCGGAGCGATCACGATGGTCGACAACGCCTGGGCCTCTCCGGTGTTCTCGCGCCCCTTCGACTGGGGAGTGGACGTGTCGCTGCTGCCGCTCACCAAGTACTGGAGCGGGCACGCCGACGTGCTGATGGGCGCGATGGTCGTTCGCGAGGAGCTGTGGCCGGCGATGTGGGCGGCGGTGCGCCAGCTCGGCGTTTGCGTCGGCGGAGACGACGCGTTCCTGATCCTGCGCGGCATGCGTACGCTCGACGTGAGGATGCGCCGCCACGAGGCGACCGCGCTCGCGGTGGCGCGCTGGCTGCAGGCACGCCCGGAGGTCGCGCGGGTCCTGCATCCGGCGCTCGAGTCCGATCCCGGGCACGAACTTTGGAAGCGCGATTTCAGCGGTTCGAGCGGGCTGTTCTCATTCGAGTTGCGTCGCGACGCGCTGCTCGGCGGGGCAGCGGCGCGCATGCCTTCGGGCGCCGAGGACGATGCCGATGCCGATGCCGATGCCGAGGCCGAGGCCGACGCCCGCGTCCAGCGCAAGCTCGCGGCGCTTTGCGAGCGGCGCAGGTATTTCCGGCTCGGCTACTCCTGGGGCGGATACGAGAGCCTGATCATGCCGGCGAAGATCTCGTCGCTGCGCAGCGTCGTCCCCTGGACCGGCGGACCGCTGGTGCGCCTGCACACCGGCCTGGAAGAGCCGGTCGAACTGATCGCCGATCTCGAATCGGGTTTCGAGGCGATGCGTACCGCCGGCTGAACGCGCCCGCTCAGTGCGTAGCCTGCCCTCCTTCGGGCTTTTCGTGCGCGACCGCGCCGCGCTTGACCTCGGCCATGTCCAGTGCGCGAACCTGCCGCAGCACGTCCTCGACCGCTCCCTTGGGCAGCGCCCCCGGTTGCTGGAACACGATCACCTGCTCGCGAAAGATCATCAGGGTCGGGATCGAGCGAATCCCGAAATGTGTCGACAGCGCCTGCTCCTCGTCGGTGTTGACCTTGACGAAGCGGACGTCCGGGTTGTCCTCGGCGACCTGCTCGAACACCGGCGCGAAGCCGCGACACGGCCCGCACCACGGTGCCCAGAAATCGACGATGACGATGTCGTTTCCGGTGACGGTGCTGTCGAAGTTCTCGGCGGTGAGGGTTTGGACCGACATCGTCGTTCTCCTTTGACTGATTCAATACCGGCAGTTGTGGGCGGTCCGGGCGCTCCTCAAGGCCGGAACGCGGTCGCGCCGCGCCGATCGCATGTTAGCAGCGCGCCGCGATCGCACCGTGCGCCGCGCTTCACGCGCCGCGGTGCGTGTCCATCCAGACGCGGATCCGTTCGAGTGCCGGCAGCAGTCGCTCGAGTTCGTCCTCGCCGAAATGTTCGGCGATCCGCGCCATCCGTGGCGCGACCGCCCGGATCGCAGCGTCGCGCGCGCGCCGTCCTGCGGGGGTGATCGACACCAGCTTGCCCCGATGGTCGTGGGGATTCGCGCGCACCCGCACGAAGCCGGCATCGTCGAGTTTCCTCGCCAGCTTGCCGATCGCCGCTTTGCTCACCTGGAAGGCCCGCGCGAGTTCGACGAGGCTGCGTTCGCCGCCGAGCCGAACGAAGTGATTGAGAACGGTGAATTGCGCGAGAGACAGGCCAGCGGGCTGCGCGCGTTCGAACTGCGCGCGAGCGAGCTGCTCGATGATGCCGATCTCGTTGAACAGCCGAAACAGCGGGGGATCTTCCGGCGGCGGGGATGCACTCATCGTCGGGCGGCCTCAGGCGCGAAGCATCGATTCGAGAGGGCGTCGCGCGCTGCGCGCTTCGCTCACGTCGGAGTATCCGATTCGCACCAGCATCTGGGTCTTCTCGCCTTCGGGCTGTGCGACCAGTCGTTCGAAGCGCGCGCGCAGCGCGTCCATTTCGGCGAACTCCTGCAGCACCTGGCTCGGCGGCTGCGTGACGAGTCCCAGCTCGGCGGCCTTCAACTGCAGGCGCACGAACGCGCGGCCCGCTTCGAGCTGGGCGGCGCGACCGCTCGCGCCGGTCGTGAGCCACGCGTAGCTGCCGGTGTTCGGCGCCCAGTCGTAGACCCGATTGAGCCCCTCGGCGAAGAACATCGAGGACGGGTCCATCATCGCCTTCGGACTCGTCATGCCCAGCAGCCGGATGATCTCGATCATCGTGCCGCCCAGCGCGATTCCGTCGCGATGGCGCGCGATCTCGCTGCTGCCGACGCGCATCAGGTCGACGCTCTCCTTCCACACGCGCGGCGTACGCTGCTCGAGCTCCCAGGCCTGCACCAGGATCTGGTTGAGTTGCGCGACCATCGCGGGCTCCTGCGTGGCACTGACGCGCACCGCGGGTCGTGCCGCGGCCGCGACCAGGGCCTCGAGCGATTCGCGCGCCACCTTGCGCTCGGCAAAGGGCTTTCGGTATGTCCCGCGAGCGAGCACCTGGTCGAACAGAGGGTCGCGAACGACCGGCCCCGGGGCGAGGTCGATCCGCGCGACAGGTCGCGCGTCGAGCGCGTCGGGGCCCGGTTCGCCTTCGGGAAAGGGCGTGATCTCGGCCCGCAATCCGTTCGCGCCGGCCGCCTGCGCGAGCAACTCGAGGAAGCACCCGTGTCCGATCGTGATCTGCCTGCCGGGCGGGTCGGTCATCGGAAGAAGTCGCTCGAGGTCGCAATGCAGCACGATCCGATCCGGCGCGCGCAGGTCGACCAGCCAGGGCTGGCGGTTGTGCGGGTTGGGCGCGAGGATCGCCCACGACAGCAGCCGGCGACGGGGGTCCAGCTCCTGCCCCGCGCGTCGCCACGCTTCGGTCGCCTCGTCGGGCATCGGGGCGCAGGCGCCAAGCGTCTGCGGCGCGGCCGCGATCACGCTCGCGGAGCCAATGACACGGATGAAGCGGCGGCGGGTGTCGTGCATCGAATACCTCGAAGTAGTTAACTGGTGTACTGGTTGCGGGCAATGATAGTCAACCGGTTGACTAAATGCAAGCGCCTCGGTCGCCTTTCGCCGGTCAACCTGCCTACAATCGACCCGAAACCAGGGCGCAGCCGCGCCGCGCACAGGAGCAGGCATGGGCACCGACGACAACATCTATCGCAGCGGACTCGAGCGCAACGCGGCCAATTTCGCGGCGCTCACGCCGATCAACCTGCTCGAGTGGGTGGCCGAGGTCTATCCGTCGCGTTGCGCGGTGGTTCACGGCCCGTTGCGCAGGAGCTGGGGCGAGCTGGCGCAGCGCTCGCGTCGGCTCGCGTCGGCACTTCGCGCGCGCGGCGTCGGCGAGGGCGACACGGTCGCGGTGATGCTGCCCAACACGCCGCCGATGATCGAGGCGCACTACGGCGTGCCGATGTCCGGCGCGGTGCTCAACAGCATCAACACGCGGCTGGACGCCGCCACCATCGCGTTCATCCTGCGGTCACTCGGCCTCGAGCGTGCTTCCTGGTCGATCGCGAGTTCTCGCGCGGTGGCGCGGCAGGCACTGGAAACGCTCGCCGCGCAGGGCGGGCGGGCGCCACTGGTGATCGACGTCGACGATCCCGAGTACGCCGGGGCCGGCGAGCGCGGTCGGCGAGATCGAATACGAGCGACTGCTCGCGCAGGGCGACCCGCGACGCGCCCTGCGCGTACCCGCAGCGACGAGTGGGACGCGATCGGGCTGAACTACACCTCGGGCACCACCGGCAATCCCGAAGGGAGTGGTCGTGCACCATCGCGGCGCCTACCTGAACGCGATCGCCAACGTCGTGGCCTGGAACCTGCCGCGCCACCCGGTCTACCTGTGGACGCTGCCGATGTTCCACTGCAACGGCTGGTGCTTTCCCTGGACGATGGCGGCGGTGGCCGGAACCAACGTGTGCCTGCGCAAGGTCGACGCCGAACTGATCTTCGCGCTGGTGCGCGAGCACCGCGTGACGCCACTACTGCGGCGCGCCGATCGTGCACAGCACGCTGATCAACGCGCCGCAATCGTCGAAGAGCGGCATCGACTGGCAGGTGAAGGCGATGGTGGCCGGCGCCGCGCCGCCGGCGTCGATGATCGAGGGGATGGAGCACATGGGGTGGGAGGTCACGCACGTCTACGGCCTGACCGAGGTCTACGGGCCGGCGGCCGTGTGCGCCAAGCACGCGGAGTGGGACGAGCTGGACATCGCCGGGCGCGTCGAGAAGAACGCTCGCCAGGGCGCGCGCTACCAGCTGCAGCACGGCCTCACCGTGATGGACCCGGAGACGATGCGTGAAGTGCCGCGCGACGGCGAGACGATGGGCGAGGTGATGTTCCGCGGAAACGTCGTGATGAAGGGTTACCTGAAGAACGATGCCGCCACGCGCGAGGCCTTCGCTGGCGGATGGTTCCACACCGGCGATCTCGGCGTGCTGCACCCCGACGGCTACGTCAAACTCAAGGATCGCGCGAAGGACATCATCATCTCGGGCGGCGAGAACATCAGCTCGATCGAGGTGGAGGACGCGCTGTACAAGCACCCGGCGGTTCTCGCCTGCGCGGTGGTCGCGCGCCCCGACCCGAAATGGGGCGAAACGCCGCTCGCCTTCGTCGAAGTGAAGGCCGACCGGGCGCCGGCCGACGACGCGGCGCGCGACGCGCTCGCCGCCGAGCTGATCGAGCACTGTCGCACCAGGCTCGCGCGCTTCAAGTGCCCGCGCGAGGTGCGCTTTGCCGAGTTGCCCAAGACCAGCACCGGAAAGATCCAGAAGCACCTGCTGCGCGCTCAGGTGGGATCGGCGAGCGCGATTTGATCGCATTCGGCCTCGCCCACCGCTTTGCGTTCGCCTCCGCCCCCGGCTTCGCGTTCGCCTCCGCCCCCGGCTTCGCGTTCGCACTCGCCCCCGGCTTCGCGGTCGCACTCGCCATGACGCTCGCCGTGTTCGCCGCGCCGGGGATCGCCAATGCGCAGGCGGTAGCGCCAGGGATCGCGGGCGCGCAGGCCGACGCGACTTTCGCGCGCTGCCTCGCGGGGTTGCGCGCCGAGGCGAACGCGGCGGGCGTGGCCGCGCAGACCTTCGACCGGCACACGCGCGACATCCAGCCCGACCGCACGGTGCTCGAGCTGCTCGACTACCAGCCCGAGTTCAAGACGCCGATCTGGGACTACCTCGCCGCGCTGGTCGACGATGAGCGCATCGGCGACGGTCGCGCGATGCTCGAGCGCTGGCGCGACACGCTTGCCGCGATCGAGCGCGAGTACGGCGTTCCCGCGCGCACCGTGGTCGCGGTCTGGGGAGTGGAGAGCGACTACGGCAAGTCCTTCGGTTCGCGCCCGCTGGTGATCTCGCTCGCGACGCTGTCGTGCGAGGGGCGCAGGCAGTCGTTCTTCCGCGGCGAGTTCTTCACCGCGCTGCGCATCCTGCAGGACGGCCACATCGAGCCCGAGCGCCTGGTGGGGTCCTGGGCGGGGGCCTTCGGGCACACGCAGTTCATGCCGTCGTCGTTCATGCGCCTGGCGGTGGACTTCGACGGCGACGGCCGCCGCGACGTCGTCGGCAGCATCCCCGACGCGCTCGCGTCGACCGCCAACTTCCTCAGGCGCGCCGGCTGGCGCGGCGGCGAGTCCTGGGGCTTCGAGGTGCGAGTTCCGAAGGGCTTCGACGCGGCGAGCGCCGAGCGGCGCAACCGCAAGCCGCTCGCGCACTGGGCCTCGCTCGGTGTGCGCCGCGCCGACGGCTCGGCGCTATCGGTCGACGGTGCCGGCCAGTCGCTGACGAACGACACGCGCTCGGCGATCCTGCTGCCCGCGGGCGCCGCCGGCCCGGCCTTCGTCGTGTTCCGCAACTTCGACGCGATCTACTCGTACAACGCGGCGATCAGTTACGCGCCTGGCGATCGCGCACCTGTCGGATCGCCTCGGCGGCGGCGGGCCCTTCACCGCGCGCTGGCCCACCGACGACCCGGGCCTGTCGCGTGTGGAGCGCCGGCAACTGCAGACGCTGCTCACGATGCGCGGCCACGACATCGGCGCGATCGACGGGATGATCGGCGCGCGATCGCGCGAGGCGATTCGTGCCGAGGAGACGCGGCTGGGATTCGAGTCGAGCGGCCGCGCCGGGCGCAGGATCCTCGACGCGCTGAGCCGAACGCCCTGAGCGGTTGCCGCGGATCGCGACTCGTTGGAGCCGTTGTCGGCGCGGGCGTGAATCGTCGTGGGCCTGCGCGTCGATCGTCGTCGGGGTGCGCGTCCATCGTCGTCGGGGTGCACGGAGCGTGTGCCCGACGGGTCGGTCCGAGTCGCTTCCCGATACACGCTTTGTCGGACCGACCCGCCGGACACACGCGAGCCGGGCACACGCTCAAGCGCACGCACATGGCGCGCGCGCAGCGGAGGTACCTCGCGCGTGCCCGGGGCCCACCTCGCGCGTGCCCGGGCCGACCTCGCGCATACCCCGGTTCGCCCCGACGTCGAACGCCGATTCGACCAAGCGAGTATCGGGGAGCGACTCGAATCGGCGTTCGGCGGCGGGGCGTGGTGCACCCGAGCGGCGGGGCGTGGTGCACCCGATCGCCGCGCCGCAGCGCGTCAGGCCTTCGCTACGAGGCGCTCGTTCTGCGGGAACATGAAGCGCATCGCGTCCTTGTCGTTGTCGGTCTTGAACGCGTGCGAGGCGCGCAGTTTCTCGGCGCGCGCCGCGGCCGGGCGGGCGTTGACCTCGTCGAGCAAGCGTTTCACGTTGGCGTAGGTCGCCCAGTGCTGCTCGCCCCCGAGCACGTAGGGCAGCATCCGCGCCCAACCCCACAGCGCCATGTCGACGATGCTGTAGTCGTCGCCGAGCATGAATCGGTTGGCAGCGAGCCGGTCGTCGATCAGCTTCCAGTGGCGATGCGCCTCGTAGTCGTAGCGGTTGAGCGGGTACTGCTTGGGCTCGGGTGCGGCGTGGCGAAAATGCACCGATTGCCCCGAAAACGGCCCGATGCCGCTCGCGACGAAGAGCAGCCACGACAGCATCTGTCCGCGTGCTGCCGACTTCAGGTCGGTCGGAACGAAACGCCCGTGCTTGTCGGCCAGGTAGAGCAGGATCGCGTTGCTGTCGAACACGGTCGCGTCGCCGTCGCGAATCGCCGGCACCTTGGCGTTGGGATTCACCGCGAGGAACTCTGCGGCGAACTGTTCGCCCTTGCGGGTGTCGACCGGGATCGGCTCGTAGGGCAGCTCGAACTCCTCGAGCGCGAGCGCGACCTTCATCGGGTTGGGGGCGGCGTTGTAGTAGAACTCGATCATTGCTTGGCTCTCGTATCGAAGGAAATGGACGTCGTCGAACCGTTGCGCACGGCAGCTTCGAAGATTAGCGCATCGTGTGAACTCGACGCATACTGATCGATTCCGATCGACCGAGCTTGGATGCGATGACTACGATCAAACTTCGTGAATTCGCCGTCGACGACTTCGACACCTGGTATCCGCTGTGGCGCGGCTATCAGGCCTTCTACAAGGTCGACATCGCGCGCGAGGCGAGCGAGATCACCTGGCAACGCCTGCTCGACCCGGCCGAACCGATGCACGGCACTTTCGTGCTCGACGACACCGGTCGCGCGGTAGGTTTCGTGCACTACATCGAACATCGCAGCTGCTGGACGGTGGGCAACTACTGCTATCTGCAGGATCTGTTCGTCGAACCCGAACTGCGCGCGAAGGGCTACGGTCGCGCGATGATCGCGCACGTCTACGAGCGCGCGAAAGAGATGGGCTGCTCGCGCGTGTGGTGGCTCACCCACGAGTCGAACACCGACGCGATGGTTCTCTACGACCGGGTCGCCGACAAGCCCGGTTTCGTGCAGTACCGGAAAGTCCTGTGAGCGGTGGCGCCGATTTTCGAGCGGACGCGTTGCCCGATGGCGCGGTGTTCCATCTCACGCGCCCGGAGAAACTCAACGCGATCACGCGCCCGATCCTGCTCGGTCTGGCCGCGTGCATCGATGACCTCGAGGCGCGCGGCTTGCGTGTGCTGATTATCACGGGCGAGGGCGAGCGCGCGTTCTGTGCCGGCACCGATCTGGCCGAGACGCAACAAACCCCGCTGCCCGCGCGACTGGACAAGAGCCAGATGGCGCGCGACCTGTTCGTGAGGCTGTCGCGCTCGCGGCTGATCAGCGTCGCGGCGATCAACGGGCTGGCCTACGGCGGCGGACTCGAGCTCGCGATGGCGTGCCTGTTTCGCGTCGCCGCACCGCACGCGAAGGTGTCGCTGCCGGAGATCAAGCTGGGGCTTCTTCCCGCCTACGGTGGAACGCAGTTCCTCAATGCGCTGGTGGGCAGCGCGCGCGCGCTGGATCTGATGCTCACCGGTCGCGTGATCCAGACGCACGAGGCGCTCGCGATCGGGCTGTTGAGCCGGGTCGTCGAGAAAGGTGAAGATCCGCTTGCGCAGGCGCTCGCTCTGGGGCGCGAGGTGGCGCAGTTCAGCGACGAAGCGATCGCAGGGATTCGCCAGTGCGTGGCCGCGGCCAGTGGAGCATGCGCGCCCACCGACCCAGGTCTCGCGGTGGAAGACCGGGTGGTGCGCGCGGTGTTCGGCACCGACAACGCGCGCGAAGGTGTCGCGGCATTTCTCGAAAAGCGCACGCCGCGGTTCAAACGTGAACGGAACCGGGAATGATCGAACACCACATCGACATCGAAACCGCGCACGGCGCGATGAACACCTTCGTCGTGCACCCCGACGAGGGCGGCCCGCACCCGGTCGTGCTGTTCTACATGGACGCGCCGGGCAAGCGCGAGGAACTGCACGACATGGCGCGGCGCATCGCGACGGTGGGCTACTACGTCGTGCTGCCCAACCTTTACTACCGCACGACGCGCGAGTTCAGCATGGAGCGCACCGACGAGGGTTTCGCGCGCATGTTCGCGATGATGGCCACGCTCTCCAACGGCCTGATCGTCGACGACACGCGCGCGCTGCTCGCGTTCGTCGACGCGCAGCCCGCGGCCGACGCGTCGCGCATCGGCGCGGTCGGCTACTGCATGAGCGGGCCCTACGCCGTGGCCGCCGCGGCGCACTTCCCGGATCGGCTGCGCTGCATCGCTTCGATCTACGGCGCGAACCTGGTCACCGATCGCGACGACTCCGCGCACCGGATGCTCGATCGCGTGCGCTGCGAGAGTTACTTCGCCTGCGCCGAGATCGACAAGTACGCGGAGAAGTCGATCATCGAGACGCTCGAGCAGGCACTCGAGAAGGCCGGCACCAACTACCGCCTCGAGTGGTACCCGGGCGCGCAACACGGCTTCGCGTTCCCGCAGCGCGCCGGCATCTACGACAAGCCCAGCGCCGAGCGGCACTGGCAGCGCCTGTTCGCGCTATTCGCGCGCAACTTGTGCGGGTGATCGCAAACCGGCGGTCGCGGCGTTCTTTGCCAATCTCACGCCGCTATTCGCCGCGCTGATCTCGCGCCGGAACCGCGCCGCTCGTTCACGTTCGCCATCGCCATGTGAACCGCTCCGGGCCGCCTGGGCTGGGTATGATGCGAGGGATGCCCGATGCACGGGCTGACCTCTCTCGAATGACCCGAAGCACTCTCAAGCTCCTCAAGCCGGTCGATCGCAACGCGCCGCCGAAGACCCCGACGTCTCGCGCGCGGCGCGCGGCGCACGGCGCGCGGCGTTCGGCCGACGCGCCCGAAATGCCCGCCCAAGCGGAGCTTGCCCCGCAGCGCGCAGCGCGCGAGGAGAGCCCCAAACTCCCTCGCCTGTCCAAGCGCATGGGCGAGTTGGGCCTGTGCTCGCGGCGCGAGGCCGACGAGTGGATCGAAAACGGCTGGGTGAAGGTAAACGGCCAGGTCGTGAGCACGCTCGGCGTTCGCGTGTCGCCGAGTGCGCGCATCGACATCGATCCGGCGGCCGCGCGGCATCAGAGCGAACTGGTGACGATCCTGCTGAACAAGCCGGTCGGCTACGTTTCCGGCCAGCCCGAGGACGGCCACGATCCCGCGATTCTGCTGATCCGGCCGGAGAACCACTGGTCCGCCGATTCGTCGCCGATCGTATTCAAGCCGAGCCACCTGCGCGGGCTCGCGCCCGCAGGGCGGCTCGACATCGACTCGACCGGGCTTCTCGTGTTCACGCAGGACGGCCGCGTTGCCCGGCACCTGATCGGAAAGGACTCGGCGGTCGAGAAGGAGTACCTGGTGCGCGTCGACGGTACGCTGTCGGACGAAGCGATGAAGCTGCTCGGGCACGGCCTGGAACTCGACGGCGTCAAGCTCAAGCCCGCTCGCGTGTCGTGGCAGAACGAGCACCAACTGCGCTTCGTGCTGCGCGAGGGCCGCAAGCGCCAGATTCGTCGAATGTGCGAACTGGTCGGCCTCCAGGCCACCGGCCTGAAGCGCGTGCGCAGCGGCAGCGTGCTGCTCGGGCCGCTGCCGGCGGGACATTGGCGCTATCTCGGGCGGGGCGAGAAGTTCTGAGGTGAACGCACCCGCGGTCGTTCGATGGACCGACGAGGGGCGGGAACGCACGGCGCCCTGGCGCTCGGAGCGCGGTGCGCCCCCGCCGCGCAAGGTGGTCGTCGCCGACGACACGACCAAGGCCGACGATGCGTACGCGCTCGCGTGCCAGGGCGTCGCGCTGTTGTGGCGGGGCGATTTCCACAACGCGCGTCAGATGCTCAATGCGCTGGCGACTCGCGTCGACCGCAAGCACCGGAGAACGAAGGAGCGGCGCCCGCCATCGCCCCCGAAGTCGCCCCCGAAGTCGCCGGCCGAGGCGTTTCACCTCGTGCGGCAAGCGCGTTCACAGCGCGCGCGCACGTTGGGCATGCTGCTGATCCAGCTCGACGACGACTATGGCATTTCTCTGCGTCGAGCCCCCGACCTTCGCCAGGCCTGCTCGGAAGCGTACGGGCCGGCGCAGGGACCCTCGCTCGTCTCGCTGCGGGAGCTGGTGGGTGTGATCGGTGCGCACGAGTGGCGCCTCAAGGGAATAGACGTCCCGGCCGCCGGGGGCCGCATCCATCCTCACTACGGCGTGTTCGCGCCGATCCGCAGCGAGTACGTCGATCTCGTCGCGCAAGCGCCGTTGCCGGCCGAAGCGGCCTCGATCGAAGTCGCCTTCGACATCGGTACCGGGACCGGCGTGCTGTCGGCCGTGCTGGCGCGTCGCGGCATCCGGCGCGTGGTCGCGACCGACCAGGATGCGCGAGCGCTGGCGTGCGCGCGCGAGAACATCGAGCGCCTCGGCTTCGCCGGCAGGGTCGACGTCGTGCAGGCCGATCTCTTTCCCGATGGTCGAGCGAAACTCGTGGTGTGCAACCCGCCGTGGCTTCCCGCGCGCCCGAGTTCGCCGCTCGAGCACGGCGTCTACGACCTCGAGAACCGCATGCTGCTCGGGTTCCTGCGCGGTCTGGCGGCGCACCTTGAGCCGGGCGGCGAGGGTTGGCTGATCCTGTCCGATCTTGCCGAGCACCTGGGGCTGCGAGCGAGGTCGGAGTTGCTCGCTGCGTTCGAGGCGGGCGGCTTGAAGGTCGTCGGTCGAATCGACGCTCGCCCGCGGCATCCGAGGGCGTCCGATCCAGCCGACCCGCTGCATGCGGCGCGGCAGGCCGAAGTCACTTCGCTCTGGCGGTTGGATTGCTCGTGAGGCGACCTTGTGTTTCCTGATCGGCAGGGTGTAGAGCGCAGATCGGGCGCAAGGTGATCGAGAGGATCCTCACGCACCTGGGGCTGCGGGCGCGAGCGCCGCCGGGCGCGCCGCCCAGGCGGTCGATGCGATTCTCGAGGCCGGACGGCGAAGCCCGAACGACTCTACTGCATGAGCGGGCCCTACGTCGTGGCCGCCGCGGCGCACTTCCCGGATCGGCTGCGCTGCAGCAGGCGCTCGAGAAGGCCGGCACCGACTATCGCCTCGAGTGGTACCCGGGCGCGCAGCACGGTTTCGCGTTCCCGCAGCGCGCGGGCATCTGCGACAAGCCCAGCGCCGAGCGGCACTGGCAACGGCTGTTCGCGCTGTTCTCGCGTAACCTGCGAGAGTGATCGCGGAGGCTCTCATCTCCGAGATGCTGATCGCAACCTGGAGGGCAGATGCCCACCGATCAAGTGCTCGATCTAGCCATTGTCGGCGGCGGTATCGCCGGCATCGTGCATCTGCACTATGCGCGACAGTCCGGGCTCGACGCGCTGGTACTCGAGAAACACCACGCCGTTGGCGGACTGTGGCGCGAACTCCCGGCTTGGCAGGACATCCAGATCAGCCCGCTCGATTGGGCAATGGGAAGCCTGCAGGTGACCGGGCCGACGCAGCCGCACATCCTGGCCAACATCGAGGCGTGGGTCGAGCACTTCGCCCTCGCTGACGGTATCCGGCTCGACAGCCCGGTGCGCAGTGCGCGCCATACTGGCAGCTGCTGGGAACTCGACACGCCGCGCGGCACGGTGCGCGCCGCGTCGTATGGGTGTACCGGGGCTTGCGTTGGTTCACGCCGACCGGCAAGCCGAAGGCGATCGCAGGCAGCATTCGGCCCTACGCGAAGATGCAGGCAAGCGGGATGACAGCCACGCAGCAGAACACGATGATTCAGGCGGATCTGCTGGGGCGCTACGAGCACTTCGGCATCCAGGACATTCAGCCGGACCGCCCCCTGGACGTACTTTGCGATCAGATCATCCCTGGCCGGGCCCGCATGCTGTCGAACTTCGGCGCCATCGAGCGCTACCGGGGCACGGTCGAAGCGATCGACGGGCAGGAAGTCGAGTTGTCCGACGGTACCCGACTGTCGGCGGATGTGCTGCTGTGGGGCACCGGATACCGAATCGACCTTTCGTACTTCGACGATCCGCGCATCGCCTCGATCCGAAGCCTCGAAGAGCTGCGCTCTCGCTGTGGCTGCATCTTCCGCAGCCTGGATGCGCCCGACCTGTACTTCCCGGCCGTCGGCCTCGACGGCATCGGCTCCACGCCCAGGTACAACGCGCTGATCGCGCGGTCGACCATGTCGCATGTCCTGGGTACGGCGCGGCTGGACATGGAACCGCTCGCGTACAACGTCAACCACTTCGATATCGCGCGGTACCTCGCGCCCCGCGATCCCGGCACCTACACCGAAGCGCGGGGTTGGAATTTCTATCGCGATCTGGCGCTGACCACGCCCGACGACGAGGCTTACCCGCTGCCCTGAGCGCGCCGCCCGCCCTCAGCCCGATGCTTCGACCTTGTCCTGCGTCTTCGTCTCGAAGTCGCTGGCGTCGTGGCGTTCGCGCAGTTGGCTCGACGGTTCGCCGCGCAGCCGATTGACCATGCGGCCGCGTTTCACCGCGGGGCGCTTCGCGATCTCGTCGGTCCAGCGCTGGACGTTCTTGTAGTCCTGCACCTGCAGGAACTCGCCGGCGTCGTAGACCAGCCCCTTGGCCAGCGCGCCGTACCAGGGCCAGATCGCGATGTCGGCGATCGTGTAGTCGTCACCGGCGACATAGGGGCTTTCAGCCAGGCGACGGTCGAGCACGTCGAGCTGGCGCTTGACCTCCATCGCGAAGCGATCGATCGGATACTCCATCTTGAACGGAGCGTAGGCGTAGAAGTGGCCGAAGCCTCCACCCAGGTAGGGTGCGGCGCCCATCTGCCAGAACAGCCACGACAGGCACTCGGCGCGTTTCTCGCCGGCGCTCGGCAGGAACTCGCCGAATTTCTCGGCGAGGTGCATCAGGATCGCGCCCGACTCGAACACCCGGATCGGCTTGGGTCCGCTGCGATCGACGAGCGCAGGGATCTTGGAGTTCGGGTTCGCCGCGACGAAGCCGCTGCCGAACTGATCACCTTCGCCGATGCGGATCAGCCACGCGTCGTACTCGGCGCCGGAGTGTCCCAGCGCGAGCAACTCTTCGAGCATCACCGTGACCTTGACGCCATTGGGCGTGGCCAGCGAATAGAGCTGCAGCGGGTGGCGGCCGACCGGCAGCTCCTTGTCGTGCGTGGGACCTGCGATCGGTCGGTTGGTTTTGGCGAACTTGCCGCCGCTTTCCATGTTCCAGGTCCAGACTTTCGGCGGGACGTAGTTGCTTGATTCGCTCATCTGTTGAACTCCAATTGCTGAACTCCCGCGGTCTCAGGCCGAAAGCGCCACGCCGTCGGCACCCGGGTCGGCGCCGCCATCGAGCCGTCCGTCGATGCGGCGCAGCGCGTGCACCAGCGGGATCATGTGGCTGTAGGGGTGGCGCAGCGTCGGATAGCCGCGCGCCTGCAGCGCGCGTTCGACCGATCGCGGAATGCGGTTGACCAGTTCGATCGTATCGGATGTTGCGCAAAACCGCGGGGCGCTGACCGCGTCGGCCGCGTTCATGCCGAAGTCCACCGCGTTGAGGATCGCCTGCAGGTTGCCCATCGTAATCGTCGTGCCACCCGGCGCGCCGACGATGAAAAACGGCTCTTCGCCCCTGAACACGATCGTCGGCGACATCGCCGAGAAGCGCGCCTTGGCCGGCGCGAGCGAGCCGGCGTTGCCCGGGCGCGGGTCGAACACCATCATGCAGTTGTTGTACATGAAGCCCAGCCCCTCGGTGACCACGCCCGAGCTCGATCCCAGCGAGTGGGTGAGCGAAACGCAGCCGCCCGACGTGTCGGCCACGCACACGTGTGTGGTGTCCTTGCTCTCGGGCGCGCCGGAGTTGAAGCGCGGCACGCGCGTTTTTTCGCCGCGACGGATCCGCGCCGCCATCTTCGCCGCGTATTCCTTCGACGAGAGTTCCCCGATCGGAATGTCCACGAAACGCGGATCGCCCATCCGCGCCTCCTTCTCGACCGTGGCGATCTTCATCGCCTCGGACACGGTCGCGATGTAGTCGGGCGAGTTGTGGCCCATCGCGGCGAGATCGAAATTCTCCAGGATGTTGAGCATCAGCACGATCACCAGCCCGCCGCCGGGGGGCTGGTTGGTCGCCACGCGCAGCCCGCGATAGGTGGTCCAAAGCGGCGCGACTTCGTCCGAACGGCACTGCGCCAGGTCGGCGAGCGAGAGCATCCCGCCGTGCGCGCGCATGTCGGCGTCGATGCGGTGCGCGATCTCGCCGTTGTAGAAATCGCCGACGCCCTCGGAGGCGATCCGGCGATAGGTCCGGCCCATGTCGGGATTGCGCAGAATCTCGCCGACGCGACGGATCGAGCCGTCGGGCTTGAGGTAGATCTTCGCGGTGGCCGCATGCTCGGTCAGCACGCGAATGCGCTCGATGCGCCCGCACACCGAGGGCTGCATCCAGAACGAGTGCACGTGCGGGCGGACCATGAAGCCTTCTTCGCAATACGCGATGGCGGGCTCGATCAGATCGGCCAGCGTGCGCGTGCCGAAGCGGCGCAGCGCGTCGTCGAGCGCGCGGATCGTCAACGGCGTGGTCATCGACTGGTAGCCGATCTCGCTGACGTCGCCACGCAGCACGAAGCCGAAGCCGTCGTCGCATTCGCGCACGATCAGGTCGGCCCACATGTCGGGCCGGGTTGCCAGCGGCGCGCGGCCGTGGAAGTCGATGAAGGTGTGCACGCCCTGCGCGGGCAGATGGATGTGCATCGATCCGAAGCCCGCCACACCGCACATCTGCGGGTCGATCGCGGTCTGCACCAGCGCCGCGGCGATCGCCGCATCGACGACGTTGCCGCCCGCGGCGAGCACGTCGAGGCCGGCCTCGGCGGCCTCGGGCTGGGGCGCGCTGACCATGCCGTGTTTCACTATTGATCCTCGTCGGGTGTGTTTGGTGGCGATTCGCTGTGCTGCGATTCGATCTGTCGCGAATTAGGCTGCGCGTGCGCGCCGCGCTCGCCGCGCCGCGCGGCTTTTTCGGCCAGTCGATCGGCTACGCCGGGAAGGCTCCAGGGGCACGCGACGATGCAGATGCCGCACCCGCCGTGTTCGTTGAAGTACGGCAGGCACTTGTCGAAGTCCACGTACCAGCGCACCTCGCCGCGCACCAGTTGCTTCGTCGGGGCGATCGCGCGCGGCGGGCAGGCTTTCTCGCACACGCGGCAATGGAGGCAGAACTCGTCGGCGCCGAAGCGTGCGCGCGAGTCCGCGATCATCTCCACGTCGGTGAGCACCGAGGCAAGCCGGAAGCTCGAGCCGAAGCCTGCGGTTGATCAGCGAACCGTGCTTGCCGAGCTCGCCGAATCCGCACTCGATCGCCGCCGGGATCAGCACCGACCGGCCCGGCCATCGGCCCGCCGTGCGGGCCGGGCTTCGTGCCCCTGTTCGAACGGAACCACGACGCGAGTTCGCGTGCGACCTTGTTGCCTCGACCGTACTGGCGGACGACCTCGGCGAACGACGGTTCTAGCGGCGCGGTTTTCATCCGCTCGTAGTCGTGCGCGACGCCGATCAGCACGATCCAGCGCTCGGCCACGTCATGACCCTCGAACACCCACTGCGGTCGCATTCGGGTGATGCCGACGATGTCGGCGCCGGCCGCAAACGCGCGTGCACGCACCTCGTCGGACCACTCGCGCGCGGTTCGCTCGACCCGGGTCGTCGCGAGCGGCGAAAGCGGCGTCGTCGAGGATTCGCTGGCGTTCAGCACCGGGAACACGCCGGCCTCATATCAGCGTCACCGGACCGTTGGGGGTCGCGAGTTCGGCGCGCAGCCCGATCGCGTCGGCCGCGTCGGCGCAGTCGAGCCGGATCCTCGCGTCGCGTTCGATGCCCTCGAGCGCCGGGTTCAACGCCCGGGGAACGACGATGCGCAGTTCCTCGAGCGTCACGCCGCGGTCCTGCAGCACGCTCGCGGGGTGCAGCAGCGCGCGATCGACGTCCCATTGGATCAGTGTCGGGAGCAGGCCGTCGCCCGCCGGATTTCCGTGCTCGGGCAGGGTGATGCGCCAGTGAAGGTCGCCGCGCGACATCGCGCTCACCGGACCCGGGTCGTATCCGAGCGCCGCGATCGCTTGCTCGAGGCGCGAAGTTCGCATGACGAAGTGCACCAGGCGGGGCTGCCTGACGATCCGGGCACGCAGGTCCGCGCGGTCGAGTCCGAAGGGGCGCGGCCCGGGCGCAGGGGGCTGGGTCGGATCCGGGGCGATCAGCTCGAGATAGGTTCCGTTTCCGAGATTGAGGAGCCTGTTGTGCGTGCCCCAGCCCAGATGGCGCCCGCCGGGCTGCAGCGCGACGCCGAGACGCTCCTCCAGCCAGGCGCTGCCCGCGCCGAGCGAGCCGGCGGCGATCACCAGGTGATCGAGCTCGAGGTCGAAGTCGCGCCAGGGGTCGGGTCCGGTCGATTCGGGCATGGGGAGAAGACGGGCGGGCGTCGGCTCGTCGGGCGACAGCATAACCCGCGTCGCCGGTCCGTGGCACCATAGAGAGTTGCGAATTCGTCCCCACCCTGTTCAAACCATGATCGATACCAACATCGAGAAGTTCCAGGCCGACGTGATCGACGCGTCGATGCAGATTCCCGTTCTGGTCGACTTCTGGGCGCCCTGGTGCGGGCCCTGCAAGACGCTCGGACCGATGCTCGAGCAGTTGGAGCAGCAGTACAAGGGGCGCTTCAGGCTCGTCAAGGTGAATACCGAGGAGGAGCAGGAACTCGCCCAGCACTTTCGCGTCCGCTCTATCCCGACCGTCTACGCGATCGTCGGCGGGCGACCGGTCGACCAGTTCCAGGGGGCGTTGCCCGAGGCGCAGCTGCGCGAGTTCATCGATCGGCTGATGCCCAATCCCAGCGATCTGGAGCTCGATTCGGCGCTCGGCGCGATCGAGAAAGGCGACCGTGAGGCCGCATCCGGGCACTTGAAGAAGGCACTCGCGCTCGACCCCTCGAACGACATGGCGCGGATGACCTACGCGCAGATGCTGCTCGAGGACGACGACGCGCCAGCCGCGAACGCGCAGCTCGAGGCGCTCTCGCCGGCCGGGCGCCAGGACCCGCATGCCCAGGCGCTCGCCGCGCGCGTCCAGGCGATGCTGGAGGAGAATCGCCTGCCGCCGTCGCCCGAACTGGAAGCGCGCATCGCGAAGGATCCGGCCGACCTGCAGGCCAGGCTCGAACTGGCCCAGCACTGCATCGCGCACAAGGCGTGGGAGCCGGCGCTCGAGCAACTGCTCGAGATCGTGCGTCGCGATCGCGCCTTCGGCGACGACGTCGGGCGCAAGACGATGATCCAGATCTTCGACCTGGCGCAGTCGCAGCCGCAACTCGTCGCGGCCTGGCGCAGGCGGCTCGGTGCCGCGCTGAACTGAGGCGGCGCGGGTCGCGCGGCGCGCCGCCGCCGCCGCGCGAGCCGCGCCGGACGCGCCGGACGCGCTTCGGGGCGGCGGGCGGAGCGCTGCCGTACAATTCGCCCCCATGCTAGCCGAGCAGAAAGAGATCCTCGCGGACTGGTTCCGCGAAGCGGCGCAGGCCCTGATCCACAGTCGTGCCGGCGAACTGGGCGACGCGACGATCGCGGTTCCGGAAGTGGAACTCGATCGCCCGAAACAGGCCTCGCTCGGAGACCTCGCCTGCAACCTCGCGCTGCAGCTCGCGAGGGAACTGCGGATGAACCCGCGCCAGGCGGCGCAGTCGATCGCCGACGCGGTGCGCGCGCGCGACGCGGGCGCGCGGCTGATCGACGCGCTCGAGATCGCCGGTCCCGGCTTCATCAACGTGCGGCTCACCGCGCGCGCGCGCCGCGCGGTGGTCGGCGCCATCCTGCGCGAAGGCGATCGCTTCGGCCGCAACACGCGGGGCGCGAGCCGCGAAGCGATGGTCGAGTTCGTCTCGGCCAACCCGACCGGGCCGCTGCACGTCGGTCATGGCCGCCAGGGCGCGCTCGGCGACGCGATCGCCGCGCTGCTCGCGGCCAACGGCTGGCGGGTGACGCGCGAGTTCTACTACAACGACGCCGGCGCGCAGATCGCGAACCTCGCGCTTTCGGTGCAGGCGCGCGCGCGACGGCATCGGCACCGAGCGACCCGCGCTTTCCGGCCGACGGCTATCGCGGCGAGTACATCGGCGAGATTGCCGCCGCGTACCTCGGCGCGCGAAACGGTGTCGGCCGAGCGGGTCGACGCGGTGACCGCCGCGGGCGACGTCGACGATCTCGACGCGATCCGCCACTTCGCGGTGGCCTGGCTGCGCCACGAGCAGGACGTCGACCTGCGCGCTTTCGGCGTGCGCTTCGACAACTACTACCTCGAGTCCTCGCTGTACGACGACGGCAAGGTGCGCGAAGCGGTCGATGCGCTGGTCGCCGCCGGCAAGACCTTCGAGCAGCGAAGGCGCGCTTTGGCTGCGCACGACCGACTACGGCGACGACAAGGACCGCGTGATGCGCAAGTCCGAGGGCGGCTTCACCTACTTCGTGCCCGGACGTCGCCTATCACCTGACGAAGTGGCGGCGCGGCTTCGCCAAGGCGATCAACGTGCAGGGCTCCGACCACCACGGCACGGTCGCGCGCGTGCGCGCCGGACTGCAGGCGCTCGGCGTCGGCATCCCGCCGGGCTATCCCGACTATCGTGCTGCACAAGATGGTCACGGTGATGCGCGCCGGCGAGGAGGTGAAGATCTCCAAGCGCGCCGGCATCGTACGTGACGCTGCGCGACCTGATCGAGTGGAGCGGTGCGGTGGACGAGAGCGCCGCAGACGCCCCGTGCCGGCGGATCGCGAGGCGCGCCTGCGTCGCGGTCGCGACGCGGTGCGCTTCTTCCTCGTCTCGCGCAAGGCCGACACCGAGTTCGTGTTCGACGTCGACCTCGCGCTGGCGCAGAGCGACGAGAATCCGGTCTACTACGTCCAGTACGCGCACGCGCGGATCTGCTCGGTGCTGGCGCAGTCGCAGGCGCAGGGCGGTTCGGACGAGCAGGCGCTGCTCGCGCTCGGGTCGGCCGGCGATGCGCTCGACGAGGTTCTGGGCGCGCTCGAATTGCCGCGCGAGTTCGCACTTGCTGCGCGTCTCGCCGAGTTCCCCGCGCTGCTGTCGGCGCCTGCGACGAACTGGCACCGCATGCAATCGCGTTCTATCTCAAGGACTTAGCGGCGGATCTTCACAGTTACTATAATGCGGAACGGTTTCTTGTCGACGACCCGAGGCTGCGCAATGCGCGACTGCTGCTGCGCTCGCGACGCGCCAGGTGCTGCGCAACGGGCTCGCGCTGCTCGGCGTGTCGGCCCCGGAGAGGATGTGATGAGGGCAGCCCACGATAGCGGTGTCGCCGCAGCGCGCGCCGGACGCGCGCGGATCGCGCGAGCCGATCGCCGTCGCGCGCGCGCGGCGATGGCCGGCGGAACCTTCGCCGGTTTCCTGATCGGGCTGGTGTGCGGCCTGACGATCGCGGTCGTGGTCGCGGTCTACATCACCCGCTCGCCGGTGCCGTTCGTGAACAAGGCGGGTCGAGCGCCGGATCGCGCGGTCGATCTGGTTCCCGGTGCGGAGTTGCCGGACCCGAACAGGCCGCTGTACTCGAAGACGCGGCCAAGCGGCTCCGGGCAGGTCCCCGAGGCCGCGCCGACGCAAGCCCCGGACGCCGAGCCCGAACGCGGATCGATCCTCGATCGGCTGTTCGGCCGCACGCCCGAGCGCGATCCGGCGCCGGCGCCGGTCGTCGTCGCACCGGCGCGCCCGCCGGCCGATCCGGCGAAAGGATCGGCCAAGGCGCCCGACGCACAGCCTGGCAGCCCGACGGCGCCCGAGGTTGCTCAACCGGGGTACCTTCTGCAGGCCGGCGCGTTTCGCTCGCAGTCCGACGCCGACGCGATGCGCGGTCGGCTCGCGCTGGTCGGCTTCGAGGCGCGCGTGGTCAGCGCCGAGGTCAACGGACAGTCGATGTACCGCGTTCGAGTGGGGCCCTACTCCCAACTCGAGGATATGAACAAGGCGCGCGCGCGTCTGGCCGAAAACGGGATCGAGGCGTCGGTTGTGCGACAGCGCTGACCGGATGCCCGCACCGCACAGGAGTTTCACGACAATGAACGAGCACATCGATCACTCGACCCGCCGGTTCCTGAAGACGCTCGGTGGCGCGAGTCTTGCGCTGGGCGTGCCGTTCGCGCGCGCGCAACCCGCGCCGCGCGAGGGCACCGAGTTTCGCGCGGTCAAACCCGAACAGTCGACCGAAGCGCCGGCGAAGATCGAAGTCCTCGAGTTCTTCTGGTACGGCTGCCCGCACTGCAACTCGCTCGAACCCGCGATCAAGGACTGGGCCAAGCGCTTGCCGGCCGACGTTGCGTTTCGCAAGGTCCACGTCGGGCTGGGTCCCTCGTGGGTGGCGCACCAGCAGTTGTTCTACACGCTCGAATCGATGAACAAGGACGCCGAGCTGGGCGACGCGATCTTCGCGGCGATCCACAACGATCGCCTGCCGTTGAGCAAACCCGACGACATGGCCGACTTCGTTGCCAAGCGCGGTGTCGAGCGCAAGCAGTTCCTCGATGCCTGGGCGTCGTTCACCGTGCGCACGCGGGTGCGCAAGGCCACGGCGATGGCGCAGGCCTACGGCGTCGACGGTGTGCCGGCGATGGCGGTCAACGGGCGCTGGTACACGGCGCCCTCGATGGCCGGCGGCAACACGCAGGCGCTTCGCGTGATCGATTACCTGCTCGAGCGCGAGCGCAAGCGCGGCAAGTAGGGCCGAAGCCGGCGCCGCGGTGCGCATCTTCATCACTGGGGCCTCGGCCGGAATCGGAGCGGCGCTCGCGCGCGCCTACCGCAGCCGCGATCCGCAGGCAGTGATCGGCATCGTGGCGCGACGCGACGACGCGCTCGCGCAACTCTCGGCCGAACTCGGCGTCGCGAACACGCCGCAGTGGGCGGTCGACGTCACCGATCGCGCCGCGCTCGGCGCCGCGGCGGCTGAGTTCCTCGGGCGCTTCGGCGTGCCCGACGTGGTGATCGCCAACGCCGGGATCAGCGCTGGAACGATCACGGGAGAACCGGACGACGCGGCGGTGTTCGAGCGGATCCTGCGCACGAACCTGGTCGCCGTGTTCGACACCTTCGCGCCCTTCGTCGCCGGGATGAAGGCAGCGCGCTCGGGCTCGCTGGTCGGCATCGCCAGCGTCGCGGCGATACGCGGCCTGCCGGGCGCCGGCGGCTACAGCGCCTCGAAGGCAGCCGTCGTCACCTACCTCGAGAGCCTCAGGGTCGAACTGCGCACGAGCGGCGTGCGCGTGGTCACGATCAGCCCGGGCTACGTGCGCACGCAGCTCACCGCGCGCAATCGCTACCGGATGCCGTTCCTGCTTGATGCCGACGAATTCGCCGCGCGCGCGATCCGGGCGATCGACGCGCGCCGGTCCTACGCGGTCATTCCCTGGCAGATGGCGGTGGTCGCGCGCGTGCTCAGGCTCCTTCCCAACGTGCTGTTCGATCGCCTGTTCGCGCGCGCGCCGCGCAAGGCGCGCGTAGCCGCGCAGGCGCCGCGATGAGCGCTGCGATGAGCGCCGCGATGAGCGCCGCGATGAGCGCCGCGATGAGCGCCGCGATGAGCGCCACGATGACCGCCACGATGACCGCCACGATGACCGCCGGCTCGCGCCGTTCGGGTCCGGTTCTTGCAGGCGTCTTTGCCATATTGGTGAGCGCTTGCTCCGCTCCGATGACCCGCCAATCGACGATCGATTCGCCCGGTTCGGCGAGCGCGCCAGCGCGCGAGGGCGCCGCTGTCGATCGTGCGGTCGCAGGCGCGCATCGGGCCGCGCCGGGTGGCGCGCCGGGTGGCGCAGCGAGACCGGGGCGTGGCGGAGGCTACTACCTCGACGACGGACCGGGCGACATGCCCGCGCCCGATCCGGACACCGTCGCCGACGCGGTGCCTCGAGCGGAAGCGCTGGCGGCGCGCGCCAGCCGACCCTACGTCGTGTTCGAGCGTCGATACGTTCCGCTGACCGCGCTGGAGCCGTTTCGCGAGCGCGGCGTGGCCTCCTGGTACGGGCGCCGCTATCACGGACGGCAGACCTCGATCGGTGAGGTCTACGACATGCACAAGATGACCGGCGCACACCCGACGTTGCCGCTGCCAAGCTACGTGCGCGTCACCCATACCGGCAACGGCCGCAGCGTCGTGGTGCGCTTGAACGACAGAGGCCCGTTCCTGCACGGGCGGGTGATCGATTTGTCGTACGTGGCGGCGGCCAAGCTCGGCTACGTCGACGCCGGGAGCGCTGAAGTCGAGGTCGAGCTGATCACGCGCTTCGACGCCCCGCCGCTGCCGGCGGCCGATTCACCTGCTGCCGTCGTCGCGACCGGTGCGACGTCCGGTACGACGTCCGGTGCGACGTCCGCCGTGGTGCCTGCCGCGACGTCCGTGCGCGCGCTTTCGTCGCCGCCCGCGCCGCTACGGCTCGAGTTCGAATCGGTCGCGGTGTCGAGCGTCGCGCAGGAGCAGCCAGCGGACGGAGCGTACTTCCTCCAGCTCGGCGCGTTCTCTACGCGCGAGAACGCGCTGGCGGCGCGCGCCCGGATCGCCGAGACGGCCTCGGTGGCGCCGCCTCGCATCGCGCTCAGCGTCGAGGCGGGACTGCACAAGTTGCGCTACGGGCCGTTCCCGGCGCGCGCGCAGGCGCTGCTCGAGGCCGAGCGGATCCGCGCCCTGACCGGAGGCGCGCCATTCGTGGTCGATCGCTGAACACTGGCCGCCAACTGCCAGTCGCCAGTCGCCAGTCGCCAGTCGCCAGCCGCCAGTCGCCAGCTCGCCAGCCGCCAGCCGCCAGCCGCCAGCCGCCAGCCGCCAGCCGCCAGCCGCCAGCCGCCAGCCGCCAGCCGCTACCGCGAGCGATCACGTGCCGCCAGCGCCATCGCGTACAGCGCCTTGTGCGGCGCGCCGGTCAGGTCGCGCGCCAGCCGCACCGCGGCGCTGGTCGGCATCTGTTCGAGCAGTCCCAAGAGCAACTGCTCGAGGTCGATCGTGTGCCGTCCTGGCGGGGGGGAGTCGGTCGCGGGCACCGCGTCGATCGCGATCGCGAACTCGCCCTTGCGCCGTTCGGCCTTCGCGTCGAGCCAGCCCGGAACTCCGCCGAGCGGACCTCGGTAGATCTCCTCGAAGCGCTTGGTGAGTTCGCGGCCGATCGCGACGCGCCGCTCGGCGCCGAAGTGTGCGGCGATCGCGGCGATCGTCGCGTCGATCCGGTGCGGCGCTTCGTAGAGCACGAGGACCGCGCCGGCACGATCGGCGGCCTCGGCCGCGATCGCGAGGCGCGCGTCGCGCGTCCCGGCTTTCGCGGGCAGGAAACCCTCGAACAGGAACGGCCCGGGCGCCAGTCCCGCCGCGCTGAGCAGCGCCGTCACCGCGCTCGGCCCGGGAACCGGAACAACCGCGAAACCCGCTTCGTGCGCCGCGCCGACGATCGCCGCGCCGGGATCGCTGATCGCCGGCGTACCCGCGTCGCTGACCAGTGCGACGTCGTGTCCCTCGGCCAACATCGCCAGCACGCGCTTCGCGGCGTCGGCTTCGTTGTGCGCGTGGGCGCTGAAGACCCGCGCCGACGACCCCGCGTGCCCGAGCAATACGCGCGTGACGCGCGTGTCCTCGGCGGCGACCGCGGCGACCGCGCGCAGCGTCTCGCTCGCCCTCGGGCTTAGGTCCGACAGGTGTCCGATCGGCGTGGCCACTACATACAATGTGCTCGTCATGCGATCGCCTTCCACGTTCGTGCCGGTTTCGCCGCGCCAGCGCGCCGGAGGCGCTGCCGAGCAGCTCGCGCTCGATTATCTGACGTCGCGGGGCCTGAGGCTCGTCGAGCGCAACTTCCGCGCCCGCTCCGGCGAGATCGACCTGATCCTGCACGATGCGCGCGAGCTGGTGTTCGTCGAAGTGCGCTCGCGCTCGGGCGCCGCGTTCGGCGGTGCGGCGGCGAGCGTGACGCAGGCTAAGCAGCAGCGGATCCGGCGCGCGGCGCAGGTTTACCTGCAATCGCGCTTCGGCCAGCGCGCGTGGCCGGCGCTTCGCTTCGACGTTTTCGCTTTCGAGGCGGGCCGTGTTCTCTGGCTGCGCGCCGCGTTCTGACCGGGAGCGACCCGGCACGCGGCTATAATTGCCGCCAATGAGCCTGATCGCGCGCATCAGCGAGCAGTTCGACGAGAGCGCACGGCTCGCGCGAGCCGCAACCGAGACACTTGCGGGGCCGATCGCCGAGGCCGTCGATCGGCTGGTCGGCGCGCTCGCCAACGACCGAAAGATCCTCGCCTGCGGAAATGGCGGCTCGGCGGGCGACGCCCAGCACTTCGTCGCGGCGCTGAGCGGGCGCTTCGAGCGCGAGCGACCCGAACTCGCCGCCGTATCGCTGGTGGGCAACGCCACGTTGCTCACCGCGATCGCCAACGACTACCGCTACGAGGAGGTGTTCTCGCGTCAGGTCCGGGCGCTGGGGCAGGCGGGCGACGTGCTGGTCGCGATCTCCACCAGCGGCAATTCGCCGAACGTGATCGCTGCGATCGAAGCCGCGCACGATCGCGGCATGCAGGTGGTCGCGCTCACCGGAAAGGGCGGCGGGAGCGCCACCCAGGTACTGGGAGACGACGATGTGCATCTGTGCGTTCCACACGAGCGCACGGCACGCATCCAGGAAATTCACCGACTGATCATTCATTGCCTTTGCGACGGAATCGACTCGGCCCTGCTCGGCGAGCAGGGTTGATCGTGGCTGCCGCCGGGTCAACGCAGGAGAGACGAACGATGAACAACAAGTCCAGGAATTCGCGACCATTCGCCAGGCTCGCGATCTGCGCGGCGCTGGCCGGCGCGACGCTGTCGCTGTCGGCGTGTTTCCCGCTCGCGGCCACCGGTCTCGTGGTCGGGACGCTGGCGGTCGTCGACCGGCGCACGCTCGGCGCGCAAACCGACGACACCGGCATCGAGCTCAAGGCTCTGGCCGATCTCAACCGGCAGGTTCCGGGGTCGGGTGGCGTCAGCGTCACCAGCTACAACCGCAAGGTCCTGCTCACCGGCCAGGTGCTCAACGAACAGACCAAGCGTGCGGCCGAGGCGCTGGTCGCGCGCTACGCGAACGTCCGTTCGATCCACAACGAACTGGCAATCTCGGGGCGGGTATCGGTCGGCACGCAGGCGGCGGACACCTCGATCACCGCGCGGGTGAAGACCGCGCTGATCGACACCAAGGATCTGCAGGCCAACACGATCAAGGTCGTCACCGAGTCCGGCGTGGTCTACCTGATGGGCATCACGACCCGGGTCGAGGGCGACCGCGCCGCGCAGGTGGTCAGCCGCGTCTCCGGCGTGACACGCGTCGTCACCGTGTTCGAGTACGCGAGCGCCGACGAGATGGCGCGCATCGAGCGCGCTTCGAAGGAATCCGGGCAGAAATAGCCGATCGCTCACCAGGGCGCTTCCCAACCGAAGCACCGGCAGGCTCGGGTGTAGCGCCCGCGAAGGTCGGCCTCGTCGCTGCCGTGCATGTTGAGCACCGCCCAGCGGTGGCTCGACAGCCATTTCAGGTCGCGCCGTCGGCCGCGCGCTCCGCGCGGGAATTCCATCAGGATCGCGTCCGGTTCGCGCTCGCGCAGCCAGTCGAGCTGCGCCCGCGTCAGCGCCGGGGGCGCGCTCTCGTCGAAGCCGCGAAACACGAAGCTCGCCGCGCGCGCGCCCAGCGGGGGCCGACGCGGCTCGCGCGCCGGGTCGTCGCCGCAGGCGAGCGCGAGCGAGACCGCGTGAACGTCGATGCCGTCGACGCGCAGGTACAGATCGGCGAGTTGCGACGCAAGCCGGGGATTGAACTCGATCACCTTGAGCGAGTCGTCGCGCGCGTCGTGGAAGAACTCCATGTTGAACATGCCGTGGCGGAATCCGGCTGCGGCGAGGAAGCGCGACGCGATCTCGAGCGCGCGTGCGCGCACCGGATCGGCGAGTCGCGACGGGTACTCGAAGCGCATGAACGCGTTCGTTCCCCGGTACATGACCGCATCGACCACTCCGATCATCGTCGTCCTGCCGTCGAACACGTAGCCGTCGAGATTGAACTGGGCGGCGTCCACGGGCTGCTCGCAGATCATGTGATGCGCGCTGAGCGCGAAGTCCGTCCGTCGCCGCGCGACGCGGTCGAACGGGGCGACCAGCCTGCGAATGATCCAGGCCTCCAGCGGGCCGAATCGCGTGTGCGCCTGCAGCTCGGCGCGGTTCTCGACGCGTCGCGCGAGCACCGAGAACGCCGCCTTCACCGGCTTGACGAACAACGGATAGGGCAGCGCCTCGGGCACCGCTTCGCCGTACTCGCAGGCAAGGGGAAAGAAAGGCAGGTTGGCCTGTGGTGCGACCTCGTCGAGCAGTTCGCGCATCGCGACCTTGTGCTGGCAGCGCAGGACCGCTTCGGGGCTGGTTCCAGGCAGGCCGAGCCGTTCGGCGGCGAGCGCCGCGGCGAGCGCGCCGAACTGTTCGTTGTTCGAGATCACCCCCTGGACGCGGCCGCGGTAGCGCGACGCGATGCGCGCGGCGAAACGATCCAGGTCGAAGCTCGCCAGGCGCAGATTGCCCGGAAAGGAGAACAGGTCGAAACCCTCGGCGTGGACGCGCCATCGGGTGTTCAGCCGTTCGTAGCCGACACAATCCCAGTCGAAGCAGAACAGCGACACGACGTCGCGGGGAGCGGGTCCGGAGTTGGCCATGTCGGTATCGGCGTCGCGGCGCGGGTGCAGGATACACTGCCGTGTGGACAAGCGTTCGACTCGGGCAGCGAGCGCGGCGCGGGCGTATCGGCCGCGCCGCGTGCGCGCGTTCGTCGCGTCGTTCGTGCTGGTCGCGCTCGTGCTCGCCGCACTGGTTCTGTGGCGCACACAGGAACGCTTCGTCGAGCGTCCCGCGCCGGAGATCGGTTTCGGGCTGGTCGACGGCACGCGACTCGCGCTGTCCGGTCTGCGCGGCAAGGTGGTGCTGGTCGACTTCTGGGCGACGAGCTGCACGATCTGCATCGCCGAGATGCCCGCGATCGCACGCTTGCACCGCGAGCTGCAGGCGCGCGGTCTCGTGACCGTCGCAGTCGCGATGCCCTACGACCGCCCGGACCACGTCCTGCGCTACGCGCGCAGCAACGCGCTGCCGTTCCCGGTGGCGCTCGATCCGATGGGCGAAGCCACGCGCGCACTGGGCCCGATCCGCGGCACGCCCACCCTGGTGCTGATCGACCGCGCCGGCACGATCGTTCGCGTGTTCGAGGGTTCGGTCGATTTCGCCGGTCTGCGCGCGGCGATCGAGAGAGCGCTCGGCGCCTAGCTTGCGACGTACTCGGCGACCTCCACCAGGTTGCCGTCGGGGTCGCGAAAGTAGATCGAGCGCAGCGCGCCCATCGCGCCGCTTCGGGCCACCGGTCCGGCTTCGAGCGAGATCGCTTCGCGTTCGAGGTGCGCGATCACGTCGTCCAGAGGCAGCGAGGCGATCAGGCAGAAGTCGCCCGAACCGAAGGTCGGCGCCGCGGCCTTGGTGGGCGTGTCGGTGTCGCGGTCCTGAAGGTTGATCTTCTGCTGGCCGAACCGAAGAGCGTGCCGTGGCTGGCCTTCGGGCCCGCGGAAGAACTCGGCCTTCATGCCGAGCGCGCGTTCGTAGAATCGTGTCGTCTTCGCGATGTCGGCGACGGTCAGCACGAGGTGGTCGATGCGGTCGATCATCGTCTGTTCCCTATTCCGGCTCGACGCCCAGCGCGACGAGGAACCTGGACACCATGTTGTAGGCGGCGATCGTCGCGACCAGTTCGACCGTGTGGCGATCGTTCAGCCTCCGGCGCACACGCTCGAAGGTCTCGTCGCTCACCGCGACGTTGCGCGTCATCTCGATCGACAGCGCGAGCGCGGCGCGTTGCGATTCGTCGAACAGCGAAGCGTCGCGAGCCGCGGCGTCGGGGTCACGCATCGCGGCAACCTGCGCCTCGCTGCCGCCGGCCGCGACGAACACCGGCGCGTGGTGCACGAATTCGAACTCGGCGCCGTTGATCACCGCCACCACACACATCGCAAGTTCGCGCAGCTTCGGGTCGAGTTCGAGCTCGCCGCGCACCGCGCCCAGGTATGCGTTCCATCCGGCAGCCAGGGCAGGACTGTGCAACAGCATGCGGTCGAGAGCGATGAACTGTCCGCCGCGACGCTTGCGCACCGCGGCCACGATCTCGGCCGGCTCGGCGAGGTCCATCGGAACATAGGCAATCCTGGGCATCGGCCCTCCTGGCGATTCGCTTGCCGACGCCATTCTACGGAATCGCGCCGGGCGAGCGACTGCCGGGTGAGCGACTGTGTCAGACTTCAGACGAGACGATCCCGCGCACCCGAGCTGGCGCGTTCGCCCGGCGAGGAGGCGCGTCCATTCCAAGGAGACACAAATGACCGATGCAACCCGGATAGCCGCCGACGCACTCGCGCTGCAGCGCCTGTATCACTGGGAGAAGACCGCTCCCGAGCGCGTCGTGTTCACGCAGCCGATGGGCGCGGGCAAGGTGATCGACTTCACCTGGGCGCAGGTGATGGACCAGTCGCGGCGGATCGCCGCGTATCTGCAGTCGCGCGGATTCGAGCCGGGCGCGCGGATCGCGATCCTGTCGAAGAATTGCGCCCACTGGATGATGACCGACTTCGCGATCTGGCTGGCCGGCTACGTGTCGGTGCCGTTGTACCCGACGCTCGCGCCCGATACGATCCGGCGCATCCTCGAGCACAGCGAGTCCAGGCTGCTGTTCGTCGGCAAGCTCGATGGCTGGGACCACATGAAGCCGGGAGTTGCGCAGGGGCTGCCCTGCGTGAACTACCCGTTGTCGCCGCCGAACGACTACACGAGCTGGGACGACATCGTCAGGGACACCGCGCCGATGACCGGTGACCCGGTGCGCCCCGGCGACGAGCTCGCGACGATCATGTACACCTCGGGCACCACCGGAATGCCCAAGGGAGTGATGCACAGTTTCGAGAACTTCGCCAGTGCGCTGCAGGCCGGGCTCAAGCTGATACCGCTCGACTCGGAGACGAGGATGCTGAGCTACCTGCCGCTGGCGCACGTGGTCGAGCGCACGCTGGTCGAGCACGCTGTGCTGGCGCTCGGCATGCGCGTGTACTTCGCCGAGTCGCTCGACACCTTCACGGCCGACCTGCAGCGCGCCCAGCCGACGACCTTCTTCTCGGTGCCGCGACTGTGGCTGAAGTTCCGCCAGGGCGTGAGCGCGAAGATGCCGCCCGAGAAGCTCAGGCGCTTGCTGAAGATCCCGATCCTGAACAACATCGTGCGCCGCAAGATCCTGTCGGCGCTCGGCCTGGACAAGTGCAAGTTCGCCGTCGGAGGCGCGGCGCCGATGCCGCCCGAGCTGCTGCGCTGGTACGAGAACCTCGGCCTGCCGATCATCGAAGGCTACGGAATGACCGAGAACTGCGGCGTCTCGCACATCACGCGCCCCGGCGTGCAGCGTCCGGGAACGGTCGGTCTTCCCTACGAGGGGGTGCAGTCGCGGCTCGACCCGCAGACTGGCGAAGTCCAGATGAAGAGTCCCTGGCTGATGCTCGGCTACTACAAGGAACCCGAGCTGACACGGCAGGCCTACTCGGAAGACGGCTGGCTCAGGACGGGCGACAAGGGCCAGGTGGAACCCGACGGTTACCTGAAGATCACCGGCCGGGTGAAGGACCTTTTCAAGACCGGCAAGGGCAAGTACGTGGCGCCGGCGCCGATCGAGGATCGGCTGGTCATGCACGGCGCGGTCGAGGCCTGCGTGGTCACCGGAGCGAACCTGGGCCAGCCGCTGGGCATCCTGATGCTCAGCCCCGAGGCCGCGGCACGCGCGGCCGACCCGGGCGTGCGCGCCGAGATGACGGCGTCGCTCGAAGCCCACCTCGCGCAGATCAATGCCGCTCTCGACCCGCACGAGCGGCTCGATTGCCTGGTGATCGACTCGACGCCGTGGACAGTGGACAACGACCTGATCACGCCGACCTTCAAGGTCAAACGCAATCGCATCGAGGAGGTGTTCGGCCCGAAGTACGAGCAGTGGGTGAGCGAACGCCGCACGGTGATCTGGTACGAGGGCTGATCGGCCCGGCGCGTGTGGCAGACTGAATCGATGAGCGATGCCGACGACGCGAGCGGCGCCGACGACGCGAGCGATGCCCCAGTCGACGCGAGTCCGGTGTACCTGATCTCGCCCTCGGGCGCGGTCTCACGGGCCGCACCGCTCGAGCGCTCGCTGGAAAACCTGCGGCGCGCCGGGTTCGAGCCGGTGCTCGATCGCGCGGCGCTCAGGCGCCGCCAGCGCTTCGCAGGCAGCGACGAGCAACGCGCCGGCGCGTTCGTGCGCGCGGCCGCGCAAGGTGCGTCGATCGTGATGATCACGCGCGGCGGATACGGCCTGACCCGCATCCTGCCGATGCTCGAGTACAGGAGCCTCGCGCGGGCGCGCAAGCGCTGGGTCGGGCTGTCCGATTTCACCGCGTTCCAGCTCGCGATGCTTGCGAAGGCGCGCGCCGTCACCTGGTCGGGCCCGGCGCTCGACGATTTCGCCGCGGAACGCTTCGAGGACATCGACCCGACCACGCTCGGCACCTTCCAGGACGCGATGAACGGCTCGCTCGAGATCGTCGGCTTTCGCTACTCCGGCCCGAAGGATGTCGAGGCGCGCGGAACGCTGTGGGGAGGAAACCTTTCGATCGTGTGCGCGTTGCTCGGCACGCCGTGGTTTCCAAAGGTCGACGGCGGGATCCTGTTCGTCGAGGACGTCAACGAGCACCCGTACCGGATCGAACGGATGCTCACGCAACTGCTGCACGCAGGCGTGCTCGATCGCCAGCGCGCGCTGCTCGTCGGGCACGTCAACGGCTACCGTCTGGCCGAGCACGACCGCGGCTTCGACCTTGCGGGCGTGATCCGCTGGTTGCGCACGCAGACCCGGACCCCGGTCCTCACCGGATTGCCGTTCGGCCACGCGAGCCCCAAGCTGACGCTGCCGCACGGCGCCCAGATCGCGCTGGGCACCGAGGGCCGGACCTGCTATCTGATCCTCGACGAACACCACCAGCACTGAGCGGGCCGATCGCCCGCGCGCGCAGAACATGATCGAAGCGGCCAAGCCGATCTGGACCCCGACACCCGAGCGCGTCGCCGCGGCCGGGATCACGCGCTACATGCGCTGGCTCGACGACACGCACGGCCGGCGCTTCGAGAACTACGAGGCGCTCTGGCGCTGGTCGGTGACCGACCTCGAGGGCTTCTGGTCGAGCCTCTGGGATTTCCTCGGCGTTCGCTCGCACAGCGCCTACACGCGTGTGCTCGGCGAGCGCGAGATGCCGCACGCGAAGTGGTTCGAGGGCGCGACGCTGAACTACGCCGAGCAGATGCTCGCACACGCGAACCGCCCCGACGCCGCGGCGCGCCCGGCGATCGTGTTCGCTAGCGAGCTGGTCGAGCGCCGCGAGATCGGCTGGGCCGAGCTCGCCGCCGATGTCGGCGCGCTCGCGGCAAGCCTGCGCCGTCTCGGCGTCGAACCGGGCGATCGCGTCGCCGCGTACATGCCCAACATCCCGCAGTCGGTGGTCGCGCTGCTCGCGGCCACCAGCCTGGGCGCGATCTGGTCGTCGTGTTCGCCCGACATGGGTCCGGTGAGCGTGCTCGACCGTTTCCGCCAGATCGAACCGAAGCTCCTGTTCGTGGTCGACGGTTATCGCTACGGCGGCAAGGACGTCGACCGTCGCGAAACGGTGCGCGAGCTGTTGCGCCAGCTCCCGAGCGTGCGCACCGTCGTGCTCGTGCCCTACCTCGACGCGAACGCGACGCTGGGGCATGTCGATGGCGGCGTCGAGTTGCTCGACTGGCGCGACGCGCTGGCGCAGCGTGCCGACCCGCAGTTCACGCCGGTTCCCTTCGATCACCCTCTGTGGGTGGTCTATTCGTCGGGTACCACCGGCATGCCCAAGCCGATCGTGCACGGACACGGCGGCACCGCGATCGAGCTGATGAAGTGCGCGGTGATCGGCCTCGATCTGAACGAACATGATCGCTTCTTCTGGTTCTCCTCGACCAACTGGATCATGTGGAACCTCTGGGCGAGCATGTTGATGACCGGGTGCACGCTGTTGCAGTTCGACGGCAATCCGGGATACCCGGATCTCGAAACCCTGTGGCGGCTGGCCGAGCGCGAGCGCGCGACCTTCTTCGGAACGAGCCCGGCGTTCATCGCGTTGAACATGAAGTCGGGGCTCTCGCCGCGCGGGCGATTCGACCTCTCGGAGTTGCGCAGCGTCGGCTCGACCGGCTCGCCGCTCACCGAGGACGGCTATCGCTGGGTGTACGAGCACGTCAAGCGCGACCTGATGCTCGCTTCGATCTCGGGCGGCACCGACCCGGGCACCGCGTTCCTCGGCTCGTGCGCGATCCTGCCGATCTACGCGGGCGAGATGCAGTGTCGCGGCCTCGGGGCCGGGATCGAGTCGTTCGACGAGGCCGGCAAGCCGCAACTCGACGCGGTCGGCGAGCTGGTGTGCACGACGCCGATGCCCTCGATGCCGCTGTACTTCTGGAACGACGAAGGAGGAAGGCGCTACTTCGAGAGCTACTTCGAGACCTTCCCCGGACCGCCGATGGTCTGGTGCCACGGCGACTGGCTCAAGCTGATCCCGCGCCCGGAGTCGGTGACCGGCGTGATCTACGGCCGCTCGGACTCGACGATCAACCGCGGCGGCATCCGGATGGGCACCAGCGAGCTGTATCGGGTGGTCGAGGAGATGCCCGAGCTGGTCGACTCGCTGGTGATCGACCTCGAATACCTCGGACGCCCTTCGTACCTCGCGCTGTTCGTCGTGCTGCGCGACCGGGCCGGCCCCGCGTCGGGCGCCGGCCCCGCGTCGGGCGCCAGCACGAAGGGTCGCGCGCTCGCCGGCGAGGTTGCCGGCCGCGCGGCGGCGGCCAACGCGGCGAGCGGCGTCGGGGCGCTCTCGCCGGCGGCGTCGGACACCGGAGTCGCGCCCGGGCTGAAGAAGACGCTCGCCGATGCGATCCGCACCAAGCTGTCCTCGCGGCACGTCCCCAACGACATCTTCGCGATCGCGGAAGTGCCGCGCACGATCTCCGGCAAGAAGCTGGAAGTCCCGGTCAAGAAGATCCTGCTCGGCCAGCCGGCGCAGAAGTCGGTGAACCGCGACTCGATGGCCAACCCGGCGAGCATCGACTGGTTCGTCGACTTCGCCCGCGGGAGAGGCGCGTAGCGAGGGCGCGGGGGCGCACCGTCGGCGGTTCGCCCCGTTCCCTGCCCAGCGCGCCAACCAGTTGCTCTTTCCCGACAGCGCGCGCAATCGCCTCTACGGGATCGGCCTCGCGTCGGCGGCGTACCTTTGCTTCGCGACGCTGGACGCCAGCGCCAAGCTGCTGGTGCGCACGCTGCCCGTGCTCGAGGTGGTGTGGTTGCGATTCGTCGTGCACGCGTTGATCGTCGCGCTGCCGATGGCGCGAAGCGGCGAGCTGCGCCTGGACACGGTGCGCCGCCCGTGGCTGCAGTTCGTCCGCGCGCTGATGCTTCCTGCGATGACCGCGCTCAATTTCTGGGCGCTGCAGTACCTGCAGCTCGCCGAGACCGGCGCCGTGCAGTTCGCGGTGCCGATCATGGTCGCGCTGTTTGCCGCGTGGCTGTTGCGCGAACGGCTCGACGTCGGCCGATGGCTCGCGATCGTCGCCGGTTTCGTCGGCGTGCTGGTCATCATGCGGCCCGGCATGCAGGGCTTTCATCCGGCGATCCTGCTCGCGTTCGGCAACGCCGTGCTCTACGCGTTGTTCGGCCTGCTCACGAGGGAACTCGCCGCGACCGACCCGCCGGCAGTCACGAATCTGCTCTCGGCGCTCGGCGCCGCGGTGCTGATCGCGCCGTTCGCGCTGTGGCTCTGGCAGGCGCCGCAAACCGCGCTCGAGTGGATGCTGATCGTGCTGATGGGAAGCGCCGGCGGCGCCGGACACCTCTGGCTCGCGCAGGCGTATCGCTACGCGCGCGCTTCGACGATCGCCCCGTTCATGTACCAGCAGATCCTGTACATGATGCTGTTCGGCTGGTTGTTGTTCGGCGACTTCCCCGGGGTCGCCGTGCTGGGCGGCGCGGCGATCGTCGTCGCGAGCGGGCTCTATCTGTTGTGGCGCGAGCGGCACAGCAATCTCGCGCCCTGAGCGAGGCGAGGGCCCACCGTCATGTTCCCTGCACTGATCTTCGACGACGAGCGCACCGAACCCGCGACGCTCGCCGAGCGTGCCGAGCGCGCCGCTTCGGGTTTCGCGGCGCTCGGCGTGGTCGAGGGCGACGTGATCGCGGTGATGCTGCGCAACGAGCCGGTCTACCTCGAGGTGATGTACGCGGCGCGCGCGCTGGGCGCTTACCTGTGCCCGGTCAACTGGCATTTTCGCGCCGACGAGGCCGGATACATCGTGCGCGACTGCGGTGCGAAAGCGCTGGTGATCGACGCGACGCTGTTGTCGCAGGCGGGAGACGCGATCCCGGCGGCGCTGGCGTGCATCGTCGCGACGCCCGAGCCCGCGACGCGCCGCGCCTTCGGACTTCCCGGAGCGGGATCCGACAACGTGTCGCCGGCGTTGCCGGCTTCGCCCGACTCGCCCGCTTCCCCGGGTTCATCGGGTTCATCGGGTTCATCGGGTTTACCGCAGCGCGGCTGGCCACGCTGGGAGCAGTGGCGCGACAGCTTCCCGCGCCACGCTGGCGAGCCGATGCGCCCTCGCGGGATGATTCCGTACACCTCGGGCACCACCGGACGCCCGAAGGGCGTTCGCAGGCTGCCCCCGGCGCCCGAACTGGCGCAGCGCCAGGCCGAGGACGCGGCGCGGCTGTACCGGATCGTGTTCGCGCTCGACGCGAACTCGCGCGCGCTGCTTTGCGCGCCGCTCTACCACAGTGCCCCGGCGTCGTACCTGTCGAACGCGTCGCAGGTCGGGTCGACGCTCTACCTGGTGCCGCGCTTCGACGCGCAGGAGACGCTCGCGCTGATCGAACGCGAGCGCATCAGCCACGCCTACCTGGTGCCGACCATGTTCCAGCGGATGCTGCGACTGCCCGCGGAGGTGCGCGCGCGCTACGACCTCTCGTCGATGCGTTTCGTCACCTCCACCGGCTCGCCGTGCCCGGCCGAGGTCAAGCGCGCGATGATCGACTGGTGGGGGCCCGTGATCAACGAGTGCTACGCGTCGAGCGAAACCGGCTACGCCACCTTCATCGACTCGGCCGACTGGCTCGCGCACCCGGGATCGGTCGGGCGCGCGCTGTGCGACGCGACGGTGCGCGTTCTCGACGACAACGGCGCGCCGCTGCCGGCCGGCGCGGTGGGCACGATCCACGTGCGCCAGCCTGCCTACCCGGACTTCACCTACATCGGCAACGACGAGGCGCGCAGGCGGATCGAACACGACGGGCTGGTCAGCGTCGGAGACATGGGCTGGTTCGACGACGACGGTTACCTCTACATCACCGACCGCAAGTCCGACATGGTGATCTCGGGCGGCGTGAACATCTATCCTGCCGAAGTCGAAGCGGTGTTGCACACGATGCCGCAGGTGGCCGATTGCGCGGTGTTCGGCGTGCCCGACGAGGAGTTCGGAGAGGCGCTCGCCGCGGCGGTGCAACTTCGACCGGGCGAGCGCAGCGACGCGGCGGCGGTGCGTGCCTTCCTGCGCGAGCGTATCGCCGGGTACAAGGTGCCGCGCGTGATCGAGTTCCACGCCAGCCTGCCGCGCGAGGACACCGGCAAGATCTTCAAGCGCAAGCTGCGCGAGCCTTACTGGCACAACGTGGCGCGAAGGATCTGAGATGAAGCGCGGGGCGAGTGGCGGCGAGCCGGAGTCCGGCGCGCCGGTCTCTACCTGGGAACCCTGAGGAGCCGCGTCAATCGTTGAGGTGGCAAGCCGCCTGCCGCCCCGGAGAGATCTCGCGAAACAGCGGCGCCTCGACCTGGCAGCGTTCCATCGCGCGCGGGCAGCGCGGGTGGAAGTGGCAACCCGAGGGCGGGTGGATCGGGTTCGGCACGTCTCCCTGGAGCAGGATCCGCTGGCGTTTCACGGTGGGGTCCGGGATCGGCACTGCCGAGAGCAGCGCCTCGGAGTAGGGGTGCTTCGGAGACGTGTAGATGTCGCGCGCCGAGGCGATCTCGACGATGCGGCCCAGGTACATCACCGCGACGCGGTTGCTGATGTGCTCGACCACCGACAGGTCGTGCGCGATGAACAGGTACGTCAGGCCGAACTTCTCCTGCAGGTCCTCGAGCAGGTTGATCACCTGCGCCTGGATCGACACGTCGAGCGCCGACACCGGTTCGTCGCAGACGATCAGCTTGGGCGAGACCGCGAGCGCGCGCGCGATGCCGATGCGCTGGCGCTGCCCGCCCGAGAACTCGTGCGGATAGCGGCGCACGTGATCGGGGTGCAGGCCCACCGTCTCGAGCAGGTCGACCACCTTCTCGTCGTATTCGCTCTGGCTGTTGACGAGTTTGTGGATCGTCAGCGCCTCGCCGATGATCGCGCCCACCGTCATGCGCGGGTTCAGCGACGCGAAGGGGTCCTGGAAGATGATCTGCATGTCGCGGCACAGCGCGCGCATCTCGGCGCGGCCGAGGCCGCGCAACTCGCGGCCTTCGAAGCTCACTTCGCCGGCGGTGGGCTCGATCAGCCGCAGGATGCAGCGCCCGGTCGTGGACTTGCCGCAGCCCGACTCCCCGACCAGGCCCAGTGTTTCGCCCGGGGCGACGTCGAAGCTCACGCCATCGACCGCGTGAACGCGCTCGTGCGAGCGCCTGAACAACCCGGCCTCGATCGGGAAGTACTTGACCAGGTTCCTGACGCTGAGAAGAGGGGTCAGGGGGGCAAGGGGGACTACGGGCGCAAGCGGGGCGGTCATCGCGCGATCGTCCTCACAGGATGCACGCGACTTTGTGCCCGGGGCCGACCTCGCGCAGCGCGGGCGTTGCCGCCGTGCACGCGGCGGTGGCGTGCGCGCAGCGCGGAGCGAAGCGGCAACCCGCCTGCGGATCGACCATGCGCGGCACCACGCCCGGAATCGCCTCGAGGCGTTTCTTCGCGATCGCCGCGGTGTCGATGCGCGGGATCGAGCGGATCAGCCCCTGCGTGTACGGATGTCGCGGCGCGCCGAACAGCGTCTCCACCGGTGCCTCCTCGACCACCTTGCCCGCGTACATCACGACCACGCGCTGCGCCGTTTCCGCCACCACCCCCATCGCGTGCGTGATCAGCATCACCGACATGCCCAGGCGGCTCTTCAATTCGTTGATCAGGTCGAGGATCTGCGCCTGGATCGTCACGTCGAGCGCGGTGGTCGGTTCGTCGGCGATCAGCAGCTGCGGGTTGCATGAAAGGGCCATCGCAATCATCACGCGCTGGCGCATCCCGCCGGAGAACTGGTGCGGATAGTCGTTCACCCGGCGTTGCGGGTTCGGGATGTGCACGAGCGCGAGCATCTCGGCGGCGCGGTCCATCGCTGCGCGCCGGTTCAGTCCCTCGTGAATTCGCAGCGTCTCGGCGATCTGCTGCCCGACCGTGTAGACCGGGTTGAGCGAGGTCATCGGCTCCTGGAAGATCATCGCGATCTGTTTGGCGCGGATCGCGCGCATCTGGTCCGAAGAAAGCGGGACGAGGTCGCGCCCCTTCCAGAGGATCTCGCCCGCGACGATCTTTCCCGGCGGCATCGCGATCAGCTTCATCACCGTCATCGCGGTGACACTCTTGCCGCAGCCAGACTCTCCGACCACGCCGAGCGTCTCTCCGGCGTCGATGCTCATGTCCACGCCGTCGACGGCGTGGACCATGCCCTCGTCGGTGTGGAAGTGGGTTTTCAGGCCCTTGATCCGGAGGAGCGTGGCGGCCATCGCGCTACATCACCTTGCGCGGGTCGAGCGCGTCGCGCATGCCGTCGCCCACGTAGTTGATCGACAGCACCGCGAGGAAGATCGCGATCCCCGGGATCAGCGCCCAGTGCGGCGCGATGTCCAGGTGGTCCTTGGCGTCGAACAGGATCCGGCCCCAGGTCGGGATGTCGGGCGGGAACCCCAGCCCGAGGAACGACAGCGTCGATTCGGCGATGATCGCGGTGGCGACGTCGATCGTCGCGGCGACGATCACCGGGCCGAGCGAATTCGGCAGGATGTGGCGCACGACCTGGCGCGTGGGCGACGCGCCGAGCGCGCGCGCGGCCTCGACGAACTCCTTCTCGCGCAGCGACATGAACTGCGCGCGCACGAGCCGCGCCACCGGCATCCAGCTGAACCCGCCGATCACCAGCACGATCAGGATGAAGGTGCCCACCTCGACGCCGACAAGCGCCTTGAGCGTGTCGCGAAAGAGATAGATGATCAGCAGCAGCAGCGGCAGCTGCGGCAGCGACAGGAAAAGGTCGGTGAGCCACATCAGCGCCGCGTCCACCCGCCCGCCCGACATTCCCGACACCGCGCCGATGATCGTGCCCACGACCACCGCGATCAGCATCGCCGTGAGTCCGACCGCGATCGAGATCCTGCCGCCGTAGAGCATGCGCGCGAGCAGGTCCTGGCCCAGGTCGTCGGTGCCCAGCGGGTGCGCCAGCGACGGGCCCTTGAGCGAGGCGCCGAAGTCGATGTCGTTGATCGCCACCTTCCAGAAGAAGGGGCCGACCAGCACAGCGAGCACCAGAGCGCAGAAGATGATCCCGCCGGCAAAGGCGAGCCTGTGGCGCTTGAAGCGGCGCCACGATTCCGCGCCCAGCGAGGTGCGCGGGGCCGGGACCGCGACGCTATCGGTAGGAGATGCGGGGGTCGAGCCAGCCATAGAGCACGTCGGCGAGGAGGTTCGAGAACATGACGAGGCCCGCGAACACGAAGGTGACCGCCATGATCACCGGCGTGTCGTTCGCGAGGATGGCGCTGATCAGCAGAGACCCGACCCCGGGCACGCGGAAGATCTGTTCGGTGACGATCGCGCCGCCGAAGACGGCGGGCATCTGCAGCGCGACCAGCGTCACCACCGGGATCAGTGCGTTGCGCACCACGTGCTTGACGATCACGAGGCGCTCGGCAAGGCCCTTGGAGCGCGCCGTGGTGACGTAGTCGAGCCGGATCACGTCGAGCACCGCCGAGCGCACGAAACGCGTCCACGACGCCGCCTGAAAGAGGCCCAGCACCATTACCGGCATGATCGACTGTCGGATGTGTTCCCACCACCATCGCCAGCCGCTGGCTTCGATGTCGGCGCGGTAGACGAAGGGAAGCCAGTCGAGCGTGATCGAAAAGAGCAGGATGAACAGGATCCCGGTGAAGAAGGTCGGCACCGAGAAGCCGACGAAGGCCATCGTGTTGGCGATCTGGTCGAAGATCGAGTAGGGCCGCGTCGCGGCGAACACGCCCACGGGCAGCGCGATCAGCAGCGCGAGGATCTGTGAGGAGCCGATCACGACCAGCGTGGTGGGCAGGCGCTGCAGGATCAGCTGGTCGACGTCGACGCGGCTCACGAACGAGAAGCCCCAGTTGCCCTGCACCATCTGTGAGATCCAGTTGAAGTAGCGCAGGTACACGGGGTCGTCCAGGCCGAACTGCCGGCGCAGGTTCTCGCGCACCTCGGCCGGGACGTTCGGATTGGTGGCGAGTTCCTCGAAGGGGTCGCCTGGCGCGAGCGCGAGCACCGTGAACAGCACGATGCTGATGCCGAGCAGGCTGGGCAGCAGGATCAGCAGCCGCCTGAGCAGGTACTGGCTCATGGGGGACCAGGCGATGGAGAATGTGAGCGACCGGCTCGCCGCGAGCGGCGAGCCAGTCGGAAACGACGGGGTCAGGCCTCCCGGAACCAGTCGCGCAGGTTCCAGAAATCGTTGTCCCAGCCCGAGAGCGGCGCATTGAGCGTCGAACTCACCGCCGATGGACGCGGACGCGCCACCACCGGGATGACAGCCTGGTTGTTGATCACCAGGTCGTTCATCCGGATGAACAGCGCTGCGCGCTTGATCGGGTCGACTTCGCCCACGGCCTCCTTGTAGGCCTTGTCATAGTCGGCATTGGTCCAGCGCAGGATGTTGCGGCCCTGCCACTTGTTCTCCTTGGACGCGTGGTTCCACGAGCAGAACTGGTCCATGAAGACCTCGGGGTCGGGCTGCGTCATCGTGGTCGTGTACATCTGGATGTCGGCCCAGAACTTGGAGTAGGTGTCCGGGTTGGCGACGTCCGACGAGAAGAACACCGACGCGGTCACCGACTTGATCTCGATGTCGATGCCGGCCTTCTGGCAAGCCTGCTTGACGATCGCCTGCGTCTTCTGGCGCGGCGCGTTGATCGAAGTCTGGAACACGAACTTGAGCTTCGCGCCGTCCTTGGCGCGGATGCCGTCCGAGCCGCGCTTCCAGCCCGCCGCCTCGAGCGCCGCATTCGCCTTGTCGACGTTGAACTCGAAGCTCGTGTTCTTCGAGCGGAAACGCTCGGGGTTGTTCAGGAAGTTCGACGTCGCGATGCCGGTGCGTCCGTAGATGTGGTCCTCGACCGACTTTCGATCGACCAGCATGCTCATCGCCTGTCGCACGGCCGGATCGGAGAACGCCGGGTGCTTGGACTTCGGGCTGCCGCGCTCGCCGTCGACCTCCTTCCACGGATCGGTGTGGGCGAGTTGCATGAACTCGATGTTTCCTCCGGGGCTGATCACGACCTTGCCCTTGCCCCCGGCTTCGAGGCGCTTGAGGATCTCGTCCTCGACCTGCATGTTCCAGGCGTAGTGGAACTCGCCCGTCTGCAGCACCGCGCGAGCGGCCGAGACCGCGTCGCCGCCGCCCTTCATCTCGATCGCGTCGAAGTGCGGGCGGTTGGGCAAGTGGTAGTCGGTGTTGATCGCGCCGCGCACCATGTCGCCCGGCTTGAAGTCGACGAACTTGTACGGGCCGGTGCCCACTGGCTTGAGGTTGGTGGGCGCTTCGCGCGACTTGGCGCCCATGAAGTCGGCGAACAGGTGCTTGGGGATCAGCATCCCGCGTGTGCCGCAGAACGCGTCGGCCCAGAATGGGGTGGCTTTCGTAAAGCGCACGCGCACCGTGTGCGAGTCGACCTTGTCGACCTCCACGTCGCGGTAAGAGCCGATCGTGGTGGTCGCGGCCTCGGGGTTCTTGCCGTATTCCCAGTTGAACAGTACGTCGTCGGCGGTGAACGGCTTGCCGTCGTGCCATTTCACGTCGCGCTTGAGCTTCCAGGTGACGCTCTTGCCGTCGGCGGCGAGCCCGCCGTTGGCAAGGCTCGGGATCTCGGCGGCGAGCATCGGGATCAGGTTGCCGTCACGGTCCCAGGCGGCGAGCGGTTCGTAGAAGATCCTGCTGCCCTCCTGGTCCTTGGTGCCGATCGCGAAGTGCGGGTTGAGCAGCGTCACGCCCTGCCACCAAAGCACCTTGAGCGTGCCGCCGCCGCCGCGGCGCGTGGGTTTGTACTGCGAGGCGGGCTGCGCGTGGGCGACACCGCCCAGCGTCAGGAGCGACGTCGCCATCGGGGCGGTGAGGCCCAGCGCGACCATCTTCGATACGAAATCGCGTCGGGAAGTTCTTCCGTCATGCACTTCCGAAATCAGCGCAGAAAGCGTGCGATGGTCCATTTTCCAGTCTCCTCGTTCCATTCGGTTGAATTTATGCGAACCTTGTCGCCAGATACTACCGATCGCCGCGCGGCCCGGGAAGGTGCGTTTTCCCGAGGTTCGCGCGATTTCGACCCCTCTCGTACCCATTTCGTAGCCATTTCGTACCCACGCTAGGTCGATCCCAGAGAGCCCAATGCCCCGATCCACCGGAAAGATCCAGCTGCCGGCGATGACGCCAGGCACCGAGCGCCACATCGTCTATCACCGCTACGGCAAGGTGGGGGCGCGCCCCAAGGCCTACCTGCAGGCCGCCATCCACGCCAACGAACTCCCGGGGGCGATGGCGCTGCACCACCTGATGCCGATGCTCGAGAAGGCCGAGCGCGCGGGCAAGATCGTCGGCGAGATCATCGTGGTCCCGGTGGTCAACCCGATCGGTCTTTCGCAGATCGTGGGCAACAACCACGTCGGACGCTACGACCTGCTCGGGCGCGACAACTTCAACCGCAACTGGCCCGAGGTCTCGGCGCAGGTCGCCGATAGCGTCGGCGCAAGGCTGGGCGCGGATGCCGAGCGCAACGTGGCGATGGTGCGCCGTGCGGCGCTCGCCACGCTCGACGCGATGCAGCCGTCGAACGAGCTTCAGACGCTGCGCAAGGAGGTGATGAAGCGCTCGATCGACGCCGACATCGTCCTCGACCTGCACTGCGACCAGTACGCCGCGCTGCACCTGTTCATCTCGGCCAGGGACTGGCCGGGGCCGGCCGAAGCGCTCGCCGCCGACATCGGTTCGGAAGCCACGCTGTACAACGAGCCGTTCCCGACCTCGCACACCTTCTCCAGCGTCAACGGCTCGTTGTGGGCGCGACTCGCGGAGCAGTTCCCCGAGGCGGACATTCCGCAGGCCTGCCTGTCGGCGACGATCGAGTATCGCGGCCAGCACGACGTCAACCATCGGCTCGGCGCCTCGGACGCGGCGAACCTCTACCGATTCCTGGTGCGCCGCGGCGCGATCAAGGGGCGCGCCGGCGCGCTGCCCAAGCTGCGTGCGCCGGGAACGCCGATCGCCGGCATGGACGTCGGTTACAGCCCGGTGGCGGGGATGGTTGTCTACCATGCGCAGAGGGGAGCGAAAGTGCGCAAGGGCAAGCCGGTGTGCGAGATCATCGACCCGCGCGATCCGCGCGGCGCAGCCGCGCGCGTGCAGGTGGTCGCGCGCACCGACGGCGTGCTCTTCAGCCGCAGGCTCGATGGAAAACTGATGTGGCCCGGCGCGGTGCTGTTTCGCATCGCCGGCGCCAAGGCGCTCGCGCATCGTAGCGGGATGACCGGGCTCGACGACTGACATGAGCCTTCCGCCGATCCTTCGCGAACGCCTGCGCCTGCCCGCGGTCGGCGCGCCGCTGTTCATCATCTCCAATCCGGACCTGTTGCTCGCGCAGTGCAAGGCCGGAATCGTCGGGGCGTTTCCCGCGCTCAACGCGCGCCCGCAGGAAGTGCTCGAGCAGTGGCTCGAGCGCATCACCTCCGAACTGGCCGAGTACGACGCTGCGCACCCCGACGCGCCGAGCGCGCCGTTCGCGGTGAACCAGATCGTGCACAAGTCCAACGACCGGCTCGAGCACGACCTCGCGCTGTGCGTGAAGTACAAGGTGCCGATCGTGATCACCTCGCTGGGTGCGCGAACCGACGTCAACGACGCGGTGCACTCCTACGGCGGCATCGTGCTGCACGACATCATCAACAACCGATTCGCGAAGAAGGCGATCGAGAAGGGTGCGGACGGGCTGATCGCGGTGGCCGCCGGCGCCGGCGGACATGCCGGCGTGCAATCGCCGATCGCCCTGATCCAGGAGATCCGCGAGTGGTTCGACGGCCCGCTGCTGCTCTCGGGGGCCATCGCCACCGGCCGCGCGGTGCTCGCCGCGCAGGCGATGGGCGCGGACCTCGGCTACATCGGCTCGGCCTTCATCGCCACTCGCGAGGCGAACGCCGCCGAGGCCTACAAGAAGATGATCGTCGACTCCAGCGCCGGCGACATCGTCTACACGAACCTGTTCACCGGCGTGCACGGCAACTACCTCGCGCCCTCGGTGCGCAACGCCGGGCTCGACCCCGACAACCTACCCGAGAGCGACGTATCGACGATGGATTTCGGTTCGAGCCGCCCCGCCAAGGCCTGGAGGGACATCTGGGGCTGCGGCCAGGGAATCGGCGCGGTCAAGGAGGTGCAGGGCGCCGCTGAACTGGTCGCGCGGCTGCGGCGCGAGTACGAACAGGCGCGCGCCGAGCTGTGCCGCTGAGCCGCTGAGCCGCGCGCCGCCCGTGCGCCCCCGCCTGCGGGCGCCCGGCCTCCAGTCGCCTCAGCCCGGCCCGGCTTCGGCTTCGGCAGTGGGTGCCGCCGCCTGCAGGATCCTGATCACTTCGGCGTCGTCGACCTGTCCGAAGTCGCGATAGAAGTGCCCGACCGAGCCGAAGTCGCGCGGGGCCTCCAGGCAAACGACTTCGTCGGCGTGCTCGCGCACCGTTTCCAGACTGTCCGGCGCCGCGACCGGCACCGCGCACACCAGGCGCGCCGGCGCGCGTGCGCGCACGGCGTGCAGCGCGGCGATCATCGTCGCACCGGTCGCAAGGCCGTCGTCGACCACGATCGCGACGCGGCCGCGCGGATCCAGCGGCGCGCGCAGCGGCGTATAGGCCGCGCGGCGCACGCGCAGCGCCTCGAGCTGGATGGCGCGCTCGCGTTCGATGTAGGCCTCGTCGGCGCCGGCGACGCGCGCATGGGGCGCGACGTAGGTCCAGCCGTTCTCGTCGACGGCTCCGACGGCGAACTCGGGGGAGTCGGGCGCGCCGAGCTTGCGCACCAGCACGACGTCGAGCTCGCCTGCGAGCGCCGCCGCGATCGACGCGGCCATCGGGACCGCGCCGCGTGGAATCGCCAGCACCAGCGGATGTGTGCCGCGGTAGGCTCGCAGCGCCTCTGCCAGCTGCAGCGCGGCGTCGCGGCGGTCGTCGAACATCAGCGCGGCGCCGGCGCCTGCCCGGTCGCGATCGGTCGGTTCATGCCCGATGATACGGCCGCCCGCTCGTCGGCCGCCATCCGGACGCGCCTGGCCGCCATCGGTCGGTCCGGTTCGCGCGCGGTGCCGGGATGTCGAAAATGTTGATGTGCACCTCGGTGGTGCAATGGTTCGGTGTGGCAGGCACGCCGCGCCGCGGCTTTTCCGGCCGGCGGCGCGTGCGGTCACGGTGCGGGATCGGGGTGTCCCGCCCTTGTCCGCACCACTTGGGAAACTGAAGCACTGTGACGATCAGACGGATCGGGATCGGGCAACTGCGCGTCGGCATGTACCTGCATGCGATCGACGAGTCGTGGCTCGACCACGCGCTCTGGCGCACCCGTTTTCTGATCGACGACGATGCGGCGGTTGCGAAGGTCGTCGAAAGCGGCGCGGCCACCGTGCGGATCGACACCGCGCGCGGGCTCGATCTTCCCGAGGACCCGCCGGCCGCCGCGCCTGCAATCGCGGGCAGGCAACAGAATTCGACCATCGCGATCGCGCACGAAACTTGCGTCGCGGATCGGGACGCGAACGCCGCGCCGCGCGCCGCGATCGTGCGCAGCGTCGCCGAGGAAGCCGAGGAGGCGCGGCGGATCATCCACCACAGCAGGCGCGACGTGGTGCGAATGTTCTCCGAGGCGCGCCTGGGCCAGGTGCCCGACATCGCGGGGGTCACCGCGCTGACCGACGAGATCGCGGCGTCGGTCGGGCGCAACCACGAGGCGCTGATCTCGCTGGTACGGCTCAAGACGGCCCACGACTACACCTACATGCACTCGGTGGCGGTGTGCGGGCTGATGATCGCGCTGGCGCGCGAACTCGGTTTCGAGGAGGACGAGGTGCGTAGCGCCGGCGTCGCCGGCCTGCTGCACGACATCGGCAAGATGTCGATCCCGAACGCAATACTGAACAAGCCGGGCAAGCTGAGCGACGAGGAGTTCGCCACCGTTCGCGAGCATCCGATCACCGGCCACGCGATCCTGTCACAGGTGCAGGGGATCGACCCGGTGGCGCTCGACGTGTGCCTGCACCACCACGAGAGGTTCGCCGGCGGCGGCTATCCGCGCGGTCTGAACGGGGAGCAGATCAGCCTGCTCGCGCGGATGGGCGCGGTGTGCGACGTGTACGACGCGGTGACCTCGGAGCGCGCCTACAACAAGGGCTGGGATCCGTCCGACGCGGTGCGCCAGATGGCGGGGTGGAAAGGGCACTTCGACCCGCTGGTGTTCCAGGCCTTCGTGCGCGCGGTCGGAATCTATCCGGTGGGCAGCCTCGTGCGGCTTTCGTCCGGGCGCCTGGGCGTGGTGCTCGAGCAATCGGGCGGCTCCCTGCTCACGCCCGACGTCAGGGTATTCTTCGACACGCGCAGCGAACAACCGATCCGTCCGCAGCGCGTATCGCTGTCGCATAGTTTGCGCGAGCGCATCGTGGCGCGCGAGAATCCCGGTGACTGGGAATTCGTGGCGCTGGATGACTACTGGCTCAAGACCTGGAACGACGACGTGGGCTGAATGTGCGTTGCTGCGCTCGGCGAGCGGTGCGCCGGGCGGTGCACCGACCCGGCACGAAAGGGAGGTCACGATGTCCGAACGCCGCCTGATCGGATCGGGCTCGACCTTCGAGCGCGACATCGGGTACTCGCGCGCGGTGCTCGACGGGGACTGGGTCTTCGTGTCGGGAACGACCGGTTTCGACTACGCCACGATGACGATCGACGACGACATCGTCGCGCAGGCCGAACAGTGCCTGCGCAACATCGCGAGTGCGCTGGAGCAGGCCGGTGCGAGCCTGCGCGATGTCGTTCGCGTGACCTACATCGTTCCCGACGCGGCGGCGTTCCCTGCCTGCTGGCCGGTGTTGCGCAGGCACTTCGGCGAGATACGCCCCGCGGCGACGATGATCAGCGCCGGCGTCGCCGACCCGAGGATCCGGATCGAGATCGAAGTGACCGCGCGGCGCCGCGGCGGTTGACGCGAAGCGCCGCGATGCGGCGAGCAGCCCCGATCAGGCCTTGCGGAAGGTGTTCAGTTCGATGCGCTCGCGCGCCATGACGGCAGCCACCGCCGGCGAGGCGGCGACGCGCGCGGTCAGCGCCTTGTAGGCGGGCAGCGAGTCGGGGTCGATTCCGGCCAGTCCGCCCCAGCGCAGCAGCGTGAGCGCGTAGGCGTCGTGAAACGAGGGCCGCGCGCCGAACCAGAACGGATCGGCGCTCGCCGCCCACTCGGCAATGCGCTCGAGGTGCTTGCGGTAGCTGGCGGCGGCGATCGCGCGCACCTCGGCCTTCGCCTGGTCGCTCTCGGCGAACTGCGCGGTCATGAACACGCGCGTGAACGTCGGGTGCACGGTGTTGTTCATCCACGCCAGTTGCGACATCGCGACCGCACGCGCCCAGGGATCCGCCGGCAGAAAACCCAGCTTCGGATGGCGCCGATCGAGGTAGTCGCAGATCGCGACGATCTGCGTGAGCGGCTTTGCGTCGACGACCATCACGGGCACCAGTCCGTCGGGGTTCATCGCCAGATACTCGGGAGTCTTTTGCTCGCCCTTGTGGATCTTGACCAGTTTCGGCTCGAATGCCTCGCCGGTCTCGGCGTGGACGATTTCAAGCGCCACGTGCGGAACGAACGAACACGCGCCCGGGGAAAAATACAGCTCGACCATCTTCTCGTCTCCAGTGGTGCGCGTCTCGCTCGCGTCTCGCGCGGTCCGCGCTGGTTTCGTTGCGCGGTCCGCGCCGGTGTCGTTGCGGAATTCGGTGCCGCGCTCAGTCCATCTGCGTGACGAACTTGGTCGTCAGGTAGCCGTCGAAGGTCTCGGTGCCGCCTTCGCTGCCGATGCCGCTGTCCTTGATGCCGCCGAACGGCGTCTCTGCGATCGCCTGGCCGAAGTGGTTGATGTTGACGATGCCGGCCTCGATGCCGTTTTGCATCTCCAGCGCGTTCTTGGTCGAGGTCGTGAACACGTACGACGACAGCCCGTAGGGCAACGAATTCGCGCGGCGCAGGACCTCGTCGCGGTCGCTGAACGGCACGCACGGCGCGACCGGACCGAAGGGCTCGCTCGTCATGATCATGCTGTCGTCGGGAACATTGGTGAGCACGGTCGGCGCGAAGAAGCTGCCAGCCTCGCCGATCTGCGCGCCGCCGGTCTCGATGCGACCGCCACGGCTCTTCGCGTCGTCGATGAACTTCACCATCGCGGGCATACGGCGATAGTGCGCGAGCGGCCCCATCCGCGTATCGGCCGCGAGCCCGTCGCCCACCTTGAGCGTGTTGGTCTTCTCGATGAATCGCGCGACGAACTTGTCGTAGGCCTTGTCCTGGATGTAGAAGCGCGTCGGGGACACGCACACCTGTCCGGCGTTGCGGAACTTGAACGCGACCAGCATGTCGGCGGCGCGCTCCACGTCGGCGTCGTCGAACACGATCACCGGCGAGTGCCCGCCGAGTTCCATCGTCACGCGCTTCATCTGCGCGCCGGCCAGCGCCGCGAGCTGCTTGCCCACCGGCACCGACCCGGTGAACGTGACCTTGCGCACGATCGGCGACTTGATCAGGTAGTCGGAGACCTCGGCAGGCACCCCCCAGACGATGTTGAGCACGCCCGGAGGCAGCCCGGCCTCGTGAAACATCCGCGCGATCGCGACGATCGCGCTGGGCGAGTCTTCGGGGCCCTTGAGCACGATCGTGCAGCCCGCGCCGATCGCCGCGCCGACCTTGCGGATCGCCTGGTTGTAGGGGAAATTCCACGGCGTGAACGCCGCGCATACGCCTACCGGCTCGCGCAACACGAACTGGCGCACGTTGGGCAGTCGCGGCGGGATCACGCGGCCGTAGATGCGCCTGCACTCCTCGGCGTGCCAGTCGCAGTGCTCGGAACCGGCCATGATCTCGCCCTTGGCTTCGGCCAGCGGCTTGCCCATGTCCAGCGTGATGTTGCGCCCGATCTCGGCGGCGCGCTCGCGCGAGAGCTCGGCCACCTTGCGCAGGATTTTCGCGCGTTCGATCGGCGAACTCTTCTTCCAGGAGGCGAAGGCGCGTTGCGCGGCGGCGAGCGCGCGGTCGAGGTCTTCGCGCGTGGCGTGCGGCAGCTTCGCGATCGCAAGGCCGGTGGCCGGATTGAGGACGTCCTGCTCCGTGCGCCCGCCTCCCTTGATGAACTCGCCGTCGATGTACAGGCAGAGGTCCTCGTAGTTCGCGGTCTCGACCGCGGATTTCTCGTTTTTCGTCGCTGTGTTCACGGCGCATTTCTCCCGGAGTCTCGTGGCTCGTGCTGAACCGTCGATTTTGCCCGAAACGATCGCGACGCGTATGCACCGAGCAAAGCCGAGCCGATCACCATCGCGGTGGCGAGCGCGAGCAGCCAGCTGAAGGCGGCTCCGGTCACCGCGACCAGCAGCGCAGTCGAGGCCACCGGCGTGAGGTAGCTCAGCAGCCCGATCGTGCGCGGGTCGCCGGTCTTCATCGCGCGATCCCACAGGAAGAACGCGGCGCCCATCGGTCCGAGTCCGGTCAGCGCGATCAGCGCGACCTCGCGCGATCCGATCGCCGCGCGCTGTTCGAGCGCGAAGTGGCAGGCGATCGACAGCAGGCCCGACACCACCCCGAACAGCCCGACCGCGGAGGTCGGAAACGCCGGCAGGCGCCGCGTGAGCAGCGAGTAGCTCGCCCAGACGAAGGCCGACGCCGCGGCGGCGGCGTAGCCGAGCGCCGTCGACGCGCCCCGCAGCCACGCGCCCGCAGCCACGCTGCTCACGCGCCGCGAAGCCACGCCGCTCACGCTGCCCGAAGCCAAGCCGCTCACGCCGGCACCGGCGTCACCCGACCCGGCGACGATCGCCAGCGCGGCTCCGGCGAAACCGATCAGCGCGGCCGCCACGTGCCCGGTGCGCAGTCGCATCGCCGGCAGCGCGACCGGTGCGAGCACGACGATCAGCAGCGGCCAGAGGTAGTTGACGAGGTTCGCCTGCACGGCAGGCGCGTTGCGCAGCGCGACGAACAGCAGGAAGTGAAATCCGAACAGTCCGTAGATGCCGACCATCAGCGTCGCCGGGGGAACGCGCCAGCTGCGCCAGCGCGGCCACGACGCGACGCTTCCGATCACCAGCGCGAGTCCGGTGAGCAGGAACGGCGGAACGCTCGCCAGCGCGACGCCGAACGCGGCCAGCGTCGACCACAACGCGATCGCGCCCAGAGCGAGGTGATTCGCGCTCAGGTGACGCCGGCCGCGTGAGCCTGCTGGTCGGCGTGGTAGGAAGAGCGCACCAGCGCGCCAACCGCCGCGTGGCTGAAACCCATCGCCGCCGCCTGCTCCCCGAACATCGCGAAGGTGTCCGGGTGTACGTAGCGGCGCACCGGAAGGTGCGCGTTCGACGGCGCCAGGTACTGCCCCAGCGTGAGCATGTCGATGCCGTGCTCGCGCATCTCGCGCATCACCTCGAGGATCTCGTCGTCGGTCTCGCCGAGCCCCACCATCAGCCCGGACTTGGTCGGCACGTCGGGCACGCGCTTCCTGAACTCCGAGAGCAGGCTGAGCGAATGGAGGAAATCGGAGCCCGGCCGCGCCTCCTTGTAGAGCCGCGGAACGGTCTCGAGGTTGTGGTTCATCACGTCGGGAGGCGCGGCTTCGAGGATCGCGAGCGCGCGGTCCATGCGGCCGCGGAAATCGGGCACCAGCACCTCGATCCGGGTCGCGGGCGAAAGCTCGCGCGTGCGCCGGATGCAGTCGACGAAGTGCTGGGCGCCGCCGTCGCGCAGGTCGTCGCGGTCCACGCTGGTGATCACCACGTACGACAGCCCGAGCGCGGCGATCGTGCGCGCGAGATTGTCGGGTTCTTCGGTGTCCAGCGGATCGGGCCGGCCGTGGCCGACGTCGCAGAACGGGCAGCGACGCGTGCACTTGTCGCCCATGATCATGAAGGTCGCGGTGCCCTTGCCGAAGCACTCGCCGATGTTCGGGCAGCTCGCCTCCTCGCACACCGTGTGCAGGCGGTGTTCGCGCAGGATGTTCTTGATTTCGTAGAAGCGCGTGCTGTTCGATGCGGCCTTGACGCGGATCCAGTCGGGCTTCTTCAGCACTTCGCCCGAGGGCACGACCTTGATCGGGATGCGCGAGGTCTTGGCGCCCGCCTTCTGCTTGACGTTCGGGTCGTAGCTCGGAGTCGACGCGGTCGGTTCGGTCGGTTTCATCTCGGGTCTTGGATCGGGTCGCCCTGGGCGAGGCGTACCTGCAAGGGACGCGCCGGCGGCGGCCGCTGGGTTCGCGACCCGGTAATTCTAGCCGACTCGGCCCCGGTGGCTCGTCCTCAACGATTCGGCGTGCGGCGGGCCGCTGTCCCGGCGTCTCGTCCTCGACGATCCGGCGTGCCGCCGGCCCCGGCGCTGCTGGCGAGGTGCGCGCACAGCCGTTCGCCGAGCACGACCGCGACCACGTCGGGCGCCGCGTCGACGCCCAGCGACGCGAGGTCGATCGCCCGCAAGCCCGGGTACCCGCAGGGGTCGATCCGACTGAAAGGCGCGAGATCCATCGCGACGTTCAGCGCGAGTCCGTGGAAGCTGCAGCCGCGCGAGATCTTCACGCCGAGTGCGGCGATCTTGGCCAGCCCGGCGAAGCGAAGATCGGCGCCGATTCCGTTGGCTGTTTCGGCGCTGTCGTCGCATGGTGCGTCGGGAAAGCGGCTCGCGGGTGCGCCGACGTAGATCCCGGGCGCGCCGGCCACGCGCCGGCCCTCGACTCCGAATCGTTCCAGCGTCTGGAGCACCGCCTGCTCCAGGCGATAGACCAGCTCGCGCGGTCCAATCCCCATCCGATGGAGGTCTATAAGAGTGTAAGCGATCACTTGCCCGGGTCCGTGGTAAGTCACCTGGCCGCCGCGCTCGGTGGCGAGCACCGGGATCTCGCCGGGGGCGAGCAGGTGGTCGCGGCGTCCGGCCAGACCGAGCGTGAACACCGGGGGGTGTTCCAGAAGCCAGATCTGGTCGCGCGTCGCGTCGCTTCGCGTGCGGGTGAACTCGCGCATCGCCTCCAGCGTGGCGGTGTAGTCGGACAGCCCCGGCAGGCGGACCAATCTTGCGGTCGCGTCGGCCGGCGCTGGTGCAGCCACCGACGACGCCGCCGCCGCGGGCGCCGCGCGCGCTTCGGCTGCCGCGGGCACCGGCAGATCAGACCGCGTCGACCGCCGCATTGCGCACCCTGCGGGCAGCCCAGCGCAGGTAGAGGTTGTTCGACATCAGCGCGCCGACCACCATCGCCGCGCCCGCCAGCTCCGAGACGACGAAGGTCGCGCCCTCGATGGCGCGAAACGCGAAAGTGACCACCGGCATCAGGTTGAGAATCAGCATCGCGTTCAGTGCGCCGATCCTGCGCAGCCCTGCGTTCCAGAGGAACATCGCGGCAAGCACGCCGAGCACCGACAGGTAGGCGAGTCGCCAGCCGTGCTCGATGAACGGCCCGGGTGTGGGCACCGGCGCCGCGCCGAGCGCGAGTGCGACCAGCCAGATGAGCACGATCCCTCCCAACGCGGTCGTGGCGGTGAGCGCGGAAATTCGCAGCGACGACCAGCCTTGCAGGCGTCCGACCATCAGCGTGTAGGCGACCCAGGCCGAGGCGCCGGCGAACACCAGCGCGTTTCCGCCGAGTTCCTGCGGGCTGGTGCGAAGCAATTCGCCAAAGCCCGCGCCACCGCGGGTGACGACCACGGCTACCCCGACGAACGCGACCACCAGGCAGGCGATCGTGAACCGCGCCGGGCGCGCGCCGCGAATGATCCACTCGGCGATCGCGGTCATCGCCGGCTGCAGCGAGATGATGATCACCGCCACCTCGGATCGCGTGAGCGCCAGTCCGACGAACACCAGTACCGCCGATCCGGCCATTCCGATCACGCCGGCAGCGGTGACGCGCAGGCCGTGACCCTCGGTGGCGAAGTGCGAGAAGCCTTCGCGCCATGCGAGGATCATCGTCAGGCCCGCGGCCGCGACGCCGTAGCGCACGAGCGTGATCGTGTATCCGTCGATGTCGAGCATCGCCACCTTGGCGATCGGCAACTGCGCGCCCCAGAACAGGACGGCAAGCAGGGTCAGGCCGAATCCGGCGCTCGAGTGGGTTTGCATGTGGTGCGATGCCGCGCGCTCGCGCGCGCCGGAGGCGAAGGCGGCGGCTGGCGATTCAGTCCTTCTCGCGCAGCGTTTCGATGAATTCGTAGACCATCATCGCGACCCCGATCAGCACGACCACGATCAGCGCCGTCTCGCGAATCTTCAGGATCGGGATCGCGAAGAACACCAGTGCGATCAGCAGGCCGATCGCCCCGCAGACGATTTTGATGAACATGTTCGTGCTCTCCGTTGCGATTCCGACCTCAGGCCTCGGCGAGTCGCTCGACGAGCCAGCGCGCGGTGCGCAGCAATCGCGCGTCGTCGCCGCGCTTGCCCACCAGCTGCACCCCGATCGGCAGGCCCGATTCGCTTCGCATCAGCGGTAGCGTGATCGCAGGCATCCCGCACAGCGTCCAGAGCGTACAGAATGCCGGGCTGCCGGTCGACTCGAGTCCTTCAGGGGCGACGCCGTGCGCCGACGGTGTGACGAATGCATCGTACTCCTCGAGCCAGTCCTCCATCCCGAGATAGAGCGACGCCGCGCGCTCGCGCGCGGCGAGGTAGTCGGGCGCGCGCACCTCGCGCCCGCGTTCGATCTGCCCGCGCAACGATGCCGAGAGCTGCTCGCGACCGTGCTCGTACGCAGCGCGCAGGTAGTGCGCGAGATCGGCTTCGTAGATGGTCTGGTGGCTGATCCAGGCGGCGCGAAAGGCGTCGGCCATCGCGAGTGCCGGGATCTCCAGCAGCTGCTGCAATTCGGCGAACGCCTCGCGGCTCTCGTCGGTGAGCTCGTCGGCGATCGGCGTGCCGACGTAGGCCAGGCGCGGCGGCAGCGGCGGATCTTCGCCCGCGATGCGCGCCAGATCGGGACGCGCTGCGCGTCGCGTGTCCGGGTCGTTCTCGTCGTGGCCGAACAGCGCGTCGGCCAGCAGCGCGGCGTCCTCGACGCTGCGCGCGAACACGCCGACCTGGTCGAGCGCACGCGATGTGCGCAGAACGCCATGCCGCGAAATCGCGCCGAAGCTCGGCTTGAACCCGACCGTGCCGCAGAACGACGCCGGACGGATCACGCTGCCGTTGGTCTGGGTGCCGATCGCCAGCGGCACCATGCCGGCCGCGACAGCCGCCGCCGAGCCGCTCGACGAGCCGCCCGGCGTGTGCGCGAGATTGCGCGGGTTGCGCGTCTTGCCCGGCGCGAAAGTGGCGAACTCGGTCGTGACCGTCTTGCCGATCACGACCGCACCTTCGGCGCGAAGGCGGCGAACGATCGTCGCGTCGTCGCTCGGGCGGCGCCCGGCGTGCAACACCGAACCGCACTCGGTAGGCATGTCCTCGGTGTCGATGATGTCCTTCAACGCGACCGGAACTCCGTGCAGGCGCCCGATCGGCGCGCCGCGCGCGCGGTGTTCGTCCAGCAGCCCTGCCTGCGCGAGCGCGTAGTCGGGGTCGATGAACGACCATGCCTGCACGAGGTCGTCGATCTCGGCGATGCGTGCGAGGCAAGCGGCGACGTAGTCGGTCGCGCTCACCACGCCGTCGCCAATCGCGCGGGCGGCCTGGGCAGCGCCGAGCAGGTGCAGGTCGGTCGCGGTGCTCATCGTCGCGGTCCCCGGCTCAATTTCCGTACAGCTTTTCGGGAAGCCAGTGCACGAGCTGCGGGAACACATAGATCAGCACCATCGAAAGGAACACCATCATCAGGAAGGGGAAGCAGCCCTTGAAGATCGTCCACAACTGGACGTGCGGCGGTGCGATGCCCTTCAGGTAATAGGCCGACATCGCCATCGGCGGCGTGAGGAACGAAGTCTGCAGGTTCAGCGCGACCAGGATCCCGAAAAACAGCGGGTCGACGCCGAAGTGGCCGAGCAGCGGCAGGAAGATCGGCACGAAGATGATGATGATCTCGCTCCACTCCAGCGGCCAGCCGAGCACGAAGATGATCACCTGCGCGAGCAGCAGGAAGGTGAGGGTGTTCAGGTCCATCGCGAGCACCATGTCCTTGATGATTCCCTCGCCTCCCAGGTAGGAGAAGATCGACGAAAACGTCCAAGACCCGACGAACAGCCAGCACACCATCGCCGAAGTGCGCGCGGTGAGGAACACCGCCTCCTTCAGGCGCAGCCAGGTAAGCGCGCGATACAGCGCGGCGAGCACCACCGCGCCCAACGCGCCGACCGCGGCCGCCTCGCTCGGCGTTGCGAGCCCGAACAGGATCGCGCCCAGCACCGAAAGGATCAGGATCGCGAGCGGGAAGAACGCGGTCGCGAGCATCCAGACGAGCTTGACGAAGGACATTCTCGCCTGCGAGTGCGGCAGCTTGGGCGCGAGTTTCGGGTTGATCATCGCGCGCGCGATCACGTAGATCACGTAGAGGCCGGCGAGCAGGAAACCCGGGATCAGCGCGGCGGCGTAGAGCTGCACCACCGAGACCGCCGATGTCGCGCCGTAGACGATCAGCATGATCGAGGGCGGGATCAGGATGCCCAGCGTCCCGCCGGCGCAGATCACGCCGGCCGAGAGTTTCTCGTCGTAGCCGGCGTTGAGCATCGCCGGAAACGCGAGCAGTCCCATCAGCGTGACTACCGCACCGACGATTCCGGTCGCGGTGGCGAACAGCGCGCAGGTCACCAGTGCCGCCACCGCCATCGACCCGGGCACCGCGCGAAACGCGACCTGCAGGCTGTAGAACAGCCGATCGAGGATGTTCGCGCGCTCGATCACGTATCCCATGAACAGGAATAGCGGCACCGCCGTGAGAACGTCGTTGTTCATCACCGAATAGGTGTTCTGGCTGAGCAGGTAAAACACCCGGTTGTCGAAGAAGGTTTGCCCCGGGATGTAGTAGGCGTAGAAACCGAAGCCCACCGCCATCGCCATCAGCGTGAACGCGATCGGGAAGCCGAGCAGGACGATGAAGACGAACGACCCCAGCATCAGCAGGGCGAGTTCCGGGTTGCTCATTGCGCGCCGCCTTTTGCCGGATGCGTCGGATGCGCCGGTGACACCGCGCCCGAGGCGGATCCCGTTGCGGCGCCCGAACCCAGGACTTCAGCTGCCGCGTCGCGCCGGGCCTGGAGCAGCGTCTCGAGTTCCTCGACGTCGTGCAGGCGCATCGGCCAGATGCCGTCGCGAAGGCATGCGATGCAGCGGATTACCTGCGCCACGCCCTGCAGCCAGAGCAGCGCGCCGGCGATCGGGATGATTCCCTTGAGCTGCCAGACCGGCACGCCCACCGGGCTGTTCACGCTCACCTCGCGGTAGCCGAAGGAGTCGTGCGCATAGCCGTAACCGGCGATCACGAGCGCGGTGACGCCGGGAAAGAAGAAGATGAAGTACAGCACCAGTTCGACGGTGGCCTGCACCCGCGGCGGCCACAGCCGGTAGAAGACGTCGCCGCGAACGTGCGCGTCGCGCGACAGCGCGTAGGCCCCCGACATCAGGAACAGCGATCCGTACAGGATGTAGCTCATGTCGAAGGCCCAGCTGGTCGGGTCTCGCAGCACGTAGCGCACGAACACCTCGTACGAGGTCCCCAGCGTGAGGATCACGATCGACCATGCGAAGGCGTGGCCGACGGCCATGCTCAACCGGTCGATCGCCAACAGCAGCTTGTTGATCATCTGTGCGTCCGGTGATGCTCGGGCGGAAAAAAGGCGGCGCTGCGAGTGCAGCGCCGTCGGAGGCTATCGGTTCGCGCCGTGTCGGCCGACCGGTTCAGGTCGGGATCTTGGTCTTGAACACGTGCTCGTAGCCCTGTCGGTAGTCGGCTTCGTTGATGAAGCCGTAGTAGGCGACGCGCTTGGCCCAGGCGCGCTGCGAATCGACCACCTTCTTGAAGAACGGGTCCTCGCCCGAGAGCCTGGCGTTGAGCACGTCCCAGGCCTTGAGCTGTTCGGTGAAGATGTCTTTCGGCGTGCGGATCACGTTGACCTTGTGCTTGGTGATCAGCTCCTGCAGGTCGCGTGAGTAGTTCTCCATCGCGGTCCAGTAGTTCGACTGTGACGCCGCCTCGACGCCGTATTGCAGGATCGCCTTCAGGTCGGGCGCAAGCGCGTCGAACTTCGGCTTGTAGAAGAGGATTTCGAAGAACTCCATCGCCTGGTGGTAACTGCCCATCATGTAGTTCTTCGTGACGTCCTGCGCACCGAAACGCATGTCCGAGGTCGGGTTGTTGTACTCGAAGGCGTCGATCACGCCGCGTTCCATTGCCGGGACGATCTCGCCGCCCGGGAGCTGGGTGACCTTCAGCCCCATCTGCTGCATCAGGTCGGCAGCGAGGCCCACCGTGCGGTACTTCAATCCGACCATGTCCTTGGCGCTCTTCACAGGTTTCTTGAACCATCCGAGCGGCTGCGTCGGCATCGGCGTCGCGAAAAAGCCCACCACGTTCAGGTTCAGCTTCTGCAGCAGTTCGCGATAAAGCTCGAGGCCGCCGCCGCGGTAGATCCACGCCAGCGTCTGCGGCGCGTCGCAGCCGTTGATCGGCCCCGAACCGAACAGCGAGGCGACCTTGCTCTTGCCGTACCAGTACACCGGCACCGTGTGGCCGGAGTCGAGCACGCCCTTGTTCACCGCGTCCATCACCTCGAAGGGCTTGACCACCGCGCCGCCGACCAGATAGTCGATCCTGAGGCGCCCGCCCGACATCTCGTTGACCCGCTTGACGTATTCCTCGGCCATCTCGTTGAAGATGTCCTTCGCTCCCCACGAGCCCTGCATCTTGAACACGATCGGCGACTGCGCGATCGAGATCATCGGGAACCCTGCGATCGCCGCGCCGGTCGCGCCGGCAGCCGCCGAACCGATGAACTTGCGCCGGGTCGAGGGCTTCGTCTCGGGTGATGTGGTCACGGGTTCTTCCGCTGCGCCGCCGGTTCGCGTGATGTCGGTCATGGTCGTTTCCTCTCTTGGTTCGAAGTTGGTACGGCTGGTGTACGCACATCTGCTGTGCGTGCCGATTCGGTAGTCGGAATCGGCTGCATGATCGCGCCGCCCCCACCCGTTCGCGGGAAACCAGGCGCTCAGTTGGCGACGCCCTGTCAACGACGACATCGTCCGATCCATCATAGAACTGCCCAGCCGGCGCCGCAAGTCGATCGTGGGATCGTATTTCGAATCGTGAATCGGTGCAGATTCAGCGGAGATTCAGAGCAGGATGCGCACCATCGGGTGCGCCGCGAGTTCGCGGTACAGCGATTCGAGCTGCGTGCGCGACTCGGCGCGCACGATGACCGTCAGGCTCAGGTAGGTGCCGCGCGACGAGCTCCTGATCTCGATCGACGCAGGGTCGAAACCTGGCGCGTGCGCGCCGACGACTGCCGCGATCGCCTGCGCGAAACCGTCGACACGGCGACCCATCACCTTGAGAGGGAAGTCGGCCGGAAACTCGAGAAGCTGTTCGATGCGATCGAAGGTGTGGCCGATCTCGTCGCCATCCCCGTCGCCGGCGCCGCGCGGCGCGGCTGCCCCTCCTGCCGCCGTGTCGTTCGGGTCGTCGGACACGGGCGCATCCCCGCGCGCCGGGTCAGGCCGCTTTCGCAGCCTGATACGCGGCGTAGAGCCGGTCGTAGACCGGACCCGGAGCGCCCGTGCCCACCGGTTTGCCGTCGATCGTGGTGATCGGGACGACCTCGCGCGTGGCCGAGCTCAACATCAGCTCGTCGGCCGCGAACACCTCCTCGCGCAGGATCCGGCGCACGTCGAGCGGCGTGCCGGTGGCCGCGCAAAGCTCGCCGATCAGCCCGACCCTGATTCCTTCGAGCACCAGCCGGTCAAGGGGTGGGCAGTAGACGGTTCCGTCGCGAACCACCCAGATGTTGCTCGCCGATCCTTCGGTGAGAAAGCCGTCGCGAAACAGCAGACACTCGAAAGCATCCGCATCGACTGCCTCCTGGCGCGCGAGCACGTTGCCGAGCAGCGAGATCGACTTGATGTCGCAGTGCAGCCAGCGCTCGTCCGGACGCGTGACCACCGCCACGCCGCGCTCGCGCAGCTGTGCCGCAAGGGCGACGAATTCGCTGGACATCGCGAACACGGTCGGCTTGGCGTCCTTCGGAAAGGCGTGGTCGCGCTTGGCGACGCCGCGCGTGACCTGCAGGTAGACGAACTGATCGGACCATCGGTGGCGGCCCACCAGTTCGGCGACGAGTTCGGCCCACTGCGCGTCGTCGCGCGGATTGGCGATGCGGATCTTCGCCAGGCTGCGCTTGAGCCGCGCCAGGTGCTGGGGCCAGCGAAACGGTCGTCCGCCATAGACGGGCACGACCTCGTAGACGCCGTCGCCGAAGATGAAGCCGCGATCGAGCACCGGCACGCGCGCCGACTCGAGCGGCATGAATTCGCCGTTCAGGAAGACCGTCTGCCCGGTCGATTCGGGAGGCGTGCTGGGCATCGTCTGGAGCTCCTCGTTGCCGACCGGATTACTTCGCGGTCCACAGGCGGATCGTATCCCAGGCGCGCTTGAAGAACCCCGCCTCGGCAACCGCAGCGCTCGCGAGCAGCGCGCGCTCGGCGAGGACCGTGTCGCCGAGTTTCACGCGCAGCGTTCCGATCCGCTGCCCGAGTGCGACCGGTGCGACCAGCGGTTGCACGCGCTCGACCTCGGCCTTGACCGACCCCGCCTGACCGCGCGGCACCGTCACGATCAGGTCGGCGCCGACGCCGGCCTGCACCTCACCCAACTCGCCTTTCCAGACTTCGTAGCGACCGGTCGGCTGGCCCTTCGAGAACACGCGCACCGAATCGAAACCCTGGTAGCCGTAGTTGAGCAGCTTCTGCGATTCGATCGCGCGCGCCGATTCCGAAGCGGTCCCCAGCACCACGCTCAACAGGCGCCGCTTGAAGCCCGCGCCCGGCTGTTCGCGGATCGCCGAGGCGATCAGGCAGTAGCCGGCGGCTTCGGTGTGGCCGGTCTTCACGCCGTCGACGGTCGGATCGATGAAGAGCAACCGATTGCGGTTGGGCTGGCGAATCTTGTTGTAGGTGTATTCCTTCTGCGAGTACATGCCGTAGCGCTGCGGGAAATCCTCGATCAGCCGCGTGGCGAGCGTCGCGAGGTCGCGCGCGGTGGAGTAGTGCTGCGAATCGGGAAGGCCGGTCGCGTTGCGGAACTGCGTGTTCTTCAGACCCATCCGTTGCGCTTCGCGATTCATTTGCTGGGCGAAGGCCGCTTCGCTGCCGGCGATCGCTTCGGCCAGGATGATCGACGCGTCGTTGCCGGACTGGATGATCATCCCGTGCAGCAGTTCGTCGACGGTCGCCGGCTTGCCGGGGTCGACGAACATCCGCGATCCGATCGCTTTCCACGCGGCCTGCGACACAGCGGGGCGTTGGTCGAGCGCGAGCCGCTTCTCGCGCAACGCCGTGAACGCCAGGTACGCCGTCATCAGCTTGGTGAGCGACGCGGGTTCGACCTTCTGGTCCGGCTCGACCGACGCGAGCACCTGGTCGGTGGTGACGTCGACCAGGATCCAGGAGCGCGCCGCGGTCGCCGGGGCCTGCGCCGGCGCGTGCGGCGCGAACGCGATCAGTGCGAGCATTGCGCACAAAGCGCGCGCCGCGCGTGCAACGCGCACCGCGCGGGAGAATGGGAGAAATTGCGATCGGATGCGGGTCATGGTCCTTCGGTCGTGTTCTTTCCGGGGGTGGTCTGGCGCAAGAGGTGGGCGAGGCGCGCCGGGCAGTCCGCGCGATCGGCGCACTGGCGAACCGGGCAGATCGGCTTCGACGATGTCGCCGCCGCCGCCAGGGGCGCCTGTCTTCGAGGGGCGCATTATAGTCGCGCCGCGCGATCGCGCCCCTCGCGAACCAGGCGCATCTCGCGCATCTCGCGCATCTCGCGCCGTGTGGCGCAGGGCGCGGGCCTTTGCCTAGGTCGCGCCGGTTCCGGTCGGCGGATCTGATCGGTCGTCGACCCGCAATCCGATTCGCGCGGCGAAGTCGCGGCTCGCGGCGCGCCCCCTGATCGCCTCGACGACCGACATCGCCGCGGGCAGCAGCTCGTTCAACTCCTCCGGCGAGGCGCAGCGCTCGAGCCGGATCGCGAACTCGTCGCCGCTCGGTCCAACCGCGTCGAGCAACGCGCGCACGATCCTTTGGCGCACGTGGGCGAACGCGTCCGCGTCGGGCGGCGCTTCGGCGATCGTCGCACCCGGTGCGACGAGCTCGACGAAGCCGCCGCCCTCGAGCAGCGACAGGTAGGTTTCCAGCTCGGGTCGGGGCAGCAGCCTGGCGAGCTCGTCGACGCGGCGACGCCCGTCGGCGAGGATCAGCAACTGGCGCGCGCGCGGGTTCAGGCCGTGGCGTCGCGACTTCAGCTCGTCCTGCCCGAGCGCGGTCTTGCGGAACACTGCGTCTGGCTCGGTGCTCATCTCGCTGCGCGCTCAGTCGTCCGAGCGCCCCGCGACGCGTCCGGCAAGCCACGCCAGGACGGTGCGTGTGAGCAGGGGAAGTCGACGATGGAAGAAGTGATCCGCTCCGGGAATCACCAGGATCGGCAGCGACTGCGGGCGCGCCCAGTCGAGAACCGCGGCAAGCGGCACGACGTCGTCGGACTCTCCGTGCACCACCAGCGAGTTCGCGGGGATCGGAACGACGTCGAAGCGCGATACGGCCGGCGCGATCAGCGCCATCGGGCCGGGCGGTTCGCCGCGCGCGGTGAGTGCCGCGCACACGCGGCTCTGGACGAACGCGCCGAAGGAGAATCCGGCGAGCAGCGGATCGACCGACACCAGCCCCGCGGCCGCAGCGTCCTCGCGCGCTGCCTCGACCACCGCGAGCAGGTCGTCGGTCTCGCCGAGGCCCTCGTCGTGCGTTCCGCCCGAGTCGCCGACGCCGCGAAAATTCGGCCTCCAGCAGATGTGTCCGGAACGCACCAGCGCGCGAGCGAGCGTCTGCACGACCTTGTTGTCGCGCGTGCCGCCGAACAGGGGGTGCGGGTGCGCGACCAGCGCGATCGCGCTCGCCGGTCCGGAAGGACGGTCGATCGCGACGTCGATCGCACCGGCAGGCCCTTCGATGCTGAGGACCTGCGTCGCCGAGTTCATTCCAGCAAGAGCCGCTTCACCGGCTCGCCGCCGACCAGGTGCGAGTCGATGATCTCGTCGATGTCCTGCTCGTCGAGGTAGGTGTACCAGGTCGCGTCCGGGTAGACGACTGCGACCGGACCGTTCTCGCATCGGTCCAGGCAGCCTGCCCTGTTCACGCGCACTTTTCCCGGGCCCGACAGGCCGAGCTTCTTCACCCTGTCCTTGGCGTAGGCCTGCAGGCGCTCGGCGCCGCGTTGCGCGCAGCACTCGCGCCCATCGTCGCGATGGTTCAGGCAGAAGAACAGATGGCGTTGGTAATACGACAAGATCGATCACTCCTGCGCGCTCGCGCCGTGCGTGCGGCTCAGCGCTGCGAAGGCATTATAGAACCGGCGTCCGACGGTCTTCGCGACAGGCGCACCGTACACCAGGCGATGGCCAGGACGGGCCACAGCGTGGACGCCCCCTCGAGCAGTCCGGTGAAGTTGCGCCACGCGCCGGCATCCCAGCGCCCGAGCGCCGATGCATGGTAGGGGTCGTGCGGAAATACGCTGGTGAGCGCTGCGGTGGCGGCGATCGCCGCGACGCAGGCGACGAGTCGCACCCTGCGCCGCGCCGACGCGAGCATCGCGAGGACGACCGTTCCGACGACGATTCCTCCCTGTGCCCCCGCCGTCAGCCATCCCAGCCAGTGGCCCGCGCCGAGCAACCAGACGCCCGAAGCGCTTCGAATCGCGGCACCCGCGGCGAGGACGACGATCGTGATCAACGTACGCGGCGACTGAGCGGAATGGATCTCGCGCACCAGCAGGCCGATCGCCACGATCGCCACGGCGGTCCCGCTCGCTTCGATCAGGACCGAGTGATCGACGTGCAGCCGCAGCGAATCGGCAAGTTCCATCGCGCGCGCGGCGGGCAGGGTGGCGACGGTCGGATCGGTCGTCTCGACCAGCGACGCGGTCAGCGACGACCAGAGACGCAGAATCGGCTCGACGATGTCGCCGTTGCCGAATAGCAGTCGCTGCGGGTAGAGCTGCAAGGCCAGCCAGGCAGCCAGCAGCGTGAGGCCGGTGGCACTAGTCGCGCCCGCGCGCGCGCGCGGCATCGCGCGCGTCACCATCCAGTCACGCGGCGCGCGCGCGCTCGCGAACAGCTTCGCCAGCAGCGCGCCGAGCAGCGCGCCGGCGGTGTTCGCGAGCCAGTCGAGGCGCGAGGGCACCCGCGCCGGCAGAAAAGCCTGCGCCGCCTCGAGCGCCAGCGACACGGTCGATGCCAGCACGACGACGACCAGCGTCGACACGACAGTGGGCAGGCGGCGCAGCAGCAGCGCCTGCGCGAGCGCGGCGGGGGCGACGTAGACGGCAATGTTGGTCGCGACGTCGAATCCGGTCCAGTACCTTGGCCAGGGCTCGAACAGGAACGCGAAAGCCGGCAGCCCGCTCGCGTGCCAACCCGAAGCCGGGTACAGCGATCCGTAGGCGAGCGCGGCGAGGTAGGCGATCAGCAGCGTGCCCGGCAGCGACGAGCGGTGGACCGAAGGTTCGAGCGGCGCGTGCGGCATGGGTTCGCGCAAGCCTACAGGATATGATTGAGCGCGTGGATCCGAGCATCGCGAACGCGACAACGACGGCGCAGCCGCCGCTGCTCGACGCGGCTGCGATCGCGGTGGCGGCGCGATTGCCGCTCGACTGCGTTCAGGTGGTCGCCGAAATCGATTCGACCAACGCGCAGTTGATGCGCGCGCCGGCAGGTGCGTCGGGTGTGCCGGCGATCCTGATCGCGGCCAGCCAGAGCGCGGGGCGCGGGCGGCGCGGGCGGCGTTGGGTCGGCGGTGCGTCGCAAGGGCTGGCGATGTCGATCGGCGTCGAACGCGCGCGGCGGCCCGGCGCGCCAGCGCTCAATGGCCTGTCGCCGGCAGTCGGCGTCGCGCTTGCCGAAGCGCTGGCGAACGAGACCGACCGGATCGGTCTGAAATGGCCCAACGACCTCTATCGTCGAGGAAGCAAGTTCGCCGGTGTGCTGCTCGAGTCGCGCGCGTTCGGCGAGACCGAGCGCGTGGTGATCGGAATCGGGCTGAACTGGGCGCTCGACCCGGCCGCACAGCGGGCGATCGACCAGCCCGCGACAGGGCTGTTCGATACCTTGCCTTCGCGTGCCGAGCGCGAGCGAATCACCGGGTCGATCGCTGCCGCGGCGATCGCGGCGGCCGAAGCATTCTTTCGGGAGGGGGTCGGCGACGCGGTCTCGCGCTGGGCGCGATTCGACCAGCTCGCCGGGCATGAGGTTGCGGTGTCCGAAGACGGCGTGGAGATCCTGCGCGGGACCGCCGACGGCCTCGACGAGAGCGGGGCGCTGCGCGTTCACGCGGGCGGACGCGTCGTCCTGGTCGCGGTGGGCGACGTATCGGTGCGCGCGGCGCGCGCCGATCCCGCGGGCGCCGCGCACGAGGCGCGCGGCGTGCGGCGATGAGGACGATCGCGCTCGTCCTCGTTCTCGCGAACCTGCTTGCGCTCGCCTGGTGGCAGGGCTGGCTCGATCGCTGGTACGCGCCACAGCGTGATCTCACACGGGTCCCGGCCCAGATCTCGCCCGGGAAAGTGCGGGTCGTGCCGATCGAACGCCTCGAGCGCGCGGCGCAAGCCGGCGCGAGGCAGTGTCGCGAGGTCGGTCCGCTGGACGCCGCCGCGACGGCACGCGTTTCCGCGTGGTTGGCAGGCCTGGGCGGTGCAGCCGCCGGCGAGCACAGCGGGGCGGTCTATCGGGTCCGGTTCGACGCGTCGATCGACGCCGAAACCCTGAAGAAACGGCTGGCAGAAATGGCCGCCGCGGCCGGGCGCGAGACTTCGCCGTGTCCGGTCACCGGTCCTTGACGCGCGACGCGTGTGTCCCGCGCCGGGTTTCAGCTCTTGCCGGCCGCCGATTCGTCGACGCTCGCGCGCGGCGCGTTCGTCTTCACCGATTCGATTCCGCTGTCGCGCGAGCGCGTCGTCGCGTACATCTCACTGGTGCCGACAACCTGACCGTTGCCGGCCCTGAGCGTGAAGTAGGGCTCGCCGCGCGACGAAGTCAGGCGCTCGTACATCTCCACGCGCGCCGCGTTGCGCTTGACCGAATCGACTCCGTTGCGCGCGCTGGTCAGCTGCGCGTAGGTCTGGCTGGCCAGGATCGTCTCACCGTTCGTCGCTTTCAGGACGAAACGGTATTCGCCGTTGCTGGTCGAACTGATGACGAACTTCGCGGACATCGTAGACTCCTTCCTCACCGGACGAACCGAGTGTAGCCGACTGCAGTGTCGTCGAGCCGGGTTCGCCGGGCCGCTCGCGTGCGTCAAGGGAATCCCGTGCCGGCAAACGTGTTCGCCTACGGCTCGCTGATGTTCGCCCCGGTGTGGGACCGGGTCGTCGCGGGCAGCTATCGCAGCGTGCCGGCGCGCGCACGCGGCTACCGCCGCTTCGCCGTACTCGGCGAGAGCTACCCTGCGGTGCTGCCCGTCGCCGGCGCCGACGCCGACGCAGCGGTGATCGGTCGTGTCTACTTCGATGTCGCAGAGGGAGATCTCGCGCGGCTCGACGCGTTCGAGGGCGACGAGTACCGGCGTGACTCGGTCGCGATCGAGCTGCTCGATTCGACCTTCGATCCGGTGGCGACGCACGCGGGCCTGTACGTGTTCCTGGCTCAGGCGCGGGTGTCGCCCGATTCGTGGGATCCGCAGCGCTTCGCCCTCGAGCAGATCGACCGATTCATCGCCACCTACGTTGGTGGCGACTGGCCGGCCCGCTGACTGGCCGGCCCGCTGACTGGCAGGACCCGGTCGGCTCAGGGATTGATCTGGCGATAGACCTCGGTCGCGACCGCGAGCATCGTTTCGCGCGGCAGCTCGCCCGAAAGCGCGTAGCCGTATCCGCGGTCGAGCCAGTAGAAGGTGGAAAGGCCGTTGGCCGACGCGTAACGAAACGCGGTATCGGTTGTGCCGTCGTCGCCGCGGACGTACAGCGTCAGGCGACGGCCCTGCGCGCTCTCGAACATGAACTGCGCGGCGACCCCGCGCCGCGCGTCGGGCAGCAGTCGCCCGCCGACCAGCCGGTAGCCCAGCGCTTCGAGTTCAGGAACCTTGAGCGGCGTGCCCAGGCGCTTGGAGAGCCAGGCAACGAGGTGGGCCTGCTCGCTCGCGGCCACTTCGACCGGGTGGCGTACCTCGGGTGCGTACGCCGCGTGCGCGACGTTGGCCGCGCGCGTGAGCGAGAGCGGCACCGGCCTGGCGTTCGCGGCCGCCCGGTCGCGCTCGTCGCGTGCCGAGTGGGCGCCCCAGCCGAGGGCCGCGCCGATCGTAACCGCGACGATCAACGCGGCCGCCTGCGCGAAGCGCCCGCCGTTCGCGGCCACTGCCCTGCGCTCGCCGAGCGCGGCGCGGGTCAGCGACTCGGGCACCGGTTGGGCGAGGTCGAGGTCGAACTGCGCGCGCAGCGCCAGGCTGATCGCGCGATCGTCCTTCGCCCGGGTGCTCGTTGCCGGGTCGGCGTCGAGCGCCGCCTGCACCCGCGCGAGCTCTTGCGGATCGAGGCGACCTTCGATCCAGCCATCGAGCTCGGCGGCGGTCAACGATTTGGGCAACCCGTTCATTTGACTCTCGAGAGCCGAGCCTGCGATGGCGCTCGGGGCGCGTCGCCGGCCGGCGTGCCGCGCGCTGCGGTCGCGGATTCGCCGAGCAGCCCGCGAAGGGTGGCGCGCGCGCGCGACAGGCGCGACATCACCGTGCCGATCGGCGCACCGATCGCCGCCGCCGTGTCCTCGTAACTCATCTGCTCGACCGCCACCAGGAGCATGACCTGGCGGTGCGGCGGCGAGAGCCGCTCGAAGGCGCGTTGCAGGTCGATCGCGTCGATCGCGTCGATTCCGCCCGCACCCGGCGAAGGGTCGGCGACGGCGTCGTCGTCGAGTTCGTCGCTCGTGTCGTGTTGCATCCTGATCAGGTCGATGCGGCGGTTGTGCATGATCGAAAAGAGCCAGGCGCGCAGGTCGGTGCCCGGTTGCCACTGGGCGTGTCGTTTCCATCCGCGTTCGATCGTGTCCTGCACGAGGTCGTCGGCCGTGTGCCGGTCGCCGGTGAGGACAATCGCGTAGCGGCGCAGCCGCGGCAGGAGCGCGACCAGCCCGCGCGCGAAATCAGGGCTGGGCGACGCGCCGGTCATCTGGCGATCGATCGGGTGTTGCTCGAGCGCTCCGGCGACGTCCAACCCGGCCGCGGGACGCGCCGCGCATCGGCTTCGCGCTCGGGAGGTCGTCGATCGGACCAGTGCTTTTCATCGCGGCACCTCGTTCTGGCTCGCGATCGGTGAACGGGTCGCGCCCGCCGATTATTCCCCGCGCCGTGCTCAGGCTGGCGCCGGTGCGGTTCCCAGTTCCTTGCGATAGCGGTTGAGCGCCTGCGCGCTGTCGAACTGCCTGTCGAACAGAAGCGACAGGTTGTGCAGGATCCGCTCGGCGACCTTGCCTTCCCAGACCGCGTCGAAGCGGATCTGCTCGTCGAGCCAGTGCTCGAGCCACCCGGGTGCGGGCAGCCTGCTCTGCACCGTGTCGTTGGGGAACAGCGCCTTGTTCACGTGAAGGTTGGTCGGGATGCAGCGCCTTCGCGGTGCGCTTGGCGCTCGCCATCAGCACGCCGATCTTGGCGAACGCGGTGCGCGCCGAGTCGCCGAACTGCCCGATCGCGCGTTTCATGTACTGCAGGTAGGCGCCGCCGTGGCGCGCCTCGTCGCGCGAGATCGTTTCGTAGATCGCCTTGATCACCGGTTCGGTGTGCCACTGCGCCGCGCGCCGGTACCAGTGGTTGAGCCGGATCTCGCCGCAAAAGTGCAGCATCAGCGTCTCGAGCGCCGGGGCCTCGTCGAACTCGAAGCGCACCGCGTGCAGCTCTTGCTCGGTCGGCACGAGGTCGGGGCGAAAGCGGCTCAGGTACTCGATCAACACGAGCGCGTGTTTCTGCTCCTCGTAGAACCATACCGACATGAAAGCCGAGAAGTCGCTGTCGTGACGATTGTCGCGCAGGAACATCTCGGTCGCCGGCAGCGCCGCCCACTCGGTGATCGCGTTCATCTTGATCGTCTGCGCCTGCTCTTCGGAAAGCTGGCTCGCGTCGAAACTGTCCCAGGGGATGTCGCGGTCGAGGTCCCAGCGAACGCGTTCGAAGGCTTTGAAGAGATCGGGATAGAGCATGTCGGTGGCCTGTTGGGTCAACCTCCCATCATAGCAAGCACCTCCTCGCGCTGCTCGAACCGCTCAGACGAACAGCGTGAGCACCCCGGTGTGCCCGTGGATGCGGTCGCGCGCGATCTCGCCCCCGGCGTGGAACCCGATCAGCGCGATGTCGCCGAGGTTGTGGCGAATGATCTCGAGTTCGGCGCCGGGCGTTCCGAACAGGTGCTCGCCGCGTGCCACGCAGCTGTGGTACAGCGCGCCGCGGACCTCGAGCTGCTCTTCCTCGATCTGCGCGCGCAACTCGGTGCAGATGCGGGTGAGGTCGCGTCGTGCTGCCTGCCGGTCGCGGGTGCAGAACACCGCCCTGTCGCCGACCTTCGGCTGGGCAGCGACCGCGATCACGCGATTGTGCGGATCGATTCCGACGACGTTGCGGATCAGGTAGTCGCCGAAACCGATTCCCCGGTCCGGATGCCCCGAGGTCAACCCGACGAACAGCCCCTGGCCCAGTCGATCGGCCGGCAGCGCCTGGAGGATCTCGTCGCCGTCGCGCGACGCGCGCACCCGCTCGGTGACGCCCAGGTCCTCGAGCAGTACGTCGAGCGCGGGGCGGTCGTCGAGTTCGGTGATGAACTGCGACGAGCACGCGCTGATCTGGTGCTCGGCAGCGATCGGCGACGCGCCCTGCGTGACGCGCGTGAGCACCGGCACGGTATCGGCGAACACGGCGCCCGACAGCCCGCCCGAAAGCGGGATGTCGGCGATCTGCGTCGCGCCGGAGGAATCCTCCGACGCGACGATGCCGCCGAACAGGAACCCGGTCGCGGTGCGCGACGCCATGTCGGCGACCAGTTCGGGCAGGTCGGGGGTCGCGGGATCGGCGTGCACCAGCGCGGTGTGCGAGAGGATCGCCCCGTGCGCGTCGCGTTCGTTCGCCGCGGGCGGGGGTACGCGGCCGGAGAAGACGTGCACCCCACCGCGGGGGAAGTCGGCGAGCATCAGCGCGAGCGCCGGTTCATCGGAGATCTCGCGATCTCCGGCGCATACGCCGTGCGCGACCGCGCCCACCCAGTGCTCGACCGCGGTGGCTTCGCGCAGCCCGGCGAGCAGTTCGTCGAGCTGCGTTCCCAGCGCGGGCGTTAGGTAGACGATGCCCAGGCGCTCGCGATCGGCGTCGGCTGGCGCGGGCGGATTCGAGTCCGGTGCGGCGTGGGCGAGCGCCTGCGCCAGCGCGGCGCGCCATTGCGGATCGCGGCCCAGTCCCCACGAGTAGGCGCTCACTTTGCGCCTCGCTTGCGCCCCCGGGGCGCCGCCGCCTGATGCCCCGGTTCGGGGTCCGGGCTGGCACCGGACTTTTTCGCGGCCCTCGCGGGCGGCGCACGGCGCTTCGCTTTGGCGCGCTTTGCGCCCGATGCGTCGTTCGGACCGGGCGCGCGCTGCGACCGCGGTGCGTCGGCCGCGCCCGAGCCGGGTCCGGCGTCGCGCGACGGCGACGGGTCGGCGTCGGCGTCGGCGTCGGCGGAGCGGTAGCGACGGGGCGGTCGAGTCCGCCGGTAGCGACCTGCGCGATCTGGTTGAACTGCGCCTGCAACAGATCCCACCACGCGGCAGGATCGGCCGGGAAGGGGGCAGCGGCGGGGCCCGCTGGCTCGGCGTTTTCGCGGCTTCAGGTGGCGCTTTCGCGGCTTCAGGTGGCGTTTTCGCGGCTTCGGGCATCGCCGCGGCCATCGACTCGCCGATCGAGTGCATCGCGGCGACCGCCCCGTGCTGCAACTCCAGCGCCTGGATCGTGGTCCTGAGCATGTGCAGGTTCACCTCGAGCCACTGCTCGACCACCCTGAGGTCGGCGATGCGGCGCTCGAGTTCCTTCGGGTCGACCGTCGGCGCGAGCGATCCGGGCACGCCGATTCCGGACCACATCTTTCGCATCTGCTCCATCGACCCGATCATGTTCGCGAGCGAATCGCCGGCGATCGATCCGAATCCGAAATCCTGAGCCATCTTCTTCCTCCCCGTCGGGCGATCAGAATGGTTCGTCGCGCGCGAAGTTCGGCGCACGCTTGGCACGCAGGGCCGCGACGCCCTCGCGCACGTCCGAACCCGCGAAACCCATCATCTCAAGCGCCAGCGAAGCGTCGAAAGTCGGTCCGGCCATTCGCAGCCAGTTGTTCAGCGCGTACTTGGTCCAGCGGATCGCCGTCTGCGATCCGAGGGCGAGCCGCCGCGCGACGTCGAAGGCACGATCGAGCAGTTCATCGTCGCCCACGGCGAGCGAGATCAGTCCGATGCGCTCGGCTTCCTCGCCGGTGATCGGTTCGCACAACATCAGGTAGTACTTTGCCTTGGCCATTCCGCAAAGGATCGGCCAGATGATCGCCGCGTGATCGCCGGCCGCCACGCCCAGTCGGGTATGTGCGTCGACCAGTTTCGCGCCGCGCGTCGCGATCGAGATGTCGGCCATCAAACCGCACACCAGTCCCGCACCCGCTGCAGGGCCGTGCATCGCCGAGACGATCGGCTTGTGGCAGTTGACCATGTTGTAGACCAGGTCCTTCGCCTCGCGCCAGACGCGCGCACGGTCCTCGGGGTTGTCTGCCATCTGCTCGACCAGTGCCAGATCGCCGCCTGCCGAAAAACCGCCGCCCTCGCCGCGGATCAGCGCCACCCTCGAATCGCGGTCGGCGTCGAAGTCGCGCCAGATCTCGGTCATCTCCCAATGGGTGCGCGCGTCGGCGGTGGGCAGCTTCTGGCCGGGTTTGCACGTCATCACGATTTCGAGGATCCCGTCGCGGTGGGGCGTGACGCGTAGCGATTGGTACTTCGAGTAGGGGTCGGTGGAGCTCATCTGTTCACTGGTTCCTGATGGTTCGCCGGTCGACGCCGGGGTGGCGTGGTTCGCGACCGGCGGCAGTCACGACGATAGCAGGCGCCCGCGACATTGCGCCAACCGGCGCAACCCGGCCCCTGACGCGCGAGCGGTTCGCGACCGATCGGTCCGGCGCCGCCGTGCGCTCTATCGCCGCCGCGCGACCAGTTCCTGATCGATCGCGCCGAAGATCGACGCGCCGCGCTCGTCGAGCACCTCGATCCTGACCCGCTCGCCGAACGACAGAAAATCGCTGCGCGCCTCGCCTGATTCGATCGTCTCGAGCGCGCGCGCCTCGGCGATGCACGACCACCCGGCGGCTGGGTCGTGGTTGGAGACCGTGCCGCGCGCCCAGAATCGTCCCGGCACGCAGGTTTCGGGTGCCTGCCGCGTGCGCGAGCAGACGGTCGAAGCCGAACATCGTGTCGACCCCCGCGTTGGCCTGACCGACGCGCACGCCGCGGCAGTGCACGATCACCGGGAGATGCAGGCGCGCGTCGCTCCAGTGTGTGCCCAACTCGTCCGGGGTGACCGCGACCGGCGCGAAAGCGGTCGCCGGTTTCGTCCGCAGGAAACCGAATCCGGTCGCGATCTCGCCGGCCGCGAACGCGCGCAGGCTCCAGTCGTTGGCCAGCGCGACGAGGCGGATGCGCTCGCCGCAGTGCTCGGGCGGCGCGCCCATCGGCACATCGTCGACGATCACGGCGATTTCGGCCTCGAGGTCGATGCACTGATCCTGCGAGTCGAACACCGCCGCGTCGTACGGTCCGAGGAAGTCGTCCGACGCGCCCTGGTAGATCATCGGCGTGGTGCCGTGGCTCTCGGGCAATTGCGCGCCGCGCGCGCGAACGAGCCGCTCGAGGTGGGGCGCGTAGGACGAGGCGTCGAGCCACTGGTAGGCGCGTGGCAACGGCGCCATGCAGCGGCGCGGGTCGAACGCGAACGCGTTGCGTGTCCTGCCCTGCTCGAGCGCGCGCGAGAGCTCGGCGAGCTGCGGGGCGACGAAGGGCCAGTCGTCGAGCGCGCGCTGCATCGTCGGCGCGATCGCGTCGGCCAGGTGTGCTTGCGCGAGATCGCGCGACACCACCGCAAGCTGGCCGTCGCGCGAGCCGTCTTTCAGGGTTGCGAGTTTCATCGGATCGAATCGGGAGTTGGAGGTCGGCTCGCGCCGCGTAATGCCGGCGCGACGCCCGTCGGTCGCGGCTGTCCGTAAAATAGCACGCAGGCACCTCCAGGAAGGCAACCATGTCGGACATCGAGACCCTGCGACGCATCCTCGCCACCAACCGCGTGATCGCGGTGGTCGGGCTATCGGCCGACTGGTTTCGGCCCAGCTACTTCGCTGCCAAGTACATGCAGGAGCACGGCTATCGCGTGATCCCGGTCAATCCGAAGTACCCGGAGATCCTCGGCGAGAAGTGCTACGCGTCGCTCGCCGAGATCCCGGAACCGGTCGACATGGTCGATGTCTTCCGGCGCAGCGCCGATGTCGCGCCGATCGCGCGCGAGGCGGTCGCGATCGGCGCGAAGACGCTGTGGCAGCAGCTCGGCGTCGCCAACGAGGACGCCGACCGCTACGCGCGCGAGCACGGGCTCGATTCGGTCATGGACCGCTGCGTCAAGATCGAACATGCGCGCCTGTTCGGCGGGTTGAACTGGGCCGGCGTGAACACGAAGGTGATGTCGTCCAAGCGTCCGCGCTGGCTCGCATACTGAAGCGCACGATACGAGCTGAAGCACCCGACACGAGCTGAAGCGCCCGACACGAGCGCGCGCAACGGAGCAACGAAATGGCAGATCGCGAATTCGGCATCGAAACCCTTTGCCTGCACGCAGGGCAGATCCCCGACCCGGCCACCGGCGCGCGCGCGGTGCCGATCTACCAGACCACATCGTTCGTGTTCGACTCGGCCGAACACGCGGCGAGCCTGTTCAACCTGCAGACCTTCGGCAACGTCTACTCGCGCCTGTCCAACCCGACCGTCGCGGTGCTCGAGGAGCGCGTCGCCGCGCTCGAGGGCGGGCGCGCGGCGATCGCCACCGCGAGCGGGATGGCCGCCGAGATGGTGGCGATGCTCACGATCTGCGGACAGGGCGATCACATCGTCGCGGCGAGCACGCTGTACGGCGGCACCTGGTCGCAGTTCTCGGTCACCTTCGAGCGCTTCGGCATCGAGTGCAGCTTCGTCGAACCCGACGACCCGGAGAACTTCCGCGCCGCGCTTCGACCCAACACCAAGGCGATCTTCGCCGAGACGATCGCCAACCCGCGGCTCAACGTGCTCGACATCGAGGCGGTCGCCGCGATCGCGCACGCGCACGGCGTGCCGCTGGTGATCGACAACACGCTCGCCTCGCCCTACCTGTGCCGGCCCTTCGCGCACGGCGCCGACATCGTCGTGCACTCGGTCACCAAGTACCTCGGCGGGCACGGCACGACGATGGGCGGCGTGGTGGTCGAGTCCGGGAAGTTCCCCTGGGACAACGGCAAGTTCCCGGGCATGACCGAGCCGAGCAAGGGCTACCACGGCGTGCGCTTCTACGAGACCTTCGGCGACTTCGGCTTCACGATGAAGGCGCGGATGGAGATCGCGCGCACGCTCGGGCCCGACGCTCGCGCCGCTGTCGGCGTGGCTGCTGCTGCAGGGCGTCGAGACGCTGCCGGTGCGCATGGACCGCCATGTCGCCAACGCGCAGCGCGTCGCCGAGTTCCTCGCCGCGCACCCGCGGGTCTCCTGGGTCAACTACCCGGGGTTGGCGAGCAGTCCGTACCACGCTCTGGCGCGCAAGTACCTGCCGCGCGGCGCCGGCGGGATCCTCGCGTTCGGCGTGCGTCCCGAGCCCGGCGGCGGCGGGGCCGCCGCGGCCCAGCGCGCCGGCGAGCGCTTCATCGAGGGCGCCACCTTCATGAGCCACCTGGCCAACGTCGGCGACGCGCGCACGCTGGTCATCCATCCGGCGTCGACCACGCACCGCCAACTCTCGGAGGACGAACAGCGCCGGGCCGGCGTGGCCCCCGACCTGATCCGGCTGTCGGTCGGCCTCGAATCGATCGACGACCTGCTCTGGGACATCGATCAGGCGCTCTCCCGGTCGAGCGGCTGAGCACGCGGCGCCGGCACCGTAACCGCTGCCTCGGCGCGGCTCCGGCGCAGCGGCCCCGGCGCGGCCCCGGCGTGGCCTCGGCGTGGCCCCGGCGTGGCCCCGGCGCAGCGTCCCGCGCGCATCCGCCGATAACGTCGCGCTCACAGTTTGCGACGATTCGTAACAGGAGCAACGCGGGGTAAGACCGTTCGTGCCGGTGGCGGCGCGCGGCGATGATCGGGGCTCGACAAACAAGGAGTCACGATGAAATCGATTCGAATCCCGCTGCTGATCGCAGCCCTCACGATGGCCTCTGCCGGCGCCTACGCCCACTCCTCGGGGCCGCGCGGCGCGCAGCAGGGGCCGGACGACGAAAGCCGGCACGCCAGGATGCACATGCACGCCCACGCCCACGCCCACCAGCACGGCCGCACAACGAAAGGCGCGGCGGCAGCGCCCGGCGGGCGGATGTTCGGCAGGCTCGACGCGGACCGCGACGGCGCGATCACCCGCGCCGAACTCGACGCAGCGAACCAGCGCCGGGCGCAGATGTTCGATCGGGCCGACGCGAACAGCGACGGCAAGATCACGCGCGACGAGATGATCGCGATGCGCGAGTCGATGCACGCGCAGATGCCGCAGATGCGGGGGCAGCGCCACGGCCAACAGCGTGGGCCGATGAACGAGCAGATGCGCCAGCATCGTCGCGACGGACAGCCGGGCGCGCCCGCAGCGCCGTCGGGTGGCTGGAAGCCCGACGTCGATTATCTCGGCTGAACGCGGCGTCTCAGTCGGCCGGTTTCTCGTCGGGGCGGAGCACGCCCCGACGAACCTGGTCGAGTTCGATCGACTCGAACAGCGCCTTGAAGTTGCCCTCGCCGAAGCCTTCGTCGCCCTTGCGCTGGATGATCTCGAAGAAGATCGGGCCGATCACCGTCTGGGTGAAGATCTGAAGCAGCAGCCCGCCCCCGGGTCCGCCGTCGATCAGGATCCGGTTGGCCTTCAGTTGCTCGGGATCCTCGCCGTGTCCGGGCAGGCGCCGGTCGATCAGTTCGTAGTAGGTGTCGGGTGTGTCCAGAAATCGCGCGCCGGCACCGCGCAGTGAGCGCACGCTCTGGTAGATGTCGCTCGTGCCCAGCGCGATGTGCTGGATGCCCTCGCCGTGGTACTCGTCGAGGTACTCCTGGATCTGGCCGCGGCGCTCGTTGCCTTCCTCGTTGATCGGGATGCGGATCTTGCCGCAGGGGCTGGTCATCGCTTTGGACTTCACGCCGGTGGCTCGCCCCTCGATGTCGAAGTAGCGAATTTCGCGGAAGTTGAACAGCCGCTCGTAGAAGTCGGACCACTCGGTCATCCGGCCGCGGTGCACGTTGTGCGTCAGGTGGTCGACGTAGGTCAGCCCGGCGCCCGGGTGCGCGACGTCCTGTTCGGCGGTGGACGCGTCGATCGGCTCGAAGTCGACGTCGTAGATCGAGATGTCGCCGATACCGCCGACGCGATCGTCCTTGCCGCGCCAGCGGTCGACGAAGTAGATGAGCGAGTCGCCGATCCCCTTGATCGCCGGGATGTTCAGCTCCATCGGCCCCGACCTGGAGTCGAAGCCCCAGGCGCCGAGTTCGAGCGCCCTGCCGTACGCTGCCGCCGCGTCGCGCACGCGGAATGCGATCGCGCAGATCGACGGTCCGTGCAAACGCGCGAAACGCTGCGCGAACGAGTCGGGTTCCGCGTTGACGAGGAAGTTGACCCCACCCTGGCGATAGAGCACGACGCTCTTGTGGCGATGGCGCGCGATCGCCTTGAATCCCATCTGTTCGAACAGCCGCCCGAGCGCGAGCGGGTCCGGCGCCGCGTACTCGATGAACTCGAAGCCGTCGGTGCCCATCGGATTGTCCCAGCCGGCGATTCCCATTGCGTCCTCCCGCGATCGATGCCCGATTCTAGGTCTTCGCCCCGCTCAGGCCGTGCGGGGTGGTCGACCGCCCGATTGGGCGATGGCAGCGCAGGCGCCAAGCGCCTACGCTTGGTCCTGAACAAACAGAGATCGCAAGCGCTTCGACCGAAGGTCGCGAGCGAAACGCGACGAGGTGCTCAGGAAGATGCCGATCAACACCATTCATTCCCTGTTCCGCTGGGCCGGCGCGGCGTCGATCGCCGTGCTGGGGCTCGCGGTGTTCCTTCTGCTCGCTCCACCCGAGCGTCGCGCCGAGCCCGCGCACCCGTCGGGCGAGGCAAGCGAGAACGCCGTGGCGACCATCGCGACCGTGGCGGCTCCCGGCGCCGCGGGGATCGCGACGCGGCGCTGAGGCGCAGTCGCGCCACGCCGGCGCTCAGGACCGCAACCGCGGGCGCTCAGGACTGCAACTGCGACCACATCTCGACGTCGCGTTGCGCGGTCCAGATGCGCGGGTGCTTCAGCCCGCTCGCCTCATCGTACGCGCGCGAGACGTCGAACGGCAGGCAGTGCTCGTAGATGAAGACGTCGCCGAACACCGGGTCCATCACCTTGCGCGTGTCGGCGAAGATCTCCTTGAGCGATTTGTTCGACGCCACGCCGGCCTTGGCGGTGGCGAACAGGTCGGTGACCCATTTCTTCGTGTAGTCGATCGCCTTCTCGCACTCGGCGGCCGTATTCAACGCCGGGCCGCGCCCGGGCACCAGCTTCTCGGCGCGCAGCGCGCGCAGCTTCTCCAGCGTATCGGGCCACTCCTGCAACTGCGCGTCGCCGGTGTAGACGCCCGCGTTGTACTCGACCAGGTCGCCCGAGAAGCACACCCGTTGCGAGGGAATCCACGCGATCGTGTCTCCGCGGGTGTGGCCGGGGCCGATGTGCATCAGCTTCACCTCCAGCGCGCCGAGGTGCAGCGTGAGTTCGCGCTCGAACACCATCGTCGGCCAGGTCAGCCCGGGAATCGACCCCACGTCCTGGAACAGGCGCGGGAAGCGCTCGATCTCGGATTTCATGTCTGCTTCGCCGCGCTCGACGATCATGTCCCAGGTGCCGCGACTGGAGATGATCTCCTGCGCACCGTGCTCGAAGTAGGCCGACGCGCCGAGCACGCGTACGGCGTGGTAGTGCGACAGCACGACGTACTTGATCGGTTTGTCGGTGACCTCGCGGATCCTGCGGATCAGGTCCCGCGCCATCGCCGGCGTCGCGGTCGTGTCGATCACCATGCAGGCGTTGTCGCCGACGATCACGCCCGAGTTCGGGTCGCCCTCTGCCGTGTAGGCCCAGGCGTTGGGCGAGAGTTGCGCGAAAGAGACCTTCTTGTCGCTCAGGTCACCCTTGGAGGCGAATTGCTTGCTCACTTTGGATTCCTTCCAGGAACGGGCCGTCGGCGCCGCCCAGTCCTCTCGACCAGAGCGCGATCACCATGTCGGCGAATTGCGCGTGGCCCACCGCCCCCTCGGGACGTAGCCACGCGAACGTGAAATTGATCATACCCAACAGCGCCATCGTCACCACGACGCGGTTGTCCCGGTTCACCGCAAGCGGGTAGGCGAGTTCGATCGCTTCCGCGATCTCCTCGACGACGTCGCGCTCGCGCTGGCGGATCAACTTGCGTTGCGCGGCGCCGAGGAAGCGCACGTCGTTGAGCATCGCGACGTGATAGGCGCGTGAACTGCGGTACTCGGCCATCAACGCGCGCACGATCGCCGCGATCTCGGCACCGGGCGCCGGCGCGGCGGCGCGAGCCCGGCGCACCTGGGCGAGCAACCGGCGCGTGTACGCATCGAGCGCCTCGAACAGCAGCGCCTCCTTGCTCGGGAAGTAGTGGTATAGCGCGGCCTTCGAGGCGCCGCAATCGTCGGCGAGGCTCGCCATCGAGGCGTTGGGAAAACCGTTGCGCGCGAAGGCCTCGACCGCGAGTTCCAGGATTCGCGCGCGATGCTGTTCGTAGTCTGGAGCCTTCGGTCGTGCCATCGTCGTTGCTTTGCTCTCGTGGTCTTCGCTCTCGTGGTCTTCGGTCGCGCCGTCTTCGGTCGCGTGGGTCGCGCGCCGTTCAGCGCTCGTCGTAGCTGATCACGACGCGCTCGCTCACCGGGTGCGACTGGCAGCTGAGCACGAATCCGCGCGCGATCTCCTGCTCCTCGAGCGTGAAGTTCTTGTCCATCCGCACCTCGCCCTCGAGCACGCGCGCCCGGCAGGTGCAGCACACGCCTGCCTTGCACGCGTAGGGCAGGTTCGCTCCGCTGGCCAGTCCCGCATCGAGGATCGCCTGCCCGGCGAACGGCACGCGCAGTTTGCGCTGCTTGCCGTCGACGATCAGCACCACCTCCGCGTGCGGCGCGTCTTCGTCCGGTTCCACGGCGGCGGGTGCGGAATCGGCTGGGGTTCCGAAGCGTTCGACGTGGATCTGCCCGGGATCGAGCCCCGCCGCGGCGAGCGAACGTTCGACCGCGTCCATCATCGGCGCCGGACCGCAGACGAAGGCCTCGTCGACCGAAGCGACCGGGATCAGCGTGCGCAGGATCTCGTCGCACTTGGGCTGGTCGAGCAGGCCGGCGAACAGTTGCGCCTCCTGGCCCTCGTCCGAGAGCACGTGGTACAGGCGCAGCCGCTCGAGGTAGCGATTCTTCAGTTCCTCGAGCTGCTCGAGGAACATGATCGAGGACACCGAGCGGTTGCCGTAGACCAGCGTGAACTCGCTTCGCGGCTCGGTGGCCAGTGCGGTGCGGATCAGCGACAGCATCGGCGTGATTCCCGACCCGCCGGCGAACCCGACGTAGCGCTTGCGCTGCAGCGGGTCGAGGGGCGTGAAGAAACGCCCGTCGGGGGTCATCACGTCGAGCGTCTTGCCGGGAGCGAGCTGGTCGTTGGCCCAGTTCGAGAATCGGCCCCGCGCGACGCGTTTGATCGCGATCCGAAGTTCGCCGTCGGCCTCGTAGTCGGGCACCCCGACGCAAACCGAGTAGGCCCTGCGCAGCTCCTCGCCATCGACCTCGCCGCGCAGCGTGAGGAACTGCCCCTGGCTGAAGCGGTACGCGTCGCGCAGCGCGGCCGGGACTTCGAAGGCGACCGAAATCGCGTCGGTCGTCTCCGGGCGCACCTCGCGCACGGTCAGGCGGTGGAACTCGGGCACGGCCATCGTCGCTGGGCTCCGTTCTCAGAAGGGCTTGAAGTAGTCGAACGGCTCGCGGCACGCGATGCAGCGATGCAGCGCCTTGCACGGCGTGGACCCGTACTCGGAGATCGTTTCGGTGCGCGGCGAATCACAGCGCGGGCAGCGCGGCACGAAACGCACGACCGCGAGCCCGTCACCGGCACGCGTGGGCGCCGGAGGCGCGATGCCGTAGGCGCGCAACTTGCGCCGGCCCTCGGCGCCGATCCAGTCGGTGGTCCAGGCAGGCGCGAGCGTGATCGCAACGGTCGGCTGCGCGAATCCGGCCGCGACCAGCGCGTCGCGGACGTCGTCGCGAATCACCTCGGTCGCCGGGCACCCGGAATAGGTCGGGGTCAGGGTGACGACGACTCTCTCGCCCTCCGCGCGGACCTCGCGCAGGATGCCGAGGTCTTCGAGCGTGACCACCGGGATCTCGGGGTCGGGAACCGCCGCCGCGACCGCGCGCGCGCGCTCGAGCTCGGACGCGCTGAGCTGCCGGCCGGTGCCCGCGGCGTCGCTCACCACGTCGCGCCCGGGTGCTGGCGTGCGAGCACCTGCATCTCGGCGAGCAGGTAGCCGAGGTGCTCGCTGTGCGCACCTCGTTTGCCGCTCGAGAGGAATGCGCTTCGCGCGGGGCGCCTGAGCGTCGCTTGCGACAGCGCCGCGTCGACCGTCGCCGACCAGGGCGCTTCGAGCTCGGCCACCACCACGCCCACGCCGAGCGCGGCCGCTTCGCGCTCGACCGCGTCGGCGTCCCAGAACTCGTTCGTGTATGGCCAGAGCCGGTCGAGCGCGGCCTGTGCCCGCGCGTGCGACTCGTCGGTGCCGTCGCCGAAGCGCACCAGCCACCCGCGCGCGTGGCGCAGGTGCGCGCGCGCCTCCTTGACCGACTTCGCCGCGATCTGCGCGAGCTTCTCGTCGCTCGATCCGGTCAGCGCCTCCCAGAGCGGGACCATCAGCGCGCAGATCAGGAAATTGCGCACGATCGTGCTCGCGTAGTCGTCGCGCGCGGTCGCGCCCGTGGTTGCGCCATTAGGCAACTCGGCCAGCGTCCAGTTGCGGAACTGCGACTCGTCGCGGAAATACGCGAGCGCGTCCTCGTCGCGCCCGTTGCCTTCCAGCGCGGCGGTGTGCGAGAGCACGAGCCGCGCCTGTCCGACCAGGTCCAGCGAGATGTTCGTGAGCGCGAGTTCCTCCTCGAGGGCGGGCCCGTGGCCGCACCACTCCGACAGCCGCTGCCCCAATACCAGCGCGGTGTCGCCCAGCCGGGTCAGGTACTCGAGGTGTGCGGGATTCGTCTGCATCATGTTCACATGTGGTCGACTTCGGGGGGAAGCTTGTAGAAGGTCGGATGGCGATAGATCTTGTCGGCCATCGGATCGAAGTCGATCCCCTTGTCCTCGGGCGCCGACGCGGTGATCGCCGCGGAGGGCACGACCCAGATGCTCACGCCCTCCATCCGGCGCGTGTACACGTCGCGCGCCATCTGCAACGCCATCGTGGCGTCGGGCGCGTGAAGGCTGCCGCAGTGCTTGTGGTCGAGGCCCTGATTGCTGCGCACGAACACCTCCCACAACGGCCAGTCCCTGCTCGGATCGTCCATACTCGCTCTCCCTCGTCGTCCTGATCGGGCGCGGCGCTCAGGCGGCGGCGCGCATCTCGGCTTCGGCGTGCTTGCGCGCGTGCGCCATCGCGGCTTCGCGCACCCACGCTCCCTTGTCGTGAGCGGCGACGCGGTCGGCGAGGCGTTCCCGGTTGCACGGTCCCTCGCCGTTGACCACCCGCCAGAACTCGTCCCAATCGATCGGGCCGTGGTCGTAGTGGCCTCGTTCGGCGTTCCATTCGAGCATCGGGTCCGGGATCGTCAGGCCGAGCAACTCGGCCTGCGGCACGGTCGCGTCGATGAACTTCTGGCGCAGCGCGTCGTTCGAGATCCGCTTGATGCCCCAGGCCATCGTGCGTCCGGAGTGCACCGAGTCGGTGTCGGGCGGGCCGAACATCATCACCACCGGCCACCACCAGCGATCGAGCGATTCCTGCGCCATCGCCTTCTGTTCGGGCGTGCCGCGCGCCAGCGTGAGCATGATGTCGTAGCCCTGGCGCTGGTGAAAAGACTCCTCCTTGCACACCCGGATCATCGCCCGCGCGTAGGGGCCGTAAGAGCAGCGGCAGAGCGGGATCTGGTTCATGATCGCGGCGCCGTCGACGAGCCAGCCGATCGCGCCGACGTCGGCCCAGGTGCGGGTCGGGTAGTTGAAGATGCTCGAGTACTTCGCCTTGCCGGCGTGCAGCGCGTCGACCATCTCGGCGCGCGAGGTGCCGAGCGTCTCGGCGGCCGAGTACAGGTACAGGCCGTGCCCGCCCTCGTCCTGCACCTTGGCCAGCAGGATCGCCTTGCGCTTGAGGCTCGGCGCGCGCGTCACCCAGTTGCCCTCGGGCAGCATTCCCACGACCTCGGAGTGGGCGTGTTGCGAGATCTGGCGCACCAGCGTCTTGCGGTAGGCGTCGGGCATCCAGTCCTGCGGTTCGATCTTGCGGTTGGCGGCGATCGCCGCTTCGAATTCGGCCTCGCGCCGCGCCTCCGGGCCGTCGCCCGCCGGGTCCGCGGCAGCCTGACGATCGGTTTGTTCGTCACCCGGCTCCCGCGGCAGGTCGATCGATTGCGTGTACATTCGGCCCTCGCGAAGTTGATTTACGTCAAGAAGGGTCAGTTTATATCCCGACCGGTCGGTCAGTCAATAACGGTTTCGATGCCCCGCGGTGGAACCCGCCGCCAAGGCGGTGAATTGACACGCCTATTGCAGCGCGACATAATCTGCGGTTCCCTGGAGGGGTGCCCGAGTGGCTAAAGGGGGCAGACTGTAAATCTGTTGGCTTACGCCTACGTTGGTTCGAATCCAACCTCCTCCACCAGTATTCGGGTCGCAGGCCTGGTGAAAGGAAGATAAGCAAACGTCCGGCTGGCGGGCGCGTCGCACCGAGTTGCCGGCGGCGAGCAGGCCAGCCCCAACGGAAGAACCCCGGCGGGTGTAGCTCAATGGTAGAGCAGAAGCCTTCCAAGCTTATGACGAGGGTTCGATTCCCTTCACCCGCTCCAGAGTTTCGGGAAAGTGATTGATGTCTCGCCCATGTGGCTCAGTGGTAGAGCACTCCCTTGGTAAGGGAGAGGTCGCGCGTTCGATCCGCGCCATGGGCACCAGAATGTATCAGTTCGCCTAGCGGCGAATCGTTTATCGGGTCAGGAGTTTCGCAATGGCAAAAGGAAAGTTTCAGCGCACCAAGCCGCACGTGAACGTGGGCACGATTGGGCACGTCGATCACGGCAAGACGACGCTGACGGCGGCGATCACGTCGGTGCTGTCGGCGAAGTTCGGCGGCGAGGCGAAGAAGTACGACGACATCGACGCGGCGCCCGAAGAGAAGGCGCGCGGGATCACGATCAACACCGCGCACGTGGAGTACGAGACGTCCAAGCGTCACTACGCGCACGTGGACTGCCCGGGTCACGCGGACTACATCAAGAACATGATCACGGGCGCGGCGCAGATGGACGGGGCGATCCTGGTGGTGAGCGCGGCGGACGGACCGATGCCGCAAACGCGCGAGCACATTTTGCTGGCGCGCCAGGTTGGGGTGCCCTACATCGTGGTGTTCATGAACAAGTGCGACATGGTCGACGACGAGGAGCTGCTCGAGCTGGTGGAGATGGAGGTTCGCGAGTTGTTGTCCAAGTACGAGTTTCCGGGCGACGACACGCCGATCATCAAGGGCTCGGCCAAGCTCGCGCTCGAGGGCGACAAGGGCGAGATGGGCGAGGTGGCGATCATGGCGCTGGCCGATGCGCTCGATAGCTACATTCCCGAGCCCAAGCGCGCGATCGACGGGGCGTTTTTGCTGCCGATCGAGGACGTGTTCTCGATATCGGGTCGCGGGACGGTGGTCACGGGCCGGGTCGAGCGCGGGGTGGTGAAGGTGGGCGAGGAGGTCGAGATCATCGGGATTCGCCCGACGGTCAAGACGATCTGCACGGGCGTGGAGATGTTTCGCAAGCTGCTCGACCAGGGCCAGGCCGGGGACAACGTCGGGGTGTTGCTGCGCGGGACCAAGCGCGAGGACGTCGAGCGCGGCCAGGTGCTGGCCAAGCCCGGGTCGATCAACCCGCACACGAAGTTCGAGTGCGAGGTGTACGTGCTCTCGAAGGACGAGGGGGGGCGGCACACGCCGTTTTTCAACAATTACCGGCCGCAGTTTTACTTTCGCACGACCGACGTGACCGGTTCGGTGGTGTTGCCCGAGGGCACCGAGATGGTGATGCCCGGGGACAACGTGAAGATGACGGTGACGCTGATCGCGCCGATCGCGATGGAGCAGGGGCTGCGCTTTGCGATCCGCGAGGGCGGACGCACGGTCGGCGCCGGCGTCGTCGCCAAGGTCCTGGATTGAGGCGTTCGCGGCAAGGATCAAGGGTCTAGGGGCATAGCTCAACTGGCAGAGCGTCGGTCTCCAAAACCGAAGGTTGGGGGTTCGATTCCCTCTGCCCCTGCCAACACCGCAGGGCCCCGATTGAACGCACAACTACGATAAGAGCGAACGAATGTCGAACCAGAACGTCGAAGACGTCACCAGCGCCGCGGACCGCATCAAGGCGGTGCTCGCGATCGCGGCCGTCGTCGCCGGGGTGGCGGGCTTCTACCTGCTCTCGCAGCAGCCGATGATCGCGCGCGTGGGCGCAGTGATCGGCGGGCTGGTCGCGGGCGCGGCGATCGCGTGGTTCTCGGGGCCGGGGCGGCGTTTCTTCGCGTTCTCGAAGGATTCCTGGGGCGAGACCAAGCGCGTCGTGTGGCCCGAGCGCAAGGAGACCACGCAGGTCACGCTGATCGTGTTCGCTTTCGTGCTGGTGATGGCGCTGTTCCTGTGGCTGGTCGACAAGACGCTCGAGTGGGGGCTCTACGACCTCGTACTTGGCTGGAAACGATGATGAGCAAGCGCTGGTATGTCGTTCACGCGTATTCGGGCATGGAGAAGAGCGTCGCGCGCGCTCTCCAGGAGCGGGTCGACCGCGCCGGGATGCAGGACAAGTTCGGCAAGATCCTCGTGCCCACCGAAGAAGTGGTCGAGATGAAGAACGGCCAGCGCACGCTCACCGAGCGGCGCTTCTTCCCGGGTTACGTGCTGGTCGAGATGGATATGACCGACGACACCTGGCACCTGGTCAAGAGCACGAACAAGGTCACCGGCTTCGTCGGCGGGCAGGGCAAACCGCCCGGCGCCGATCTCCGAGAAGGAGGTCGAGAAGATCATGGCGCAGATGCAGGAAGGCGTCGAGAAGCCCAAGCCCAAGGTGCTGTTCGAGGTGGGCGAGATGGTCCGCGTCAGGGACGGCCCGTTCACCGACTTCAACGGCAACGTCGAAGAGGTCAATTACGACAAGAGCCGGGTGCGCGTGTCGGTCACGATCTTCGGCCGCGCCACCCCGGTCGAGCTCGAGTTCGCGCAGGTCGAGAAGACCTGAGCGCGGGTCGAATCACGCCTTCCGCCCTTCGTGGCGGCCGGCGCGCAGTACCCGGCGGACCCTTTGGTCGGCGGCAAATGAGGAGCGCAAGTCGCCGCGGCTCGCAAGGCCAGGCAAAAGCGCGTTGGAACTCGAAACAGGAGAAGCCTGATGGCGAAGAAGATCGTCGGCTTTATCAAGCTGCAGGTGCCAGCTGGTAAGGCCAATCCCGCGCCCCCGATCGGACCGGCGCTCGGCCAGCGTGGCCTGAACATCATGGAGTTCTGCAAGGCGTTCAACGCCCAGACCCAGGGTGTGGAGCCGGGCCTGCCGATTCCGGTGGTGATCACCGCGTTCGCGGACAAGAGTTTCACCTTCGTGATGAAGACGCCGCCCGCGAGCGTGCTGATCAAGAAGGCCGCCAAGATCGAGAAGGGCTCGCCCAAGCCGCACACCGACAAGGTCGGCAACGATCACGCGCGCGCAGGCCGAGGAAATCGCCAAGGCCAAGATGCCCGACCTCACCGCCGCCGACATGGACGCAGCGGTGCGAACGATCGCCGGTTCTGCCCGCAGCATGGGCATCACCGTGGAGGGCCTCTAAATGACAGCCGTGTCCAAACGCGTCAAGGCGATCGGCGCGCAAGGTCGACCGCCAGAAGTGCACTCGGTCGGCGACGCGCTTCGCGCTGGTGAAGCAGTGCGCCACCGCCAAGTTCGACGAGTCGATCGACGTCGCGGTCCAGCTCGGCATCGACGCCAAGAAGTCCGACCAGCTCGGTGCGCGGCTCGGTCGTGCTGCCCGGCCGGTATCGGCAAGACGGTGCGCGTCGCGGTGTTCACGCAGGGCGCCAAGGCCGACGAGGCGCGCGCCGCCGGCGCCGACGTCGTCGGCATGGAAGATCTCGCCGAGCAGGTCAAGGCGGGCAACATGAATTTCGACGTCGTGATCGCTTCGCCCGATGCGATGAAGGTCGTGGGCGCGCTGGGCCAGATCCTCGGTCCGCGCGGGCTGATGCCCAACCCCAAGGTCGGCACGGTCACGCCCGATGTCGCCGGCGCGGTGAAGAACGCCAAGGCGGGCCAGGTGCAGTACCGCACCGACAAGGCGGGGATCGTCCACGCCGGAATCGGCCGCGCGTCGTTCCAGCCCGAGCAGCTCGAGACGAACCTGCGCGCGCTGATCGACGCACTTTCGCGCGCCCGCCCGGCCAGCGCGAAAGGTATTTACCTGCGCAAGGTGGCGGTGTCGAGCACGATGGGCGTTGGCGTACGGATCGACCCGGGCGCGTTCGCGTCGACGTCGACGAACTGAGCGCGAGAGGGCTCGGGAACAAGGAACTTTGGGCCGTCGGCACGCGACCGGAACCCGTTTGATCGGGAGTCGGGCAAGGGCCGGCGGGTTGTCAAAGACCGCAGGGGGCGCAGGTCGCGGGCGCCGGCGAGAGCCGGGGCCGGGCCGGGCACCTTAAACGCCAAACGGGATTCGTCCCGCGAGGCGCCCGGCGTAGATGGCGGTCCCGGAAAAGGGTTGTTGGGTTGTTCGCTTCGCGCGAATTGCTTCGAGAGCTCGGAATCGGTCGCCGTGTTGAAGACGGGAGCCAGGGCGAAGGCCCGAAGCCCCATTTCACAGCAGGAGCTGGACCATGGGCATGAACCGTAGCGAGAAGGCGGCAATGGTCGAGGACATCGGAGCAGTCGTGGCCGGTGCCGAATCGATCGTTCTTGCCGAATACCGTGGTCTGGAAGTCGACGCGATCACCGCACTGCGCCGCGAGGCGCGGGGTGCCGGCGTGCATCTGCGGGTTCTGAAGAACTCGCTTGCGCGTCGCGCGGTCGCCGGAACGCCGTTCGAGAAGCTGTCCGATCATATGTTCGGCCCGCTGATCTACGGCATTTCGACCGATCCGGTGGCGGCCGCGCGGGTGTTGCACACGTTTGCCAAGGGCAACCAGAAGCTGGTGCTGAAGGCCGGATCCATGAGGAATTCCCTCCTGGATACCGACGCCGTCAAGGCACTGGCTTCGATGCCCAGCCGCGACGAACTGCTCGCGAAGCTGCTCGGCACCATGCAGGCGCCGATCGCCCAGTTCGTTCGTACGCTCAACGAGGTGCCGGCGCGGTTCGTCCGCACCCTCGCGGCGATCGAACAGGCCAAGGCCGAAACGGCCTGACGTGGCGCCGACTTTCAGACGAACACAAGCAAGCAAACAACCGATTCACTGGAGTTAGAAATGGCACTTAGCAAAAACGAAATCCTCGATGCCGTTGCCGGCATGACCGTGCTCGATCTGTCCGAGCTGATCAAGATGATGGAAGAGAAGTTCGGCGTCTCGGCCGCGGCGGCCGCCGTCGCAGCGGCTCCGGCCGCCGGTGCTGCCGCCCCGGCCGTCGAAGAGAAGACCGAGTTCACCGTGTTGCTCGCCGCCTGCGGCGAGAAGAAGGTCGAGGTGATCAAGGTCGTGCGTGCCGCCACCGGTCTGGGCCTGAAAGAGGCCAAGGACCTGGTCGACGGCGCACCGAAGGCTGTCAAGGAAGGAATTTCGAAGGCCGACGCCGAGGCGCTGAAGAAGCAACTCGAGGATGCCGGCGCGAAGGTCGAGCTCAAGTAACTTGCTCGTCTCAGCCACGCGGCACCCGGACGCCGCCCGCCACAGGCGGGCGGCGCCGGGTTGTCGCGTCTTTGCGGTGCCTGGGGCCTGCGCAGCCGAGCCCGATGCCCAGCCCCCAGTCTCTGCGTGACCCACGGAGTTCCCATGGCCCACACCACGACCTATTCGTTCACCGAGAAGAAGCGCATTCGCAAGAGCTTTGCCAAGCGACGCGTCGTCCTCGATGTGCCCTTTCTGCTCACGACCCAGATCGAGTCGTACCAGCAGTTCCTGCAGGCCGACGCCGCCGACGCCGTCAACCGCAAGGTCGAGGGCCTGCAGGCGGCGTTCATGTCGATCTTTCCGATCTCGTCCCACAACCAGCAGGCGCGGCTCGAGTTCGTCAGCTACGCGCTCGGGCATCCCGCGTTCGACGTCAAGGAATGCCAGCAGCGCGGACTGACCTTTTGCGCGCCGCTGCGCGCCAAGGTCCGGCTCGTGATCATGGACAAGGAGGCGGTCAAGCCCACCGTCAAGGAGATCAAGGAGCAGGAGGTCTACATGGGCGAGATCCCGCTCATGACCACCACCGGGTCGTTCATCGTCAACGGCACCGAGCGCGTCATCGTCTCGCAGCTGCATCGCTCGCCGGGCGTGTTCTTCGAGCACGACCGCGGCAAGACGCACAGCTCCGGGAAGCTCCTGTTCTCGGCGCGCATCATTCCCTACCGCGGCTCGTGGCTCGATTTCGAGTTCGACCCGAAGGACATCCTGTTCTTCCGCGTCGACCGTCGGCGCAAGATGCCGGTCACGATCCTGCTCAAGGCGATCGGCCTGACTCCCGAGCAGATCCTCGCGCACTTCTTCCAGTTCGACAGCTTCGATCTGATGCCCGAAGGGGCGATGCTCGAGCTGGTGCCCGATCGCGTGCGCGGCGAGATCGCGCGCTTCGACTTCGCCGACAAGAAGGGCAACGTGATCGTCGCCAAGGACAAGCGCATCAACGCCAAGCACATCCGCGACATGGATGCCGCGGGCATGAAGCGCATCTCGGTGCCCGAGGACTACATCGTCGGGCGCGCGCTCGCGCATGACGTGGTCGACGCTGAAACCGGCGAGGTGCTGGCCAAGGCGAACGAGGAGCTCACCGAGGAATTGCTCGCCACCCTGCGCGAGGGCGAGGTCGAGCAGTTCCGCACGATCTACACGAACGACCTGGACCAGGGCCCGTACATCTCCCAGACGCTGCGCGCCGACGAGACCGCCGACCGCGCCGCGGCGCGCATCGCGATCTACCGGATGATGCGCCCCGGCGAGCCGCCCACCGAGGACGCGGTCGAAGCGCTGTTCCACCGCCTGTTCTACAGTGAAGACGCCTACGACCTCTCCAAGGTCGGCCGGATGAAGTTCAACCGCCGGGTCGGGCGCGACGAGCTCGTCGGACCGATGACGCTGGCCGACGACGACATCCTCGCCGTAATCAAGATCCTCGTCGACCTGCGCAACGGCAAAGGCGAGATCGACGATATCGACCACCTGGGCAACAGGCGCGTGCGCTGCGTCGGCGAGTTGGCCGAGAATCAGTTCCGCGCCGGCCTCGTTCGCGTCGAGCGCGCGGTCAAGGAGCGCCTCGGCCAGGCCGAGACCGAGAACCTGATGCCGCACGACCTGATCAACAGCAAGCCGATCTCGGCGGCGATCCGGGAGTTCTTCGGTTCCAGCCAGCTGTCGCAGTTCATGGACCAGACCAACCCGCTTTCCGAGATCACGCACAAGCGCCGCGTCTCCGCGCTCGGCCCCGGCGGACTCACGCGCGAGCGCGCCGGCTTCGAGGTGCGCGACGTGCACCCGACCCACTACGGACGCGTGTGCCCGATCGAGACGCCCGAGGGCCCGAACATCGGCCTGATCAACTCGCTCGCGCTGTACGCGCGCCTGAACGAATACGGCTTCCTCGAGACTCCCTATCGCAAGGTCGTCGACAGCCGTGTCACCGACGAGATCGACTTTCTCTCGGCGATCGAGGAGGGCCGCTACGTCATCGCGCAGGCCAACTCGACGATGGACGCCAAGGGCAAGCTCACCGGGGAACTGGTCTCGGTGCGCAAGGCCGGCGAGACCGAGCTCACCGATCCCGTCAACGTCCAGTACATGGACGTCGCGCCGACGCAGATCGTCTCGGTGGCGGCTTCGCTGATCCCGTTCCTCGAGCACGACGACGCGAATCGCGCGCTGATGGGTTCGAACATGCAGCGCCAGGCGGTTCCTTGCCTGCGTCCCGAGAAGCCGCTGGTCGGCACCGGGATCGAGCGCACCTGCGCGGTCGACTCGGGAACGGTCGTGACCGCCGAACGCGGCGGCCTGGTCGACTACGTCGACGCGAACCGGATCGTCGTGCGCGTGAACGACGACGAAACCGCCGCCGGCGAGGTCGGCGTCGACATCTACAACCTGATCAAGTACACGCGCAGCAACCAGAACACCAACATCAACCAGCGCCCGATCGTCAAGAAGGGCGACGTGATCGCGCGCGGCGACGTGATCGCCGACGGTGCGTCCACCGACCTGGGCGAACTCGCGCTGGGACAGAACATGCTGGTCGCGTTCATGCCCTGGAACGGCTACAACTTCGAGGATTCGATCCTGATCTCGGAGAAGGTGGTCTCGGACGATCGCTACACCTCGATCCACATCGAGGAGCTGTCGGTCCTGGCGCGCGACACCAAGCTGGGGCCCGAGGACATCACCCGCGACATCTCGAATCTGTCGGAGTCGCAGCTTGGGCGCCTCGACGAATCGGGCATCGTCTACATCGGCGCGGAAGTGCAGGCCGGCGACACGCTGGTGGGCAAGGTCACGCCCAAGGGCGAGACCCAGCTCACTCCCGAAGAGAAGCTGCTGCGCGCGATCTTCGGCGAGAAGGCCTCCGACGTGAAGGACACGTCGCTGCGCGTTCCTTCGGGCATGAGCGGAACGGTGATCGACGTGCAGGTGTTCACGCGCGAAGGCATCCAGCGCGACAAGCGCGCGCAGTCGATCATCGACGACGAGTTGAAGCGCTACCGGCTCGACCTCAACGATCAGCTGCGCATCGTCGAGAACGACACGTTCTCGCGGATCGAGCGGCTGCTGATCGGCAAGGAGGTCAACGGCGGGCCGAAGCGACTGGCCAAGGGCGCCACGATCACGAAAGCGTATCTGGACGACGTAGACCGCTACCAGTGGTTCGAGGTGCGCCTTGCCGACGAAACCGCCGCGGGCCAGCTCGAGTCGCTCAAGGAGTCGGTGGAGCAGAAGCGCCACCAGTTCGATCTCGCGTTCGAGGAGAAGCGCAAGAAGCTCACGCAGGGCGACGAGCTCCCGCCGGGCGTCCTGAAGATGGTCAAGGTCTACCTCGCCGTCAAGCGCCGGCTCCAGCCGGGCGACAAGATGGCCGGGCGCCACGGCAACAAGGGCGTCGTGTCGCGGATCGTCCCGGTCGAGGACATGCCGTTCATGGCCGACGGCACGCCCGCCGACATCGTGCTCAACCCGCTCGGCGTGCCCTCGCGGATGAACGTTGGCCAGATCCTGGAGACGCACCTGGGCTGGGCCGCAAAGGGAATCGGGCTGCGCGTGGGCGAGCTGCTCGCGCGCCAGGCCAAGGCCGCCGAGGTGCGCAAGCTGTTCGAGCGCATCTACAACGGCAGCGGCCAGAGCGTCGATCTCGCCACGCTGGCCGACGACGAGGTGATCGAACTCGCCGGCAACCTGCGCAACGGCGTGCCGTTCGCGACACCGGTGTTCGACGGCGCCTCCGAGGCCGAGATCAGCCAGATGCTCGCGATCGCGTTCCCCGACGACGACCCGCGCACCGCGCAGATCGGGTTCACCCCGAGCAAGACGCAGGTCAGGCTGTACGACGGGCGCACGGGCGACGCTTTCGATCGCCCGGTCACCGTGGGCTACATGCACATGCTCAAGCTGCACCACCTGGTCGACGACAAGATGCACGCGCGTTCCACCGGCCCGTACTCGCTCGTCACCCAGCAGCCGCTGGGCGGCAAGGCGCAGTTCGGCGGACAGCGCTTCGGCGAGATGGAGGTCTGGGCGCTCGAGGCCTACGGCGCCGCGTACACGCTGCAGGAAATGCTGACGGTCAAGTCCGACGACGTGAACGGACGCACCAAGGTCTACGAGAACCTCGTCAAGGGCGAGCACGCGATCGAGGCCGGAATGCCGGAGTCGTTCAACGTGCTGGTCAAGGAAATCCGTTCGCTCGGCATCGACATCGATCTCGAGCGCAACTGATTCGGGCCCGGGAAAACAGGAGCACCCAATGAAAGCACTGCTAGATCTGTTCAAGCAGGTCCAGGAAGAAGAGCACTTCGACGCGATCAAGATCGGTCTCGCCTCTCCGGAGAAGATCCGTTCCTGGTCCTACGGCGAGGTGAAGAAGCCCGAGACGATCAACTACCGCACCTTCAAGCCCGAACGCGACGGCCTGTTCTGCGCCAAGATCTTCGGTCCGATCAAGGACTACGAGTGCATCTGCGGCAAGTACAAGCGGCTCAAGCACCGCGGAGTCATCTGCGAGAAGTGCGGCGTCGAGGTCACCCTCGCGAAGGTGCGCCGCGAGCGCATGGGCCACATCGAACTCGCCTCGCCGGTCGCGCACATCTGGTTCCTGAAGTCGCTCCCGTCGCGTCTGGGCATGGTGCTCGACATGACGTTGCGCGACATCGAGCGGGTGCTCTACTTCGAAGCCTACGTGGTGATCGAGCCGGGAATGACGCCGCTCAAGCGCGCGCAGATCATGACCGAGGACGACTTCCTCGCGAAGACCGAGGAGCACGGTGACGAGTTCCGCGCGCAGATGGGCGCCGAGGGCGTTCGCGAACTGCTGCGCACGATCGACATCAATCGCGAGATCGAAACGCTGCGCAAGGACCTCGAGGCCACCGGCTCCGAGGCCAAGATCAAGAAGATCGCCAAGCGCCTGAAGGTGCTCGAGGGTTTCCAGCGCTCGGGAATCAAGCCCAACTGGATGGTCATGGAAGTCCTGCCGGTGCTGCCGCCCGAGTTGCGCCCGCTGGTGCCGCTCGATGGCGGTCGCTTCGCGACCTCGGACCTCAACGACCTGTACCGGCGCGTGATCAACCGCAACAACCGGCTGCGTCGCCTGCTCGAGTTGAAGGCGCCCGAGATCATCGTGCGCAACGAGAAGCGCATGCTGCAGGAGTCGGTCGATTCGCTGCTCGACAACGGCCGTCGCGGCAAGGCGATGACCGGGGCGAACAAGCGCGCGCTGAAGTCGCTCGCCGACATGATCAAGGGCAAGGGCGGGCGTTTCCGCCAGAACCTGCTCGGAAAGCGCGTCGACTACTCCGGGCGCTCGGTGATCGTCGTCGGACCGCAGCTCAAGCTGCACCAGTGCGGGCTGCCGAAGCTGATGGCGCTCGAACTGTTCAAGCCGTTCATCTTCAACAAGCTCGAGACGATGGGCGTGGCGACGACCATCAAGCAGGCCAAGAAGTACGTCGAGAGCCAGGAGCCGATCGTCTGGGACATCCTCGAGGAGGTCATCCGCGAGCACCCGGTGATGCTCAACCGCGCGCCCACGCTGCACCGCCTCGGCATCCAGGCCTTCGAGCCGGTGCTGATCGAAGGCAAGGCGATCCAGCTGCATCCGCTGGTGTGCGCCGCGTTCAACGCCGACTTCGACGGCGACCAGATGGCGGTTCACGTGCCGCTCTCGCTCGAGGCGCAGGTCGAGGCGCGCACGCTGATGCTCGCTTCGAACAACGTGCTGTTCCCGTCCAACGGCGAGCCGTCGATCGTTCCCTCGCAGGACATCGTGCTCGGCCTGTACTACGCGACGCGCGACAAGATCAACGGCAAGGGCGAGGGGCTGCTGTTCGCCGACATCGGCGAGGTGCAGCGCGCCTACGACAACGGCGTGGTCGAACTCGCCACGCGCGTGACGGTGCGCATGACCGAGAAGGCCCGCGACCCGGCCGAGGGCGAGCCGGCGTCGGTCACGCGGCGCGTCGAGACCACCGTCGGACGTGCGCTGCTCTCGGAGATCCTCCCGGTGGGCCTGCCGTTCGCGTTCATGAACAAGGCGCTGAAGAAGAAGGAGATCAGCCGGTTGATCAACGCGTCGTTCCGCCGCTGCGGCCTGCGCGACACCGTCATCTTCGCCGACAGGCTGATGCAGAACGGTTTCCGGCTCGCGACCCGCGCCGGGATCTCGATCGCGATCGACGACATGCTGGTGCCGCCGCAGAAGGTCAAGATCCTTGCCGACGCCGAGCACGAGGTCAAGGAGATCGAGCAGCAGTACACCTCGGGCCTGGTCACCCAGGGCGAGCGCTACAACAAGGTCGTCGACATCTGGGGCCGCGCCGGCGACGAAGTCGGCAAGGCGATGATGGACCAGCTGCGCGTGCAGACCGTGCGCGACGCGGACGGAAAGGAGGTCGAGCAGGAGTCGTTCAACGCGATCTACATGATGGCCGACTCGGGAGCGCGCGGTTCGGCCGCGCAGATCCGCCAGCTCGCCGGCATGCGCGGGCTGATGGCCAAGCCCGACGGCTCGATCATCGAAACGCCGATCACGGCGAACTTCCGCGAGGGGCTCAACGTCCTGCAGTACTTCATCTCAACGCACGGCGCGCGCAAGGGCCTGGCCGACACCGCGCTCAAGACCGCGAACTCCGGCTACCTGACCCGCCGGCTGGTCGACGTCACGCAGGATCTGGTCGTCACCGAGGACGACTGCGGCACCGGCAACGGCGTCGCGATGAAGGCGCTGATCGAGGGTGGCGAAGTGATCGAGGCGCTGCGCGATCGCATCCTCGGACGAGTCACCTCGGGCGAAGTGATCCACCCCGAAACACAGGAGACGTTGTTCGAGTCGACCACGCTACTCGGCGAGGACGCGGTCGACGAGATCGAGCGCCTGGGCATCGACGAGGTCCGGGTGCGCACGCCGCTCACCTGCGAGACCCGCTACGGGCTGTGCGCGAGGTGCTACGGCCGCGACCTCGGGCGCGGCGTGCTGGTGAACTCGGGCGAAGCCGTGGGCGTGATCGCCGCGCAGTCGATCGGCGAACCGGGAACGCAGCTCACGATGCGCACCTTCCACATCGGCGGCGCGGCTTCGCGTGCGGCGGTGGACAGTTCGATCGAGGCCAAGTCCAACGGCACCGTGCGCTTCACCGCGACGATGCGCTATGTCACCAACGCCAAGAAAGAGCAGATCGTGATCTCGCGCTCGGGCGAGGTCGTGGTCACCGACGACAACGGCCGCGAGCGCGAACGGCACAAGGTGCCCTATGGAGCGGTGCTGCACGCGCACGATGGCAAGCAGGTCAAGGCCGGCCAGCAGGTCGCCACCTGGGACCCGCTCACCCGGCCGATCATCACCGAATACTCGGGTTCCACGCGGTTCGAGAACGTCGAGGAAGGCTCGACGGTCGCCAAGCAGATCGACGAGGTGACCGGTCTTTCGACGCTGGTCGTGATCGACGCCAAGCGTCGCGGCAGCGCCTCCAAGACCGTGCGTCCGCAGGTCAAGCTGATCAACGAGTCCGGCGAAGAGGTGCGCATTGCCAACACCGACCACGCCGTCACGATCAGCTTCCCGGTCGGCGCGCTGATCACCGTGCGCGACGGTCAGGAAGTGCAGGTCGGCGACACGCTCGCCCGCATCCCGCTCGAGTCGCAAAAGACGCGCGACATCACCGGCGGCCTGCCGCGCGTGGCCGAGCTGTTCGAGGCGCGCTCGCCGAAAGACGCGGGCATGCTCGCCGAGGTGACCGGAACGGTCTCGTTCGGAAAGGACACCAAGGGCAAGCAGCGCCTGGTGATCACCGACCTGGACGGCAACGCGCACGAGTTTCTGATCCCCAAGGAGAAAAACGTTCTCGTGCACGACGGACAGGTCGTGAACAAGGGCGAGCTGATCGTCGACGGCGCGGCCGACCCGCACGACATCCTGCGACTGCTCGGCATCGAGGCGCTCGCGCGCTACATCGTCGACGAGGTGCAGGACGTTTATCGCCTGCAGGGCGTGAAGATCAACGACAAGCACATCGAGGTGATCGTTCGCCAGATGCTGCGCCGCGTCCAGGTGACCGATCCGGGCGGCGCACCGTTCATCACCGGCGAACAGGTCGAACGCTCCGAAATGCTCGACCAGAACGACAAGGCGCGCGAAGCCGGAAAACCCGAGGCCTCGTACATCAACCTGCTGCTCGGGATCACCAAGGCGTCGCTCTCGACCGACTCGTTCATCTCCGCGGCGTCGTTCCAGGAAACCACCCGGGTGCTCACCGAGGCGGCGATCATGGGCAAGCGCGACGACCTGCGCGGGCTCAAGGAAAACGTGATCGTCGGTCGCCTGATCCCCGCCGGGACCGGACTGGCCTACCACCGCGCACGCAAGGCGAGGGAGACGACCGAGGCGCAGGAGCAGGCGGCGCTGGCCGCGGCCGAGGCCGAGGCGCTGTTCTCTTCGCCTCCGGGCGAGGAGGAGCAGGTCGCGCCGGACGACGGTTCGACCGAACAGGCGCCGCAGGCCGACGCCTGATCGAAACGCGGTTCGCGGGTGCGGGGGCGACCCCGCGCCTGCGGGTTGCGCTGCAACACTGCGTGATTGCGCACTGCGCAAGAGCGGAATATACTAACGGGCTTTCCGGAATACGGGCCGGCGCAATCGTTCGCCGGGCAGGTTCGAGCCGCAGGGTGCTCGTCGCGCGGTGGTCGGATGCGCGGGGCGTCGGGCGGCGGGGGCGCTGCAGTCAAAACAGGGAAACATTGAATGCCTACGATCAATCAGCTCGTTCGTGGCGGTCGCGAAACCGCGATCACGAAGAGCAAGAGCCCGGCGCTGAACAACAGCCCTCAGCGCCGCGGCGTGTGCACCCGCGTCTACACGACGACCCCGAAGAAGCCGAACTCGGCGCTGCGCAAGGTCGCGAAAGTGCGCCTCACGAACGGTTTCGAGGTGATCAGCTACATCGGCGGCGAGGGGCACAACCTGCAGGAGCACTCGGTCGTGCTGATCCGCGGCGGGCGCGTCAAGGATCTTCCCGGCGTGCGCTATCACATCGTTCGCGGTTCGCTCGACCTGCAGGGTGTCAAGGATCGCAAGCAGGCGCGCTCGAAGTACGGCGCCAAGCGTCCGAAGAAAGCCTGATTCCGGGCTGAAGAATCTAGCGGACGCGAGCCGCTCCGGGGTGTCCCCGGGCGCTCGCGTTCCTGTTTGCGGCACGAGGTCCGGGTAGACCGGACAGAAGCGCCGAGTAAGTGGTTGCTTTCGTGGCGTCGCGCGACAGCGCGTCGCCTCAGTGAGGCAACCGGCCGACCGGAAATCGTTCCGTTGCGGCAACTGAAGAGTGGAAGGTGAAGCCATGCCCCGTCGTCGCGAAGTTCCCAAGCGCGAAATCCTGCCCGATCCGCTGTACGGCAGCGTCGATGTCTCCAAGTTCGTCAACGTGCTGATGCTCGACGGCAAGAAAGCCGTCGCCGAGCGCATGCTCTACGGCGCGTTCGAACAGATCCGCACCAAGTCGGGCAAGGATCCGGTCGAAGTGTTCGGGATGGCGCTGCAGAATTGCCGCCCGATGGTCGAGGTCAAGAGCCGCCGTGTCGGGGGCGCGAACTATCAGGTGCCGGTCGAGGTTCGCCCGGTGCGCCGCATGGCGCTCGCGATGCGCTGGATGCGCGAGGCGGCGAAGAAACGCGGCGAGAAGTCGATGGGCCAGCGCCTCGCCAACGAGATCATGGAAGCGTCGGAGAACCGCGGCGGCGCGGTCAAGAAGCGCGACGAGGTGCACCGGATGGCCGAGGCGAACAAGGCATTCGCGCACTTCCGCTTCTGAGCCCCGCATTCGAACCACGTCACCTGGCCGGCCACCCCCCGGCGCGACACGAGTCCACGAGGCTCGTCCCTGAAGTACTGGAGCAGTGAATCATGGCTCGCAAGACACCGATCGAGCACTATCGAAACATCGGCATCTCCGCCCACATCGACGCGGGCAAGACGACGACGACCGAGCGCATCCTCTTTTACACCGGCGTGAACCACAAGCTCGGCGAAGTGCACGACGGCGCTGCGACGATGGACTGGATGGAGCAGGAACAGGAGCGCGGAATCACGATCACCTCGGCCGCGACCACCTGCTTCTGGAAGGGCATGGACATGTCCTATCCGGAGCACCGGATCAACATCATCGACACCCCCGGGCACGTCGACTTCACGATCGAGGTCGAGCGCTCGATGCGCGTGCTCGACGGCGCCTGCATGGTCTATTGCGCCGTGGGCGGCGTGCAGCCGCAGTCCGAGACGGTCTGGCGCCAGGCCAACAAGTACGGCGTGCCGCGCTTGGCCTTCGTCAACAAGATGGACCGCATCGGCGCGAACTTCTTCAAGGTCTACGACCAGATGCGTTCGCGCCTGCGCGCCAATCCGATCCCGATCCAGGTGCCGATCGGCGCCGAGGACAAGTTCACCGGCGTGGTCGACCTGGTCCGGATGAAGGCGATCATCTGGGACGACAGCACGCAGGGCATGAAGTTCGACCTCGTCGAGGTTCCGCCCGAGCTCAACGAGCTGTGCGCCGAGTGGCGCGAGAAGATGCTCGAGGCGGCCGCCGAGGCGAACGAGGAATTGATGAACAAGTACCTCGACGAGGGCGACCTCTCTCTCGAGGACCTCAAGGCGGGCCTGCGCCAGCGCACGATCGCCGGCGAGATCGTCCCGATGCTCTGCGGCACCGCGTTCAAGAACAAGGGCGTGCAGGCGATGCTCGACGCGGTGATCGACTACATGCCTTCGCCGATCGACATCCCCCCGGTCCGGGGCCTCGACGATCGCGAGGCAGAAGTGTTTCGCAAGGCCGACGACGGCGAGAAGTTCTCCGCGCTCGCGTTCAAGCTGATGACCGACCCGTACGTCGGCCAGCTCACCTTCATCCGCGTGTACTCGGGCGTGCTCAAGTCGGGCGACACCGTCTACAACCCGATCAAGAGCAAGAAGGACCGGATCGGGCGACTGCTGCAGATGCACGCCAACGAGCGCGCGGAGATCAAGGAAGTCCGCGCCGGCGACATCGCCGCCTGCGTCGGGCTCAAAGAGGTCACGACCGGCGAGACGCTTTGCGACCCCGACGCCGTGATCCTGCTCGAGCGCATGGTGTTCCCCGAACCGGTGATCTCGCAGGCGGTCGAGCCCAGGACCAAGGCCGACCAGGAGAAGATGGGCATCGCCCTCGGACGCCTCGCGCAGGAAGATCCGTCGTTTCGCGTGCGAACCGACGAGGAATCGGGTCAGACGATCATCTCGGGAATGGGCGAACTGCACCTGGAGATCCTGGTCGACCGGATGCGCCGCGAGTTCAACGTCGAAGCTTCGGTCGGCAAGCCGCAGGTCGCGTACCGCGAGACGATTCGCAAGGTGGTCGACGAGGTCGAGGGCAAGTTCATCAAGCAGTCCGGCGGACGCGGTCAGTACGGTCACGTCGTGCTCAAGGTCGAGCCGCTCGAGGCGGGCGGTGCCGGTTTCGAGTTCGTCGACGCGATCAAGGGCGGAGTCGTGCCGCGCGAGTACATCCCCGCGGTGCAGAAGGGGATCCAGGACACCCTGCCGGCCGGCGTGCTCGCCGGGTATCCGGTCGTCGACATCAAGGCGACGCTGTTCTTCGGTTCGTACCACGACGTCGATTCGAACGAGAACGCGTTCCGGCAGGCCGCGTCGATCGCCTTCAAGGAGGGCATGCGCCGCGCCAACCCGGTGCTGCTCGAGCCGATGATGGCGGTCGAGGTCGAGACGCCCGAGGATTACGCCGGAACCGTGATGGGCGACCTGTCGTCGCGACGCGGCATGGTCCAGGGCATGGAAGACATGGCCGGCGGCGGCAAGGTGATCCGCGCCGAGGTGCCGCTCGCCGAGATGTTCGGCTACTCGACCACCCTGCGCTCGCTCACGCAGGGTCGCGCCACGTACACGATGGAGTTCAAGCAGTACGCCGAAGCACCCAAGACCGTCGCCGAGGCGATCATCTCGGCGCGCACCAAGTAGCAGCTCTCGTCAGGCATCGTTCTTTTTGAGATCGGAGAAAGAAAATGGCAAAAGGAAAGTTTCAGCGCACCAAGCCGCACGTGAACGTGGGCACGATTGGGCACGTCGATCACGGCAAGACGACGCTGACGGCGGCGATCACGTCGGTGCTGTCGGCGAAGTTCGGCGGCGAGGCGAAGAAGTACGACGACATCGACGCGGCGCCCGAAGAGAAGGCGCGCGGGATCACGATCAACACCGCGCACGTGGAGTACGAGACGTCCAAGCGTCACTACGCGCACGTGGACTGCCCGGGTCACGCGGACTACATCAAGAACATGATCACGGGCGCGGCGCAGATGGACGGGGCGATCCTGGTGGTGAGCGCGGCGGACGGACCGATGCCGCAAACGCGCGAGCACATTTTGCTGGCGCGCCAGGTTGGGGTGCCCTACATCGTGGTGTTCATGAACAAGTGCGACATGGTCGACGACGAGGAGCTGCTCGAGCTGGTGGAGATGGAGGTTCGCGAGTTGTTGTCCAAGTACGAGTTTCCGGGCGACGACACGCCGATCATCAAGGGCTCGGCCAAGCTCGCGCTCGAGGGCGACAAGGGCGAGATGGGCGAGGTGGCGATCATGGCGCTGGCCGATGCGCTCGATAGCTACATTCCCGAGCCCAAGCGCGCGATCGACGGGGCGTTTTTGCTGCCGATCGAGGACGTGTTCTCGATATCGGGTCGCGGGACGGTGGTCACGGGCCGGGTCGAGCGCGGGGTGGTGAAGGTGGGCGAGGAGGTCGAGATCATCGGGATTCGCCCGACGGTCAAGACGATCTGCACGGGCGTGGAGATGTTTCGCAAGCTGCTCGACCAGGGCCAGGCCGGGGACAACGTCGGGGTGTTGCTGCGCGGGACCAAGCGCGAGGACGTCGAGCGCGGCCAGGTGCTGGCCAAGCCCGGGTCGATCAACCCGCACACGAAGTTCGAGTGCGAGGTGTACGTGCTCTCGAAGGACGAGGGGGGGCGGCACACGCCGTTTTTCAACAATTACCGGCCGCAGTTTTACTTTCGCACGACGGACGTGACCGGTTCGGTGGTGTTGCCCGAGGGCACCGAGATGGTGATGCCCGGGGACAACGTGAAGATGACGGTGACGCTGATCGCGCCGATCGCGATGGAGCAGGGGCTGCGCTTTGCGATCCGCGAGGGCGGACGCACGGTCGGCGCCGGCGTCGTCGCCAAGGTCCTCGATTGATCGAACCCGCGTTGCGCGGCAAGCACGAACAAGCCGGGCGGCACGCGCCGCCCATCGCTCTTTAAGGAAAACGAGATGCAGAACCAGAAGATCCGAATTCGGCTCAAGGCCTTCGACTACAAGCTGATCGACCAGTCGGCGGCCGAGATCGTCGAAACGGCGAAACGCACCGGCGCGGTCGTTCGCGGCCCGGTGCCGCTGCCCACGCGAATCCAGCGCTACGACGTGCTGCGCTCGCCGCACGTGAACAAGACCTCGCGCGACCAGTTCGAGATCCGCACCCACCTGCGGCTGATGGACATCGTCGAGCCGACCGACAAGACGGTCGACGCGCTGATGAAGCTCGACCTGCCCGCCGGAGTGGACGTCGAGATCAAGCTGCAATAAGCGCAGCTTGGAAGAAAGCCCGGATCCGGTTATTATTGAAAGCTTTCCCGAGTCGCGCCAGCGCGGCCTGGGCAGACTCTCCAGGAGAGTCGGGCAACGAGTTGTTTGAAGCAGGGTCGCCCGCAATGGCGGGCGTCGCAGGAATCAGCCGGACGCGACAGCGCACGGCGAGCTACATCCGGCCAATCGCAGCCGGGAATGGAGAGAAAAATGAGCCTTGGCCTTGTGGGACGCAAGGTCGGCATGATGCGCATCTTCACCGACGATGGCGATTCCATCCCGGTGACGGTGCTCGACGTGTCGAACAATCGCGTCACCCAAATCAAGACCGTCGTCAAGGACGGGTACAACGCCGTGCAGGTCGCGTTCGGCAAGCGCCGCGCCTCGCGCGTCAGCAAGCCCCAGGCCGGACACTTCGCGAAAGCGGGAATCGAGGCCGGCACCGTGCTCAACGAGTTCCGGGTCGCCGAAGACGCCATCGCAGCGCTCGCACCAGGCGCGGCGATCAGCGCCGAGATCTTCCAGGTGGGCCAGCGCGTCGACGTTTCCGGCACCACGCACGGAAAGGGCTTCGCCGGCACGATCAAGCGCCACAACTTCAGATCCGGGCGCGCCTCGCACGGCAATTCGCGCTCGCACAACGTGCCGGGCTCGATCGGCATGGCGCAGGATCCGGGGCGCGTGTTTCCGGGCAAGCGCATGGCCGGGCACATGGGCGCGGTCTCGAGCACGGTGCAGAACCTGCAGGTCGAACGAGTCGACGCCGAGCGCCAGTTGCTGCTCGTGCGCGGCGCGGTTCCCGGCGCCAAGAACGGCAGCGTCGTGGTCACGCCGACCGTGCGTGCGCCCGCCAAGGGCTAAGGAGCGGCGATGGAACTCAAACTACTGAACGACCAGGGCCAGGCCGCGTCCAGCGTCGAGGCGCCCGACACGATCTTCGCGCGCGACTTCAACGAGCCGCTGATCCACCAGGTCGTGGTCGCCTTCCAGGCGAACGCGCGCAGCGCGAACCGCAAGCAGAAGACGCGCGCCGAGGTTCACCACTCCACCAAGAAGCCGTACCGCCAGAAGGGTACCGGCCGTGCCCGCGCGGGCATGACCTCCAGCCCGATCTGGCGCGGCGGCGGCGTGACATTCCCGAACACCCCGGACGAGAACTTCAGCCACAAGGTCAATCGCAAGATGTACCGCGCCGGCGTGTGCTCGATCCTCTCGCAGCTCGCGCGCGACGGCCGCCTCGCGGTGGTCGACGGCTTCACGCTCGACGCGCCCAAGACGAAGCTGCTCAGCGAGAAGCTCAAGGCGATGGGGCTCGAGTTCGGTGCTCGTGATCACCGACACCCTCGACGAGAACCTGCTGCTGGCGTCGCGCAACCTGGCCAACGTGCTGGTGGTCGAGCCGCGGCACGCCGATCCGGTCGCGCTGGTGCACTACGACAAGGTGCTGATCACCAAGCCGGCGCTGGCCAAGGTTCAGGAGATGCTGGCATGAATCAGGAAAGACTGATGAAGGTGCTGCTCGCGCCGATCGTCTCCGAGAAGAGCACGCTGGTCGCCGAGAAGAACGAGCAGGTCGCGTTTCGCGTGCTGCAGGACGCGACCAAGCCCGAGATCAAGGCTGCGGTCGAGTTGCTGTTCAAGGTCCAGGTCGAGTCGGTGCAGGTGCTCAACACCAAGGGAAAGGCCAAGCGCTTCGGCGGGAGCCCGGGGCGGCGGCGCAACGTGCGCAAGGCGTACGTGAGTCTCGCGCCGGGCCAGGAAATCAACTTCGCGGAGGCCGGCTAAATGGCGATCGTCAAACTCAAGCCGACCTCGCCGGGGCGCCGTGCGATGGTCAAGGTGGTCACGCCGGGCCTGCACAAGGGCAAGCCGGTGGCGTCGCTGGTCGAGTCGCAAATCCGTGGGTCGGGGCGCAACAACCTGGGCCACATCACCACCCGCCACAAGGGCGGTGGCCACAAGTCGCATTACCGGATCGTCGACTTCCGTCGCGACAAGGACGGCATCCCGGCCAAGGTCGAGCGACTCGAATACGACCCGAACCGCAGCGCGCGCATCGCGCTGCTGTGCTACGCCGACGGCGAGCGCCGCTACATCCTCGCGCCGCGCGGCGTCGAGGTCGGCAACACGCTGATGAGCGGGTCCGAGGCGCCGATTCGTTCGGGCAACACGCTGCCGATCCGCAACATCCCGGTCGGTTCGTCGATCCACGCGATCGAGATGACCGCCCGGCAAGGGGGCGCAGATCGCGCGCTCGGCGGGCACCTCGGCGCGGCTGCTCGCTCGCGAAGGCACTTACGCACAGATCCGCCTGCGCTCGGGCGAGATCCGCAAGGTTCACATCGAGTGCCGCGCGACGATCGGCGAAGTCGGCAACGGGGAGCACAGCCTGCGCACGATCGGCAAGGCCGGCGCGAACCGCTGGCGCGGCATCCGCCCGACGGTGCGCGGGATCTGCATGAATCCGGTCGACCACCCGCACGGCGGGCGTTCCAACGGCGGCGGCCATCCGGTCTCGCCGTGGGGCACGCCGACCAAGGGTTACAAGACCCGCCGCAACAAGCGCACCGACACGATGATCGTGCAGCGCCGCGGTCGCAAGTAACAGGTGAGAGGCGAATAAGTCATGGCACGTTCAGTCAAGAAAGGGCCCTTCGTCGACGCCCACCTGATGCACAAGGTCGACGCCGCGATGAGCACGAAGGACAAGAGGCCGATCAAGACCTGGTCGCGCCGCTCCACGATCGTCCCGGAATTCATCGGTCTGACGATCGCGGTCCACAACGGGCGCCAGCACGTACCGGTCTACATCAACGAGAACATGGTCGGGCACAAGCTCGGCGAGTTCGCGCTGACCCGCACGTTCAAGGGCCACGCAGCCGACAAGAAGTCGGGCATCAAGCGTTAAGGGGGCGAAGATGGAAACTCAGGCATCACTGCGCGGCGTTCGCCTCTCGGCCCAGAAGGGCAGGCTGGTCGCCGACCTGATCCGCGGCAAGCGGGTCGAACAGGCGTTGAACATTCTGACTTTCTCGCCCAAGAAGGCCGCGGTGATCGTCAAGAAGGTGCTCGAGTCGGCGATCGCCAACGCCGAGCACAACGACGGCGCCGACATCGACGAGCTCAAGATCACGTCGATCCACGTCGAGAAGGGCACCTCGCTCAAGCGCATGCAACCGCGCGCCAAGGGTCGTGGCTGCAGCATCGAGAAGCAGACCTGCCACATCTACGTCAAGGTCGGCGCCTGAGGCGGCCGGAAGGAAAGCATGGGACAGAAAATACATCCGACCGGGTTCCGCCTCGCGGTCACGCGCAACTGGGCCTCGCGTTGGTACGCCAACGACCGGCTCTTCCCGCAGATGCTCAACGAGGATCTGCGCGTGCGCGAGTACCTGCGGCGCAAGCTCAAGAACGCCTCGGTCGGCCGGGTCGTCATCGAGCGTCCGGCCAAGAACGCCCGCATCACGATCTACTCGGCCCGCCCGGGAGTGGTGATCGGCAAGAAGGGCGAGGACATCGAGAACCTCAAGGTCGACCTGGCGCGCCTGATCGGCGTGCCGGTGCACGTGAACATCGAGGAGATCCGCAAGCCCGAGACCGACGCGCAGCTGATCGCCGATTCGATCACGCAGCAGCTCGAGCGGCGCATCATGTTTCGCCGCGCGATGAAGCGCGCGATGCAAAACGCGATGCGTCTGGGCGCGCAGGGGGTCAAGATCATGAGCTCGGGCCGGCTCAACGGCGCCGAGATCGCGCGCGTCGAGTGGTACCGCGAGGGCAGGGTGCCGCTTCACACCTTGCGCGCGGACATCGACTACGGCTTCTCCGAGGCGCAGACCACCTACGGCAAGATCGGCGTCAAGGTCTGGGTCTACAAGGGTGAGATGCTCGGGCGCAACGACGCCCCGCAAGCCGCGGACAAGGACGCCGCTCCGCCGCCCGAGCGCGACGAGCGCCGTACCCGACGCCTGCCGCCGAAAGCCGGCGCGCGTCCGGGCGGCGCGCGCCGTCGCCCCGAAGGCGACGCGGCGGCCAAGGATGCTCCCGAAACGCCGGCGGCCGACGCGCCCAAGCCCGCGGCCAAGCGCGTTCGCAAGGCCCCGGCGCCGGCGAGCGGATCCGGGACCGACAACAAGACAGGCGAATGAAGGAGTGAGCGATGCTGCAACCCGCTCGGCGTAAATACCGCAAGGAACAGAAGGGACGCAACAAGGGGCTCGCCACGCGTGGCGCCTTGGTGGCGTTCGGAGACTACGGCCTGAAGGCGACCGGCCGCGGCCGGCTCACCGCGCGCCAGATCGAGGCGGCGCGTCGCGCGATGACGCGCCACATCAAGCGCGGCGGGCGGATCTGGATCCGAATCTTCCCGGACAAGCCGATCTCGAAAAAGCCGGCCGAAGTCCGCATGGGCAACGGCAAGGGCAACGTCGAGTACTACGTGGCCGAGATCCAGCCGGGCAAGGTGCTCTACGAGATGGACGGCGTGGACGAGACGCTCGCTCGCGAGGCGTTCCGCCTGGCCGCCGCGAAGCTGCCGATCGCCACGGTGTTCGTCAACCGGATGGTCGGCGCCTGAGCGCCGCGCCACGCACAACGAAGGCATACCGATGAAAGCCAGTGAACTGCGCGCCAAGGACTCCGCGGCGCTCGAGAAGGAGCTCGGCGAGTTGCTCAGGGCGCATTTCTCGTTGCGCATGCAGCACGCGACCCAGCAGATGTCCAACAGCAGCCAGTTGGGCAAGACGCGTCGCGACATCGCCCGCGTGAAGACCGTGATCCGACAGAAGGCCGCCGAGAAATGAGCACCGAACAGACAACCACCGCGCCGGCGAACCCGGGGCTCAAGCGCACCCTGGTCGGGCGCGTCGTTAGCAACAAGATGACCAAAACGGTCACCGTGCTGGTCGAGCGCAAGGTCAAGCACCCAATCTACGGCAAGTTCATCGTCAAGAGCACCAAGTACCACGCCCACTGCGAGGAGGCGCTCAACGAGGGCGACAAGGTCGAGATCGTCGAGAGTCGCCCGATCTCGAAAACCAAGGCCTGGCGCGTCGCGCGGCGGGTCGAAGCAGCATCGGTGGTTTGAGTCGACGTCCGCGCCTGGCTTTCGGGCTTGGCGGCGGCGGCAAGTAGTGATATGCTGTAAGGCTTCCTTCTCGAAACGAGTCCCGGCTTCAGCGCGGGCGCGGGGAGAAGGGAAATCAACCCGAATACGGGACCAAGACTGACCGACGCAGGTCGGAGCGCGCTCCCCGAGCGACGCGACCGGCGACGGATTAAGTTGGGACGGAACTAGCAATGATTCAGATGCAGACGACGCTCGGCGTCGCCGACAACACTGGCGCGCGCTCGGTCATGTGTATCAAGGTCCTGGGCGGGTCGAAACGGCGCTACGCCGGAATCGGCGACATCATCAAGGTGAGCGTCAAGGAAGCCCAGCCGCGCGGTCGCGTCAAGAAGGGCGAGATCTACAACGCCGTGGTCGTGCGTACGGCCAAGGGCGTCCGTCGGCAGGACGGTTCGCTGGTGCGGTTCGACGGAAACGCGGCGGTCCTGCTCAATGCCAAGCTGGAGCCGATCGGCACCCGCATCTTCGGACCGGTCACGCGCGAGCTGCGCACCGAGCGGTTCATGAAGATCGTGTCGCTCGCTCCCGAAGTCCTGTAAACGGGGTCCGCGATGCAGAAGATCCGCAAGGGCGACGAGGTGATGGTGATCGCCGGTCGCGACAAGGGAAAGAAGGGGACGGTGCTGCACCGTGTCGACGATGCGCACGTCGTCGTCGAGGGCGTCAACGTCGTGAAGAAGAACCAGCGACCGAACCCGATGAAGGGACAGACCGGCGGCATCGTCGACAAGACGATGCCGATCGACCAGTCCAACCTGATGCTGTTCAACCCTGCCACCGGCAAGGGCGACAGGATCGGCATCCGCACCCTCGAGGACGGCAAGAAGGTCCGCTTCTTCAAGTCCAACAACGAGATCGTGAAGGCCTGAGGCCTGCACGACGCTGAAGGGAAACCGCAAGATGGCTCGCCTGCAACAGCAATATCGCGAGAAGATCGTCCCCGAGATGGTCGCCAAGTTCGCGTACAAGTCGGTGATGGAGGTGCCGCGCATCACCAAGATCACGCTGAACATGGGCGTGTCCGAGGCGGTCGCCGACAAGAAGGTGATGGACAACGCCGTCGCCGACATGACCAAGATCGCCGGCCAGAAGGTGGTCGTGACCAAGGCCAAGAAGCCGATCGCCGGATTCAAGATCCGCGAGGGCTACCCGATCGGCTGCATGGTCACGCTGCGCGGCACGCGCATGTACGAGTTCCTCGATCGGCTGGTCACGATCGCGCTGCCGCGCGTGCGCGACTTCCGCGGCATCTCCGGTCGAGCGTTCGACGGGCGTGGCAACTACAACATCGGGGTCAAGGAACAGATCATCTTCCCCGAGATCGAGTACGACAAGGTCGATGCGCTGCGTGGCATGAACATCAGCATCACGACCACCGCTAAAACCGACGACGAGGCGAAGGCGCTGCTCACCGCGTTTCGCTTCCCGTTCCGTAACTGAGGGTGATGAAGTGGCCAAACTCGCTTTGATCAACCGCGACCTCAAGCGCGCTGCGACGGTCAAGAAGTTCGCCGGCAAGCGCGCCGGGCTGCTCGCGACGATCGCGGACCAGGCGTTGTCCGAAGAAGAGCGCTATCAGGCGCGGTTGAAACTGCAACAACTGCCGCGCAACGCAAGTCCTTCGCGCATGCGCAATCGTTGCGCGATCACCGGGCGTTCGCGCGGCACGTACCGCAAGTTCGGATTGGCGCGCAACAAGCTGCGCGAGATGGCGATGCGGGGCGAAATCCCCGGCATCGTCAAGGCGAGTTGGTAACGAGGTATTCAATATGAGCATGAGCGATCCGGTTGCCGACATGTTCACGCGCATTCGCAATGGCCAGCGCGTGGAAAAGAGTTCGGTGACGATGCCGTTGTCCAAGTTGAAGCTCGCGATCGCCCAGGTCCTGAAGGACGAGGGTTACATCGAGGGTTTTGCCGTCAGCGGCGAGAGTGACAAGCCGCAGTTGCAGGTCGACCTGAAGTACTACGCCGGGCGTCCGGTGATCGAACGCATCGAGCGCGTCTCGCGCCCCGGGCTTCGCATCTACAAGGGCCGTCACGCGCTACCACAGGTCATGAACGGGCTGGGCGTGGCGATCGTCACCACCTCGCGCGGCGTGATGACCGACCGCCGGGCGCGCGCCGACGGCGTGGGTGGCGAAGTGCTCGGCTACGTGGCGTAAGGAGAACACGATGTCCCGAGTCGCCAAAATGCCCGTGATCTTGCCCGCAGGAGTCGAGGCGAAGCTGTCCGCGGATTCGATCTCGATCAAGGGGCCCCAGGGCAACCTGGTGCAGCGCCTGAACGCGCTGGTGCGGATCCAGCACGAAGGCAGCACGCTCAGTTTCGCGGCCGCGAACGAAACGCGCGAATCGCACGCGCTCAGTGGAACCTTCCGCGCGCTGGTGGCCAACATGGTCAACGGCGTGACCACCGGTTTCCAGAAGAAGCTCCTGCTGGTGGGCACCGGTTACCGCGCCCAATCGCAGGGCGCGAACCTGAACCTCTCGCTCGGCTTCTCGCATCCGGTGGTCTACAAGCTTCCCGAGGGCGTGAAGGCGGAAACGCCGACGCAGACCGAAATCGTGATCAAGGGCGCCGATCGCCAGCAGGTCGGGCAGGTCGCGGCCGAGATTCGCGCGAATCGCCCGCCCGAGCCCTACAAGGGCAAGGGCGTGCGCTACTCGGACGAAGTGGTCGCGCTCAAGGAAGTGAAGAAGAAGTAACGGCCGCCAAACAGCACAGGACAACAGACGATGGACAAGAAACAGGGTCGTTTGCGCCGTGCGCGCCAGACACGGCTCAAGATCCGCGAGCTGCGCGTGAACCGGCTGACCGTGTTCCGCTCGAATACGCACATCTACGCGAACATCACCGACGCCGCCGGAGAGCGCGTGCTGGTGTCGGCGTCGACGCAGGAGCCGGAAATGCGCACGCAACTCGCGGGCAAGGGCGCCAACCAGGGTGCCGCCACCGCGGTGGGCAAGCGACTCGCCGAAAAGGCGCTCAAGGCGGGGATCGACAGCGTGGCGTTCGACCGCGCCGGATACCGCTACCACGGCCGCGTCAAGGCGCTGGCTGAAGCCGCCCGCGAGGCCGGCTTGAAGTTCTAAGGGACGGAACAGGACCATGGCGAAGAAGATTCAGGCGAGGTTCGGCGGCGAGGATCGCGACGACGGACTCAAGGAAAAGATGATCTCGGTCAATCGCGTGACCAAGGTCGTCAAGGGCGGCCGCATCCTCGGGTTCGCGGCGCTCACGGTGGTAGGCGACGGCGACGGGCGCGTCGGCATGGGCAAGGGCAAGTCGCGCGAAGTACCGGTCGCGATCCAGAAGGCGATGGACGAAGCGCGTCGCACGATGTTCAAGGTGAGCCTCAAGGGCGGCACCGTGCACCACACCGTGCACGGCCGCCACGGCGCATCGAACGTGTTCCTGGCGCCCGCGCCCGACGGCACCGGCATCATCGCCGGCGGCCCGATGCGCGCGATCTTCGAGGTGCTCGGCGTGAGCAACATCGTCGCCAAGAGCCATGGCTCGAGCAACCCCTACAACATGGTGCGGGCGACGCTCAATGCGCTTCGCGCCGTGAACACGCCGGCCGAAGTGGCCGCCAAGCGCGGCAAGTCGGTCGAGGAGATCCTCGGCTGAGTCGCGCGCCGCGCGCGCGACGCGCGGTGGCGGGCCGAACGGAGAATGCGATGAGCAAGAAGACGGTGAAAGTGACATTGGTGAGGAGTCCGAACGGCACGCGCGGGACGCACAAGGCGACCGTGCTCGGATTGGGCCTGAAGCGGCTGCACCAGACGCGCGAGCTCGAGGACACCCCGGCGGTGCGCGGGATGATCAACAAGGTCTCGTACCTTGTTCGGATCGACTGAGACGGAGCGAGACATGCGATTGAACTCACTGAAACCGGCCGAAGGCAGCAAGCACCCGCGCAAGCGCGTCGGGCGCGGAATCGGATCGGGGATGGGAAAGACCGCGGGGCGCGGCCACAAGGGCCAGAGCTCGCGCGCCGGCGGTTTCCACAAGGTCGGATTCGAGGGCGGCCAGATGCCGCTTCAGCGTCGGTTGCCCAAACGCGGCTTCAGGTCGATGACCGCCGGCGACACGGCCGAGGTGCGGTTGTCGGACCTCGAGCGCCTCGAGGCGACCGAAGTCGACCTGCTCGCGCTCAAGGCCGCGCGGGTCGTTCCCCAACTGGCCAAGAGCGCGAAGGTCATCCTCTCGGGCAAACTCACCCGCAGTGTGAGCCTGCGCGGCGTCGGCGCGACCAAGGGCGCGAAGGCGGCGATCGAAGCGGCCGGCGGGTCGCTGGCCTGAGCTGCGGCCGGCGGAAACACTCCGCTGGCGTGCGACTGACCCCAAAAGAGACGATAAAGTGGCAACCGGCGCAAAGGCAATGACGAAGGCAGGGAAGTTCGGCGATCTCAAGCGCCGGCTCCTGTTCCTTCTGCTCGCGCTCGTGGTCTATCGGCTCGGCGCGCACATCCCGGTGCCCGGGATCGACCCGGATCAGCTCGCGCAGCTGTTCAAGGGCCAGCAGGGCGGCATCCTCGGGATGTTCAACATGTTCTCGGGCGGCGCGCTGTCGCGCTTCACCGTGTTCGCGCTCGGGATCATGCCGTACATTTCGGCGTCGATCATCATGCAGCTGCTCACGGTGGTCGTGCCCCAGCTCGAGGCGCTCAAGAAAGAGGGTGAAGCCGGGCGGCGCGTGATCACCAAGTACACGCGCTGGTTCACACTCGCGCTGGCCACCTTCCAGGCGCTGGGCATCGCGGTGGCGCTCGAGTCGCAACCCGGGCTGGTGCTCGATCCGGGCGTCCAGTTCCGCTTCACTGCGGCCGTGTCGCTGGTCACCGGAACGATGTTCCTGATGTGGCTTGGCGAGCAGATCACCGAACGCGGTCTCGGCAACGGGATCTCGATCATCATCTTCGCCGGAATCGTCGCGGGCCTGCCGAGCGCGCTGGCCGGAATGGGCGAACTGATCCGCACCGGCTCGATGAGCTCGGTGGTCGGCCTGGTCATCATCGTGCTCGTGGTGCTCGTGACCGCGGCGGTGGTGTTCGTCGAGCGCGGACAGCGCAAGATCACCGTCAACTACGCCAAGCGCCAGGTCGGCAACCGGGTCTACGGCGGGCAGACCTCGCACCTGCCGCTCAAGCTGAACATGTCGGGCGTGATCCCGCCGATCTTCGCGTCGTCGATCATCCTGTTTCCTGCTACGCTCGCGCAGTGGTTCACTTCGGGCGCGACCACCAACCCGGTGGTGCTCGCGTTCAAGGACATCGCCGCGGCGCTCTCGCCGGGCCAGCCCGTGTACATCATGATGTACGCGGCCGCGATCATCTTCTTCTGTTTCTTCTATACGGCGCTCGTGTTCAACAGTCGCGACACGGCCGACAACCTGAAAAAAAGCGGCGCCTTCGTTCCCGGCATCCGCCCCGGAGAGCAGACCGCACGCTACATCGACAAGATCCTGATGCGCCTCACGCTCGCAGGCGCGATCTACGTCACCGCGGTGTGCCTGCTTCCCGAGTTCCTGGTGTTGAAGTGGAACGTTCCGTTCTATTTCGGCGGGACGTCGCTGCTGATCATCGTCGTCGTGACGATGGACTTCATGGCGCAGGTGCAGTCGTACGTGATGTCGCACCAGTACGAGAGCCTGCTGAAGAAGGCCGGGGCCAAGGGCGTGGGTGCCTGATCGAGATGAGCAAGGAAGACGTCATCCAGATGCAGGGCGAGGTCGTGGAAAACCTGCCCAACGCGACGTTTCGGGTGAAGTTGGAGAACGGCCACGTGGTGCTGGGCCACATTTCGGGAAAGATGCGGATGCACTACATCCGCATCCTGCCCGGCGACAAGGTCACGGTGGAACTCACGCCCTACGACCTGTCGCGCGCGAGAATCGTGTTCAGGGCGCGCTGATCGCGCCCGAACCTGCAACAGAGACGAGAGGCAAGTCATGAAAGTAATGGCATCGGTCAAGAAGATGTGCCGCAAATGCAAGGTAATCAAGCGCCACGGCGTGGTCCGCGTGATCTGTACCGATCCGCGCCACAAGCAGCGCCAGGGCTAACAGAGGACAGACGATGGCACGTATCGCGGGTATCAACATCCCGGACCGTCAGCACACCGAGATCGGTCTGACGGCAATCTACGGTATCGGACGCGCCAGGGCGCGCGCGATCTGCGTCGCGGCAGGCGTGGCCTACTCGACGCGGGTCAAGGACCTGAACGACGCCGAGCTCGAGCGCATTCGCGAGCAGCTCTCGCGTTTCTCGGTCGAGGGCGACCTTCGCCGCGAGGTATCGATGTCGGTCAAGCGGCTGATGGACCTGGGCTGCTACCGCGGCGTGCGCCATCGTCGCGGGCTGCCGGTTCGAGGCCAGCGCACGCGCACCAACGCACGCACGCGCAAGGGCCCGCGCAAGGCCGGCATCGCGCTCAAGAAGTGATCGGAGGCTAACGGACAATGGCAACGAAATCTCAGCAAGGATCGCAGGCCGCGACAGCGTCGCGCGCCCGCAAGAAATCGAAGAAGAACATCTCGGACGGAATCGCGCACATCCACGCATCGTTCAACAACACGATCATCACGATCACCGACCGCCAGGGCAACGCGCTTTCGTGGGCCTCCTCGGGAGGGGCCGGCTTCAAGGGTTCGCGCAAGTCCACGCCGTTCGCCGCGCAGGTCGCCGCCGAGACGGCAGGGCGCGCGGCGCAGGAGTGCGGAATCAAGAACCTCGAGGTCCAGATCCGCGGGCCCGGCCCGGGACGCGAATCGTCGGTGCGGGCGCTCAATGCGCTGGGTATCAAGATCATGCTGATCCAGGACGTCACGCCGGTGCCGCACAACGGTTGCCGTCCGCCCAAGCGTCGCAGGATCTGATTCGGGAAAATTTGGCCGCCGCCCGGCGACCATACGGACGCGCTGCCTTGCTGGGGCGCGTTCACCGGGCAAGCAAGACCACCGTCTGTCGCCCAACCCGGCATCTCGCCGGGCGGAAAGCCAAATGGACAGACTAACCGCAGACCTGCGCCGCGAGGCGCCACCTGCGTAGATTGAGGAAACCGACGTGGCACGTTATACCGGACCAAAAGCAAAACTGTCTCGCCGTGAGGGGACGGATCTATTTCTCAAGAGCGCGCGCCGCGGGCTCGACACGAAGTGCAAGCTCGACAGCAAGCCCGGGCAGCACGGACGGATCTCCGGTGCGAGAACCTCCGATTTCGGTCTTCAGCTGCGCGAGAAGCAGAAGGTCAAACGGATGTACGGCATTCTCGAGCGCCAGTTCCGCCGTTACTACGCCGAGGCGGTTCGCCGTCGCGGCAACACCGGCGCGAACCTGCTGCAACTGCTCGAGTCGCGCCTGGACAACGTCGTCTATCGGATGGGATTCGGGTCGACCCGGGCGGAAGCCCGCCAGCTGGTGAGCCACAAGGCGATCGCGGTCAACGGCCGCTCGCTCAACGTTCCCTCGGCGCAGGTCCGCCCGAACGACGTCGTCGCAGTACGCGAGAAGTCCAAGACGCAGGCGCGCATCCAGGATTCGCTGAATCTCGCCGAGCAGTCCGGGGTGCCGGGCTGGGTGTCGGTGGACAAGAACAAGCTCGAAGGCGTGTTCAAGAACGTGCCCGACCGAGGCGATCTTTCCGCCGAGATCAACGAGAGCCTGATCGTCGAGTTGTACTCGCGCTAATCGAAGGGATTCCAGAATGCAGACTGCTATGTTGAAGCCGCGGATCGTCGAGGTCGACCAGATTGGTCCCTCGCACGCCCGCGTCGTGATGGAACCGTTCGAACGCGGTTACGGACACACGCTGGGTAATGCCCTGCGTCGGGTGCTGCTCTCGTCGATGGTCGGTTACGCGCCGACCGAGGTGCAGATTTCGGGCGTCGTGCACGAGTACTCGACGATCGACGGCGTGCGCGAAGACGTCGTCGACCTTCTGCTCAACCTGAAGGGGATCGTCTTCAAACTGCACAACCGCGACGAGGTCTTCCTCACGCTGAAGAAGGAAGGCGCGGGCCCGGTCACCGCCGCCGACATCGACGCGCCGCACGACGTCGAGGTGATCAACCCCGAGCACGTCATCGCCGAACTCACGCAGGGCGGACGGATCGAGATGCAGATCAAGGTCGAGCGCGGGCGCGGATACGTTCCCGGCACCGTCCGCGGTCTGGGCGAGACGAAGTCGATCGGGCGCGTCGTGATCGACGCGTCGTTCTCACCGGTGCGTCGGGTCAGCTACATGGTCGAGAGCGCCCGCGTCGAGCAGCGCACCGACCTCGACAGCCTGATCATCGACGTCGAGACCAACGGCGTGATCGCTCCGGAAGAGGCGGTGCGCCAGGCGGCGCGCATCCTCGTCGAGCAGCTCTCGGTGTTCGCGGCGCTCGAGGGCGGAGCCGATTTGCCGGCCGAGCCCGGGGGCGTCCAGGGCACGCGTGCGCCGCAGGTCGATCCGATCCTGCTGCGCCCGGTCGACGACCTCGAACTCACGGTGCGGTCGGCCAATTGCCTGAAGGCCGAGAACATCTTCTACATCGGCGACCTGATCCAGCGCACCGAGAACGAGCTGCTCAAGACGCCGAACCTCGGGCGCAAGTCGCTCAACGAAATCAAGGAAGTGCTGGCTTCGCGCGGGCTGACCCTTGGGATGAAACTCGAGAACTGGCCTCCGGCCGGACTCGAGCGCCCCTGATCCCCGCGCACAACGCACGCGAGAATACCGAGGACTGAATCATGCGTCACCGTCACGGACTACGAAAACTCAACCGCACCAGCAGCCACCGCGAAGCGATGTTTCGCAACATGTGCAACTCGCTGCTGCGCCACGAGCTGATCAAGACCACGCTGCCCAAGGCCAAGGAGTTGCGCCGCGTGGTCGAGCCGATCATCACGCTGGGCAAGAAGCCCTCGCTCGCCAATCGCAGGCTCGCATTCGATCGACTGCGCGATCGCGAAATGGTGGTCAAGATCTTCGCCGAACTCGGGCCGCGATTCGCGAACCGCAACGGCGGATACCTGCGCATCCTCAAGTGCGGTTTTCGCGTCGGCGACAACGCGCCGATGGCGATGATCGAACTGATGGATCGACCCGAGGTGGACGAGGCGACAGCCGGTCGAGTCGGCCTCCTGAGTCGGCCACGCCTGCCCGGGCAGGGCCGAGCGCACCGGGCGTCCCGTCGCATGAAGCGATCGGACGCCCGGATTACGTTCGGCGATCGGCCGCGCGCGATCGTGCGGCACGGGCGGGGACGATCGTGAACTCGATGGCGACTGCGACTGCGACTGCGACGGCGATGGCGACTGCGACTGCGACTGCGACTGCGACTGCGACGGTCCCGGTCGGCTGACTGTGCGGGGTCTCACCAAGGACTTCGGCAAGGAGCGGGCGGTCGACGGGCTCGAGTTCAGCGTCGCGCGCGGCGAGTGCTTCGGCCTGCTCGGGCCGAACGGCGCCGGAAAGAGCACGACGCTGAAGATGCTGCTCGGTTTGCTGCGCCCTCAGGCCGGGCAAATCGAACTGCTCGGTATGCAGATTCCGCGGGATGCGCTCGCCGCGCGCGCCTGCGTGGGCGTGGTGCCGCAGACCGACTCGCTCGATCCGGACTTCACCGTCGAGGAGAACCTGGTGGTGTTCGCGCGCTACTTCGGGATCGCGGCGGCGCAGTTGCGACCGAGGTTGCCGGCGCTGCTCGAGTTCGCCGGCCTCGCGCACAAGCGCCACGCGCGGATCGACGCCCTCTCCGGCGGCATGAAGCGGCGCCTCACGCTGGCGCGCGCGCTGGTGAACGACCCGCAGGTCCTGGTGCTCGACGAGCCGACGACCGGGCTCGATCCGCAGGCGCGGCACCTGATCTGGGACAGACTGCGCCGCCTGCTCGCCGCCGGCAAGACGATCCTGCTCACCACGCACTTCATGGAGGAGGCCGAGCGGTTGTGCTCGCGGGTCGCGATCCTCGACCACGGCCGGGCGATCGCGAGCGACACGCCGCGGGCGCTGATCGACGCCCAGATCGAACCGCAGGTCGTCGAGGTGAGCGGCGACGGGGTGGCGGCGTGGTGCAGGGCGGTCGACGGGTCGAGTCTCGCCGAGCGCGTCGAGCTGATCGGCGACACCGCCTTCGCCTACTGCCATGACGCGCAACCGCTGCTCGACTCGATCGACTCGTCGCCTTCGTTGCGCTATCTGTTGCGGCGCGCGAACCTCGAGGACGTGTTCCTCAAGCTCACCGGGCGCGAGTTGCGTGACTGACCGGACGGTCCGATACGAGACGCCCGCGAGGCCGATGCCGGCGCGCCTGCGCTTCGTTGCGGTGTTCCTGCGCAACCTGCTCGTGTGGCGCAAGCTCGCGCTGCCGAGCATCGTGGGCAACATCGCCGATCCGCTGATCATGCTCGTGGCGTTCGGCTACGGCCTCGGGCGATGGCTGCAGCAGGTCGACGGCGTGCCGTACATCGTGTTCCTCGCCGGGGGCACCGTGTGCATGAGCGCGGCGATGGCGGCGAGCTTCGAGGCGCTGTACTCGGCGTTCTCGCGCATGCACGTGCAACGCACCTGGGAGTCGATCCTCAACGCCCCGGTCGAACTCGACGACATCCTGGTCGGCGAGTGGCTCTGGGCGGCGACCAAGAGCCTGCTCTCGGGTTCGGTGATCGTCGCCGTGGTGTTCGTGCTGGGAATCTCGCGCGAGCCCACGCTGATCCTCGTGCTGCCGGTGGTCGCGCTGGCCGGTCTCGCGTTCTCGGCGATCGGCCTGTGTTTCAACGCGCTGGCGCGCGGGTATGATTTCTTCACCTACTACTTCACGCTGGTGATCACGCCGATGACCTTCCTTGCCGGCGTCTACTATCCGACCAGCCAGTTCCCCGACTGGCTCGCGGCGATCTCGGCCGTGCTGCCCCTGACCGCTGCGGTGGAGCTGGCGCGCCCGATGGTGCTCGGGAAATTGCCCGAGAACGGGTTGCTCCAGGTCGCGATCCTCGTCGGCTACACCGCGCTGGCTTTTTGCATCGCCCGGGTGCTCACGCGGCGCAGGTTCGCGGCGTGAGTGCGGCATGAACCCGGCGTGAGTGCGGCATGAACGCGGGATGAGCGCGGGATGAGCGCGGACATGGCTGGCAGTGCGGTCGCGCTGGTGCTGACCAACCTGCCCGACGAGCAAAGCGCGCACGCGCTCGCCGAGTCGCTGGTCGCCGAGCGACTCGCGGCCTGCGTGAACGTGCTCGCGCGGTGCCGGTCGGTCTATCGCTGGGAAGGGGAGGTCGAACGCGCGGACGAAGTGCCGGTGCTGATCAAGACCGCGTTGCCGAGGGTAGCCGAGCTGGTCGCGAGGCTGGAGCAGTTGCACCCCTACGAGCTGCCCGAGGTGATCATGGTGCGCGTTGACGGTGGCCTGCAGCGTTACCTCGACTGGGTCGTCGCATCGACGCCGGATCGTTGAGGTAGCGCCGGGCGCGAAAGTACGCCAGCAGCGCGACCGCGATCGCGGCCATCGCGCCCATCGCGATCCAGAATGCGCCGCGCGAATGCAGGCCGGGGATGAATTCGAAGTTCATGCCGAAGATTCCGGTGATCAGCGACAGCGGCATGAAGATCGCTGTGATCGTGGTGAGCGTGCGCATGATCTCGTTGGTGCGGTGCGCGGTCGAAGAGAAGTGAAGCTGCACCGCGGTCTCGATCGAATGCTCGAGTCCCCTGGCGTGCTTGAGCACCCGATTGACGTGCTCGATCACGTCGTTCGCGCGCACCCGGACCGTCTCGACGAGGCGCCCGAGCGCGACGTGACCGACGTCCGGTTCGCGATCGAGCCTTTGCTCGAGCCACTGCTCGATCGCGTCGATCTGTTCTTCGCAGTGCATTTCCAGGCGGCGCAGTTCGCCACGCGCTTCGAGCAGCGCGGGCCAGTCGCGAAACGGCCGGCGCGGGTCGAGCAACTGGCGCTGCAGGCGTTCGAGCCGATCGGCCAGTGGCTGGCGCTGCGCGAGGTAGAGGTCGACCATCGAGCTGATCACCCGCAGCATCAGTTCCTCGGGCGAGGCCGGCAGCCGCGCGCCCGATCGGGTCGCGGCGAGCAGCCGCTCTCGGGTCGCCGGAACGATCCGGCTGTCGGCGGCGCGCACCGTGACCAGGCAACGCGCGAACACGAAGAACACGGTCGGGCGGGTGCGCACGCGCAGCGTGCCCGCGTCGTCGATGATCGGCGCGGTCGACAGCAGACCGCGAAAGACGACCAGCTCGTAGCCGCTGGTCGCGTCGAAATAGGATGGGTGTTGCGGGTTTTCCGCGTCGCGCAGGTGGTTTTCGAACACCGGCGTGGCGACGAGCGGCGCGAGCTGCTCGACCCATTCGCGCGCCTGTGCGTAGTCGCAGTCGCACCAGAGGAACTCCCCCTCGGCGAGGCTGGACGGCACACGGTCGGCCTCTTGCGCGCCATTGGCGCCGATGATCAGCAAGCGCATCTGTAGACCTCCGTCGCCGCGTCGTCGGGGTTTCGACGGCTCAGGCTTCGCCCAGCCAGCGTGCGGCGTCGAGCGCGAAGTAGGTGAGCACGCCGTCGGCGCCTGCGCGTCGCATCGCCAGCAGCGACTCCATCACCACGCTGCGTTCGTCGAGCCATCCGTTCGCGGCCGCGGCCTTGAGCATCGCGTACTCGCCGCTCACCTGGTAGACGAAGGTGGGCACCGCGAACTCGTCCTTGACCCTCCGCACGATGTCCAGGTAGGGCATCCCCGGTTTGACCATGACCATGTCCGCGCCTTCCTGGAGATCGAGCGCGACTTCGCGCAGCGCCTCGTCGGAGTTCGCCGGGTCCATCTGGTAGGTTTTCTTGTCGCTCTTGCCGAGATTGGTCGCGGAACCGACCGCGTCGCGAAACGGCCCGTAGAATCCGGAGGCGTACTTTGCGCTGTAGGACATGATCCGGGTGTGGATCAGCCCGGCCGATTCGAGCGCCGAGCGAATCGCGCCGATCCGCCCGTCCATCATGTCCGAGGGCGCGACGATGTCGACGCCGGCGCGCGCCTGCACCAGCGCCTGGCGCACGAGGATCCCGACCGTCGGGTCGTTGAGCACGTATCCGTTCTCGTCGATCAGGCCGTCCTGCCCGTGGCTCGTGTACGGATCGAGCGCGACGTCGGTGAGCACCCCGAGTTGCGGGAAGCGCTGCTTGAGCGTTCGCACCACGCGTGGTACCAGCCCGTTCTCGTCGGTGGCCGCCGCGCCGTCGGGGGTCTTGATCGACGGCTCGATCACCGGGAACAGCGCGATCACCGGAACGCGCAGCGCGACGCATTGCTCGGCCAGTTCGAGCAGCGTGTCGGCCGAGCGGCGCTCCACGCCGGGCATCGACGCGACCGGCTGGCGCACGCCGCTGCCCTCGACGACGAAGACCGGGTAGATCAGGTGATCGACGCTCAGGCGGTTCTCGCGCACCATCCGCCGCGAAAAGTCGTCGCGCCGCGAACGGCGCATCCTCAGCGCCGGAAACCTCTGTTCGAATTGCCGGTAGCAACCGCTCATCTCACGCTCCATCGTGTCGTCGAATCCGGTGTGCCGCATCGTGTCGTCGAATCCGGTGTGCCGTATCGTGTCGTCCAGTCCGGTGTGCCATCGAGCCCGTCGCGCGCATCTCAGTTCAGCCGGCTCTCGATCCACAGCGTCGCTTCGTCGACGCCGATCCGCTTGAGCGTCGAGAACGCGATCAGGCTCGCGTTCGCCCCGCGCAACTCGGACAGCGCCGCGGCGGTTTCGCGCACCGTCGGCTGGCGCTTGGACGAGACGAGCTTGTCGGCCTTGGTCAACAGTACCAGCAGCGGCAGTTCGGGCGCCAGCCACTCGAGCATCCGGCGATCGAGCGCGGTGAGCGAGCGCCGTATGTCGACGGTCAGCACGACGGCGCGCAACTCGGCGCGCGCGCGCAGGTAGTGACCGGCGAGTTCATCCCAACTGCCGCGCAACTCCTGCGGGGCCACCGCGTAGCCGTAGCCGGGGGTGTCGACCAGGTACGCCTGCACCGTGTCGGGCGGGCCGAGCGCGAAGAAGTTCAGCGCCTGTGTGCGCCCCGGCGTCGAACTCGAGAACGCCAGTCTGCGACGGTTGCACAGCAGGTTGATCACCGACGATTTCCCCGAGTTCGAGCGACCCACGACTGCGACTTCGGGCAGGCCGTCGCGTGGGAGCTGGCGTGACTGCGCGACCGTGGTGTGGAATCGCGCGCTGAGCAGGCTGGGCATCTGTGGGGCCGGTTCCGGCGGCCGATTTCGCGGCCGCGTGGGGGGACGATCTCGATTGATCCGTCGCTATTGTAAAATCGAATGTTCGATCGACCACTACCGACCACCAAGGACTCTGGGAACGCGATGAAACGAGTACACCGAATCGCCTCGCGGCCGCTGCGCTGGCTCACGCTGGCATCGTTGCTGTTCGCGTCAGGCGCGATGGCGCAGGGCGGTGCCGCGAAACCCGATCTTGCCAAAGGCAAGGAGATCGCCTCGCAGGTTTGCGCGGCCTGCCACGGCGCCGACGGCAACAGCCCGACGCCGGCCAATCCGAAGCTGGCCGGGCAACACCCGGCGTACCTCTACAAGCAGTTGCGCGAGTTCAAGCTCCAGCAGGGCGCCACCGAGGCCAGGCGCGTGAACGCGATCATGGTCGGGTTCGCGCAGATGCTCTCCGACGCCGACATGCGCAGCGTCGCCGCGTACTACGGCACGCAACAACTCAAGCCGGCGGCCGCGAAGGACAAGGACATCGTCGAGGCTGGGCAGAAGATCTACCGCGGCGGCATCGCCGACAAGCACATCCCGGCCTGCGCCGGTTGCCACAGCCCCAACGGAGCGGGCATCCCGAACCAGTTCCCGCGAATTGCCGGGCAGTTCGCCGAGTACACCGAGGCGCAGCTGGTGGCGTTTCGACAGGGGACGCGCAAGAACAGCGTCCAGATGGCCGGGACGGCGGCACGACTGTCCGACGCCGAGATCAAGGCGGTTTCCGACTACGTCGCCGGCATGCGCTGAGCACGCGCGGTCGGCGCGCACAGGGCTCTGGTAAGTTGGCGGCGCCGTCGCCGACCGATAGTTAACGCCAAGGAGGAGCCATGACGCTGATTCGCCGACTGTCGAACACGGAGCCGCCAACCGGCGAGATCACCCCGCGTGCCGTCTTCGAGCGCAGGCGCGCGATCATCCGCGCCGGCGTCGCCGGCGCGGCGCTTGGCCCGGCGCATGCCCTGCTCGCTTCGCCGGACGCATCGGCCGTCCCCGCCAAGCTCGTGACTCGCACGAGCCCCATGTCGACGATGGAAAAATCCACGTCGTACAAGGACGCGACCACCTACAACAACTACTACGAGTTCGGCACCGACAAGGACGACCCTGCGCGAAACGCGCACACGCTCAAGGTCAGCCCGTGGAAGATCGCGATCGAGGGCGAAGTCGCCAGGCCTCGCGTGTTCGACATCGACGACATCGTCAAGCTCGCGCCACTCGAGGAGCGCATCTACCGGATGCGCTGCGTCGAGGGTTGGTCGATGGTCATACCCTGGGTCGGCTACTCGCTGTCGGAACTGATCCGGCGCGTCGAGCCCACGGGCAACGCCAAGTACATCGAGTTCTACACGCTGGCCGACAGGGCGCAGATGCCCGGGTTGTCCTCGGGCGTGCTCAGCTGGCCCTATGTCGAGGGCCTTCGGATGGACGAAGCCAACCACCCGCTCACCCTTCTGACGGTCGGCGTGTACGGTGAGGTGCTGCCGAAACAGAATGGCGCGCCAGTGCGCGTCGTCGTGCCCTGGAAGTACGGTTTCAAGAGCGGGAAGTCGATCGTGCGCATCCGCTTCACCGAGAAGCAGCCGATCACGAGCTGGAACCGCGCCGCACCGCACGAGTACGGGTTCTACTCGAACGTCAACCCGCAGGTGAACCACCCGCGCTGGTCGCAGGCCACCGAGCGCCGCATCGGCGAAGACGGATTCTTTCAGCGCAAGCGCCCGACACTGATGCTCAACGGCTACGCCGAACAGGTCGGCTCGCTCTACGCGGGAATGGACCTGAAGAAGTCGTTCTGATCGCGTCGCGATCGCGCGCCCGGATCGTGTCATGAACGCGCGCGTGGTCAGGGTGCTCAAGCCGATCGTCTTCGTCGCCTGCCTGGCACCGCTCGCGCGACTGTTCGTGCTCGGTTGGAGCGACGGCCTGGGCGCGAATCCGGTCGAGTTCGTAACCCGCTCTCTGGGAACGTGGACGCTCGTGATGCTGTGCCTGACGCTGACGGTCACGCCGCTGCGGCGCATCACCGGCTGGAACGTGCTGATCCGGTTTCGCCGGATGCTCGGGCTGTTCGCCTTCTTCTATCTCGCGCTGCACCTGACGACCTACGTCTGGTTCGATCAGTTCTTCGACTGGCTGGCGATGCTCGACGACATCATCGAGCGCCCGTTCATCACGGCCGGGTTCGCGGCCTTCGTGCTGATGGTGCCGCTCGCGGCTACCTCGACCAACGCGATGGTGCGCAGGCTGGGACGGCGCTGGTCGGACTTGCACCGTCTCGTGTACGCGGTCGCGATGCTGGGCGTGCTGCACTTCTGGTGGCACAAGTCGGCCAAGAACGACCTGAACGAGCCGTTGGCGTACGCGGTCGTGATCGCGCTGCTGCTCGGGTGGCGGATCTGGGCGCACTGGCGCGCGCGCTACTCGCTCAGCAGGCGTTCGAGCGCGTAGAGCGATTCCACCGTTTCGCGCTCGCGCACGAGGTGCGTCGCGTCGCGGTCGACGATCACTTCGGCCGCGCGCGGGCGGGTGTTGTAGTTCGAGCTCATCGCCATTGCGTACGCGCCCGCCGAGAGGATCGCGAGCAGGTCGCCCTCGGCGAGGGCCAGCGAGCGAGCGCGACCGAGCCAGTCGCCGGATTCGCAAACCGGGCCGACGACGTCGTAGACCTGCCGCGGCGTGTCGCGAGTCTGCACCTCGACGATGCCGTGGTAGGCGTCGTACAGGGCGGGGCGCATCAGGTCGTTCATCGCGGCGTCGACGATCGCGAAGCGCCGCTCGCCGTTGCTCTTGAGGTACTCGACGCGCGTGAGCAGGATGCCGGCGTTGCCTACGATCGCCCGGCCGAACTCGAACAGCACCTCGAGTCCGCGCACCGCCGGGCTCGCGTCGATGCGCGCGAAGATCGCGTCGAGCATCGCGCGCGGCGTTGGCGGGTGCTCGTCGTCGTAGCGAATTCCCAGCCCCCCGCCGAGGTCGATGTGGCGCAACGCGATGCCGCGCGCGTCGAGCGCTTCGACCAGCACGATCAGCCGGTCGAGCGCGGCGACGAACGGATCGATCTCTGTGATCTGCGAGCCGATGTGGCAGTCGATCCCGGCCACCTCGATGCTGGGAAGCGAGACCGCGAGTTCGTACAACTCGAGCGCGCGGTCGTAGGCAACGCCGAACTTGTTCTCGCGAAGCCCGGTGGAGATGTACGGGTGGGTGCGCGCGTCCACGTCAGGGTTCACCCGCAGCGAGATCGCCGCGGTGGCCCCGTTGCGGACCGCTGTCGCCGAGATCCACTTCAGTTCGCTCTCGGACTCGACGTTGAAGCAGCGAACGCCGACGCGCAGTGCGAGCTCGATCTCGGCGGTGGACTTGCCCACGCCGGAGAACACGACGCGCTCGGGCGAAGCGCCCGCGGCGAGCACGCGCCTGAGTTCGCCGCCCGAGACGATGTCGAATCCGGCCCCGGCGCGCGCGAGCAGGTCGACGATCGCCAGGTTGGAGTTCGCCTTGAGCGCGTAGCACACCAGCGCGCGTCGCCCCGCGGTGGCAGCCGCGAACGCGTTCCAGCGCTCGAGGATCGCGCGGCGCGAATAGACGTAGGTGGGGGTGCCGAAGCGCTCGGCGATATCGGGCAACGCGACGCCCTCGGCGTGCAAGATGCCGTCACGTGATTCGAGCCAGTCCATGCGTCGCTTCCGGGCCTGCGGGTGTTCGGGGGAGACGTTGCCGACGGGCGCGTGGGCCGCCCGAAATCAGCGCGTCGGTCGAGTCGCGCCGTCCGAACCCTGTGCGCCCCTTGCCGATGGGCGCTCGCCGCTCGGGTCGGGAAGGTACAGCGGCCCTCGCTGCCCGCAAGCCGCGAGGGCCATCAGTACAGATAGAATCACCGTACCGACCACGGCGTGTTTCATCGAGGCAGTCTAGCATGACCGAGCAGCAGTTCAGGGAGCATTGCGAGCGGGCGATGCGGCGGATCGAGGACGCGATCGACGCGAGCGATGCCGACGTCGACACGACCCTGCGCGAGTCGCTGCTCGAGCTCGAATTCGACGACGGCGCGACGATCGTCGTGAGCGCGAACGCGCCGCTGAAGCAGATCTGGGTGGCCGCGCCCTCGGGAGGTTTTCACTACCGCCACGACGGCGCGAACTGGATCGACACGCGCAGCGGCGACGAACTGTTCGCCGCGCTCGGGCGACTGATCGCCGGGCACGCCGGTGTGCAGGTGCCGCTGGCGCGCTAACGACCGAAGGACGGAAAGGGAAGCTCGCCGGTCGCGGGCCTGATCGACGTCGCGGGCGGCTCCTCCACCAGACCGAGCGAGGCGACGCCCTCGCCGGGGCGCGTCTCGGCGTAGTACCACTCGCCGTCGACCTGTGCCAGGCCCGGGGGCACCCGCGGCGAGCGCTCGGGCACGTTGCGCAGCGCCTTCGCCATGTACGACATCCAGATCGGAAGCGCGAGCCCGCCGCCGGTCTCACGGTCGCCGAGCTTTCTGGGCTGGTCGTATCCGACCCACGCGACCGCGGCGATCGTCGGCTGGTAGCCGGCGAACCAGGCGTCGTGCGCGTCGTTCGTCGTGCCGGTCTTTCCCGCGAGGTCGCCGCGTTTGAGCGAGTTGGCGCGCGCCGCGGTGCCGCTGCGCACGACCTCGCGCAGCAGCGAATGCATGATGAAGGCGTTGCGTTCGTCGATCGTGCGCAGTGCGTCGTCGCCCGCGTGGGTCTGGCGCACCTGTGCCAGCACCCGGCCCTCGGAATCGGTGATCCGCGTGACGATGTGCGGGTCGACCCGGTAACCGCCGTTGGCGAACACCGAGTACGCCCCGACCATCTGCCAGGGCGTGACCGATCCGGCGCCCAGCGCCATGGTCAGGAACGGCGGGTGCTTGTCCGCGTCGAACCCGAAGCGCGTGACGTAGTCCTGGGCGTAGCGCGGGCCGATCGACTGGACGATCCTGATCGACACCATGTTCTTGGACTTCGCGATCGCCTGGCGCATCGTCATCGGTCCCTCGAACTTGCCGTCGTAGTTCTTCGGATCCCAGAGCTGGCCCCCGGTGAGCGCCGGATCGATCACGATCGGCGCGTCGTTGATCAAGGTGCTCGTCATCAACCCCTTCTCGAGCGCGGCCGAGTAGACGAAGGGTTTGAACGCCGAGCCGGGCTGGCGCCAGGCCTGGGTCACGCGATTGAACTTGCGTCGCGAGAAGTCGAAGCCGCCCACCAGTGCACGAATCGAACCGTCGGACACGTTGGCCGACACCAGCGCGGATTCGACCTCCGGGAGCTGGGTGATCTCCCATTGCCCGGGTCGAGACTGGGTGATCCGCACCACCGCCCCGCGGCGAATCTGTTTCGCCGCGGTCGTGCGCGGCCCGAGCGCGTGCGAGACGAACTTGAGCCCGTCGCCCGAGATCTCGTGGGTCGCGCCGCGACCGCGCGTGACGGTGACCGCCTTCGGGCTGGCGTCGAGAACCACGGCGGGCAGGAAGTCGTCGACGTCGACGGCGTCCGAGATCGCGCGGTCGATCTGGTCCTCGGCGCGCTCGGCGTCGCCCGCCAGGTCGATGAAGGCCTCGGGGCCCCGATAACCGTACTTGCGGTCGTACTCGAGAACGCCGGAGCGCACCGCTGCGTTGGCAGCGCGCTGGTCGTCGGCGACGATCGTCGTGTAGACCTTCAGGCCGGCGGTGTAGACGTCGTCGCGAAACAGCTCGTACGCCAGCATCCGCGCCATCTCGGCGACGAAGGGCGCCTGCAGCGCGTCGTCGTTCGACGGCGCGTAGCGCAGCTCCTCGCGGATCGCCGCCTGGAACTGCGCCTCGGTCAGGCGGCCCGATTCGAACATCCGACGAAGGATGTACTGCTGGCGCTCGGTCGCGCGCCTGGGGTTGACCAGCGGGTTGAACAGCGACGGCGCCTTGGGCAGCCCGGCCAGCATCGCCGCCTCGGCGGCGCTGAGTTCGTTGAGCGACTTGCCGAAGTAGACCTGCGCCGCCGAAGCGAAGCCGTAGGCGCGCTTGCCCAGGAAGATCTGGTTCACGTAGGCCTCGAGGATCTGCTCCTTGGTCAAGGCCTGCTCGATGCGCAGCGCGATCAGGATCTCGTAGATCTTGCGCGTGTAGGTCTTCTCGCTCGAGAGAAAAAAGTTGCGCGCGACCTGCATCGTGATCGTGCTCGCGCCCTGGTCGCGTCCTCCGGTGACGACGTTGGTGACCGCGGCGCGGGCGATCCCGACGAAATCGACACCCGAGTGCTCGAAGAAGCGCGAATCCTCGGCGGCGAGGATCGCGTCGCTCATCACCTTGGGGACCTGGTCGATGCGCACCACGCGGCGGCGTTCCTCGCCGAACTCGCCGATCAACTGGCCCTCGGACGAGTACACGCGCAACGGCACCTTGGGCCGGTAGTCGACCAGCGTGTCGATCGAAGGCAGCCGGTCGTTGGCGAGCAGCGCCGCCATCGAGAGGATCAGCGCCAGCGCGAGCGCTCCCGCGATCGGCGCCGCGACGAGCGCGAGCAGGATCGACACGAGCGAGAAGCCCGCGCGCTTGCGCCGCGGGGGGGCTGGGGGGCTGGGTGCGTCGCGCATGGCAGAGAGCTCGAGGCGGGGCCGGTCGCCCGCTTTCCCGGCGCCCGACCGACGGGTCGCCGGACGCAGGAGAAGTCTCGTCGTTCTGGGGCTCGAAGGGCTTTACCCGGGCGCCCGATTATACGACCCCGCCCGGCGTCGCGCCCGCCGCGCACCTGCCGCGCACCTGCCGCGCACCTGCCGCGCACCTGCCGCGCACCTGCCGCGTACCTGCCGCGTACCCGCCGCGTACCCGCCGCGTACCCGCCGCGTACCCGCCGCGTACCCGCCGCGTACCCGCCGCGTACCCGCCGCGTACCCGCCGCGCGTTGTGTCGCAGGCCCGGGCAAAAGCCCCCGGATTGGTGTCCATTCGCACCGAATACCGTGATTTCCTGCTCAGTGGTCGCCGAGGTGCGACAGATGGACGGCGCCGATGCTGCCGTGTTTGTCAAAAAACTTTACAGTAGGCGAACATTGTTGCTAGCATCTCAAGTAACTTGTCGAAAGTCTCTGTAAATCCTTAAACCGTAAGGATTTTTTGGGGCACAAGGGGTCAAGGTGGCGATCAGTTTACCGTTCCTTACGCGGCGTGCATCGCCGCCCCTGCTCGGCATCGATCTCAGCTCTTCCTGCGTCAAGGTGGTCGAGCTGGTCGTGGGGCAGAAATTCCCGGTCCGCCTGCAGCGCTACGCGATCGAACCGATCGAGCGTGGCGCGATCAGCGACGGCAACGTCGAGAACCCCGAGCAGGTGGCCGAAGCGCTGAGCCGTGCCCTGCGCAGGATGGGGACCCGTACCCGGGAGGCGGCGCTGGCGCTGCCGACCAGCGCGGTGATCACCAAGCGAATCACGCTGCCGGCCGGGCTCGAGGAAGAGGACTACGAAATCCAGGTCGAGGCTGAAGCGAGCCAGTACGTGCCGTTCGCGATCGACGAGGTGAACCTCGACTTCCAGGTGCTCGGAATGGCCGGGGCATCGACCGAGGACGTCGACGTCCTGCTCGCGGCCGCACGCAAGGAAAAGGTCGAGGATCGGGTCGCGGTGGTGGAGATGTGCGGACTCAAGGCGACCGTGATGGACGTCGAATCGCATGCCGCGCGCCTGGCGCTCGAGCACGTCACGACGATGCTGCCCAACGAGGGACAGGGACAGGTGATCGCGGTGTTCGACATCGGCAGCACGATGACCACCGTCGCGGTCGTGCTCAACGGACAGACGATCTTCGAACGCGAACAGGTCTTCGGCGGGCAGCAGCTGACCCAGGATCTTGTGCGCCTGTACGGGCTGACTCCCGAGGAGGCCGAGGTCAAGAAGAAGACCGGCGACCTGCCCGAGACTTTCCGTGCCGACGTGCTGCAGCCTTTCGTCGATCAGGGCGCCGCCGAGGTGATGCGCGCGCTGCAGTTCTTCTTCACGTCCACACCCTACGCGCGGGTCGACCGGATCTACCTCGCCGGGGGAAGCAGCGTCGTGTCGGGCCTGCTCGAGGAAATCGCCGAGCGCGCCCAGGTTCCCACCGAGTTGATCAGTCCGTTCCAGGGGATGGAACTCGCCGACGGCGTGCGCGAGAAGCAGCTGCGCGTCGACGCGCCGGGACTGCTCACCGCCTGCGGTCTCGCACTGCGGAGGTTCGACGCATGATTCGCATCAATCTGCTGCCGCATCGAGAGATGCGGCGTGAGCGCCGCAAGAAGGACTTCGTAGGGCTGCTCGCGCTCACTGCGGCCGCCGGCGTGGCGATCGCGATCGCGGTGGCGATCGGAATCGGCAACCAGATCGACGCGCAACTCGCGCGCAACGAATTCATCAAGGCCGAGAACGACAAGCTCGACGAGCAGATCAAGGAGATCGCTCTGCTGCGACAGGAGATCGAGGCCTTGCGCGCGCGCCAGCTCGCGGTCGAGAACCTGCAGCGCGATCGGACGCTGCCGGTGCAGGTCATGGACGAACTGGTCAAGTTCACCCCCGAGGGCATCCAGCTTCGCAAGCTCAAGCAGGAAGGCAGGACGGTCACGCTGACCGGCATGTCGCAATCGAACGAGAAAGTCTCGGTCCTGTTGCGCAGCCTCGGTCAGGAGATGCAGTCGCTCGAGCGGCCTGAACTGATCGAAATAAAGGCGGCGACGCTCGGCAAGCCGGAGGCGAAGGATGCGCGCCGGGTGTTCGAATTCTCGGTGCGCGCGACGATCAAGGCGCCAGCGGGATCCGAAGCCCAGCCGCCGGCGCGGCCGGTCGCTGCTGGCGCACCGGGCGCCGTCGGCGGGCAAGCGCTCGCTTCCGCCGCCCCAGCGAACAGGTGACCGCGATGGCCAGCGCAAAACTCCCCTCGATCAACCTGCAAGCGGTCTCCGAACAGTTCCGCGGCCTGCAGGGTCGTCACCCCGGACTGTGGCCTCGCGCCCCTCGGGTCGCGCTGCTCGCCGCGCTCCTCGTTTCCGTACTCGCCGCCGGTTGGGCCGTGTACTGGCGGGGTCAGATCGACGAGCTCGAACTCGGGCAGAACGCCGAAGCGCGGCTGCGCGCGCAATACGTCGACAAGCTCGCCCAGGCGGTGAACCTGGTCGCGCTGCGCAAGCAGAAGGACCAGGTGCTGGTGTACGTGAACCAGCTCGAAAAGCAGCTCCCGAGCAAGGCCGAGATGGACGCACTGCTCACCGACATCACGCGCGCCGGGATCGGGCGCGGTCTGCAGTTCGAGTTGTTCAAACCCGGGCAGGTCGTGGCGCGCGAGTTCTACGCCGAACTTCCGATCGCGATCAAGCTGGTCGGGCAGTACAACGATCTGGGCGCATTCACCAGCGAGGTCTCGAACCTCGCGCGGATCGTCACGCTCAACGACATCCAGCTCAACTTCCAGGACAAGACGAACCTGCTCACGATGGAGTCGATCGCCAAGACCTTCAGGTACCTCGACAACGAGGAGATCGCGCAGGCGCGCCGCGAGGCGGCAAAGAACAAGGCCGGGCAACGTCCTGGCGCGCGCGGCGCCGCACCGGGAGCAGCAACGAAATGAAGATCATATCGATCGCGTTCGCGGCGTTCGCGACCATCGCCTTGTCCGGATGCGGCGACGACCAGCAGGAGATCCGGAGCTGGATGCAGGCCGAGCGCGCCAAGGTGCCGCAGATGACGACGACGGTCGCGGCGCCCAAGCGCTTCGACCCGTTTCGGTACGACCCGGGCGTGGTCGATCCGTTCTCGATGACGCGCCTGATGGTCAAGGGGCTCGACGCGCCCGCGGACGGACCCAAGCCCGACCTCGACCGCCGCCGCGAGGCGCTCGAGCGCTTCCCGCTCGAGTCGATCCGGATGGTCGGGCATCTGGCCAACGGGCGAAGCAGTTTCGCGCTGCTGCAAGCCGAGAGCATCGTGTATCAGGCTCGCATCGGTGATTACGCCGGCCAGAATTTCGGACGAATCACGCGTGTGAGCGATTCGGAAGTGGTGCTCAAGGAACTGGTGCAGGACGCCGCCGGTGACTGGGTTGAACGCAACACGTCGCTGCGGCTGCAGGAGAGCTCGAAATGACAAGGTCGGATGGTATGGGTGTCGTGATCGGGCGCGCCGCGCGGTGGGCATTCGCACTCGTGCTCGCGACGGCGGCAGGGGTCGTGGCGGCACAGGGCAACGCGATCGAATCGGTCACGGCGGCGAGCCAGGGCGCGACCACGCTGGTGCGCATCAAGCTCACTTCGCCGCTCAAGGAGCAGCCTCCGAGCTTCTCGGTCAGCTCGCCCGCGCGCGTCGCGGTCGACTTCACCGCGACCGAGAACAAGACCGGGCAGAGCACGATCGAACTGTCGCAGGGCGACGTGCGATCGGTGTCGCTCGTGCACTCGGGCGGGCGCTCGCGCGTCGTGCTCAACCTTCGCAAGCCGGCGACCTACACCACCGCGCTCGAGGGCAACACGGTGGTCGTTTCGTTGACGCCGATGGTGGAAACGGCCGGCGCGACGCAGCCTCTCGCGTACAGCTTCGCGCAGTCCGGAGCGACCAGCGCGCACGCGCTGCGCGACATCGACTTTCGCCGCGGCAAGGAAGGCGAGGGCCGGGTCGTCGTCGACCTCTCCGACCCCGGCGTGGGCGTGAACGTGCGCCAGCAGGGACAGGCGGTGATCGTCGATTTCCTCGCCACGAAGCTGCCCGACAACCTGCGCCGCAGGCTCGACGTGGGCGACTTCGGAACGCCGGTGCGCACGGTGCGCGCGACGCAGGAAGGCGAGAACACCAGGCTCGTGATCGAACCGAGCGGACAGTGGGAGCACAACGCGTACCAGAGCGACACGCAGTTCGTGGTCGAGGTCAAGCCGGTGCGCGACGACCCGAACCGGCTCGCGACGCAGCAGGGCTATCGCGGCGAGCGCCTGTCGCTCAGCTTCCAGAACGTCGACGTTCGCGCGCTGTTGCAGGTGATCGCCGACTTCACGAACCTGAACATCGTCAGCAGCGATTCGGTCACCGGCAGCGTGACGCTGCGTCTGAAGGACGTCCCCTGGGACCAGGCGCTCGACATCGTGCTCCAGTCCAAGGGCCTGGACATGCGCAAGAACGGCAACGTGATCCTGGTCGCTCCGAGCGCCGAGTTCGCGTCCAAGGAGAAGCTCGACCTCGAGAATCGGATGAAGATCTCCGAGATCGAGCAGTTGCGCACCGAAGTGTTCCAGCTCAACTACCAGAAGGCCGAGAATCTCGCGAAGCTGCTGTCCAACGAGAAACAGCGCGTGCTCTCCAAGCGCGGCAGCGCGGTGTTCGACGCGCGCACGAACAAGGTGTTCATCCAGGACACCCCCGCGCACCTCGAGGACGTGCGCAAGCTGATCGCGCAGGTGGACGTGTCGGTGCGACAGGTGCTGATCGAGGCGCGGATCGTCGAAGCCGACGACCGCTTCAGCCGCAATCTCGGCGCGCGGCTCGGTTTCAACGACACGCGCGCGACGGTCACGCGCCAGGTGGCGGTGACCGACCCGGCGACCGGGGCGCTCACCTCGATGAACGTGCCGGTCTACGGCGCCGGGACATCGCTGGTGGGCAACGCCTACGCGTCGCTCTCGGGCAACCTGCGCGGGGTCGCGGACGTGTCCTCGCAGACCGGGTCCGGGCTGAGCGGGCTGAACGCCGTCGGGATCGGTCGGCTCACCGCGCTGGACAACACGAACTTCGTGAACCTGCCCGCGCCGTCGATCAGCGGCTTCACGCCGGCGAGTTTCGCGATCAGCCTGTTCGGTTCGTCGCTCACGCGATTCCTCAATCTCGAGTTGTCGGCCCTAGAGGCCGACCAGCGCGGCAAGGTGATCTCGAGCCCGCGCGTGCTCACCGCCGACCAGGCCACGGCAACGATCGAGCAGGGCACCGAGCTGCCGTTCCAGCAGGCGACATCGAGCGGCGCGACCTCGATCCAGTTCCGCAAGGCCAGCCTGCGGCTCGAGGTGACGCCGCAGATCACGCCCGAGGGCAACGTGATCATGGAAGTGGCGGTGAACCGCGACGCGGTCGGGCAGCTCACGCCCGCCGGGTACGCGATCGACACGCGCGCGGTGCGCACGCAGGTGCTGGTCGAGAACGGCGGCACGGTCGTGATCGGCGGCATCTACGAGCAGTTCGAGCGCGACGGCGTGAACAAGGTGCCGTTCCTTGGCGACCTGCCGATCGTGGGCCACGCGTTCAAGCAGACCACGCGTCGCAACGACCGCACCGAACTGCTGGTGTTTCTCACGCCGCGCGTCGTGACCGACACCGCGATGGCGCGCTGAGACCGCTGCTACGCGGACGCGCACAAACAAGAGCACAAGCACAAGCCGTACGGCGGATCTGGAACAAGGGAACGTTAAATGACGACGTCTAGCCTCAAGGGAATCTTCGCGGCAGTGGCCGCGGTACTGGTCGCGACGCTCGCCGGGTGCGGCGGTGGCGGCGCCGGCGGACAGGGCGCCACCGGCGGCGCGACCTCGACCGCCGTGCTCGAGATGACGACCAGCACGCCGACCCTTGGGTCCGACGGCAAGACCACTGCGACGATCACCGCGTTCGCCAAGGACTCGTCGAACCGCGCGCTCGCCAACCAGCAGGTGGATTTCGCGACCACCGATTCGGGGGCGCAACTGTTGGTGGTCTCCGCGCGCACCGACGCGACCGGCGCGGCGACCGCGACCCTGTCGGTCTCGGAGCAGCGCAACCGCACGATCACCGTCACCGGAACGAGCGGCGGCGCGACGCGATCGGTCAACGTCACGGTCACCGGCACGACGCTGGCACTGAACGGTCCCGGCAACGCGATGGCGAATTCGCCGACCGAGTACACGCTCGCGCTGCGCGACTCGTCCGGCCAACCGCTAGGCGCGCGCGCGGTGGCGGTTTCGTCCTCGGCCGGCAACACGCTGAGTTCGACGAGCGTGACGACCGACGTCGCGGGGCAGGCCAAGGTGCTGCTCACCGGGACGAAGGTCGGCGCCGATACGCTGACGATCTCGGCGCTTGGCGCGAGCGCGTCGATCCAGGTCACGGTCGCGGCGAGCCAGCTGACGTTCACGACACCGGCGCCCGATCAGGAGATCACCGTCGCGGCGAACCAGAGCGTCACGGTTCGCTACCTGCTCAACGGCCTGCCGCAGTCGGGGCAGGCGATGCAACTGTTCGCCACGCGCGGCACGATCAGCCCCTCGGCCGGCACCACCGACGCGGCGGGCGAGGTGAGCGCGACGATCACTTCGCCGACCGCGGGGGTGAGCACGATCACCGCGACGGTCGGCGGCGTGATCGGCTCGCAGCGCGTCGAGTTCGTGAGCAAGACCCCGGCCAAGATCACGCTGCAGTCCAGTCCGAGCAACGTCGGCGTGAACCTCTACGCCCTCGGGAACCAATTCCAGCCAGCTGATCGCGGTCGTGCGCGACGCGTCGGACAACCCGGTCAAGGGCCGGCTGATCAGCTTCTTCGCGGCCGCCGACCCGAGCAACGGGCGCATCGAGCCGGCGGTGGCGACCACCGACAGTGCGGGCGTCGCGATCGTGACCTTCTATCCGGGCGCGAACTCGACCGGCAACAACCAGATCGACATGCGCGCGACCAGCCCCGGCACCGGTCTCGAGGGGCGGGCCTTCCTCACCGCGACCCGGCAGGAACTGTTCGTGCGCATCGGTACCGGCAACGTGGTCGAACCGCTGACGCCGACTTCGCTCGGATACCCGTGGTCGGCGGTGGTGAGCGACGCGAGCGGCAATCCGGTCGTGGGTGCGACGATCCAGGCGTCGCTGGTCGGTTCCGGTATGCGCAAGGGCCGGTACGTGTGGGGCGGCCTGCTCTGGGTCACTCGCGGTGAAGGCGGCGTCGGTTCGCCGATCGCGTGCCCGTCGGAAGATGCGAACGACAACCTGCGCCTCGACGCCGGCGAAGACGTCAACGGCAACGGAACGCTCGATCCGGGCAACTTCGCGGTTGCCGAGGTCACCTCGGCCGAGAGCAAGACCGACAGCACCGGTCTCGCGACCTTCCGCATCAACTATCCGCGCAGTTACGGCAACTGGGGCGAGGTGCGGTTGCGCGTCACGATCACCGCGATCGCCGGAACCGAAGGAACGGCGCAGGCGACCTTCGTGTTGCCCGCGCTCTCGGCCGACCTCACCTCCGAGACCGTGTCCCCGCCCGGATTCATCTCTCCGTTCGGCGAAGTCGCCGACTGCGCCAACCCGAACTGATCGCACCGGGGCCGACAAGGCCCCGTCGATCGAGCCAGGGTCGTACGCGCGACCTTCCCGGCGCGCGCTTCGCGTACCCGAGGCGAGCGGGCGTGAACAACTTCACGGCCCACCGCAAGCTCCGATCCGCCTGTTCGCCGGCGCCCACCGCCGGTCAGCGCCGTGTTGCCGCTGCGGTCGTGCCCGTCCAAATTAGCTCAGGGCATGGATCCCGTCGAAGCGAGAACACAAATGAATGCGCGCGGTTTCACGCTGATCGAACTCATCATCGCGGTGGCGATCGTCGGCATCCTCTCGACGATCGCGATCCCCTCGTACCAGGCCTACATCGTCCGATCGCAGTTGATCGAGGCGACCAACGGACTGGCCGACATGCGCGTGCGCATGGAGCAGTTCTACGCCGACAACCGCACCTACACGGGTGGCGGCGGCTGCGGCATACCGGCTCCGGCGCTCGAGCGCTTCGCGCTGACGTGCGCCGCCGCCGGCAACGGCCAGGCCTACACGATCACCGCGACCGGCAGCGGCACGGTGAACGGATTCGTATACACGATCGACCAGGCCAACCAGCGCGCAACGTTGTCGTGGGGCGCGGGCTGGGGCTCGGTTCCGGCCGAAGGCGCGACGCGCTGGCTGACCCGAAAGGGATGACCGAAGGCCATGACAAACGACGCGACCGCGCCCGCGGCGCTCAGCCGGGTTCTCGATCATCGAGCTGGTGATCGTGATCCTGATCTTCGCCGGATTGCTGCGACTGTCGATGCCCTCGGCGGCTGCGTGGCTCGGCAACATCCGGTTGCGCACCGCCGCCGAAGCGGTCATTGACGGAGTCAACCTGGCCCGCGCCGAGGCGCTGCGCCGCAACTCGCGCGTGATGTTCACGCTGACCGACGTGTCCGGCTCGAGCGCCTGGCGGGTGTGCGCGGTCGATCCGGCAGGGGCCGATTGCGACCCCGCGATGCCGTTGATCATGGTGCGCGACGGCGGCGAAGAGAGCGGCGCGACGCAGGTGGGCGCCTCGAACGACGCGGCGAGCACGCTCGCGTCGGCACTGGGCACCGGGCTCGCGCCGGCATCGGGGCTACCGGCCTCGGTGACCTTCGATGGTCTCGGTCGGCCCGCGCAGGGGCTGGCGAACCTCGTGCGCGTCGACATGCGCAGCCTGACGATGGGCACGCACGAGCGCCGGCTGGTCGTCGTGCTCGGCGCAGCGGGCAGCGCGCGGTTGTGCGATCCGGCGGCCACCGCCGGCAACCCCCAGGCATGCTGATGCGCGCCGCGACTCGCACTTCATCGATTCGCCGCGTCGCGGCTCGGCCCGCGTTCGCGCTCGGGTTCGCCCTCGCACCCGCGCTCGCGTCGGGTGGCGAGCATCGGCGCGCGCGCCGCGGTACGCGGCGTCGTCCTGCTCGAAGCGCTGATCGCGATCGTCGTGTTCTCGATCGGCATCCTCGGCCTGGTGGGGATGCAGGCCCGGTCGGTTCAGATGCTCTCCGAGGCGACGCTGCGCTCGCAGGCCGCGCAGCACGCATCGGAGCTGATCGCCGAGATGTGGACCGTCGACCCCTCGCAGCGCGCGATCGTCTACACGCAGCGGAGGCGGGAGTGCGGTGCGCTACGACGAGTGGTCGGCGCGCGTGCAGTACGGATCGCGTGCCCTGCCCGGTGCGACCGACACGCCGCCGGTGGTGGTGGTCAACACGGTGCAGACGGCGTTCTCGGCCGTGGGGGCGGGGAACTCGACCGCGTCCCAGGTGACCGTGACGATCTTCTGGCAGCCGCCGGGTGCGCCCGCGGCGAGCCAGTACACGACGACCGCGCTGATCCTGGAGCCGCAATCATGACGCGAACGACGCCTGCGCGCCGCGAGCTCGGCGCGACATCGGATTGCGCCGCCAGCGCGGCCTGTCGATCGTCGAACTGATGGTCGCCTCGGTGATCGCGATGGTCGCGTCGATGGCGATCTTCCAGACCTACGCGAGCAACGAAGAGCGCCGGCGCACGACGACCAGCGGCGGCGAGGGCCTGCAGGCCGGGCTGTTCGCGCTGGCGACGATCGAGCGCGCGATCACCAACGCCGGCTACAACCTGACCGTCGTGAGCGACCCCGGGTACACCTCGCCGGTGCGGCTGATCGATCCGGGCGCCGCGCAGTTCACGCTCTCGACCACACAGCCCGCCGCGACCCGAGTTCCACGTCGGGTGCACCGCGACGATCGCCGGCGTGCCGACACGGATCGCGCCGCTGGTGGCCGCTTCCGGTGGGGCCGGGCTCACGTCGGACACCTTCACGGTCTTCTCCGGCAACAGTCCCAACGTTCCGGTGCCCGGCGCCGGCCGAAACCGGCGGCCTGCCCGCCGGGCTAGAGCACGATCCGGCTGCGCTCGACGCACGGCTTCGCGGTGGACGACTGGGTGCTGGTCTACGAGCAGAGTTCGGCGATCAACGCGGGCACGGCACGCCCGCGCGCCTGCACGCTCGCTCGTGTCACCGGGTTGCCGATGACGCACCGGCGATCAGCCCGGCCGACATCGTGCTGAGCGCGCCGACCGTGGCGACCTACGACGAGCCGATGGTGATCAACCTCGGCCCGGCTCCCGCTGCTCGAGCAGTACCGTGTCGACGCCGACAATCGCCTCGTGGTGCGCGACCTGCTCGCGAACACGCCGGATCGGGTCGTCGCCGACAACATCGTGTCGATGAAGCTGCAACTCGGCGTCGACGTCGGCAACGACGACGTGATCGACGCCTGGGTCGATCCGCCGGCCAACGAGGGCGCGCTCGGAATTCCGTCGTATCCGCTGAATCCGAACCACGATCAGCGCGCTCCCGGTGGCGGTCGGCGCGCCGGGCGTTCACCAGATCAAGGCGATCCGAATCGGACTGCTGGTGCGCAGCCCGCGCTTCGAGCGACCGGACACGGCGGGCAACTGCTCGGTCTCCGCAGCGGGGCCGTTCCAGATCCTTCCGCAGATCGCCGGCGACGCCGCGCGGCGCCTTCCCGAGATCCCCGCGGCCGGCATCTATTCGCTCGCCGGCGACCAGCTCTGCTTCCGCTACAACACCGCGACTTCGCTGGCGCCGGTGCGCAACGTCATTCTCAGCGAGATGTGAGACGGCAGTGAAACAGCGCACAACAAGACCGATCTCGGCCCTGGGCACGGGCGCGCGGCGCAGCGCGGCCTGTCGCTGATCTTCGCGCTGGTCGCGCTGGTGGCGATGATCGCCGCGTCGTTCGCGCTGTTCAGATCGACCGACAGCGCGAACCTCGCGTCGACCAACTACCAGTTCCTGCGCAGCGCCGAGCAGAACACCGACCTCGCGCTCAACGACGCGCTGCTCGCCTACATGCAGTCGCATCCGAACGCGGCGCTGAACGTCGCCGATCGCAACACCGACACCGTCGGCGTTTCCTACTACGCGGTGCAGCAGGCGCAGACCCCGGGCGGAATTCCACAGGTGCTCGCCAACCTTCCCGCTCCGGCGTGGGACGGCGCCGGGCCGGTGGCCACCGGCTGGCCCGGCGAGCAGATCGATCCGCAGTCGCGACAGCTGCGCCGCTACGTGGTCGAACGACTTTGCAGCGCGGCCGGAGCGGCGTCGCCCGCGACGTGCCGCCTCTACGAATACCAGTTCCCGCGCACCTGCCAGAACAATTGCAGCGCGGGCAGTTCCGAGTGGTTGCCGTTCATTCGCGTCACCGTCCGGATCGACGGACCGAAGAACGCGGTCGCCTACTCGCAGATCTTCATGAAGGGCGACTGAATTCGCCCGAACCAGGAGCCGACCATGGCGACGAAACCGGCGCGCGTGCGCAGAACCATTGCCCAGATCGTCCTCGCCACCCAGTTCTGGGCGCCGATCGCGCCAGCCTTCGCGCAGAGCGTGCCGGCGATCACCGACGAGCCGCTCTACACCTACTCGGGGGTGCAGGCGAACCTGATGCTCACGGTGGACAACTCGGGGTCGATGGACTGGCAGTTCGCGCCGATGTACACCACCTCGAACAAGACGCAAGAAGTGCTTCACCAGCACGCTCTACAACCAGCTCTACTTCGACCCGGCCGAGACCTACACGCCGCCGGTCAAGTCCGACGGCTCCCGCTACCCGGACTCGACCTTCACCGCGGCCTGGCTCGACGGCTTCCGCACCTCCGAGGGCACGCGCAACCTCTCGAGCCAGTTCCCGGCGACCAACAACTACGGCGACACCTCGCTCGGCTCGGCGAACCGTAGCGCCTACTACCACGTGTACTCGGGTTCGGGCACCCCCGCCGAGGGGACCTGCTACTCGGACGGCAACTACACGCTGGTCGACGTGAACGCGGCCTCGAGCGCGGTCAAGCAGAACTTCGCCAACTGGTTCAGCTACTACCGCACGCGGATGTACGCGCTCAAGACCTCGGTGGGTGAGGCCTTCCGCGTGGTCGACGAGGCGTTTCGCGTCGGCATCCACACGATCAACAACCCCTCGTCGAGCGGAACCTCGGGGGGATTCCTCACGCTGAACACTTTCGACCAGACGCAGCGCGACGCGTTCTACACGGTGCTCTACCGGCTGCAGCCTTCGGGCAACACGCCGTTGCGCGAGGCGCAGCAGCGGATCGGCGAGTACTATCCGCACCGCGGCGAATCCGGCCGGCAGCGGCTCGCTCACCGATCCGATCCAGTTCACCTGCCAGCAGAACTACCACCTGCTCTCGACCGACGGCCAGTGGAACGCGAGCGGCGCGAGCGGCACGGTCGGATCGACCAACTACGACAAGACGCTGCCGAACAATGCGGACCTGCTGAACGCGCTCGCCGCGCAGTTCGGCACTTCGTTCAGCGCCGGCTCTCCCTGGCCGCGACCCTATCGCGAGAACTCGTCGGCAGAGTTCGACCAACACGCTGTCCGACCTCGCCGCCTACTACTGGATGACCGACCTGCGCCCGTCGATGACCAACAACGTGTTCACGTCGACGGCGAACCCGGCCAACTGGCAGCACATGGTCACCTACGGACTCGCGTTCTCCGAGCAGGGAACGATCGCCTATCCCTCGGGCCTGGCCGCGATCGTCGCAGGCACCGACGAATGGCCCAAGCCGAGTTCGGACCAGCCCTCGACAATCGACGACCTCTGGCACGCGGCGCTGATCGGCCACGGGCAGTTCTTCAGCGTGTCGAGTCCCAGGGAGATGATGGTGGCGCTGGCCAGCGCGATCAGCGACATCCAGGCGCGACAGGGCTCGAACTCGGGTTCGGTGCTCACCGGCAGCGACTTCGCGGTCGGCACGCCGATCGCGTTTCGCGCGCAGTACAAGTCGGGCGAGTGGACCGGCGACCTGCAGGCGCGCAGCGTCGACCCGGTGACCGGCGTGATCTCCGGCTCGGCGGTCTGGAAGGCGCAGGAGAAACTCGACGCGCAGGTCCTGCCCAGCGGCACGGGCGGCGGCTGGAGCACGAACAGGATGATCGTGACGCGCAGCGACTCGAGCGTCACCGGCACGGCGGTGCGGTTCCGCGAACCGGGATTCAGCGGCACCGGCGGCGCGCTCTCGAGCACCCAGCACGCCACGCTCGACGCCGTTCCGGCGAACGCGACGAAGAGTCCTGCAGTACCTGCGCGGCGATCGAAGCAACGAGGACACGGCCTTCGAGATCAAGTCGTACCGGCGCCGCCCGTTCGTGCTCGGCGACATCGTCAACTCCGAGCCGCGCTACGTCGCCGCGCCGTTCGAGCCGTACTCCGACGCGTATCACGCCGGGTACGCGGGCTACCGTTCGTCGCAGTTGTCGCGCACGCCGATGGTCTACGTCGGCGCGAACGACGGGATGCTGCACGCGTTCAAGGGAACGGTCGGCGACGCCGACTCCGGCACGGAGAAGTGGGCCTACGTGCCCAGCTTCATGCTGCGCAGCGGCGTCGAAGGCCTCGGCGCGATGGGGTGGCGGACGAGCGACCCGGTCCCGAACAAGTTCGCGCACCGATTCCGCGTCGACCAGACGCCGACCGTGCGCGACATCGACATCAGCCGTGTTCGCGGCGCGGCGGGCTCGGGCCAGTGGCGCACGATCCTGGTCGGCGGACTGAACAAGGGCGGAAAGGGCTACTACGCGCTGGACGTGACGAGCCCGCTCGCGGCGAGCGAGGACGACCTGCGCAGCAAGGTGCTGTGGGAGTTCGACGCCAGCCAGACCGGCGACACGACGCGGCTGGGCTACTCGTTCGGCCCACCGATGGTCATGTTCACCAACTACGGCTGGGTCGTCGCGGTGACCTCGGGTTACCAGAACTCGACCGGAACCGGTCACGTCTGGCTGCTCGACCCGCGCGACGGAACCGTGATCAAGCGGTTCGACGTTCCGGACAACGCGTCCGCGACTGCAGCCAACCCGATCGGACTTGCGCACACCGAGGTCTTCTTCCAGAGCGATCGCGAAGCGCTGGTGCACCAGCTCTACGCGACCGATCTGCGCGGCAACGTCTGGCGCTTCGACCTCTCGGGCGCCGACCCCTCGGCCTGGGCCACCGACGGCACGAAGATCGCGTCGGTCGGCGCGCCGATCACCTCGTCTCCGGCGATCGCGATCAACCCGCGCGACCGCTCCGAGCGCTGGGTCTATTTCGGCACCGGCCAGCTGCTGGCCGTGGGCGACATGGGAACGATGACGACCCGCACCTTCTACGCGGTCAAGGACGGCAGCGCGAGCACGCCGGCAACCTTCACGTCGCCGCTCACCCCGAGCGACCTGATCGCGGTGCTACCGACCTCGTTCGCGCCGCAGGGTCCGGGGGTCAAGGGCTGGTACATGCAGATGTCCTCGGGCGGGCAGGTGGTGATCGCGCCGCACGTGGCGCGCGGCGTGGTGATGTGGGCGTCGACCACGCCGACCACCGACGCGTGCAGCCCCGGCGCGAGCGCGCTGTTCTACGCCCGCGAGATGGGCGCCGCGACCAATCGGCTGGTCTCCGGAGCGCCCTACGTTTCGATCAACGCGCCGGTCACCAAGCTGCAGGTGGCGCAGAGCACGGCCACCGCGGGCAGCACCAGCTCGCAACGCAAGCAGATCCTGATCGCTTCGACCTCGGGTGCGGACATCCTGGTCGACGTCAACCTGCAGGTCGTGCTCACCGGCGGCAGGAGCAACTTCCGCTTCGTGACGGTGCGCTGATTCGCACCGGGGCCCGCTGCGCGCACCGCGCGCGCGGCAGGCCGTCGCGGCTGGGTTAAGCTTGCCGGATGCAAGCGGCGCCGGCGCACTCGCGATCGATTTTCCTCGTCGGGATGATGGGCTCGGGAAAGTCCACGGTCGGGCGCCGCCTGGCGACGCGACTCGGGCGCGTCTTCGTCGACGCCGACAAGGAGATCGAGCTGCGCTGCGGCGTTGCGATCGCGACGATCTTCGAGGTCGAGGGCGAAGAGGGTTTCCGGCGCCGCGAGGCGGCGCTGATCGACGAACTGAGCGCGCGGCCCGACCTCGTGCTCGCCACCGGCGGCGGCGCGGTGCTGCTCGAGGAGAACCGCCGGCACCTCGCCGAGCGCGGCGTGGTCGTCTACCTGTGCGCGAGCGCGGCCGATCTCTGGAACCGGCTGCGCAACGACAAGTTGCGCCCGCTGCTGCGTACCGCGAGCCCGCGCGAGCGTGTCTTCGAACTGGTCCAGACGCGCGATCCGCTCTATCGCCAGTGCGCGCACATCACCGTGGCTACCGGTCGCCACCCCGCAGCCCGGGTGGTCGACGACATCGTTGCCGCGCTTCCCGAGGAGGTCGTCGCACGGCGGTCGGTGCGACGGCGTGCGGCGGCGCACGACGGCGGCGCATAGTGGCGCGAATGACGCACTTCGGTGACGATAGTCGCGCAAATCCGGCCACAACGCGTTGCCTGGCGGCCGATTCGGGTGAATATTACGGTCATAATGTTCAGCTTGTCTGAGTGGGGAGAGCGCAATGGCGCAGGCCATCGAGCGGAGTAACGGGGCGGGTCGCGGAATTCTCGGATGGTTCGCGGTGCTGGCAACGGCGGCGGCGATCGCCGCGTGCGGCGGCGGCGGAGACCTCGCCGGAAACCGGGTGACTTGGCCCTTCGTCGGTGGCAGCGACGGGAGCGGCGACGGCGGCGGGACGCCGGCGCCGACCTCGGCAGGCTCGGTCACAGTCACCGTCATCAGCGCCGACAATGGTCAGGCCACCAACGAGATCCGCTTCAACGGTCGCGCCACGGTCGAAGCCGTGGTCAAGGATGGTTCGGGCCGACCCGTGGGCAACGCGCTGGTGCGCTTCGCCGCCTCCGACGGCTTGACTACCCTGACTCCGGCGATCGTGTTTTCACCCGCAGCGTCGGCCCTCACCGATTCGAACGGGCGAGCGAGCGTCGGCGTCGAGCCGCAGTCGCTCTCGACCGCGGGAGCATTCTCGATCGGCGCGGCGGCGCTGGCCGGAAACGAAGTCGTTGCCGGGTCGGTCAACGTCGTGGTCGCCGCTACCGCGGTCACGCTGGGCACGCTGGTGCCGCAGATCTCGCCGCTGTCGGCCTACGGCACCACGGTTCTGTCGGTGCCGATCGGTGGCGTCGCGGCCACAGTCCCGGTCAACGTGCGCTTCACGTCGAACTGCGCGTCGCTGGTACCGGCGCGCGCCACGATCACCGCGCTGGTCACCAGCGTCAACGGCGTCGCGCGTGCTACCTACGTCGACCAGGGCTGCGGCGGCGCCGACCAGATCACGGCGACGGTCGATGGCAGCACCGTGTCGACCAGCGCGAGTCTCGCGGTGGTCGCCCCAACAGTGGCCAACGTGCAGTTCGTCAGCGCCACGCCGACCGTGATCGCGCTCAAGGGCACCGGTGGCGTGCAGGGCCCCGGTTCGCTCGCGTTCCCGGAGATCTCGATCGTGCGCTTTCGCGTCGTCGACCAGGCCGGCAACGCGGTCACCGTTCCGACCAATGTGTCGCTGCGACTGAGCAACGACACCGGCGGCATCACGATCGACGGTGTCGCCGGACCAGTCACGCGCCAGACCGATGCCAGCGGCGAGGTGTCGGTGCAGGTGCAATCGGGCACCATTCCGACGCCGCTGTGGGTGATCGCGTCGATCAGCTCGGACACGACCTCGCTCACTACCAATTCGGTGCAGCTCGCTGTGTCCACCGGCCAGCCGATCCAGAGCCGCTTCTCGCTTAGCGCGACCGAATTCAACATCGAGGGCTGGTCCTACGACAACGTCACGGCCGAGGTGCTGCTGATCGCCGCCGACGCGATGGGCAACCCCGCTCCGGACGGCACCGCGATCAGCTTCGTGTCCGACGCCGGGCTGATCGAGGCCAACTGCCAGACCGGCGTCGCGAATCCCAGTCGCCCGCTGCCGGGCGGACAGAACCGGGTCGCAGGCATGTGCGCGTCGCAACTGGTGAGCCAGGGCCTGCGTCCGGCCAACGGCCGCTTCCGCGCGGGCGCGTTCGCGGTTGGCGAGGAACACTACACCGACACCAACAGCAACAACCGCTACGACCTCGGTGAGGCATTCAACGACCAAGGCTACTTCTACCTCGATCGCAACGAGAACGGCGCCTACGACGCCGGCGAGCGCATCATTCCCTACCTCACCGCGCAAAGCGGCGCGTGCGCGGCCAACCCGCTCACTTCGAGCGTGCCCGCCACATGCGACGGTGTGTGGGGGCGCGCGCATGTGCGCCAGCAGGCCACCTTCGTGTTCTCGGGTTCGTTCGGCTTTTTCCGCAGCTCGCCCACCTTCACCGCACCCAACGCGACCAACATCGCCACCAGCTATTCGCTTGGCGCGTCGTGTTCCGCCTTCGTGAGCTTCTGGCTGCAGGATCTCAACGGCAACCCGATGCCGGCGCGAACCACGGTGAGGCTCGACGTGGCGGCCGCGCCCGGCCTCGTTCTCGTGCCGGCGGGCGAACAGGTTGTGCCGAGCAGCAACGCGCGCGGCGGTACGCTGCACTCGTTCGCGCTTGCCGGCTTGCCCGGCATAGGCGGCACCTGCCTGGGTACCGGTCCGGTGCTGGTCCGAGTCACCACCCCCAAGGGCAACACCACCGACCTGTTCCTGTCGATCACGCCTTGATGCGCGAGCTGGAGGTCGAGCTCGCCGAACGCAGCTACACGATCGCGATCGGCGAGGGCGCGCTCGAACGACACGACCTGATCGCGTCGATCGTCGCCGGACGTTCGGTGGCGATCGTCACCAACACGACCGTCGCGCCGCTGTATGCGCCGCGGTTGCACGCCGCGCTCGCGCGCGCCGGCGCCGCGCAGCTGATCGAGGTCGCGCTCCCGGACGGCGAAGCGCACAAGCACTGGGCCACGCTGAACCTCGTGTTCGACGCGTTGCTCGCGAATCGCTTCGACCGCAAGTCGGTGATCGTCGCGCTCGGTGGCGGCGTGGTCGGTGACATCGCCGGCTTCGCTGCCGCGACCTATCAGCGCGGAATCGATTTCATCCAGGCGCCCACTACGCTGCTGGCGCAGGTCGACTCGTCGGTCGGCGGCAAGACCGGCATCAACCACCCGTCGGGCAAGAACATGGTCGGCGCGTTCCACCAGCCGCGCCTGGTGCTGGCCGACATCGGGTGCCTGCGCAGCCTGCCCGCGCGCGAGCTGAGCGCCGGGCTGGCCGAGATCGTCAAGCACGGCGTGATCGCCGACCCCGGCTACCTCGCCGCGGTCGAGCGCGACATCGACGCGATGCGCGCGGGCGACACCGCGGCGCTCGCCGCCGCGGTGGCCGGCTCGTGCGAGATCAAGGCGCGCGTGGTCGCCCAGGACGAACGCGAAGCGGGCCTGCGCGCGATCCTCAACTTCGGCCACACCTTCGGGCACGCGATCGAATCGGGACTCGGTTACGGCGAGTGGCTGCACGGAGAGGCGGTCGGCGCCGGCATGGTCATGGGTGCGGACCTGTCGCGCCGGCTCGGGATGATCGGCGATCGCGAGTTCGATCGGCTGCGGGCGGCGGTCGCCGCCGCCGGCCTGCCGCTCGCCGGACCCGCCTGGAGTGCGCAGCGCTACCTCGAACTGATGAGCGTCGACAAGAAGGCCGAACGCGGAACGCCGAAGTTCGTCCTGCTCGAGGCGATCGGCCGCGCCTGCGTGCGGCGCGTTCCCGAGGAAGCGGTGCGCGCCACGCTCGCCGCGTGCACGGTCGATGGCGTTGCTGCCTGACGACGACGCCAGGCGTCTCGCGCCGTACGCAGCGCGCTCGGGCGCGAGCCGCGGGCGGCGTTTCGTCGAGCCCGACGCGCCCACGCGCAGCGCGTTCCAGCGCGATCGCGACCGGATCATCCACTGCAGTGCGTTTCGCCGGCTCGAGTACAAGACGCAGGTCTTCGTCAACCACGAGGGCGACCTGTTTCGCACCCGGCTCACGCACTCGATCGAAGTGGCGCAGATCGCGCGCTCGATCGCGCGCGGGCTGGGACTGAACGAGGACCTGATCGAGGCGATCTCGCTCGCGCACGACCTCGGGCACACGCCCTTCGGCCACGCCGGGCAGGACGCGCTCGATACGTGCATGCAACCGCACGGCGGCTTCGAGCACAACCTGCAGTCGCTGCGCGTGGTCGACGAGCTCGAGCAGCGCTACGGCGGATTCGACGGACTGAACCTGTGCTTCGAAACGCGCGAGGGCATCCTCAAGCACTGTGCGCCGCAGGCGGCGAGCGCCCTGGGAGAGGTCGGCGAGCGTTTCCTCAGCGGGCGGCAACCGTCGCTCGAGGCGCAGGTCGCCAACCTCGCCGACGCGATCGCCTACAACAACCACGACGTCGACGACGGCCTGCGCTCGGGGCTGATCACGATCGAGCAGCTGCTGCGAATCGACCTGTTCGCGCGCCACGCGCACGTGGTCCGGCGCGAGCACCCGGCGATCGGCGAGCGCAGGCTGGTGAGCGAGACGACGCGCCGGATGATCAACGACCTGGTCGTCGACCTGCTCGGCGAGACCCGGCGCAGAATCGTCGAACACGCGCCCGATTCGGTCGAAGCGGTACGCGCCGCGCCGCCGCTGGCCGAGTTCTCCGAGACGATGCGTCGCGAGCAGGCGCAGCTCAAGCGCTTCCTCAACGCCGAGCTGTACCGGCATCCGCAGGTGAGCGCGGTGATGGACGACGCCAAGCGCGTCGTGACCGCGCTGTTCGAGGCCTTCGAGCGCGATCCGGGCGCGCTGCCCGACGAGCACCGCATTCGCACCGAAGCGCTGGGCGCGCGGGCGATCGCCGACTATATTGCCGGGATGACCGACCGATTCGCGATCCGCGAGCTCGCCCGACTCGGGCTGGGCGGAAGCTCGCCGGCACTGGAGCCAAGTTGAACCGATACCGCCTCACCGGCCTGCTGCTGAACTTCGCGCACGCGATCGACCACATGTTCCTGCTGATCTTCGCCACGGCGGTGGCGACGATCGCGGCCGATTTCGGCTTCGAACGCTGGGAAGACCTGATGCCCTACAGCGTCGGTGCTTTCTTCATGTTCGGCGTCGGCGCGATACCGGCGGGCCGGCTCGGCGACCTGTGGGGCAGGCACCAGATGATGCTGCTGTTCTTCTTCGGGATGGGCGTGTCGTCGATCCTGGTCGCGATGTCCGCCGGACCGTGGTCGATCGCGGTTGCGCTCACGCTGCTCGGCGCCTTCTCGTCGATCTACCACCCGGTCGGCATCCCGATGCTGGTGCGCAACTCGCTGCGACCAGGAATGACGATCGGGGTCAACGGACTCGCCGGCAATCTGGGCATCGCGTTCGCCGCGCTGGTCACCGGTTTCCTGGTCAAGCACCTGGGCTGGCGTGCCGCGTTCTTCGTTCCGGGCCTGGTGTCGCTCGCCTGCGGGTTCGTGTTCCTGCGCACCGCCGAGCGCGAGTCCGAGGCACCGGCGCGACGCAAGCCGGCCGACGCACCGGCACCCGCGGCGGACATGGCGCGCGTGCTCGCGGTGATGACGATGACTGCGGTCACCGGCGCGTTGCTGTTCAACTTCACCACCAACGGCAACGCGCAATTGCTGCGCGAGCGCTTCGCCGGGATCATCGAAGACCCGGCGGTGCTCGGGGCCTTGCTCGCGGGGGCGTACACGGTCGCGTCGGTCACGCAGGTGATCGTCGGGCGGATGATCGATCGCCTTCCGCTCAAACGACTTTACCTGTCGATCGTCGCGTTCCAGGCGCCGCTGTTCGCGCTCGCCGGCTACGCCGAGGGCTGGGCGCTGCTCGCGCTGCTCACCGCGTTCATGGTCTCGGTGTTCGGCGCGATACCGTTCACCGACGCGATGATCTACCGCTATTTCGACGACAGCATGCGCTCGCGCGTGACCGGGATCCGGTTCGCGATCTCGTTCGGCGTCAGTTCGCTCGCCGTGTGGTTGCTCGGCCCGGTGGTCAAGGCCGCGGGCTTCGACGTGTTGCTGTTCACGATGGCGGTCCTGTCGCTGGTGACGCTCGCTTTCATCACCCAGCTCCCCGAATCGCAGTCGCAGGCCGAGGCTCAGCGCGCCTAAGACGCCTTGGGGCGCCTAGGGCGTGAGCACCGCCCTGCCCGGCATCCGGCCTTCGCGCAGCCGCGCGAGCGCGTCGTTGGCCGAGGCCAGCGGCATCGTCGTGACCGGCAGCGGCGGCAGCGCGCCTTCGCGCGCGAGCGCGATCAGCGCGCGCAGTTCGTCGCAGGTCCCGACGTAGGAACCGATCACGGTCGCGACCTTCAGCGGCAGCAGTGCCGGAACGAGAGCGGTCGAGCCGCCGATCATCCCCACCGAGACCAGCGTCCCGCCCTTGCGCAGCGCGCCGAATCCGAACGCGAACGATTCGCCGGTGCCGACGAAATCCACCGCGGCGATCACGCCCCCGCCGGTGGACTTGAGGAGCGCGCGCAACGCGTCGCCGGCCGACGGGTCGATCGTTTCCGAGGCGCCGGCCTCCTTCGCGAGCGGCCATTTCGAGTGGTCGATCTCGGCGACGATCGGCGCGGTGCCGAGCAACCGCTGCGCGAAACGCACCCCCGACAGGCCGACCCCTCCGGCGCCGATCACCAGCACCCGCTCGTCGGCGCCGGGCCTGGGCACCTTCGCGAGCGCGGCGTAGGCGGTCAGCCCCGAACAGGCATAGGTTGCGGCCTGCTCTGGGGCGAGATCGCCGATCGGCACCAGGTAGCGCATGTGCGGGACCATCACGAACTCGGCGAATCCCCCGTCGGCGTGCACGCCGAGGTTGCGTGGCGCCGAGCACAGGTTCTCGCGGCCCGAGGCGCAGAAGCCGCACTTCCCGCAGCCGATCCACGGGAACACCACGACCGCCTCGCCGATCGCGGCGCCCGCCGCGGTGGCACCGATCGCCTCGACCGTGCCGGCGATCTCGTGGCCGAGCACGCGCGGCGCCGCGACGCCGCGCGTCATGTCGATCTTGCGCCCGGCGCCGGTGTCGATGAAACCCTCGTGCAGGAACACGTCGGAGTGGCACACCCCGGCGGCGCGCACCCTCAGCAGAACCTCGTCGCCCTGCGGTTCGCGCATCGGCAGGCGCTCTTCGACCATCGGTTCGCCGTGGGTGACGACGCGAAAGCAGCGACAGGTTCTTTGCATCGGTTCTCTCCGATCGATTTCTGTTGATTTCAAGATTCGAGGTGGCTTCAAAAGCGGCAATCCAGCCGTTATACTGCAAGGTTCGACCAGAATTGCTCCGCTGCGGTGCCGCAACCACGGCTTGACGCGGCCTGCGAGGTGAGTGATTACTGATGAACCGAGACCATGATGGTAGCCGGAGTGGATCGATGCAGCCAGACGACCGATTGACCAGCGAATCGACGGGCGAGCTGATGGACGAGTTCTCAGCCCCCCAGGCGCAGGGCCTCTACGACCCGGCCAACGAACACGACGCCTGCGGCGTCGGTTTCGTCGCGCACATCAAGGGGCACAAGAGCCACCGGATCATCGAGCAGGGGCTGCAGATCCTGGTCAACCTCGACCATCGCGGCGCGGTCGGCGCCGATCCGCTGATGGGCGACGGCGCCGGCTTGCTCGCGCAGATCCCGGACCAGTTCTTCCGCGAGGAGATGTCGCGCCAGGGCGTCGCGCTCCCGCCTGCGGGAGAGTACGGCGTGGGCATCGTGTTCCTGCCCAAGGAGCACGCGTCGCGCCTGGCCTGCGAGCAGGTGCTCGAGCGCGCGGTGCGCGGCGAGCGCCAGGTGGTGCTCGGCTGGCGCGACGTGCCGGTCGACAAGTCGATGCCGATGTCGCCCGCGGTGCGCGCCAAGGAACCGGTGATCCGCCAGATCTTCATCGGGCGCGGCGCCGACGTGATGGTGACCGACGCGCTCGAGCGCAAGCTCTACGTGATCCGCAAGACCGCGAGCCACGCGGTGCAGAAACTCGCGCTCAAGCACGGCAAGGAGTACTTCGTTCCCTCGCTCTCGGCGCGCACGATCGTCTACAAGGGCCTCTTGCTCGCGGGGCAGGTCGGCCAGTACTACCGCGACCTGCAGGATCCGCGCTTCGTTTCCGCGCTCGCGCTGGTGCACCAGCGCTTTTCCACCAACACCTTTCCCGAGTGGCCGCTCGCGCACCCGTACCGGCTGATCGCGCACAATGGCGAGATCAACACCGTGAAGGGCAACTACAACTGGTTGCGCGCGCGCGAGGGCGTGATGAAGTCGCCCGTGCTCGAAGGCGACCTGCAAAAGCTCTATCCGCTCGTCTATCCCGGACAGTCCGACACGGCCACCTTCGACAATTGCCTCGAGTTGCTGGTGATGTCGGGCTATCCGATCGCGCACGCGATGATGATGATGATCCCCGAAGCGTGGGAACAGCACACGCTGATGGACCCGAAGCGGCGCGCCTTCTACGAGTTCCACGCCTCGATGATGGAGCCCTGGGACGGCCCGGCAGCGATCGCCTTCACCGACGGGCGCCAGATCGGCGCGACGCTCGATCGCAACGGCCTGCGCCCGGCGCGCTACTGCGTCACCGACGACGACATGGTGATCATGGCGTCGGAGGCGGGCGTGTTGCCGATCGCCGAGAGCAAGATCGTCAAGAAGTGGCGCCTGCAGCCGGGCAAGATGTTCCTGATCGACCTCGACCAGGGCCGCATCATCGACGACGCCGAACTGAAGAACCTGCTCGCCAACAGCAAGCCGTATCGCGAGTGGATCGAGGCGATCCGCATCAAGCTCGACGAGATCGACGCGAGCAGCGCCGACATCGCGCTGGCCGAAGCGGCGTTTCGTTCCTCGGCGTCGCTGCTCGACCGCCAGCAGGCCTTCGGCTACACGCAGGAGGACCTGAAGTTCCTGATGGCGCCGATGGCGATGGCCGGCGAGGAGGCGACCGGCTCGATGGGCAACGACTCGCCGCTCGCCGTGCTGTCGGACAAGAACAAGCCGCTGTACAACTACTTCAAGCAACTGTTCGCGCAGGTGACCAACCCGCCGATCGACCCGATCCGCGAGCAGCTCGTGATGTCGCTGGTGTCGTTCATCGGGCCGAAACCGAACCTGCTCGACCTGAACAACACGAACCCGCCGATCCGCCTCGAGGTGTCGCAGCCGATCCTCGACCTCGACGACATGGCGCAGGTCCGCCACATCGAGCACTACACCGACAACAAGTTCAAGTCCTGGGAACTGAACATCTGCTATCCGGTGACCTGGGGCGCCGAAGGCATCGAGGCGCGCCTCGCGTCGCTCGCCGCCGAGGCCGAGGACGCGGTGCGCTCGGGCTACAACATCCTGATCGTGTCCGACCGCAAGGTCGACGCCGAGAACGTCGCGATCCCGATGTTGCTCGCGACCAGCGCCGTGCACCAGCACCTGGTGAACAAGGGGCTGCGGACCAGCGCGGGGCTGGTGGTGGAAACGGGGTCCGCGCGCGAGGTGCACCACTTCGCGCTGCTCGGCGGTTACGGCGCCGAGGCGATCCACCCCTATCTGGCGATGGAAACGCTGGTCGACATGTACCGGGACATGCCCGGCGACATCGGACCCGAGAAGGCGCTGAAGAACTACATCAAGGCGATCGGCAAGGGGTTGAACAAGGTGATGTCGAAGATGGGCATCTCCACCTACATGAGCTACTGCGGAGCGCAGATCTTCGAGGCGATCGGGCTGTCGAAGCAGCTCGTCGACAAGTACTTCGCCGGCACCGCTAGCAACATCGAGGGTATCAACGTGTTCCAGGTGGCCGAGGAGGCGCTGCGGCTGCACCGCGCCGCGTTCTCCAGCGACCCGGTGCTGGCCGGCGCGCTCGACGCCGGAGGCGAGTACGCGTACCGGATCCGCGGCGAGGAGCACATGTGGACGCCCGACGCGATCGCCAAGCTGCAGCACGCGACGCGGCAGGCGAGCTACTCGACCTACCAGGAGTACGCACGGATCATCAACGACCAGAGCCAGCGCCACATGACGCTGCGCGGGCTGTTCCGGTTTCGCACCGAGCGTTGCACGCCGGTGGACATCGCCGAGGTCGAACCGGCCAGGGAGATCGTCAAGCGCTTCGCCACCGGCGCGATGTCTCTCGGGTCGATCTCCACCGAGGCGCACGTGACGCTCGCCGTCGCGATGAACCGCATCGGCGGAAAGTCCAACACCGGCGAGGGCGGCGAGGACGACCTGCGCTATCGCGACGAGATCCGCTCGGGTAGTTCCGGCATCAGAGACGGCGACACCTTCGCCAGCGTGCTCGGCGCCGACCGCGTCGAGGCCGACATCGCGCTCGCGGCGGGCGATTCGATGCGCTCGCGTATCAAGCAGGTCGCGTCGGGGCGTTTCGGCGTCACCGCCGAGTACCTCGCCAGCGCCGACCAGATACAGATCAAGATGGCGCAGGGCGCGAAACCCGGCGAGGGCGGACAGCTTCCCGGGCACAAGGTGTCCGAGTACATCGCCAAGCTGCGCTTCTCGGTGCCAGGCGTCGGGCTGATCTCGCCGCCGCCGCACCACGACATCTACTCGATCGAGGATCTCGCGCAGCTGATCCACGACCTGAAGAACGCCAATCCGCGCGCGTCGATCTCGGTCAAGCTGGTGTCCGAAGTGGGCGTGGGAACGGTGGCCGCGGGAGTGTCCAAGGCGAAGGCCGACCACGTGACGATCTCGGGCCACGACGGCGGGACCGGCGCGTCGCCGTGGTCGTCGATCAAGCACGCGGGCACGCCGTGGGAACTCGGCCTGGCCGAGACGCAGCAGACGCTGGTGCTCAACCGGCTGCGCGGGCGCATCGCGGTGCAGGTCGACGGGCAGATGAAGACCGGGCGCGACGTCGTGGTGGGCGCGATGCTGGGCGCCGACGAGTTCGGCTTCGCCACCGCGCCGCTGGTGGTGGGCGGGTGCATCATGATGCGCAAGTGCCACCTGAACACCTGCCCGGTGGGCGTCGCGACGCAGGATCCGGTGCTGCGCAGGCGCTTCTCGGGCAAGCCCGAATACGTCGTCAACTACTTCTTCTACGTGGCCGAGGAAGTGCGCGAGATCATGGCGCAACTGGGCATTCGCAAGTTCGACGACCTGATCGGCGCGACGCACATGCTCGACACGCTCGCCGGCGTCGAGCACTGGAAGGCACGCGGGCTCGATTTCTCGCGCGTGTTCGCGGCGCCGCAAGTGCCCGAGACGGTCGCGAGGCACAAGGTCGACGAGCAGGACCACGGCCTGCACAAGGCTCTCGACCATCGCCTGATCGACCTGGCGAAACCGGCGCTCGAGCGCCAGGAGAAGGTGTCGTTCATCCTTCCGATTCGAAACGTCAATCGCACGGTGGGCACGATGCTCTCGGGCCAGGTGGCGCTGCGCTACGGCCACGAGGGACTGCCCGAGGACACGATCCACGTGCAGTTCAACGGCACCGCCGGACAGAGCTTCGGGGCGTTCCTCGCGCGCGGCATCACGCTCGACCTGGTGGGCGAAGCGAACGACTACGTCGGCAAGGGGCTCTCGGGCGGGCGAATCATCGTGCGCCCGACCAACGATTTTCGCGGCAAGGCCGAGGAGAACATCATCGTCGGCAACACGGTGATGTACGGCGCGATCGACGGCGAGGCCTTTTTCTCGGGCGTGGCCGGCGAGCGCTTCTGCGTGCGCAACTCGGGCGGAACCGCGGTGGTCGAGGGAACCGGAGACCACGGCTGCGAGTACATGACCGGGGGCACGGTGGTCGTGCTGGGCGGCACCGGACGCAACTTCGCTGCCGGGATGTCGGGCGGGATCGCCTACGTCTACGACCCGGACAAGCAGTTCGCCGCGCGCTGCAACCTCGCGATGGTGTCGCTCGAACCGGTGCTCTCGACCGCCGAGCAACTGGTGCAGACCGATCCGGCGACCTGGCACCGAGGCGAGTGCGACGAGATCATCGCCAAGACGCTGATCGAGCGCCACTTCAAGCTCACCGGCAGCGAGAAGGGACGGGCGATCCTCGACGACTGGGAGCGCTCGCGCGCGGCCTTCGTCAAGGTGTTCCCGCACGAGTACCTGCGCGCGCTCGGCGAGATGCACGCGGCGCGCGAACAGGAGCAGAAACGCGAGCGCGCGAAGGCCCAGGGCGAGCGGGCGACGAGCTGAGGGGTGCGGGTGATCCGCCTGGCGCGCGCCGGGCCGATCGCGCGACGAAGACAACTGCAACGACGGATGCGACAAGAAGATGGGAAAGGTCACCGGATTTCTCGAGTACGAACGGCTTGCCGAGCCGGCCGAGACGATCGAACAGCGCGTCACGCACTACAAGGAGTTCGTGCTGCGACTGTCGGACCAGGACGCCGGGCAGCAGGGCGCGCGCTGCATGGACTGCGGCATCCCGTTCTGCCAGAGCGGCTGCCCGGTCAACAACATCATTCCCGACTGGAACGACCTGGTCTATCGCGGCAACTGGAAAGTCGCGCTCGACACGCTGCACTCGACCAACAACTTCCCCGAGTTCACCGGGCGCGTGTGCCCGGCGCCGTGCGAGGCGGCGTGCACGCTCAACATCAACAACGACCCGGTCGGGATCAAGTCGATCGAGCACGCGATCATCGACAAGGGCTGGGAGATGGGCTGGGTCGTGCCGATGCCCGCGGCGGTCCGGAGCGGCAAGCGCGTCGCGGTGGTCGGTTCGGGACCGGCCGGGCTCGCGTGCGCGCAGCAGCTCGCGCGCGTCGGGCACGACGTCACGGTGTTCGAGAAGAACGACCGCGTCGGAGGCCTGCTTCGCTACGGAATCCCCGATTTCAAGATGGAGAAGTCGCTGATCGATCGTCGTGTCGACCAGATGATCGCCGAGGGCGTCACCTTTCGCACCGGCGTGTTCGTCGGCGCGGGCTGGGACGACGCGCGGATCAACAACTGGTCGCAGCAGACGATCGCGCCGGACGCTCTTCTCGCGGATTTCGACGCGGTCGTGCTCGGCGCCGGGTCCGAGCAGCCGCGCGACCTGCCGGTGCCCGGGCGCGAGCTTTCGGGCGTTCACTTCGCGATGGAGTTCCTGCCGCAGCAGAACCAGGTCGTGGCGGGCGACCAGGTGGCGGGCCAGCTGCTGGCGGGCGGCAAGCGCGTGGTCGTGATCGGTGGCGGTGACACCGGGTCGGACTGCGTCGGCACCAGCAATCGCCAGGGCGCCGCGTCGGTGACGCAGTTCGAGCTGATGCCGCAGCCGCCGGCGCAGGAGAACAAGCTGCTGGTGTGGCCGTACTGGCCGCTGAAGCTGCGCACCTCGTCGTCGCACGAAGAAGGGTGCGAGCGCGACTGGTCGGTCAGCACCAAGTCCTTCCTCGGCGACGCCCAGGGCCGGGTGCGCGCGCTGCTGTGCGCGCGCGTCGAGTGGCTGCGCGACGAAGCGAGCGGACAGTCGCGCATGGCCGAGGTGCCGGGGTCCGAGTGGGAGGTGCCGGCCGAGCTGGTGCTGCTCGCGATGGGCTTCGTCCACCCGGTGCAGCCGATGCTCGAGTCGTTCGGCGTCGAGCGCGATCCGCGCGGAAACGCGCGCGCGAGCACCGACGGCGCCGGTGCCTACGCGACCAGCGCGGCGAAGGTGTTCGCCGCCGGCGACGTGCGCCGCGGCCAGTCGCTGGTGGTGTGGGCGATCCGCGAGGGGCGCCAGTGCGCGCGCGCGGTCGACGAGTTCCTGATGGGCGAGACGACGCTGCCGAACTGATCGGACTACCGGCCATCGGACGCTGACACGAGACCGCGGTGAACATTGCCGACCTTGTGGGCAGCGTCGCGCGCGAGCGCGGTGCCGACACCGCGATCATCGAGCACGGCGTCGCGATCAGCTACGCGCAACTCGATTCGCTGGTCTGGCGAATCGCGACGCGGCTGCGACGTGCCGGGGTCGGCGAGGGCGACATGATCGGCCTGTCGTTCGCCAGCGAGTCCGCGTCGCTCGCCGCGACGCTCGGCGCGGCGCGAATCGGCGCGACGATCGTCGCTCTTGCGCTGACCGATCCGCGGCTGGTGAGGGAGCAGACCGCGCGCGACGCGCGCGTCGGCATCGTGCTGGGAGACCGCGACGACTCGCCGGTCGCCGGGTTGCGCTACCTGCCGCTCGACCTGTCCGAGGTGCTGAGCGAGGCGCTGAGCGATCCGGCGCCGCACGATCCGGCGCCGCACGATCCGGCGCCGCACGATCCAGGCGCAGGGGTCGCGTCGCCCGCCGCGCCGTGGATGCTGGCTCTCGGGTCGGGATCGACCGGCACCAGGAAGCTGATCCCGCTGACCCACGAGGTGCTGCTCGCGCGGATGCGCATCGTGCAGTCGACGATACCGTTTCGCCCCCGAGAGCGCGTCGTCTTCGTCTCACCGGTCGACTTCGTCATCACGCGCCAGGCGTGCCTGATCGTGCTGGCGTGCGGCGGAACGATCGTGTTCCCCGAGCGCGGCACCGACGGGCTGGTGGAGATCTGTCGCAGCTTCGACGTTCGCGTGGTGTGGGCCGCGGTGGTTCACATCGAGCGCCTGCTCGACGCGATTCCGGCACAGGGCCCGCCGGTGCTCGACGGGCTCAGGGTCCTGCGCGTGGCCAGTTCGCTGGTCAGCGACGACCTGAGGGCGCGGATCATGCGCCGGGTGTGTCCGCGCCTGTACGTCGCCTATGCCAGCAACGAATCGTGGATGGCCACGATCGCCGGGCCGGCCGACCACGCGGGCGTGCCCGGAACGATCGGCCGTGCGCCCGAAGGCGTGGAAGTCGAACTCGTCGACGCGCAGGGCGGCCTGATCGATCCGGGCCAGGTCGGGCGAATCCGGATTCGCAGCCCGGCGCTGATCGCCGGGTATCGCGACGATCCGAAAGCGAACGCCGAAGCCTTTCGAGACGGCTGGTTCCTGCCCGGCGACCTGGGAAGGTTCTCGCCGGACGGGCAACTCGTCTACATGGGCCGCGTCGACCAGATGATGGTGATGGACGGGATCAACATCTACCCGGCCGAGATCGAACAGGCGATGTGCGCACACCCCGAGGTGGCCGACGCGGCGGTCGTACCGCTCAGGTCGAGGATCCACCAGGACTTCCCGGTTTGTGCGGTCGCGCTGCGCGGCCCCGGCCGGGCGCAGAGCGGCGAACTGCTCGATTACGCGCTGTCGCGCCTCGGCGCGAAAGTGCCGAAACGCGTGGTCGTGCTCGAGCGGATCCCGCGCAACGAGTTGGGAAAGCTGGACCGCGCGGCGCTGTACGCGGCAATCGGGCAGTCGCTGGCGAAGCCGGCGGAGCTGCAACTGCCGCCGGCGCAGCACCATGGTCCGGCATCGGAACAGCCGCCGGCTCCCGAGCAGTTTCCGCTACCGCAGCAGCGCCCGACAGGTGCTCCGCCGGACGCTTCGCCCTGAAACACCGGATCGCCGCGACGTGTCGCGTCGTGTCGCGCGCGTCGCGCGGCGACCATGTCGTTCGACCGGGGCGCGCACCCACGTCATTCGATCGGGCGCACCTTGAGCGTTCGCATCAGTTCGCGCGCGTGTTCGATCGGAACGCCGAGGTTCGAACCTCCGAATCCGGGCAGGATCGCGCGGTTCACCGCGACCACTTCGCCGGCCAGGTTCAGCACCGGCCCGCCGCTGCCGCCCGACGTGGTCGCGGCGTCGTAGACGATCGCCTCGTTGGTGACCTGCGCGACGATTCCGCGGCTCGCCAGCGGCGACATCAACCCGGCGCGGGCCAGTTCGCGCGCCGCCGACCAGACATCCATGCCGGGCCGGTCGCCGAGTTCGGCGACGAAGCGGTCACCCGCGCGCGCGAGAAGCGCGCGGATCCCTGTCGGAAACCCCATCACGATCGCCTCGTCGCCCGGCGCAGGGCGCTGCCTTCCGAGCGCGAGCGCGCGCGCCTCGCGCGCCGCCTCGCCGCCGTCGAGGATCGCGAGGTCCTGCGACTTGCTCGCGCCCAGCGTGCTGACCGCGAACGCGTCGCTTCGCCCGGGCAGGTAGGCCTGCATCCTGCGGATCACCGGAGAGAGGCCGAGTTGGCGGATTCCCGGCAGTGCTTCCTCGCCCTCCCAGGGCAGGGCCACATGGCGATTGGTCAGCATCAGACCGTCCGGATGTACGACAAAAGCGGTGCCGCTGAAACTGATCTCCACCGGCGGGCCGTCTCCGCCGAGCGAGACCAGCGGGCGCCCGTCGGGCAGCCGTTGCGCTGCGCCGTCCGCGCCCAGCGTGAGGCGCAGCACGCGCCGGGTCGCGGGATCCTCGAAGCCGAAGCTTCCCTGGACGAATGCGATCGACGGTGTCGCCGCTGCGATCGCGCGTGTCGCCGCCGCCGAGCGCGCCTCGAGCGCGAGGACGCGGTCGCTGGTCTGGCTCAGTCCGCGTTGCAGTTCGTCTCGCAGTTCGCTGCGCACGTCGGCCAGTTCGGCGCGTGACAGCGACTGGCTCTCGACCCGGCGCAGAAGCTCACCCAGCCCGATCACGTGGTCCTGCTCGATCGCGAGCCGCGTCTCGAGGTGGCGCGACTGCATCGTCTGGACGGTGAGCAGCCCGGCCAGCGAGACGATCGCGATCACGACGGCGATCCGGAACCACAATGAGGTCTGCGTCGCCAGTCCGCGGGCGAGATCCGAGAACATCGCCGGGAGCTTGAGCAGCGGGTTGCGCGTGTCCTGAGAGGCGCAGTCCAGGCAGTCGGCGAACACTTCGGCCGGCGACTTGTACATCGTTGCGCGGTCTGTATAGAGCCGGAAACGGATCACCGGACCGCCTTCGATCTCGATCAGGTCGCCCGCCGCGAGCATCGAAGCACCGGAGGGCTTGTGACCGTTGACGCGGATCAGCCCGCTCTGGCCGGCGTCGAGCTCGTAGCTCGAACCGGCGCGATGCAGCGTCGCGACCCGATCCCGCAGATCGGTGCCAGCCGGGTGCGCGGCCCCGCGCGAGGCGTCGAGTTCGAGGGTCTCGCCCGCCAGCTTTCGGGTGCGACCGCGCAGCGTTCCGGACAGGTAGACCAGCGCGGCGACCGGCGCCGTGGCCGGGGTGGTCTCGGGCGATCCAGGGTTCCTGCTGACCAAGCGCACGTCTCCTTTGCGATTCGTCCGCCGGGGCGGGCGCGGCTTACCGGTGCGGCCGCGCGGCCGACGCGCCGGGACCGATCACACCAGACGAACCATCACCCACTCGCGGTAGGGCGGTCGCGCGGCCAGGCGGGCGTGCCAGCCGGCGAGCCGTGCCATCTCGGGGCGCTGGTAGCCCGCCCAGGCGTAGTCCATGCTGTACCAGCGATAGGTGTTGATCGCGATTCCGATGTCGGCCAGCGTCGGTTCAGCGCCGCAGAGGTAGTCGCGACCCGCGAGCCGCGCGTCGACGATCGCGAGCGCGGCGGCGGTCTTCTCGGCGCTGGCACCGATCGCATCGGCGTCGCGATCGCCCGGCGCGGTCCGGATCAGCCCGAAGAACGCCGGCAAGATCGCCGGGGCGAGCACCGTGCTGGACCAGTCCTGCCATCGCTCGACGTCGGCGCGCCGGCGAAGTTCGGTGGGATAAAGCGACGTAGCGTTGTGTTTGGCCGCAAGATACCTGCAGATCGTGTTCGATTCCCACAGGACGAAGTCGTCGTCCTCGATCGTCGGGACGAGTCCGTTCGGGTTCATCGCGCGGTAGTCGGGGTCGGTGGTGCGCCCGAACGACCCGCCCGCGTCGATCCGTTCGAACTCGATGCCGATCTCGGCGGCGGTCCAGAGCACCTTCTGCACGTTGGACGAAGAACTGCGTCCCCAGATCCTGAGCATGTCCGATTCCTTTCGCCTGCCGGCGTCGCCGCTTCACCTGCCCGCGTCGTCGCTTCGCTTGTCGGCGTCGCCGCTTCGCCTGCCGGCGTCGCCGTTTCAGTTCTTCGCGTCGCGCGAGAGGTACATCCCCCAGCCCTTGACCGACATCGCGATCTGGTCGTCCTGGTTGAGGACTTCGTAGAGCACGTGGATCATGCCGCGATCGGGCTTGCTCTGCGAGCGCCGCGTATCGAGCACCGTGGCGCGTACCCGCAGGCGGTCGTCGGGCCTGACCGGCAGCAGCCAGCGCACCTCGTCGAGGCCCGGCGAGCCCATGCTCGCCAGCGGCGAGATGAAGTGGTCGGCCATCATGCGCATCATCGCGCCCAGCGTCAGGAAGCCGCTCGCGATCAGGCCGCCGAAGTGGCTGTTCGCGGCTGCATCGGGGTCGACGTGGAACGCCTGCGGATCGTAGCGCTTCGCGAACTCGACGATCTCGGCGGCGGTGATCAGGTAGTCGCCGAACTCGATCGACTCTCCGGTGCGGTAGTCCTCGAAATAGCGTTCCTTGTGCGGTACCGACACATGCTCTCCTGCGATTTGCCGCGTTGCGACGATCCGCTAGTATGCCCAATCACGATGGGAAGTCCCCCGGGGGGAGCGTGGGCGAGGTTCGGATCGACAAGTGGTTGTGGGCCGCGCGGCTGTTCAGGACGCGCAGCCTCGCGCAGGACGCGCTCGTCGCCGGGCGCGTGCTGGTCACGGGCGAGCGCGTCAAGGTGGCGCGCGGCGTGCGTGTCGGCGAGGAGTTGCGCGTTCGCAGCGGCAGCGGTTCGTCGAGCGTCGAGCGCACGCTGCGCGTACTGGCGCTGTCGCAGGTTCGCGGCCCGGCGCCGGTGGCGCAGGCCCTGTACGAGGAGACGCCCGAATCGGTGCGCGCGCGGGTCGCCGAAATCGCGCGTCGCGCGCTGCACGGCGAACCGGCAGCGGCGATCGAACGGGGTCGTCCGACCAAACGCGATCGGCGCCGGATCGATCGGATACGCGGCGACGGCCAGGGAGCCTGAATGAACGACCCGATCGATTCGAAGTCTTCGAAGGTCGTGCTCGTCACCGGTGCGAGCCGTGGCATCGGGGCGGCGTGTGCGCTGCTCGCCGCTGAACGCGGCCATCGGGTCGCGGTCGGCTACCGGGACGATCGCGCGGCGGCCGACGAGGTGGTGCGTGCGATCGGACAGGCAGGCGGGCACGCGGTTGCGTTGCGCGCCGACGTCTCGCGCGAAGCCGACGTGCTCGCGCTGTTCGCCGCGATCGACGCCGAGTTCGGCCGCCTCGACGCGCTGGTCAACAACGCCGGCGTGCTCGCGCCGGCGAGCGCGGTGGCCGACTACACGCTCGAACGGATGCGCCGGATCTTCGACGTCAACGTGCTGGGCAGCTTTCTGTGCGCGCGCGAGGCGATCCGGCGGATGTCGACGCGCCTCGGAGGCGCGGGAGGCGCGATCGTCAACCTCTCCTCGGTGGCGGCGAAACTGGGTTCGCCGAACGAGTACGTCGACTACGCGGCGTCCAAGGGCGCGATCGACTCGATGACGATCGGACTGGCCAAGGAGGTTGCCCCCGAGGGCGTGCGGGTGAACGCGGTGCGACCGGGACTGATCCTCACCGAGATCCACGCCAGCGGCGGCGCGCCCGACCGCGTCGAACGGCTGCGCCATCTGGTGCCGATGCAGCGCGGCGGAACCGCCGAGGAGGTGGCGTCGGCGGTGCTCTGGCTGATCTCGGACGAAGCTTCGTACGTGAGTGGTGCGCTGCTCGACGTCGGCGGAGGGCGTTAGGGGCGGCGCGATCCGTGCGCGAGCAGATAGGTCAGTCCGCTCGACACGGTGAACAGCGCCCAGAACACCAGGAAGCCGACCGTGTACGCGCCCTCGCGGCTGTCGCCGAGGTAGCTGACCACCGCGTGCATGTCGTGCGGGTCGACCAGCGAGAACAGCACCCCGACGGCGACGATCGCCATCAGGAACGCCGGCCACAGGACCTGCATCAGAAAGCGCCCCGTGCTCCCCGCGCCGGGTACGCCGGGTTGCGTCGACTGGTTCATCTCGCGTCCTCCTTCATCTCGCGTCCCGCCTCGGTCAGTTCGTCGGCGCGCCGAGCGCCACCGGCGCGTCGAAGCCCGGTGCCGCTCCGGTCAATCGCCAGCGGCCCTGCGCTTCCTCGATCAGCACCGTCCAGCGTCCGGTGCGCGGGAGCCGCGTGCCGGCCGGCGCGAGGTACTGCCGGCCGACGCGGCGCAGGACCAGCGTCAGGTCGTGCTCGGCGCGGGTCGCGTGCACCAGCCGCAGCGTCACCGCGTCGGGCGGATCGAAACCCGGGGCGCCGAGCAGCGACAGCTCGACCCCTCCGTCGGGAGTGCGGGTCAGTTTCGCGCTCAGGCCAAGCTCGCGCGCCGCGCGGTCGCGCGCGAGCTGGCGGTTGATCGCCTTGCCCTCGCGATAGTAGTCGTCGACCACCAGCGCGTTGTTCGAGGTCGCGGCGAGCCAGAAGGTGAACACTCCGCCGACCAGCGCGGTCGCCGGCATCACCATCAGCAGCCACGGCCAGAGCTGGCGGTACCACGGCGTGTCGGGCATCGCTGCTTCGCTCCGGTCGTCGTGCGTCGGTCGGGCCCGGGGGCCCGTCACCGCGGCACGTAGAAGGTGGACTTCTCGCGCACCGACACCGAGCTGTCGTCGGTCGCGGTGACGGTGAACTCGATCGCGTTCATTCCGGAGCGCGCCCGGTGATCCGGCGCGATCCGCACGCGCACCGCGACCGCGTGCGCCTCGGCCGCTGCGACCATCACCTGCGCTTCCGACGCGACCGAGATCGACTCGATGCCCGCGACCGAGATGCGCAGCGTGCGCGCGGTCTCGGCGCCGTTGATCAGCATCAGGCGGTAGACGTTCTCGATCTGGCCGCCGTCCACCTCGCGCCCGAGCGACCCGCGGTCGCGGATCACGTCGACCTTCAGTGGCGTGCGCAGCGCCAGGTGGGTGAACAGCGCGACCGTGAGCGCGACGAGGATAGCCGAGTACACCAGCACGCGCGGCCGGCGCACGCGGCGCATCAGCTGCTCGCGATTCCAGCGATTGGCCAGCCCGTTCTCGGTGTCGTAGCGGATCAGTCCTTTCGGGTAGCCGACCCGATCCATGACCTTGTCGCAGGCGTCGACGCACGCTGCGCAGCCGATGCACTGGTACTGCAGCCCTTCGCGGATGTCGATGCCGGTCGGGCAGACCTCGACGCACAGACCGCAGTTCACGCAGTCGCCCAGGCCGATCGCCTTCGGGTCGGCCTTTTTCGAGCGCGACCCGCGCGGTTCGCCGCGCGCCTGGTCGTAGGTGATGACCATCGTGTCGCGATCGAACATCGCGCTCTGGAAGCGCGCGTACGGGCACATGTAGATGCAGACCTGCTCGCGCATGAAGCCCGCGTTGCCCCAGGTGGCAAAGCCGTAGAACAGGATCCAGAACGACTCCCAGGGACCGAGTGCCAGCGACATGATCTTGCCCAGCAGCACGTCGATCGGCGTGAAGTAGCCGACGAAGCTGACGCCGGTCCACAGCGCGATCACGAGCCACAGCGCGTGTTTGGTCGCCTTCAGTCGCAGCTTTCGCAAGCTCGTCGCTTCGCGGTCCAGGCGCATCCGCGCCGGCCGGTCGCCCTCGACCTTGCGCTCGATCCACATGAAGATCTCGGTGTAAACGGTCTGCGGGCACGCGTATCCGCACCAGAGCCGCCCGGCGACCGCGGTGAACAGAAAGAGCGCCAGCGCCGAGATGACCAGCAGCGCGGTGAGGTAGATGAAGTCCTGCGGATAGAGGACGACACCGAACAGGTAGAAGCGACGATTGATCAGGTCGAACAGGATCGCCGGGCGGTCGTTCCAGCTGCAGCCACGGCAGCCCGTAGAAGACGAGCTGCGTGGCCCAGACCGTCGCCCAGCGCCAACCGGCGAACACGCCGGTGACCGCGCGCGGATAGATCTTGCGCCGGATCTCGTAGAGATCGGCCGAGCCGCCGCCTTGCGCGGCGGCCTTGCCGGGGCGTGTCACTGCTTCGCGGCGCCCTTTGCTTGACCGTTGGACAGGCCCCAGACGTAGGCGGCGAGCACTCGCGTCTTGCCTTCGCCGAGGAACTCCCTGAACGCCGGCATCTGGTTGCTGCGGCCCTTGTCGATCGTCTCGATCACCGAGGCGCGCGAGCCACCGTACAGCCAGACCGAGTCAGTCAGGTTCGGCGCGCCCAGCGCCGGATTTCCGCCGCCGCCGGCGCCGTGGCAGGCTGCGCAGACCGCGAACTTCGTACGACCGAGTTCGGCCTTGACCGCGTCGTGCGCGCTCGTCGACAGCGACATCACGTAGTGCGCGACGTTCTCGACGTCGGCAGCGCCGCCGATCGCCGCGCCCATCGGCGGCATCACGCCCGCGCGTCCGTTGAGGATCGTCTCTTCGATGCGCTCGGGTTCGCCGCCCCAGAGCCAGTCGCGATCGGTCAGGTTGGGGAAGCCCCTGCTGCCGCGCGCGTCCGAGCCGTGGCACTGCGCGCAGTAGGTGAGGAACAGGCGCTCGCCCATCGCGCGCGCCGCCGGGTCGGCAGCGACCGCCTTGACGTCCTGCTTCATGTACTTGTCGAACAACGGGCCGACCTGCTCGTTCATCTTCGCGACTTCGCGTTCGTACTGACCGACCTGGGTCCAGCCGAACACGCCCTTCATCGCGCCGAAGCCCGGATACAGCACCAGGTACAGCACGGCGAACACGATCGTGATGTAGAACAGGTAGACCCACCAGCGCGGCAGCGGGTTGTTGTACTCCTCGAGCGTTTCGTCCCAGGTGTGACCGGTGGTGCCGACCTGCTCGCCCGGTTTGTTCTTCTTCGACAGCGACAGCGTCAGCCACAGGCACGCGGCGAGCGACACCGCCGTGACCAGCATGATGTAGATGCTCCAGCCGGAGCTGGTGAAGTCAGCCATTTCTCTCTTCTCCGGTCGGGCGCTGCGCGGCGGCGTCGTCGTCGGCGAACGGCAGCTTCGCCGCCTCGTCGAAGCGCGCTTTTGCCTGGCGCTGTACGCCCAGATCACGATGCCGACGAACACGATCAGCGTCAGCACGGTGATCGCGGCGCGCAGGTCGATTCCATGGTCCACCGATCAGCGTGCCTTCGCGAGCGCGGTGCCCATCACCTGCAGGTAGGCGATCAGCGCGTCCATCTCGGTCTTGCCCTTGAGCGCTTCCGGCGCGCGCGCGATCTCGTCGTCGCCGTAGGGATGCCCGAGCACGCGCAACGCCTTCATCTTGGTCTGGATGATGTCGGCATCGGCGGCGGTGCTCGCGAGCCACGGATAGCCGGGCATGTTCGATTCGGGAACCAGGTCGCGCGGGTTGATCAGGTGCACGCGATGCCACTCGTCGCTGTAGCGCCCGCCGACGCGCGCGAGGTCTGGGCCGGTGCGCTTGCTGCCCCACTGGAACGGGCGGTCGTAGACGAACTCGCCGGCCACCGAGTAGTGGCCGTAGCGCTCGGTCTCGGCGCGAAACGGGCGGATCATCTGCGAGTGGCAGTTGTAGCAGCCCTCGCGCACGTAGACGTCGCGCCCGGTGAGTTCGAGCGCGCCGTAGGGCTTGAGGCCGGCGACCGGTTCGGTCGTGGACTTCTGGAAGTACAGCGGAACGATCTCGACCAGGCCACCGACGCTCACCACCAGGATGATCAGGACGATCATCAGTCCGATGTTCTTCTCGATCTTCTCGTGCGATAGCTTCATGCCGTTCTCTCCGCCGGCGATCAGGCGTGTGCCAGCGCGGCCGGAATCTCTGCCGTCGACTCGGCCTTGCCGCTGCCGATCGTCATCAGGCAGTTGTAGACCATGAGCACCATGCCGCCCAGGTACAGCAAGCCCGCCCAGCAGGCGGATCACGTAGTAGGGGTAGGTGGCCTTGAGCGACTCGACGAAGGCGTAGGTCAGCGTGCCGTCCGGGTTGGTCGCGCGCCACATCAGCCCCTGCATCACGCCGGCGATCCACATCGCGGCGATGTACAGCACGATGCCGACCGTCGCGACCCAGAAGTGCAGCTCGATCAGCCGCATGCTGTACATCTCGGTGCGGCCGCAGACGCGCGGCAGCAGGTAGTAGATCGAGCCCATCGAGATCAGGCCGACCCAGCCGAGCGCGCCCGAGTGCACGTGGCCGATCGTCCAGTCGGTGTAGTGCGACAGTGCGTTGACCGTCTTGATCGACATCATCGGGCCTTCGAAGGTCGACATGCCGTAGAACGACAGCGAGACGATCAGGAACTTCAGGATCGGGTCGTCGCGCAGTTTGTGCCAGGCGCCCGACAGCGTCATGATGCCGTTGATCATGCCGCCCCACGAAGGCGCCAGCAGCATCAGCGAGAAGACCATGCCGATGCACTGCGCCCAGTCGGGCAGCGCGGTGTAGTGCAGGTGGTGCGGGCCGGCCCACATGTAGGTGAAGATCAGCGCCCAGAAGTGCACGATCGACAGCCGGTACGAATAGATCGGGCGCTCGGCCTGCTTCGGGATGAAGTAGTACATCATGCCGAGGAAGCCCGGCGGTCAGGAAGAAGCCGACCGCGTTGTGGCCGTACCACCACTGCACCATCGCATCCTGCACGCCGGCGTAGGCCGAGTACGACTTGGTCGAGCGAGACCGGCATCGCCGCGCTGTTGACGATGTGCAGCATCGCGACGGTGAGGATGTACGCGCCGAAGAACCAGTTCGCGACGTAGATGTGCGGCGTCTTGCGCTTGACGATCGTGCCGAAGAACACGATCGCGTAGGCGACCCAGACCGCGGTGATCAGCATGTCGATCGGCCATTCGAGTTCGGCGTACTCCTTGGACTGCGTGATAGCCCAGCGGCAGCGTGATCGCGGCCAGCCACGATCACCAGCTGCCAGCCCCAGAACGTGAACGCGGCCAGCCGGCGCGGCGAACAGCCGCGCCTGCCAGGTGCGCTGCACGACGTAGTAGGAGGTGGCGAACAGCGCGCAGCCGCCGAAGGCGAAGATCACCGCGTTGGTGTGCAGCGGGCGCAGCCGGCCGTAGCTGCAGCCAGGCGATGTCGAAGTTCAGCGCCGGCCAGGCGAGCTGCGCGGCGATGAACACGCCGACCAGCATGCCGACGACGCCCCAGACGACGGTCATGATCGCGAACTGGCGTACGACGCGATAGTTGTACGTGTCCGCGCGCGCGGTCTGGCTACCCATGTTCACTCCCAGCGTTCGATGCGATCGTTCGTTGTGCGCCGCTTGTCGCGCGACGTCGGCGCCGAGGCGCCGTCGCAAGACTAGCGAGTTCGCTGCACTGCGGCATTGACAATGATCAAAGCGGTTGGTCGGTCCGGTTTCCGGCTTCGGTTTCGCGACGATCGCCAGGCGCTTGCGGGCGATCGTCGTCCATCAGGATACTGTGCGCGGGCCCTTCCAGGTCGTCGAACTGGCCGCTGTCGCTCATCCTGAGGAACAGCCAGACGGCGACCCCGACCAGCACCAGGCTCAGCGGCACGAGCAGGATCAGCACTTCCATCGCGGGATCTTCAGCAGGCGCAACGCGTTCGCCGCGACCAGCAGCGAACTGGCCGACATCCCGAGCGCGGCGACCCAGGGCGCGACCCAGCCCATCGCCGCCGCCGGGATCGCGACCGCGTTGTAGGCGCCAGCCCAGGCCAGGTTCTGCGCGATCACGCGCCGCGTCCTGCGCGCGGCCTGCACCAGCGCGACGATGCGATCGAGGTGCGGCGAGAGCAGCACCGCGTCGGCCGCGGTGCGCGCGAGCGCGCTCGCCTGACCCACCGCGACCGAGACGTCGGCGGCGGCCAGAACCGGCGCGTCGTTCACGCCTTCGCCGACCATCATCACGACCGCGCCTTCGGTTTGCATCGTGCGCACCGCCTCGGTCTTGCCCGCCGGCGTCGCGCCGCCCGACGCACGCTCGACACCCAGCTCGCTCGCGACGTCGGCGACCACTTGCGGCAGATCGCCCGAGAGCAGGTGCACGCGAAGGCCCAGGCCGCGCAGCGCGTCGAGCGTCGGGCGCGCGTCGGCGCGCAGCGCGTCGCGGGTGAGGAAACGCGCGAGCGGCTCGCCTCGTGCCACCAGCCAGACCTGCGATCCGGACGCGGCGGGAGTGTCCGGCAGGCGCGCCCACGCGCTGGCGAACATCGCGCTTCCGAGGCGCAGCTCGACGCCGTCGACGCTGCCCTGCACGCCGTGCCCGGCCTCGTGGCGGCAGTCCACCGCTACCGGGAGCGGGCGTGCCGCGGCGAGTGCGTGCTCGACGTCGCGGTCGACGCGGTCGGCGCGGTCTGCCGGGGCGTCGTTCCCCCCGGCGAGTGCAGCCTCGCGCAGTGCAGCCTCGCGCAGCGCGGCAGCGAGCGGGTGCGAGGCGCCGGCTTCGAGCGCGCCGGCCAGCGCCAGCGCCCGGGCGCGACCGATCGCGCCGAACGCCTCTACGTCGACGACGCGCGGGCGCCCTTCGGTGAGCGTGCCGGTCTTGTCGAACACCACGTCGGTGCACCGCGCGATCGTCTCGAACGCGCGCCCGCTCGTGACGAGCACCCCGGCGCGGGTGATCGCGCCGGTGCTCGCGGCGACGGCCGCGGGCGTGGCGAGCGAGAGCGCGCAGGGACACGAGACGACCAGGACCGTGATCGCGATCGGCAGCGCGCGCGCAGGATCGATCGACCACCAGACGGCGAAAACGGCCAGCGCGAAGACGAGCAGCGCAACAACGAAGCCAGACGCGACCCGGTCGGCGAGCAGCGCCGCTGCCGGGCGTTCGAGCGCCGCGCGCTCGATCAGCCTTTCGATCATCGACGGCACGCTCTCGCCGCGCGTGCGGATCGCTCGCAGGTAGACCGGCGAACCCGCGTTGATCGACCCTCCTGCGACCTCGTCGCCGCGAGCGCGCGGCACCGGGGCCGACTCGCCGGTGAGCAGCGACTGGTCGATCGCCGTCGAACCGGCGATCACGACCGCGTCGACCGCGACCCGTTCGCCGACGCCGACGCGCAACACGTCGCCGATCGCGATCCGCGCCGCGGGCACCGACTCGCAGCTCGCCGCGGCGAGGGCGGCCTGCGCCGGCGGGTCGGGAATCGCTACCAGGCGCGTCGCGTGTTCCGGAGCGGACGCGGCCAACCCGTCGAGCGCGCGGCTCGCCCTGCGGCGGGCGACCCACTCCAGGTGCCTGGCGCCGAGCAGCAGGAACACGAACATCGTGACCGAGTCGAAATAGACCTCGCCGCGACCGCTCACCGTGGCCCAGGCGCTCGCGGCGAATGCCGTGCCGATCCCGAGCGCCACCGGAACGTCCATCCCGAGGCTGCGCGCGCGCAGGTCGCGAAGCGCGGCGCTGAAGAACGGCTGCGCCGAGTAGAGCAGCACCGGGATCGTCAGCACGAAACTCGCCCAGCGCATCAGCAACTCGTCGCGCCACTCGATTCCTCCCGGCGCGGCGGTGTACGCGGGAAGCGCGTACATCATCACCTGCATCATCCCGATTCCGGCGACGAACATCCGGCGCGAGAGCGCGCGCGAGGTGCGCGCGATCTGCGCCTCGCGGGCGCGCACGTCGAACGGCCGCGCCCGGTAGCCGACCTGCGCAATCCGTGCCAGCAGCCTGGAGAGCCTGGTGCGCGACGGGTCCCAGCGGATCACCGCGCGCTCGGTCGCGAAGTTCACCGCCGCCTGCCGCACCCCGGGTTCGCTCGACAGCGCACGCTCGACCAGCCACACGCAGGCGCCACAGCGCAGGCCTTCGAGCATCAGCGTCGCCTCGGCGAGTTCGCCCGCTGCGCGGACGAATCCCTGCTGCACCTCGGGCGTGTCGTAGATCGCAAGTTCGGCCAGTGGCGGCGCGACGACCTCGGGTCCGCTCGCCGGCGCGCTGCGGTGGCGGTAGTAGTCTTCGAAGCCGGCGTCGACGATCGCCTGCGCGACCGCCTGGCAGCCCGCGCAGCACATCGGCCTGCGCACCGCGTCGATCTCGGTGAACCAGTGCATGTCGGGCTCGAGCGGCTGCGCGCAGTGGAAGCACCGGCCGGCGTCGGGCATGTCGGCGGCTGGCGCGCGGCGCGCGTTCGGAACGGCGTCGGGCACGTCGGCGGCTGGCGCGCGGCGCGCGGTCAGAACAGCGTCAGGCACGCGTCGACCAGCCGGTGAAGGTGCGTCGTCGGGTCGATCCGGGCGAACCCGGCGAGACCGAAGCCGATCACGACGACCCCGGCGGCGATTCGAAGGCTGCGCCGACCGAGCCATCGGCCCAGCGCGTGCGCCGACCAGCCGAGCGCGAGCAGGTTCGGAAGGGTGCCCAGCCCGAAAGCCAGCATCAGCGCCGCGCCCTGGAGCGCGCCGCCCGCCATCAGCGCGGCGATCAGCACGCCGTAGACCATCCCGCAGGGCACCCAGCCCCAGACCATGCCGGCCGCGAGCGCGGCAAACCAGCTTCGCGCGCGGAGCAATCGCGTCGCTAGCGGCGCGAGCGCGCGCCAGGGTGCGCGTCCGACGCGTTCGAGAAACGCGAGCGATCCGAGCGCGCCGGTCAGGTACAGGCCAATCGTGATCAGCAGCAGGTTGGTCGCGGCGAAGGCGACCTGTTGCAGTGGCAGGAGCCCGCCGAGCAGCGCCGTGGTCGAACCCAGCGTCCCGGCGATGGCGCCCGCGAGCGTGTAGCTGGCGATCCGGCCGAGGTTGTATCCGAGCTGCCGGCTCAGCGGGGTCGCCGCTGCGCGGATCGGGATCGCGCGCGTCGGAATCTCGTGCGTCGGAATCTCGTGCGTCGGGAGCGCCTGCGCGCTCGTCGGGGCGATCTCGCCGCCGCCGCCCACGGAGATCGGCGCGCGCCTGCCCGCCGCGCCGAGGACCGCGACGATTCCGCCGCACATCCCGGCACAGTGGACCCCGCCGAACAGGCCGACGAGAAAGACGGAAAATAGGGTCAGCTCTGGCATCGGCAACGCAAGGGCGGCGTCGCGGTCGGTGCACGCGCGTCGCCTCGCCTACAATCCGGCCAGTGTACCCCGATGCGAACGGCCATCCCGGACCGTCAGGCAGGGGCGAGGAAGCTGGGCAATGACGCGCACGCTGTGGCTCGAGCACGACGATCGCCTGCTGACGCTCGACCAGACGCTGTTGCCCTTCGAGCGACGCGTGATCGAGTTGGCTTCGACCGCGGACTGCGCTCGCGCGATCACGACGATGCAGGTGCGGGGCGCGCCGCTGATCGGCGCGGTCGCGGCCTTCGGGCTCGCGTTCGCGTTGCGGGTCGACGATTCCGACGCGGCGCTCGCCGACGCGTGCGCGCTGCTGCTCGCGACCCGCCCTACCGCGGTGAACCTGCGCTGGGCGCTCGACCGCGTGGCCGACCGCACGCGCGCCGCCGAGCCGGGCACGCGCGCGAAGGTGTCCTGGGACGAGGCGATAGCGATCTGCGAAGCCGACGTCGCCTGCAACGAGGCGATTGGCCGGCACGGCGCCGCTTTGCTGGCCGGACGTCGCGAGCTCGGGCCGCGCGCTGAACATCCTGACCCACTGCAATGCAGGAGCGGTCGCGACCGTCGATCACGGCACCGCGCTCTCGGTCGTGTACGCGCTCGCCGCCCGGGGCGTGGACGTGCACGTCTGGGTCGACGAGACCCGGCCGCGCAACCAGGGCGCCGGACTGTCCGCGTGGGAGCTGCAGGAGCGCGGCATCGCGCACACGGTCGTGGTCGACAACGCGGGCGGGCAACTGATGCGCGAAGGGCTGGTCGACGCGGTGGTGGTCGGCTGCGACCGGGTCGCCGCCAACGGCGACGTGGCCAACAAGGTCGGTACCTACCTGAAGGCGCTGGCGGCCTGGGACAACGACATCCCGTTCTACGTCGCCTGTCCGGTCTCGACGATCGATCGCTGGGCGCGAAGCGGCGACGCGATCGCGATCGAACGGCGCGACCCGCGCGAGGTCACCCACGTGCGCGGGCGCGGACCGGACGGCGTGGTGACCGAGGTGCAGGTGGTGCCCGACGGCAGCGCGGCGCTCAATCCCGCGTTCGACATCACGCCTTCGCGCCTCGTCACCGCGCTGATCACCGAGCACGGCCGGGTCGACGCGGCGGTGGCCGGGATCCGGAGGGTGCTGCTCACGGCGGGCGGCGTATGAGCGCACACGACACGGCCCACGCGACCGAGGACGACGCGCGCGCGGCGCTGGTCGCGTCGTGCCTGCGGATGAACGCGATCGGAATCAACCAGGGCAAGGCCGGCAACCAGTCGCTGCGATGGAATCGCGGCGCCGCCGACGGGTTGCTGATCACCCCGAGCGCGCTGTCCTACGAGCAGATGGGCGCCGACGACATCGTCTGGATGGCGCTGGCGGCGGCGCCGGGCGCCGATGTCGAGCCGGCGTACGCGCACCCGACGCGCGCGCCATCGTCCGAGTGGCGGGTCCATCGCGACATCTACCTGCACCGTCCCGATGCCGCTGCGATCGTGCACGCGCATGCGCCGCACGCGAGCGCGCTCGCGTGCACCGCGCGGGTTCAGCGCGAGGGAATTCCGGCGTTTCACTACATGGTGGCGGTCGCTGGTGGCGCCGACCTGCGCTGCGCACCGTACGCAACCTTCGGGACGCAGCAGCTCTCGACCAACGCGCTGGCCGCGCTCGACGCTCGCCGCGCCTGCCTGCTCGCGAACCACGGCCTGCTTGCGCTGGGCGAGTCGCTCGCGCAGGCGCTCGGCATCGCGCTCGAGCTCGAGACGCTCGCGCGGATGTACGCGCTGGCGCTGACGCTGGGCGATCCGGTCGTGCTAGACGACGCCGAGATGGCGCGCGTGCTCGCGCGCTTCACCCCTTACGTCTGAACGCTCGCGAGCAGGCCGCGACGCGCGAACATCGCGACCAGCGACTCCAGCCCGACGAGCGATTCGCGAGGATCGGTCGTGGGGGCGCCGTCCGGTGCGCGCAGCGCCTGAGCGCGCGCGCACAACTCGACGACGCTCGTGCTGCCGTCCATCTCGAGGGCGAGTTTTCCGATCCACGGTTCCGCGAGCGCGATGTTGTGGTGTGCGCTGTCGACGAGTGGTTCGCCGCGTTCGAGCAGCAGCCGCGCCAGCGGCGTGATCCGCGGGCGACTGTGCTCACCGGCCGGCGCCGGCGCACGGCCCGGCCATGGCTGTGCCACCGGGCTCACCAGTCCCGCGTGCGCGAGCCGCAGCAGCACCGCGCCGGCGGCGTCCTGCGTCGCGCCCGCCGGTTGCGCCCCGGCGTGCAGCGTCGCGGCCAGTTCGGCGGTCGTAACGGTCCCCGAGAGCGAGCGGTGCGCGAGCATCAGCGCCGCCTTCAGCAACGGGTGGTTGGTGGTGACGCCTCGTTGCGTGGTGCCCGAGAAGCGCGCTTCGCTGTCGTCGTCGAGCCGGACGTCGCCCTCGGGCGCGAGCTCGCTGTACCAGCGCGCGTCGGCGATGCGCGCGCTGTCCCACCGCGGCGCGGGTAGCGCGCCGGAGCGCGTGACCAGCGTTCGCTTGAAGCGCGCGCCCCGGATGAAATCGACGTACTGCTGGCGCGCGACCCAGTCGCCCGCGCTGGTCTCTTCGAGCCAGCGCGAGAGCTCGGGCTGGCCGGCAGGCTCGCGCATCGACTCGAGATCGGCGTCGCCGACGGCGGCCAGACCGTGCGCCGCCGCGCGAGCGGCGAACTGGTGCAGGTAGAACGGTTCGTTGTCCGGCGACAGGTCGTCGTGGAACAGGAACTGCGGGCTGACGTCCATCGCCTCGATCGCCTCGCGCCGCAGCGCCGCGAAGAATCCCAGGTCCTGAGCGGGGGGCAACTCGCGCATGCCCTCGAGGAATCGCCACGCCGGGCCGATGATCGCCGGCGAGTAGTCCTGCCCCTCGAGCCGGAACTGCAGCAGATCGCGCACCAGGTGCCGGACCCGGCAGCCCGGCATCGCGTTGTAGCTGACGTAGCCGACGCCGCGCGGCGAGAGTACGCGCCCGATCGTCGCGAGCAGCGCCTCGCGCACCGCGCGCGGCACCCAGGAAAGCACGCCGTGCGCGATCACGTAGTCGAACTCGCCCAGGCGTTGCGTCTGCAGATCGGCGATGTCGCCGACCTCGATCTCGAGGTTCTGCAGGCCCAGCGCCGAGATCGTCTCGCGGCCCTCGGCGATCGCGCTCGGCGCGAGATCGATTCCCACGAATCGCGCCCGCGGCCAGTAGCTCGCGAGCGGGACGAGGTTCGCCGCGTTGCCGCAGCCCAGTTCGAGGACGCGCGCATCCTGCGGTGGCGGCGCGTCCAGCCCGAGGATCGCGGCGATGCCGGCGATCGAGTTCGGCGCGGTGAGGCGGATCGCGTTGCCGCCGTAGGCCACCTGATCGTAGAAAGTCGTTTCCATCGCCTCGCCTCCCCGGTCGCTGCGAGTGAAGGGAGCCTTGTCAGGCCGCGCTGCGCAAGTCCCCGTCGAGCGGAAGCGCCCGCGCGAGATAGAGCCCGGTCGCGCTCTCGCGATTGGCCGCCACTTCTTCGGGTGTGCCCGCGGCAACGATCGTACCGCCTCCGGCGCCGCCTTCCGGTCCCAGGTCGATGATCCAGTCGGCGGTCTTGATCACGTCGAGATTGTGCTCGATCACGATCACCGTGTTGCCGTGGTCGCGAAGCCGATGAACCACCTCGAGCAGCAACGCGATGTCGTGCACGTGCAATCCGGTGGTCGGTTCGTCGAGGATGTACATGGTGCGACCGGTGTCGCGCTTGGAGAGCTCCTGCGAGAGCTTGACGCGTTGCGCCTCGCCGCCCGAGAGCGTGGTCGCGCTCTGTCCCAGCCCGATGTACCCGAGCCCGACGTCGAGCAGCGTGCGCAGCCGCCGCTCCACCGCCGGGACGCGCTCGAAGAACGCGTGCGCCTGCGCCACCGTCATGTCGAGCACGTCGGCGATGCTGCGCCCCTTGTATCGCACCTCGAGGGTTTCGCGGTTGTAGCGCCGAGCGTGGCAGGTGTCGCAGGCCACGTAGACGTCGGGCAGAAAGTGCATCTCGACGCGGATCAATCCGTCGCCCTGACAGGCCTCGCAGCGTCCGCCCTTGACGTTGAACGAGAATCGCCCGGGCCCGTAGCCGCGCTCGCGAGCGGTCGGCGTCTCGGCGAAGAGTTCGCGAATCGGGGTGAACAGGCCGGTGTAGGTGGCGGGGTTCGATCGTGGCGTGCGCCCGATCGGACTCTGGTCGACGCTGATCACCTTGTCGAAATGCTCGAGCCCTTCGATCGAGTCGTGCGGCGCAGGGTCGAGTTGCGAACCGTAGAGGTGGCGCGCGAGTGCGGGGTGCAGCGTGTCGTTGACCAGCGTCGACTTGCCCGAACCCGACACCCCGGTGACCGCCACCAGCAGGCCGACCGGAAACTCCGCGACGACGTCTCGCAGGTTGTTGCCGCGGGCACCGCGCACGACGAGCCAGCGATCGCCCGGCGCGACGCGCTCGGACGGGACCTCGATGCGCAGCTTTCCCGCGAGGTAGCGACCGGTGAGCGAGGCCTCGCTCGCCTCGATCGCGGCCGGAGGGCCCTGCGCGATCACTTCGCCGCCGTGCGCGCCGGCGCCCGGTCCCATGTCGATCACGTGGTCGGCCGCCCGGATCGCCTCTTCGTCGTGTTCGACCACGAGCACGGTGTTGCCCAGGTCGCGCAGGTGCTTGAGCGTCTCGATCAGACGCGCGTTGTCGCGCTGGTGCAGGCCGATCGAAGGCTCGTCGAGCACGTACATCACGCCGGTGAGCCCCGAGCCGATCTGCGAGGCGAGTCGGATGCGCTGCGATTCGCCTCCCGACAGGGTTTCGGCCGAGCGGTCGAGCGACAGGTACGCCAGTCCGACGTTGTTCAGGAAACGCAACCGGTTGACGATCTCGCGGATGATGCGCTCGCCGACCTTGCCGCGAGCGCCGGGCAGCTCGAGCGATTCGAACCACGCGAGCGCCGCGCGCAGCGTCCAGCGCGAGATCTCCCAGATCGCGCGGTCGGCGCCGGCGACACCGACGCGCACGAAGCGCGCCTCGTCGCGCAGTCGCGTGCCTTCGCACGCGGGGCAGGGCCGCGTGTTGCGAAACTTCGCCAGTTCCTCGCGAACGTTCGCGGAGTCGGTTTCGCGGTAGCGACGCTCGAGGTTCGGGACCACGCCCTCGAAGGCGTGCTCGCGCGACACCGACCGGCCCGACCCGCTCAGATAGGCGAACGCGATGCGCTCGCTGCCCGAGCCGTGCAGCACGATCTCGCGCACGCGCTCCGGCAGGTTCTCGAACGGCGTGTCGACGTCGAAGCCGTAGTGGGTCGCCAGACTGGTGAGCATCTGGAAGTAGAACTGGTTGCGGCGATCCCAGCCCTTGATCGCCCCCGACGCGAGGCTCAGGTTGGGGAACTGCACGACGCGGCGCGGGTCGAAGAACTCGACCGCGCCCAGCCCGCCGCACCCGGCGCAGGCGCCGGCCGGGTTGTTGAACGAGAACAGCCTCGGCTCGAGTTCCGGCAGCGCGTGTTCGCACACCGGGCAGGCGAAGCGGCTGGACATCGTCTGTTCGGTCCCGGCGTCGGTGTCGAGCACGATCGCGCGACCGTCGGAGAGCCTGAGCGCGGTCTCGAACGAGTCGGCCAGGCGTTGTTGCGACTGCCCCGCGACCCGGACTCGATCGACCACCACCTCGATCCAGTGTCTCTGCGCGCGCGCGAGCTCCGGCAACATGGCGTCGAGTTCGACCAGACGCGCGGCGCCGGCGTCGCCGCTGCGCAGGCGCACGCGAACGAAACCCTGCGCGCGCAGCGCTTCGAGCAATTCGAGGTGTTCGCCCTTGCGCCCCGCGACCACCGGCGCGAGGATCATCAGGCGCGTGCCCTCGGGCATCGCGGCGACCGAGTCGACCATCTGCGAGACGGTGCGCGCTTCGAGCGCGACGTCGGGGTGATTCGGGCAGTACGGCGTGCCGGCGCGCGCGAACAGCAGCCGCAGGTAGTCGTGGATCTCGGTCACGGTTCCGACCGTCGAGCGCGGATTGTGGCTGCTCGCCTTCTGCTCGATTGCGATCGCCGGCGACAGCCCTTCGATCAGGTCGACGTCGGGCTTTTCCATCAGCTCGAGGAACTGGCGCGCGTAGGTCGACAGCGATTCGACGTAGCGGCGCTGGCCCTCGGCGTAGAGCGTGTCGAAGGCGAGCGAGGACTTGCCGGATCCCGACAGCCCGGTGATCACGACCAGCCGCTCGCGCGGAAGGTCGACGCTGACGTTCTTCAGGTTGTGGGTTCGCGCGCCGCGGATTCGGATCTCGTCCATCGGGCAATCAGGGCAACCGGAGGCTCGCGCCGGCTGCGAAAGGCCAATCGACTAATATACCGCGTTGCAACATCCCGCGCCCGCCCTGCGACCGATGCCAGCCCGATCCTCCCGGATGACCCGGCGCGAACTGCGCGCGAGCGTCACGCTCGCGTCGATCTTCGCGCTGCGCATGCTGGGCCTGTTCCTGATCCTGCCGGTGTTCGCCGTGCACGCGCGCACGATGCCCGGGGGCGAGAGCGCGGCGCTGGTCGGATTCGCGCTCGGTGCCTACGGGCTGACGCAGGCCGTGTTGCACCTTCCGCTGGGAATGCTCTCGGACCGGGTCGGGCGCAAGCCGGTGATCGTCGCGGGGCTGGTGCTGTTCGCGCTCGGCAGCGCGGTCGCGGCGCTCGCCGAGACGGTGGGCGGAGTCGCTCTCGGGCGCGCGATCCAGGGCGCGGGCGCGATCTCGGCCGCCCTCACCGCGTTCATCGCCGACAGCACGCGGGATTCGCAGCGCACGAAGGCGATGGCGATGGTCGGCGCGTCGATCGGGCTGACCTTCGCGATCTCGCTGGTCGTCGCGCCGCTCGCGTACCAGGCGGTCGGCCTGGCCGGGCTGTTCTGGGGCACCGGCGCGCTCGCGCTCGCGGCGATCGTCGTCACGCTCTACGTCGTGCCGGACGCTGCGCGCGCGCAGGAGGCGCAGGAGGGGCAGGAGGGGCAGGAGGGGCAGGAGGGGCAGGAGGGGCAGGAGGGGCAGGAGGGGCAGGCGCGCGATGCGCAGGACGTGGCCGCCTCGGGCGACGCGGCGGCTGCCCATCGCGGCGCGCCGCGCACGTCGTCGCTGCGCGAGGTCGCGCGCGAGGCGGACCTGATGCGACTGAACTTCGGCATCCTGGTACTGCACACCGTACAGATGGCGATGTTCGTCGTTGTGCCGGGGTGGCTGGTCGAACGCGCCGGGGTGCCACTCGCCGAGCACTGGAAGGTCTACCTTGCCGTGCTGGTGCTGTCGTTCGCGCTGATCGTCCCTCCGCTGCTGTGGAGCGAACGCAAGGGACAGTTGCGTACGATCTTTCTCGGCGCCGTCGCGCTGCTCGTCGCGGTCGCGATCGCACTGTCCACGCAGCCCGTGGGCCTAGTTCCGATGGCGGGCTTGCTCCTTGCGTTCTTCGCGGGGTTCAATATCCTCGAAGCCAGCCTGCCGTCGCTGGTTTCGCGCCTCGCTCCGGCGCAGGGCAAGGGGGCGGCGCTGGGGCTGTACAACACGGCGCAAGCGCTTGGGTTGTTCGCCGGCGGCGCACTCGGCGGACTGGTTCAATCGCGCTGGGGCGGTGGCGCGGTGTTCGCGATGTGCGCCGGGTTGCTGGTGGTATGGTTGGCGGCTGCGAGCGGCCAGCGGCGATGGCCGGGACGCGATCTGGCGGGCGACTGAGGCCGCTGGCGAGGTTGGTGTCGGGGCGGCCTGTAGAGGCGGGCGGTTGAGGCGGGCGGTTGAGGCGGGCGCGCCGGATCGGCGCAACTGAACACGAACTGGCGGGCACTCCGCCACGGAGGAAGAAATGGCTTCGGTGAACAAGGTGGTCCTGATCGGCAACCTCGGGCGCGACCCCGAAACCCGCTACGCACCCAGCGGCGGCGCGATCTGCAACATCTCGCTGGCGACCACCCGCGCCTGGAACGACCGCGCGAGCGGCGAGAAGCGCGAGGAGACCGAGTGGCACCGCGTGGTCTTCTTCGACCGTCTCGCCGAGATCGCCGGCGAGTACCTGCGCAAGGGCCGTTCGGTCTACGTCGAGGGTCGCCTGCAGACGCGCAAGTGGCAGGACAAGGACGGCCACGACCGCTACACCACCGAGATCGTCGCCACCGACATGCAGATGCTCGGTTCGCGCGAAGGCGCCTCGGGCGGCGACGACGCCGGCTATTCGCAGGCCCCGGCCGCGGCTGCGGCTGCTGCGCCCTCGGCGCGTCCGCAAGCCGCTGCGCGCAAGCCCGCGCCCAGCGCAGGGCCCGAGATCCTCGACGACGACATTCCGTTCTGAGCGCCGGGGCGCGGCGCTCACAAGGTCCCTTCGGCGCGCAACGCGGCGATCTCGGCGCCGTCGTATCCGAGGTCGGCGAGGATCGCGTCGGTGTGTTCGCCGAGTCGCGGCGGAGCGCTGCGGATTCCGCCGTCGGTTTCGCTCATTCGTAACGGCACGCGCGCGAGCGGCGCAGGCGCTGCAAGCCCGTCGTAGTCGGTCGCGACGAACGGATCGAGCGCCGTGGTCTGCGGATGATCGAGCACCTGCTGGGGGCTGAGAACAGGGCCGCAAGGAATGCGCGCTTCGCCCAGCGCCTGCATTGCCTCGGCGCTGGTGCGCGAGTCGCACCATCGTTGCATCCGTTCGCTCAGCTTCTCGCCGTGCAATCCGCGCGAGTGGTCGGTCGCGAAGCGTTCGTCCTCGATCCAGTGCGCTTCGCCCATCAGGAGCGCCCAGCGTTCGTAGAGCGGTTGCCCGACCACCTGGCACAGGATCCAGCCGTCGCGGGTGCGGTAGATGTCGACCGGCGCGGCGAGCTGGCCGCGGTTGCCGCTCGCGACCCGGTGCGGTGCGCTGATCGCCTGCTCGATCAGCATCGCGTTGGTGAAGGTGAGTGCGGTGCCCAGCAGCGAGCCCTCCACGCACTGCCCCTGCCCGGTGCGCTCGCGCTGCATCAGCGCGAGCAGCGTGCCGAAGGCGCAGTGCAGCGCGGTGCCGAAGTCCACCCAGTTCACCTGCGCCCGATACGGCTGGTGCGGCTCTCCCGTCATGTGCACCGCGCCCGACATCGCCTGCGCGACCCCATCGAATCCGACAAAGGAGCGAAACGGTCCGGTCGAGCCGAAAGCCGAACTGGTCGTGAGCACGATGTCGGGGCGGATCGCCCGCAAGGTCGCGTCGTCGAGCCCCATCGCCGCGAGCGCCGGCGCCGGCAGGTTCGCCACGACCACGTCCGAGCGCGCGACCAGGCGACGCACGATCTCGCGCCCAGCCGCCGTCGTCGGGTCGAGCGCGAGCGAACGCTTGTTGCGGTTCATCTGAAGGAACAGCGCCCCTTCGCCCGACGCGGTGACCGGCGTCGTGTAGCGATCTTCGCCGCCGCCGCGCTTTTCCACCCGTATCACGTCCGCGCCGTACTCGGCGAGCAGCGCGGCGCAGTAAGGTCCCGCGATGTAGCGGCCGAAATCCAGCACGCGGATTCCTTCGAGCGGCAGCTTTCCCAATTGGTTTCTCCCCGACCTGCGGCGCCCGATGCTCCCGGGAGGCTGTTGCTGCGCAGCAAAATCGAATAAAATGACAGGTTTTCCCGAGAACGCGCGGAATCGCCGCGCCGGGAGTTCCGGAAGCGCGCGCGCGGAAATCACGCACGCACCCGGATCGCGGAGGGTACGACATGCCGATTTTCGCTTATCGATGCGCTGATTGCGGCTTCGAGAAAGATGCTCTTCAGAAGCGCCACGATCCCCCGCTGGTCGACTGTCCGGCGTGCGGGCAGCCGCGCCTGGCACGGCGCCTGAGCGCGCCCGCGTTCCAGCTCAAGGGCAGCGGCTGGTACGTCACCGACTTCAGGGACGGCGCAAAGGCCAAGGGCAAGGATGACGCCGCCGCGGGCGACGCCAAGGCCGGCGAAGGCAGCGCCGACGGTGCCAGGACCGAAAGCCCTTCGAAAGACGCCGCCGCAGCGGGCAAGGCCGCTGGCGGCGACGGCGCACCGGCGAGCGGTGCCTCGACCACGCCACCGGCGGGTGGTGCCTCGACCGCGCCACCGGCGGGCGGCGCGTCGCCTGCTCCCGGACAGGGCGCCTCGGGAGGTGCAGCGTCGTCCGGCAGCACCGGCGCGGCGCCGGCGAAGGCCTCCGGATCATCGACCGGCGGCGGTCAGAAGGCGGCCTGAGGGCCGGGGAACAGAACATGGCACCGGCCAAGAACATCCAGCCCGCGAGCATTCGCGGTTATCTGATCACCGGCCTGCTGATCTGGGTCCCGCTGGTGATCACGCTGTGGGTATTGAGCGTGATCGTCGGGACGATGGACCAGAGCCTCGCGCTGCTGCCCGAGCGCTGGCACCCGCGCACGATATTCGGGCGCGACATCCCGGGGCTGGGCGTGTTGCTCACGCTGGTGGTGATCCTGGTGACCGGACTGCTCACCCGCAATTTCCTGGGCCAGCGGATCGTCGTCATCTGGGAAGCGGCGGTCGGGCGCATCCCGATCGTGCGCTCGATCTACTCGAGCGTGAAGCAGGTGAGCGACACGGTTCTCTCGCCCACCGGGCAGGCGTTTCGCAAGGCGCTGCTGGTGCAATATCCGCGCCCGGGCGCGTGGACGATCGCCTTCCAGACGGGAACGCCGGTCGAAGAGGTGCGCCGTCTGGTCGGCGAAGAGATGGTCTCGGTCTACGTGCCGACCACACCGAATCCGACCTCCGGGTTCTTCCTGATGCTGCCGAGGGCCGACGTGATCGAGCTCGAGATGAGCGTCGACGCAGCGCTGAAATACGTCGTCTCGATGGGAGTCGCCTCGCCGTACGACACCACCGCGGACAGGCGGGGCGCGAAGATCGCCGCGCCCACCGAAGCGCCCCCGCGCCGCTGACCGCGGCCAACAGTGCGGAGTAAACGAACCATGCGCAGTTGCTATGCCGGCCAACTCACGGCGGAACGCCTCGACCAGGTGGTCACGCTGTTCGGCTGGGTCCATCGCCGTCGCGACCACGGCGGCGTGATCTTCATCGACCTGCGCGACCGCGAGGGACTCGCGCAGGTGGTGTGCGACCCCGATCGGGCCGACGTGTTCGGCGTCGCCGAGCGCATCCGCAACGAGTTCTGCGTGCGCGTCACCGGGAAGGTGCGCCGTCGCCCCGAGGGCACCGTCAACGCCAACCTCGCCAGCGGCGAGGTCGAGGTGCTGTGCGAGTCGCTCGAGATCCTCAACGCCTCGGTCACGCCGCCGTTCCAGCTCGACGACGAGAACCTCTCCGAGACCACGCGCCTGACGCACCGTGTGCTCGACCTGCGCCGCCCGCAGATGCAGCACAACCTGATGCTGCGCTATCGCGTCGCGATGGAGGTGCGCCGCTATCTCGACAAACTCGGCTTCGTCGACATCGAAACCCCGATGCTCACCAAGTCCACGCCCGAGGGCGCACGCGACTATCTGGTTCCCTCGCGCGTGAACGCGGGCGAGTTCTTCGCGCTGCCGCAATCGCCCCAGCTGTTCAAGCAGCTGCTGATGGTCGCGGGGTTCGACCGCTACTACCAGATCACCAAGTGCTTTCGCGACGAGGACCTGCGCGCCGATCGCCAGCCAGAGTTCACCCAGATCGACTGCGAGACGTCGTTCCTGGCCGAGACCGAGATCCGCCAGATCTTCGAGGAGATGATCCACACGGTGTTTCGCAACGCGATCGGCGTCGACCTGCCGCAGCCGTTCCCGAGCATGACCCATACCGACGCGATGCGCCTGTACGGGTCCGACAAACCCGACCTGCGCGTGAAGCTCGAGTTCACCGAACTCACCGACGCGATGAAGGACGTCGAGTTCAAGGTGTTCGCGGGCCCGGCCAACGCCGAGGACGGTCGCGTCGTCGGGCTGCGCGTGCCAGGAGGCGGCGAGATGACCCGCAGCGAGATCGACGCCTACACGCAGTTCGTCGGGATCTACGGCGCGCGCGGACTCGCGTACATCAAGGTCAACGATGCGAGCCGCGGGCGCGAAGGGCTGCAGTCGCCGATCGTCAAGAACCTGCACGACGCAGCGATCGCCACGATCCTCGAACGCACCGGCGCGCAGGCCGGCGATCTGGTCTTCTTCGGCGCCGACAAGGCGAAGGTCGTCAACGACGCGATCGGCGCGCTGCGCAACCGGATCGGTCACTCGGAATTCGGGCGAAAGGCGGGGCTGTTCGACGTTGGCTGGAAGCCGTTGTGGGTCGTCGACTTTCCGATGTTCGAGTACGACGAGGGCGACGAGCGCTGGGTGGCGAACCACCACCCGTTCACGGCGCCCAAGGACGGGCACGAGGACTACCTTCGCACCGACCCCGGGCGATGCATCGCGAAGGCCTACGACATGGTGCTCAACGGCTGGGAGATCGGCGGGGGTTCGGTGCGCATCCACCGCGAGGAAATCCAGAGCAAGGTGTTTCGGGCGCTGAAGATCGGCCCCGAGGAGGCGCGCGCGAAGTTCGGCTTCCTGCTCGATGCGCTGCAGTACGGCGCTCCGCCGCACGGGGGCATCGCCTTCGGGCTCGATCGGATCGTCACGATGATGACCGGCGCCGAGTCGATTCGCGACGTGATCGCGTTTCCGAAGACGCAGCGCGCGCAGTGCCTGCTCACCGAGGCGCCCTCGGCGGTCGACGAAAAGCAGCTGCGCGAGCTGCACATCCGCCTGCGTGCGAGCGAAGCGGCGCGTACCGCCTGAGCGGCGCGGCGCGGAGCCCCGTTGCGCGGGCGCGATCATGTCTCGATGTCTCGATGACGCCATGACGCAGGCTGGCGGAACGAAGATCCCGGAGTCGGTGCTGGTGGTGATCCACACGCCCGCGTTGCGGGTGTTGCTGCTCGAGCGTGCCGATCATCCGGGGTTCTGGCAGTCGGTCACCGGCAGCAAGGACCACGCCGACGAGGCTCTGGCGCAGACTTGCAGGCGCGAGGTCCTCGAGGAAACCGGAATCGACTGCGACGACTTCGCTCTCGAGGACTGGACGCTGAAGAACCGCTACGAAATCTACCGGCACTGGCGCGACCGCTATCCGTCGGGGATCACGCACAACACCGAGCACGTGTTCGGCCTGTGCCTGCCCGCCGAGGTACCGGTGCGGATCGCGCCGCGCGAACACCTTCGCTACGCCTGGCTGCCCTGGCAGGAAGCGGCCGAGCGGTGCTTCTCCTCGTCCAACGTCGAAGCGATCAGGCAGTTGCCGGTACGCGCGGCCGCATCCGCGGGGCCGCGGTCATGAGCCGACACGCAGCCTCTCGTCACGCGGCGCACGGCGCCTTGCCGCAAACGATCGCGTCTCGTCACGCGGCGCACGGCGCCTCGCCGCCGAACGCCGATTCGAGTCGCTCCCCGATACTCGCTTGGTCGAATCGGCGTTCGACGTCGAGGCGACGCGGGCGCGCGCAGTGGCCCGACTTCGTCGACGTCGTCGCGCGTGCCGTCGGTCACCGGTGTGCCATGTTCGCCCTCGCACGGCGGGCCGGCCCGACAAAGCGTGTATCGGGAAGCGACTCGGGCCGGCCCGCCGTGCGAGGGCTGCGTGCACCAATCGAAGCCCTCGCGCCAATCGAAGCCCTCGCGGCGGTCGAAGCCCTCGCGGCGGTCGAAGCCCTCGCGGCGGTCGAAGCCCTCGCGCCGGTCGCACGATGAATTCGGATCGTTCGCCGATGAAGCTGCGCGTCGCCACCTACAACATCCACAAGGGCGTGATCCGCGACTTCTTCGGATTGCGCCGCGTGCCAAGGATCCACGAGTTGCGCGCGCGGCTGCACGACCTCGACGCTGATCTGGTGTTCCTGCAGGAGGTGCAGGGGCAGAACGAGCACCACGCTCGACGCTTTGAGCAGTGGCCGCCCGAACCGCAGGACCAGTTCCTCGCGAAGTCGCCCACGTTGCGCCACACCTTCGAAACGGCGTACGGGCGCAACGCGAGTTATCTGCACGGGCACCACGGCAACGCGCTGCTCTCGCGCTACTCGATCCTCGGACTCGAGAACCGCGACGTGTCGGATCACGCGCTGGAGAAACGCGGCGTGCTCCACTGCAGGGTCGATCTCGGCGCGCGGCGGGTGCACTGTTTCGTCGTGCACCTGGGCCTGCTCGCGCGCAGCCGCGAGCGTCAGCTGCAGGTGCTGATCGACTGGATCGAACGCGAAGTGCCGGCGAATGCGCCGGTGATCATCGCGGGCGACTTCAACGACTGGCGCAACAAGCTCAACGAACGCCTGTCCGAGGCGCTAGACGTGACCGAGGTGTTCGACATGGCGCGCCGCCGCGACCGGATGTCCGAGCGTGTCGCGCACTTCGTCCGGGACCGGTTGCGGGTCAACGGCGAGCCGAGGGAACTCGCGCCGCAGGTGTTGCCGCGCATGGTGCGCACCGCGCGGACCTATCCGGCGCTGGTGCCCTGGTTGCGGATGGACCGGATCTACACGCGCGGATTCGAGGTCGAATCGGCGCAGGTGCTGCGCGGCCCGCGCTGGGCCCAGCTTTCGGACCACAGTCCACTGCTCGCCGACCTCACGCTGGGACCGTGAGCCAGCGCAAACTCGACAGCAGACCCTGGTACGAGAGCCTGCGCCCGACCGAGGCGGGCGGGCACGAGGTGGTGTTGCTCGAAGGCGGGCGCGAGTTCTTCCCCGCGCTGGTCGACGCAATCGGGCAGGCGCGCGACGAGGTCTTCGTCGAAACCTACATCTTCGAGGACGACGCCTCCGGGCGCGCCGTGGCCGTCGCGCTCGCCGCGGCAGCCGCGCGCGGGGTCACGGTGCGTCTCGCGGTCGACGCGTTCGGCACACCCCGGCTCGCGGGCGCGGTCGGCCAGACGCTGAGCGAGGCGGGGGTGCGGCCCGAGTTCTATCGGCCCGATCGCAGGCGCTGGTTTCCCACGCGCCAACGCCTTCGCAGGCTGCACCGCAAGATCGCGGTGGTCGACGGGCGCACCGCGTTCGTCGGCGGGATCAACATGCTCGACGATCACTATGATCCGAACCACGGCGTGCTGGCCTCGCCGCGGCTCGACTTCGCGCTGCGCATCCGCGGGCCGATCGTCGCGAAGGTGCACCTCGCCGCGCATCGGCTGTGGTGGGAACTCGCGGTGCTGAACCAGCCGCTCAAGGCGCTGCGCGACGCCGACGCGAGCTGGCGTACGCTGGTGGAGAACCTGGTGAGCGACGTGACCCGCGCCGGCTCGGTGCGCGCGACGCTGGTGCTGCGCGACAACCTGCGATTTCGGCGTGCGATCGAGCGCAGGTATTTGCGCCTGATCGGACGCGCGCGCCGAGAGGTGCTGATCGCCAACGCCTACTTCTTTCCCGGCGCGCGATTTCGCCGCGCGCTGATCGCGGCCGCGCGGCGCGGAGTGCGTGTGCGGCTTCTGCTGCAGGGCCGCGTCGAGTATCGGCTGCCGCACTACGCCGCGCACGCGCTGTACGACGAGCTGCTCAGCGAAGGCATCGAGATCCACGAGTACACGCGCAGCTTTCTGCACGCCAAGGTCGCGGTGATCGACGATGCCGCGACCGTCGGTTCGTCGAACATCGACCCGTTCTCGCTGCTGCTCGCGCGCGAAGCGAACGTCTTCGTCAACGACCGGGCGTTCGCGACGCGGTTGCGCGAGCGCATCGACGCGGCGATCGACGAGGGCTCGGTGCCGGTGGCGCAGCAGCGCCACCGGCGACGGCCCTGGCCGATGCGCCTGCTCAACGCGATTTCGTTCATTTTGCTGCGCCTCGGTGTCGCGATCAGCGGCGAGGGTGGTGACTACTGATTGCGACGCCGCGATCCACGGCGTCGATTTTTCCTGCGCGGTTTGCGCGGTTTGCGCAGTCTGCGCGTATCGTAGCGACGGCCCGCGTTGCAAGGGAGTCGTCGCGATGATGCGCGTTTCGAAGTCGTACCTGTTCGTTCTGGCCGCAGCGCTCTGCGCCACGGTGTCCGACGCAACCGTCGCGTTCGACCTGCAGGGGCACCGCGGCGCACGCGGGCTCGCGCCCGAGAACACGCTGGCCGCGTTCCGTCGCGCGCTCGAGATCGGCGTCACGACGCTCGAGACCGATCTCGTGGTGACCAGCGACGGACAGCTGGTGCTCGCGCACGATCCGTTGCTCAACCCGGCGCTGGTGCGCGAGGACGGGCGCTGGATCGCGCAACCCGGCCCTGCGATCCGTTCGCTCACGCTCGCCGCGCTGCGCCGCTACGATGTCGGACGCCTGAACCCCGATTCGTCGTACGCGCGCCAGTGGCGCGAGCAGCAGCCGTCCGACGGCGAACCGGTTCCGACACTGGCCGAACTGTTCGCTCTGCTGCGCTCGAACCCGAAGCCGACGCGACTGAACCTGGAGACCAAGATCACTCCGTCCTCGGGTGCGGAGACGCCCGATCCGGCGGCCTTCGCCGCGCTGGCGATCGACGCGGTGCGCGGCGCCGGACTCGCAGACCGCGTCACGATCCAGTCCTTCGACTGGCGCACGCTCGTCGAGGCCAGGCGCCTCGACCCGTCGATTCCCACCGCTTGCCTGACGATCCGCACGAACAACTTCGACTCGGTCAAGCCCGGGGCCGATGGCGCTTCGCCGTGGCACGCCGGGTTGCGCGCTGCCGAGCACGGCGACTCGGTGCCGAGGCTCGCGAAGGCCGCCGGATGCGGCACGTGGTCGATGTTCTGGCGCAACCTCACGCCCGAACTCGTCGCGGAGGCGAAGTCGCTGGGCCTGAAGGTGCTGCCGTGGACGGTGAACGAAACGCCCGACATGCATCGCCTGATCGAGTGGGGCGTCGACGGCCTCATCACCGACTATCCCGACCGTTTGCGCCGCGTGATGGCGGAGCGCGGGATCGAACTGCCCTGAGGGCGTTCGGCAGTCGCGGCTCAGCTTCCCAGTTCGCTGAAGTATTCGTGCGCGGTCGTGTTCACGTGCGACACGCGCCATTCGATCGGGTCGTCGTGGTAGCCGAGCGCGACGCGACGGATCATCAGCGTCGGAGCCGCGCGCGGCAGGCGCAGCAGCGTCGCGACGTCGGCCGGCGCCGCGACCGCGCGCAGCCGCTCCGAGGTGCGAACGATCGTCAGGCCGAACTCGGCCTGGTAGAGTTGGTACAAGGTGCTCGCGCGTCCTTCGAGCCTGGCTTTGCCGAGCTTGGGAAAGCGCGCCGACGACAGCGTGATGTCGTCGACCATGACCGGCGCCCCGCTCAATGTGAGCACGTTGCGCAGCCGGATCACCGGCGCGTCGGCGGCGAGGCGCAGCTTGGAGGCCTCCTCGGCGCTGGCGCGCCCGCGCGCGAAGCCGTTCAGATCGACCCGCGGATAGGTCTTGCCGGCCTCGTGCGCGACGATGTGGAAGAAGTAGTAGAGCAGGCGATCGCGGTCGTGGCTCGCGACGAAGGTGCCGCGCCCCTGCCGGCGGATCAGGATGCCTTCGCCGACGAGTTCGTCGACGGCCTTTCGCAACGTTCCGATGCTGATTCCGAAACTGGCCGCGAGGTCTTTCTCGGCCGGCAGCGCCGATCCGGGGCGATACACGCTACGCGAGAGCGACTCGAGCAGGCGCGCCTTGGTCGCCTGGTAGAGCGGCAGGTCGCTGTTCACGCCAAGCCTGACGACTCCGGTGCCGTCAGCAGTCATCGCTTCGTCCGCTGCGGGACGACGATGCACGCGCGCATCTTCATGCGGCACGATCCAGCAGGCTCTCGCCCGGTTTGACGATCGGGAACTCGACCGCTTCAGTGCCCACGCGCAGACGGCCTTCTTCGCTCGTCACGACGGTGAAGCGCGACTGCGCGATGTCGCCCGGTTCGGGGAAGTCGTCGCGAAAGTGCGCGCCGCGCGAGTTCTCGCGCGCCTGCGCGGCGAGCACGATCACGCGGCTCACCGCAACGAGGCTGCGCAGGTTCATCCAGTCGTGCCAGGTGAGGTTGAAGTCGCGATCGCCGTCGGCCACGCCGGTGGCGCCAGCGCGCCCTCGATGCGCTCGAGCGCGCCGCGACGCGCGCTCGCAGGCCGGCGCGCGTCGCGCACGATGCCGACGTCGTCCCACATCAGTCGCGTAGAGCGCCTCGCGCAACGCGCTCGAGGTCGCCGCGCTCGCGCTTGCGCCGAACGGCGCTCGCAGCCGGCGACCGCTGCGCGTCGATCGCCGCCTCGTCGGGCTCGCGCCACGCGCCCTCGTCGCGCACCCAGGCCGCCATCGTCGTCGCCGGCGATGCCGCCGAACACGGTGGAGTTGGCGACGCCGTTGCCGCCGAGGCGGTTCGCGCCGTGCACGCCGCCGGTGTCCTCGCCGGCGGCGAACAGGCCCGGCAGCGCGGTCGTGCAGTCGCGGCTCGAAGACGCACGCCGCCCATCATGTAGTGCGCGGTCGGCACGACTTCGACCAGGCCGCCGGCGAGGTCGAAGCCGCAGTCGGCGCAGCGCTCGACCATGCCCTTGAACTGCCGCGCGCACCTTGTCCGGGCCGAGGTGCGCCATTGCGATGTAGACGCCGCCGTTGGGCGAGGTGCGGCCGGCGCGCATCTCGGCGTAGATCGCGCGCGAGACGATGTCGCGCGTCGCGCGTTCGGCGCGCGGGTCGTAGTCGCCCATGAAGCGCTCGCCGCGCGCCGTTGAGCAGGTAGCCGCCGGCGCCGCGCAGCCCTTCTTCGAGCACCGTGCCGGTCATGCGCGTGCCGGTGCCGGCGAGCAGTCCGGTCGGGTGGAACTGCACCATCTCCATGTCGCGCAGCGGCGAGCCCCGCGCGCAGCGCCATCGCCAGCCCGTCGCAGCTCTTGTCGCCCGAGGGCGTGTGGTAGCGGTACATCGTCGGCCCGCCGCCGGTGGCCAGCAGCACCGCGCGCGCCTGCACGAAGACGAACTCGCCGCTGCGCATGTCGATCATCAGCACGCCGGCGATCGCGTCGCCCGTCGGCGGCTGCGCACCAGCTCGACCGCGCGGTGCTCCTCGAGCCGATCGATGCCGCGCGCCCAGACCTGCTCGGCGAGGCGGTTGATGATCTCGATGCCGGTCAGGTCGCCCTTGTGCACGGTGCGGTCGAAGGTCTGGCCGGCGAAGGCCTTCTGGTGGACGCGTGCCGTCCGGGTTGCGGTCGAAGAAGCAGCCGAGCTCGTTCTCGAGCTCGCGGATGCGCTCGACCGCGCTGCGTCACCAGCGTCCACGCGAGGTCCTGGTCGGGCAGCCACTTGCCGCCCTCGATCGTGTCCATGAAGTGGCGCTCGACCGAGTCGCCCGGCGGCGAGCGCGACGTTGTAGCCGCCCTGGACCATGCGCGTGCAGCCGCACTTGCCGAGCAGGCCCTTGACCGCGACCGTGATCGACAGCGTCGGGTCGGCCTGGTGCGCGTGCAGCGCGGCGAACAGGCCCGCGCCGCCCGAGCCCAGGATCAGGATGTCGGTGCGGATGCGCCTGATCGAACGCGCTGCGATCGCGCTCATCCCTTCACGCCCATGCGACGCGAGCACGGCTTCGCGCGTCGCGCCTGCGCGCTCGTCGTCGCACGTCGGCGAACAGGCTGCCGCCGTGGCTGTCCATGCGCCACGAGCAGCGGGACCGAAATCGCGGATGCGGAAGCGCCACAGCGATTCGGGGTTCAGGTCGTCGAGGTCGACGTCCTCGATCGCTTCGATCCAGGTGGTCTCCAGCGCCGCCGTGCCGCCGACGATCGCCAGGTAGGCGCCGCCGAGCTCGCGAAACGCCGCGAGCGAACCCTCGCGCAGGCCGCCCTTGCCGATGATCAGTGCGCACGCCGTCGCTGCGCCATCAGCGGCGCGCGTGAAGCGTTCCATGCGGCGGACGTGGTGGTGCCGATGCACACCGGCGCATAGCCGGCGGGGAACTCGGCGCGGGCGGCACCTTGCGCACGTTCGGCGCGGTGTGGATCACCGCGTGGCCCTGCAGGTCGAAGCCGCGTCGTGCGGCCGCGGTCGAACATCGCGATCTGGGTCGCGTCGCGGATGCCGAACAGCGTCCGTTGCAGCGTGACCGTGTCGTCGACGCGCAGCGCGCGCACCTGCTCCTCGGTCACCGGCGTGGAAAGCACGTGGTGGGCCATCGTTGCAAGCCTCAGAATCCGTACTCGACGCCGTCGGCGTCGATGCGCGCGCGCGCGCGCCGCGCCGAGTGGCACTGCATGTTCACCGCGACCGGGTTCATCGTGATGTGCGTCGCGGCGAGTCTCGACGTGCACCGCGAACGCGGTCGAATCGCCGCCCAGTCCCTGCGGGCCGACGCCGAGCTTGTTCACCGCCGCGCTGAGTTGCTCCTCGAGCGCGTGCGCCGTGCGGGTCGGCGCAGCGCGATGCCGAGTTCGCGCGTCGCGGCGCGCTTGGCGAGCGCGACGCACAGGTCCGACGTGCCGCCCACGCCCACGCCGACGATGGTCGGCGGGCAGGTCTTGCCGCCGGCGGCGAGCACGCAGTCGATCACGAAGGTCGCGATCGCGTCGATGCCCTCGGCCGGTATCGCCATCTGCAGGAACGAGTTGTTCTCCGAGCCGCTGCCCTTGGGGATCATCTCGATCTCGACCGTGCCCGGCGAATCGCCGAAATCGACGTGGATCACCGGCACGCCGGCGCCGCATGAGGTGTGCTCGTTGGCCGCGCGTGATCGGGTGCACGACCGACGAGCGCAGCGGGTGCTCGCGCGTCGCGCGCTCGCAGCCGCGGCGGATCGCGGCCTTGAGCGCGACGCCGTCGACCTGCACGCCGCGGCCGATCGCGAGGTTGTAGATCGGGATGCCGGTGTCCTGGCACAGCAGGTTCTCGTCGCGCTCGGCCACCTCGATGTTGAGCAGCATCGTGTCGAGCACGCCGCGCGCGGTGGCGCCCGTTTCGTTCGCGCGCAGGCGCGCGAAGCCAGACTTGATGTCGGGCGGGAGGATCTTGAGCGCGCGAACGTACAGTTCGCGCGCCGCTTCCTCGACGATCGCGGGGTCGAGCTTCAACGCGTGCCCGCGAGCTTGCGCTGGTCGACGACCTTGCCCCAGGTCTCGTATTCGCGATCGATCGACGCCGCGAAATCGGCCGGCGCATTGCCCACCGGCGTCATCCCGACGACGAACAGGCGGGCCTTGACCGCCGTCTCGGACAGCGCCTTCGCCGTGTCCATGTGGACCTTGTCGATCACCGACTTCGGTGTGCCGGCCGGCGCCATCAGCCCGAACCAGCCCAGGTTCGAGAACCCCTTCAGGCCGGATTCGGACACGGTCGGCACGTCCGGCAGCGTCGGGCTGCGCTCGAGGCTGGTGACGCCGAGCGCGCGGATCTTGCCCGACTTCACGAACGGTAGCGACGCGGTCAGGTTCGCCGCGATCAGGTGGATCTGCCCGCCCGCGAGATCGGCGAGCGCGGCAGACTCGCCGCGGTAAGGCACGTGCAGGATGTCGATTCCGGCCACGTACGCGAAGTTCTCGCCGGCCATGTGCACCTGGGTGCCGACGCCGGCCGATCCGAAGTTCAACGCGCCGGGCTTGCTCTTGGCGAGTTTGACCAGGTCGGCGACGTTCTTCACCGGAAGTTCGGCGTTGACCGACAGCAGCATCGGACCCTGCGCGACGTTGGTGATCGCGACGAGATCCTTCTTGGCGTCGAAGGGCATCTTCTTGTAGACGTGCGGGTTGACCGTGACGATGCTGCCCGAGGTCATCAGCAGCGTGTAGCCGTCGGGCGTGGCCTTCGCGACCGCTTCTGCGCCGATGTTGCCGCCGGCGCCGGCACGGTTTTCGATCACGACGCTCTGGTTCCACAGCTCGCCCAGCCGCGCGCCGAGCATCCGCGCGACCACGTCGGTGGTGCCGCCGGCCGAGAACGGCACGACGATGCGCACCGGCTTGTCGGGCCAGGCTTGTGCGGCGGCGGGGGCAGCGGCGAAGGCGCCGGCGGTCGCTACGGCGGCGACGGCCGCCGAGAGCACTGCGGTGCGGCGAATGCGATCGTACTTCATGGGTGTGTCTCCTTTCCTGGTTGGACTGATCATGACGCAAGCACCGCGCTGACGCGGTCTTTTTCCGGACGGTTGATGGTGGGCGCGGCGACGCTCTCGATGCGCACGTTCACGCACGCCGCGACGCCGCTGGCGAAAGCGCGCGCTATCGCGGCGTCGAGTTCGCCGGCGCGGTCGACGAACTCGCCGTGCCCGCCCAGCGCCTGGACGACGCGGTCGTAGCGCGTCGCGCCGCCCAGCAGGCACCCGTGCGCGCGCGTTTCGCCGTACGCGCGCAACTGGATCTGGTATTCGGCGTTCCAGCGGTCGTCGTTGCCGACCACCGCGACGAAGGGCAGGCCGTGGCGAATCGCGGTGTCGAACTCGGCCATGTGAAAGCCGAAAGTGCCGTCGCCCATCACCGCCAGCACCGGCGCGTCGGGCCGTGCCGCCCTTGCGGCGATCGCGAAGGGCGTCGCCGGGCCGATCGCGCCGGCGACGCCATTGATCAAACGTTCGGTGGCGCGAACGCTCGCCTGCGCCCACTGCCCTATCTCGCCGCCGTCGCTGACGAACACCGTGTTCGGGTGTGCGTCGATCCAGCGTTGCAGCGCGCGGCCCAACTCCACCGGGTGCACCGGGCCGCCGGCCGGCGACGCGAGTGTGCTCCACTGCGGCGGGCGCCACGAGATCGCTTCGGCGACCGCGTCGGCCCAGCCGGTCGCGGCGCGCGCCGCGCGACCTTCGCCGAGTTGCGACTGCAGCGTTGCGAGCGCCTCGAGCGGCTGCGCGGCGATGCCCCGTGCCATGCGCGCGCCGGCGACGCCGGCGCTGCGCGCGAGCATGTTCGGGTCGGCGTCGACGGCGACCAGGACCGCATCGGCGGCGAGCGTCGGTGCCTTGCCGAAACGTAGCGTGAAGTCCAGCGCCTTGCCCAGCAACACCACCACGTCGGCGACGGCGAGAACCTCGGACAGCGCGCCCAGCGACGGGTCGGCGACGCCGCGCGGGCTCTCCATCACGAATGCGGGTACCGCGGTGGCCCGCGTGAACGCCTCGAGGCGCGCGCGTGTGCGCGCCGACGAGAATGCCGGGCCCGCGATCACGACGGGGCGCGACGCGCGCGCAACGCGTCCGGCGCAATCCGCCAGCGCGTTCGCGATCGCTTCATCGTGCGCTTCGCCAGACGCTTCGCCAGACGCTTCGCCAGACGCTTCGCCAGACGCTTCGACAGACGCTTCGACAGACGCTTCATCGTCCGTCTTCCCCCTGCTCCGACGGCGCACGCCGCGGGATCCCCGCTTCGGCGACCCGACGCGAGCGCGGCCGCGTTCGTGGAAACCCCCACCGACGCGTCGAGCAAGTCGACGGGCAGGCTCAGGTGCACCGGCCCCGGTCGCCCCGAACGCGCGAGCGACAGCGCGCGCCCGATATCGGCGCCGAGCGTTTCGGCCGATTCGGCCAACCACGAGACCTTGACGAGCGGTCGCGCGACGTCGACCTGCGCCATTTCCTGGAACGCGCCGTGGCCGAGTTCGCCCAGCGGTGCGTGCCCCGAGAGCAGCACCATCGGCGAATCGGCGGCGAGCGCCGTGTACAGCGCGCCGACCGCGTTGGCGTGACCGGGCCCGCCCGTGACGAGCGCGATGCCCGGCTCGCCGGTGAGGCGTCCCCACGCGTCGGCCATGTGCACCGCGGCGGCCTCGTGGCGCACGTGAACGATCTCGATCGCCGACGCGTAGAGCGCGTCGTAGACCGGCATGACGTGGTTGCCCGAGAGTGAGAACACCTTGCGCACTCCGGCGCGCACGAGCGCGTCGCAGAGCAGGTCCGCGCCGCGCGTCGCGGGTGCGCCGGCCTGTGGTGCGCCGGCCTTGCGTGTGCCGCCGTCGGCGCTGCGGGATTCGGGTGCGTCGCGTTGCTCGGGCATGTTCCCTTTCTTTCCGATTCTTACCGTGATCTTCGCGCCGCGTGCCGTCTAGACCGGCATCACGAGCGCGAGCCCGAACGCGATTCCGGCGAGCATCGCGCCCGCGGCCGCAATCCCGATCCACGACTTGCGCGCTCCGCGCCAGGGGAAAAACTCGATCACCAGCAGTCGCAGCCCTCCGCCCAGATGGGCGGTCAACAGCACGACCAGCCCCCATTCGGCGAACTTGAACAGCGGCGCATCGGTGAAGCGCAGGAACGCGTCGAGCGCCTCTGCGCCGCGCAGCGATTGCGACAACGCCCAGAAGTGCACGGGCAGGAACAGCGTGAGCGCGATGCCCGAGAGTCGGTGCACGAGGAAGGCCCACCAACCGGCGTGGCCGCGCGCGCGCCAGTCGATGCGCCGCGCGCTCACTGGACTACCTTCCGGCTGTTGGAGGACGTTGACGTGGCACAGCGCAGGGTTGTCCACGGCGGTGGGCGGTCGGCGCTTGCGACGAACCGACCGACCGCCGCGGTGGGCAACCCGTGTTCAACGCTCAGGTGCTGGCGCGTCGCGTCCTTGACTCGACGCACACGTTGCGCCGATGTTTCGATTCGACTTCCGTGCCCCCGAGGTGACTGCCGCGCGCGCTGGCCGCTCGACGGCCTCGATGAGACCCGCAGCCCACGGGGTGCCGGAAGACCCAGACGGGCTACAGGGTGTAGCGCCACGGTGTGCAGCCAGGAGCGCCGATCAGTGAGCGACCCGCCGGGCCTTCCGACACGACAAGTCTTACCGCAACTTGCAGGAGTCTGTCCATGAGCACTTTCTTCGCCGGGCTGGACTGGGCCAGCCAAACCCACGCCGTGTGCTTGATCGATCAGCACGGCACGGTATGCGAGCGACTCGAGATCGCGCATGACGCCGCCGGCTTGGCGCAATTGCAGCGCCGCCTGATCCACTTCGGCCGACCGCCCGTGGCCATCGAGCGCCCCTCGGGCATGGTCGTGGATACCTTGCTCGAAGGCGGCTTCACCGTCGTGCCGATCCACCCCAACGCCGTCAAGGCCACGCGCCCGCGCTACCGCAGCCACGGCGCCAAGAGCGACGCCAGCGATGCTTATCTGCTGGCCGACCTGCTGCGCACCGACGGCCATCGCTTCAAGCCGCTGGCCGCGCAAAGCGACGAGATTCGCGCGCTGCGCGCCTTGGTGCGTGGCCGCGACGACCTGGTGGCCACCCGCGTGCAATTGGCCAACCAGTTGTGCAGCCTGCTCGAATCGTTCTGGCCCGGTGCCGCCGAGGTCTTTGCCGACGTGGACTCGCCCATCGCGCTGGCCTTCATCGAGCGCTACCCCACGCCCGAGAGCGCCACCCGCCTGGGCCCCAAGCGTATGGCTGCCTTCTGCGCCCAGCACGCGTACTCCGGCCGGCGCAGCGCCGAGGACTTGCTCGCACGCCTGCACCAAGCTCCCGCAGCCGTGTGCGGCGAGCTCGAGATGGAGGCCAAGGGTGAGCTGGCCCGCAGTCTGGCTCGCACCTTGGACCGCCTGGTCGAGCAGATTCGGCTCTTGTCCAGCCGTATCGAGCACCACGTCGCGTCCACCGACGATGGCCGCATCCTGATGAGCTTCCCGCGCGCCGGGCGCATCTGCGCCGCGCAAATCCTGGCCGAGCTGGGCAGCGTGCGCGAGCGCTTCGCCAGCGATGAGCAGCTTGCCGCTGAGGCCGGCGTCGCGCCCGTCACCTACGCTTCTGGCAAGTCCAAGGCCGTGACGTTCCGCTGGGCTTGCAACCACCGGCTGCGCGCCGCCATAACGTGCTTGGCCGACAACTCGCGCCACGCCAACGCCTGGGCCGCCAGCGTGTACGTAAAGGCTCGCGCTCGCGGCTGCGATCACCCGCATGCCGTTCGCATCCTGTCCAGGGCTTGGGTGCGCGTCATCTGGCGCGCTTGGACTGATCGCAAAACCTACGATCCGACGCAACATCGCGCTGCTCAAACACTGCTTCAAACGGCGGGAGGTTGACACAGGGTGTCTCATCGCACCAGCCCCCAGACCGCCGCGGTTCCCAGCACAAGAAGCGCCGCCCCAAGCAGCGTCATCGCGGCCCACAACGCGCGCCCGCGAAATCCCAGCCACTCCTCGCAGACGCGCGCGATGCCGATCGGCGCGTGGACCGCCGCGGCGAGGACCATCGTCGCGTAGAGGATCAGCGCCCACACGTTGCCGCGCGTGCGCTCGAGGATCTCCGCGGCCGTGAGTCCGCCGCGCACCGCCCACAACATGCCCGCCATGTGCACGAGCAACAGCACCGCGAGCACCATCGCGCTCGCGCGTTGCGCGAACCACAGTCGTGCCTGCCAGCCGGGGGTCATGGTGCCGGCGCCCGCTCTTCAGTCGAGCTCGCCGCGCATCGCGGCGCGCGCGACGGTGCGCTTGAGCCCGGCGATCGCCGCGGTCGGGGCGATGCCCTTGGGACAGCGCTCGGTGCAGCTGCCCTGCGTGTGGCAGGCGTGGCACCCCGCGTCGCCCGCCACCGCCCTGAGGCGCGCCGCGCCCATGCGGTCGCGCTCGTCGTTGACGAGCGTCCACGCGCGGTTGAGCGCCGCCGGGCCGGTGAAGTCCGGACGCCACGCGACGACGTCGCACGAGGCGTAACAGACCGCGCAGCCGATGCACTCGATCCCGGCGTCGACCAGCGCGCGTTTCGGATCGTCGGGTTTGACGCGTGCGAAATCGTCGGCACGGGTGCGTTCGCCGGCGAATCGGCCCTGCGCGCGCGCCCACTTGTCGAAGAACTCGCGCATGTCGGTGACGAGGTCGCGCACGATCGGAAGGTTCGCGAGCGGCGCGATCTCGATGTGGTCGTCCTGTGCGACCTTGTCGACGTGGGTGCGGCAGGTCCAGCGCGCGACGCCGTTGACCGTCATCGCGCACGAGCCGCACATGCCCACGCGGCAGGCGAAACGGTACGCCAGCGAAGGGTCCACCTGCCGCTGCAGGTGGGTGACGACGTCGAGCACCGTCTGGCTCGGCACCCTGGGCACCTCGTAGTCGACGAAATGTCCGTCGGCGGTTCCCCGCCAGACCGATACCCGCAGCACATCGGCCATCTTCAGCTCCAGCGAATCACCGTTCGCACCCTGAATCGTTGGCGCGCCGCGTGGCCGATCGGTCCGCGCGGCGCGCGCGTCGTCACGCCGACTCGTACAGGCGCGTCAGGATGAACTCGCGGTGCCCGAGCACCTCGGCCGCGGTCCACTCGCCGTTGGCGGTGCGCAGCATCGAGTCGAGCAGCGCGTCGCCGGCCTCGTCCATGTTCATCTCGCGGCGCAAAAGCCCCGAGGTGTCGACGTCGACGTGCTCGCCCATCGTGCGCACGGTGCGCGGATTCGAGCAGATCTTGATCACCGGAAGGATCGGGTTGCCGATCACGTTGCCCTGGCCTGTGGGAAAGAAGTGCACCGCGTAGCCGGCGGCCGCGCACAGCGTGACCATCTCGCCCGCGGCCGACGAAGAATCCATGAACCACAGCCCCGGTCCGGTGGGCGCCTCGGCCTTGTCGAGCACGCCGTCGACCTTGCACTTGCGCCCGATCTTCTGGATGTTGCCCAGCGCCTTTTCCTCGATCGTGGTCAGCCCGCCTTCGATGTTGCCCTTGGTCGGCTGCGACTCGGACAGATCGCTCGTCTTGTGACGGTCGACCAGTTCCTGGTAGCGGTTGAACATGAACATGAACTGCTCGCGGATCTCGGGCGTGCGGCATCGCTCCGCCACCAGGTGTTCTCCGCCGGTGAGCTCGGTGGTCTCGCCAAACAGCAGCGTGCACTTGGCCGCGTAGAGCTTGTCGAAGGCGTTGCCCACCGTGGGGTTCGAACCGCACCCCGAGGTGGTGTCCGACTCGCCGCACTTGGTCGACACCCACAGATCCCTGATCGGGTGCTCGGTGCGCTTGATCGAGGTCGCGTACTTGATGAACTTGTACGCGGCCTTCGAGGCGCTGGCGATCGTCGCGGTGTCGCCGTTCTGCTCGATCCAGAAACCCTGCACCGGCTTGCCGGTGGCGGCGATGCCGTCGACGACGCGCTTGGTCCAGCCTGGTTCGATGCCGATCACCACCACCGCGGCGACGTTCGGGTTGGAACCGGTGCCGATCAGCGTGCGAAAGTGCAGGTCGAGGTCGGCGCCGAACTGCAGGCGGCCGTAGGGGTGCGGCAGCGCCATCGTTCCCTTGATGTTGTGGGCCACCGCTTCGCACGCGGCGTTGGCGAGGTCGTCCACCGGCAGGATGACGACGTGGTTGCGCACGCCGACGCGACCGTTGTCGCGCTTGTAACCCCAGAATTTCGCTTTCTTGATGTCCATTGGTCTCACCAGCGCTTTGTCTTGACGTTGTGGACGTGCAGGTGCTCGCCCTTCTTGATCGTTGCCACGGCTTTGCCGATGTCGGTGCCGTACTTGATCACGGTGTCCTGGGACTTGAAATCCTGCATCGCCAGCTTGTGCCCGATCGGGATGTCGTTGCGCGCCTTGAACTTGATTTCCTTGTCTTCTTCCATGATCCAGCCGGTCAGCATCTGACCCGCCTTCACCCCTTCGACGACGACGACACCGACGCCGTCGCCTTCCTCGTGTACGACGAAATGAATCATTTTGGTTGCTCGCTTCGTGTGGAACCGTGGGCGCCGCCGCGCGTCAGCGGGCGGCTCGGTTGGTCAAGTACATCATATAGATGACCTGGGGTCAAGCGCCGGAGGGTCATGCGCCCGATTCAACCCGCACCGGCGAGCGCGACGAGTTGCGCGTGCAGCGCGTCGGCAACCTCGACGCCCTTGTCGCGGGCGCGTTCGGCGAGGGCGCGGCGCCGCGCGCCCGGAAGCCGCACGCCCTCGTCGGCGAGCATCGCGGCCACGAGCGCCTCGACGCGCTCGTCGTAGACCCCGGCGCCGGCGAGTCCGCCCGGGTCGATCGCGATGAAGGCCTGTCCGATGCGCGGGCGGTTGCCGGCGTCGACGAAGAACGAGTCGGCCTCGGCGCCGAAGCGCGCGCCGGTGAGCGTGGTCACGAGCAGCTCAACGATCAGCGCCAGCATGCCGCCCTTGGCGCCGCCCGAGGCGCTGCCGAAGGGCAGCATGCTGCCCGCCAGCGCGGCCTGCGCGTCGGTCGTCGGGTTGCCCCGCGCGTCGAGCGCCCAGCCCAGCGGGATCGGGCGTTTCTCGCGCGCCGCGACCATCACCTTGCCGCGCGCCACTTCCGACAGCGAGAGGTCGATCACGAGCGGCTCGGACCCGGGGCGCGGAAAGACCGCCGCGATCGGGTTCGTGCCCATCAGCGCACGTTTGCCCCCGGGCACCGGCATCGCGGCGGGCGAGTTGCCCAGCGCGAGGCCGACCATCCCGGCGCGGGCGACCGCGCCGAGGTGGTGCGCGGCAACGCCGAAGTGGTGGCTGTTGGTGACCGCGACGAACGCCGCGCCCGCCGCACGTGCCTTGTCGATCGCCACCTGCACGGCCAGATCGCAGGCCGGGAAGGCGAGCCCGTCGCACGCGTCGACGAGCGCGCTCGCTGCACGTTCGGCGACGACCGAGGGCACCGCGGCGCCGTCGGCGCGGCCGTTGCGAAGGAAGGTCGCGTATTGCGGCACGCGCGACAGACCGTGCGAGCCCAGCCCCTCGGCTTCGGCCGCGACCAGCGCGCGCGCCGTCGAGCGCGCCATCGCGTCGCCGGCGCCCGAGGCCGCGAGCGCGCGGTGCGCGAGCTGTTCGGCCTGTTGCAGGGTGAGCGTGGTCATTTGCGGCCTCCCGCGCCCTGGCCGAGCAGGTGCTGCGCCACACGGTCGGCGACCAGAGCGCTCACGCGTTCGTTGGCTTCGGCCGTCACGCCGGCGATGTGCGGCGTGAGGATCACGTTGGACAGCCCCTGCCAGTGCGGCTGCGCGGCGAGCGGTTCGGTCTCGAACACGTCGAACGCCGCACCGCCGATCTTCCCGGCGCGAAGCGCTTGGGCGAGCGCGGGTTCGTCGACGACACCGCCGCGTGCGGTGTTGATCAGCACCGCGCCCGGCCTCATCGCCGCGATGCGTCGCGCGTCGAACAGCCCGCGCGTGGCGTCCACCAGCGGCACGTGCAGCGAGATCGCGTCGGATTCGGCGACCAGCGCGTCGAGCGTGCGCGCCGCGGTGCCGGTGGCTTCCCAGCACGGGTCGTTCGCGCCGATCAGGGGGTCGCAGGCGATCGTGCGCATGCCCAGCGCCTGCGCCAGGCGCGCGCTGCGCCGGCCGATGTCGCCGAAGCCGACGAGCCCGAGCATCTTTCCGCCGACCTCGCGGCCCGCGGAGAGGCGCACGCGCGGCCACTCCCCGGCGGCCACTTCGCCCGACGCGGCGAACGCGCCGCGCAGCAGCACCATCGCCGCGGCGATCACGTATTCGGCCACCGCGTCGGCGTTCGCGCCGGTGGCCGGGATGACTGCGATCCCGCGCGCGGCGCACGCGTCGAGCGCGATGTTGTCCAGCCCGACGCCCAGGCGCCCGACGACGCTCAGGCGCGGCGCGCGCGCGAGCAGCGCAGCGTCGACGCGCGTGCGGTTGCGAACGATCAGCGCGGCCGCGTCGCCGAGCGCCGCTTGCAGGCGTCCGGAATCGTCGACGAGCTTCGGGTCATAGACGAGTTCGTACGCGTTGCAGCGGCGCGCGAGCGCTTCCACCGCGGGCGCGTCCATGAATTCGGTGATGACGATTTTCATGCGGGCGAGTGTACAGTCATTCAGCTCATTCAGATGAGTTGCTGGGTCGTGTTTTGACGCAGCGCAGGGCGCGGCCGCGTGGCGAGCGGCTATCCTTAGCGCTTCGGGACGACCCACCCGGCCGAGCCACCCAGCCGAGCCACCCGGCCGAGCCACCCGGCCGAGCCACCCGGCTGAGCCACCCGGCTAAGCCGCGCGGCCGCGCCACCCCAGGACACACGCAGAGAAAGACCATGACCGAGCGCATCGAGACCCACGGGCTGAAAGTGGCCCGCCCCCTGCACGACATGATCGAGCGCGAGGCGCTGCCGGGCACCGGCATCGAGCCGGCGCGCTTCTGGAAGGGACTTTCGGACCTGGTCCACCAACTCGGGCCGAAGAACCGCGCATTGCTCGCGCGCCGCGACGAGCTCCAGTCGAAGATCGACGACTGGCACGGCGCGCGCAAGGGCCAGCCGCACGACCAGGCCGCCTACACCGCGTTCCTGGGCGAAATCGGCTATCTCGTCGCCGAGGGCGCCGACTTCGCGATCGAGACTGCGAACGTCGACCCCGAGATCGCGACGATCCCGGGTCCGCAGCTGGTGGTGCCGGTGATGAACGCACGCTACGCGCTCAACGCCGCCAATGCGCGCTGGGGCAGCCTCTACGACGCGCTCTACGGCACCGACGCGATGGGCGACGCGCCGCAGGCGGGCGGCTACGACGAGGCGCGCGGCGCGCGCGTGATCGCCTGGGCGAAGGCGTTTCTGGACGACGTCGCTCCGCTCGCCGGGTGCAGCCACGCCGAAGTGAACGCCTACCGCGTGAGCGGCGGCGCGCTCGTCGCCGACGGCCCGAAGGGTGCAGTGGCGCTTGCCGATCCGAAGGTCTTCGCCGGTTATCGCGGCGAGGCCTCCGCACCCGAGGCCGTCGTGCTCGAGAACCATCGGCTGCACGTCGAGATCGTCGTCGACCGCAAGCATCGGATCGGCGCGTCGGACAGCGCGGGCGTCGCCGACGTTCTGCTCGAAGCGGCGCTGACCACGATCATGGATTGCGAGGACTCGGTCGCGGCGGTCGACGCCGAGGACAAGGCGCTCGCGTACCGCAACTGGCTGGGCCTGATGAAGGGCGACCTCGTCGAGACGGTGGCCAAGGGCGGCAAGCGTTTCGAGCGCGCGCTCGCCCCGGATCGCGAGTACCGCGCCCCCGACGGGTCGGCAAAGAGCGTGAAGGGCCGCTCGCTGATGCTGGTGCGCAACGTGGGCCACCTGATGACCAACCCGGCGGTGCTCGATCGCGAGGGCAACGAGGTCTACGAAGGCCTGCTCGACGCGATGTGCACGGTCGCGATCGCGATGCACGACCTGAAGAAGAGCGGCGGCGCGCGCAACTCCACCCGCGGCTCGGTCTACGTGGTCAAGCCCAAGATGCACGGCCCCGACGAGGTCGCCTTCGCCGACGAGATCTTCACGCACGTCGAGCGTTCGCTGGGGCTGCCCGCGAACACCGTCAAGATCGGCATCATGGACGAGGAGCGGCGCACGACCGTCAACCTCAAGGAGTGCATCCGCGCCGCGAAGCGCCGCGTCGCGTTCATCAACACCGGTTTCCTCGACCGCACCGGCGACGAGATCCACACCTCGATGCAGGCCGGCGCGATGGTGCGCAAGGGCGACATGAAGACGCAGCCCTGGATCGTCGCCTACGAGTTGTGGAACGTCGACGTGGGCCTTGCCTGCGGGCTCTCCGGGAAGGCGCAGATCGGCAAGGGGATGTGGGCGATGCCCGACCTGATGGCGGGAATGCTCGAGCAGAAGATCGGCCACCCGAAGTCGGGCGCGAACTGCGCGTGGGTACCCAGCCCGACCGCGGCGACGCTGCACGCGACGCACTACCACCGCGTCGACGTATTCGCGCGCCAGGCCGAGATCGCGAAGGAGGGCGGCCGCGGCAAGCTCTCCGACATCCTGACGATCCCGGTCGAGAAGAACCCGAAGTGGTCCGACGCCGACATCGCGGCCGAGCTCGAGAACAACGCGCAGGGCATCCTCGGCTACGTCGTGCGCTGGGTCGACCAGGGCGTCGGCTGCTCGAAGGTGCCCGACATCAACAACGTCGGCCTGATGGAAGACCGCGCCACCTGCCGAATCTCGTCGCAGCATATCGCGAACTGGCTGCACCAGGGCGTGGCGAGTCGCGAGCGCGTGATGGAGGTGATGAAGCGGATGGCCGCGGTCGTCGACCGGCAGAACGCCGCCGACCCGGCCTACCGGCCGATGGCGCCTGGCTACGAAGGGATCGCGTTCAAGGCGGCCTGCGACCTGGTGTTCGAGGGCCTCGTCCAGCCCTCGGGCTACACCGAACCGGTACTGCACGCGCGGCGGCTCGAACTCAAGGCGCGCTCGCGCTAGACACCATGGCCGCCCGCCAAAGCGCGCGCGCGCACGGTGCCTGACGTCGGCTTGCGATGCGCCGGTCCGAACCGCAACATGACACGGTCGGGCGCCTCGACGAGGTCCGCGGCTGGATCGCCGCTGCGCGCCGGATCGTCGCACTGACCGGCGCGGGGATCTCCACCGAGTCGGGAATCGCGGACTTTCGCGGGCCGCAAGGCGTGTGGACGCGCAACCCCGCCGCCGAGAAGCAGGCGACGATCCAGAACTACCTGGCCGATTCGGGGGTGCGCGTCGCCTCCTGGCGCGCGCGACTCGAGCACGGCGCGTGGGCCGCTCGGCCCAACGCCGGCCACGCGGCGCTGGTCGAGCTCGAGCGCAGCGGACGGCTGCACGCGCTGATCACGCAGAACGTCGACGAACTGCACCAGCTCGCCGGGAGTTCGGCCGAACGCGTGATCGAGGTACACGGCACGATCCGCCAGGCGATGTGCTGGAGCTGTGGCGCACGCACGCCGATGCTCGACGCGCTCGAGCGCGTGCGCGCCGGCGAGGACGACCCCGCCTGCCTCGAATGCGGCGGGATTCTCAAGAGCGACACGATCTCCTTCGGCCAGGCGCTGGTGCCGGCGGTGATCGAGCGTGCGCTGGAGGCGGCGGCGCAGGCCGACCTGTTGCTCGCGGTGGGCACGACGCTTCAGGTCTACCCGGTCGCGGGCGCCGTGCCGATCGCGCAGCGTGCCGGCGCGAAGGTCGTGATCGTGAACGCCGAGCCGACCGCGATGGACGAGATCGCCGACGCGGTGCTGCGCGGGTCGATCGGCGCGATCTTGCCGGCGCTGGTCGCTTGCGGCGGCGAGGCGAACGGCTAGCGTCGGGCGCCGCCGGATCCACGAACCGAACCGCGCCGATGGATTCGATCCGCCGATACCTGCCGCTGCTCCTGCTGCTGGGGCTGCTCGCCTGCGCGTGGTTCAAGCCGCTCGACGAGGCAGCCGCACCGCAGCTCGAAGCGGGACTGAAGCGCGCGCTCGTGAGTTTCGCCGCGGCGCGCACGCTCAACGCCGTGATATCGGTCGCGCAGGGCACCGAGGTCGCCGCTTCGCCGGGCGGGATCGGCCTGACCTTCGCGCCCGGGCAGGCGCTCGATCCGATCAACGACCTGGTCGAGCAGTTCGCCTCGTTGATGCTCGCGGCGAGCGTCGCGTTCGGTCTTCAGCTGATGCTGATCAAGCTCGGGAGTTGGTGGGGAGTATCGCTGCTGTTGAGTGCGCTCGCACTCGGGTGGGCCTGGGCCTACTTGCGCGCAGGGCCCGCGCAGGGCTTGTTGACCCGCGCCCTCGTCGTCGTGCTGCTCGTGCGCTTCGCGATCCCGCTCGCGGCGATCGGAAGCGACGCGGCGTTTCAGCTTTTCATGGAGACGGACTACACGAGCGCGCAGTCCGACATCGAGCGCTCGGCGACGCGCCTGCCCGGGCTCGACTCGCCCGCCGACCGGCCCGCGGCCGAGGAGTCGGTTCTGGAGAGAACGAAACGCTGGTTCTCGAACAACGCCAACGTCGGCGAGCGCGTCGAGAGTCTGAAGAAAGCACTCGAGGGCACCGTCGAACACATGGTCAAGGTGATCGTCGTGTTCCTTCTCCAGACGCTCGTGATCCCGCTCCTGCTGCTCTGGGCGATGATCCGCGCCGCGCGTGCGCTTACGGTCGGTCGTCGTCGCTGACCTCGAGGATCATCTCCACCTCGACCGCGATCCCGTTCGGAAGTCCGCCCATCCCCACGGCCGAGCGTGCGCCTCGCCCGCGTTCGGCGCCGAACACCTCGACGAACAGGTCCGCGAAACCGTTGATCACCTTGGGCTGGTCGCCGAAGGCCGGCGTGCAGTTGACCATCCCGAGCGTCTTCACGACACGCGCGACCCGGTCGAGCGAGCCGAGCGTGGCGCGGATGTTCGCGAGCATGTTCAGCCCCACGAGGCGCGCCGCGTCGTAGCCCTGCTCGACGCTCATGCCGTCGCCGAGCCGGCCCGAGATCATCGTCCCGTCGGCGTGGCGCGGGCCGACCCCGGACATGAAGAGCAGGTTGCCCGTCTGCACCGCGCGCACGTAGTTCGCCATCGGCTCCGGCGCCGGCGGAAGCTCGATCCCGAGTTCCTTCAGTTTCGCTTCTGCGCTCATTCTTTTCCTCCGTTGTTCGCGTTCGATCGGTGAATCGTCGGGAGGAGATAGTACGCGGCGCGCGGTGCGCGTTGCGGGTAGATCGTGGTCCGGGATGCGCTGTTGGCGTGGATCGTGGTCGTGGGCGTGGATCGTGGTCGGGGTGCGCTGGGCGCCTGACCGGCGGGTCGGCCCGAGTCGCTTCCCGATACACGCTTTGTCGGACCGACCCGCCGGCCAGGCGCCGACCGCGGCACGCGCGCGAGCCCACACGAGCCCCGCGAGCCCACACGAGCCCCCACGAACCCCCACGAACCCCACGAACCCCACGAACCCCACGAACCCCACGAACCCCACGAACCCCACGAACCCCACGAACCACGCAAGCGCACGCGTACCCGTGAACAGGACCCGCGCGTGCCCCGCGTCGCCCCGACGTCGAACGCCGATTCGACCAAGCGAGTATCGGGGAGCGACTCGAATCGGCGTTCGGCGGCGGGGCGCAGCGTACCCGGGCGGCAGTGGTGCGACAGAGGGGCGCAGCGGGGCGCAGAGGGGCGCGGAGGGGCGCGGAGGGGCGCAGAGGGCGCGCAGAGGGCCCAGGCGGAAGCGAGGTCTCGGCCCGCGATGCTGCGCCGCACCAATAGTGCAGCCTCTCTAAACAGGCCACCTTTCGACGATTTCGGTTTGACAAGTGACGCGCCGCACGAAATAGTACGAACGTTCGTAAACTAGGAGCGCCGATGCGAAAGGGTGAGCAGACTCGCGCGGCGATCGTCGAAGCGGCGCTCGATCTGTCGTCGCGCCATGGCCTGGAAGGGCTGACGATCGGCGCGCTGGCCGAACGGATGCAGATGTCCAAGAGCGGGGTGTTCGCGCACTTCGGCTCGCGCGAGGATCTGCAGATCGCCGTGCTCAAGGCCTACGAGCAACTGTTCGCCGACGACATTCTCGTGCCGAGCCTGACGGAACGCAGGGGCCTCGCGCGGCTCGGAGCGATCTTCGGGCGCTGGATCGATCGCACGGCAGTCGAGGCCGCGAGCGGTTGCATCTGGATCTCCGGAGCGACCGACTACGACGACCGCCCCGGCGCGGTGCGAGACGAACTCGTGTCGATGGTGCGCGCCTGGCAGCGCGAACTGATGCGCGCGATCGCGCAATCGGTCGAGACCGGGGAGTTGCGCGAGGGGACCGAGCCGGCCGAGCTGGTGTTCTCGCTCTACGGAATCGTTCTCGTGCTGCACCACGACGCGCGCCTGCTCGAGAGTCCGAACGCGGTCGAGCGCGCGCGCCGCGCCTACGAGCGCCTCATCCATACCTATCTGCCCAGCGGTGCCGAGTCCCGATCCGGCATCGCAGCCAACTGAAACGACCCGAGGAATCCACCATGGCACAGTACAGCCCTCCGATCCGAGACATGCAGTTCGTGCTGCACGAGCTGCTGGAAGTGGACAAGCACTACGCGGCGATGCCGGCGCACAGCGAGGTCTCGCACGACCTGATCGACCAGGTGCTCGAGGAAGGCGGCAAGTTCTGCTCGCAGGTCCTGTTTCCGCTCAACCGCACCGGCGACGAGGAGGGTTGCACCCTGTCGGACGACGGCGTGGTGACCACTCCCAAGGGCTTTCCCGAGGCCTGGAAGCAGTTCGTCACGGCGCAGTGGCCTTCGCTGTCGTGCGACCCGGCCTTCGGCGGGCAGGGCCTGCCGCACACGGTGCAGACCGCGTTCCAGGAAATGATGAACGCGTCGAACCAGGCGTTCACGATGTACCCGGGGCTCACGCACGGTGCCTATCAGTGCCTGGTTCGCCACGGCAGCCCCGAGCAGCAGAAGCTCTACCTGCCCAAGCTGGTGTCGGGCGAGTGGACCGGAACGATGTGCCTGACCGAGGCGCACTGCGGCACCGACCTCGGCCTGCTGCGCTCGCGCGCCGTCGCGCAGGCCGACGGCAGCTACCTGATCAGCGGTTCGAAGATCTTCATCTCCTCGGGCGAGCACGACCTGTCCGAGAACATCGTTCACCTGGTGCTCGCGCGCCTGCCTGACGCGCCGCAAGGGTCGAAGGGGATCTCGCTGTTCATCGTGCCCAAGTTCCTGCCCGACGCCGAGGGCAAGCCGGGCGCGCGTAACGCGGTGATCGCATCGCGCATCGAGAAGAAGATGGGGATCCACGCGAATTCCACCTGCCAGATGGAGTTCGACGGCGCGACCGGGTGGCTGGTGGGCGAAGCGAATCGCGGCCTGATGGCGATGTTCGTGATGATGAACGGCGCGCGACTCGGGGTGGGCCTGCAGTCGCTCGGGCTGATGGACGCGGCTTACCAGCAGTCGGCCGCCTACGCCAGGGACCGCACGCAGGGACGCGCGCTCACCGGCCCCAAGGCGCCGGAGCAGGCCGCGGACCCGATCATCGTGCACCCCGACGTGCGCCGGATGCTGCTCACGCAGCGCGCGTGGACCGAAGGTTGTCGCGCGCTCGCGTACTGGATCGCGTTCATGATCGATCGCTACGAGCACGACCCCGACGAGCAGGTGCGCGCCGAGTGCACCGACCTGGTCGCGCTGCTCACGCCGATCGTCAAGGCCTTCGTCACCGACAACGGCTTCCAGTCCACCGTGCTCGCGCAGCAGGTGTTCGGCGGGCACGGCTACATCCGCGAGTCGGGCATGGAGCAGTACGTGCGCGACGCGCGCATCAACATGATCTACGAGGGCACCAACACGATCCAGTCGCTCGACCTGCTCGGGCGCAAGGTGCTGGGCGACAATGGTGCGAAACTGCGCAAGCTCGGGGCGTTGATCGCCACGCTGGTCGAAGAGCAAGGCACCAACGAGGCAATGGCCGAGTTCGTGAACCCGCTGGCCGATCTCGCCGGCAGGATCGAGAAGCTCACGACCGAGCTCGGGATGAAGGCATTCCAGAACCAGGACGAGGCAGGCGCCGCGGCGGTCGACTACCTGCGCGTGATCGGACACCTGGTGCTGTCCTACCTTTGGGCGCGGATGGCGAAGATCGCGCTCGCGAAGGCCGACGAACCGTTCTACGCTGCAAAGCTCAGCGTCGCGCGTTTCTATTTCGCCAAGCTGCAACCCGAGACCGCCTCGCTGATGCGTACGGTACGCTCGGGCGCAGCCTCGCTGATGGAACTCGAGGCCGAACTGTTCTGAACCGGCACGCACACCCCCTCACACCCAACCGACAGGGAGACCCAACGATGAGCACCAAGATCAAGTCGCAATTCGCGCTGAGCGCCTTCGCAGTTTCGTTCACGATCCTCGCCGCGCTCGGCGTCGCGGCGAACACGGCGCGGGCGCAGGGCGTGAGCTCGCCGGTCGGGCTGTGGAAATCGGTCGACGACGAGACGAAGAAGCCCAAATCTCTGATCCGCATCGTCGATAGCGGCGGCGTGCTCAGCGGCAAGGTCGAGAAGATCCTGACCGAAAAGACCGAGGCAAAGTGCGACAAGTGCACCGATGAACGAAAGGACAAACCGGTGCAGGGCATGACGATCATCACCGGCATGAAGAAGGAAGCCGAAGGCTGGGGCGGAGGCGACATCCTCGACCCGAACAACGGCAAGGTCTATCGCAGCCAGATGACGCTGGTCGAGGGCGGCAAGAAGCTGGAGGTGCGCGGCTACGTCGGCATTCCGCTGTTCGGTCGCACCCAGACCTGGATCCGGGAGGAATGACGGTGTCGAATTTCAACGTGCGTCGCGTCGCGGTCCTGGGCGCCGGGGTGATGGGCGCGCAGATCGCCGCCCATCTGGTCAACGCGAAGGTCGACGTGATCCTGTTCGACCTGCCCGCCAAGGAAGGGCCCAAGAGCGCGATCGCGATCAAGGCGATCGAGTCGCTGAAGAAGATGAACCCGGCGCCGCTCGGGCACCCCGACCTGGCCGCGTTCATCCGCCCGGCCAACTACGACGACGACCTGGGCGAGCTGCGCAACTGCGAGCTGGTGATCGAGGCGATCGCCGAGCGCACCGACTGGAAGCACGCGCTCTATGCCAGGGTCGGCCCGCACCTGAAAGCCGACGCGATCCTCGCGACGAACACGTCGGGGTTGCCGATCATGAAACTCGCCGAGGGGGTCGACCCGGCGATCAAGACGCGGTTCTGCGGCGTGCACTTCTTCAATCCGCCGCGCTACATGCACCTGGTGGAGCTGATCGCCACCCACCAGACGCAGACCGACGTGCTCGAACGGCTCGAGGCCTTCCTGACGACCACGCTGGGCAAGGGCTGCGTGCGCGCCAGGGACACGCCGAACTTCGTCGCCAACCGGATCGGCACCTACGGCATGTTCGCCACCGTCGCCGAGGCCGCCAGGTTCGGTCTGTCCTTCGACGTGGTCGACGATCTCACCGGCGAGAAGCTCGGGCGCGCCAAGTCGGGCACCTTCCGCACCGTCGACATCGTCGGACTCGACGTCGTCGGGCACGTGATGAAGACGATGCAGGAGAGCCTGCCCGGAGACGAGTTCGCGAAGCTCTACGAGACCCCCGAAGTCATCACCACCCTGATCGGCAAGGGCGCGCTGGGACAGAAGGCCAAAGCCGGGTTCTATCGCAAGGACGCAAAGGCGATCCTGCGTTTCGATCCGGCCACCGGCGGGTACGTGCCGGCCGGCGGCAAGGCCGACGAGACGGTCGCGAGAATCCTCAAGAAGAAAGACCCGGCCGAGCGGTTCAAGCTGCTGCGCGAGTCGAGCAATCCGCAGGCGCAGTTCGTCTGGTCGGTGCTGCGCGACGGTTTCCAGTACGCCGCGTGCAAGCTCGAGGAGATCGCCGACAACGCGCGCGACGTCGATTTCGCGATGCGCTTCGGCTTCGCAGCCGCGCAGGGCCCCTTCGAGGCCTGGCAGGCCGCCGGCTGGAAGCAGGTCGCCGACTGGATCAAGGCCGACATCGACGAAGGCAAGGCGCTCGCCAACGTCGCGCTTCCGGCGTGGGTATTCGACGGCCCGGTGGCCGAACGCGGCGGCGTGCACCAGCCCGAGGGCTCGTGGTCGCCGATGCGGCGCGAGTTCGTCTCGCGCTCGAAACACCCGGTCTACAAACGCCAGCTCTTCCCGGCAGCACTCGCCGGCGAGAACGCCGCCACCGGACACAGCGGCGGCAACACGCTGTTCGAGGACGAGTCGATCCGTCTGTGGACGGTCAACGGGCGTGGCGTCGACGACGTCGTGGTCGCGTCGATCCGCACCAAGGTGCACGCGATCGGGCCCGGCGTGATCTCCGGGCTGCTGCGCGCGGTGGAGATCGCCGAGCGCGAGTACCAGGGGCTGGTGATCTGGTCGCCCGACGATCCGTTCTCCTACGGCGCCGATCTGCAGGCGATGCTGCCGGTGTTCATGTCCGGCGGCGCCGGCGCGATCGGCGAAGCGGAGAAGCAGCTGCAGGACGCGATGCTCAGGCTGCGTTACGCGCAGGTGCCGACCATCGCGGCGGTCGCGCACATGGCACTCGGCGGCGGTTGCGAGCTGGCGGTGCACTGCGCGCGTCGCGTCGCGCACATCGAGAGCTACATCGGGCTGGTCGAAGTCGGCGTCGGTCTGATCCCCGGGGGCGGCGGCCTCGCCTACGGAGCGCGACGCGCCGCGGAGCTGTCGGAGGCGGCGCCTGGTGCGAGCCTGCTCGAGTTCCTCAAGCGCTTCATGATGGCGGCGGCCACCGCGCAGGTTTCGCGTTCGGCGATCGAGGCGCAGGCGATCGGTTATCTGCTCGAGTCCGACCTGATCGTGTTCAATCGCAACGAGTTGCTGTACGCGGCGATCCGCGAAGCCAAGGCGATGAGCGACGCGGGCTATCGCGCGCCGCGGCGCGCGCCGTTCAAGGTGGCGGGGCGTAGCGGCATCGCCACGATCAGCGCGCAACTGGCCAACATGCGCGACGGCGGCTTCATCACCGCGCACGACTTCCATCTCGGCAGGACGATCGCCGAGGTGATGTGCGGCGGCGACGTGGAACCGGGGTCGATGGCGAACGAGGAGTGGCTGATGGCGCTCGAGCGCAAGGGATTCACCAGCCTGCTCACCCACCCCAAGACCCAGGAACGGATCATGGGAATGATGCAGACCGGCAAGCCGGTGCGCAACTAGCGCTCGGCCAGGGAGAACGAACAATGAGCAAACAGATCCAGGACGCGTACATCGTCGCGGCCAGCCGCACGCCGGTCGGCAAGGCGCCCAAGGGCGTACTGCGTCACGTCCGTCCCGACGACCTGCTGGTGCACGCGATCCGCGCCGCGCTGGCGCAGGTGCCCGGCCTGGACCCGGCGGTGATCGAGGACGCGATCGTCGGTTGCGCGATTCCCGAAGGCGAACAGGGCCTGAACGTCGCGCGCATCGGTGTGCTGCTGGCGGGGTTGCCCGATACGGTGGGCGGCGTCACGGTCAACCGTTTTTGCGCCTCGGGCCTCACGGCGCTGGCGATGGCCGCCGACCGGATTCGCGTCGGCGAGGCCGAGGCGATCATCGCCGCCGGCACCGAATCGATGAGCATGGTGCCGATGATGGGCAACACGCCGTCGATCAACGCACGCGTGTTCGAGGGCGACGAGAACGTTGGCATCGCCTACGGCATGGGACTCACCGCGGAGAACGTCGCGAAGCAGTGGAAGGTGAGCCGCGAGGCGCAGGATGCCTTCGCGCTCGCGTCGCACGAGAAGGCGATCGCCGCGCAACAGGCCGGCGAGTTCGGCGACGAGATCGCGCCGATCGAAGTGATCGAACGCGTGCCCAACCTCGGCAGCGGCGAGATCGACGTGCGCACGCGCACCGTTTCGCTGGACGAGGGCCCTCGCGCCGAATCGAGCGCCGAGGCGCTCGCGAAGCTGCGCGCGGTGTTCGCCGCCGCGAAGGATCCGACCGGCAAGGCCACCGGAATGGGCAGCGTCACTGCGGGCAACAGCTCGCAGACCTCCGACGGCGCGGGCGCGCTGCTGGTGGTGTCCGAGCGCGTGCTCAAGCAGTTCAACCTCACGCCGCTGGCGCGCTTCGTGTCGTTCTCGGTGCGCGGCGTGCCGCCCGAGATCATGGGAATCGGGCCGAAGGAAGCGATACCGGCGGCGCTCAAGGTCGCCGGGCTGAACCAGGACCAGCTCGACTGGATCGAGCTGAACGAAGCCTTCGCCGCGCAGGCGCTGGCCGTGATCGGCGACCTCGGGCTGGACGCGACGAAGGTCAATCCGATGGGCGGGGCGATCGCGCTCGGCCACCCGCTCGGCGCCACCGGCGCGATCCGCGCCGCCACCGTCGTGCACGCGCTGCGTCGTCGCAACCTGAAGTACGGGATGGTGACGATGTGCGTGGGCACCGGGATGGGTGCTGCGGGAATCCTCGAGCGCGTCTGATCGCGCCTGGGTCGGGTGCGGCTGGGTCGGGTGCGGCTGGCGCGTACGCTGTCGCGCGATCGCAGCAGCAACCCGACTCCAAGAACTGGAGAATCGAGATGAGCATCAAGGTCAGCACCGACGAGGGCGTGATGTCGATCGGCTTCGATCGACCGGAGAAGAAGAACGCGATCACCGCGGCGATGTACCAGACGATCGCCGATGCGCTGGCGCGAGCCGCCGACGATCCCGCGGTGCGCTGCATCCTGTTTCACGGCAGCGACGAGGTCTTCACCTCCGGCAACGACATCTCCGACTTCCTGAAGAATCCTCCTCAGGGCAGCGACAGCCACGTCGTGCGCTTCCTGCGCGCGATCAGCACCTGCGCCAAGCCGATGGTGGCGGCGGTCAACGGCGCCGCGATCGGGGTCGGCACGACGCTGTTGCTGCATTGCGATCTGGTTTACGCCGGCGAGTCGGCGAAGTTCTCCATGCCTTTTGTTCAACTCGGGCTGTGCCCGGAGGCCGCGTCGAGCCTGCTGCTGCCCGCGCTTGCCGGTTACCAGCGCGCTGCCGAAAAGCTGCTGCTCGCCGAACCGTTCGGCGCGGAGGAGGCGCGACAGATGGGGCTGGTGCTGCGCGTGCTGCCCGACTCCGAGACGCTCGCCTTCGCGCGCGCCCAGGCCGCCAGGCTGGTCGCGCTGCCGGCGGCGTCGCTGCGCGCGACCAAGCGCCTGATGAAGCAGGGCCATGCGGACGCGGTGGCCGCCCAGATGACCGAGGAACTCACCGAGTTCGCGCTGCGGCTGCAATCGCCCGAGGCGCGCGAGGTGTTCACGGCGTTTCTGGCGAAGAGAAAGCCGGACTTCTCGAAGTTCGAGTGAGCGCCTTGCTTCCCCGCCACCCGTGCTACCCACAGTTCGGCGATCGCGCCCGGGGCGAGCCGGCACGATGAGGCCGGAAACCATCCTGGCGGTCGCGGCGCCGCTTCTTCTCGCGCAAGGGCTGTACGTGCGCCGCGTCACACCCCGCTTGCCGGAACCGCTCGGCGCACGAACAGGTGAGCGTGCGCTCACTCCAGTCGAGGACGGCGGCGATCCGCTGCGCGTTCTCATCGCCGGAGACTCGGCGGCGGCCGGCGTCGGTGCGGATCACCAGGACGAGGCGCTCACCGGCCAGCTCGTCGACGCGCTGTCGCGGGTTGGCGTCGCGCGGGCGTTGCGCTGGCAACTGATCGCCCAGACGGGGGTGGACGCGCGCGCACTGCACGCGCTGCTCGAGACGAACGTGCCTTCGCCCTTCGACGTGGCCGTGATCTCGGTCGGGGTAAACGACGTCACCGGGAGGCGCACGGTGGGGGCCTGGCTCGGCGATCTCGATCGCCTCGCGGCGCGGCTTCACGACGCGGCGCCCGGGGCGCTCCTCGTGTTTTCCGGACTGCCACCGATGCACCGCTTTCCGGCGCTGCCCCAGCCGCTGCGCGCCTATCTCGGCGGGCGCGCGCGCGGTTTCGATCGGGCACTGCAGGCTTGGGCCGAGACGAAACCCGAAACACGCTATGTCGCGATTCCGGATAGCGAAGACACTACGCTGGTCGCGAGCGACGGCTTTCACCCCGGTCCCGGAGCCTACCGGCTCTGGGCTGGCGAATTGGCCGGCGCGATCGCGCGCTGGCGAAGCGAACATCGAATCCACCCGAAGACCAGAGAAACGACGAGGACACCATGACCCTGAAAGACCGCACCCTGTTCATCTCCGGCGCGTCGCGCGGGATCGGCCTGGAGATCGCCAAGCGCGCCGCGCGCGACGGCGCCAACGTCGTGATCGCCGCGAAGAGCACCGAGCCGCATCCGAAGCTGCCCGGAACGATCTTCACCGCCGCGGCCGAGATCGAGGCCGCCGGCGGCAAGGCCTTGCCACTCGCGGTCGACATCCGCGACGAAGACGCGGTCGCGAAGGCGGTGGCGCAGGCAGTCGACCACTTCGGCGGCATCGACATCCTGGTGAACAACGCCAGCGCGATCAGCCTGACCGACACGCCGAACACCGCGATGAAGCGCTTCGACCTGATGTTCGGGGTGAACGTGCGCGGCACTTTCGTCTGCACGCAGGCCTGTCTTCCCGCGTTGGTGCAGTCGGCGAAGGCCGCACGCAACCCGCAGGTGCTCACGCTGTCGCCGCCGCTGAATCTCGACCCGAAGTGGTTCGCTCCGCACCTGGCCTACACGATGGCCAAGTACGGGATGAGCCTATGCGTGCTCGGTCACGCCGAAGAACTCGGCAAGCATGGCATCGCCGTCAACGCGCTGTGGCCGAAAACGGTGATCGCGACCGCCGCGTTGCAGGCGATCGGCAACGTTCCGACCAACCTGTGCCGCACGCCGGCGATCCTGGCGGAGGCCGCCTACGTCGTGCTCTGCGCGAACGGCTCGGATCCGGCGAACACCGGCAACTTCCACATCGACGAGGACGTGCTGCGCGCGTCGGGTGTAGAGGATTTCGACCAGTACGCGGTGGTGCCCGGCACGAAACACCTGCTGCCCGACCTGTTCCTCTGAGCGCGGTGTCGCGTCCCCGGCGCGTCGCGACGCGGGCCCGGCCTGCTGCGTCCCGTCGCGGAGTTCAGGCCACGGCGAGCGGGTCTCGCGAGCCGCCCGACCAGTGCAGCGCGGCGCCGAGCGAACCGGCGTCGAGCGGCGTCGGGCCGTGCAGTGCGCGCTCCAGCCGCAGCGTGTCGCCCGGCGCCACGGCGATCCACTGGGTTTCTTCGTCGTCGAAGGGCTCCGACGCGACGATGGTTCCCCTCGGGGTGTCGCGCACGAACAGCGTGGGAGGGTCCGAGTCGCTCGCGAAGCGAAACGCCCAGAGTGACTCGCCGTCGGACAGCGCGGCGGCGAAGCGCAGCGGTTCGCCGACCCCGGCGCGCTCCATCGCCGCGACGGTTTCGTCGAACACCGCGTGGATCGCCGCCTGCGGCTGCGCGCCACGTGCGACCTTCGCCATCGCGAGCAGGAACATCAGTTCCGAATCGGTCGATCCCTTGCGCGCGGCGTACAGCGCGTCTGGCAGGCGCGCCTCGAGCGCCCGGCGCACTTTCGGGTAGCCCCCGATCTGGCCGTTGTGCATGAACAGGTAGCGGCCGAATCGAAACGGGTGGCTGTTGTTTCGCGAGATCGCCGTCCCGGTCGCCGCGCGCACGTGCGCGAAGAACAGCCCCGATCGCACCGTTTCGCACAGCGAGTGCAGGTTGTCGTCGGACCACGCCGGCATCACCTCGCGGTAGGTGGCGGGTTCGTCGCGCTCGCCGTACCAACCCACGCCGAAGCCGTCGCCGTTGGTGGCCGTGCGCGCGCGTTCGGCGTGCAGCGCCTGGCGCACCAGCGAATGCGCCGGTGCGCAGACGACGTCCTGCAGGAAGATCGGAGCCCCGATCCAGGCGACGAATCTGCACATGGCGCGTTCCGCGAGTGGGATGTCTGACCTACCGGTCATCGGCGCCGGGGGCCGAGGCTTGAGCGCCGGCGTGGCCATCGGCGATACTGGTCCGACACGAGGAGGTGCGATGAACGAGTTCGTGCTCTACGCGCAACAGGGGGCGGTGGTCACGCTCACGCTGAACGACCCCGATGCACGCAATGCGCTGTCCGCGCAGGCGCAGTGGGACGCGGTGGTCGACGCCTGCGACCGCGCGCAGCGCGACCCGGGCGTGAAGTGCCTGATTCTCACCGGCGCGGGCAGCGCGTTTTGCGCCGGCGGCAACGTCAAGGACATGAAGAACAAGTCCGGCATCGCCGCGGGCACCCCCTACGAGATCCGCGAGGGTTACCGCAACGGCATCCAGCGCATCCCGCTCGCGCTGTACAACCTCGACGTGCCCACGATCGCGGCGGTCAACGGTGCCGCGATCGGCGCCGGGTGCGATCTGGCGTGCATGTGCGACATCCGCGTCGCCTCGGAGCGCGCGAAGTTCGCCGAGAGTTTCGTCAAGTTGGGAATCATCCCCGGCGACGGTGGCGCCTGGCTGCTGCCGCGCGTGGTCGGGATGTCCAAGGCGGCCGAACTCACCTTCACCGGCGACACGATCGACGCGCAGCAGGCGCTGGCTTGCGGGCTGGTGTCGCGGGTCGTGCCGCACGAATCGTTGATGTCCGAGGCGCTGGCGCTCGCGGCGCGAATCGCCGCCAACTCTGGCCCGGCGCTGCGCATGGCCAAGCGGTTGCTGCGCGAGGGCCAGCACACGAGACTCGACTCGCTGCTCGAGATGTCGGCGGCGATGCAGGCGCTCGCGCACCATACGCCCGAGCACGAAGTGGCGATCGACGCGTTTCTGGCGGCGATGAAGCGCTGAACCCCGGGGATGTGCCGGGGCGCTACGCCTGCGGCATCTCCCGCTTGACCCCACCGGCATCGATCGCCACGTAGGTGAGCGTGGCGTCGGTCACCTTGACCACCACCGGAGCGGTCGGGTTGCGCTCGGCGATCACTTCCACGTGCACCTTGACCGAGGTCCGTCCGACGCTCTCGACGCGGGTGTAGAACGAAACGACGTCGCCGATCGAGATCGGTTGCTTGAACTGGAAGGCGTTCACCGCCACGGTGGCCACGCGCCCGCGGGCGCGTTGCGCGGCGGTGACGCCGCCTGCGATGTCGACCTGCGACATCACCCAGCCGCCGAAGATGTCGCCGTTGGAGTTCACGTCGGCCGGCATCGGCATCACGCGCAGGATCAGCTCGTGGTCCGGCGGTATGTGGATCGATTCCATCGCTGCGTTCTCCGGGGCGGATGCGCCCGAACGTTTCACCGTGTGCCTTGCGGCGCGCCGTCGCGCGGCGCACCCGACGCCGGGAGTTTCGCACGGTCCCTGCTAGCATCGCGCGATGCGCCGCCGTACTTCGCCGCCCGAACCGAACGACGGCACCGCCGCCCCGGTCCCGCGTCGACGCGGAGACTGGCAGACGATCCGTCTGCTGATTCCCTATCTTTGGCGCTACCGCGTTCGCGTGCTGCTCGCGCTGGTCTTTCTGGTCGCGGCCAAGGTCGCCAACGTCGGCGTTCCGGTGGTGCTCAAGGGGATCGTCGACGCGCTCACGCCCGGCGTGGCCGCGGCGGTCGCCGCGCCGCTCGCGCTCGTCGTGGCCTACGGCCTGCTGCGACTTTCCAACACGCTATTCACTGAACTGCGCGAGCTGATCTTCGCGCGCGTGACCGAGCGCGCGGTGCGCACGATCGCGCTGCAGGTGTTCGGACACCTGCACGCGCTGTCGCTGCGCTTTCATCTCGAACGCCAGACCGGGGGGCTCACCCGCGACATCGAGCGCGGCACGCGCGCGATCTCCACGCTGGTGTCGTTCACGCTCTACAGCATCCTGCCCACGCTGGTCGAGATCAGCATGGTGATCGGCTATCTCGCGCTCAGGTACGACCCGTGGTTCTCGCTGATCGCGATCGGTGCGCTCGCGGTCTACGTCGTGTACACGGTGATCGTCACCGAGTGGCGCACGCACTTTCGCCGCACGATGAACGAACTCGACTCGAAAGCCAACACGCGAGCGATCGATTCGCTGCTCAACTACGAGACGGTGAAGTACTTCGGCAACGAAGGATTCGAAGCCGATCGCTACGACGACACGCTCGGGCACTACGAGCGCGCGCGCCTCAAGAGCCAGGCTTCGCTGTCGCTGTTGAACGTCGGGCAGTCGGCGATCATCGCCACCGCGACCACGCTGATCGTCTGGCGCGCGACGGTGGGAGTGGCATCGGGTCAGATGACGCTGGGCGACCTGGTGCTGGTCAACGGTTTCATGATCCAGCTGTACATCCCGCTGAATTTCCTCGGCACGCTGTACCGCGAGATCAAGCAGAGCCTGACCGACCTGGAGAAAATGTTCGGCCTGCTCGAGGCGAACCGCGAGATCGACGACGCGCCCGACGCCAAGGCGCTGGAGATCGCGCACACGCTGGGCCCGAATCTGCGCTTCGACCACGTGCACTTCTCCTACGACGCCGCGCGCCCGATCCTGCACGGGATCGACTTCACCGTCGCCCCGGGCTCGACCACCGCGGTGGTCGGCGCCAGCGGCGCCGGCAAGTCGACGTTGTCGCGACTGCTCTATCGCTTCTACGACGTCACCGGGGGCCGGATCCTGATCGACGGCCAGGACCTGCGCGAGGTGACGCAGGACAGCCTGCGTGCCGCGGTCGGAATCGTTCCGCAGGACACCGTGCTGTTCAACGACACGATCGGCTACAACATCGCCTACGGCCGCCCCGGCGCGGACCAGTCGGCGATCCTCGATGCCTGCAGGAGCGCCCAGCTCGACGCGCTGATCGTCGCGCTTCCCGACGGACTGCAGACGCGCGTCGGCGAGCGCGGGCTCAAGCTCTCGGGCGGCGAGAAGCAGCGTGTCGCGATCGCGCGGATGCTGCTCAAGGACCCGGCGATCCTGATCCTGGACGAAGCGACCTCGGCGCTCGACACGCGCAACGAGCAGGCGATCCAGGGCGCGCTGCGCGCGGTGGCGGCCGGTCGCACGACGCTGGTGATCGCGCATCGCCTGTCCACCGTGGTCGAGGCCGACCAGATCATCGTGCTCGACCACGGCCGGATCGTGGAGACCGGCACCCATGCCGAGCTGCTCGCGCGTGAGGGCGTCTACGCGCGGATGTGGGCGGCACAGGCGCAGGAGCGCGAGGAATCAGTCTAGGCACGCGCTGCGCCGGCCAATTCATGGCACACCGGCCAGGCTCCAGGGCAAACCCCACACCGGGGTAAGCAGCGTCAGCGTGGCCAGCCGTCCTTCGTCCTGTCGCAGCGCGCGGCGCCGCATGCCATCGAGGTCGGTGATTCTGGTCAAGTGCAAGAAGAGCAATACAGCAGCACAAGGTACAGCACAGCGCCGGCGTTCCAGCCAATCAGCCAGCGGGATGGGGCAGTCAAGGCGGCATGTTCTGGCAGGGCCCAGGCCACGGCGATGCCAAGCACCACGGCCGCGACGAGTCTTGGTCGTGTCTGCATGATGCGCAAGCCTCTTGGAATCTTCGATATCGGACGATTTTCCATCGACAAGTCACCAGTGGCGCAAGGGAACATTCGTAGTCTGACATCCAGCCGGACGCGCCGTCACACCCACCTCGGTGGGATCAGCCCGGAGGCCTTCGAAATGGCTTCCGTTCGAGGCATGGCGCTGTCAACGATGCCGTGGGAAGTCCAATATTGCGCTGCGGTATAAGTGCGGAGCGGCCGGCTGGCGCCGCTCTTCGTTCACTGGCCGCCCTGCTGATCCGCTAATGCCGTCTCAGGATGCCGAGCTTGCCGAGAACGAAGATCAGCAGCACCGCGCCGCCGAGCGCGACGACGAATCGGCCGATCGTGCCGCCCGCCGAGACGCCCACCAGCCCAGCAACCCAGAACCCGAGCATCGACCCGACGATCCCGACCAACACGTTGGCGATGATGCCCATCTGCGGATTTGTCTTCATGATGATGCTGGCGAGCCAGCCGACGATCCCGCCAATGATCAACGAACCGATCCAACCCATCGACCCACCTCCTCGCGACAAGACCCTCGCGCCCGCGTCCGCGCGGGCGCCGCGCATCGACTCTACCACCGGGCGCAGCGCGGGTGCCCGCGCGACGCGCCAGGATCGAACTTCGGCGCGCGCGCTGGATCGGCTCATCCTTCAAGTAGACATCTTCAACGTGGAATTTCTGCTGCGTCAGCCTCTTCGCATCAGGTCGTGCAGCACGAAGCTGCCGCCCTGCAGGCCTCGCGCCTCGGGCGGCACCGGGTTGTCGCGCGCGAGGATCTCGTCGGCCCAGTCCTCGGCATTCTGACGCGGCGCGTAGCCGAGCCGCGCCGCCTGCGCATTGCTCCAGTAGCTGCGCGTGTTGGCCGACACGCCCCAGACGATCGTGTGCCCGACCTCGGGCGCCTCGATGCAGCGCTCGATCAGGTGGAGCAGGTCTTCGAGCCCGAGCCACGTGCTCAGGTGGCGGAATGTTTGCGGGCGCTCGATCGCGGTGCCGATGCGCAGGCACACCGATTCGACGCCGTGCTTGTCCCAGTACATCCGCGCGAGCGACTCGCCCCAGACCTTCGAGAGCCCGTAGAAGGTGTCGGGGCGCGGCTCGCAATCGAGCTCGAGCTTCTCGCTCACCGGGTACATGCCCACGACGTGGTTCGAGCTGGGAAGGACCACCCGTTTCACGCCGTGCCTGCGCGCGCCTTCATAGACCTGAACAAGAGCAAGCAGGTTGTTCGCGACGATTTCGTCGAGCGGACGCTCGACACTGGTCGCGGCCATGTGGATCAGCACGTCGCGCCCTTCGAGCAGCCGGTCGACCGCGGCCGGATCCTGCAGGTCGCCGTGGACGAGGTCTTCGCCTGCGACCAGTCGCGATCGCGGCGCGAGTTCGGCCGAGCGCAGCGCGTAGCCGCGCTGCGGCAGTTCGCGCCGCAGCACGCGCCCGATGTTGCCGTCGGCGCCGGAGAGCGCGAGGCGCATTTTCGAATGCGTCGCGGCGCTGCTACGCGCGGCGCCCGTGTTCGCGCCTCGCCGGGGCGCGGTGGAAGCGCGCGCGGTCACGCCTCGACGCGCGCGCGCTCGACGCATTCCAGACCGAGTCCGGGTCCGCGCGGGGTGATTGTTTTCATTCTGACCTCCTTCGACGGTTCAATGTAGCCTATTCGACGCGAGCACACCGGCCACGCCGTTTCGCGCACCGTGCTCGGCGTAATCCGCGCGCGGATGCCGGTGCCGCAGAGCGGCGTAGGCGAACCACGTTCGCGCCCGAGTCGAACGTGGTGTTCCTGCACTCGGGGGGCACGCCGGCGCTGTTCAGCTACCCTGACGCCATCGGGCAAATTCACGAAAGGCAATAACAATGGGCAAGCATCGCATCGCAGTCGTCCCGGGCGATGGCATCGGCAAGGAAGTGGTCCCCGAAGGACTGCGCGTGCTCGAAGCCGCGGCGCGCAAGTTCGGCATCGATCTGGGTTACGACCAATTCGACTTCGCCAGCTGCGACTACTACGCGAAGCACGGCAAGATGATGCCCGACGACTGGAAGCAGAGAATCGGCGGACACGACGCGATCTACTACGGCGCGGTCGGCTGGCCCGACACGGTGCCCGACCACATCTCGCTGTGGGGCTCGCTGCTGCTGTTCAGGCGCGAGTTCGACCAGTACATCAACCTGCGCCCGGTGCGGCTGATGCCGGGCGTGCCCAGTCCGCTGGCCAACCGCAAGGCGGGCGAGATCGACTTCTACGTGGTGCGCGAGAACACCGAGGGCGAGTACTCGTCGGTGGGCGGCAGGATGTTCGCCGGCACCGAGCGCGAGTTCGTGCTGCAGGAGTCGATCTTCACGCGCAATCGGCGTCGACCGCGTGCTGCGCTACGCCTTCGAGCTCGCGCAAAAGCGCCCGAAGAAACACCTCACGTCGGCGACGAAGTCCAACGGGATCTTCATCTCGATGCCGTACTGGGACGAGCGCGTGGCCGAGGTGTCGAAGGACTACCCGGGCGTGAAGCTCGACAAGTTCCACATCGACATCCTGACCGCGCACTTCGTTCGCAATCCGCACTGGTTCGACGTGGTGGTGGCGTCGAACCTGTTCGGCGACATCCTCTCCGACCTCGGCCCGGCGTGCACCGGAACGATCGGCATCGCGCCCTCGGCCAACATCAACCCGGAGCGCAGGTTTCCGTCGCTGTTCGAGCCGGTGCACGGATCGGCGCCCGACATCGCGGGCAAGGGCATCGCCAACCCGATCGGCCAGATCTGGTGCGGCGCGATGATGCTCGAGCACCTCGGCTATCCGGAAGCGCACGACGCGATCCTCGCGGCGATCGAGACGGTCACCGCCGGGGGGCCGCGCACTCCGGACATGGGCGGCAACGCGGTCACTGCGGACGTCGGGCGCGCGATCGTCGAGGCCTTGGGCTGATCGACGCGCGATCGATCGACGCGGTGTGACGAAGACGGCGGACGACAGCGGATGGCGAACTCGACCGAAACGCAGCAGGCGGCGATGGCATTGATCGACGCGCGCGCTCTGTTGCTCGAGAGCTTCGCCGCGGCGGTCGCGGCGGCCGACCCGTTGAAGACGCTCTCGGTTTTCCTCCCGTCGCCGCCGGACATCGCGGGCTTCGGGCGCACCGTCGTCGTCGGCGCGGGCAAGGCCGCAGCGAGCATGGCGCTCGCGGTCGAGCGGCACTGGCCCGCCGGCGCGCCGCTCGAGGGCATCGTGATCACCCGCTACGCGCACGGGGCGCCGTGCGAACGCGTCCGGGTGATCGAAGCGGGCCATCCGGTGCCCGACGAGGCGGGCGAAGCAGCCACCGCCGAGGTCCTCGCGCTCGCTTCCTCGCTGCGTGCCGAGGACCTGCTGCTCGTGCTGGTCTCGGGCGGCGGGTCGAGCCTGCTGAGTCTGCCGGTCGCGTCGGTGCCGATCGCCGACCTGAAAGCGGTCACGCGCTCGATGCTCGCCAGCGGCGCGCCGATCCAGGAGATGAACGTGGTGCGCAAGCACCTCTCGAGAATCCAGGGCGGGCGGCTGGCGCAGGCGACGCGCGCGCGCGTGCTCGCGCTGGTCGTCTCCGACGTGGCGGGCGACGACCTGTCGGCGATCGCGTCGGGGCCGTGCGCGCCGGATCCCAGCACCTATCGCGACGCGATCGAGGTCCTCGCGCGCTGGCGCGTCGAGGTGCCGGCGAGCGTCGCTGCGCACCTCGCGCGTGGCGATCGCGGCGACGTCGGCGAGACACCCAAACCCGCAGACGCGCTGTTCGCGCGCGTCGAGCACCGGATGGTCGCGACCGCGCATCGCAGCCTCGAGGCCGGCGCTGCCGTGTTCGAGCAGGCCGGCGTGCGCGCGGCGCTGCTCGGCGACACGATCACCGGCGAGGCGCGCGATGTGGCGCAGGTGATGGCGGCGATCGTACGCGAGGTCTGCGCGCACGACCGGCCCTTCGCGCGCCCGGTCGCCCTGGTTTCGGGGGGCGAGTGCACGGTCACCGTGCGTGGCAACGGGCGCGGCGGACGCTGCGCCGAGTTCCTGCTCGCGCTCGCGCGCGAACTCGATGGCGCCGAAGGCGTCTGGGCAATCGCCGCCGATACCGACGGGATCGACGGCAGCGAGGACAATGCCGGCGCGATCGTCGCGCCCGACACGATCAAACGCGCGCGATCGCTCGGACTCGATCCGCGCGCGATGCTCGACGACAATGACGGCTATGGTTTCTTCGCGGCGCTGGGCGAGCTGATCGTGACCGGCCCGACCCGCACCAACGTAAACGACTACCGCGCGATCCTGCTGCTGCCCAAATGACCGACTCGAACCCGAACCCGCAACAGCTCACGCTGATCCAGCCCGACGACTGGCATCTGCACCTTCGCGACGGCGCCGCACTCGCCGCGGTCGTGGGCGCGAGCGCGGCGCAGTTCCGGCGCGCGATCGTGATGCCGAACCTGCGCCCGCCGGTGACCACCGTTGCGCTCGCGGCGGCGTACCGGGAACGGATCCTCGCCGCGCTCCCCAGGGGCAGCGGGTTCGAGCCGCTGATGACCCTCTATCTGACCGACAACACCAGCGCGCAGCAGATCCGGGAGGCGAAGGCGAGCGGGATCGTGCACGGTGTGAAGCTGTATCCGGCCGGCGCGACGACCAATTCGGACGCGGGCGTCAGCGACATCGCCAAGGCGCGCGCGGCGCTCGAGTCGATGCAGCGCGAGGACCTGCCGCTGCTGGTGCACGGCGAGGTCACCGACCCGGCGGTCGACCTGTTCGACCGCGAGCGCGTCTTCATCGACCGCGTGATGATTCCGTTGCGGCGCGATTTCCCGGATCTGCGCGTGGTGTTCGAGCACATCACGACGCGCGACGCGGCCGACTACGTGCGCGATGCGGAGCCCGGGATCGGCGCGACGATCACGGCACACCACCTGCTCTACAACCGCAACGCGATCTTCAGCGGCGGCCTGCGCCCGCACTGGTACTGCCTGCCGGTGCTCAAGCGCGAGACGCACCGCGGCGCGCTGGTCGGGGCGGCAACGAGCGGCAACCCGCGGTTCTTCCTCGGCACCGACAGCGCGCCGCACGCGCAGCGCCTGAAGGAGCACGCCGCGGGCTGCGCCGGGTGCTACACCGCGCCGCATGCGATCGAACTCTACGCCGCCGCCTTCGAGCAGGCCGGCGCGCTCGATCGCCTCGAGGGGTTCGCGAGCGTGCACGGCCCGGCGTTCTACGGGTTGCTCCCGAACACCACGCGCGTGACGCTGCGCCGCGAGCGCTGGGAGATCCCGGCTTCGCTGCCGTTCCCGGGCGACGCGATCGTGCCGCTCGCAGCCGGCGAGACGCTCGAATGGCGGCTGGCGAGCTGAAGCCGCCCTGGTTCGAGCCGATCGCGCGAGACTACGCATCGGTGCGCGAGGCGGCCGAAGCCGGTCGCTGGGACCAGGCGCTCGAGCGGCTCAATCGCGTCGCTTGCGAGCGCGCGATCCGCAACGACAACGACCGGCCGATCGTGTTCGCGCCACCCGGCGCGGCGGGAGACGCGCCGTACGAGGCGCACATCTGGCGCACCGGGGAGGTGCCCACTCGCAGCGGCGAGGACGGCGGCTGGCACGACCTGTTCAACGCGCTGGTGTGGCTTTCGTTTCCGCGAACGAAGGGCAGGCTCAATCGCTTCCAGGCCGAATCGCTCGCGGCGAGCGGCGTCGCACCGCGACGCGGCGCCGTACGCGATGCGGCCACGCTGTTCGACGAGAGCGGCGCGGTCGTCTTCACGCGCGACGCGAAGCTGCGAGCCTCGTTGCGCGCGATGCGCTGGCGCGAACTGTTCGTCGACGGCCGGGCGAGATTCGCTGGCGCTGCGCGCGTTCTGGTGTTCGGCCACGCGCTGTTCGACAAGCTGCGGGCGCCCTACAAATCGCTCTGCGCGCAGGCCTGGGTGATCGATGCCGACCCCGAAACAGGCGAAACCGATCGGACCCTGGCAGCGCAGATCGACTCGACCTCGCTGCGCCCCGGCACTTTCGCGCCGTTGCCGGTCCTCGGCGTCCCGGGCTGGTGGGCGAAGAACGAGGACCCGGCCTTCTACGACGACGCGGCGGTGTTTCGCAACGCGCGCTCGCGCGTCCGTCGCGACGCTCGTATCCCGCGCGACGCGCGCCACCCGCCCGACGCTCGGGACCCGCCCGACGCTCGGGACCCGCCCGACGCTCGTATCCCGGGCGACGCATTCGAGCCGGGCGCGATTCTTGCCAAGACCGATCCCGCCCAATAGAGTTCTCCTTTCCAGTCACCATCGGTGGAGGGCCGCCATGGGAAATCGCGCGTGGATCGTAGTCGTCGCTTTCGCGGCATCGCTCGTCGCCTGCAGCAAGGCGCCCGAGGTCGCCGCCGAGAAGATGATCGAATCGGCGATGTCGAAAGACGGCACCAAGGCCAAGGTCGATCTCTCGAACGAGTCGGTCAGGATCACCACCACCGACGCTTCCGGGGCAACCCGGCAGATGGAGTTTGCTTCGGCGACGGTCACCGAGGCCGACGTCGGCGTGCCGTTCTACCCCGGCGCCAAGTCTGGAGAGGGCCAGGCGACGAAGGTCGTCGGACCCGAGGGCTCGTCGTATGCGGTGGTGCTGCTGAGCCCCGACCCGCTGGACAAAGTCGCGAGTTTCTATCGCGATCACCTGAAATCGGCGTCGGCCGGAAAACAGATGATGGACATGTCGTCGAACGATGGCGCCACGCTGATGCTGGTCGACGAGAAGGCGAAGAGTTCGATCCAGATCATCGTCGGCAAAGGCGAGAAGGGAACGGAAGTCATGATCACGAGCAACAGGGCAACGACAAAGTAGAGCGATGAACATCCTGATCACCGGCGGCGCGGGATTCCTGGGCCAGCAACTGATTCGAGAGCTGCTCGATCGCGGCACGGTCGGCATCGACGGCAAGCGGCGCGAGTTCGAGCGGATCGTCTGCTTCGACCAGGCCGAGGGCGCGACGAGCGATGCGCGCGTGCGCAACGTCGCGGGCAACATCTCGGACCCCGCTACGGTGTCGTCGCTCGTCGGGGCCGACACCGGGGTCGTGGTGCACCTCGCGGCGGTGGTGAGCGGCACCGCCGAGGCCGATTTCGATCTCGGCATGCGCGTCAACCTCGACGGAACCCGCCACCTGCTCGACGCGTGTCGCGCGGCGGGGAACCAGCCACGGGTGCTGTTTTCGAGCTCGATCGCGGTGTTCGGCGGAGATCTCCCGCCCACGGTGACCGACGCCACGACGCCGACGCCGCAGGGTTCGTACGGGGTGCAGAAGCTGATCGGCGAGCTGCTGGTGCACGACTTCAACCGCAAGGGTTTCATCGACGGTCGCAGCGTGCGCGTGCCGACCGTCGTCGTGCGTCCGGGCGCCCCAAACGGCGCGGCTTCGGGCTTTGCGTCGGGAATCATCCGCGAGCCGCTCGCCGGGCACGAGGCCGCTCTGCCGGTGCAACGCGAGACCGAGATGTGGGTCGTTTCGCCGCGCACCGCGGTGACGATGTTCCTGCACGCGCTCGACCTCGCCCCGGGCGACTGGGGATGGAACCGCTCGCTCAACCTGCCGGGGCTGGTCGTGTCGATGCACGACGAGCTCCAGGCGCTGCGAGCGATCGGCGGCGAGGCGGCGCTGCGCCTCGTGCGCGACGAACCCGACGAACATGTGCGCCGGCTGGTGAGCACGTGGGCCGCGCGTTTCGACACGTCGCGCGCTCTGGCAATGGGATTCGAACCCGACACCGACTTCGAATCGATCGTGCGTGGCTACGTCGAGGACAACCCGCGTGCGGTCGTGCTGCGCGCCTAACGCCGGGTCCGATCAACCAAACGAGACATTGCCGTCATGATCGAACTGCACTACTTCCCCGGAAACGCGAGCATGACCCCGCACATGTTGCTGCGTGAGCTCGGCGCGCCCTTCGAACTCAAACTCGTCCACCGAGAAGACAACGCGCACAAGTCGAGCGACTACCTCAAGCTCAACCCCAACGGCTTGATTCCGGTGCTGGTCGACGGCGACCTGGTGCTCTACGAAACCGCCGCGATCTGCCTGCACCTGCTCGACACGCATCCGCGCGCGGAACTGATTCCGCCGCTCGGCTCGCCGCAGCGTGCGCACTTCTACAAGTGGATGGTGTGGCTGTCCTCGAGCGTGCAGGCGATGGTGCCGCACTACTACTACTCCGATCGCATGGTCGCGCCCGGCAGCACCGGCTGTGCCGCCGAAGTGAAGGCGCAGGCCGAGGCGTGGATCAACGCCAAGCTCGACATCCTCGACGCGCACTTCGCCGCGCACGGCGGCGACTGGGTGATGGGCAAGCAGTTCAGCGGGCTCGACCCCTACGCGTTCATGCTGTGCCGCTGGACACGCGGATTCGCGCGTCCGGCACGCAGCCTGCAGCACCTCGGTCCCTTCCTTTCGCGCATGCTCGAACGTCCGGCGGTGAAGGCGGTGATCGCCGAGGAGAAGCTCTCGCCTCCCCTGGTCTGAGTTCGCGTGCCGTGCTCCGCTCCGCGGTATTGCGCCGCGGCACTTTTCGCCAAGGCGCTCTTCGCCACGGCGCGCTTCGCCCGGCGCGCCGACCGCGTCGAACGCCGATTCGAGTCGCTCCCCGATACTCGCTTGGTCGAATCGGCGTTCGACGTCGGGGCGATGCGGGGCACGTGCGGATCCTGTTCACGGGTACGCGTGCGCTTGCGTGGCTCGTGCGGGCTCGTGTGGGCTCGCACGCGTGTCACGCTCGCGCCTGGCCGGCGGGTCGGTCCGACAAAGCGTGTATCGGGAAGCGACTCGGACCGACCCGTCGGCCAGGCGCACCGTGCACCCCCCGGCGACGAGCGGCGCGGCGCACCCCGACGACGCGCAACGCGACGCGTCTCGGCGCCGGTGCGCACCCCGATTCGCGAAGGTAGAATCGCGTTGGGAGCGGGCTGGACGGTCGCCGGCGATTCGTCGCCGGAGGAAGGTCCGGACTCCGCAGGGCAGGGTGCTGGTCAACGGCCAGGCGCAGCAAGTCGAAAGACCCAAGGCGACGGAAAGTGGAACAGAGAGCAGACCGCCGATGATGCATCCCCGGTGCAGGTCCGCGCGCAAGCGCGGTTCGGGCGCCGACGGCTGCATCAGGCAAGGGTGAAACGGTGGGGTAAGAGCCCACCGCATTCGTGGCGACACGAATGGCACGCTAAACCCCACCCGGAGCAACACCGAATAGGCACGCGATCCGGCTTCGGCCGGGCAGGACGGCCCGTCCGAGCGTGCGGGTTGGTGGCTAGAGCGTATCGGTAACGGTGCGCCCAGAGGAATGATCGTCAGCCGGGCAACCGGCGCACAGAATCCGGCCTACAGGCTCGCTCCCACTTCTGCGCCGCGGCGCGGCGCGCCCGAAACCGCACCGATAAGTGCTTGTCTGCGCTGGAAAAACCGCGTTTCTCGCTTGACCCGGGATCCCCCTTTTCGCTACAGTGGGAACTTGTGTGAAAAAGTGGTGAATTGTGGGTTCACGGCGCGTCGCTCGCTGTCCTCCCGCGCCGATCCCGAACCGGTTCGAACAGCATGTTCCAGGGAAGTTCCGCGCTGTCGCTCGACGCCAAGGGCCGCCTCACGGTCCCGGCGCGGCACCGCGACGCCCTGCTTCTGCAAAGCGAGGGTCGGCTCACGCTCACCCGGCATCCCGACGGTTGTCTGCTGATGTTCCCGCGACAGGTCTGGGAAGTGCACCGCGAACGGATCGCCTCGCTGCCGATATCGGCGCGTCCGTGGCAAAGGATCTTCCTCGGGAGCGCGGTGGACGTCGAGATGGACTCGGCCGGCCGGATTCTCGTTCCGCCCGAACTCAGGCAGGTCGCGGCACTGGACAAGCAGGTGATGTTGATGGGAATGGGGAGCCACTTCGAGGTCTGGGACGCGGCCGCGCTGGCGGTGCACGACAAGGCTGCGATCGAAGGCGGCATGCCCGAATCATTGGCGAATTTCTCGTTTTAGGGAAGACCTTGGGCGAGGAGGGCGCCGGACGCGAGCATCGGCCGGTGATGCTCGACGAGGCGGTGGATGCGCTGGAGATACGGTCCGACGCGGTGGTCGTCGACGGCACCTACGGCCGGGGCGGCCACAGCGCGGAGATCTTGAAGCGGATCGGTCCGCGGGGGCGTTTGCTGGCGCTCGATCGCGACCCGCGGGCGGTCGAGGCGGGTCGGCGCTGGCAGGAGGCGACGGGAGATGAACGGTTTTCGATCGAGCACGCGCAGTTCTCCCGGCTCGCCGAAGTCCTCGACGCCCACGGAATCGACGCGGTCGACGGCGTGCTGCTCGACCTCGGTGTCTCGTCGCCCCAACTCGACGACCCGACGCGCGGATTCAGCTTCCGCGAAGACGGGCCGCTGGACATGCGGATGGATCCGACCTGCGGCATGTCGGCGAGCGAGTGGTTGCAGCACGCGTCGGAAGGCGAAATAACTCAAGTGGTGAGGGACTATGGGCAAGAACGGTTTGCTGTTCAGATTGCAAAGGCGATTGTTGCTCGCCGCGGGGATGCCGCACGCGGCCCGATTCAGACCACAGGAGAGCTTGCCCGCATCGTGGCGGGCGTCGTCCGCAGCCGCCAGAAGCGGTCGCAGGTGGGCAAGGACCCGGCTACCCGCACCTTTCAGGCTCTACGGATTTTCGTCAATCAAGAGCTTGAGGAGCTCGCGCGGGCTCTAGCGGTCGCCGTCGAGCGGCTGCGCGTGCGCGGCCGCCTCGTCGTGATCAGCTTTCACTCGCTCGAGGATAGGATCGTGAAGCAGTTCATCGCCCACGAGGCGGGCCGCGACGCGCCGCGCGATCCGGTGCGCGGCGGAGCCGCGCCCGGTACGCGGGTGCGGCTGCGCCCGGTCGCGAGGGTGCTGCCCGGCGACGCCGAGGTCGAGTCGAATCCGCGCGCCCGATCGGCGGTGCTGCGCGTGGCCGAGCGCGTCGCGCCGGCCGTGCCCCCCGAGGGCGCCGCGGCAGTCGATGGCGCCACGCGCGCCGCGGCAGGCGATGATGCCGCGCGCCCCGCGGCAGCCGGGCGCGGGGGTGCGCGATGACCCGCCTGGGCATCATGCTGTCGGCCGCGCTCGTCGTGTGCGCGCTCGGATTGGTCGCCTCGCAGCACCGCGCGCGCTCGCTGTTCGTCGAACTCGGGCGCGCCGAGGCGCAGATGCGCCAGATCGAGGAACACTGGTCGCAGCTGCAACTCGAACAGACCGCGCTGGCAACCGCGGCGCGAATCGACGCGAAGGCCAAGGCGAACCTCTCGATGCAGTCGGTCACGCCGCAACGCACGCTGCACCTGCACGTCGATCCGAAGGCCGAACAGACCGCGATGGGGTCGCAGCGATGAGTCGCGGCGTCCCGTTCGCCGCCAACCCGCTGCTCGCGGTCAGGTTGCCCGCGAGCCGCTCGCGGGTGGTGATGCTGCTGATCGCGATCGGATTCGCGGCGCTCGCCGCGCGCGCGGTCTACCTGCAGGTCGTGTCGAACGATTTCCTGCAGCGCCAGGGCGAGCAGCGTTACGGACGGACGCTGGAGATGCCGGCGTCGCGCGGGCGCGTTCTCGACCGCAACGGACTCGTGCTCGCGTCGAGCCTCTCGGCGCGCGCGGTCTGGGCCGCGCCCGACGAGTTCAAACCGAAGAAGGCCGAGCTCGCGAGGCTCGCCACGCTGATGCGGATCCCGGAACGCGAGATCGAACGGCGGACCCAGGGCGAGGGCAAGACCTTCGTCTACCTGAGGCGCCAGGTCGACGCGGCGGTCGCCGAGCAGATCGAAAAGCTCGACATCGCCGGTGTCTACCAGCAGAAAGAGTACAAGCGCTACTACCCGGAGGGCGAACGACTGGCGCACGTCGTCGGCTTCACGAACGTCGAGGACGTCGGGCAGGAGGGGGTCGAGCTCGCCCACGAGCGCCTGCTGGTCGGTCAACCGGGAAGCCGGCGCGTGATCCGCGACGGTCGCGGACGCATCGTCGAGAACGTCGGCCTGATCCGCGAACCGCGCGACGGGCGCGACCTGCAGCTGTCGATCGACGCGAAGGTGCAGTTCCACGCCTACGCGGCGCTCACCGACGCGCTGCGCGAGCACCGCGCAAAAGCAGGCGCGGCGGTGGTGCTCGACGTTCGCACCGGCGAGATCCTCGCGCTGGCGAACCTCCCGACCTACGACCCGAACCGGCGCGACCAGCTCTCGGGCGCGCAACTGCGCAACCGGGTCATCACCGATACCTTCGAGCCCGGCTCGACGCTCAAGCCGTTCACGACCGCGATGGCGCTCGAGGCGCGCAAGGTCACGCCGCAAACGGTGATACAGACCGCACCGGGGCGCCTGACGATCGGGTCGCACACGATCAGCGACGTCAAGGCACACGACGCGCTCACCGTCGAGCAGGTGCTGCAGAAGTCGTCCAACGTCGGCACCGTGAAGATGGCGCTCTCGCTCACGCCGCAACAGATGTGGGAGCTGTACACGGCGGTCGGTTTCGGGCAGGTGCCCGAGATCGGATTCCCCGGAGCGGTCGCCGGGCGCCTGCGCCCGTACCGCAGCTGGCGCCCGATCGAGCAGGCGACGATGTCCTACGGGCACGGCATCTCGGTCTCGCTGCTGCAACTCGCGCGCGCCTATACCGTGTTCGCACGCGACGGCGACATGCCCGCGCTCACGCTGTTGCGCCAGGAGCAGGCCGCGGGCGGCGTGCGCGCGATCCGCGCCGAAACGGCAGTCGCGGTGCGCAGGATGCTCGAGATGGCCGCGGGCCCGGGCGGCACCGCTCCGAAGGCGCAGGTCGAGGGATACAGCGTCGCCGGAAAGACCGGCACCGCGCACAAGCTCGACGGCGGGCGATACGTGAACAAGTACGTGTCGTCGTTCGTCGGGTTCGCGCCCGCGTCGGACCCGAAGATCGTCGTCGCGGTGATGATCGACGAGCCCTCGGCCGGAAAGCACTACGGCGGAGAGGTCGCCGCGCCGGTGTTCTCGAAGCTCGTCGGCGCGGCGTTGCGCACGTTGCGGGTCGCCCCCGACGTGCCGCTCGGGGGCCGGGTTCCCGAAATCGAAACCAGTCGAGCGGGGCGCGACGATGGCTGACGCGACGCCGCTCGAGGCGATGGCAGCGGACGTGCCCGCGCCGGTCGTGGCCGAAGCCGCGCGCTGGTTGCGCGAGCTGCTCCCGGCCGCGGGCGCGCTGCGCAGCGACAGCCGTGCGGTACGCGCGGGCGACGCGTTCTTCGCCTTTCCCGGGCGCCGCGACGACGGCAGGCGCCACGTCGCCGAGGCGCTCGCGCGCGGCGCAGTGGCGGTCGTGTACGAGAGCGATGGCGCGACGCAACTCGAGACCGACGGCCTGCCGGCGCACGCGATCACCGGCCTGCGCGAGCTGGCCGGTCACATCGCCAGCGAGTTCTACGGCCGGCCCAGCGAGCAGCTGCGTCTGGTGGCGGTGACCGGCACCAACGGCAAGACGACCACCACGCAGTGGATCGCCGGCGGATTTCACATGATGGGCCACCCAGCCGCGGTGGTCGGCACGCTCGGCAGCGGTGTCGTCGGCGCGCTCGCCCACACCGGACTGACCACGCCCGACGCGCTCGAGCTGCAGTCGATGCTGGCGGGTTTCGCCGACGCGGGCGTCGAGTTCGTCGCCGCCGAGGCCTCGTCGATCGGAATCGACCAGGGGCGGATGAACGGCGCGCTGGTAGAGGTCGCCGTGTTCACGAACCTGACCCGCGATCACCTCGACTATCACGAGACGATGCAGGCCTACGCCAGCGCCAAGGCGCGACTGTTCGCCTGGCCCGGCGTGCGCAGCATCGTCGTCAACGGCGACGACCCCTACGCGACGCTGATGTCGGCCGCGGCGCTCGGTGCCGGTCGCCATCCGAGGTGCATCGGCTACGGCCTTTCGCCCGGGCAGCACGGGCTGAAGTTCGACGCGGCGCTGATCGCCGAGCGCGTGTTCGACGCCGGCCACGGGATCGTCACGACGATCGGCGGCGACTTCGGCCGCGCCGAGTTGCGCCTGCCGATGCTCGGCGGATTTGCCGTGTCCAACGCACTGTCGGTCGCGGCCAGTTGGCTCGCGCTGGGCGTGCCCTTCGATCGGGTGATCGAGTCGCTGCAACGTCTCGCGCCCGTTCCCGGACGCATGGAGGCGCTCGATCGACCGGACGCGCCGACCGTCGTGATCGACTACGCGCATTCGCCCGACGCGCTGAGCTCGGTGCTCGCCGCTTTGCGCCCGGTCGCGATGCGCCGTGGCGGTCTGCTGTGGTGTGTGTTCGGCGCCGGCGGCGAGCGCGACGTGGGCAAGCGCCCGATGATGGGAATGGCCGCCGAGCGAGGCGCCGACCGCCTCGTGATCACCAGCGACAACCCGCGCGGCGAGTCGCCGTTCCGGATCGTTTCCGACATCCGCGCCGGCCTCTCGCGCGAGCCCGAACTGACCGAACAGGACCGCGCCGCCGCGATCCGCGCGGTGATCGAACGCGCCGCCGCCGAAGACGTCGTGCTGATCGCCGGCAAAGGGCACGAGACGACCCAGGAAATTGCAGGCGAGCTGTTGCCGTTCTCGGACCGCGAGCACGCGCGCGCGGCGCTGGCCGCGCGGCTGCGCTCGCCGGAGCGCTCGGACGACGGCGAACCGGGCGGGAGCGGGCGTGTTTAGCCTGCGCGAAGCCTTCGGCTGGCTCGGCGCGGGGCGGCTGCTCGGCGACGGCGCCGAGGTCGTGCGCGATGTGTGCACCGACACCCGCGGCCTCACGCCGGGTTGTCTGTTCGTCGCGTTGCGCGGCGAACGCTTCGACGCGCACGACTTCATCGCCGGCGCGATCGACGCGGGCGCGCGCGCGGTGCTGGTCGAGCGCTGGACGCCAGCGGTTCGCGTGCCCGCCATCGTCGTGCCGGACGCGCGCCGCGCGCTCGGCGAGATCGCCGCGGGCTGGCGCAGGCGCTTCGAATTGCCGGTGATCGCCGTGACCGGCTCGAACGGCAAGACGACCGTCAAGGAGATGATCTCGTCGATCCTCGCGGCGCGCTTCGGCGAGGCCTCGCGGCTCGCCACCGCGGGCAACCTGAACAACGACATCGGAGTCCCGCTGTCGGTGCTGCGGCTGCGCGCCACGCACCGCGCTGCCGTGATCGAACTCGGCATGAACCGTCCGGGCGAGATCGTCGCGCTCGCCGCGATCGCGCGGCCCACCGTCTCGCTGGTGAACAACGCCCAGCGCGAGCACCAGGAGTTCTTTGGTTCGGTCGAGGCGACGGCGCGCGAGAACGGCGAAGCGATCCTCGCGCTCGGCCCCGAGGGAATCGCCGTGTTTCCCGGCGACGATCCGCATGCCGGGTTGTGGCGCGCGCTCGCGGGCGGGCGCACGACCGTAGAGTTCGGGCTCGACGCGCGTTTCGCGGTCAACGCCGCACCGCAATCGCAGCCTGAGGGATTCGAGCTCACGGTCGCCGGCGCGCGCGCCAGCGTGCGGCTCGCGATCGCCGGCGCGCACAACGTACGCAACGCACTCGCGGCGGCGGCCTGCGCGCACGCCGCCGGCGTCGACATCGCTGCGATCGTCGCCGGGTTCGAGCAGTTCCGCCCGGTGCGCGGGCGGCTCGCGCAACTGGTCTGCTCCAGCGGCGCCGCGCTGATCGACGACAGCTACAACGCCAATCCCGATTCGGTGCGCGCAGCGATCGACGCGCTCGCCGCGCTCGCCGCGCCGCGCGTTCTCGTGCTCGGCGACATGGGCGAGGTCGGCACGCAGGGACCCGAATACCACCGCGAGGTGGGCGAGTACGCGGCGCAGCGCGGGATCGACCACCTGCTGCTTCTCGGCGAGGCGAGTCGCGAGACGGCGCGCGCGTTCGGCGCACGCGCCGAACACTTCGACGACGTCGCGGCACTGTCGGCGCGCGCGTTGGCGCTGGCGCAGCCGCCCGCGACGGTGCTGGTGAAGGGCTCGCGATTCATGCGAATGGAGCGGGTGGTCGGGGCGCTGGTGCGCCGCGCCGAATCCGCGGTCGGTGCGCACTGATGCTGCTCGAGCTCTCGCAGTGGCTGGCCCGCGACATTCGCGGCTTCTCGGTGTTCAACTACATCACGCTGCGCGCGGTGCTCGCGACGCTCACCGCGCTCGCGATCGGGTTGATGTTCGGCCCGGCAGTGATCCGCAGGCTCGCCGAGCTCAAGATCGGGCAGGCGGTTCGCCAGGACGGTCCGCAGTCGCACCTGATCAAGTCCGGCACGCCGACGATGGGCGGCGCTCTGATCCTGATCGCGATCGCGGCGGCGACCCTGCTCTGGGCCGACCTGTCGAACCGATTCGTCTGGGTCGTGCTGATCGTCACGCTCGGTTTCGGCTGGATCGGCTGGGTCGACGACTACCGCAAGGTCGTGAACAAGGATCCGCAGGGGATGCGGGCGCGCGAGAAGTACCTGTGGCAGTCGCTGATCGGGCTGGCAGCGGCGGTCTACCTCGCGTTCGCCGTACCCGGCGTTTCGAACGCCGAGGCGGCGAACCTGTTCGTGCGCTGGATCGGAAGCGGTTTTGCGATGGACCTGCCGCCGAAGGCAGACCTGATCGTGCCGTTCTTCAAGAACATCGCCTATCCGCTGGGCGTGTTCGGTTTCATCGGCCTGACCTACTTCGTGATCGTCGGCACGAGCAACGCGGTCAACCTCACCGACGGCGCGGACGGACTCGCGGTCCTTCCGGCGGTGCTGGTGGGCGCCGCTCTCGGGATCTTCGCCTACGTGACCGGCAACTCGGTGTTCTCGCGGTATCTGCTGATCCCGTACATCCCCGGCGCCGGCGAACTGGTCGTGATCTGCGGCGCGATCGCCGGCGCCGGGCTGGCGTTTCTGTGGTTCAACGCGTATCCGGCGCAGGTCTTCATGGGTGACGTCGGCGCGCTCGCGCTTGGCGGAGCGCTCGGGACGATCGCGGTGATCGTGCGCCAGGAGATCGTGCTGTTCGTGATGGGCGGGGTGTTCGTCGCCGAGACCATCTCGGTGATGTTGCAGGTCGGCTACTTCAAGTACACCAGGCGCCGCTTCGGCGAGGGGCGGCGCATCTTCAGGATGGCGCCGCTGCACCACCACTTCGAGGTCGGCGGCGTCAAGGAGAGCCAGCTCGTCGTGCGGTTCTGGATCGTCACGATGATGCTGGTGCTGTTCGGCCTCTCGAGCCTGAAACTGAGATGAGCGCCGACACACGGCGAAACGAACGGCGCCGCGCCCCGCCCGCGGCGACGCGCGACCAGGCGCAGCTCCAGCTGTTCGACCTCGCCGGGCGCGCCGCCCTCGTGGTCGGTCTGGGCGAATCGGGGCTCGCGATGGCGCGCTGGGCTGCGCTGCACGGCGCGCAGGTACGCGCGATCGACTCGCGCGCCGAGCCGCCCGGGCTGCAGGCGCTGCGCGCCGAGATCGCAGACGCCGGGTTCTCGGCGGGCCCGTTCGCCGAGGCCTCGCTCGCCGGCGTCGACGTCGTGCTGTGGAGTCCGGGGCTAGCGCCCGAGCACGGCGACGCGGCGTCGCTGTACCGTGCGGCGCTCGACGCGGGCATCCCGGTGCTGGGCGAGATCGAACTGTTCGCCCAGGCGCTCGCCGCGCTGGGCGACGCGCGCCCCAAACTCGTCGCGATCACCGGCACCAACGGCAAGACCACCACGACGCGGATGGTCGCGCAACTCTGTCAGCAGGCTGGAATCGACGCACGCGTCGCGGGCAACATCGCGCCGGCGGCGCTGGACGCGCTGCGCGAGGCGATTGCCGGGGACAGCATGCCCGAGGTCTGGGTGCTGGAGGTTTCGAGCTTCCAGCTCGCGCTCGCCGAGAGCCTCGCTCCCGACGCGGCGGCGGTGCTCAACCTGTCGGAGGACCATCTGGACTGGCATGGTTCGATGGCCCGCTACATCGACGCCAAGCAGAGGATCTACCGCGCCGCCGCGGTGTGCGTGTTCAATCGCGACGACCCGGCGACGCAGCCGCGCCGTGCGCGCGCGCCGATGAGCTTCGGGCGCTCGGCGCCGGGCTTGCCAGGGGAGTTCGGCTTCGTGTTCGAGGGCGGGCTGCGCTGGCTCGCCGAAGCGGTCGCGATCGACGAACCGGACAAACGGCGACGAAAGGACGAAGCGCCGGGCGTGCTCGTGAACCGGCTGATGCCGGCCGACGCGTTGCGCGTGCGCGGCGCGCACAACCAGCTCAACGCGCTCGCCGCGCTGGCGCTGGCGCGCGCGATCGGCGTGCCGATGGCGGCGATGCTCCACGGGCTGCGGGCCTACTGCGGCGAGCCGCATCGCTGCGAGCTGGTCGCGGTGGTGCAAGACGTCGAGTACTACGACGACAGCAAGGGTACGAACGTCGGTGCGACGGTCGCAGCGCTCGACGGACTCTCCAGGCGTTGCGTGCTGATCGCCGGGGGCGACGGCAAGGGGCAGGACTTCACGCCGCTGGCGCGCCCGGTGCGCGAACACGCGCGCGCGGTGGTGCTGATCGGTCGCGACGCGCCGCTGCTGCGTGCCGCGCTCGCCGACACCGGCGTCGAGCTGCTCACGGCCGCGACGCTCGAAGCCGCGGTCGATTCCGCCGCCGGCCTGGCGCGCGCCGGCGAAGCGGTCGTGCTCTCGCCGGCCTGCGCGAGCCTGGACATGTTTCGCAACTACGCGCACCGCGCGCAGGTGTTCGTCGATGCGGTGCGCAGGCTCGGCGCCGAAGCGGGGCTCGCATGCTGAGCCTCAGCCTGCCGCGCTCGGGCGCACGCGCCGGTGCCAAGGCGGCGCCGCGGATCGCGCCGGCCGGCGCGGGCGCGCCGGTCGACACCGCGCTGCTGTGGGTCGTGACCGCGCTTGCGCTGCTCGGCCTCGTGATGGTCTTCTCCGCTTCGATCGCGCTGCCCGATTCGCCGCGTTTCGCGGCCTACCAGCCGACGCATTTCCTGCTCCGGCACCTGCTCGCGCTCGTTCTGGGCACGCTGCTGGGGCTGATCGCCTACGCGGTTCCGGCGCGCATGTGGCAGCGCCTGGCGCCCTGGCTGTTCGTCTTCGGCTGCGTGTTGCTGGTCGTGGTGTTGATCCCGGGGGTCGGCAAGGTGGTCTACGGCGCGCGGCGCTGGCTTCCGCTCGGTCTGATGAACCTGCAGCCTTCCGAGCTGATGAAGCTGTTCGTCGTGCTCTACGCGGCCGACTACACGGTGCGCAAGCAGGACTACATGCAAAGCGCCAAGCGCGGTTTCCTGCCGATGGCGGCGATCGTCGCCTTTGTCGGACTGTTGCTGCTGCTCGAACCCGACCTCGGCGGTTTCGTCGTGATCGGAACGATCGCGATGGGTGTGCTCTATCTGGGAGGCGTCAACGGGCGCCTGTTCGCCGGACTGGTCGTGACGGCGCTGGCCACCTTCGCACTGCTGGTGCTGATCTCGCCGTACCGGCGCGAACGGATCTTCGCTTATCTGGACCCGTTCGGGGACCCGCTCGGCAAGGGCTACCAGCTCACCCACTCGCTGATCGCCTTCGGTCGCGGCGAGCTGTTCGGCGTCGGGCTCGGGGGGTCGATCGAGAAACTGTTCTACCTGCCCGAGGCGCACACCGATTTCCTGCTCGCGGTGATCGGCGAGGAACTCGGATTGGTCGGCGTGATGGCGGTCGTCGTGAGCTTCTACTGGGTCGCGCGGCGCGCTTTCGAGATCGGGCGCCAGGCGATCGCGGTCGACCGGGTGTTCTGCGGACTCGTCGCCAAGGGCATCGGGCTGTCGATCGGTTTCCAGGCCTTCATCAACATGGGGGTGAACCTCGGATTGCTGCCGACGAAGGGGTTGACCCTGCCGCTGATGAGCTACGGCGGTTCGAGCGTGATCGTGTCGTGCGTGGCGATCGCGATCGTGCTGCGGATCGATTCCGAGACCCGCCGACTGATGCGGGGCGACGCGTGAGCCGCGCGGTCCTGATCATGGCAGGCGGCACCGGCGGGCACGTGATGCCCGGACTCGCAGTCGCGCAGGTGATGCGCGAGCGCGGCTGGCGCGTCGAGTGGCTCGGCAACCCCGCCGGCATGGAGGCGACGCTGGTGCCGCGACACGGCATCACGATGCGCTGGGTGCGTTTCGGCGGACTGCGCGGCAAGGGCCTCGTCACGAAGCTGATGCTGCCGCTGAACCTGTTGCGCGCGTTCTGGCAGTCGTTCGTCGCGCTGCGCGCCGCGCGCCCCTCGGTCGTGCTCGGGATGGGCGGGTACATCGCGTTTCCGGGCGGGATGATGGCGGCGCTGGTGGGTATACCACTCGTCGTGCACGAGCAGAACGCCGTCGCGGGGTTGTCGAACAGGCTGCTCGCGCGCCTCGCCGACCGCGTGCTGGTCGCTTTCCCCGACGCGCTCCCCGGCGCCAGATGGACCGGCAATCCGGTTCGCGCCGAGATCGCGCGGGTCGCGCCGCCCGATGCGCGTTTCGCGGGCCGCGAAGGCGTGCTGCGCCTGCTGGTGGTCGGCGGGAGCCTGGGCGCGCGCGCGCTCAACGAAGTCGTGCCGAAGGCGCTCGCGCGCATCGCGCTCCAGGCGCGGCCCCAGGTCGTGCACCAGAGCGGAAAGGCGCACCTCGCCGAACTGCGCGACATCTATCGCGAGGCGGGCGTGCAGGTCGAGGCGGTGGACTTCCTCGACGACATCGCCGAAGCCTACGCGCGCGCCGACCTGGTGATCTGCCGCGCCGGCGCGATGACGGTCGCCGAGCTTGCAGCGGTCGGCGTCGCGAGCGTGCTGGTGCCGTTGCCGCACGCGGTGGACGACCACCAGAGCGCGAACGCCCGATTCCTCTCGGATCGCGGAGCGGCGATCGTGGTCGCGCAGAGCGCGCTCGACGCGGACTCGCTCGCGCGGCTGATCGAGGGCTTCGACCGCGAGCGACTCGCGCACATGGCCGCGCTCGCCAGAGGCGCGGCGCGTGCCGACGCGGCAGGCGAAGTCGCCACGGTCTGCGAGGAGGCGGCGCTGTCGTGAAGCACAAGGTCAAGCGCATCCACTTCGTCGGGATCGGCGGCTCGGGCATGAGCGGGATCGCCGAAGTGCTGCTCAACCTGCGCTACGAGGTGAGCGGTTCGGACATCGTGGCGAGCGCGGCCACGGTGCGGCTCGCCGAGCTCGGCGCGCGTGTGACGCTCGGGCACGACGGCGCGAACATCGCCGGCGCCGACTGCGTCGTGACCTCCACCGCGGTGCGCGGCGACAACCCGGAAGTGATCGCCGCGCGCGCCCAACGCGTGCCGGTCGTACCGCGCGCGCTGATGCTGGCCGAGCTGATGAAGCTCAAGCAGGGCATCGCGATCGCCGGCACGCACGGAAAGACGACCACGACCAGCCTGGTGTCGTCGGTGCTCGCGCAGGGCGGACTGGACCCGACCTTCGTGATCGGCGGGCGGCTGCTCAGCGCGGCGGCCAACGCACGGCTGGGCGGCGGCGAGTACATCGTGGTCGAGGCAGACGAATCGGACGCGTCGTTCCTGAACCTCAACCCGATGATCGCGGTGATCACGAACATAGACGCCGATCACATGGAGACCTACGGGCACGACTTCGCGCGCCTGAAGCAGGCCTTCGTCGAGTTCACCCAGCGGCTTCCGTTCTACGGAGCGGCGGTGCTGTGCATCGACGACGCTCACGTGCGCGAGATCATGCCCTTCGTCTCGAAGCCGGTGCTCACCTACGGCTTCGCGGCAGAGGCGCAGTTCCGCGCGGTGGCTGCGCGTGCCGACGGCGCGACGATGCGCTTCAAGCTGCTGCGCGAAGGCTGCGAGCCGCTCGACGTCGTGCTCAACGCCGCCGGCATGCACAACGTGCAGAACGCGCTCGCGGCGATCGCGGTGGCCGACGAGCTGGGCGTGCCCGACGACGCGATCGTCGCCGCGCTGGCGCAGTTCCACGGCGTCGGCCGGCGCTTCCAGCGCTACGGCGAGATCGCGCTCGCGGGCGGCGGCAGTTTCACGCTGATCGACGACTACGGTCACCACCCGGCCGAGATGGCGGCGACTCTGGACGCGGCCCGCGGAGCGTTTCCGGGGCGACGGATCGCGCTCGCGTTCCAGCCGCACCGCTACACCCGCACGCGCGACCTGTTCGAGGATTTCGTGCGCGTGCTCTCGCTCGCCGACGCGGTGTTCCTCGCCGAGGTGTACCCGGCCGGGGAGACGCCGATCGTCGCGGCCGACGCGCGCTCGCTGGCGCGCGCGGTGCGCGTCGCGGCGAAGGTCGAACCGGTATTCGTCGAGGACATCGCAGCGATGCCGCAGCTGATCCTCGAATCGGCGCGCGACGGCGACGTCGTGCTGACGATGGGCGCGGGTTCGATCGGCGCGGTCGCAGCGCAGGTGCGCGACCTCGTCGCGCAGCAGGGAGCGGGCCATGCCGATTGAGCGCACGCCCGAATCGCTGGGAAAGGTGGCGGTGCTGTTCGGCGGGCGCTCGGCCGAGCGCGAGATCTCGCTGCTCTCGGGCAAGGGCGTGCTCGCCGCTCTGCGCCGCAGCGGGGTGGACGCGCACGCCTTCGATCCGGCCGAACGCCCGATGGACGACCTGCGGCGCGAGGGCTTCGAGCGCGTGTTCGTCGCGCTGCACGGGCGCTACGGCGAGGACGGAACGGTGCAGGGGGCGCTCGAACTGCTCGGCCTTCCCTACACGGGGTCGGGCGTGCTGGCCTGCGCGGTGGCGATCGACAAGGTATTCACGAAGCGGGTCTGGATCGCCCACGGCCTGCCGACGCCCGGGTTCGAAGTCCTGCGCCGCGGCGACACGCTGCGCGAAGTGCCGGACCGGCTCGGCCTGCCGCTGATCGTCAAACCGCCGCACGAGGGCTCGACGATCGGGATCACCAAAGTGCGCGGCTACTCGGACGTGAGCGCGGCCTTCGAGCTCGCGGCGAAGTACGACGACGTGGTGCTCGCGGAGCAGTTCATCACCGGACGGGAGTTGACGGTCGGGGTGCTGGGCGCCGGCGACAGCGCACGCGCGCTGCCGGTGATCGAGATCCAGGCGCCCGGCGGAAACTACGATTACCAGAACAAGTACTTCACCGACGACACGAAGTACCTGTGCCCGGCGCCGCTGTCGGCCGAGGTCACGGCGGCGGTGCAGGCAGTCGCGGTCGCCGCGTACCGCGCGATCGAATGTGAAGGCTGGGCTCGCGTCGACGTGATGCTCGATCGCGACGACCGGCCCTGGCTGATCGAGATCAACACCTCGCCCGGAATGACCGACCACTCGCTCGTTCCGATGGCGGCGCGCGCCGAAGGAACCTCGTACGAGGCGCTGGTGATCGAACTGCTCGCCGGCGCGAGTCTCAAGACCGGGAGGCGGGCGTGAAGGCCGGCTCAGGCGGTCTGTGGCACAACGCCAAGGTGCTGCACGTGGCGGCGAACTCGATGCTCGCATTCACGCTGGTCGCGCTGATCGGTGCCGCGACGTACTGGCTCGCGACCCGGCCGAATTTCACGCTGCGGGCGGTGTCGATCGAGGCCAGCGCCGGAACCCAGTTGCGTTTCGTCTCGAGCGCCTTGCTGCGCAATTCGTCGATCCGCGTGGTCGACGGGAACTTCTTCACCGTCGACCTGGACGAGGTGCGCGCTCGCTACGAGGCGCTGCCGTGGGTGCGCCGCGCAGCGGTGCGTCGCATCTGGCCCAACGGCCTCGTCGTGACGATCGAGGAACATCGCCCGTTCGCGCTGTGGGGCGCGGGCCGCCTGGTGAACACGCATGGCGAGCTGTTCGCGGCCAATCTGGCCGAGGCAGAGGAAGACGGCCCGTTGCCCGAGCTCTCGGGACCCAACGGAAGCCAGGCCTCGGTGCTCGCGCGATTTCGCGAGCTGCAGCGCTGGCTCGAGCCTTTGCAGCGCCAACCGCAGGCGGTGAGCCTCTCGCAGCGCTGGGCCTGGAGCGCCCGGCTCGACGACGGCACGACGCTGGTGCTCGGTCGCGAGCAGGGGGTGCCGATCGACGCGCGTGTCCAGCGCTGGGTCGCGCTGTACCCGCGCGTGCAGGCCCGGCTCGAGGGCGACGCCACCGTGGTCGACCTGCGCTATCCGAACGGCTTCGCTTTGCGCACCGCGAGCGCGGCAAGCGCGGCAAGCTCAACGAACGCGGCACGCGCGGCGAGCGCAACGAACGCGGCAAGCGCGGCACGCGCGGCACCCAAGAAGGGACAGGGCAGATGAACCGACGCGGCGCCGCGGGCGACCTCCAACGAAGCATCAACGACAGGGCATTGCATGGCTAGGGATACGAGCGACCTGATCGTCGGGCTCGACATCGGCACGTCGAAGATCGTCGCGATCGTCGCGCAGATCCTGCCCGACGGTCGATACGAGATCGTCGGCCTCGGGCAGCACGAGTCGCGCGGGTTGAAGAAGGGCGTCGTCGTGAACATCGAGTCGACGGTGGCTTCGATCCAGCGCGCGCTCGAAGAGGCCGAACTGATGGCCGACTGCAAGATCAAGACCGTCTACGCCGGGATCGCGGGCAGTCACATCCGCAGCTTCAACTCCAGCGGCATGGTGGCGATCAAGGACAAGGAGGTCACCGAGGCTGACATGGCGCGCGTGATCGAGACGGCCAAGGCGGTCAACATCCCGACCGACCAGCAGATCCTGCACGTGCTGCCGCAGGAGTTCATCATCGACGGGCAGGAAGACATCCGCGAGCCGATCGGGATGAGCGGCGTGCGCCTCGAGGTGAAGGTGCACATCGTGACCGGCGCGGTGTCGGCGGCGCAGAACATCGTCAAGTGCGTGCGCCGCTGCGGGCTCGAAGTACAGGACCTGATCCTGCAGCCGCTCGCCTCGAGCATGGCAACGCTCACCGAAGACGAACGCGAACTGGGTGTCGCGCTCGTGGACATCGGCGGCGGCACCACCGACATCGCGATCTTTACCGGCGGAGCGATCCGACACACCGCGGTGATCCCGATCGCCGGCGACCAGATCACCAACGACGTCGCGATGGCGCTGCGCACGCCAACGCCCGAGGCCGAGGAGATCAAGCTGCGCCACGGCCTGGCCAAGCAGGTGCTCGCCGACCCGAACTCGCGCATCGAGGTGCCGGGGCTTGGCGATCGCGGCCCGCGACAGCTCTCGCGCCAGGCGCTCGCCGCCGTGATCGAGCCGCGCGTCGAGGAACTGTATTCGCTCACCCACCAGGTGATCCGCGAGTCCGGCTACGAGGAACTGCTCTCGAGCGGGATGGTCATCACCGGCGGCTCGAGCCTGATGCCCGGAATGGTCGAACTGGCCGAGGACGTGTTCCTCAAGCCGGTGCGCATCGGGTTGCCCGCGTATACCGGCGGCCTCGCCGACGTCGTGCGCAACCCGAGGTTCGCGACCGCGGTCGGATTGCTCGAGGAGGCGCGACTGCAGCGTGCGCGCGGTCGCAAGGTCGCCGAGCAGTCCGGTTCGTTCAAGGAAACCCTTCGCAGGATGAAGGACTGGTTTCTCGGAAATTTCTGATCTTTCTTTCCCCACCCCAAGGCAGGAGGCCACACTGATGAAATTCGAAATGCTCGAAAACGAAGTCGAAGGCGCCGTGATCAAGGTCGTCGGCGTCGGCGGAGCGGGCGGCAACGCCGTCAATCACATGATCGCGCGCAGCGTCCAGGGCGTGGAGTTCATCGCGCTCAACACCGACCGGCAGGCGCTGTCGCGCTCGCAGGCCGGGCGCATCATCCAGCTCGGCGACCAGGGCCTGGGCGCGGGCGCCAACCCGCAGGCCGGGCGCGCGGCGGCCGACGCGGCGCGAGACGACATCCGCGACGTGCTCGAGGGCGCGAACATGGTCTTCCTCACCGCCGGCATGGGCAAGGGCACCGGCACCGGCGCGTCGCCGATCGTCGCCGAGGTCGCGAAGGAACTGGGCATCCTGACCGTCGGCGTGGTGACCAAGCCGTTTCACTTCGAGGGCGCCAAGAAGATGCAGATCGCCGAGGCCGGAATCGACCAGCTCGTGGGCAACGTCGACTCGCTGATCGTCGTGCTCAACCAGAACCTGTTCGAGGTGATGGACGAGGACGCGAGCCTGGAGGACGCGTTCAAGCGCGCCGACGACGTGCTGCACAATGCGGTGGCCGGCATCGCAGAGATCATCAACGTGCCGGGGCTGGTCAACGTCGACTTCGCCGACGTGCGCACGGTGATGGGCGAGCAGGGCAAGGCGATGATGGGCATCGGCGAATCGGCCGGACTCGATCGCGCGCGACTCGCAGCCGAGCAGGCGGTCGCTTCGCCGCTGCTCGACGGCGTCGACCTGTCGGGCGCGCGCGGCGTGATCGTGAACATCACCGCGACGCGCAGCCTGAAGCTGCGCGAGACCAACGAGGTGATCAACACGATCAAGGCGTTCTGCGCCGACGACGCGACGATCATCCACGGCACCGTGTTCGACGACGCGATGGACGACCGCCTGCGCGTGACGGTGGTCGCCACCGGAATCGGGCGCAAGCAGCCGTCGGCCCGTCCGGTGCTCGTTCCGGCGCAGCGCACCGGCACGAACGACGCGATGCCGGCGCCGCCCGCCGGCACGAACACCGCGTACGGCGACCTCGACCAGCCCGCGGTGTGGCGCAGCCCGCGCGGGTCGGCGGCGGCGCAGGTCGCGGCGCTCGAGGAGAGCGGCGTCGAGCGTTTCGACATCCCGGCGTTCCTGCGCAAGCAGGCCGACTGAGGCGTCTCGGGGCGGGGAGAGTTCCAAGGTCCCGGACCCTCGACCGGGACATCGGGGCGCGCGCAGCGCGAGCGCGCCCGCCGGTTGCGTCCTTGGGGAAGGACGCCCGGTATCGGGCACCGAAACTGGCTAACAACTACAATCAGGGCCGAACTGATGCTGAAACATACAACGAGGCGGACAGATGACGATCAACGTGGGTGACCCGCTGCCCGACGCGACGCTGCACGAATTCATCGAAGTCGAGGGCAATGGCTGCTCGATCGGCCCGAACGCCTTCAAGGTGTCTGACTTGGTCAAGGGCAAGAAGATCGTTATCTTCGGCCTGCCCGGGGCCTTCACGCCGACGTGTTCGGCCAAGCACGTGCCCGGCTACGTCCGGCATTTCGACGAGCTCCGCGCCAAGGGCGTCGACGAGATCTGGTGCGTCTCGGTCAACGACGAGCACGTGATGGGCGCGTGGGGCCGCGACCAGAAGAGCCTCGGCAAGGTGCGGATGATGGGCGACGGATCGGCCGAACTCACGACCAGGATCGGGCTTGAGGTCGACATGACCGCGCGCGGCTGGGGAATTCGCTCGCGGCGTTACTCGATGCTGGTCGACAACGGGATCGTCAAGGCGGTCAATGTCGAGACCCCGGGCAAGTTCGAGGTTTCCAGCGCCGAGCACATGCTCGAGCAGCTTTGACCTCCATCGGGCGGCGGGCGTAGGCTGCCCGAACCGGGTAGACCGCACACGATGCTCAGACAGCGAACGATCAAGGCGAAGGTGACGACCGCGGGCGTCGGCCTGCACTCGGGCCAGCGCGTCGAGATCACGTTGCGCCCGGCGGCTGCCGGCACCGGCATCGTGTTCCGGCGCATCGATCTCGAGCCTGCGGTGGACATCCCGGCGCGGGCCGAACGCGTGACCGACACGCGCATGGCTTCCACGCTCACCGCCGAATCCGATCCGCGCGTCCAGGTGGCGACCGTCGAGCACCTGATGTCCGCGCTCGCGGGGCTGGGCGTCGACAACCTCTACGTCGACGTCACGGCGCCCGAGATTCCGATCCTCGACGGCTCGGCGGGATCCTTCGTGTTCCTGGTGCAGTCGGTCGGCGTCGTCGAGCAGGCTGCGCCCAAGCAGTTCATTCGCGTGCGCGAAGCGGTCGAGGTGCGCGACGGCGACAAGTGGGCGCGACTCGAACCGCACGCGGGATTCAGGCTCTCGTTCGCGATCCAGTTCGGGCACCCCGCGATCGACGCGACCGGCCAGCGTTACGAAATCGACTTCGCGAAGACTTCCTACGTGCGCGAGATCGCGCGCGCGCGCACCTTCGGCTTCGTGCAGGACGTCGAGTCGCTGCGTGCCGTGGGCCTCGCGCAGGGCGGAAGCCTCGAGAACGCGATCGTGATGGACGAGTATCGGGTGCTCAACGCGGAGGGGCTTCGCTACGACGACGAGTTCGTCAAGCACAAGATCCTCGACGCGATCGGCGACCTCTACCTCATCGGCCATCCGCTGCTCGCCGCGTACAGCGCGAACAAGTCGGGCCACGCGATGAACAACGCGCTGCTGCGCGCGCTGCTCGCGCGGCGCGACGCCTGGGAACTCGTCGGCTTCGAGCAGCGGCGCGACGCGCCGCGGATGTTCGCGCTCGACTGGGGCGTCGCCTGAACGGCGCCGCGACACGGCGGCGCGGCGCGGGGCCGCGATGATCATCCTGTTGCGCGTCGTGTTCGCCGCGGGGCTGCTGGCGGCGACCGCGCTCGCGATCTCGTTTCTCGTCACGCGCGACCGCACGCGCCTGAAACAGGCGCGACGCGTGCTGTTGTACACCTGCGTGCTCGGCCTGGTGTTCTTCGCCGTGATGTTGGCCGAGCGCCTGCTCGCCTGATCGACCCTGACTCAGCGCGCGGTGTGTCCGCGCAAGAAGTTGGTAAGCGCTTCCTTTAGCGCCGGGCTCGACACTTCCTCGCGCAGGCTGGCCAATCCGCCAAGCGCGCTGGCCGGGATCGGCGCCTTGAGTGCGGCGGCAGGCCTCGAAGCGATTGCACCGGGCGGTTGCGGCCTGAATCGGATTCGCTTAACCTGCCAACCACGGTCGCGCAGTGCGGCGACTATCGACGGTTCGAGTTGCCTCAGTTTTGCGGCCGTCGATGCGTTCGTGGTGCCGACCAGAAGTGCTTCGTTCGTGATCCCCATTGCCACCAGAGAGTGCGAGGGGGCGCAGGCGCCGAGGTCGGTCTGCAAGGCCAGCAAACGCTCGGCGCGGTCCGCGAGCGCGCGGAATTCGGCCTGCTGTTCCAGCCAGCTGATGACGTTGCGGGAGGCGGTGCGTTTCATCGGGTAGTCCGGTGTGCGGGGCATTGGGCCCGCAGCGCACGGTTCGGAGGACAAGGATGCAGATTATCATCGTGCACCCGCGCTTGCGCCGCGCGCGTGCGCTGATGCTTCGCCCGTGGTGGTGGGTCGCGGCAGCGCTCGGCATCGTGCTCGCGCTTGCAGCCGGTTCCGGAGCGCTCTCCTACGCCACTCTCAGATTCGCCGCGCACGACCGCATTCCGTGGCTGAGCGCACTGCTCGCGATGCGCCCCGGCGCCGCCGCGGTCGCTTCCACCGATTCGGACGATCAGCGCGCCTTCGTACGCCAGAACCTCGACGCGCTCGCCGTGCGCCTCGGGGAGTTGCAGGCCCGGCTCACTCGCCTCGAGGCGGTCGGCGACCGCGTTGCCGGGATCGCGGGCGTCAGCCTTGCGCCCTCGGGTCCCGGCGCGCCCGGCCGTGGCGGCGCGGAGCCCGCCAGCTCTCGGCCGCTGTCGATGGCCGAATTGTCCAGCGAGATCGCCCGCACTGCGCACGGCGTCGAACGCCGTGGCGACCAGTTCAGCCTGCTGGAAAACGAACTGATCCTGCGCAACGCGATGGCCGCGCTGATGCCCACCAGTCAACCGCTCGCCGACGGCGTGCTCGGGTCGCGGTTCGGGCAGCGGATCGACCCGATCACCGGCCGTTCCGCGCTTCACGAGGGGGTCGATTTCAACGCTCCGACCGGCACGCCGATCAGCGCCGCCGGCGCGGGGGTGGTCGTGTTCTCGGGCCGGCATCCGGGCTACGGCAATCAGATCGACATCGATCACGGCGATGGACTGGTGACACGCTACGCCCACGCGTCGCGCCTGCTGGTCAAGACCGGCGACATCGTCCGCCAGGGTCAGAGAATCGCCGAGGTGGGGTCCACCGGCAGGTCGACCGGCGCGCATCTGCACTTCGAGGTGCGCGTTGGCGACGAGCCGCGAGATCCGACCGCCTATTTGCGCGACGGGGGCATCCTCGGCGCAACACCGGCGCTGGCTCGACGCACCGGCGCGCGGCGCTGATTCCTCGGTCGCGGCGGCGCCCGGGAGGCCCCCGGCGCCGTGCTACACTCAGCCGATTCAGCCGATCCAGGCGGCCGCCGACGGCGCGCGCCTTTCGATCCCAATGAGTCTTCTCACGAAGTTGTTCGGCAGCCGCAACGAGCGGTTGCTGCGGACTTACCGCAAGTCAGTCCAGCAGATCAACGAACTCGAGCCAGCGGTCAAGGCTCTCGACGACGCGCAACTCGCGGCCAGGACCGTGGAGTTTCGCGAGCGCATCGTCGCCGGCGCGACGCTCGACGAACTGCTGCCCGAGGCCTTCGCGGTGTGCCGCGAGGCGGCAGTGCGAGCGCTCGGCATGCGCCACTTCGATGTCCAGCTGGTCGGCGGCATGGTGCTGCACTCGGGAAAGATCGCCGAGATGCGCACCGGCGAAGGCAAGACCCTGACCGCCACGCTCGCCGTCTACCTGAACGCGCTCGCCGGCAAGGGCGTGCACGTGGTCACGGTCAACGACTATCTCGCGGCGCGCGATGCCGAGTGGATGGGAAAGGTCTACACCTTCCTCGGCATGAAGGTCGGCGTGATCGTCTCGCAGCAGGCCACCGAGGACAAGCGCGCGGCCTACACCGCCGACGTCACCTACGGCACGAACAACGAGTTCGGGTTCGACTACCTGCGCGACAACATGGAGTACGCGACTGGCGACAGGCGCCAGCGCACGCTCAGCTACGCGATCGTCGACGAAGTCGATTCGATCCTGATCGACGAGGCGCGCACGCCGCTGATCATCTCGGGGCAGGCCGAGGACCACACCGAGATGTACATGCGCATCGACGCGCTGCCGCCGCTGCTCGAGCCGATGCCTTCCGAGCCCAAGTCGAACGAACCCGATCCTCCGGGCGATTACTGGGTCGACCGCAAGTCGCACCAGGTGCACCTCTCGGAGGCCGGCCACGAGAAGGCCGAGCGCATTCTCGCCGAGATGGGGCTGCTGCCCGAAGGCGCGAGCCTGTACGACGCGGCCAACATCGGGCTGATGCATCACACGATGGCGGCGCTGCGCGCGCACACGCTGTACTTCAAGGACCAGCAGTACGTCGTGCAAAACGGCGAAGTGATCATCGTCGACGAGTTCACCGGACGCCTGATGGTCGGGCGGCGCTGGTCCGACGGGCTGCACCAGGCGGTCGAGGCGAAGGAGCGCGCCGCGATCCAGGCCGAGAACCAGACGCTGGCCTCGATCACGTTCCAGAATTACTTCCGGATGTACGGCAAGCTCGCCGGAATGACCGGAACGGCCGACACCGAGGCCTACGAGTTCCAGGAGATCTATACCCTCGAAACGGTCGTGATCCCGACGCACATGCCGATGGTGCGCGACGACCGCCAGGATCAGGTGTTTCGCACCGCGCGCGAGAAGAACGGCGCGATCATCGCCGACATCAAGGATTGCCACGAGCGCGGGCAACCGGTGCTCGTGGGCACGACGTCGATCGAGAGCTCCGAACTGCTTTCCGGACTGCTCGACGAGCAGAAGCTGCCGCACCAGGTGCTCAACGCCAAGCAGCACGCGCGCGAGGCCGAGATCGTCGCCCAGGCGGGTCGCCCGAAGATGATCACGATCGCCACCAACATGGCGGGCCGCGGAACCGACATCGTGCTCGGCGGCAACGTCGAGAAGCAGATCGACCTGCTGCGCGCCGACGAGTCGATCGCCGACGAGGCGAAGGTCGTGCCGATCGAGAAGTTTCGCGGGGAGTGGCAGTCGCTGCACGACGCGGTCATCGCCGCCGGGGGCCTGCACATCGTCGGCACCGAGCGCCACGAGTCGCGCCGTATCGACAACCAGCTGCGCGGTCGCTCCGGACGCCAGGGCGATCCGGGCTCGTCGCGCTTCTACCTGTCGATGGAAGATCCGCTGCTCAAGATCTTCGCCGGCGACCGCCTCAAGGCGATCATGGATCGCCTCAAGCTACCCGACGGCGAGGCGATCGAGGCCGGAATCGTCACGCGGTCGATCGAATCGGCGCAACGCAAGGTCGAGGCGCGAAACTTCGACATCCGCAAGCAGCTGCTCGAATACGACGACGTCGCCAACGACCAGCGCCGGGTGGTCTACTCGGACCGCAACGCGCTGCTCGAGGCCTCCGAGTTCTCCGAGCGCTTGCGCGACCTGCGCCACCGGGTCTTCACCGACCTGTTCCGCCAGTATGTCGCCGAAGGCGCGGTCGAGGAGCAGTGGGAAGTCGCCGCGCTGGAGAAGCTCCTGGCCGAGGAGTGGCAGCTCGAGGTGCCGCTCACCGCGATGATGGCCGAAGTCTCGGACGCCTCCGACGGCGACCTGCTCGAAACGCTGCTCAAGGCGGCGGACGACCTCTACCAGTCCAAGGCCGATGCGGTCGGCGCCGAGAACTTCGCCGGCTTCGAGCGATCGGTCATGCTGCAGGCGATCGATCACCACTGGCGCGAGCATCTCTCGGCGCTCGACTACCTGCGACAGGGCATCCACCTTCGCGGCTACGCGCAGAAGAACCCGAAGCAGGAGTACAAGCGCGAAGCCTTCGAGCTGTTCTCGCTGATGCAGGACAAGGTGCGCAACGACGTCACGCGCGTGCTGCTGACGGTGCGCATCCAGCCCGAGGAGGAGTCACTGCCGGTCGAGAAGGTTCCGGCGCCCGCCTACTCCAACGTGCAGTACACGCACTCCGATTTCGCCGAGGCGGCTGCGGCGGCGCCCGACGCGGCCGTCGACGAACTCGCGCTGGCGCTGCAGCAACGCCCCGATGCGGACGAGCCGGCGGCGCAGCAGCCGGTGCGACGCTTCGGGCAGAAGATCGGCCGCAACGACCCCTGCCCCTGCGGGTCGGGCAAGAAATACAAGCAGTGCCACGGGCGGCTCGGCTAGTCTGCGAAGAACTTCCTGATCTGTTCGGCCCGCGCGGCCGCGTCCTTGCGCCCGAGGTCGATCAGCCTGCGCGTGTAGGCGCGGTCGAACAGCAGGTACGACGCGAGTCCGGAGCCGCGCCGCCCGGTCGCACCGAGCATGCGCAGGATCGTGCGCACGGTGCGCGGCAGCGCCTTCACGTGCGGGATCGCGATCACGTCCAGGCGCCGGCTCGGCGCGATCGCGAGCAGGCCGATCTCGCGCAGCCCCGTCTTCGCCCTTTCGGCTTCCGGGATCAGCCTGACCGTCTGGTTCACCCGCTCGACGCGCTCGATGTCGCTCGGCAGCGCGTCGAGGAAGATGCTGGCCATCGCGTGCCCGGCGACCTGCGCGAGCGACGGATAGAGGTACTGCGAACCGGTGTGGTCGGCGTGCAGCGTCCCGGCCTGCATCTGGGCGGCGCCGATCACCAGCACGCGGTCCGAACCGAGGTGGATCGCGGGGCTCACCGGCGAAGTCTGGCGCATCGATCCGTCGCCGAAGAACTCGCGCCGGCCGTCGAGCTGCAGCGCGACCGCCGGAAAGATGAACGGGATCGCGCTCGACGCGAGCAGGTGCCTGACGCCGATGCGCGCCGGAACCGCGATGCGCTGGTTGCGAAACCACGGCCCCTGCCCGTCGCGTGCCTGGAAATAGGTGACGTGCTGGCCGGAGGTGTAGCTCGAGGCGGTGACCGCGAAGGCGTCGAAGTGCCCGGCCTCCAGCGCGGCCTGGATCGTGCGCTCGTCGATCATCGTACGCAGCAGCAGCTCGAGCGGGTCGTTGTCGAACAGCGACCGCGGCTTGTTGCGCATCAGCCAGCCGAAGGTCGTTCCGAGGACCCAGCGCGCGGCGTTGCCGATCGCGCCGCGCGCGTCGACGCGATAGACCTGCGCCGGCTCGAAATTGCTCCACACCGCGTTCATGCGATCGATCGCCGCGCACCAGTCGTTGCTGTGCGCGGCCAGTGTCGCGGCGTTGATCGCCCCGGCCGAGGTTCCGCAGATCACGCGAAAAGGGTTGCGCTCGGCGGGCCAGCCGTCGTCGCGCAACAACTGGCGGATGCCGTCGAGCACGCCCACCTGATAGGCGGCGCGCGCGCCACCGCCGGTCAGAACCAGGCCCACTTTGCCCATGGTGCCTCGATTGCAGCACGCGCGCGACGCGAGTGAAAGCGAAAGAAGAGCGGATCAGGCTGCGCTTTCGAATCGTTCGCGCCTGCGCCGCTAGAATGGCGTCTTTTCAGGGTGATCCGATGGCCGTGAATCTCGTCTCCCCCGAGCCCGCCGGGCTCGCGCCGATCGCGGGCCTCGAACTGGGCACTGCGCGTGCCGGCATCCGCAAGGCGGGGCGGCGCGACCTGCTGGTCGCGAGCATCGCGCCGGGCGCGACGGTGGCGGGGGTATTCACCCGCAACCGGTTCTGCGCGGCGCCGGTGCGCGTGTGCCAGCAGCACCTGGCGGCGAACGCCGGGATTCGCGCTCTGGTCGTGAACACCGGATGCGCGAACGCAGGCACCGGGTCGCAGGGGATGGACGATGCACGCGCGAGCTGCGTGGCGCTGGCCGCCCTGCTCGGTTGCGATGCGACGCAGGTGCTGCCGTTTTCCACCGGGGTCATCCTCGAGCGCCTGCCGCTCGATCGGCTGATCGCCGGCCTGCCCGAGGCGCAGGCCGACCTCGCGCCGTCGAACTGGGCGCAGGCGGCCGAATCGATCATGACCACCGACACGCTGCCCAAGGCCGCGTCGCGTAGCGCCTCGGTGGCCGGGCACGCAGTGTCGGTCACCGGGATCTCGAAGGGCGCCGGGATGATCCGCCCGAACATGGCGACGATGCTCGGTTTCGCCGCCACCGACGCCGCGGTCGCGCCGGCGCTGCTGCAGCGATGGGTGCGCGAAGCGGCCGACGCGAGCTTCAACCGCATCACCGTCGACGGCGACACCTCGACCAACGATTCGTTCGTGCTGATCGCGACAGGCGCCGGGGCGCTGCGCGTCGCGAACGAGACCGATCCGGGCGCGACCGAACTCAAGCGACTGATCACCGAAGTCGCGGTGGAACTCGCGCAGGCCATCGTGCGCGACGGCGAGGGCGCGACCAAGTTCATCACGGTGCGCGTCGAGCAGGCGGCCAGCGCGCAGGAGGCCGCTGCGGTCGCGTACGCGATCGCGCACTCGCCGTTGGTCAAGACCGCGTTCTTCGCGTCGGACCCGAACCTGGGGCGGATCCTCGCGGCGATCGGCTACGCCGGTATCGACGATCTCGACGTCGACGCGGTCGGGCTCTTCCTGGACGACGTCCAGGTGGCCAGTGCCGGCGGGCGCCACCCGAGCTATCGCGAGGCCGACGGCCAGCGCGTGATGAAGCAGGCCGAGATCACCGTGCGCGTCGTGCTCGGGCGCGGCCAGGTCGACACCACCGTCTGGACCTGCGACCTGTCGCACGACTACGTTTCGATCAACGCCGACTACCGCTCATGAACGACGAATTGATGCGAAGGGTCGACGCGCTGCTCGCGCGCGTCGAAACTCTGCTGCCCGCGCCGACCGCGCCGGACTGGGACGCGGCGCTCGCGTTTCGCTGGCGCAGGCGCACCACCGGATTCGGCACGCGCGCCTACCTGCAGCCGGTGCAGCACGTCTCGCCGATCCGGCTGTCCGACCTCAAGCACATCGACGAACAGAAGAGGGCGATCGAGCGCAACACGCGCCAGTTCGTCGCCGGTTTGCCGGCCAACAACGTGCTGCTCACCGGATCGCGCGGAACCGGCAAATCGTCGCTGATCAAGGCCTGCCTGAATACCTACGCGAAGAAGGGCCTGAGGTTGATCGAGGTGGACAAGGACGACCTGGTCGACCTTCCCGACATCGTCGAGCTGGTGGCGTCGCGGCCCGAGCGCTTCATCGTGTTCTGCGACGACCTCTCGTTCGAAGAGGGCGAGGCCGGATACAAGGCGCTGAAGGTCGCGCTCGACGGTTCGGTCGCGGCGCAGTCGGACAACGTGCTGATCTACGCCACCTCGAATCGCCGTCACCTGATGCCCGAGTACATGGCCGAGAACCTCGAGGCCAGGCACCAGGCCGACGGCGAGATCCATCCGGGCGAGCGGGTCGAGGAGAAGATCTCGCTGTCCGAGCGCTTCGGGCTGTGGGTGTCGTTCTACCCGTTTCGCCAGGACGACTACCTTGCGATCGTCGCGCACTGGCTCGCGAGCTACGGTTGCGGCGAGAGCGAGATTGCGCAGGCGCGTGCCGATGCGCTGCGCTTCGCGCTCGAACGCGGGTCGCGCTCCGGACGCGTCGCGTGGCAGTTCGCGAAGGACTGGGCCGGGCAGCACGCAATTGCGCGCATGAAGCGCTCGCGATGACCGGCAGCGGCGCCGCGATCGACGCCGCGATCGACGTCGCGATCGACGTCGCGATCGACGTTGCGGTCGGCGTCGTGAGCCGAGGCGACGGCACCGTTCTGATCGGCCAGCGCGTCGCCGGCAAACCCTACGCGGGATGGTGGGAGTTCCCCGGCGGCAAGGTCGAGCCCGGCGAGACCGTCGAGCAGGCGCTCGCGCGCGAACTCGAGGAGGAACTCGGGCTCGACGTGCCGGCGTCGTTCCCCTGGGTCGTGCGCGAGTACAGCTATCCGCACGCGAGGGTGCGGCTGCACTTCAGGCGCGTGTTCGATTTCGCCGGTCAGGCACGCGCGCGCGAAGGGCAGGCCTTCGCGTGGGTGCGCAGCGACACGCGGGTCGAGCGGGCGCCGCTCCTGCCCGCCACGGTCCCCGTGTTCGGTTGGCTGCGGCTCGCGCCGTTGTGCGTCGATTGTGCGCGCGACGACGCCGATCGGTCGGCGCTCGCCGATGCGCTGCGGATGCGCGCGACCGTGCTGCTCGACGCGCCGGGGCTCGACGCCGAGCGCTTTGCCGCGCTTTTCTACCGCACCCGCGAACTGGCGCGCGCGGCGCGCTGCCGGGTTCTGGTGGGCGACGCGCATCCGGCGTCGTTCGCACGCGCCGCCGATGGCGTCGTGCTCGACGCGCGCGGCCTGCGCACGAGCGCGCGGCGACCCGACGCGGCGACGGTCGCAGCGCGCTGCGAAACGGCCGCCGACGTCGCGCACGCGGCGGGAATCGGCGCCGACTTCGCGATCGTCGCGACCGAGCTCGCGCGCGAGTGCGCGACCACGACCGGGTTGCCGCTATTTGTCGGCGAGCAGCGCGCCGTCGCCGATACCGCGCGGCTGATCGACAGCGCGCGTCGCGTCGGTGCGCACGGCGTATCGCTGCCGCTGGTGCCTGGTGCGCCGCGCGGCGATCAGCCTGGATCGTCCGGATCGGTCGATTCGGCCTGTTCCCGGGCTTCGCCGCTTTGGGGACCGGCGACCACGTAGGCGTTGCTCGCCCACGCGCCGAGGTCGATCGCCTTGCAGCGCTGCGAGCAGAACGGACGCCACCGGTTCGTCGCGTCGAACACCGTCGCCCGGCGGCAACGCGGGCACTCGACCGTCGGGGCCACACGCGGCTTCACGTCGCCGGCCCGTACGCGCACCGTCTCATAGGTTGCAAAGGCCCAGCTCGAACTCGACGCCACCCTCGAATGGCTTGGGCCGCATGTCGCCGTCCTGCGAGGTGAAGCGGATCCAGAGCAGGTACTTGTTGGCGCTGATCTCGGGGATCGCGCCCAGCGTCGGATCGAGCCGAAGCTGGACCATCTGGTAGGTGCGTCCGCCCAGTTGCTGCTGGTATCCGCCCTGTACAGCGGTGAGCGAGCTGCGTTGCGCGCTCTCGCGCAACAGCTTGAGCACGATCGCCAGGCTGTCGTGCAGCGGCCTGAACGGCGCGGCCCAGTTGCCGATGTCGCGTCTTCGTACTTCGGGCGCGCGGTGCTGCCACGCGTAGTACGAGGGAAGGTCGAACTCGCAGGCGCCACCGGCGATGATCGTGCGGCTGCGGATGCTCATCAGCCACTCGTTGTCGCGCATGTGCTGCCCGGTCTTGCCGGTGAGCGCGCTCAGCCGCGCGTGCGCCGCTTCGATCTGCCCGAGGATCCCTTCGAGCGCCGCGCTCGAGACGTTCGGGTTGTTGCGGTACTGCGAGAGTGCCTGGCGCTGGCGATCGAGTTCCTGCAGCAGGTCCGACTTCAGGTCGGCGCGCGCGGCGATCTCGAGCACGTCGAACAGCGTCGTGAGTGCGACGTGATGGTCGAGCGGATGCTCACGCTGGGCGAAGACGTCGAGGCGTTCGAACAGATCCTCCAGCCGCAACAGAGTCCGGATGCGTTCGTTCAGCGGATATTCGTAAAGGATCAATCCGACGGTTCCCAGTCGGTCAGCCACTAAAACGTGGCGCTGGCATTTTGAAGCAAAGCGTATCGGATGACAAACCACCTCCGCTATCTTGCATCGGCTGCGAGCTCCATGTAGCGCCGATGCAGTCGTTCGACGCGTTCGCGCAGCGCATCGCGCGCCCCTGCGTTGTCGACCACGTCGTCGGCCGCGGCCAGCCGCGCCTCACGTGGGGCCTGCGCTGCGAGGATCGCGAGAACCTGCTCGCGCGCCATCGCGTTGCGCTCGATCACACGCTCGATCTGGACCTCGACCGGACAGTCGACGACCAGGACCCGATCGAGCCACGAGCGCCAGTTGCCGGACTCGACCAGCAGCGGCACGACGACGATCGCGTACGGCGCCGGCGCCGCCGCCTCGATCGCGCGCGCGACGCGCTCGCGGATCATCGGGTGCAGGATCGCCTCGAGCTTGCGGCGCGCGTCGGGGTCGGCGAACGCGCGCGCGCGCATCGCCGCCCGATCGAGGCTGCCGTCGGACGCGATCATGTCCTGGCCGAAGCCGGCGCGGATCGCTTCGATTGCATCGCCCCCGGTGGCGGTCAGCGCATGCGCGATCAGGTCGGTGTCGATCAGCGCGACGCCGAGCGCGCCGAACAGGTCGGCGACAGTGCTCTTTCCGCTGCCGATCCCGCCGGTGAGTCCGACGAGCAGCGCCGGTCGATCGTTCAGTTCCATCGTGGGTCCGACGATAGCGGGCGCGGTCGATCGTTCAGTTCCATCGTGGGTCCGACGATAGCGGGCGCGGTCGGTCGTTCAGTTCCATCGTGTGCCCGACGATAGCAGGCGCGGTCGGGGCCGGCTCGCCGGCGACCGGCGCGAGCCGCCGTGAACGAGGCGCGACGCGTCGTTCAGGCCAACCCGAACAGACCCGAGAGCGGTTTTCCAAGGTACAGCGCCAGCAGGCCGGCTCCGGCGAGGTAGGGCCCGAACGGGATCGGCACGTCGCGCCCGTGTCGGCGGAACAGGATCAGCGCGATCCCGACCGTCGCACCGACGACCGACGCGAACAGGATGATCGCGGGCAGAAGCTGCCAGCCGAACCAGGCGCCGAGGGCGGCGAGAAGCTTGAAGTCGCCGTAGCCCATGCCTTCCTTGCCGGTCACCAGCCGGAACAGCCAGTAGACCGACCACAGCAGCAGGTAGCCTGCGATCGCGCCGATCACCGCGGACTCCAGCGGAGCGAACACGCCCCAGAGATTGAGCCCCAGCCCGAGCCACAGCAGCGGGATCGTCATGCTGTCCGGAAGCAGCTGCGTGTCCAGGTCGATGAAGGTGAGCGCGACGAGGTACAGGCTCAGGACCATCGCGGCGACGCCCGCGGCACTCGCGCCGTAGCGCCACACCGCGATCGCGCACAGCGCTCCGCTCAATGCCTCGACTGCCGGGTAGCGCAGCGAGATCGCGTTGCCGCACGACGAGCAGCGCCCGCGCAGGACGAGCCAGCTGAGGATCGGGATGTTCTCGCGTGCGCCGATCGCGTGTCCGCAGTCGGGGCAGCGCGAGCGCGGCGTGAGCAGGTTGAAGCGTTCGCGCTCGGCGGGCGCGTCGCCGCGCAGTTCGTCGGCCTGGTCCTGCCACTCGAGTTCCATCATCCGCGGCAGGCGCGCGATGACCACGTTCAGGAAGCTCCCGATCAGCACGCCGAGCACCAGCGCCGAGGCGATCGCCAGCGGCGCCGACTCGGCGAAAATCGACAGACCCTGCACGTTTGCGTGCCGTGCCCGCGGTTCAGACCACCTGGCCGAGCTTGAAGATCGGCAGGTACATCGCCACCACCAGTCCGCCGATCACGACTCCGAGAATGACCATGATCAGCGGTTCGAGCAGGCTCGACAGGCTTGCGACCGCCTCGTCGACCTCGCGTTCGAAGACGTCGGCGGCGCGCGAGAGCATCGCGTCGAGCGAGCCGGACTCCTCACCGATCGCGGACATCTGCAGCACCAGGTTCGGGAACACGTCGGCATTTTGCATCGCCACGGTGAGGCTCGTTCCGGTGGACACTTCCTGCTGGATCTTCTTCGTCGCCATCAGGTAGACGTAGTTGCCCGACGCGCCACCGACCGAGTCGAGCGCTTCGACCAGCGGCACGCCGGCGGCGAACATCGTCGAGAGGGTGCGCAGCCAACGCGCGATCGTGGCCTTGCGAACGATCGAGCCGAAGATCGGCGCCCTGAGCAGCATGCGGTCCACCGCCATCTGGACTTTAGGCGAACGCCTCCAGGCCTGCAACAGGAAGTAGACGGTGCCGCCGATCGCTCCGAAAATCAGGTACCAGTAGTCGACGAAGAAATCGGAGATTCCGATCACGATCTGCGTCGGCGCCGGAAGCCCGGCGCCGAAGCTCTCGAACACCTGCTTGAACGCGGGAACGACGAACAGCATGATCACCGTGACGACGAGCGCGGCCACCGTGAGCACCGCGCTGGGATAGAACAGCGCCGACTTGATCTGGCCGCGGATCGCCTGCATCTTTTCCTTGTACGTCGCCAGGCGGTCGAGCAGGTCGTCCAGGATCCCCGCCTGCTCGCCGGCACCCACCAGGTTGCAGTACAGCGAGTCGAAGTACAGCGGGTACTTTCGAAAGGCCTGCGAAAGCGCGGTTCCGGTCTCGACGTCGCCGCGGATGTCGGTGAACAGCCTGGTCACCGCGGCGTTCGCGCTGCCCTTGGCGACGATGTCGAACGACTGCAGCAGCGGAACGCCGGCGCGAAGCATGGTCGAGAGCTGCCGGGTGAACAGCGCGATGTCCTTCTCGCGTACCCGGCCGCCCTTGCGAATGCGTCGTTTCTGTACGCGGGTCACCAGGATGCCCTGGCGGCGCAGCGTCGAGTTGACCACCGCCTCGCCGCCCGCGCGCATCTCGCCGCGGATCGTCTTGCCGGAGCGGTCGCGCCCTTCCCAGGCGTAGGTGAATTCGCGCACCTGGGTCTTTGCGAGTGCGATGCTTGCCATCTTGTTCCGTCTCCGTCAGTCGCAGCTGTGCCGCTATTCGTTCGTCACGCCGAGCACTTCCTCGATCGAAGTCACGCCCTGCATGACCTTGAGCAGCCCGGAGCGGCGCAGGTCGCGCACGCCTTCGAGCTTCGCCTGGTCGGCGATCTGCAGCGCGTTTCCGTTGGCGAGGATGATCCGCTGGATCTCCTCGGTGATCGGCATCACCTGGTACAGGCCGACCCGCCCCTTGTAACCGCTGCTGCCGCAGCGCTCGCAGCCAACCGGGCGAAACGCGTGCCAGTCGCCGCCCAGGTCCTCGTCTGTGAAACCGAGCTTGAACAGCGCGTCCTCGTCGACCTCGAGCGGCGCCTTGCAGGTGCACAGCCGGCGCGCGAGGCGTTGCGCGGTGATCAGGATCACCGACGAAGCGATGTTGAACGACGGAACGCCCATGTTCGCCAGCCGGGTGAGCGTGGTTGGCGCGTCGTTGGTGTGCAGCGTCGAGAGCACCATGTGTCCGGTCTGCGCCGCCTTGATCGAGATGTCGGCGGTCTCCAGGTCTCGGATCTCGCCGACCATGATCACGTCCGGGTCCTGGCGCAGGAACGAACGCAGCGCCGCGGCGAAGGTCAGCCCCGCCTTGTCGTTGACGTTGACCTGGTTGACTCCCGGAAGGTTGATCTCGGCCGGATCCTCGGCGGTGGAGATGTTGATTCCGGGTTCGTTGAGCAGGTTCAGGCAGGTGTACAGCGACACGGTCTTGCCCGATCCGGTCGGCCCGGTGACCAGGATCATCCCGTAGGGCCGGTGGATCGCGTCGAGCAGGATCTGCTTCTGGTCGGCGTCGTAGCCGAGCGCATCAATGCCGAGCTTGGCCGAGGACGGATCGAGGATCCGCATGACGATCTTCTCGCCGAACAGCGTCGGCAGCGTCGAGACGCGAAAGTCGATCGCGCGGCTCGGGCCGATCACCAGCTTCATCCGCCCGTCCTGCGGTATGCGCTTCTCCGAGATGTCGAGCCGCGAGATCACCTTGATGCGCGAGGCGAGCTTTTCCTTGATCGCGAGCGGCGGCTGCGAGAAGTCGCGCAGTTCGCCGTCGACGCGCATCCGGATCCGGTAGAACTTCTCGTAGGGCTCGAAGTGCAGGTCGGACGCGCCGGCGTTGATCGCGTCGATCAGCACCTTCTGCAGGAACCTCACGACCGGAGCGTCGTCGACTTCGGTGTTCGCTTCGACCGAGGTCTGCGTGTCCTCGCCGCTCATGTCGATTTCGAGGTCGTCGTCGACCAGCGCGGCGAGCTGGTCGCTGGCGCTTCGTCCGAGCCGGTCGACCAGCTTCACCAGCTTGTCGTGTTCGACCACGATCGGATCGATCTGCGATTCGGTCTGGAACTTGATCCGGTCGAGCGTCTGCAGATCGGTCGGGTCCGAGATCGCGACCGAGATCCGGGTGCCGCGCTTGCCCAGCGCCACCACCCGCGTCTCGGCGGCGAGCTTGCGGTCGATCAGGTCGGCAGGCAGGTTCGAGAAGTCGACCGACGCCAGGTCGAGCATCGGATGGCCGAAGGTCTCGGCGGCGAATCGGGCGAGCTGGGTCGCGCTGACCGGTCCGTTGGCGACCAGCTCGTCGATGAAACGCTGTTGCGAGGCGTCGGCGCGCTTCTGGATCGCCAGCGCCTGATCCGGGCGAAGGACCTGGTGCTGGACGAGCGCGCGCGCCAGACCCGCGAGCACGGTGTGCTCGGTCGCCTGCGTCGGTAGCGTCGCAACGGCCATATTCGTCGTTCTTTCGAGATTCCCTGGTCTGGTGCCGCCCATGATGCGACTTGCGCAGCAACCGGCAAACAGGGCTATCGGCCGCCTGCGACGAGTGGCGGACTCCGGGGCGACGAACGGCGCCCGGGGTGCGATTTACGTCACTACCGCGAGGTCACGAGGGCGCGCCAGGTCGTCCGTCGGGCTCGGCCAGCCGGCGCACGCGCACGCTTCGGATCGTGCGGTCCTGGATCTGTACGACCTCGATCGCGACGTCGCCGAAGCGCACGCTCACCTCGCCCTCGGGCAGATCCTGCAGCGTCTCGAGCACCAGTCCAGTGAGGGTGCGCGGACCGTCGAGCGGAAATTGCGTGCCCAGGCGGCGGTTGAGCTCGCGCAACAGAACGGTTCCCTCGAGGGTGACCTCGCCGGTGGCGCTCCACGCGAGTGCCTCGACGCCGCCCGGCGCGGTGGTCGTGAATTCGCCGATGATCTCCTCGATGATGTCCTCGAGCGTGACCAGACCCTGCACCTCGCCGTACTCGTCGACCACCAGGGCGAGTCGCTGCCGGTTCTCCTGGAAGTACTGCAACTGGGTGAACACCGGCGTGCCGCTGGGCACGTAGTACGGCTCGCTCAGCTGCTCGCGGATCTCGTCGACCTCGAAGGCGTCGCGCGAGAGCAGCGCGAGCGCGCGGCGCACGTGCAGCACGCCAACCGCCTGGTTCGCGTCGCCCTCGTGGACCAGCAGCTTGTTGTGGTAGCAGGTCGCGAGCTGCTCGCGGATCGATTCCTGCGACCCGGAGATGTTCAGCGATTCGATCCGGTTGCGCGGGATCATCACGTCGTCGACCGTGATCGATTCGAGGTCGAACAGGTTGAGCACGATCGATCGGTGCTTCTGCGGCATGAATCCGCCCGATTCGAGCACGATCGTGCGCAGTTCCTCCGCCGACAGGCGCGCTTGCGACGACTCCCCGGGACGCACCCCGAAGGCCCTGAGCAGGCGGCCCGCGATCAGGTTGATGAACCACACCGCGGGCGCGCTCACGCGCATCAGCGGGCGCAGCACGAACACCGCCGGCAACGCGACGCGTTCGGGGAAGGTCGCTCCGACCACCTTCGGCGTGATCTCGCAGAACACGATGATCAGGAACGCCACGGAGGCGGTCGCGATCAGGATCGTCTTGTCGCTGTTGCCGAACTGGCGGATCGCCAGAGCGGTGACCATCGCGGTGAGCGCGGTGTTGACCAGGTTGTTGCCGAGCAGGATCGTGCCGAGCAGCTTCTCGGTCTGGCGCAGCAGGTCGGCGGCGAGGCGCGCGCCGCGCCGCCCCTGGCGCACGAGGTGCCCAAGCCGGTAGCGATTGAGCGACATCATGCTCGTTTCGGCGATCGAGAAGAAGGCCGACGCGAGCAGCAGCAGGAACAGGGCGACCATTTGCGCCCAGAGGGGGATCTCGTCCACGGTCTCGAGCGGATTCCGGAATACGCGTGTTCCGTAGCGTAACCGATCGCCCGCCGGTGATTGTTACACTGGCGCGTTCGCGGCGGCGCTTGGGCTGTCGCGCGTACGTGCGACGGGGGACAGCAAGATGGGTGCGGGAAACGGCGATCCGAAGAGCAAACCCACCGGGCTGCGTTCGCGGCAGTGGTTCGACAATCCGGACAACCCCGGAATGACCGCGCTGTACCTCGAGCGCTACCTGAATTTCGGCCTCACGCTCGACGAGTTGCGCGACAGCGCCAAGCCGGTGATCGGCATCGCGCAAACCGGCAGCGACCTCTCGCCGTGCAACCGCCACCACATCGAACTCGCGTCGCGGGTGCGCGACGGGATCCGCGACGCCGGCGGCATCCCGATCGAGTTTCCGGTGCACCCGATCCAGGAAACCGGAAAGCGCCCGACCGCGGCGCTCGATCGCAATCTGGCCTACCTGACGCTGGTCGAGGTGCTCTACGGCTATCCGCTCGACGGCGTCGTTCTCACCACCGGATGCGACAAGACCACCCCGGCGATGCTGATGGGCGCGGCTACGGTCGACATTCCCGCGATCGTGCTCTCGGGCGGTCCGATGCTCAACGGCTACTACGGAGGCGGCCTGTCGGGGTCGGGAACGATCGTCTGGTTCGCACGCCAGGAGCTCGCCGCCGGGCGCATCGACTACGACGAGTTCCTGAAAATGGTGGCCTCGGGCGCGCCCTCGGCCGGGCACTGCAACACGATGGGCACCGCGCTGTCGATGAACAGCCTCGCCGAAAGCCTCGGGATGTCGCTTCCGGGGTGCGCGTCGATCCCGGCACCGTATCGCGAACGCGGGCAGATGGCCTACGCCACCGGACGGCGGATCGTCGAGATGGTGCGCGAGGATCTGCGCCCGTCCAAGGTCATGACGCGCGAGGCCTTCGAGAACACGATCGTCGCTGCGAGCGCGATCGGGGCGTCGACCAACTGCCCGCCGCACGTCACCGCGATCGCGCGACACATGGGCGTGGCGCTCGAGATCGGCGACTGGGACCGGATCGGCTACGCGATTCCTTTGCTGGTCGACCTGATGCCCGCGGGCCGCTTCCTCGGCGAGGAGTTCCATCGCGCCGGCGGTGTCGCGGCGGTGATGCACGAGTTGCTTCGCGCGGGCAAGCTGCACGAGGGCGCGTTGACCGTGTCGGGGCGCACGGTGGGCGAGGTCTACGCACACTCTCAGGCATCGGATCGCGAAGTGATCCGCGCCTACGAGCACCCGCTGCTGCCCGAGGCCGGTTTCGCGGTGCTCACCGGCAACCTGTTCGATTCTGCCGTGATGAAGACTTCGGTGATCTCTGCCGAGTTCCGCAAGCGCTACCTCGAACGCGACGGCGATCCCGGCGCGTTCGAAGGCCGCGCGATCGTGTTCGAGGGTCCCGAGGACTACCACGCGCGTGTCAACGACCCGGCGCTGGCAATCGACGCCGACTGCATCCTGTTCATCCGCCACGTCGGTCCGGTCGGCTATCCTGGCGCCGCGGAGGTGGTGAACATGCTGCCGCCGGACGAACTGGTGCGCCAGGGCATCACCCTGCTGCCCTGCGTCGGCGACGGGCGCCAGTCCGGTACCTCGGGGAGTCCGTCGGTCCTCAACGCCTCGCCCGAGGCCGCGGTCGGCGGTGGGATGGCGCTGCTCGAGACCGGCGACCGGGTGCGCATCGACCTGAGCCACCGGCGTGCGGACATCCTGATCGACGACGAGGAACTGGTCCGGCGCCGCGCCGCCTGGAAACCCCCGAAACTGGTGAACCAGACGCCGTGGCAGGAACTCTATCGGCGCCACGTCACCCAGCTCCAGGACGGCGGCTGCCTCGATTTCGCGATCAACTACCAGCGCATCGACGCAACTCACGGAATTCCGCGCGATAATCATTGACGGCGTGGCGCGCGCCGGAGCTTGATTCGCGCGCGCCGATCCCCTCGCGCTACGTGCCGGCGCGCAGCGGGCGGGTATCGACGCGCGGCGATCGCGTTGCGGCTGCCCGTGCTTTACGCAATAATCGGCGCTCGTTCCGGGGCGCGCCGCCTCCGGCCGCAGCGAGCATTGCGAGTGCGCCACCCGATCCGATGAGCAGCGAGTTCATCCTCGAAACCCACGGGCTCGTCAAGGAGTTCCGCGGCTTCGTCGCGGTGAGCGAGGTCAGCCTGCGCGTTCGCCGCGGCAAGATCCACGCGTTGATCGGCCCCAACGGCGCGGGCAAGACGACGGTGTTCAACCTGCTCACGAAGTTCCTGATCCCGACCCGCGGCAGGATCGTGTTCAACGGCGAGGACATCACGCGCGAGAAGCCCGCGCAGGTCGCGCGCCGTGGCGTCGTGCGTTCGTTCCAGATCTCGGCAACGTTCCCGCACCTGACGGTGCTCGAGAATGTGCGCATCGGGCTGCAGCGCGCGCAGGGCACCTCGTTTCACTTCTGGCGTCCCGGGCGCACGCTCGACGCGCTGAACCCGCGCGCGCTCGAGTTGCTCGAGACGGTCGGCCTGCGCGAATTCGCCGACGAGCTCACGGTGGAGTTGCCCTACGGACGCAAGCGCGCGCTCGAACTCGCGACGACGCTGGCCACCGACCCCGAACTGATGCTGCTCGACGAACCGACCCAGGGGATGGGGCACGAGGACGTCGAGCGCGTGACCTCGCTGATCCGAAAGGTCGCCGCGAACCGTACCGTGTTGATGGTCGAGCACAACATGAACGTGGTCGCGCGCATCGCCGACACGATCAGCGTGTTGCAGCGCGGGCAGGTGATCGCCGAGGGCAGCTACGAAACGGTGTCGAAAGATCCGCAAGTACTCGAGGCGTACATGGGCAGCAGCGGCGCCGAACTCTCAGGCGCGAAAGCGCACTGAGGCGGACACGATGTCATCGGGCACCGGCGTCGAGTACCTGCGCATCACCGACCTGCACGCCTTCTACGGCGAGTCGCACATCCTGCATGGCGTCGACCTGAGCGTGAACCGCGGCGAGGTGGTCACGCTCCTCGGTCGCAACGGCGCCGGGCGCACGACCACCCTCAAGGCGATCCTGGGGCTGACCGGTCGCCGCAGCGGCTCGATCATGATCAACGGCGTCGAGGCGGTGAACCTGGCCGCGCACCAGATCGCGCGGCTGGGAATCGGCTACTGCCCCGAGGAGCGCGGCATCTTCGCGGGCCTGAGCTGCGAAGAGAACCTGCTGCTGCCTCCGCAGATCGCCTCGGGCGGCATGGAGCTCGACGAGATCTACCAGATGTTTCCCAACCTGCGCGAGCGACGCGCGAGTCCGGGCGGGCGTCTGTCGGGGGGCGAGCAGCAGATGCTCGCGGTCGCGCGCATCCTGCGAACCGGCGCCAAGCTGCTGCTGCTCGACGAGATCTCCGAAGGACTCGCGCCGGTGATCGTGCAAACGCTCGCGACGATGATCGGCAGGCTGCGCGAGCGCGGCTTCACGATCGTGATGGTCGAGCAGAACTTCCGCTTCGCCGCGCCGCTGGCGGACCGGTTCTACGTGATGGAGCACGGCAGCATCGTCGAGGGGTTCGCCGCGGCCGAACTCGACGAGAAGACGGGATTGCTTCACGAGTATCTGGGGGTGTGAACGCGACGATCTGAGCAGGACCGGGGATGCCCGACCGGAGGATAACGGGGCAACGGTTTTCGAACAACTTTTCCAGGAGAGGCAAACATGAAACGCAAGCTATCGACATCGCTGATGTCAGCGGCATTCGCCGCATTCGCCGCATTCGCCGGCCACGCCGGCGCGCAGGTCTCCGACGGCGTGATCAAGATCGGGGTGATGAACGACATGTCGGGGCTGTACGCGGACCTTGCCGGCCCCGGATCGGTGGTCGCCGCCAGGATGGCGATCGAGGATTTCGGCGCTGCACGCAAGAACATGAAGGTCGAGGTCGTCTCGGCCGACCATCAGAACAAGCCCGACGTCGGGTCGAGCATCGCGCGCCAGTGGTACGACGCGGACAAGGTCGACGTGATCGTCGACGTTCCCACCTCGTCGGTGGCGCTCGCGGTCAATCAGATCGCGCGCGACAAGGGCAAGGCGCTGCTGATCTCGGGCGCGGCCACCGCCGATCTCACCGGCAAGGCCTGCTCGCCGAACACGATCCACTGGACTTACGATACCTGGATGCTGGCCAACGGCACCGGCCTGGCGATCGTCAAGACTGGCGGCGACAGCTGGTACTTCCTGACCTCCGACTACGCTTTCGGGCACGCGCTCGAGCGCGACACCGAGGCGGTCGTGCTCAAGAACGGCGGCAAGGTGCTGGGCAAGGTCCGACACCCGTTGAACACGCAGGACTTCTCATCGTTCCTGCTCCAGGCGCAGGCCTCGAAGGCCAAGATCATCGGCCTGGCGAATGCCGGCGGCGACACGACCAACTCGATCAAGCAGGCGGCCGAGTTCGGCATCACGAAAGGCGGGCAGAACCTCGCCGGTCTGCTCGTCTTCCTGACCGACGTGCACGCGCTTGGACTGGAAAAGGCGCAGGGACTGATCTTCACCGAAACCTTCTACTGGGACCTGAACGACCAGACGCGCGCCTGGTCGAAGCGTTTCATGGCGCAGAACAACAACAAGGCGCCGTCGATGATCCACGCCGGCGTGTATTCGGCGGTGTTGCACTACCTCAAGGCAGTGGAGGCCGGCAAGACCGACGACGGCACGAAGACCATCGCGACGATGAAGTCGATGCCGACCGACGACCCGCTGTTCGGCAAGGGATCGATTCGCGCCGACGGACGCAAGCTGCACGACGCCTATCTGGTCGAGGTCAAGAAGCCGGCCGAGTCCAAAGGCCCCTACGACTACTACAAGATTCGCACGACCATTCCGGCCGCGCAGGCGTTCCGGCCGATGGCCGAGGGCGGCTGTCCGCTGGCGAAGTGAACGACCACCAGGGTTGACGAGACCACGGCCGCCTCCACCCCGGGGGCGGTCGGGTCTTCGCTCACCGCGAGCAAGCACGCACGACGATGGAAATCTTCGGCATCCCCACCCAGGCGCTGTTCGGGCAACTGTTGATCGGTCTGATCAACGGCTCGTTCTACGCGTTGCTCTCGCTCGGCCTCGCGGTGATCTTCGGGCTGCTGAATATCATCAACTTCACGCACGGTGCGCAGTACATGATGGGCGCGTTCGTGTCGTACCTGCTGCTGAACAAGCTCGGCATCGGCTACTGGTGGGCGCTGGCGATCGTGCCGTTGGTGGTGGGCGCCACCGGTATCGTGATGGAGCGGTTGATGATCTCGCGGCTGTACAAGCTCGATCACCTCTATGGGCTTCTGCTCACTTTCGGATTCGCACTGATCATCCAGGGGCTGTTTCGCAACGAATACGGATCGTCGGGCCAGCCCTATCCGATTCCGTCCGAGCTCGGCGGCGCGCGCAACCTCGGGTTCATGTTCCTGCCGAACTACCGCGCCTGGGTGATCGTCGCTTCGTTGCTCGTTTGCTTCGGCACCTGGTTCGTGATCGAGCGCACCAAGCTCGGCGCCTACCTGCGCGCGGCCACCGAGAACCCGTCGCTGGTCCAGGCCTTCGGCGTGAACGTGCCGCGGATGATCACGCTCACCTACGGATTCGGCGTCGCGCTCGCCGCGCTCGCCGGAGTCATGGCCGCGCCGATCTACCAGGTCAGCCCGCAGATGGGGGCCGACCTGATCATCGTCGTGTTCGCGGTGGTCGTGATCGGTGGCATGGGGTCGATCATGGGAGCGATCGTCACGGGCTTCGGTCTCGGCGTGATCGAGGGGCTGACCAAGGTGTTCTACCCCGAGGCCTCGAACACGGTGATCTTCGTGATCATGGCGATCGTTCTGCTGATCAAACCCGCCGGCCTGTTCGGCACCGAGAAGTAGGGCGGCGATGAACACCAGAACCGACCCGGGAAAGCGCGCGCTGCGCAGCGGCGCGGTGCCGCGGCACCAGATCGTCGCCTTCGCTGCGATGGCGGCGCTGTTCGCGCTCGGGCCGCTGTTCATCTATCCGGTGTTCCTGATGAAGGTGATGTGCTTCGCGCTGTTTGCCTGCGCGTTCAACCTTCTGATCGGATTCGGCGGCCTGCTCTCGTTCGGCCACGCGATGTTCCTCGGCACCGCCGGATACGCGGCGGCCCACTCGGCCAAGGTCTGGGGCTTCACGCCCGAACTGGCGGTGCTGTTCGCCACCGCGTGCGCGGCGCTGCTGGGCTGGGTCGCCGGTTCGCTCGCGATCCGTCGCCAGGGGATCTACTTCGCGATGATCACGCTCGCGCTGGCGCAGATGATCTACTTCTTCTACCTGCAGGCGCCGTTCACCGGCGGCGAGGACGGGATCCAGGCCGTGCCGCGCGGCCGCCTGTTCGGGCTGGTGAGCCTTGACACGCCGGCGGCGATGTATCCGTTCGTGCTCGCGATCTTCCTCGGCGGGTTCCTGCTGATCTGGCGCATCGTGCACTCGCCGTTCGGCCAGATCCTCAAGGCGATCCGCGAGAATGAGGCGCGGGCCACCTCGCTGGGCTACGACACCGACCGCTACAAGCTGATCGCGTTCGTGCTCTCGGGCGCGTTGTCGGGTCTCGCCGGCGGTACGAAGTCGCTCGTGTTCCAGCTCGCCTCGCTCACCGACGCGCACTGGTCGATGTCGGGCGAGGTGGTGCTGATGACGCTGCTCGGAGGGCTCGGGACGATCTTCGGCCCGGTGGTCGGCGCGGCGATCATCATCACGATGCAGAACTACCTCGCGCAGCTCGGCGCCTGGGTCACCGTGGTGCAGGGCGTGATCTTCGTGATCTGCGTGCTGGCGTTTCGCCGCGGCGTGGTCGGCGAGATCGCCAACGCGATCCGCAAGCCGCTGTAGCGCTCGAGCGCACGATCGGTCGTCCGGGTACGCGATGAGCCCGCCCGGTCGTCCGGGTACACGGTGCGCCTGGCCGGTGGGTCGGTCCGAGTCGCTTCCCGATACACGCTTTGTCGGACCGACCCACCGGCCAGGCGCGAGCGGGGCACGCGGGAGGTCAGGCGCTAGCGCGGGACACGGGACGCCAGGGCGCGAGCGCCCCCCCGCGCCAGGCGACGTCAGTCCACGATCGTCTGCGACTGCTCGCGCAGGTACTGCGGCATGTACCAGAACGAACCGATCGCCTTGCCTGTGGTGCCGCTGCCTTTCCAGCCGCCGAAGGGCTGGTAGCCGGGCCACGCGCCGGTGGTCGCGCCCTGCGGTCGGTTGACGTAGGTCACTCCCGCTTCGATCCGCTCGAGGAAGCGCCCGATCTCGTCTTTCGCGCCGTAGAATCCCGCGGTCAGTCCGTAGGCCGACTGGTTGGCGAGACCGATCGCCTCGTCGAGCGACTCGACCTCGCCGAGCAGCACCAGCGGGATGAACTTCTCCTCGTTCCACAGGCTGTAGTCGCGCGGTGCGGTCCCCACCGTCGGCGCGACGAACCAGCCGCGCGCCATCGCGCCCTGCGTCAACGCGCGCGCGCCGGTGAACACCTCGCCGTGCGATGCGAGGTTGCTCGCGCAGCGCAGGTAGCGCCGATGCGCCTGCTCGTTGATCACCGGACCCATCCAGTTCGCCGAATCGGTCGGATCGCCCACCGCGATCGCTTCGGTGAGCGCGACGATGCGCTCGCGCAGCGCGGTCGCGACCGGACGTTCGACGTAGACGCGCGAGCACGCCGAGCACTTCTGCCCCTGCAGCCCGAACGCCGAGCGCACGATCCCGGTCGCGGCGCGCTCGAGGTCGGCGTGCCGGGTCACGATCGCGGCGTTCTTCCCGCCCATCTCGGCGATGCACGGGCGCGGCCAGTTCCCTTGCGCGAAGCGCCTCACGATCGACATTCCAACTTCGTGGGACCCGGTGAACGTGACCCCGGCGATGCGCTCGTCGCCCACCAGCGCCTCGCCGACCGTGCCGCCGGGCCCGGTGAGGTAGTTGACCACTCCCGCGGGCAACCCGGCATCGCGAAAGGCCTCGAGCAGCAGCCATCCGCTCCAGGCGGTGTCGCTCGCGACCTTGAACACGACCGTGTTGCCGGCCGCGAGCGCAGCGCCGATCGGCCCGCCGGCGAGCGCGAACGGAAAGTTGAACGGGGCGATCACCGCCCAAACGCCGTGTGGCTTGAGCACGGTGCGGTTGCGGCTGGTGAAACCGGCAAGCGGGTCGTTGGGTAGCTGCTTGTCGAATCCGTCGTTGTCCTGCATCTGGTCGCAGTACCAAGCGATCAGTTCGGCGGTTTCCTGGACCTCGCCGAGCGCCTCCATCCGGTTCTTGCCGACTTCGAGCGCGACCGCGGCGGAGATCTGGTAGACGCGTTGCTCGATCAGCGCGGCCGCGCGTCGCAGCAGTCGCAGGCGCTCGCGCCAGGGAGTCGCCGACCAGCGCGGGTAGGCGCGCTGCGCCGCGGCGATCGCGTCGCCCGCCTCGCGCGCGCCGCCGAGCGGGAAACGCGCCAGGACGAGTTCGCGGTCGATCGGCGATCGCACGCTGAACGATTCGTCGACGAGGCGCTCGCGACCGTCGATCCACATCGGCAGTTCGCGGCCCGCGAGGCTTCGTGCCTCGACGAGCGCCGCGTCGAATCGTTCGTGCAGCGCCGCGGGTGGATCGAACATCGTCGAATAGGTGAGCTTGAACGAGTCGTTCACTGTCATCTTCCTGTCCTTGCACGGTAGCGAATAGGAGATGGGCGCGACGCCCCGCGCAGTGGGCGATGTCCCGTCGCGAGTGTAGCGTCGGCGCCGCCAGGGCACGATTGTCGTGCCGGTGGCGATCCACAAAGCTAGTCGGGACCGTGCGGCCCCGGTTCAGGCTCGCGCAACCAGAATCTCGAAGCACACGCCAGGGGGATGTTCGGCAAACGATGGGCTGTGCTGCGGGGCGCGCGCGTCGCCGGAGCGGTCGAGAAGGTGATGAAGGACCCGGCCGTGCAGTCGCGGTTTCGCGCGCCTACTCGTGCGCGATCGTCTTCTTCGTGAACAGGTAGTCCTTCAGCTCTTTCGAGAAGCTCGGGTCGTTGCGCCTGATCCACTCGAGCACCATCGACGCGTGCTCCTTCTCCTCGTCGCGATTGTGCGCGAGGATCGCCTTGAGTTGCGGATCCTTGCACGCGTCGACGCGCTGGTTGTACCAGTCCACCGCCTCGAGTTCTTCCATCAGCGAAACGATCGCGCGGTGCATGTCGCGCGTCGCGTCGCTCAGTTCGGCGATCGGTTCGTGATAACCCTCGTTGGACATTTCCTCTCCTTGCAGTCGAGTGTTGTTGCTGCGTGTACCGCGACTCTACCGCAGCACGCGAGGCCGGCGCGAAGCGCCCCGGCGGGTTCGGCGTCGATCCAGCACAATACGACCGTTACCGGACGGCAATCGGGACTGCAATCCGGACGGCAATCCGCGACACACGCACTGGAGAAGAAATGGCGATCGATCTCTACACCTGGAATACGCCGAACGGACGCAAGGTCAGCGTCGCGCTCGAGGAGATGGAACTACCCTACACGGTCAGGACGGTGAACATCGGCAAGGACGAGCAGTTCGCCGAGTCGTTCCTGAAAATCAGCCCGAACAACAAGATCCCGGCGATCGTCGATCCCGACGGGCCCGGCGGCGCTCCGATCAGTGTGTTCGAGTCGGGCGCGATCCTGCTGTACCTGGGCGAGAAGACCGGGAAGTTCCTGCCGACCGATCTGCGCGATCGCGTGCCGGTGCTCGAGTGGCTGATGTTCCAGATGGGCGGCTTCGGTCCGATGCCGGGACAGGTCCACCACTACCTCGGATTGGAGAAAGAAGCCGATCGACGCTACGGGCTGGAGCGCTACTCGAAGGAGACGCGCAGGCTGTACGCGGTAATGGACCGCAGGCTGGACGCTCGGAGCTTCTTCGCCGACAACCTGTCGATCGCCGATTTTGCGATCGTCGGTTGGGCCTGGCGGCACGAGCGCCACAAGGTCGACCTGGCCGAGTTCCCGAACGTGCGGCGCTGGTACGACACGATGATGGCGCGTCCGGCGGTCAAGCGCGGTTTCGAGGTCGCGCTGAACTGAGCGCCGGCTGCGCGGTGGCGATATGTTCGAGCGCGCGCGTTACGCCGTCGCGCCCGTGCGCCACCCCGAGCGCGTGGAACGCAGCCTGCACGCCGGCGAGGCAGCCTAGCACCATCGCCGGGTTCGAGTCGCCGAGGTGACCGATGCGGATCACGCGACCGGCGAGCGGCCCGAGCCCTCCCGATATCGCGACCTGCATCCGCTCGCGCGCATAGGCGCGGATCGCGTCCGGATCGCAGCCGCCCGAGATCGTGATCGTGGTCACCGACACCGAGCGCGAGGCCGCGCTGCGGGCGAAGAACCCGATCGCGCCGGCCTCGCTCCATCCTTCGACCGCCGCGTGCACAGCGTCGGTGAGCAGCCGGTGGCGCGCGAACACCGCGTCGAGCCCTTCGCGAAACAGCAGCGCCAGCGCCGCCTCGAGTCCCATCAGCAGGTTCAGCGGCGGTGTGCCGCAGAACTTGCGGTAGGAGAGTTCGCTCTTTCTGCTGCGCCAGTCCCAGTAGAAGCGCGGCGAGGTGTTGCGCTGCGACACGGCGAACGCCGTCGCGTCGACCGCGACGAATCCGAGCCCGGGCGGGAGCATCAGTCCTTTCTGCGACGCGCCGATCGCGACGTTCGCGCCGACCGCGTCCATCGAAAATGGCGCCGCGGCGAGCGAGGCGACGACGTCGACGACGAACAGCGCTGGGTGTGACGCGGCGTCGATCGCCGCGCGGATCGCCGCGAGTTCGCTGGTGACGCCACTCGCGGTGTCGGTGTGCACGACGCACACCGCGACGAGCGCATGCGCGGTGTCGGCGCGCAGCGCCTGTTCGATCGCCGACGGGTCGATCGGCATCCCGGCGATCCACGGCGTGCGCACGACGACCACGCCCAGCGCCTCGGCCTGCACCGCCCACGATTCGGAGAAGTGCCCGGTGCCCGCGACGAGCACCGACTGCCCGGGAGCGACCAGGTTCGCCAGCGTGAGCTCCCAGGCACCGTGCCCGTTGGCGGCGTAGAGGAACAGGTCGGCGCGCTCGGTGCCGAGCAGCCGCCTCAGGCCTGTTTCGCAGGACGCGATGAGGCGCGCGACGCGCGGGTCGGCGAGATCCATCGGCTGGCGATGCATCGCGTCGAGCACCTCGTCCGGGATATGCGTCGGGCCCGGGGAGTGCAGGAAGCGGCGGCCCGGGATTCGGCCCTGATCGGTTGCGTTCATCTGTACGCTCGTTCGATTCGCACGCGTTGCGATTCTCGACTAGGAACGTCCCCCGTCGACCGAAAGGATCTGCCCGGAGATCCACGACGCCTCGTCGGCGCAGAAGAACATTACCGCGTTCGCGATGTCCTCGGGCGTGCCGAGGCGGCGCAGATGGATGCCCTCGACCAGGCGTTTCTGCCCCTCCTCGCCGTAGCTCTCCCACTGGCGTTCGGTGGCGGGGTTCGAGCGCACGAACCCGGGCGCCACGGCATTGCAGGTGATGCCGAACCGCCCGAGATCCTGCGACAACTGCTTCGTCAGGCCGACCAGCGCGTGCTTGGCCGCCGTGTATCCCTGGATGCCGGTGAGGCTTGGGCGCAGCCCCGCGCCCGAAGCGACGAACACGATGCGCCCGCGCCGGCGCGCCTGCATGCCCGGGGCGACGGCCTGCGCGAGCCAGAACGCGCTGTCGACGTTGGCGGCGAACAGCGCGTGCCAGGAGGGCTCGTCGATCTCGGCGATCGGACGCCCGACCTGCCCGCGCACTCCGCCCGCAGCGTTGACCAGCACGTCGATCGACGCGCCGCCCGATTCGATCGTGCGCACCAGCGCGTGCACCGCCTCGCGCTCGCCCAGGTCGCAGCGGTGCGTGGTGGATCGTGCCGGACAGTGCTGCAGCGGGATCGGTGCGATGTCGGCAAGGTGCACGCGCATGCCGCGCGCGGCGAGCGCGCGCGCGACCGCGGCGCCGATCCCCTGCGCCGCGCCGGTGACCAGCGCTACACGTGAATCGGCGTCGTCTTGCATAGCTCGATCAGGACCGCGAAGGTGTCGAAGGATTGCCGGCGTCGCCCCTGCTCGATGTCGAGCACCAGAGAGCGCATCCGTGCCAGCGCCGGCGTCGCGATGCCGACCTCGTCGCCGAGCGCGCCGATGATGCCGATCTGCGTCTCGACCTCGGTCTGGCGCTTGCGCACCGCGAGGTCGCGCCAGATTCCCGAGTGCGTCTTCGCGCCGTGGCTGGTGTACTCGGCAAGCCAGTCGATCGCCGCGATCCTGTCGCGCCCGGATCCGCCGGGCATGAACACGCGCGGCTCGAAGCGTCCGAAGCCCACCGGTTCGACTTCGCGCGCCGCGGCCACCGCCATCACCTCGCACGCCAGGCGAACGAACACGTCGCGCCTGCGCGGGTCGGCGAAGTTCGCCGACATCGAGTCGGGCGTGAGCGCGGTGGCGATCAGCATCGCGCCATAGGCGAGCTTGCCCCAGAGGTAGCCGTAGATGTTGTCGGTGAGCACCGCGTCGGGTTCGAAGCTCGCGAGCAGCGCGTGCATGTCGCGGGTTCGCTGGCGGATCGATCGGTCGATCTCGCCCACCACAACGGCGCCGCGATTGCCGTAGAGGATCTCGCCCGGTCCGTGCCAGTCGGCGCCGAAGTTGACGAAGCAGCCCATCGTCCGCTCGGCGCCGACGCGCGCCGCGATCACCAGTTCGTTCAGTCCGTTTTGCGCCGACAGCACGTAGCCGTCGTCGGCCAGGAACGGGGCGAGTTGCCCGACCGCCTGCTCGGTGGCCAGCGCCTTGACCGCGAGCACGATGCGCGAGAACTTGCGTCCGCTCGATCGCAGTTCGGGGAGCGTCATCGCCGGAACGACGACGCTGAACTGCTCGATCGGACCGGTGATCCGCAGTCCCTCGGTGCGGCAGGCCGCGACATGCGACTCGACGATGTCGACCATCAACACCGCAACGCCGGCGCGCGTCCAGTACGCGCCCAGGGTCCCGCCGATCGCGCCGGCCCCCCAGATCAGGATCGGGTCGGCGCCAACCGGGTCGGCCTCGGTCGTGTCGCGCGCCACGGCGCCGTGCGGTGCCGCGGATCCGTGCGGTGACGCCGAGCCGTCGCGCGTCATCGCTCGAGGCGGCCCAGTCGCAGGACCTCCCCGTGGCTGGCCACCGCGAGTTCGCCGTCGGTGCCGACCCAGCCGCGGTACATCCCGATCGTGTTGAACGGCGTTACCACTCGCCCCCGCGAATCGATCGCCACCATTCCCGCGCCGATCCCGTGCGCCGACAGCGATTCGTGGATCACGGTGTGCGTCGCCTGTTCGAGCGATTCGCCCGCGTACATCATCCGCGCCGCCACGTCGTAGGCGGCCACGCGGCGGATGAACACCTCGCCCTGCCCCGTGCCGGACACCGCGCAGACGCCGTTTCTCGCGTAGGTGCCGGCGCCGGCGATCGGGCTGTCGCCGACGCGCCCCGGTGGCTTGTTGTTGAACCCACCGGTGGAGGTGGCCGCCGCGAGGTTGCCCCTCGCGTCTAGCGCGACCGCGCCGACCGTGCCGTGCTTCTCCGCCTCGCCGGCCATCGTGATCGTGCCGGTCGCGGCGCGCGCTTTCAGGCTTGCGAGCGCCTTGACCTGCCGCTCGGTGGTGAAGTGCCGGTTCTCGACCAGTTCGACGCCGCGTTCGCCGGCGAAGGCGTCGGCCGCCGACCCGGTGAGCAGGACGCTCGCGCCGTGTTCGAGCAGCGCGCGCGCGCCGCGCACCGGATTTCGGATCCGTCGCGCCGCGCACACGCCGCCAAAGCGCAGGTCGGCGCCATCCATGATCGACGCGTCGAGTTCGTGTTCGCCGTCGGCGTTCAACGCCGCGCTGAATCCGGCGTTGAAGTAGGGGCTGTCCTCCATCACCACGACGGCCGCTTCGACCGCATCGAGCGCGGTGCCCGCGCGTGCGAGCACCGCCCAGCCGGCGCGCAGCGAATCGGCGAGGTGGGCGCGCGCCTCGTCCCACTGCGCGGCGCCCATCATCTCGACCGGTAGCGTGCCGCAGCCGCCGTGGATGCCGATTGCGATCATCGCGGTTGATCTCCCGCCGGTCGAACGACGCCGGGCATCGCCTCAGTTCGCCGGCTTGATGTCCATCGCAAGCGTGTCCTCGTCCACGCGCGGGTTGATCCTGACCTTGTTCTTCTGCATCGCCCAGGCCGATCCCACCGAAACCAGAGGCAGACGCTGGCGGTCCTTGAGCACCAGCGCGTTGGCCTGCTCGAGCAGCGCGCGGCGCTTGCCGTCGTCCATCTCGACCGCGGCGTCCTGCAGCACCTTGTCCATTGCCGGATTCTTGTAGTTGAGCACGTTGAACGCGCCCATCTTCGCTTGCCTTGTCGTTGGAGTGCGCGAGCGAGGACAGCGTGTAGTGCGCTTCGCCGGTGAGCGTTCCCCAGCCCGACATCGACATCGAGAACTCGCCGCGGGTACGCGCCGGGAAGAACACCGGCGCCGGTTGCGCGTTGGCTTTCGCGTCGATACCGATCGACGCGAGCATCTGCGCGACCGACGTGCCGACCTGCCTGTCGCCCGGAAGCCGATCCTGCGTGAACGCGAAGTTGACGCGAAAACCGTTCGGGTAGCCGGCGTCGGCCATCAGCTTCTTCGCCGCGGCGACGTCGTACTTGCGCTCGCCCAGCGACTTGTTGAAGCCGAAGATCGACGGGGTGACCATCTGGTGCGAGGGTTTGCCGAGGCCTTCCATCGAGATCTCGGCCAGCGTCTTGCGGTCGATCGCCATGTCGATCGCGTCGCGCACGCGCTGGTCGAGGAACGGGTTCTTCGCCAGCGCCGAGCCGTCCTTGGCGCTGATCTGCCCGGCGGGCGGCGACTCGCGCTGGTCGAGTTCGATGTTGAACACGTACACGGTGTCGACCACCTCCACGCGCAGGCTGGCGTCACGCTTGAGCGTCGCGACGTCGGCGGCCGGAACGCGCGAGATCAGGTCGAGCTGTCCGGCCTTCAACTGCGCGACGCGCGCGGCGTCGTTCGGGATCTCCTTGCGCACGTGCCGCGCCCAGGGCTCCTTGCCGCCCCAGTAGCCGTCGAAGCGGTCGAGCACCAGATCGCCCTTGGGTGTCCACGACGCGAACTTGTACGGGCCGGTGCCGACCGCCGCCTTGCCCGAGTTGAACGCCGCGTTGGCGCGTTTCCTTGGTCAGCCCGGCGGCCGCCTTGCGACGAGACGATGAACAGGCGGATGAAGTCGTTGGGCAGCACCGGCGCCGGGCCGTTGGTCATGATCTGGATCGTGTGCGGATCGACGATCTTCGTGTCCGGACACGCGGCGCACGTAGATCGTGGTCGGGTTCGGCCCGGCCACCACCGGGATGCGCTCGATCGAGAACTTGACGTCCTCGGCGGTGAAGTCCGAGCCGTCGTGGAACTTCACGCCCTTCCGAGCTTGAACTCCCAGGTGGTCGGCGTTGATCGGCTTCCAGCTCTCGGCCAGGCGCGGCTCGACCTCCAGCCCGTTGCCCGACCAGGTGAGCGTGTCGAAGACGTGCTTGAGCGCCTCGGCGTGGGTGCCGGTGGCGGTGAAGTGCGGGTCGATCGAATCGGGCCCGCCGCGCACGCCGATCGTGAGCGTCTGCGCGAGCGGCGAGTCCGATCGATGCGGCGTAGAGCAGGGAGCCGGTCGCAACGTTCGCCAGCGACGCATTCTTGGCCATGGGTCACTCCTCCTTGTCGATGCGTGTCGGCCATGCGGCCTGGTTCAGGATGACTTTCGTCATCAGGTAGTTGAGCGTCTCGCGCTCTTCGGCGCTCAACGCTTCGAGAAGCATCTCTTCGCGCGCCACCAGCAGCGGCACCGTGTCGTCCAGTATCCGCCTTCCCTCGGCGGTCAGGTAGAGAAGTCGACGGCGACGGTCGTCGCGGTCCTGGATGCGGTGGATCAGCTTGCGGCGCAGCAGGCGATTGACCGCGCGGCTGAGCGTGTTGCGCGGCCGCGCCGACGACGCGGCGACGTCTTCGGCGGTGATTCCTTCGCGCAGTCCGATCGCGTAGAGCACGACGTGCTCGGGCCCGGTGAGGTCGAGCGTGCGCGCGATCCATTCGTAGACCGGCTGGTTGAAATGGTGGGCGATGAAGTTCGACCCGGAACGACAGCCGGCAGGGGTTGCGCCAGAGCTTGACGCCGACCATCGCGTTCATGCCCTCGGGCACGCTCGGCGGCGCCGGACAGCGTTGCGCCGCGGGCTGCTGCGCGCGCAGCCCGTTGGACCGAGTTCTTCGCCGGCAGCATGGCTCGCGATGGCTTCGCCTTCAGTCGCGAAATTGATTCCAAATGGATGTTGACGTCGCCAGGCAATGTCAACATCGATCAGATGCGCCAATCATCGATTGGAAGTGATTCTCGATCGTTCCGGAGCACTCCTTCCGCTTGGAAGTGATCGACAGTTCCGGAGACGCGATGCGGATCAGCGAGATGAACTGGATGCAGGTGCGCGACCACGCGCGCGACCACGATACCGCGGTGCTGCCGATCGGCTCGACCGAACAGCACGCCTATCTGTCGCTGTGCGTCGACGGGATCCTGTCCGAACGGGTGGCGGTCGAGGCCGCCGAACCGCTCGACGTGCCGGTGTTCCCGGTGATCAACTACGGGCTCACGCCCAGTTTCGTCGACTTCCCCGGCACCGTGACGCTGAAGCATCTCGACGCTGTGCGCGCTGGTTACGACGTGCTCGACGGCATCGTGCGCGCCGGCTACAGCGCGCATCGTCATCGTCAACGGACACGGCGGCAACGGCCCGGCGCACGGCGCGGTGCTGCAGTGGCTCGACCAGCATCGCGGCGTGCAGGTCAAGTGGCACAACTGGTGGAATGCGCCGAAGACCTGGGCCAAGGTCTGCGAGATCGACGAACTCGCCTCGCACGCGTCGTGGATGGAGAACTTCCCCTGGACGCGGCCCGCCGGTGTGACGATGCCGGCCGAGCGCAAGCCGATGATCGACCTCGCGCGCTACCAGCAGCTCGACCCGGGCGGCAAGAAAGCGTTGATCGGCGACGGCAATTTCGGCGGCAGCTACCAAGCGCAGCGACGGGACGTGCTCGCGCTGTGGCAGGTGGCGGTCGAGGAGACGCGGTCGATCATCGCCGAGGGCTGGGCGTGATCGCTTCGGGCACCTCGCGCGCGCGTCGCTCGCCCGCGTCGCGCCGACCCGCTGGCCGGCGATCGCTCGCGCTGACCGCGGCGGCCGATGCTGGGTTTCCTGATCCAGCGCCTGCTGCAGGCGGCGGTCGTGATGCTGGTGATCTCGGCGCTGGTGTTCATCGGCGTGTACGCGATCGGCAATCCGATCGACGTGATGCTCTCGCCCGACGCGACGCAGGAGATCCGCGAGCAGGCGATCCGCGCCTACGGCTTCGACCTGCCGCTGTGGCAGCAGTACGGGCGTTTCCTCGGGCGACTGCGTCAGCTGGCGACTTCGGACGCTCGTTCGTGTTCAACATGCCGGTGCTCGACCTGATCTTCTCGCGCCTGCCGGCGACCGTCGAGCTCACGCTGGCGGCGGTGCTCGGCGCGACGGTGCTCGGAATCACGCTCGGGATGTACGCAGGCTATCGCCCCAACGGCGCTGGCCGCGCGACTTGATCATGGCGGCGTCGACGCTCGGGTTTTCGGTGCCCACGTTCTGGATCGGGCTGGTGCTGATCTTCTCGTTCGCGGTCTCGCTCGGCTGGCTGCCTGCCGGAGGTCGCGGCGAGACCGCGACGTTGCTCGGCGTGCAGTGGAGTTTTCTCACGGCCAACGGGCTGTCGCACCTGCTGCTGCCGGCGATCAACCTGTCGCTGTTCAAGATGGCGCTGATGATCCGGCTCGCGCGCGCCGGCACCAGCGAGGTGATGATGACCGACGCGGTGAAGTTCGCGCGCGCCACCGGGCAGTCCGAGCGCACGGTGCTGGTGCGCCACGTGCTGCGGCTGATCTCGATCCCGCTGGTCACCGTGTTCGGGCTGGAACTGGGGTCCACGCTCGCGTTCGCGGTGGTCACCGAAACGATTTTCTCCTGGCCCGGCGTGGGCAAGCTGATCATCGATTCGATCAACGCGCTCGATCGCCC
>CAVOLL010000002.1:0-1423269 GCA_963696745.1 uncultured beta proteobacterium
CTCCACCAACGATCGCCTGGAGACGTATGCCAGCAAACAGTCTCCTGAGCTTTGAGTAACAAAGTTCCCCCAGAAGTGCCCCCGAAGCACGTGAACGTTTAGCGATGATCGGTGGCCGGCCCCGGCGCGCTCGCTCCTCAGTGCTGGCGTGTAGCGATGGCATGTCGGGGAGGAGGGCGCAACGCGGAATCCGGACGGGTCCGATCATCGAGAGGGCTGAACACGACGACAGTGGGTTTCGACCAGCGCCGTCAACGCGGCGCAACCACTCGGTGCTCCAATCATGTTTGAATTGCTGTCGCTGCGCCTGCGTTGGCCTCGGCGCATATCGGCGCCCGGCGCCGGTCTGGCGTGGCTTCATGAACAGGGCGTGAGAGGGTTGGATGTCTGCCGAGCACCACCAACAAGGGCTGATTCGGGGCGCGATGAACAGCGGCGCGGAAGGCGCCGAACCGTTGGGATCGGCGCGTGCCGTCATGGTTGCCGCTGGGCGCGTTGCGATGCTCGCGGCCCGTAGCGCGGCAGACGGGATGGACCCGGGAGCGTTGCAGGGACTGGTAGCCGCCGAACTGCTCAAGTCGTTCGTGCCCGTGCTCACGGCCTTCGCGTCCGCAGTTGGCCGCGAGATGATTGCCGCCGACCTCATTGACCACCCCGACGTGATGGAGGCCCTACAGCGCGACGTGCGGCGCGCGATGGGGCGGAATGCTGGGCGCGGGCGAGCCGGAGCGCAGACCTCGCGAATTCGCGAGTTCGTCACGAAGCATCCGTACTCGCGGGAAATCTGGAAGAAGCAGCATTCCCTGAGCGATGCGGCTGCAGTCTCGGGCGTGCGGGTGGAGGGACGCGGCGCAGGACGCATCTTCTACCTACCCGATTGCGGGGCTTGTCAGGCAGATACGCTGGCGAAGTACCTGAAGGCCGATTTCGACCGGCGCAAAGCGTCAGCGCGTTGACGCACGGACGCGAACAGCTTTCTGTCGCGGACGCGAAGCTGTAAACGTCCCAGAGTCCGCCTTCGTAGCTGTTCGTCCACTACCGTCACCCACTACCTTCATCAGTGCCGAGGACGTCTCGGCGTGACGGAGTAGAAAGCGATGGTGGAATACAAACCGTTGTCGGGGCAGCGCATCCTGCGGCTTCCCGATGTAATGAATCTGGTCGGGCTTTCGCGCAGTTCGATCTACGACCTGATGGCGAGGGGCAAGTTCCCGAGGGCAGTGAGTCTCGGCGGCTACAAGGCCGTGGGCTGGCGATCAAACGAGGTCGACGACTGGGTAGCTTCGAGGCCTGTCGCCGGGTCGCGAGGGGCGCAGGCGTGACCGCAGAAACCCTGACCGAGCGGCTGACGAAAGTAAGGTCGACGGGTAGAGGCAGGTGGCTCGCCTGCTGCCCTGCCCATGATGATCGGTACCCGAGCCTGTCAGTTCGGGAGGTCGATGATGGCCGCGTTCTCGTCCACTGTTTCGCGGGGTGCGCCATTGAAGATGTCCTCGCGGCGGTTGGTCTCGCGTTCGAGGATCTCATGCCGGAACGCCTCGATCACCGGCTGGGGGAGCAGTCTCGCCCATTCCCCGCTGCGGACATCCTGCAAGCAGTCGCCGCCGAAGCCCTTCTCGTGGCCGTGGCTGCGTCAGATGCCGCCAAGGGCATTCCCCCAGACGCCGAGAGTCGCGAGCGCCTGTGGCTCGCCGTATCGCGCCTGAGCGGTGCTGCGGAGGTGGCGAATGGACGCGGGTAGCATAGACGGGAGAGTGGAACGTGGCGCGGCTTACCTCGACGCGACGTCCGGATCGGGCGCTACGCGTAGGGGCGTCAATGCGAAAGCGCCTCGATTCAAGCTCCTGACGTTCGCCGAACTGCGAAGCCAGCCAGCCCCCGTGTGGCGCGTGCAACGGGTCATCCCACGCCAAGGGGTGGTCGTGATCTACGGGGCGTCGGGCAGCGGCAAGACCTTCGCGGCGCTCGATCTCGCATGCTCGATCTCCCGTGGCGTGCCGTGGTCCAAGCGCCGAACGAGCAAGGGCACCGTTGCGTACATCGCCGCCGAGGGGAACCTTCGCGAGCGGGTCGAAGCGTACGCGCAGCATCACGGACTGTCCGACGACGATCTGGCCGGGTTGCGAGTTCTCGACTCCGCTGTCAACCTGCTCAGCCCCACGGCGGACGTCGAGGAACTGATTGCCTCGCTCTGCGCGCTTGCAGACGAGACCGGCAGCGTCGCCGCCGTGTTTATCGACACGCTAAACCGAGTCATGCCGGGTGGTGACGAGAACAGCGGCGCGGACATGGGGCGCATAGTGGCCGCTGCCACGCGCATTGCGATCGAACTAAAGTGCGCGGTCATCTTCATTCATCACAGCGGCAAGGACGAAAGCAAGGGCAGTCGTGGTCACTCGTCGCTGAAAGCAGCAACTGACGCCGAGATCAGCGTGAAGCGAAACGGTGACGTCCGCACGATCACCGCTGAAAAGGTACGCGACGGCGCCGACGGCGAAGCACTGCTGGCGTTTCGCCTCGAAGTGGTGGACTTGGGGCCAGCGAGTGATGGCGACCCGGACGCCGGACCTGACGAGCGACTGACGTCGTGCGTGGTGGTGCCGACTTCCGCGTCAGCGCCGACCGCGACCGCTCGCCTCAGCGACATCGACGAAATCGCGCTTTGCGCGCTTAGGACCTTGTGTTCTGAACGCGGGGAGCGCACCTCGGAGTCGTCTTTGCATCCAGCCGGGCGTCCAGTCGCCAGCGTCGACGAGTGGCGCGAACGGTTCCGTCGCGAGCGCGGTGTCGACACTGCAGATGACAAGTCGATGGAGGCGAGCAGGAAGGCTTTCCAGCGGGCTGTCGACAAGCTGAAGAAGCTCCAGCTCATCGGCATCGATGAATCGAGGGTGTGGCCGTGCTGATCGCGGGACAGAGTAGCGGGACAGGACAGGACACCCCTATAGGGTGGTGTCCTGTCCTGTCCCGCTACGCCAGTCCAGTTCGCGGCGGGACATGTCCCGCAAATGTCCTGTCCCGTCCGGCTGTCCCGGGTCACGGGTTATCGCGTCGTAGCCCCGAGCAATTGACGGAATCCAGCAGGCGAGCCGGGCGAGTGAACGGGAATGCCCCTGAGACGCGTCAGGCGGCCCCACAACGCGCCGGCGGTGTCCCGACAACGCCTGGGCCCCGGTTGGAACCTGGAGCGCCTCCTGCGCCTGCCTCGGCGATCCTGGGTACGACACCGGCCCAGCCGAGAGCTTCGGGCGGACTTGCGGAGAGCTGCGCTTGAATCGGCCAATCGAACTTCTACGAGATCAGCATGAGCAGATGGAGTCCTGAACGTCGTGCCCGAGCCGCCGAGGCGATTCATCGCTGGAAGCCGTGGGAGAAGTCGACCGGACCGAAAACACCGGAGGGCAAGGCTGCATCGAGAATGAACGCCGCCGGGAAGTACAGGAGCAGCGCAGCGATGCTCGGTCGGGCGCTCGCGCAGATCAAGGGCGGGGCTGACGCGGACGAGGCGTTGGAGTCCTGCATGATGGCGTTAATCCGGCGCCGGGTGATCTGAACTGGCGCGGCCGTAGGCGGACCAGTGATCTTCTATCGGATGTGAACGCTGTGCCGCCGGTCCGAGCCGGACCCATTGTGAGCGGTCACACCCGGCCGCGCGCGCGTCAGCAGATCGATCGGCGGCATTTGGGCTGAGACAGAGTGGGCAGTCGCCGCCCGGCGAAGGGCGGTCCTTAGGAGATCGGAATCTTCTTCCAGTGCGATCGCGGAAAGGTGGAGCAGATCATCGAACGGCATTTCCCAAAAGGGCCGGACGATAGAGGCCGACTCCGGGTCGTTCGCGCAGGGCTTCTAGAAATCCTCCTTCGACACCTTGCTGGTCCGCAAATTCCCGGCGATCACCTTGTACAGGGTCACTGTGATCTGCGAGTAACGTCGAACGGTGTCGGTCTCTGTCTCGCGCACCATGAAGGTTTCGTTTGCTTCGTAGGTGTCGTCCGATGCGGCCAGGCGGTACCGCATACGGTACGGTCCGGGAGACATCGATTGCGCAATGAACTTCTCTCCCTTCCGTACGTGAAACGTGCGCACCGCGGGCTTCTTGCCACCCAAGTACAGTCGCACAGTGGCGTCTCCATCGCCCGAACTATTGTCGACGGTGAAGGTCGACAGGCCGCCCTCGGCCAGCTTGGGAGCGCCAGGCAAGTACCCGGTCGCTAGCCGGGGCACGAGGTACTGCGGGTTTGGCCAGTTTCGAAGAAGGGGCGGGCTGCGGTCCATCCGCATCCGCCACGGGCTCTACCTTGGCCGTCATCACCGCTGCCGCCGAATTCCCTGCTTTCGGAACTATCGGCTCCGTGGCGTACGACGGCCCCAGGCCATCGAGAAGGCGGACGATGTCGCTCGCGACCCGGACGACGGTAGGATTCCGTAGCGCCCTCGACAGGGCGGTGAACTCTGGATCCGGGTCGCGCAAAGTGATGGATTCTAGGACGCCACTCTGTAGGTCGGAAACCGCGCGAAGAGGGGCCGCGAGCCGGTCAAGGAAGCGTTCACGCTGCGCCTTCCTCACCAGCGCGTACAGACTGACCATGATGGTCGGGCCGTTCATGCCGCGCACTGCGAGCCAACTGTCTTCAGGATCCTTCTTGGCCCGTTCGAGCGCTTCGTTCATTACGCGAACGCCGTCAGCTATCGCCTGCAAGCCTGTCGCATCGATCGCCTCGGCCAAGCCAGCGTAGAACGCAGCCTCCGGGTCGCGATGATTTCTCGAACGATCGAGCCAGTCGCGCGCACCTTCGAGATCGCCCCTGCGCTTCAGAAGAAATAGTCCAAACTCGGCGACTGCGTCTGGGTCGCCGGCCGAGGCACCACGCCGAAGCCAGGGCTCCTCACACCGATCCAGGGCCTCCCCGTCGAACGGTACACTGTGCCGGGCCGAGCATACGAAGTATCCGACAGAGTAAGCCGCTGCATCGCCGGCTGACATCGCGCGGGACGCGGCCTTTTCGGCGAGATTCAGATCTCTCTCGTCCTCGAACACCCCATAGCCGTGGACGGCGTCCTGGGCGAGCGCCCGTAGTCTCCATCCGGTCAACGTGTTTGACGCCCGTTCAGCGAGTTCAACGGCGGTCTTTCGGTTTTGCTCGACGCCAAGGCCCTCACTGCGCATCAGCGCCAACACATACAGTGCGACCCCGTCACCCGCGCGCACGCCATCCTCCAACGCCTTGGTCGCGCGATCGAATTCACGCAGTGCGCCCGCGCTGTCTTCGACCCGAGGGCGCCGTCCCTGAGCGCCTTGCCCTTGAGCAGCCTGGCCTGAACGCTACCCTCTGCGATTGCCGTTTCGATCGCAGCGTTCAGTCCATCGAGCCGAACCTGCTCTGGAACCTCGGGTCGCTTTCTGGAAAGGTACTCGGCCAACCGCAGTAGCCGCTGCTCACGATTCATCTGCTCAAGTCCTGAGCGTAGCCACCTCGGACCGCCGGCGGAGGAGGTCAGCGCGGTCACGGCACGGTCAATCTGCTGTTGGTACTGCCGCGGCTTGATCCAACCTGCGTAAGAGAACCACGCGCCGATCACCACCCCGGCGATCGCCACTGCCGCGAGAAGCAGGCGCCAGCGTCGACTACCCGATAGCGTCACGTCTATGACATCCTCGGGCCTGCCTGACCACGGTTTCGACTCTTCGTTCAGACCTAACTTGCGCATGGAGCCGTCCTTGCCCCGTCGCTCCAGATCCTCTCGAATCTGCCAGAAGTACGAGGTGTACGATTTCTCGAAAGCCGAGCGATGCCGCGATACGCGAAGCCGTCGTGAAACGCACGACTGGCGTGGCGATAAGCTTCGCGCGCGTTCATCGGCGTACTATACCGTCGGTGGTGGCTTCAGGTTCGCGTAGAGAATCCGCGGAAGCCCGGCGAGTCGTGCGATGGCGCCCGGGGTGCACCCATCGACGGCGGGTCGCGTCAACAGAATTTCGAGCGCCCTCACCGTTTCCGCCTTGGTCTCCGATCACCCAAGCGCTTGAGCGATCGGAGTCGACACAGGGCTGTCTGATGGCGGCTCCTTGGCCTTGTCAGCTGAGGCGCGCTTGAGCCGGCGCCAGAGCCTTGACCTTCGCCACGATCTCCGCGGCGCGTCGATTTCTTCGGGGTTCGTGAGAACTATCTTCTTCGTGGCCATCATGCATCTCTTTGTTGACGATGAGACTGCGCCACACACCGTGCGGCGTCGTTGTAATTCGCGACCGTATGACGCCGTCCGAGCGCCTGTCGTGCTGAAGTTGACGTGCCGCTTCGACAACCAGCGGATCGAGCCGCAGCCCATCGGCGATCCGGCGACGCATCGCCCTGATGTCGGCAGTCGTGGCGAACGCGGAACCGAATGCGCTCGAACAACCAGTCCGTGTAGCTCGTCGAGCACCTGCGCTCGCGCCGTAGGAGTGCCGCTGCACCTCGAAGCGGAATCCCTCGCGGAACAGATCGAGCCAGCGGTTGCCGATGCGGGGTGTTGTCGATGGCGACGATCTCCGCTGGAATCGACTCGCGATGGGTCGGGCCCGTCTGGTGGCGAGCGCCACGCCTGCACGTCGATCGTCCCGTCCAGGCAGGAACTCGTAGATCACCTGCCCGAGTACCTGAACGCGGCGGATGCCGAGGCTCTCGTCGACCTCGACCGGGTTCTCGATGGCGCGGACCATGCGGCACCAGAACCGGTTCACGAACGGTCGGTGGTGCGCGGCGAGGAGATGAGCCGGCGGCTCGCCGAACACGCAGGGCTCGTCGCCGGGCTTCGAGAAGTCCGCCGGGTCCGGCAGCAGGCCCGAGGAGGGGTCGAACATCGGCCCCCTGCTCATGACCACTCCGCCGTTGCGCACGCCTCGTCGTCCACCCATACCCGCCGGCGCCAGCGATAGGCGGTCGCCTCGTCGACCAGCCCGGTGTCGAAGAGGTAGGCCCAGCCTCCGGCATCGGGGTCGTAGCACTGGTACTTGCGCCAGTACGCGATGATGATCCGGCCGCTCGCTCGAACAATGTCGACGCCCGGGCGGAATGCACCCAGCGCGAGGTCGGTGCAGCCCCACGCGTCGGTGCTGTCCACGGACATCGTGACGACCCAGCGGTTGAACCCGGGCAGGTACGTCGCGTGGTACGCCTCAGGCCACGAGAAGCCCGGGCCCGAGTCCGCCCAGTTCAGGGTGAACAGATGCTGCGGGCGCCAGATCGAAGGCTTCCTGCGCGTCGCGAATCATGATGTCGTCCCCAGCACGACGTTGCCATCCCTGTCGACGAGCCCCACTGCGGAAGGCGCGTCTGCACGGCGTTCAGGCAGATGCGAGCAACGGCGTTGCGCACCTCGATGTCGGTCATCTCGGAGTGAGGTCAGCCTGAAGAGGCGAACGTGCTGCTCAGATTCGTCCTCGTGATCCTCCGGCTCGCGTCGGCATACCAGTGCTCGGGGAGCGGCGGATTAGCCTGTGCTGACTTGCCGAGGAACGCGCGGACGATGGCAGATCTCGATGGGGTCGAGGTAGTCCTGCGGCTCGATGCGTGCGCGGACTTGACGCCGATGCGTTCGGACGGGAACGAAACGATGTTCTGGCTCATGGCCATCTCCGATTTAGCCGGCTTTGGCGGAATGCCCGGGGCGGCAAGCTGGAGTACAAATCGCCCGGGTGCGTGAGGTGCACCAGCCCGTGAACTGAAGCCTCTACGAGCGCCTGCGCGGCGGTCGGTACGGGATCGCAACCCCTGCTCCGCCACCGAAGATGGTCTCGCCCGGGCGGGCCTCACGCCAGACGACTTTGGCCGTGCGGCCGGGCGCCTCCGGTGCCACAGAGCAGAACACGTCGACGCAGGCGCGCATCGTGTTTCGGTGGACCTCAAGCACCGGACCGATCCCACCATCGGCGTCTCTCTGGTAGCCGCCAGCGAGATTCCACGCAACTGGAAGGCCCAGCGCCTTCGCCGTTTCGAACACGCCGCGGTCGCGGTGCGCAAGCTGCTCAGTCGTCAGCCAGCCGCCAAGGGGATCGTCAACGTGGGGGTCAGCGCCGGCCTGATACAGCAGCACGTCGCAGCCGGAAAAGCCGCGCACGATGTCCGGCAAGCGTTCGAGAAACTGTTCGGCTTGCTCAGGACGCCGGTACGTCCTGCCGATGCTCACGTGGGTGACCCAGTCGATCCCGAGCTCGCTGATGATGTCGTCCGTGCCGTCACCGTAGTGCTGGTCGCAGTCGAGGACGCCGACCCGCCTCGCCAGACCTTCGCGCTTGAGCTTGACCGCGGTCACCATCAGCCCGTTGAAGGTGCAGTACGCCTCCGCGAAGCCGTGGTGCGCGTGATGAAACCCGGCGACTGGAGCGACGGCGACAATCTTGTTGGTAATTGCCTCGTGCGCCGCGGCCAGCATCGCTCCATTGGTGAAAAGACTCGACTGGGCTACCGCAGGGTCGAAGTTGCCGAACCCGTTCGGCTCGGTGCCGGCGAACACCTCGTCGACGAAGCGTGCCTCATGAGCGAGGCACAGGTCGGCTTGGGTCACTGGTTCCGGCGCGATCAACCTGATCGGGAGGCCGGCAAGCTGCCAGTCCGCGACGACGGCAGCAGGCTTGTGCGCGCTCGGGGAGTAGCGCTGCTCAGGGCCGACAAGCTCGGAGCAGAAGAAGACTAGTATCCGATGCACGGCGGTCTCCTGATATTAGGCCGAAGAGGACAGAGTGGGCGGAGCGTGCGCCCCGCCCCCAAGCCGGACTACCTGTCGCGAGACCTGTGGTACACCCCGTGCAAGCCGGCGAGGAAGACTGCGAAGTCGGCATCGTTTGCCGGCTCGGGCCTTGCGACAGGGTCGTTGGCCGCCGGTGTATCGGGTCCCCAACTGAACGCCCGTGAGGTCAGGACCGCACGCATCGGGTGCGCGCTCGGCGGGTCATTTGGATTGGCGGGTGCGAATGTGAATTCGCGCCCGGCCGCCGTGTGGCGCTGCTCGACGAGAACCGTGACGGTGGGGCGTGAGCCCCGGCGCTGTTTACGTGACATGAGAGTCTCCTTGTTGCGAACAAACGGAATGCGCCGCCGCTGGCCATCGGGCCGACGAGAGCGTTACCGGCATCGCAACGAGGTCAACAGGTCATGTGCAAAGCGCCGTTGAAGTCCGAGTGCTTCAGAGACAACAAACCCTCCGCAGTGGGAGGGCCGTCGCATCCCGCTTGATTGTCGGAGAAACCCCCGACCGCATCCGCTTTCGCGAGCCACCTTACCCGGGATTGGGCAGGTTGGCACGGGCGACGGCCCGTTCTTGATACAACGATGATTTTACTCGAAATCGCCTGCGAAGTCGATGGATTTCGGGTCCCGAATGAGGGAAGGTGCAGCAGGAACAGCATCGATCCTGGTCCCAGAGGCCGATGCCGCGATCAAGCTGCAGGCCGGGCGGTTCGTCATGCCGAAGGCGCTTGCTCGCGACGGGCGTCAGGTGTTGATTCGCTGGTACCGCGAACATGCGCAGCCGTGGCTCTGGGGCAAGGTGCTGGACTACTCAGGCCGAATGGAGGTCGCGCCCAGCGGTGTGCGTGTGCAGGACCTCGGGTACCGCTGGGGGTCGTGCGGCAAGGGTGTCTTGCTGTACTTCCACTGGAAGACGATCCTGCTTCCTGCCCGCATCGCCGAGTACGTTGTTGTCCACGAGCTTGCCCACCTGCATGAACCGCACCACACGCCAGAGTTCTGGCGGCGGGTCGAGCGGGCGATGCCGGACTTTGAACGGCGGCGAGCGTGGCTCGACGAGCGCGGATCTCAAGTCGAAGGTGTCTAGTGTTCAACCTTGTCAGCTATAAAAGTGCGTCCAGCGGGCGACAGAGGTCTGCCGCTTCACTGCGTTCTATGACAAAGTCCGATTTGGCCGTTCGGTGGATGCCGAATACCACAAGTGGGCAAGGAGATGCGCAGGCTGCATTCCCGCACATCGACGCAACTCGACTATTCCCAGAGTCGTGATCGCGACCTCGGTACGTATTAGTCAATCTTCGTCAGAGGCAAGACCGCAATGAACTACGTCAATGACTCAGGAAGCGATGGGGCATCTGATGGCCCACACGCCGTAGATGTGGATCTGCTGCTCAATGAAATCAAAGACTTCATCGAGAGAAACACACAGGTAACCAGAGAAGACATCTTTCAGCAGTTCAGCCTTGGCGAACGCGAGTATCAGAAGCTACAGCGCCGAATGAAGGATGAGAGGCGTTTCGAGAGTGTTGGTGGTCGAGCGGGCGGCGGCTTTCGGATTGTCCAAGGTGTTGATGCGCTTAGCCGTGACACGCAAGAGGCGAGCATCGACCTACTTCTTCGAGAGCCGCATGAGAAGCGCGCCGCGAAGTTGCTGGTAGAGATCTTTTCCGCAAAAGATCTCAGGGCGCTGATCGATCAACGGGCGTTCAATGCGCTTCGTGGCTACAAGCGGCACGTTCTCAACCGCGATGTCAATCCGACAATGTCCGAAGCTGCGTGCGCACTTGTCATTCAGCACGGTACAGAGTTGTTTCGGCAACCGGATATCCGCGCCGCGGTAGCTCGGAGGTGTCATGTCAAGAACGTGGGGAAATGGCATGCGGGACGACGCGCGGCCTCCGAGTTCGTTGCGAGTACAGGTTTTCCAGAAGAGTTCATTGGTGAGCGCAACGACGAGCGGCCGCCGCATTTCTTGCTGATCGAGGAGAAAAGGAGATATCCAGCACTGCACGCCTTTCAGGTGGAGGCAAAGAGACGACTGCTCGAAACGATCCATCGCCCGAGCGCCAGAGTCTTGCTGGAGTTGCCGACCGGCGCGGGAAAGACGCGAATCGCTGTTGACACGATGCGCGAGTTCCTATCGAACGTATACAAGGCGGCTGACCAACACACCGATGCCTGTGTTATCTGGTGCGCGCATCAGGAAGAGTTGTGCGAGCAAGCGGCGAAGACAATTCAGGACGCGTGGATGAACGCCGAAGAGGCTTGCCCATTGGCACTCGTTCGGCTTTTCAGGGCGAGTGCAGAAAGTGACCCGAACGTCAATCGCGGCGATGATGACGAGGACGAGTACGTCGGCGTACCCACGATTGTGGTTACCACACCTGCGCGGGCAATGCGCTTGCTACGAGAGGGCGACGGAAATCTGGGGCAGCGACTGCAACGGAAATTGCGTCTCTTGGTGATCGATGAGGCTCATCGCGCAGCAGCACCAACATATCGCGCAATCCTCGATTCCATCAATCAGGCTGTCCCCGTAATCGGACTGACCGCCACCCCGTACGGGAAGGTTTACATTGGCGATGACTCGACAAAGGAACTACTCAAGCTGTTCGGAGAGACAAGATTCCGCCCGAAGATTTGTTTGACGAATATGCGCGAGAAGTAGTCGTCGCGGAGAGTGCGAAGCGATTCCTGCAGCAGCGAGGAATACTCGCGAAACCGGTGGTGTCGCAGCTATCAACGGGAAAGAAGCTCACCGAGGGGACGCTGAGAGCGCTAGTTCAATCGTCGGACGATGGCCAGATTCTCGATTTGGAGCAGTCTGAAAGTGCCGACAGGATGATCGCTCGGGACGTTGCGGGGCACATCGACCGAACGAATACGATATACCGCAAGCTACTTCCCATATTCCGCAAGGAAGGGGCGTCGATTCTTTACTTTGCCCCCACTGTGCAGGACGCCTTGACGATGACTTTCTTGCTCAGAGTCGAAGGAGTCGCCGCTGAGTGTGTGCACGCGGGGACACCCGCGGGTTTGCGGAGCCGCCATATTTCAGCATTCAAGAGGGGACATGTACGTGTCCTCTGTAATGTCGAGATTCTCACCACTGGATTCGATGCGCCACGCGTGACGCACGTTGTAGTGGCCAGGCCTACCGTCAGCCGAGTGTTGTACGAGCAGATTGTTGGCCGAGGTCTGCGGGGCACTGAGTTCGGCGGTACAGCGGAATGCGAGATCGTCGACTGCATCGACACCGATGCTGCGCAGCGAATCAAGTTCGGGTATCAATACTTCCGAGAAGACTGGGGTATCGACAGTCCTCTGGTGATCAATTGAAGAAAGTATTGCCCTCGTCCGCAACCGGAACCGCGCCATCGAGACCGCGCAGGTCATCGAGGAACTGATCGAGATGGCCAAGAAGTTCAATGCCGCGATTCGACGCGGGGACGAACTGGGCCTGAACCCCGACAAGTTGGCCTTCTACGATGCGCTGGAGGCGAACGAAGCGTCGGTCCGCGTGCTGGGCAACGCGCTGCTGAAGAAGATCGCCGTGGAGTTGACCGAGATGCTGCGGCGGAGCACCAGCGTGGACTGGTCAGTGCGCGAGAGCCTGCGCGCCGCGCTGAAGGTCAAGGTAAAGGTGATCCTGAAGCGGCACAAGTACCCGCCCGATCAGCAGGAGGCGGCGGTAGAGACGGTGCTCAAGTAGGCGGAGGCCTTGTCCGAGTCGTGGGTAGGCACTTGAACGAGAACGGAGACCGGAGTGGCAATCCCTGAGTTCCAGATGTTCATGCTCCCAATACTCGAACTTGCTGCCGACGGGCGGGAGCATTCTCTGGGTGACGCGCGAGAGGTTCTCGCTTCACGGTTCAATCTCTGCGATGAAGATCGAGCGGAACTCCTACCAAGTGGCCGTCAGCGCCGATTCGACAACCGCGTGGCGTGGGCCAAGGTGTTTCTCGAAAAAGCACTACTCCTCGCATCGTCGCGTAGGGCGCACTTCGCGATCACAGATCGCGGGCGTGAGCTGTTGGCGGAGAAACCGGAGAAGATCGATACCATGCCCGGCGTCAACTATCCTGGCCGGTCGGCGTCAATTATCTTGGCCGGTGGATGCGAGGTTCATTCTTGCCTTCTCACTTGGTCTTTCGCCGGGCCGGGGCATGCCCCGGCCCGGCGGCGCGCCGCCGGTAGCTCTCCACGTTCATCTCCAGGATCGTCGCGTGGTGCACCAGTCGATCGATCGCGGCGACCGTCATTGCGGGCTCGGGGAACACCGCGCCCCATTCCGAGAACGGCGTGTTCGCCGTGATCGCCAGGCTGCGCCGTTCGTAACGCTCGGCGATCAACTCGAACAGGACCGAGGTTTCGGCCTGATCACGCCGGACGTAGCTGATGTCGTCGAGGATCATCAGATCGAAGCGGTCGAGCTTGGCCAGTTCCTGCGGGAGCCTCAGATCGCGCCTTGCGGCCTGCAGCCGCTGCACGAGGTCACCGGTGCGCACGAACAGTACCCGGTGCCCGGCGTCGATCAGCGCGTGCCCGAGACCGGCCACCAAGTGCGTCTTGCCCACGCCCGGCGGGCCGAACAGCAGCAAGTTGGCCCCTTGCTTGAGCCAGGCATCGGCCTCGGCCAGCGCACTGATCTGCGCCTTCGAGACCACGGGCACCGCCGCGAACTCGAAGCTCGAGAGCATCTTCCCGGGCGGCAGCCCCGATTCCAGTCGATGTCGTGCAATGCGCCGCACCTCGCGTTGCGCCATCTCGTGCTCGAACAATGCCTCCAGAAGTCGCACCCCCGGCCAGCCTTCTCGATCGGCCTGCGTGCATAGATCGACCGCCAGTTGTTTGACGGTGGGCAAGCGCAACTCGGTGAGCATCAGCGCCAAGCGCCCCTGCGCGGCTGCGCTCATGCTCGCGCTCCCAGCATCTGGTCAAACACCTTCAGCTCGGGCAGCTTGACCACGACGCTCGGGATCGCCGTCGGTGGCGGCGCCAACAGCGTCGTGATGGCGTTAAGTTCCGGCAGTGCGTCGATCTCGATCAACTGCTCGAGCTCGCCGGCCAGCTGCGCCTCGTGGCCCTTGGCTGCCAGCACCAACAGTCCGACCATCGTGCGACACGCTTCGCGCTCTGGACGCGAGGCCACGAGCCGTTCCCACGTTTGCCGGTAAACCGCCCGCGGGAACGCCGCATCCCGATGCACCCATCGTGCCAGCGCCGCCGGTTTGCGCTGCAACGCTTCCACAAGATGCCGGTAGTCGATCATCTTGCCCCAGCGGCTGTCGGCGCTCTTCTTGCCGCGCGCCGAACGCGCCACGCACACACCACCCAACCAGCCCTCGATATGCTCGGCGTACTCGCGCACCATCAGCCGATGGCCGATCAGCCGACTCGTCGCCGTGTACAGGACCCGGTTCACCATGAACGTGCCGAACTTGCTCACGCGTGCCGGCACCTCGACGTACTCCACGGTGCGCCGGGCCGGCAACGCGCGCAGCACCGCGCGTTCGGCGTCCAAGCGCTTGGCCAGGCGCGCATTCATCCGCTCGGTCACCGTCGCCACCAGCGCCGCGTACTCGGCGCGCGTGTCGAAGCAGCGCGAGCCCCGCAGCCGCAGCGCCTGATCGATCGTCACCTTCAGCGAACCGTTGCGCGACTCGATCGAACCGTTCTCGTGCGACTGCCCCGGATTGCACCGGCTCGCCCGCATCCCGTAGTGCGTGCACAGCGCCTCGTAGCGCGTGGTCAGCTCCTCTTGCTCGGCCAGATTGTTGAACGCCGCCGACAGGCTGTCGGTGCGATGCTCCTCCGGCACCCCACCGAGCCGCCACAACGCCGCCTGCAGCCCTGAGGACAGCGCCAGGAAGCTCTCGCCGCCTTCGACCACCTCGGCATGGCGCCACCCCGAGTGCGCCAACGCGAACTGATACAAGCGATGCGCGAACGCCTCGCCGCCAACTATCACCTCCAGATCGTCGGCCACCGTGAAGTCCGACAGCCCCATCCGTCCCGGTGGATGCTCCTGCGCGAAGTACACCTCGCGCTCGGCACCGTAGAGCGCCCGCCACCGCCGCAATCGTCGCTGCAGCGTGCGCAGCACCGCGTGCGGATACTGACCGGGGTGGCGGCGCTGCAACTCCTCGAGCAACGTCACCCCGTTGAGCAGCGCGTCGCGCTCCAGCAGCGGCACCACCTCGGTATCCCACACCGCCGAGAGCGGATCCTCGCGCGTTCGCCACGACCGCGGCCCTTGCTGCGACGGCAGCGCCTTCGCGCTCTCAACCCGTCTTGCCGTGCGCACGCTCATCCCGGCCTTGGCCGCCGCGGCCTCTTGGCTGTTGATCAGCCGATATCTCTTGTACTCGTTCACCTGTCGGTCCGTCATCCTCTTGCCGGGCACCCAGTTCCCCTCGACTCAAATCGAGGGCGCACTGTAGCCCCGCATCCCGGACCCGCCCGGCCCTGGTCAACCGGCCAAGATAGTTGTCGTCAACCGGTCAGGCTAATTGTCGCCGGCCAGGGCGCCAATCAACCGGTACGGCACCGAGTACAGGCAGTAGGCGAACTGCACGTGGCAGTCGCGATGCACCGTGGCCCGTGCCACACGTCCAGATCTCGGGCGCGACCGCCGGCAGAGGCTGCAGCGACCTCGCTCGAGCGAACAGCGCCAGCGGCTGCTCGCGCGTGGTGCCGTGGATGCGGCGGCCGGCCTCGTCCATCACCCAGTGCCGCGGCCTGCGCGTTGAGGTCGGCCAGGTCGCGGAACTGCGCAGCGGGCAGGAAGTTGCCCTTGACGTACTTGACGCCGGACTCGACGATGCCCTTCTTCTGCGGGTCATGCGGCGGGCAGGCGTCGATCTTGAAGCCGTAGCCCTCGGCGCACTCGGCGTAGGCGCGCTGCACCGCGGATCGTGACGACAGGCGCGGGTGATGGCGCACTTGGCGTTGTCGATGATCAGACGCGCGCGGGCACGCCGCCGAACCACTCGAAGGCGCGGCGGTGGCAGCCCAGCCAGGTGGCCACCTCTGGTCCCAGACGAACTCGACGTACTGGTGGCGCTGAGAGCACAGCGTCATGACGAAGGCCCAGGTGCGCCGCAGCTCGCCGTGCCGGGTCCACCAGCATCGGGCCGGCGCCGAAGTCCACCTGCGCGGCCTCGCCCGGCGCGAAGTCGAGGATCATCGTCGCATCGACGCGCTGGCCCTTGAGCTTGCCGAGGAAACGGCGCACCGAGCTGTAGTGGCCGGCGAAGCCGTGGTTGCGAACCAGCGCCGCGTGGATCGCAACGCCTTGCACGCCCTGAGCGTGCCACTGCTCGATCAGGCCGGCGAAGGGTTCGACGCTGGAGCTCGGCGGCTTGACGATCTGCGCGGATTGCGCCTGCTGGCGCGCACGCAGCGCCTGCAACAACTCGGCCTCGGGTGGCAGCGCAGTTCCGGGATCCAGCCACCGCTCCTGCTCGGCGACGCTGCGCAGGCGCGCAAGCTTGTTGCGTCCCATGACGCCGTCGCGGCTGATCTGGCGATCGCGCTCGCCGCGGCGCATGCGGTACAGCGCCTCTCGATACTCGTGCATCTCGATTCTCCGGTTTGCCATCCTCGCCTGCTCAAAAAAGCGGCAAGTATGGCGGGTTGGGATGAACCGAAATGCCCGGCGCTACACCCTCACGCTGGCTTCATTACGCGATCCGGCAATGGCTCCATTAGGCGATCACGCGCTGGCTCCATTGCGCGATCACGGTCTGGCCCCATTGCCCGATCACGCCCTGGCTCCAATGCCCCGATCACGAAGTGGCTCCAATGGGGCGATCGCTGACAAGCCTATAGAGACCTCTCTTCAAGCCGCGCAAGTGCGTCGATCAGGTTCGCGCGGGTGTACTGCGCATCACCTGAGATTCGAAGCATTCTTGCAACCTTATCCTGATGTGCGGGAGTCCCGTAGATCGCGGTCGACAGGCTTTCGTGCCCGCTATGGATGGGAAACTTCTTGCGCACCCGCATCAGGTTCAGGACGAACGCGTTGTCGAAATCGAGTAGCGAAATTCTGGCGCGAACGATGCGTGGATCGTATTCGTTTGCCTGATTTGGCAGGTACTCAAACGCGCCGCATCGATACAGTCCATTCAGGAGGCGGTAGACAGTGTTCTGCTGCACGCCACTCGAGCCAAGGCGCTCAACGGCGCGATAGCTCAGGTCGATCAGCGAAATGCCGTCGCTGCGCATCTCTTCATTCAGAATCCATTGAACCGCGTTGAAGATCAGGAAGCGGATGCTCACGTCGGGTAAGTCGGTTCCCAGTATTTCGGCGATGGAAGTGCGAATTCCGGCGATTTCCCCGAGCTCCGCAGACTCGGCCTCGGTGGCCTCCAGCAATGCCTGAGCCCGCGCCTTGCCTTTCTCGGTAAGGCGTACGAGGAAGTCAGATCCGCTTGGCTCTATCGCGTCAACCATGTCGAGATCGCGCGCTATCTCGGCCAGCTCCTTCCAGCTCCGAATCTCGAGTAGCTCGAGGGATACCTCTGGTCGCCGATCCTTGATGATCGGGATGAGCGCAGCGCCGACAGGTTTCGCGCCACGTTTCTCCAGCTTCAGTGCGGTCTGGATGAGCAGGTCGACGTACCCTGCACGCAGGCGCTTGAGTTCATCAGACTCAGGCGGCCTGTCAATCTGATCGTAAAAGCGGAAGCTCTCGAACGTTCTGATGAAGTTCGGGCTGGTTTCGGCCGAGGTTCGGACTCCGACACCGAAGACGCGGGCGCCCCGACGCGTCAGCAGCGAAGCGACGAGTGCGAACTCCTCATCACCGGAGACGATGAGGAACTCACTCGCGGTACCGGCGGCAAAGGCGTCGATGGCCTCCGTGGAAACACGCAGCCTCAACGCTTCGCGTGACTGAATCTCCTCGTGTCGGAAGTGCCGTGCCAGCAAGGCCTGTCGGGATGCCGCTGATTCGTTCGAAACAGCGGTCGAGAAGCTGCTCTTGATGATGGGTCGCCCGATCGATGCGGCGACCCTTTCAAGTGCCTCGATGTTTATCAGTGGTTTTCCGGAAAACGCGTCAAGATCGACCATTACGGCTATAGTGGGCCGCAATTGTGTTTCCCCGTCCGACGCCGCTCGCGCTGCCGTATAGGCCGCATCCGCGATGAACTGATTCAGGGATTGATTGCACTGCTTCGCAGCGTTCTCAATCTGCTCGTGGACGTCAGGCGGAATTCGAAGCGTAAGCGTCTTCACCTCGCGCGTTTCCGCTCGCGGCGAAGGTTCACTTCTCTGACTTGTATTGGCGTTCATCGAAGTCTCCTGGACTTGTCAGTTGTCGCGCGACGGTGGCTTACCACCGTCGCGCAATGCCACCGTGTCAGTGGCTACGGGCCCGGAACGTCAGGAACTGGAAGTTTTCGTCCAGGGAGATAAATCGACGGGCAGCCTGTTTGAGTTCGTCCGAGATCGTGTGTTGCCAAGCCATAACGTCAACGGAGAATCCGCGGCGTTTCAGGGCCTTGACGGCCGGGAGCAGGTCACGATCGCCAGAGAGCAGAGTGACCTCGACTTCGGCGGCGTCCACGTCCGTCAAGAAGAGGTCTTCGAGCATCAGGACCGACAGGCCCGTGTCGACCAATTTTTCGCGTCCGGACTTCGCGCGCAGGTGCATGTCGGTCAGCCAACCGGCACGGTGCGTGGCAGAGCTGATGCGGCAATCACCATCGACCTTGATGGAGCCCACGCAGACAGTGCGGGCGCTCAAGGCTGCAGTGCCCACGGTGAACTGGCGCAGCGCGGCAAAATTGAGTCTGAGCGCCGGATCGCAGATTCCCCGCTCGGCGGCGCTCGACGGGGATGTCGCGAGCCCCAGGCGAGCTGCAGACACGTGTGCTGCGCCGATCGAGATGTTCGAGAGGTCGAGATAGGCGTACTGAAGGCACCGCGGCGTCGGTGGCTCGAGGGAGGCAGGGGAACGGGGATCCTGGCGGAGAGGCCCACCATGGATGGAGAGCGGAGAAGTCATGCTAAACCCTTAATAAATAAGTAAAAATCAGAACTACTTATCAGTAGCCGACACTGTAATTGCGACTCTGACGATCGAATTCTATGGCGGGCGGATATGCCGGTCAAGTGGTGTGGCTGCATTTTTGCAGTCACACGGTTGATTGCGGCGGCATCCTTGAGGCCAGACTGGCCGTGCAGCGTTGGCCGCTTGCTTGGGATTGGCTACGGTGAACCCGCATCCATCACTATGCCGAATGATCGGGTACCGCCCAAAACCAGCGCTCAGGCTGGTCCGGAATGCCGGAGCGTTCAGTGAACGGGATCTCGACGGTTGGGCCCGCGGACGGTATAATTTGCTCTGCATTTCGAACGGGGCCGTCGCCCCTACCAACCTGCCTCCCCGGGCAAGGTGGTTCGCTGAGAGCGGATGCGGCCGGACGTGGTTTCCGGCAACCAAGCGGGACGCGACGGCCCTCCCTGAACGGAGGGTTTCTTGTTTCTGATTCCGGTCTTTTTCCGCGCCGAGCTGGTCGGCCCGGAGCAGCACTTCTCGCCGAGCGCGCACAAGCCCGCGCGGGTCGCCGACGACTGGGCGCGCGCCGGCCTGCCGGTGCATTTCGTCGCGCCCGATCCGGTGACCCGCGACGAGCTTCGCCTCGCCCACGAGCCGCGCTTCGTCGACGAGGTGTTCGCGGGCACCGAGCCCAACGGCTTCGGCAACTGCGACCCCGCGGTCGCGGCCTCGACGCTCTTCACCTGCGGCGCGATGCTCGCGGCCGCCCGCGAGGCGATCGGCAACCGGCGGGTGGCGGTCGCGCCGGTCTCGGGCTTTCACCACGCGAATCACGGCTTCGCGCAGGCCTTCTGCACCTTCAACGGGCTGATGGTCGCGGCGGTCGCGCTGCGCCGCTCGGGCGCGGCCCGGCGGGTGGGCATCCTCGACTGCGACCACCACTACGGCGACGGCACCGACGACATCATCGGCGAGCTGGGCGCCGACTGGGTCGCGCACGAGTCGGTCGCCAGGCGCTACCGGCGGCCCGAGCACGCGGCGCGCTTCTTCGCGGGGCTGGCGGACACCGTCCGCTCGTTCGCCGGCTGCGACGTGCTGCTCTACCAGGCCGGCGCCGACCCGCACGTCGACGATCCGCTGGGCGGCTGGCTGACCACCGCCGAGCTCGCCGAGCGCGACCGGATCGTGTTCGCGACCGCTGCGGCGATCGGGCTGCCGGTGGCGTGGAACCTCGCCGGGGGCTACCAGCGCGACGCCGACGGCGGGATTTCGGCGGTGCTGGAGATCCATCGCAACACCTTGCTGGCTTGTGCCGGCGTGCACTGCGATGCGGCTGCCGACACGCCGGCGGCGCGCACGCTCGGCGGTGTCGCGGGCGCCGCAATGAGGCCGCAGCGCAACAGGCTCACGCCATGATCCCGGCGTCCTCCATACTTTCATCTCAGCAACTTTGACAAGGCAAACATGCTCCGAACCGACTGGAAATTCGACTACTCCGCGGCCAAGCTGGCCGAGGCCGCGGTGGCCAAGCTCGCGTACCACGACGAGCGCGTGAAGTGGTGGGGCGAGAAGCGCGAGGAGGTGATGGCGAAGATCCGCGCACGGGGGCATCGAGGTCGACGAGCGGCTGGTGCTCGCGCACGCCAACCCCAAGGCGCGCGACTGGGAGCGCGGCGCGAAGGTGATGGTGCGCAACGACCTGCAGGACGACCTCGAGGAGTGCCTCGCGAAGCTGCGCTGGCACACCGAGAAGCGCCGCGACTACGACGGCTGGGTGCAGGTGCTGCAGGCCAACGGCGAGGCGCGGCTGGAGGTCGACATGGAGGACTGGCTGTTTTATTTCGGACGCAACTGAGGCTGCGTCGACGGGAGAGGGGTGAGATGAACGCGGAGCCTGGGTTCGATGAGCACCGTGCGGACGACACGGGCCGAATGACTTTCAGCACCGACGATGGGCTGGTGGACGTGCGTTTCTCCCAGGGGGAGTTCGATTGGCTGTTCCTGAACCTGCGGCTCGTTCCGCACGTCACGAAGGTGACGCACCTGGACGAGGGCTTCGCTCCGGTGCGAACCGAGACGCTCGCCCCGCCGGTCTTCGAGGCAAGTTGTCGAATGTCAGGGGTGTACTGCCCGCTGCGCCACATGATCGCGTGGCTCGAATCGCTGACGCTGGGAGTGCAGGAGTGCTCGTGGTCGTTCGACGGAGAGGGCCCTTATTCCCGTTTCACCGTCGCCCACGGCAGCCTGGTATTCGAGGGGAGCGGTGCGCCCGGGGAAGGCGTCAGCACGCACGTGAACCGGCATCAGTTGGTGAAGGCGTTTTACGGGGCACTGCGTGAGTTCGCTCAGTCGCGCGACTACGACCCGCGCCCGTACGAGGTGAGTCAACGGGCAAGCGGGCCGGACGCGGTGCCGCTCGTCGATCTTCGTTCGCCGATGGTCGAACAGTGGCTCGAAACCAACGAGACGAGCGGAATGCGGTGGTGGCGCGCCGCGAATCCGGCGACCACGGTGATCGACGCGGCGGCATATGTCGCTGAGCGCGTCCGCAATCACCGCCGCAAGGACGCGCGGGTCTCGATTGACGTCGGCGTTTCGCTCGAACGGGCGCGAGTGCTTTCGGAAGAAGGCGCGATCGTCGACGTGGGAGTCCTTTGCGCGGCACTGCTGCACGGAATTACCGTCGGCACGCGCACGACGGTGCGCGCTCTGGAAGAGAAGTTTGGCGGCGCAGCGGCAGGCATCGTGCGCGAGCTCTCTCCGTGGGCGATGCGGGTTGGCGCGGCTCGCAACGAGCCGCAACGCCGCGGCCCGACCGGATTGGGCCGCGGCGCGCGCCTGGTGCTCCTCGCGGAGCTGGTCTGCAGGCAGCGCGAGGCGCTTGCGGTGGCGAGTCGACGCCGCAGGCGTCCCGCCGGGTGCGACGCCGCGCTGGCGGAGATCAGGCAGCTCGTGGACGCAATCCGCGGCACCCACGCGACACTCGAGGACACCTTCGATTGGGATGCCAAACCACCCGAAGAAAAGGAAATCGTGTGGGACGACGACGCCTAGCCTGAAGCGGCGAGACTGGCTCTTGGATCGGGCTGACCCACCTCACGGGTCGGGGGGAGTTGATTTCCAGCTTGCGGGCCCCGGCGAACCTCGCCATCTCCGCTAAAGAGGAGCTTTGCGATGTCCAGTTCCGTGCCCGGCCGCGCGTGGTTGCGCGACCTGAATCTCTTCGGGCTCGATCACCTCGACGCGGTGCTGCTCGCGGCGCTCGCGTCCGAGTCGCCGCTGCTGCTGATCGGCCCGCACGGCAGCGCGAAGTCGGCGCTGCTCGGGCGCGTCGCGCTGGCGCTCGCGCTCGAGCACCGGCACTACAACGCGAGCCTCGTTTCCTTCGACGATCTGCTCGGCTTTCCGGTGCCCAATGCCGCGCGCGACGGGCTCGACTACCTGCGCACGCCCGCCACGCTGTGGGGCGCGCAGTCGGTGTTCCTCGACGAGATCTCGCGCTGCAAGCCCGAGGTGCAGAACAAGCTGTTCTCGATCGTCCACGAGCGCCGCGCGATGGGGGTCGAGCTCGCCTCGCTGCGCCACCGCTGGGCGGCGATGAACCCGCCCGGCGCCTTCGACGCGGCCGAGCGACCTCGACGACGTCTACCTCGGGTCGCAGCCGCTCGACCCGGCGCTGGCCGACCGCTTCGCTTTCGTCGTGTCGCTGCCCGCGCTGCTCGACCTCGCGCCCGACGACCGCAGGGCGGCGATCGCGCGCGGCGACGCGGTCGCTCGCCGGCGACGCGGGTCTGCCGGCGCTCGTCGCCGACGCCCGCCTGCGCGCGGCGGTCAGCGAAGAGGCCGAGGACCACTGGGCGGTCGAGTACGTGGAGGCGCTGGTCGCGCTGCTCGCGCAGGCGAGGCTCGCGATCTCGGGGCGGCGCGCGGCGATGCTCAGGCGCTCGATCCACGCGGTGCACGGGGCGCGCGAGGCGCTGCGCCTGCCGCGCTCGAAGCCGCCGGCGATCGCGGCTTCCGCGCTCGACGCGCTGCGCTGGGGGCTGCCGCAGCGCGCGCAGGGCCGCGCGATCGCCGAGTCGGCGCTGCTCGCGATCCACCGCAAGGCGGTCGAGCTCGCCGGCGCGGCGGGCGACTCGCCGATGCGCCGGATCCAGTCCGAGCCCGACCCGGTGCGGCGGATCGCGATCGCGCTGTGCGCTGCCGCCGCGCGCGCTGTCGAAGACCGCGTTCTCGGCGCTGGTGTCCGACGCGTTCGCCGCGAGCGACGTCGGCGGGCGCTACCTGCTCGCGCGCCGGCTGCTCGCGCCGCTCGCCGAGCGCGACGCGGTCAACGCACCGACGCTGGAGATGCTCGCCGCGCCGATGGGCAAGCTCCTGGACTTCGAGCACGAGCAGCTCCACAAGCTCGACATGACGCGGCCCGAGTTCGCGCGCTTCAACGAGATGATCTCGGTGGTCGCGCGGCTCAATCGCGACCGCCCGGAGCAGGCCTCGCTCGCGAACCTGGTGTACACGCGTGTTCGCGGTGGAGAAGGCGCAGTTCGACGCGCAGGAACTGGTCGACCGGGATGCGGTGATCGCGCGGTGCCTGGGGCAGGCGCCTTCGGTGCCGGACGAGGAGGCGTCGTCATCGAGCGCGCCGCTCGCGGAGGCCGCGTGATGGCCGCTGCCGGGCACGCGCGGCCGCTTCGAACCGCGCGCGCGACACCTGCGAGGCCCTTTGCGGACACGCACGAGGTGGACGCGCGCCCGCTCGCGGCCCTGCACAACATGTCCGCGCCGCCGCGCTCGATCGTCGAGCTCAGGCCGCTGCGCGCGGGCCGCGCCAACCTGCCGATCCGCCGCGGCCGGGCCGGGCAGACGGTGCCGTTCGCGCACGGCCCGTCGGGCGAGTTCTTCGCGCGGGTGCACCTGGTCGGGCTGCTGTGCGACGGACGATCGCACGTGCCGCGCGGCTGCGACATCGCGCGCGGCGTCCGGGGCGGCACGCCCGACCTGTCGACGCGCTCGCGATGCTGCGCACCGGCCGCAAGACCGGCAAGGCGCTCGCCGCCGCGGCGCGCCGAATGCGCGAGCCTGCCCTTCGCCGAATTGCACGCCGAGTTCCTCGACCGCGTCGCGCGCGATCGACGACGCGGGCCTGCCGCCGCTGCTGCTCGCGCGCCCGCTCGCCGAACCTCGCGCCGGCGTCGCGCATCATCGAGCCGGCGGTCGCGATCCGGCTGCTCGCGGGCACCGCGGGCGGAATCTTCGTTCGCGCCCGCGCGCCGTCGGCCGAGCACTTCTTCAGCGGCCTGCCCGGCGCGGCGGTGCCGTGGGCGGCCGCGTTCGACTACTACCTGCCGGCAAGCCATGGATGAGCGCGCGGCCCAGGCCTTGCGCGACCGCGTCTGGTCCTGCGTTCCGGTCACCGGACAGGCGTTCGCGACGCTGCTCTCGCTGCTCGACGTCGAGCCGAGCACGCGACGTGCCGACCGCCTGCGTGACCAGCGGCGAGCGCTCGCGGATGCTGGTCAACCCGGAGTTCGTCGCCGCGCACTGCCGCAGCGACGAGCACCTGTCGATGCTGGTGCTGCACGAGCTCTACCACGTGCTGCTCGGCCACACGCGGCTGTACCCGCGCGTGACGTCCGCGCAGAACTGGGCCTTCGACTGCATCATCAACGCGCAGCTGTGCCGGCTGTTTCCGCAGCCGCGGTTCACGAGCTTCTTCGCGCAGTTCGTCGCGGGCGACGGCGGGCCGGGCGACCTGCTCGCGCCGCCGCGGGGATGGCACCCGGACTTCGGCGCGGCCTCGCTGAAGAGCCTGCGCGAACGCGCGGTCGCGAGCGGTTCGCGGCTCGCCGACGCGCACTGGCGGCTGTACTGCGACGACTCGATCACGACCGAGGAGTTGTACCGGCTGCTGGTGAGGGTCGATGTCGCGGGGGAGATCGGCGACGACGCGGCGGTCGGGCGCGGACGCGACGCTCGTCCGGCGACCCGCTCGCCGACCTGACGCTGCTCGGCGATCACTCGCGCGACGCGCAGGACGCAGCACGACCTCCACCCCGAGGCGATGCGCGAACTGCGCGAGATCGTCGCGCGCTGGCCGATCGTCGAGCGGCGCAGCGGGCGCGACCAGGGCGGCGCGCTGCGCGAGGAGCGCGTCACGCCGGGTGAGCGCAAGCGGCAGGCGGTCGCGGTGCTGCGCCGCGCGCTGTTGCAGGTCGCATCCCCCGACGGCGGGGCCGCGGCGCTGCGCGCGGCGAGCGCGACCTTCGACGCGACGCTGCCGTTCGACACCGGCGGCGATCGGCGCGCGGCGACCCAGCGCGCACTCGGCCACGAGCCGTTGCTGTTTGCCGCGCAACTCGCGCGGCCCGGCTTCGAGGCGGTCGACCGGGTGCGCGTCTACCTCGACGTGTCCGGGTCGATGGAGTCGGTGATCGCGCCGCTGTACGCGACGCTCGCCGGCTGCCTCGACCTGGTCGAGCCGCTGGTCTACCTGTTCTCGACCGACATCGCGCCGGTCACGCACGCGCGGTTGCGCGCCGGCGTGCGCGCGACCACCGGCGGCACCGACATCCACTCGGTGACCGCGCACCTGCTCGCGAGCCCCGCGCGGCGCGCGCTGATCGTCACCGACGGCTGGGTCGGCCGCATCCCGGCCGACCACCTGAGCCGGATGCGCAAGCGCCGCGTGCGGATCGCCGCCGTGGTCAGCGCCGGCGGCGACACCGCGTTCGCGAAGGACGCCGGGTACCCGGCGTTCGTGCTGCCGGAGCTTTCGAAGTGACTGCGGACGCCCGATTGCCGAAGCTTCGCGGTGACCGCGCAACGACCGATCGAACCAACGACGAAAGGACCGAAACGATGAAGACGAATCCGCCCGACGCCGGCGCGAACTGGCGCACCGAATCCGCCGAGTTCGTTTTGCCCGGCCACCCCGACAAGCTGTGCGACGCGCTCGCCGACGCGATCGTCGACCACGTGATGCGCGGCGACGCGCTCGGCCAGTGCGGCGTCGAGGCCGCCTGCGTGTTCGAGCGCGTGTTCGTCACCGGCCGCATCGCCGCCGCGCGCGCGGTGCTCGACGAACTCGACGTCGACGCGCTCGTTCGCCGCACCTATCGCGAAGCCGGCTACGGCGAGGACGCCGCGGGCCACGTCTGGGGCCCGCGCCCCGAAGACCTGCGCATCGACACCGCGTTCTGCTTCGGCGAGTTCGAGCCCGGCGAGCGCGAGTTGCGACACCTCTCGGACGACCAGTCGATCTGCGTCGGCTACGCCAACGCCATCGAAGAGACCGCGCACCTGCCGCCCGCGCACTGGCTCGCGAACCGCATCGGGCGCGAACTGTTCCGGCTGCGGCTGGAGAAGGGCGCAGGCGAGGTCGGCCCCGACGGCAAGGTGCTCGCGCAGGTGCTCACCGACGGCCGCGACTGGCAGCCGACCCGCGTGTCGATCTCGCTCAACCACCACACCGGCTCGGACTGGCTGCTGCTGCGCCAAATCGCCGAGGAAGCGGTCGAGACCGCGTGCGCGGGCAAGCGCCTGCCCGAGGTCGCGCTGAACGGCGCCGGCATGTTCGTCGCGGGCGGCCCCAACGGCGACAACGGCACCACCGGCAAGAAACTCGTGATCGACGCCTACGGCCCCACAGTGCCGATCGGCGGCGGCGCGTGGTCGGGCAAGGACTTCAACAAGGTCGACCGGGCGGGCGGGTTCCTCGCGCGCGAGATCGCGCTGGAGGTGATGCGCGAGCGCGGGCAGGAGGTGCTGGTGACGCTGTGCTACGAGCCGGGTGGGGCGGGGCCGGGGGCGGTGCGGGTGGAGGTGGGGAGGCAGGGGGTGCGTGGGGTCGTCGATGTCGATGTCGGACAGGCGCGGTTCACGACGCATGCAGTGTCGAAGCGGTTGCGCGCGGCGGTGGGGGAAATCCCGCTGACGGATTGCGCGCGGTGGGGCGCGGCGCTGTGTTGGCTGCGGGATTCGGAGCACGGCATCGCCGGTTCTCGCGGAGTAGGCCGCATGGAGGACGAAATGACCATCTGATCGATGTTCGATTTCGGCCTTGGCGGACAGACTGGATCGGCGCTCGGTTAGGGCGCGAAAGCCGATTCCGTTCAACCATTCCCGACTTGACCGAAAGTAGCCGAAAAGCTACCATGAGACTCGTCCGCTATTACCGACTCCCGAATGACAGAGTTCCGTTCCGGGAGTGGCTGACGGGCCTCTCGGACAAGCGCTCTCGAGCCGCGGTGTTACGCCGGATCGACCGCCTCGCAGACGGAAACTTCGGCGATTGCCGGTTCCTGCGGGACGGAGTTTTCGAACTCAGGATCGACGTCGGTCCCGGCTATCGCGTGTACTTCGCGCAGAGCGGCGAGGCCATTGTCCTGCTTCTGTGCGGTGGTTCGAAGCGCAGTCAAGACCGGGACATCGACCGTGCAGTCGGCTACTGGAACGAGCATCAGGCGCAATGATGAAATCGACACCTGCGAAGACCGGGGCAAAGACCGTCGACCACGACCTCGCCGTCATCGAAATGTTCCGCGAGGATCCCGAGTTCGCGGCCGAGTACCTGAACAGCGTGCTCGCCGACGGCGACCAGAAGGAACTGATGCTCGCGATGCGCCGCATGGCGGATGCGTTCGGCGGCGTCCCCGAAATCGCGAAGCGCGCGAACCTGCACGCGAAGACACTCTACCGGACGCTGTCGGTTCAGGGGAATCCGGAACTCAAGAGCCTTGTCGCGCTGCTCAAGGCGATGGGGTTGCGGATCGCGGTTGCGCCGGCGCGAGCAACTGGGCAGAAAGCACGGCGGAGTCGTACTGCTTCCACGTGATTGATTCTCGAGGAGGCGTTGAAGCCGGAACGCTGGGCCAACCAGGGCGAGCGCCCGGCGCTGACGGTCGTGAGGTCCGCGGTGCCAAATCGCGATATCAAGCAGTTCGAGCCGCGCAGCTTCGTCCCCGTCAACGCTCGCACGTCGTCGTCCGTGCCAACGCAAGATTTCCGCTTCATGACTTCACCGTATTCAGGCGCAGCATCAGCGTCATCGGATGCTGCGGCGACTCCTGGAAGCCATAGTGCTCGTAAAACTCCTTGGCGCGGTCATGGAGGGCGTGGACAAGCAGCGCCCGAACACCGGCGTTCTGTGACACGCTCACCGCACGACCGACGGCGTCCTGCAGCAAGGACGCACCTAGCTTGATGCCTTGGGCTCGACGGTCAACTGCCAGCCGGCCCAGAACCATCACTGGAACGGGATCGGGCATGTTGCGTCGCACGCTGCTGGTGGCCGCCTGGTGTGAAACCGCGCCTGCCGCCATTGCGTAGTAGCCAAAGACACGGCCCTGCTGATCTGTGACGACGAAGGTGCGGCTGGCCCCGCTGAATTGGTTGGTCAGAGCTCGGCGCTTGAGCCATTCGTCGAGACTGGCTTCGCCACAGGCGAATTCGTCCAGGAGTTGGGTGGCAACGAGCGGCCGCGGCGCGCTCAGCTGCAAACTCATGCCTTGCCAGTGCTCCAGGGTGCCTTCACGGCCATGAGGCGCTCAAGCCCTGGGTTTGGGCCCGGAGGTGCGTCGAGCATGGCGGTGAACTGCTTGAACTTGTCGGCGTCCAGACTGAAAAAGACCTGATCCAGCACGACAGCCTGAGCGCGGTCGCAGGCAGTTTCGAGCATGAAGTCTGAACGGGTCTTGCCAAGCAGGGTGGCAGCGTGATCGATCAGGTCCCGCTGTTCGGGTAGGGCCCGCAGATTGATGGCGGCGTCACGCATTGGCTTCTCCTATTCGTGCATACACAAAAGATACACAAATAGTGGCGCAACGTGTAGCTGTTGTCAATACAAAATGGCGATCAATGGCGCAGATACGGGAGAAGTGGATCCGCGCTTCGCGATGCACGCGGTTTCGAAGCGTTTGCGCGCCGCGGTGTGCGAAATCCCGCTCGCGGATTTGGCGCGCTGGGCACGCAACGTCAGCGACACCGCACTGTGTCGGCGGATGCAGGAGCCTAGGCCGTCAAACGTAGTCGGCGTAGTCCGCGCGTTCAGGACGGATCGAACCAACGATCCTAGCGAAGCTCTCGCATCCCAGCGAAGCTGGGAAGCGAGGACGACCTCCGGATCGCTCAAGGACGATCGACCAATTCACCGTCGACGCAGACGCGCCTGCCTGGACGACCGAGCAGTTCGCACGAGCGATCGCGCGCAAGGGCCTCTCGACGGTACCCAGGAAGACGCTGTTCTCGTTGCGTGTGGACACCGAGGTGCTCGAATGGTTTCGTGCCCAGGGAAGCGGGTACCAGTCGCGCATGAACGCATTGTTGCGGGCGTACATGGAGGCGCGCATCGACCGCGATTCCCGATTGAGCGCACCGGAGTCGGCGAAAGGCGCTCGCAAGCGCTGAGTTCGATCGGAGTGGCCGGCGACAATTAGCCTGACCGGCGTGTTGCCTCACGAAGGAATGTTACCCGTCGGCTTGTTGTCGTTTCGGATCGCTCTTTCAATTTCATGGCCTGCCGGGCGCGAAGCGCCCGGCCCCCGGCGGCTTCGAGGTTTTCGGCTGCTGCTTCAGACTTCGATCGGCATGGCGGCGACCTTGCATAGGCTGCCCAGGACCATCTCTTTCACGCGTTGGCTGCGCCAGGCCTTGACCCGGCGTTGCATCGTTCGCAACTGAGCCTTGTTGGCATACACATCCGGAACCATCGCGGCCAGCCGATCCATCAATGCGCAGGCCGACACCGAAGGCTCGGCGATCAACCAGCCTTCGATGACCGGCCACGCGTTGGCAAACGGGTCCGGCCGAGTCCTCCACCAGTGCTTGGCGGTGGGCTGCTTGCGATGCGTAGGACGCGCTTCGCCGTCCTTCCACGCCGATGACAGGCCGGCGAGGAACACGGCAACGTCTGATGCGCCCCCAGGCGCCGCTTCGGTGTGCACGCCATGGGCTGCAAGATCGCTCAACGTCTGCTGAGCCAACCGGATCTCCTGCAGCAGTCGCACGGGGTCGAGGCTTATGAACTGCGCCGTCAGCTTCTCTCTGATCGCTGGCCCGACGCTGCTGTGGGCCAGGATCCGATCACACGGTGTCGCCGGCGTGAAGTAGACCTTGTGCACCCGCGCGCCGTCGCGCGTCTTGGACTTCAGCTTGAACGATGGCTGGAAGAAGTTGATGTACAGGCGTGATGACGCATACAGCTGCGCCAGGGCCTTCGTGGCCGCGACCCCGCTCAGACGGCCATATCCGACCAGTCGCCGCACGACGGCGCCGTTCTTCTGCTCGACCCACGCCTGGTCGTTCTTCTTGTAGGCGCGCGAACGCGTCTGCACCAGACCATGCCCCTTGCAGTAGTCGAAGACGCTCTGGCTCATGAAGGCGCTGTCGTTGTCCGAGTCCACGCCGAGCATGGGGAACGGCAGTTCGGCGGCCACCTTGTCGAACGCTTCGATCACCAGCATCTGTTCGCGCACCCGCATGGCCACGCACTCGGTCCAGCCACTGGCGATGTCCGTCAGCGTGAGGGTATGGACGTAGTCACCATCCGTCTTGGGGCCGCCGCAGTGCTCGACCATGTCGATCTCGAAGAACCCGGGCGGCGGATCGAGCCAGTCGGCGAAGGTGCGCACCGGGATGCTGCGGCGGATCGCCGAGCCCACGCCCTTGCGCCGCTTGCGCTGTCCGTCTATGTGCGCCCGCGCAGCAGCCAGCACGCGATCGATGGTCGCCGCGCTGACCTGCAAGACCTTGGTCTTGATGACAGGGTCCAGGTCGAGATGGCCATGCCGCTCCATGGCATCGACCAACATCGGGATCAACGGCTTCAGGCGCTTGCCGCATATCCGATCGGCGGCTTCCCACAACACCGTCAGCGCCTGGTGCACCGCCTCGTCGTACAGACGATTGCGTGCTCGAGATGCCCTCGCATTGGCGACCTCCTCCCGCAGCAACCGGATGGCATGCTTGCGGTGATAGCCGGTCAGGGCTACGAACTCATCGAGGATCTTGATCCGGTCACCGAATGCCGCGCTGCGATACCGCAACCGCAGCGCCTCGACCAACTCCTTGCGTGTCGTCATGCTGATTTGCCTCGTCACGTTGCGCTGCCCCCGCCGGACAATCCGACGGGTAACAAGCTACGTGAGGCAACAGGTCAGCACGGGTAGCAGTTCTGATGAGTCAATGCGCCGGCCAGGATAGTTGACGCCGGGCATCGGAGTGTGATTCAGGGCCGCAGCGAAGCTCGGGCACCTCGACCTGTCGGGCCCGGTCGGCGGTTCATCAACTTGCCGGCTACTTCCCGACCTTGCTGCGCAGCGCCCTGGAAAGGGCCGCCGCCACCGCAGACAGCCTCACGAACGCCGACTCGTAGACCTTGCCGTCTTCACGCTTGTCAACGGCGACGACAGTCACGAGCAGGTGGTCATCCTCAACCGAATAGACCAGGCGGGCGCCCTGCTTGCGCAGTTTGATCTTGTAGCAGCCTGCGAGCGGCCCATGCAGTTCGCCGCCGGGCACGTGAGGATTGTCCAGGCGCTTGGCAAGGAGCTTCTTGAGAGGCGCCTTGACCGAACCGTCGAGTTCGTTCCACTCGTCAAGCGCTTCGGGAATGAAGCGAAGCTTGTACCTGTACTTCGCCTTGCTCCTAGAGGTCGTCAATGTCCACCGCGATGGCACGTGACTTGTCGGCAAGGCGGGATTCCGCCTTGCGGTAGAGCTCCTGGTCGGCCAGCTCGTCCATCATTGCCTCGAACAGGCGCGGCTCAATCATGTAGAAGGCGGCGCGATTGTGGTTGAGCACTGCGACCGGACGGTTGGCTGCCTCTCTGAGCACGGCGGCCGGGTTCTTCTTGAACTCGGACATGCTCACGGTGACATTGGCGAGGATCGTTTCCATATTCAGCTCCATATATAGAGCTTTATATAGCTACCTTTGTGCCGCCCGTCAAGCACACCCCTCATGACTTGCGATGCGCGCCGGGAAAATTGGCTACAGGCGGCGCTCGCCCGACGGCGTCTTCACCAGCACGCATTTCGCGAACGAGTCCTGCGCGCGTATCGGCATCAATGTGCGCTGTGTCGGCTCAAGCACTTGGAACTGCTGGATGCTGCGCACATCATCGCCGACTCGAGCGACGAGGGCGAGCCAATTACTACGAACGGACTGGCATTGTGCAAGCTGCATCACGCTGCATTTGACCGAGATTTCCTTGCAGTCACGCCGGACTGCGGCCCGATCGAGACCGCTTGGCGCTACGTTATCGGCAGTTTCGCGAGCGCGCGGCGGGGTAACCTTCGACGGCAAGGTGCTCGCGCAAGTGCTCACCAACGGCCGCGACTGGCAGCCGACCCGCGTGTCGATCTCGCTCAACCACCACACCGGATCCGACTGGCTGCTGCTGCGCCGGATCGCCGAGGAAGCGGTCGCGGCTAGCCGCGTTCGTCCCGCACCAGCACGGCAACGCGCCGCTCCACCTCGCGCGCCACGCGGAGCATTGCCTCGAGCAAGCAGCGCCTCGTCCAGATCCGTCTCCCCTTCGTATTCGGCGAGATTGCGCTTGCGGTGAGCCTGATCGAGGACGCGCCACTGCTCGTTGGGCAGATCGACCGTGTGGCGCAGGCACTGGAACACGAGGTATCGCGACTCCGAGCGGTACCCGCGGGCTCGTAGCGCTGCGAGCGCGAGTGCGTGGGCGGCGTTGTAGGCCAGGTCGAAGCGGCTCTCCAGGCTGAGCTCGGTGCGCATCGCGTCGTTCAGGCGACGGCCGCCCGAGCGAAGCAGCCCTTGCAACTCGGCCGCTGCCGGCGGCTCGGACTTCAGTTGCCCGACGCGAACCAGGTTGTCGAGCTCACTGCTTGCCATCGACGCTTCCGAGCAGCACGAGGTGCTCACCGTCCAGGACGCGTTTCAGGAACGGGTTGCCGCGCGCGCGGCGGGTGTCGAATTCACCGGTGGTGTAGAGCCTCGGGCTGACCTTGCGGGCAAGCCGTGTTTCGGCCGGTTCGAGAGCGGCGTAGAGCGTCTCCAGGGTCAGGTTGTCGCTCACGACGAGCAGGTCGACGTCGCTTGCCGCCGTGTCGGTGCCCTTGACGGTCGACCCGTAGAGCAGCGCGAGGGACACCCGGTCGGCGATTGGCGCGAGCGCCTGCCGGATGGGTTCGCCCAGCGCGACCGTCTTGCGAACCAGGGCGCGCAGTTCGCCAAAGACCGGCGAATCGGCATTGGCCTGGTAGTGCTTCTGCTTTCCGATGCGCCTGACAGTGACCAGACCGCTGGAGGCGAGCCGCTTGAGCTCGCGCTGCACCGCGCCGGACCCCGACCCGGTGAGGCCGATCAGCTCGCTGGCGAAGTAGCTGCGCGAAGGCTGGCCAAAGATCAGGCCGAGGACTCGCTGCTGCGTGGTCGTGAACAGCGCGTCCGCGAGGCTGGTCGGCGAATCTTCGCGTCGCGCGGCCGGCTTTCGGTGCGCGGGTCGTGCAGCCTTGGAGGGTCTGATGTTGCCCATTTCGGGCATGATAATGCCCAAATTGGGAAAGTATCAAGCCCCCGCGCGGTCGATCTGGAAGTCCTCGGAGCGAGCGCGCCCAAACCCCCGCAGGTCGCTCGCGAGTGGGCGATGCAGGGTCGAGCAAGTACAGGTCGCCAAGCGCTACCTTCAAAGGGTAGCGAAGAACATTTTGGCTACTTGCGCTTCTATTGCGGCCTGAATGTGCTTCGTCCTGGCCAGACGAAACAAACCGCGACCCCATAGGTTATATAACGTCCGGTCGATTGCTCGAACATCGGGCCGATTCACGCGACCGCTTGAGGGCCTACGCTCGAAGCATCGCGATTGCCGCTGCAACTTCAAGAGGGCGTTGGCCCCGTCCGTGGGCGATTGCGATGTGAATACTTTATATATATAGTCATCCGTGCGCTTCGAGTTCGACCCAGGCAAGGCAGCCTCGAACCTGCGCAACACGGCGCGAGTCGAAAGCCTATGAGAGCTGAGTACGATTTTTCGAAAGCAAAGCGCGCCGCGCTGATCCCGGCGAGGGGCAAGACGCGCATTTCCATTTTCATCGACAACGCCGTGCTCGATGAGTTTCGCGCGCGAGCGCAAGAGGCGGGTATCGGGTACCAGACAATGATGAACGAGGCGCTCAAGCGTCATCTCACCGAAGCGGAGCAACCGCTTACCGAGTCGCGCTTTCGGGAGATTCTCGCGGAGGCGGTTGAAGCCGGAACGCTCGGGCCATCGAGGTCGAGCGCACGTCAACGCGCGAAAGGGTAGACCTCCCCCCGCGGCACGTGCACGTAGTCCAGCGACCTCAGGTCCGCCGGACCCCAGTCGGGAGTGTCGATGATGACGATCGCCGCGGTGATGTCGGTATACGCGGCGCGGAAGTGCGTCTTCGAGCGCAGCAGCACGTAGTCGATGCCCTTGGCAACGGCTGCCGGATCCCACAGGTAGGGAACCGCGGTTCGCCCGAGCCGGCGCTCGACGACGGCGCGCAGCACGTGGGTCGAGTCGACCATGCGGTCCGCGTGCTCGAGCAGCACCACGGGCCCGCGGGTCTGCTCGACGATGCTCTGCGCCTTGGCGATGCCGCCCTCGATGTCGTGGACCAGGTCTTCGTGACTGAACGCGCGTCGCGCGTCGCGAATGGCCTTGCAGAACTCCGATGCCTGCGCGGCCGCTCTCGCCGGATTCGCGTTCGTGACGGCGAGCGGCTCGAGCCAACAAGGCCGACCGGGCGGGTGGGGCGGGGCCTGGGGCGGTGCGGGTGGAGGTGGGGCGGCAGGGGGTGCGCGGGGTCGTCGATGTCGATGTCGGACAGGCGCGGTTCGCGACGCATGCGGTGTCGAAGTGGTTGCGTGCGGCGGTGGGGGAAACCCCGTTGACGGATTGCGCTCGGTGGGGCGCGGTGCTGTGTTGGCTCGGGGTTCGGAGCACGGCAAGTGCGCGAAAGCCGATTCCGTTCAATCATTCCCGACTTGACCGAAAGTAGCCGAAAAGCTACCATGAAACTCGTCCGCTATTACCGACTCCCGAATGACGGAGTTCCGTTCCGGGAGTGGCGTCCTGCTTCTGTGCGGTGGTTCGAAGCGCAGTCAAGACCCGGACATCGACCGTGCAGTCGGTTACTGGAACGAGCATCAGGCGCAATGATGAAATCGACACCTGCGAAGACCGGGGTAAAGACCGTCGACCACGACCTCGCCGTCATCGAAATGTTCCGCGAGGATCCCGAGTTCGCGGCCGAGTACCTGAACAGCGTGCTCGCCGACGGCGACCAGAAGGAACTGATGCTCGCGATGCGCCGCATGGCGGATGCGTTCGGCGGCGTCCCCGAAATCGCGAAGCGCGCGAACCTGCACGCGAAGACGCTCTACCGGACGCTGTCGGTTCAGGGGAATCCGGAGCTCAAGAGCCTTGTCGCGCTGCTGAAGGCGATGGGGTTGCGGATCGCGGTTGCGCCGGCGCGAGCAACTGGGCAGAAAGCACGGCGGAGTCGTACTTCCGCTTCGTGATTGAGCCTTGAGCGTCCTGGAGGTGGACAGGGCGCCAGGCGTCCGCCTGCACGCGACGACGGCTGACGCGCAAGCAGCGGTGGCCGGGAATAAATCCGTCGCAACTACGTTTACCATGGGCGTGAGTGCACCCTGCGCTCATCGTCACCCAGGAGGCAACAGATGAAACAAGTTACGGTACTCGTCGCGGCGCTCGCCTTCAGCGGCAGCGCGCTGGCCTTTCACTGCCCGGCCGACATGAAGAAGATCGACGCGGCGATGGCGGCCAGTCCCAAGATCACGGCCGCCGAGATGACCGAGGTGAAGAAGCTGCGCGCCGAAGGCGAAACGCTGCACAAGGCGGGCAAGCACCAGGAGTCGGTCGACACGCTGGCCAAGGCGTCGAAGATCCTCGGGATGTAATTGGTGGTCGAACCGGGCCGCGGCGCACACCTGCTGCGCCAAGGTCCGGCCCATGGTCGCGTGCGCAGATCGCTCCGAGCGCCTTCCGAACCGGGGGAGAATCGATTCTCGAGGAAGTGGTCGGGGTGAGAGGATTCGAACCTCCGGCCTCTACGTCCCGAACGTAGCGCTCTACCAGGCTAAGCTACACCCCGAGTCGCGTTGCAGTGATTGCAGCGGCGTACGGCTACCCGTTCTTTGTTCGTGCCCCGGCCAGGTCGGGAAACCCGGGCGGCGGCGCGCGACTAGCGGTCGCGCTCGATCGAGTAAGCCGCGAAGTATAGCAGGGCGTCACGGTACACGGAAGGCGGCATGGCACTGCACCGCGGCGGTGGCTTCGGCAGCTTCGGCGCGCGCCATTCGCATCGCGTATTCCAGCGCGCCGGTGCGTGCGATCGCCGCCGAGATCGCCTCGAACTGGTCGGTGTGGCCGCTGCTCGATCGCCTCGCGCACCAACTCGCGCTCGCCCGGCGTCGCCGGCCTCCATCACGTGGATCAGCGGCAGCGTCGGCTTGCCCTCGCGCAGGTCGTCGCCCACGTTCTTGCCGATGTCGCCGGTGTGTCCCGAGTAGTCGAGCACGTCGTCGACCAGCTGGAACGCGGTGCCCAGGTGCCGGCCGTAGGCGGCGGCCGCCTCTTCGACCTCGGCGCGGCGCCTTGCACAGGATCGCACCCAGCTGCGCGGCCGCCTCGAACAGCTTGGCCGTCTTGTAGCGGATCACCTGCAGGTAGCGGCTCTCGTCCACGTCGGGGTCGTTGCAGTTGATCAGCTGCAGCACCTCGCCTTCGGCGATCGTGTTGGTCGCGTCGGCCAGCACGCTGCATCACGCGCATGTCGTCGGCCTCGACCATCATCTGGAAGGCGCGCGAGTAGAGGAAGTCGCCCACCAGCACCGAGGCCGCGTTGCCGAATGCGGCGTTGGCCGTGTCGCGCCCGCGACGCAGTGCGGACTCGTCGACCACGTCGTCGTGCAGCAGCGTCGCGGTGTGGATGAACTCGACCACCGCGGCGAGCAGGTGGTGGTGCGCTCGCCGTCGTAGCCGAGCGCGCGCGCCATCAGCAGCACCAGCACCGGCCGCATCCGCTTGCCGCCGGCGCCGATGATGTAGTCGGACATCGTGTTGATCAGCGCCACCTCGGAGCCGAGCCGCGTCGCGGATCACCCGGTCGACCTCGGCGAGGTCGTCGGTGAGCGCTGGGAACAATTCGGCGGGTTTCATCGGGTTGGGGCAGTGGCAGCGAGCGGACTCGCGGTGGAAGGGGTGCGGCCATGCACCGGCCGCCGGGGAAGCTGCAATTATAGTGGGGCGCGCGGTGCGCAGGCGGTGCGCAGGCGGTGCGCTGGCGGCCGGTGCCGGCGCGACGTCGCTCGCGGGCTGCGCCGCCGGCAAGGCCCGGGTCATCGGTACACTCCCCGGGTGGCCTTGCCGCGAACCCTAAGTCGTTGTAATATCACCGGTTCTCCAGATCCCGCCCGGCAATGGCGTCGTCGCGGGTGTTCAATCACAGAGGTTATCCATGTACGCGGTCATAAAAACCGGAGGCAAGCAGTACAAAGTTGCCGCCGGCGACAAGATCAAAGTAGAACAGATGCCGGCGGACATCGGAGCTGAAGTCACGATCGACCAGGTGCTGGCGGTCGGCGCGGGCGACCAGATCCTGGTCGGCGCGCCACTCGTGGCCGGGGCGAGCGTTTCGGCGACGGTCCTGTCCAACGGCAGGCACGACAAGGTCCGCATCTTCAAGATGCGCCGGCGCAAGCACTACCAGAAGCACCAGGGCCACCGCCAGAACTACACCGAGCTGTTCGTGAGCAAGATCGCTTCCGAACTGGGCGAGGTCAAGGCCGAGGCGCCCGCCGCCGCGGCGCCCGCCCCCGCACCCGCCGCCGAAACGGCGCAGGCCGCCGAATAAGGAGTACACGACCATGGCACAGAAGAAAGGCGGCGGCTCTACGCGCAACGGTCGCGATTCGCAACCGAAGATGCTCGGCGTGAAGGCCTACGGCGGCGAGACGGTCTCGGCCGGCTCGATCATCGTGCGCCAGCGCGGCACCCAGTTCCATCCCGGCGTGAACGTCGGCCTCGGCAAGGACCACACGCTGTTCGCGCTGATCGACGGCCAGGTGAAGTTCGCGGTCAAAGGGCCGCGCAATCGCCGCACCGTCATCATCGACCCGCTGCAGTAACGCAAGACCGCGGTCAGGCATCAGGCGGGAAGCGGAACGGCCAACTGGGCGCTCCGGATCTCCCGAGAAGAAAGCCCCGCCCGCGCGGGGCTTTTTTTGTCCGGTCCCCGCGGGCATGATCCCCAGCTGAGCCCAACATGAAATTCGTCGACGAAGCACGCATCGAAGTCAGCGCCGGCGACGGCGGCAACGGCGTGGTCTCGTTTCGCCGCGAGAAGTTCATCCCCAAGGGCGGGCCCGACGGCGGCGACGGCGGCCGCGGCGGCAGCATCTGGGCGCTGGCCGACCGCAACCTCAACACGCTGATCGACTTTCGCTACGCGCGCCAGCACAAGGCGCGCAACGGCGAGCGCGGGCGCGGCAGGGACCAGTACGGCGCGGGCGCCGACGACATCGTGCTGCGCATGCCGGTGGGCACGCATGATCCACGACGACGAAACCGGCGAACTGATCGCCGACCTCGCCGCCGACGGCGAGCGCGCGCTGCTCGCGAAGGGCGGCGACGGCGGCCGGGGCAACATCCACTTCAAGTCGAGCACCAACCGCGCGCCGCGCCAGAGCACGCCGGGCACGCCGGGCGAGGAGCGCAGCCTGCAGGCTCGAGCTCAAGGTGCTCGCCGACGTCGGGCTGCTCGGCATGCCCAACGCGGGCAAGTCGACGCTGATCGCCGCGGTGAGCAACGCGCGCCCGAAGATCGCCGACTATCCGTTCACGACGCTGCACCCGAACCTGGGCGTGGTGCGCGTCGGCGCCGGGCAAGAGCTTCGTGATCGCCGACGTGCCGGGGCTGATCGAGGGCGCGGCCGAGGGCGCGGGCCTGGGCCACCAGTTCCTGCGCCACCTGCAGCGCACGCGGCTTGCTGCTGCACCTGGTCGACGTCGCGCCGATCGACCCCGACGCGGATCCGGTGCGCGAAGCGCGCGCGATCGTCAACGAACTGCGCAAGTACGATCCGGTGCTCGCCGCCAAGCCGCGCTGGCTCGTGTTCAACAAGATCGACATGCTGCCCGAGGGCGAGCGAGAGTCGCGCGTGGCAGAGCTGCTCGCGGCGCTCAAGAAGGGGCGCGGTCGCAACGCCTTTCCGATCGAGCGCGTATTCGCGATCTCGGGGCTGACGCGCGAGGGATGCGAATCGATGATGCTCTCGGTGCACGAGCACCTCGCGAAGATCAGGTCCGACGAGGTGCCGGTCGCCGACGTCCGATTCGACCGGCCCCCCGGTGATGGCGCGAACGATGACTGAGCGCACCACACCCGAACACGCACGGCTCGCGCCCGAGGGGGTGCCGGTGTCGGTGGTCGCCAACGGCGCGGCCGGCGAGCCGACGCTCAAGGGCGCGCGCCGCGTCGTGATCAAGGTGGGCTCCACGCTGGTCACCAACGACGGTCGCGGGCTCGACGCGGAGGCGATCTTGCACTGGGGAGCGCAGATCGCGCAGTTGCGCGCGCAGGGCAAGGACGTCGTCCTCGTTTCCTCGGGCGCGATCGCCGAGGGAATGAAACGTCTCGGCTGGACGCGCAAGCCGAAGGCGATGCACGAGCTCCAGGCCGCAGCGGCGGTGGGTCAGATGGGGCTCGCGCAGGTCTACGAATCGGCCTTTCGCGCGCACGGCCTGCGCACCGCGCAGGTGCTGCTGACACACGACGATCTGGCCGAACCGGCGCCGCTACCTGAACGCACGCTCCACGCTGCTCACGCTGCTCGATCTGGGCGTGGTGCCGATCATCAACGAGAACGACACGGTCGTGACCGACGAGATCAAGGTCGGCGACAACGACACGCTGGGCGCGCTGGTCGCGAACCTGATCGAAGCCGACTGGCTGGTGATCCTCACCGACCAGAAGGGCCTGTTCACCGCCGACCCGCGACGCGACGCCACGGCGAAGCTGCTCGAACGCGTCGCCGCCGGTGACGTCACGCTCGAATCGATGGCCGGCGGCGCGGGCAGCGAACTCGGACGCGGCGGGATGATCACCAAGGTGCTCGCGGCCAAGCGCGCGGCGGCGAGCGGCGCGCACACGGTGGTCGCGTCGGGGCGCGAAGCCGAGGTGCTGGTGCGCCTGGCCGCCGGCGAGACGATCGGCACGCGCTTCATCGCGCAGACCGGTCGGATGGCGGCGCGCAAGAAGTGGCTCGCCGATCACCTGCAGTTGCGCGGATCGGTCTCGCTCGACGCCGGCGCGGTGCGCGCGTTGAAGAGCGACGGCAAGAGCCTGCTGCCGATCGGCGTCGTTGCGGTGAGCGGCGACTTCGAACGCGGCGAGGCGGTCGCGTGTCTGGACGCCGACGGGCGCGAGGTCGCGCGCGGGCTGGTCAACTATTCGAGTTCGGAAACGCGGCTGATCATGCGCAAGCCTTCGAGCGAGATCGAGGGCGTGCTCGGGTTCATCGAGGAACCCGAGCTGATCCATCGGGACAATCTGATCCTGCGCTGACGCGCGGGTAACGAAACGGCAGCAGCAGCATCGCGACCAGGTCGCCATGCGCGCTCGGCTCGAGTTCTTCGAGACCGAAGCGCACTGGCGTGCCGGCGCGCAGCGTGCCGAACATCCGGTCCCAGATCGAGAACACCGCACCGAAGTTGCTGTTCGCGTCTTGCCGGTCGGCCGAGTGGTGCAGCCGATGGATCGACGGCGTGATGAAGACCCAGCCGAGCACGCGCTCGAATCGAGGCGGCAGCGCGATGTTGGCGTGGGTGAAGGTGTCCCAGCCGAATCGCACGAATCCGATCGCGGCGATCGCGAGCGGGTTGATCCCGAGCGCGCCAACCGCGATCGCCGAGAGCAGCAGAACGGGGATCATCTCGAAGGGGTGATGCCTCGAGGTCGTGCTCCAGTCGAGATCTGCGTCGGAATGGTGCAGCATGTGCACGCGCCACACGCCCGGCAGGTGCAGCACGCGATGTATCAGGTAGCGCTGCAGATCGTAGGCCACGAATGCGACCGCCCAGACAAGTACCTCGTCCCTGGGCATCAGGCCGACGAGGCCCGAGCCGAATGCGGACGCCCACCAGAGTTGGAGCGGGGCGGCGGCCGACGCAAGCGCTTTCGCGAAAAGCAGCGCGATCACGAAGATCGTGACGTTTGCACCGACCCGGCGGGGGTATCCGTCGCGCCGCCGGTGATGCGCGTAGCGGCGCTCGAGCAGCGACGCCGCGACGATCGTCACCGCGATGAATGTCCAGTAGTTCAACGACCTGCCCTTCGCGTACGCGCGCCACCGGTTCGGGGGGCGCCGACGGCGTGGCTATTTCTTGCGTCGACCGATCGCGACCGCGATCGCCACCGCCGCGCCAACCACTGCGAGTTCCAGCGCGCCGGGTAGCGATACCTGACAGGGAATCCCATGCACCCCGCACGGAACATCGGGTATTCCAGCTTGAACGATCGATCCGACCGCCATCAGCGGCAGCGCGGACAATAGTTTGGCAATGAGCTTGTTCATGAACGTCCTCCGGGAGCGTGTGTTGTAGTTGTCGACCCAAACAGCTGGGTGCAAATTCGCTAACCGCAAGTTTCGTGCCACTCAATGCAATCAATGACTTGGCGAGATCACGCACATCAAGTGTCAGATTGACCGACATCGCGGGTCGCCGCCTGGGGAGCGGCTTTGCGACAGGAAAAGTCGGTGCGGATCGTGGCGTCGCCTCGCAACGCGAGCGACCTAATCCTCCCCCGCCAGTCTGATTTCATCGAGCCGCCGGGACGCGTAGCGTGTTCGTGCGAGGTGGACGATGGATATCGGTGCATCGGTTCGGTGCGGCGCGGGCGGTGGTACTGGCGCAAGACAGCTTGCCAAGGTCGTCGCGCGGCCGTGTGCGGCCGTGGCCTTGTTCGCGGCCCTGGCCTTCACGCAGGTGCACTCGCAGCCTCTGTCGTGCGCGCCTGCGCACCCGGGCGCATCCGCGGTGACGGCAACCGGCGGCGTGCTCGGCGCGCTGCTCTCCGCGGTCGGCGCGGGCAGCGCGACATCGAGCGCGGGTTCGGTCGGGTCGACCGGCGTGGTCGGTGGAGTTGCCTCGGACGGTGCTCGCTCCGCGCTTGCCTGCGTCCCCGGCGAACCTGCAAGCATCGCGCAACTCGCTTCGCCCGCGATCGCGGGCAATCCGGTGGACCTGCTCACCGGCGCAAAGCTCGACCGTGTGCTCGACTATCGCGTGTCGTCGGTCTCTGCGATCGGCCCTGATGCTGCCGAGTTCGTTTTCACGCGCCTCTACGCCAGCGGCAGCGCCGGTTCCGCGGCGCTCGGCCCGGGCTGGAGGCTGGGCCTGCAGGTTCGGCTGCATGCGGCACGCATTGGCGCGCGGGTGGTGCCCGAACTCGTCCAGGGCGACGGACGGAGGATCCGCTTCGCGACCGAATCCAGGCCAGTAGATGCCGGCGCACGTTTCACCAGCGACTTCGCCGGTGACGGCGTCCTCGAGCAGCCTGAACGCCCCGCCTCCGCGCAGGAACACTGGGTCTGGCGCTGGCCGAACGGGCGCGCGCTTTCCTTCGACGTCGAAGGGCGCCTGCGACGGATCGTGTCGCAGGGCGGGCCCGTCCTCACGCTCGGCTACGATCGTTCGGACCGCCTCGTGGAGGTCGCGAGCAGCGCGGCGCAGCGCCTGCGGTTGCACTACCGGGCGAGTGGCGCGGCGCGGCTCGCGGCGGTCTCGGACAGCGGTGGAGTGCGTGTGCGTTACGACTACGACGGCCGCGACCGTCTCGTCACCGCCGCCTATGCCGACGGCGCGATGGTGCGATATCGCTATACCGACGCGAGCGAAGCGCGACTTTCGGCCGTGACGCTGCCCGATGGGGCAACGAGCGAATACCGCTATTCGGACGATGGTCGCGTCGTCTACTCGCGCGCCCCCGGCGACGGCGAGTCGGGCGCGTTGCACTTTGTCCATGGGCAACCCGACGCGGCGACGCGCGCGTTCACCGTGCGCGTATCGCAGGGGGGCGTCGAGCGCGCTGCCTATCGATTCGAGCCGGTCGGTGCGCGTGGAGTCGTCCGGATGACGTCCTCGCAGGGTATCGGCTGCGAAGCTTGTCCTGCGACCGGATGGCGCTACGTCTATGACCGCGGTGGCGAACTCAACACGCTCGAGCGCGCAAAATTTCGCGCTCGGGTCGCCAGGGATCCTCGCGGTGATCCGGTTGCGCTCGCATTGCTCGACGGCAGTGGACGCCGCGTCACCGTGCCTCGCGCGAACGGAGCAGGGGTCGAGGGCCTGACGCTGTCCGACGGAACGCGTGTCGCACGCTGGCGAGACGACCACGGGCGGACCGTGGCGATTGCCGGACCGGCGAGCGGGCGCAACGAACGCAGCTGGGGCGCGAACGAGCGTCTCGTTGCCGAACGCTACGCCGATGGTGGACAGTCACGCTTCGACTACGACGCGTTCGGTCGCGTGGTCCTTCATGTGCAGCGCGAGGCCACGAAAGAAGAAACGAGCACGTCCGTTGCCTGGACGGGCGACGAAGTCGCCGCGGTGGAGCACCCGGAGCAAGTCGAGCGCTATGAGCGCGACAAGAACGGGCGCGTGGTGGCGCGCCACCTGCGCCTTCGACTGGAATCCGGCGAAACGGCGCCGTTCGCGTTGGACTATCGCTACGACGAGGCTGGCCGGCTGGTCGCGTGGTCGCTGCCGGCGGGCGGGTGGATCCACGCGGTTCGTGACGGCCACGCGCAGGTCGTCGCGCTGGAGTGGCAGCCGGCAGCGGCCGAGACGGCGAGCGCCTGGCGAACGCCACTCGTCTCGGCGCTCGAGCGCGACGCAACGGGTTTGCGCCGCGCGGTGCTCGGCAATCGCGTCGTCGTCGATTTCCGGCGCGGCACGGAGGGCGCGCTGCAGCGCATTCACGAGCACACGGCAGCCCGGATCGGTTCGCGGACATCGCCCGACACGGTGCGAATCGATCACGCGTTTCAGTTCGACCGCGCGCGCCGCCTTCTCGAGTGGAAGCGGGGCACCGAAGCGCGTCGCCACGTGTTCGACGAGCGCGGCCAACTCGTGCAGGCCGTACACGAAAGCGCGGCGGGCCGGCGACTCTGGCGCTACGCGTACGACGCCAACGGAAACCGCACGCTTGCGGTGCAGGACGGCGCCGCGACCGAGCGCGATCGACGAGCCGAACTCGACGCAGCGGGCCGGGTCGCGCGCGACGGAACGCGTGAATACCGCTGGAATGCGAGCGGGAACCTCACGGCCGTGATCGAATCCGGGCGCGTCATCGCGCGCTACCGCTACAACCACCGTAGAGAGCGCGTCGCGAAGCGTGTCGCGCTGGCCGCCGGAGACCACGTCACTCACTACCTCTACGACCCGCAGCGGCGCCTGCTCGCCGAACTCGACGCGGGTGGGGAGGTGCAGCGCCAGTACGTCTACCTCGCCGATCGGCCCATCGCCGTGCTCGATCGCGTCGCGACACGCGCCGGCGCGAACGGTGCGTTCGTCGTTCGCTACCTGCACCTGAACCACCTCGGTGCGCCGGAGGCCGCGAGCGACGAGCGCGCGCATGTGATCTGGCGGGCCGACTACGCGCCTTTCGGGCGCAGGCTGCCGATGCGCGATGCCCGGAGCGGCTTCGATCTCGCACTTCGCCTGCCCGGTCAGTACGAAGACGGCGAGACCGGCCTGCACTACAACGACCACCGCTACTACGACCCGGACACCGGGCGCTATCTCAGTCCCGATCCGCTGGGCCTCGCGGCCGGGTCGAACGTCTACGCCTACGCGGGCAACAACCCGCTCACCAACGTCGACCCGAGCGGCCTCGCGCTGTTCGCCTTCGACGGCACCAACAACTCCGACGCCCCGCCGCGGCGCGACGACTGGTCCAACGTCTACAAGCTCGCGCGCAGCTACGCCGACGGGCGCGTCTGGTACATGGCCGGTGTCGGGCAAGCCGACGCAGCGAGCGGGATCGCGCCGGGCCGCAGCGACGCGATCACGGCGGCGAGCGCGCGCTCGCGGGTCGATTTCCTGCTCGGCGAACTGGGCACCGCTGCGGCCGCTTCGGCCCGCTCCGGTGCGTGGCTCGACGTCGACGTCATCGGTTTCTCGCGCGGCGCGGCCATGGCGCGCGACTTCTCCAATCGTGTTGCCGATCGGATCCGCGGCGGCGAGTACGCGGCGCTCGGCGCCTGCGTGCGGCTGCGCTTTCTCGGGCTGTGGGACACCGTGGCGCAGTTCGGTCCGGACGGAATCGCGAACGCCGCCTGGAAACTCGCCGTGCCCGCCGAAGTCGGACATGCCGCACACGCGGTCGCGTTGAACGAACACCGCACGCTCTTTCCGCTCGAGTCGATCGTCGGCAGTCCGCTCGCTGGCGTGCGCATCGAGCGCGGCTTCATCGGCGCGCACTCCGACGTGGGCGGAAGTTATGTCGAGGGCGACCTCTCCGACGTTTCGCTGATCTGGATGCACGAGCAGTCGCGCCTCGCGGGACTGCGCATGTTCGCGCTGACCAGCGAATACGCGCGTGTTACGGCGCCACTTCTGCACGACTCGACGCTCGGGCGAAGCTCCGATCGCGAGGTGTTCTATCGCAACGATTTCGGCTGGGTCGCCGCCAACCCGTTGCAACGCGTCGCCCGCATCGATGGCATGCAGTGGCGCGAAACCGCGCCTTTCATTCTCCGCTACGCGACACCGCAGCCCGACGTCTACGGCGAACCCACGCTCGCGGGTCTGGTCGACATCGTCAACTACTCGAACTGGCTCGATGCGAACTACGCGATCCGCGTGCCGGGAACGCAGTGAACGTGGCTTGGTCGTGTTGCGCGCCCGATCCCAGGCAGTGCCTACATCACCGCCCCGAGCTGCCACGGGATGAACTCGTCGTTGCCGATCCCGAGCGCTTCGCTCTTGGTGGCCTCGCCGCTGGCCACGCGCAGCACCAGCTCGAAGATCTCGCGGCCCTTGTCCTGCACGCTGACCGAACCGTCGACGATCGCGCCGCAGTTCACGTCCATGTCCTCGGACATCCGCTCGTAGAGCATCGAGTTGGTGGCGAGCTTGACCGACGGCGACGGCTTGCAGCCGTAGACCGACCCGCGCCCGGTGGTGAAGCACACGAGGTTCGCCCCGCCGGCGACCTGACCGGTCACCGACACCGGGTCGTAGCCGGGCGTGTCCATGAACACGAAGCCTTTCGAAGTCACCGGGTCGGCGTACTCGAACACGTCGACCAGATTGGTCGTGCCGCCCTTGGCAACGGCGCCGAGCGACTTCTCGAGGATGGTCGTGAGACCGCCCGCCTTGTTCCCCGGCGATGGGTTGTTGTCCATGCTGCCGTCGTTGCGCGCGGTGTAGTCCTCCCACCAGTGGATGCGCCGGATCAGCTTGTCGGCCACTTCCTGCGACACGGCGCGGCGCGTGAGCAGGTGCTCGGCGCCGTAGATCTCCGGGGTCTCCGAAAGGATCACCGTGCCGCCGTGCGCGACCAGCAGGTCGCAGGCCGCGCCGAGCGCCGGGTTCGCGGTGATGCCCGAGTAGCCATCCGAACCGCCGCACTGCAGCCCGATCGTGATGTGGCTCGCCGGCACCCGCGAGCGCTTCACCGCGTTGGCTGTCGGCAGCATCGACTCCACCGCCGCGATTCCGGCCTCGACCGTCTTTCGCGTGCCCCCCGAGACCTGGATGATCAGTGGCTTGAGCAGCGCGCCTTCCTGCATCTGCTCGGCCTGGAACAGCGCGTCCATCTGGTTTGCCTCGCAACCCAGGCCGATGATCACGACGCCGGCGAAGTTCACGTGCCGGCAGTATCCGGAGATGGTCTTGCGAAGCAGGTCGATCCCGGCGCCGGCGGAATCCATCCCGCACCCGGTCGAGTGGGTGATCGGCACGACGCCGTCGACGTTCGGATAGGCCTCGAGCAGCTGCGGCGTGAAGTGCGCGGCCACGTATTTCGACACCGACGCCGAGCAGTTCACCGTCGAGATCACGCCGATGTAGTTGCGAGTCGCCACGCGTCCGTCGGTGCGCACGATCCCCATGAACGTCGCCTGTTCTGCGGGTTTGGCGGTAGCCTTCACGTCCACGCCCACCTTGTAGTCGCGCTCGAACATCTCGAACTCGAGGTTGTGCGTGTGCACGTGCTGGCCGGGCGCGATGTCGCTGGTCGCGAAACCGATGATCTGGTCGTAGCGCTTGACCGGCTGGCCCTTGGCCACCGCCCGCACCGCGAGCTTGTGTCCGGCAGGAATCGCGTCGACGCAGTTGATGTTCTCGGCTTCCACGCGGGTGCCCGCGGCGAGCGGGCGCGCGGCGATCACGACGTCGTCGTTGGCGTTCAGGCGAAGCGTGGGGCGGCTGGGGCGGCGGATCAGGGTGACCGTTTCAGTCATGGCGTTTCTCGTGTTCGTCGCGCATCGGCGGGTTCGATGCGCGCTGGGCGCATAGCTTAATCCGGGCCGACCATCCTGCGGTCCACCGCCCGCGCGTCGATCGCCTCTTCGTCCCAGTCGATGCCAAGTCCGGGCGACGAAGGCGCAATCGCGTAGCCGTCCTCGATCTGCACGCGCGAGCGCGCGATCGGGTCGAGCTGCGGAATGTACTCGACCCAGCCGGCGTTGGGCACCGCGGCGGTGAGCGAGACGTGCAAGCTCCATCAGGAAGTGCGGGCAGATCCGGACGTTGAAGCTCTCGGCGAGGTGCGCCACCTTGAGCCAGGGCGTGATGCCGCCGATTCGCGCGACGTCGGCCTGCACGATCGAGCAGGCATCGCGCTGCAGGTACTCGCGAAAGTGCTGGATCGAGTAGATCGACTCGCCGACCGCGATCGGCAGCGAGGTGCTCGCGGCGAGGCGCACGTGCCCGCCGAGGTCTTCGGCCGGCAGCGGCTCCTCGAACCACGCGAGGTCCAGCGCCTCGAAGTGGCGCGCGCGGCGCACCGCCTCGGCCACGTCGAAGCACTGGTTGGCGTCGACCATCAGTTCGAACGCGGGCCCGATCGCATCGCGTACCGCGCTCAGGCGTTCGACGTCTTCGCTCGACGTGCGCGCGCCCCACCTTGACTTTCACGCCACGCAAGCCGGCGGCTTTCGCGTCGAGCGACTGCGAGACCAGTTCCTCGATCGGCAGGTGCAGCCACCCGCCTTCGGTCGAATACACCGGCACCCTGCGCTGCGCGCCGCCGGCCGCCTTCCACAGCGGCAGCCCGATGCGCCGGCAGCGTGCGTCCCACAAAGCGGTGTCGATCGCGGCGAGCGCGAGGCTCGTGATCGCGCCGACCGCGGTGGCGTGCGTGGCGAAGAACAGGTCCTTCCAGATCGACTCGATCTCGTCGGCGTCGCGTCCGATCAGCCGCGGCGCGAGGTGGTCGGCCAGCAGCGCCACCACCGACGAGCCGCCGGTGCCGATCGTGTAGCTGTATCCGGTGCCCACCGAGCCGTCGCTGCAGTACACGCGAACGAACGGCGTTTCCTGCGTCACGAACGACTGGATCGCGTCCGAGCGCGGCACCATCGGAACGAGGTCGACCTTGAAGATCTCGACGCGATCGATCTTGTTCACGACTGTGCTCCTTGACGTGCCCGGTTCAGGGGTAGAGAAGCCGAGGAAACCACAGCACGATCTCCGGCACGTAGGTGATCAGCGCGAGCGTGGCGAGCAGCGGAATCATCCACGGCATGATCGCAGACACGGTGGCTTCGTAGGACAGTTTAGAAACTTTCGCCAGGATGAACAGCACCATCCCCACCGGCGGGGTGAGCAGCCCGATCATCAGGTTGAGCACCATGACCATGCCGAAGTGCACCGGGTCGATGCCCAGCTTCGCGATGATCGGCATGAACACCGGCACCAGAATCGTGATCGCCGCGATCGTCTCCATGAAGCAGCCCACCACGAGCAGGAAACCGTTGGCGAGCAGCAGGAACACGAGCGGGTTGGAGCTGATCGACAGCACCCACTGCGCGATCGCCTCGGTCACCTGGGTGGTGGTGAGAACCCAGCCGAAGATCGACGCGCTCGCCACGATGAACAGCACCGTGGCGGTGGTTTCGACGGTGTCCATCGAGATCTGGACCAGCATCCGCCAGTTCAGCGTGCGGTACCAGACGAAACCCAGGAACAGCGCCCAGGCGACTGCCGCAACGGCGGCTTCGGTCGGCGTGAACAGTCCGCTCGCCATCCCGCCGATCAGGATCACCGGCGTGAGCAGCGCCATGAACGCCTCGAACCTGAGCAGGCGGTCGGCCGCCAGCACGACCGCGAGCGGGATGCCGAACTTGTACATGCCGCCCAGTTCCTGGTTGCCCCAGAGGTGAAACAGTACGAAGGCCGTGATCGCGACCGCGACCAGCTCGATCGACGCGCCGCCCATGCGCGCCCACGAGAACACCGCGTCGGCGCCATAGCCGCGCACGTGCGCGTAGTAGCCGACCATCGCCATCATGAACAGCGCCATCACCACGCCAGGCACGAACCCGGCTGCGAACAGTTTGCCGATCGAAGCGTTGGCCTGCACGCCGTAGATCACCAGGGGCAGCGACGGCGGGATGATCGGCCCGAGCGTGGAGGAGGCCGCGGTGATCCCGACCGCGAATTCCACCGGGTAGCCGTGATCCTTCATCGCCTTGATCTCGATCGTGCCCAGCCCGCCGGCGTCGGCCACCGCGGTGCCCGACATTCCCGCGAACACCACCGAGCCCACGACGTTCACGTGCCCCAGCCCGCCCTTGAGCCAGCCCACCAGCGCGATCGCGAAGTTGTAGATCCTGTTCGTGATGCCTGCCGAGTTCATCAGGTTGCCGGCGAGGATGAAAAACGGCACCGCGAGCAGCGGAAACGAGTCGACGCCGCCCACCATCCGGTGAACGACGGTGAGCGGCGGGATCGAACCGGAGAACCAGATGTAGACCAGCGACCCGAGGCACATCGCGATCGCGATCGGGATGCCGGTGGTCAGCGCCGCGAGGAAGGTCCCGAAGAGCAGCGCAGTTCATCGTTCAGCCGGTTTCCGCTTCGCCCGGACGCTCGAGCACGCTCCAGCCCTGTCGCCAGTGCCGGATCGCGACCTCGACCGAACGCAACGTGCACATCAGGAACCCGAAGGCGACCAGGCCGTAGACGTAGCTCATCGGCAGGTCGATCACCGTCATCTTCAGCACCTGCATCTTCGGAATCAGCTCGAGCGAGAGCCAGGACACGTAGGCGAAGAAACCGATCCGCACCAGGTCGACGAAGGTCGACAGCACGCGCCCCACCGCCGCGGGCACGTAGCGGTAGACGAACTCGACGTGGATGTGCGTGTTGCGGCGCACCGCGAGCGAAGCGCCGATGAAGGTGACGACGATCAGCAGATAGCGCGCGATCTCCTCGGTCCACGCCGCCGAGTCCGAGAGCACGTAGCGGGTGAAGAACTGGTAGAACACGTCGAGCGCGAGCAGCCAGAAGAAGGCGAGCGCGAGCCAGTCCTCCCACTTGTACCCGGAGAGGTCGACCGGGGCGTCGGTGGCGTGGAAACGCCCCGAGTCGTCGAGGACGTGCTCTTCGTCGTCGTTGGCCATCGGTCGATGGGTGCGGCCCGGGACTACTTGATCGCCTGGATGCGATCGAAGTCCTTGCGGTCGAATCCCATCGATTCCACCGTGACGGTCTTGAGCACCGCGTCCTGGAAACTCTTGCGGTCGACCTGGACGATGTTCAGGCCCTTCTTCCTGAACTCGTCGGCGAGTTCGGACTCACGCTTCTTGATGTCGTTGGTCGCGTTCGCGGCGGCCTCGCGCGTGACGTCGGTGAAGATCTTCTTCTCGGCGTCGCTGAGCTTGGTCCAGACGTGCGGCGCGATCTGCGTGACCAGACCGTCGACGATGTGGCCGGTGAGCATGATGTGCTTTTGCACCTCGTAGAACTTCTTGGCCTCGATCGTCGTGAGCGGGTTCTCCTGCGCCTCGACCGTGCCGTTCTGCAGCGCGAGGTAGACCTCGGCGAAAGCGATCGGCGTCGGGTTGGCGCCGCAGGACTTGGGCGTGGCCATGTACGCGGGCACGTCGGGCACGCGGATCTTCAGGTTCTTCATACCGGCGCAATCCTTGAACGCGCGGTTCGAGGTGGTGTGGCGCGCGCCGTAATAGGTGTAGGCGGTGATCTGGATACCGGTCTTCTGGCGGAATCCGTCGACCATCTCCTGGAACACCGGGCTCTTCGAGTAGGCGAGCAGGTGGTCGCCGTCGCGGAAGATGAACGGATAGTAGGCGATCCCCAGTCGCGGGTAGCTGCGCGCGGCGAACGACGGGCCGCTGATGATCATGTCCACCGTACCGAGTTGCAGGCCCTGGTTGATGTCGGTCTCCTTGCCCAGCGACGACGCGGGGAAGACCTGGACGTCGAACTTGCCGCTGGTGCGCTTCGTGATCTCGTCGGCCGCCCACACCGACCACTTGTGATACGGCTCCGAGGTCTCGTAGACGTGCGCCCACTTGAGTTTGGTTTGCGCGAGAGCCTGGCCAGCGGGGGACAGCAGCGCGATCGAGACCGCCGCGATCAGTGCGAAGCGTTTCATCGTTACTCCTTGTGGGTCCGTTGACGTTGAACGAGGGTCGTGCGCGCGGGCGCTCAGCCCGGCGCCAGGTGAATCTTCATGCAGCCGATCGTCGCGGCGCCGGCAGTCAAAACGTCCTTCTCGAGGAGACTAGTATACTAGTGTACATGATGCAGCGATCAACACCTTCCGGGGTCGCGCGACGGGCACGCGCCGGGGTCGAGCAGATCTACGCGAACCTGCGCGAGCAGATCGTGACGGTCGTGTTGCGGCCGGGCGACGCGCTGTCCGAGGCGCGGATCGCCGAGACCTTCGGCGTCAGCCGCACGCCGGTGCGCGAGGCGTTCAAGCGCCTTGCCGAGGAGGGCTTGCTCAGCGTCGTGCCGCAGGTGGGGAGTTTCGTCGCGCCGATCGACCTGGATCGCGTGCGCGACAATCACTTCGTGCGCGAGACGCTCGAGTGTCGGATCGTCGGCATGGCGGCGCGCAGGATCGACGAGGCGCAGCGCGCCGAACTCGCCGGCAACCTGCAGGCGCAGGCCGACGCGATGAAGGCGAACGACCCGGCGCAGTTCTTCCGTCACGACGAGCAGATGCACCGGCTGCTCGCGCGGATCGCCGGCCACGAGCGTGCCTGGGAGGTGATCCACGAGGCCAAGGGACAGCTCGACCGAGTGCGCCGGCTCTCGCTCGCCGACGCGACGCGCTCGCGTGCGCGCATGTCCGAACACCGTGCGATCGCGCGCTGCGTCGCGCGCCGCGATGCGGCCGGTGCCCAACGCGCGATGCGCGAGCACCTCGCGTCGATCTTCACAGCGATCGACAACATCGCCACCGAGAACGCGCACTACTTCGTCGACGATCAGGCGCACGCCAACGCCAACGCCAACGCCAACGCCAACGCCAACGCCAACGCCAACGCCAACGCCAACGCCACGGTCGCAGCCGACTGATGGGGGCGACGACGATCGCCGGGATCAGCGCGACGCCGGTCACGGTGCCGCTCGAGACGACGCCGCACATGGGAGCGGTCGTTCCCAACCTCGGACACGCTGCCGACGCGCTTCTCGCGCGCTTCTCGCGAACGGATGCCTTGCCGCGGCAAGCGCTACGATGGCGACGTGAGCGCTGAACCGACCGAAGCGGTGCAGGCGCGCAGCGCCCTCGGGGTGCTGCGCGCGCTGTTGCCGTTCCTGCGCCCCTATCGCTGGCGCGTCGCGGCGGCAGCCTGCGCGCTGCTCGTCGCCGCCGCCGCGGCGCTGGCGATACCGGTCGCTTTTCGCGACATGATCGACCTCGGCTTCGCCGCGCAGCGCCTGAGCACGCCCGACGCGAGCACCGCCGGCGAGGTCAACGCGGCCTTCGTCGGCCTGTTCGCGGTCGCCGTGGTGCTCGCGCTCGGAACGGCGGTGCGCTTTTACTTCGTGTCGTGGCTCGGCGAGCGGGTGACCACCGACCTGCGCAACGCGGTCTACCGGCAGGTGCTGCGCCAGGACCCCGGTTTCTTCGAGACGCTCAAGCGCGGCGAGGTGCTCTCGCGGCTGACGGCAGACACGACGCTGATCCAGACGCTGATCGGGACGAGCATCTCGCTCGGGTTGCGCAATTCGCTGTTGTTCGCCGGCGGCATCGTGATGCTGGTGGTCACCAGTCCGTCGCTCGCGTCGATGGTGGTCGGCCTGCTGCTGCTCGTGGTGCTGCCGATCCTGGTGTTCGGGCGGCGCGTGCGCAAGCTCTCGCGCGCGAGCCAGGATCGCGTTGCCGACACCAGCGCGCTGGCCGGCGAGACCCTAGGGGCGATCCAGATCGTGCAGGCCTACGCCCGCGAACCCTACGAGGTGCGCCGCTTCACCGTCGCCACCGAAGGGGCGTTCGCCGCCGCGATCAAACGAATCCGGGCGCGCTCGATGCTCACCGCGCTGGCGATCGTGCTGGTGTTCGGCGCGATCGTCTTCGTGCTGTGGATCGGCGCGCACGCGGTGCTCGAAGGGCGCACCTCGGCGGGGTTGCTCACGCAGTTCATCCTGTACTCGGCGATGGTCGCCGGTGCGACCGGCGCGCTCTCCGAAGTGATGGGCGAGGTCCAGCGCGCGGCAGGAGCCGCCGAGCGTTTGCTCGAGCTGCTGCAGGCGCAGCCCTCGATCGTCGGAGCAGTCGCGCCGGCGCCGGAAGAAGCGTCGGTGCGAAAGGAAGTGTCGGCGCGAGAGGACGTGTCGGCGCGAAAGGACGTGTCGGCGCGAAAGGACGTGTCGGCGCGAAAGGACGCGTCGGGCGAGGATCCCGTGCGCGCCGCCTCGCTCGCGCTCGAAGCGCTCGCCTTCAGCTATCCGTCGCGCCCGCTGGAAAAGGCGCTCGACGAGGTGTCGTTTCAGGTCGCCGCCGGCGAGACGGTCGCGCTGGTCGGGCCTTCGGGCGCCGGCAAGACGACCGTCTTCCAGCTCCTGCTGCGCTTCTACGACCCGCAACACGGACGCATCCTGCTCGACGGCATCGACGTTCGCGACTACCGGCTCGAAGCGCTGCGCGAGCGCATCGGGCTGGTGTCGCAGGACAGCGTCGTCTTTTCGGCCGACGTGATCGAGAACATCCGTTACGGCCGGCTCGACGCGAGCGACGACGAAGTGATCGACGCGGCGCGCGCTGCCCACGCCGACGAGTTCGTGCGCCGCCTGCCCGAGGGCTACCGCACCTACGTCGGCGAGCGCGGCGTGCGGCTGTCGGGCGGTCAGCGCCAGCGAATCGCGATCGCGCGCGCGCTGCTCAAGAACCCGCCGCTGTTGCTGCTCGACGAGGCAACCAGCGCGCTCGACGCAGAGAGCGAACAGCACGTGCAGCAGGCGCTCGAGGAGGCGATGCACGGGCGCACGACGCTGGTGATCGCGCACCGTCTCGCGACGGTGGTCGACGCCGACCGGATCATCGTGCTCGAGCGCGGGCGCGTGATCGAATCGGGCACTCACTCCGACCTGCTCGCGAACGCCGGGCTCTACGCGCGGCTCGCGACGATGCAGTTTCGCGCCTGAGGCGGCAAGCTCCGGGGACGATTGACGTTCATCATCGCCCGGTCGCTCGGCTCGGCTATGCTTTGAACTTCCCCACGGATCGAGGCGCCGTTTGCCGGCGCGGAGCGAAGTTGTCAATAGAGCGAACGATGATGCCGCGGATCGTGACCGGTGCGTACCTCGCCTACCTCGTCGCGCCGATCGCGCTGCTGTTCGTCGGGTCGTTCGGCGACCTGTGGCTGAACACCCTGCTGCCCACGGGCTTCACCTTTCGCTGGTACGCCGAGGTCGCCGCCGATCCCAGTTTCCAGCGCGCGTTCGTCGCCAGCCTGACGGTTGCCGCCGGCACCTGTGCGGTGTGCGTGGCGATCGGCCTGCCGCTCGCCTACGCGGTATTCAGGGCGCGCAACGCCCGGGTGCGCGCGATCGCCCGCGCGCTGTACCAGTTGCCGGTCGCGTTGCCGCCGCTGGTGCTCGCGTTCGGCTTCATCCTGGTGTTCTCCTCGGACACGTTGCCGTGGCTGGGCAGCATCTGGCTGCTCGTCGCCGGACACATCGTGCTCGGCCTGCCCTATTTTCTGCAGGCGGTCGTGGCCGACATGCAGCGCCTCGGCCTGGGCGCGCTCGAGGATGCCGCCGAGTCGCTGGGGAGCACTGGCCCGCAACGCTTCCTGCACATCGTCCTGCCGGCGCTGCGGCACTCGATCCTCTCGGGACTGATCGTGGTCGCCGCGCTTTCGATCGGCGAGTTCCAGTTCTCGAACCTGGTCGCCGGCTTTCTGAACCGGACCTACCCGGTCGTGCTGCTGCAGGCTTTCTACGGTGCGACCGGCTTCGCTTGCGCCGCCACGGTCGTGCTGCTGGTGCTCGCGCTTCTCGCCTCGGTCGGCGGGGCGGTGTCGGCGGCGCGCAGTACACGCTTTTCGAGGGGGCGATAGATGCGATCGTCTTCTACGTTCGTGTCCGGTGACGCCGCCCAGCCAGCGGCGCAGCGCAACGCGCAGCCCAACGCGCCGCGCGGCACTGCCGCCGCGGTCAGCCTGGAGCAGGTGAACTTTCGTTATCCCGGGGGCAAGGCGGGGATCTTCGACCTCACGATGTCGATCGAACCCGGCGAACTGGTGGTGTGCATCGGCCCCTCGGGGTGCGGGAAGACGACCCTGCTCAAGCTGATCGCCGGATTCCTGCGGCCCGACTCCGGCACGGTCCGGCTCGCCGGAGTCGACGTCTCGGGGGCGAGCGTGCGTTCGCGCGAGTGCGGCATCGTGTTCCAGTCCTACGCGCTGTTTCCACACATGCGCGTCTGGGAGAACGTCGCCTATCCGCTGCGGGTGCGCGGGATCGCGCTCGGGCAACGGCGCCAGAAGGCAGCCGAGATGCTCGACATGGTCGGACTCTCCGAGATGGGCGAGCGCCTGCCGGCCGAGCTCTCCGGCGGACAGCAGCAGCGGGTCGCGCTGGCGCGCTCGCTCGCCTTCGAACCGAAGGCGCTGCTGCTCGACGAGCCGCTCTCGGCGCTCGACGCGGCCACCCGGGTGTCGATGCGCGACGAAGTGCGCCGGATCCAGAAGATGAACAACATCGCCGCGCTGCTGATCACGCACGACCAGGACGAAGCGCTGTCGCTCGCCGACCGCATCGCGGTGCTGCGCGACGGGCAACTCGTGCAGTACGACGATCCGCACGCGATCTACGATCGCCCCAGCAGCGCCTTCGTCGCGAACTTCGTCGGACGCGCCAACCTGTTCGAGGCGGTCGCCCTGGACGCCTCGCATGTGCGCTGCGCGTTCGGAACGCTCGACGTGCCGGCGCACGGCCTCGCAGCTGGCGCGAAGATCGCGCTGCTCGTGCGTCCCGAGCGATTGGAGCCGGCGACGCAGGTCGACGAGAACGTGTTCGAGGTCGAGGTCCGGCGCGACCGCTTCTTCGGCGCGACCCGCCAGCTCGAGTTGAGCGCGGGCGAGGCGTTGCTCAAGCTCGAAACCACCTCGCGCGACCCGGTCTCGCACGTCCGGGTCCCGCGCGATGCCATCCAGTTCCTACCCATGTCATGAGGAGTCCGAAATGAGATCGAACAGAAGGGCAGTACTCGCGGCGATGCTCGGTGCGCTCTGTATCGGCGCAGCGGGTGCGCAGACCGTGCTCGATTCGCCCGAGCTCTATGCGGGCGAGAAGTCGCTGTACGAAGCTGCGAAGAAAGAAGGCATGGTGGTGAGCTTCGACACCGGGCCGACCTGGGCCAACTGGGCCGCGCAGTTCAGCGCGTTCAAGCGCCGCTATCCGGACGTCGAGATCGTCTACAACGATCTCGGCTCGGCGGCGACTGTCGTCGCGCTGGACAAGGCGCGCAACCGCCCGCAGGCCGACACCGCCTACTACTTCGCCGCGTCGGCGGTCGACGCCGCCAAGCGCGGCCTGGTCGCACCGTTTCGTGCCGGTGAACTTCGACAAACTCCCTGGTGTGTTCAAGGACCCCGAAGGGAAGTGGTTCACGATCCACTCGCTGACCGTCGCGTTCATCGTCAACACGAAGCTCGTGAAGAACGTGCCGCAGACGTTGGGCCGACCTGCTCAAGCCCGAGTACAAGAACTCGGTGGTCTACCTCGACCCGCGCTCGACCGGCGTCGGTCAGGTGCTCACCTTCGCTGCCAACTTCGCCGCGGGCGGATCGACATGGACGACGTCAAGCCGGGGCTCGACTATCTCGGCAAGCTGCACCAGTCGGGCAACGTGCTGCGCGTGCTCGGCACGACGCCCTACGCGCAATTCGTCAAGGGCGAGATCCCGATCTGGATCTCGTACGAGAACGACGGGCTCAAGGCCAAGCACACCGACGGGCTGGGCGACGCGGTCGCGGTGGTGATCCCGCAGCGAGGCGTCGGCCGCGGCGCCCTACGGCATCAGCCTGGTCGAGAAGGGGCCGAATCCGAACGCCGGAAAGCTGTGGCTGAACTTCATCATGACCGAGTACGGACAGGGCATCTTCGCGCAGGGTTTCGTGCGTCCCAGTGTGCCCGGCGTGAAGCTTCCCGATTCGGTCGCCGACAAGCTGCCTGCCGCGCCGCAGGTGCGTCCGCTCGACGTGCAACGCGGCCGCGGCGCAGCAAGGCCGACATCGACAAGGGCTGGGTGACCGCCACCGGAAACCGCTGAAGCGGCCGAGGCCGTGAAGCTGCTGTAACCGTGAAGCGCTCGCAACTGGTCACGCTGGCCGCACCCGCGGCCGTCGTGCTGGTGCTGTTCTTCGCGCTGCCGGTCGCCGGAGTCGTCGGTCGACGCGATGACCGGCGGCGGCAGCGCCTTCGCCCGCGTGTTCGCGCAGCCGTCGTTCTGGCCGTCGCTTCTCGGCAGCACGCTGCTCACGATCGTCGCGTCGACGCTTTCGATCGTGGTCGGGGTGGCGGTCGCGATGCACCTGTCGCGATTGCCCGAGCGGCAGCGCACGCTGCTGTCGTTCGTGATCGCTTTGCCTCTCACCTTCTCCGGCCTGATCGTCGCCTACGGGTTCATCCTGAGCTACGGCCGCGCCGGGCTGGTCACGCAGCTGCTGGCGTTGCTGGGTTTCGACCCGGCGGTGATCGGCAAGGCGCTGTTCACGCCGATCGGCCTGGCGTTCGCGTCGTCGTACTATCTGATCCCGCGAGTCGTGATGGCGATTCTTGCCGGTGTTCGTGAACTTCGATCGCGCCCAGCTCGCGGTGGCCGAGTCGCTCGGCGCGACCGGCGCGCAGGCGTTTCGCCAGGTCATGCTGCCGCAACTCGCCGGCACCGATCGTCGGCAGCCTCTGCCTTGATCGCCGCAGTGGTGTTCGGCGCCTACGGCACCGCGCTCGCGCTGGTCGGCACGCAACTTCAGATCCTGCCGTTGCAGCTCTACAGCCTGATCTCGGAGACCGGATCCGATTTCCCGGCGGCCGCGGCGCTCGCGCTGCTGATCACCGCCGCGTGCTCGTCGATCATGACCACCGGCGAGTGGTTTGGCGAGCCGGCACGAGAGGCACCTTTGAAAGCGTCGGCACCAGCGTCGGGCGACGCGGCGGCGGCGATCGCCGCCGCGACGTTGCGCCAGCGTTCGTCGGGCGATCCGGTGCGCGTGCCGGTCGGGGTGATCGGCCCGCGCGACGCCGACGCCGGCGCAGTACCAGATCGCCGAGGCGATGGGCGCCGGACTCGCCGGCATCGGTTGCGCGGTGATCTGTGGCGGACGCGGCGGCGTCATGGAAGCGGTCTGCAAGGGCGCGGCCGGCAACGGCGGCGTGTCGATCGGGGTGCTGCCCGAGGCCGAACCGCAGGCCGCGAACCGCTACGTCACGCACGTGATCGCGACCGGCATCGGCGAGGCGCGCAACGCGATCATCGCGCGATCGGCCCTGTGCCTGGTGGCGATCGGCAACAGCTACGGAACGCTGTCCGAGGTGGCGCTCGGGCGCCAGTTCGGCAAGCAGGTGATCGGGCTCGACGGCGCGGCGCAGGTCGAGGGCGTGGTCATGGCCGACAGCGTCGAGCGTGCGCTCGAACTGGTTGCCGCCTGCGTTAACGGCACGCCCCGCTCCGATCCCGCGCGGAAATGAGATAGCCTTCGCGCATCGCGCGTCGCGCAGGATCCGCACAACGATCGCGGGGGAAACGATGGGCCGTCGCCTGGAGGGGAAGTTCGTTCTCGTCACCGCTGCCGCCCAGGGCATGGGCCGCGCCGCGGCGCTCGCGATGGCGCGCGAGGGCGCACGGGTCGTCGCCACCGACCTGCGCGAGGATCTTCTCGCGACGCTCGCCGACGAAGCTGCACGCGCGGGCGACGCGATCTCGACCGCGGTGCTCGACGCCACCGACCCGGGCGCGATTCGCTCGCTGATCGAGCGGATCGACGCGCTCGACGTGCTGTTCAATTGCGCCGGCTACGTCCATCAAGGCACGATCCTCGAATGCTCGGAAGAGGACTGGGACTTCAGCTTCACGCTGAACGTTCGATCGATGTACCGGACGATCCGCGCCGCGCTGCCGAAGATGCTCGCCAACGGCGGCGGTTCGATCGTGAACATGGCTTCGGTGTGCTCGTCGGTCAAGGGATTCCCGAACCGCTTCATCTACGGCACGACCAAGGCGGCGGTGATCGGGCTGACCAAGTCGGTCGCTGCCGACTTCGTCACCAAGGGCATCCGCTGCAACGCGATCGGGCCGGGCACCGTCGAGACGCCGAGCCTGCACGACCGGATGCGCGCGCTGGGCGACGTCGAGCAGGCGCGCAAGATGTTCGTCGCGCGCCAACCGATGGGCCGGCTCGCGAGCGCTGAGGAGATCATCCCGATCGTGATCTACCTCGCGAGCGACGAGAGCGCGTTCGCGACCGGACAGATCTTCAACGTCGACGGCGGCATCACGATCTGAGACCCGCGCGTCGCTGAGACCCGCGCGTCGCGCGACTGTCCCCGCGGTCGACGGCGCACCCGACAATCCACTGATCGAGGAGTTCAACGAATGAAACTGGTCCGCTACGGAAACCCCGGCAAGGAAAAACCCGGTCTGATCGACGCCGACGGAAAGCTGCGCGATCTCTCCAGGGTCGTCGCCGACATCGGCCCGAACGAACTCTCGCCCAAGGGCCTGGCGAAGCTCGCCAAATTGAAGACCGACAAGCTGCCGCTGGTGCGCGGCAAGCCGCGCATGGGCGTGCCGTTCACCGGCGCGACCAAGTTCGTCGCGATCGGGCTGAACTACACCGATCACGCGATCGAGACCGGCAACCCGATTCCCAAGGAGCCGATCGTCTTTCACAAGACGCTGTCGTGCATGCAGGGAGCGAACGACGACATCATGCTGCCCAAGGGGTCGGTCAAGACCGACTGGGAAGTCGAGCTCGGGATCGTGATCGGCACCCGGGCGCGCTACGTCACGAAGAAAGCCGCGCTGTCGCACGTGGCCGGCTTCGTTCTGGTGAACGACGTGTCCGAGCGCGAGTTCCAGATCGAGCGCGGCGGCACCTGGGACAAGGGCAAGGGCTTCGACACCTTCGGGCCGATCGGGCCGTGGCTGCTCACCGCCGACGAGGTGAAGAACGCGCAGAAGCTGGACATGTGGCTCGACGTCAACGGCGAGAAGAAGCAACGCGGCAGCACGAAGACGATGATCTTCGACTGCGCGACGCTGGTCTCGTACGTGAGCGTGCTGTTCACGCTCAACCCCGGCGACATCATCACCACCGGCACGCCTCCTGGCGTCGGGCATGGGCGTCAAGCCGACGCCGCAGTACCTCAGGCACGGTGACTCGGTCGCGCTCGGCATCGCCGGTCTGGGCGAGCAGCGGGCGAAGGTGCTGCGCTTCAAGCTCTGATGGGTGCTGCGCTTCGAGCGCCGAGGGGTGATGCGCTTCGAGCGCTGACAGGTATCGCGCTTCAAGTGCGCAGCTACGACGCGCCGGTTCGGACTCCGGGGACGCTCAACACTTCTTCACGTTCGCTCATCGTGCCTTGATCGGCGCGGAGTACGGTTGACCGGTGCAGCCCGACGAAGGGTTGTCCCGATCAACTGGAGGACACGATGAACGAACGACTGAACAACGACCAAGGCAACGGCCTCGCGGCCAGCGCGTCGAACGACGCGATCGAATCCCCGGCGCCGAAGCGCAGGCGCTTCTGGCTGTTCGCCGGACTTGCCGGCGCCGCGACGACACTGGCCGCTTGCGCGCAGCCCGGATCGGGCGCGCGCGGCGAGGGTGGCGGCCGATGGGGCGGATCGGGCGGATGGGGCGGGCGCCACGGCCATGGTCACCACGGCTGGGGTGGGCGCGGACCGGTCGACCCGCAGAAGATGGCCGAGCGAGTGGACCGCGGCGTCGACCGCGTGCTCTCGCAGGTCGACGCCAGCGACGAGCAGAAGCGCAAGGTCGCGACGATCGCCAAGCAGACGCTGACCGAACTGGCACCGATGCGCGAGAAGTTTCGCGCCGCGCGCCGCAGCGGCGTCGAGCTGCTCGCCGCCGCGACGATCGACCGCGCCGCGATCGAGCGTCTGCGCGCCGAGCAGTTGCAGGCAGCCGATTCGCTGTCGCGCCGCATCTCGGCTGCACTGGTCGACGTCGCCGAGGTGCTCGATGCCGGGCAGCGCGCGAAACTCAAGGCGGGTCTGGAGCGCCGAATGGGCCGTCGCTGGTCCTGAGCGGCGCAGCCCGACACGCGCAGCGGCGGCGTCGATCCGGCGCTGCCGCTGCGCGCGCCAGCCGGCTAAGATGCCGACGATGACGCGCATCCTGATGATCGAGGACGACGATCGGCTCGCGTCGATGGTCGCCGACTACCTGCGCGATGCAGGATACGAGGTCGAGGTCGCGGGCGACGCGGCCACCGGCGTGCGCGCGCTGGAAGCGAACGCGCCGGACATCGTCCTGCTCGACCTGATGCTGCCCGACGGCGACGGCCTCGAGGTGTGCCGCAGGCTGCGCGCGAGTTCTTCGGTGCCGGTGATCATGGTCACCGCGCGCGGCGACACCACCGATCGCATCGTCGGCCTGGAACTCGGTGCCGACGACTACCTGGCGAAGCCCTTCGATCCGCGCGAACTGCTCGCGCGCCTGCGCGCGGTGCTGCGTCGCCACGGCGACGACCACGCCGCCGACGTCCTGCGCTTCGGCCGTCTCGAGATCGACCGCGCGGCCCGGCGCGTATCGATCGACGGGCAGACGCGCGAGCTCACCGCGCGCCAGTTCGACCTGTTGCTCGCGATGGCCGAGCGCGCCGGCCGCGTGCTCTCGCGCGAGCAGCTGATCGACGCGGTCGGCGGCGACGGATCGGATCCGCTCGATCGGTCGATCGACGTCCACATGGTCAAGGTGCGCGCCGCGATCGAGGACGACCCGAAGCAGCCGCGGCGCGTTCTCACGGTGCGCGGCGCTGGCTACGTGTTCGCGAAGGCGCAGGATTGAAGCGCCTCTACCTGAGGATCTACGTCGCGGTGATCGCGACGCTCGCGCTGTTCGTCGGCCTGTCCTGGTTCGCCTGGCACCAGTGGTCGGGCGCGCAGGATCGGCCCGGCGGGCAGGACCGGCCCGGCGCGCCGATGCTGCTCGCGATGACGGCTGCCGAGCTGCTTCCCGCGGAGGAGTCGGACGCGACGCTCCAAAGCGCGCTGCAGCGATGGCGCGCGCGCACCGGCGCCGACATCGCGTTGTACGCGCCCGACGGTCGCGCGGTCGCCGCGGTCGGCGCGCCTCTGCCGGTGCCGCGCGTGCGCGCGCCGGGTGCGGAGCTACCCGACGGTGCGAGGCGCGGCGAGTGGCTGCGCCACGGCGGCGGACCGCACGCCTATGCGTTGCGGCTCGACGATGGACGCGTGCTGGTCACCTCACGCGCCTGGCGCAGCGCGATGTTCGGGCGCCCGCCGCTGCCCGGCGTGGTCACGACGATGGTGCTGATCGCGCTGGCGATCGGCATCGGCGCCTTCCCGGTGGTGCGAAGGCTCACGCGCCGGCTCGAGAAACTGCAGTCCACGGTCGAGCGGCTCGGCGCGGGCGAGCTCGGCGCGCGCGTCGAGGTGTCGGGGCGCGACGAGGTCGCCGCGCTCGCCGAGAGCTTCAATCGCTCCGCGGACAGGATCGAAGCGCTGGTGAATTCGCACAAGACCCTGCTGGCCAACGCCTCGCACGAACTGCGTTCGCCGCTGGCCCGGATCCGGATGGCGATCGAGCTGATCGGCCCCGCAGCGCCGGCGGCGACCCGCGCGGAGTTGGCGCGCAACGTCGCCGAGCTCGACCAGCTGGTCGACGAGATCCTTCTGGCGAGTCGGCTCGACGCGACCGCGACGCGGGCCGGCGCGCCGCGAAGCGAGTTCGACGAGGTCGACCTCACCGCGATCGCCGCGGAGGAGGCGGCGCGCACGCAGGCGCAGGTACAGGCCGAGCCGGTCACCGTGCACGGCGACGCACTGCTGTTGCGCCGGCTGGTTCGCAATCTGCTCGAGAACGCGCAGCGCCACGGTCGCGATGCCGAGGTCGAGCTGTCGGTGCGCGCGGGTGTCGATGCGATCCTCTCGGTTTGCGATCGCGGCCCGGGCGTCGCGCTCGCCGACCGCGAGCGGATCTTCGAGCCCTTCTACCGCGCGCGCGGCGCGAGCGAACGACAGGGCGGGGTCGGGTTGGGCCTGTCGCTGGTGCGCCAGATCGCCACCCACCACGGGGGCAGCGTCAGCTGCGAGGAGCGCGACGGAGGCGGGAGCTGCTTCGTCGCGCGCCTGCCGCTAGGCCGGCGCTGAGCCGCGCGCGGCTTGTCGGGCCGCGAGAACACGCTGGGTGGTGGCGCGCGCGCAGGGGTGCCTTCGCACGTGCGCGCCTTCGATCAGGGGCGCGCCCGGCCCGCGTTGCCGCGTCCCTGGCCACCGCGACCCTGTCCGCTGCGCCCGCGGGCGCCGCCGCCAGGGGGCGAAGCGCGGCCACCGGACGGGGTGCGTCGTTGCGGCTGCCCGCCGCGCGGTGCGAGCGCTGCGCCCAGGCCGTCGTCGTACTGCTGGCCGCGGCTTTGGCGGCCCATCGGGATCGCCACGGCGCGGATCGTCGGATCGGGCTCGAATCCGGCCATCGTCTGGCGCGGAATCGCGCGCTTGAGAAGCCTGTCGATGTCGGCGAGGAACCTCAGTTCGTCCACGCACACCAGCGAGACCGCTTCGCCGGTGCAGCCGGCACGACCGGTGCGCCCGATCCGGTGGACGTAGTCCTCCGGGACGTTGGGCAGCTCGAAGTTCACCACGTGCGGCAACTCCTCGATGTCGAGCCCGCGCGCGGCGATGTCGGTGGCGACCAGCACCTGAAGGCTGGAATCCTTGAACTGCGCCAGCGCGCGCGTCCGCGCCGCCTGACTCTTGTTGCCGTGGATCGGCAACGCGGTGATGCCGTCACGAAGCAGTTGCTCGGCGAGGCGGTTCGCGCCGTGCTTGGTGCGGGTGAACACCAGCACCTGGAACCAGTTGTGGTCCTTGATCAGCTTCGACAGCAGCTCGCGCTTGCGGTTCTTGTCGACCAGGATCACGCGCTGCTCGACCAGTTCGGTCGGCGCGTTGCGTCGCGCGACTTCGATCATCGCCGGGTTGTTCAGCAGCCGATCGGCGAGCGTCTTGATCTCATCGGAGAAGGTGGCCGAGAACAGCAGGTTCTGCCGTTTCTTCGGCAGCAGCGCGAGCACCTTCTTGATGTCGTGGATGAAGCCCATGTCGAGCATGCGGTCGGCTTCGTCGAGCACCAGCACTTCCACGTGCGAGAGGTCCACGGTGCGCTGGCCGACGTGATCGAGCAGCCGGCCCGGGGTGGCGACGAGGATGTCGACGCGTCCCTGGAGCTGGCGGATCTGCGGGTTGATGTTGACGCCGCCGAACACCGTCATCGAGGTGAACTTGAGGTGCTTGCCGTAGTCGCGCACGCTTTCCTCGACCTGCGCGGCAAGTTCGCGCGTCGGCGTGAGCACGAGCACGCGCACCGGCCAGCGGCCAGCGGCGGTCTTCTGTGGTGCGGGCGAGGTCGCGAGCCGATGCAGGATCGGCAGCACGAAGCCCGCGGTCTTGCCGGTGCCGGTCTGCGCGCCGGCGAGCAGGTCGCCGCCGTTGAGCACGGCCGGAATCGCCTGCAGCTGGATCGGAGTGGGTTGCGTGTAGCCGAGTTCGGATACCGCGCGTACGAGGGGCTCGGCGAGGCCGAGCGTTTCGAAGGACATGAGACGCCTTGTGAGGAGACCTGCGTCGACCTGCCGCTGCAGGCTTTGCCCGGCGGCACCAGTCGGGAAGACGAAGAGGGTTTTTGAAACCAGGTCGGTAGACGGCGGCTGGAGACTGGTGATCAGTACCGCTGGGGCGCAGTCTAGCCGAGATTGCTGCGTCGCACAATACCCCCGGCCTTCACCGGTGTCCGCAGCCTTCGCCGGTGTTCGCAGCCCTCACCGGTGCCCGCAGCCCTCACCGGCGCGGCGGCGGCTCGCGCGTGCCCTCGCACACCGGGTAGTCCGGGCGTCCGGTGCGCATCCAGCTGACGATGTTCATCGCAGCCTTGCGGCGCAGTTCCACTTCCGATTCGACCGAGTAGAACGCGCTGTGCGGCGTGAACACGACGCGGGGGTCGTCGAGCAGCGGATGACCCGACGCGACCGGCTCGTGCGGCAGCACGTCCAGGCCGACACCGGCGAGTCGATCGTTGGCGACGGCGGCGCTGAGCGCGTCGATGTCGATCACCGCGCCGCGCGCGGTGTTCACCAGGTACGAGCCGGGTTTCATCAGATCGAGCAGGCGCTGGTTCACCATTTCGCGCGTCTCGTCGCTGAGCAGGCAGTGGATCGAGATCGCGTCGGCCTGCGAGAACAGTTCGTCGAGCGAGACGCGCGCGACGTAGGCAGGGAAGTCGCCGTCGATCAGATAGGGATCGTGCGCGATCACGCGCGCGAAAGTGTTGCGCGCGAGGTGCGCGAAGCGCTTGCCGATGCGCCCCAGTCCCAGGATGCCCACCGTCAGGTTCGATGCGCGCGGGATCGGACCGACGGTCGTGTAGTGCCAGTTGCCGGCGCGCACGTCGCGGTCGTAGCGCGCGACGTTGCGGATCGACGCGAGCAACATCGCCAGCGCGTGCGTCGCGACCTCGCCCACGCCGTAGTCGGGCGAGTTCGCGACCCACACGCCGTGGCGTCGCGCGCTGGCCACGTCGATCGTGTCGTAGCCGGCGCCGATGCGCGCGCACAACCCGATCTCGGGCCGCGCCGTGAACACCCGGTCGGCGATCGGCGCGTACTGCACGAGCAGCGCGCTGCACGCCTCGGAGGCCCGGACCACGTCGTCCTCGCTGCGACACTGCGCCTCGATCAGCTCGATCCCCGCATCGGCGAATATCGTGCGCTCGAGCGTCACGTCGAGCATGTCGAAATCGGTGAAAAGGACTTTCATCTTTCGTTCCCCGGAGCAAGCGCGGAATGTACCATCGGGGGCTCGTAGGGGGGAGAACGATGAATCGAATCGATCTGAACGGCCGCTGCGCCGTGGTGACCGGCGGCGCGTCCGGAATCGGCAAGGCGGTTTGCGAACGCTTCGCAGCGAGCGGGGCGCGGGTCGCGATCTGGGACCGGGGCGCCGACGCCGCGGCCGAAGTCGCGGCGTCGCTGCCCGCGGTGGAGGCGGGCGCGCACCTCGCGGTGCTGGTCGACGTCGCCGACGAAGACTCGGTGAGCAAGGCGATGTCCGACACGGTCGCCGCCTTCGGCAGACTCGACATCCAGGTGTGCAGCGCCGGCATCGCCGGCCCGAACGCGCTCACCTGGGAGTTCCCGGTGGCCGACTGGCGCAGCGTGATGGCGATCAACGTCGATGGCGTGTTCCTGTGCAACCGCGCGGCGGTGCCGGCGATGCTGGCCAACGACTACGGTCGCATCGTCAACATCGCATCGGTCGCGGGCAAGGAAGGCAATCCGACCGCGTCGGCCTACAGCGCGTCGAAGGCTGCGGTGATCGGATTGACCAAGTCGCTCGGCAAGGAGACCGCGAAGTCCGGAATCCGCGTCAACTGCATCACGCCGGCGGCGGTGCGCACTGCGATCTTCGACCAGATCTCGCAGCAGCACATCGACTTCATGCTCTCGAAGATCCCGATCGGGCGATTCGGACTGGTCGAGGAGATCGCGGCGATGGTCGCGTGGCTGGCCTCGGAGGAGTGCTCGTTCTCCACCGGCGCGGTGTTCGACCTGTCGGGCGGAAGGGCGACCTACTGATGGATGCCGCGCCGCGCAGCGGGCAGCGCGCGGGCACGGAGTCGGGCGCAGCCGAACAACGCTTCGACGCCGCGGAGTTGATCCGATTCGCGGCCCGCCTGCTCGAGAAGGCGGGGGTCGACGGCGCGATCGCGCGCGACGTCGCGGAGGTCCTGGTCGAGGGCGATCTGCTCGGCCACGACACCCACGGCCTGCAGTTGCTCGCGCCGTATCTGGGCGAGATCGAGAACGAATCGATGACGCGATCCGGCGAGCCGCTGGTCGTGACCGAACGCGGCGCCGTTGCCACCTGGGACGGCCGGCGCCTGCCCGGACCCTGGCTGGTGCGCCGGGCGATCGCCTGGGCCGCGGCGCGCGCGAGGATCCACGGCGCTGCGACGGTCGTGATCCGGCGCAGCCACCACATCGCCTGTCTGGCCGCGTACCTGGAGTCGGTCGCGCGCGAGGGGCTGGTGGTGTTGCTGTCGTGCTCGGACCCCGAGGTGGCGAGCGTCGCGCCCTACGGCGGCACCGAGGCGGTGTTCACGCCCGATCCGATCGCGATCGGCTTTCCGACCTCGGGCGATCCGGTCATGGTCGACGTGTCGGCGTCGATCACCACCAACGGAATGAGCGCGCGGCTGCACAAGGCTGGCGAGCGCGGCGCGCACCGCTGGTGGCTCGACGCGCGCGGCCGCCCCACCGACGATCCGGGCGTGATCTTCGACGGCGCGAGGGGCACGATCCTTCCGTTGGGTGGGCTCGACGCCGGGCACAAGGGCTACGGTCTCGCGCTCACGATCGAGGCGCTCACCGGGGCGCTGGCCGGGCACGGGCGAGCCGACCCGCACGAGGGGTGGGGCGCGACGGTCTACCTCCAGCTCTACGATCCGGCGGCCTTCGCCGGCGCAGACGCCTTCGTCGCGCAAACCGACTGGATCGCGCAGGCCTGCCGGACGTCGACCGCGATCGACCCGGCGCGACCGGTGCGCCTGCCCGGCGAGCGCGGGCTGGCGCGCAAGCGCGAGCAGCTCGCGCGCGGCGTGCAATTGCAGCGGGCGATCATGCCCGCGCTGCGCACCTGGACCGAGCGCCTGGGCGTGGCGGCGCCGGCGCCCCGAGCGGGCGAGGGAGACTGAAGCGATGAGCAAAGCCGACATCCTGTTGATGGGACCGATCTACCAACCAAAGCTCGAGCAGCTCGAGTCCACCTACGCCTGCCACCGATACTGGTCGAGCGAGGATCGCGAAGCGCTCGTCGCGTCGCTCGCACAGCACTGCGAGATCGCGGTCACCAACGGCGGACGCGGCATGAGCGCCGAGGAGATGGACAAACTGCCGCGGCTGCGACTGATCGCCTGCTTCGGTGTGGGAGTGGACGCGATCGACCTCGCTCATGCGCGCTCGCGCGAGATCGCGGTGAGCAACACGCCCGAGGTGCTCACCGAGGACGTCGCGGACATGGCGCTCTCGCTGCTGCTGTCGGCCGTGCGCAGGGTCGCACAGGGCGACCGCTTCGTGCGCGACGGGCGCTGGAAGCGCGCCGGATTCGGCATCACGCGCAGCCTGCAGGGCAGGCGCGTGGGAATCGTCGGTCTGGGACGCATCGGCCGCGCGATCGCGCGGCGCTGCGCGGCGTTCAACTGCGAGATCGGCTACTTCGGACCGAATCGCAAGGACGACGTCGACTATCGCTACTTCGACGACGTCGTCGCGCTCGCGGACTGGTCGAGCGCGCTCGTCGCCGCATGCCCCGGCGGCGCCGCGACGATCCGGATCGTGTCGCGGGATGCGCTGCGCGCGCTGGGACCCGATGGCATCTTCGTCAACATCGCGCGCGGCTCGGTGGTCGACCAGCCGGCGATGGTCGAGCTGCTCGTGTCGGGCGCGCTGGGCGGAGCGGGGCTGGACGTGTTCGACGACGAGCCCAACGTGCCCGAGCAACTGCTCGCGCTGGACACCGTCACGCTGCAACCGCACCAGGGCAGCGCGACGCACCCGACGCGCACCGCGATGGGCCAGCTGGTGCTGGACAACGTCGCGGCCTTCGTCGCCGGGCGCGCGCTGGTGACGCCGGTCTGATCCGCGGTCTGATCCGGTTTTTCAGTGTCTTCGTTCCGGCCCGCTGCGAAGCCTCGCAATCAAACGCGCGGTGTCGAGCGAGGCCGCGGCGCCGCCGCTGCAAAGCCGATCGAACAACTCCGGGTGCTGGCGATTGACCGTGTCGTCGGTGTTCAGCCGGCGCCATCGGCTATTGCGCAGCACCGACCAGGTGTCGTCGGCGCGCGCCACCGCGAGCAGGCGCTGCTCGCCGCGATCGCAGCGAATCGCCTCGTAGGTCGCGTTGCGCACTCCGGCGCCGCTGGTCACGATCAGCGTGAACTGCACGACCTTCTCGCTCTCGACGCGCAGGCTCGCCGGATCGATCGCGAACCGGTTGGTCGTGACCGGGCTCACGTAGAACTGCACCGTGTCCTCCGTCTTGGGCACCGCCGGCATCGGATCGGGCAGGCTCGCCTCGACCGAGCGCTCGTTGGCGCCCGAGATCCCGACGTTCTGCGCGCCCGCTGTTCCCGCCGCGAGCGCCGCGAGCGCCGCAACGGCGAGGCGCCGGGCAGCCGCGAGGAACGTTTTGGCGGTCACGAAGTCTCGCCGCCGTCGGGCGGTGCGGGCGAGGCTGCGACCTGCGCGGAGTCGCGGCGGTCGGCGCGGTGACGCTGGCGGGCGCGTTGGCGAAGAAAGCGCGCCGGACCCTGATCGGCGAACACGTGGCTCGACAGCTCGTCGAGCGCCTGCCGGTAGACGTCGCGCTTGAACTCGATCACCGCCTCGAGCGGGACCCAGTATTCGTGCCAACGCCAGGCGTCGAACTCGGGGTGAGCCGACGCGCGCAGGCTCACATCGGTGTCGCGACCGACCATCCGAAGCAGAAACCAGATCTGCTTCTGCCCTCTATAGTGTCCTCGCCATTCTCGCCGCACCCAATGGTCGGGCACCTCGTAGCGCAACCAGTCGCGTGTCCGGGCAATGATTCGCACATGGTCGGGCATCAGCCCGACTTCCTCGTGAAGTTCGCGGTACATCGCCTGTTCGGGCGTTTCGCCGCGCTTGATGCCGCCTTGAGGAAACTGCCATGAGTGTTCGCGAACCCGCTTGCCCCAGAAAACCTCGTTCCTGCCGTTGACCAGAATGATGCCGACGTTGGGGCGGAAGCCGTCTCGATCCAGCATTCCGGCACCCCTCGATACTTTAGAATCGCTTCGATTATAAGGCGCGAGCGTCGCGGACGTCGCGTTCTTTCACTCTGAAGAAAACGAACCCATGAGAGCAAGCCGGTTTCACGTCTCCACACTGAAGGAAGCACCCGCCGACGCCGAGGTGGTCAGCCACAGGCTGATGACCCGCGCCGGGATGATCAAGCGCCTCGCCGGTGGCATCTACAGTTACCTGCCGATGGGACTTCGCGTGATCCGACGCATCGAGAACATCATCCGCGAGGAAATGGATCGTGCCGGCGCGATCGAGCTGCTGATGCCGGTGGTGCAGCCCGCCGAGCTGTGGATCGAGTCGGGGCGCTGGGAGCAGTACGGGCCCGAGCTGCTGCGCTTGAAGGACAGGCACCAGCGCGACTTCGTCGTCCAGCCGACCTCCGAGGAGGTGATCACCGACATCGCGCGCCAGGAGATCCGCAGCTACCGGCAGATGCCGAAGAATTTCTATCACATCCAGACCAAGTTCCGCGACGAGCGCAGGCCGCGCTTCGGCGTGATGCGCGGGCGCGAGTTCACGATGAAGGACGCGTACTCCTTCGACCGCGATCGCGACGCCGCGCTCGTGAGTTACCAGGCGATGTTCGACGCCTACGTGCGCATCTTCGACCGGATGGGGCTCACCTACCGCGCGGTTGCCGCCGACACCGGCGCGATCGGCGGATCCGCGAGCCACGAGTTCCAGGTAATCGCCGACACCGGCGAGGACGCGATCGCGTATTGCCCCGAGTCCGACTACGCGGCCAACGTCGAGCTCGCCGAGGCGCTGTCGCTGATCGACGCGCGCGGCCCGGCCAAACACGCGCTGGAAAAGACACCCACGCCCGGCAAGGCGCGATGCGAGGACGTGGCCGAACTGCTCGGCGTGCCGCTCGAGCGCACGGTGAAGTCGCTGGTGCTCGCCGTGGACAAGTACGAGCCGGTCAAGGACGGCTCGGCCGATTTCGTCGCACCGCGCCTGTTCGACACGCAGATCTGGCTGCTGCTCGTGCGCGGCGACCATGCGCTGAACGAAGTCAAGGCCGGCAAGGTCGAGGGCCTCAAGGGCTTTCGCTTCGCCACCGAGGGCGAGATCGTCTCGCACTTCGGCACGCCGCCCGGCTACATCGGTCCGATCGGCACCGCGAAGCCGGTGAAGGTCGTGGCCGACCGCACCGTGGCGAACATGAGCGATTTCGTCTGCGGCGCGAACGCGGTGGATTTCCACTTCACCGGCGTGAACTGGGAGCGCGACGTCGTGCCGGCGCTCGCGGCGCACGGCGAGCAGATGGTCGTGGCCGACATCCGCAACGTCGTCGCGGGCGATCCCGCGCCCGACGGCAAGGGCAAGCTCGCGATCCAGCGCGGCATCGAAGTGGGCCACGTGTTCTATCTCGGCACCAAGTACTCGTCGGCGATGCAGGCCACCTTCATCGACGACGACGGCAAGAGCAAGGTGATCGAGATGGGCTGCTACGGCATCGGCGTGACGCGTCTGCTGGGCGCGGCGATCGAGCAGAACCACGACGAGCGAGGGATCATCTGGCCGCGTCCGATCGCGCCCTTCGAAGTGGTGATCTGCCCGGTGGGGTGGGGCAAGTCCGAAGCCGTGCGCGAGACCGCGCAGAAACTCTACGACGAACTCGTCGCCGCGGGGGTCGACGCGATCCTCGACGATCGCGACGAGCGCCCCGGCGTGATGTTCGCCGATTGGGAGCTCATCGGCGTGCCGGTGCGCGTCACGGTTGGCGAGCGCAGCCTCAGGGAGGGCAAGGTGGAGACGCTCGTGAGGCGCGGGATGGTGGCAGGCGCGGTCGAAGTGGCGCGGGCGGGTGCGGCGGTGCGCGAGGCGCTGGCCGGGGCCTGAGCGCGCCCTGTCGGGCGGCGTCCGGGGTCAGCGGTTGCTGGCCGAACGCGACTGGTCAACGGCTGCCGACTGGTCAACGGCTGCCGACTGGTCAACGGCTGCCAGATGACCGCTACCAGTCAACCGCCGCCCTTTGTCTTCTCGCCCGACGCAGGTTCGGCGTCCGCGGCCGCTCTTGCTTTCTCCGCGTGCGCCCACTGGTCGTAGCATTCGAGCCCGCAGAAGTGCAGGACGTAGTCCTGAGCTTCCGCGATCTCCGCCTCGGACTTCGGCACTTCCTTCAGGCACACCTTGCAGCTGACATGTTCCGGCTCGACCGGCTTGACTGGTCTGGTCATGATGGCCTCCCTATCGTCTTGCAAGTCCACCATTGTCTTGCAAGTCCACCATACGACCGTGTCATGAGGCTGTCCAATGCGTTCGCGCAATCGGGCGCCGCGGTTCCCCGGCCATTTGGCCAAGCCAACGGCGACTGGCGCTCGTCGTGGGGCGTCGCTACGATACGCCGGTGGACCGCTGCGACACAGGCGCTGACCGTTGGTCGGCCTCGAATCGACCTTCGGTCGCGCGCGGGCGGCGCGCGCACGTCGTGCGTGCAACGCTCGGCACCATGGTCGGCAGAGTGAACACCGGATGAACACCGGAACCCGCGCCAAGGACATCCGTCGCGAACGGCTTGCTGTGAAGATGCGCTGTGCGCTCGTTCACGGCGTGCTTTTCGCGGCGGCTCTGTGGTGGTCGCTCGCCGGCAGCGCGTTCGCCGGCAACCAGCAGTACGAACCGATGTCGGCCTCGGTTCGCTCGGCGCTCGTCGCGGCGGTGAGCGATCGCGGCGCCCCCGAACCGCGCTTCGTTTCGATGCGCGAGAAGGTGGACTGGCTCGCGACCCTGTCCGAGCGCCTGCCGCGCAAGTGGAAACCCGACCTGCGCCAGCGCATCGAGTTCCTGAAAACCGTTCGCTACGAGGCGCAGCGTGCCGGGCTCGACCCTCACCTGGTGCTCGGATTGATCGAGGTCGAGAGTTACTTCCGCCGCTACGCGGTCTCGAGCGCCGGCGCGCGCGGCTACATGCAGGTGATGCCGTTCTGGACCGACGTGATCGGCGATCGCGACGCGTCGCGCCTGTTCGACATGCGCGCCAACCTGCGATACGGGTGCGCCATCCTGCGCCACTACATCGACATCGAGAACGGCGACCTGTTCCGGGCACTCGGGCGCTACAACGGCAGCCTCGGGCGCCCCGAGTATCCGAACGCCGTGCTCAGGGCCTGGAAGAAGTGGGAGTACGGCGCGCCGCAGCGCGTCGTTTCGGCGCAGGTCGGCCGGCCACCCGGCTGAGGCCCGGCGGCCGCTGGGCCGCGACGCGGGGCACAATACGCCCAACGAGGAGCCCCGCAATGAACCTAGCCCAGTACCTGGAGCGGCATGCCGCCGCGTCGCCCGATCACCCGGCAATCCGATTCGAAGGACGCACGACCAGCTATCGCGATCTCGATCGCGCATCGGGCAGGCTGGCGACGGCGCTGCGCGCGGCCGGAATCGCCAAAGGCGATCGGGTCGCGATCTACCTGCCCAACGTCCCGGAGTTCGCGATCAGCTACTACGCGATCCAGAAACTCGGCGCGATCGCGGTCTCGATCAACTCGATCTTCAAGACCGAGGAGGTGCGCTTCCTGCTCGACGACTCGGGCGCGCGCGCGGTGGTCACCGTCGACGAACTGGCCGGGTTCGTGCCCGACGATTGCGCGGCGCTCGCCCACCGCATCGTCGTCGGCGCGAACGGCGATTCGGGTTTCGACGCGTGGTTGCGTCGCGGCGCGGAACTGCTCGGCGAAGGCGGCGCGTTTGCCGCCGTGGACTGCGAACCGGACGATCCCGCCGCGTTGCTCTATTCGTCCGGCACGACCGGCTTTCCCAAGGGCGTGACGCTCACGCAGTCGAACATCCACGGGAACGTTGCGTCGGCCGCGAAGTATTCGGGCTATCGCGCCGACGACAGGCTCGCGGTGTTCCTGCCGCTGTTTCACGTCTACGGGCAGAACTACATCATGAACGCCTGCGTGCTCGCCGGCGCGACGATGGTGCTGTTTCGACGCTTCGTGCCCGACGCGGTCATGCGTGCGGTGGGCGAGGAGAAGGTGACGGTGTTCTTCGGCGTGCCGACGATCTTCATCGGCCTGCTCTCGCTCGATCTCGCGCAGTACGACCTCTCGTCGATCCGCTACGAGATGTCGGCCGCGGCGACGATGCCCGAGGAGATCTCGCGCCGCTGGACCGATGCCTTCGGGCGCCGCATCTACGAGGGCTACGGACTCACCGAATGTTCGCCGTTTGCCTGCTACAACGACCTGGAGGAGCACCGCTTCGGGTCGGTCGGACGCGCGGTCGAAGGATTCGAACTGGCGATCTTCGACGAACAGGACCGCGAAGTCGCACGCGGCGAATGGGGCGAGATCGTGATCAGGGGGCCGGGCGTGATGAAGGGCTACTGGGGACGCCCCGAGGACAGCGCGAAGGCGCTTCGCGGCGGCTGGCTGCACTCGGGCGACATCGGGCGAATGGACGCCGAGGGCTATGTCTACATCGTCGACCGGGTGAAGGACATGATCAACGTGTCCGGATTCAAGGTCTGGCCGGCCGAGGTCGAGCAGTATCTGTACAAGATTCCGGGCGTGCAGGAGGTGGCGGTGTACGGCATGCCCGATGCCGACAAGGGCGAGCGGGTCGCGGTGGCGGTCGTCGCCAAACCGGGCGCCGACCTGACGGGCGAGGCAATCGTGGCGTATTGTCGCGACAATATCGCGGCCTACAAGGTTCCGGCGAAAGTGGAGATCGTGAACGAACTGCCCAAGAGCGCGACCGGCAAGATCCTCAAGCGCGTGTTGCGCGAGCAGGCTGGGACATGAAGGCGCGCGAGCTGGTCGAACGCACGCGCGAGCGCGTGCCGGGACTGAGGCGGCGCGACAAACCTGCGCCGCTCAAGCCCGATCCGCTCCCGGCGCCCGCCGCGGGCGACGACGAGCCGGATTTGCCGCTGCTGCCGACGATGGGCGTGGGCTCGGTGGCGGTTCCCGGCTGGTTCGGACTGCTTCGTCGCCAGATCCGCGACGGCGCCTTCGGGCCCGACGACGTCGAGGAGTTGTACGGTGATGCCGAGGCGCTCGCGGTCGCGGACCAGATCGAGGCGGGGCTCGACGTTGTTTCCGACGGCGAGGTCAGACGCCAGCGATTCGTCTTCGAGATGCACGACCGCTTCACCGGACTCGAGCGGGTCGACGCGACGCGCAAACTCGGCGTCCACGGCATGGACCAGGTCCCGCAGTTCGAGGTGACCGGGTCGCTCGACGCACCGCAGGGGCTGGGCGTGCTCGAGGACTATCGCCGGCTGCGCGCGCTCGCGCCGGGACGCGCGCTGAAGGTGTCGGTGCCGGGGCCGCTCACGCTCGCGAGCCTCGTGCATCCGTCTCGGCGCAGCCAGGAGAGCGTGCTCGACGACTTCGTGCGGGTGGTGCGCCGCGAGGTCGAGCGCCTGCTGCAGGCCGGCGCGCGCCGCATCCAGATCGACGAACCGGCGCTCGCGCATCCGTTGCCGGATCTTTCTCCGGTCGCGGCGGGGCAGGTGATCAACCGCTGCATGGAGGGCACGACCGGGCGTTTCTCGGTTCACCTGTGTTTCGGCAACTACGCCGGGCGACCGGCGTTCGAGCGCGGCTACGCCAGGCTGCTGCCCTCGATCGAGACGCTGATCTGTCACGAACTGGTGATGGAGTTCGCCAACCGCGAGATGAGCGAGATCGAACTGCTCGCCGATCTCTCGAGCCGGTTCCAGATCGCCGCCGGCGTGATCGACGTGAAGTCGTTCCACCTCGAGTCGCCCGAGCAGGTGGCACAACGGATCGACCGGGTGCTGAAGTTCGTCGCGCCGGGCAGGCTCTCGTTGACCGCGGACTGCGGTTTCTCGGCGCTACCCAGGCCGCTGGCCAAGGCGAAGATGGCGGCGCTGGTCGCCGGCGCGCGCCTCGCGCGGGGGGCATCCGGCGGCTGAAGACGCGCGGTGCGCGCAAGACGGGCGTGGTGCGCAGGCGTTCGCGGTGCGCAGGCGTTCCGTGGTGCGCAGGCGTTCCGTGGTGCGCAGGCGTTCCGTGGTGCGCGATTACGACGACCCGAGCACGAGCTCGATGCGCCGGCGTATGGCGGCCGCGGCTTGCGAGTCGCCCGCTGCCTGCGCGCGCCTCTCCTGCACGCCGAGCCAGGCCAGAAGCGGCCTTCGCCACCCGTTCGCCGAGGCGGCGTCCACCGCCGCGGCGATGCCGCTCGGCGCGATCTTTCCGACGCGCATCAGCGCACCGGCCGCGACCAGCTTCGACAGCGGATCCCGCACCTCTGCCAGCGCGCCGGCGTCGGCGCCGCGCGCGAACACCGCGCGATGCGGCGCCTGCAACTGCGACGCGTCGACCGCTTCCCAGCGTCCGCCGATGAACGCCGCGTACGCGCGCGCAGCCGCTCCCGCGTCGTGCGCGAGCGGCGCGAACCCGGGGCAGTCGTCGAATTCCAGGCTGGCGACGCGCAGCGCGCAGCGCGTGAGCTCGGCGCGCGCCACGAGCGCCGCGTCGCCGGTGCGGGCGAGTTCGGCGCGCGCGCGTGCGAATTCCTGCTCGGCGATGCGCGAGTCGCCGCGCAGGTACGCGTCCTCGAAACTGCCGAGCGCGCTGCGCGCGGCGAGGCGCCACTGCGGCGCCGGCGGCCCACTGGCGCACGCGCCGAGCAGCGTCGCAGCGGCCAGCGCAGCGGCGGCCAGCACGGCGGCGGCCGGGGCGGCGCGCGATCTGGCCACGCGTCGTCGCGCCTTCACGGCAACCTCAATTCGGAATCGCGTCCGAACGGCCACTTGCGGTTGATCTCGTCGATCAGCTGGCTCGCCTTGCGCAGGCTGGCCTCGACCTCGGCGCGCAGCGACTGGAGGTTCGCGGTGGCCGCGCGCGTGTCGGCGGCGATGCCCCGCGCGTCGGCAGTGATGCCCTTCGCGTCGGCAGCGATGACCTGCGCGTCGGCGGCGATGACCTGAGCATCGGCCAGCACCACATCGAGCCTCTTCAGGCTGGCGCGCGCGTCGCCCAGCAACGCTTCGAGTTGTCGCACGGCCTTGTGCGTGTCGTCCATCACGCCGCCGGCACCGAGCACTCGTTCGTCGGCCCTGGCGAGCGTGCGCTCGAGTTGCTGCGACAGTCCGTCGGCGCGGCGCGTGACGCGGTCGAGCGAGTCGAGCATCGCGTTCACGCGATCGATCGTGCCGATCACCTTCTTCGCTTCCTGCTCGCTGCCGAGCAGCACGGTGAGCATTCCGTAGCGCCCGCCCATCCGATCGGCCATCGTCCGCAGGCCCTCGAGGCCGCGGTTCACGTCCGAATCCCGCGCCGTCATGCGCTCGACGTTCTCGACCAGCCGTTTGAAGCTCGCCACCAGCGCCGGCAGTTCGTCGGTGGTGTCGCCTCGCAGCACCTCGCGCACGGCGCCGTCGGGCAACGGCGCGTCGTCGAGGTTGCCCGTGAAGGCGCGCAGGCGCGCTCCGCCCACGAGCCCGCGCTCGAGGGTGAACACGCTCGACGCGCGCAGCCATCGCGCCTGCGAGCGCGGGATGTCGATCTCGATCCTGGCCTGACCGGTGCGAGCGAGCTCGATCCGCTGCACCCGTCCAACCGGAAATCCGGAGAAACCGAGGTCGGACCCCACCGACACGCCCTCGGCGTTGTTGGTCATCAGCACCAGCCGCTGCGTGTCCTCGAAAGTGCCGCGCGCGTACAGAACGTAGACCACGAACGCCGCCAGCAATCCGACCGTGAGCATGAGCAGGACAGTGGCCTTCAGCGCGACATGGCGTCCCGCTTCGTCGCCGGGGGCGCGTTCGCCGGCAGGCGCGCGTTTGTCGGCGGGGACGCGTTCGTCAGCGGGGACGCGTTCGTCGGCCATCGTCGTTCAGGCGTACATGACCGCGAGCGACACGATTTCGATCACCGCCAGTGCGATGCCCAGGCGTACCATGCCGCGGCGCACCGCGACCGGCGCCCGCGCGAGTTCACGCCGCACCCCTAGCGCCGCGCCGATCGGGATCGCTCCGACGGCGGCGCCGAAGAGCATCGACTTCAGCACGAAGCCCGCGACGACTACCGGATCGAATATCTGCCCGGTGGTGCGAACGAAGGTGTCGAGCGCCCAGGGCGACAGGCCGTACAGCTCGCCGTACGCGAGCGCGAGCGCCACCACGCCGCTCAGGTACGAGAGCAGCATCACCGCCACCATCGATCCGATCGCGCGCGGCACCAGCTCGGCGCCCAGCGGATCGCGCCCGGCCCGCGTGAGCCGCTCGAAATCGCCCCGTACGTGCATCAGCGTGACCTCGGTGCTGATCGTCGCTCCCGAGCGCAGCGCGACGAACAGCGCCGCGAGCAGCGGGATGATCTCGAGCACCAGGACACGCACCGTCAGTTCGAGTGCGTACTGCGGCAGGCCGTAGTCCTGCGCCGTGCCGATCACGATGCGGATCAGGACGAAACTGAGCAGCGCGCAGGCGAGCGCGAATCCCGGCAGCGCCTGCCAGGCGGAAAAGTGGATCTGTTGGGCCACGACCCGTCGCGCCTCGCGGTCGTAGGTCGACGGAGACAGCGCCGTGACCAGCGCCACCGCGCCGAAGTGGATCGCCCGCAACCACCCGGCAGGACGGCCGAGCAGCGCCCCGCCCAGGGCACTGGCTTCGCGCAGCAGCGTGTGGCGGGGATCGGACATGCAGACATGATACCGGGGGCGCTGCGACGCCTTGCGATTGTCGAGTCGGGCTCATCGGTTGGTGCGACGCGGCCCGTGCGCCAGCCCGTGTTCGGCCGAGATCGAACCGCAGTGCGTGTGCACGGCTTCATAGACGATCCGGTTGATTGCCCGTTCGTTCGCGACGAACTCGGCGGCGACGCACCCCGGTGCGGGCGAGAAGTTGTAGTGCAGGTCACCACTTCTGTTCGCGAGCCGGGAGATGGCCGAAGTGGGGCTGCTGGCGGGGTTGTCCGAGCGGTTTCACATCGCCGCCGGGGTGATCGACGTGAAGTCGTTTCACGTGGAGAGCGCCGACGAGGTCGCGCGGCGGCTGTTACGGACCTTCGAAAACAACCCCCCCCAATAGCGGGGGGCGAAGATGTATCTCTGCGATTGAAGTCGCGGATTGATCCGGCAGGCTTTCTTCGCTCGGTCGGGTGGCGCCCGCTCTGCTCAGCGCCCGGCGGCAAGCTTGGCGCTGGCCAGCCGATTGAGGCTCACGCCCTCCTCGGCGGCCTGCAGCGCGAGCGCGCGATGCAATTGCGGCGGCACGCGCACCTTGAACTGCCCGCTGTAGCTTCGTTCCGCGAGTGGTACGGGTATCGCCTCGTTCTGCGACTGCATGTCCGCAACGGCTTGCTTCGTCAACTTGCGGATGCCGGCGAGAGCGGACTGGGGCGTGCCCGCGAGCCAGTTCAGCGATGGGAACTCAACGCACAGCCCTACGTGCTCGCCGTCTTCGGCGGACCAGGTCACTCGGTAGGTGTAATGGTCGACGTTCACGTCCGGTCGAGCGTCTCGCGATTCAGGCGTTCGAGCGCGAGGAGGACCTGCCTCACCTGGTAGGGCTTGGCGCGTCCCCCGGAGTTCTGGATGTTTACTCGTGGATCTCCCGGCCATGGCATCCTGTAAACCGTATGGCTCGACCCAGTTTGTCGGGGCGAGCCGAAGTAATGATCGCAGACGCGCTTCAGGTCAGCGAACCTGACGCCGCTCGGCGACTCGCGCATTCGTTGGAGAATTCGCTCGACCGCGCGCGGGGTTAATGGTGTCATTATTGGAACCAGAGCGTCAATCCCAAGAGATCGAAGGCGCGTCTCGGATGGGGCCTTGGCCCTATCCGGGATCGGGCACCGGGATTCTCGCCCACCGTTGCGTCTGCACGTGCGACCAGCCCTTGAATCCAGGTAACGGGGCCGTTCCAGCAGTTCGAAGGAGCTAGAAAGGCCCCCCACATGCTGCCTGGGGCGAGAACGATCTTGATTCAACTCCTCGCTCGCGGTACTGTAGGTATATGTATGCGTATATCCGTTCGTGAAGCGATGGGCCAGATCACCCTCTACCTCGACGAAGCAACCGAGAAGCTGATGCGCGACCGCGCCGCGGCGCTCGGCCTTCCATACAGCCGGTGGGTGGCGCAGCTCATCCAGGCTGAATCCGCCGCCTCTTGGGCGCCCGAAGTCGCCGCACTCTTCGGTGCGTTTCCCGAGATGCCGCTGGTCGAGAATCTGCGCGCGGACGATTCTCCCGAGGCGCCCCGCGAACCCTGGTGAGCTACCTGCTCGACACGAACTCGCTGAGCTATGCCTTTCGCGGCGAGGGCGGAGTAGCGCAGCGAATACTTGCGCTCTCGCCCGGTGATCTGGGCCTACCGGCTCCGGTTCTCTATGAGTCGCGCGCGGGCATCCTGAGGCTCGCAGCCGGAACCCGGCGCGACGCCTTGCTCGCCGCGCTGGATCGGTTGGTCGCGTCGATCGCGATTGCTCCGTTGGACGCGAAAGCGGCGCAAGCAGCCGCGAGAATCCGCGTCGATCTCGCGGACAAGGGCACGCCGATTGGTTCGATCGACACGCTGATCGCGGGAATCGCTGTCAGCACGGGGGCAGTGCTCGTCACACGCAACACGCGTGAGTTCGCGCGCATCGAACGACTCGAAATCGAGGACTGGTACTGACGAGTCGCGATCGGGCAGCGATCGGGCAGCGACCGCCCTCGCGAGATTTACATCGCGAACGTCACCACTTTCCCCGGATTCATGATCCCCTTCGGATCGAGCGCCTCTCTTCACCGCCCGCATCAGTCCCGATCTCCACCGCCGACTTGTAGCGCGACGTTGTCGTCGCGCTTCATCTGGCCCAGGCCGTGCTCGGCCGAGATCGAACCGTGGTGTGCGTCCACCGTGTCGTAGACGATGCGGTTGATCGCGGGTTCGTTGGCAGCGAAGTCGGCCGGCGAGATGCCCGGCGCGGGCGACACGTTGTAGTGCAGGTTGCCGTCGCCCAGGTGTCCGAAGACGACCATCCGCACGCCGGGGAAGTTGCCCTCGACCGCGGCATTCGTCTCGTCGATGAAGCGGCCGACCGACGAGATCGGCACCGAGATGTCGTGCTTGATGTTGTTTCCCTCGTGCACCTGCGCCTCGGGGATGCTCTCGCGAAGTTTCCAGAACGCGCGCGACTGCGCGATCGAGGTCGCGATCGCGGCGTCCGAAATCACGCCGGCCTCGAGCGCGGCGCCCATCAGCGATTCGAAACGTTCCGTGGCGTGCGCCTCGCTCTCGGCGTCGGAGGACTCGAGCAGCACGTAGTAGGGGCTCGTTGCCAACGGACGGCGCTGGTCGGAGAAGTGGCGTTCGACCATCTGCAGGCAGTAGTCGCTGATCAGCTCGAACGCGGTGAGCGAGGCCGAGAGCTGCGCCTGCGCCATCTCCAGCAGGCGCATCGCGGCGTGCGGATTGGCGAGCGCCGCGAACGCGGTGACCTGCGCCGCCGGCAGCGGATAGAGTTTCATCGTCGCGGCCGTGATCACGCCCAGCGTGCCCTCGGCGCCGATGAAGAGGTCTCTCAGGTCGTAGCCTGTGTTGTCCTTGCGCAGTCCGCGCAGCCCGTGCCAGATTTCTCCCGTCGCCGTGACCACCTCGACGCCCAGGCACAGGTCGCGCGCGTTGCCATAACGCAGAACCTGCACGCCACCTGCGTTGGTCGAGAGGTTGCCGCCGATCGTGCACGAACCCTCGGCCGCGAGCGAGAGCGGGAACAGCCGGTTCGCGTCGCGCGCGGCCTGTTGCAGATTCGCGAGGATGCAACCGGCCTCGACCGTGATCGTGTTGTTGACGGTGTCGACAGCTCGCACGCGATTCATTCGCGCCAGCGAGAGCAGCAGAGACGGTGAGGGCTGCGCGCCGCGATCCGGGCCGTCCGCGCCGACGGACGCGTTCGGCACCGCGTTCGGGACCACATTCGCAACCGCGTTCGGGACCGCGTTCGGGACCGCGTTCGGCACCGAGCCTCCCACCAGTCCGGTATTGCCCCCCTGCGGCACCACCGCGACGCGGTTGTCCGCACACCAGCGCACGACCTGCGCGACGTCCTCGGTCGAGTCCGGTTGCGCCACCGCGATCGCCGCACCGGTGTAGCGCTTGCGCCAGTCGGTGAGAAACGGTGCGGTGTCGGCGTGGGCGATCAGCAGTCTTCCGCTGAAGCGCTTGCGCAGGTCGTCGGTCAGTGCCTTGTCGTGATCCATCGCCAGGGGTCGGGGCTGAGTCGCGGTGCGCGGGTTGGCATCGGTGAGCACGAAGACTATCGTAGTAATCGGCCTGAACGCTTGCAATGCGACCCGGACGATGCCGATGAAACCGACCCGAAGGACGTTGCTGACCGGGCTGCTCGCAGCGGCGGGCGGCGCCGTGCCGCTCGGCAGCGTTGCGTCGCGGCACTGGGCCCGCCGAATCGGGGTGGCGCTCGGCAGCGGATCGGCGCACGGGCTCGCGCACGTGGGCGTGCTGCGCGTGCTCGTCGAGCGTGGTCTCGCCCCCGCGGTCGTATGCGGCACCAGTTCGGGCGCGATCGTCGGCGCGCTCTATGCGTCGGGGCTGCCGATCGCACAGCTCGACGCGGTGGCGCGCTCGTTCGACTGGCAGAGCAGCACGGGCTTGACCTGGCCATCGCGCGGGTTGTTGAGCAACGCGCCGCTGCAACGCCAGGTCGACGCCGCGGTGCAAGGTCGGCGCATCGAACAGATGCGTGTCGCGCTGGGGATCGTCGCGACCGACTTGCTCGACGGGTCGCGGGTCTTGCTGCGCAAGGGGCCGACTGGCGCGGCGGTCGGTGCATCGACCGCGATTCCGGTGCTGTTCGAACCGGTGCGCATGGGCGAGCGCGACCTGGTCGACGGCAGTCTCAGCGAGCCGGTTCCGGTGGACGCGGCGCGCGAGATGGGGGCCGAGTTCGTGGTCGCGGTCGACGTCGCCTACCGTCCGCACGACGAGAGACCGGGCGGAATCGCCGGGATGCCGTTCCAGATGATGCACATCCTCGTGAACGCGCTGATCGCGGAGCAGATCCGGCGCGCCGACTTCGTGATCCGGATCGACCTGCACCGGCTGATGCTGGGAAAGTGGGACGCCGACACGCTCATCGACGAAGGGGCGCGCGCTACCCGCGAAGCATGGCCCGAACTCGCGCGCAAGCTGGGGAGGACCTGAGCCGCGTGCGGGTATGCGCCCGGCGCGATCGCTCGCCGCGGGCAGCCGCACTCGCAGCCGCCTAGCGCATCCCCGGCAACATCCCCTTCATCCCGCGCATCATCTTCGCCAGTCCGCCCTTCTGCATCTTCTTCATCATTCCCTGCATCTGGTCGAACTGCGCGAGCAGCCGGTTCACTTCCTGCACCTGAACGCCGGCGCCGGCGGCGATGCGACGCTTGCGGCTCGCCTTGAGCAGCTCGGGCTTTGTGCGCTCGGCCAGTGTCATCGAGTCGATGATCCCGCGCATCCTGCGCATCTGCTTCTCGGCCTGGCTCATGTCGGCCTGGCCGGCGGCGGCCTGCAGTTGCGCCGGGAGCTTGTCGAGCAGCGAGCCGATCCCGCCCATGCGGTTCATCTGGGCGAGTTGCTGCGCGAAATCGTTCATGTCGAAACGATTGCCCGACTTGAGCTTGTCGGCGAGATCCTTGGCGGCCTTCTGGTCGACGACCTTGTGCGCCTCTTCGACCAGCGACACGATGTCGCCCATGCCGAGGATGCGGTTGGCCATGCGCTGCGGATGGAAGCGCTCGAGTCCGTCGAGTTTCTCGCTCACGCCGGCGAACTTGATCGGCTTGCCGGTGATCGCCTTGACCGACAGCGCGGCGCCGCCGCGAGCGTCGCCGTCGAGCTTGGTGAGCACGATGCCGGTGAGCGGCAGGGTCTCGCCGAAGGCCTTGGCCGTGTTGACCGCGTCCTGGCCCTGCATCGCGTCGACGACGAACAGCGTCTCGATCGGCTTGATCGCGGCGTGCAGCTCGCGCACCTCGTCCATCATCTGCTGGTCGATCGCGAGGCGTCCCGCGGTGTCGACGATCAGCACGTCGTGAAAGTGGGTGCGCGCCCACTGCACCGCCGCGCGCGCGATGTCGACCGGCTTCTGCTCGGGCGTCGAGGCGAAGAAGTCGACGCCGGCCTGCGCGCTGACCGCGCGCAACTGCTCGATCGCCGCCGGGCGGTAGACGTCGCACGACACCGTCAGCACCTTCTTGCGCTTTTCCTCGCGCAGCCACTTCGCGATCTTGGCCACCGTCGTGGTCTTGCCCGCACCCTGCAGACCGGCCATCAGGATGATCGCAGGCGGCTGGGTCGCGAAACTGAGCTCGGCCGCTTCGCCACCCATCAGCGCGGTGAGCTCGAGGTTCACCACGCCGACCAGCGCCTGTCCCGGAGTCAGGCTCTGGAGCACTTCCTGGCCCAGAGCCTTCTCGCGAATTCGCGCGATCAGGTCGCGCACCACCGGCAACGCGACGTCGGCTTCGAGCAGCGCGATGCGGATCTCGCGCAAGGTGTCCTGCGTGTTCGCCTCGGTCAGGCGCGCCTCGCCGCGAAGCGATTTCGCGACCTTCGCGAGGCGTTGGGAGAGATTTTCGAGCATGGCCTTGGGTTACACTGATCGGGTGTCGATTCTACTGGTTATCGCCACCACCCTCGCGGCGTTGCTCTACGCGCTGGCCTGGCTTCATGCAACCCGCTCGACCGCTCCGGGCGCGCAGCCGCAAGCTGCGGGCGCCGGCGCGGGCGCGAGCGGCTTCGTCGCCGCGGCCGCGTCCAACGCCGCACCCCGGCCCGGCGCGCGCGTCGACATCGGTGCGATCCTGGTGCTGGCGGGTCTGGTCGCGCACGGTTGGGCGTTGTACGCGGGGGCCGATGTCAGCGGCGGATTCCGTTTCGGTTTCGCACAAGCCCTATCGGCCACGTTCTGGGTCGGTGTGGCGCTGCTGTGGGTCGAGGGGCTGTCGGTGCGAATCGCCGCGCTGCGCGCGGTCGTCCTGCCGGTCGCTGCGCTGATGTGCCTGTTGCCGCTGGGCTTTCCGGGCAGCGATTTCGGCGTCGAACGCGGCCAGCCGCTGCTGCTCCCGCACCTGGTCGTCGGAACGCTCGCCTACGGCGTGCTGATGCTCGCCGCGCTGCATGCCACGCTGATGACGGCGGCCGAACGCGCGCTGCACCGGGTAGGGCGCGCGGATTCGTCGCCGTTCTCGCGCTGGCTCGAACAACTTCCGCCGTTGCTGGTGCTCGAGCGCATCCTGTTCCGGTTCATCGCGGTCGGATTCGCGCTGCTCACGCTCACCGCGCTGAGCGGACTGGTGTTCTCCGAGCAGGTCTTCGGCCGGCCGCTGCGGCTCGATCACAAGACGGTGTTCACGCTGATTTCCTGGGCAGTGTTCGCCGCCTTGCTCGTCGGGCGGCGGGTGCGCGGCTGGAGGGGGCGCACGGCGCTGCGGCTCACGCTCGCCGGTTTCACGCTGCTGCTGCTCGCTTACGTGGGCACGCGATTCGTGCTCGAAGTGATCCTGCAGCGCGGCTGAGCCGCCCGAGTCGTGGGAAAAATCCTGTTCTGGGTCGTCTTGATCGGCGCGGTCTGGCTCGCGATCAAGTTCGCGCAGGCTTCGGCGCGGCGCGTCTCGGGTTCGGCGCGCGACGCGCCGACGCCCGATCACGGCGAGCCGATCGTCAGGTGCGCGCATTGCGGGGTCCATGTCCCGCGCTCCGAGTCGGTCACCGTCGGGGCCTTGCACTATTGCAGCGACGCGCACCGCGACGCGGGGCCCGAAGACCGGTGACTCTGGCCGCGAAGATCCGGGGCGACGACGCGCATTCGTCGGTTCTCTGGTCGTCGTTGCGGCTCTACGCCGCCAGCCGCGTCGTGCTCGCCGCGCTGTTCGTTCTGTACGCGGTGCTCGATCCGGCGGGGCGCTTCGCGCAGGGCGGCGCAGACGGTTTCCCCCAGCCGGGCCTGTTTCGCGCGTTGTCCGTCGCGTACCTGATCCTCGCGGTCGTGTTTCTCGCCGCCTCGCTGTTCGTGCGCGGCGCGTTCGAGCGTCAACGCACGCTGCAGGTGCTCGCCGACCTCGTCACGCTCACGCTGCTGATGCACGCGGCGGGCGGCCCGGCGAGTGGGGTCGGGGTGCTGCTGGTCGCCGCGGTCGGCGCGGCGGCGGTGATCTCCACCTGGAGGCTCGCAGCTTTTTTCGCCGCCGCGGCGACACTGCTCGCACTGGGCGAATCGGTCTGGAGGGTGCTCGGCGCCGAACAATCGGAGTTCGCCGGTTTCCTCGCCGCGGCGATGATCGGGGCGTCGTGCTTCATCACCGCGACGCTGATCAACCGCCTCGCGGCCAGGCTCGCTTTCCAGGAGGCGCTCGCGCGACAGCGCGGCGCCGACCTGCACAATCAGCTCGCGACCACGCAACTGGTGATCTCGGAGCTGCCGCAAGGAGTGGTCGTGTTCGATTCGCAGGGGCACGTGCGCACGATGAACCGCTCAGCGCAGGCGTTGCTGGGCGCCGCCGGGCCGTGGCCCGCGCTCGAGCGGCTGGTCGCGCGTCGGCTCGAAATCGACGATGCCGCTCGCGGTCCGCGGGCGGCGAGCGCCGATCCTGCGCCGGAGGGCGCGGAGTTCGATTTCGTCGTCGACGCGCGCGCGCGTTCGCCCGCGGGCGCCTCGCATCGCGTGCGCGTTCGCTTTCTCGGCCCGGGCGCGGCGGGCGCGCCCGCCGCGCAGGGCGAGGCCGACACGGTGCTGGTGATCGAGGATCCGCGGCAGGTCGAGGAACGCGCGCAGCAACTGAAGCTCGCTTCGATGGGGCGGCTCTCGGCGTCGATCGCGCACGAGATCCGCAACCCACTCGCCGCGATCCGCCACGCCAACGGACTGCTCGCCGAAAAACTCGAGCTTGCGCCGCAGCAGCGGTTGGCGAAGATCGTCGAAGACAATTCGGTGCGAATCGATCGGATCGTCGAAGACGTGCTGTCGATCGCGCGGCGCGAGCGTCCGACTCTGGAAACGGTGCAACTCGCGCAGTTCGTTCCGGCGCTGGTGGGCGAGTTCGTCGCTTCGAGCGCAGCCGACGCCAGGCGCATCGCGATGGACGCGCACGAGCCGGGGGCGATGCTGTTCGATCCGCGCCACCTCCGACTCGTGCTGGTCAACCTGCTGACGAACGCGTTGCGCTACGCGAGCGCCTCGCCGGGTGCGGTGCACATCGAATGGCGGCGCGCGGCGGACGATCGATTAGAATTCCGCGTCGCCGACGATGGCCCCGGATTGCGCCCCGAGATGCTCGATCAAGCCTTCGAACCATTCTTCACGACCGAGGCACGAGGCACCGGCCTGGGCCTGTTTCTGGCGCGCGAGTTCTGCAACGCCAACCAGGCGAGCCTTCGCTACGATGCGCACGCATCCGATGCGCGCCATCGCGCGACGTTCGTGATCGTCGCGCGCGCCGCCCCGCTGGCCGGTCGCGCCGTGCCGGACAAGTGAGCGAGCAACGATGAGCACGAGCCGATGAACGCCGAGTCCGGCCCACTCGCGCGCGCGACGCGACTGCCGCGGGTGCTGGTCGTCGACGACGAGGCGGACCTGCGCGAGTTGCTCGAGATCACGCTGGTCGGGATGGGTCTGGACGTCGATTGCGCGCCCGACCTCGCCGAGGCGCGTCGTCTGCTGTCGCGTCAGCCGTACTCGCTGTGCCTGACCGACATGCGCCTGCCCGATGGCGAGGGCCTGGAACTCGTCGCCCAGATCGGCCGCCAATACCCGAGCACCGCGGTCGCGGTGATCACCGCCTACGGCAGCGCCGAGAACGCGGTGGCCGCGCTCAAGGGCGGCGCCTTCGACTACCTCTCCAAGCCGCTCGCGCTCGACGCGTTGCGCAACCTGGTGCGCTCGGCGATCCAGGCGCCCGCGCCCGCGAGCGCGCCGCCCGGCAACGGCGCGGCGGGCGGCAATCCGGCGAGCGAGTTGCTCGGAAACTCCGACGCGATTCGCGAAGTGCGCGCGTCGATCGCCCGGCTCGCGCGCAGCATGGCCCCGGTCGCGATCACCGGTGAATCGGGCTCGGGCAAGGAACTCGCGGCGCGCCTGGTGCACCAGTCGGGCCCGCGCGGCTCGCTGGCCTTCGTCGCGGTGAACTGCGGCGCGATTCCCGAAACGCTGATGGAGGCGGAGTTCTTCGGCTACCGAAAGGGCGCGTTCACCGGCGCCGACCAGGATCGCGACGGGTTCTTCCAGGCCGCGAGCGGCGGCACGCTGTTCCTCGACGAAGTCGCCGACCTGCCGCTCGCGATGCAGGTCAAGCTGCTGCGTGCGATCCAGGAGAAACGGGTCCGCAAGGTCGGAGCCACCGGCGAAGAGCCGGTCGACGTGCGCATCATCAGCGCGACGCACCAGGATCTGGCGCAGTGCGTGGCGGCAGGGCGCTTTCGCCAGGACCTCTACTATCGGCTCAACGTGATCGAACTCAAGCTGCCGGCGCTGCGCGATCGCCCCGGCGACATCCCGGTGCTCGCGCAGTCGATCCTGGTGAGGCTCGCGGCGCGCGCGACGCTCGCCGAACCTCCGCGCCTTTCGTCGGTCACGCTGAAGTACCTGTGCAGCTACGGTTTTCCCGGCAACGTTCGCGAGCTGGAGAACATCCTCGAGCGCGCGCTCGCGTTTTCCAACGGCGCGGTCGTCAACGTCGAGGACCTGGGATTGCGCCCCGCGGTGAGCGACCTCGCGGGCGACGAGCGCGCCGAAGCGGGGCGGCTCGCCGAACCCGCCGAGGCGCCGGTGGTCGACGCCGACGCGCCGACCCCGGGCTCGCGGACTCCGGTGCACGTGAGCGACGACGGCATTCCGGAGTCGTTGCCCGACTATCTCGACCAGATCGAACGCGAGGCGATCCACCGCGCGCTCGAGAGAACGAGGTTCAATCGCACCGCCGCCGCGAAATTGCTGGGCATCACGTTTCGCGCCTTGCGCTATCGGATGCAGCGCCTGGGCATCTCCTGAGGGCGGCGCGGCCGCGCATCGGTTTGAGCCGCCAAGCGCTGCGCTGGAGCACGAGCGAGCACGGCTGGCTCGAGGGGGCACGCTGGTTGCCCTCGCCGAATTTCGATCTGCGCGCTCCGGATGAATCGGTCGAGCTGCTGGTGATCCACCATATCAGCCTGCCCGCGGGACGCTTCTCGGGCGACGCGGTCTTGCGACTGTTCACCAATCGCCTCGACCCGGACGCGGATCCGTCGTTCGCGCAGCTCGCGCGCCTGCGCGTGTCGGCCCACTTCCTGGTCAGGCGACGCGGCGAGTTGCTGCAGTTCGTCGGCTGCGACGCGCGCGCCTGGCACGCGGGCGAGTCGTCGTTCCTCGGGCGCGCGCGCTGCAACGACTTCTCGATCGGAATCGAACTCGAGGGCAGCGGCGAGCGCGTGTTCACGCGGGCGCAGTATCGGCGCCTGGAGCAGCTCGCGCCATTGCTGCGCGCGCGCTATCCGTTGCGCTGGGTGGCCGGTCACAGCGACATCGCGCCCGGGCGCAAGCACGATCCGGGCGCGTCGTTCGACTGGCAGCGCTTCCTGCGAAGCGCGCGCACCTCGGGACTGCGGCGACCGTTTCCGGTCTGAGCGCGCGAGGCCCTTGCGCGCGCGGTGCGCGCGACACTACAATTAGTGCACGAGGGGAAGCTGTGCACCATATGTAGTGGTCTGGGCTGCCTTTCGACGGATCGGACCGGCACAAAGCCGGCCGGTCGCCGGCACGAAACCGGATCGCCAACAGACGTCGGAGGACGATATGCAACGGGTCGGTGACAACCCTCGAAAGGTTCCGCTCGGCCGCGCCGGGTCGTGGCAGCATCCCGAGTCGCACGGCGTGACGCAGGCGCCCGCAGGCGGGATCGGCGATTTCAAGGTCATCCGGCGCAACGGCGCGGTGGTCGGATTCGAGCCGTCGAAGATCTCGATCGCGGTGACCAAGGCGTTTCTCGCGGTGAGCGGCGCGCACGGTGCCGCATCGGCGCGCGTTCGCGAACTGGTCGAGTCGCTCACCGCCGGCGTCGTGGTCGCGCTCACGCGCGGCAAACCCTCGGGCGGGATCTTCCACATCGAAGACATCCAGGACCACGTCGAACTCGCGCTGATGCGCTCGGGCGAACACGAGGTGGCCCGCGCGTACGTGCTGTATCGCGAGCGCCGGGCGCAGGAGCGCGCGGCGAATCGCCAGCAGACCCGGGCACCGGTGCTCAACGTGCTCGACGGCGAGTCGCGCCGCCCGCTCGACGGCGAAGCGCTGCGCGCGCTGATCGCGTCGGCCTGCGCCGGGCTCGAACAGTTCGTGAGCGTCGACGCCGTGCTCGCCGACACCGTCAAGAACCTGTACGACGGGGTCGCAATCGCCGAAGTGCAGCGTTGCGCGATCCTCTCGGCGCGCGCGCTGATCGAGAACGACCCGGCCTACGGCCAGGTGAGCGCGCGCCTGCTCCTGCACACGATCCGGCGGGAGGTGCTCGGCGCGGAGGTCGCCCAGGAGGCGATGCGCGAGCGCTACGCCGAGTACTTCCCGGCCTTCGTGCGCCGCGGCGTGCAGGCGGGACTTCTGAACGAGGCGCTGCAGCAGTTCGACCTGGCGCGGCTGGGAGCGGCGCTTCGCTGCGATCGCGACCTGCAGTTCTCCTACCTGGGTCTGCAGACGCTCTACGACCGCTACTTCCTGCACGTCGACGAGCAGCGGATCGAGCTGCCGCAGGCGTTCTTCATGCGCGTCGCGATGGGGTTGGCGCTGAACGAGGTCGATCGCGAGGCGCGCGCGATCGAGTTCTACGAGCTGCTCTCGAGTTTCGACTTCATGAGCTCGACGCCCACGCTGTTCAATTCCGGCACCCGGCGCTCGCAGCTTTCCTCGTGCTACCTCACCACGGTGTCGGACGACCTCGAGGGCATCTACGAGGCGATCAAGGAGAACGCGCTGCTCGCCAAGTACGCCGGCGGCCTGGGCAACGACTGGACGCCGGTGCGCGCGTTGGGCAGCCACATCAAGGGCACCAACGGCAAGAGCCAGGGCGTGGTGCCGTTTCTCAAGGTGGTGAGCGACACCGCTGTCGCGGTGAACCAGGGCGGCAAGCGCAAGGGCGCGGTGTGCGCCTACCTGGAGTCCTGGCACATGGACATCGAGGAGTTCCTCGAGCTGCGCAAGAACACCGGCGACGATCGCCGCCGCACCCACGACATGAACACCGCGAACTGGATTCCGGACCTGTTCATGAAGCGCGTCATGGAAGACGGCGAGTGGACGCTGTTCTCGCCCTCGGACTGCCCCGACCTGCACGACAAGGTCGGCGTGGCGTTCGAGCAGGCTTACCTGCGCCACGAGCAACGCGCTGCGAGCGGAGAGCTCAAGTTGTTCAGGAAGGTGCAGGCCACCGCCCTGTGGCGCCGGATGCTCTCGATGCTGTTCGAGACCGGACACCCCTGGCTCACCTTCAAGGACGCCTGCAACCTGCGCTCGCCGCAGCAGCACGCGGGCGTCGTGCACAGCTCCAACCTGTGCACCGAGATCACGCTGAACACCGGCGAGACCGAGATCGCGGTGTGCAACCTGGGCTCGGTGAACCTGGTCGCGCACATGCGCGAGGTCGACGGCGCGTACCTGCTCGACCACGAGAAGCTGGCGGCCACCGTGCGCACCGCGATGCGCATGCTCGACAACGTGATCGACATCAACTACTACGCGGTGGGCAAGGCGCGCAGTTCCAACCTGCGCCATCGTCCGGTGGGCCTGGGGATCATGGGCTTTCAGGATTGCCTGCACCTGATGCGCACTCCGTACGCGAGCGCCGCAGCGATCGAGTTCGCGGACCGCTCGATGGAAGCGGTCTGCTACTTCGCCTACCTGGCCTCGACCGAACTCGCCCAGGAGCGCGGCCGCTATCCGAGCTTCGCGGGTTCGCTGTGGGATCGCGCGATCCTGCCCAAGGATTCGCTCGACCTGCTCGCCGCCGAGCGCGGCGGCTACGTCGAGGTGGATCGGTCCGAGTCGCTCGACTGGGAGTCGCTGCGCGCCCGGATCGGCGCGCACGGCATGCGCAACTCGAACTGCGTCGCCATCGCGCCCACCGCGACGATCTCGAACATCGTCGGCGTGTCGGCCTGCATCGAACCGACCTTCCAGAACCTCTACGTGAAGTCGAACCTCTCGGGCGAGTTCACGGTCGTCAACGAGCACCTCGTGCGCGATCTGAAGCGGCTCGGCCTGTGGGACGAGGTGATGGTCTCGGACCTGAAGTTCTTCGACGGATCGCTCGCGCGCATCGACCGGATCCCACCCGAGTTGCGCGAGTTGTACGCCACCGCGTTCGAGGTCGACCCGGTGTGGCTGGTCGAGTGCGCGGCGCGTCGCCAGAAGTGGATCGACCAGGCGCAGTCGCTCAACATCTACATGGCGGGCGCGTCCGGAAAACGCCTGCACGACACCTACACGCTCGCCTGGCTGCGCGGATTGAAGACCACCTACTACCTGCGCACGCTAGGCGCGACCAGCGCGGAGAAGTCGACCACCGATCGCATCGGGCAGCTCAATGCGGTCGGCGCCGACGGCAGCGCGTCGAGCGCGTTCTCGCCCGCGAGCGATCGTTCGCGTACGCCGCACGAAGCGCAGTCGGCGCCGCAGTTCTGCGCGATCGACGACCCGGGTTGCGAGGCGTGCCAGTGATTCGCGTCGCGCTCCGCGCGCTTCGTGCCCGCGAAGCGCGCGCGTTCGACGATCGAAACGCGCGCACGTTCAGCGATCGAAACGCGCGCGCTGGTGAATCGCGACGCGTAGTGCTGTTGCATGAACACCGACGCGCATTCAAAAAAGTCAAGGCAGTGTTGCAAATTCGTTGCGGTCTATCCACATGCGTCGTAATATCCGGCCTGTGAATAACGGAGGAATCTCGCGACAAGACAACGAGTTATCTGTCTATATTGAAGCGAGACCTTAGATGCTTTCCTGGGAAGAATCTCACCCCTCGGCCCGCCACCCGGCCCTCGCCACCCGCTCGTCGGGGCAAGACCCGATCCGCGCAGCCGCTCTTTCCCTGGAAACGATCGTCACGCTCGGCACAGCACAACGGGCCAGGCCCGCGCAGCCCGCGAACGTCGCCGCAACGATGCCGCACGCGGGCGCGAAGTCGGACGCGAAGTCGGGCTTGAAGTCGGGCGCGCAGTCGGGCGCGCAGTCGGGCGGCAGCGACCAGCGCGTGCGCGCCGAAGACAAACGCGTGATCAACGGCGCGTCGGACGTCAACCAGCTCGTCCCGTTCAAGTACAAGTGGGCCTGGGAGAAGTACCTCGCCTCCTGCGCGAATCACTGGATGCCGCAGGAAGTGAACATGAGCCGCGACATCGCGCTCTGGAAAGACCCGAACGGTCTCACCGAGGACGAACGCAGGCTGGTCAAGCGCAACCTCGGATTCTTCGTGACCGCCGACTCGCTCGCGGCGAACAACATCGTGCTGGGAACCTATCGCCACATCAGCGCGCCCGAGTGCCGGCAGTTCCTGCTGCGCCAGGCGTTCGAGGAGGCGATCCACACGCACGCCTACCAGTACATCGTCGAGTCGCTCGGGCTGGACGAGGGCGAGATATTCAACGCCTACCACGAGGTCGGGTCGATTCGCGACAAGGACGAGTTCCTGATCCCGTTCATCGACACGCTGACCGATCCGCGGTTCGTCACCGGCACGCCGGACAACGACCAGAAGCTGCTCAGGTCGCTGATCGTGTTCGCCTGCCTGATGGAGGGGTTGTTCTTCTACGTCGGCTTCGCGCAGATCCTCGCGCTCGGGCGCCAGAACAAGATGACCGGCGCGGCCGAGCAGTACCAGTACATCCTGCGCGACGAATCGATGCACTGCAATTTCGGCATCGACCTGATCAACACGATCAAGCTCGAGAACCCGCATCTGTGGACGCCGGGCTTTCGCGACGAGATCAGGGCGCTGTTTCACCGTGCCGTCGAACTCGAGTACGCCTACGCCGAGGACACGATGCCACGCGGGGTGCTCGGGCTGAACGCCCCGATGTTCAAGTCATACCTGCGCTTCGTCGCCAATCGGCGAGCGCAGCAGATCGGTCTGGACGCGTTGTTCGCGCAGGAAGACAACCCCTTCCCGTGGATGAGCGAGATGATCGACCTGAAGAAGGAACGGAACTTCTTCGAAACGCGCGTCATCGAGTATCAGACCGGTGGCGCGCTGAGTTGGGACTAGCGAGCGGCGTGGTGCCGCGAGACCAAGGATCGAGTTGAGGGACGCGAGACTGGCGGTACGGTCAGGCAGCACAGCGGCGGCGCGACGCGAGGCGCGCGCTCCGGGGACCGGCTCCCTTTCTCTTCGCGTTCTCGAGCGAGCGACGCCAGGCCGACAGTGCCGGCGTTCTCGCTGTTCCGGATTCATTAGCGTAGGAACGTGGCCACTGGCCGATGGGTTTCTTGCGCCGATGAATAGCCCGTGTGTCGTCACCGACCGGTGCGCGCAACCACGGGTTTCCACGTATGTAATCTCAATCTAAGGAGATCCACATGGCGACTGCCAAGAAACCTGCTGCGAAGAAACCGGCCGCGAAGAAGAAAGCGGCTGCGAAGAAACCGGCGGCCAGAAAAGCTGCGAAGAAGCCGGCGAAGAAGAAAGCGGCGGCGAAGAAGCCCGCGGCCAGGAAAGCGGCCAAGAAGCCGGCGAAGAAGAAAGCGGCGAAGAAGGCCTCCAGGAAACCCGCGGCCAGGAAAGCTGCGAAGAAGCCGGCGAAGCGCAAGGCTGCGAAGAAACCTGCGGCGAAGAAAGCCGCGAAGAAGCCGGCGAAGAAGAAAGCGGCGAAGAAGGCCTCCAGGAAGCCCGCGGCGAAGAAAGCTGCGAAGAAGAAGCCGGCGAAAAAGAAAGCGGCGAAGAAGGCTGCCAGGAAGCCGGCGGCGAAGAAGGCCGCCAAGAAGCCCGCGGCGAAAAAGGCTGCGAAAAAGCCTGCGGCGAAGAGGCCGGCGAAGAAAGCTGCTGCGCCAGCAGCGGCCGCACCGGCAGCGCCGGCAGCCGCCTGGCCTTTTCCGACGGGCAACAAGCCCTGAGCGCCGAGCGCGCGTGGCCGCCGCGACGCGGTGGGTCACGCGCGCTGAACATCCCGCGCCGGTTTGCCCGGCGCGGGATTTCACCAGTCGTGGCGCTGGTTTAGTATTCGCCCGATGATTCGAGCACTCTGGTTCCTGATCGAGACCCTGGCGAGCCTGCTGGCAACGGCGTGTTTGTTGCGCGCGCTCGCTTGGCGCCTGCAGTTGTCGGCGCGAAACCCGATCAGCCAGTTCCTGATCGCGGTGACCGATTGGCTGGTCAAGCCGCTCAGGCGCGCACTTCCGGCGTCGCGCACGACCGACTGGGGCAGCCTGATCGCCGCGCTGCTGATCGCCGTCGTGCTGGCGCTGGCGTGGACGCTGGTGTTCGCGCGCGGCCGCCCGCCTGCGTTCGGCGGCATCCTGTTGCTGGCTGCGTTCTGGCTGGTGAAGTGGTCGCTCTACATGCTGATGGGACTGGTGATCCTGCACGCGGTGCTGTCGTGGGTGAATCCGCACGCGCCGGTGGCGCCGGTGCTCGATCAGCTCACACGGCCCTTTCTCGCGCCGGTTCGCCGGGTGATTCCGCTCGTGGGCGGCGTCGATCTCTCGCCGCTCGTCGTGATCGTGCTCGCGCAGGTGGCGCTCACCGGAATCGAGTCGCTGTTCCTGTCGCTGGTCGCGATGATCTGAGGCGTCGTCACCAGGGGCGCTCGCCGTACGCGCCGGCGAAGCGCTCGGCGATCGCGTCGCGTTCGACAAGGTGGTTCTGCGCGCCCTGGCTCTCGATCTTGACCGCGCCCATCACGCTGCCGAGCCGGGCCGCCCTGATCCAGTCCCAGCCGCAGGCCACGCCGTAGAGCAGGCCGGCGCGATACGCGTCGCCGCATCCGGTGGGATCGATCGCGCGTTCGATCGGGCACGCGGCGATGTCGGTGGACCTGCCCTCCACCCAGACCTGCGATCCCTCACCGCCGCGCGTGACGATGAAGGCCCGGACCCGCGCGGCGATCTCGGACTCGTTCCAACCGGTGCGCTGCGCCAGGACTTGCGACTCGTAGTCGTTGACCGCGACGGCGCTCGCCGCGGCGACCAGGTCGCGCAACTCGGAACCGTCGAACATCGGCAATCCCTGACCCGGATCGAACACGAACGGAACCCCGGCATCGCGGAACTCGCCCGCGTGACGCAGCATCGCCTGCTTGCCGTTGGGAGCGACGATACCGAGCACGGCAGGCGTCGCGTCGAGCGCCGATACGCGGTGAGATTCGGACATCGCTCCGGGGTGAAACGCGGTGATCTGGTTGTCGGCGAGATCGGTGGTGATGAAACACTGCGAGGTGTAGTGCGTGTCGAGGCGCAGCACGTGCGTGGTCGCGATTCCGAGCGCCTCGAGTCGCCCGAGGTACTCGGCGGCATCCTGCCCCACCGTCGCGAGCATCACCGGTTCGCCGCCCAGCCCGCGCAGGTTGAAGGCGATGTTCGCCGCGCAGCCGCCGAACTCGCGCTTGAGTTTCGGAGTCAGGAACGAGACGTTGAGCATGTGAACGCGCTCGGGCAGGATGTGATCGCCGAAGCGGCCCTCGAACACCATGATCGTGTCGTAGGCGATCGACCCGCTGATCAGTACGCGTGCTGTCATCGAATTCCCGTCGTTTCGAACGCGACCGCGACCGTCGCGCGCAGTGTCATGGGTAGAAGAGCTTCACCGTGTAGCCGGTGGGCATGATCCCGGCAGCTTCGAGTGCGACGCGCAGCGGGATCTCGGCTGCGGGTCCGATCGCGGAAGGCGGCGCGCCCCCGTCGTCGCGATCGAGCGCGGGTCCGCGCGACGTTCCCGGGGCCGGGTCGGCGCCCGGTCGGCGCGCGACGCCGGGGAGGTAGTCGGCGGGCATCAGCACCTTTCGCGACACCACCGCTCCGCCCTGCTCGGTGAGTGTCAGTTCCATCGCGGGCCAACGCACTTCGTGGCCCGTGCCGTTGCGCAACAGCGCATTCATCGCGTAGAGGCCCTCGACAGGGGTCGACTGCAACTCGAAGCCCTCGATCGTCAATGCCTCGAGCGCGCGCGGAGCCGAGATCGCCAGCCCGAGCGGCGCGATCGCGAAGCCGATCGCCGGGCGCAGTGCCGGGTAGCGCGACGCGAGCCAGTCGCGCGTCGCGATTCCGATCTGCAACGCGAGTACCGTGGCAAGGACGAGCGATGCGAAGGCCCACAACAACGCGCCGCGTGTCGAGAAGCCGCGCGTGCGATGCTGGGTCGAGAAGAAATCGACCGCGTCGGTTTCGTCGTCGCGCAGGGTGTCGTCCTCGAGCGCGCGGTGCATCGTTGGCGGCGCGTGCTGCGCCGCTTGCGCGCCGCGAGCTACGCCGAAGGCCTCGCCGCGACCGAAGTCCCGAGCCGGCGACTCGAGCGTGTCGCCTTCTTCGCGCGTGACGTGCGAACCGGGTGGCGCAAGCGTTTCATCGCGTGCTTCGGGCAGCGGCCGGGTATCGTCGTCGGAGAAGGCTTCGGAATCGGAATCGGAATCGGCGAGCGTGCGCGTGTCGGGGGCGGCGAGCGTGCGCGTGTCGGGGTCGGCGAAGGCTCGCGTATCGGCGGGGTCGAACGGCTCGGTGTTGGGCGCGGCGAAGGCTCTGGTGTCGGGGTCCGTCAGCGGTCGGGTGTCGGACTCGGCGAACGTCTGCACGAGCGGTTCGGTCGGCGGACCTGAGAGCGGATCGGTGCGCAGACCGGTGAGCGGATCCAAGAGCGGACCGGTGAGCGGACCGGTGCGCAGACCGGTGAGCGGATCGGTGAGCGGACCGGTGAGCGGACCGGTGAGCGGATCGTTGCCGGCGCTCTCGCCCTTTTCGACATTGGGTTCTTGCGCGCCGCCGGGGCCGATCGACCCGGCGTCGATGAACGGATCGGCTTGCGGGCGCGCCTCGGCGTCGATGCTCGTAGAGGTGCTCGCGCGAATCACGATCGGCGTATCCGGGTCGAGCGGCGGCGTCGGCTGCACGTAGCGCAGCGAGTCGAGTCCGGAGAACACGTGCCGGCACACTCCGCAACGCACCTGTCCGCGACGCAACTTGAGCTGGTCGGGAACCACCTTGAAGCTGGTCCGACACTGGGGGCAGGTGGTGGCGAGCGACATGTACCCGATGATCAGCGCTTGGCTCCGGCCAGGCAAGTCCAGCCTTCGGTGCTGCCGTGGGCCGACAGCGCGAACGCCGGATAGGCCGCGGTCACTTCGTCGACCTGCCGATCGAGCAGGCCGCACAGCACCAGCCTTCCGCCCGGCCTGACCAGGGCGCCCAGCATCGGAGCGAGCACCTTCAGCGGATTGGCGAGGATGTTCGCGATCACGACGTCGGCGGGTTCGGGTGTCGTATCGGTGCTGCAGCGCGCCTCGATGTCGACCCCGTTGGCGCGTGCATTGGCGATCGTCGCTGCGACGGCCTGCGGATCGATGTCGACCCCGAGCACGCGCGAGGCGCCGAGCCGCGCCGCGGCGATCGCGAGGATGCCCGAGCCACAGCCGTAGTCGATCACGCTCCGCCCGGCGAGCGCTTCGTCGCACAGCCAGTGCAGGCAAAGCCTCGTCGTCGCGTGGCTGCCGGTGCCGAAGGCGAGCCCGGGGTCGAGGACGATCGTGACCGGTCGTTCGCCGCTTGCGTGCGACGTATCACGCGCGACGCTGTCCAGGTGCCAGCTCGGCGTGACCAGCAGCCGCGCGCCAATGCGGATCGGTTCGAACTGCGACTGCGACTTCCCGACCCAATCCTGATCGGGCACCTCGCGCACCGCGTGCGACCCGGGCCGAGCGTGACCTATTGAAGCCGCGGCGCGTGCGACCAGCGCGCCCGCATCGGCGCGATCGTCGATCAGGGCGGAGATGCGCGTGCGCCGCCAACCCGCGTGTTCGGGCGCCGCGCCGGGCTCGCCGTACAGCGCCTGTTCGTCGGCGGAATCGGCGTCGGCGTCCTCTGCCTGGACCGAGAACGCGCCGGCAGCGAGCAGCGCGTCGCTCCACGCGTCGAAGGCATCGGCGGTGATCGTGAAGACGAGCTCGCGCAGCGCGGCCAAGGCGTTATTCGGCGTCGTGCGCGCCGCGGCGCTGTTCCAGCTTCGTCTCGAGATAGTGGATCGAAGTGCCTCCGGCGACGAAGTGCGCGTCGGTGAGCAGTTCGCGGTGCAGCGGCAGATTGGTCAGGATCCCGTCGACCGCCATCTCCGAGAGAGCGATCCGCATGCGCTTGAGGGCCTGCTCGCGCGTGTCGCCGTAGGCGAGCACCTTCGCGATCATCGAGTCGTAGTGCGGCGGGACGAAATAGTTGGTGTAGGCATGCGAATCGACGCGGATTCCCGGTCCGCCCGGCGGGTGCCAGGCGGTGATCCGTCCCGGCGACGGGGTGAATCGATAAGGATGCTCGGCGTTGATCCGGCACTCGATCGCGTGTCCCCGGGTGACGATGTCGCGCTGGCGCAGCTTGAGCTTCTCGCCGGCGGCGATCAGGATCTGCTGCTGCACGATGTCCAGGCCGGTGATCAGTTCGGTGACCGGGTGTTCGACCTGCACGCGCGTGTTCATCTCGATGAAGAAGAACTCGTTGTCCTCGAACAGGAACTCGAAAGTCCCTGCGCCGCGATAGCGGATTTTTTTGCACGCCTCGATGCAACGCGCGCCGATTCTCTCGATCAGCCGGCGCGGTATCCCGGGCGCCGGCGCTTCCTCGATGATCTTCTGGTGTCGCCGCTGCATCGAGCAGTCGCGTTCGCCGAGGTAGATCGCGTTGCGATGCTCGTCGCACATCACCTGGATCTCGATGTGGCGCGGATTTTCCAGATAGCGCTCCATGTAGACCGCCGGGTTTCCGAACGCGCTGCCGGCTTCGCTGCGCGTCATCGTGACCGCGGCGAGCAGGGCGGCCTCGGTGTGCACGACGCGCATCCCGCGCCCGCCGCCGCCGGCCGCGGCCTTGATGATCACCGGGTAGCCGACCGAGCGCGCGATGCGCACGATCTCCTTCGGGTCGTCGGGCAACGCCCCCTCGGAGCCCGGGACCACGGGAACGCCCGCCTTTCTCATCGCGTCCTTGGCCGAGACCTTGTCGCCCATCAGGCGAATCGACTCCGGGCGCGGCCCGATGAAGATGAAGCCGCTCGATTCGACCCGCTCGGCGAAGTCGGCGTTCTCGGACAGGAATCCGTAGCCCGGGTGGATCGCCTCGGAGTCGGTGACTTCGGCGGCGCTGATGATCGCCGGAACGTTCAGGTAGCTGTCGCGCGACGCGGGCGGGCCGATGCACACCGATTCGTCGGCGAGCTTGACGTACTTGGCTTCGGTATCGGCCTCCGAGTGCACGACCACGGTGCGGATGCCGAGCTCGCGACAGGCGCGCTGGATCCGCAGCGCGATTTCGCCGCGGTTGGCGATCAGGACTTTCTCGAACATCGGCATCGGCGTCGCTTCTACTCGATCACGAACAGCGGCTGCCCGTACTCGACAGGTTGTCCGTTTTCGACCAGCACCGCCTTGACCGTGCCTGCCTTGTCCGCCTCGATCTCGTTGAGCAGCTTCATCGCTTCGATCACGCACAGCGTGTCGCCGACCTCGACCTGCGTTCCCACCGACGCGAAGGGCTCTGCGCCCGGCTCGGGGGCACGGTAGAAAGTCCCGACCATCGGCGACTTGACCACGTGTCCGCTCGGGGCGGACGGGGCGACCGCGTCGGTCGACCCGGCGGCGGCCCCGGCGATCGCCGCCGCGGCGCCCGCCGGAACCTGCGCGGGCAGCGCGGCGACCGGCACGGCCGGCGCGCTTTTGACGATGCGTACCCTGTCGTCGCCTTCGGTGATCTCGAGTTCGGAGATCGCCGATTCCGATACCAGGTCGATCAGGGTCTTGAGCTTGCGAAGATCCATCGCGTTGTCTCCGTTCGATTGCCGCCGCGCCCGGCCGAGGGGCGGCGCGAGTTCAGTGGGTCTGCGCCCGCCTGAGCGAGTCGATCGCGAACTGCAGCGCGAAACGGTAGCCGTCCGCGCCCAGACCGGCGACCACGCCCACCGCGAGATCGGAAAGGTAGGAGTGGTGCCGAAACGGCTCGCGGCGGTGTACGTTCGACAGATGCACCTCGACGAAGGGGATCGCCACCGCCGCGAACGCATCGCGGATCGCGACACTCGTATGGGTGAAAGCGGCGGGATTGATGACGATGAAACCGACCTCGGCCGCGCGCGCCAGGTGGATTCTCTCGACCAGCGCGCCCTCGTGGTTGGACTGGAAACACTCGATGTCGGCCCCTTCACCCCCCGCGAGCGAACGCAGACTGGCGTCGATCTGTGTCAGCGTCGTGGCGCCGTAGACCTCCGGCTCGCGTGTGCCGAGCAGATTCAGGTTTGGACCGTGTATCACCCAGATCAGCATCCGGCTCTCGCTGGTTTTCCCGAGATCTTCCGTTTTAAGAGAAGAAGCGACATTTTTGACGGCATTTGGCCGATTTTACCCAACTTTTGGGAATGCGGGAAGGGGAAGGGGAAAGCGGAAGGGGGAGTTGCTCGCCCTGCTCGGATCGGGGGCGCGACGGGCGCAGCCCGTATCGGCGCCGCTACTATAACAGCGCGCGCACCCGTTCGCGAATCTCGGCCAGGCGAATCCGGCCCATGGTTCGGCCGACGATCCGTCCCTCGGCCGAGACCAGGACCGTGAAGGGGAGCGCGCCGATCCTGTTGCCGAAGCCGCGGGCGAGTTCGATCCCGCCGACGCCGGCCACCAGCAGGGGGTAAGGAAACGGGGTTTTCCTCGCGAATTCGGCGATGTTCTGCGCGGAATCGATGCCGATGCCGACGACGGCCCCGTTGCCAGGCGAGATCTCGCGATGCAGTTCGGCCAGCTCGGGCATCTCCTCGACACAGGGCGAACACCAGGTCGCCCAGAAATTCAGCACCAGCACGCGGCCGCGCAGCGAGGACATCGCGAACGGCTGACCGGTGTGGTCCGGCATCGACTGCGCCATCAGCGATGCGAGCGCGTCGGCGCCGCCGTCCTCGGGTGCGTAGCGGCGCACGGCGACCCATCCGCCGAGTGCCGCGAAGGTCGCGGCGACGCCGGCGACCACCCAGTGCCTGCGCGAAAGGCTCATCGCCGCTGCGCCGCGCGCGCCTCGAGCGCGCGCCGGTCGCCGCGCGGCGCGTCGTCGCCGCGCGGGACCCGCAGCGCCCCGCGCAGGTCGTCGGCGTCGTACAGCGACAGCAGCACCGGCTGGTCCTGCCAGTACAGGGCGAGCGCCGGCACCTCGCCGCGGCCCCTGAAGTGGTCGATGGTGGCGACGTCGAAGTCGATCTGCCGATTGAGCAGCCAGTACTCGACTTCCTTCGCATTGTCGGCGAACAGCTGCAGGTGGATCGGGGCGTGTTCGGCCGCGAGACCCTTCCAGACCGCGCCGGTGGCCATCGGGCGGAACTCGGCGAGCTGCTCCATCAGCGCGAGCGCAGCCTGCCGTAGCGCCGAGACGCGTCGATCGTGGCCTTCGTCGAACAATTCGAGGTGTTCGCGCAGTGCGGCGTCGATTTCGTCGTTGTTCGGGATGACGGCGCGCGGCGCGCGCCCGCCGCAGGTCGCGTGCGCGGCGCGCGCCTTCGCGTTGCCGTAGTCGAGGCCGCCATCGGCGATCAACCGGGCGGCCATCGCGGCGATCTCGCGCCTGAGGTCGACGTCTGCGCGGCTCATCGGCGAAGTGTAGCCGAAGGCGCGTCGCGGTCCGGCTCCGTCGCGCCGCCCGCCGCCGGGGCGGCCTCGGGTAGAATCCGCGCCCCATGCACATCCACCTGCTCGGTATCTGCGGCACCTTCATGGGCGGACTCGCCGCGATCGCGCGCGCCGCCGGAATCCGCGTCACCGGGTGCGACGCCAACGTCTATCCGCCGATGAGCGACCAGCTCGCGGCGCTCGGAATCGAACTGATCGAGGGTTACGACCCCGCCCAACGCGCGTTGCGTCCGGATCTGTACGTCGTGGGCAACGTGGTTTCACGCGGCAACCCGCTGATGGAGGCCGTGCTCGATGCCGGAGACCGCTATGTATCGGGTCCGCAATGGCTGGCCGAAAACACGCTCGCGGGATTGCACGTCCTCGCGGTCGCCGGAACGCACGGCAAGACCACCACTGCCGCGATGCTCGCGTGGATCCTCGACCAGGCGGGGCGCCGGCCGGGATTCCTGATCGGCGGCGTGCCCAGCGACTTCGCGGTGTCGGCGCGCGCCGCCGGCGCGCCCGGGCCGGGCGATCCCGTCGCCGGCGCGGACGCCTCCCGGGGAAGGGCGCTGTTCGTGATCGAGGCCGACGAGTACGACACGGCGTTCTTCGACAAGCGATCGAAGTTCGTCCACTACCGACCCAGGACATTGGTGCTGAACAACCTCGAGTTCGATCACGCCGACATCTTTGCTGACCTCGCTGCGATCGAGACCCAGTTCCACCATCTGGTGAGAACGGTGCCGGCCAGCGGGCGCGTCATCGTCAACGCCACCGACGCGGCGCTGGCGCGCGTGTTGGCGCGCGGGTTGTGGAGCGAGCGCGACGCGTTCGACGATGCCGCGGGCTGGCAGGCGGGCGAGCTCGAGCAGACGCGCGACGCGAGCCTGTTCGACGTGAATCGCGCCGGCACGACGCTGGGACGCTGCAGCCTGCGGTTGCCCGGCGCGCACAACCGCTCGAACGCGCTGGCCGCGATCGCCGCGGCGGCGCACGTCGGCGTCGACCCGCGCCTGGCGATCGACGCGCTGTCGCGTTTCGGCGGGGTCGCGCGACGGTTGCAGTCGAGGGGCGTCGTTCGCGGCGTGGAGGTGATCGACGACTTCGCCCACCATCCGAGTGCGATCGCCACGACGATCGAGGGGCTGCGCGACCGGCTCGGCGGCACCGGGCGCATCCTGGCGGTACTGGAGCCGCGCTCGAACACGATGAAGCTGGGAACGATGAGGTCGATGCTGGCGGCGAGCCTCGCCGGCGCCGACCGCGTGTTCGCCTACGGCGGCGGAATCGACTGGGATGTCGCGGCGGCGCTCGCGCCGCTCGGCGAGCGCCTGGTCTGCGAAAGCGAACTCGATCCGCTGGTCGCGGCGATCGTGCGATGCGCGCGCCCGGGGGACCGGATCCTGGTGATGAGCAACGGCGGATTCGGTGCAATCCACACTCGCCTGCTGGTCGCACTTGACGCCGAGCAGGAGGTTGGAAGTGAGTGATCGCAGACCCGAAAGACCTCGTCTGATATACCTTCACGGGTTTCGCTCGTCGCCGAAATCGTTCAAGGGGCAGTTGCTCGAGCGGCGGATGCGCGAGGTCGGTCGCGGCGCCGACTACGTCTGCCCGCAGTTGCCCGCGTCGCCGCTCGAGGCCGTCTCGCTGGTGCGCCGGGAGCTGCGCCCGGAGGTGAGCGACACGCTGGTGGGCAGCTCGCTGGGGGGCTTCTACGCGACCTGGCTGGCGGAACGGCTGGGGTGTCGCGCGGCGTTGATCAATCCTGCGGTCTTTCCGGCCCGCGACCTGCGCGCGCAGCTCGGCGTGCAGACGATGTACCACGACGACACCCCCTTCGAGTTCCTGCCGGGGCACGTCGACGAACTGCTCACCTTGCAGGCAGGCGTGATCACCTTCCCCGAGCGCTATCTGCTGATCGCGGCGACCGGGGACGAACTGCTCGACTGGCGCGAGATGGTCGCCCACTACCCCGGGGCGCGGCACATCGTGGTCCAGGGCAGCGACCACGGCCTGTCGGACTTCGCGGCCTACGCCGACGAGGTGCTCGCGTTCGCCGGATTCGGCGCGCGGGCACCGGGCTGAACAACGTCCGCGGACCGGGATCGATCGGGGCGCGGTTCGCGCGCTAGCGGCGCCGACGATCGGGCCGACGGGTGCGCGCGGCGCCGTGCCGACCCCGCCCGTATAATCGTGTCCTCCATGACCCACGTCCTGTTCGAGGAAGACGGCGGCTTCAAGGCGGGGACGGTGCTCTCGGAGTCCGGCGCCAGCCTGCAGGTCGAGCACGCCAGCGGCAAGCGCGGCAAGGTCAAGGCCGCACACGTGCTGATGCGCTACGAGACCCCGCTGCCGGGGGAGCTGCTCGCGCAGGCGCAGGCGGTCGCGCGCGAGATCGACGTCGATTTCCTCTGGGAGTGCGCGCCGCAGGACGAGTTCGGCTTCGAGGACCTCGCCAGCGAGTACTTCGGCGACGCCCCCAGCCCTGCGCAGCGTGCCGGACTGCTCTCGCGCCTGCACGAGGCGCCTGTCTATTTCTATCGCAAGGGTCGCGGGCGTTTTCGGCCCGCTCCGCCGGAGACGCTCAAGCTCGCGCTTGCGGCGCTCGAGCGGCGCAAGCGCGAGGAACTGGACATCGAGCGGATGTCGCAGGCAATGGTCGCCGGGCGGCTGCCCGAGCGCATCGCATCGATGGCCGCCGACCTGCTGGTGCGGCCCGACAAGCACGGCGTCGAGTTTCGCGCGCTGGCGCGCGCCTGCGAGCAGGCGCACAAGGCCCCGGAGCGACTGCTGGTCGAGCTCGGCGCCTTCGAGTCGCCGCGCGCGCTGCACATGCGTCGCTTCGAGCGCGAGTACTTCCCCGCCGGCACCGGTTTCTCGAGCGCGCTCGCGCACGCGCGCCTCGAAGCGCCCGAGGCGCTGCTCGCGTCGTTGCCGGTGGCGGCTTGCGAGGTCTTTTCGATCGACGACTCGAGCACGACCGAGATCGACGATGCGCTGTCGGTGCAGACGCTGCGCGACGGCACGTTGCGGGTGGGTGTCCACATCGCCGCGCCGGCGGTCGCGATCGGGCGCGATACGCGGTTCGACGTCATCGCGCGCGAGCGGATGTCCACCGTGTACATGCCCGGCGAGAAGATCACGATGCTGCCGGGCGAGGTCGTCGGGTGCTATTCGCTCGACGCGGGCAGCGAACGCCCGGCGTTGTCGCTGTACGCGGACCTCGAAGCCGACGGCGCGTCGATCCGCAACCTGTTCACGCGCCTCGAGCGCGTGCGCATCGCGGCGAACCTGCGCCACGATCGGCTCGATTCAATCGTGACCGAAGCGACGCTGGACGATCCGCACGCCGAGATGCCCTTCGGCGCCGAGTTGCGCGCGCTCTGGCGCTTTACGCGGGCGCTGGGAGCCGCGCGTGAGCGCGTGCGCGGCAAGCCCGAGCCGCGTTTTCGCACCGACTTCGCGTTTCACGTCGAAGGCGAGACGGTGGAGATCGTGCAGCGCAGGCGCGACGCGCCGCTCGATCGGATCGTCGCCGAGTTGATGATCCTGGCCAACAGCGAGTGGGGCGGCACGCTGGTCACGCACGACGCGCCCGGCATCTACCGTTCGCAACAGGCCGGGCGCGTGCGCATGAGCACGCACGCGCTGCCGCACGATGGGTTGGGAGTGTCGCAGTACATCTGGTCGACATCGCCGTTGCGCCGCTACGTCGACCTGACCAACCAGCGCCAGCTGATCGCGGTGCTCGCCGGCGAGCGACCGCCGTTCGCGTCCAACGACGCGGAGCTGTTCGCGATCATCTCGGCGTTCGACGCGCGTCACGCCGCCTATGCGGATTGCCAGACGCGGATGGAGCGCTACTGGTGCCTGCGCTGGGTCGCCCAGCAGCGGCTCACCCGCGCCGACGCGGTGTGCGTGCGCGACGACCTGGTGCGGCTGGCCGATGCGCCGCTCTATTTCCGGATGTCCGATTTGCCGTCGATGCCTCCCGGTCGCAGGATCGAGGTCGAGATCGTCGCGACCGACGAGATCGACCTCTCGGTTCAGGCGCGCTACGTGGGCCTGGCGCAGTCGGTCGCGGCGAACGCGCCTCCGGTGCCGATCGAATCGTCCGGCGACGACGTGGCCGACGAGGCCGAGTTCGCCGAGCAGGGCTGAAGCGCGATGCGCGCGATCGCCCCCATCGTGGCGAGTATGTCGCGCCCTTCCGGGACGTTCTCGCTGCGCGACCCGCTCACCGTGGGGGTGCTCGCCTCGGTCGCGCTGCACGCGCTGGTGCTGGCGCTGAAGTTCGCGCCGCCGGTGCCGGTGCGCTTCGCCCCGCAGGACTCGCGCCTGGAGGTCGTGCTGCTCAACGCGCGCACCGACAACCGGCCGCTCAAGCACGAAGTGCTCGCGCAGGTCGACATGGAAGGCGGCGGCGATCGCGACACCGGGCGCGCGCGGTCGCCGTTGCCCGCCGACGCGCGCGCTTCCGACGGCACCGAGATTCGCGAGCAGCGCCGGCGCGTGCAGGAACTCGAGCAGCAACAGCGCAGGCTGCTGGCGATGGCGCAGGGCTCGCACCGGATCGCCACGCCGCAGGACCGGCCCGAGAGCGCGGCGACCAGCACGCCCGGAGCGGACGACCAGGACGTCGACCAGGCGATCAAGCGCCTGCAGGCGCAGATCGACCGGCAGATCTCCGACTACAACAAGCGCCCGAAGCGCCTGACCTACGGCGTCAACGCGATCGGCGTCAGCTACGCGCGTTACGTCGAGGACTGGGCGTCGCGAATCGAGCGCATCGGCACCGAGCGCTATCCGCCGGAAGCGCGCGGACGGATGTACGACTCGCTGATCATCACGGTGGAGATCGATCGCCACGGCAACGTGGTCGACGTGATCATCAATCGCAAGTCGCGCTACGAGGCGCTCAACCGCGCGGTGCGCCAGATCGTCTTCGCCGGTGCCCCGTACGAGCGGTTTCCCGCCGAGATGGCACGCGAGGGCGACATCCTGCAGATCGTTCGCACCTGGACCTTCACCAACGACTCGCTCGCGACGCGCGCGACGACGACGCAGTGAGCGATCGATACGCGGTGATCGGCAACCCGATCGCTCACAGTCGCTCGCCGGCGATCCACTCGCAGTTCGCCGAGCAGACCGGGCAGGACATCGTCTACGGCCGACTGCTCGCGCCGCCCGGCGGTTTCGTCGCGACCGTCGAGCGCTTTCGCGACGAGGGGGGCACGGGCCTGAACGTGACGCTGCCTTTCAAGGTCGACGCCTACCGCTATTGCGTGCGGTGCGCGCCCGCGGCGCGCGCGGCCGGCGCGGTGAACACCATGTCGTTCGCCGGCGGTGACGCCTTCGGCGAGAACACCGATGGCGTCGGGCTGGTGCGCGACATCGAGCACCGTGTCGGATTGGCGTTGCGCGGCACGCGCGTGCTGCTGCTCGGCGCCGGCGGCGCGGCGCGCGGCGTGCTCGGCCCGCTGCTCGCGGCCGGGGTCGCGGCGCTCGCGATCGTCAACCGCAGCGAAGCGCGCGCGATCGAACTCGCGGCGGGGGCGGGTGATCCACGCGTGAGCGGCGCCGGCTACCAGTCGCTCGCCGGCGCCGGTTCGCCGCCGGCGAGCGGCGCGCGATTCGACCTGATCGTGAACGCGACCTCGGCGGCGCTCGCGCACGCGGCGCCGCCCGTGCCGGCGCCGGTGATGCGCGGTGCGGCGCTCGCCTACGAGATGGTGTACGGCGCGAGCGACACGCCGTTCATGCGCGCGGCGCGCGACGCGTCGGTCGAGCGCGTGGTCGACGGGCTCGGAATGCTGGTCGAGCAGGCGGCCGAGTCGTTCCTGCTGTGGCGCGGAGTGCGACCGCAGACCGATCCGGTGTACGAACGGCTCCGCCGCGAGCTCGCGCAGGGTTGAGTCGCCGGCCGACGGTGATGGCGACGCGAAGCGGTCGCGCCGGCAAGCGCGCTTTGAAGCCGAACGCGAAGCGAGGCGCTGCGCGTGCGCAGGGCGCGCCGCGAACGCCACGTGCGCCGCGAACGCCGCGAAGCGTCGAGCGCAGCGCGCACCGCGGCGCGTCGCGTGGTGCGTGCCGCGGCGCTCGCGCTGGGCGTCGCGCTCGCCGCGCTGACGCTGTTGCAGGCGTGGTACCTCGTGCAGGTGTTGTGGTGGACGCAATTCGATCCGCGCAGCACCAGTTTCATGAGCGAGCGGCTCGAGCATATGCGCGAAAAGAACCCGAAGGCCGAACTCAAGCACCGACTGGGTGACCTACGCGCAGATCTCGCCGCAACTGGGCCGCGCGGTGATCGCCGCGGAGGACGCGAGGTTCACCAGCCACGAAGGCGTGGACTGGGAGGCGATCGAGAAGGCGATCGACGACAACCGGAGCAAGGGCCGGGTCGTGCGCGGCGGCTCGACGATCACGATGCAGCTGGCCAAGAACCTGTTCCTCTCGGGCGAGCGCAGCTACGTGCGCAAGGCGCAGGAAGTCGTGATCACCTACATGATCGAGGCGGTGATGAGCAAGCGGCGGATCCTCGAGATCTACCTGAACGTGGCCGAGTGGGGCGAGGGTGTGTTCGGCGCCGAGGCGGCGGCGCGGCACTACTGGAACGTCCCGGCGAGCCAGCTCGGCGTGACCCAGGCGGCGACGCTGGCGGCGATGCTGCCGCGACCGCGGTACTTCGACCGCAATCGCGACTCGCCGTTGCTGGCACGTCGCGTGGAGTTCGTCCAGCGCTGGATGGGCGGGGTCGCGCTTCCCTGAGCGCGCGGAGGGTTTCGGACTCTAGCCCGACGGCCTACAATGCGCGCTGTCGCAATTGCCGCCGACAGGCGGCCGTGGGCCGCGGCCCGAAGACGAGCGTGGACAAGAACCCGAGAAATCGACCGAGCAAGACCCGCCGCAACGACCGCTGACCCGCTGGCTCGGCGCGTCGGGTCACGACGAACATGGCCGAGCAAGACGCCGACAACATCGACACGGTAGCCGCCGGCGTTGCGCCTGCCGCCCCGGCGCGCGACCCGGAGGACGCGTCGCGCGCGCTCGAGCAGGTCCAGCAACTGCTGCGCCGGCACCGGCTGGTCGAGGAGCTGAGCGATCGCCGGCAGCACGGCGACAGCGAGGAGCGGCGCGAGCTCGTCGAGCAGATCGTCCACCGCCATGCGCTCGACGACCTGCGCAGCCGGATCGACGGACTGCACCCGGCCGACGTCGCCTACATCCTCGAGGGCCTGCCGCTCGAGGAGCGGCTGATCATCTGGGATCTCGTGGGGACCGACCGCGACGGCGAGATCCTGCTCGAGGTCTCGGATTCGGTGCGCGAGACGCTGATCGAGTCGATGAACCGCGAGGAGCTGGTCGGCGCGGTCGAGTCGCTCGACGCCGACGAGATCGCCGACCTCGCGCCCGACTTGCCGGCGGACGTCGTCGAGGAGGTCAGCCGCCAGCTCACGCAGGACGAACGCGACCAGTTGCGCGCCGCGCTCTCCTACGAGGAGGACACGGTCGGCGCACGGATGGACTTCGATTTCGTCAAGGTGCGCGACGACATCACGGTCGAGACAGTCCTGCGCTACCTGCGCCGCTTCGACGAGCTGCCCGAGAACACCGACCAGGTGTTCGTCGTCGATCGCAACAACGCGCTCACCGGCGCGCTTCGACTCGGCGACCTGCTGGTGAACGAGCCCGACGCCACCGTGGCCGAGGTGATGCACACCGACGTCCTCTCGCTCGATCCGATGGACGAGGTCGAGGAGGCCGCCCTGGCCTTCGAACGCTACGACCTGCTGTCGGCGCCGGTGGTCGACGCGCAGGGCCGGCTGGTCGGGCGGCTCACGGTCGCCGAGGTTCTCGACATCATCCGCGAGGAGGGCGAAGCCGACCTGTTGCAGCAGGCCGGACTGCGCGAAGAGGAGGACCTGTTCGCGAGCGTCTGGAACTCGGCGAAGAACCGCTGGCTGTGGCTTGCGCTGAATCTCTGCACGGCGTTCTTCGCTTCGCGCGTGATCGACGCCTTCGAGGGCACGATCGGAAAGGTCGTGGCGCTCGCCGCGCTGATGCCGATCGTCGCGGGAATCGCCGGCAACTCCGGCAACCAGACGATGACGCTGATCATCCGGTCGCTCGCGCTCGGGCAGATCAACGCGTCCAACGCCCGGCGCCTGCTCGCCAAGGAACTCGCGATCGCCGGATTGAACGGAATCGTCTGGGGCGGGATCGCCGGACTCTTCGCCTGGTGGCTCTACAGCGCCTCGGATCAGGGCCTGATGCTGGGCGTGACGATGACGCTCGCGATGATCCTCAACCTGCTGGTGGGCGCGCTGATCGCGATGGCGGTGCCGCTGGGACTCGAGCGCGTTGGACGCGACCCCGCGATCGGCTCGTCGGTGCTGCTCACTTTCAGCACCGACAGCATGGGGTTCTTCATCTTCCTCGGTCTGGCTACGCTGCTGTTTCGCTAGCCGCGGCGAAGCGCTCGAGCCAGTGGTCGGCGTCGCCGAAGGCCTGCGAGATCATCGTCAGGCGCTTGAAGGTGTGGCTCACCTTCATCTCGTCGGTCATTCCCATGCCGCCGTGAAGCTGGATCGATTCCTGGCCGACGTGCCGGGCCGCGTCGCTGATCTTCACGCGCGCCGCGGCCACGACACGCGCTCGCTCGCGGGCGTCGACCGCCGCGTCGACCCGGGCGCACGCCAGGTACGCGATCGATCGGGCCTGTTCGGTGCTGATGCACATGTCGACCATCCGGTGCTGCAGCGCCTGGAACGCGCCGATCGGCACTCCGAACTGCTTGCGCGTCTTCAGGTATTCGAGTGTCGCGTCGCAGGCCGACTTCATCGCGCCGACCGCCTCGGCGCAAACGAGCGCGTTGGCGAAGTCGACCGCCTCCTCGAGCGCGGCCAGCCCGTCGCCTTCGACGCCGAGCAGCGCGTCGGCCCCGACGCGAACGTCGCCGAGGACGAGATCTGCCGCGCGCATGCCGTCCTGCGTGCGATAGGTCTTGAGCGAAACGCCCGAGGCCTTCGCGTCGACCAGAAACAGACTCAGTCCGTCGCGCGCGCCGGGCGCCCCTGAACTGCGCGCGGTGACGACGATCTTCCCGGCCGCGGGCACGCCGAGAACGGCGACCTTCTCGCCTTGCAGCACCCAGCCTTCGCCGTCGCGTCGCGCGCTCGTCGTCGCGCCGGCGAGGTCGTAGCGCGAGTCGCGTTCGGCCCAGGCGAGCGCGAACATCGTGGAGCCGGCGATCACGCCGGGCAACAGCGCTGCGCGCTGCGTATCGCTGCCGCTGCGCTCGACCAATCGCGCCAGCGAGACCGTCGCGGCGAAGGGTTCGAGCATCAGGCCTTCGCCGATCGCCTCCATTACCGCGACGAGGTCGGCGGCGCCGCCGCCGAAGCCGCCGTGGTCTTCGCCGATCGCGAGCCCGAGCAGGCCGAGTTCGGCCATCGTCGCCCACACCGCGGCGCTGAAACCCTCGGACGAGGCGACGATCTTCTTGCGCGCCTCGAAGTCGTAGTGCCGCTCGATCACGCGACGCACGCTGTCGGCGAGCAGTCTCTGGTCTTCGTTCAGTTCAAAGTTCACGGTGCGTTGCCCTCACAGGCCCAGGGCCATCTTCGAATAGATGTTGCGCTGGATCTCGTTGGAGCCGGCGTAGATCGAAGTCTTGCGGAAGTTGAAGTAGCGCGACGCGAGCGACGCGGTGAACATGTCGAAGCCGTCGTAGGCGAGCGGCTTGAACGCCTGCGCCGCCGGTCCGGCCACCTGCATCGTCAGTTCGGTGAGCGCCTGCTGGATCTCGGTGCCCTTGATCTTGAGCATCGAGACCTCGGGACCGATGTTGCCGGTGCGCCGCATCTCGTCGAGGAAACGCATGTTGGTGATCTCGAGCGCCATCAACTCGATCTCCACGCGCGAGAGGCGGTCGCGAAATCTCGGGTCGTCGATCAGCGCGCGCGCGCCGGACCGCGCTTTCGCCGCCATCGCCTTGAGTTTGGCCAGTTCGCGCTTCGATCCGCCGATGCGTCCGGTGTTGAGCCGCTCGTGCCCCAGCAGGTGCTTGGCGACGGTCCAGCCCTTGTTCTCCTCGTGCACGAGGTTCTCGAGCGGGACCTCGACGTCGTCGAAGAACACCTCGTTGACCTCGTGGCCCTCGTCGAGCAGCACGAGCGGTCGCACGGTGATGCCCGGCGTGGCCATGTCGATCAGCAGAAAACTGATCCCGTCCTGCTTCTTCGCCGTGCCGAAGTCGGTGCGCACCAGGCAGAAGATCCAGTCGCCGTAGTGCCCGAGCGTGGTCCAGGTCTTCTGGCCGTTGACCACGTACTTGTCGCCGCGACGCTCGGCGCGGGTCTTGAGCGAGGCCAGGTCCGACCCGGCGCCCGGCTCCGAATAGCCCTGGCACCAGAACACGCTGCCGTCGTAGATGCTCGGCAGGTGGCGCTTCTTCTGCTCTTCGGTGCCAAAGCGCAGCAGCACCGACGCGCACATCGTCGGGCCGAACGGCGCGACGGGCGGCGCGCCAGCGAGCGCCGACTCCTCCTCGAAGATGTAGCGCTGGACCGCGCTCCAGCCGGTCCCGCCCCATTCGCTCGGCCACGAAGGCGCGATCCAGCCCTTCGCGGCGAGGATCTCGTGCCAGCGCACCAGGTCGTCCTTGGTCATTTCCTGGTACTCGAGCACCTTGGCGCGCAGGTCGGCCGGTATGCTCGCGGAGAGCCACTCGCGCACTTCGTCGCGAAACGCCGAATCCTCGGCGGAGAAGTTCAGATCCATCGAAAATGCCTCGCGTCGTCGGTCGTGCGAGCATATAACATCCGTCGTCATGGCAGCCTTCGCGTACGCCGACCTGTTCACCCTCCACGGGCTGCTCTCGGCGCTTGGGCTGCTGGTGTACACGGTCGGTTCACGCACGCTGCAGCAGCGCCGGCATCCTTCGGCGGCGATCAGCTGGGTGATGCTGATCCTGCTGTTGCCCGAGGTCGGGGTGCCGCTTTACCTGTTGTTCGGGACGCGCAAGCTGCCCAAGGCCAAGTCGCGGGTCGCCGTGCGCTCGCGCGCGATCGACGAACGCGTCGCGCCCGCCTGGGCACAGCGGCTCACTGCCTCGATGGGGCTCGCCCCGCCGCTCGCGTTCTGGGACCTGCGACTGCACCAGGACGGCGGACAGGCGCGCCGCGCGCTCGACGAGCTGGTCGACGGCGCGCAGCGATCGCTCGACGTGAGCACCTTCCTGCTCGGACGCGATGCCTTCGGCGAGCGCTTTGTCGAACGTCTCGCGCGCCGCGCGCGCGACGGCGTGCGTGTGCGAATGCTGGTCGACGGCGTCGGCGCGTTGATGGGCGGGCGGCGCGACTTCTCCGCTCTCAGGACCGTCGGGATCGACGTCGTGCTTTTCGTGCCGCCGCTGCGCTGGCCGGTGCAGTGGCCGCCCCGGGGCCGGACCAATCTGCGCAACCACCGAAAGCTGGTGATCGCCGACGGCGAGCGGCTCTGGAGCGGAGGGCGCAACCTCGCCGGCGAATACTTCGACGGAGTCGACGGGCGCGATCCGTGGCAGGACCTCAGCTTCGACCTGCGCGGGCCGGTGGTGGCAGAGGCGGTGGCGCTGTTCGAGGCCGACTGGGCGTTCGCGCGCAGCGACGACGCGGCCGCCGCCCCTGCCCCGCCCGAAGTCGACACGCTCGTGCAGTCGTTCGACGACGTGATCGAACGCGGGCTGTCGGTGGCGCAACTGATTCCGACCGGGCCCGACTACGCCGACGACACCTTGCACATGCTGTTGCTCGCGGCGTTTCACGGCGCACGATCGCGCATCCTCGCCGTGACGCCCTACCTCGTCCCCGACGAGAGCCTGCTCACCGCGCTGGTGCTCGCGGCGCGTCGCGGCGTGCGCGTCGACGTCCTGGTTCCGGAGCGCTCGAACCACCGGCTCGCGGACATCGCCCGAAACCGATCGATCCGCGACCTGAACGCCGCGGGCGCGTTCGTCTGGCTCTCGGGTTCGATGACGCACGCCAAGGCGGTCGTGGTCGATGACACGCTCGCGTTGTGCGGTTCGCTCAACCTCGACAGCCGCAGCCTGTTCCTGAACTACGAGCTGATGACGGCGTTCTATTCGCGGCGTGACGTAGACCGCTTCGCCACGTGGATCGAGAAAGCCCGTTCCGGCGCGAAGCCGTGCGCGCCCGCCGCACCGGGGCCGCTGCGCAGCATCGGCGAGGGACTCGTGCTGTGGCTGGCCTTCCAGCTCTGAGCGCGCGCGACGCCTGAGCGCGCGCGCGACGCCGGCCTACTCGTAGCGCAGCGCTTCGATCGGCAGCAGGCGCGAGGCCTTGCGCGCCGGATAGAAACCGAAGAACACGCCGACCGCCGCCGCGAAGCCGACCGCGAGTACGACCGCTTCGGGCCGCATCACGGTGGCCCAGCCGGCGAAGCTTCCGATCGCGTACGAGCTGCCCACGCCGAGCGCGACGCCGATGACGCCGCCGATCAGCGACAGCGTGACCGCCTCGATCAGGAACTGGCTGAGGATGTCGCGCCCGCGCGCTCCGACCGCCATGCGCAGGCCGATCTCGCGGGTGCGCTCGGTGACCGACACCAGCATGATGTTCATGATCCCGATTCCGCCCACCAGCAGCGACACCGACGCGACCGCCGCCAGCAGCAGCGAGAGCACGCGGCTCGACTGTTCCTGCGCCTGCAGCATCTCGGTGAGGTTGCGGATCGTGAAGTCGTCCTCCTGCCCCGACTGCAGACGGTGGCGCTGGCGCAGCAGCTCGCGGATGCGCTCCTCGGCCACCTTCATGTCGGCGCCTTCGGCGACCTTGACGTTGATCACGCCGACGCGACGCAGTCGGCCGTGGGCCGAACCGAACAGCCGGCTGCGCGCGGTGGACAGCGGCACGAACAGCACGTCGTCCTGATCCTGGCCGAGCGCGCTCTGGCCCTTGCGCTCGAGAACGCCGATGATCGTGATCGGCACCTTGCGCACCCGGATGGTCTGGTCGACGACCGACTCCGGCAGCATGTTCTCGCCGAACAGCTGGCGCACGGTCGTCTGCCCGATCAGGCCGACCTTGGCCGCGCCGGACAGCTCGTTCGGCTCGAAGCCGCGACCCGAAACGATCTTCCACTCGCGCACGTCGAAGTATTCGGGCGTGGCGCCGTAGATCACCGACGACCAGTTGGTGTTGCCGTTGACCATCTGCCCGGAGCCGCGCAGCGTGGGCGCGGCGACCACGTTCTCGACCTCGATCGCGATCGCGCGCGCGTCGTCCTCGGTGAGCGTCTGCGCGGCGCCCGACCCGAGCCGGATCCCCGAACTGGTGGTCGAACCCGGCAGCACGATCATCACGTTCGAACCCAGGCTGCGGATCTGCGCTTCGACGCGCGCCTGCGCGCCGCCGCCGACCGCGATCATCGCGATCACCGCGGCGACGCCGATGATGATGCCGAGCATCGTCAGCATCGAGCGCAACAGGTTCACGCGCAGGGCGTTGAGCGCGACACGCAGCGTGGAGAGAAAACTCATCTTCGCCTCGCTCAGTGGATCGTGGCGGGCGCGATCTCGCCCGGGGCGCCGGCCGCGGCGAGCGCCTGCGTCGCGTCGCGTGCGGCGTGCACGTCGTCAGAGACCACGCAGCCGTCGCGAAACACGACGATGCGCCCGGCGAACGCCGCGATGTCCTGTTCGTGCGTGACGATCACGACCGTCATGCCCTCGCGGTTGAGCTGCTGCAGCAGCGCGATCACCTCGATGCTGGTGCGCGAGTCCAGCGCCCCGGTCGGTTCGTCGGCCAGGATCAGCATCGGGTCGTTGACCAGCGCGCGCGCGATCGCGACCCGCTGCTGCTGCCCGCCCGAGAGCTGGCGCGGGTGGTGGTCGAGCCGGTCGCCCAGCCCCACCTGTTCGAGGCGAAGCCGGGCGCGCTCGCGCCGCTCGGGCGCCGGCGCGGACGAGTACAGCAGCGGAAGCTCGACGTTCTCGAGCGCCGACGTGCGCGCGAGCAGATTGAACTGCTGGAACACGAAACCGATGCGGCGGTTGCGGATCGCGGCGAGCTCGTCGGGCGACAGGTCCTCGACCGACTCACCGGCGAGCTCGTAGTGGCCGCTGCTCGGCAGGTCGAGGCAACCGACGACGTTCATGAAGGTGGACTTGCCCGAGCCGCTCGGCCCCATCACCGCGACCATCTCGCCCTGCGCGATGTCCAGCGTCACGCCGCGCAGCGCGTGCACGGTGGTGTCGCCCATCCGGTAGAGCTTGCACAGGTCGCGGGTGCGCACGAGCGGCGAATCCACCTCTACGCGCCTCAGAAAGGGAGCCTCGGCGTCGACGGTTGCGCCGGGCGCGCCGCGCCCGATGCGCCCGATGCGCCGCCGGTGCCGATCACCACCGTGTCGCCTTCCCTGATGCTCTCGGCGCTGACTTCGGTGAAGCTGCCGTCGGTCAGGCCGGTGCGCACCTGCACCGCTCTGGGTTTGCCCGATTCGTCGAGGACGAAGACTCTGCCGCGCGCCGATTGGCGGGACCCGGCCTCGGCGACGATCTCCAGGTAGCGCACGCGCTGCTCGGGCGTGAGGATCTCGGAGATCCGCTCGCGAAGCTCGGCGCGATTGCGCTCGGAGAGTCGGGCGCGCTCGGCCTCCGGCGCCTGGCGCACCGCGATGAATTTCTCGCGCATCCCGGCGTAGATCGCGTCGAGCTGCTGGCGTTGCGCTTCGTTGAGAGCGAGCTCGCGCTCGAGACGTTCGCGGAACTGCCGCAGCGCGGCGCCCGGTCCGCCCGCCGTGGCGCCGTTGGCGCTCGCCGCGCCGCCCACCGCGCTGGCGGTGGTGCCCGGTCGTGCGGCGGTCGCGCCGGTTGCGCCGGTTGGACCAGTTGGACTAGTTGCGCCAGTTATGCCGGTTGCGGGCGCGGCCTGCGACGACACCGGCTGCGTTTCCTGGAAATTGGCGGGCCTGAAGCGTAGCGCGGCGTTGGGCACCTTGAGGACGTTGTCGCGCTGGTCGGTGACGATGCGCACGTTCGCGGTCATGCCCGGGACGAGCGAGAGGTCGGCGTTGGCCGCCGAAACGACGACCGTGTAGGTGACGACGTTCTGCACCGTTTGCGCGGCCTTGCGAACCTGCACGACTTCGCCCGAGAAACTGCGCCCGGGAAACGAGTCGACGGTGAACGAGCCGCGCTGCCCCGCGCGGATCTTTCCGATCTCGGCCTCGTCCACCGACGTGTCGACCTGCATGTCGCGCAGGTTGCGCGCGATGATGAACAACTCGGGCGCCTGAAGGCTCGCGGCGACCGTCTGTCCCGGCTCGACCGACTTCTTGATCACGATGCCGTCGTCCGGAGCGCGGATCGCGGTGCGCTCGAGGTCGATGCGAGCCTGCGCGAGCTGCGCCTCGCGCTGCTTGACGATCGATTCGGCGCTGCGCGTTTGCGCCTGCGTGACTTCGAGCTGCGCGCGCGCGGCCTTGTGGTCCTCGACGTTGGCGTTCACGCTCGACTTGGCGCGGTCGATCTCGGCCGGAGAGATGAAGCCGCGATCGACCAGGAACTGCTTGCGGGCGACGTCGCGCTCGGCCTCCGAGAGGTTGACCAGCGCGCGCGAGACGGCTGCGCGCGCCGCGCTCACGTTGGCCTGAGCGGTGAGGACCTGCGCGCGCGCGGCCTCGACGTCGGCCTGCGACTGGCGCACCCGGTACTCGAAGGTCTCGGGATCGATGCGCGCGATCAGTTGCCCCTTTCGGACTTCGGCGTTGAAATCGACCAGCACTTCCTTGACCTGCCCCGAAACCTGCGAGCCGACCGGCACCACGACCACCGGGTTGAGCGTTCCGGAGGCTGAAACGCTGGCGCTGATCGGACCGCGCACGACCTGCGCGCCGCGATACACGGGAGCGGCCTGCCTGCCGGCGCGTTCGTTCCAGCCGTAGTAGGCGGCACCGGCGAGAACGACGATCGCCGCGAGCGCGATCCAGCGTCGACGCGACGAGCCTGAGCCCGTTCTGTTCGGTTTCATGCGGCGCCTCGGGTAGGTGACCGAATCAGTCGCCGGCGATGAAGCTTCCGGACTTGCCGCCGTGCTTCTCGATCAGTCGCACTCCCTCGATGACCATGCCGCGATCGACCGCCTTGCACATGTCGTAGATGGTGAGCAATCCGACCTGCACCGCGGTGAGCGCCTCCATCTCCACGCCGGTTTTTCCGTCGCACTCGACGCGCGCGGTGCACAGCACCGACGCGCTGTCCTCGCGGATCTCGAAATCGACCTCGATGCGCGTGATCGCGATCGGGTGGCACAACGGGATCAGTTCGGCGGTGCGCTTGGCGCCCTGGATCGCGGCGACCCGGGCGATACCGATCACGTCGCCCTTTTTCGCGTCGCCCCGCGCGATCAGCGCGAGGGTTCGCCCGAGCATGCGGATCGAACCGACCGCGACCGCGACGCGGTGCGTGACCGATTTCGCCGCGACGTCGACCATGTGCGCCTGGCCGGCGGAGTCGAAGTGCGTGAGCGGTGAGTTCATGGCGGGTGCAGTGGCGCGGCTATCATAGCAAGGCGTGCGGCTTGCGCCGCGCGCTTTACGATTCTTTACACGATTCAGGATTGCCGGAGCCGAGTTTGCGCGATGCATCGTTCGCCGGATCGATTCGACGGTTGCTTGCGCTGACCGTCGCGCTTGCGCTCGCGCTGCTGCCGGCGCAGTCGCTGGCCCAGACCGAGGCGCTGCCGCGGCTGGGCGACGCGGCGGCCGACGAGCTCTCGCCGGGCGCCGAACGCAGGCTCGGCGAGGCGATCATGCGCGAAGTGCGCCGCGACCCCGCGTACCTGGACGACGCGGAACTGGCCGACTACCTGAACCGGCTCGCGGCGCGGCTCACGCGTGCGAGCGCCGCGCGCGGCTACAGCTTCGAGTTGTTCGCGATGCGCGAGTCCTCGCTCAACGCCTTCGCGCTTCCGGGCGGTTTCATCGGCGTGCACACCGGGTTGATCGTGTCGGCGCACACCGAATCCGAGCTCGCGTCGGTGCTCGCCCACGAGATCGGCCACGTCACTCAGCGCCACATCGCACGGATGCTCTCCGAGCAGCGCCAGTCCACGCTGACAGTGCTCGCCGGGCTGGTTCTCGCGGCTCTGGCCGCGCGTTCGAACCCCCAGGGCGCGGTCGGGATCGCGGCGATGGCGACCGGCGCGCAGCACCAGCAGATGCTCTCGTTCTCGCGCGACGCTGAACGCGAGGCCGACCGCGTGGGGCTCGCGATGCTGCGCGAGGCCGGATACGACGCGAACGGGATGGCGGCGTTCTTCGGCCGCCTGCAGCAGGCTACGCGCGTCTACGAGAGCAACGCACCGGCGTATGCGCGCAGCCACCCGCTCACGCCCGAGCGCATCGCCGACATGCAGACGCGCGTGCAGGAAGGGCGCTACCGGCAACACGCCGACAGCCTCGACTTTCGCCTGATCCGCGCCAAGCTCGGCGCAAGCGCGGTGCCCACCGTCGACGGCCTGAACCTCGCGCGCACGCAGTTCGAGCGACAGATCCGCGACGGGACCACCACCGACGAGACGGCGGCCTGGTTCGGCGTCGCGGTGGCCGCGCTCGCGCAGCGCGACGTTGCCGCGGCCGAGCTCGCGATCGCCCAGACGCGCGCTCGCGTCGAGCCCGGTCACCCCTTCGTCGAAGCGCTCGCCGCGCGCGCCCGGCTCGTCGCCGGCGACGCTGTGGCGGCGCTCGCGATCGCACGCGCCGCCGCCGGTCGTTTCGTCGGCGCGCGCGCGCTGCTGCACCTGCAGGCCGAGGCGATGCTCGAGATGAAGCAGTTCGACGCGGCGGTGCGTTTTCTCGTCGAGCAGACCAGCCTGTACAAGACCGATCCGGCGCTGTGGCGGATGCTCGCGCGTGCGCACGCCGGACTCGGCCAGACCGGGCTGGCGCATCGCGCAGCTGCCGAGGAGTACGCGCTCGCGGGCGCGTGGCTGGCCGCGATCGAGCAGTTGCGCCTGGCGCAGCGCGGCCCCGCGCTCGATTTCTACTCGGCGTCGCAGGTCGACGCGAGGTTGCGCGATCTCCAGGCCGAATACGCGCGCGAGCGCAAGGAGGCTCAGGAACGGCCGGGTCGCTGACGCGGGCGGCGGACGAAGGCCGCCGCGAACGACGCGTCCTCGTCGCGAATCGCGAGCTTCTCGCCCATGACGTCGACGACGAGCGCCGCGCCGACGCCGGACTCGATCTCGAGCGCGGACAGATCGAGGTCGTGGATCGCACCGTGGCCCAGATCGGTGGCGAGCACCAGCGCGTCGTCGTGCGTGCGCCAGGCAGCGTGCGCGCGCGCGACCGGCGCCCCGGTGTGAGCGACCAGACGCGCGCCCGGGCCCGACCCGAGCACGCGCAGCACCAAGGGCGCGATCTCCAGGTCGACGTAGGCGCGCTGCGGTCCGTTCTGGAAGTACCACGCCCCGTCGTCGTCGCACTGGTAGTTGCGGGCGATGAACTCGACGATACGGCGGTTGGTGATCTCGCTGCCGGGCGCGTCGCGCTCTTCGTCGAAACCCGGCGCGCCGCGATCGACCAGCATCCAGCGCCCGCGCCGTTGCAGGCGCAGCCAGCCGTAGACCGCCGGCACGTTTGGCCAGCGCGCGATCGCGCTGCGAACCAGGTCATCCACCGGTGTCGCCCGCGCGCTGCGCGTCGAAGAACTCCAGCAGCCGCTCGGAGAGCCAGCGCGAGCGCCCGGGAAAGCGACCGGCGAGGAATCCGACGTGTCCCCCCTCGAGCGGGTACTCGAGTCGAACCAGGCGCGAGGCGCGCTGCGCCGGGGTGAGCGACGCGGCCGGCTGGAACGGGTCGTTGCGGGCATTGAGCACCAGCGTGGGCACCTCGATTCCCCCGAGAAACGCGCCGCACGACGATCGGCTCCAGTAGTCGTAGCAGCTCCTGAAACCGTGCAGCGGCGCGGTCACCGCGTCGTCGAACTCGAAGAACGACGTCGCCGCGAGCATACGCTCGCGGTTGAACAGTCCCGGATACTGCGCCAGCTTGGCGAGGCTCTTGCGCTTGAGCGAGCGCATGAAGTTCGCCGTGTACACGCGGTTGAATCCGCGCGCGAGCGACTCGGCCCCTGCCTGCAGGTCGTGCGGCGCCGAAACGGCGGCCGCCGCGGTCACCAGACGCGCGTCCGCGCCGCGTTCGCCCAGCCACTTCAGCAGCGCGTTTCCGCCCAGCGACACGCCGAGCACGAACAGCGCGCCGGTGCGCGCGGGTCCGGCGCGCATGCGCCGCAGGATCCAGTCGATCTCGTCCGAATCGCCCGAGTGATACGCGCGCGGCGCGCGGTTCAACTCGCCGCTGCAGCCGCGAAAGTGCACGACGGCGCCGCGCCAGCCGCGGTCGAGTGCGGCGGCCATCGCGGCCACCGCGTAGTGGCTTCGCGAGCAGCCTTCCAGTCCGTGGAATACGACCAACAGCGGGCGATCGTCACGCTCCGGCGCGCCCTGGCCGTGCGGCCCGTTTCGCGTCGCGTCTGCCGGCTGTGCGAAGTCGACGTCGACGAAATCGCCGTCGGGCGCGAGCCAGCGCTCGCGCCGGTAGGCAACGCGCTCGCGCGGCGCCGCGAGCGCCGACCAGATCGTCTGCGCGTGCGGCCCGACGAGCCAGCGCGGCGCGCGGTAGCCGCGCACCTCAGTGCAGCGTCGACGCCGGCGGACCGACGTCGGGGCCGGGCGTGTCGCCGAGCGGGGAAGAGTGGTGCACCAGGATGCGCCAGCCGCGGGCGACCTTCACGTAGACGTTGGTGGCCACGCACTCGATGACCTCGCTGCCGGCGCGTCCCGAGACCAGGACCTTCTCGACCAGGTTGTGCACGGCGACCATCACGCCCTGGTGGGTTTGGGCAAGCGCCGGGCGCACATCGACGCCGCCCTGCGCGAACATCTGCTCGAAGGCCTCGCGGATCGCCCTGATCCCGACCAGTCGCGCGCCGTTCGGGTGCACGCACACCGCGTCCTCGTCGTCGGCCCACAGCGCCATCATCCCGGGTACGTCGCCGTGCTGCATCGCGTCGTAGAATGCTTCCTCGGCGGCCTGCGCGCTGGCGTGCGCGATCGGCGGCTTCATCGCGACGCTCAGCGAAACACGACAGTGCGCTGGCCGTTGACCAACACCCTGCGCTCGAGGTGCCACTTCACCGCGCGCGCGAGCACGACCGATTCGATGTCGTGCCCGATCGCCGCGAGCGTGTCGGGCGTCATTGCGTGGTTCACGCGCTCGACGCCCTGCTCGATGATCGGCCCTTCGTCCAGGTCCGCGGTCACGTAGTGCGCGGTCGCGCCGATCAGCTTCACGCCGCGATCGTGTGCCTGCGCGTAGGGTTTCGCGCCCTTGAAGCTGGGCAGGAAGCTGTGGTGGATGTTGATCACGCCGCCGGCCAGGCGCTTGCAGAGCTCCGGCGAGAGGATCTGCATGTAGCGCGCGAGCACCACGAGGTCGACGCGCTCGCGCTCGACCAGTTCGAGCAGCCGCGCCTCCTGCTCGACCTTGTTCGCCGCGGTCACCGGGAGATAGAGAAACGGAATCCCGTAGCTGTGCGCGAGCGGCTGGAAGTCGGTGTGGTTGGACACGATCGCCGGGATGTCCATCTCGAGCTGGCCCGCTGATCGGCGAAACAGCAGGTTGTTCAGGCAGTGCCCGAACTTCGACACCATCATCAGCACCCGCGGTCGCTCGCGAAGGTCGTGGATCTTCGCGTTCATCGCGTAGCGCGTCGCGATCGGCGCGAACTCCTCGGTGAAACGCCGCTGGCTCGAGTCGCGCGGCGCCGAGAAATGCACGCGCAGGAAGAACAGCCCCGTGGACTCGTCGCCGAACTGCGCCGAGTCGATGATGTTGCAGCCGCGCTCGAACAGGAATCCCGACACGTGGAACACGATTCCGGTCGTGTCCGGGCACGACAGCGTGAGGATGTACTCGCAGTCCTGGCTCATCGCGGGGTCGCGCTCGCGAATCCGGCGCTACGCGCCGTCAGTGATGGCCCCGCGGCGTCGCGCCGGCCTGCAGCCGGTAGCGCGTGCCGCAGTAGGGGCAGCGCGCCGGCTCGCCGTGCGAGACGTCGAGGAACACGCGCGGATGGCTGCTCCAGATCGGCATGTTCGGGTTCGGGCAGTACGCCGGCAGCGCGCTCGGGTCGAGCACGACCACGTCACCGTCGTTTGCTGCGGGGCTGTCCGCTCGCGCGGGTTGCTGCGCCGGTGTGTCGGTCATGGCGATTCAGACCTGGGTGAGCCAGTGACGATACTTCTCGCTGCGGCCGTTGACCACGTCGAAGAACAGCGCCTGCAGCTTCTCGGTGATCGGTCCGCGGTGTCCTTCGCCGATCGTGCGGTCGTCGAGTTCGCGGATCGGCGTGACCTCGGCGGCGGTGCCGGTGAAGAAGGCCTCGTCCGCGCAGTACATCTCGTCGCGCGTGATGCGCTTTTCGATCACTTCCAGACCCATGTCGCGTGCCATCGTCACGAGCGAGTCGCGCGTGATGCCGTCGAGGCAGGAGGCGAGGTCGGGCGTGTAGACCTTGCCGTTGCGCACGATGAAGACGTTCTCGCCGGCGCCCTCGGACACGTAGCCCTCGGTGTCGAGCAGCAGCGCCTCGTCGTAGCCGTTGGCCGCCACTTCCTGGTGCGCGAGGATCGAATTGATGTAGTAGCCGCTCGCCTTCGCTCGAACCAGCGAGACGTTGACGTGGTGGCGGCTGTACGACGAGGTCTTGACCCGGATGCCCTTGGCCAGCCCGTCCTCGCCGAGATACGCCCCCCAGGGCCAGGCGGCGATCGACGCGTGGATCGTGTTGCCCTTGGCCGAGACGCCGAGCTTTTCCGAACCGATCCACACCAGCGGGCGGATGTAGCAGGACTCGAGCGCGTTGGCGCGCACGATGTCCTTCTGCGCCTGCGCGACGACCTCGAAGCTGTACGGGATCTTCATCTGGAAGATCTTCGCCGAGTTGAACAACCGCTGAGTGTGCTCGTTCAGGCGAAAGATCGCCGGCCCTGCCTCGGTCTTGTAGGCGCGCACGCCCTCGAACACCGCCATACCGTAGTGCAGCGAGTGGGTCAGCACGTGCAGCTTCGCATCGCGCCATTCGACCATCTTGCCGTCGAACCAGATCTTGCCGTCGCGGTCGGCCATCGACATTTGGGACTCCTTGACATCCTGGGCGGGCGCCGTGCCCTCGAAGCCCGGATTCTATCGAATGCCGTGCGAACGAGGCGCGAGCGTCGCGCTCCAGCCTCGGAACGGCCGCCGTCGCGCTGGCCGGCGCCGTACCGGCGATCGCACCGGTACGGCCGCTACGTGCCGGGCCGCACGCTGCTACACTCGTGCGCTTCGCCGGGCACAGCCGCGACCCGGCCGATCCGGACGAACCCCCCGAATGCTCGCCACGCTCCGTGCCCAGATGTCGCTGCTCGCGGCGCTTCAGGCCCTGCTGCTCACCAACAACGTCACGTTGATCGTCGTCAACGGACTGGCCGGGTTCTCGATCGCCGAGAACAAGATGCTGGCCACCTTGCCGGTGACCGGCTACGTGCTCGGTGGCGCGGTCTGGGCGATGCCGGCGGCGGCGCTGATGAACCGCTTCGGGCGCCGCGCCGGCTATACGATCGGTTCGGCGGTGGCGATCTTCGGCGCGCTGCTGGGCTGGCACGCGCTCACGATCAGGAGCCTCGCGCTGCTGTGCGTGGCCACCTTCGTCTGCGGCCTGTACAACGCGGTCGGCGCGAGCCTGCGCTTCGCGGCCGCCGACGTGGCCGATACCTACGCCCCGAACTTTCGCGCGCGTGCGATCTCGCTGGTGCTCGCGGCCGGGATCGCCGGAGGCGTCGTCGGACCGGAGTTCGCCAAGTGGTCGCGCACCTGGCTGGAGGCCGACTTCGCCGGCACCTACCTGACGCTGGTCGGTTTCGCCGTCACCTCGATGCTGCTCGCGCAGTTGTTGCGGCTCCCCTCGCCGCACGCCTCGGTCGTGGCCGGGCCGGTGCGCCCGCTGTTCGAGATCGTGCGCCAGCCCGCGTGCTGGATCGCGATCCTCTCGGGCGCGCTCGGCTACGGCGTGATGAACCTGCTGATGGTCGCGACCCCGCTCGCGATGGAAGTGTGCAAGCACCCGTTCGCGTCGGCGGCGCTGGTGATCGAATGGCACATCGTCGGGATGTTCGCACCGGGCCTGTTCACCGGGGCGCTGATCGCGCGTGTGGGGATCCTCCCGGTGATCGCGACCGGATGCGCGCTGATGCTCGGGTGCATCGCGATCGCGCTCTCGGGCGTGGACCTGATGCAGTTCCTGGTCGCGCTGTTCCTGCTCGGCGTGGGGTGGAACTTCATGTACACCGGCGGCACCGCGCTGCTCACGACCGCCTACCGGCCGAGCGAGCGAATGCGGGTGCAGGGATTCATGGACGCTTGTGTGTTCATGACGATGGTGACCTCGTCGGCCTCGTCGGGCGCGCTGTTGTACGTCAACGGATGGTCGATCCTGAACCTGCTCTCGATCCCGGTCGTGCTGATCGTGCTGTTCGCGGTGCTGCGACAGGGCATGCGGGCCGGCTGGTCGGCGGGACGGGTGCGCGCCCAGGGTGCGGCCTGAACGCCCGATTCCGGACAGATCGATGCGTCGCACCAGCGCTGCCGGGCCCTAGCGGCTAGAGTCCTCGATCACCGCCCGCCACAGCGCGCGCACGTCCTCGCGCTCGGGGGCGACGCTGTCCGGCTCGACGCGGGCGAAACGCGCGTCGTTCAGTCGCAACGCGTGCTGCAACTGCCGAAAGCGCCGGTAGGCCTCGGCGACGCGGGCGGCGAGATCGGAGTCGATCAGCCCCGCCGCGCCGGCCCGACCGAGCAGCGCGATGTTGCCCGCGTTGTCGAGCAACTCGACGTGGGCGTGCGCATGCGCGAGCACGAGGAACTGGACGACGAACTCGATGTCGACCATGCCGCCGTCGTCGTGCTTGAGATCGAACAGCTCGCCGCGGTTCGGGTGCCCGTCGTGCATCTTCTGGCGCATCGCGATCACTTCCTCGCGCAACTTTCCGATCTCGCGCTGCCTGGCGAGGATCTCCCGGCGCTCGGCTTCGAAGGCGGCGCCGATCTGCGTGTCGCCGGCGACAAAACGCGCCCGTGTGAGCGCCTGGTGCTCCCACACCCAGGCCGACTCGCGCTGGTACTGGCGAAATCCCTCGAGGCTCGTCACCATCAGGCCGGCGTTGCCGTTGGGACGCAACCGCAGATCGATCTCGAACAGTTGTCCGGCGGCGGTGCGCGACGAGAGCCAGGTCGAGAGCCGCTGCGCGAGTTGCGCGTAGGCCTCGGCCGCGCGTTCGTGCGCGTCTTCGTAGACGAACACCAGGTCGAGGTCCGAGGCGTAGCCGAGTTCCTTTCCGCCGAGGCGGCCGTAGGCGATGATCGCGAACCGGGGCGTGTCGCGGTGGCGCAGCCGAACCATCGGCCAGACGCGCTCGAGCGCGATCGACAGCACGCGATCGGCCAACTCGCTGAGGTGGTCCGAGACCCGCTCGACGGTGTGCAGTCCTTCGAGATCCTGCGCGAGCATCCTGAACACCTGCGCGTGATGCGCCTCGCGCGCGATGTCCATCTGGTGCTCGATGTCGGGCTGGCCCTCGATCAACGCAGCGTCGAGCATCGAGCGCACACTCGCTTCCCAGGCATCGTGGTCGGGCGGCTCGAACAGCTGCCCGTCGAGCAGTTCGTCGAGCACGATCGGGTGGCGGATCAGGTACTCGGCCGCCCACTTCGCGCGCCCGAGCAGCGTCGTCACGCGCGTTCGCGCCAGCGGAAACTGCGACAGCAGGGCGATATAGGCGGCGCGTCCGATCACCGCCTCGATCAGGTCGATCAGGCGCGACAGCGTCGCCTCGTCGTCGGTGTCGGCGAACGCGCCCGCGAGTACCTGCTCGATCGCGGCGCGCGTCTCCTCGCGCGCTCCGCGGTAGCGCGCCGACTCGCGCAGCGCGTCGAGGCGGTTGCGCAACCCCTCCGCCGGCGGAGTCTCGCCCTTGGCGACCGTTCCGGCGCGCGGGGCGTCGGGCGCTTCCGGAGACCGCAGCAGACCGTCGAACACGCGCTGCACCGCTGCGCGCGTCGCGTCGAGCGCCGCGCCGAACTCGTCGCTCGACATCGAGAGCATCCTGGCGACGACTTCGCGCTCCGACGGCTCGGCGCCGAGCCGGTGCGTCTGCGCGTCTTCGCGGTACTGCAACGCGTGCTCGGTGCGCCGTAACAGCCTGTAGGCGTGCGCCAGCGCGTCGCAGTCCTCGCGCGGCAACACGTTGCGCGCCGCGAGCGCGTCGAGGGTGGCGAGCGTGCGGCGGTCGCGCAGCCCCGGGTCGCGCCCGCCGCGCACGATCTGGAACAGCTGCGCGATGAATTCGATCTCGCGGATTCCGCCGCGTCCGAGCTTGACGTCGATGCTTCCGTGGTTGCGTGCGTCGCGCTTGGCCACCTCGGCACGAATCATCGCGTGCAGTTCGCGCAGCCCGCCGAACACCCGGAAGTCGAGATAGCGCCGGTAGACGAAAGGCGTGACGATCGTGGTGAGCGCCTGCTCGTCGGCGCGGCGCGAGCCTTCGCCCGCCGTGCCCGAGTCGGCCATCACGCGCGCCTTGAGCCACGCGAACCTCTCCCACTCGCGGCCCTGCGCGTAGAAGTAGTTCTCGAGCATCGGCAATTGCGCGACCAGCGGGCCCGAGTCGCCGTTGGGGCGCAGCCGCGTGTCGACCCGGAACACGAAGCCGTCGGCGGTGGCCTCGGACAGCAGCTGGATCGTGCGACGTGCCACGCGGTGCATGAACTCGCTCGCCGCGATCCGGCTCGAAGCGCGTGACTCGCCGTCGGCGTCGCGCACGCCCTCGGTTTCACCCTGCTCGCGAAAGACGAACACGAGATCCAGGTCCGAGGACACGTTCAGTTCGTCGGCGCCGCCCTTGCCCATCGCCACCGCGAGCAGATCCTGCGGCGTGCCCTGCGCGTCGAGCGCGCGACCGTGCCGGGCAGCGCACTCGGCCGCGGCCTGGTGCAGCGCCTCGCGGGTCGCGCAGGTCGCGAACGCCGTCATCGCGCCGCAGACCTCCTCGAGCGACGCGTCGCCGCGCAGGTCGCGCTCGGCGAGCGCCATGATCAGGCACTGGCGCACCTGGCGCAGGCCGCTCGCGACCAGGTTGCCCGCCGCGTCCGGATCACGCGCGCCGACGCGCAACTCGTGTGCCCTCGCCAGCGCGGCCGCGACCGCGGTCTCGATCGACCCGGCATCGATCGGACGGGCGATCCACGCGTCGAGCAGCGCCAGCCTTCGCGCGCCCTTCTCGCCCTGCGCGCCGATCGCGGCCAGCGAGCGACGGAAGTATCCGGAAACATCGTCTGCACGGTAGGTCATGTTGTTCGCTTCGAGCGGGTCTCGCGTCGGTCGATCGCCTGGGAACGGGTATCCTAACGGAGCTGTTCCAAACACAAGGACGGGCCTTCGGCCCGACGAAAGTGCCACTCGTCTCAGCCCTGAAACGATTGCACAGGCTTGGACCGGTCATCGCTGGCGCGCTCGTCGCAGTCCTGGTCACCGCGTACTTTGTCATGGGCCTGGCCTACCTGGGCCTGCGTCACTACGTCTGGCCCAGACTCGACGACTGGCGCCCGCTGCTGACCGAACGCCTGACCGAACTCGCGGGTCGCAAGGTGTCGATCGGTCGCATCGACACCGGATTCGAGGGCCTGCTGCCGCGCCTGACCGTCCACGCGCTCGAGTTGTCCGACGACGACGGCGCGTCGCTGCTGACGGTGCCGCGCGCGACCGCGGTGCTGTCGCCGCGATCGCTGCTCGCCGGCGCGCTTCGGCTGTCGGTCGTGCAACTCGATCGCCCGTCGATCCGGGTCGAGCGGCTCGACTCGGGGCGGTGGAGGGTCGCGGGCGTGGAACTCGACCCCGACGCGCCGGACGACGGGCGCGGGCTCGAGGCGCTGATGTCGCAGCGCAGGGTCCTGGTGCACGGCGCGACGCTGGAGTTGATCGACCGCCCGCGCGCATCGCGCACCGTGCTCGAGGCGATCGACCTCTCGCTCGGCAACGTCGGGCGGCGGCATCGGGGAGCCGCGCGCTTCGCGGCGCCGGGCCCGGGATGGGAGCGTGCGCAGGCGGCGTTCGAGTTCTACCGCCCGGCGCGCTCGCGCGCCGCCGACTGGACGCGCTGGCAGGGCAACGCCTACGCCGCCGTGCAGGGCGCCGACGCCGCGGCGTTCGGCGCGTTGCTGCCCGAAACGATCGCGCTGCGCTCGGGGCGAGGCGAGTTCAAGGCCTGGCTGGGCTTCGACGCCGGGCGCGCGCAGGAGCTGCGCGTCAAGGTCGACGCGGACGCGATCCGATGGGACCTCGACGAGGGGCCGTTGCGGCTCGATGCGCTTCAGGCCGATGTCGCCGGGCGCGCGTCGGGCGAGGGTTACCTGTTGCGCGTGCAGCGACTCGATGCGACCGACACCGGCGGTTTTCGCCTGTCCGCGCTCGGAGAGCAGCAAGTCACGCTCGACGCGCGCGGTGTTCCCGCGACGGCCCGCGGCGCGGTCGCGGCGTTCGATGCGGCGCAGGCGCTGGCGTTCGCGCGCCGTTTGCCGCTCGCGCGCGCAGCGCGCGACGCGCTGGCGAAGTTGAAGCTCTCCGGGCGGGTCGGCGCGCTGGCCGGCACCTGGACCGCGGGCGCGCGCCAGCCGTTCGAGGCGACGCTCGAGTTCGACCGGCTCTCGCTGAAGTACGGCGACACGCCGACGATCGACCCGCGGTTTCCGGTTCCGGCGATGCCGTGGTTCGAGAACCTCTCGGGCGAGGCGAAGCTCACTGCTGCCGGCGGCGAGGTGCGCGTCAAGGGCGAGCGCGCGACGCTGGCGTTTCCGGGCGTGTTCGCCGATCCTGCGGTGCCGATCGACACGCTCTCGGCGCAGGCGCGCTGGAAGCTCGAGCGCGAGCAGGAGAAGGTGCAGGTCGTCGTCGAAATCTCGCAATTGCAGTTCACCAACGCCGACGCGGCCGGGGTCGTGTCGGGCACCTATCGCAGCGGCGGCAAGGGGGCCGGACTGGTGGACCTGAAGGGAAAGCTCGATCGGGCCGAGGTGCGATCGGTCGCGCGCTACCTGCCGCTCAAGATCTCGTCGAAGGTGCGCGACTGGGTGCGCGACTCGATCACCGCGGGCCGCTCCGACGACGTGCGCTTCACGTTGCGCGGCGACCTGTACGACTTCCCGTACCGCTCGCCCGAGGAAGGAGAGTTCTCGATCACTGCTCGCGTCGCCGACGGCGTGCTCGCCTATGCGCCCGGGTGGCCGGCGATCGAGAAGTTCCAGGGCTCGCTGGCCTTCGAGCGCGCTGCGATGAGTATCCAGATGCGTTCGGGAAGGGTATTCGACGTCGCGCTCGGCGCCACCCAGGCGAATCTGGCCGACTTCGCCGACCCGATGCTGCGGATCGAGGGCTCGGGCGAAGGGCCTGCGGCCGACATGCTGCGCTTCGTCAACGAGAGTCCGGTGGCGACCAGGATCGACGACTTCACCCGGGACACGAAAGCGAGCGGCGCGGCGCGCCTGCAGTTGAGGCTCGCGCTGGCGCTGGGCGATCTCGGGCGCTCGACGGTGGCCGGCGTGGTCAGTTTCCAGGGCAACGACCTGCGGATCGACAACACGCTCCCGCCGCTGGCCAATGTGACCGGTGCGCTCGAGTTCAGCGAGCGCGGCCTCGCGCTGCGCGGGATCGGCGCGAATTTCCTCGGTGGCGAGCTGCGCGTCGACGGGACCACGCCCGAGCCCGGCCGCTTCGTGATTCGCGCCGAAGGAAACGCCTCGGCGCAGGCGATGCGATCGGTGGTCGACAACCCGCTCACGCAGGCGTTGAGCGGGTCGGCCACGTACAAGGCGTCGATCGATCTCAAGCGCCGCGCGGCGTCGGTGCGGATCGAGTCCGACCTCAGGGGGCTGGCTTCGACGCTGCCCGCGCCGTTCGCCAAGCCGGCGCAGGCGGCGTGGCCGCTCGTGGTGCAGACCTCGGCCGACGCGCCGCGCGACCCGGACGCTCTCCGCGCGCGCGACACGATCCGCGTCACGCTGCGCGATGCGATCGGGCTGGCGATCGAACGCGTTCGCGATCCGCGCACCGAGCGACTGCTGGTGCGCCGCGCGGCGTTCGCGCTCGACGCCGAGCCGGTGCTGCGCGAGACGGGTCTGGCGATCGTGCTCAACACCGACCAGGTCGACATCGACGCCTGGGCGCCGCTGCTCACGCGCGCAGACCTGCGCCAGGCCGGCGAGCGCGCGGCGGCCGAGTTCGCCGAGGGGTTCTCGCTGGTGCCCAACACGGTGTCGGTGGTCGCCGCACGCGTGCGTGTCGCCGGGAAGGACTTTCACCAGGTCGTGCTCGGCGCGACGCGCGTCGGCGGATTCTGGAGCGCGAACGTCAGCGCGCGCGAGGTGAACGGGTTCTTCAACTGGCGCGAACCGGAGCCGGGCAAGCGGATGGGCACGCTCAACGCCCGATTCACGCGTCTGGTGATCCCGCGCTCGGGCGCAACCGAACTCGAGTCGCTGCTCGACTCGCAGCCCGAGGACCTGCCGGCGCTGGACATCGCTGCCGAGGAATTCGTGCTGTTCGACCGCCCGCTCGGCCGGCTGGAAGTGCGAGCGACCAACACGCCCACGCCGATGCAGCAGGGCTGGAGGCTGGACGAATTGACGCTGACCAACGCCACGGCGAAGCTCAAGGCGCGTGGGAACTGGGCCCCGGCAGCCGGGGGGATGACGCGCAGGACACGGATGGATTTCGACCTGGAGGTCGTGGAATCGGGCGAATTGCTTGCGCTCTACGGGCTCAAGGACACGATGCGCGGCGCCTCGGGCACGATCTCGGGCGACCTGAACTGGCGGGGTTCGCCGCTGGCGATCGACTACCCCTCGCTCGCCGGCGAGATGAAGGTCAAGCTGGGCAAGGGACAGTTCCTCAAGACCGATCCGGGGATCGCCAAGCTGATCGGCGTGCTCAACCTGCAGTCGTTGCCGCGGCGCCTCACGCTCGACTTTCGCGACGTGTTCGCCGAGGGATTCGCCTTCGATTCGATCGTCGGCGACGTCGGCGTGAACGCGGGGATCGCACGCACCGAGAACCTGCAGATGCGCGGCGTGCACGCGCAGGTGCGGATCCGCGGCCGCGCCAACCTGGCCGACGAGACGCAGGCGCTCGAGGTCGAGGTTCGGCCCGAACTCAACGCGGGTCTCGCCTCGCTCGCGTATGGTGCGATGATCAACCCGGTGATCGGACTCGGGTCGTTCGTCGCGCAGCTCGCGCTGCGCGGGCCGATCCAGCAGATCTTCAGTTACGAGTACGAGGTCACCGGTTCGTGGGCCGACCCGCAGGTCGTCGAACGCAAGCGCACGGCGCCGTCGGCGCAGCCGTCTTCGTCGGCGCAACCGTCTTCGCCGGCGCAGGGTTCGCCACGGTGAACGGCGACGCGAACGATACGAGGACAACGATGGGAACAGGGTGCGAGGATGTCGGAAGTCGATGACGCGATCCCGGTGGCGGCGATCCAGATGGTGTCGGCGCCCGGAATCGAAGCGAATCTCGCGTCGGCGCGCGCGCTGATCGCGACCGCCGCGGCGCAGGGCGCGCGCGTGGTCGTCCTGCCGGAGTACTTCTGCATTTTCGGCAACTCCGATCACGACAAGGTCAGGGCGCGCGAGCGCGACGGCGAGGGGCCGGTTCAGGACTTCCTCGCCGGCGAAGCACGGCGCCACGGAGTGTGGCTGGTCGGGGGCACGGTGCCGCTGCGCTGCGCGCGCCCCTCGCGCGTGCGCAACGCGTGCCTGGTCTACGGCCCGGACGGCACGCGCCGCGCGCGCTACGACAAGGTTCACTTGTTCGGCCTGCAACGCGGCGCGGAACGCTACGACGAGGCGGCGACGATCGAGCCGGGCGTCACGCCGGTGGTGTTCGACGCCGGGACCTGGCGTATCGGGCTGTCGGTCTGCTACGACCTGCGGTTTCCGGAGCTCTATCGGCGCCTTTCGCCGGTCGACCTGATCGTCGTGCCCTCGGCGTTCACCTACGCGACCGGCGAGGCGCACTGGGAGATACTGCTGCGCGCACGCGCGATCGAGAACCAGTGCTATGTTCTCGCTCCCGCGCAGGGCGGGCGCCATCCCAACGGCAGGCGCACCTGGGGCCACTCGATGCTGATCGACCCCTGGGGCGAGGTGCTCGGGGTGCTGGACGAGGGCGAGGGCGTGCTCGCGGGTACGATCTCCAAAGAACGGCTGGCGCAGGTGCGCGCGATGTTGCCGGCGCTGGGCCACCGGGTAATGTGAGGATGAACGTATGAAGATCGTCGATGAAGGGATCGATCGCCTGGCGATCGCAAGGCATCTGCTGCTCGAGCCCTCGGGGCTCGTCGAGCAGGACCTGACGAGGACGCTGGCCGAGGTATTCGAGCACCGCGTCGACTATGCCGACCTGTACTTCCAGTACACGCGCACCGAGGGCTGGAGCCTGGACGAGGGGATCGTCAAGTCGGGAAATTTCTCGATCGAGCAGGGAGTCGGCGTGCGTGCGGTCGCCGGCGAGAAGACCGCGTTCGCGTATTCGGACGAGATCAGTGCCGGGGCGTTGCTGTCGGCGGCGCGCGCGACGCGAACGATCGCGCGTCGTGGCGCGGGGCGCGTGAAGGTCGCCGGATCGATGACACCCGGGGCCGGGCGCTCGCTCTACTCGAGCGAGGACCCGATCTCGGCGCGCGACGCGGCGACCAAGGTCGCGCTGCTGCACAAGGTCGAGAAGCTGGCGCGCGCCAGCGATCCGCGCGTGGTGCAGGTGATGGCAGGCGTCGCGGCCGAACACGACGTCGTGCTGGTCGCGCGCTCCGACGGGCTGATCGCTGCCGACGTACGCCCGCTCGTGCGCCTCTCGGTCACCGTGATCGCCGAGGCCGACGGGCGGCGCGAGCAGGGCACCGCGGGCGGGGGTGGGCGCTTCGATCTCGACTACTTCGACGACGAAGTGATAGCCCAGTACGTGCGCGAGGCGGTGCACGCCGCGACGGTGAACCTGGAGTCGCGCCCGGCGCCCGCGGGGGTGATGACCGTCGTGCTGGGCCCTGGCTGGCCCGGAGTGCTGCTGCACGAGGCGATCGGCCACGGGCTGGAGGGCGACTTCAACCGCAAGGGTTCGTCGGCCTTCTCGGGCCGGATCGGCGAGCGCGTGGCCGCGCGCGGCGTGACGGTGGTCGACGACGGAACGCTGCCCCGGCGGCGCGGCTCGCTGAACATCGACGACGAGGGCAATGCCACGCAACGAAATGTGCTGATCGAGGACGGGGTATTGCGCGGCTACCTGCAGGACTCGCTCAACGCCCGGTTGATGAAGGCGCCGCCCACCGGAAACGGGCGGCGCGAATCCTTCGCGTTCCTGCCGATGCCGCGGATGACCAATACCTACATGCTCGGCGCCGAGCACGATCCGCGAGAGATCGTCGCGTCGCTCGAGCGCGGCCTGTACGCGGTGAACTTCGGCGGCGGCCAGGTCGACATCACCAACGGAAAGTTCGTGTTCTCGGCGTCTGAGGCCTACTGGGTGGAGAACGGGCGCGTCCAGTATCCGGTCAAGGGCGCGACGATCATCGGCAACGGGCCGGACGCGCTCACCCGCGTGACGATGATCGGCAACGACATGCGGCTGGATTCGGGAGTGGGGGTGTGCGGCAAGGACGGGCAGAGCGTTCCGGTGGGGGTTGGCCAGCCGACGCTTCGCATCGAAGGCCTCACGGTGGGCGGCACCGGCTGATCGGCGGCGATTTGCCCCGTGCCGCGGTTGTGCGTACACTGCCTCCCGATGATCGACACGGCGCGTTATTTTGAGTTCGGTTTTTTCGGCTTTCCTGCCACCGGCGGGACGAGTCGTGAAGGCGCGCGCAGCAAGTAGACAGCAGCCCGATCCGACCGAACCGCCGGCCCCGACCGGCGGTTTTTGTTTTTGCGGGCCCGAATTCACCGATGGAGCGAGCGATGAAGCAAACCACAGACGACGTCAGAATCCGCGAGATCAAGGAGCTCGCGCCGCCAGCGCACCTGCTGCGCGAGTTCCCGGTCAGCGACGACGCGTCGACCGTGACCTACGAGTCGCGCCAGGCGACCCACCGGATCCTGCACGGCATGGACGATCGGCTGCTGGTGGTGATCGGCCCGTGCTCGATCCACGATACCCGCGCCGCGCTCGAGTACGCGGGGCGGCTCGCCGAACAGCGCACGCGCTTTCGCGGCGAACTCGAGATCGTGATGCGCGTCTACTTCGAGAAGCCGCGTACGACGGTGGGCTGGAAGGGCCTGATCAACGATCCCGACCTCGACGACAGCTTCCAGATCAACAAGGGCCTGCGCCTGGCGCGCGAGCTGCTGGTGCAGATCAACGAGATGGGGTTGCCCGCGGGCACGGAGTTCCTCGACATGATCACGCCGCAGTACATCGCCGACCTGATCTCGTGGGGCGCGATCGGAGCGCGCACCACCGAGTCGCAGGTGCATCGCGAGCTCTCCTCGGGACTGTCGTGTCCGGTCGGTTTCAAGAACGGCACCGGCGGGAACCTGCGTATCGCGCTCGACGCGATCAAGGCGGCGTCGCAGCCGCACCATTTCCTGTCGGTGACCAAGGGCGGGCACTCGGCGATCGTCTCGACCAACGGGAACGAGGATTGCCACGTGATCCTTCGTGGCGGCAAGGCACCGAACTACGACGCCGAGTCGGTCGAGGCGGCCTGCGCGCAGGCCGCGCAGGCCGCGCTCGCGTGCCGGCTGATGATCGACGCGAGCCACGGCAACAGCCGCAAGGACCCGCTGAACCAGCTCGGCGTGCTCGGCGACATCGCGTCGCAGATGGCCGGCGGCGAACGGCGCATCTTCGGCGTGATGATCGAGAGCCACCTGGTCGCCGGACGCCAGGACCTGATCCGCGGCCGTGAACTGGCGTACGGGCAAAGCGTCACCGACGGCTGCATCGGTTGGGAGGACAGCGTCTCGGCGCTCGAGACGATGGCGCAGGCCGTGCGTGCGCGCAGGTTGACCGCGAGCGAGTAGCGGCGAGTCGCGAGCAGCAGTCGCGAGCAGCAGTCGCGAGCAGCGGTCGCCGCGGGAGTCGCGAGCAGCAGTCGCGAGCAGGAGTCGCGAGCCGCCGCCGCCGCGGGAGTCGCGCCGATTTCCGGGCGGCCGCGACCGGCAGTCCGCGCCTCACGCCTCCCGTCGGGAAATCGCCACGGCTCACTCTCGCGCCGGTCCGCGGGCCGCGCATCCGTGCTATAACGCGATTCAGTCAACAGGAGGCTGCCATGCAAGCCCAGCAGGTGGCGACGGTGACGCCGACCGACGCGCCGGCGGCCGCGCAGGAAGATTCGTCGTCGAGGCCCCCGGGCCACAATCCGACCCCGCACGAGCGCTTGCTGGCGATGGGCCTGAGGCCCGTCGGCAGGGCGAGCGAATTCTTCGACGAAATCCACGCGCTGATGTCGCGCACGCCGTTGTTCTCCGGGCTGGACGTCGACGAGACGCGCCGGCTCGGCGCCTTCATGTACGTCTACGAGGCGCCGGCTGGCGTCACGATGATCTCCGAAGGCGAGAGCGGCGACTTCATGATGCTGCTGATGTCCGGAATGATCGACGTGTTGCGTCGCAATCGCTACAACTATCCGTCGCGGATCGCCGTCGCGCACGCCGGCCACGCGTTGGGCGAGATGTCGATGTTCGACGGCGAGCCGCGGTTCGCGTCGTGCGTCACGCTCGAGCATTCGCGCATCTCGGTGCTCACGCGCGACGCGCTGCTGCTGGTGCTCAACGACGAGCCCAAGCTCGGCAACAAGATCCTGCTCAAGCTCGTGCAGCTGCTCTCCGAACGGCTGCGACAGACCAGCGCGAAGCTGGTTTCGTACCTGGAAGCGGCGCGCGAAGCCTAGCGCCCGTTCACGCGGGCACGAGCGTAGTGTGAACAGGGGCCCTAGCGCTCGCGCTTCGGATCCCACTGCACGTCGTCTCCGCCCGCGTGGCGGTTGAGCACGCGGGCGAGCACGAACAGCAGGTCCGACAGTCGGTTCAGGTACTGGCGGCACACCGCGCGCACCTGTTCGTCGCGTCCCAGCGCGACCACCGCCCGTTCCGCGCGCCTCGCGACGGTGCGCGCGACGTGCGCCTGCGCCGCGGCGCGCGCGCCGCCGGGCAGGATGAACTCCTCGAGCCGGGGCAGGGTCGCGTTGTAGTGCTCGAGCCAGCCGTCGAGCCGCACGAGCTGCGCCTCGTGCACGTTCTCGAAACCCGGGATGCAAAGCTCGCCGCCGAGGTCGAACAGGTCGTGCTGGATCGAAGTGAGCACGGCGCGCACGTCCTCGGGCAGCGACTCGGTGAGCAGCAGTCCCACGCAGGAGTTCAGTTCGTCGACTTCGCCCAGCGCCGCGATCCGCGCGCCCGCCTTGCTCGTGCGGCTGCCGTCGCCCAGCCCGGTCGTGCCGTCGTCGCCGGTTCGGGTGGCGATCTTCGAGAGTCTCTTGCCCATGTCCGTTTCGCGGATCCGTCCGCGCCTGTGCCTGTGCCTGTGCCTGTCGTCTCTGCCCGCCTTGTCGCCCCTGCCCGCGATGTTAGCAAGATCACTTCGGTTTCGGCGGACGCGCGCAACGATTCGGCTACACTGCCTCCAGGAGTCGACCATGAACCAGATTGCCTTTTCCGAGTCGCTCAGGCGGCCGCTGCCGCCGGCGCTCGAGACCGCGCTGCGCGATCGTTTCGGCGAGCGACTGAGCACCGCGCAGGCGGTGCGCGACCACCACGGCCGCGACGAATCGCCGTTTCCGGTCACACCGCCGATGGCGGTGGTGTTCGCGCAGTCCACCGACGACGTGGTCGCGCTGGTCGACCTGTGCCGGGCGCACAGCTATCCGCTGATTCCGTACGGCGCGGGCTCCTCGCTCGAGGGACATCTGCTCGCGATCCACGGCGGCGTGTCGGTCGACCTGTCGCAGATGAACGCGGTGCTCGCGATCGATGCCGACGACCTCACCGCGACCGTGCAGGCGGGCGTGCTGCGCAAGCAGCTCAACGAGGCGCTCAGGTCCACCGGCCTGTTCTTCCCGATCGATCCCGGAGCCGACGCGAGCATCGGCGGCATGGCCGCCACCCGCGCGTCGGGCACCAATGCGGTGCGCTACGGCACGATGCGCGAGAACGTGCTCGCGCTCACCGTGGTCAGCGCCGATGGCAAGGTGATCCGCACCGCCAAGCGCGCGCGCAAGTCGTCGGCGGGCTACGACCTGACGCGGCTGTTCGTCGGTTCCGAGGGCACGCTCGGCGTGATCTGCGAGGTCACGGTGCGGCTCTATCCGGTGCCCGAAGCGATGTCGGCAGCGGTGGTGAACTTCCCCTCGCTCCCGGACGCGGTGCGCACCGTGATCGAGACGATCCAGGTGGGCGTGCCGATCGCGCGCAGCGAGTTCCTGTGCGACGCGACGATCCGCGCGATCAACGCGCACAGCAAGACCGGTCTGCGCGAGGCGCCCACGCTCTTCTTCGAGTTCCATGGCAACGAGAACTCGGTGCGCGAGCAGGCCGAGGTCGTGCAGGGCATCGCGCGCGAACACGGCGGGCAGGATTTCGAGTGGGCGACCCGCCCCGAGGACCGGACCCGGTTGTGGGACGCGCGCCACAACGCGTACTTCGCCTGCCTTCAGGTGCGCCCCGGGTGCCGTGCGATCTCCACCGACACCTGCGTGCCGATCTCCCGGCTGTCCGATTCGATCACCGGCGCGCGTCGCATCCTCGACACCGCGGGGTTTCCGACGATGCTGCTCGGGCACGTCGGCGACGGCAACTTCCACGCGGTGCTTCTGGTCGATCCGGAAGACGAGCGCGAGATGCAGGAGGCCGAGCGCCTGAACGACGAGATCGTGCGGCTCGCGCTCGCGATGGACGGCACCTGCACCGGCGAGCACGGCATCGGGCTGCACAAGATGGGCTTTCTGGTCGAGGAAGCAGGCGACGACGCGATCGAGTTGATGCGCCGGATCAAGCTGGCGTTCGATCCGCAGAACATCCTCAATCCGGGCAAGATCTTCCATCTCTGAGGCGCGACCTTCGCGCGCCGCGATGGCCCGCGAGCGGGAGCGGGAGCGGGAGCCCGCGAGCGCGACAGATCCGGCGCAGCGCGGCGCGACTCAGCGCTTGTAGCGTTTCGCCACGAACGGCAGCGGGGTGAGGTGCACGCTCGGCCTGCGCTCGCGCACCGCGGCGCGAAAGGCCCCGTCGGTGCTGTGGCTGATCGCGCCCGCGTCCATGTACGCGAGCATCACCGGGCGGTTGAGCGTCGGCGAGACGGTTCCGCTGGTGACCTCGCCGACGACGCGATCGCGTTCGTCGAGCACTTGCGCGTGCGCGCGCACCGGAATCGATTCGTAGGAAGCTAGCCCGACGAGCTTGCGCGCGGCGCCGTCGGCCAACTGGCGCAGGATCGTCTCGGCGCCTGGAAACCCGCCCGCCTTGAGCCCGCCCGCGCGGCGCGACTTCGGGATCGCGAACGAGAGCGCGGCCTCGACCGGCGTGGTGCCCGCGTCGATGTCGCAGCCGTGCAGCGGCAGTCCGGCCTCGAGCCGAAGCGTGTCGCGCGCGGCCAGTCCGATCGCGGCGACCTCCGGATCGGCGAGCAGGCGACGCGCGAGCGCTTCGGCGCTCGCGGTCGGGACAGAAATCTCGTAGCCGTCTTCGCCGGTGTAGCCGGAGCGCGTCGTCAGGCACTTCGCGCCCAGCAGCTCGAGCGTGCGCGAACGCATGAACAGCATCGGACGCGCCTCGGGATCGAGCCTGGCGAGCGCGTGTTCGGCGCCGGGACCCTGCAGCGCGAGCAGCGCGGCGTCGATCCACTCGAACACCAGTTCGGGGCAGCGCGCGCGAAACAGCCCGAGATCGTGTGCGCGATTGCCCGCGTTGACCACGACGCGCACCTCGTCGCCGAGATTGACCAGCATCAGGTCGTCTTCGATGCCGCCGTGTTCGTTGAGCAGGAACGAGTATTTCTGCAGTCCCTCGGGCCAGTCGGCGAAGTCCACCGGCAGCGCCGCTTCGAGCTGGCGATGCAGCGTCGTGCGGCGCGCGTCGGCCGCGGTGACGCGCAGCTGTCCCATGTGCGAGACGTCGAACAGTCCGGCGCGCTCGCGCGTGTGCAGGTGCTCGACCCGCAGGCCGTCGCGGTACTGGATCGGCATCTCGAAACCGGCGAAACCGGACATCTTCGCGCCGAGTTCGCGGTGCAGCGCGTCGAGCGCGATCCTGTTCAGTGCGGCGCTCATCTAGGTCTCGTAGTCGGAAACCGGCGGGCAGGTGCACACCAGGTTGCGGTCGCCGCCCGCGTTGTCGATGCGCTTGACGAACGGCCAGAACTTCGCGTCGCGCAGCCACGGCAGCGGGTACGCCGCGCACTCGCGCGAGTAGGCGTGTTTCCAGTCGCCGGCGATCTCGGGCGCCGTGTGCGGCGCGTTCTTCAGTGGATTGTCGACGCGGTCGAAACTCCCGTCGGCGATGCGCAGCAGTTCCCCGTGGATCGAGATCATCGCGTCGCAGAAGCGGTCGATCTCGAGCTTCGATTCGCTTTCGGTGGGCTCGATCATCAGCGTGTCGGCCACCGGGAACGAGAGCGTCGGCGCGTGAAAGCCATAGTCGATCAGTCGCTTGGCCAGGTCTTCGGCGCTCACGCCGTACTTCGCCTTGAGGTCGCGGGTGTCGAGGATGCACTCGTGCGCGACGCGGCCGTTGGCGCCGACGTAGAGCACCGGGAAAAATGGGGCGAGCCGCGCGGCGATGTAGTTGGCGTTGAGGATCGCGACCTCGGTCGCCTTGCGCACGCCGTGCGCGCCCATCATTCGCAGGTACATCCACGAGATCGTCGTGATCAGCGCGCTGCTCGACGCGCTCGACGCGACCGACCCAACCGGCGCGACTGATCCAACCGACCCGACCGACCCGACATCGTGTCCGGGCTGCTGCGCGAACGGGTCCGCCGGCAGGTGCGGCGCGAGGTGCGCGGCGACCGCGATCGGGCCCATTCCGGGCCCGCCGCCGCCGTGCGGGATGCAGAAGGTCTTGTGCAGGTTCATGTGGCAGACGTCGGCGCCGATGTCGCCGGGGCGCGCCAGGCCCGCGAGCGCGTTGAGGTTCGCGCCGTCCATGTAGACCTGCGCGCCGGCGTCGTGCACCAGCGCGCAGACCTCGCGGATCGTGGCTTCGAACACGCCGTGCGTCGACGGGTAGGTGACCATCAGAGCGGCGAGCGCATCGCGGTGCAGGTCGATCTTCGCGCGCAGGTCGGCCATGTCGATGTTGCCGTTGCGATCGCAGGCCACGACGACGATGCGCATTCCCATCATCTGCGCCGACGCCGGATTGGTGCCGTGCGCCGACGCCGGTATCAGGCACACGTCGCGCGCACCCTGGCCGATCGATCCGAGGTAGGAACGGATCGCGAGCAGGCCGGTGTACTCGCCCTGCGCCCCCGAGTTGGGCTGGAACGACACCGAATCGAATCCGGTGATCTCGGCCAGCCAGCGCCCGAGCTGGCCGAGCATCCGGGTGTAGCCTCCGGCCTGCTCGGGCGGCACGAAGGGGTGGATGTTGGCGAACCCCGGCCAGGTCAGCGCCGCCATTTCCGACGCGGCGTTGAGCTTCATCGTGCACGAACCCAACGGCATCATCGAGTGCACCAGCGAGATGTCGCGGTTCTCGAGCTTCTTCAGGTAGCGAACGAACTCGGTTTCGCTGTGGTAGCGATTGAACACCGGGTGCGTGAGCAGCGATTCGGCGCGCCGCATCGTCGCGGGGATCGACTCGGGTTCGATCGAAATCGAATCGACCGCCGCGGCGAGCGTGTGCTGCGCGACGTGCACGCCGCCCAGCACGTAGGCGAGGTCGGCAACGTCGCCCAGGCCGGTCGTTTCGTCCAGGCTCAGCGCGACCCGTCCCTCGCCCAGGCGGCGCAGGTTGATGCGCAGCGCGCCGGCGCGTTGCAGCGCGTCGCCGACGCCGGAGCCGAGTTCGAACACCGGCGTGTCGAAGTACTCGCCGTGCACCGGCCGCAGCGCGGGCGCGAGCAGCGCCGCGAGCAGTCGGGCCATCGCGTTGACGCGCAGCGCGATGCGCGAGAGTCCTTGCGGGCCGTGGTAGACCGCGTAGAACGAGGCGATGTTCGCGAGCAGCGCCTGCGCGGTGCAGATGTTGCTCGTCGCCTTGTCGCGCCGGATGTGCTGTTCGCGCGTTTGCAGCGACATGCGCAGCGCCGGGTTGCCCAGCGCGTCCTTCGACACGCCGATGATGCGCCCGGGAAGCGTTCGCACCAGTTCCGAGCGCGCCGCCATGAACGCGGGGTGCGGTCCGCCGTAGCCCAGCGGCACGCCGAAGCGTTGCGCCGAGCCGATCGCGATGTCGGCGCCCATCGCGCCGGGGCTCTTGACCAGCAGCAGCGCGAGCGGATCGCAACCGACCGATGCCATCGCGCCGGCGGCGTGCAGGCTCGAGATCTGTTCGCTGAAGTCGCGCAGCCGGCCCTCGGTGTCGGGACTCTGGAAGTGCGCGCCGAACACCGAGGCGGCGTCGAGTTCGCTCGCCGCGTCGCCGACCACGAGCTCGATCCCCATCCACCTGGCGCGGGTCGTGAGCACCGCGATCACCTGGGGATGCGCCGAGCGATCGACGAAGAAACGCTGCGAGACGTGCCGGGACGCGCGCCGGCACGCCGCCATCGCCTCGGCAGCGGCGCTGGCCTCGTCGAGCAGCGACGCGTTGGCCACCGGCAGGCCGCTGAGGTCGACCACCATCTGCTGGAAGTTGAGCAGCGCCTCGAGCCGGCCCTGCGCGATCTCGGCCTGGTAAGGCGTGTACGCGGTGTACCAGCCCGGGTTCTCGAGCAGGTTGCGGCGGATCGGCTCGGGCGTGATCGTGCCGTGGTATCCGGCGCCGATGTAAGAGCGCCAGATCTCGTTGGCCGACGCGAGCTCGCGCAGTTCGGCCAGCGCCGACGCCTCCGAGACGGCGTCGGGCAGGGCGAGCGGAGCGTCGCGAAGAATGGCCGCGGGGACGGTCTGCGCGATCAGTTCGCTGCGCGAGGCCAGCCCGAGCAGGTCGAGCATCGCCGCTTCCTGCGAGGCCGTGGGGCCGAGGTGGCGCGCCTGGAACTCGTCGTCGCCGAACAGCGCGCGAAGTCCCGCGCCGGCGAGGTCGTTTGCGTTCATCGCGGACCCCTCAGGCTGCGCCGGGTCCGGCGCCGTAGTCCGACGCCGACAGCATCGTGTCGAGCTGCTTCGGATCGGCAAGCCGGATGCGCACCAGCCAGCCGGCGTCGAACGGCGATTCGTTGACCGACTGCGGTGCGTCGGCAAGCGCGGCGTTGACCTCGACCACCTCGCCCTCGACCGGCGCGTAGACGTCCGACGCCGCTTTGGTCGATTCGACCACCGCGAACTGCGCGCCGGTGGCGAGCGTGCGGCCCGGTTCGGGCAGCTCGACGTAGACCAGTTCGCCCAGCGCATCCTGCGCGTGGTGCGTGATGCCGACGGTGACGGTGCCGTCGCCGTTGTCGCGAACCCATTCGTGGCTGGGCGTGTACCTGAGGTCGGACGGGTTGTCCATGCTGGGCTCCTGGAGCGACGATGGCGTCGCGTGATGGTTCGGAGCCCCCTCTGTCCTTTTGCCTGAGAGATTCAGCCACGCGGGTCGAAGCACGACTCGCGCTGCCTGTTTCCTTCGGCGAGGCTGCCGTGTGCGCTGCCGGGTTCCGCGGGGTGCCAAACGCGGGACTGCGGCGACGCGAACGCGCCTTCTCTCCAGAGAGTCGACACCGCGGCAGTCCTTTTGCCTGAGAGTTTTCGGGGCGATACACCTTCGGCGCCGCCCGCCTCGTGCTGTTGGCGGGTGGTCTCTCCCGCCGCGGCCAATCGACTGGCCCGTAATGTGCCCAGCGCGCGGGGCGATGTCAAATCCCGGGTGTGTGGCCGGTCGAGGCGCGAGGCAGCGGTGCGTGCCGCCCGGGCCAGGCGATCAGCGCGACTCCGGCGGCCGCGAACGCGAACGCGACCAGGTGCACGAGCGTGAAGCGCTCGCCGAGCCAGGCGACGCCGACCGCGCTCGCCGCGATCGGCATCGCGATCGTGAACACGCCGCTGTGGTTGGCCGGCACGTGGCGCAGTCCGGTGAGCCAGAGCCAGGTGGCGAACATGCTCGCGGCGAGCGCGTAGAACACGAGCAGTGCCCAGGTGCCAGCGCTCGGGCCGGCGAAGTCGAACCCCAGCGCCTGCCACAGGCCGAACGGCGTCACCAGCAGGAAACCGAACAGGTTGATCAGCGCCGAGATCCGCAGCGCCGACAGGGTGGCGGTGAGGCGCTTGCCAAGGATCACGTAGGTCGCCTCGCAGCAAACGCATCCGAACAGCAGCAGGTTGCCCAGCACCGACTGCGCGTCGGCCGCCAGCCCGCGCGCGAGCGTGAGCGTGACGACGCCGGCGACCGCGAGTGCGACCGCGAACCACACCCTGCGGCCGAGGCGCTCGCGCAGGAAGAGCCACGAGAACAGCGCCACCACCGCGGGAAGCGTCGCGAGGATCACGCCGGCCGCGGTGGCCGAGGTCATCGACACGCCGTAGAGCATGAAGATCGAGAACAGGAAGTTGCCGAACAGCGACTGCAGGAACAGCGCCCGCCACTCGCCGGGCGACACCGTGCGCTCGCGGATCGGGGCTATCGTCCAGGGCAGCATCACCACCGCCGCGATGCCGAAGCGAAGCCAGGCCAGCAGGAAGATCGGGATCGCGGCGGTGAGCGGCTTGGACAGCGCGACATAGATGCCGACCAGTGCCATCCCGGAAAACAGCAGCAGGTAACCGGCGAACCGGTTCGCGGCGCTCGGCGAGTCTGAATGTGGCACGCCGAGCATCTTAGCCGGTCGCGAAGGAGATCGATTTTGCGGTATCGTCGGCGGGTACCGTTTCCCTGAACAAGGCATTGCGATCGCCGTGAACACATCCCCGGAAGTGCGCTTCGCCGACGTCACCGCCGCACCCGCGGCCGGCCGGCAAGCCGAGGTGGCCGCGCGCCTGCGCGCGTTGCTGCCCGCGCACTGCGTGCTGTTTCGCGACGAGGACACCAGGCCCTACGAATGCGACGGCCTGTCGGCGTTCAGGCAGCTTCCGATGGTGGTCGTGCTGCCCGAGTCGGAAGCGCAGGTGCAGGCGGTGGTGCGCGCCTGCCGCGAGCTCGACGTGCCGATCGTCGCGCGTGGCGCGGGCACCGGGTTGTCGGGTGGCGCGATGCCGCACGCGAGCGGCGTCGTGCTCTCGCTCGCCAAGCTCAACCGGATCCTCTCGATCGACCCGCTCGCGCGCCTCGCGCGGGTGCAGCCCGGAGTTCGCAACCTCGCGATCTCGGATGCGGCCGTCGTGCACGGCCTGTACTACGCGCCCGACCCTTCGTCGCAGATCGCCTGCACGATCGGCGGAAACATCGCGGAGAATTCGGGCGGCGTGCACTGCCTGAAGTACGGGCTCACCGTGCACAACGTGCTCAAGGTGCGCGCGCTCACGATCGACGGCGAGTTCGTCGAGTTCGGTTCCGAGGCGCTCGACACGCCGGGGCTCGATCTGCTCGCGGTGATGATCGGTTCGGAGGGCATGCTCGCCGTGGTCACCGAGGCCACGGTCAAGCTGCTGCCCAGTCCGCCGACCGCGCGTGTCGTGATGGCGTCGTTCGACGACGTGATGCGCGCCGGTGAAGCGGTGGCGCGGATCATCGCCGAGGGGATCATCCCGGCCGGTCTCGAGATGATGGACCAGAAGACCACGCGCGCGGTCGAGCCCTTCGTGCACGCAGGCTACGACCTGGACGCGCAGGTCATCCTGCTCGCCGAATCCGACGGCACGCCCGAGGAGGTCGACGAAGACATCGCGCGCATCGAGCAGGTGTTGCGCGCCTCTGGCGCGAGCGCGACGAGGGTCTCGGCGAACGAGTCCGAGCGGCTGCGGTTCTGGTCGGGCCGCAAGAACGCGTTTCCGGCGGCGGGGCGCATCTCGCCCGACTACTACTGCATGGACGGGACGATCCCGCGCAAGCATCTCGGCCCGATGCTGGTCGCGATCGCCGAAATGGAGCGCAAGTACGCGCTGCGCTGCATGAACGTGTTTCACGCCGGCGACGGCAATCTGCACCCGCTGATCCTGTTCGACGCGAACGACCCCGACCAGTGGCGCCGCGCCGAGGAGTTCGGTGCCGAGATCCTGGTGAAATGCGTCGAGTACGGCGGCACGGTCACCGGCGAGCACGGCGTGGGAATCGAGAAGATCAGCTCGATGTGCGTGCAGTTCAGCCCCGAGGAACGCGAGACCTTCTTCGCGCTCAAGCGCGCCTTCGATCCGCCGGGATTGCTGAACCCGGGCAAGGCGATTCCGACGCTCGCGCGCTGCGCGGAGTTCGGGAAGATGCACGTGCACGGCGGGAAACTGCCGTTCTCCGAGCTGCCGCGGTTCTGAACCATGGTCGAACCGACGCTGCGTGAGTTTCGGGAGCGGATCCTGGACGCAACGCGCCGCGGCGCGAAGCTTAGGCTGCGCGGCGGCGGGACGAAGGACTTCTACGGCGAGTCCCCCGAGGGCGAACTGCTCGACACCACCGGCTACAGCGGAGTCGTCAGCTTCGAGCCCACCGAACTGGTGATCACCGCGCGCTGCGGCACGCCGCTCGCCGAGGTCGCCGCCGTGCTAGCCGAGCGCGGCCAGATGCTCGCTTTCGAAGCGCCTTCGTTCGGCGCGGGCGCGACGATCGGCGGCGTGTTCGCCGCCGGCTTGTCGGGGCCGAGACGGATGGCGGTCGGCGCGGTGCGCGACTTCGTGCTCGGCGCGAATCTGCTCGACGGCGAGGCGCGGCTGAAGGAGTTTGGCGGGCAGGTGATGAAGAACGTCGCCGGCTACGACGTCTCGCGCCTGCTGTGCGGTTCGCTCGGCATCCTCGGGCTGGTCACCGAGGTCTCGTTCAAGGTGCTGCCGATTCCGCCGGCCGAGGCGACGATCGAGATGACGCTGTCCGAGGCCGATGCGCTGGCGCGACTGAACGCTTGGGGCGGCGAACCGATCCCGATTTCGGCGAGCGTCTGGCATTCGAGCCGCCTGCGCGTGCGCCTCTCGGGAGCGCGTGCCGCGGTCGATGCGGCGGCGCGACGCTTCGAGCAGAGCTACGCGGCGACGCGGCTCGACGCCGATCAGGCCGACCGCTACTGGGACGGGATTCGCGAGCAGAGCGACCCGTTCTTCGCCGGCGACGCGCCACTTTGGCGCGTCTCGGTGCCCAGCGTCGCGGCGCCGCTCGGACTGTCCGGGACGACGCTGATCGAGTGGGGCGGGGCGCTGCGCTGGGTCGGCGCGGGCGTCGCGCCCGAGGCGGTGCGCGAGGCCGCGCGCGCCGCGGGCGGGAGCGCGACGCTGTTTCGCGGCGCCGACAAGTCCTGCGGCGCGTTCGCGCCGCTGGCCGCGCCGATCGCCGGGTTGCACCGCCGGCTCAAGGACGAGTTCGATCCGTCGGGGGTCTTCAACCCGGGCCGGATGTACCGGGACCTCTGATGGAGACGCATCTCGCCAGCTGGCTCGAGGGAACGAGCGACGGCGCGCAGGCGCAGAGAATCCTGCGCAGTTGCGTGCACTGCGGGTTCTGCACCGCGACCTGCCCGACCTACCAGCTGCTGGGCGACGAGCTCGACGGGCCGCGCGGGCGGATCTACCTGATCAAGCAGGTGGTCGAGGGCGTCGCGCCCACCGCCGCGACGATGACGCACCTCGATCGCTGCCTCACCTGCCGCAGTTGCGAGACCACCTGTCCGTCGGGCGTGCAGTACGGGCACCTGGTGGACATCGGGCGCAAGCTGGTCGACGAGCGCGTCGCGCGCCCGCTCGCGCAGCGCATCCTGCGATTCGCGCTGCGCGAAGGCATGACGCGGCGCTGGCTGTTCGGCCCGGCGATGCGCGTTGGACAGATCATGCGCGTCTTGCTGCCGCGCACGATCCGCGACAAGGTGCCGCCGCGCAAGGAGCCGGGCGCCTGGCCGGCGCGAGCGCACGCGCGGCGCGTGCTGCTGCTCAACGGATGCGTGCAACCGGCGATGATGCCGCGCGTCGACGCGGCCACCGCGAGGGTGCTCGACGCGATCGGCGTGCAGGCGGTGATCGAGTCGCGTTCCGGGTGTTGCGGCGCGATCCGCCAGCACCTGGGCGATCCGTCGGGCGCGCTGGCCGACGCTCGGCGCAACATCGACGCGTGGTGGGCGCACCTGGACGAGCGCGACGGAGTCGCCGGCGTCGAGGCGATCCTGATCAACGCTTCGGGTTGCGGGGCGATGGTCAAGGAGTACGCGCACCTGCTGCGCGACGACCCGGCCTATGCCGACCGGGCCGCGCGCATCGTCGCGCTCACGAAGGACCTGGCGCAATGGCTTCCGGCGCAGTTCGCCGACGCTTGCGCGAGGACGCCCGGAATCGTGCGCTACGCGCCGCACGGCGCAGTGGCGTTTCACGCGCCGTGCTCGCTGCAGCACGGCCAGCAGGTGCGCGGCGAAGTCGAGCAATTCCTCGAGTCGCTGGGCGTGAACGTGCAGCCGGTGGCCGAGGCGCACCTTTGCTGCGGCTCGGCCGGCACCTACTCGGTGCTGCAACCCGGGCTGTCGCGCCAGTTGCGCGACCGCAAGCTCGCGCACCTCGAGGCGTCGTCTCCGCGGCTCGTGCTCTCGGCCAACGTCGGGTGCATCGCGCACCTGCAGACCGGCACGGACACGCCGGTGATGCACTGGATCGAATGGCTCGACCGCGCGATCTCGACCGATTCGGCGCCCGAGGCGACCGGCTCCCCGTTGTCCTGAGTCCGATCGGTGCGCACCTTCGGCCGGTCGGTGTTCACCTTCGGCCGATCGGTGCGCGCGGTCGGCCGAAAGCGAGTCTGTGTTAATATTGCGCAAAAGTAAATTCATCGAAGGGAGATCGAATGACTGAAGCAACGAAAGAAAAGCTCGCGACCGACGTCAAGGCAGTTCTGAGCGACGCAGAAGAACTGCTGCGCCAGTCCGCCGCCTCCACCGGCGAGCAGGCGGTGCAGTTGCGCGAGAAGGCGATGGCCCTGCTGCGCCAGGCGCGCGAGAAGGCGCACGTGATGCAGGAGACCGCGATCGCCAGGAGCAAGCAGGCCGCGCGCGTCACCGACGACTACGTGCACGAGAACCCGTGGCGCTCGATCGGTGTCGCGTTCTCGGTCGGGGTGGTGCTGGGCTTGCTGGTCAACCGCGCGCGCTGAGCACTTTGCGCCGGGCCTCGCGGCCGGCGGCGCGATCACCATGAAAGAATCCGCGCCCGACCCGGCGCACGACGAAACTTCGAGCGGCGCCGACAAGCGTCCCGCGGCGGGGCTGCTCGACGCCGCACGCAGGCTGGGCGGCTCGGCATTGTCGCTGGCCAATACCCGGCTCGCGCTCGCCTTCCTGGACCTGAGCGAGGAGCGCGATCGCCTGCTGCGCCTGGCCGCGTTCGCGCTCGCCGCGGCGACCGCGCTCGCGCTCATGCTCGTCGCGGCCAGCGCGCTGGTCGTGGTCGCGTTCTGGGACGACTATCGTGTGCACGCGCTCGCCGGCGTGACGCTGGTGCACGCGCTCGTAGCCTGGTGGTGCGTGCGCCGCGTGCGTGCGATCGTGCGCGACGCGCCCGCGTTGCTCGAAACCACGCTGGCCGAACTCGAGCGCGACGCACAGGTGCTGCGCAAGTGAGCGACAGGCTCGCGCTGGCCATACGGCGGGAGCTGCTGCTCACGCGCGCAGCGCTCGAGCGCGTGGAGCTGCGCGGCGCGCTCGACGAATTCCGCAGCGCGCGCCGTCCGGCCGTGCTCGCGGCCGAGTTTCTGTTTCGCCCGCGTGGCGCGGCGCTCGAGGGCGGCATCGCCGGCGTGCTCATGCGCGGGCTCGCGCTTTTTCGCCAGCACCCCTACCTCGGGTCGGCGCTGTCGCTGGCGCTTGGCGCGACGCGGCGCGGCACGGGTGGGCGGCTGCTGCGCAGAGCCGGCCTGCTCGCGGCGCTCGCCGCTGCCGGTGCGTGGGCGCTCGCGGCAGCGTCGCGCGACCCCGCCCCGCCCTCTTCGAATCACGACCACACTCGAGGATGACGATGGAATTGCCGCACAACACCTTCAAGTCCGCGCTCGCGAGCGGGCAAACGCAGATCGGGCTGTGGTCGAGCCTGTCGTCGAACTACACGGTCGAGGTGATCGCGGGTGCCGGTTTCGACTGGCTGCTGCTCGACATGGAGCACTCGCCCAACGACCTCGAGAGCGTGCTCACGCAGATGCAGGCGGCTGCGGCGTACCCGTCGCACACGGTCGTGCGCGTGCCCTGGAGCGACATGGTCGGGATCAAGCGCATCCTCGACGCCGGCGCGCAGTCGCTGCTGATACCGTTCATCTCGAGCGCGCAGGAAGCGCGCGAGGCGGTGTCGTACACGCGATACCCGCCACAGGGCGTGCGCGGCGTCGCCGGCACGACCCGCGCGGGCCGATTCGGTCGCGTCGCCAACTACGCGCAGCGTGCGCACGAGCAGATCTGCGTGCTGGTGCAGGCCGAGACCGCGCAGGCGCTGGACAATCTCGAGGAGATCTGCGCGGTCGACGGAGTCGACGGCGTGTTCATCGGCCCTGCCGATCTGCACGCCTCGCTCGGCTTTCTCGGCGAGACCGCGAACCCGGCGGTGGTGCCGAAGATCGAGCAGGCGATGCGACGGATCCGCGCCTGCGGCAAGGCGCCCGGCATCCTGACCGGGGTCGAGGCCGACAACCGCCGCTACATGGCGGCCGGGGCGCTGTTCGTCGCGGTCGGATCGGACGCGGCAATCCTCGCGCGCGGCGCCGAAGCGCTCGCGGCAAGGTACAAGGCCACTACCTGATCGGGCGCGCATGCGGCACAATGCGCCGACAGGAATCGGCCAGAGGGTTGAGCACAGCCCCGATCGGGTTTCAGGGAGCGCCGCGCGCCCTCCCTGGCAATCGGCGCGCGGCGCTTCGCTGACGCGTGGATCACACAAAGGAGACGACAATGCAAACCAGACTGATCAAACCGGCCATCGCTGCGGCGCTGGCCATCGCATTCGCCGCACCCGCGGCGGCGCAGCAGGTCACGTTCATGACCGGTCCGCAGGGCGGGTCGTGGATTCCGCTCGGTGGCGCGCTCAAGGGCCTCTGGGAGAAGAACGTCAGCGGTCTGCAGATCCAGCAGACCCCGGGCGCGGGAATCGCGAACGTGCGCGGCATCGACGAGGGCAAGGCGCACATCGGGCTGGCGAACTCTTCGAGCACGGTCGACGGGCTCGAGGGCCGGGCGCCCTATCCGAAGAAGGCGACCAAGGTCTGCCAGCTCGCGAACCTCTATCCGCAGTACTTCCAGGTGGTCGCCGCCGCCGACTCGAAGATCGATTCCTACGCCGACCTCAAGGGCAAGTCGCTGGTCACCCAGCCCAAGGGCAACACCGCCGAACAGGTCACCGCGATGGTGCTCAAGATCAACGGGATGGACTACGGGTCGCTGTCCAAGGCCAACTTCCAGGCCGGCTACAACGACGCGGTCTCGATGATGAAGGACGGACACGCGCAGGTCTTCACGCTCGGCACGACCGCACCCGCGTCGGCGGTCATGGACCTGGCGAGCGCGCGCGACGTCAAGCTGGTTCCGGTCGACGACAAGACGATGGGCGAGATGAAGAAGATGAACCCCGGCTACAACCGGATCGTCATCAAGGCCGGCACCTATCCGAAACAGGACAAGGACGTGCCGGTGATCGGGTACTCGACGCACCTGATCGTCGCGTGCGACCTGCCCGAGGACACGGTCTACCGGATGACCAAGGTCATGGCCGAGCACGTCCCCGACATGGCCGCCGTGGTCAAGTCGATGACCGGACTGACGGCCAAGGACATGGCGCTCGACATCGGCGTGCCGCTGCACAAGGGCGCCGCGAAGTACTACAAGGAAGTCGGCGCGCTGTAACCCTCCGGGGTCGGCTTGACCGGCAATCGCGCGGGGCGGCTCGACCGCCCCGCGTCGTTGTGACCGGGGGAGGCGGTGGACGAAAATCCGGCGATGACGCTAGCCGGCGTCGTGCTCAGGCGGGTCGCGATCGCGATCGCGATCACGATGTCGCTCTACCACATGTACGTCGCGGCGTTCGGCCCGCCCGAGGCGCTGATCTTTCGCGGCGACGCACCTGCTGTTCGCGCTCACGCTCGTGTTCCTGCTGTTCCCGCTGCGACGCGGCGGCGCGCGCGGCTGGCGCGCGATCGACCTGCTGCTGCTGGTGGGCAGCTGGGGTTTCGTCCTGCACCTGTTCCTGAACTACCAGTACATGACCAACCGGATCATCTACATCGATGATCTGACGCCGGCCGACAAGTTCTACGCGGTTCTGTCGGTGCTCGTCGTGCTCGACGCGACGCGGCGCGTGATCGGCTGGGCGCTGCCGCTGACCGCGATCTGTTTCCTGGTCTACGCGGCGTTCTTCACGCACGTTGCTCCGCAGGTCCTGCTCGAGCAGCTGTACCTGTCCACCGAGGGCATCTTCGGCTCGACGCTCGGTGTGTCCGCGTCGTACGTGATGCTGTTCGTGCTGTTCGGCGCGTTCATGGAAAAGAGCGGCACCGGCCAGCTGTTCATGGATTTCTCGCTCTCGCTCACCGGCCACACGGCGGGCGGGCCCGGGCAAGGTCGCCGTGATCAGTTCCAGCCTGTTCGGCACCGTTTCGGGCAGCGCGGTGGCCAACGTGATGGTCGACGGCCCGATCACGATCCCGCTGATGAAGCGCACCGGGTTCCGGCCGCCGTTCGCGGCCGCGGTCGAATCGGTCGCCTCGACCGGCGGGCAGATCATGCCGCCGATCATGGGCGCGGCGGCATTCGTGATGGCCGAGTTCCTCGCCGTGTCGTACCTGCAGGTGACGATCTGGGCGGTGATTCCCGCGTTGCTGTACTACGTCTCGGTGTTCTTCGCGGTGCACTTCGAGGCCAAGCGTCACGGACTGGCGGGCGTGCCGAAGTCCGAACTGCCGCGCTTCGTGCGCGTGATGGCCGAGCGCGGCCACCTGTTCGCTCCGATTCTCGTGATCCTGATCGGCCTGCTGATGGGCTACTCGGCGCCGTTGTGCGCGCTGGCCGGAACGATCACCTGCCTGCCGGTGGCGCTGCTGCGCGCCACAACCCGGGTCGGAATCGGCTGGCACAGCCTGTTCGCCGCGCTCGAAGAGGGCGCGCGCAACACGCTCGCGGTCGCGATGGCCTGCGCCTGCGCCGGCATCGTGATCGGCTGCGTCTCGATCACCGGTCTGGGAATCGTCTTCACCCAGTTCGTGATCGCGCTGTCGCAGGATTCGCTGATCCTCGCGTTGTTGCTCACCGCGATGGCCGGCATCGTGCTCGGCATGGGAATGCCGACCACGCCGGCGTACATCGTGATGGTCGCGCTGCTGGTGCCTGCGCTGATCAAGCTCGGCGCGGTGGTGCCGGCGGCGCACATGTTCGCGTTCTACTTTGCGATCCTCTCGGCGATCACGCCACCGGTGGCGCTCGCGGTGTTCGCCGCCGCCGGCCTGGCCAAGGCGAACATCTGGGATTCGGGCTTCGCCGCGATGCGCGTGGCGGCGCCCGCGTACATCGTGCCGTTCATGTTCGTCTACGAACCGGCGCTGCTGATGGAAGGCGAGTGGTCGCTGATCCTGTCCTCGCTGGGCAGCGCGATCGTCGGGGTGATCCTGCTCGCGGGGGGCTTCTTCGGCTACCTGTTCGGTCCGGCGCGGATGTGGCAACGCGTCCTGCTGGTCGGCGCCGCGCTGTTGCTGATCAAGCCGGGCGCCTACACCGACCTGGTCGGAGCGGGGATCTTCGCGGTGGTGTTCGGCGCGCAGTGGCTGGCACGCAGGCGGGGCGCCGAGGCCGGTTGAGCGGTGCGGTCGTGGTTTTCGGGCACGCGGTACCTGTACGGCGACCGAGGCTAGCCCGGCCGGTATTCGATCAGTTCGTGCGCGATCCAGTCTTCGCGCATGTTGGTGCGCAAGGTCGCCGCGGTCCCGTAGACGCCGGTCCATTCGCGGCGAACCCAGCGGTTCACCTCGGGCGCGTACCACAGCGTGTCGCTGCGGGTGTTGCGCTGGCGGAAGCGATCGGCGTGGTCGAAGGCGATCGTGCGCCTGATGCGCAGCGCGAGGAATTCACCCGCCGGCACGCGAACGCGCTCCCAGGACTCGACCCGGGAGATCTCCGACCAGAACAGCGCGTCGTCCGATAGCGGCGTGCGGTAGGTGCCGCGGAAGCTCTCGCTCGCGCCGGGCGCGAGCACCGCGGGAAGCAGCGGCACCGGCGCGGAGAAGGTCTGCGCCAGATCGTAGTTGGGTTCCTCGAGCACGCGCCAGGCGCCGGCGTAGACCTCGTCGGCGCGCCGCGTGGCCGGGGTGCTCGTCGTGTCGCTGATCGCCACCCGCAGCATCGGAGCGGTCGCGACCACTTCGGCGAGCAGTTCCCCGAGGCGCGCGCCGTTGTAGAGATTGATCGTCGCGTAGCGCCAGCGATCGCCGACGCGGACCCGCGCGCCGGGGGCGACGGCGCGCGACGCGGTGGCCGCGTCGCGTGTCGCGCATCCGGCGCCCAGCGTGCCCGCGCCCAGCGCGCCCGCTCCGAGCAGCGCGAGCACGGTGCGCCGGCGCACCTGGCGCGGCACGTTCACGGTATCGGCCGTCCGTCGAGCAGCCGCAGCAACCCCTTGACCATCCTGTAGAGGAACCACAGGCAGGGCACGATAAACAGGAACGAGAGCAGCCCGAGCGAGAGCAGTGCCGGAATGAACGCGATCACCACCCAGAACAGCGTCCACCAGAACGTGGCGATCATCCAGTCCATGTGCGAGCGATAGATCGTGCCGTCGGCGTCGTCGCGCTTGACGTAGTTGATGATCAGCGCGACCACCGACAGGATTCCCATCGACAGCAGCAATCCGGCGATGTGCAGCAGGTAATCGAGCAGCGCGACCTTGCGCAACTGCTGCTCGTCGGGGGTGGTCACTACTTCGACTTGCGCCATCATGGGCCTCCGGCTCGACTGAGCGATACCGTACCAGATGCGGGCGCGGGCCGCAGGATCAAGCGTCCCCAGGATCAAGCGCCGCCGGGATCAGGCGTCCCCAGGATCAAGCGCCGCCGGGATCAGGCGTAGCCAGGATCAGGCGTCGCTGCCGCGGCGGCGCGAATCAGATGCCTGCGACGAAGGTGCGCACGCCCGACGCGATGAACTGCACGCCGACGCAGATGAGCAGGAACCCCATCAGACGCGTCATCACCTCGATGCCCGCCGGGCCCATTCGCGCCGAGATCCGCCGCGCGCTCCTCAGCACCACCAGTTCGAGCACGCAGGCGGTGAACATCGCGAGCACCGTCGCAAGGTAGGCGGTGAACTCGCGCTGCAGGCCGTCGAGTTCGCGGATCTCGGTGGAGATCCCGATCACGACCGCGATCGTGCCCGGACCTGTGATGCCGGGCATCGCGAGCGGAAAGAACGCCAGGTTCTGGTGCTCGCCTCCCTGGATCAGGTTCGCGCTCGAGCCGCGCCCGAACAGCATGCCGTAACCCAGGAGCGCGAGAACGAGTCCGCCGGCGATGCGTAGCGCTCCGTGCGAGATACCGAAGGCGTTCAGCACCAGGCTGCCGGCAAAGAGGCTCGCGAGCAGGATCGCGAAGCAGTAGATGCAGGCGCGACGCGCGATCGCCGCAGTGTCGGCGTCCGACATCGGGCTGGTGAGCGCGGTGAAGAACGGGATGGTGGCCGGCGGATTGATGATGACCACCAGACCGAAGAAGCCTCCGAGCCCGAACGTCGTGAAGACGCTCCAGACTTCGGAGGTCACTCAACCGCCTTGACGATATCCTCGATCACCTCTCAGCTCAGGCCTTGAGTGCGGCCATCACCTCGTCGAGCATCTTCTTGGCGTCGCCGAAGAGCATGCGGTTGTTGTCCTTGTAGAAGAGCGGATTGTCGACGCCGGCATAACCGGTGGCCATGCTGCGTTTCATCACGATCGAGGTCTTGGCTTTCCACACCTGCAGCACCGGCATGCCGGCGATCGGGCTCGACGGGTCTTCCTCGGCTGCGGGGTTCACGATGTCGTTTGCGCCGATGACCATCGCGACGTCGGTAGCCGGGAAGTCGTCGTTCAGCTCGTCCATTTCCAGCACGATGTCGTAGGGCACCTTGGCCTCGGCGAGCAGCACGTTCATGTGGCCGGGCATCCGGCCCGCCACCGGGTGGATGCCGAAGCGAACGTTGACGCCTTTCTCGCGCAGCACCTTGGTGATCTCGAAGACCGTGTGCTGGGCCTGCGCCACCGCCATGCCGTAGCCCGGAACGATGATCACGTTCTTCGAGTCGCGCAGCAATTCCGCCGTCTCCGCGGCAAGGATCGGGTTGACCTCGCCCGCCGGCTGCACGCCGCCCGCCGGCGCCGGCGCTCCACCGTCGCTGCCGAAGCCGCCCGCGATCACGCTGATGAAGTTGCGGTTCATCGCTCGGCACATGATGTAGGACAGGATCGCGCCGCTCGAGCCGACCAGCGCGCCGACGACGATCAGCAGGTCGTTCGAGAGCATGAAGCCGGTCGCCGCCGCCGCCCAGCCGGAGTAGCTGTTCAACATCGAAATCACCACCGGCATGTCGGCGCCGCCGATCGCCATCACCATGTGCACGCCGAACAGCAGCGCGATGACGGTCATCACCAGCAGCGGCACCATGCCGTCGCCGATCGATTCGGCCTGCACGAACTCGAACCCCATCCAGATCACCACCAGCAGGCCGGCGAGGTTCAGCCAGTGGCGAGCGGGCAGCAGCAGCGTCTTGCCGCCGATCTTGCCCGAGAGCTTGCCGAACGCGATCACCGAGCCGGTGAAGGTCACCGCGCCGATCAGGATGCCGAGGAAGATTTCCACTTCGTGGATCGTCTTCGCCGCGCCGCTGTACGCCGCCTGGGCTGCGGGATCGATGTAATTGGCGAAGCCGACCAGCATGGCGGCGAGGCCGACCAGGCTGTGCATCAGCGCCACCAGCTCCGGCATCTGCGTCATTCTCACGACGCGCGAGGCATAGATGCCGACGCTGCCGCCGATCACCAGCGCGGCGATGATCCAGGCGTAGCCGCCCGGCGTGACCTGCGGCCCGAAAACCGTCGCCAGCACGGCGATGGCCATGCCGATCATGCCGTAGAGGTTGCCGCGGCGCGAAGTTTCCGGGTTGGACAGGCCGCCGAGGCTGAGGATGAAGAGGATGGTCGCTCCGATATAGGAGGCGGTTGCGAGTGTCGCGGACATGATTCGCTTCCCTTGTTCTTATTTGCGGAACATCTGCAGCATGCGCTGCGTAACGGCGAATCCGCCGAACATGTTGATCGCGGTGAGCGCCATGGCCACCCACGCGATCACCTGGATCCAGCCCTCGGGGCGCTCCAGGCCTCCGGCCGCCAGCGGCGGCGCGATCTGCACCAGCGCGCCGATGGCGATGATGCTGCTGATCGCATTGGTGACGCTCATCAGCGGCGTGTGCAGGGCCGGCGTGACGTTCCACACCACCATGTAGCCGACGAAACACGCCAGCACGAACACGGTGAAGTGGCCGAGGAACTCCGCGGGCGCGTTCGCGCCGACGAACCAGAAGACCAGCGCCGCGACGCCGAACATGATCGCAGTGCTCACGGGCGAACCCGGCTTGCTGTCGCCGCCGTGACCGTGCCCTTTCTTGGCGGCCGGCGGCGCCGCGGCCGGCTTGGCCGCCGGAGCCGGCAGATTCAGCGGCGGCGGCGGCCAGGTGATCTCGCCCTCCTTGACGACCGTCAGGCCGCGGATCGCGTCGTCTTCCATGTTGACGTCGATGACGCCGTCCTTGGTCTTGCACAGTTCCTCGGCAAGACGGAACAGGTTGGTCGCATAGAGTGTCGAGGATTGCTTGGCCAGACGGCTGTTGAGGTCGGTATAGCCGACGATCGTCACGCCATGCTTGACGACCACCTTGCCCGGTTCGGTGAGCTCGCAGTTGCCGCCTCGCTCAGCCGCCATGTCGACGATCACGCTGCCGGGCTTCATGCTCTTGACCATGTCGGCGGTGATCAGCCTGGGCGCGGGCTTGCCGGGGATCAGCGCCGTGGTGATGATGATGTCCACCTCGCTGGCCTGCCTGGCGTACATCTCGCGCTGGGCCTGCTGGAAACCCTCGCTCATCACCTTGGCGTAGCCGCCGCCGCCCGAGCCTTCCTCCTCGAAATCGACCTTGACGAATTCGCCGCCCAGCGACACCACCTGGTCGGCCACTTCGGCACGCGTATCGTTGGCGCGCACGATGGCGCCGAGGCCGGCAGCAGTGCCGATCGCAGCCAGGCCGGCCACGCCGGCGCCAGCGATGAAGACCTTGGCCGGCGGAACCTTGCCCGCGGCCGTGATCTGGCCGTTGAAGAAGCGGCCGAAGGCGTTGGCGGCCTCGATGACGGCGCGGTAGCCGGCGACGCCGGCCTGCGAGGTCAACGCGTCCATTTTCTGGGCGCGGCTCAGCATGCGCGGCAGCGAGTCGATGGCCAGCACGGTGACCTTGCGCGCCGCGAGCTGCTGCATCAGTTCAGGGTTTTGCGCCGGCCAGATGAAACTGATCAGGGTCTGGCCCTCGTGCATCAGGCCGACTTCTTCGGGCGACGGGGCGAGAACCTTGAAGACGATGTCGGAGTCCGCCCATAGCTTGGCCGCACCCTCGACGATCTCCGCGCCCGCGGCGCGATACGCGTCGTCGTCGACGTTCGCGGCGTCGCCGGCCCCGCTTTCAACGGCCACCGAGAACCCCAGCTTGACGAGCTTTTCCACCACATCGGGTACGGTCGCGACGCGCCTTTCGTCGGTCGCAGTTTCCTTCGGAACTCCGATACGCAATGCCATGAACTTGACTCCTCAGATGTTCGAAGCGACTGCCCCACCGCCGGCGGCGGAAAATTTCTTGAGGGTTTCCGATCGCGCAGCCGCACGGTGTTGCGCAGCCTGTGTCTTTGCCGCAACGCCGATTCGCATGCGTCGCAGAATCGAGGTGGGAGAAGGCAGTAGGTAAACCGCAAATTTATAGCACAGTTGAATCATGGTCTTCGAGCGGCGCGCGCGCCGCCCTCGACGCACCACGAGCACCGGGCTATTAGTCTGTAAAATCAACCGCTTGGCCCCCTTGATCGGGGGAGGGCGGATTCCGAGCGGACAAGTCGGACAAGGACGCGGACGATGAATTACTGGAAGCCCAGCGTCACGGTCGCGGCGGTCGTCGAGCGCGACGGCCGGTTCCTGCTGGTTGAAGAGGAAACCTCCGAGGGGCTGCGCCTGAACCAGCCCGCCGGCCACCTCGACCCCGGCGAAAGCCTGATGCACGCGGTGGTCCGCGAAGCGCTGGAAGAGACCGCGCACCACGTCGAGCCGGCCGCCTGCGTCGGCGTCTACATGAGCCGCTATCGCAGCGAGAGGACCGACACCGACGTGACCTACATGCGCTTCGCGTTCGCCTGCAGGCTGGTCGCGGCTGACCCGGAGCGCGGCCTCGACACCGGGATCGTTCGCGCGCTTTGGCTCGACGTCGACGAGATCCGCTCGCGATCCGACATGCACCGCAGCGCGCTGGTGATGCGCACCGTCGATGACTACCTCGCCGGCAAGCGATATCCGCTCGAGATGATCTTCACGCACCCGAACTGCGTCTACACCCATGTCTAGCGCGGGCGAGCTCACGATCGCGCGGCCCGAGGCGGCGATCCCCGAGGGCGATGGCCGGCGCGTCGTGGTCGGCCTGTCGGGTGGCGTCGACTCGTCGGTCAGCGCCTGGTTGCTCAAGCAGCGGGGATGGGAGGTCGTAGGCCTGTTCATGAAAAACTGGGAGGACGACGACGACGACGAATACTGCTCCACGCGCCAGGACCTGATCGACGCGACCAGCGTCGCCGACCTGATCGGCATCGACATCGAGGCGGTGAACTTCGCGGCCCAGTATCGCGAGCGCGTGTTCGCGGAGTTCCTGCGCGAGTATTCGGCTGGACGCACCCCGAACCCCGACGTGCTGTGCAACGCGGAGATCAAGTTCAAGGCCTTCCTCGATCACGCCGTTCAGCTCGGCGCCGATGTGATCGCCACCGGGCACTACGCCCGGACTCGCGACGCGGGCGGGGAAGCGCGCGACGCCGGCGCTCCGGGGGCGAGCGGCACGCCGCATGGCGGCACGACTCGCATGCGCGAACTGCTGCGCGGTGTCGACCCGACCAAGGACCAGAGCTATTTCCTGCACCGGCTCTCGCAGGCGCAACTGGCGCGCGCGATGTTCCCTCTGGGGCATCTGCACAAGCGCCAGGTGCGCGAGATCGCGGCGAGCATCGGCCTGCCGAACGCCCGCAAGAAGGATTCCACCGGCATCTGTTTCATCGGCGAGCGCCCGTTCCGCGAATTCCTCTCGCGCTACCTGCCCGCGCGACCGGGCCCGGTGCGCGCCGAGGACGGACGCATGGTGGGCGAGCACGTTGGGCTCGCCTTCTACACGCTGGGGCAGCGCAAGGGTATCGGGCTGGGCGGCACGCGCGGCGGCAGCGGAGAGCCCTGGTACGTGGCGCGCAAGGACATCGAGAGCAACACGCTCTACGTGGTGCAGGGCCACGACCACCGCTGGTTGATGTCGCGCACGCTGCGCGCGCAGGCCGCGCACTGGATCGCGGGATCACCACCAGGACAGAACGGCGGCGCACGAGCCGAGCCACTCACCGCGAAGACGCGCTATCGCCAGAGCGACGCGCGCTGCACGATCGAACCCGCCCAGGGCGAGCATTTTTCGCTCTCCTTCGACATGCCGCAGTGGGCGGTCACCCCCGGGCAGTCGGCGGTGTTGTACCGCGGCGCGGTCTGCCTGGGCGGCGGGATCATCAGCGAAGCGGGCAGCTGATGCTGGCTTCGATCCGACGGCTGGCGGGGATGTGTTTGTCGGCGGGACTGGCCGTGGGCGTGTCGGTGACGGGCGTGTCGGTGGCGGGCATGTGGGTGGCGGGCATGTGGGCGGCGGGCATGTGGGTGGCCGACGCGCGGGCGGCTGACGCGCGTGGGGCCGACACGCCGCTCGCGATCCGGCCGGCGGTGCCGGCGCCCGCCGCAGCGGTCACGCTCAGGCCAGTGGAGCAGGTGGTGGTGCATCCGCAGCGCGACGCGCAGGCCACGGTGGTCGCGCGCAACGAGAGCCGGCTCTCGGCCGAGATCGCGGCGACGGTGATCTCGGTGCCGGTCGACGCCGGGCAGACCGTGCGCAAGGGCGCGGTGCTGGTGCGACTCGAATCCGCCGACGCGACGCTGGGCGTCGAGCGCGCGCAGGCGCAACGCGACGCGCTGGCCGCGCGGCTTGCGCTGGCCGACGCACAGCTGGTGCGAGCGACCGAACTGCGGGGGCAGAACTTCATCTCGGTCGATGCGCTGGCCCAGCGCAGCGCCGAGGTCAGCGCGCTGCGCGCCGAGTTGCGTGTCGCCGAAGTGCAGATCCGAATCGCCCGCAGCACGCTCGAGAAGACCGTCATCCGCGCGCCGTTCGACGCGGCGATCAGGACGCGCCACGCGCAGGTCGGCGAACTCGCCGCCCCGGGCACGCCGCTGGTGACGCTCACGCAGCTGGGCGCGGTGGAGATCTCGGCGGCGATCCCGGCCGCGGACGCGGCGCGCCTCGCGCGCGCCGGCGATTTCGCCTTCGAGGGTGCGGCGCGGCGCTACGACCTGAAACTGCTGCGGCTCGCTCCGGTGGTCGATCGCGCGACGCGCACCCGCGAAGCGCGTTTCGCGCCGGTCGGTGCCGCTCCGCTCGCGGGGGCCGAAGGGCGACTGACCTGGAGCGATCCGCGCGCGCACGTTCCGTCCGAGATCGCGGTTCGGCGCGCCGGGAGGCTCGGCGTGTTCGTCGCGGAGGGCGCGAAGGCGCGTTTCGTCGAACTCGACGATGCCCAGGAGGGCCGGCCAGCGCCGCTTCCGGCGAGCGTGACCGGCCAGCTGGTGGTCGCTGGACAACACGCGCTGCAGGACGGCGCGTCGATCGCGCCGCGGTGACCGCGCGCACCGGCGTGGTTTCGGGCACCGGCGTGGTCTTGCGCGCCGCCGGGGCGGGGCCGTGAAGTTCTACGTTGCGCTGTTGCGCAACCACCCGTTCGCAAACGTCTGCTTCGGGATCGTGATCGCGCTCGGGGCCCTCAGCTACCTGCTGCTGCCGCGCGAGCAGGATCCGGAGATCAACTTCAACTGGGTCAACATCGTCACGGTGCTGCCGGGCGCGTCGGCCGAGGATGTCGAGCGGCTCGTGACCGAACCGCTCGAGGACGCGATCAAGGGCGTGGCCGACGTGCGCTTCGTCGTGTCGAGTTCGCGCGAGAACGGCTCGAACATCCTGGTGCGTTTTCGAGAGATCGGCGAGCGCGTGTTCGACAAGCGCGTGAACGATCTGCGTCGCGAGATCCAGAACGCCGCCTCGACCGAGCTGCCGGTGCAGGCGCGCGATCCGTTCGTGATCGAGATCACCACGTCGAACGGATTTCCCACCGCGATCCTCGCGCTGCAGGGACAGGCGGACGACGAGACGCTGCGCTCGCACGCGCGCGCGATCAAGGCCGACCTCGAGCGCCTCGCCGGCGTGGACCGCGTGTTCGCCACCGGCCTGCGCGCGCCCGAATTGCAGGTGCGCTACGACGCGCATCGCCTCGCGGCGCGCGGCCTCACGCCGGCCGACCTGGCCGACTCGGTCGCGGCCTGGTTCAGGGACACCTCGGCCGGTTCGATTCGTGCCGGCGAGACCGAGTGGCTGGTTCGCCTGCAGGGCCAGTCCGACGACATGGAACGCGCCGCGGGCATCCCGGTGATCGGCGCCGGCGGTGCGTCGGCGCAACTGGGCGAGGTCGCGCGGGTCGAGCGCACTCGCGCCGACGCCTCGCAGCGCGCATCGATCGACGGGCGTCCGGCGGTCACGATGGCGGTGAGCAAGAAGAGCTACACGAACACGATCGACCTGGTCGGGCGGCTGGGCGAGTTCATCGTCCAGAAGAACCGCCTGCTCGCGCCCAGCGGGCTGACGCTCGCGCTCACCGACGACCAGACCGTTCCGACGCGCAAGGCGATCGGCGTGATGCAGACCAATTCGCTGCAGGGCCTGGGCATGGTCGTGCTGGTGTGCTGGCTGTTCCTCGGGTGGAAGATCGCGCTGCTGGTCGGGGTGGGAATCCCGTTTTCGCTCGCCGGGATGTTCGGCGTGCTCAATGCGACCGGCTTCACGCTGAACATCTCGGTGCTGCTGGGTACGATCATCTCGCTCGGAATGATCGTCGACGACGCGGTCGTGATCGTCGAGGCGATCTACTATCGGATCGAGCGCGGCCAGCAGGCGCTCGCCGCGAGCATCGACGCGGTGCGCGAGGTGGCCGCTCCGGTACTCGCTTCGGTGGCGACGACGCTCGCGGCGTTCCTGCCGCTGATGCTGATGCCGGGAATCGTCGGCAAGTTCATGTTCGTGATTCCCTTCGTCGTCACGCTCGCGCTGCTGATTTCGCTCGCCGAGGCGTTCTGGATGCTGCCCACGCACGTCACGGCGCTGGGCCTGAAGCTCGACGACGCTTCGCGTTCGCAGCGATTGCGCAAGCGCTTCAATCGCCGGGTGCGGTTGATCTACGGCCGGGCGCTCGCGAAGGCCCTGCGTCACCCCTACCTGGTGCTGATCGTCGTGCTCGCGCTGGTCGCAGGCGCGGGCGCGGCGATCGCCGCGGGCGCGGTGCGCGTGCAGTTCTTCGCCTTCGATCCGCTGCGCATCATCTACGTCAACGTCGACATGCCGCCGGGGGTTTCGCTCGACGACACGCTCTCCGAGGTCGAGCGCGTCGAGCGCGTGGTGCGCGCCGGGCTGCGCGAGGGCGAGGCGCGAAGCCTGACCTCGCAGGCGGGCGTGAAGTTCACCGAGACCGAGCCGCTGTACGGCGACCAGTACGGGCAGGTGATCGTCTCGCTCGCGCCAGGCGTGGAAGGCGGTCGCGCCGTGGGCGAAGTGGTCGACGCGCTGCGCGCGCCGGTACAGGCGCTCGGCGGTCGGTCGCGCAAGTCCTTCCTTCAGATCTCCGGAGGCCCGCCGCTCACCAAGCCGATCGCGGTCAAGGTGCGCGGCGACGACCCGCGCGCGCTGCGCGCGGCGGCCGACGCGATGCTGGCGATCGTGCGCGAGGTACCGGGCGCGCGCGACGTGGTCGACGACGACGTGGCCGGTCGCCAGGAACTGACGCTGACGCTCGATCGCGATGCGCTGCTCAGCGCCGGGCTGAACGCCGCGCTGGTCGCGCGCGTCGTGCGCCTCGCGGTCGACGGCGAGGTCGTCTCGGTGATGCGCGCCGAGGGCGACAAGATCGAGGTGCGGGTGAAGGCCGCCGACCAGGCGCGCGACGACGTCGGCGCGATCCTGCGCCACCCGATCGCGTTGCCGCGACCCGGCGCCGGAACGACCACGCTGGGCGCGCTGACCCACGCCCAGACCCGCACCGGCAAGGGTGTGATCCGCCACTACAACCTGCGCCGCACGATCACGGTCGAGGCCGATCTGGACAAGGAGGTCACCGACACGCTCGCGGCCAACACGATCGTAAGAAAGCGCTGGGCCGAAGTGAGCGTCGCGCACCCGACGGTGGACCTGGACTTCTCCGGTGAACTCGAGGACATCCAGGAGTCGCTCGACGCGATGCTGGTGCTGTTCCTTCTCGGCGTGGGGCTGATCTACCTGATCCTCGCCGCGCAGTTTCGCAGCTACTGGCAGCCGCTGATGATCCTGGTCACCGTCCCGCTCGCGTTCACCGGGGTCACGATCGGGCTGCTGATCACGGGCAACCCGTTGTCGCTGTTCACGATGTACGGGGTGGTCGCGCTCGCCGGAATCGCGGTGAACTCGGCGATCGTGCTGATCGCCGCGACCAACGACCGGCGCGCCCTGGGCTTTCCGATCGCGCACGCGGTCGTCGGCGCCGCCCGGCGACGGGTCGTGCCGGTGCTGATCACCAGCCTGACGACGGTCGCCGGGCTGTTCTCGCTCGCGACCGGACTGGGGGGCAAGTCGCTGCTCTGGGGGCCGGTGGCGTCGTCGATCGTCTGGGGATTGGGGGTCGCGACCGGGCTCACGCTGTTCGTCGTGCCGATCACCTGTTTTCTGTTCCTGCGTCCGCCCGGGGAGGGGCTGATCCGTCTGCGGCGCCGAACTGAAGGGTAGGCGCGGGGCTATTCTTCGTGTTTCGCCGCGCGGATCGGGTTCACACTGGGGTGCTCGGGCGTCGTGGCGTCGTCCGGCCGGTTGCCGATGACCATCGCGCGGCGGGTCCGCGTGCAGGAGTTCCGATGGCGCGATTCGCCCGTTTTTCCGCTTTCGCCCTCGTCGTGCTCGCGATGGTCGCGTCGACCTTCGCCTGGGCCGGCGGGCAGATCGCGCTCGTCTGGCCGCTCGTTGCGGCGGCGCTGGCCGCGCTCGGCGTACGCGACCTGATGCAGACGCGCCACGCGGTGCTGCGCAACTACCCGATCATCGGGCACTTCCGTTTCCTGATCGAGTACGTCAGGCCGGAACTGCGCCAGTACCTGTTCGAGTCCGACACCGAGAGCGTTCCGTTCTCGCGCCAGCAGCGCGCGATCGTCTACCAGCGCGCCAAGCTCGAACTCGGCAACCGGCCCTTCGGCAGCCAGCTCGACGTCTACGCCACCGGCTTCGAGTGGATCAACCACTCGCTCGCGCCGGCGGCGGTGACCGGGCACGACTTTCGCGTCGCGATCGGCGGGCCCGAGTGCGTGCAGCCCTACAGCGCCTCGGTGTTCAACATCTCGGCGATGAGTTTCGGCGCGCTCTCGGCCAACGCGATCAGGTCGCTGAACCGCGGCGCCCGGATGGGCGGCTTCGCGCACGACACCGGCGAGGGGTCGATCTCGCGCCACCATCGCGAGTTCGGCGGCGACCTGATCTGGGAGATCGGCAGCGGCTACTTCGGCTGCCGCAACGCCGACGGCAGCTTCGACGAGGCGCGTTTCGCCGAGAATGCGATCGATCCGCAGGTCAAGATGATCGAACTGAAACTCTCGCAGGGAGCCAAGCCCGGGCACGGCGGCGTGCTGCCCGGGGCCGAAGGTCACGCCCGAGATCGCCGAAGCGCGCGGCGTGCCGGTCTGGTCCGAGTGCGTGTCTCCTGCGCGGCACTCCGCGTTTTCCACCCCGATCGGGCTGCTCGAGTTCATCGCGCGCCTGCGCAACGCGAGCGGCGGCAAGCCGACCGGATTCAAGCTCGCGATCGGACACCCCTGGGAGTGGTTCGCGATCGCCAAGGCGATGCAGGCGACCGGGATCGTTCCCGATTTCATCGTGGTCGACGGCAAGGAGGGCGGCACCGGGGCGGCGCCGGCCGAATTCGTCGACCGGATCGGCGCGCCGATGAAGGAGGCGCTGCTGCTGATCCACAACACGCTGGTCGGCCTGAAACTGCGCGAGCGGGTCCACATCGGCGCCGCGGGCAAGCTGGTGACGGCGTTCGACATCGTGCACACGATGGCGCTGGGCGCGGACTGGTGCAACAGCGCGCGCGGCTTCATGTTCGCGCTCGGATGCCTGCAATCGCAGCACTGCCACACCGGCAAGTGCCCCACCGGCGTCGCGACGCAGGATCCGTATCGCCAGCGCGCGCTGGTGGTGCCGGACAAGGCCGAACGGGTCTGCAACTTCCACCAGAACACGCTCAAGGCGGTGGCCGAACTGATCGCGGCGGCCGGGCTCGAGCACCCCTCGCAGCTCAAGCCGCACCACATCGTGCGCCGGGTCTCGCACAACGAAGTGCGCCTGCTGTCGAACCTCTACGAATTCCTGCAGCCCGGCGAACTGCTCGACGGGGACGCCGAACCGGCGGTGTTCAAGGCCTACTGGTCGAGCGCCCGACCCGAGAGCTTCGCGCAGAATCTCTGAGCGGCGTGCGCCGCGCCCGAGCCACCGGCGCCCGGGTCACCTACGCCCGGGCCACCGGAGCCTGGGCCACCGGAGCCCGAGCCACCGGCGCCCGAGCCACTTACGCCTGGGCCACCGGCGCCCGCGTCACCGCGGCATCGTGTCGGCGAAGGCCGCGCGGGCGTAGAGCCGGTCGGCGTGGCGCGCGAGATTCGGGTGGCGGGTGCGCCAGTCGATCTCGGGGAAGCGGAACTCCAGGTAACCCAGCGCGCAGCCGGTCGCGATGTCGGCGAGCGTGTACTTGCCGTCGCAGCACCAGGGCTTGTCGCCCAGCCCGGTGGCCATCGCCTCGAGCGCGGCGTCGATCTTGCCCATCTGGCGCGCGATCACTTCCGGGCTGCGCTTCGACTCCTCGCGGTGCAGATTCTCGGAGCGGATCAGCAGCGCGGCGTCGAGCAGGCCGTCGGCGAGCGCCTCCCAGCAGCGCACTTCGACACGCGGGCGGCCGTTGGGCGGGATCAGCCGGTGCACCGGCGTGAGGTTGTCCAGGTACTCGACGATCACCCGCGAGTCGAACACCGCGCCGCCGTCGTCCATGATCAGGCACGGAACTTTGCCCAGCGGGTTGGATTTCTGGATCGTCGAGTCGGGCGCGTGCACGTTCTCGCGCTCGTACTGCACCTCGATCTTCTTCTCGGCCATCACGACGCGCACCTTGCGCGCGTAAGGACTACCGTCGGAACCGAGCAGTTTCATCATCAGATCTCGAGAGGAGGGCGGCTCAGTATAACCACGAACCGGGGGCGTTCGCTGCGCCCGTGCGCCTGCCCTCGCGCTCGTCCCTGCGCCCGCCCCGCGCTCGCCCCGCACTCGCCCCCGCGCTCGCCCCCGCGCTCGCCCCCGCGCCCGCGCGTGCCGGACGCGTCCAGGTCCTTTCGCCGCGCGTCGGGCCGGCCTCGCCAATGCTAGGATTCGCGCATGGAAAACGCCGATTTCGCGCCGCTTGCCGCGCTTTCTCCGCTCGATGGCCGCTACGCGGCGAAACTCGCGCCGCTGCGCGAATTGATGTCGGAGGCGGCGTTCATGCGCCGCCGGGTGGAAGTGGAGGTGGCCTGGCTGATCGCTCTTTCCGATGCCAATCTCCCGGAACTGGCACCGTTCTCGGGCGCATCGCGCGACTTCCTCAAACGGCTCGCCGATCGCTTCGGGCTCGCCGAGGCGGCGCGCGTCAAGGCGATCGAGCGTGTCACCAACCACGATGTCAAGGCGGTCGAGTACTTTCTCAAGGAGTCGGTGCAGGGCGAGCCAGAACTGGCCGGCGCCGCCGAGTTCATCCACTTCGCCTGCACCTCCGAGGACATCAACAACACATCGCACGCGCTGATGCTCGCCGCGGCGCGCGAGCAGGTGCTGTTGCCAGCGCTCGTGTCGCTGATCGCGCGCCTGCGCGCGTTGGCGCACGAACTGGCCGACGTGCCGATGCTCTCGCGCACCCACGGCCAGCCGGCCACGCCCACCACCGTCGGCAAGGAGTTCGCCAACGTGGTCGCGCGGCTCGAGCGTGCGCGCGCGGCCTTTGCCGAAGTCGAGATCCTGGCCAAGATGAACGGCGCGGTGGGCAACTACAACGCGCACCTCGCCGCCTATCCCGAACTCGACTGGGAGGGTTTCGCGCGCGCCGTGGTCGAGTCGCTCGGGCTCGTGTTCAACCCGTACACGATCCAGATCGAGCCGCACGACGCGATGGCGCAATACTTCGACGCGCTCGCGAGGATCAACACGGTGCTGCTCGACCTCGACCGCGACCTCTGGGGCTACGTCTCGCTGGGGTTCTTCCGCCAGCGTCTCGAGGAAGGCGAGGTCGGGTCGTCGACGATGCCGCACAAGGTGAACCCGATCGATTTCGAGAATTCCGAGGGCAACCTCGGTCTGGCGAACGCGCTGCTGCGCCATCTCTCGGAAAAGCTGCCGGTGTCGCGCTGGCAGCGCGACCTGAGCGATTCGACCGTGCTCAGGAACGTCGGCGTCGCGCTCGGCTACTCGCTGCTCGCCTGGGACGCCTGCCGGCGCGGGCTGGGCAAGCTCGAGGTCGATCGCGACCGGCTCGACGCCGACCTGAACGCGAACTGGGAGGTGCTCGCCGAGCCGATCCAGACCGTGATGAGGCGCTACGGGGTGGAGAACCCCTACGAGCAGTTGAAGGCGCTCACGCGCGGCAAGGCGATCACGGCGCAGCAACTCGCCGCCTTCGTCGACGCGCTCGCGATTCCGGACGAGGCGAAGGCGCGGCTGCGCGCGCTCACGCCGGCTGGCTACACCGGTATGGCGGCGCAACTGGCACGCAGGGTCTGAGGCGGCGCTACGCGCGTGCCGGGCCCGGCGTCTCTTTCGCGCCGAGCTCGGTCAGCCGCTCGACGATCTGGCCGATCTCGGCGTCGCGAAGCGGCACCAGCTCGAGCACCAGCTGCCCGTCGGCCAGCGCGTGCCCGATCACCCAGATCGACGGTTGGCCGGCGCGCAGCGCATCCGCGAGCGCAGTCGCGTCGCGGCCGAATCGCACCGGATCGATTCGCAGGCAGGCCCTGGAGAACGGCATCCCGGCCGGATCAGGCTGTTCGCTCGCGCTGATTCCGGCAATCGTGTTCGCCTGCTCGACGAAGCGGCGCAGCTTGCTGGCCTGTTCGTCGCGCCACCGCGGCAGATCGAGTCCGCGGCGCTGTTCGAGCGCGGCCAGCACGCCGACGATCGCTTCCTTGGTCGCCTTCATCGCACGGCCGATTCCACGCTCGTGCGCGCGGCAGGCTCGCACCAGCGATTCGCGCCCGACGATCAGTCCCGCGGTGGGCGCCGCCAGGTACTTCTGCGCGCTGACCAGCACCAGGTCGGCGCCGGTCGCAAGCAATTGATCGATCCGCAGGTCCTGCGCGGCACCGTCGATGATCGCCGGCACGCCACGGCGATGCGCCGCGGCGACCGCTTCGGCATGGTCGAGCGACCGATCGCGGATCAGGCGCGACGAGACGAGCAGCAGGCACGCGCAGCGATCGTCGCCAAGCGCTTGCTCCAGGTCGCGCACCGTGCACGACGAGGCGTCACCGGCGATCACCGGCGCCGCGCCGGCGAGGCGGATGTCGGTGAGGATCGGGTGCCCGTAGTCGATCACGTGTCCGGCCGGGATCACGACGCGGTTGGGCATCGTACCGGCGTCGGGTAGTGCCGCCACGGCTGCGCTGTCGTCGCCCGTCATCGTGGCGGCCACCGAGAGTGTGATGGCGGCCGACGCGCAGTGCGTCACCGCGCCGGCCTCGGCGCCGGTCATGCTCGCGACGAGCCGGCTCAGCGCCGACTGCAGTTCGTCGACGACGAAGAACTCGCCCAGCGCCCGTGCGACGGCGTCGGCCACCGCGGGCGACGAGCGCGAGACTCCGACCGGCGTGAAGCTGCCGGCGGCGTTGATCACCCGGGTCAGTCCGTATCGCTGGTGAAGGTTCATCGCACGGGGATCCGGCGGAGCGGTCGGCGAGTGACGCGCTTGAGCGCGCACCGCCTGCGTGGCCAGCACGATTCCCCGTTCCGGGGAATAATCGGCGCGGGCGTGTCGTTCACGTACCAGGCGCGTCTCGGGCGCGCCACTCCAGAAGACAACCAGCAAGAGGACACACAATGAAGAGATCGATGCTCGCCGTGACGATCGCGGCCGGCTGCGCCGCGGCGTTGCACCTCGTACCGGCACAGGCGCAATTCGCGAAGGTCGAGGATGCGATCAAGTACCGCCAGGCCGCGTACACGGTGATGAACAACCACATGGGGCGGCTTGGGGCGATGGCTCGCGGCGCGCGGCCCTTCGACGCCGCCGCGGCGCAGTCGTCGGCGCGCATCGTCGAGGCGATGAGCCACCTGCCGTGGGAGGCGTTTCCGCCCGGCTCGGCGACCGACAAGACGCGCGTCAAAGGCGATCCGTGGAAGGATGCCGCAGCGTTCACGAAGCTCCAGGAAGGGCTGATGGCCGAAACCGCGAAGCTTCCGGCCGCGGTCGCGACGCTCGACGGGCTGAAGCTGCAAGTCGGCGCCACCGGCAAGGCGTGCAAGGCCTGCCACGACGATTACCGCAAGGACTGAGTCACGACTCGCCGCGCCGGTGATTCGCTCTTCGGCGCGGCGGGCGGTCATTGCAGCCGCGTGACCGCGAACCACACCAGCAGCGCACAGCAGGCGAGGATCAGCGACGCGCGGACCCGCGTTCGCGCGCCGTCGTCCGCGGGCGCGTGCGCGCTCGCGGCGTCGAGTTCGCGGTCGCCGTCGATCATCGGTCTGACCAGCGTCTGCTTGCGCACCGCCGCGTAGAAGGCGATCGCCGCGAGGTGCAGCACGACCAGCGCGATCACGACCAAGCGGTTGAGCCGGTGCACCCGCGTGAGCAATTCGCTCGCCGCGTTCGAGACCAGCGGCTTGAGCGGGCCCTCCCACATGATGTCGTCGTTGGCGAACAGCCCGGTGCCGACCTGCACGCACAGCGCGGCGAGCAACATGTAGACCGAGAGCGCGCCGAGCGGGTTGTGTCCGGGCCCGGCCGCCGACTTGCCGCGCAGGTACCGGATCGCGCCCGAAGGACTGGGCGGAAAACTGGCGAATCGCGCGTAGCGCGGGCCGACGAAGCCCCAGGCGATGCGAAACAGCACCAGCGTGAGGATCGCGTAGCCGAAGCGGAAGTGCCACCCGATCGCGTTGCCGCCGATGTTGACCGTGACGATCGAGCCGATCACGCAGCCCGCGAGCAGCCAGTGGAACACCCGGGTCGGGAGGTCCCAGACGCGCGTACGGACCTGCCTCATGCCTTCTCCTGAGTTCGTTCGACGACATCCATCGTAGCGGCCGATCGGGCGCCGCGCCGCGTCCCGCTCAGGGTAGCTCCGGCTCCCCGTCGTCCTTCTTCTTCGCCGCCTTGAGCAGGTCCTCGCGCTTGATCCCCAGCCACATCGCGATCGCCGCGCCGACGAACACCGACGAGTAGATCCCGAACAGGATGCCGATCGTGAGCGCGAGCGCGAAGTAGTGCAGCGTCGGTCCGCCGAAGATCAGCATCGACAGCACCATGATCTGGGTCGAGCCGTGGGTGATGATCGTGCGCGAGATCGTCGAGGTGATCGCGTGGTCGAGCACCTGCGGCGCGGTCATGGTCTTCGCGGCGCGATCGCGGAACTTCTCCCGAACCCGGTCGAAGATCACGACCGACTCGTTGACCGAATAGCCGAGTACCGCGAGCACCGCGGCGAGCACCGATAGCGAGAACTCCCACTGGAAGAACGCGAAGAACCCCAGGATGATCACCACGTCGTGCAGGTTGGCGACGATCGCCGCGATCGAGAACTTCCACTCGAAGCGCATCGCCAGGTACAGCATGATTCCCACGACCACGAACAGCAGCGCGAGCGCTCCGTCGGTGGCCAGCTCCGCGCCCACCTGCGGCCCGACGAACTCCACCCTGCGCAGTTCGGCGCCGGGTTCGTCGGCCCTGAGCCTCGCGATGACCTGCTCGCTCTGGCGCGACGATGTTTCGCCCTTGCGCACCGCGAGGCGGATCATCACGTCGCGCGAAGTGCCGAAGGTCTGCACCTGCGAGTCCGCGAAGCCCATGCCCTCGACGGCGCTGCGCACCTTCGGCAGGTCGGCGGCCTGAGGGTAGGCCACCTCCATCACGGTGCCGCCGGTGAACTCGATCGAGAAATGCAGGCCGCGCGATGCCAGGAAGAACACCGCCAGTGCGAAGGTGATCACCGATATCACGTTGAACACCAGCGCGTGGCGCATGAACGGGATGTCGCGGCTGATGCGGAAGAATTCCATGTTCTGCTCAGCCCGCCTTCGGTTTCCAGACCTGGCCGATCGCCAGGCTCGCGACCCGTTTCTGCCGTCCGTACCAGAGATTGACGAAGCCGCGCGAGACGACCACCGACGAGAAGATCGAGGTGAGGATGCCCAGGCAGTGCACGACCGCGAAGCCGCGGATCGCGCCGGAACCGAACACCAGCAGCGCGACGCCGGCGATCAGCGTGGTCACGTTCGAGTCGAGAATCGTCGCCCAGGCGCGTTCGTAGCCCTCCGAGATCGCCACCTGCGGCGACACGCCGCGACGCAGCTCCTCGCGGATACGCTCGTTGATCAGCACGTTGGCGTCGATCGCCATGCCCAGCGTGAGCGCGATCGCGGCGATGCCCGGCAGCGTGAGCGTGGCCTGCAGCAGCGAAAGCAGCGAGATCAGCAGCAGCAGGTTCACCCCCAGCGCCAGCGTCGAGATGACGCCGAACAGCACGTAGTAGGCGCTCATGAAGACCGCGATCGCGGCGAAACCGTAGAGCGTGCTGTTGAAGCCCTTGCGGATGTTCTCGGCGCCCAGGCTCGGCCCGATCGTGCGTTCCTCGATGATCTCCATCGGCGCGGCCAGCGCACCGGCGCGCAACAGCAGCGCGAGGTCGCCCGAGGCCTGCGGGCTGTCCATCCCGGTGATCTGGAAGCGCGAGCCGAGCTCGGCCTGGATCGTCGCCACGGTGAGCACCTCGCCCTTGCCGCGCTCGAACAGCACGACCGCCATCGGCTTCTTGATGTTCTCGCGCGAGACTTCGCGCAGCACGCGACCGGCGGCGTCGTTCAACTGGATGCCCACCGCCGCGCGCTGGTGCTCGTCGAAGGTGGCTTGCGCGCCGGTGAGCTGTTGCCCGGAGAAGATCACCTGCTTGCGCAGCACGACCGGCGCGCCGCGCCCGACCTTGAACAGCTCCGAGCCGAAGGGCACCGGCCCGCTGTTGAGCAGGGCGTTCTGCGCTTCGGTGCTCAGGTCGACCAGCCGGGCCTCGAGTGTCGCGGTGCGCCCGAGGATGTCCTTGGCTTTTGCGGTGTCCTGCACGCCCGGGAGCTGGACCACGATCCGGTCGGCGCCCTGCTGCTGGATCACCGGCTCGGCGACCCCCAGCTCGTTGACGCGGTTGTGCAGCGTCGTGATGTTCTGCTTGAGCGCCGTGTCGCGCACCTCGCGCTCGGCTTCCGGGCGAAACGCCGTCACCAGCTTCAGGTCGGCGCCGGCCGCCGACGTCGGTCGCGGTGAGCGAGGCGAACTGCTCGCCGATCACCGCCTTGGCGCGCGTGCGCGTTTCCTCGTCGCGGAAACTCACCTCGATCGTGTCGCCGCTGCGCGAGATGCCGGTGTGGCGCACGTTGCGCTCGCGCAGCAGCGTTCGCAGGTCGGCGGCGGTGCTGTCGAGGCGCTTGTCCAGCGCGGTCTTCATGTCGACCTGCAGCAGGAAGTGCACGCCGCCGCGCAGGTCCAGGCCGAGGTACATCGGCAGGGCGTTCAGGCTGGTGAGCCACTGCGGCGAGGCCGAGAGCAGGTTCAGCGCGACGACGTAGACCGGGTCGCTCGCGTCGGGGTTCAGCTCGCGGTTGATCAGGTCCTTGGCCTTGAGCTGGGTGTCGGTGTCGCGAAACCGCACCTTGACCGAGTTGCCGTCGAAGAACGCCCCGGCCGACTCGACGCTGGCTGCCTTGAGGATCGCGTCGACGCGATCGAGCATCGCGGGCTCGATCTTCACCGTGGCCCTGCCGCTCGACACCTGGACGGCGGGCGACTCGCCGAAGAAGTTCGGCAGCGTGTACAGCAGGCCGAGCACGAGCGCGACGGCGATCGTCAGGTACTTCCAGATCGGATAGCGATTCATGCCGGATACGCGCCGCGCAGGGCGCGCCGATCAGAGGGCCTTGATGGTTCCGTTGGGCAGCAGCGTCTGCACGGCGCTCTTTTGCACGTGCATCTCCATGCCGGCGACCTCGATCGTGACGTAGCTCTCGCCGACCTTGCCGACCTTGCCCACGAGCCCGCCCGAAGTGACGACCTCGTCGCCCTTCTTGAGCGCCTCGAGCATCGTGCGGTGCTCCTTCGAGCGCTTCATCTGCGGGCGGATCATCAGGAAGTACAGCACGACGAACATCAGGATGATCGGCAGGAAGCCGAGGATCTGCTGCTCGGTCGAGCCGCCAGATGCTTGCGCGTAAGCGGTAGAAATCAGCACGGGTCTATCTCCATGGGGGACCGCGCATTATAGCCGGGCGGGTTCTCGGGGCGCGAACCGTGCCTGACCGACCTTCGGGGCACACGATGCGCCTGACCGACGGGTCGGTCCGAGTCGCTTCCCGATACACGCTTTGTCGTACCGACCCGTCGGCCAGGCGCAGGCATGGAGGCAGGCGCAGGCATTGGGTGCGGGGGTTCGCGATTCACACCTGATCGACGCCGAGCGCGCGCTGGGCGGCGAAGTTCGCGCGCCATCGTTCGAAGGCTCCCGGATCGGCAGCCGCCGCCGCGATCGCGTCGCGCGCCTGACGCATCAGGTCGAGGTAGTAGTGCAGGTTGTGGATCGTCGCGAGCCGCGCGCCGAGGATCTCGTCGACCCGCTGCAGGTGGTGCACGTAGGCACGCGAGAAGTGCGCGCAGGCGTGGCAGGCGCAGCCCGGCTCGATCGCGCGCGTGTCCTCGCGGTAGCGCGCGTTGCGCAGGCGCAGGTCGCCGAAGCGGGTGAACAGCCAGCCGTTGCGCGCGTTGCGCGTGGGCAGCACGCAGTCGAACATGTCGATGCCCGCGGCCACCGCGGCGACCAGGTCCTCGGGCGTTCCCACGCCCATCAGGTAGCGCGGGCGATCGGCCGGCAGGCGCGGGGCAGTGTGCGCGAGGATGCGCATCATCTCGTCCTTCGGTTCGCCCACCGACAGGCCGCCGATCGCGTAGCCGTGAAAGCCGATCTTGGTCAGGCCGGCGAGCGACTCCTCGCGCAAGTCCTCGAACATCCCGCCCTGGACGATGCCGAACAGCGCGTTGCGGTTCGCACCGCGATCGAACTGCTCGCGCGAGCGCCTTGCCCAGCGCAGGCTCAGTCGCATCGAATCGGCCGCTTCGTCGCGCGTCGCGGCGCGCCCGTCGATCTGGTAGGGCGTGCACTCGTCGAACACCATCGCGATGTCGGAGTCGAGCGCCTTCTGGATGTCCATCGACACCTCGGGGGTGAGCAGCAGCCGGTCGCCGTTCACCGGCGAGGCGAAGCGCACCCCTTCTTCGCCGATCTTGCGCGTCGCTCCCAGGCTGAACACCTGGAAGCCTCCCGAGTCGGTGAGGATCGGCCGCGACCAGCCGTTGAACCGGTGCAGTCCGCCGAAGCGCTCGATCACCGCGAGGCCCGGGCGCAGCCACAGGTGGAAAGTGTTGCCGAGGATGATCTGCGCGCCGACCTCGAGCAGTTCGCGCGGTGCCATCGCCTTGACCGCGCCGTAGGTGCCCACCGGCATGAAGACCGGGGTCTCGATCGTGCCGCGCGCGGTGGTGATGCGGCCGCGGCGCGCGGCGCCGGCGCGTGCGCCGACTTCGAAGCTCAGCATCGCGGCCTCGCGCGGGTCTGCGGCCTCGTGCGGTTGATCGCGCGGTTCCGGGGGTTCGGGCGGTTGATCGCGCGGATCATCGCGCGCGGTCGAGCAGCATCGCGTCGCCGTAGCTGAAGAAGCGGTAGCGGCGCGCGATCGCGTGCGCGTAGGCGGCGCGGATCGTGCCGGTGCCGGCGAACGCGCACACCAGCATCAGCAGCGTCGAACGCGGCAGGTGGAAGTTCGTGATCAGGCGGTCGACGACGCGAAACCGGTAGCCGGGCGTGATGAACAGCGCGGTTTCGCCGCTTCGCGCCCGCACGACGCCGTCCTCGCCGGCGGCGCTCTCGAGCGTGCGCAGCGAGGTCGTGCCCACCGCGACGACGCGCGCACCGCGCGCGCGCGCCGCGGCGATCGCGTCGGCCGTCGCCTGCGGCACGAAGAAGCGTTCGCTGTGCATCCGGTGCTCCGACGATCCGCTCGCTTCGCACCGGCTGGAACGTGCCCGCGCCGACGTGCAGCGTGACGTATGCGGTGTCGACGCCGTTCGCCGCGAGGCTCGCGAGCAGTTCGCGATCGAAGTGCAGCCCGGCCGTCGGTGCGGCGACCGAACCCGGCGCGCGCGCGTAGACGGTCTGGTAGCGCTCGTCGTCGGCTGTCTCGGCCGGGTGCGTGATGTACGGTGGCAGCGGCATCCTGCCGGCGCTCGCGATCACCGCATCGACCTCGTCGTCGAAGCGCAGGAGGTAGAAATCGTCTTCGCGCGCGACGACGGTCGCTTCGTACGGTGTCGGCGCGTCGGCGCTCGCGCCGGCGCCGGCGCCGCCCATCGCGCCGGTTGTCGCGGCCGCTGTGGCGCGGCGGCAAAGCGCAGGCGCGCGCCGATCCGGGGCGGTTTGCTCGCACGCAGCATCGCGAGCGCTTCGTGTTCGCCGGTGACGCGCTCGAGCAGCGCCTCGACGCGCCCGCCGGAATCCTTCGCGCCGATGCAGGCGCGCGGCGATCACACGGGTGTCGTTGACCACCAGAAGGTCGCCGACGCGAAGCAGGCCCGGAAGCTCGCTGCAGCGCAGGTCGGAAAAGCGCAGGTCGGAAAAGCGCGGCACAGCGATCGACCCGCCAGGGTTCTCCACCCGCAGCAGTCGCGAGCCGTCCGGGTGGGCGCCGGATGCTGGGCGATCAGCGACTCGGGCAGCTCGAAATCGAAGTCGTCGAGCACCGCGTCGAGGCCGGGGAGTATCGTGGGGGTCATCTGGGAACGCGATTCTAGCCGCTTCGTCCCCGCGCCCGAGCGCAATCCGAATCGCCCCGCGCCGGCGCGCGATTTGCCGTCGAGCCGGGGATTCCCGATAATCCACCGCTCCTTCGCCCGCCCGCCGGAGTGGTGGAACTGGTAGACGCGCCGGACTCAAAATCCGGTTCTCGAGAGAGAGTGCGGGTTCGATTCCCGCCTCCGGCACCAAGATTGCAGGGGGGTAGAGATGTCCGAGATGATCAAGCTGTGGCAGACCGAGCACGCGCACTTCGGCCGTCTTCTTGCCCTGCTCGAGCGCGAGCTCGCGACCTATCACGAGGGGGGCGAGCCGAACTACGACCTGATGAACGACGTGGTCTTCTACCTGAAGCACTATGGCGACCAGTTCCACCACCCGCGCGAGGACGTCGCGTTCGCGCGGCTGGTCGAGCGCGACGCAACGCTGGCGGGCCGGGTCAAGCGCCTGACGCAGGAGCACCGCGTGATCGACGCGCACGGCAACGAGCTGCTCGAGCGCCTGTCGCAGACGACGCAAGACACGATGGCACCGCGCGACCGGCTCGAATCGGCCGCGGCCACCTACCTCGTCTATTACCGCCACCACTTGCTCGCCGAGGAACGCGACATCCTGCCGCGGGCCGAGGAGCTGCTCGACGCAGCCGACTGGGACGCGATCGCCCGCGCGGTTCCGCAGGCGCCGGACCCGCTGTTCGGCGACGATCCGGCGGAGCGCTTTCGCGAGCTTCGCCGCCAGATCGTCCGCGAAGCGGGCTGAGCGCAGACTCGACCGGCGAACGGTGCCGGTAGTCACACCGGCGGACTGCAGTTCGGCCCCGGGCTGCCGATGCTCAGGAAGAGGCGCGCTGTTCGGCGCGTCCCTCATGTGAGGGCATGTCAAATCGGCACCCGGGTCGTCACGGTCTCAACGCAGCGCCACGGCGTGGCTCGAAGCCTCGCCTCGTTCGTGCTCGTGTGCGTCGTCGCGACGGCGCTGGCGGCGGCGGCGCGGGCTGCCGACCCCGAGCCGCGCAGCCTCGCCGCTCGGGTCGGGAAGTCGAGCGGGGAGACGCGGCTGATGCGCCCTTCGTCGCTGCTCACCCCGTTGCGCGCGGGCGAACCGATCCGCTCGGGCGATCGGGTCTACACCGGGGAGGACGGCAACATCGAGCTGCTGTTCACCGACGGCGCGGTCGTGCTGGTTCGCCCGCGCAGCGAGTTCGCGGTCGAGGGCTACCGCTACGACGCGCAGGGCGAGCGCAGCCTGTTCGCGCTCGCGCGCGGCGCGGTGCGGACCGTGACCGGAGCGATCGGCAAGCGCAATCACGACGACTTCCGCCTGCGCACCCCGACCGCGACGATCGGCATCCGCGGCACCGAGTTCGAGACCTCCGAAAATGCCTGCGACACTCGCGCCTGCGCGCCCGGCGAGCGCCCGGGGCTGGTCGTGACCGTCTACAAGGGCCGCGTCGCGGTGAGCAACGCCTCCGGAACGACCGAGGTTCCCGAAGGGGCGACGCTGTACGTGCGAAACGCTCAGGAGCCGGCGGTGTTCGGTACCGGAGAACCCCAGCGGCCTGCCCAACCGGCGCCCCAGCAGCGCCCCAACGCAGGCGCGCCGCCGCGTCCGCCCAACGGCAACGGCTCGGCGCCCCGGGGTCCCGCGCCCGCGCCGGGGCGGGCGATCCCCTCGCTCGACCCGGGTTACGACGGACCGCCGGTCGGGCAGTAGACCCAGGCGCGGCGCGCCGTGCGCGGCGCTAGACTCTGGGCATGCTGGACACCGCGTTCTCGCTGCTCGGCGCTCCGGTCACCTGGCTCGAACTGCTCGCGTTCGTGCTCGCGCTGGCCTGCGTCGGCTGCAACATCCTGGAGATCCACTGGGGCTGGCCGCTCGCGATCGCGAGCAGCCTGCTCTACGGCTGGCTGTTCTTCGCCAGCCGCTTGTACGGCGAATCCGGGCTGCAGCTGTTCTTCGTCGCGACCGCCGCATGGGGCTGGTGGCAGTGGCTGTTCGGGACCCGGGCCGGCGCGGCGGAGCCGGCCGCGCGTGCGCTCGACGAGCCGGCGCGAAAGGCGAGAGAGCAACGAGCCGCCGAGGGTGCGCGCGGCGCGCCGCTCGCGGTCGCCTCGCTGAGCCGCGCCGGACTGTGGCGCGCGATCGCCGCCTGGACGCTCGGATGGGTCGCGCTCGGCGCTTTCCTCGCGAGCGCGACCGACAGCGAGGTGCCGTTTCTCGACGCGTTCCCGAGCGCCGGAAGCCTGCTGGGGCAGGTGCTGCTCGGGCGCAAGTTCATCGAGAACTGGCCGGTGTGGGTCGTCGTCAACGGCGCGAGCATCGTGCTGTTCGCCTCGCGCGGGCTGTGGCTGACGACGCTGCTCTACCTGCTCTTCCTCGTGATGGCGCTGCTCGGCTGGTGGCGCTGGTGGCGCGTGCGCGCCGCGATCGCGGGCTCCTCTTCGCCGCCGGCACCGGCGGCGTGATCGCGCGATGAACGCGGGCAGCGCCGGATCGTCGCCTCCTGCCGACGTGGCCGTCGCGCGCATCGCACTGCTCGGGGCCGAGTGCACCGGCAAGTCGACGCTGGCGCGGCAGCTCGGCGAGCGCCTGCGCGCGCACGTGCTCGACGAGCGCCTGCGCAGGTTCTGCGACGAGATGCGGCGCACGCCACGCGCCGACGAACAGCGCTGGCTGCTCGAGGAGCAGATCCGCCTCGAGGCGCAGGCGCTCGCGGCGGCTGGGCGCGCGGGGCTCCGCTGGGTGGTGTGCGATTCGACGCCACTCGCGACCGCGATCTACAGCGCGGCGATGTTCGACGACGATTCGCTGATGGCGGCGGCGCTCGCGCACCAACGCGGCTACTTCGCGACGCTCGTGCCGGCGCCCGACCTGCCCTGGGTCGCCGACGGCATCCAGCGCGCCGGCGCGTCGGCGCGCGAGTCGTTTCACAGCGCGGTCCTCGACGCGCTGCGCGCCAATCGGCTCGCGCACGTCGAGATCGCCGGGTCGGGACCGGCGCGACTGCGCGGTGCGCTCGACGCGCTCGCGGCGCTATAATCGGCCGCGTACGCTAGGGGTCCCGCACAAATCCGCAGCGCAGTCGATGCGCAGCGGTCCGGCTTGCCGGACGGGTGAGAAAGTCCCTTGGAACCTGAACGAGTTAAGACTTGCGCAGGGAAGCGTTCAAGGCGGTTCTCACCGTCGGGCCGGCAACACGATGGCCCTTCGATCACTGCCCGGCGCCGACCTGCGATCGTCTGGGAGACGAGCGCGATGGCCGCAACGAGTGTTTTCCTTGATTCCCGATCGACCGGGCTGCGTCGGTCGTGGCTGTTGCCCGTGCGTTTCGCGCGCACCGTGTTATCCGCGGGCACCGCGCTGTTCGCGGGCGCCATGTTGTGCGCGGGCGCCGTGCTTGCGCAGCCAGCGCCAGTCGACAAGACGGCCCAGGCCGCGCAGGCTGCGCAGCCCGCGCCGACTCTTCCCGAGGTGCGGATCGAATCGCGCGCCGACGACCCGGCGACCGAACGCGTCTCGGTGGGCGGCTTCGGCGACGGACCCGCGGCACGCACGCCGCAGTCGCTGTCGGTGATTCGCGCCGAAACGCTGCGCGATCTCGGCGCGACCGGGCTGTCCTCGGCGCTGCGCCTCGAGCCCTCGGCGGGCGACGCGTACAACACGATCGGCTACATCGAGTCGCTGCAGGTGCGCGGCTTCCTGCTCGAGAACGCGCTCAACTACCGTCGCGACGGGATGGCACAGTCGAACCACGCGCCGATGGCACTCGAGAACAAGGAGTCGATCGAACTGCTCAAGGGCGTGTCGGGGATCCAGAGCGGACTGAGCGCGCCGGGCGGGCTGGTCAACTCGACGCTCAAGCGCCCGACCGCGTCGCCGCTGCGCGAGGTATCGGTGCGATTGTCCGAGCGCGGCACGCGAGCGCTGCACGCCGACTTCGGCGGTCGCACTGGCGAGGGCAGGGGGCTGGGATACCGGATCAATCTGGCCGGCGAGTCGCGCCATCCGCACGCCGACGACGCTCCCGGCGATCGGCGCTTCCTGAGCGGATTCTTCGACTACAAGTTGCCCTCGGGCGCGCTGCTCGAAGCCGAGTTCGAGCACCACCGCGTGCGCCAGCGCAGCGTTCCGGGCTTCGGCCTGCTCGACGCCGACGGCGACGGTTTCGCCGAGACGCTGCCGGGGCCGATCGATCCGCGAATCAACCTGAACGCGCAACCGTGGTCGTCGCCGTTCGTGAGCACCGCCAACGCCGGATCGGTCCGGTTCCAGCAGGCGCTCTCGACCCGGTGGCTGCTGGGCCTTCGCGCCGGCGTGCAGCGAATCCGCACCGACGATCGCCTCGCGTTCCCGGACGGCTGCAGCGGCGGACCGAACTACCTCTATCCGGGTTTTTGCGGCAACTTCGACTTCGACGTCTACGATTACCGTAGCGACGACGAGCGTCGCGAGACGCGCACGCTCGAAGCCTTCGTGCGCGGCGACACCGACCTCGGCGGCGTGCGCCACGAGGTCGCGGCGACGCTCCGACGCGTGCGCTACACCGAACGCTTCCCCGAGCGCCAGGCCTACAACTGGGTAGGAATCGGCAACGTGTTCGCGCCGGTGGTGCTGCCCGCCGATCCGGTCGCGCGGGACCTGAACACGCAGCTCGACGCGACCACCGACGAGCTCGCGCTCACCGACACGATCCGCCTCGGCGAGCGCTGGTCGCTGTGGCTGGGGCTGCGCCACACGCGCCTCGAGCGCGCCAGCGAGTTCGCCGACGGCTCGGGCGCGGTGCGCTACACGCAGAGCTTCACCTCGCCCTGGTTCGCGCTCGGGGTGCGTCCCTGGGACGGTGGATTCGCCTACGTCTCGGCCGGCGACGGCATCGAGAGCGAAACGGTGCCGAACCGCCCGAGCCTGTTCAGCAACGCGGGCGAGGTGCTCGTCGCGCTGCGAAGCCGGCAGTTCGAGGCGGGGTTCAGGCAGGCGCTGCCCGGCGCCGGGTTGTTCGCCGCGACGCTGTTCCAGATCGACAAGCCCTACAGCGACGACGAGTTCCAGCCCGACGGGCGCGCGTTACGCGTGGCCGGCGCGCGCGAGGCGCGTCATCGCGGAATGGAACTGTCCTGGGCCGGGCGCCCGACGCGCACGCTGGCGCTCAGCGCGAGCGCGACGCTGCTCGACGCGCGCACCACCCGCGCGCTGGACCCGGCGATCGTCGGACGACGCGTCACCAACGTCGCGCCGCTCGCGGCGAGCCTGCTCGCCACCTGGTCGGTTCCCGGTGTCGACGGCCTCGACTGGACCAACCGCGCGGTGTTCTCCGATCGCAAGCCGGTCACGCGCGACAACGCGATCGAACTGGCGTCGTACTGGCAGTTCGACACGGCGCTCAGCTACACCGAGCGTCGTGGGGCGAGCACCGTCACCTGGCGAGTCGGGATCGACAACCTGTTCGACCGGCGGTACTGGCGCGAAGCGCCGACCCAGTACTGGGGCGGCACCTACCTGTTCCCCGCGCAACCGCGCAGCCTGCGCGCCTCGGTTCGGGTGGCGTTCTGACGGCGCGCGCGGGAGAAACGCGCCGATCCGTTGCGGCGGCGCGCCAAGTGGAAATGCGCTAACCTCGTCGGTCGCGTACGCGCACTGCGGCGTCGCGCGGCGTCACGCAGGAGGATGCAGCGATGGACCATTCCGAACTGAAACGTTTCTCGTCCGACAAATGGGACGACGACCTGGTCCCGCGGCTGGTCGACTACGTTCGCGTACCGGCCAAGTCGCCCGCGTTCGACGCGAGCTGGGAGGCGCACGGTCACCTCGAGTCGGTGGTGCGCGAGGCCGAGGCCTGGTGCCGCGCGCAGCCGATCGCCGGGATGAAGGTCGAGATCGTTCGCATCGACGGGCGCACGCCCTGCCTGTTCTTCGACGTGCCGGCCACCGGCGGGCTGGGCGACGCGCGCACCGTGCTGTTCTACGGGCACCTGGACAAGCAGCCCGAGATGAAAGGCTGGCGCGAGGGTCTGGGTCCGTGGCAGCCGGTGATCGAGGACGGCAAACTCTACGGCCGGGGCAGCGCCGACGACGGCTACGCCGTCTACGCGGCGCTGACCGTCGTGCGGCGCTCGACGCGCAGTCGGTGCCGCGCCCGCGCTGTGTCGGCCTGATCGAGACCTGCGAGGAGAGCGGCAGCCCCGACCTGCCCGCGTACCTGGAGATGCTCGCGCCGCGCTTCGGCGACGTCCAGCTGGTCGCGGGGCTGGACTCGGGGTGCGGCAACTACGACCAGCTCTGGGTCACGACCTCGTTGCGCGGCCTGGTCGGCGGCGTGCTCACCGTCGAGGTGCTCGACGAGGGCGTGCATTCGGGCAACGCCAGCGGCATCGTGCCCGTCGTCGTTTCGCATCGCGCGCCAATTGCTCAACCGCATCGACGATCCGGCGAGCGGGATCGTCCAGCTCCCCGAGCTGCACGCGCCGGATGCCCGAGGAGCGCCTGGTGCAGGCGCGCGCGGCCGCGGACATCCTGGGCGAGAGCGTCTGGCGGCAGTTCCCCTGGGTCGGTTGCTCGCACGGACCGAACACGGTGGCCGGCGGTGCGCTGCACGCGATGCCCGTCACCACCGATCCGCTCGAGGCGATCCTGAACCGCACCTGGCGCCCGGCGCTCTCGGTGACCGGCGCAGCCGGCTTTCCCGGCAGTCGATTCGGCCGGCAACGTGCTGCGCCCGCGCTCGGTGTTCAAGCTGAGCATGCGCATTCCGCCGACCGTCGACGCCGATCGCGCGATGCACGCGATCAGGCGCGCGCTCGAGGACGACCCTCCGTACTAGGCGCGCGTGAGTTTTTCCACCGACCACGGCGCCACCGGGTGGAACGCACCCGAGACCGCGCCCTGGCTGGCGCGCGCGCTGGACGACGCCTCGCGGCGCTGCTATTCGACGCCGGCAGGGTGGATGGGCGAGGGCGGGACGATCCCGTTCATGAACATGCTGGGCGAGAAGTTCCCGCGCGCGCAGTTCCTGATCACCGGCGTGCTCGGGCCGAAGTCCAACGCGCACGGCCCCAACGAGTTCCTGCACATCGACTACGCCAAGCGGCTCACCGAAGCGGTCGCGCTGGTGGTCGCCGAGGTGCGCTGAGCGCGGCGCGCGCTCCGCCGATCGATCAACCGACACGCCGACGCAAGATGGAAAAGAGCGCGCTCGAGGCACTGCTCGACAACGTCAACGTCGAGTCGATGTCAGAAATGCCGGCGCCGCAGGACGTGCACATGCGTGTTGCGCTCACCGACCGCGCCGCGCAGACGGTGCTCGAGGGAAGGCGGGTGCTCAGGGCGATCCTCGAGCGCGGCGACCGGCGCCTGTTCGTCGTGGTCGGGCCGTGCTCGATCCACGACCCGGCGGCCGCGCTCGACTACGCCCGCCGCCTGAACGCGCTCGCCGTCGAAGGTTGCCGGCACGATGGTGCTGGTGATGCGCGTGTACTTCGAGAAGCCGCGCACATCGGTCGGGCTGGAAGGGCTTCGTCAACGACCCGCGGATGGACGACTCGTTTCGCATCGACGAGGGCATCGAGCGCGCGCGCGCGCTGCTGCTCGAACTCGCCGAGATGGGCCTGCCGACCGCGACCGAGGCGCTCGACCCGATCAGCCCGCAGTACCTGTCGGACCTGATCGCCTGGTACGCGATCGGAGCACGCACCACCGAGTCGCAGACGCACCGCGAGATGGCCAGCGGCCTGTCGGCGCCGGTCGGGTTCAAGAACGGAACCGACGGCGGGCTGGACGTGGCGCTGAACGCGATCCGCTCGGCGCGCTCGCCGCACGGATTCCTCGGGATCAACGCGCAGGGTCGTACCGCGGTGGTGCGCTCGCGCGGCAACCCGCGACGGGCACCTCGTGCTGCGCGGCGGGGCCGGACGGCCCAACTACGACACGGTCAGCGTGCGCATCGCCGAACAGGCGCTCGAGCGCGCGGGGTTGCCGGCGAACATCGTGATCGACTGCTCGCACGCCAATGCGATGAAGGATCACACGCTCCAGCCGCTGGTGTTTTCCGATTGCGTGCACCAGATCCGCGAGGGAAACCGTTCGATCGTCGGACTGATGCTCGAGTCCAACCTCGAGGCCGGGACGCAGCCGTTCTCGGGGGATCCGTCGCAGCTTCGCTACGGAGTATCGGTCACCGACGCGTGCATCGACTGGCGCACGACCGAGGAGTTGCTGTTGCGCGCCGATCGCGAGCTCGCCGAGGCGCTCGCCGCGCGTTGACCGGGCGCGTCGATCGGGCGCGTCGATCGGGCGCGTGTCATCGGCGCAGGGCTCTGTCCGAGCCACCGAAACCCGCTCAGTGCAGGCCCTGCGCGGCCACGCCGACCACCGCCCCGCCCGCGATCGTCCAGAGCGGGTTGATCCGGGTGCGAATCAGCACCAGCGCGGTCGCGAGCGTCACGACGAGCAGCGTCGGCGCGGCGAGATTCGCCTGCGCCAGGATCCAGCCGGTGGCCGCGACCAGCCCGATCGTGACCGGAGTCATTCCGCCGCGAAAGGCCCTGAGCCACGCGCGTTCGCGGTGTCGCTCGGTCCAGCGAAACGTCGCGACGGCGATGATCGACGAAGGCACGAGCATGCCGAGCGTGGTCGCGACGGCGCCCGCCGCGCCGGCCGCGGTAAACCCGATCAGCGTCACGAACAGGATGTTGGGGCCGGGCGACGCTTGCGCGATCGCGATCGAGGCGCTGAACTGCGCGTCGTCGATCCACCCGTTGCCGACCATGTAGCGGTGCATGTCGGGCGCGACCGTGATCGCGCCGCCGAAGGCCAGCGTCGAGAGCATCAGGAAGTGCAGGAAGACCGCGCCGAGTTCCAGTTTCCGAATCCTTTGCGCCGCGAGGACGGGGCCGCACGCGCTGAAGTAGACGCGATCGCGGCGGCGCCCGTCAAGCTCGGCGCGGCGATCGTTCACCGGCTACTCTTGCGGGATCGCGGTGCGCGAGTGCGCCTCGCGTGCCTGCCCGCCGACGAAATCGCCGACATAGGATGCACAGCGTGACGACCGAGAACGAACCGAAAGTCCACATGGGCGCGATCACCGCCGGCGAGGCGCGCGAACTGTACGCGGCGAATCCGGTCGTCCTGCTGCCGATGGGCAGCCAGGAGGACCAGGGTCCGCACGCGCCGATGGGCGACTATCTTCTCGCCGAGAAGATCGCCGAGCTGGCAGCGCTTCGCGCCGGCGCGCGCGGCGTGCGCACGGTGGTCGCGCCGGTGATCCCCTTCGGCGGCGCCGATTTCTTCGCGCCGATGCCGGGGGGAATCGCGCTGTCGCAGACCTTGCTCGCGCGGTTGATCGGCGAGGTGGTCGAGGGCCTTCACCGAAACGGGCTGACCCGACTGGTCGTGGTCAACGGCCACGGCGGGAACGTCGGTCCGATCAACGAGGTGGCGCGCGACTGCTACCGGCGCACGAAACGCGTCGTTCCGAGCATCTACCTGTGGCGCGTCGCCGCGGCGATGATGCCCGCCGTCGTCGGCGCGGAAAAAGCCCGGCTCTCGCTTGGCCACGGCGCCGACCCGCTCACCAGCATCGGCCTGCACCTGTTCCCGCAGCGGATGCGACCCGATCTCGTGCCCGAGGCCAAGCCGCTCAAGACCGATCCGCTGCTCGACCTGCCTTTCGCCGACCTGGGCGTCGCGGCTTTCGAGGGTCACGAGGTCGCGGTGCCGCAGCAGTACGACGAGGTCTTTCACCAGGGCGTCGGCAACGGCGATCCGCGTCTGGCTTGCGCAGCCACCGGCGAGGCGATGACCGAACGGCTGACCGAGTTCTGCGCGCGATTCGTCGCGCATTTCGCGGCGCGCGTGGCGCCCTGAGGCGGCGCGCGCGCGAAGCACTCAGCGCCGCAGCCGGACCCAGGCGAGCGCGACCGAGATCGCGCCGATCGCCGGCATCACCCACAGCATCGGCCAGCGCATCAGGCCCACCGCGACGAAGGCGGCCGCCAGGAACAGCCACCCCGCGCGGTCGTGGCGCTGCGTGCGCGCCATCTTCCAGGCGGTGGCGATGATCATTCCGGCGGCGGCCGCTCCCATCCCGCGCAGCGCCGCCGCCACCGTCGGAACGTCGGAGAACTGCACGTAGAGCGCGGCGAGCACGAGCACGAGCGCCAGCGGTGCGAGCATCATCCCTGCCAGCGCGACGATCGCTCCGCGCATCCCGAAATGGCGATCGCCGATCATCAGCGCGAGATTGCAGACGTTGGGCCCCGGGAGCACCTGCGCGAGCGCGAGCATCTCGACGAATTCGCGCTGGTCGAGCCAGCGCTGCTCGTCGACGATCGCGCGCTGCGCCCACGGCAGCACGCCACCGAAGCCGCGCAGCGCCAGGGCGCTGAACACGAGGAACAGCTGCGCGAGCGAGACGGGGCTTCGGGGCGATTCGGGCTTCGACACGTTCATCGGGCGCGGTGCGAAGCTTGAAGTATCGCGCGGATCGGGTCGGGCGCGGCGGGTCCCGCTACCGTCACATTCCGGTAACAATCGCACTGCACACTGCGCGCACTGAAAAAGCGAAGGAGAGGCAATGAAAGCAGTAACATCGATTGGCGCGGCAGCGATCGCGACGGCGTTGGCGAGCGCGATCGCACCGGCGGCGTTCGCTCAGCCCAAGACCGTGACCTTCGACGGATCGAGCACGGTGTTCCCGGTGACCGAGGCGGTGGCCGAGGACTTCCAGCGCGCCAGACGCGGCGCCGTGAGGGTGACCGTGGGAATTTCCGGTACTGGCGGCGGATTCAAGAAGTTCTGTCGCGGCGAGATCGACATCTCGAACGCCTCGCGCCCGATCCTCGAAAAGGAAATCGCGGCGTGCAAGGAGGCGGGAATCGAATACCTGGAGATTCCGGTGGCCTTCGACGCGCTCACGGTAGTGGTCAACCCGAAGAACGCGTTCGTCAAGCAGATCACGGTGGCCGAACTCAAGAAGATGTGGGCGCCAGAGGCGCAGGGCAAGGTGATGACCTGGAAGCAGGTCAACCCGGCGTGGCCCGACGAACCGCTCAAGCTCTACGGGCCAGGCGCAGATTCGGGCACCTTCGACTACTTTACCGAGGCGATCGTCGGGAAGGCCAAGTCGAGCCGCGGCGACTTCACCGCGTCCGAGGACGACAACGTCCTCGTGCAGGGCGTGTCGCGCGATCTCGGCGGGCTGGGCTACTTCGGCTTCGCCTACTACGCCGAGAACCGCAACAAGCTCAGGGCAGTGCCGGTGGTCAACAGCAAGGGCAAGGCGGTGGGTCCCGCCATGGAAACCGTGCTGGCGGGCAGCTACGAGCCGCTCGCCAGGCCGATCTTCATCTACGTCAGCGCGAAGGCGATCGCGCGAACCGAGGTTCGCGAGATCGTCGAGTTCTATCTGAAGAACGCGAACAAGCTGGCGCGCGAAGTGGGTTACGTGCCTCTGCCCGAGGGCGCGTACAAGCTCGCGCTCCAGAACGTGGCCAACAACAAGAAGGGCACCGTGTTCGGCGGACACTCCGAGGTGGGTGTCACGGTCGAGGAACTGCTCAAGCGCGAAGCGAAGAACTGATCCGCGAGACACTTTGCAGTAATCTTGCTCCTGCGCCGCGGCGGCCGATTCCTTGGGCTGCCGCGGTTCGTTTCGAGAGTCCGGGTCCCGATCACCGAACCGATGAACAGCACCGCCACCACTTCCGAAGCTGCATCGACACCGCCCGGGGCGCCGCGCCGCAAGCGCGACCTGCGTGCGAAGCGGGGCCGCCGATTCTCCGAGAAGCTGGTTGAATTGGTCCTGTTCGCTGCCGCCTTCGTTTCGGTGCTGATCACGGCGGGCATCGTCTACGTGTTGGTAAGCGAGTCGGTGGTGTTCTTCCAGCACGTGCCGATCCTGGACTTCCTCACCGACACGCAGTGGACGCCGCTCTTCGACGATGCGCATTTCGGCATCATGGTGCTGCTCTCGGGCACGCTCACCAGCTCGATGGTCGCGCTCGCGATCGCGATCCCGCTGGGCACCGTGATCGCGATCTACCTCTCCGAGTTCGCGTCCTATCGCGTGCGCGAGGCCGCCAAGCCGCTGCTCGAGTTGCTCGGTGGCGTGCCGACCATCGTCTACGGCTTCTTCGCGTTGCTGTTCGTCACGCCACTGCTGCAAAAGCTGATGCCATGGCTGCCGGGCTTCAACCTGCTCTCGGCGGGGATCGTGATGGGGATCATGATCATCCCCTATGTGAGCTCGATCAGCGAGGACGCGATGCGCGCGGTGCCGATGGCGCTGCGCGAGGGCTCCTACGCGATGGGAGCGACGAAGTACCAGACCGCCACACGCGTGGTGGTGCCGGCCGCATTTTCCGGGATCGCCTCGGCGTACATCCTCGGCATCTCGCGCGCGGTGGGCGAAACGATGATCCTCGCGGTGGCCGCGGGCATGCAGCCCAACCTCACCTTCAATCCGCTCGAACCGGCGGCGACGATCACCGCGTATATCGTGCAGGTGGCGCTCGGCGACCTGCCGCACGGATCGGTCGGCTACCAGACGATCTTTGCCGCCGGGCTCACGCTGTTGTTGCTCACGCTCGTGTTCAACATCGCCGGGCACTGGCTGCGCAGGAGGTTCCGTGAAGCGTACTGAAGGCACCGCGATGGGCGCCGAGGACATTCGCCGGATCCGGATCGTGATCGCGCGCGGCAAGCGCTGGGACCTGATCTTCGGCATTTGCGGCGTGCTCGCGCTGATGGTCGGGCTGCTCACCTTCACCGCGTTGTTCGTCGACATGGCGGTGGCCGGCATTCCGCGCCTGGACGCGGAGTTCTTCACTTCGTTTCCGTCGCGGCATGCCGAGCGTGCCGGCATCCTCTCGGCCTGGGTCGGTTCGGTGCTGGTGATGATGGTGACCGCGGCGGTCGCGGTGCCGCTGGGCGTGGCTGCCGGAATCTATCTGGAGGAGTACGCGCGCAAGCACTGGATCAACGACGTGATCGAGATCAACATCACGAACCTCGCCGGCGTGCCGTCGATCGTCTACGGCCTGCTCGCGCTGGGCCTGTTCGTCTACGGCTTCGGTTTCGGGCAGAGCATCCTCTCGGCCGGGCTCACGCTTGCGCTGCTGATCCTGCCGGTGGTGATCGTCGCCACGCGCGAGGCGATCCGTTCGATCCCGCAGGCGATGCGCGAAGCCGCCTACGCGCTTGGCGCGTCGAAGTGGCAGACGGTGCGCGATCACATCGTTCCGTATTCGATGCCGGGCATCCTCACCGGCGTGATCATCGGGCTGGCGCGCGCGATCGGCGAGACCGCGCCGATCATCACGATCGGCGCGCTCACCTTCATCGCGTTCCTGCCGACCCCGCCGATTTCGGCGACGCCGCCGTTCGTGAATTTCGAGTGGCTCAGCTCGCCGTTCACCGTGATGCCGATCCAGATGTTCAACTGGACCTCGCGCCCGCAGGCGGCGTTTCACGCCAACGCCGCGGCTGCGGGCTTCGTGCTGGTGGTGATGACGCTGGCGATGAACGCGCTCGCGATCTGGCTGCGCTACCGCTTGCGCAAGAACATCAAGTGGTGACACAGGCACACGCGCCGGGCGCGGGCGCAACGAACCGACGGGAACCCATGGACGAAACGACCGCTTCCCCCGACCCAACGAGCGCGGCACGAGCCGCGCCCGGGCCACGCGCGAGCGCACCGGTGCCAACGCCGCCGCCCGCACCGGGTGCGACGCGCGCCGCGGGCGAGGCGCACCAACCGAAGGCGGTGGCCCGCGCGCTGAGCTTCTGGTACGGCAACTTCCAGGCGCTGCGCGACATCGACCTGACCGTGCACGACCGGCGCGTCACCGCACTGATCGGCCCCTCGGGTTGCGGCAAGTCGACGCTCCTGCGCGCGTTCAACCGGATGCACGACCTGTACCCGGGAAACCGCTACGCGGGCGAGATCCGCCTGTATCCGGACGACCAGGACCTGCTCGGGCGCGAGGTCGACCCGATCGAGGTGCGCATGCGCATCGGCATGGTGTTCCAGAAACCCAACCCGTTCCCGAAGTCGATCTTCGAGAACGTCGCCTACGGCCTTCGCGTGATGGGCGAGCGCTCGCGCGTGGTGCTCGCCGACAAGGTCGAGCACGCACTGAAGAACGCCGCGCTGTGGGACGAAGTGAAGGACCGCCTCGACGAACTCGCGGTGAATCTCTCCGGCGGGCAGCAGCAGCGCCTTTGCATCGCGCGCGCGCTGGCCACCGACCCGGAGATCGTGCTGTTCGACGAACCCACCTCGGCGCTCGACCCGATCGCCACCGCGTCGATCGAGGAACTGATCCACGAACTCAAGGGCCGGGTGACGATGCTGATCGTCACGCACAATATGCAGCAGGCGGCGCGGGTGTCGGATTACACTGCCTACATGTACCTGGGCGAACTGATCGAGTTCGGCGTCACCGACCAGATCTTCCTCAAGCCGAAGGACCGGCGCACCGAGGACTACATCACCGGGCGCTTCGGCTGAGAGCGCAACGGCGGAAACTGGAGCTTCTTTCATGCAGAGCCACACCCTCAAGGCCTTCGACGCCGACATCGACGGCATGCGCAGCGCGATCATGACGATGGGCGGCCTGGTCGAGGAGCAGTTCTCGCGCGCGATCGACGCGATCGAACGCTCGGACCTGCGCCTGATCGCGCAGGTGTTGACCGACGAGGAAGTCGTCAACCAGCAGCACCTGCAGGCCGACCTGCTGTGCAACCAGATCCTCGCCAAGCGCCAGCCCTTCGCGGTGGACCTGCGCGAGGTAATCGGCGCGATCCACACCGTCAACGACCTCGAGCGCATCGGCGACGAGGCCAAGAAGATCGCGTTGCGCGGGCGTGGCCTGGAACAGAACGCGTCTCGCGTGTCGTTGCCCTTCGAGCAGGTGCGAACGATGTCCGAAACGGTGCGCGCGATGCTGCAGCAGGCGCTCGACGCCTTCCTGCGCCACGATCCCGCGGTCGCGCAGCGGCTGATCGACGAGGACGCCACGGTCGACAGGGTGCGCGACGAACTGATCGCCGACCTGCTGCGCAAGATGTCCAACGAACCGGGAGCGGTGTCGGCGGCGATGGACCTGGTGTTCGTCGTGCAGTCGATCGAGCGTTGCGGCGATCACGCCAAGAACATCGCGCAGTACGTGGTCACCGTCGTCGAGGGCGTGGACAAGCGTCACTTCGCCGTGGACTGAGCCCGATCGCCCTGCGCGGGCGGTTCGGCCTGCACGGGCACTTCAGTCTGTTCGGGCGCTTCGGTCTGTTCGGGCGCTTCGGCCAGCATCCTGCTCGCCGGGATGCGTAGCGTGAACGCGCTGCCGTGCCCGGGTCGGCTCTCGACGTGCAGGCTGGCGCCGTGGCGCTGCGCGATGTGCTTGACGATCGCCAGCCCGAGCCCGGTTCCGCCGGTCTCGCGCGAGCGCCCGTGGTCGACCCGGTAGAAACGCTCGGTGAGCCGCGCCAGGTGCTCGGGCGCGATCCCGATGCCCGAGTCGCGAACCGAGAGCAGGCCGTCGCCGTCGCGCAGCCTCCACTCGACGCCGATCTGCCCGCCGGCGGGCGTGTAGCGCACCGCGTTGGTGAGCAGGTTGCGAACCGCCGACTCGATCTCGGAGGCGGCGCCCAGGACCCAGCGCGGAGCGAGCAACTTCATGCCGATGCTGTGCTTGCCCTGCGACAGGGCCTGCGCCTCGTCGACCAGCGTGCCGACGAGCGCGTGCAGGTCGATGCGCTCGTCCGCCGGCGGCGCGTCGGCGTTCTCCAGCGACGACAGCGTGAGCAGGTCCTCGACCAGGCGCTGCATCGTCTGGCTCTGGCGCAGGATCATCGTCAGGTACTCGCGCCGCGCCTTCGGGTCGTCGTCGCTCTCGAGCAGCGTCTCGGCGAAACCGCCGATCACGGTGACCGGCGTGCGGATCTCGTGCGAGACGTTGGCGACGAAGTCGCGGCGCATCGCGTCGACCCGGGCGAGCTCGGTCAGGTCGCGCGTGATCAGCAGCTTGGTGCCGTCGTCGTTGCGGTGCAGCCTCAGTTCGAACAGCCGCCCCGGACGGGCCGACAGCGGCAGCACCGGAGGCTTTCCCAAATCCTCGCCCTCCAGGTATGCGACGAACCTGGGGTGGCGGATGAAGTGGTGGATCGGGCGGCCCACGCCAAAGATGCCGTGCAGTTCGGTCGCCGCGTTGTTGCACCAGTCGATGTGGTCGTACTGGTCGAGCAGCGCGAGCCCGTCGGGAAGCTGGTCGACCGCGGCGTGCACCTGCGCGAGTTCGGCCTGCAGTTCCTCGCGCGTGTCGTGTTCGCTCTTGACGAAGCGCGCGATGCGCTCGAGCACCATCTCCCAGGCGCCGGTACTGATCGGCACTTCGCGGCTGCGCGGCAGCCCGCCCCAGCGGTACAGCCTGGCCAGGAAGTTGGTCTGCGCGATCGCATACGCGAGCGTGAAGGCGGCCAGCCACCAGGCGGCGGCCCGCATAGAGAACAGCCACGCGAGCGCACCCGCCAGCGCGAGCGCGACCAGCACAGAGCGCAGACCCTTGAGCCAGATCATTCGACCGCGAACCTGTAGCCCGCGCCGCGCACCGTCTGCACCAGCCGTTCGTGTCCCACTGCCGCGAGCGCGACACGCAACCTGCGCACGTGGACGTCGACCGTGCGCTCGGCGATGAAGACGTGATCGCCCCAGACGCTGTCGAGCAGCGTCGGGCGCGAGAGCACGTGCCCCGGGTGACGCATCATGAACTCGAGCAGGCGGTACTCGGTCGGGCTGAGTTCGACCTGCCGATCCCCGGCGCCGACGCGCCGGGTCGACGGGTCGAGCGAGAGCCCGCCAGCCTCGATCGGGTCGGCGCCCGCCGAGCCGGACCTGCGAAGGAGCGCGCGCACGCGCGCGACCAGTTCGCGTGGCGAGAAAGGTTTGGTGACGTAGTCGTCGGCGCCGGCGTCGAAGCCGGCGATGCGGTCGGCCTCGGCGGCGCGCGCGGTCAGCATGATGATCGGCAGCGCGCGGGTGCGCGCCTGGGCACGCAGCGACCTGGCGAGATCGATGCCGGGAGCGTCCGGGAGCATCCAGTCGAGCACGACCAGATCGGGCAGGACCGCGTCGATCTGGTGGCGCGCCGAGGCGGCGTCGGCCGCCGGCAGCGCGTCGTAGCCGGCGCGTCGCAGGTTGACCGCGATCAGCTCGCGGATCGCGGCTTCGTCCTCGACGACCAGTACCTTGGCGTTCATCGCCCCGGATTATGACCGCTTCACCGGCCCCGTCCGGTCTTCGATCCAGCGGTATCGGCTGCCCGTTGCCAGCAGCGTCGACTCCACCAGGAAAGTCTGCGCCCTGCCGAGGCTGCGCGCCGCCGGCGGCACTTCGATTCGCGCCAGCGCGTCGCGCTGCAGGCCGCGCGCACCGCGCACCAGCGTGAGGTGCGCGCGCAGGCGCTTGCGGTCGTAGCCGATCGCGAGCCGATCGAGCCCGGCGCGCAGTTGCGTCGCGAGCGCGTCGACCCAGTCTTCGACCGCTTCGGGCGGCGCGAGCCAGATCAGCCGGCCGTCGAAGCTGCCGGTTCTGGAAAGAACGAGGCTGCCCGGCGCGGGAAGCGAAGCGACCAGCTCGACGATCGCCTGCTCGGCGCCGCGCGGCGCCAGTCCGATGAAGGCCAGCGTCAGGTGGATGTCGGGCGCCGCGACCGCCCGGCCGCCGAAGCGCCCGGCCAGATCGAGCGCGAACTCGCCCAGCGCGGCGCGCGTTCGCGACCCGGGCCGCAGCGCGACGAAATAGCGCGCCGAGTCGTGCGCGCCCGCCGCGGCGCGCTCAGCCCGCTTCGGGCGCCGGGTCGGCGCGACCATAGATGTCGGAGTAACGCACGATGTCGTCCTCGCCGAGATAGTCGCCGCACTGCACTTCGATCATCACCAGCGGCACGACGCCCGGATTCTCGAGCCGGTGCCGGCCGCCGATCGGGATGTAGGTCGATTCGTTCGCGGCGACCAGGAAGTTGCGCTCGTCGCAGGTCACGCGCGCGGTGCCCGAGACCACGATCCAGTGCTCGCTGCGGTGATGGTGCATCTGCAGCGACAGCGTCTGGCCCGGAAACACGACGATGCGCTTGATCTTGTAGCGCGGCCCTTCGAGCAGCACCGTGTAGGTGCCCCAGGGGCGTTCGACCGTGCGGTGCAGGCGCGCGGCGTCGTGATTGCGCGCCTTCAGACGCGACACGATCTCCTTGACGTGCTGGCTCGCGTCCTTGCTCGCGACGAGCAGCGCGTCGGGGGTGTCGATCACCAGCAGGTTGTCGACGCCAACCGCCGCGATCAACCGATCGTCGCTCTGCACGTGGGTGTTGCGCGCGTCGACCAGCATCGCTTCGCCGAGCGAGGTGTTGCCCTGCGCGTCGGCGGGCAGCTGCTCGGCGACCGCTTTCCACGAACCGATGTCGCTCCAGGCGAAGCTCGAGGGCAGCACGACCACGTCGTTCGCGTGCTCCATCACTGCGTAGTCGATCGACACGTCGCGACAGCGCGCGAACGCGGCAGCGTCGATCGCGACCCGATCGCCGCCGGCGTCGGGCGTGCTCGCCGCCCATGCCTCGCGCGCGCCGGCGAGCACGTCGGGAGCGTGCGCCTCGAGCGCGGCGAGGATCGTGCGCGCGCCGAAACAGAACATGCCGCTGTTCCAGACGAAGTTGCCTGACTCGAGGTACTGCGCCGCGTGCTGCGCGTCGGGCTTCTCGACGAAGCGGCGCGCGGCGCGCGCCTCGCTCGCGGCCACCGGATCTCCGAGTTCGATGTAGCCGAAGCCGGTCTCGGGCGCGGTGGGGCGGATCCCGAACAGCACGATCGAGCCCCCGGCGGCGAGGCGCGCGGCCTCGCGCGCCGTCTCCTGGAATGCAGCCTCGTCGGGAATCAGGTGGTCGGCCGGAAGCACCAGCAGCGTCGCGTCGGGGGCGACCGATTCGGCCCACAGCGCCGCGATCGCGATCGCCGGCGCGGTGTTGCGGCCCTGCGGCTCGAGCAGCTGGGTCACCCGTGCGGCGTGCGCGCCGCCGTTGGCCAGCGCTGCGAGCTCGTCGCGGGTGCGAAAGTAGTACTCGCGGTTGGTGACGATGGCTGCGGGGCCGCTCCCGGCCAGCGGCAGCGAACGCGCGAGCGCGCGCTGCAGCAGGCTCGACTTGCCGCCCAGTCGCATGAAGGGCTTGGGCAGCGCCTCTCGCGACACGGGCCACAGGCGCGTGCCCGAGCCGCCGGAGAGGATGACGGGAATGATCATCTGAAGGGCTCCGATGCGGTCCGGCGAGCGCTTCGCGCGCGCCGCGGGACCAAGTGTGACCTATTCTAGAGACCGGGTCGTGCGGGCGTGCGACACTTTTCACTTTCGGCGCGAGATCGCGCGGATCGGGTAGGCAAGGTGCAGCGACAGCCAGTACTGGTCACCGGAGGCGCGGGCTACATCGGATCGCACACGGTTCTGGAACTGGTCGCCGCGGGCTGGCCGGTCGTCGTTCTCGACAACCTGAGCAACTCCAGCGCCGAGGCGCTCGTGCGCGTCGCCGGGATCACCGGACACGACGTGCCGCTGGTGCGCGGCGACGTGCGCGACGAGTCGCTGCTCGACGAGCTGCTCGCACGCCATCGGTTCTGCGCGACGCTGCACTTCGCCGGCCTCAAGGCGGTCGGAGAATCGGTCGCGCAACCGCTCGTGTACTACGCGAACAACGTCGCCGGCGCCGAGGTGCTGTTGCGCGCGCTCGGGCGCGCCGGCGTGCGCCGCTTCGTGTTCAGTTCGTCGGCCACCGTGTACGGAGACCCCGACGCGGTGCCGATCGCCGAGGAGGCGCCGCTGCGCCCGACCAATCCCTACGGGCGCACCAAGTGGATCGTCGAGATGATGCTCGCCGACCTCGCCGCGGCCGACCCGCGCTGGTCGATCGGGGTGCTGCGTTATTTCAATCCGGTGGGCGCGCATCCGAGCGGGCGCATCGGCGAGGATCCGGTCGGCGTGCCGAACAACCTGATGCCCTATGTCGCGCAGGTCGCCGTCGGAATGCGAGAGCGGCTGAGCGTGTTCGGCGACGACTGGCCGACCGCCGACGGCACCGGGGTGCGCGACTACATCCACGTGGTCGACCTCGCGCGCGGGCACCTGGCGGCGCTCGAGCGCACGCTCGCGGCCGGCGGGACCTTCACCGTCAACCTCGGCACCGGCCGCGGCTACTCGGTGCTCGAGATGGTGCGCGCCTTCGAGCGTGCCAGCGCGCGCGCCGTGCCGTACCAGGTGGCCGAACGCCGCCCGGGCGACATCGCGAGCTGCTATGCCGATGCGTCGCGCGCGCGCGCGCTGCTCGGGTGGCACGCCACGCTCGGGGTCGACGCGATGTGCGCCGACGCGTGGCGCTGGCAGAGCGACAACCCGCGCGGCTATCGCGGCGATTGAACCGCCGCGGCGTGCCGCGCGCAGCGCGACGCGGCACGCGACGCACGGCAAGCGCATCGTCGCGCTACTCGCCGCGGCTGAAGAATCCGCGCCGCCCCCGCATCTCGGCGAGCTGGCGCACCAGCAGCTCGAGGTCGTCGTCGCGCTCGACCGGGTTCAGGTGCTCGGTGTTCACGATCATCAGCGGCGCGGTGTCGTAGTGGTAGAAAAAACGGCTGTAGGCCTCGACCAGCGCGCGCAGGTAAGTCTCCGAGATGTCGGCTTCCATCGCGATTCCGCGACGGCGCACGCGCTCGATCAGCGTCTCGGGCTGCGCCTGCAGGTAGATCACGAGGTCGGGCTGCGGCACCTGCGGGCGCAGGCTGTCGAAGATCTGCTGATACAGCGCCATCTCGTCGTCGTCGAGCGTGAGCCGCGCGAACAGCGGATCCTTGTCGAGCAGGAAGTCGGCCGCGATCGATTCCGAGAACAGGTCGCGCTGCGAGAGATCGCGCAACTGCGTGATGCGCTGGAACAGGAAGAACAGCTGCGTGGGCAGCGCGTAGCGCCTGCCTTCGCGGTAGAAGCGTTCGAGAAACGGGTTCTGCGCCGGCTCCTCGAGAACGGTCCGCGCGCCGTAGGACTGCGCGAGCCGACGCGCCAGGGTCGTCTTTCCCGCGCCGATCGGTCCTTCGACGACGATGTGACGATAGCGCGTGAACGGCGAAGCGTGGGAGCTCATCGCCCGGCTCCATCGATGGGTTCGATGCGTGCGATGCCTTCGATGCCTTCGATGCCTTCGATGCCTTCGATGCCTTCGATGCGTTCGATGCGTTGCCCGGCGCATCGTGCGAGCAGCACGTCGAGCGGCGCGGCGCCCGGGATCCTCACGCTCGGGTCGATCTCGGCAAGCGGGAGCAGCACGAACGCGCGCGCGACCATGCGCGGATGTGGCAGCGTCAGCGAGTCTTCGGTGAGCAGCTGTTCGCCGTGCAGCAGCAGGTCGAGGTCGAGCGTGCGCGGTGCGTTGCGCGCGCCGCGGGTGCGCCCGTGCGCCTGCTCGATCAGGTGCAGCGCGTCGAGCAGCGCCCGCGGATCGAGCGCGGTGCGCAACTCGGCCACCGCGTTGACGAAATCGGGGCCGCCCGCGTCGAGCGGAGCGCTGCGATAGAGCGAGGACACGGCCGTCACGCGCGTGTCCTCGATCGCGCCCAGCGCGGCGATCGCGCGGCGGACCGTGTCGCCGGGCTGGCCGAGGTTCGCGCCCAGCCCGACGAAGGCGCGCGCTTCGGCGCGCGGCGCGCCCGCCTGGGCGACCGAGCGCGCGCGCGAGTTTCGTGGCTGTGCACTGGCGCGCGCGCGCGCCGACCGCGGCTGTGCAACGGTGCGCGCCCGCGACGCACTCGCGGCTGGCGCAGCCGGCTTCATTCGCCTTCGTTCGGGGTCGTCCGGGAAGTGGCCCCGTCCCCCTGTGCCTTGCCCGTGGGCTTGCGCGCACCGCGCCGGCGGCGCTTGCGCTTGGCAGCGCCCGCCGGCGCCTGCGCGAGGAGCTCCTCGCGCGTGTCGCTGCCGGCGTCGATGAAGCGGGTCCACCACGCGCCGAGCTCTGCCGGGGCGTCGCCGGCGTCGCAGCGCAGGATCATGAAGTCGTAGGCGGCGCGAAACCTCTCGTGCGCGACCAGCCGGTTGGCCATGCCCGGGCTGCGGCGCTCGAATCGCGGCTGCATCACCCAGATCTCGCGCATGTCGCCGACGATCCGTTTCTGGATCGCGATCTTCTCGCCCTGTTCGTCGAGCACCGAGTCGATCGCCGCGTGCAGTCCCGGGATCGAGTGCTCGCCGGCGGCCACGCGCGCGTTCCACCGTATCCGCACCTGCTGCCAGAGCAGCGTCGCGAACAGGAATCCGGGCGAGATCGACTTGCCTTCGGCGACGCGCTGGTCGGTGTTGGTGAGCGCGGCGTGGATGAAGCGCTCGCCGTCGGGTTGCTCGAGGATCACGTCGAGCAGCGGCAGCAGCCCATCGTGCAGGCCCTCGCCGCGCAGCTGGTGCAGGCTGTCGAGCGCGTGCCCGGACTGCAGCAGCTTGAGCATCTCGTCGAACACGCGCGCCGAAGGCACGTTGTGGATCAGCGGCGCGAGTTCGCGAATCGGCGCGCTGGTCGCCGGCTCGATCGCGAAACCGGTCTTGGCGGCGAAACGCGCGGTGCGCAGCATCCGGATCGGATCTTCGCGGTAGCGCGTGGCAGGGTCGCCGATCATGCGCAGCGTGCGCCGGCGCAGGTCGCGCACGCCGTCGTGGTAGTCGAGGATCAGGTCGGCCACCGGGTCGTAGTACAGCGCGTTGATCGTGAAGTCGCGCCGCGTCGCGTCCTCGGCCTGGTTGCCCCAGACGTTGTCGCGCAGCACCCGGCCGTGCTCGTCGGTCTCGGCGTCGGCCTGCAGCGCGCGAAAGGTCGACACCTCGATCGTGTCGCGGCCGAAGAGCACGTGCACGATCTGGAACCTGCGCCCGATGATGCGCGAGCGCCGGAAGATCTTGCGCACTTCTTCGGGCGTCGCGTTGGTGGCGACGTCGAAGTCCTTCGGTTTCAGCCCGAGGAGCAGGTCGCGCACGCCGCCGCCGACGATGTAGGCCTTGAATCCCGCCTGCTGCAGCCCTTCGCAGGTGCGCGTCGCCGATTTCGGCACTTCCTCGAGGTGCACCCCCTCGGCCGTGCCCTGGTAGCGCCGCGGTTCGGCGTTGGCGGGCGGCGCGGCCCGCTTGTCGCGGCCGAGCAGGCGGCCGATCAGCTTTCGGATCATTCGAACAGCCTCAGAACCGGCCAGCCGCGTTCGCGCGCGTACTCGGCCAGCTTCTCGTCGGGGTTGGTGGCGACCGGGTCGGTCACGCGAAGCATCAGCGGCAGGTCGTTGGTCGAGTCGCTGTAGCACCAGGAACGCGAGATCGACTCCCAGCTGAGCGACTGCGATTCGAGCCACAAGGTGGTGCGCAGCACCTTTCCCTCGCGATAGCTCGGCGTTCCCGAGGGTTTGCCGGTGAACTGGCCGTCGACCAGCTCGACCTGGGTCGCGATCAGGTGCTCGATGCCGAAGGCTCGAGCAATCGGCGCGGTGATGAACTCGTTGGTCGAGGTGACGATCGCGCACAGATCGCCCGCGTCGCGGTGCTCGCGCACGAGTCGCCGCGCCGCGGGCCGGATCGCCGGCGTGATCACTTCGTCGATGAAACGCGCGCGCCAGGATTCGAGCTTCTCGGTCGTGTGCTGGGCGAGCGGCGCGAGACCGAAGGCGAGGAACTCCGCGATGTCCAGCGTCCCGGCCTGGTACTCGCGATAGAAGCGCTCGTTCTCGCTGCGGTGGCGTTCCTCGTCCACCGCACCGACGCGCACGAGAAAACGCCCCCACTCGTAGTCGCTGTCGAGGGGCAGCAGGGTGTGATCCAGGTCGAATAAGGCTAACTGCATGATTTTGAACAATATTATCAGTCTGGTCGCGATCGGCTCGGGGGCTCCCGCGGGTCGGGCGACGATTCGCCCCGCGGCTTCGGTCCGGGGCCCGTGGCAAACAATTCGCGCACGAGCGCCAACGTGATCGGGCGCTTCAGCTCGAGTGCGCGACGATCGAGCGCGTCGAGCACCGCGAGCAGCGACCGGATGTCGCGCGAGTGGTGCGTGAGCAGCCACGGCACGACGTCCTCGGCGAGCGACACGCCGCGCTCGCCGGCCACCGCACGCAGGGCCCGCGCCTTGTCGTCGTCCGACAGCAGGCGCAGCTCGAACACCAGACCCGCGCCCAGTCGCGTGCGCAGGTCTTCGCGCAGCTCGAGGCCCATCGGCGGCCTGTCTCCGGCGCACACCAGTGCGGCCTGCCCGCTCGCCTGGACACGGTTGAACAGGTGAAACAGTGCCTGCTGGCGCGCGTCGTCGAGCAGTTGCACGTCGTCGACTGCGTAGAGCTGTCGTTGCGGATCGTACCCGAAGCGCTCGATCGGGGCGTCGGCGCACAGCGCCGCGGCGCTGCCCGCGAGTGCCGCGAGCAGATGCGAACGCCCGCTGCCGGGCAATCCCCAGAGGTAGACGAAGGGGTGCGAACGCTCGCCCAGCGCGAGCGCGCGGACCCGCGCGACGCACTCCCGGTTCGCGCCAGCGATGAAGTTGTCCAGCGTCGGCGGGGGTGGTTCGAGCAGGTCGAGTGCCAACTGACGCATGATCGCGGTCAATGTGCGGACACCGGTGCGGATATCGGTGCAACGCGGCGCATCGAAGCGTCAGTCCCCATCGCGGCGGTAGAAGTCGCTCGTCAGGTAGGCGCCGCGAAGGCGGCGCAACGCGACCGAGACCACTGCCGAGAGCGGCAGTGCGAGCAGAACTCCGATGAATCCGAACAGCGCTCCGAACGCGAGCAGCGCGAGGATCACCGCGACCGGGTGCAGTCCGATCCGTTCGCCGACCAGCCGCGGGGTCAGGTAGAGGCTCTCGACGAGTTGGCCAATCCCGTAGACGATCGCCACCGCGACCACCCCGGCGAGCGGGCCGAGCTGGAGCATCCCCGAGACCAGCGCGAAGATCATCCCCAGCGCGAACCCGAGGTAGGGGATCAGGATCAGCAGGCCGGTGAGCACGCCGATCGGCAGCCAGAGCTTGAACCCGGCGATCGCCAGCGCGAGCGAGTAATAGGCGGCGAGCACCACCATCACGAGCAGCTGCCCGCGCAGGTACTGCCCGAGCAGCGCGTCGATCTCGCCGAGCAGGTCGAAAGAGGCGCTGCGCCAGCGCGGCGGAACGAGTTCGCGCGCCCGTGCGAGCACCGCGGGCCAGTCGAGCAGCAGGTAGAACAGCACCACCGGCACCAGGAACACCAGGCCGATCACCTGCATCGCCGCCCCCCAGCCCGAGCGCGCGTAGCCGAACAGCGTCGCCGCGAGGTCTTCGCCGCCATCGGTCAGGTGCGTCGCGAGCCAGGCGCGGATCGCCGCCACGTCGAGCGTGAGCTCGATGTCGAGCTTCTGGCGCAACCACGGGATCAGTCGCTCGGTGACGGCGCTGACCAGTCCGGGCAGCCGCGCGCGGACCTGGCCGAACTCGTGCTGCAGGATCGGCACGAGCACCAGCACGATCGCGACGATCGCGAGCAGCGCGAACGCCATGACCAGAACCACCGCGAGCACACGCGGCAGGCGATGGCGGGCGAGCCAGGCGACCGCCGGCTCGAGCGCGTAGGCGAGGATCGTCGCGGCGACGAACGGCGTGAGCACCGGCCCGAGCGCGACCAGCGCCCACACGAGCAGAACCGCGACCCCGCCCCACAGCAGCGTCTGGCGTTGGGTTGGCGTGAGGTTCACTGGAAGGGCGAGAGTCGGCCAGCGACTACAATTGAAGAATTCATTCCTTAGGCCAGCGCCGCCCCGTTTGGCGCGGGGGGCCGGCGCGAGTATCCCATGAATCAATCGCTATCCTACAAGGACGCGGGCGTCGACATCGACGCCGGCGACGCACTGGTCGAACGGATCAAGCCGCTCGCGCGGCGCACGATGCGCGAGGGGGTGCTCAACGGAATCGGCGGGTTCGGCGCGCTGTTCGAGGTGCCGCGCCGCTACCGCGAGCCGGTGCTGGTCTCGGGAACCGACGGCGTGGGCACGAAGCTGCGACTCGCGTTCGCGCTCGGCGGGCACGACACGGTCGGAATCGACCTGGTCGCGATGAGCGTCAACGACATTCTCGTGCAGGGCGCCGAGCCGCTGTTCTTCCTCGACTACTTCGCCTGCGGGCGGCTCGACGTCGACACCGCGGCCGCGGTGGTCGGCGGAATCGCCGACGGCTGCGAGCAGGCCGGCTGCGCACTGATCGGCGGCGAAACCGCCGAGATGCCCGACATGTACCCGGACGGCGAATACGATCTCGCCGGATTCGCGGTGGGCGCGGTGGAGAAGTCGCTCCTGATCGACGGATCGTCGATCGAGCCGGGCGACGTGCTGGTCGGACTCGCCTCGAGCGGCGCGCACTCGAACGGGTACTCGCTGGTCCGGCGCGTGGTCGAACGGGTCCACGGGCGCCTCGACGCGCCGCAGATGCACGACGACTTCCACGGCCGCAGCCTCGCGCAGGCCCTGCTCGCGCCCACGCGAATCTACGTCAAGCCGGTGCTGGCGCTGATCGCGCACCTGCCGGTGAAGGGCCTCGCGCACATCACCGGGGGTGGCCTGGTGGAGAACGTGCCGCGCATGCTCGCCGACGGGCTGCAGGCGCGGATCTATCGCGACGCCTGGGCGCTGCCGCCGCTGTTCGGCTGGTTGCAGCGCCACGGGGGGATCGCCGACGCCGAGATGTACCGGGTGTTCAATTGTGGCATCGGGATGGTGCTCGCGCTTGCCCCGGACGACGTCGACGAGGCACTCGAACGGATGCACGCCGCCGACGTGCCGGCCTGGCGGATCGGCGAGATCGCGCAAAGAGAGGTAGGTGCCGCCGGCGCAGTCGTGATCTGATCACGACGCACCGGCGCGCGCCGCGCTGATGAAGGTCCTGCGACCGATTCCCGCCAGCCTGCTGGCTCTGGCGCGCGCGCTCGTGTTCGCGCTCGTGTTCGTGTTCGTGTTCGTGTTCGTGTTCGCGCTCGGCGCGGCGCCCGCCTGGGCGCAACGGCCGAACTACGAACTCGAGATCGACGCGCCCGAGGAGTTGCTCGCGCCGCTGCGAACGCTGACGCTGCTCGGGCGCTGGCGCACCGATCCGGACTTCGAACCCGAACAGCTCGAGCTGTTCATCGATCGCGCTCGCGACGAGTCGCTCGCGATCGCCCGAGCAGCCGGGTTCTTCTCGGCCTCGGTCGAAGTCGCGAGGGTCGATGCCGCCGCGGCCAGCGATCAGCGCGGCGCGACCCGCCTTGCGGTGATCCGGATCGAGGTCGACGCCGGTGCCCGCACCACCGTCAACGCGTTTCGTTTCGAACTCGCCGGCGAGGCGCGCGACGCCGACATGGGACCGGCGCTGCAGTCGCGCTGGCCGCTGGGCGAGGGGAGCTTCTTTCGCAGCGCCGAGTGGGAGCTGGGCAAGCGCCAGCTGATCGAGCAGTTGCACCAGCGCGGCTACCTGCGCGCGAAGATCACGCGCAGCGAAGCGAGCATCGATCCCGAGCGCACCACCGCGTCGCTCACGATCGCGCTCGACAGCGGACCGCGACTGAGATTCGGCGCGCTGGCGGTGCGCGGCCTCGAACGCTATCCGCGCTCGATCGTCGACGCGCTCGCGCCCTGGGACGACGGCGATCCCTATACCTTCGAGCAACTGCTGCGTTTCCAGGAGCGGGTGCGTTCGGAGGTCTACTTCACCGGCGCCACCGTCCTGCCCGACCTGGACGCGGTCGAGCTCGATCCAGCGCGGCTCACGGTCCCGATCGCGATCGAGTTGCGCGAGCGTGAGGCCCAGCGCGTGACCTCCGGGGTGGGGTTCAGCACCGATCACGGCGCGCGTGCGCTGCTCGGGTACGAGCACCGCAACCTGCGCGATCGCGGCTGGCAGCTCGATACCGGCGTGCTGGTCGAGTCGGTGCGCCGTCAGGTGTTCGCCAATGGCCGCACTCCGTGGGATCGTTCCGGCCATCGCTGGCAGACCGGCGCGCGCTACGAGCGCCAGGACGTGTCGGGCGAACTGACCGACAAGAACACCGTCTACTTCGGTCAGGCGAGACGCAGCGACGAGATCGAGCACTTCGTGTCTCTGCAGTACCAGACCGAGCAGCGCGGGATCGACCTCGCCTCGGGCTCGATCCGCGACAGTCGCAAGGCGCTCAGCGCGGGCTACGCCTGGAATCTGCGTCGCGTCGATTCGAGGATCGATCCGCGCGACGGATACACGCTCAGCGCGCAACTCTCGGGCGCGACCGAGCACCTGCTCTCGGACCGTTCGTTCGCCCGGGTCTACGGCCGCGGGATGCGATTCTGGCCGATGCCCGAGGGCTCGGCGCTCGAGGGCGGCCTGCTGGTCGGGATGGTCGAGGCGGGTTGGGTGATCGCCGGCTCGCGCGACGACATTCCCAGCGAGAACCTGTTCCGCGCCGGCGGCGCGCAGTCGTTGCGCGGCTACGACTTCTTCAGCCTGGGCGTGCGCGAGGGCGAGGCGATCGTCGGCGGGCGCGTGATGGCGATCGCGAGCATCGAGTACCAGCACCCGATCACCCCCGGCTGGTACGGCGCGGGTTTCGTCGACGCCGGCAACGCGGCCGACACCTGGGGCGGGTGGAAAGCGGTCTACGGCGTCGGCGCCGGCGTGCGCTGGCGCTCGCCGGTGGGGCCGATCAACCTCGACCTCGCCTACGGCACCGAGGCGCGGCGCTGGCGCCTGCATTTCTCCGTCGGCTACACGTTCTGATGGCGCGCTCGAGGATCACCGCCGGGCGCGCGCTGCACGCGGCGATCGCCGTGGGCATCGTGCTAGCGCTCGCCGCGCTGTGGTTCGTCGCGCAGACGGCTTTCGTGCGCTTCGCGCTCGAGCAGGCGGTGCAGGCGAGCGACGGGCGACTGAGCGTCGAGGACGTCGAGGGCACGCTGTTCGAGGGCGTGCGGATCCGCAAGCTGGCGTGGAACGACCCCGCGCCCGACGGCGTGTCGGCCACGGTGGACGAATTGCGCCTTCGCTGGCGGCCGCTCGCGCTGCTCGAGCGCGAGCTCGACCTGAGCCTTCTCAGCGCGCGCTCGGTCGTGGTGCGTACGCGCGCGTCGGACGCGGCGGCCAAGCTGCCCGAATCGCTGGAGCTGCCCGCCTCGCTGCGGTTGCGCGACCTCAGGATCGAGCGCCTGAGTTTCGAGCCGCAGGGCGCGGCGGCGATCGAACTGACCGGAATCGAACTGGCCGCGCGCTACGCGCCCGGCGGCTACCGGATCGAGCGGCTGCGCGTGGACTCTCGGTGGGGCGAACTGCAGCTGTTCGGCGGGTTCGCCGACACTGCGCCGTTCGCAATCTCGGCCGGAGCGATGATCGAGGCGCGCTGGCAATCGGGCGCCGCGGCAAGCGCCGGGGCGAAGGACGCGACAAAGGCCGCGGGAAACGCCGGAGCGAAGGACGCGACAAAGGCCGCCGGCGCGCCGTCCGGAGCTGGCGTGCGCACGCTCTCGGCGGCCGCGTCGCTCGACGGAACGCTAGTCGCGCTGCGCGTGTCGACCGCGGCGACGGTGCCTGGGAGTGGCGCGGCACAAGGGCTCGCGTCGGCGCGCTTCGAGGCCAGGCCGTTGCAGGCGCAGCCGCTGGGGCCGATCGAATTCTCCTTTGAGGCGCTCGAGCCGGGCGCACTGGGTGTGGCCGAGGGGCTCGGCTTGCGGCTCACCGGCGCCGGAACCGCGGTGGTGCGCCTGCCGGAAGGCGGCGCGGGTTTCAGCGCGAGCGCGCGCATCGAGGTGGACAATTCGGGTGCGGGAAGCAGCGCCGCCGGGCGCGTTCCGCTGCGCTCGGCCCGGTCCGAGCTGCGCTGGTCCGATGGCCGGCTCGAACTGTCCGGCCTGCGTGCCGCTCTCCTGGGCGAGGGCCGGATCACCGGCAGCGCGACCGTCGACACCCGCCGCGAAGTCGCGATCCTCGGGCGCACGCTCCCGATGCTCGGTCTCGATCTCGTCGTCGAGGGACTCGACCTGGCGCCGGTGCTCGGCGCGCCGCAGCCGACCCGGCTGGCCGGGCGCGTCGCGTTTCGGGGACAGCGATTCGACCTGGACCTGTCCGACGGCGCGCGCGGCGGGACCGCGCTGGCGGCGGTGGGCGAGTTGCGCGCGGGGCGACTCGAGATCGAGACCGCGCGGCTCAGGTCGCTGCCGGGGCTGGGCCCGGCGACGCTCGACGCGGCCGGTGCCGTGACGCTGTCCGCACCCTACGCAGCGAGCCTCAACGGGCGTTTCGCGGCGCTCGACCCCTCGCGCGTGGTCGCGACGGTCGACGCGCTCGCGCCGGCGCTCGCCGCACAACTGGACGCTGCGCGCGAGGTGCTCGCGAAGCTGGGCGGTGCGATCGACGGCGGCTGGAGCATCGACGGCGCACTGGCCGGCGATCCGCTGCAATTGCGCGTCGCGTTCGTGGTGGACGCCGGCCAACTTGCCGGACTCGCGCTGCGCGCCGATACGCAGGCGACGATCTCGCCGCAACGCCTCGAGGGACTGCGCGCGCGCGTCTCTTTCGGCGATACCCGGGTCGACGCGAGCGGCGCGCTCGGCGCAGCGGGAGATCGGATGGCCGTCGCGCTGCGCGCGCCGCGGCTCGCGCAACTCGCCGCGCTTCTCGCGCAGCCGGGTCTCGCTGGCGCGCTCGAGTTGAGCGGTGAATTGGCCGGGCGCTTCGACGCACCGGCGATCGATCTGGCGGCGAAGGCGACGGCGCTGGAGATCCCGGGCGTGGGCAGCGTCGGCAGCGCCGAACTCGGCGCGAAGCTGCCCGACCTCGGCGAGCTGGCACGCGCGCGCGTCGAGGTGAACGGCCGCTTCGCGCAGCTGCGCTTTGGCGAGCAGCGCGTGCGCAGCCTGACGTTCGAGGTGCTGGGCAGCGCGGACGCGCACACGATCGCCGCGTCGCTCGAGGCCGAGCGCGGTTCGCTTCGGCTCGCCGGCAAGGGATCGCTGGGCGAGGGCCCGCGCTGGCGCGCGACGCTGGACGAGGCGAGCGCGCAGGGTCTCGGGCAGCGCGGCGGGCAGGGCGCGAAGTTCGCCGCCAGCCTCACCGCGCCGGTGACGATCGACGCGAGTCGTGAAGCGGTGGAAATCGGCGCCACCGTCATCGAGAGTGCGTTCGGTCGGGTGCGCCTGGCGCGCGCCTCCTGGCGCGGTGGGCGCTTCGAACTCGAGTCCGACGTTTCGGTGCCCAGCCTCGGGCCGCTGGCGCGCGCACTCGGGGTCGAGGCGCCCGAAACCGGGCTCGACACGGGGCTCGACGACATCGCGCTCGAGTTCTCGGCCAGGCTCGCCGGCAGCGGCCTCGACGATCTCGGCGGAACCGTGGTCGCGAAGCTCGCGAGTCCGCCGCGGGTCGGGGCGAGCGGCGAGGCGAAGCTCGCGATTCGCGACTCGAAGCTCTCGGGGACGTTGCGCGCCGAGCTCCCGTCGCTCGCGTTCGCGCGCAAGCTGGTCGGCCCGGAGTGGTTGTTCGACGGCAGGTTGCGCTTTGCCGGCGAGGTGGGCGGAACGCTGCGCGCGCCTCGGCTCGCCGGCGAGTTGCGCGGCGAAGCGCTGCGCCTCGAGCAGCGCGCGCTCGGATGGCGGTTCGCAGACGGTACGCTGGCCGGTCGCTTCGACGGCGACCGTTTCCGTCTCGACTCGCTCAAGCTCGCCTCGAAGGCGCGTGGCGGAGGGTCGGTCGAGATGCGCGGCGAAGTCGAGGCGGCGACGCTCGACGGTCGCTTCGACTTCGTTGCCGACCGCCTGGTCGTTCCGTTGGGACCGGGCCAGCGCGTCGTGCTCTCGGGCGATGCCTCCGCATCGAGCGACGGAGGGAAGTTCGAGATTCTCGGCAAGCTGCGCGCCGACGAGGGCCGCATCGAGATCGGCGGCGGCGACGTGCCGAGCCTGCCGGCGGACGTCGTGATCGCCGGAGCGCCGCGCCGCGAAGCGGTCGCGGGCGCGGGCGCGAAGGATCCGGCCGACAAGCTTCGCATCGGTGCCGACGTGACGGTCGACCTCGGCAAGAACCTCAAGGTGCACGGCAAGGGCATCGACGCGCGTCTCGGCGGAGAGCTGAGGTTGCGCGGCACGCTGCCCGACGCGCCGCGCGCCTTCGGCACCGTCACCGTGCTCGACGGCCGGTACTCGGCCTACGGGCAGCAGTTGCAGATCACCCGCGGCCGCGTGATCTTCAACGGTGCGCTCGACAACCCGGTGCTCGACATCGTCGCGATGCGCCGCGAGCAACTGGTGGAAGCGGGTGTCTCGGTCGCCGGCACGGTCCTTTCGCCGCAGGTGCGACTCACCTCCGAGCCCGATGTGCCCGATGCCGAGAAACTTTCCTGGCTCGTGCTCGGCGTGCCGCTCGAAGGTGCGCAGTCGGGCGCGCAGGGCGCGGCGCTCAAGGCCGCCGCCGCGACACTGTTCGGCAACAACGACGGTGGCTTGAGCGGCGGACTCGCCGACACGCTCGGGGTGGACGTGCTCACCGTTCGCAGCGCGAGCCCGGCCGACGACTTCGCGCCGGCGGGCTTCGGCGGTTCGTCGGTCGTGCCAGGGCAACTCGGCGGGGGCGCCGGCAGCGTCCCCGGCGCGAGCGCGTCGGAGAACGTGGTCGCGGTCGGAAAACGGCTCGGTTCGCGCGTCTTCCTCACCTACGAGCAGGGCCTGCGCGGCGCGTGGAACCTGCTCAAGATCCAGTACGACATCACGCGCCGCCTGTCGCTGCGCGCGCAGACCGGCACCGAGTCCGCGCTCGACCTGCTGTACCGCTACCCGTTCGACTGAGCGCGCGCCGCGAGCGCGAGTTCGATCCGTTCGACCGTTTGCGCCAGCGCCTCGTCGATCGGCACCGTGATCGCCGCCTCAGCCGCGTCGGGCGCTTCGAGCGCGGCGAACTGCGACTCGAGCAGTGTCGCCGGCATGTACCGGTGGCTTCGCGCCGCCAGCCGCGCCGCGATCAGCGGCATCTCGCCGGCGAGGTGCACGAGCACGACGCCGTCGACGCGGCTGCGCAGGACGTCGCGATAGCGGCGCCTGAGCGCCGAGCACGCAAGCACGACCGGTTCGCCCTTGGCCTGCGCGTGGCGCAGCATCGCGTTCAGCCGCTCGAGCCAGGGCCGGCGATCGTCGTCGTCGAGCGCGACCGCGGCACGCATCTTCGCGACGTTCTCGGGCGGGTGGAAGTCGTCGGCGTCGAGGAAGCGACGGCCGAGCCTGTGTGCGAGCGCGCGCCCGACGGTGGTCTTGCCGCAGCCCGATACGCCCATCAGGATGACCGGCCCGGGGCGGGAGCGCGTCATCGACCGGGGTCGACAGCGTGCCCGCCGAAGCCCTTGCGCATCAGCGCGAGCAGCCGGTTGGCGACGTCGGCGCGGCCCTGCGAATCGAAGCGACTCATCAGCGCGAGCGCGATCACTGGCGCGGGCGTGCCCTGGCGCACCGCCTCGTCGACCGTCCAGCGGCCCTCTCCCGAGTCGGCGACGCGCGGCGCGACGGCGTCGAGCGCGCCGGGTTCGGCGAGCGCAGTCGCGGTCAGTTCGAGCAACCACGAGCGGATCACGCTGCCCTCGCCCCACAGTCCGGCGACGGCGGCGAGGTCGAGATCGAGCGACTCGTGCCCGTCGAGCAGCGCGAAGCCCTCGGCGATCGCCTGCATCATCCCGTACTCGATGCCGTTGTGGATCATCTTCACGAAGTGACCCGCGCCGCTCGCGCCGCAATGCAGCCAGCCGGCGTCGGCGCCGGGCGCGAGCGCGCGCACGATCGGAGCGATCGTCGCGACCGCGTCGGGTGCGCCGCCCAGCGACAGGCAATAGCCGCGGTCGAGCCCCCAGACGCCGCCCGAGACGCCGCAATCGACCAAGTCGATGCCGTGCGCGCCCGCCTCGCGCGCGCGGCGCTGCGAGTCCAGATAATTCGAATTGCCGCCCTCGACGAGAACGTCGCCGGCACGCAGCATCGGCACGAGTTCGCTGAGCGTGCGCTCGACCGCGTTGCCCGCGGGGAGCATCATCCAGGCGATGCGTGCGCCGCCACCGGGCGCAGCGGGCGCGAGTTTTGCGACCAGCGAGCGCAGGTCCGCATAGGTGTGCACCCGCGCCTCGTCGCGCAGTTGTTCGCGCGCCTGCGCGCTCGCGTCCATCGCGTGCACGGTCAAGCCGGCGCGCGCCGCGCGCCGCGCCATGTTCGCGCCCATCCGCCCGAGGCCGATCATCGCGAAGGTGGCTGCGAGGGCTCGCTTGTCGTCACCCGCGCGCGCTCGCGCGCCGTCGCCCTTGCGTGCTCGCGTGTCGCCGCCCTTGCGTGCTCGCGTATCGCCGCCCTTGCGCGCCGGTCCGGCCTTGCTCGTGTCGCTCTTGCCGCTCATCTTTGCTCCTCGACGACCCGTGTCACCTGCCGCGGCGCATCCGGCGCGAGGCAATCGACGACGACGCGCGCGGACATCGAACGCAGCCAGGTGAGCTGGCGCTTGGCGAGCTGGCGCGTTGCCGCCGCCGCGCGTGCGACTGTCGTCGCGGCATCATACCGGCCGTCGAGGTGCTCCCAGACCTGCCGGTACCCGACACAGCGCATCGAGGGCAACGCCGGATGCAAATCGCCACGCGCGCGCAGGCCGCGAACCTCGTCGACCAGCCCGGCGGCGAACATCGCAGCCAGGCGCGAGTCGATCCGTCGGTGCAGCGCGGCGCGATCCGACGGTTCGAGCGCGATCGTCAGCACTTGCCCGAGATCGGCGGCGCGCGGCCGGTCGGCGAACAGCGAAGACACCGGCTGCCCGGTCAGTTCGATCAGTTCGAGCGCGCGCTGGATGCGCTGCGCGTCGCCCGGCTCCAGCCGCGCCGCGGTCGCGGGGTCGAGCCGCGCGAGCATCATGTGCATCGCCGGCCAGCCGAGTTCGAGTGCCTGCGCGTCCAGCCGTGCACGCAACGCGGGGTCGGCGTCGGGCAGGTCGTGCAGGCCCTCGGTGAGCGCGCGCGCGTAGAGCATCGTCCCGCCGACCAGCAGCGGCACCCTGCCGCGCGCGCGGATCTCGGCGATCAGGGCGCGCGCGTCGCTGGCGAACCTGGCGGCCGAGTACGACTGCGCCGGATCGAGAATGTCGATCAGGTGGTGAGCGACCTGCGCGCGCTGCTCGGGCGAGGGTTTCGCGGTGCCCAGGTCCATTCCGCGATAGACCAGCGCCGAATCGACGCTGACGATCTCGCACGGCATGTGGCGCGCGATCTCGAGTGCGGCGGCGGTCTTGCCCGCCGCGGTCGGCCCGAGCAACAGCACGACCGGCGGGTCGCCGGTGCGCGCCGTGCCTGCGTCGCTGGCCATGCCCGGTGCGCTGGTCGTGCGCGCCGCGCGATCGCCCGACTCATCTCGCGCCATTGCCTAGCGCCGTTCCTTCGCGCCGCGGATCGGCGCCACCGGCCCACTTGCCGGCCCGCGCGTCACGTGACAGCGCGCCCGGCGTGCCGTCGGCGCGCTTGCCGTTGAACACGACGATGTGCACGCCGCTGTTGATGTCGACGATCGAGACCGTGTGTCCGCGCGCGCGCAGGCCGTCGGCCGCCGACTGCGCGGGCATCCCCTTCTCCAGCGCGGTGCTCGCCGATGTCTGCGCGCCGAAGTTCGACAGGTCGCTCGCCTGCTGCGCGTTCAGGCGCCAGTCGATCAGTCCGACCAGCGACTTGGTCACGTACTGGATGATGTTGCTTCCGCCGGGCGAGCCGACGATCGCCTCGAGCACCCCGTCGCGACCGAGGACGATGGCCGGGGCCATCGAGCTTCGCGGGCGTTTGCCCGGCTCGACGCGATTGGCGATCGGCCGGCCCGCCGCGTCGCTCGCGGCGAACGAAAAGTCGGTGAGCTGGTTGTTGAGCAGAAAACCTCGCACCATCTGCAGGCTGCCGAAACCCTGTTCGATCGACGTCGTCATCGACACCGCGTTGCCGTCGCGATCGACGATCGACAGGTGGGTCGTCGCCGGCAGCGCCGCCGAAGCGTCGTCGCCGCGCGCCTGTGCCCCGGCCGGCGTGCCGGCCGCGGGCACACCGATCGTGCGGTCCATCCGGATCGCGCGCGCTCGCTCGCGCAGGTAGCGTGCGTCGAGCAGGCCGGCGACCGGAACCGCGACGAAATCGGCGTCGGCGAGGTAACGCGCGCGATCGGCGTACGCGAGTCGATACGCCTCGCTCACGAGGTGGACCGCGTCGACCGAGTCGGGCGCGAACGCGGCCAGATCGAAGTGCTCGAGCAAACCCAGCGTTTGCAGCACCGTGACGCCACCCGAACTCGGCGGTCCCATCGCGCAGACGCGAAACACCCGATAGGGCGCGCACACCGGGTCGCGGGATTTCGCGCGGTACGCGGCGAGATCGTCCAGCGTCAGGCGCCCGGGTTGGGCCGGGTGCGTTCGAACTTTTTCGACGATCGCACGAGCGATTTCGCCCTGATAGAAGGCTTCGACGCCGCCGGCGGCGATCAGGCGCAGCGTCTGCGCGAACTCGGGGTTGCGCAGCAGCGTCCCGGCCGTCTTGGGAGCGCCTTGGGCGGTGAGGAAGTAGTCGGCCACCGGTGCGCCCTGCGCGCGCATCCTCGCGGCCGCGCCAGCGATCTGCGTCGCGAGTCGCGGCGAGATCTCGAATCCCCGGTCGGCCAATGCGATCGCCGGATCGAACAGTGCCGCCCACGGCAGGCGGCCGTGCGCCCGGTGGGCGGCCTCGAGCATTCGCAGCAGCCCCGGGGTGCCGACCGCGAGTCCGCCGTCGACGGCGGCGCGAAACGGCATCGGGCGACCGTCGCGCGCGACGAACAGGTCGGCGCTGGCCTGTGCCGGTGCGGTCTCGCGTCCGTCGTAGCTCTCGATCGCGCGCGTCGCGCCGTCGTAGTGCAGCATGAATCCGCCGCCGCCGATTCCGGACGATTGCGGCTCGACCAGGTTGAGCACCATCTGCGTCGCGATCGCCGCGTCCACCGCGCTGCCGCCGCGCGCGAGCATCGCGACGCCGACTTCGACCGCGAGCGGATGCGCGGCCGCGACCATGTCCAGATCGGCGTGGGCGAGTTTCTTCGCGGTGAAACCGGAGGGCAGTTCCGGCGGCAGGAAGCTGTGCCCGTCGCCCGGGCCGCGGCTCGCCGCGCAAGCCGCGACCAGCGCCGAGGCCGCGAGCAGCGACAGCAGGCGCAACGCGCGCCGTGCGCCGGCGCGAGGCGCCGGCGCGAACGATGCCGATGACGCCGGTGACGCCGTCTTCGGGCCGAGCGATGCCGGGGCGCCCGTTGTCCAGTCGAATGATCGGCGTTGTCGCGTGCCCATGGTCGGTCTGCCTCGCTCAGTCGTTGCTCGGTTGCGCCGGCGCAGCCGATGTCCCCGCTGCCGGCGCCGGCGCCGGCGCCAGCGCCGTCTTCGGCGTCGGACTCGGCGCTTGAGCCGCAGGCTGCGCCGGCGTCGTGCCGCTAGCGCCGTTGCGGCGCTCGGCGTGCAGCAATCGCACGCCGCTCGCGGCCGTCAGCGTGGTGATCGCGGCGACCGTCAGCGCCAGCGGAAGCGTCGTGCCGTCGTGGCTGGCGCCGACCCACCATGCTGCGATCGCCGCCGAGATGAACATCGCGAATCCGAGCAGCGCCGCGGCAGCGCCGGTGTTGCGCGGAAACCCCGAGATCGCGCCGATCTGTCCGCTCGGCTGCACCAGCCCATGCCCGATCAGCATGAAGAACATCGGCACGACGATCGCCGCGACCTGCTCGACGCCGGCGAGCGCGAGCGCCGCCATCGTCCAGCCGGCGATCATCGACACGACACCGCCGGCCGCCGCGGTGCCGGCGATGCCGAGCAGCGCCTGGAACCTGCGCGCCAGCAACGTTCCGGTCATGAACCCCAGCGTGATGCCGCCGAACGCGACGCCGAACAGCGCGGGTGGCATCGCCAGCACCTCGATCAGCAGGAACGATGAGCCCGAAATGAACGAGAACAGCGACATGTAGCTCGCAGTCGCGACGAGCGCGTTGGCGCGAAACGTCGCGCTGCGCGCGATCGACAGGTAGTTGGCGACCAGTTCGCCCGGGTGCGTCGCGCGCGCGTTGCGGTGCGTATTCGTTTCGTCGAGCACGCGGGCCGCGACCAGCAGCACGATCAGGCCGATCGCCGCCAGCGTCGCGAAGGTCGCGCGCCATCCGAACAGCGACTGCAACGCTCCGCCCGCCACCGGGCCGAGCAGCGTGACGACGCCCATCCACCCCATCACCCGCGCCAGCACGCGCATGCCGGGCTCGGGCGCGTACAGGTCGCGCACGATCGCGCGCGCGCACAGCACCGCGCTGCAGACCCCGATCGCCTGCACCAGGCGCGCCGCGATCAGCCAGCCCAGGCTCGGCGCGGCGGCGCCGGCGATCGAGGCGAGCACGAACATCGCCACCCCGCCGAGAACGATCGGGCGCCTGCCGAAGCGATCGGACATCGGTCCGACGACCAGCTGAAACACTGCGAACGCGAGCATGAACACCGATAGCGTCGACTGCACCGCGATCGGCGCCGCGTCGAACTGCGTGCCGATCGCCGGCAGCGAGGGAAGGTACAGGTCTGTCGCCAGCGGCTGCAGGCCGAGCAGCGCCGTGAGCAGGAACAGCAGCGCGCCGGCGATCGCGGCGCTGGCCGACTCGCCGCGGCGTTCAGCGCCCACGCTGGAACCAGCGGTCGAGATCGACCAGTCCGAGCTGCACCCAGGTCGGACGGCCGTGGTTGCACTGGTCGGCGCCGGCAGTGTTCTCCATCTCGCGCAACAGCGCGTTCATCTCCTCGACGCCCAGCCTGCGGTTGGCGCGCACCGCGCCGTGACACGCCATCGTCGCGAGGAGTTCGTCGCGACGCTGTGCCAGCACCCGCGTGACGCCGGCCTCGCGCACCTCGGCGATCACCGCGCGCGCCAGCGCGACCGGGTCGCCGCGCGCCAGCAGCGCCGGTACCGCGCGCACCGCGATCGAGTTCGGCGAGAGCACGCTCAACTCGATTCCGAGTTCGGCGAACGACTGCGATTCGTCCTCGACCGCGCGCACGTCGAGCGGGTCGGCGCGAAAAGTCGCCGGAATCAGCAGCGCCTGCATCGCCAGGCCGCGTGCGTCGAGCGACTGCTTGAGCTTCTCGTAGACCACGCGCTCATGCGCCGCGTGCATGTCGACCACGACCATCCCGCGCGCGTTCTGCGCGAGGATGTACACGCCGTGCAACTGCGCGATCGCGTATCCGAGCGGCGGCCCGGTGGTTTGCCCGTTGCCGGAGTCGCTGTCGACGTCGCGCCCGCCATCTCCAGCCTGGCCGCCCGTGGCGTCGCCCGCCACGTCGCCGGCCGCACCGCCGGCCGGGGTGAACGCATTCGCTTCGACCTGCGGCCGATCGGGAGCCTGGAACGCCATCGCGAGCGCGGCGTCGGCACCGGGCGAGCGCAGGTCGAAGCGCCACGCGCGCTGCGGTCCGGGATAGCTTGCCGTCGTGCGCGAGGGCAGGCCGAACGCGCGTGTGCCGGCGTCGCCCGGCGCGGGCGAAGAACTTCCCCCGGCGCGCATCGCGTCGCCGACGCCGCCCGAGAGCGCCGGATGCTCGGCCGCGCCGACCCGAAGCGCGTCGCGCACCGCGTTGTAGACGAGCCGATGCACGGCCTGCGGGTCGCGAAATCGCACCTCGATCTTCGCCGGGTGCACGTTCGCGTCGACCAGCGCGGGGTCGAGCATCAGGAACAGCGCATAGGCGGGATGGCGATCGCCGTGCAACAGGTCGGCGTAGGCCTGGCGCAGCGCGTGGCCGAGGACCCGGTCACGCACGAAGCGCCCGTTCACGAACAGGAACTGCCGATCGGCACGACCGCGGCTCACCGTGGGCAGGCCGAGCACGCCGCGCAGGCCCAGTGCCTGCGTTCCGCTGTCGATCACGCGGTGCGCCTGCGCGTAGTCCTCGCCGAGCGCGGCGAGCGCGCGCGTCTGCCAGGACTCGACGCCACGCTGCTCGACGCGCCTGCCCTGCGAGAAGGCGGTGAACGCGACCTCGGGATGCGCGATCGAGACCCGTCGCAACGCCTCGGTGCAGTGCGCCGCCTCGGTCGCGGTGGACTTGAGGAACTTGCGTCGCGCAGGCGTGTGCGCGTAGAGGTCGAACACCTCGACCGTCGTGCCGACGCCCCCGGGCGAGGGCGCGAGCTCGCCGCTGGCGCTGTCGATCGTGCAGGCGTGCGCATCGTCGACGGTGCGCGAGGTAATCCGCACCTGCGCGACCGAAGCGATCGCCGCGAGCGCTTCGCCGCGAAACCCGAGCGTCGCGACACGCTCGAGTTCGTCGAGCGAGGCGACCTTGCTGGTCGCGTGGCGCATCAGCGCGAGCGCGAGCTGGTCTCGCTCGATGCCCGCGCCGTCGTCGCTGACCGCGACCCTGCGCACGCCGCCCTCGTCGATGCGCAGCTCGATTCGCGAAGCGCCGGCGTCGATCGCGTTCTCGAGCAGTTCCTTGACGACCGACGCCGGGCGCTCGACCACCTCGCCTGCAGCGATCTGGCTGATCAGCGTGTCGTCGAGCGGGCGGATCGTGCGCCGCGGTGGCGGGGGCGGCGAGTTCATGGGCAGGGGCGTGACTTCGGTCGGGGTCCGATTATATCGACCGGTTATGATCCGACCCGGTTCGCCCTCGCCGGGACAGCGATGGATCTCTCGCAGCTGATCGACATTTTCCTGCACCTCGACCGTCATCTCGCCGCGATCGTCGAGGGCTACGGTCCCTGGGTGTACGCGCTGCTGTTCCTGATCGTGTTCGTCGAGACCGGCCTGGTCGTGATGCCGTTCCTGCCGGGCGACTCGCTGCTGTTCGTTGCGGGCACGATCGCGGCAGTGGGCGGATTGAGTTTGCCGGTGCTGATCGTGCTGCTCATCGCGGCGGCGATCCTGGGAGACGCGCTGAATTACTCGGTGGGGCGTTTCTTCGGCCCACGAGTGTTCGGCTGGGAGAACTCGCGCTGGTTCAATCGCGCGGCCTTCGATCGCACGCACATGTTCTACGAACGCCACGGCGCGATCACGATCGTGATCGCGCGCTTCCTGCCCTTCGTTCGCACCTTCGCGCCCTTCGTCGCCGGCATCGCGCAAATGAGCTATCCGAAGTTCGCGCTGTACAACGTCGTCGGCGCGGTGCTCTGGGTGGTCCTGCTGTCGACCCTCGGTTTCCTGATCGGGAACACCGCGTGGGTCAAGGAACACTTCGAGTGGGTGACGCTTGCGTTCGTCGTGATCCCGGGCCTGCCGGCGTTGTTCGAGATCCTGCGCCACTGGCGCGCTTCGCGCCGTCGGGCGCGCGTTAAGATCTGAGTCCGGCGTTTCGGTGCGGCGCGCTGGCGCGGGCGCGCGCCGACCCCGTGGCGACCCGATACCGAGCGGAGCCGCGATGCGAATACTGGTGGTCGAGGACGATGCCCTGGTCGCCGACGCGATCGCGGCCGGGATGCGCGACGCCGGATTCGCGGTGGATCGCGTCGACAGCGCGGAACACGCCGCGACGGCGGTGCGCGGCGAACACTTCGATCTGGTCGTGCTCGACCTCGGTTTGCCCGGCGCGGATGGACTGTCGTGGCTGCGCCGCCTGCGCGAGTCCGGCAACGCCCCGGGCCGCGTGCCGGTGCTGATCCTCACCGCGCGCGACGGGATCGACGACCGCATCGACGGCCTGAACCTCGGCGCCGACGACTACATGGTCAAACCCTTCGAGCTGCGCGAGCTGGTGGCGCGCGTGCGCGCGCTGATCAGGCGCACCGGGGCGCCGGTGGCCGAGGCCACGCGCTTCGGCGACCTCGTGCTCGACGCCGCGCGCCGAGAGTTGCGCCACGACGCGACTTCGATCGACCTGACGCCGCGCGAGTGGTCGATCCTCGAGTACCTGTCGCTGCACCTCGGCGCGGTCGTGTCGAAGGAAAAGCTGTTGCACGCGATCAGCGGCTGGGACGACAGCCTCGGATCGAACGCGATCGAAGTCTACGTCTCGCGGCTGCGCGGCAAGCTCGAAGGCACCGGCGCGACGATCCGTACCGTGCGCGGCGTCGGTTATCGGCTCGAGGAATGCGCACGGATCGAGGCCGGTCCGGCAAACGGCGCGGCGAGCGCGGCTTGAGCTCGCCCGTCGCCAGCATCCGCGCGCGGCTGCTGGGCTGGCTGCTGCCGTTGCTGGTCCTGATCATGGTCAGCTCGTCGATCCTCGACTACCGTCGGGCGGTCGTCCCGGTGCAGGCGGCATTCGACCAGGCGTTGATCAACGCTGCGGTTGCGGTCGCGGCGCGGGTGCGTTTCGGCGGCAACGCCGTCGAACTCGACCTGAGCGACCAGTCGATCTCGCTGCTGCGCACCGACACGGTCGACGAGGTCTACTTTCGCGTCGTCGATCCGAACGGCAACACGCTGGGCGGGGACTCCGACCTGCTCGGGCCCACCGATCCGCTCGGTCCGACGCTGTTCGATGCGCGTTTTCGCGGCCATCCGCTGCGCGGCGTCGCGTATCCGGCAGCGACGCCCAACGGCACCAGCGTCGTGATCGTCGGCGAGACCACCAACAAGCGCGAGCGCGCAGCGCGCGATCTGATCGTGAGCCGAATCCTGCCCGATCTCGCGCTGGTGCTGATCGCGGTGCTGGTGGTGTGGGTCGCGGTGGGCGCGGTGCTCAGGCCGCTCGAGCAGCTCGCGCAACAGGTGCGCACCCGCTCGCCCGACGCGCTCGAGCCGCTCGCAGTGTCCGAGGCGCCGGACGAAGTGCGCCCGCTGATCGACGCGCTCAATCGCCTGTTCGCGCTGATCGGCGAGACGCAGGACGGTCAACGCCGCTTCATCGAGAACGCGGCGCACCAACTGCGCACGCCGCTGGCGGGTCTGAAGGCACAGGTCGACCTCGCGATCGGCGAGGCGCGCGCCCCCGACGCCACGATCGGCGTGGCCGGCGAGCCGACCGAACTGCCGGCGCGCCTGGAGCGCGTGCGCGAGGCGACCAGCCGGATCACGCGGCTGGCCAACCAGTTGCTCAGCCTGGCGCGCTCGACGCGAACCACGCACGGCGCTGCCAGTCGACAGCGGATCGAACTCGCCGAGCTGGTTGGGGATGCCGTCGCGTCCCAGATCGACCGCGCGATCGCGCGCGACCAGGATCTGGGCGCAGAGACCTCGCCGGGCGCCCTGGACGCGGTGGAGTGGGAACTGCGCGAGTTGCTCGCGAACCTGATCGACAACGCGATCCGCTGCACCCCCTCCGGCGGGCGGATCACCGTGCGTTGCGGCAGCACCGACGGCCATGTCTTCGTCGAGGTCGAGGACACCGGACCGGGCATCCCCTCCGATCAGCGCGAGAGGGTCTTCGAGCGTTTCTACCGGCTCGCGCAGTCGCAGGCAGGCGGCTCGGGGCTGGGTCTGTCGATCGTCGGCGAGATCGCGGCGCTGTACGCCGCGAGCGTGCTGATCGCCGACCCGCCGAGCGGTCGCGGCACGATCGTGCGCGTGTCCTTCCCGCTCGCCGCTACGCCGGCGCGGAGCGCGGCGGCGGCGGATGCCTGAGCAGGTACTGCCGGATGCCCTGGTACACCGCTTCGGCGACGCGCGCCTGGTACGCGGCGTCGGCCAGCCGTCGCTCTTCGGCCGGGTTGCTGATGAAGGCGGTCTCGACCAGGATCGACGGGATGTCGGGTGCGCGCAGCACCGCGAATCCCGCCTTCTCCACCGAGGGCTTGTGCAGGCGCCCGACCGAACCCAGCCGGTCGAGCACGATGTGGCCCAGGCTGTTGCTCTCGCGGATCTGCGTGGTCGTCGACAGCTCGAGCAGCAGTTTCGCCGCTTCGTGGCTGGCGCGCTTGAGGTTCACCCCGCCGATCAGGTCGGAGCGATTCTCCCGATCGGCGAGCCAGCGCGCCGCCCCGCTGGTCGCGCGATCCTCCGAGAGCACGTAGACCGACGCGCCCTGCGCGTCGGGGTTGACGAAGGCGTCGGCGTGGATCGACACGAACAGGTCGGCCTGCACGCGCCGCGCCTTGGACACGCGTACCGCGAGCGGCACGAAGAAGTCGGCGTCGCGGGTCATGTAGGCGCGCATGTTCGGCGTCGCGTCGATGCGATCGCGCAACAGTTGCGCGATCGCCAGCGCTACGTCCTTCTCGCGCGTGCCGCTGCGCCCGATCGCGCCCGGGTCTTCTCCGCCGTGGCCGGCGTCGACCGCGATCGTGACCATCCGCGTGACCTCGGGCTGCGGGCCTCTTCGGCCCGGGCTGTGCGGCGGCGCCGACATCGGTGGCGCCGGGCGCAGTTCGGGAAGCCTTTGCGGGGCGCCTGGCCAGGCCGGCACGCCGGTACCCGGCGTGCCGTCACGCTCGCGGATCAGCGCGTCGATCGGGTCGCGAGTCAGCGACTCGGGCGACTGCACCTGCGCGAGCAGCGCGCGCAGCGGATCGATCGGTTCGAGCGGGTACAGGTCGAGTACGACGCGGTGCCGATACTCCCCGACCGGAGCGAGCGTGAACAACTGCGGCGCGATCGCCTCTTTGAGGTCGAACACCAGCCGCACGACGCGCGGCTTGAACTGGCCGACGCGCACCTGTTCGATGTAGGGGTCGTCCGCGCGCACCTTCGCGACCAGGTCGCGCAGCGTCTGGTCCAGGTCGACGCCGTCCAGGTCGACGACCAGCCGTGGCGGATCGGACAGAAGCAGATGGGTGTGCTCGAGTGGCTGCTCCAGCTCCAGCGTCACCCGGGTGTACTCGCGCGCCGGCCACACCCGAACGGCGAGTACGCCCGCGCCGTGCGCGAGGCGCAGCTTCAGAGAACAGGCGGCAGCCAGTCCCCCCGCAACGACACGCCTGCGAGCAGGCCGAGCCGGATCGCGTCGACGATCCCGATCAGGCACTGTCGCCCCCACTCGGTGCCGGCCGATGCGACCACTGTGCGCGTTTCGTTGTCGTCGTTGCCGTCGTCCTCGCCGGGCGGGCCGATCGTGAGGCGCAGCCAGACGTCGGGCGGCGGCAGCAGCCCGGCTCCGAGTTCAGGCCATTCGACGATCGCCGCGTCGTCGCCGCCCAGATGTTCGTCAAACCCCGCATCGCGCCATTGCTCCGGCGAAGAGAATCGATATAAATCAAAATGATAGAGCTGAAAGCTCGAAAGATTATAGGGCTGGACGAGATTGAATGTGGGGCTGGGCACGCGGCCCCGGTGTCCGAGCGCCCGCAGCACGGCGCGCGCGAAGGTAGTCTTGCCGGTTCCCAGGTCGCCCGAGAGGTAGAGCACGAAGCCCGGCCTGAAGTGCGGCGCGACCGCGGCCGCCAGCGCCGCGCTCGCGGCCTCGTCGGCCAGCAGCAATTCGATGCGCGGTATGGCGGGTTGCATACAATCGTCGCGTCGGATGGATCAGCTAAGGTGCAGCGGATGAACGCAGACGCGGCGAACCGGGCGACGCAGTGGCTCGAAATGCTTCCCGGCTGGGCGAGCGAAGCCGGATTCTCGTCGGTTGGCGTGGCCGACGTGAACCTGCAGGACGCCGAGCAAGGCCTGCGCGACTGGCTGGCCGCAGCGTTTCATGGCGAGATGGATTATATGGCGCGCCACGGGCTGCGCCGCGCACGCCCCGCCGATCTGGTGGCCGGGACCGCGAGCGCGATCATGGTCACGCTCGACTACGCCCCGGACGACCCGCAGTGGGTCGCCCGGGCCTGGTCGACGCTCGACGACGTCGAGCGCGGCTACGTGTCGCGCTACGCGCTCGGACGCGACTACCACAAGGTGGTGCGCACGCGCCTGCAGCGGTTGGCCGAGCGCATCGCGGCCCACGTCGGGCCTTTCGGCCAGCGCGTGTTCTGCGACTCGGCGCCGGTGATGGAGGTCGAACTCGCCAGGCGCGCCGGTCTGGGCTGGCGCGGCAAGCACACGCTGCTGCTCGATCGCGCGCACGGGTCGATGTTCTTTCTCGGCGCGCTGTTCACCGATCTCGAACTGCCGCCGGCGCGCCCGGCCAGCGATCACTGCGGCAGCTGCACCCGTTGCATCGACGTCTGCCCGACCGGTGCGATCGTCGCGCCGTACCGGCTCGACGCGCGGCGCTGCATCTCGTACCTGACGATCGAACTGAAGGGGCCGATTCCCGAGCCGCTGCGCGCGCCTATCGGCAATCGCGTCTACGGTTGCGACGACTGCCAGCTCGCCTGTCCGTGGAACCGCTACGCGCGCCCGGCGGCGCTGGCGGACTTCGCTCCCCGCCACCGGCTCGACGCGTCCGCGCTGGTCGAACTGTTCGGCTGGACCCGTGAGCAGTTCGAGCAGCGGATGCAGGGGTCGGCGATCAGGCGCATCGGCCACGAGCATTGGCTGCGCAACCTCGCGGTCGCGCTGGGCAACGGCGTCGCGAGCGACACGGCGGTCGCCGCGCTCGAAGCGCGCGCCGACGATCCTTCGGCGCTGGTGCGCGAGCACGTCGCCTGGGCGCTGGCGCGGCTTTCGGCGCGTCGTCAGTCGTCGGCGAGCCGGATGCGGATCAGGTAGTGCCCGTCGTCGCGGGTCTCGATCCTGTAGCGGAACCCCGACTGCTGCAGCATCTGGTACAGCGGGTGCGGTTCGCGGTGGATCAGCAGGTGCACCTCGCCGCCGGTCTCCAGCCGGTCGAGGGCCTCGATCGTGCGTTCGAACGGTTCGGGAGGCTGCAGGAAGCGCGCGTCGACTTCGATTACATTGGGCGCGGCGGCCATTTTCGCTAAGGTCTCCTCCATAAGTGAACGCGGTCGGCGCAAGGCGTGCGGCGACGCGTCATGCATAGTCCTTCAGGCGCTCGATGTCGCGAATCGTCACGTCGCGCCCTTCGACCGTGATCAGCTGGTCCGCGGCGAGCATGTGCAGCACGCGCGACAACGTTTCCGGGGTCAGGTTCAGCCGCGACGCGACGATGTGCTTGGACGTTGGCAGCGACACCTGTGCGATCTCGGCTTCGGCGGTGCCGCCGTGCAGGTGCAGCAGGTAGCCCACCAGTCGCTGGGCGGCCGATCGCATGCTGTAGGCCTCGACGTCCGAGACGAGCTGGTGCAGGCGCACGCTCAGGCCGCCGAGGATGCGGCGCGCGAACCCCGGGTCGGTCTCGATCGCCTCGAACACTGCCTGCCGCGGCACCACCAGCAGCAGCGAATCGGCCAGGCACTCGGCGTGCACCGGGTAGGGCCGTTCGAGGAACATCACCGCTTCGCCGAACGATTGCCCGGGTCCGAAGATCTGCAGCACCTTCTCGACGCCGTGGCTGGTCGAGAGCGCGAGCTTGACCTGGCCGTAGACCACGACGTAAAAGCCGGCGGGCATGTCTCCTTTGCTGAACAACATCTCTCCGCGCCCGGCGCGCACGATGCGCGTGGCCTGGGCGACGCGAGAGAACTCGTCTTCGTCGAGCTTCTGGAACAGGGGCAGGTTGGCCAGCGTGCCCCGCACATCGAGTCGTTTTCTTGCCATTTTCCGGCGGGTTTTCGAGGGTCTGTCCGATTCTGTCCTCTCGCGGCCGACTCGCCTTGAGTTGGATCAAGCTAGAATCTGCGGGTCCAAGCGGCGCGACGCCAGGAAACCGATTTGATGAGAGCCCCGGTCAAGACGAGCACGTTTCTCGCAAACATCCCGATGTTCCACGACGCCACCGAGTCCGAACTCGAGCGTCTGTCCCGGGGTACGACCGAGTTGCGCGTGCCCAAGGGCCAGATGATCTTCCAGCGCGGCGATCCGTGCGTCGGGTTTCACGTCGTGGTCTACGGTCAGGTCAAGCTCGCCTTCGTGTCGCCCAGCGGCTCGGAGAAGGTGGTCGAGATCATCGGGCCGGGGCACTCGTTCGGCGAGGCGCTGATGTTCACCGATCGGCCCTACGTCGTGTACTCGCAGGCGCTCGCCGACACGATGTTGCTGCACATTGCGAGGAGCGCGATCGACGCCGAGATCGCGCGCGACCCCAAACTCGCGCTGCGCATGATCGCCGGACTGAGCCGCCGGCTGCACGGGCTGGTACAGGACGTCGAAGCGTACTCGTTGCGCTCGGGGCTGCAGCGCGTGATCGGCTATCTGCTGCGCGACCTCGAAGAGTCGCAGCAGGGCCACGAACCGGTGCGCATCGTGCTCGACGCCAACAAGGGCGTGATCGCGTCGCGCCTGAACCTCTCGCCCGAGCATTTCTCGCGCACGCTGGCCGAACTCACTCACGAAGGGCTGATCGAGGTGCAGGGCGCGCAGATCACGATCCTCGACCCGGCGCGGCTGCGCGAGTACCTGGCCTGACGCGCCGCGGGCGCGAATGCGCGGCGATTCGCGCATGCCGGTGATCGGCCCGTGATCGACTACGCGACCCTCAAGGCGACGCACGTCGGCTGCGCGACGCTGAGCATCGCCGGGTTCGTCGCGCGCTGGGGCATGATGCTCGCCGATTCGCCGCTGCTGCGCGCGCGCGCCGTGCGCGTGTTGCCGCATCTGGTCGACACGGCGCTCCTGGCGTCGGCGCTGCTGATGGCGTGGCAACTGCGGATCGACCCTCGCGAGGCGCCCTGGCTCGCGGCGAAGATCGTCGCGCTGCTCGGCTACATCGTGCTCGGCATGGTCGCGCTGCGGCGCGGGCATACGCGCCGGCGCCGCGCGCTCGCGGGCGTCGCTGCGATCGCCGTGTTCGCCTACATCGTTTCGGTCGCGCTGTCGCGCTCGGCGCTGGGTTTCCTGGCGCCGTTCGGCCCGCTCGCGGCCCCGGCGCTGGCGCAGGGCGCGACCCCGATCTCGACTCCAACCTCGATCGCGAATCCGGACCCGGATCCGGCCCACTCCACACGCGACGAGTGGCTGCTCGTGCGCCGCGACGGCGAGTCGGGGCTGACCGTGCTCGACCTCTCCGATCCGACCAGGCCGCGCGTCGCAGGGTCGCTTACGCTGCCCGACGCGGCGCCCGACGCGGCGCCCGACGCGGCGCCCGACGCGGCGCCCGACTCGCCGCTGCTCGCGCGCAACGCGCGCGAACTGTTCGTCGCGACGCGCGACGGGGAAGTGCTCCGCTACGATCTCTTGCGCCGCGCGCCGCTGGCGCGCGCCCGGGTCGCGTCGCGCATCGCCGCGATCGCGCTCGCCTCGGACGGGAGGCACCTCGCGGTCGCCGCCGAAGATCCGCCGGCGCTGCTCGTGCTCGACGCCAAGCTCGAGGTGCTGCGCACGCTCGTCGGCGAAGACAAGGACCGAAAGCGTCGTGTCGGGGTGTTCGCGGTGCGCGACGCGCCCGCGCGCCGAAGCTTCGTCGCGTCGCTTCCCGGGCTGCCCGAACTGTGGGAGGTGTCCTACGATCCGGCGGCGCTCGACATTCCGGCCGGGATGATCCACGACTTCCAGTTTCGCGAGGGTGCCTTCGTGCGCGGCTACCTCAACGCCAGGCGCACGCCGCTCGAAGCCGGGTTGGGGTGGCTCGCGCTCGACCCCTTCGGCAACGAGGCGCTAGGCGGTAGCTCTGCGGCAGACGCGATCGCTGTGGTCCATCTCGACGTCAGGCGCCGGATCGCCGAACTCTCGCTGGGCGCCGGTCCGAGTGCCCGACATCCGGTGTTCTGGGGCCAGTCCGGGCGCCGCTCGATGGCGGTCGCCGACATCGCGAATGGCGGTGTTGCGATCGTCGACGCGAACCAGTGGAAAGTCGTATCGCACGCGCTCGCCGGCGCGGCGGTGCGCTGGCTCGCCTCGCACCGCGACACGCCGTGGATCTGGGTTTCGGTCGGGGCGCGATGCGAGTCGCCACGCGAGTGCGCACCGGCTGCCCTGTATCTGCTCGACAAACGCGATCCGGGCAAGGCCGCGATCGTGCCCGGGCGGCTCGCGTCGCGCCTGCGCCAGCGCGTCGTCCAGGTCGCATTCGATCGCTCCGGCCAGTATGCGCACGTGGCGCTCGGTGGGGCGCTCGGCGGTGCGGGTGCGGGCGCGGGCGCGGGCGTCGCGGTGTTCAGCGCCGACGCGACGCGCGAACTCGGGTTCGTGCCGCTCGCCGGCGTGACCGGATTGTTCCCGCCGTCGGACTGAGCGTTGCGGCGCTGCGGCCGCGCCGGCGCACCAAAGAAAAAGGGCGACCACCGAGGGTCGCCCTTGCCAGGATCGCTGGTCGGCGCCGTGTTACTTGGCGCCCGACATGATCCAGTCCACCAACACCTTGATGTCGGCGTCGGGCACCGAAGCATTCGGCGGCATCGGCACCGGTCCGTAGACGCCCGAACCACCCTTCTTGATCTTCTCGGCGAGCATCGCCGCGTCGGGCTTGCCCTTGTGCTTGGCGGCGACGTCCTTGTACGACGGACCGACCAGCTTCTTGTCGACCGCGTGGCAGGCGGTGCAGTTGTGCTTCTTCGCCAGGTCCAGGCTGGCCATCGCCGGTGCCGAGGCGCTTGCCGCCGCCGCGACGAGGGCAATGCTGAGCAGAGTCGATTTCATTCGTGGTTCCTCCTTAATAGACGTCGTGTTGCGTGTTGTAGACATTGAACTTGCCGGTCGGCGTGATCAGCTTCGGGTCCTTGATCACCGCCTTGAGTTTGCGGGTCTTGTCGTCGACCACGACGATCGCGGACTCCTGATTCTTCGCGCTCCAAACCGAGAACCAGACCTCGTCGCCGGCCTTGTTGTACTCGGGCTGGGTGATGCGCTTGGCGCCGTCGCCGACCTTGGCCCACTCGCCGATCGGCAGCACCGCGAACGGCTTGTCGAGGTTCTTCAGGTCGAACACCGCGATCGACTGGTGGATCTTCGGGTCGGGGTTGAGCGGGGTGTCGACCCACAGGTTGGACGATTTCGGGTGCGTCTTGATGAACAGGTTGCCCCCGCCCTGCGCCTTGAGCGTCTGCACCACCTTCCAGGCGTGGGCCTTGTTGCCCTTCGGATCGGTGCCGATGATCGCGACCGTCTCGTCGCCAAGGTGCCCGGTCGCCCAGACCGGACCGAACTTCGCGTGGTTGAAGTTCGCTCCGCGCCCCGGATGCGGGATCTGACCGACGTCGATCAGCGCCGCGAGCTTGCTTTCCTTGCTGTCGATCACGGCGATCTTGTTCGACTGGTTGGCCGCGACCAGGAAGTAGCGCTTGGTCGAATCCCAGCCGCCATCGTGCAGGAAGCGCGCGGCGTTGATCTCGGTGGTCTTGAGGTTGTTCAGGTCGCTGTAGTCGACGATCAGGACCTTGCCGGTTTCCTTGACGTTGATGATGAACTCGGGCTTGTCGTGCACGGCGACGATCGCCGCCACGCGCGGCTCGGGGTGGAATTCCTGGGTGTCGACCGTCATGCCGCGCGTCGCAACGATCTTCAGCGGCTCGAGCGTATCGCCCTTCATGATCGTGTACTGCGGCGGCCAGTACGAACCGGCGATCGCGTACTTGTCCTCGAACTTCTTGTTCTTGGAGGTGTCGACCGAACGCGCCTCGAGCCCGATCTTGATCTCGGCGACGTTGTCGGGTTTCTCCATCCACAGGTCGATCAGGTTGACTCGCGCGTCGCGCCCGATCACGTACAGATAGCGCCCCGAGGCAGACATCCGCGAGATGTGCACCGCGTAGCCGGTCTTGACGATGTTGATGATCTTCTTCGACGCACCGTCGATCAGCGCCACTTCGCCGGTGTCGCGCAGCGTCACCGAGAACAGGTTGGCGATGTCGATGTTGTTCATCTTCTTGGTCGGGCGCTTTTCGGGCGGGACGATGACCTTCCAGGTCTTTTTCATGTCCTCGAGTCCGAACTCGGGCGGCGTCGGCGGTTCCTGCTGGACGTAGCGCGCCATCAGGTCGACGTCGGCGTCGGTCAGGTCGCCCGACGTGCCCCAGTTGGGCATCCCGGCCGGCGAGCCATACTTGATGAAAGTCTTCAGGTATTCGCTGCCGCGCGCGAGCGTGATGTCGGTGGTGAGCGGCTTGCCGGTCGCACCCTTGCGCAGCACGCCGTGGCACCCGGCGCAGCGTTCGAAGTAGATCTGGCGCGCCTTGTCGAATTCGACCTTCGACATCGCCGGTGCTTTCGGGTTGATGTTCTGGTGCATGTCCTGGCCGGCGAGCGGAGAGCCGCCCGACTGGTAGCCGACCTCTGGGGGCGTGACGTGCTTCTTGGCGTCTTTCGACTGCGCGTGGGCGGGTGTCCCCGCGAGCGAGGCCGCTACGACTAGTGCGGCGTACGCGATACCGATCTTCAGTTTCACTGGGACATCTCCATCCGTGTGGGTTAGTCGGTTCCCTGCCGGCGGCTGGTATCGGAACCAGCCGACCTCAAGCGGGATACCACTGTATTGTCGCAGAATTGGGCAGCGGTCATTTTGAGGCGCGTCAATTGCTGCGTTGCAAGATGCCCCCTAGACTGCGTCGGGAACGACAATATGCCGATAGAAGACTAACAGGGATCTGCAATGCAGCACGACTCGAGGACGGTTCGGCGCCCGGACCGACAGGGAACGGTGCGGCCGCTGGGTCGGCGGGTCGCGGTGTGGCTGATCGCGGCAGCGATGGTCCAGGCCGCGAGCGCCGAGGAACAGGGCACGACCAGGGGTTTGTCGGTCGTCAACGTCACCGCCACCAGGGCACCGGCGCTTGAGCTCGGTGTCCCGGCCAGTGTGTCGGTGGTCGACGCGGCGGCGCTCGGCGAGCGCGACGTCGTGCGCTTCGGCGACGCGATCGCCGGGGTGCCCGGCGTCTACGTGCGCGGCTCGGCGCTCGGGAAGGGCTTTCCCTCGTCCGGCCAGGCGGTGCTGTCGCTGCGCGGGATCCCGCGCACGCCGCGCACGCTGGTGCTGGTCGACGGCCAGCCGGTGAACAACGCGCTCTCGGGCGGCATCAACGTGGCTGGCATCCCGATCGACGCGATCGGCCGGGTCGAAGTGGTGCGCGGACCTTACTCGGCGCTCTACGGCGGCAACGCGATGGGCGGCGTCGTGCACTTCATCAGCGCCGGCGCGGACGAGCCGCTCACCGAAGTCCGGCTGGGCGCCGGCAATCTCGGCCAGCGCGGCGCGAGCCTCGTGCACCGCAGGCGCTACGACAGCGGGCTGGGCGTGAGCCTCGCGCTCGGCTACCGCGAGAGCGACGGCGACCCCGAGGCCGACTACACGGTCCGGACCGCGTCGAGCGGAGCGACCGGCACGCCGGTCACCGGAGCGGTGCGCACCACGACCACCAGCGGTGGCCCCGCCTGGTGGGTCGGGACCAAGGGCGCGCGCCCCTGGCAGCAGGAGAGCGCACAACTCGCCTTCGACTACAGGTTCGGTGGCACGACAAAGCTCACGGCCGGCGCCGCGTGGGCGCGCTACGCGGTCGGATACGCGCCGTTCGAGACTTTCCTGCGCGACGCCGCCGGAAAGCCGGTGTTCTCGGGCGCGGTCAGCTTCGACGACGCCGGCATGCGGCGGCTCACGCTGGGCGAGTCGAACTTCGTCAATTTCACCCCCGCGAGCGAGCGCGACCTGCGCGCGTTCGCTCGCCTCGAGCACAAGTTCGACGGCGGCACGGTGCTCAATGCCAACCTCGGCCAGCTGCGGCACCGGTTCCGTTTCGCCATCCCCGATTTCGCCAGCGCCGGCTACGACACCGGCTCGGGCGAACACACCGACCAGCCCAACGAGCGGGTCGACCTCGACGCGTCGCTGCGCATCCCGATGTCGCGCAGCTGGGTGCTGGTGACGGGCGCGGCGCTCGGTCGCGCGTCGCTCGATCGCAACACCGCCGACCTGTCGTCGTGGCGCGACGATACGACCCGAGGCGCGCTTCGCACCGAGAGTCGCGGCACCGCGGTCAACCAGGCGCTGTTCGTGCAGAGCGAGCACTTCCTCGGTCAGGGCTTCACCGCCTACGCCGGCGCGCGCTACGACCGCTTCGAAACCTGGGGAGAAGTGCGCCAGTACACTGCGCCCGCGTTCGCGCAGACCTACGACCGGCGCAGCTTCGATCGCTTCAGCCCGAAAGTCGCGCTGGTGTGGGAGGCGCAACCGTGGCTCTCGCTGCGCGCGTCGCTCGGATCGGGCTTTCGCCCGCCCGCCCTGCTCGATCTCTACTCTCGCTCGGCCTCGCCCACCGCGAACGCCGGGGTGGTCTCGGTCAACGATGCCTCCCCGAACCTCGTCCCCGAGCGCGTCAGCGCGTTCGAGATCGGCGTCGACGCGGCCTTCGCCGGCGGCGGCCGCGGATCGGTCACGCTCTATAGGCAGAAGCTGAGCGACCTGATCTACCGTCGCAGGCTCTCGGCCACGCTCACGCAGACCGAGAACGCCGCGGAGGCCGACGTCGATGGCGTCGAGGCGAGTCTGAGCTGGCCGACCACGGTGCGCGGGCTGACCGTGTTCGGTTCTCTCACCCACCAGTTCAAATACCAGATCACGCGCAACGACGCGGTCCCCGAGAGCGTCGGCAAGAACCTCACCGACGTGCCGCGCACCGTCGCCGCGATCGGGCTGCGGGCCGAGCGCGGCCAGTGGTCGGCGACGGTCGCGTACCGTTACACGGGGCGCGTCTTCGCCTCGGGAGACGACCTGAACCAGAACAGCGCGCAGGGCGTGTACGGTGCCTACGACGCGCACGGCATCGTCAACGCGAAGATCGGCTTTCGCGTCGACCGCAACCTCTCGCTCAGCCTCGCGCTCGACAACCTGACCGGGCGCGAGTACTTCGTGTTCAACCGGCAGCCGGGGCGCACCGTGTACGGTGAGCTCGCCTACAGGTTCTGACCGGCTAGCCACAGCCACAGCGGCAACGTCGCGAGCGACGCGAGCGTGTAGCCGCTGAGTAGCAGCGCGACGAAGCGTCCGTCGCCGCCCATGCGCGTCGCGAGCACGTAGGCGGCCGGCGCCGGCGGCACCGCCGCGAACAGCACCACGATCACGCGCGCGAGCGGTTCGAGCGCGAGCAGGTGCGCCAGCGCGAGGGCGGCCAGCGGCATGATCAGCAGCTTGGTCGCCCCGAACCAGGCAGCGAGTCGCGCGGCCTCGCGCGTTGCGCCGGCCTCGGCGACCGCGCCGCGCTCGAGTCGCAGCCCCGCGCCGACCAGGATCAACCCGATGCCGAGCGCCGCCTGACCGAGACGGGCCAGCGTCGCGTCCACCGGTTCCGGGAGTTGCACACCGAGCGACTTCGCGACGAGGCCCGCGACGGTGGCGATCACCAGCGGATTGCGCGCGAGTTCGCGCGCCACTCCGGCGCCCGAATGCCGCGCCAGCGCGTACACCGCCGCGAGGTTCACCGCCGGCACGAACACCCCGACCAGCAGCGCCGCGAACGACAGTCCCGGGTCGCCGCCAAGGCGCAGCGCGAGCGCGAGCGTGATGTACGAGTTGAAGCGAAACGCGCACTGCACGCCCGACGCGAAGCGCGGTCCGCTCGCCGCCAGCACCGGGCGCGCGAGGAAACCCAGCGCGATGCCGAGCGCGAAGGCGCCCAGCGCGGCAGCGAGCATCGGCGTCGAGTCGCCGATCGACACCGGATTGCGCACCAGCGCCCCGAACAGCAGCGCCGGAAACAGAACGAAGTAGACGAGCTGTTCGGCGCCGCTCCAGAACGCGTCGGAGAACTTTCCGCCGCGATGGAGCGCCCATCCGATCGCGATCAGCGCGATCTCGGGAAACAGCAGGGCGACGATGTTCACCGCGCGCAGTCTACCAACGGCGTGCGACGACGACGGCGCGCGAGTCCGGCCGCGTCCCGCGCGAGCTACGACGACTCGCAGTGCGATAGCATCCGGTCCGATGGCTACTGCAACGGCCGGGACGACGCCGCGACGCGAGAGCGCCGCGGATACCACGAGCATCGAGGCGTTCTGCGATGCGCTGCTGCTCGAAGACGGGCTCGCGCGCAACACGCTCGCGGCGTACCGGCGCGACCTGACGCTGCTCGCGCGCTGGCTGCGCCAGGAGGAGAACACGGCGCTCGACCTCGCGTGCACCGAGCAGTTGCTCGGCTACATCGCCCGGCGTCACCCGGGGTCGCGTCCGGCGAGCGGCAATCGCAGGCTGGCGGTGTTCCGCCGCTATTTCCGCTGGCTCGTCCGGCAGAAGGCGCGCGCGGACGATCCGACCGTCGACGTGCGCTCGGCCCGGCAGCCGCAGCGGTTCCCGAAGTCGCTCTCCGAGTCGCAGGTCGAGGCGCTGCTTGCCGCGCCCGACGTGGACACCGCGCTCGGCGTGCGCGACCGCGCGATGCTCGAGCTTCTCTACGCGACCGGCTTGCGCGTCAGCGAACTGGTCGGAATGCGCACCGTCGAGCTCGGGCTGAACGAAGGCGTCGTGCGAGTCGTGGGCAAGGGCGACAAGGAGCGGCTCGTGCCGATCGGCGAGCAGGCGCGCGACTGGGTCGGGCGCTACCTCGCCGGCACGCGCGCCGAGCTGATCGGCAGGCACGTGTCCGACGCGCTGTTCGTCACGCGTCGCGGCGGGCCGATGACGCGGCAGATGTTCTGGACGCTCGTCAAGCGCTACGCGCTCGTGGCCGGCGTGGCCGCGCCGATGTCGCCGCACTCGTTGCGCCACGCCTTCGCGACCCACCTGCTCAACCACGGCGCCGACCTGCGGGTCGTGCAGCTGCTGCTCGGGCACGCGGACATCTCCACCACGACGATCTACACCCACGTCGCGCGCGAGCGGCTGCGCACGCTGCACGCACGACATCACCCGCGCGGGTGACCCGATGACCGCGATCCCGACGAACTTCGCCGCCGCATTGCTCGCCGGGGCCGAACGCGCGTGCGAGCAACTGGGCGCGCCGGGCGTGCGCGCACTCCACCAGCCGCCGGGCTTCACCCCGGGACACAAGGACGGCGAATTCTGCGCGCTGGAACTCGACGACGGATCGATCGGACTGAGTTTCCTGCTGCTCGAGGGCACGCTCGACGCGCTTGCGGCCGAACGCCCCGGCCACACGATCGCCGGAATGTCGTCGCTCGAGCTCGCGCGTGGCTACGCGACTGGGCACCCGCTGCGTCGTGCACTGGGACTCGCCGCGATCAACGCGCTGTCGCAGCGCGTGTTCCGGCTCGCGGGCTACACGCCCGCGTCCGCCCCGGACGCGATCGGAGGGCTCGCGCCGGGCGCGGGCGATCGTGTCGGGATGGTCGGATGGTTTCCTCCGCTCACGCGACAGATCGTCGCGAGCGGAGCCTCGCTCGTCGTGCTCGAGCTCGACCCGGCCAAGGCCGGGGAGAAGGAGGGATTTCGCGTCACGCTCGATCTGCGCGAACTCGAGCCCTGCACCAAGGTCCTCTCGACGACGACGCTGATGCTCAACGACACGCTCGACACCGTGCTCGCGACATGCGCCGCCGCGCGCCGCGTCGTGCTGATCGGGCCCGGCGGCGGGTGCCTCCCGGACGCGCTGTTCGCGCGCGGCGTGCACGCGCTCGGCGGGACCGGGATCGTCGATCGCGACGCGTTCGTCGACGCGCTCACGCGAGGCGAACGCTGGGGCTCGCACGCGCGCAAGTACTGCATCGAGGCGCGCGACTACCCGGGAGCCGACGCGTTGGTCGCGCGTGCGCGCGCCGCGCAGCGATGACCGATGGGTCCCGGTCGCGCCGCGACGACCGGCGCCTCGCAGACGTTGCGCGATGACCGATGCGTCCCGGTCGTGCCGCTGTGACCGATCCGTCCCGGACCTGCCGCTATGATGGCGCCGTGATGGGCGAAGGGACGATTCGATGAAGGTTTGTGTGGTCGGTCTCGGTGCGGTCGGCGGCCTGATCGCCGCGAGGATCGCGGCGGGCGGTCGTCCGGTTTCGGCGCTGGCGCGCGCGGCGACGCTCGAGGCGGTGCGCGCCAATGGCCTGCGGCTGATCTCCGGCGAGAACGAAACCGTCGTGCAGGTGAACGCCGACGACTCGCCGAGCGCGCTCGGCGTGCAGGACGTCGTGATCGTGTCGGTCAAGACCACCTCGCTCGCGCAGGTGGCGCAGTCGATCGGACCGCTGCTCGGCCCCGACACCGTCGTCGTGAGTGCGATGAACGGCATCCCGTGGTGGTTCTTCACCGGACTCGGCGAACGCTGGCGCGACACCCGGCTCGTCGCGTGCGACGCCGACGGCGGGATCGCGCGCGCGATCGCCCCCACGCGCGTGATCGGCTGCGTCGTGCACGCCGCTGCTTCGTGCCCGCGACCGGGTGTCGTGCTGCACGGTTTCGGGTCGAGGCTGATCGTCGGCGAGCCCGGCGGCGCGGCGAGCGCACGACTGGACGCGGTCGCCGATCTCCTTCGCGCGGGCGGTTTCGAGGTCGAGGCGAGCACCTCGATCGAGCGCGAGGTGTGGCTCAAGCTGTGGGGCAACATGACGATGAACCCGATGTCGGCGCTCACCGGGGCGACCGGCGACCTGCTGCTCGACGATCCGCTCGCGCGCGGGCTGATGTCCGAGGCGATGCGCGAGGCGAGCCGCATCGGGCACGAGCTCGGCCTCGAAATCGACATGACGCCGGAGCAACGCCACTCGGTCACGCGCAAACTCGGCGCGCTGCGCACGTCGATGCTGCAGGACGTCGAGGCGGGTCGGCCGATCGAACTCGACGCGCTGGTGGGCGCGGTGAGCGAACTGGGCCGCGTCACCGGGGTCGCGACGCCGGTGATCGACGGGCTGCTCGGCCTGACTCGGGTGTTCGCGCGCGTGCGCGGGCTCTACCCGCCGGGCTGAATCGCGACCGGCCGGCACCACCGTCGCGATCGCGTACCGATGTCCGCGCGCAAGGCCCACGTCTCGCAGACCCCGGCGATGCAGTTCCTTCAACGCCAGGGCGTCGCCTTCGAGATCCACCCTTACCGCTACGTCGACCACGGCGGCGCGGCCGAATCGGCGCGACAACTCGGCGTGAGCGAGCGCCTCGTCGTCAAGACGCTGGTGATGCAGGACGACGCGGCGCGACCGTTGATCGTCCTGATGCACGGCGATCGCACTGTGTCGACCCGGAACCTCGCGCGGCAGATCGGCGTGAAAGCGATCGAGCCGTGCAAACCCGATGTTGCCGAGCGCCATTCGGGCTATCAGGTGGGCGGCACCTCGCCGTTCGCGACCCGCAAGTCGATGCCGGTGTACGTCGAGCAAAGCGTGCTCGCGCTCGAGCGCGTCTACGTCAACGCCGGCCGGCGCGGCTGCCTGCTCTCGATCGACCCGGCAATCTTCGTCGCGCTGCTCGGTGCCGAGCCGGTAAACTGCGCTGGCACGAACTAACCGGCGGGGAGCCAGCAGGCGCGCGCAAAGACCATGGACATCCTGACCAGCCTGGCGGCGATTGCGGCCGCGTATCTTCTCGGGTCGATCTCGTTCGCGGTGCTCGTGAGCCGTGCGATGGGCCTGGCCGATCCGCGCAGCTTCGGTTCGCGCAATCCGGGCGCGACCAACGTGCTGCGCACCGGCAACAAGTTCGCCGCCGCGCTCACGCTGGCCGGCGACGCCGGCAAGGGCCTGGCGGCGGTGCTGATCGCGAAGTCGCTCGCGCTGCGATTCGGCTTCGGCGACGCGACCGTCGCGGCGGTCGCCGTTGCCGTCTTCGTCGGCCACCTCTATCCGCTGTTCCATCGTTTCTCCGGCGGCAAGGGCGTGGCCACTGCGGCCGGCGTGTTGCTCGGTCTGAACCTCTGGCTCGGACTCGCGACGCTGCTCACCTGGCTGATCATCGCGTTCTTTTTTCGTTACTCCTCGCTCGCCGCGCTGGTCTCGGCGGTGTTCGCGCCGCTCTACCACGGCTTCCTGTTCGGGCCCGACACGACCTGGGTCGCGGTGCTGGCGATTGGAGCGCTGCTCGTCTGGCGCCATCGCTCGAACATCGCCAAGCTGCTCGCCGGCAAGGAGCGGCGCATCGGAGCGCGCTGAGGTGCGCATCGGCATCGACCTTGGCGGGACGAAGATCGAGGCGATCCTGCTCGATCCCGAGGGCCGCACGCTGGCGCGCGAACGCGTCGCCACGCCGCACGGCGACTACGGCGCCACGCTCGCGGCGATCGCAGAACTCGTCGCCGGAATCGAACGACGGTTCGGCGTGCGCGCCAGCGTCGGAGTCGGGATCCCCGGGTCGATCTCGCCGCTGAGCGCAACGGTCAGGAATGCCAACTCCACCTGGCTGATCGGCCGTGCGCTGGTCGCCGACCTCGAGGCTGGTCTCGGGCGCCCGGTGCGGGTCGACAACGACGCCAACTGTTTCGCGATCTCCGAGGCGCTCGACGGTGCGGCGAGCGCCTCGGATACGGTGTTCGGCGTGATCCTCGGTACCGGCGTCGGCGGGGGACTGGTAGCCGGGCGGCGCGTGCTCCGCGGCGCGAACGCGATCGCCGGCGAATGGGGCCACAACCCGTTGCCGGCGCCCCGCGACGACGAGCGCCCGGGGCCGGCCTGCTACTGCGGGCGCAAGGGCTGCATCGAGACCTGGCTCAACGGCGCGGCGCTCGCGCGCGACGCCGGCCGCGACGATGCCGACGCAGCGGCGGTGGTCGCCGGCGCGCTCGCGGGCGACGGGCGCTGCGGCGACGCGCTGGCGCGTTATGCCGAGCGGCTCGCGCGCGCGCTCGCGTCGGTGATCAACGTGTTCGATCCCGACGCGATCGTTCTCGGCGGCGGGCTGAGCAACGTCGACGCGCTCTACGAACGGGTGCCGGCGCTGTGGTCGGCGCACGTGTTCTCCGATTCGGTCGCGACGCTCCTGCTGCGAAACCGTCACGGCGACTCTTCGGGCGTTCGCGGCGCCGCCTGGCTCTGGGGCGAGGAGGGCGGTCGCGGCGCCGGTCTGGGCGAGAGCCAGCCCGCAGGTCGGGGCGCCGGCCCGGAGGTCGATCAGGGCGCCGGCCGTGACTCCTGACCGGGGGCAGCGAGCGCGTCGAGCGGCCAGCGCGGCCTGACGCTGAATTCGGTCGGCGGCGCGGCTTCGGCCCCGGCGGCGAGGCGCAGCGCGCCGGCGAACGCGATCATCGCGCCGTTGTCGGTGCACAGCGCCGCTTCGGGGAAGTGCGCCGTGAACTCCAGCTTCGCACGCGCCGCCGCGAGCAGTTCGCGCAGCCTGCGATTGGCGCTGACCCCGCCGGCGACGACCAGTCGCGTGAGGCCGGTCTGTTCGAGCGCAGCGACCGACTTCGCGACCAGCACGTCGACGATCGCCGCCTGTACCGCCCAGGCCAGGTCGGCGCGCGCCTGTTCGCCGTCGAGTCCGGCGCGCGCCCGCTTCAGCACAGCAGTCTTCAGCCCGGAGAAGCTGAAGTCGAGGTTGCCCGAGTGCAGCATCGGGCGCGGCAGCACGATCGCGCCGGCGTGCCCCGAGCGCGCGAGTTCGGCGACCGCCGGCCCGCCGGGGTAGCCCATCCCGAGCAGCTTCGCGCTCTTGTCGAAGGCTTCGCCGGCGGCGTCGTCGAGCGTCTCGCCCAGCATCAGATAGCGTCCGACGCCGTCGACGCGCATCAGTTGCGTGTGCCCGCCGGAAACGAGCAGCGCGACGAACGGGAACGCCGGCGCGTCGCGCGCGAGCAGTGGCGAGAGCAGGTGCCCTTCCAGGTGGTGCACGCCGATCGCCGGCTTGCGCAGCGCCCACGCGATCGAGGCGCCCACCGCCGCGCCGACCAGCAGCGCGCCGGCCAGTCCGGGACCCTGGGTGTAGGCGATCGCGTCGACCTCGCCGAGCGCGATGCCGGCCTCCTCGAGCACCGCCTCGGTCAGCGGCAGCAGCCGGCGAACGTGGTCGCGCGAGGCCAACTCGGGCACGACCCCGCCATAACGCTCGTGCATCGCCACCTGCGAGTGCAGCGCCTGCGCGAGCAGCCCGCGTTCGGTGCAGTACAGCGCGACCCCGGTGTCGTCGCAGGACGTCTCGATGCCGAGGACGATCATCCCGGGCTCCGGCGGCTGGCGTGAGGAGGGCTTTCCATGTCGGCCGATAGTCTGGCATAATTATCGGCTTGGCCGGAAAAGCCCTGAGCCTGCGGCGCCAAAGCCGCGGCGCATGCGCCTCGCGCTGGCAGCGCGGATCGCGTGTTCGGGCCCGAGCCAACATCGGAAGGGGGTGATTTTTTCATGCCGACCATCAGGGTCAAGGAAAACGAGCCGTTCGACGTCGCTCTGCGCCGCTTCAAGCGCACGATCGAGAAGAGCGGGTTGATCACGGAACTGCGCGCGCGCGAGTACTACGAGAAGCCCACGGCCGAACGCAAACGCAAGAAAGCGGCTGCGGTCAAGCGCCACTACAAGCGCCTTCGCAGCCAGATGCTTCCGAAGAAGATGTACTGATGCACAGTTGCTGATGCCGAAGCGACGGCCCCGTGCCGTCGGGCAACGGGGCCCGCTGGCGCACGCCGCGGGCCTTTTCTCATTGAGGTGCTCATTGAGGTGCGCACGATGGGCCTGAAAGACAGGATCACCGAAGACATGAAGGCGGCGATGCGCGCCAGGGATGCGCAGCGCCTGTCCGCGATCCGCCTGTTGCTGGCGGCGCTCCAGCAGCGCGAGGTCGACGAGCGCATCGAGCTCGACGACGCGGCAGTGATCGCGGTCGTCGAGAAGCTCGGCAAGCAGCGGCGCGACTCGATCGAGCAGTTCAGTCGCGCCAATCGCGAGGATCTCGCCGACCGCGAGCGCTTCGAACTCGACGTGCTCGCCGGCTACCTTCCACGCCAGGCCGACGACGACGAGGTCGCCTCGGTGATCGACGCGGCAATCGCCTCGACCGGCGCCGCCGGCGCGAAGGACATGGGCAAGGTGATGGGCGTGGTCAAGGCGAAGCTCGCCGGGCGTGCCGACCTCTCGAAGGTCTCGGCTACCGTCCGCGCCCGGCTCGGCGCCTGACCCCCGGCCGACCCGGCGCACGGCGGCTCCAGGCAGTCCGCGGCGCGGCTTCAGGTCGGTAGACTGGCGACGTGATTCCACAGGCGTTCATCCAGGACCTGCTCGCGAGGGTCGACATCGTCGACGTCGTCGGCCGCCATGTGCAGATGCGCAAGGCGGGCACGAACTTCCTCGGCCTGTGCCCGTTTCACGCCGAGAAGTCGCCCTCGTTCACCGTGAGCCCGTCCAAGCAGTTCTATCACTGCTTCGGTTGCGGCGCGCACGGGTCGGCGGTCGGGTTCCTGATGGAGCACTCCGGGATGAACTACGTCGACGCGATCGAGGATCTCGCGCGCTCGGTCGGGATGAGCGTTCCGCGCGAGGAGCGCCCGGGCGACGCGCCGCGCCGCGACCCGGGGCTGCTCGAACTTCTCGCGCAGGCAGCGCAGTTCTACAAGAACCGCCTGCGCGAGTCCGAGCGTGCGATCGCCTACCTGAAGGCGCGCGGACTCACCGGCGAGACGGCGGCGCGCTACGGGATCGGCTACGCGCCCGACGGCTGGCGCGCCCTGCAGGCCGCGGTCCCCGACTACGACGCGCAGGAACTGGTCGACGCCGGCCTGGTGATCGCTTCAGAGGGCGACGAAGGCAAGCGCAAGCGTTACGACCGCTTTCGCGACCGGATCATGTTCCCGATCCGCAACCCGCGCGGGCAGGTCATCGGATTCGGCGGGCGCGTGCTCGACGCGGGCGAGCCGAAGTACATGAACTCGCCGGAAACCGCGCTGTTCTCCAAGGGCAGGGAGTTGTATGGCCTGTTCGAGGCGCGCGACTCATTGCGTCAGGGCGATTGCGCGATCGTGGTCGAGGGGTACATGGACGTTGTGATGCTCGCGCAGCACGGAGTCGGAAACGCCGTCGCCACGCTGGGCACCGCGACCACGCCGGACCATGTCCGAAAGCTCGCCCGGATCGTCGACCGGGTCGTGTTCGCGTTCGACGGCGACGAAGCCGGGCGCAAGGCGGCGTGGCGCGCGCTCGAGGCCTGCCTTCCGCATGCCGCGGACACGAAACGAATGGAGTTCCTGTTCCTGCCCTCCGATCACGACCCCGACAGCTACGTTCGCGAGTACGGGCTCGCCGGCTTCGAGCGCCTGCTCGGCGAAGCCGTGCCGCTATCCGAGTTCATGATCGGCGAGTTGTCCTCGCGCGCCGACCTCTCGGAACCCGAGGGAAGGGCGCGGTTCCTGGCGCTCGCCAGGCCGCTGCTGCAGGCGCTCCCGCCGGCGGCGCTGCGCATGCAGCTGCTGCATCGGGTCGCCGAGGTCGGGGCGGTGGGCACCGGTGAACTTGAGCGATTCATCGCGCCCGGCGATGCTCCCGCGCACGGGGGCGCAGGACAGCACGCCGCGCGGGGCGGCGCGGCGCATTCCGGGCCCAGGCAGCGGCATCCGCTTCGAGCCGCGCACTTGCGTCCGCGCGCCGGGCCGCCGGACCTGGCGGCGCGGGTCAGGTTGCTGTGCGCGCTGCATCCGGCGCTTGCCGTGCAGCCGGTCGACGAGGAGTTCCTGCCCCCCCAACTCGTGCAGTGGATCGGATGGTTGCGGGCCCAGCCGGCCGGAAGTTCGCTCGCCGCGATCTGCGAGGCGCTGCGTGTCGACGATCCGGCGCGGGCGGCCGATCTCGAGCGCGACGCGGCGGCCGACCGCATGCTGAGCGCCGAGATGAGTTTCGACGAAGCCCGTGACGAGTACGACGGCGCGCTCGCGCAGTTGCGCGAGCGTGCGGTCAGGGAGCGGATCGACGCGCTCGCCCAGGGCGGTCTCGCGTCGGAGCACGAGCGCGCGCGATACCTCGAGCTGTTGTCGATGAGGCGCAAACACTGATAAACTAACGGGTTCCCCTTACGTCACGCGCGCCAGGCGAGTGCAGCCCGGCAATGGCGGGCCCAGACAAGCGCCCGACGCGATCGTGGCCGAAGCCGAAGGCACGGTTCGGGGGTTGTTCGCCGCGGCGTGCGCCGCCGAGCGGGCGCCCCGTCGTGTCGAAGGAGGCGAATCAGAGCATGAGGAAACTGACTGTGGCCAATAGCGCAAATTCGAACACCCCCCGCAAATCGACACCAGGCAGCAAGTCTGGCGCGGGCAAGTCTGGCGCGGGCAAGTCCGGCGCGGGCAAGTCCGCTGCGGGCAAGTCCGCTGCGGGCAAGTCCGCCTCGGGCAAATCCGCCGCGGCGAAGACGACCGTCAGGAAGGCGAAGGCGCCGGTCAAGTCGGCAAAGGCCGCGCCGAAGGCGCCCGCCAGGCTGAAGGCCAAAGCTGCGCCCGGCACTCCCGCCAAGGCGGCGCCAAAGGGCGCGTCGAAGCCTCCCGCCAGGAAAGCGCTCAAGGCGACCGTGGTGAAAGCGCCGGCGAAGACCCCCGTCGCGGCGTCACCAGCTCGCGGCGCGAAACCACCGATCGTCAAGGCGACGCCCGCGAAAGCGGGTACGAAGTCGGCCCGGACAAGGCCTGCGGCTGCGCCGGCCAGGGCTGTTGCTGCGCCGGCCAGGACCGCGGCTGCGCCGACCAGGACCGCGGCCGCACCGGCCGGGAAGACCAGGCCTGGCGCCAAGCCCAAGGCGGGCAAGGCTATCGCCGCTGCGCCGGCCATCGCCGCCGATTCCGCGGCGCAGCCGGTCAAGGGCGCGGCCAAGCCGGTCAAGGGTGCGGCGAAGCCCGGCGCCAAGGCGCCGCGCCGCGGCGCGAAGCGCGTCGCCAAGGGCAAGGGCAAACCCGGCGCAGCGGGCGACACCGACCTTGCCGCCGACGACCTCCCGGTCGAGGACAGCGCCGACAGTTTCGACGACTCCGATGTCGATTCCGACGCGGAAGTCGAGATCCCCGAAGTTCCGGTCGTCGCGGCGCCGGTCAAGTCCAAACGCGGCGCTCGCGCCAAGGAAAAGGCGCTGCTGCGCGAGTTCGGCGGCAAGCAGGGCATGTCCGAGGCCGATCGCGAGGCGACCAGGAACAAGCTCAAGACGCTGATCCGATTCGGCAAGGAACGCGGGTTCCTCACCTACGTCGAGATCAACGACCACCTGCCCGACGACATGATCGACGCCGAGACCATCGAGTCGATCATCAGCACCTTCAGCGACATGGGCATCTCGGTCTACGACCAGGCGCCCGACGCCGAGACGCTGCTGATCAGCGACAACACGCCGGTCGCGAGCAGCGACGACGACGCCGAGGAGGAAGCCGAGGCGGCGCTGTCGACGGTGGATTCCGAGTTCGGGCGCACGACCGACCCGGTGCGCATGTACATGCGCGAGATGGGCTCGGTCGAACTGCTCACGCGCGAGGGCGAGATCGAGATCGCAAAGCGCATCGAGGACGGCCTCAAGCACATGGTGCAGGCGATCTCGGCGTGCCCGACCACGATCCACGAGGCGATCAGCCACGCCGAGAAGATCGCGGCAGGCACGATGCGCATCGACGAGGTGGTCGACGGCCTGCTCGACGCGAACTCGTCCGACGAGGCGTTCAACGCCACCGTGTCGGCCAACGTCAGCGCGTCCGACGACGACGACGAGGACGAAGGCGCCGCGGCGCGCGCGGCCACCGCGCGGCTCGAGGCGCTCAAGCTGGCAGCGCTGGTGAAGTTCGCAAGCATCAGCGAGTGGTTCGAGAAGATGAAGTCCGCCTACGAGAAGGACGGCTACAAGTCGAAGTCCTACCTCAAGGCCCAGCACGAGATCCAGAACGAGCTGATGTCGATCCGCTTCACCGCGAAGATGGTCGAGCGGCTGTGCGACACCCTGCGCGACCAGGTCGAGCAGGTGCGATCGCTCGAACGTTCGATCGCCGACGTCTGCGTCAACCGGGTCGGCATGCCGCGCGAAGAGTTCGTCGGCGGCTTCATCGGCAACGAAACGAACCTGCGCTGGTCGGAGAAGGTCGCCGAGTCGCGGCCCGCGTACCTCGACGTGCTGGTGCGCAACATCCCCGCGATCCAGGACCTCCAGCAAAAGCTGATCGACCTGCAGGCGCGTGTCGTGTTGCCGCTGCCCGATCTCAAGGACATCAACAAGCAGATGGCCACCGGCGAGGCGAAAGCGCGCAGGGCCAAGCGCGAGATGACCGAGGCCAACCTGCGCCTGGTGATCTCGATCGCCAAGAAGTACACGAACCGCGGCTTGCAGTTCCTCGACCTGATCCAGGAGGGCAACATCGGCCTGATGAAGGCGGTCGACAAGTTCGAGTACCGCCGCGGCTACAAGTTCTCCACCTACGCCACCTGGTGGATCCGCCAGGCGATCACGCGCAGCATCGCCGACCAGGCGCGCACGATCCGCATCCCGGTGCACATGATCGAGACGATCAACAAGATGAACCGGATCAGCCGCCAGATCCTGCAGGAAACAGGCAACGAGCCCGATCCCGCGACGCTGGCCGCGCGCATGGAGATGCCCGAGGACAAGATCCGCAAGATCCTCAAGATCGCGAAGGAGCCGATCTCGATGGAAACGCCGATCGGCGACGACGACGACTCGCACCTGGGCGACTTCATCGAGGACACCGCCACGCTCGCGCCCGCCGAAGCGGCGCTGCACGGCTCGATGCGCGGCGTCGTCAAGGAAGTGCTGGATTCGCTCACGCCGCGCGAGGCGAAAGTGCTGCGCATGCGTTTCGGCGTGGAGATGAGCACCGACCACACGCTCGAGGAAGTCGGCAAGCAGTTCGACGTGACGCGCGAGCGCATCCGCCAGATCGAGGCGAAGGCGCTGCGCAAGCTGCGCCACCCGAGCCGCTCGGACAAGCTCAAGAGCTTCCTCGAGGGGCAGTGATCGCGAACGCGCGCCCGGAGCCGGCGGGGTCGCCGAGGGGCGCGCGCAGATGACCGCTTTCTGGGTCGTCGGGATCGGCGTCAACCTCTGCGCGTTCGCGCTGCTCGTGTGGTGGGCCGTGAAGAACTGGCCCGGACGCGGCGGCGACAACGAGCGTGACGGCAACCGCGGCCGTAGCCGCGACGGTGACGGCGATGGCAACCGCAAGCTGGAAGTGAACGACGGCCGCGACCGCGACCCCCGGCCGCGATGAGACACCCTGTGTCAACCTCCCGCCGTTTGAAGCAGTGTTTGAGCAGCGCGATGTTGCGTCGGATCGTAGGTTTTGCGATCAGTCCAAGCGCGCCAGATGACGCGCACCCAAGCCCTGGACAGGATGCGAACGGCATGCGGGTGATCGCAGCCGCGAGCGCGAGCCTTTACGTACACGCTGGCGGCCCAGGCGTTGGCGTGGCGCGAGTTGTCGGCCAAGCACGTTATGGCGGCGCGCAGCCGGTGGTTGCAAGCCCAGCGGAACGTCACGGCCTTGGACTTGCCAGAAGCGTAGGTGACGGGCGCGACGCCGGCCTCAGCGGCAAGCTGCTCATCGCTGGCGAAGCGCTCGCGCACGCTGCCCAGCTCGGCCAGGATTTGCGCGGCGCAGATGCGCCCGGCGCGCGGGAAGCTCATCAGGATGCGGCCATCGTCGGTGGACGCGACGTGGTGCTCGATACGGCTGGACAAGAGCCGAATCTGCTCGACCAGGCGGTCCAAGGTGCGAGCCAGACTGCGGGCCAGCTCACCCTTGGCCTCCATCTCGAGCTCGCCGCACACGGCTGCGGGAGCTTGGTGCAGGCGTGCGAGCAAGTCCTCGGCGCTGCGCCGGCCGGAGTACGCGTGCTGGGCGCAGAAGGCAGCCATACGCTTGGGGCCCAGGCGGGTGGCGCTCTCGGGCGTGGGGTAGCGCTCGATGAAGGCCAGCGCGATGGGCGAGTCCACGTCGGCAAAGACCTCGGCGGCACCGGGCCAGAACGATTCGAGCAGGCTGCACAACTGGTTGGCCAATTGCACGCGGGTGGCCACCAGGTCGTCGCGGCCACGCACCAAGGCGCGCAGCGCGCGAATCTCGTCGCTTTGCGCGGCCAGCGGCTTGAAGCGATGGCCGTCGGTGCGCAGCAGGTCGGCCAGCAGATAAGCATCGCTGGCGTCGCTCTTGGCGCCGTGGCTGCGGTAGCGCGGGCGCGTGGCCTTGACGGCGTTGGGGTGGATCGGCACGACGGTGAAGCCGCCTTCGAGCAAGGTATCCACGACCATGCCCGAGGGGCGCTCGATGGCCACGGGCGGTCGGCCGAAGTGGATCAGGCGGCGCTGCAATTGCGCCAAGCCGGCGGCGTCATGCGCGATCTCGAGTCGCTCGCATACCGTGCCGTGCTGATCGATCAAGCACACGGCGTGGGTTTGGCTGGCCCAGTCCAGCCCGGCGAAGAAAGTGCTCATGGACAGACTCCTGCAAGTTGCGGTAAGACTTGTCGTGTCGGAAGGCCCGGCGGGTCGCTCACTGATCGGCGCTCCTGGCTGCACACCGTGGCGCTACACCCTGTAGCCCGTCTGGGTCTTCCGGCACCCCGTGGGCTGCGGGTCTCATCGAGGCCGTCGAGCGGCCAGCGCGCGCGGCAGTCACCTCGGGGGCACGGAAGTCGAATCGAAACATCGGCGCAACGTGTGCGTCGAGTCAAGGACGCGACGCGCCAGCACCTGAGCGTTGAACACGGGTTGCCCACCGCGGCGGTCGGTCGGTTCGTCGCAAGCGCCGACCGCCCACCGCCGTGGACAACCCTGCGCTGTGCCACGTCAACGTCCTCCAACAGCCGGAAGGTAGTCCAGTGAGCGCGTCGCCACCGATCGTCCCGGTGCGCACGCTCGCGCCCTCGCAACCGCTGATCTGGCTGTCGCGCGGATGGCGCGACTTCGCACGCGCGCCCGGAACCGGCCTGTTGCACGGCGCGCTGTTCGTCGCCGCCGGCGCGGTGATCGTCGCGATCGGTTGGGGTCGGGCCTACCTGCTTGCCGGCGCGTTTTCCGGGTTCCTTCTCGTGGCGCCCCTGCTCGCTGCAGGGCTGTACGAAGTGAGCAGACGCTTCGCGCGCGGCGAATCGCCGTCGCTGCGCGATGCGGTGCGGGTGTGGATCGACGGCGGCGCGTCGATGGTGCGCCTCGGGCTGCTGCTCGCCGCGCTCGGCACGCTGTGGGTCGCGTTGTCGACGCTGATCATCTTCGCGACCACCCGCGGCGGCGCCGCGGGCGTGGCCGACTTCATGCACGAGTTCGTGCTCTCGCCCGACGCGCTGCCGTTCGCGCTGTGGCTGGCCGCGGGCGGCATGTTCGCCGCTCTCGTGTTCGCGATCTCGGCGGTGTCGGCGCCGATGATGCTCGATCGCGAGGTCGGGCTCGCGACCGCGGTGCTCGCGAGCGTGCGTGCGGTGGGGGCGAACCCGGTCGCGATGACGCTCTGGGCCGGACTCGTAATGGCGGTCACGCTGGCCGCGATCGCGCTGGTCCTTCCGGTGCTGGTGCTGATCCCGGTGCTCGGCCACGCCACCTGGCACGCCTACGCCGACTCGGTCGACGCCTCCGGGCTCGCGCCCAGGCTCTGAGCGCGCCAGGCTCGATCGACTTCGGGGAGCGCAGCCAGCGTGTTCGGGTTCAGCGAGGAGCAGATCTCGAGTTTCGGCGTCAGCTTCGGGCTGGCCGCATTCATCGGCTACATGCTGTTCATCATCTGGAACCTCGCACGCAAGTCCGGCGCGGGGCGCCTGGGCACTTTCGTGCTGTTCTTCGTCCTGGCGTTCGGCATGCTCGGCTTCATCGCCAAGGCGATCATCCAGTGGGTGATGGGGATCTGAGGCCCACTATCGGCCCCGTAACCGATTGTGGCGCACACGAAATGGTTCCATAATGGATCCATGGATCCATTATGGAGCTACCGTGCCCGTCAACCTCTCGATCAAGAACGTTCCTGACGCTCTCGCCGATCAGCTCAGGGCAAACGCCCAGCGCAACCACCGGTCGCTGCAAAAGGAACTGCTCAGCGTGCTGGAGCGCGCCGCCGACACACCGGCGGCTGTGCTCGCGGGCGAGCGCACCGGATCTTCTCGGCACCGCCCATCGTCCGACTGCCTGAGCATCGAGGAAGTCGCGCGCCGCGCGCGCGAACTATTCCCGGACGGAACCCCCAGTTCGGTCGCGTTCATCCGCGAGCAGCGCGACAGCCGCTACGGCGGTGCACACGAATACCGTCGATCCAAACAAGACCCAAAATGACTCGACGACTTTACGTCGCCGAGTCGGCGGCCGCGTACCTGCGGCGTTCCCGGATCGTGGTCGACTCGAGTGTGCTGGCCGCGGCGCTGTTCGCGGAACCGGAGCTTGATCGGGCGACCTCGTGGATGACGGGGCATGCACTGTGCGCTCCGCACCTGATCGACTACGAGATCGCGAACGTCGCGCTCGGCAAGATGCGCAGGAAGCTTCTCGACAAGACGGCACTCGGGCGCGCGATGGAGAATTTCAGCAAGATGGACATCGAGCGCCACGCGACAAACACGATCGATCTGGTCGCGCTGGCCGAGCATTGCGCTTTGACCGCCTACGATGCATCGTATCTGTGGCTCGCGTCCACGTTGCAGGCGCCGCTGCTCACCTTCGACGCACGCCTCGGCGCCGCGGCGCAGAAGCACCTACGCGAAGATCGTGGATAGATCGACCGCGTCGAGCGTGTTCTTCACGAACACGCCGAGCTCGGTATCGCCCTGCATCGTCAGGCGCCGCCCGAAGAACAGCGTGTCGGGGTCCTCCTGGCGCGCGGCCAGAGCGAGGAAGTCGCGCGAACTGGCCGTGATCGTCAGCTCGGGCGCGACCGCGCGGTGCACGACGCGGAACCGACCCCCGCGGCGCACGAAGCGCAGCGTGAGTCCCGCGTCCGAAACTCGCAGGCACACGACGCGACCCTCGAGCGGCTCGAGCGTCTCGGGCGAGAGCAGCCGCGCCAGCAACAGGTTGAGCACCTGGACCAGCGCGAAGGTGGGCGGCGCCTGAGGCAGGCGTGAAGCGACCGACGCGAGCGAGGCGGGCAGTGCGAACTCCGGAATCCTCGGGATCCGCCATCCGCTCCACGGCAGGGTACGTGTCAGTTCGCCCATCCACACCTCCGAGATCTCCGGGACCTTCGCGATTTCGCTCGCACCGCGTTCACAGCGAAGCCGGCGCTTCGACCAGTTCGAGGCCGGGCTTGCCGTGCCAGAAACCGTTGCAGGTGTCGGCCAGCGCGAGCGGTGCGAGCGCGCGCACGAGCGCGTCCGAGTCGATCGAACCGCGCAGGTGACGCGCGAAGGCGTCGATCACCGCCGCGGTGCCGCGCGACTGCGGGCTCACCCGCAGCACGTCGACGCCCAGCAGTTCGATCTCGCGCAGTTCGGCCGCGAGGTTGCACACCTTGGCCGACTGGGTCTGGATGCCGTTCAACGTGAGGAACGCTTCGCCCTCGCGCGTGCGCAGGTCGAGACCGTCGGGGAACTCCACGCACTTGAAGCCACAACCGTCCTTTTGCAGATTGAACCGGCGCGCGGTGAAGCATCGCGCCGAGAAGGCGAGCGGCATCCGGCCCCAGACGAAGAGCTCGGTCTGCATGCCGCTGGGGCGCGCGCCTTGCAGGTCGGCCAGCGCGCCCGACGCCATCTCGAGCGGCGCCACCCAGCGCATCGCGCCCAGGTCGTGCAGCATCGACAGCGTGGCGGCGTTGAACACGTTCAGGAAAGGCCCCGCGACGAAAGCGCGCGACGCGCCCGAGAGCACGCGCACCGCGCCGAAGTCGTTGGCCTCGGCGAGCACCGAGGTCTCGCCCGCGATGCGATGGAGCTCGCGCAGGTCGGACTCCGACTCGACCAGCGTCTGCGTCGAGAGCACGACTTCCTTGCCCCTGGCGATCAGCTTCGCCGCGATCTCGTTCCAGTCGCGCGGTCGCAGTTCGTAGCGGCGCGCGCAAACCGTTTCGCCCAGGTAGACGATGTCCACCGGCGACGCCGCGACTTCGTCGTAGAACGCGAAGGTCTGTTCGCGTGGCCAGTAGTAGAGCAGCGGACCGAGGGCGAGCTTCATCGTGCGCGCCCTATTTCCACGGGCGGTAGTACGCGCCCAGCGTGTGCATCTGCCCCTCGGAGAGGCGGTTCAGTTCGCTCATCCAGGCATCGCGCACCACGAAGCGCTCGCGATCGCGCATCGCCGCGTCGATCGCGTCGCGCCACACGCGCGTGACCTGCGCGACGTACGCGGTGCTTCGCTGTCGCCCTTCGATCTTCACCGCGCGCACGCCGATCTCGAGCAGCCTGGGCAGCAGTTCGAGCGTGTTCAGGCTGGTGGGCTCTTCGATCGCGTAGTAGGTCTCGTCGGCGACCTCGAAGCGGCCCTTGCATAGCGTCGGGTAGCCGGCCTTCTCGTCGGGCTCGAATCGATCGATTAGCACGCCGTTCAGTCGCGTTTCCATCCCCTGCGGGGTCTGGTCCCAGCGCACCGCGTGTGCCGGCGAGCACACGCCGGCGGTGTTGGGCGCGTCGCCGGTGGCGTAGGGCGACAAGGCGCAGCGTCCTTCGACCATCACGCAAAGACCGCCGAAACCGAACACCTCGATCTCGCACTTCGCTCCGGCCACCACCTGCTCGACCTGCGCCACCGAAAGCACGCGCGGCAGCACCGCGCGCTGGATCGCGAATCGTTCGCGATAGAACTCGATTGCCTCGGGATTGGTCGCCGATCCCTGCACCGACAGGTGCAGCCGCAGATCCGGGTGGTGTTCGTGCGCGTAGGCCATCAACCCCGGGTCGGCCAGGATCACCGCGTACACGCCCAGGTCGGCGGCCTTGTCGATCGCCGCGGTCCAGCGATCCCAGTTCGCGACCTGCGGGTAGGTGTTCACCGCCAGCAGCACTTTCGCGCCGCGATCTCGCGCGTAGCGGATGCCCTCGCGCAGCGACGCGTCGTCGAAGTTCAGCCCGCTGAAGTTGCGCGCGTTGGTGTTGTCGCGCAGGCCGGTGTAGACGCAGTTCGCGCCGTTGTCCACCGCGGCCTTGAGCGCGGGTAGCCCTCCGGCGGGGCAGACCAGTTCGATCGTGTCGTGTGATTGCATCGTCATGGTGTGGATGCGCGAGCGCGGAGTGCGCGACAACCGGCGAGGCACGGCCCGAGGCGCAGGCGCGGTCGAAGGCGCAGGCATCAGAATCTAGCCGGCGCCCGCGCGCCGCGCATTGACCGCTGTCAACGCCCGGCGACGGTGCGATAATCGACGCCATGGTCAATCCGCTGATCGCCGCGCGTGACCGCTTCGCGCGCGCCAACCCCGAAGAGCGCGTGCGCGTGAACGGCCGCGACTGGGGTTTCACCCGCGTAGGCGACACCGGGCCGGCGCTGGTGCTCATCCCCGGCACGCTCGGCCACGGCGACATCTTCTGGCAGCAGATCGAGCGGCTGCGCGATCGCGTGCGGATCGTCGCGCTCACCTATCCGCACAGCGGTGGAGTCGCCGACTGGGCCGAAGACCTGGTCGTGCTGATGGACCGAGCGGGTCTCAAGAGCGCGACGGTGCTCGGCTCGTCGCTCGGCGGCTTCACGGTGCAGTATTTCGCCGCCGTTCACCCGGAGCGCGTCGACACGCTGGTGGCGGCGAACACGCTCAGTTCGTCGAGCGAAATAGCCGCGTTCCCCCAGTACGCGAACATCGACGGCACCTCGATCGAGCAGTTGCGCGCCGGAACGGCGGCGCGCCTGCGTGCGCGTGCCGAAGAGAAGCCCGAGGATGCCCCGCTGTCGGGGCTCTTGCTCGGCGAGCTCGAATCTCGCATCCCCGAGGCAGCGCTGCGCACGCGCCTGAAGGCGCTGCGGTACGGACCCGAGCTTCCGCCGGTCACGCTCGCGCGCGAGCGCATCGTCACGGTCGAGTCCGACGACGACCCGCTCATCTCGCCGAAGATGCGCGCCGCGGTTCGCGCGCGGCTCGACCCAGGGCGAAGCGTGCGCTTCGCGTCGGGCGGGCACTTCCCCTACGTGTCGCGACCCGACGAGTACACGAAGATGCTCGAGGAAACGCTGGGGCTCTGATCGGAGCGGGCTGGCGCTTTCGCCGCGATTGCGACGGCGCCTAGCGAAGGCCGATCAGAGAAGTCAGCGGATCCAGGGGGGATTCCATGAACCCGTGCCTGAGGTAGAAGGATCTTGCTTGGGCATCGATCGCGTGACAAAGCAACGCGCGCACGCCGATCAATTCGGCGGCCTTGATTGAACGAAGGACGGCATCCTTCAACAGCCCGCCACCGATTCCGCGACCCGACCAGTCCGTGTGCACGACGAGCCTTCCGAGCACGATCACTGGCAGCGGATCGGGCATGTTCCTGCGCAACCGCCCCGGCGTTGCGCCAGCAGCGATCGAACCCGCCGCGAGCGCGTAGAAGCCGATCACCTTTTGATCGTCCAAAGTGACAACGTAGGTGCGCGTTGCGCCGGACGCCGAGTTGGCGAGCGCGCGTTTCTTCAGCCAGGCGCTGAGCGAGTCGTGCCGGCAGGTGAACGCCGACGTGTCGTGCGCGGAAGTGATCGGAACCGGTGGGCCCGGTTCCATGTCGCTCACGATTCCCAGGGCGCGCGCTTTGCCAGCAAGCGCTTGATAGCCTTGTTCTGTGCGAGCGGCGCATCCATCAACGCCACGAACGCCTTGTACTGTTTCGACGTCACCGTGAAAAGTGTCTGGTCGAGCAGCGCTTGTTCGGCCTTCTCTCGCGAAGCCTCGAGCATGAAGTCGGTGCGGCTCTTGCCCTGCAGCTGCGCGGCGCGATCGATCAAATCGCGTTGTGCGGTTGAGGCGCGCAGGCTGATCATGGTGGACGATGACGTCGATGATGTACTCATATCGCAATTCTAGCGTATGTATGAACATTGTCCATACAGTTCGACGCGCACTTTGGGCTAGGCTGTGCGTATCGAAAGCAGTGGGATAATCCGCTCGCGGGCCGTTAGCTCAGTTGGTTAGAGCAGAGGACTCATAATCCTTTGGTCGCTGGTTCGAGTCCAGCACGGCCCACCAGATCCTGTAAGCCTATGAGTTCGGTGCGGCGCCCATGACGTTGCCCGAAAGGGAAGCGATACCGATCCGACGGTCTGGATTCGCAAGGTCGCGTCGGCACAGAATAGTGGGCTAGGAAAACGCACTTTGGGGAGGGCAGTCTCAGCCTAGCTCGGCACGTACGTGATCTGCTCGTCGCAGCATCGACGGGCTGACGGTCCGCTTGAGCGTGGGATCCCAGATCGCGAGGTCAGCGTCGCGCGTGTCGCTCGCGACGGAAGCGCCGGTTTCGCATCTGCACAGACTGCCGAGTTGGTCCTCCTTTGCCGCGCCGGCTCTAACTGCCACGAACCGTCGGTTCCAGCGCTAGCCCGACTCGAAATCCAATGATCCCGTCTTCACTCGCGGGACGTTCTCGGCTACTGTCGCGCTAGCAAGGTGCCGCGCGGGCGGCGCGAACGAAGGGGGGCTGCGCGATTCTTCTTTCGATCTGCAGCGCCTGCGAAGATTCGATCGATGCTGGCGGCGGCTGTGATTGACCCGTGTCGTTGTGGGGTTGCGCACCTTCGCTGGAAGCACTTCGAGATCAATCGCAAGTTGAGGATGGCATGGGAAATTGCGTCTTCTGTCAAAAGGCGGCAGGCCTCTTTCGGAGTAAGCACGCTGAGTGCGAAACCGCGCACGTGCAGAAGGAGCGAACGATTGAAGATGGGCGGCAGAGAATCAAGAACGCTGCGAAGGAGCAACTAAGGCGGGCCGGAACATATGACGTGCTTGAGACCCGAATCGTCAACATCGAGGAGTTATCACTCGTTCCTCGATCAGAGCGCAGGGCGCTTCTTGCGGGAGCTTGGGAAGATTGCGTAGCAGAGTTCCTTGAAGACGGCGTGCTGCCCGGCGTCAACTATCCTGGCCGGTCAGGCTAATTGTCGCCGGCCACGTGCTGGATACCGATGAAGAAGAGCGGCTCCGACAGTTCCGCAACCACTTTGAACTCACCCAAGAACAACTCGATAAGAATGGGGCTCTCACGAACACGGTGAAATCAGCTGTCCTGCGGGAGGTTCTAGACGGAACCGTTCCTACGCGAATGACCCTGAGCAGCGACATTCCGATCAACTTCCAAAAGGGCGAGAAGGTCGTGTGGGCTTTTCGCGATTGCAGATACCTTGAGGACAAAGTGAAGCGCCACTACACGGGGCGATCGCAAGGCGTTAGCGTTCGTGTGATGAAAGGGGTGTACTACAGGGTTGGCGCGTTCAAGGGGCATCCGGTTGATACAACAGAGCGAACGCATGTGGACACAGGGTTGGTCGTACTTACCGACAGGAACATCTATTTCGCTGGTTCACGCAAGAGCTTGCGGCTTCCGTATTCCAAGATCGTGTCGTTCGAACCATTTAGTGACGGCGTTGGAGTGATCCGTGATGCGGCGACTGCGAAGCCTCAGATATTCGTAACCAATGACGGATGGTTCACCTATAACTTGGTGACCGATCTGGCGCGAATCCAGTAGTGACCTGCGCCGAGGGTGACCACGAGGGGCGGGGCAGCTTCGAGCCGAGCAAAGCGACGGGGCACCGGATGCGCAAGAAACGCAGCCAACGGTGTTCGCCGGTTCGGCGAACGAATCCCTCCTCCCCACGAACTACTGTCCTGATCGAATAGCGAGAACCTCTGATCAGCAGCGCTGACCTCGAGCAACTTGCCGATTGGCTCGATGATTTACAGGGGAACGGTCGATCGAGCGCGTCCCAGCGCTGCGCTTGATCAACGGCTGAGTTTTTCAACGGAATTGGACGAATCCGGGCATTGCCGATCAACGAAAACGGTTCTCAAGTATTTTGACTCCCGCCCAGGCGAGTCGGCGCAGGCACCGGCCAGCAAGCGGCTGGGCGCCGGATTGGCGCGCACCGCAAGGGGTCGTCAGGTCAGGCGAATTGAAGTTCGATCTTGCCAGCGCGGCGGCGCACCGGGCCGACGACGATCTTGACATCGTGGCCCAGCTTCGTCACCAGTTCCAGCAGCTTGGCTTCGCTGACGCCGCGGAACTGCCCGCGGGTAATGCGGGAGACCTTGGACTGGTCGATCCCCAGCAGCTCGGCAGCTTCCTGTTGGGTCAGCCGGCGCGCCTTGATCGCCCTGGCGATCTCGGCGGCGAGTTGCGACTTGCGCTGCATCTCGGCAGCGTCGGCATAGCCCAGGTCGGTGTAGACGTTGGTGCTGCCTTCTTCGATCACGATCTCGGTCTTGCGGGTCATCAACGTGCTCCTTGTTTGCCCTGCCAAGCCTCGAAGTCCTGCTTCGCGGCCTTGAGTCTGGCGTGGATCAGATCCATGTCTTCCTTCGGCGTCTTGATGCCACTCTTGGACTTCTTCTGGAAGCAGTGCAGGACGTAGACCCATCCGGCGAACTTGATGGTGTAGACGGCGCGGTAGGTGTTGCCGCGATCGTCTTCGACCACCTCCAGCACGCCAGCGGAACCGAAGCCGGTCAAGACCTTGGCGTCCTGGTGTTTGCCGCCAGCCTGTGCCAGGTCGATGGCATGGCCGAACAGATCCTTGACGTCTTCCGGCATGGCGTCCAGATCGCGCTTGGCGGAACCAACCCACTTCAGCGGCTTGCGAGTCTGCTTCGACATCGACGCCATTATGCCAATTTGGACATAATGGTGTCAATGCAAGGCGATCGTGCTGCTTGCGGGTCGCTCCCGTGACCACTCAAGAGATTGCCAGAGACTTCGATGGACGTCGTCCAGAACGACTCGTAATCCTTTGGTCGCTGGTTCGAGTCCAGCACGGCCCACCAGACAAGACAAAGATATTGCTGAAAGTGTCTACCAACTGATCGAGATCACTTTGAATCATGTAGGCACCATGTAGGCGCCGTCGTCGTACGTGTGACTGGGCGAGCAGCCGAACACGGCGAACGGGGCTACGGGGCGGACACCGGCACCCGGCACGTCGCCGGTCCACGCTGACCATGTCCCAGGCGGGTGCGCGGAGCCGCCGAATTGCTCTAGCGCCAGCTCCCTATAGGTTTCGTTTCGCCGTGCGGACTTCCGCTTACGCGGGCAACTCCTATGGGCTGCTGTATTTGAGCTCAAAGGGCCGTGACATATTGCAAGTCATGCCTTGCCGCGTGACCTGGGATTTCAGCTGACCCACGATCCATTTGTCAGAGTTGAGGCGCCACGTGAACTCGATGTTCATTGGAATGCCTCCTTGCGCACCACCAACGGTCCCGGTGTATCGGCCGCTGCTTTTATCAACTGCGCGCATGGTCAGCGGCACCGTACCGTCAGCCATACCGGTCCCGACCACAGTCCAACCGCAATCCTTGATCTCCAGAATCCCGGATTCCGTCGATGGTGCCAGCGGCATGTTGATCATGGTCCCGCACACCATCGTCCCGGGGAAATTCGCTACGTTCCAACGTCCGGCTTTCGGAACCAGGTCGGGAGGGACGCATCCACCCGGCCCAGCCAACGAGCCCGGTCCACTCGACCCACCCGGTCCGGGGGTGCCGCCCGGGGAGGGTCCACCGGTCCCACCTGGCGCGCCGGGGCTGCTGCCTTTATCGCCCAGCTTGTTGGACTGATGGATGAAGACGCACGTTACTGTCTCGCCAGGATCAATTCTGAACGTCGCCGTGCGTGTCTGTACGTTTCCCTGGCTGGCGGTCGCGCTGTTGCCGTCACTACAAGTGATACCAACCAATACAAAACCGGGTGCCATTCCCGTTTCGACCGAGGTGTAGGTGCCTGGCGCAAGCCCGGTCCTGGAGATCGCCGCACCGGCGGACGCGGACCCCTGCGGCACGCCGGAGAATAGGAAATTTCCCGGCGCACCTGGCGGCTGCGTTGCAACTGTGACAATAGCGGTGCCTTTGGTATTAGGTGCGAGCACCTGAGCTGCAGCACTGCCAGCGAGAACCAAAGAACCGAACGCCATCGTCGCAATATATTTGCAATAAATCATGCTTTCTCCTGTAACGCACTCATTTCAACGTTTCAGGCCAGCCTAACAATAATTCGAATCAGAGCAAAAACTCCTGGCCATCCCGGCTGGGCCAGGCTGCTCAAGCGGGTGTTCGGGATCGACATCGAACACTGCCCGAACTGCGGCGGCGAACTGAAGATCATCGCCGCGATCCTGGAACGAGCGGTGATCGAGAGAATCCTCACGCACCTGGGGCTGCAGGCGCGTGCGCCGCCGCGCGCACCGGCGCGAGAGACGATGGCGCTTCACGCGGCCTGAGCCCCGACGCTGACCCCACTAGGACCGAAACACAAGGCTCGCTGCAATGCGCCGGGGGTGGGGCTGCGCGCGACCCCGGCCAATCCATGAGACCGAGGCCAGCTTCGGGGCAAACCGCGCACGGGTGCGCCCGGTCAGGCTGCCCTGCCGGGCTTGTCAGGCCGTCGTACACTCGCCCTGAGCGGGCCTTGCGCGGCCGTGCCGCATCACCGGGACCGCAATCTGGGTCGCCGGCAGGGCAAAAAGGGCAGCAGGATGGCGTTTGAATTTCCGATGTGCCTGCTATTGCCCAATGAAGTTCGGTGTGCGCTTCTCCAGCCAGGCCTCCAGCCCTTCGGCGTAATCGCGGGTGCGGTCGAGCCGACTGTTGCCGGCGATGTCACGCGCAAACCCACCCGCAATCGCTGGCCGTTTCATGGCGACGACAGGAATGGGGTCCTTGTCGAGGCCCACCCTCAGGTCCTCCATGTACGCGTCGCTTCCTCGCTTGCTTTCGGCAGATCCCAATTCAAGCAATTTCCTGCGAAGTTCCCATAACTACTTTGGTTCCAGGGCTGTTTGAAAACATTGCAACGGTAACCGCGTATTTCGGTGACAACTTGGTGACTGCTTCCGACAATGCTTTTCATTTCGTGGTCGTGTCCCAACGCGTGGTGTAAGTCCCCAGCCCGGACAGGCTGAGATGCGCGGTCCTCAGCGAGCCACAGCGGCGAGCCGAGTCGGCACAGTATCGCTGAGCGTTTGCAGCCCTTCAAGCTGCATGTAGCGCCGGTTCAGCGACCACTCGTCGTATATGCGTCGCGCTGCGACGCCTCGGTCGCGTCGAGGAACTGTTTCAGCCAGGTGCCCTTGGTCCACTCCTTGACCGGGTCCGGACCGTCGAGCACCTGCAGATACTCGGTCTCCCAGATGTCGAGCCTGCCGGCCAGCGGCGCGAGCACCCCATGGTAGAACTCGGGCGGCGCCACCGGCGACGGTCGCAGCAGCGGCTCGAGTCGCGCGCGCCACGGTCCGGCGCGAATCGTGTCGGCGATCAACGCGTGCGAAGGCGCGTCGAAGTTGCGCGGCATCTGCACCGCGAGCGCGCCGCCGGGCGCGAGCTGGGCGAGCAGCGCCGGCAGGAGCCGCGCGTGGTCGGGCAGCCAGTGCAGCGCCGCGTTCGAGTAGATGACGTCGGCCGGGCGGTCGGCGCGCCAGTCCGCGAGGCCTTGCTCGACCCAGCGGATGGCACCGGGTTCGTCCGCTGCCTTGGCGAGCATCGATGCCGAATCGTCGACGCCGGTGATGGCGGCTTGCGGTCAGCGCGCGGCCAGCGCCCGCGTGACGTTGCCCGCGCCGCAGCCGAGATCGAAGACGGTGCGCGGTCGCGCGACCGGCACCGCGGCGAGCAGGTCCATCGCCGGCCGGAGCCGCGGCTCGGAAAATTTCAAATACTGCTCGGGGTTCCAGGCCACGCCTGGATCGTAGCAAAGCGGGCAGACCGGCGCGGGTGATTCGGACGCGCGACCGTCAGCGCAGGCTCGCCAGCACCCGATCGACCATCACCCCGGACTGGCCCAGGTAGTTGGCCGGGTCGCATAGCCTGGCCAGCGCGGCGCGGTCCAGGTGCGGGCTGATCTCCGGGTGCCCGGCGAGCAGGTCGAGCAGGGGGCGCCGCTGCTCGACGGCGTCGCGGCAGAGGTCGTAGACGAGGTCGTGTGCGTACTCGCGGCCGAGGTACGGGGCCAGGCCCATCATCACCGCCTCGCTCATCACCAGGCCCTGCGTCGCGTCGATGTTGCGGCAAATCGCCTCGGTGTCGACCTCCAGGCCTTCGGGATCGAGTCGATCGACGACCCCAGCCTGTCGATGCCGATGGGCGGCATGAAGACGAAGGCGGCCAGCCAGCACCGGGGGTTCATGTTCGCCCGCGCGACGCACCGAACGCCGGACATGGTCGAGCAGCGCAGGTTGCCGACCTGCGTTGCCGGCGAAATCAACGCCGGGCGAGTTCGCACGACGCTCGGCAAGACTGCGCAGGAAAGGAACCCGGATGCCGCAAACCATACTCGTCACCGGCGCGACCGATGGCATCGGCTTGGCGACCGCCCGCGCATTGGTCGCGCAGGTGCCCGCCGGTTCGCGGGCCGGGCGCGCGCGGCAGGCTGAAGTCACGGCGACGCCGCCCCCGCCGGTAGCGGCATGCCGGGCTTCCATTCGCCGGCCAGCCGGTCGGCGCGCGAGCGCTCCGCCTCGGTCAGGAGGGCGCGGATCTTCTCGCGGTCGGCCATCGCTTTCGCGTTTCCTCGGCGGACCGCCATTTCCTTCAGGAGGTACCCCGTTTCGGCGCTGCGCCGCAGTCCCATGCCAGCGACGTAGAGGTCGCCCAGCCGGCTGAGCGCCTCCCCGTTGCCCTTGAGTGCGGCCTTCCGGTACCACTGCGCGGCACGCGCGGGATCGCGAACGGCGCCTTGGCCGACCAGGTACATGTGCGCCAGCACCAACTGGGCGAGCGTCTCCTCCGACGCGGAACTGCACGACTGGAACGCCTTGGCAGGGTCGCGAGGCATGTGGGTGCCCTGATATTCGTAGCTGCAGAGGACCGCCCTCGCGAACTTGAAATCGCGGTCCGCCGCCTTGTGCAACCACTCGACGCCCTCCTTCTCGCTGCGCGGCACTCCATTGCCGTTCACTAGCTTAAGGCCCAGCCTGGCCATCGCCGCGCGGCTGCCGGCGTCGGCCGCTTTCCGGTACCACGCCGCCGCCTCCGCTTCGTCCCTTGCAACGCCCGCGCCTTCCTGCAGCAGGTCCGCGAGGAATCGCTGCGCGGGCGGGTAACCGCTCTCAGCGGCCGGCCTGATCTGCGCTGCTGCCGCCGCCACATCCCTTTGCAGGCCGAGATCGGAAGCAAGCAACGCCTGGCCGAGCCTTGTCCGCGCTGCGGCGAACCCCTGCTCCGCCGCTTTCCGGTACCAGTGGACCGCCCGAGACGGATCCGGGGAGATCGGCGCGACGCCCGACTCGAAGTAGACGCCCATCCGGTACTGAGCGCGAGCATCGCCTTCCTCGGCCGCCACGCGCGTGGACTCCACCATGTCCGGCGTGAAAACCTTGAACAGGGTCGCCTCGGCAGCCTCGCGCGACGGTTGCGGGGGAAGCATCGCTGCCAGCGGAGCCGTCAACTCGGGGTCACCGAACTTGGCATCGGCGGCGAATTCCAGCACGCCCTTGACCGCCTTGTCGACAGACACGTCGTCGACAGCGAGGGCGATGCCGCTTGTCAGGAAAATCGAGGCAAGAAGGACGAATCGACCGATCATCGCTTTCCCCTTTCGAGCTTGCTGCGCTGCCGGGCCTACGGCACGCCGACCACGACGAACGGCGCCCAGAACACCGGATGGGCGTACTCGGGACGCGCCCGGTCCAACCGAAGCGCTGCGGCGGATCGCCGAAGCGCCTCGGCGAACGCGCTTTCGGGTTCCTGCGCCTTGGCCCGGACCATGGCGGTCGTGAGGAGCGTGGCCGAGCGCGACTCAACCGGCCAGTGCGACACGAGCAGGGACCGGGTGCCGGCAACGAAAAACGCCTTCGCCAGTCCCGAAAGCCCTTCCGCTCCGGGAGTGCCGTCGGGCGCGGCGGTATTGCACGCCGACAGCACCACGAGTTCCGCGTTGAGCTTGAGTTGAGATACCTCGCTCGCTGTGAGCAGGCCGTCGTCCGCCTCGGTTGCCGTCGCCGGCGGCGTTAGCGCGAGGGAAGGCTCGGCGACGCCCTCGAAATCGCCGCTCACGAGCCCGTGAGTCGCAAAGGCGAGGACACGGTATCGTGACAGGTTCGCCTTCTTCACCTGCGTCTCCGAGGCGCGTTCGCGCAGGAACACGGAGGCCTTATCCGCGCCGAGGGCTTGGGCCATGGCACGGATCTCGTCCGCCGATTCCGGCAAGCGCTGCAACCGCCCGAGCTCGCGCGTGTTCGCGAGGCCCCGGGCAGAGAAGTAGTCGGCGGCACGACGCGGCCGGTCGCCCGCAGCCCCCCCGAAGGACGGGTCGCCAAAGCCCGCGAAGGGCAACGGTGCCGGTGCCCTGCCCGCCGTGCGCCGCAAGGCGGCGAGGGCGTTCTCCGATGGAAGCACCGAAAGTGCGAAGCGATCGCCCAGCCAGGCCGCTTCCCGGTATGCGTCGCCCCTCTCGCCTGCGCCCGGCGTCTGCGTCACGAGCACGCCGAAGGGAAGGCTCTGCAGCGCGCCGTCGGCGATGACAATGAGCGAGCGCGCGTCGGCCAGGTCGGGCAGCACCGGGCCCAGGAGGCGCTTGTAGAGGGTGTGCGCTTCCTCCATCGGAAAAGGCGGAATCCTTCCCGAGGACAGTTCGAGCCCGCGCCGCAACCGCACGACGGCACGGTCCACTTCCGCCTTGCCGATCTGAAGGTCGGCATATCCCACGCGCTCGCGGCCGATAACCCACACGAAGCTCGTGCGCGGCGTTACCAGGTAGGACAGCATCGCCTCGCCCGGCCGGAGGAGGGATCGCACCTCCTCGACCGTTACCGGCCGCGCGCTCGCCAGGGCGGCGAACTCGGGAAACCGCTGCTTTAGCGCCGTCTCGTCGGCGCGCAGTCGCCGGTCGACCGCATCCAGGTCCATCCGCAGCGCCACGTTGCGGGCCGGCGACGGGGCCCCACCGGACTCACCTGCCTGCCCGTACAGAACGCTCTCGAGCGCCCGGCGGCGGGCCAGGCCATCCTGGCGGCTGCGGACGAGCCGGGCGGCCTCCGCGTCGCCACTGGCGAAACGCGTCATAGACCTCGCGACCGCCGCGCTGGTTTCGCTCGCCTTCGCCAATTGCGCCACTTCGAATGCTTGGGCGCTGATCGCCTGCCCCCCAGTCGCCGCGACGGCCGCGCGGTGCATGATCTCGACATTGACGCGGAGCAGCTCTCGCCACGACCGAAACTGCGCCACAGCCGCCGTCGAGGCATCCGGGCCCCAGTCGCGGTCGACGCTCGCCCTTAGCGAGGCGTTGGCGCGACGCACATAGGCCAGCGAGTCCTGCCATCGGTTTTGGCTCAACGCATGGAGGGCCAGGCCGTTCAGGGCAATGGCCGAAAAGGGGTGCGCCTCGCCGGCGGCCCGCTCAGCGATCTCGAGGGCACGGACGAGTAGCGCCTCGGATTCGTCGGGGCGCCCGAGTTCACGAACGGCCTGCGCCAGGTTGTTCAACGTCATCGCGACGGTGAGGCCTTCGCCGCTCACCCGCTCCTGGAGGGCCAGCGCCCGGCGCAGGTAGGGTTCCGCCTCGGCCACCTTCCCGGATTCCGCGTACGCGCCGCCGACGTTGTTGAGGAGCATCGCGGTGCGCACGTCGTCGCGCCCGTGCTTGCGTTCCACCAGGTCGAGCGCCTTCAGGAAGTGCGCTATCGCCTCCGCCCCCCGGCCGCTGCGGCGGCGTGCTTCTCCCAGCGTGTTGAGCGGTCCCGCCATCTCGGCGGGGTCCGCGCCGGAAGTCGCCTCAATGATCGCGAGGGCGCGGCGGGCCGCCTTCTCAGCCTGCGCCCACTCCGCGAGCTCGACGTGGGCGAGCGCCAGCTGGTCGAGGCTTTTCGCGACCAGCAGGTGGTTCGCGCCCAAGGCCATCTCGCGCGCCTCCAGCGCCCGCGTGGCGTAATGTCGTGCCTGCCCGGGCCTTCCGGCCACGCGCTGGAGCACCGCCATGTCATGGAGCGAGGAGGCCGTCTGCGGGTGATAGGGCCCCAACGTTCCCTCATTCAGCATGAGGGCGCGGGCCGTCAGCCGTTCGGCCTGCGCGAGTCGCCCCCGCAGGAGGTAGAGTTTCCCCTGCAGGGCGAGCACGTGCGCGGCGTCCGGGTGGGCGCGCCCGCCTCTGCGCTCGATGTCGGCGATCAGCGCTTGCAGGAGCTTCTCGGCCCCGGCGGAGTCTCCCTGGTTCGACCGGGCGATCGCCAGATTGTAGGGGACGATCAGCGCAAGCTCTGATTCCGGAGACGCAACCCGTTCCACGATCGCCAGCGCGCGTTCCAGCATCGCCTTGCCCACTGCCGCGCGCCCGATGCGGCCAAGGGACACGCCCAGCAGGTTCAGGGACTCGGCCGTCTGGAGGCTGTCGGCACCGTTATCCGCTTCCGCGACGCGAAGGGACTGCTCGAGGAGATCGGCCGCTTTGGAGTAGTCCTGGGACTGCATCCGGGCGCGGCCTTCCGCCAGGAGGCGAGACCAGTCCGGCGAAGTCGGCCCACTCGCACCCGTGGGCGCGCACAGCACCCACAAGAGGACTGGAAGGACTCGCCAGCCAATGCGAAGACATCGCGCGTCCATACGCCTCCTCGTGCGCGTGGGTCGCGTCCCAGCGCGTGGTGCAAGTCCCCAGCCCGGACAGGCTGAGCTACGCGGTCCTCAGCGAGCCACAGCGGCCAGCCGAGTCGGGACAGTATCGCTGAGCGTTTGCAGTCCTTCAAGTTGCATGTAGCGCCGGTTCAGCGACCACTCGTCGTTTTGCTCGAGCATCATCGCGCCGACGAGCCTCGTGATCGAAGCGTCGTTGGGGAAGATGCCCACGACGTTGGTGCGCCGCTTGATCTCGGCGTTCAGCCGCTCCAGCGGGTTGGTCGAGTAGATCTGCGTCCAGTGCGCTCGCGGGAACGTCATGAACGCGAGCACGTCGTTCTCGGCGTCGTCCATCAGCGTGCCGAGCTTGGGGAACTTGCCACGCAGCTGATCAGCTACCGAGCGCCACTGCGAGCGCGCCGCGTCGGCCGAGTCCTGCACGAACACCGTGCCGATCGCCGCCGAGACCATGCGCCGCTGCGTCTTGCCCGCGTGCGCCAGGGCGTTGCGCATGAAGTGCACTCGGCAACGCTGCCAGGTGGCCTTGAGCACCTTCGATGTCGAGGCCTTGATGCCCTCGTGGCTGTCGCTGATCACCAGCTTCACGCCGCGCAGGCCACGCCGGTTCAGGCTGCGCAGGAATTCGGTCCAGAAGGGTTCCGCTTCGCTGGCGCCGACCTTCAGCCCGAGCACCTCGCGCTGGCCATCGGTGTTCACCCCGACCGCCACTATGACGGCCACGCTCACGATGCGCCCGGCCTCCCGGGTCTTGACGTAGGTGGCGTCGATCCACAGGTACGGCCAGTCGCCCTCGATCTGGCGGTTCAGGAACGCACCGACGCGCTCGTCGAGTTCGCCGCACAGCCGGCTGACCTGGCTCTTGGACACCCCGTCCATGCCCAGCGCCTTGACCAGATCGTCCACCGAGCGGGTGGAAATGCCCTGGATATAGGCCCCCTGGATCACGGCCGTGAGCGCCTTCTCGGCGGTGCGCCGCGGCTCAAGGAACTGCGGGAAGTAGCTGCCCTGGCGCAGCTTCGGGATCTTCAGCTCGACGCTTCCCGCGCGCGTGTCCCAGGCGCGATCGCGGTAGCCGTTGCGGCTGTTGATCCGCTCCGGGGTTCTTCTCGTCGTAGCCGGCGCCGCAGCGGGCTTCGACATCGAGTTCCATCAGGCGTTGGGCCATGAACTGCACCATCTGGCGCAGCACGTCGATGTCGGCTCCCTTTTCGGCAAGCTCGGCAAGTGCCATAGTGGCGGTGGTCATCGTGTTTTCCTTTGGACAAAGGTTGGTGGGTTGCACCTCAACCTTATCCGGATTCACGATGGCCACCCCGAACGGGACAGCCGGCGGTGCGCGGCAAGCCGCTTCGGGCTACGCCCTTCGCGCCTTGCCGCGCAGCGAAAGACTTACACCACTTCCTGGGACATCAACCATTTCGTACCGGGCGATGTACCAGTTCCCGCGCCCGCGACCCTCGCCCTTCTCGGCGTCGGCCTAGCCGGGCTAGGCTTCGCACGACGCCGCAAGTAGTAACCGCACCTGCGTTACAACAGCCCCGCTTCGGCGGGGTTTTTTTATTCTTGCGGCCTTCGGCGGATTCATCCTCCACCCGGCCTCGTGTTCGCGCGACAAACGGGTCGAAGTTTCCAGGTCAGGTCACTCGGGCGTGTCTGCCATTCAATACCACAGCGCCGTGGCGAGCAGGTACGTACCGGTCGCAAACAGCACGGCGATCACCAATACCTGGAACGCGCGCTGGCTGATGCGCGGCGCGAGCAGATGCCCGATCAGAGTGCCGGCGAGCGCCACAGGCACCAGCAGTGCCGACAACCACCATGTGCTCGGCTGCACGCCAACCATGGTTGCCTGCAGCGCGAGCGCAACGGCGTACGAGAACGCGAACAGCGTGAGCAGCGTCGCCCGGATTTCGTCCTTGCTGAATCCGATCGCCGACAGGTACGCCATCACGGGCGGACCGGGCATGCCCAGGCAGGTGGCCATCGCGCCCGACACGACACCCACGCCCACCAGCGGCGCGGCCCCGGCGCTGACCCCCGGCGCGCGCGCCGCGCTCTCGCCCAGGCGCGGGCGCCTTGCAAGCGCCTGCGCGGCGCTCGCGAGCACGACGATCGCCGCCAGGACCTTGATCAGCACCAGGCCGAGCCCGGTGAACGCTGCGATGCCCAGAGGAAATCCCACCCCGCTGCCCAGCGCGAGCAAGGCCATCGGTCGCATCGGCGCGACGCGCCACAGCTTGCCAGTGAGCGCGAGCGAAATTGACAGGGTCAACACGATCACGACCTGGATCGCATCGGTCGAATCGAGCACGAGCAGAAAGATCGGCGCGGCGAGCAGCCCGAAACCGAAACCGGTTGCCGACTGGATCCCGGCCGCGGTCAGCGTGACCAGAGCGAGCGCGGCGAGTTGGGTAGCCTGGATCATCGATCGAGCATCGCAGGGCACGCCGCGGGCGCCCTACGCCTGCTCGCGCTCCTGCGCCTGCGCTGCCCACATATTCGCTTACGCGCCGTCACGCTCGACAGCGCTGCCGCGCGCGATCCACCGCATCGCACGATCACGCCCCAGCCGTTCTTGCCCTTCCGGCTATCAGCCAGGGCATTGCTCGCCAGGACGGTGAGGTCAAGGGTGTCATTGAGTTCCCGATAGGCAAGCAGACCGGCGTCGGGAGTAACCCGTGAACCGTGGCACGCCAGCTTCAGGCGACGGTCGAGAACAGGCCGCAATGGATTGTTCTCGGATTCACCCTCCGGGTTCGCCATCGGCCGCTACGCCCAGGACCAGGGGCCACGCGGCAAGGTCGTCGATTTTCGTGTCGCCGTCGAGGCCTTCGATCGATTCGGAATCATTTGATCGCGTGAACTAACCGAGCGCCATCACTGCCCGCAACAGACCGGCAACGTAGCCTGTCGCGTAGGCGCGGCTGCGATGCCCGAAGAGCGTGTCGTCGTCCATTGTGGGAACGTGGTCGTCGACCAGAAATCCGTCGAAATCCACGGATTTGAGAACCCGCAGTGCCTCGACCACGTCCACGTCACCCTCGTCGATGAAGGTTTCCTCGAAACAGGGCACGGTGCCGCGCACGTTGCGAAAGTGGACGTAAAAGATGCGCTTGCGCTCGCCGAAGTGGCGCAGGCCCTTGAACATCTCTTCAATGCCCATCTCCGACCACGTACCCATGCAGAAGTCGAGACCGTGGCACGGACTGTCGACGATATCGAGCGCGCGCCGGAAACCATCGAAGCTGCTGAAAATGCGCGCTACGCCGCCAAGCGAGCGCACCGGCGGATCGTCGGGGTGAAGAGCGAGGCGCACCCCCACCTCCTCGGCCACTGGCACCACCGCTTTGATGAAGTAGGTGTAGTTGGCCCACATCTCGTCGTCGCTGAAGACGCGCTCGCGCGTCGGCGGAGCGGCCTCGGTGAGCGTGTGATCGTATGCCGCCACCAAGGCCCCACCGCGCCCACGCCTGGACTTGCTGGTCCGCCATACGCCGTCCGACATCCAGTGATAGCCAAGAATCGGAATTCCGGCTTTGCCAAGATTACGGATCGTATGCTGGACGTTCTCGATCTGCTCGTCGCGTCCCGGCAAACCGAGGATCGCCTTCTCGTAAAAATAGCGAGGAACGTTCTCGATCGCCTCGAGCCGCAGGCCGAAGTCCTCGGCCTTCTGGCGCAAGTGAAGGAGCTCCAGGAAATCCCATTTGACGGGCCGCGCATCGTCTCCCGGTTGGGCCCAGTTCCTGGCCCCGATCTCGCCCGAGCCGAAGGGAGGCCGGCCCGTCAGGTGAGGCGTATTGAGCGTCACGCCACTGGCGCCGATCTGTTTCGCGAAGCGCAAATTCTCCGGCGTGAGCTCGCGGAGTTGTCCGACGACCACCCTCATGTCTGGCCTTTCTTGTCTGGTTCCTTGATGCGGCGCACCGACCTCAAGACGGCACCTCCGCATCGCTGTGGGGCCGGCGTCACCGGGTCATTTCCTGAATGTTGCGCAAACGACGCACGGCGCGGCGTTCGCTCATCACGGCATAGGCCAGGGTGGCCGCCGAGATGAGCACGAATGCAAGCGATATCGGACGGGTGACCAGCGGCGCGACGCTGCCCGCCGACATCATGAGCCCGGAACGGAGGGTCTTCTCGAGCAGCGGCGCCAGGATATAGGCGATCACGAACGGACCTAGCGGCACCTTGCAACGCTGCAAAACGTAGCCGAGAATCCCGAACCCAAACATCACCCACAGGTCGGAGTGGCGGTTGGCGGCGGCGAAGGTGCCGATGCAACACAGCACCACCAGCACCGGGTTGAGCAGCGCCTTGGGAACATTGGCCAGCCGCGCTAGCGTGCCGACGCCGGCGCTCATCAGCACGAACATCACGACGTTGGCGACCAGCACCGCCCAAATCAAACCATAGACAAGGTCCGGCTCGTTGCGGAACAACAGCGGTCCCGGCTGGATGTTGTGGATGACGAGTGCGCCCAGCAGAATGGCGTCGACCACGCTGCCGGGCACGCCCATGGTGATTAGCGGGATCAGCGCCCCGCCGACGGTGGCGTTGTTCGCCGCTTCTGAGGCGACGATGCCGTCCTCGAATCCCGTCCCGAACTTCTCCGGAGTCTTCGATGCGCTCTTTGCCAGGCCGTAAGCGACGATCGAGCCGACGTTGCCGCCGACTCCGGGTACCAGGCCGATCCACGTGCCGACCAACGAAGAACGCACCATGTTCACCGCTTGGCGCCGCCAGTCGTGCAAGGTCAGCCACATGCCGGCATAGCCGGAGCGCGCCCGCTCGGCTACCGGTCCGGTCTCGTGCAGGTCGATCAGGATTTGGCTGATCGCGAACAGGCCAATCAGCACCGGCAACGGCTCGAAGCCACCGGCGAGCTGGTAGATACCGAACGTGAGGCGCATCTCTCCCGACATCGGGTCGAGTCCGGGAAGCGCCGCGATCAGTCCGAAGAGCGCGGAGAGCAAGCCCTTGAGCAACGATCCCTCGGTCACCGCGGCGATCAGCACCAACGCCATCACACACATGGAAAAATACTCGAAGGGGCCGAACTTCAGGGCAAAGCGGGCCAGCGGGGGCGACAACAGGGCGAGGAACAGCCACGAGATGACGCCGCCCACCAGGGACGCGGTGATGCCGAAGCCGAGCGCCCTCCCGGGCTGGCCGCCGCGCGCCATGGGGAAACCGTCGAAGGTGGTCATGATCGAGGCCGGTGTCCCCGGGATGCCCAGCAAAGTGGCCGGGACCAAGCCGCCGCTAATAGCGCCAACGTACATGGACACCAGCAGGATCAGTGCCAGCTTGCTGTCCATGTAGAAGGTGAGGGGCAGCATTAGCGCAATTCCCATCGCCCCGGTCAGCCCCGGTGTGGCGCCAAGCACGATACCCAGTACGACGCCGGCGAGGATGAACAGCATTGGTTCGACGGCCAGGATCGGCGCGAGGGCGGAGAAAAACGGATCGACCATGAGCGCTTTCCCTGGCCTCAGGCAATGTCGATGACGAAGATGCGGGTAAACAGGTAGTAGCAGCCAAAGGCGATAGCCAAGGCCAACGCCACGATCAGGGCTATCTGGCGGCGGCCGTGCACCCCCATGACTAGCCCGGCGGCGATCACGTACGCGACGGTGGCGCCGCGAAAACCGAGCGGCGAGTCGAACAGCGCGATGTAGACGGCCATTGTGGCCAAGGTCAAGGCCACCTTCAACCGTTGCGGGAACAGCGGCGGCGCCGGAGCCGGGGTCTCGGCAACGGCGCCGCCTTTGGCCCGCTCCACGGCGACACCGACGAGCAGCAGGATGGAGCCGATCAGCACGCCGACGCCGGCGCCGATCGGCACCGCGCCGGCGCCCAGGGGCTCGTAGCGCGGCGGCGCGACGTCGAAGCCGCCGACCAAGGCCAGCAGCGCGAGCACGAGCCCACCCCCGCCGACCATCAATTTCTGCTTCACCGCGAGCGTCATGGCTTGAGGTTTCCCGAGAAGGCACACGGCGACGACGGCAGCGGTACCCCAGCGCGGAACGCGGGGGAGCCGTCGCCCGCCTTTGCGGCCGTAGGCCGGCCGCCCCCTATTTCTTCTTGCCGATGCCGAATTTTTCGGTCAGGGCTTTGACGCTTTCCCACTCGCTGGCGACCTTGCGCGCAAACGCCTCACCACGTAAGAAGGTCGGCTTGTAGGCCCGGTCCTTCAGGGCCTTCTGGGTCTCGGGGTTTGCGAACGCCTTCTCGAGGGCGTCGGCCAACGCGGTCACTACGTTGGGCGGCGTGCCCTTGGGAACCATCCACCAGAACGCCACCCCGATGGGATCGAAGCTATACCCAGCCTCGGCGATCGTCGGCACGTTGGGCGACAGGGGGCTGCGTTGCCGCGACATCAGGCTCAACGCCCTGAGGTCGCCCGTTTCGATGTCCTGCAACACCTCGCCGATAGCGAAGAAGGACGTATCGAACTGGCCGCCGACCATTTGAGGCTTGCGCGCGCCACCGCCGCCCGCCTGAACAAAACGGAACTTGAAGCCCGCAACATCCATGAACTGGAGTGCCGCTAGGTGGAGCACCGACGTCAGGTTTGTGGCGTGGGTAATGGTGTCCGGCTTCGCCTTGGCCGCCGTGATCAAGCTTTCCACGGTCTTGTAGGACGACTTGCCCGGCACCGTGAGGATGAGCTCGATGGCGCCGGTTTCGGCTACCGGCTCGAAGTCCTCGTAGCCGAAGTCCGCGTTGCCCATCAGGCGGTTGGTGTGGATGGCGATGTGCGTGCTCAGTACCGTGTAGCCGTCGGGCGCCGCGTCCTTCGCCTCGCGCGCACCTAGCGCGCCGCCGGCGCCCGGCTTGTTGATGATGACGACCGGCTGCGGCAGCACATTTTCCAGCGCCTTCTGCATCAGCCGGGCGACGATGTCACTGGCCCCGCCCGGTGCGTAGGGGACGATGAACTTGATCGGTTTGTCGGGATAGGCTGCTTCAGCGGCACTGGCGGCGCCGACGCAAATCGCGGCGAGAACAACAGCTCTCAACATTTTCTTCAACATGGCGACTCCCCTTTAGTTTGTGTTGTCTCCCGTTGGCGCCGGTGCGACATGGCCGCACCGCGAAAGCCTCACGAAGATAACCTAGCCGGTACTGGGCGCGGCGTCTGTCAGCCAATTGACAAGCGGCGCCACGCCCTCAGGCTTTGGCCCGCACCGGCGGGCACTCGGTCTCGCGGACCAGCAGCGCGGCGACGATCGCCGCCGTACCGGCGATGCCGGTGCTGTTGCCCGACTCCTGCCAAGGTGATAACGTCGCGCCGTCTGCGCAGAGGACGGCGGCGGACAAAACATGAAGCTCGGCCCCCATCCCAATCTCCTGGATCGTCTCGACGCGGACTCGCGCCGTCGGCTCCTCTTGCGGTCGAGACGGCGCACTCTGGCGGCGGGGGAAACTCTGTTCGTCCAGGGCGAGGCGCTGGCTCGGCTTTACATCGTTTCCTCCGGCCGCCTGCGCATCTATTACCTGTCCGGCGGCGGCCAGACGATCACCTTCGCCTACTGGCAGGCCGGGACTCTGGTTGGGACTCCGTGCATTCATCGCGGCTTCGACCGCCACTACTGGACCGGCGAGGCCGCCGAACCGACCGAGCTCCTGAGCTTCGACCGCGGGCAGTTCGTCGCCATGATGAAAACCAATCCCGACCTCGCCATGGGGGTGGTCGAAGCCCTCGAATTCAAGGCCAAGTGCCTGACCAACCTGTTCCAGCTCCACACCACCTCATCGGTCAAGGAGCGGCTGCGCCTGGCCCTGATCAACATGATGGACCTCTACGGTGAGCACACCGGTGAGGGCATCGTCATCACTGCGCCCTTTTCCCATAGCGAGATCGCCCAGCTCGTGGGTGCGTCGCGCCAGTGGGTGACGCACGAGCTGGGGCAGCTCCAGCGCGAGGGGATCGTGCGGGCGCGCAACCGGCGCGTCATCATTCTGCGCCCCGACGCGGCAGTGTTCGGACTCGGCGATCTTGGCGACGCGGCGTGACCGCCGCCCTTCCGGCGGGCAAGCGGACTTGGGAAGCGGACCCGGGGTCGGTGAAGAGGATTGAGTGGGCCACGCCTGGTATTCGGAAAGGCCGAAGGGGTCGAGCAGCGCCGCGGTGTTGGGGCCCAAGGGAAGCGCGTAGTCGGAGGACGAGATCACCTTGCCGTCCGAAACCCACAGACCGCCGCGCTCATAACTCCTCCGAGTCATTCACGTCGTCCCGGAAGACTTAGGCAGCTGAAACTGGAGTAATTTCGCTTCTCAGGGTCCGCAAAAGGAGCCGAGTAGCGATGAAAAAGTCGAGATTTACCGAGGAGCAGGTTACCTACGCGCTGCGCCAGGCCGAGTCGGGAACGCCGGTCTCGGTAAGACTATAGGGCAGGTTCGCTCGGCGATGCTCTGCTCCAGAGCGGCGCTGCGTTAACGGTTATCCGAGGGGACTCTTGGCATGGACCTAAACAGTAGTGGCCAGCTAGCTTCGACGTGGAACTCAAGCTTCTCCAGCACCGAAGCGCACGCCTGTTCGCACAGGAACCCTGAGGCCGCTAGCGCCTCAGCGATTTGGACGTCGGATGGTTCATCCATGGTTCAACATGAGGCCTAACGTTTGAGCTAACCGGCGTGCAAAGGCAAAGCGAAGCGGCGCTTTTGCACGTCCGTGTTGAGAGATTTGTTAGGCATTGATTGTCCGAAGCTCCGTTGTGGCTCCGCGTAGTACAAATAGCGCTGACCGAAGAAAGAGGGCGGCGAGCGCTAGGCCAACAAGGATGTCTGGCCAACCAGAACCGGTAAGCCATACGCCCAAGCCGGCGAACAATACCGAGACATTCGAAATGATGTCGTTGCGCGAACACAGCCAAACCGAACTCATATTGATGTCGTCGGTTCGATGCCGCCAGAGTAAAGCAAGACATAAACTATTTGCGGCAAGCGCGAGCAAGCCAATAGCGCCAATGGCCTCGAACACTGGGACATGCGGAACAATGATCTTGTAGATGGCTTGCCCAAGAACGAAAAAACCGAACGTCGCCATGATGCCGCCTTTAAATAAAGCAGCAATGGCTTTCATTCTTGCGCCACGTGCGACAACGTAAATGCTGAAGCCGTATACCAAAGCATCGCCTAGCATGTCCAGCGAATCCGCTACCAGTGAAACGGAATTGGCGAATAGTCCTGCTGTAAGTTCTACTACGAACATCACAGCGTTAATGCCCAGCACTATTTTAAGTGTCGAGCTTTGGCGAGTGCGAAGCGCCTCGATCTCGCAAGCCTTGTCGTTGCAACAATCAGCCACTGTCTGTCCTAATAGTGCCTAACTCGCTTTTCGACATGTGAGTAGCTTGGAACGTGTATGTCTAACTCGGCAACTGGTGTCTAACTTCGACTCGTTGCCTTCTCGGCAAAAGCTGTGTTTTCTTCGCGGGCCCCGCAGCGCGCCACTATCGACTGCCGTCGCTGTTGTGTAATTCGGCGTTTGCCTCGCAGCGCGGCGTCGCTTATTGACGTTCCGAACCGTGGCGGAAACGCCAACGCGGGACCTCTTCCCGCGACTTCGCACTACGGCGCCCATGGCCGAGTGCAGTACTTGTCTGGCAGTGCCTGATAGGTTCAATCCTGACTCCTGCAGATAAGGCCAATGCGGCACCCGGGCCAGCGGTATTGACTGGAGCCCGGGACCACCTGAAGCGAAGCAGCGCGTTACAAGCAGCGGAGGTGAGCGCACTGCCTACGAGCATAGGGGACCAATTCCCGGTACTGGTTCAGGCAGCGCGATCACCAACGCGTATTTTACTCGGCAGGCGGCTTGTGGAGAACCCCTGTACCGACCGACTTGGATCGTGGCGGAACGCGTTCTGGAGCGTCGCACGCGGCAACCGGATCCCGGAGCGCCTCCTGCCGATGCAAATTGCGTCCTGCGCCGTTCTGGCGAGCCTCAGGGGCATCGCCCGCCGGTCCCGCATACACTGGCAGGAAGCGGTCTACGTTTCGAGCAAGGTGCCCTGACCTGCCCTGACCACTTCGACACGGCCGTCTCTTGGAAATCAGATCGTGGGTGATTACGTTGAGGCCCTGCGCGGCGGGTTCGGATTCTGTTCGGTCTCCAGGCGGCTATTTCGTTGATTCGCTTCGGGTTTCGTGAGCCCGTCAATGAGGTCACTGGAGTTCTTCGTAGCGAGTCTGTCCGCACGGGGGGACACCGCGATCGCGGAGTTGTTTTTCGTAGCGGGCGTGGGCCAGGCGTCGCAGATCGTGGAAGTGGCGATCGACCCGATGCTTCAGGGCGTCGTACCGTGGTCCGGGTCGCTCACGGTCACGCTGTTCGATTTGGATGACGATGGTCTCGCGAACGTGTCGAGCGCCTTCTATCCCGGAATTGTCAACTTCTTCGTCAACCAGGCGCTATTCCAGCACGAGTTCAACGGTGCGCCCGGAGTCTCCGGTATCGGCACCACGGTCTTCAACTTCGGCGGGTACTACGACTGCGGGCAGGGTTGCATCAACTTCGGCGTTTCCGTGGCAGGCATCAGCGAGGATGTATTCACCCTGATTGGACGTTTCGACTTTCCCGGAACCGCGCCGGTTTCGATACCTGGGACGCTCGCGCTACTGGGCGCCGGACTTCTCGGAGCTGGAGCCGTGCGCCGTCGCAGGAACTGACCGCTCCGAACTCGCAAGTGCCGCCGATCCCAGCCTCCAGCGACGCCGAGGGAGTCCAGCCGGGCGTTACGGCGATGAGCCGCTCGCCCGAAGCGCGCCCGCGTACGCAGGTCGGGACGACGGCAGATTCCCCGCGCCCGCGCCGTGCCTTGACTGCGTTCCCGCTGGGGCTGTGAAGGAGCCCAGAGCGTGCATGCCGCCATGAGGATGAGCCTGGGAACGATGCAACGATGACAGCGAGCCAAACAACAGGCGCGACCTCGGCGCATGTCGCTTGGACGAAGATATCTACTTCTGGACGATCGACTACTGCGACGAAATCCTGCAGTCCTTCTCCGAAGATCCAACGAACCGTAGCATCACCACGCGCGTCCCGACTCTTTCGCGTCAGGATGGGTATTGGTCGTTTGATTGAGCAGCGAGCAGTTGCGCGATTGCACGGCCCCGCGACAGTGGTAACTTCCGCGATTCTGTTTGAGGAACTTCGCCGCGCCTATGGAGCGCGTGACGTTGAAATCGGACTCCAAGGCATATCGCTACCGATATCGGGCCTCACGTCGAACGCTGCGCGACCAGCGTTGGTCGAGCGCGCGGTGGGTGAATCGGCGTCTCCGCAATGTTCTGGGTAAACTGAACACCTGAACTGATCAAGGAAGGCGTGGCGATGCTGGAGGTTTCTTTCTTGGGTGCCGCGCTGGCGGGGCTACTTGCCTTCGTGACCCCATGCATTCTGCCGATGGTGCCTTTCTATCTCAGTTACATGGCCGGGATATCAATTGCCGAACTGAGCAGCGATGGTGGAATCTCGCCCGGTGCGCAGCGGCGGTTGATCGTTTCAGCGGTCTTCTTCGCGATCGGGGTCACGACAATCTTCATGCTGATGGGGCTGGGGGCGACGGCTCTGGGGCAGGCATTCGCACAATGGAAACGGCCGCTGTCCTACGTCGCGGCCATCGTCATATTCGTCTTCGGGCTGCATTTTCTTGGAGTCATCCGAATTGGTTTCCTGATGCGTGAAGCGCGGATGCAGACCAAGTCTGATCCTTCTACGGTGCTTGGAGCCTATCTGATGGGCCTGGCATTCGGTTTTGGTTGGACGGCCTGTGTCGGACCGGTCCTGACGTCGATCCTGATGATTGCAAGCGGCATGGGCGATCTGCTCCAGGGCGCGCTTCTGCTGGCAGTCTTCGGCCTTGGGATGACCGCCCCTTTCGTCGTCGCTGCCTTTTTTGCAAAACCGTTCCTCCGATTGCTGCAACGTCATCGCGGCAAGATGGCTTATGTCGAGAAAGTCATGGGCGTGATGATGATCTTGTTCGCCGTTCTGATTGCCACGAATCTCGTGAACTACATTGGCCAATGGCTCTTGGAGACGTTTCCGATCTTTGGCCGGATCGGATAGGGAGAAACCGATGAGATTTCTGACGACACTGCTTGCGCTCTTTGTTCTGGCAACGCCGCTGATGGCGGCCACGACCATGGGAGATGACGGTCTGCACAAGACGGAATGGATGCACAACTCGTTCAAAGACCTGCGCGAGGATCTGGCCGAGGCCAATGCGGCGGGCAAGCGTCTGGCCATCATCATCGAACAGCGGGGCTGCATCTATTGCACGACGATGCATAAGGAAGTCTGGCCGGATCCGGCAATCAACAAGATGCTGAACAAGCATTTCTTCTTCGTACAGATCAACATGTTCGGCGATGTAGACGTCACCGATTTCGACGGCGAAGTGCTCAGTGAGAGAGCGATGGTGATGAAGTGGGGAGCGATGTTCACCCCCACCGTCCTGTTTCTGCCTGAAAAGGTGCCGAAGGGTCTGTCAGCCTCGCGGGCCGCGGTCGGGCTGGTGCCCGGCGCGCTTTCGAAAGGCATGACATTGAACATGCTGACCTGGGTGCGCGACCGCATCTACGAGAACGGGGAGAACTTCCAGAAATACCACGCGCGGATGTTGAATACGAAGAAGTCGAACTGAGTTGGCGGGCTCCGAATCAATGCCACAGGTCAGTTTGCCGAGAAACTCGCACCTGCACTGGTCCGAATCGGTCGCAGCCCGCCGATTCTGTTGACTCACTTCGAGTTTCTGCCGCGACCGGAGTGAAGGGCCTTGGTCGGACGCTGGAGTTCAGCCCGCGGCCTGGGCGGCCTCTTCGAGAGATTCCCAGAGAGCGAGCCCGTCCCGATCGAGGCGGGCCGGTGTGGCAAACACCGACAGCGTCAAACTCGCGTGCCACTTCGGTCCCCCGGCCGACATCAGTCTTCCCGCCTTGAGTTCCTCCGCCACCGACACCTCCGGCAGCCAGGCCACGCCATGGCCCAGCAGCGCAAGCGACTTCAGCGCTTCGGCGAAAGCATCCATGTGGCGCACGAAGATGAACGCCCGCTGCGAATGCAGGACCTGCTCGACGATCGCGCCGAAATACGAACCGGGCGAATAGGCGAGCACGGGAACCGGCGCACGGCTTCTGCCCGGCAACGCCCACTTCGGTGAACCGGTGTCGTCCGGCACGCAGACTGGCAACAGGATCTCCTGCCCAAGATCGAGTCGCGAGAATCGCGCTTCGTCCAGCGTAAGCGTGACGCCCGGGTGGCGATAGCAGACGAGGAACTCGCTTGCGCCTTCGGCCAGCAGCCGGCAGCAAGCGTGCAGGTCGTCCGACATGACCCGCGTGCACACCTTGGGCAAGCGGGCGTGGAAGGAGCGCAACAAGGGCGCGAGGCGGTTGGACGAAATCGAATGTGGCGCGGCGAAGGTCTGGTACTTGACGCCGTCGGAATTGCGAAACCTGATCGCATCGCGCGTCTCGAGCAAGTCGCGCACTGCGGCCTTGGCTACGGGCAGGAACTCCTCGCCGGAGGGAAGCAGCCGGATCGGAAAGGTGCTGCGGTCTATGAGCGGCGCGCCAAGCCAGCGCTCGAGCGCCTTGATGCGCCTGCTGAATGCCGATTGGGTGACGTTTCGCTCTTTCGCCGCACGCGTGAAACTCAGGGTGCGCGCGAGTGCGATGAAATCGAGCAGCCAGGCAATGTCCATCGGCGGCGGTGTGATCGGTGGTGGGGGACGCAGATCAGTCGATTTCGGACTGGCTGCATGCGCACAAAGCATTGGCGAGATTAGCAGCAGTTCCGCAGACTCACCAGCAACGCAGCTCCGCAACCCCGCAAGCTCGCGGGGACGGGAACACCGCCGGAAGCGCCGCATGCACCTCGCACGTTTTGGCCGGGTCCGATTGGGACATTTCCCCACGCCGCTCGAGGGCCTGCCACGGCTGACAGCTGAGCTCGGCGGTCCGCAGCTCTATATCAAGCGCGACGACTGCACCGGCCTAGCGATGGGCGGCAACAAGACGCGCAAGCTGGAGTTTCTGGTCGCCGATGCGCTCGAGCGGGGTGCGGACATGCTGGTGACACAAGGCGCCACGCAGTCGAACCATGTACGGCAGACGGCGGCGGCGGCAAGGCTCTTCGGGATGAAGGCCTACGCGCTGCTCGAACGGCGCGTGACCGGCCTGGCGGCTTCCTACGAAACGTCGGGCAACGTGCTGCTCGACGACATCCTGGATTGTCCCTACGAGTTTCGTCCGTCGGGACTCGACATGAACCGCGAAGCGCAGGAGCTGACCGAGCGGTTGCGCGCGGACGGCGCCAAGCCCTATTTCATTCCCGGCGGGGGCTCGAACACGATCGGCGCGCTCGGTTATGCGAGTTGTGCTGAAGAACTGATCTGGCAGGCCGACCAGCAGGGTCTGCGCATCGACAGGATCGTCCACGCCACGGGCAGCACCGGAACCCAGGCGGGCCTGGTGGCCGGCCTGTGTGCGCTGAACGCGCCGATCTCCGTGACCGGCGTGAGCGTGCGTGCCAAGCGCGCCGCGCAGACCGACAATGTGTTTCGCCTTGCGGCCCAGACCTATGAGCTGCTGGGCGCCCGTGGCGAACTCGGTCGCGACCTGGTCGACGTGGTGGACAGTCATGTCGGCGCCGGCTATGGCCAGGTCACCGACGATGGGATCGCCGCGATCCGCCTGCTCGCGCGTACCGAAAGCATTCTGCTGGACCCGGTCTATTCGGCCAAGGGCATGGCAGGGTTGATCGCGATGGTGCGGGCCGGCGCCTTTCGGCGCGACGAAAACGTCGTCTTCCTGCACACGGGCGGCGCCGCAGCGCTATTTGCCTACGAGTCGGCCCTGGCCGAACCCAGGCAAACCCACGGAGGCACCGCGTCGACCTTGCGCTGAACCCGGTTCGACGAAACAGTGATGCAACGGCGCGCACCGTCTTTTCAGTTCGATCTTTTCAGTTCAATCTAGGCCAATCTAGGCCAATCGAGGAGGGAATCATGTCTGCATCGACGATATTCGGTCGTGGACTCGGCGTCACGCTGCTGGCCGCGGCGTTGTGTTTGTCCGCACCCGCCGCCATGGCGCAGAAGCGCGGCGGCACGCTTGTGCAAATCACCCAGCCCGAACCTCCCACGCTCGCCTCGTACCTGAGCACCTCCGGTCCGATCGGACAGGTGACGGCCAAGATCTACGACGGCCTGTTCGAGTATGGCTTCGACACCAAGCCGCAGGCCGCGCTGGCGGAGTCGTGGACAGTTTCGCCGGACGGCAAGACGGTGACCTTCAAGCTGCGCAGCGGCGTCAAGTTCCACGACGGCAAGCCGTTCACCAGCGCCGACGTGCAGTTCTCCATCATGGAGGTGCTGAAGAAGGTTCATCCGCGCGGAATCGGCACGTTCAAGGAGGTGACGGCGGTGGATACGCCGGATCCGCAGACCGCGATCTTCCGGCTCGCCAATCCGGCGCCGTACATGATGGCGGCGCTGTCCGGCTACGAGTCGCCGATGATCCCGAAGCACGTCTTCGCTACCGGAGACATCCGCTCGCACCCGAATGCCAACAACCCGATCGGGACCGGGCCCTTCAAGTTCGTCGAGTGGCGCCGGGGTGAACTGGTCCGCCTGGACCGCAACCCGGATTACTGGCGCCAGGGCCAGCCGTACCTGGACCGCATCGTGGTGCGCTTCATTCCCGATTCGGCGACGCGCACTGCGCTGATGGAAAAGGGTGACGTCCATGTGGCCGGCTTCGGCGCCGTTCCCTACAACGACGTCAAGCGCCTTGCGGCGAACCCGGCGATCGAGGTGACCACACAAGGCTACGAGATGGTTTCGCCGGTGGTCGAACTGCTGTTCAACACCAAACGTGCGCCCTTCGACAACGTCAAGGTGCGACAGGCCGTGTCGTACGCGGTGAACCGCAAGTTCATCATCGACAACGTCTGGTTCGGCTTCGGCACGGCCGCCACCGGCGCCATCAGCTCGAACTTCAAGGCCGCGGGACTCTATTCGGCCGACGTGCGCAACTACAGCGTGCCCGACGCGGTCGCGCAGGCGAACAAGCTGCTCGACGAGGCCGGCTTCCCGCGCAAGGCGGACGGCATCCGTTTCGAGATGGTGCACGACATCACGCCCTACGGCGAGGAGTGGCAACGCTTCGGCGAGGTGGTCCAGCAGCAGCTCGCCGCGGTCGGCATCAAGGCGACGCTGCGCTACGAAGACGTGGCGACCTGGCTAAAGCGAACCTACACCGACTACGATTTCTCGATGACGTCGAACTTCCTGTACAACCTCGCCGACCCGGTGCTGGGCGTGCATCGCGCGTTTCATTCGGCGCTGATCCGGCAGGGCACGGTGTTCGTGAACGGCTCGCGCTGGAGCTCGCCGCAGACCGACGAGCTGATGAACAAGGCGGCGCTCGAACCCGACGCCGCCAAGCGAAGCGCCCAGTACGCCGAGCTGCAGAAGCTCACCGCCGAAGCGGCGCCGATCGTCTGGGTGCACGAGCTGAAGTTCCCGACGGTGCTCAACAAGCGGTTTCGCGACGTCATCGTGTCGCCGCTCGGCATCTACGGTTCCTACAACCGCGCCTGGCAAGAGCGCTGACCTGATTGGCCCGCCGGTTTCCCGTTTCGCCAAGCGGCGCGACGACGAAACCGGCCGGTGCGGGGAATCGGATGGCGTTGGGGCCAAGGACCTTTGTTTACATTGGCCGCCGCCTGCTGCAGGCGGTGCCGATCGTGTTCGGTATCGTCGTGTTGAACTTCCTGTTGCTGCGACTGGCGCCGGGCGATGCCGCCACGGTGCTGGCGGGCGAGGCGGGCGGCGCCCCGCCCGAGTACATCGCGCTGCTGCGCCAGCGATTCGGGCTCGACCAGCCCCTGTACGTGCAACTGCTGCTGTACGTGAAGAACATGCTGATGCTCGATCTCGGGTATTCGTTTCGCAACGGCATGTCGGTGGTCGAACTGATCTTCACGCGGCTCGGACCTACGCTGCTGCTGATGGGTACGACGCTCGTCGTTTCCGTCTCGAGCGGTGTGCTGCTGGGGCTGCTTGCGGCGACAGCCGTGAACACATGGCGCGATCGGGCCATTTCGGTGATCGCGGTGATCGCGTACGCGACGCCGCTTTTCTGGATCGGCCTGATGCTGATCCTGCTCTTTTCCATCAGGCTCGACTGGCTGCCGACGACCGGGATGGAAGACGTGGTGGCGTTCAACGAAGGCTGGGCGAGGGTGGTCGACATCGCGCACCACCTGATCCTGCCGACCGTCACGTTGTCGCTGTTCTACATGGCCCTCTACACGCGCATGATGCGCGCCGCGATGCTGGATCAGCGCGGCATGGACTACGTCGTCACCGCACGCGCCAAGGGCCTGTCGGAGCGCGCGATCACCTATCGCCACGTGGTGCGCAACGCCGTGCTGCCGGTGGTGACGATGGCGGGGGTGCAGGTTGGCAGCCTGCTGGGCGGCTCGGTGGTGGTCGAGTCGGTGTTCGCGTGGCCCGGCCTCGGGCAGCTCGCCTTCCAGAGCCTCTTCGCGCGGGATTTCAACCTGCTGCTCGGCATCTTCTTCCTCTCGGCCTGCCTGGTGGTCGTCGTGAATCTCGTCGTCGATCTGGTCTACCTCGCGCTCGATCCGCGCATCAAGGTGGGCTGACAAAGATGCCAAAGACGTTCTGGGGGCGCTTCGTCCGCAACTGGCCGGCGGTCTTCGGGCTCGGTTTCCTCGTGCTCATGACGCTGCTCACGCTCGGTGCATCGGTGCTCTTTCCCGGCGATCCGTTTCGCATGGTCGGCAAGCCATTCCAGGCGCCGTTCGGCGACTATTTCTTCGGTACCGATTCGCTGGGCCGCGACATCGCGGCAGGCATTGCACACGGCGGGCGCACCTCGCTGATGGTGGGACTGGTCGCGACCTTCTTCGCCGTGACGGTCGGCACGCTGCTGGGCGCGCTGGCCGGCTACTACCGTGGCTGGGTCGACGATGCGCTGATGCGGTTCACCGAGTTCTTCCAGACCATTCCCACGTTTCTCTTTGCGATCGTGCTGGTCGCGATCATGACGCCCTCGAAGGGCAGCATCATCCTGGCCATCGCGGTGATCAGCTGGCCGCCGATCGCACGACTTGTGCGCGGCGAGTTCATGGCGATGCGCGAGCGCGAGTTCGTGCAGGCGGCGGTTTGCCTGGGCATGGCGGACGCGACGATCATCTTCCGCCAGATCCTGCCCAATGTGCTCTCACCGATCATCGTCGCCGGTTCGCTGATGGTGGCCACCGCGATCCTGATCGAGGCGGCGCTCGCGTTCCTGGGCCTGGGCGACGTGAACGCGATGAGCTGGGGATTCATGATCGGTGCGGGGCGCAGCTTCCTGCGCGATGCGTGGTGGCTGTGCGCGATCCCCGGCATCGCGATCCTGCTCACGGTGTTGAGCATCAACCTCGTGGGCGAAGGCGTGAACGACGCGCTCAATCCGCGGCTGCGGATCGTATGAGCCAGGCCCCGATCGCATGAACGAAGCGCCGCTTCTTTCCTTGCACGGCGTCGACGTGGCGCTGCCCGCCTGGGCAGACCGCAAGCTCGCGGTGAGCGAGGTCTCGCTCGAGCTGCACCGCAATCAGATCCTTTGTGTGGTCGGCGAATCGGGATCGGGGAAGTCGGTTCTCGCGCGTTCGATCATGGGCCTGCTGCCGGCGCCGCACGTACGCGTAACCGCAGGCCGCGTGGTGTTCGACGGGGAAGACCTGCTCAAGGCCTCGGAAGAGCACATGCGCGAGATCCGCGGCGCGCGGATCGCGATGATCTTCCAGGAGCCGATGACCGCGTTGAACCCGCTGATGACCATCGGTCGGCAGATCGACGAGATGGTCGAAGAGCACCTCGCGCTCGCGCCGCCGGAGCGGCGCAAGAAAATCGCGTCATTGCTCGAGGAAGTGCGCCTGGACGACCCGGATCGGATCATGCGTGCCTACCCGCATGAACTGTCGGGCGGCCAGCGCCAGCGGGCGATGATCGCGATGGCACTGATCCTCGAGCCGGCGATCCTGATCGCGGACGAGCCGACGACCGCGCTCGACGTGACCACGCAGGCGCAGATCCTCGCGCTGATCAAGGACCTGCAGCGCAAGCACCAGACCGGCGTGCTGTTCATCACCCACGATTTCGGCGTCGTGGCCGAGATCGCGGACCACGTCGCGGTCATGCAGCATGGCGTTCTCGTCGAGCATGGCCCCGCCGCGCAGGTGCTCAACGAGCCCAGGCACGAGTACACGCGATCGCTGATCGGCGCGGTGCCCTCGCTTGCGCCACGCGCGCGGCGCGACGCAGGCGACGCGCCGGTGCTGCTGCAGGCCAGCGGAGTCAGCAAGACTTTCGGTACCGGCGCATCCTGGTTTTCGCGGCGCGACCGGCGGGTGTTTGCCGTGAAGTCCGTCGATCTGTCGGTTCGCCAAGGGCGTACGCTGGGCCTGGTCGGAGAATCGGGATCGGGCAAGTCCACGCTCGCGCGATGCCTGATCCGCCTGATCGAGCCCGACGCGGGCACAGTGAGGCTGGGCGAGATCGACCTGGGTTCGCTGTCGCATCGGCAACTGCGTCCGCACCGCAAGCACATCCAGATGGTGTTCCAGGATCCGTTCGGGTCGCTCAATCCCAGGCTCACGGTGGCCCAGATCATCGCGCAGGGTCCGATCACGCACGGCGTCCCGGAAGCGGAAGCCTTCGCGATCGCCCGGGACCTGCTGCACCTGGTGCGCCTCGATCCCTCTGCCGCGGAGCGCTTCCCGCACGAGTTCTCCGGCGGGCAGCGCCAGCGCATCGGCATCGCCCGCGCACTGGCCCTCAAGCCCGAGGTGCTGGTGGCCGACGAGCCGGTCTCCGCGCTCGACGTGTCGGTGCAGGCGCAGGTGTTGCAGATGCTCGCCGATATCCGTGAACAGTTGAAGCTGACGATGTTGTTCATCACGCACGACCTGCGCGTCGCGGCGCAGGTGTGCGATGAGATCGCGGTGATGCGCTACGGCGAGATCGTCGAGACCGGCCCCACTGCAGAGGTATTCAGCAATCCGCAGCACGCGTACACACGCGAGTTGCTCGCGGCGGTTCCGGGGCGCGACTGGACACCGCCAACATTTGGCGAAAGTTCGGTGGCGGAACAAGCCGCTTCGTAAACCGGCGCGCGCGCAGGAGACAGAAAATCGAAATCACCGACCTGACACTCGTCGAGCAGGCGAGCCTGCTGCGCGAAGGAAAATCCAGCAGTCGCGAGATCGTCGACGCGCATCTGGCGCGTATCGAAGCGCTCGATGAAAAGCTGCACGCCTTCGTCGAAGTTTATGCCGACGAAGCCCGCGTGCTCGCCGACGTGGCCGATCTCGCGCGTCGCGCGCGGCTCCCGCTCGGGCCGCTACACGGCCTTCCGATCGCGCTCAAGGACCTTTGCGACATTGCGGGGCGCGTCGGGACCGTCGGCTCGCGCATGTGGGCCGACCGCGTGGCCGACACCACCTGCGCCACGGTCGAACGCCTGCTTGCCGCCGGCATGATCCCGCTGGGCAAGACGCACATGGTGGAGTTTGCGTTCGGCGCGTGGGGAACCAACCGGATGATGGGCACGCCGTGGAACCCGTGGGACCCGGAACGCCACCGCGTTCCGGGCGGGTCGTCGAGCGGAACGGCGGTCGCTGTCGCGGCCGGGCTCGCACCGGTGGGAATCGGCAGCGATACCGGTGGCTCGGTGCGCGTGCCTGCGGCGTTCAACGGACTGGTCGGACTGAAGGTGAGCTACGGGCGGATCAGCCTGCACGGTACCGGCTTGCTCAGCTGGAGCCTCGATACGATCGGTCCGCTCGGACGTTCGGTGGACGACTGTGCCGAGGTGCTGCGTGTTCTCGCAGGAGCCGACCCGCGCGATCCTGCGACGCTCGCGCCACCCGCGCTGGCGTTGCCCGAGACGATCGATCCGGCCACCGTGCGCGGCACGCGCATCGCCATGCCCGACGCGGCGCAGTTGCCGCAGTTCATGCACCCCGCGGTGATCGCGGCCTGGAAGGACGCGGCCCGCCGACTGGAGCGGCTGGGCGCGCATATCGTCGAGCGGCGGCTTCCGGACTGGCACTTCGATCTAGCCAGGGACACGGGGTCGATCATCGGATCGGAGGCGTACGCGTTGCATCGCGCCGGGATCGAGGACCCCGCGCAGCCGATCGGCGACGTGTTCCGCGAACGCGTGCGCGCCGCCAGCGGACTCGAGGCCGGTGGCTACGCGCAGGCCCTGCGAACGATGGCCGGGCGGCGCCGGGTCTTCGCCGAGTGGTTTCGCGGATTCGACGCGCTCCTTCTCCCCACCGTGGCGATTCCCGCCGCGCCCATCGACGAGATCGACGAGCATGGGCCGATTCCGGCGTTCCTCACGCGTCCGGCGAACTACCTCGGACTGTGCGCGCTCGCGATGCCCGCGGGCTTGCACGAGGGGCTGCCGCTTGGCGTCCAGATCGTCGGCAAGCCGTTCGCCGAACGCACGGTCCTCGAGATCGGAAAGGCGCTCCAGGAGGAGTCCGGATTCCATCGCTTGCGCCCGAACTTCGATGGATTTGCCGCGTGAACGCTTCGTCGGGCGCGGCCGTGCAGGTTCGGCTCTTGGCCGATCGGCAGGGCTCGAAAGGTGACATGCTCTGCGAACTTCGAGCCGATCGTTCCCGGGAAGTTGCTCTGGGCGCGCCGCGGATCAGACCCTGACCAGCAGCACCAGCGCGACCAGCGTCCCGAGCGCGGCGAAGCCGTGGAACGTCGCCTTCAGTCCGGGGCCGATGTGCACGCCGAAATCGTGCAGGAAGTGGTACATCCGGTGCACCCCGTGGAACAGGAACAGCGAGATCACCACCAGCAGCGCGAGCTTGCCCGGCAGGCTCTGCGCGAACGCTAGCGCGCGTTGGTAACTGATCGCGTCGGCGGAGGCGCCGAACCCGAGCGGCACCGCGATTCCGGTGATGAAGACCAGCACAGGCCCGACCAGCGCCGCGAGCATGCCTCCGGCCCCGAACAGCGACCAGAAGATCGGTTTGTTCGATCGCTTCATGGCGTCACCCAGCGAAACAGCGCGTAGACGAGCACCGTGCAGGCGGCCGCAGCAATGAACCCGGAGCGAACGATCGTCGCATCGGCGATCCGCTTTCCGCCGATGCGGACGAAAGGCATCGTCTTCGGCATCACCCTGAACCAGCTGAGCGTGTGCATCAGGAACATCCACAGCGCGAGCAGGTGGAACACGATCGCGAGCGGACCCGAGAGCGACCCGCGCCACGCGTCGAAGGCCTGCTCGCCCTGAGTCAGCCGCCACAGCCCGGTGAGCAGCACCAGCGCGTAGGCGGTGACGAACACGCTGCTCGCCTCGCGGATCATGTACCAGCCGTAGAAGGGGTCGCGGCGCCACCACGCGCCCATCGCCCGCCTGTAGGTCTTGATCGCCGGCATCTCAACGTCCTCCTTTCGGTGCGAGGAAGCGAAGGAAATAGTCTTTCGTGCTGTTGATCTTGTTCTGGTTGATCGCCCGTGCCGGGTCGACGCCCTTCGGGCAGACCTCCGAGCAGTAGCTGACCAGCGTGCAGCCCCAGACGCCCTCCTCGGAGTTGATCACCTCCATGCGCTCGGCGGTGCCGCCGTCGCGCGAGTCGGCGTTGTAGCGGTGCAGCAGTGCGAGCGCCGCGGGGCCGGTGAATTTTTCATTGAGCCCGTACTGCGGGCAGGCCGCGTAACACAGCAGGCAGTTGATGCATTGCGAGTACTGGTAGTAGTCGTCCATCTGCTCCGGGGTCTGCCTGAACGGTCCTGCCGACACCGGCTTCGGGTCCTTCGGGATCAGGTACGGCTTGACCGAATCGAGCTTGGCGAGAAAGTCGCTCTGGTCGATCGCGAGGTCGCGAACGATCGGGAAGTGATTCAGCGGCTCCACCCTCAGCGGTCCCGGGTAGTAGTCGCGCAGGAAGGTGTGGCACGAGAGTTCCGGCTTGCCGTTGATCATCTTCCCGCAACTTCCGCAGATCGCCATCCGGCACGACCAGCGGAAGGTCAGGCTGCCGTCGAGGTGGTCCTTGATGTACTGCAGGCCCTGCAGCACCGACATGTCGTCGGTGAACGGCACCTCGTAGGTCTGCAACCGCGGTTCGCTGTCCGTTTCCGGGTTGTAGCGAAGACACTCGATCTTGATCGTTCTTTTCTCGGCCATATTCTCCCCCTGGGGCTCGGGCGGCATCGGTCGTCTGATCGGCTGACCCTAAGTGAGCTCGGCCTTCTTGCCTTCGCCGCCGTACACTCGTGCGCGCGGGTTGGACTTGGTGGTCTTCACGTCGCCGTAGTCGATGCGCGGGGGCCCGTCTCCGGTGTAGTGCGCGAGCGAGTGCTTCATGAAGTTCTCGTCGTCTCGCTCGGTGTAGCCGTCCAGGCGCTGGTGCGCCCCGCGCGACTCCTTGCGATGCAGCGCGCTGTGGGCCATCGACTCGGCCACCTCGAGCATGAACCCCAACTCGATCGCGGTGAGCCACTCGGTATTGAACGCCCTGTTACGGTCGTCGAGGCGAACGCCGTGCCGGAACCGCTCGCGCAGTTCGGTGAGCGTCGTGCAGGTCTCGCGAACGGCGTCTTCGGTGCGGTAGATGCCGACGTTGGCCTCCATGCTGTCGCGCATGGCCTCGCGCAGCGTGGCCAGCCGGTCGCCGCTGTCCTGGCGCAGCATGCCGAGCAGGCGCGCCTCGGATTCCGCTGCCTGGCGCCCGAGCGCCGACCCGTCGCGGCGCCCCTGCGCGCGGGCGTGCGCCGCCGCCTGTTCGCCCGACACCTTGCCGAAGACGAGCAATTCGGCGAGCGAGTTGGAACCCAGCCGGTTCGCGCCGTGGATGCCCACGCTCGCGCACTCGCCGACCGCGTACAGCCCGGGCAGCGGCGTCGCGCAGTTCACGTCGCACGGAATGCCGCCCATCGTGTAGTGCACGGCAGGGCACACCGGGATCGGTTCCGTGGTCGGGTCGACCCTGGCGAAGACCTCGGCGGCCTCCGCGATCAGCGGCAAGCGCTCGCGGATCTTCTTCGCGCCGAGGTGGCGCAGGTCGAGGTGGACCGCCGGGCCTCCCGGCGTCTGGATCGTGTTGCCCTTCTGGTTCTCGTGCCAGAAGGCCTGCGACAGGCGGTCACGCGGGCCGAGTTCCATCGCCTTGGGCCTGGGCCACGGGTCGAGCGGACCGAGGCCGTAGTCCTGCAGGTAGCGGTATCCGTCCTTGTTGACGAGAATGCCTCCCTCCCCGCGGCAGGCCTCGGTCATCAGGATGCCGGTGCCCGGCAGGCAGGTCGGGTGGTACTGGACGAACTCCATGTCGCGCAACGGAACGCCGAGCCGGAACGCCATTCCCATGCCGTCGCCGGTGACGGTGCCGGCGTTGGTGCTCTGCTTGTAGACCCTGCCGGCGCCGCCGGTGGCGAAAATCACCGCAGCGCAGTCGAACAGCACCATCTCGCCGGTGGCGATCTCGATCGTCAGCACCCCGCGCACCCGGCCGTTCTCGACCATCAGTTCGGCGCAGAAGAATTCGTCGTAGCGCCTGATCGCCGGATACTTCAGCGAGGTCTGGAACAGCGTGTGCAGGATGTGGAATCCGCTGCGGTCCGCGGCGAACCAGGTTCGCTGCACCTTCATCCCGCCGAAGAAGCGCACGTTGATGTCGCCGTCGGGCTTGCGGCTCCACGGGCACCCCCAATGCTCGAGCTGGGTCATTTCGCGCGTGCAGTTCGCGACGAAGTACTCGACGACATCCTGCTCGCACAGCCAGTCGCCGCCCGACACCGTGTCTTCGAAGTGGTTGTCCAGGCTGTCGTCGGCGCGAACGACGCCGGCCGACCCGCCTTCGGCGGCCACCGTGTGGCTGCGCATTGGAACGACTTTGGAGACCAGCGCGATCCGCAGCTCCGGGTCGCGCTCGGCCGCTGCGATCGCGGCCCGCAGGCCGGCTCCACCGGCTCCGACGATGACGAGATCCGTTTCGATCACCTGCATGATGGTCTCCTGGCCGGGGCTTCGCGCCGATCCTTGCGGGCTTCGATCAGACTTTGACGTGCAGCATCTGGTAAAGGCCCCCGAAGCTCGTGTTCTTTCGGATCGCCTTGACGCGCGCGTCACGCGTCAGCAAATCCTCGAGCTTGTATGTCCAGAGGTCAAGCGCATAGGGCTCGAGCGTGTTCAGGATGCCCTTCATCGGCAAGTAGAGTGGGTTCAGCCTGCTCGGACGGTGATAATCGACGATCACGAGTTCGCCGCCCGGCTTGAGCACTCGCAGCGCCTCGGCGACCGTCGCGCGACGGACTTCCTCGGGCTGTTCGTGCAGCAGGAAAAACAATAGCGCGCGATCGTAGCTGGCGCTGGCGAAATGCATTCGCGAACTGTCGCCCTGGACGAGCGAGACGCGCTCGTCGGCGGGCAACTTGGCACGCAGGTTGTCCAACTGGATCGGCAGTATGTCGATCACGTCGAGTTCGGACGCGGGATTCACGCGCTCGAGCAGCCGTCGCGTCAGGTCCCCATAGACGCATGCGATCTGCAGGGTCCGGCCTTGCAACCGCTCGCCGAGCGCGTCGAGCGCGGCATCGCGCAGGCGCGCGAAGTTCCCCCAGAGGATCAGGTTGACCAGCCACTGCCGTTCGAACAGATAAACCGCCCGCGGGTGAACATAGGCCCACCAGTAGGTGTCGGCGAGGTAACTGGGTACTTCGAGTGCATCGGTGCTGACAGCGCGGACAGCGCGGACAGCGCGGACATTCCGGGGCATCGACAGGCTCCCTGCTCGGACCTTCTTGTTCTCCATGCGGGGTTTGCGCAGAGACATCGCGATTCTACGACTGTGGGACCGCGTCCTGGCAATGGGAATCGTCAATCGGTCGCCGACGCGCCCTTCGACGTTACTGCGACCAACCGGACGCTCATTGACGGGGTCTCCGCAGATGACTCCCGCGAGGACCTGTCCTGCCGCCTCGCCGGTGAGTTGGAGCCATTCTCTCGAGTACATCGACGAACTTGAGGACTTCTACCTCGCCGAGGCGCGGGCCGGCTCGAAACTGGGAAACCACCGAAAGTATCTTGTCGGCGACTGGCCACCCGGGGTCGCGCTACGCCTGGTGCCGCGTCGCGATCGCCCGGGCGACGATCGCCGCATCCTCTCCGACGCCGATCATGAGGGACGACTTGCGTTTGCGCAGGAAGTGCGTGCCCACGAAATGAAGTCCTGGGATCACGCTGCTCGAGCCCTCCTGCTGGATCGGAAAGCCGAGGTCGTCGAAGGCCTCGGGCCACGCGAGCCACGACAGATAGTCGGGCCGAAAGCCGGTGGCGAAGATGACCGATCCGAAATCGGCGAGGTCGAGTTCCTCGGGCATCGATGCGTCGAAGGGGGCGGGCGGGTCGAGATCGGGCATGGTGATTCCGCGCTTCGTGCACACCGTCTTCACCAGGCCAACGACATCGGCGTAGCGCTCGTCGCCCCACGCAACGCTTGCGGCGAGATCGGGCGCGAAGCATGCGCGGCGCCCCGCGCCGCCCAGCAGGTGCCCGGTCAGTGTGACGCCGGCGTCGCGCAGCGTGCGCAGATGCAGGTCATGTCCGCCACCGTGGCCGCTCGCCAGGATGTTCGCGGAGAGCCTCGCCGCCCCTGGCAGAGAGCCGACTGACGCATCGAGAAACCCGCTTTCCATCAACCACCAGACAAGGTCGTGCGCGCCGAAACGACGATGCGCCCACGGTGCCTTTCCGCAGGCGAGCACCACGTCCCGTCCCGCCTCGTTGAGTTCCTCGGCGATCTGGCAGCCCGACTGGCCGCTGCCCACGATCAGCACGCGCCCTTTCGGCAACGCATCCGCATTCTCGAAGCCGGTGACGTCAATCTGTTTCAGGTCGGAGGGAAGTGTCGCCGCTGCAGCAGGTCGGTGCGCGCGCTGGAATGCACCCGTCGCCACAACGACGTCGCTGGCGTGAAACGATTCCGCGTTCGTTCGAACGTCGAATCCCCCATCGCGCGCACGTTCCAGCGCAAGCACGCTGACGTGTTCGCGCACCGGCGCCTTGGCCGTCGCGGCATAACGTTCCAGGTACGCGACGATCTCGTCGCGCGGCATGAATCCATCGGGATCGCTGCCGTCGTATGGATGTCCCGGAAGCTGGACAGTCCAGTTCGGCGTCACCAGGCAAAAGCTGTCCCAGCGCCGGCGCCACGTTTCGCCGATTCGTCCACGCTCGAGCACGCAATGTTTCACGCCCGCCGCGGTCAGCTCTCGGCCTACTGCGAGGCCTGCCTGGCCACCGCCCACTACCACCGCGTCGAGCCGTTCCATCGCTTGCTCCTGTTGGGAAACATCGAGGAAGTGCAAACCATCGTAACGCACCGACCTCGGACCCGTCCGTATCCCGGTCAACTATCTCGCACCTTTGCTCATGGTCTTCCTGGCCAACCCGCTCGTCGATCCGCTACGGTCGAAACGGCAGGGCGTTCACTGATGCGAATCGCCCCTGCGCGCGCACCGCGCGCGGCTAACTTTTGCGGACCGGAGGTGGCTATGGAGAACACGAACAACCAGGTCAATGGCCTGTCTGCCTCGTTGGGCAGAGCAGTTCAGCGACTCCTGGGGATTGCGGCGCTTTGCGGTTTGCTCGCTTCCTGCGTAGCAATGGCGCCGACTCAACCCCGAGTCGATCCTTCGACACCTGGATGGAACGAATACTCCACCAAGGTGGTCTGCGGCACGATTGCGGCGCCGAGTCCGACGATGACGTTCAACGTGGGTCGCTACTTCACGTCGGTGAACGTACACAACCCGTCGCTGCGCAAGGACGCGGACCTCTGGTACAAGGCGGTCGTCTCGGAAAAGCCGCCCAGGGGCGGCAAGCCCTCGAGTTTCAGGAAAGCCAGTCTGATGCCCGATTACGCGCTCGAGATCGACTGCGAGGCCGTGCGCGAACTGACGTCCGCTGCGCCCATGACCTCGGCGTTCCTCGAGGGGTGGGTCGTGATCCTCACACAGGACGAACTGGATGTGTCGCCGGTGTACACCGCGGGTTCCGCTCCAACCATCTACCCGGTCCAGTCGATCGAAGTGGAAACCCTCCAGCCACGAAAAGTCCATGCGCCCGGCAACCTGATCGACCTGCCGCCGCAGGCGAATTGCCCCGGCGGCGAAGGGTGCTGCTGCAATATCACGAATCGCACGGCCGGCAGCGTCTGGCCGGCGTGCAGCGCGGGATTCGAGTGCCGTGGCTGGGTTCCCGGCCCGCTGCCACCCGCGGGTCCGGTCGCGACGTGCACGCCGATCGGCCGCAGTCCGGCCTTCCATTCGCAGCTGGAGTCGACCCAACCTGCGTTTTGCGGCAATCCATGATCGAGTGAACTTGGCGAAGGTCGCTGTGGGCTGCTGCCGGTTCCGTGGACACCGCCTACGCCTCAGGATCCCAAAACAGCGCCATCCTCTCACCCACGTGACGCCCGTGCGTTAGCGTCACTTCGCCCAGGGTGAGTTGTTCGCGCAGTTGGCGCGCCGCTGCCAGCGCGTTGCGAGCGTCGTCGACGTGGCCCAGGCGGTCCAGAGCCGCGGCCTCGAGAACACGCGTCAGATAAAGCGTCGAATCACGCCGGCTTGCAGTGCGCGCTTCGACAAGGGCTTCGTCGACGCGATGAGCCCTGAGCAGGAATATCCCCAGTGCCCAGCCCCAGAAACCGAGACGCCGGTCCCGTGGGCTGATCTTCATTCCGAAGCGCATCTTTTCGATGCCCGCGTCGAATTGCCCCGTCAATGCCAGTGCCGTTCCCAGAGCGACGTGGGCCTGGGCATTGCTGGGATCGATCTCCAGCGCCTGACGAAGTATTTCGATGCCCCGGTCGAGGTGGCCCAGATCGCACAACGCGCAACCTGCATAGCCCAGCACCTCCGAACTCCCATCATCCAGAACAATCGCGCGATTGGCGGCATTCAGTGCATCGCTCTGCATACCCGACGGATCGGCCAGCAACCCGATGTTTCTGGCCAGCGCGGTCAGCAGCGCGTAGTGGGCATGGCCCAAACCGAAAGACGGGTCGAGTGCCACGCTCTGTTGGAGATGGGATCGCGCCTCGGCCACGGCGTCCTCACCCCAACCCTTCAGGGCGATCGCACCGACAGCCTGATGGTAATGTGCCCACGCATCCTGGTTTTCGGGGCGCTGACGGCGAACACGCGCGATTTCGGCGCGCGTGAGTTCTGGTTCGAGTTCCGAGATGATTCCGCGCGCGATGTCTTCCTGCAGATCGACGGCCTCGTCAGGTTGACGATCGAAGCGCCCGCTCCAAAGGACGTGTCCCGATGCCGCGTCGCTCAGCTGAGTCGAGATCCGAAGCGCATCACCCACCGGGCGCACGCTGCCCTCGACCACGAAACGAACGCCGAGCTGCATGGCAATTTCGGGCAGGCCAGCGTTCTCTCCGCGAAACACAAACGACGAAGCGCGGGAAATCAGCAAGAACCCGGAAACACGCGCCAGCAGCGCGATGACGTCTTCGGCCAGCCCGTCGGCCAGAAGACCCAGCTTGGGATCATCCGACAGCACGACAAAAGGCAGCACGGCAATCGTGGGCCTGTCGGTGTCGGCTGCGGGGGGCGACCGTGTCGCGCTCCGGGGCGACGCGCCTTCCTGGCGCACGTCGAACGAGAATCGATATCCGCGTCCGGGAACCGTGGTGATCGCTTTTCGGCCGAGAAGTTTGCGCAGTGCCGACACCTGCACCGACAGATTGTTCTCCTCGACCACGAGGCCGGCCCAGGCGACTTCGAGCACCTCGCTCTTCGTGACGACGCGATCCGGGTGCGCCAACAGGCACAGCAGCACATCGAACGCACGTGCGCCTATTGCCGCCGGCGCGCCCTCGACCAGCAACAGACGCTCCGCCGGCCTGACTTCAAAGCGGTCGAAGAAGTAGTGGGTGTGCAAGCGCGTCCCCGAAAAACTCATTCTAGGGACATTTAGCAAACGTTTAGGAACTTCAAAGGACGGGGCGGGGTCGCAGCAAAGACACTGCAGGCACTGACCAAGCGAGGCAAGCCATGACGCATCCAATTCCCGTTCGCAAGATGGCCTTCGAAGTGCCGGCAGCGGAGGACTTCAATCCGCTCTACATCGCGGGCAACGCAACCTTGTCCTATATGCACACCGCCATGGGCTTGTACGTCGTGCACCTGGAGCCCTTCATCGTGAAGTCCATGCGCAAGGTGATGCCGCAGATCCGCGACGAGGCGCTCAGGGAGGAAGTGGACCGCTTCTGCCGGCAGGAGTCGCAGCACTACCAGCAGCACGCCGATTTCAACAAGCTGGTGCTGGCGCGCAGCTACCCCGGGCTCGAGCAGCGGCTCAAGCGGGTGTCCGATGATTTCGACGGGTACCTGCGCGACCGATCGGATCACTTCCGTATCGGCTTCGTCGAAGGTTTCGAGTCCTACACGAGCCAGATGGCGCTGACCCTGCTCGCCAGCGGCTTGTACGAGCACAAGCGCAGCGAGCCGCGCTTGGCGAGCCTGTTCAAGTGGCACCTGATCGAGGAGATCGAGCACCGCAACGTGGCCTACGACATCTACCAGCACCTGTACGGCAGTTATCCGGTGCGCGCGCGCCTGTGCTGGGTGGCGCAGCACCACATGTTCCGCTTCTATGCGGACTGCCTGCGCATCATGTCGGCGGCAGAAGGGGAGCGCGGCGGCGCGCGTTACCGCACGACCTTCAAACACCGGTTGCTGTTCACCCGGGTGGACCCGTTCGGCAAACGCCTGCGCAGCATGTTGCCGGGATACACGCCGCATCGCCTCCGGGTTCCGGCCGGTCTCGCCACGCTGTCGGACGAACTGAGCGCCCAGGCAGCGAGCGTGGCGTAGTCGGCGAGAACGCCCGGCAGCAGCGGGATCGCGACCGAGGCGCTGCGCCAGGACGCGGGCGCGCGCCGGGCGCCGGAAACCGGTGGGTTTCAATCCCAAATGTGCTGGCGCAGGCCCTTCCATATCGGGTGCGCGCGACGGCGCCGCCCCACGCTGCAGATGGTCGACAGGCTGCGCCCAAGCGCCATCTGGGTGACGACCTTGCTGAGCGCGCCGAGTTCCTCGACCATGTTCTCGAAGTGCTCGGCGCGAAGCGCCAGAACGAGGCTCGGCGTACGCGCGTTCACTGTGGTCGTGCGCCGCCCCTTGTTCACCATCTCCACTTCGCCGAAGTAGTCGCCGTCCTGAAGGTCCGCGAGTCGAATCGACTGCTGACCCGCATCCATCGTGGAGATCGAGATCGTGCCGCGCACGACGATGTAGAACTTGTCGCCGGCGTCGCCCTGCGCGTAGATCGTCTGTCCCGGCTCGTATGCGCGCGAGACGAAACGCCCGGCCAGCGCTTCGAGGATTTCGGGTTCGACCTCGCGGAACAACGGAATCGCGCGCAGGCGCTCGCCGCTCACCTCGGCATGCAAGCCGTCGCCGCTCACGACAAAACCGGTCTGCATCTGCCAGAGCTGATGATAGAGGCCGCCGCGTGCCAGGAGCTCGTCGTGGCGGCCTTCCTCCTTCACCTGCCCCTGGTCCATCACGACGATGTGATCGACGAACGCCGCCGATGCCAGGCGATGCGTCACCAGCATCACGGTTCGCTGGCTCGCCAGTTGCTGGATCGTGGCGTTGATCGCCGATTCGGTCTCCGGATCCAGCGCCGCGGTCACCTCGTCGAGCAGCAGGATCGAGGGCGACGGCAGGATCGCCCTCGCCAGCGCCAGGCGCTGGCGCTGCCCCTCGGAGAACCATTTGCCGCTTTCGCCCACGGGCGAGTCGTACCCGTTGGGCAGCGAAGCGACGAAGTCGTGGATCCCCGCCAGCCGTGCGGCGTTCGTGACCTCTTCGTCGGAGGCGTCGGGTCGCGCGAAGCGAATGTTGTCGCGCACGCTCGCGTTGATTATCTGCGAAGGCTGCAACACCGCGCCAAGTTGCGCGCCTAGCGTCGCCGGGTCGATTTCGCGAACGTCGTGGCCATCGATCGCCACACGCCCCGAACTCGGGTCGTAAAAGCCCAGCAGCAGCCTGAACAGCGTGCTCTTCCCGGCGCCGCTGCGTCCGACGAACGCGACCGACTCGCCCATCGGCAAGCTCAGGTTCACGCCCTGAAGGTTGAGCGATTCCTTGCTGTACCCGAAGTCGAGCTGCTCGAATCGAATGCCGCGGGTTGGCGTGCCCAGCCGCACCGGCGTATGCGATTCGAGTGCCGGCCGGCCGGAACGCTCCACGGCGTCGATTCGATCCAGGCTCAAGGTCGCCCGACCGAGGTCCTGCACGTAGTCGGCGAATCGCGTGATTGCCGCCATCACTCCGGGCAATAGCAGGATGAACGCCGAGAACGTACCCAGGCTCAGCACGTCGACGAAGCTCAGGTAGGCCCCCGCACCGATCACGATCAGCGTGATGCCGGCCTGCTGATTGTCCATCGAAAGCTTGAAGGTCAAGGCCTTGTACTGTGGAGTGCCCAGCGTGCGACGCACGTCGGCGATGCCCGCCAGCAGGTCGCGTGGCCCCTTGCGGCCGACGGACTCCTCGCTGAATCGCCGCGTCGCGTCTTCGGTTCGCCCGAAGGCGCGAACCAGCGTTTGCGTCGACACGTAGTCGTGCACCGCGCTGACGATCCCCTCGATCACCCTGCGAATCGCGTCGATTCCGCCCAGCGTGGGCGCGAGATGGCGACGGGGGCGAATCGCGAGCAATGGCAGGATGCACGCGACCACCAGCGCCAGTTGCCAGTTCAGGATGAACAGCGTGGTCATCACCACCGCGAACTGCAGCACCGCGTGCAGCCCCCGCTCGAGCAGGTCACGCACCATCGCCGCGAAGGTGACCAGTTCGGTATCGAACAGCGGCGAGAAATGTCCCGGCCGCGCGCGGTCGAAGAAACTCGAGGGCAGGCGGTGCAGCGATCTGAACAGCCGGATGAACAGATCCCTGTAGAGCTCTCGCGTCATGTAGGCCCTGACCACGGTCTGCACCAAGCGCGCGCCGGCCGACGCGGCGAACAGCACCACCAGAACGACGATCGCGAAGGCGAACTTCTCGGCGTCGTGCGGCAGCAGCGCCTGGTCGATCAGGTACCTGATCGTGAGCGGAACCGCGGTCTCCGCCAGAACGGCCGCGACAACGATCGCGGCGAGCAGACCCTGGACTCGCCAGTACGGGCGAAGATGCACCACGATCGCCTCGCGCAACAGGTGCGCGATCTTCTCGCGCTGCTTCGCTTGCGTCATCCGCGGGCTGTTGCTTGCTGGCGGCGCATTATGCGACCGCGTCTCGGGTTGCCTGCGCCACCCGCTGCAATGCGATCGTGATCGGATGGGTCGGGTGGCGCAGCACGAACGGAGTCGTTTCGCCGGCGGCGCTGAAATCGGCCGATTGCGGAACGATCGCGCTGACCTCGCTGTTGAAGGTTTCCTGCACGCGCGACCTGAGCGCGTGCAGGCCGCTCATGTCCGACACCTGATTGACCACGAGCACGATCCGCGCGACGTCCAGCTGGCGCGCCACCTGAATGGTGACCCCGGTCCCCTCGAAATCCTGCGCGTCGGGGCGAAGCACCACGACGAGCGTCTGCGCCGCGCGCATCGTGAGCAGCGCTTCCTCGTTCATCCCCGGATGGGTGTCGATCAGCAGCGTGTCGAGCTCGAGGCTCTGTCCCAGGTCGTGGAAGCACTGCGTGAGTCGACGTGCCTCGTATCCCTGGCTCAGAACCTGCGCCATCGCGCCCGGGTCGACGCTTGCCGATACCAGGAAGATTCGACCCGGAACGGGGCTGCCGAGTTGCTCGGTGACGTCGGTTGCGAGCTGATCGATCTCGCAGTTTCCCATCAGGAAGTCGTTGAGCGTGTTGCCAGGACTCCCGCCGTTGCGGCCCAGCAGCAGGTGCACGCCCGGCGACTGCAGGTCGGCGTCGATCACGCCGACGCGCTGACCGGCCGCGGCCAACAGCGCCGCCACATTGGCGGTAATGCTCGACTTGCCGTTCCCCCCGCGAAACGAATGCATCGCCACCAGTCGTGTCGTGCCGTGCCTGATCGCCGCGGCATCCATGTTCTCGAAGCGCGTCGTACCGGTGGTTCGGGCGAACTGAGCGTCGCTGCTCGTTTCCTCGAGCTCGAGACGAAGCGCCTCGATCTGCTGTTGCAGGCGCTGCTCGCTTTGCTTGCGTGCCGTGATGTCGTGCAGCGCCGACAAGATCGATGGCACTTCGTTGAACTCGAGCATTCGCAGCGAGACCTCGACCCAGATCCTCGTGCCGTCGGGTCGGATCAGGCGAATCTCCTCGCGATCGATCGACCGGTCCTGTTCCAGCCGTCGCACCAGCGCGTCGCGGTCGGCAGCGTCGGAATAGAGATCGCGAACGCTCGCCTTGAGCAGTTCGTTCGGCTCGCTGAGGAAGAGCGAACCCGCCATCGCGTTGGCGTAGACGATCTCGCCGTTGTCTACGCGGCTGATCAGGACCGGCGCGGGCGTCGCTTCGACGATCATCCGAAGTTCGCGCGCGCTCTTCAGAACTGTCTCGGCCGCGCGCTCGTGCAACTCGTCCTCGACCGTGTCGGCGTGCTCGGTGGCAAGTTCGAGCATCGTGGCCAGGTCGTTGCGCTCGGCCTCGAGCGATTCGGCAAGGTGATCGGCGTGCGCGGTCGAGGTATCGAGCATCACCTCCAGGTCGCGCTTTTCCTGCTCGAGTTCCTCGACTCTGCGGCGCAGCGCCTGCACCGTTTCGGCAGGGTCATCGCGCTCGGGCGGCGGGCGCGAGCCGGAGGCCGGAGCGTCGTGCGACATCAGTCGATGGTCATCGTCAGCCCGGGCAGCAGGCGCTGCAGATTCTTCAGCGACTTTTCCTGCCAGGGGAACTTCGTGCTGCCGAGCACAACGACGCCGCTCGCGGCGTGTTTGCGCACCTGAAGGATGAACTTCGAAAGGGTATTGATGCCCGAGCTGTTGAGGAACTGCAGCCTGCGAACGTCGAGCGTGAGCGTGGCGGGCTTTGCGTCGGCAGCGCCGATCAGCAGATCGAGAATCGGCTTGTACTCGTCGCCGTGCAGGCGGAACGACCCGGAGCAGATCACGGTGGCCGCAGCCGGGTCGTACTGCACGTTGTAGTCGTCGTGCTTGATTTCCATTGCGATCGTCTCTCGATTCAAAGCGGCATGCGAACCATCGTGGTCAACGCGACATCGTTCTCTGCTCGTGCAGGCGGAGAGAACTTCCAGGCGACCTCCACGCCGTAGTCGTTGAGCATCGTGAGAATTCCCAACCCGGATGTGCCATCGCCATCGCCATCGGCGTTGCGCTCGAGTTGCTCGGTGTACAGCGCGTCGATATTCTCCGAGAGCAGTCGCGCGATGAACTTCTGGAACGGCCCGATGCGATCCGGCGAGATCCCGTTCACCGTATACAGGGTGATCGCGCCCGGCTCCAGAAACATCTCGATGCTCACCAGGTGTTGCGAAGATGCGTAGCTGTACTTCATGCAGTTCTCGAGCAACTCATTGGCGATATAGCCGACCGCGTCCTTGATTTCGGTCTGCCGCTCGGCCGAAGCGAGATCCGCCCCCGGAAAGAAGGTGCTGAGGTAGTCGGCCAGGAAATCCGCCGACAGCCCGTTGTTGCGCCAGCGTTGCTGCAACGGGATCGACGACGGATGAAAGCCGATCTTCAGGTATTCGCCTTCACCTTCCGTTACTTTGACGAAGTTGCCGAACGTCTGGTCCATGTCTGGTCGCATCCTAGGTCTGTTTCGCCACTACCAGGGTGATGTCGTCGTACACGGTCTGCGTGCCGATATACCTCAGCACGTCGGACACGATCGCCGTCTTGATCGATTCCGCGGTCTGGTCCCAGTTCTTCGCGAGCACGTCGACCAGGCGTTGCATGCCGTACTGCTCGCGCTCGAGGTTCTCGGCTTCCGTCACCCCGTCGGTGTAGAGCACGACGCCGTCACCGGGTTGCAGGTGCACCGTGGTCTGGTCGATGAACGCCGACACGTCGAGTTCCAGCCCGATCGGAAAACCGAGGTCGATCGTGTCGACGAGTTCCACCGACCGGTCGCGGCGCACGACGATCATCTGCTCGTGCTGACCGCTGAGCCTGACCTTGCCGTCGGCATAGTCCAGCAGCGACAGCGTGAGGTTCTTGTCGCTTCCCATCCGTTGCACGTTGCCGTGCAAGGCCGCGTTGAGTACCGACAGATAGCGCACGTGGTCGGTTTCACCGCTGATCAGCAGCGCGCGCACGATCGCCTGGGTCATCAGCATCACGACGCCGCTCTCGAGTCCATGGCCGGTCACGTCGCCAATGCCGATCTTCACGCGCCCGTCATGTTGCAAGACGTCGTAGTAATCGCCACCGATCTCGAGGGCGGGTTGCATGAAGCACGCGATCTCGAGGCCCTCGATGCGCTGGAGTTCGTCGTGTGTCGGTTGCAGCATCAGCTGCAGGCGCCGGGTCACGTCGAGTTCGCCTTCCATTCGCAGGTTGTCGCTGGTGAGCTTTTCGTTCAGTGTGGTGACTTTCGCGTTGGCCGAGTCGAGCTCGGCCTCGCGGCTCTTGAGCTCGGTGATGTCGGTGTAGGTGGCGACGACGCCGCCGGCGCTGGTGAGCCGCTCGCTGATGCGCACCCAGCGGCCGTCCGAACGGTGCTGCACGTGCGGCTCGGAGGGCGAGCGATGACGCGCGAGCCGTCCGGTCAGCCAGTTCTCGTCGTCCGCGGCTTCGGTGATCGCGCCGCGCCCAATGGCTGAGCGGATGATCGCTTCGAAACTCGTGCCCGGGGTGACGGTGTCGGTGCCGTATGAGAAAAGCTCCCGGTAGTGCGAGTTGCACACGACGAGCTTGTCGTTCTCGTCGTAGAGCGAAAAGCCCTCTGAGATCGCCTCGATCGCTTCGGTCAGCGTCTGTTCCATCATGTGTCGATCGATGATGTTCTTGCGAAACACTTCGATCGCTTCGGCCATCCTGCCGATTTCATCGCGACGAGTGCTGTGCGCGATCCTCGCGTTGATCTCGCCTGCAGAGAGGCGCTGCATCACGTCGGTGATCGAGCGAATCGGACGCACAATCGATCGACCGATCACGAGGGCGACGACCACGCTGATCAACACGCCGAAAGTGGTCACGACGACGATGACCTGCTTGTTGCGCTCCGCATCCAGGGACAGCTGGTCTCTCAGTCTGTCGGCGGCTTTGGTCGTCACCTGCGACATCGTGTTGAATCCGACGTCGACCGCGTTGAAGCTGTCGTCAGTCTGGCCCATCATCATCGTCGCCATCGGCGCGTCGGACTGTCCGACGTCGAGTGTGTCGGCGGCCTGGCGCTTGCAGTCGTACCACTTGGTCACCAGTTGAGGGAGCGCCGACTTCTCCTCGATCGAAAGATTGCCGCGCGACGCGAACGCGTCGATTCGCTGCGATACCTTGTCCAGGTCCGAAATGATTTCCTGGTTGAGCGGCTTGAGCAGCTTGTCGCTGACCCCGTTGCTCGCCCAGGAAACGTAGCGAAAGATCTTGATGTGCGTGGTGATGACCGTGTCACTGATGTCCGAGAGGGCCTGCTGCTTGGACACCAGTTCGTTCGAGAGCACGCGCAGCCCGTCGGCCGCGCGGACCGAGGTCAGGTACGCGTTGATGCCCAGTGCGAGTAGGCACAGCAGAAGCAGGCCGGCGGCGAGCGAAGCCTTGACCTGGATCGGGAGGTCGTGAAAGACGCGCATCGACGGCGTCGCGTGCGGCTGCGCGCGAGCGCCTACCCGCTTACCTGTAGACCCCGACGCCTACCCAGTAATCGCCCATCTTCTCGACGTAGCTCGACTTGTCCTCGATCTTGTTGTTGAGTGGATTGGGCCACTTGTAGTCGACCCATCCGCTTCCGTTGTTCCTGGCCATGTCGCGCAACTCGCGTATCAGCAACGTTCCGTCCTGATCCTTCAGTCCGATCAGGTTCTTCCCGATCAGGGCCGGACGAGCCCCGTGTGCTAGGCATACCCCGTTCATGTCGTAGATGAACGGATAGAGGTCGCGATCGTGGAACTCAGGTGTCGACTTGTCGGAGACCAGCGCGAAGGTTGCCTGCGCGCCCACCGCCTTGAAACTCGCCTGGACGCGCTTGACCATCGCGACAGCCTCGGCTTTGGTGCCGAACTCGGCGCTGAGTGTGGGAGGCGCGAAACCCGCCAGTGCTACGAAGATGCACAACGCAATTCGGAACATCGATCCTCCTGAGCGACAAGACCTTGCATTCGTCGCGCGGCGCCTGCGTGAAGGGGCCTCTTTATTTTTGTTTGAGCCGCGCGCCAGATGATCGTACTCCATCATGTCGGAGAAACAGAACTGCGTCCAGCGCGAACTCGACCCGATCGAGAAGACTTCCGCCCGGCCTCGGAGCACACGACGCCAGCGGAACTTGCAGTCTGGTCTGGCGTCCTTGTGCAAGAGCCGTGCAGGCGAGCGGATCGGTAGGCCTGCGCGAATATTCAACCTTCAACGCCGACGTGGCTGCCAATCGGCTCGACGGGACGCTCGTCATCCACAAACTGTTGTCCGGCGAGCTCGAGAAGTGACGCGACGCGTCGGTTGCCGCCAATGCCTTGCTCGAGCGTCTCGGTTGGGCGGAAACGACGCTCGGCGACTTGGACGCGCCCGTCGCGAGGCGTCCTGACCTGCCCGGCCGAACGGTGTTCTAATCGGACATCGACGTCCTTCCAGACTCATCAGACTCATCGAGCGCCATGCCCGCCTCACACGTCGCCGTCATCGGCGCAGGCTTTGCCGGCCTGTCCGCCATTCGCGAGTTGCGCAAGCGCGATCCAGAAATCGAGATCACGCTGATCGCGCCGCGCGCCGAGCTCCACTACCTGCCGGGGATGATCTGGATCCCGAGCGGGCTGCGCCAGGCGAGCGACCTGATCGTGCCGCTCGATAACTTCCTCGCCCGCACGCGGGTGAACTTCCATCGCGGCGAGGCGACGACCTTGCGCGAAGGCGGACGCGTCGTCGTGACCACGCAGGGCGAGGTGCGCAACGACGCGTTGGTTATCGGATCGGGCGGGCGCTTCATCAGGAAGCTGCCGGGCATCGAGCACTCGATCACTCCGTGCGAGGGCATCGCTGCGGCAGAGAAGATCCGCGACCGCTTGCGCGCGATGGATGGCGGCGCGATCGCTTGCGGCTTTGCCGGCAACCCGAACGAGCCGAGCGCAATGCGCGGCGGACCGATGTTCGAGTTCGTCTTCGGCATCGACCAGTTGTTGCGCAGCGAGGGCCGCCGCGACCGATTCAGGATGACCTTCTTCAGTCCGGCGGCGCAGCCCGGCAACCGGCTCGGCCCGAAGGCGGTCGGTCACCTGCTGGGCGAGATGGCGCGGCGCGACATCGCGACCCACCTCGGACACAAGATGGTGCGTTTCGAGGCCGACAAGGTCGTCACCGAAGGCGGCGAGTTCGCCGCCGACCTGATCCTGTTCATGCCGGGAATGACCGGCAATGCGTGGTTCGACCAGACCGACCTCGCGCGTTCGCCGGGCGGACTGCTCCAGGCCGATGCGCAGTGCCGCGTCGAGGGCGCCGAGCGCGTCTACGTTGCAGGCGACTCGGGCAGCTTTCCCGGCCCCGACTGGATGCCCAAGCAGGCGCACATGGCCGACCTGCAGGCGGCCGCGGCGGCGGAGAACCTGCTCGCCGAACTGAAGGGGCGCACGCCCACCGCTACCTTCAAAGTCGAGCTGATGTGCATCGTCGACTCGATCGACAGCGGCACCTTCGTGATGCGCACCGAGCGGCGCAACGTGATCCTGCCGCGGATGCGGGCGATGCACTGGGCCAAGCGCGGCTTCGAGCGGGTGTATCTGCGGAAGTACCGCTAGCGCGGTTTGAGTCGCGTGGTTTCAGGCGCGCGGGTGGGCGCAGGCGAACTACGCGGTGAGTCGTTCGACCTTCGGGCGCCGTTTGCGCGCCGCCTGATAGAGGTCGTATTGCAGCTGCATGCCGGCCCAGAGTTCCGCGCTGGTACCCAGCGCTTCTCCCAGACGCAAGGCCATATCCACCGAAACGCCTGCGCTTCCGTTGAGGACTCGAGACAACGCGGCGCGTGTGACGCGCAGCTTCCCAGCCACCTCGGTGACCGTGACGTCGCCCAGGTACTCGCGAAGGACTTCGCCCGGATGCGGAGGGTTGTGCATGCGCGTCATCGATTGATCCTTCAGTGGTAGTCCTGGTAGTCGACCAGCACGACGTCGTTTCCTTCGAACATGAAGGTCAGTCGCCAGTTGCCGCTCACCGAGATCGACCAGTGTCCTCTAAGCGGTCCCTTCAGCGGATGCAGGCCCCAGCGGGTCGCGCCCAGGTCGGCCGGAGCTCTTGCCTGATCGAGCGCCGCGAGTTGAAGCCGCAATCGCGGCGCGTGTCGTGGCTCTATTCCCGCCGTGGAGCCGGTCTCGAAGAAACGCCGCAGCCCCTTGTGGCGAAAGCTCTTGATCATGAATCCGTATGCTGAGACTGCTCAGTATACAATCGATCGGACAGCAGTTGCGAGCCGTGAAAGGATCGATCGGCCATGGGCGACGCCGAGATCGGGTTGCGCACTGAAACGCGTGACGCGGGCGCGGTCGTCGCTTTCGTCACGATCGACAATACGTCACGGTTGAACTGCCTGAACACTGGCCTGATGGCCGAGTTCGCGCGGACGATGACCGGTCTGTCGGAAGACCCGCTGCTTCGCGCAGTCGTCCTCAGCGGCGCGGGAGACAAGGCCTTCGTCGCCGGCGGCGGCAGCGGCGATTGAGCGTCGCGGTGCAAGGAACGTTCGCGCTTGGCGCACTGCCCGAAGTCGGGCCGCGCGCGCCGGGGCGGTCGACAACCCCGAGCGCTGCGCGCGCGAACCGAAACCAGCGAAGGCTGGCCGCCCCTATCGAGTCACGCGCCGGCTACTTGCGCTCCACGATCAGAATCCTGCATTCTGTCGTGTCGGCGTTCTCGAAAGAATGCGATGCGATCGCTGGCTGCAAGAAGATGCCGCCCTGCGGCACGTCACCTTCGAACACCACCTTGCCGTCCACCGCGTACAGGCGAGCCTTGCACGGGCTGATGTAGTAGACGGCGGTCGCCGGATGGGAATGGAACGCATCGCGTTGCCCGGGTTTCCAGGTCGCGACGACGACACGAAACAGATCGTTCTCCTTGACGACTTTGTAGACACCCGGATCGGCCGTGTGCGACAAGGGGGCTGTTTGCCCCCACGCCGATGGTGAGCCGAGACTTGCCACTGCGAGCGCCAAACCGGCACACGCCAGGAACGAGCGATTGCGACGATGTTCGTTCATGCTGCCCTCCCAGTAGATTGACCTGTCAAAGCTGAGCGACCCCATTGCGGAGTTGGGTGACGGTGTTCTCCTCGTGGACGCTGGAATCGACAATGTCTCGCAGGGGCGTTGCGCGAGCGTGACTGCATCGTCACAATCGCGTTGAGTGCCCACTTCAGCGGCCACGCGCGGCCCTCAGAGTCGGAGTCCGAATCGATGCTCGTATTGCTTGGCGGAATCGACTGGTCGCGCCAGGACGTCGCCGCAATGCCAGCCCTTGGCCGCAAGGCTCGGGCGCTTCTGGCGCTAACGGCGGCGAACGGTCGGCGGGGCATTGCCCGCGACCAGCTGATCGGCCTGCTCTGGGCGGACCTGGAAGCGGGGGCAGGCGCCGCGGCCTTGCGTCAGTGCCTGCACCACCTGCGGCGAGCGCTTGGAGATCTCGCGTCGGTGATCGACGCGCGCCGCGACCGGATCGGGCTGCACGCCGCGCAGGTCGACGTGTTCGCGTTCGAGGCGCTCGCCGCGCGCGACGACGCCGAGTCGCAGTCGGCCGCGGCGCAGCTCTACCGCGGCGATTTCTGCGAGGGCCTCGAAACGCTCGAGGACGTGGTCGCGCGGGAGATCGAATCGGAACGCGTGCGGCTTCGCCAGCTTGCGCACCGGGTCGCGGCGCGGATCGCGGCGAGCGCTGACGACAAGACCACGATAGATCTCGGCATCGGCGTCGGCCTCGCGCGGCGACTGCTTGCGCGCGACCCGCTTCACGAAGCCGGCCTGCGAACGCTGATGGAGTTGCTCGATCGCGGCGGGATGCGTGCCGAGGCGCTCGGTGCCTACGAAGGATTTCGCGAAACGCTGCGGCGAGAGCTGGCGATCGAACCGAGCGTCGAAACGGTGGGGCTGGCGCAACGCCTGCGCGCGGCGGGGGCGGTCAAGCCGGCCTCGTCGCCGACGCTGGCACCGGTCGACATCGAGCGCGACGAGGGGCGCACGCACCAACCGCTGCCGCTGGTCGCGGGCGTGCTGATGTTTCCCGACGAGGCTACGCCAACCGCGGTCGATCACCTCCTTTACGCGTGGGGGCTGTTGCGACGAATGTCAGCCGAGAATAACCGTCTCGCGCGGGAAGCGGCCGAGACGGCGCAGCGAATCGACCGCAACTACGTGAGCGCGTTCGAGCTCCAGGGATGGACACACTGGTTCGACTGGTTACTGGGCTGGAGCCACACGCCCGACCACAGCTGGTATCGCGCGGTGGAACTCGCCGAGCGGGTCCTCGCGCTCGAAGGCGACAAGGCGCCTTCGCATCTGTTGCGGGCCATGCTCCACGTGTGGGAACGCCGGCACGACGACGCGCTCGAGCACGCACTCATCGCGACCCGGATCGCACCCGATTTCGCGCACGCGCAGTTTCATCTCGCGAACGCGCTCCTGTACAGCGGCCGGCATTCCGAGGCATTGGATCATTACCGTCGCGCGCGCACGCTCGACGCGAACGACACGGGGCTCTTCCTAAATGGCGAGGCCGTGGCACTGTTCATGCTGGGCGAGTTGCCCGAGGCGCGGCAGGTGGTCGAGCGCGCGATCACGCGCAATCCGACGTCTCCGTTGGCTCGCATTTCCGCAGTCGCGATCTATTCCGATCTGGGGAGCTTCGAACTCGCCCGTGCCGAGGCCCGAACCCTGGCCGAGATCTGCCCGAAGTGGCGATACGGGGCGCATCGCCTGGAACGAGATCGCGATCGGTTCCCCGCAGCTTGGGCGCGTATCGGACTCGCGCTTGAACCCGAGCGCGGCTTGCCGCCGGGCGCCAAGGTCGTTTCGATCAGCGCGAAAGGGCGGCAGGGGAGCGGTTCCGGCGATTGAGGGGCGCGAACCTGTCGCGCCGTATCGTGACGCATCGCGAAGTATCGCGACGTATCGCAACGGCATCGCGGCGTGCGGGCATGGACGCCGGATCGGCGCCCGATCCGTCATCTCAGCTTCCACCTCGCCGATTCACGCGTGCAGTACTGGACAGGTCCCGACGCCGCCGCGATATCCGGGCGGTACGCCTCTTCGAATGTGCCTTCGGCCTGAATTCGCAGGTACTTGCCCGTCCCTCCGGTGGCACGCCAGACACCGGGGCCGCTCTCGCCGCCCGAGTACACGGTGAACACGCGGTCTCCGTCCGGATCGGCCATCACGCACGCGCCGCGATTGCCGCTCTCGCTGCCGCTCGCGACGACCAGGCCGATGCAGTGCAGATTCGCGCGATAGCCCAACTGCCCCGCGCTGCGTGCCGGTGTGCCGACCGAGTCATACGAGGCTGCCGTGTGTCCGTCGACGCCGCCGAGAAACGTTGCCTTCAATACATAACATGTCGTCTCCTCGAGATTCCCTTCGACCGCCGGAGCCGTCGCGTTCGCCGCCGCCGTGAACGCGAGCATCGTCGCGGCAAGGATCGAAAGCGCGCGGGTTGAATCGACCATTTCGTGCTCCTTCTCGTTGTCCGAGCGAGCACTATCGCGCCATGGCGTTGTGCGAGCGTTTCACCGTCGTCACGACAACGTGACGTGGGAAAGAGGGCTTCGAGGAGTCTCTCGTGTCACATTCGCGGCCGCGCCGTATACTGCTTCTGTTCGAAACCGATCGCGAGCGAGTCGATGCAGCTTGGCGACCGCTGGGCATCGCTTCCGTTGGGCACCGCCGGGCACGATCGTTTTGGTCAAGTCGAACGGCCCGATGCGCACCGACAATGCCGGTTGACTGAATCGGCGCTTCGTCGGCACCGCACGCGGCCTGTCCCGAGCACCTGGACCAGTCCTTTCCGCGCCCGCGCTCGAGAGCCCCGACCCGTTGATCGATCGCATAGGCGTCATCCCGAAAGCGATGGATCATCAAAGTTTGCGCGCAGTCCGGATCGACGCGTGTGATCGCGCAACGTCGGAGAATCAGTGCCCCCCCAACCCCCATTCAATCGCTGGCTCGTCGTCGCCGGCGCGGTCTCGATACAACTCGCGCTGGGTGCGATCTACGCCTGGTCGGTGTTCACCTCGCGCCTGACCGACCCGGAAGGCCCCTACGCCTTCACGGCGAGCGAGACCGCCTGGGTGTTCTCCGCGGGGCTCGCCACCTTCGCCCTCGTGATGGTGCTGGCAGGGCGCTGGCTGAAGGTCGTCGGGCCGCGCAGGCTGGCGGTCGGTGGCGGGTTGCTGCTTGGCGCGGGTTACCTGCTCGGCGGCCTGTTCGGCAGCAACTTCTGGGTCCAGTTTCTGACGATCGGTGTCGTGGGCGGCGCCGGCATCGGGTTGGGCTACGTCGTCCCGATCGCGGTGGGCATCAAGTGGTTCCCGGACCGCAAGGGGTTGATCACCGGCCTCGCGGTGGCGGGATTCGGATTCGGCGCCACGCTCTGGGTCAAGCTTGCGGGCACCTGGTTCGGCGGCCTGCTCCAAACAACTTCGGTCTTCGGCCTGCCCGGCGTGCAGAGCGTGTTCCTGATCTACGGCGTCGTCTTCGCCGCGCTGGTTCTCGCGGGCAGCCTGGTGATGGTCGATCCGCCCGAGGGGTACCTGCCCGCGGGCTGGAAACCCCCGGCGCCGACCGCGAAGGCGCACCACGGCACGGTCGACTTCAGCGCGCGCGAGATGCTGCACACCCCGCAGTTCTACATGCTGTGGGTGGTGTTCATGTGCAACGCGCTGGCCGGGTTGATGGTGATCTACAGCATCGCGCTGTTTGGCGTCGACGCGCTGAGCCATCGCGGCGTCTCCGATGCGCTGGCGGTCACCGGCACCGCGATGGCCTGGTACGCGATCTTCAACGGCTTCGGTCGCATCGCGTGGGGCCTGATCTCCGATCACATCGGGCGCAAGGCGTCGGTCGTGCTGATGGCGGTCTGCCAAGGCGTCGTCGTCCTGTTGACCTACCACCTGTTCATCAGCTACGGCATGGTCAACGGCTTCATCGTCGCCGCAGCCCTGATCGGGTTCAACTTCGGCGGCAACTTCGCGCTGTTTCCCGCGGCCACCGCCGATCTGTTCGGCGACAGGAACGTCGGCGGCAACTACGGCTGGCTGTTCACGTCCTACGGGGTCGCCGGAATCGCAGGGCCGTTGCTCGCGGGCTGGTTCAAGGATGCGGCGCAGGGCACCGGGCATCCGGTTGTATGGATGGCGCCGTTCATCATCGCCGGGGCGTCGTGCCTGCTCGGCGCGCTGGTGATGGCGCTGACGCACCGACCGCACCCGCCGCACGGGACCGTGGCGATCACGAACTAGCGCGAGCAATCCGCCCGCGGCGCGAACGCGAGTCCCGACCGAAGTGAATCGCAGCGCGATTCCTCGCGCCGCGCGCCGGGGCCCGCGCGCGCTTTCCTCACATGTCCAGAGCCTCGGCCACTTCGATCGACCCGCCGCTGGCGAGGATCGGGCAGCCCTTCGCATGTCCGAGCGCGTCTTTCAGGGTCGCTGCCTCGATCAGGGTGTAGCCGCTGGTCGGATTGGCCCCGCCGTTGTCCGAAACCGACCCGTCGCTGTTCACCGTTGAGGACATCCCCACCGGGTGTCCGCCGTCGACCAGCGCGGCGCCCATCCCGCCCATCCACTTTCCCCAGGCGTCCATCACTTTCGCCTTCTCGGCTTCGTTCCTGGGCGTGCCGCCGCCGTGGTACACGAACAGATACTTTGCCATCGTTCTCTCCCGTATTCGTCGAGGTTCGCACCCGAAGCTCCGGGCGCCAGATGTCGACCCTCCTGGCCGATGAATTGGAGACTAAGGCGGTTGATCAATACCGTCATTAGGCAAAATGCTGTGATTTCCGGCCGGCTGTTGTTTAGACTGCACAATTACACTCGACTTCCGCATATTGCCCCGTCGTATGTCGGTGTTTCACACGACCGTTCTCAACGACTCGCTCGAGCGGCTGAGCGACAGTCGGCTGCTGTCGCGCGCGGTCGCGCGCCTGCGCGAGCATTCGGACGCGATCCACGCCGAGCTGATCGACACCGTTCTGGCCGAGATTCCCGCGTTCACCGAGTCGCGCGACCAGGCAACCTTGCGCGAACTCGCCGCGCACGGGCCGCAGCACCTCGAAGAGATCGTCCGTCTGCTCGAGGGTGGCACCGTGGGCGATTTCCGGTTCGTTCGCGAGCACGCGCGACTGCGCGCCGAGCACAGGTTCCCGCTCGAAGCCGTGTTGCACGCCTACCGTTGCGTGCACAAGGTGTTCTCGCGCCGGCTGCGCGAAGCAGTGTTGGGTTCGGCCCCATCGTCCGAAGCGGCGCGCGAGATGGTCACCGGGGTCGCAGACTTCACGATCGAATACACCGATGCGATCAGCACGATCGCCTCTGCCGCGTACGTCGACCAGACCCGCCTGCTCGCCGACGTCGCCGGCGACGAACGCGCGCAGTTGCTGAACATCCTGCTCGGCGGCTACGACGAATCGGACGCACGGGTCGCGGCAATCCTTCGCCGCGCGGGCTATCTCGACGGGCGCCAGACCTTTTGCGTCGCGCTCGCGCAGTCGGTCGACGCCACCGAGATGGACAATCCCGCGCGGGTCCGCCGCCTGGCCGACACGCTCGACCGACTCGTTCCTGCGGAACTCGCGCGCCGCCTGATCGACGTGCGCGACAACCGCGTCACCTGCGTGTTCTCCGCGGTCGCGCGCACTTCCGGCTGGACGCGCCCGAACGCCGCGCTCTCGACCCGGATCGCACAGATGTTGGCGACCGCGGGCAACGCGGTGCTGATCGGCGTCAGCGGCGACGCGTCTTCCACGTCGAGGATTCCCGCGGCACACCGGCAGGCGCTGCTGGCGATGCGCATGGCGAGCCTGACCGAGCGCGTCGTGCAGTTCGCCGCCACGCCGCTTCGGCGACTGATGATCCACGTCGCGGGCGACGAACTGCAGCGCCTGCTGCCGGCCTGGGCGAGCGAGTTTCACCGGGCCGACGACAAGCTCGGCGGTGCGCTCGCAGCGACGCTGCGCGCCTACGCCGACGCCGACATGAACCTGCTCAAGGCCGCCGCGCGCCTCGAGTTGCATCCGAACACGGTCTACGCGAGGCTGAACCGTATCCGTGACATCACCGGGTTGAACGCGCGCGCCTACTACGCGCTCACCGACCTGCTCACGGTGGCCGACGCCCGGGTGGCAGCGTCGCCGACCGACTGATTCGACGATCGGAAGGCGTCGGCGTATCGTCGGACGACGAGACGCACGAAGCGCGGGCCGACCGATCCACGTTGCGGGCAGCGACTTTCGACGTCTCCAAACTGAATTCGAAGCAGGCCGGCGCGCCGAATTGCGCTCCCGGCAACCAGCCAGGAGGGCGCCGCGTGCGACTTCGATCGATCGTTTTCCTCGCCGGCGCCTTGCTCGCGGCGCAGTTCGACACTCAAACGGCTTCGGCACGTGAGTTTCATCCGACCGTCACGCTCGTCGACGGCGCGAGCACGATCGTCTCGGGCGCACAGGGCTACCTGCCCGCGGCGGGTGTCAGGCTGCGTCGCTGCGACATCGTGCGCACCGGGCCGCAGGCGCTGGTTCAGGTCGAATCCGAGGAAGGAGGCAAGGTCCAGCTTGGGCCCGACACCCGTTTCGTCTTCGAGCTTGCTCATTCGGGCGAATCGGCAGGCGGCCCCCATTTCCTGCCTTCGGGATGGGCGAAGATCACGATGCCGCGGCGCGAAGCGGCGCCGCCGTATCGCGTCGTCACACCGCACTTCGCCGTGCTCGTCGACGCGGGAGTCGTCGTGCTGCGCATTTCGGCGGACGCCGGGCAGGTATTCGTCGAGCAGGGCGCCGCCACCGTGCAGGCGGCTTCGGGCAGCACACCCGCGCGCGTCGCGGTCGGTGCCGGGAAGACCTACTCGCGCAAGGCGGGCCAGGCAACGGGTGCGGTGACCGAAGGCGTCGAACCGACCTTCGCCGCCAGCATGCCCGTCTCGCTGCGCGACACCTTGCCCTCGTTGTTGCCGCAGTTGAAGGCGCGCAATCTGCAGCCGAAACCCGCGCCGGGCTACGACCCGGCCGACGCCGCGGCTCTGCAGAGGTCGTTTCCGGAGTTGGGCACTTGCTTCGTCGACGACACGATACGCAACGCGCAGCAGGCGCTGCAGCGTGGCGGATTCAATGTCGGGCCGATCGACGGTGTTCCGGGGCCTCGCACACAGGCGGCGGTTCGCGAATTCCAGCAGCGCAACGGATTGACGCCGTCGGGCGAACTCGATGCGCAGACGCTCAAAGCGCTCGAGGTCACGGACCAGCGTTGAGAGACCTCCGACGCGCGACGCGACTCGCGCCTGAACTTCGGGCACGTGTTTCGTCTACCCAATATAGGGGATAGCGCGAACCCGCCCAGGTCGGTAGCTTTTTGCGTGAGGACGGAGTTGCCGCGCGACCCGGGTCATGAAACCGGGCGATACGCGGTGATCGCGCGCAGCGCTTGGCGCCGCGTGTTTCCCCGACCTCAAATCAGAAAAGGATTGCTCATGGCCAGCGTCAACATTCATCCCGCGGTCGACGAAGGATTGAAGCCGGCGGCGAAGGACTTCGCCGGTGGGACCCTGTCGTGCGACTGTCCCCGGGACAAGGTGGAGATCTCGATCAAGGGTCAGTGCGCGCACAACCACGTGTGCGGCTGCACCAAGTGCTGGAAGCCAAAAGGCGCGCTGTTCTCGCAGGTCGCCGTCGTCGGGCGCGACAATCTCAGCATCAAGGCGAACGGCCACAAACTCGCGATCGTCGACCCCAAGGCGACGATCCAGCGCCACGCCTGCAAGGAGTGTGGCGTGCACATGTTCGGCCGGATCGAGAACAAGGACCATCCCCTCTACGGATTCGATTTCTTCCACACCGAGCGCTCGAAGGAGCCGGGCTGGGCGCCGCCCGAATTCGCCGCGTTCGTCTCGTCGATCATCGAATCGGGTGCGAGCCCCGACAACATGGGCGCGGTCAGGGCCAGGTTGAAGGAACTCAAGCTCGAACCCTACGATTGCCTGTCTCCGCCGCTGATGGATTTCATCGCGACGCATATCGCCAAGGCATCGGGCGCGCTTCGCGCGTAGCCTGATCAACGCTTCGCTCCGGATGCGTGTTCGCGCAGGAATGCATTGACGCGCATCCGGACAGCCTCGTTGTGTCCCAGCAGCAGGTGGCCGCCGCTCGCCAGCGGCATGAACTCGGCTCGGGCGATGTACCGGGCGGCGTGCGCGCCGATCTCGAACGGGTTGATGCCGTCGTCGCGCGCGTGAACGACCAGAGTCGGCGCGCCGATCGACTCGAGCGGATAACGGGCCCGCGGATCGATCGCCGCGCCCTCGTTGCCCAGGCCGTCGGTGCGCCGCGTGACCGGCGCGAAGGCGTCGACCATGTCGGCGACGAACGCGCGCTCGCCGGGGGTCATCGCGTCGCGCAACTGCGGCTTGACGTCGAAGATCGCCTCCAGGCTCGGGCGTGCGATCCATGCCAGGACCCAGTACGGCAGGTCGGAAGCGAACAGCGCCTGATAGACCCAGATCGGAACCGGCAGGTCTTGCCCGGCGGCCGTGAACGGGGTGTAGGGAGCCGACGACAGCAGAACGAGCGCCGAGGTCCTCGCCGGATGGCGCAGCGCGAACTGAAGCGAAGGCGGGACACCGCCTGACATGGCGAGGATGGCCACGCGTTCGATTCCGAGTTGATCGAGCAGTTCGGCGAAAGCGTCCGCCTGCGCGGTGGTCGAAGCGTCGGCCGGCAGTGCCGAACGCAGGTAGCCGAAACGCGACGGAACGATCCAGCGAAAGCCTTCGCCGCCGAAATCCCTCGCGAGCAGACTGCCCTGGTCGTATCCGCCACCGGCGCCGTGCACGACGAGAACCGTCGGCCCGCTGCCCAGCGTCGTGAACTCGAGCGGCCCGTGTCGCGATTCGAACACCTGGCTTTCGGCGGACAGGCGTTTGCGCAGGCTGCGCATGTCGCGCGAATAGGCGGTGTAGATCGCGGCGGCGGCGAGGATCGCCAGAGCGACGACCGATAGGCCGATTCGTCGCCACCGAGTTGTTCGTCTGTGCATGCCGTTCTTGTCGGGCCGTGATCCGCGCGATCGACGAACGCCGCTGGATCGATCGATTGCCGAACGGGCGGTCGGCGCGCGGATCGAGCGTCGCGAGCGTCCAAAGCGAGTTGTTCTTATACTTGAGATGTCGGCGCCGGACCAGGCGCACAGGACGCGGCCAAGCGGGGTATCCTCGCGCTGCGCCGTTGCCGAATCGACGCAGCGAAACGACCAGGGAGACAGGTATGGCGACTTACGAATGCAAGAAGTGTGGAATGAGCGTGAACGCGAGTTGCGGCAAGTGCGACGCACCACTGGTGAACGACAGCATCAAGCGCGACGACGGCAGCGAGGTGCAGGTGTCGAAGTGCCCGAACGGACACGGCAAGATCAAGTCTCCGATGTGCTGCGGCCAGGACATGGCGTGTGCCGTATGAGCGCCGGCGGCACCGACGCTCGAGTGCTTTGTGGCCCGTCCGATCTGCGACGGGGCGACCGGTCGGGGTACCCAAATGCCTGACATCGCCAAGGTTCTGAAGGAAGAGATCTCGCGTCTGGCGCGAAAGGAAGTCCGGATCGCCCTCGACAAGACGCGCAAGTCCGCGATTCAGCATCAGCGCGACGTCGTGAAGCTGAAGAATCAGGTCAGGGTGCTGGAACGCCAGGTGGTGTCACTCGGGCAGCAAAGTGCCAAGGTCGGCGCGCCTTCGCCGGGCGAGGCGCAGACCAGGCAGCGCCGGTTCGTCCCGAAGGGGCTCGTGTCGATGCGCAAGCGTCTGGGACTGTCGGCGGCAGACCTCGGCAGCCTGTTGGGGGTCACCGGCCAGACGATCTATAACTGGGAGGGCGGGTCGACAAAGCCCAGCGCCGAACTGCAGGCGAAGCTGGCGTCGCTGCGAAGCGTCGGGAAGCGAAAGTTGCAGGCGCACATGGCCGCGCCGCAGGACTGAAGCGCACCGTCACGATCGCGTGCCATGAGCACGAAAACCAGTGCGCCGGGCGCGCTGTCGACAGCCGCTTTCGCCACGCTGCTGCTGATCGCCCTGATGATGGGCGCCAATCACGTCGCGGCGCGACTGGCCTTCGATCACGGCGTCGACGTGGTCACCGCGGTGGCGTTTCGTAGCGGCATCACCGCGATCGTCGTGGGTTTGCTGGTCGTGACATACCGGGTTCCGGTCGCGCTCGGTCCGCGACATCGGAGAGCGTTGCCGGCGATCGGCCTGCTGATCACCGTGCAGAGCCTTTGCCTGTACTCGTCGGTGGCACGCCTGCCGGTCGCGCTGGCGCTGCTGGCCTTCAACACCTACCCGCTGTGGACCGCGTTCTGGGCGCGGGTCGTCTACAAGCACCGGGCCGAACGGCGCGTGCTGATGGCGATGCCGGTGATGCTGCTCGGTCTCGCTCTCGCCCTGGACGTGCTGGGTGCGGCGTCCGGATTGGGCGCGGCCGGGCAGTGGCAGCAGATTGGGGCCGGCGTGGCGTTCGCGCTCGCGGCGGCCGCGACCTTCGGCCTGGCGCTCGTGCTGACCCAGCACGAGGCGGCCGAGGTCGACGGGCGGCTGCGGACCGCCACGACGATGGCGATCGTCGGGGTGTTCGCGTTGCTCGGGTCCGGGCTGCAGGGCGGGATGCATCTTCCGAACGCCACCGCGGGCTGGATCGGCCTGGCGGCGTTGACCATCCTCTATGGAACGGCGTTCACCATCATGTTCACCGTGCTCCCGCGCCTCGGCGTGGTCGGCAACTCGGCGATCATGAACGTCGAACCGATCTTCGCGCTCGGCCTGGCGTGGGCGATCCTGAACCAGTCGATCGCGGCGATCCAGTTGTTGGGCAGCTTCATCGTCGTCGCGACCGTGATCTGGCTGGGGTTGCGTCGGCGCTGAGTCGCGCGGCAGCGACGCGGCTCGCGCCGCGGCGTCGAAGGTGATTCGCGTCGTCGGCCTCACTCGTCGATGATTCGCGTCGTCGCTCTCACTCGTCGTACTTGCGGTCCGAGCCGCGGAACCGCTCGACCGGGTACTTCGTCGCGTTGCGCTCGAGTTTGCGCAGTGCGGCTTTCTCCAGGTCGATGCCGGCCTTGTCGGCGAACCGGATCACGTACAGCAGGATGTCGGCGAGTTCCTCTTCGGTCCTGGCGCGAACGTCCCGATCCTCCAGGCAGTCCCAGTCGTCCTGACCTCGCGACCACTGGAACAACTCGAGCAGTTCGGCCGCCTCGATCGAAACCGAGATCGCCAGGTTCTTCGGGCTGTGAAACTGATCCCAGTCACGCTCGCGCGCGAATTCGCGCAGGCGCAGTGCGAGGTCGACGAAGGCCATGTGCGTTGCTCCCCGTACACTAGGCGGTCGGGGCGCGCATGCGCACCGGACCACGCGTTCGATGATTGATTCGATTATGCGGTCGATTGTGCGTTCCAGCCGGCGCGACACGAAGCGCGCGCCAACGCCTGGTCGGTGCCGCTTTCTCGCAGAGCCTCGTCCCGGGAACCATGTTCAGCTATCGCCACGCCTTCCATGCAGGCAACCACGCCGACGTGCTCAAGCACATCGTGTTGATCGAGTTGCTTCGCCATCTCGCGTCGAAGGAAACGCCGTTCTGGGTGATCGACACGCACGCGGGCGCCGGGATCTACGCCCTCGACAGCGACTGGGCGAGCAAGCGCAGCGAGTTTGCCGACGGCATCGGCCGGCTCTGGCAACGGACCGACGCGCCGCGACCGGTCGCAGACTACCTCGCGATCGTGCGTGCGATGAATCCGGACGGCAGGCTTCGGCACTATCCGGGCTCTCCGTTGATCGCGTTGCGGCACCTGCGTGACAAGGACCGGCTCAGGCTGTTCGAGTTGCACGTCAACGAGAACAAGGCGCTCGCGAAGAACATCACCGAGCTAGGGCACGACGCGGCAAGGCGCACGCTCGTCGAGCACCGCGACGGATTCGTCGGACTGCAGGCGCTTCTTCCGCCGCAGCCGCGGCGCGGCCTGATCCTGATCGACCCGTCCTACGAAGACAAGAAGGACTACGCACGGGTACACGCGACGCTGCGCGCGGCACTCGCGCGCTTCGCCACCGGCTGCTACATGATCTGGTATCCGCAGGTTCAGCGACACGAACCGGCCGAACTGCTTCGCAAGCTGACGCGCATGCCCGATCTGCGCTGGCTGCACGCGAGAGTCTGCGTGCGCCGCGCGTCCGCCGATGGCCTCGGCCTGCTGGGAAGCGGTGTGTTCGTGGTCAATCCGCCGTGGACCCTGCATGCGGAGTTGCAGTCGTGCCTGCCCTGGCTGACCGGGGTCCTGGGCCAGGACGACGGCGCGCGCTGGACGCTCGACGGCGCGCGACTCTAGGGCGCGTCGCCCGCACGCGCGGCAACCGCGCTCGTCGATGGTGCAGGGCGGCGACGCCGACCTTCGGGCAACACCGTCGTTACCGTGGCGAACCGGTGAGCATCTCGAAGTACAGCGCGCGCGAGCTCGCGTGAAGCGAATTGCGCAGATCGACCCACGGCACGACCTCGCCTTCGGGCATCGGCCTGGACAGGTAGTAGCCCTGCACCTCGTCGCAGCCGAGAGCCGCGAGCGCGCGCAGTTCGCTGACAGTCTCGACGCCCTCCGCGACGACCGACAGGCCGAGCTGCTTGGCCAGATCGATCGTCGAACGAACGATCGACTCGTTGCCTCGATTCGCGTTCAGACCGTTGATGAACGAGCGGTCGATCTTCAGCTCGTGCACCGGAAGTCGCTGCAGCTGGGTGAGCGTCGCATACCCGGTTCCGAAGTCGTCGACCGACAGCACGACCCCGAGCGCGGCGATCTTCTGCAGGTTTCGCAGTGCGGTCGCGGTTTCGCTGACCACGCCGCTCTCGGTGATTTCGAGGCACAACCTGCTCGGGTCGAGTTCGGTCTGCGCGAGCACCTTGACGATGGTCTCGCAGAACTCGGGCCTTTCGATGTCGGGCGCGGAGACGTTGACCGAGAGCCGCAGGTCGATTCCGTCGCGCGCCAATTCCGAAGAGAAGCGCGCGCCCTCGGCAACGACCCATTGAGTGAGCTCGCGCATGAACCCGGTCTGCTCGGCGAAGGGGATGAAGTCGTTGGGGGCGATCCTGCCGCGGGTTGGATGGTTCCACCTGACCAGGCCCTCGAGGCCGGTGATCAGGCCGCTCTTCAAGCTCAGTTGGGGCTGGTACTCGAGCTCGAACTGCCCCAGGCTCAGCGCCGCGCGCATTTCGCTGAGCATCGACAGCAGGCTGCGCTGGATCTGCGTCGTGTCGCCGTCGAACATCGAGTGCCCGGATCGTCGGCGTTTGGCGCGATACATTGCCGCGTCGGCATGGCGCAAAAGTGTGGCGTCGTCGAGTCCGTGTTGCGGATACATCGCGATTCCGATGCTCACGCCGATGTCGATCAGCTGGCCGTGAGCGTGCAGCGGTTTGGCCATCGCCACGAGAACCCGGTCGGCGATCTCGGTCGCGACCGCCTGGTTGCCATCGAGCAGCAGGACGAACTCGTCGCCGCCGATTCGCGCGACCGTGTCGTATGCGCGCACGGTGCGCTTGAGTCGGTTCGCGACCTCCTTGAGCAAACGGTCGCCGATCCCGTGGCCGAGCGTATCGTTGACGATCTTGAATCGATCGAGGTCGAGCACCATGATCGAGAATGGCGTGCGCGTGCGCTGCGCGATGGCGATCGCGCCGCGGATCCTGTCGGTCAGAAGTACGCGATTGTATAGTCCGGTCAGCGGGTCGATCAGCGCACTCTCCATCAGCCGCTTCTCGCGCGCGCCCGCAACGGTCACGAGGCGATTGACGCGATGCGCGAGCTGGCCGAACTCGTCGGCGACGCCGATGTCGACCTGGGTCCGCTAGTCGCCCTGCTGGACCCGCTGGAGAACCGCGACGGTCCTGGCGATTCGCCGGGCGACTCGGCGACCGGCCAGGTACGCGAAAGTCCCGCCGAGCAGCGCACCGGCCAGTCCGATCATGGCGAACAGCACGATCGCCTCGCTCGAGAGGTCGCTCTTTCGCCAAAGCACCATGATTCCGGCCGTCTGCACGCCCAGGACCGGCACGACGACCGCGATCATCGTTCGCAGCGGCAGCGACAGCAACAGCAGCGGGCGCGAGGGCGGTTCGTCGCATTCGGCCGGGTCGACGGGGGCCGGAGCGGTCGATCGGGAGTCGGGGGAAACGGGATTCGCCGAAACGGTGTCAGCCGAAACGGTGTCAGCGGAAACGGTGTCAGCGAAAGCGGGGTCAGCGAAAATGGGGTATGCGAATACGGGGTCGGCGAATACGGGGTCGGCGAATACGGGGTCGGTCGGCCCGGAAGCGCTCGGTTGGGAGGCGCGTGTGGCGGCGCCCGGGGCTCTGGCGACGGGGGCCGCGACGGAGAGGATCTCCGGCACGCGGGTCGCAGCGACAGTGGTCGCGGTTTCGGCCGGCGCGACGAACTGCGCCGCGCGGTCCGGCCCGGTGCGCGGCCTGCGCGTCGGCCCGCCGCCTGGCGCGGTTTCGGGCGAGTTCCGATAGGGGCGTGCGAATCTCGGCATATCCGCAACTCTCGGCAGCGACCGCCGCACATTGACCGCCGACCGCCCGGCGGGCGACCGGTGCCGACGGGCGTCCGCGGAGGGTGCGTGCCGCGCACCGATGCCGTGCGGGTGCCGCAGGTGGACGCCGCAGGCGGGTACCGCAGTTGGGTACCGCGAGTTGTCGCTGCGGGCCAGTGTCCACCGTCGCGCTGCGCCGCCGCTCCATCGGTGTTCAAATGCTGGCTTTGTGGGCATCGCCCGCTCAAATCGAAGGCAGACATGAACTCCACTCTCTACGCGACCTCGACCACGACCTTCAATCAGATGCTCGGTGCGCTGGGCGGCGTGCTCGCCAAGGCCGACGCGCACGCCGCGGCGCACAAGTTCGACCCGAACGCGTTGTTGCAGGCGCGGCTGTACCCGAACATGTTTTCGTTGCAGCGTCAGGTTCTGGTCGCGTGCGATTTCGCCAAGGGTGTGTCGGCTCGGCTCGCCGGCGTCGAGGTACCAGTCTTCGAAGACAACGAGCAGAGCTTCGCCGACCTGCAGGCGCGCATCGCGAAGACGCTCGCTTTCATCGCCACGCTCACCCCGCAGCAGTTCGACGGCAGCGAAACCCGCGAGATCGTGATCCAGGCCGGCACACCCCGCGAGAAGAAATTCGCTGGCCAGTCGTATCTGCTCAACTACGGTCTGCCGCAGTTCTACTTCCATGTCACGACCGCCTACGCGATCCTGCGTCACAACGGGGTCGAGCTGGGCAAGAAGGACTTCATCGGCGCCTACTGAGCGCGTTCGCGACGCCTGCGCCGGCGCAGGCGCAGGCGCAGGCGCCGCGCGTCGAATTGCGCACTCGCGCGCGCACCGTACGACAAGTGCCGCGCGATCAGTGCCGCGCGATCAGTGTCGATGCCCCCATTTCACCGGCTCCTCCGGCGGTTCGGCGACGAGCCGTGCGATCTGTGCGAGCAACGCGGTGCCCGCGGCGTCGGCATCCGGGACACCGATCCGGCGCACGCGCAGCGAACCGTGGCGATCGACCAGGAACTCGACGTGCGTGCGTGCGCCCCGTGTCGACTCGCCGACCCGGCGCGCGAACATCGCATAGGCACGCGCCACCGACGGGTCGGCGATCGCGATGATCGATTCGCGCTCGTGCGCCGCGTCTTCGCGGGGCATCGCTGACGCCGGATCGATCGCCACGGCGATGACGCGACCGCCAGCCGCGGCGATCGCGCGTTGCTGCCGTGCGAGTTCACGCAGGCGCGGCGCCGATTCCGGCAGCGTGTACAGCACGAGCAGCTTGACCAGGCCTTCGCGCTGCCGGGCGAACGATTCCTGCACGCGGCCGGGCATCTCGAACGAGAACTCAGGCGCGGCGACGTTGAGCAGGGGGGTCACGCGATCGGTCATCGGCAGCGCCTTGACCGCCTCGGCCTGCGCGTCGAGGAACTGCACCAGGTTCCAGACCTCGGTGTCGTTCAGCTTCGACGCGAACGCCGGCATCGCGGTGTTTGGCACGCCGTGCGCGATCCGCCAGAAGAGATCGCCTTCGCGCTCGTACGGAACGCGATCGACCAGGCTGGCAGGTGTTGATGTTGGTGTTGGTGTTGGCGTGGACGCGGTTGCCGATGCTGCGACGGGCGGCGGCTTCGATCCGGCGGCGGCGCTGTCGCCAGCGCCGCGGTCGTGGCAACCCGCGCAGTGCGCCGCATAGAGTGACGCGCCACTCGCGATCGCGTCCACCGTGTAGCGAACCGGCGAGAGGGCATAGGTCGTCGGGTACGCGGGCACCGCCAGCAACCAGGCGAAGATCCCGGCCGGAATCGCGATCGCGGCGAGCGCAGCGATTCGCAGGCGAGGCGGGCGCGCGAGCGCACCGTGCACCGCGAGCGCCGCGCCGATGCACGCGACCATCCCCGCGGCGGTCAGCGTCATCTGCAGCAACGGCAATCGCTCGATCGGTTGCCAGGCCAGCGATCGCTCGAACGGCCAGACCGGGGACTGATGCACGGCGGGCACGGTGAGGCCGAGCAGGCTCACGATGACCACCACTGCGATCCCTGCGGCGAGTTCCAGCATCGCGTTGCGCCTGAGCGGGCGAAGCGCTTCGCGATCGCCGCCGGCGATCCGAACGACCAGGTAGCCGCGGTTCGCCACCGCGATCGCGAGCATCAGGGCGAACAACGCGACTTTCGCCAGGAGAATCCGTCCGTAGTCGGTTCCGATCAGCGCGGGGACGCCGCCGACCAGGTACCAGGCGTTCGCGAGACCGCTCGCGATCAGGACGCCGACGCTCGCGAGGCCCGTCGTCGAGAAGCGACGCGCCGCGCGTGTCGCCGCCTCGTGAACGGCGTCGTCGCCCAGCGAGCGCACGAGCGCCGGTAGCGCGCCGAGCCAGGCGCCGGCTGCGAGCAGGTGCGCGACGTCCGAGGCCAGGTGCCACGCGTCGCCCGACTCGAGACCGGCAAGCGCATGACCGGTCAATGCGAGCGAGCCGAGGTACGCGCCCGCCGTCGCGGTCGCGACGATCGCGAGCGCCGCCTGGCGCGGTCCGGCGGGCGATCGCCCCAACGCCAGCAGCACCGCGCAAAGTGCGACGGCGATCGCGCCGCGCAGCGACCAGACCCGGCCGAACACCGTCTCTCCCAGAACGAGCGCGACGGTCTCGCGATCCAGCACCCGGGCAATCGGCGCACCACCCATCTCGGCGGCCGCGATCGCGAACCACGCCAGCGCCGAAACGATGCTCGCGAACACGCTCCAGCGGATGACGGCAAAGATGCGGCGATCGCTCGCTGCGTCGAAACCCGCGCGGCGCACGGCGTTCCAGCCGGGGCTCGCCACGACCACCGCGAACATCAATTCGCCGAATACCACCATGACCGAGGCGTAGTGAACCGCCTTCGTCGCGGCCAGCAGTGCGCTCATCGTTGCGTATGTGAACGAGCTCGCGCGCTCAGGGCGCGACGCTGAACGTGAAACTGCCCTCTACGACGTGGTTGTCGACCGAGAGTACGCGCCAGTTCACGCGGTACGCGCCCGGGGCAAGCACGGGCAGAGACACGCGCAGTAACTTGCGGTCGACCCGGTCGAGCTGCGGATCGCGCTTGTCGACCTGCTTGCCGTGCCGATCGAGAACGCGGAGCTTGCTGAACGCGGGCTCGAGCCTCGCGCTGAACCACAGCGCGACGTTCGGTGGCGTTGCGTGAACCGTGCTTCCCGCTGCCGGCACCGAACGATCGAGTTGCGAGTGCGCGCCCGCCGACGCGGCGATCGTGGCCGCGAGTGCGGCGAGCACCGCCCTCGCGAGCTTGGCGAACGGCACGGTCAACGCCACGACGAGGTTCGCAAACGGATGTATTCGTGCGTCACCCCGCCACACTACCAAAATGCTTCGATCAGGGTCGAGTGTGCGGCTAAGATGCAAATCCTGACGTGAACGAGGAACCGGAGCCGACGCGAAAGATGGAAACGGTGGCCGTGATCGATTTCGAAACCACCGGACTGTCGCCGCAATTCGGTGACCGCGCGACCGAGGTCGCAGCGGTCCTGGTTCGCGACGGACATGTCGTCGATCGCTACCAGAGCCTGATGAACGCCGGTGTCCGGGTTTCGCCCTTCATCGAACAGCTGACCGGTATCAGCAACGAGATGGTTCGTGCTGCGCCGCCCGCGGCGAGGGTAATCGCCGAGTTCGCCGATTTCGTCGGCGGGCACCCGCTCGCCGCGCACAACGCCTCGTTCGACCGAAAGTTCCTGGACGCAGAATACGCACGGATCGGCAGAGTCAGGGGTCGGGACTTCGCCTGCACGATGTTGCTCGCGCGCAGGGTCTATCCACAGGCGCCCGACCACAAACTGGGTACGCTGGTGCGCTTCGCGGGACTGCCGCGCGCCGCGCGCGCCCACCGTGCATTGGCCGACGCCGAGATGGCCGCGAGCCTTCTCGCCAACCTCGAGCGCGAGATCGCCAGCCGCTTCGGACTCGCGTCGGTGACGCACGATATGCTGCGCGCGGCGCAGGTCGCGTCGCGCTTCGAGCTCGGCGAGTGCATTGCGCGCTTCGCGTGATCGTCCCGAACCGTTCGATCAACCGAAACATTCAAGTGAGGACGCACCGATGAAGATCGCATTCCTGGGTACCGGCCTGATGGGCACCGGATTCGTTCGCCGCCTGCTCGCCAACGGCGACGAGGTCAACGTCTGGAACCGCTCGCCCGCGCGGGCCAAGGCGCTCGAAGCGCACGGCGCGCGGGCGTTCGCCGACGCGAGCGATGCGGTGCGCGGCGTCGACCGAATCCACCTGTCGCTGGGCGACGACGCTTCGGTCGACGCGGTGCTCGAGCCGATCGCCGATGCGATCGCGGCCGGTGTCGCGATCGTCGACCACACCACGACCGCGCCCACGCCCACCGGCGAGCGCGCGGCACGCTGGCAGGCCCGGGGCAAGCTCTTCATCCACGCGCCGGTATTCATGGCGCCGGCCAACGCGCACGAGGGCACCGGGCTGATTCTGCTTTCCGGGCGGCAGCAGGATTGCGACGCGCTCGTGCCGGCGCTGCAGAAGATGACCGGAAAGGTGCTCTACCTGGGCACGCAGCCCGATCGCGCCGCCGCGTTCAAGCTGTTCGGCAATCTGACGCTGATCGGAATGGCCGGCGTGATCGGCGACGTCGTGCGCCTGGCGCAGGCCTGCGGCATCGATCCGACCGACGCGATCGAGCTGTATTCGACCTTCAACCCGGGGCAGACCCTTCCGGCGCGCGCGGCGAAGATCGCCTCGGGCCCGTACGACCCGCCGTCGTTCGAGGTGGCGATGGCGCGCAAGGACGTTCGCCTGATGATCGAGGAGGCGCGGCTGCACGGTGTCGAACTCGCGGTGATGCCGGCAGTGGCCGCGCTGTACGACGCGGCGATCGCGCGCGGCGAAGGGCAACTCGACGCGACGGTAGCGATGCGCCCGAAACAGCCGGGCTAGCCGCCGCGCGGATCGCGCCCGTCGCCGCGCGGATCGCGCCCGAGCACCCGACCGGGACGCGCCCCGGTAGACGCGCCGTCGCGCCAGACGATCGCGCCGTTGACGATCACCGTCTCGATGCCGCGTGCCGGTGCGATCGGCCTGGCATAGGTGGCCGCTTCGTCGACCGTGTCGGCGTCGAACAGCGTCAGGTCGGCGTAGGCACCTTCCACGAGCACGCCGCGGTCGCGCAGCCCGAAGTTCTTCGCTGTCAGTCCGGTCATCTTGTGCACCGCGGTTTCCAGCGGAAACAACGCGAGCTCCCGGCTGTAGTGTCCCAGGACTCGGGGGAAGGTTCCCCACAGCCGCGGATGCGGCGAGGCGTCGTGTGGCAAGCCGTCGGAGCCGATCATCGTCTCGTCGAAGCGCAGGATGCGCTGCACGTCGCCTTCGTCCATCTTGAAATAGATCGCACCGGCGGGGCTCAGCCGCCGAATCGCCTCGGTTTCGTCGACCCCCATCGTTTTCGCGATGTCGGCCAGGTCGGCACCGGCGTGCTCGGGCATCGCCTTGGACCAGCTCACGATGACGCGCGAGGCGCCGGCCGCGCGGTCGGCCGACAGAACGGTCGAGCCCGCCGTATAGGGGTAACAATCCAGGCAGATCGGCTGGGTCGCCATTCTCTGCTCGATCAGCGCGAGCGTCTCGCGCGAGCGGCCGTGGTTGGCGCGCTCGGTCACCTTGTGGTGCGAGATCACCACCGCAACGTCGAGTTCGCGCCCGATCAGGAACGTCTCCTCGAGTGACTCGATGACCCGGTTCGCCTCGTCGCGCATGTGCGTGCAGTACAAGCCGTTGTGCGCCTTGAGCGGCTGGCAGACCTGGATCACCTCCTCGGTGGGCGCGGCGGCGGCCGGTTCGTAGAACAATCCGGTCGACACGCCGATCGCGCCCGCTTTCATCGCCTCGTCGACCAGCGCCCGCATCGCGGCGATCTCTGCCGGGTTCGCCGCCCGTGACAGGTCGCTCATCGTCGCCACGCGCAGGGTGGAGTGCCCGACCAGCATCGCGCAGTTGGTCGCGGGCGGCTGCGCGCGCAGCGCGTCCAGGTACGCACCGAAGCTGGCGAACCGAAACCACTGGCCGGCATCGTCGAGCAGGTTCAGCGGTGGCGTGACCGGATCGGGAATCGGGCGCGGCATCGGCGCGAGCGAAATTCCGCAATTGCCGCCGACCACGGTGGTGACTCCCTGGCTGACCTTCGGCGCCATGTCCGGGTTCGACAGCATGAAGCGGTCGTCGTGTGTGTGCGCGTCGATGAATCCCGGCGCGGCGACCCGCCCCGCCAGATCGATTTCGATCGCGCCGCGCGCCGCGCCGAGATCGCCGATGCGCGCGATCCTGTCGCCGCTGATGCCGATGTCGGCCGAGTAGCGGGGCGCGCCGGTCCCGTCGATGACGCTCGCGTTACGAATCAGCAGGTCGAACGGTGTCTGCATCATTGCTCCAGTTGGCGGTCGGTGTCCGCTGCCCGCGACGCGCCGGTTGCGGTCAGGCGAAACCACGCCACGCCGTCGGAATCGAATTCGCGGCTCGCTTCGCCGCGCTGCACCAGATGGTTCAGGCAGGCGACACTCTCTCCGGTGGCCATGCTGAGCAGTTGCACGTCGGACTCGTTGATCGCCCTGGCGAACAGCGCGCCGAACACGTCGATCGCGCGCCGCGGCTCGAGCAGTGCGCGACGCAGCCGCGCGATCGCGCGATCCTGCCCGCTGCGCAGCGCGTCGATCCGCGCGTGCAGGCCGTGAAAGCACTCGTTGTGCGCCGGAAGCACCAGCACGTCGTCGGGGACCTCGCGCTTGACCTTTTCCAGCGACGCGTACCAGTCGGCCATCGGATCGGCGTCGGGTTCGGTCGGATAGACCGACACGTTCGACGAGATCCTGGGAAGCACCTGATCGCCCGAGATCAGCACCTTCAACGCCGGGCAGTACAGGCAGGCGTGCTCGGGCGAGTGGCCGTTGCCGACGACGACCCGCCAGGTCTGGTCGCCGATCCGCAAGCTCCTCGCCGTCGTGCAGGCGACGATAACTGTCGGGCAGGCATGGATGTTCTTGCCGAAGTTGCCGAAGCGCACGCGGTAGCTCTCGAGCGCGGCGTCGCCCCAGCCGGCGGCGCGGTAGAACGCGATGCCGTCGGGCGGGGCTTCGCGGCCGGTGTCGGCGGCCATCACCCGGCACGTCAGGTACTCCTCCCGGGTCATCCACAGTCGCACGCCGAACTTGCGCGTGAGCCAGCCGGCCATGCCGATGTGGTCGGGGTGCATGTGCGTCACCAGCACCCGCGTGAGCGAGCGCGAATCGGGCGCGTTGGCGAACAGCTCGCGCCACACCAGCATCGATTCCTCGCTGCGCAGGCCGGTGTCGACCAGCGCCCAGCCGTCGCCGTCTTCGATCGCCCACAGGTTGATGTGGTTCAGCGCGAAAGGCAGCGGCATGCGAATCCAGCGCACGCCGGGGACCACCTCCATGCTGCGACCCCTCGGCGGCGGCGCCTCGAACGGGTACACGAGCTTGGGCGCGGCGATCGCTTCCACATCCTCCAGGCCATCTGACATCTCTGCTCTCCTGCGGGGTCGTTTGCGGCCGCGATCGCGGGCGCGCGATCGTGGCTCGAGCCCCCGATGGTCGTGGCTCGAGGCCACAATGTTACCGGCCCGGCGCCGCCCGGCCCGGCCCGGCCCGGCCCGGTGCGGCGGGGCGCGGCGGGGCGCGGCGCGGCCGCCTCGCCGCTTGACTCGCCCGCGCCGGGCTGATGCACTTCAGGCTTCGCGACCGTCAAGAGCCAAAGATGCGAGAAGACCTACACCCCGCGCGGGCGCTTCCCGGCGATCACGCCCGCGCGACGCTGGTCGGCCGCGTCTGGGTCGAAGGCGAGGGCGCGGTGCTGGTGCGGGTCGACGCGGTGGGCGTTCACGATCTTTCGCGGCTCGCCGCCACGTCGAGCGAATTGCTCGAACTGGACGAACCCGCTCGCGCGATCCGCGGGCACGACGCGCGGCGCATCGCCGACACCGCGCAGGTTCTGGCCAACTCGCACGCCGACGCGCGCGACAAGGCAGTCCCCTGGTTGCTGGCTCCCTGCGATCTCCAGGCGATCAAGGCCGCCGGCGTGACCTTCGTCGCGTCGATGCTCGAGCGCGTGATCGAGGAGCAGGCGCGCGGCGACGCGACGAAGGCCCGCGAGGTGCGCGCCGCGATCGTCGCGGTGATCGGCGACGACCTCGCGCGAGTCGAGCCGGGGTCGCCCGAGGCGCTCAGGCTCAAGGAGGTGCTGATCGCGCAGCGCGTCTGGTCGCAGTACCTCGAGGTCGGAATCGGGCCGGACGCGGAGGTGTTCACCAAGTCGCAGCCGATGAGCGCAGTGGGCACCGGCGCCGAGATCGGGATCCACCCGCAAAGCGAGTGGAACAACCCCGAGCCCGAAGTGGTGCTGGCCGTGAACAGCCGCGGCGAGGTCGTCGGGGCGACGCTCGGAAACGACGTGAACCTGCGCGACTTCGAGGGCCGCAGCGCGTTGCTCCTTGGCAAGGCGAAAGACAACAACGCGAGTTGCGCGATCGGCCCCTTCATCCGCGTGTTCGACGAGCATTTCGGCATCGAGCAGGTGCGCGAGTGCGAACTCGGCGTGCGGGTCGCCGGCGGCGAGGGGTTCACGATGACCGGCGCCAGTTCGCTGCGTGCGATCAGCCGCGATCCGCTCGATCTGGTGGCGCAGACGATCGGCCCGAACCACGCGTATCCGGACGGATTCGTGCTCTTCCTCGGCACGATGTTCGCGCCGACGCAGGATCGCTTCGCCCCGGGGAAGGGTTTCACCCACGCGGTGGGCGACGTCGTCACGGTGTCGGCCCCCGGGTTCGGCGCGCTCACCAATCGCGTCGGTCACTCGGACAAGGTGGCGCCGTGGACCTACGGCGTGGGCGCACTGATGCGCGATCTCGCGCGACGAGGACTGCTGCAATGAACGGACCCGGGCGTTCGCGACCGCGCTATCGAGGCGTCTATCCGGTCGTACCGACCACCTTCACCGCGTCGGGCGAACTCGACCTCGTCAGCCAGATGCGCTGTGTCGACTTCATGATCGACGCGGGATCGAACGGGCTGTGCATCCTCGCCAACTACTCCGAGCAGTTCGCACTCGCCGACGACGAGCGCGAACTGCTCACGCGCGCGATCGTCGAGCATGTCGCCGGGCGCGTGCCGGTGATCGTCACCACCACGCACTACTCGACCAGGGTGTGCGCGGCGCGCAGCCTGCGTGCGCAGGACATCGGCGCGTCGATGGTGATGGTGATGCCGCCGTACCACGGTGCGACGATCCGGGTCGGCGAACAGCGGATCGAGGAGTTCTTCGCGCGGCTCTCCGACGCGATCTCGATCCCGATCATGATCCAGGACGCCCCGGTGAGCGGAACGGTGCTCGGCGCGGCCTTTCTCGCGCGCCTGGCCAGAGAGATCGAGCACGTCGGCTACTTCAAGATCGAGACGGCGGGTGCCGCGTCCAGGTTGCGTGAGCTGATCGAACTTGGCGGCGATGCGATCGAGGGTCCGTGGGACGGCGAGGAGGGCATCACCCTGTTGGCAGACCTCGACGCGGGCGCCACCGGCGCGATGACCGGTGGCGGTTATCCCGACGGAATTCGGCGGATCGTCGACGCTTACGCTGCGGGCAGGCGCGACGAGGCGGCCGATGCCTACGCCCGCTGGTTGCCGCTGATCAACTTCGAGAACCGTCAGGGCGGACTGCTCGCGGCGAAAGCTCTGATGAAGGAGGGCGGCGTGATCGCCTGCGACGCCGCGCGCCATCCGTTCTCGGCGATGGGTGCGGTGGTGCGCGCCGGGCTGCTCGAGACCGCGCGGCGCCTCGACCCGCTCGTGCTGCGCTGGGCGCGCTGAACTGGGCGCGCTGAACTGGGCCCGCTGAACTGGGCCCGCTGAACCAAGTCCGCTGAGCGTACGGCGGGCGCCAGGCCGATGCCGGGCCGATGCTAGGATTCAGCGAAGCGGCGAGTGCGCTCCTGCCCTTGCGTTCCAGCTTCCTGCGTTCCAACTGCTCAGGTCCCAACTTCATCGGTAGGCGATGTCCGTGACAGTGCTCAAACGCGACGACCTCATCTGGGTCTCGGCACTCGCCGTGCCTCTACTCGTGCGCCTGTATGGCGAAGGCACCGAAGCGGCGGTGCAGCGGATGCTGCTGCTCGCGCTGGCGCTCGGCGTCGCTTATGCCTGGGCGATCGTCTTCTCGCGCGTGCAAGGGCGCCCGCTCGGCGGTGGAATTCCGGCGCTCGCGATGGCCTTCGTGCTGATGCTTCCCGGGCCCGTCTCCTTCGGCGGCGCCGTGCTCGCGCTCAGTTTCGGCGCGGTGTTCGGGCGCGAGATCTTCGGCGGACGAGTCGTCCTGCCGCCGGCGCTGGTCGGTCTCGCATTCGCGGTCTTTTCGTTTCCGCAGGGCGGATTCGAAGCACGCAGCGTGCTTGCCCTGTCGCCCGACTTCGTTTTCGCGGTGGCGTGCCTCGGCGGTGTGGCGATCCTCGCGTGGAGGGGTGCATTCGCATGGCAGATCGCCGCGGGCGCGATCGTCGGCGTCGCGTCGGCGGGCCTCCTGATGGGCGGGAATCCGTGGTGGGAGCACCTGGGCACGGGCAGCTTCGCCGCCGGCATCGTGTTCCTCGCGGCGGCACCGGAGAGTGCCGTCGCCGGGCGGGGCGCGCGCTGGCTGCACGGCATCCTCGTCGGATCGATGGTGGTGGTGTTTCGCCTGGCCGACCCCGCGCAGCCCGACGGCGTGGTGTTCGCCGCATTGCTCGGGGCATTGTTCGCGCCGCTGATCGATCAGGCGCTCGCGCTGAGGCCGCGCCGTGCCTAGCGCCAACCCGCTGCACTGGGGGCGCAGCTTTCTCGCGCTGCCCAACGAAAGCGCGGTGAAGACGATCGGCGTGGCGCTGTTCGTCGCGCTGTCGTGCTCGCTCGTGGTCTCGGTCACCGCGGTGGCGCTCAAACCGCTGCGAGACGCCAACCGGCAGGCACAGAGCGCGGCACGCATGCTCGACATCCTGGGGTCGGGCGTACCGCGCACGCGCCTCGTCGAACTCGCTACCGGGGCCTATGTCGATCGCAATCCGGGCACGAGCACGCAACTGCCCCCAGAGCGCGATCGCGCGGGGCTGGGCAGCCGCGAAGACGTCGCGAGCGTGTTCGAGGTGCGCGAAGGCGGCGCACTGAAGCTCGTGATCCTGCCCGTGCGCGGAACCGGCTACCAGTCGACGCTCAAGGGCTATCTTGCGCTGAAAGCGGACCTGAAGACCGTCGCCGCGCTGGTCTTCTACGAACACGGCGAGACGCCGGGACTGGGCGCGCGCATCGAACGCGATGCCTGGCGGGCGCTGTGGCCGGACAAGCAACTGAGCGACGACGAAGGCGTGATCCGTCTCGAGGTCGTCAAGGGCGCGGGCACCGGCGTGCACGAGGTCGACGGCATCTCCGGGGCAACCCGCACCGGCCGGGGCGTGACGAGGCTGATCCAGTTCTGGGCGGGACCCGACGGCTACGGGCCTTACCTCGGGCGCCTGCGCGAGGAGGCACGGCGGTGAACCCGCGCACGCGAATCCTGGTCGATCCGATCATCGTCGCCAATCCGGTGACGCTGCAGGTGCTGGGCATCTGCTCGGCGCTGGCGGTCACCACCTCGCTCACCACGTCGCTCGTGATGTGCGTGGCGCTGATCTTCGTGCTGGGCGCCTCGAGCGTCGTCATCAGCCTGATCCGCAATCACATTCCCTCCGCGATCAGGCTGATCGTGCAGATCACGATCATCGCGTCGCTCGTGATCGTCGTGGACCAGGTGCTGCAGGCCTACCTGTTCGATATCAGCCGGCGCCTGAGCGTGTTCGTCGGTCTCATCGTCACCAACTGCATCGTGCTCGGCCGCGCCGAGGGTTTCGCGATGAAGAACCCGCCCGGTGCGAGCCTGCTCGACGCGATCGGCAACGGCCTGGGTTATTCGCTGATCCTGATCGTGATCGGCACGGTGCGCGAACTGCTCGGAACCGGAAGGCTGATGGACCAGCCGGTCCTGCCGCTGGCCGCAGACGGGGGCTGGTTCACGCCGCTCACGCTGATGACACTCGCGCCGAGCGCGTTCTTCCTGCTGGGCTTGGTCGTGTGGGCGATACGCACGATCCGCCCGGAGCAGTCAGAGGCCGTGCGCATCGCGCCGCCGGGGGAGGCGCCGCGATGACCGAACTGCTGTTGCGCGCGATCTTCACCGACAATCTCGCGCTCGCCTATTTCCTGGGGATGTGCACCTTCCTCGCGGTTTCCAGGCACATTGAGACCGCATTCGGACTCGGCCTCGCGATGATCGTGATCGAGACGATCACGGTGCCCGTCAACAATCTTCTCTATTCCGCGCTGCTCGGGCCCGGGGCGCTGGAGTGGGCCGGGCTGGGCGACGTCGACCTGAGCTTCCTCGCGCTGATCGCTTCGATCGGCGTCATCGCTGCGACGGTGCAGATCCTCGAGTTGATCCTGGATCGCCATTTCCCGCGCCTCTACACCGCGCTTGGCATCTACCTGCCGCTGATCACGGTCAACTGCGCGATCCTCGGGGCGAGCCTGTTCATGGTCGAACGGCGCTACGACTTCACCCAGAGCGTGGTCTACGGCTTCGGTTCGGGGCTGGGCTGGGCGCTTGCGATCTGGGCGCTCGCGGCGCTGCGCGCGCGCGTCGACGAGAGCCTGGTTCCGGCGGGAATGCGCGGGCTCGGGCTCGCGTTCGTGCTGACCGGTTTCATGTCGATGGGCTTCGCGGTGTTCGGCGCCCTGAAGTTCGGATGAGGCGGCGGTGACACAGATCATTCTGGGAAGTGCGGTGTTCTCGGGGCTGATCATGACGCTGGTCCTGATCGTGCTGGGCGCGCGCAGGATGCTCGTGCCCAGAGGCCTCGCGCGCATCACCGTCAACGGCGACCGCGTGCTCGACGCTGATCTCGGGCAGAAGTTGCTGGGTGCGCTCGAGCACGGCGGCGTGCACCTGCCGACGAGCTGCGGCGGGGCGGGCACCTGCGGGCTGTGCCGGGTCACCGTTGCCGACGCGGGCGATGCGCTGCCGACCGAGCGTGCAGCACTCGGGAACGAAGATATCGGCAAGGGTGTGCGGCTCGCCTGCCAGATGGTGGTGCGCAAGGACCTCTCGATCACGCTCGCGTCGGGATCGCTGGCTGCGCGGACCTGGTCGTGCAAGGTCACGGGCACGCGCGGCGTAGCGCCGCTGATCAAGGAGATCGTGCTCGCGCTGCCCGATGGCGAGGTGATGCCGTCTCGGGCCGGCTCCTACGTGCTGGTGACCGCGCCCGCTTTCAGGTTGCCCTTCGCCGGGATTTCGATCGACCCGCGGCACGAGGACGCGTGGCGTCGCATGCAGATCAGAAAGCTCGCGGCGGGCTCCGAGGCCCAGGTGGTACGCGCCTACTCGCTCGCCAGCCACCCGGGCGAGGCCGATGCGCCGACGTTGAACATTCGCCTCGCGCTGCCGCCCGGGCGGAAACCCGATGCGCCGCCGGGCGTCGTGTCGTCCTACCTGTTCGGGCTTGGCGTCGGCGACGACCTCGCCGTGTCCGGACCGTACGGCGATTTTTTCGTCAAGGATACGCAGCGCGAAATCGTCCTGATCGGCGGCGGCGTCGGCATGGCGCCGCTGCGCGCGCACGTCTTCGATCAGCTCGAGCAGCGCAACACTTCGCGCACGCTGAGCTACTGGTACGGCGCCCGCGCCCGCATCGACCTCTACTATCACGAGGACATGGAGCGTCTTGCGCGCGTGCACGAGAACTTCTCCTGGCACGCCGCGCTGTCGGACCCTGCGCCGGAGGATGTCTGGGACGGCGAGGCCGGCTTCATCCACGACGTCGTCTACCGCAAGTACCTGAAGTCGCACCCGGATCCCGCGGGCTGCGAATACTATCTCTGCGGCCCGCCGCTGATGATCGAAGCGGTGCGCGCGATGCTCGCGCGTCTGGGCGTGCCGCACGAGAACATCCTGTTCGACGATTTCGGAGTCTGAACGATGGTGGCGCGAAGGCGGCTCCTTCTGGTGATCGGCGGCGCGGCGCTGCTCAACGTCGTGCCGGTGCGCGCACGCGCGACCGAGGTGCACGTTCTCGCCGGAGAGGCATTTGGCTCGACGTGGAGACTCGTGCTGCCCGCGAGCAGCGAGTCGCAGCGCGCGGGTGCGCGGCTGCGATCGGTCGTGGCGCGCGTCGACGCGCTGATGTCGCCATTTCGAGCGGGCTCCGACCTGGGGCGGTTCAATTCAGCCGGATCCGCGGTGCTCTCGCCCGAGACGCGCCTCGTCACGCTCGCGGCGCTGTATCTGGCGCGTGACAGTGACGGGGCCTTCGACCCGACCGTGGCCCCGGTCGGGGCGCGATACGGTTTCGGGCCGCTCGCGATCTCGCCGGCTCGACCTGCAGGTTGGCACGGCGACCTGCGTGTGCACGGCAACGTGCTGGGCACGGCCCGCGCCGGACTGAGCCTCGACCTGTGCGGCATCGCCAAGGGCCATGCGCTGGACGAAATCGCGCGAGCGCTCGAAGGGCTCGACTTCCTGCTCGAGTTGGGCGGCGAGGTCGTCGCGCGTGGTCGTCACCCGTCGGGCAGGCCTTGGCGCGTCGGAATCGAGCAGCCTGGAACCGGCAAGCTTGCGCGTGTCCTCGACGCCGACCGGCGCGCGCTCGCGACTTCGGGCGACGCGGCGCAGGGGTACGGCATCGGCGGACGGGTTTACTCTCACGTGATGGATCCGAGCGCACGCGCGCCGCTGGACAACGGTGTCGCCTCCGTGAGTGTTCTCGCGGCGACGGGGATGATGGCCGACGGCCTTGCCACCGCCGCGATGGTGCTCGGGCCGCAGCGCGCGCGCCGCCTGCTCGCCGCGAACGATGCAAGCGCGCTGTTCCTCATGCGCAGGCCGGGAGGGCTGGAGGAATTGAGCGTGAACCGATTCACCACGGGGGGCGCGTGACGACGCTGTTCCTGCTCACGCTTGCGGTCTTCGCGCTGGCGATCGTCGGGCTCGCCGTCGGCGTGCTGCTCGGCCGCGCGCCGCTTGGCGGATCGTGCGGCGGGAACGCGGTCGTGAGGATCTGTTCACTTTGCCGGCGCGGGGATCAGCGATGAGCCGCACGGTCGCGGACGTCATGGCCACCGGGTTGGTCACGTTCACGCCCGAGACCAACATCCACGAAGCCGTTCGCGTGCTGCTCGACAAGCGGATCTCCGGCGCGCCGGTGGTCGACGCCGCCGGTTCGCTGGTGGGCGTTCTGTCCAAGAAGGATTGCCTGAAGGTCGTGTTCTCGTCGCGCTACCACGATCACTGGGGCGGGCAGGTGCGCGAGTTCATGAGCGCCCCGGTGGAGACGCTCGATGCCGGCCTCGACCTCGTGAGCGCGGCCCAGCGTTTCATCGGCAGCCACTTCCGGCGCTTCCCGGTGCTTCGCGACGGCAGGCTCGTGGGGCAGGTGAGCCGCCGCGACATCCTGCAGGCCCTGACCGACTAGCGCGAGAGAGGGTCTCGCAAGGCGGGGGTTGCACTCGCAGCCCAACGCGCGCACCTTCGCACCTTCTCAGCGCACCACCGCAGGCAGCGCGTCGCCCCAGCCCTGCAGAGGCCCGAGAGGATTGCGCGTGCGCTCGTAGTCGCGGATGCTGGGCTGCCCGCTGTAGGTCGTGTATACGACCAGGTCGTCGACCAGGATCACGAGCGCGCTGAAGCTCCAGCCCGTCGTCTCGACTTCGCGGCGAAAGTTCAGCGAATCGAGCCAGAAGTTGCCGATCCGCTCCCTCTTGATGCGTCTCGCGTGGATCGAATACGCGCTGCAGCGCTCGCCGGCCGCGAGGCAGCGCCGGATCCCCGGGTCGTACTCTTCGGGACGCAGCGCGTTACCCGCGGAAAACCGCTGGACGATGTCCGCGTATGCGAGCAGGCTGACCGCCGGATTCAGATACGGGTCGATCCCCCTGGAGGCGACTTCGTCGCGGCGCGTGACGAAGGGCTTGAACGCGCTGACCGTATCGCGCGCCTGCTCGAACGAGTTCCACTCGACGGGCGTCTCGACCTTGGACTCCGGCAACAGGGCCTGGCAGGCGGCCAGAACGAACGCGCACAGCGCGCAACCGACGCGTCGCGCGCTCAATGCGAGAGATCCGGCACCGGAGTCCATCGTTTCATTGTCTCGCATGCAGGTTGCGCGACGCGACGCCGATCGTCGTCCCCAGCGGTCGCCATCGGAACATGTGAACCGGAGTCTTTGTCACGCTGCTTTGCACAACGTCTCGAAAAGGCGATAATAGAGGGTTCCGGAAGACTTCTGGAGGACTTTGGCGCCACGCCGAAAAGAGTAGACATTTGACCACATCATTCAATGACTTCGCGCTCGCGGAGCCGATCCAGCGCGCTGTTGCCGAGCTGGGTTATCGCGAGCCCACGCCGATCCAGGCCAAGGCGATCCCGCTGGTGCTGATGGGTCGCGACGTGATGGGCGCGGCCCAGACCGGCACCGGCAAGACCGCCGGGTTCGCGCTTCCGATCCTGCAGCGACTTCTGCCGCACTCCAACGCGAGCGCCTCGCCGGCACGCCATCCGGTGCGCTCGCTGATCATCGCCCCGACGCGCGAGCTGGCCGACCAGATCTACGTCAACGTCGCCGAATACGGCAAGCACACCAGCCTCAAGAGCGCGGTGGTGTTCGGCGGCATCGACATCAAGCCGCAGATCGCGGCGATGCGCGCCGGCTGCGAGATCCTGATCGCCACGCCGGGCCGGCTGCTCGATCACGTCGAGCAGCGCACGGTGAACCTTTCGCAGGTCGAGATCTTCGTGATGGACGAGGCCGACCGCATGCTCGACATGGGGTTCCTGCCCGACATCCAGCGGATCATCAACCTGTTGCCGAAGTCGCGTCAGAACCTGATGTTCTCGGCCACGTTTTCGAACGACATCCGCCGGCTCGCGCAGTCTTTCCTGCACGATCCGATCTCGGTCGAGGTGGCGGCGCGCAACGCAGCCGCCGATTCGGTCGAGCAGACCGTCTTTCGGGTCGACAGCCTCGACGCCAAGCGTGCCGCGGTCGCGCAGCTGGTGCGAGAGCGCGGTTTTTCGCAGGTGCTCGTGTTCACGAACACCAAGATCGGCGCCAGCCGGCTCGCGCGCCTGCTCGAAAACGACGGGCTCAATGCCAACGCGATACACGGCGACAAGACGCAACAGGAGCGCCTCGCGACGCTCGAGGCGTTCAAGAAAGGCGAGATCGCCGTTCTGGTGGCCACCGACGTGGCCGCGCGCGGGCTCGACATCGTCGAGTTGCCGGCGGTGATCAACTACGACCTGCCGTACTCGCCCGAGGACTACATCCATCGGATCGGCAGGACCGGGCGAGCGGGCGCGAGCGGCGTCGCGCTCTCGTTGATGACCGGCGAGGACGAGCGCCTGCTAGCGGAGATCCAGAAACTGCTCAAGCGCGAACTGCCCGTGCAGCGCCTCAGCGGCGCAGAGCAATCGCCGCGCCGCGCCAGGCCGCGCCGCGACGACGATTCGACGCCGCCGCGGCCCAGGGCGCGCCGCGACGACGACGCGCCTCGCGCCCGGAGCGAGCCCGCGCGCGCGCCGCGCGGCAAGGCGTTGGCTGCGACGGTGCCGGGCACGTCCGACGACCCGTTCTTCTTCAAACCCTACGAACCCGATGCGGCCGACGCGAACGCGCCCGAGCCGACCCCCGCGCAGGGTGCGGCGGCCGCGCGCAAGCGCGGCGCGCGCCCGGTGCCGGCACTGCTCGGCGGACGCAAGGGCTGACGCCGGGCGCCGGCTGGAACGCGCAGGTTCTTTGTCCAACGACGGAGCCGACATGATCCTCGAACTGGCAGACATCACGATCCATCCCGGAAAAGGCTCGGAGTTCGACGCCGCGATCAAGCGCGGCGTCGAGACGGTGATCTCGAAAGCGAAGGGATTTCGCGGCTACAAGGTGAACAAGAGCATCGAGAGCCCGCAGCGCTACGTCCTGATGATCTACTGGGACACGTTGCAGAACCACACGGTGGATTTCCGCGAGTCGCAGGCCTTTCAGCAGTGGCGCGCGATCGTCGGCCCGTATTTCGCCGGCGCGCCGCAGGTCGAGCACTTCACGCTGCTGGCGAAGTCCGAGGGGCCGGCGCGCGCCTGATCCGCGACTGATCGGCGACCGCGTGCGGTCAGTGACCGAGGATCTTCGAGAGGAAGTCCTTGGTGCGGTCGGACTTCGGATTGTCGAAGAATTCGTTGGGCGCGTTTTCCTCGACGATCTGCCCCTCGTCCATGAAGATCACGCGATCGGCGAAGGCCTTGGCGAAGGCCATCTCGTGGGTGACACACAGCATCGTCATGCCCAGGCCGGCGAGCTCGATCATCACGTCGAGCACTTCCTTGATCATCTCCGGGTCTAGCGCCGACGTGGGCTCGTCGAACAACATGATCTTGGGAGTCAGGCACAGCGCGCGCGCGATGGCGACGCGCTGCTGCTGACCGCCAGAGAGCTGCAGCGGGTACTTCAGCGCCTGTTCGGCGATGCGAACGCGTTCGAGCTGCTGCATCGCGCGCTCCTCGGCCTCCTTCTTCGGGGTCTTGCCAACCCACATCGGCGAAAGCGTCAGGTTCTCCAGCACCGTGAGGTGCGGGAAGAGGTTGAACTGCTGGAACACCATGCCGACCTGGCGGCGAACCTTGTCGATCGCCTTGATGTCGTCGGTGAGTTCGATTCCCGCGACGACGAGGCGGCCTTCCTGATGTTCCTCGAGCCGATTGATGCAGCGGATCAGCGTCGACTTTCCCGAGCCTGAGGGCCCGCAGATCACGATGCGCTCGCCGGTGCGCACCTTGAAGTCGATGTCGCGCAGCACGTGGAAGTCGTTCCCGTACCACTTGTTGACCTTGTCGAACTCGATGACGTAGTCGTCGCTCATTGCACGGTCCTATCGGTTCTTGCTCACCGCGAGCCGCTTCTCGATCCACAGGCTGTAGCGCGACATCGAGAAGCAGAACAGGAAATAGATCAGCGTGATGAACAGGTAGCCCTCGATCTTGAACGGGCGCCAGTTCGCGTCCGAGTTCAGTGCGAGGCTCAGCGCGCCGGTGAGCTCGTACAGGCTCACGATCGTAACCAGCGAGGTGTCCTTGAAGATGCCGATGAAGATGTTCATGATTCCCGGCACCACCATCGCCAGCGCCTGCGGCAGGACGATCTTGCGCTGCGTCTGCCAGTAGCTCAGGCCCAGCGAGTGCGCGGCTTCGATCTGCCCGCCGGGGATCGCCTGCAGTCCCCCGCGCACGGTCTCGGCCAGGTACGCGGCTGCGAACAGCGTGATGCCCACGAGCACGCGGATCAGCACGTCGGGAGACTTTCCGATCGGCATGAACAGCGGAAACAGGAACGACGCCATGAACAGCACCGAGATCAGCGGGACGCCGCGGATCAGCTCGACGTAGACGATGCACACGGTGCGGATCGCCGGCAGGTCGGAGCGCCGCCCGAGCGCGACGACCACCGAGAGCGGAAACGCGAGCACGATACCGAGCGCGGCGAGCATGATCGTGAGCGGCAGACCGCCCCACTGGTCCGACGTCACCGGCGTGAGGCCGAACCACCCCCCGCCCATCAGCCCGAGGAAGACGCCGACGACGAGCACCCACAGGATCGCGAGCCAGTTCTTCCAGAAAACGCGGATGCAACTCGCCACCAGAAGGCCGAGAAGCAGTACCGTCGCCAGCAGTGGGCGCCATTGCTCCTCGTACGGGTAGCGCCCAAAGATGATGATCCGGTACTTCTCGCTCACCACGCCCCAGCACGCGCCGATGCCGCGCGCGGCCTGGCAGGCATCGTAGTCGGTGCGGTACACGGCCTTCACCAGCGCCCACTCGATGATCGCCGGCAGGTAGAGCAGCGCGAGCCCGATGATCACCGCGGTCGTGAGTTTGCTGCGCCAATCGGCGAGCAGGTTCGCGCGAATCCACGGGACGAAGCCCTCGGTCCTGATCGGAGCGGACCGTGACGGAATCGGTTTGAACACGGCGCTCATCTCAGCGCTCCTTGATCGCGGCGCGCGCGTTGTACCAGTTCATGAACGCCGAGGTCGAAAGCGAAGTCGTCAGGTAAACGGCCATGATGATCGCGATGCACTCGACCGCGCGGCCGGTCTGGTTGAGCGCGGTGTTCGCGATCGAGACCACGTCGGGGTATCCGATCGCCACCGCGAGCGAGGAGTTCTTCGTGAGGTTCAGGTACTGGCTCGTTATCGGGGGAATGATCACGCGCAGCGCCTGCGGCAGGATCACGAGTCGCATCGACTGGTTCTTCGTCAGCCCGATGCTGCTCGCTGCCTCGGTCTGCCCATGCGAGACCGACTGGATGCCCGCGCGTACCACTTCGGCGATGAATGCCGAGGTGTAGAACGTGAGCCCGAGCAACACGGCGAGGAACTCGGGCGTGGCCGCGGCACCGCCGTCCATCGTGAAGATGCCCGGCTCCGGAACGCTCCAGTCGGTGGGCGCGCCGCCTGCGATCCATCCGGCCAGCACGCCGAAAAGCACGATTCCGATCGGCACGAGCACGAGGCTGCGCACGCGCCCGGTGAGTTCGAACCGGCGCATCGCCCAGCGCCGGTACACCACCGCGACCACGAACGCGATCACGAAGCCGATTCCGGCCAGCCCCTGGCCCAGGCCCCACACCGGCACCGGAAACGCGAAGCCGTTCTTGCTCAGCCAGAACAGCCCCCCGACCGAGATCGGATCGGAGATCGGCGGTAGCAGTTCGGTGAAGGTCAGATACCACATCAGCAACTGCAGCAGCACCGGGATGTTGCGAAACAACTCGACGTAGCCGTAGCAGATGCCACGCACCAGCGCGTTGTGCGAGAAGCGCCCGATGCCGAGCATCGCTCCCAGCAGCGTTGCCAGGACGATGCCGATGATCGCGACCCGCAGTGTATTCAGGACTCCCGCGAGGAACGCTTTCCAGTACGGATCGAGCGCGTCATAAGGGAGGACCGTTTCGCCGATGTCGAAGCCCGCCGACTGCGACAGGAAGTCGAACCCGCTCTGGATTCCGCGCGCGGCCATGTTCGCCAGCGTGTTGTGCGCCAGGTACCAGACGCCGAACACGACGAGCGAGATCGCGACGATCTGGTAGATCAGGCCGCGAAACGCCTGGCTGCGCCATGACCAGTCGCGCCGCTTGGGCGGGGCTCGTTCGGCCATCGCAGTTCTCCTCCGGGGGCGGCTACCGCAGCGGTGCCGCCTCTACTCGATCGTTCTCGAGGGTGCGCGCCCGCATGCTCGGGACATGCACACGCGTGAGCCGCGGACCACAGGCCCGCGGCTCATCGGGTCAGCCCGCGATCAGCGCACCGGCGGCGCGTACATCAGGCCGCCCTGGTTCCACTGCGCGTTGGCGCCGCGCGGCAGGGCCAGCGACGTCTTCGGGCCGACGTTGCGCTCGAAGATCTCGCCGTAGTTGCCGACGGCCTTGATCGCGCGGACCATCCAGTCCTTGTCCAGGCCGAGCAGCTTGCCGGTGTCCTCCGAGGTGCCGAGGATGCGCATCACGACCGGGTCCTGGCTCGTCTTCTGCAGCTGATCGACGTTGGCCTGGGTGATGCCGTACTCCTCGGCCTCCACCAGGCCGTAGATCACCCACTTGGCGATCGCGAACCACTCGTCGTCACCACGGCGCACGACCGGGCCAAGCGGCTCCTTCGAGATCAGGTCCGGCAGGACCACGTGCTCGTTGGGATCCTTCGCCTCCTTGGTGCGCACCGAGGCGAGGCCCGACGCGTCGGTGGTGTACACGGCGCAGCGTCCGGCGAAGTACGCGCCCGTGGCTGCTTCCACCTTTTCGAACACGATCGGCTTGAGGTCGAGCTTGTTCGCGCGCGAGAAGTCGGTGAGATTCTTCTCGGTGGTGGTGCCCGATTGCACGCAAACCGTCGCGCCCTTGAGCTGCTTCGCGCTCTTGACGTTGAGCTTCTTCGGAACCATGAAGCCCTGGCCATCGTAGTAGGTTACCGCGGTGAAGTTCAGGCCCAGCGACGCGTCGCGCGTGAGCGTCCAGGTGGTGTTGCGCGACAGGATGTCGACTTCGCCCGACTGCAGCGCCGTGAAACGCTGCTGCGCGTTGAGCGGGACCCACTTGAGCTTGGTCGGGTCGCTCAGCACCGCGGCCGCGATCGCGCGGCAGACGTCGACGTCGAGCCCGCTCCAGTTGCCCTGGCTGTCGGCCGCCGAAAACCCGGCCAGGCCGGTGTTCACGCCGCAGATGATCTGACCGCGAGCCTTGATCGCGTCCAGCGTCTTGCCGGCGTGCGCCGTGGGCGCAGCCGAGATCGCCGCGACGGTCGCAACCGCGCCAGCGAGGAATTTCAGTCGCTTGCTCATTCGATGCCTCCGATCCTGGAAGTTGGTATGTGTTTGTGCGACGCAGCAAACAACGATGTGCGCGCAGCCTTTCAGAATCTACCATCAGCGCAGCCGATTGCAATCGGGACATACCCGCCCGAGCGTTCAGCGCATCCAGCGCGAGTCGCGCCACAGTTCGACGGCGGCCGGCCAGAATCGCTCGAGCGAATCCGCCGCTGGCGCGTCGATGCCCAGGTGTGCGAGCGCCGCGGCGAGCGCTTCGAGAGGGTTTGCGGTGTCGACCGCAGTCGCGCCATTTTGCTTGGACAATTTCTCGCCGTCGTCGCCCGCCACGATTGGCAAGTGCAGGTAGTTCGGCGTCGGGAACCCGAGCGTTCGCTGCAGGAAGATCTGCCGCGCGGTCGATTCACGCAAGTCCTCTCCGCGCACGACGTCGCTGACCAGTTGCAGCGCGTCATCGACGACGACCGCCAGTTGATAGGCCCACAACCCGTCCGCGCGCCGCAGCACGAAGTCGCCGACCTCTTCGCCCAGGCGAGCGACGTGCTCGCTCGCGTCGCGTTCGCGCCAGGCGATGCGCGCCTCGCCGACCCTGATGCGCCAGGCGCGCGGTGCGCGACCCGGCGCGATGCCGTCGCGGCACGTTCCGGGGTAGACCAGTTCGCGATGACGGTCGATCGGCGCGCCGATGCGCGAGAGCGAGTCGGCGATCTCGCGCCGCGAACAGGCGCAGGGGTAGACCAACCCGCGTGCGGCGAGCTGATCGAAGGCGCGCTGATAGTGCTCGCCTCGAGCGCTCTGCATCAGCACTACGCCGTCGTGCGCGAATCCGAGAGCGCGCAACGCGGCGCGGATCCGCGTCGTCGCGCCCGGTACTTCGCGCGGCGGGTCCAGATCCTCGATTCGCAGCAACCAGCGCCCGCGGTGCGCACGCGCGTCAAGGCAACTGCCCAGCGCGGCGACAAGCGAGCCCGCGTGCAGGGCGCCGGTGGGCGATGGCGCGAAACGTCCGACGTAGGGGGAAGGCGTATTGGGCACGATTTGGGCCGATCGGCGCGCTGCGCATCGAACCGGCGCCGCGTGCCTGCGGCAGATGATAGCGGCGTCGCGTCGACCGCGTGTCCAGGGCCGTGCACCGTGCGCTGCCGTCAGCCGGCCGCGCGTCGCCGTCGCGGTCTATAATCGCGGACACGCAAGCGTGACGGCACGCTTGCGATAACAACGTTTCAGGAGGAGACCCTCAATGCGCAAGCACCTGCTCGCACTCATCGCCGCATTCGCGCTTTCGGGCGTCGCGTTCGCCCAGGACAGCTGCTCGAACCGCGGTGAACTGGATCCGCAGTTCTGCGACGCCAACAAGGATCTGGTCGCCGACATGCCCACCGATTCGAACAAGCTGAAGAATCCGTCGACGATCGTCTTCACCTACACGCCGGTGGAAGACCCGGCGGTCTACGAGAAGATCTTCAACCCGTTCACCGATCACCTCGCCAAGTGCACGGCCAAGCGGGTCGTGTTCTTCCAGGTTCAGAGCAACGCCGCCGAGATCGAGGCGATGCGCTCGGGCCGGTTGCACGTCGGCGGCTTCTCCACCGGCCCGACCGCGTTCGCAGTGAACATCGCCGGGGCGGTGCCGTTCGCGGTCAAGGGCACCGAGAAGGAGTTCCAGGGCTACAACCTGATCGTGATCGTCAAGAAGGACAGCCCGTTCCAGAAGCTCGCCGATCTCAAGGGCAAGAAGGTCGCGCACACGTCGCCCTCGTCGAATTCCGGTCACATGGCGCCGATGGCGCTGTTCCCGTCGCAGGGTCTCGCTCCGGAGAAGGACTACAAGATCCTGTTCTCGGGCAAGCACGACCAGTCGGTGATGGGTGTGAACAGCGGCGACTACGACGCGGCCGCGGTCGCGTCGGACGTGTTCGCGCGCATGGCCTCGCGCGGACAGGTGAAGGAGGAGGATTTCCGCATCGTCTATCGCAGCGCGAAGTTCCCGACCTCGTCGTTCGCCATCGCGCACGATCTCGAACCGACGCTGTCGAAGAAGATCCTCGATTGCTTCTACCAGTATCGGTTCCCCGAAGAGATGAAGAAGGCCTTCGCCGGCGCGGACCGCTTCTTCCCGATCACCTACCAGAAGGACTGGGCCGTGGTGCGTCAGGTGGCCGAGGGCGCGGGGCAGGCATTCAACCGCACCCAGTACGAAAAGGAAGTCGCGAAAGAAGCCGCGAAGAAGAAGTGAAACGCGCGCCTGGCCCAAGCGCGGCGGCCTGAGCGATGTCGCTCGTCATCACCGGTCTCGTCAAGGAGTACCGGCGTGGGCAGCCCGTGCTCAAGGGCATCGACCTAACGGTGCGGGGCACGGGGCTGACCGCGATCATCGGCCCTTCGGGCACCGGCAAGTCGACGCTGATCCGCTGCATCAATCGACTGGTCGAGCCCACGCGCGGATCGATCCGGCTCGACGACGAGGAACTCACCACGCTCGGGGGTGGGGCGCTGCGCGCCGCACGCCGCAAGATCGGGATGGTGTTCCAGGAATACAACCTGGTCGAGCGGCTCACCGTGATGGAGAACCTGCTCACCGGGCGCCTCGGATACGTTGGGGCGCTCGACGCATGGCGCCGCCGCTTCGCCGCCGCCGACATCGAGCACGCGCTCGCGCTCCTCGAGGTGGTCGGGCTGGCCGAGTTCGTCAACCAGCGCGCCGACGCGCTCTCGGGCGGGCAGCGCCAGCGGGTCGGAATCGCGCGCGCGCTGATGCAGAACCCCCGACTGATGCTCGCCGACGAGCCGACCTCGTCGCTCGATCCGAAGACCTCGGTCGAGATCATGACGCTGCTGCGCGACCAGGGGCGCGCCAACGAGATCCCGGTTCTCGCGAACATGCACGACGTGGACCTCGCGCGTCGCTTCGCCGATCGGATCGTCGGCATGTTCAACGGCGAGATCGTGTTCGACGGCGCGGGCGACGCGCTCGACAACGAGACGCTGACCACGATCTACGGCGGAGAGAACTGGATCGAGGAGGCGGCTTGACCGGTCGCCCCGCCGCGACGTGAGCGACGCGCGAGTGGCCGCGCCGTTCAGGGTCGGCACCGGCACGCGCGTTGCAGCGGTCGTGCTGCTGCTCTACGCGGTCTACGCCGCGGCGCAACTCGACTTTTCCTACGAGCGATTCCAGATCGGCCTGGACAATGGCGCGAAGTTCCTGGCGCGAATGATTCCGCCCGATTACACGCGCTGGGACGTCCTGCTCAAGGGCATCGCCGAGAGCATGCAGATCGCGATCCTTGCCTCGGCGCTGGGGATCGGGCTTTCGCTTCCGATCGGGGTGCTCGGGGCGCGCAACCTGATGCCGAACTGGGTCACCTGGCCGGTGCGCGGATTCGTCTCGCTTTGCCGGACGCTGCACCCGGTGATCGTCGCGATCCTGTTCGTCAAGGCCGTGGGTTTCGGCGCGCTTGCCGGAATCCTCGCGCTCGCGGTCGCGTCGATCGGCTTCATCGGAAAGCTGTTCACAGAGGCGATCGAGGAAATCTCGATGAAGCAGATCGAGGCGGTGCGCGCGACCGGGGCTTCGTTCATGAACGTGATCGGTTTCGGCGTGCTGCCGCAGGTCCTGGCGCGGTTCGTGGGCTTCGCCACCTACCAGCTCGACTCGAACCTGCGCAATTCGACGATGGTGGGCATCGTCGGAGCGGGCGGCGTTGGCGGGACGCTCTTTTCCGCGTTCCAGCGCTTCGACTACGATTTCGTGCTCGCGATCCTGATCACGATCATCGCGATCATCATGGTCGGCGAGTTCCTCGCGAACTTCGTACGTGCGGTGTTCGTCGACGGGCGCGGATTGGGCGCGTTCTTCGGCGGCTACGACGCGCAAGGCGCGCAAGGCGCGCGCCGCCGCGCCGCGACGCACCGTCCCGACGACAGCGACCAATGACCCGCGCCGCCGTTGCCGCGCCTTCGGTACTCGAGCGCACCTGGCAGCGCCACACGCTGGGCCAGCGGCTCGCGCGGCTGACGATCTGGCTGGCGATCGTCGCGGCGATCGTGCAGTCGATCCGCACCGTCGAGGTCATTCCCGAGTTCCTGCTCGACGCTCACGTGCAGATCCAGGACATGCTGCAGCGGATGTGGCCGATCGCCTGGGATTACTACCCCGGTGGCGTGCACGCGGCGCTGGTCGAGACGCTGCACATCGCCTCGCTCGGCACCTTGCTCGCGGTGGTGATGGCGTTGCCGTTCGGCGTGATGGCGGCGCGCAACGTCACGCGCAGCCCCGTGCTCAACTTCATCGCCCGGCTGGTGCTCGTGTCGAGCCGCTCGGTCAACTCGCTGGTGTGGGCGCTGCTGTTCGTCGCGGTGTTCGGCCCGGGGCCGCTCGCCGGAACGATCGCGATCGCGTTTCGCTCGATCGGTTTCGTCGGAAAGCTGGTTGGAGAAGCGATCGAGGAGGCCGCCCCCGGGCCGATCGAGGCGCTCACCGCGAGCGGCGCCAGCGCGTCGTCGCGCCTGTGGTACGGGTTCTGGCCGGCGATCAGGCCGGCGTTCTGGTCGATCGTGCTGCTGCGCTGGGACATCAACGTGCGCGAATCCTCGGTGCTCGGGCTGGTCGGTGCCGGTGGTGTCGGCATGGCGCTCGACACCGCGCTGAACCTGTTTCACTGGGATCGAGTGGCGATGGTGCTGATGTCGATCTTCGCCGTCGTGGTCGCTGCCGAGATCGTCGTGAGCACGATGCGCCGTCGCATCATCTGAGCACGGCCGGACGAGTCAGCGCTGCGCCAGCAGGTGCCCGGCGAGTTCGATGAATCCATCGGCGTAGGAGGCGCGCGTGACGAACGCCGGCGGCGTCGAGAGTTGCCCCGAGAAACGCAGGATGTTGGCGACGCCCACCGATTTCTCGAAGGTCTCGAACATCGACACGTCGTTCGGGGCGTCGCCGACGAAGACCCATCGGTCGGGGTCGTTCGCGCCGCCGCCGGCGGGCGTTTCGCGCAGATAGCGCAGCGCCATCGGCGCCTTGTCGAACTCGCCGCTCCACACGTTGACGTGCACGGTGCTCGCGCGCGCCTGGAATCCGGCGTCGCGAAACATCCCCACCGCGCGCTCGACCTGCGCGTCGGGCACGCGGTCGACCTGTTCGCAGTAATCGAGTGCGAAGTCGACGATCCTGAACGCGTTGTCCGACGCCAGCGCGAGTCCGGGCACTTCGCGCATGACCTGCTCGGCGAGGGTCGCGATCCGTTGTCGCGAGTCGCGGATCGCGGCCTGCCCGGCGTGGTGCATCCAGCGCAGGCGATGCGCCTCGTCGCGATGCAGGCAAACCCCACCGCTCTCGGCGATCACCGCGTGCACCGGCCACAGGTGCATCGCCATGTGCGCCCAACCGGCCGAGCGGCCGGTGACGGGTACGATGCGCAGCCCGGCGTCGGCCAGCCGCGTCAGTGCGACGTAAGCGGCCGCGGGCATGCGGGCGTTCGTCGTCAGCGTGTCGTCGATGTCGGTGAACAGGCCGACCACGGCACGGGCGTCGAGTTCGGTCAGTGGGCGCATATCGGTTTCCGTGTGTCGGCTTCCATTGTGGATCGACGGTGATCGACGGGTGACACCGTCACGCGGCGGCGCCGGCGGCGCGAGGCGTGCCGAACCACGCGTTGGCCGCTAGAGCGACGAGGACGACGAGTCCCCCCTGGATCGTCGCCGGCGCCATCGCCTCGCCGGCGCCGAGCCAGGACCAGATCGGGCCGAGGACGACTTCGAGCATCGCGATCAGGGCGATCTCCTGTGGAGCGAGGTGTCGTGCGACGCGCACCAGCAGCATGCACGGCAGCGCGAGCTGGACGAAGCCGAGCAGGGCGAGGATCGAGAGATCCCAGGGGCTCGCCGCGACCGGCCAGGCGAGCGGCAGCGTGGCGGCGCAGGAGATCACCGCGCCGATCAGCACGGCCGGCGCGAGGTCGACGTGCGCGTGCATCCTGCGCAGCGTCACCAGGTTGATCGCCGATGCGACCGGCACGCCCAGCGCGATCAGCATGCCGATCGCGCCATCCCCGGAGACGCCCTCGCGCACCATCCACCAGATTCCGACCAGCGCGATCGCGATCGCCGCCCAGGTGCCGCGCCTGACGCGCTCGCCTAGCACGATGCGCGCAAGGATCGCCGCGCACATCGGCGACAGGCTCGCGACGAGCAGCGTGTTCGCGGTGCTGGTGCGGGTGAGCGCGAGCATGAAGCAGGTGAACATCACCGCCCACATCAATCCCGAGACCAGTCCCGGCACGCCCATCGAGAGTACCGGCGCCAGCGCCCGGCGGCCCTGCTGCCACACCAGGGCCGAGAAGACACCGATCGCGCAAAACAGGCTGCGCCAGAACGTGATCTCGAAACCCTCGGCATTCTCGAGCAGGCGCGTGAACACGCCCGCCATGCTCCAGCACACTGCACAGAAACATAGCAACGCGATCGCACGTCGGTGGTCGATACTCGTTGTCATTCGTTTGCTTTGGTCGACCGCGGTCGTGCGGCGTTAGAATTTTACAGATGCGCGAGCCCGACTTCGTCCACCTCAGGGTGCACAGTGAATACACGATCACCGATTCGATCGTGCGTGTCGATTCCCTGGTGGCCGCCGCCGCAGCCGACGCCCAGCCCGCGGTCGCGATCACCGACCTGGGAAACCTGTTCGGCTGGATCAAGTTCTACAAGCAGGCGCGCGCGGCGGGCGTCAAGCCGATCCTGGGCGTCGATTGCTGGCTCAGCAACGACGCCGACCGGGGCCGTCCCTACCGGCTGACGCTTCTGGCGCGCGACCACGCAGGGTACCTCAGCTTGTGTGCGCTGATCTCGCGCGCCTGGCTCGGCAACGAGTACCGTGGGCGGGCGGAGCTGCGCGCCGAGTGGTTCGACGAGTCGGGCGGCACGGCCACCGGCGGATTGATCGCGCTCTCGGGCGCGCAGTGGGGCGAGGTCGGGCAGGCGTTGCTTGCGCGCAACCATGCTGCCGCCGAGGAAGCGGCGCGCTGCTGGGCGCGCCGGTTTCCCGGCGCGTACTACCTCGAGGTGCAGCGCTTCGCGAACGACGAGGCCGAGCTACAGACGCGCGAAGCGGCGCGGCTCGCCGCCGAGCTCGGCTTGCCGATCGTCGCGACGCACCCGGTGCAGTTCATCGCGCCGAACGACTTCGACGCGCACGAGGCGCGCGTGTGCATCGCCGAGGGGGAGATGCTCGCCAACCCGCGTCGCCAGCGCCGCTTCACGAAGCGCCAGTACCTGCTGTCGCAGGCCGAGATGTGCGAAGCCTTCGCCGACTTGCCGTGTGCACTGGCCAACAGCGTCGAGATCGCGAAGCGCTGCAATCTCGAGATGACGCTGGGCAAGGCGCAATTGCCGCAGTTTCCGATTCCGCCCGGTGCGACGATCGACGGGTACCTGCGCGAACTCGCGCGCGCCGGACTCGCCCGGCGGCTCGAGAAACTGTTCGCCGATCCGGCGGCGCTTGCGACGAACCGAGCGCGCTACGACGAACGCCTCGAGTACGAGTGCGAGATGATCGTGCAGATGGGGTTCGCCGGGTACTTCCTGATCGTGGCCGACTTCATCAACTGGGCCAAGAACAACGGCGTGCCGGTCGGTCCGGGGCGGGGATCGGGCGCCGGGTCGCTCGTTGCCTACGCGCTCGGCGTCACCGACATCGACCCGATTCCCTACTCGCTGCTGTTCGAGCGGTTCCTCAATCCCGAGCGCGTGTCGATGCCCGACTTCGACATCGACTTCTGCCAGGACAACCGCTACAAGGTCATCGACTACGTTCGCCAGCGCTACGGCGAGCAGGCAGTTTCGCAGATCGTGACCTTCGGCACGATGGCGTCGAAGGCGGTGATTCGCGACGTGGGTCGCGTGCTCGACATGAGCTACACGTTCTGCGACCAGCTCTCCAAGCTGATTCCCGTCGTGCAGAACAAGCCGATGTCGCTGGCCAAGGCGCGCGAGGCCGAACCGCTGTTGCGCGAGCGCGAGGAGCGCGAGGACGAGGTGCGCGCGCTGCTCGCGCTGGCCGCGCCGCTCGAGGACCTGGCGCGCAACGTCGGCATGCACGCCGGCGGCGTGCTGATCGCCCCCGGCCGGCTGATCGATTTCTGTCCGCTGTACAAGGCGCCGGGGACCGATTCGGTCGTGAGTCAGTTCGACAAGGACGACGTCGAAGCGGTGGGCCTCGTGAAGTTCGATTTCCTGGGCTTGCGCAACCTCACGACCCTGCAGCTCGCGCTCGAGTACGTCAACGCGCGCAACCCCGGGCTGGGGCTGGACCTGTCCACGCTCGCGTTCGACGATCCGGCGGCCTACAAGGTGCTCAGGGACGCCAACACCAACGCGATCTTCCAGCTGGAAAGCGACGGGATGAAGAAGCTGTTGCGCAAGCTGCAGCCCGACCGATTCGAGGACATCATCGCCGCGCTCGCCCTGTACCGTCCTGGCCCGCTGGGCTCGGGCATGGTCGAGGATTTCGTCCTCAGGAAGAAGGGCGAGCAGCGGATCGACTACTTCCACCCCGATCTGCGAACCTGCCTCGAGCCCACCTACGGCGTGATCGTCTATCAGGAACAGGTGATGCAGATCGCTCAGACGATCGGCGGCTACACGCTCGGCGCGGCCGACCTGCTGCGCCGCGCGATGGGCAAGAAGAAACCCGAAGAGATGGCCAAGCACCGCGACGTGTTCGTCGATGGCGCGCTCGCCAAGGGGTACACGGCCGAACTCGCGAATCGCCTGTTCGACCTGATGGCGATGTTCGCCGAGTACGGTTTCAACAAGTCGCACACCGCCGCCTATGCGGTAATCACCTATCACACCGCGTGGCTCAAGGCGCACTACCCGGCGGAGTTTCTCGCCGCGACGCTCTCGTCGGAGATGGGCGACACCGACAAGGTTCAGATGCTCGTCGGCGACGCGCGTGCCAACGGGCTGCGGATTCTCGGCCCCGACGTCAACACTTCCGGCCTGCGCTTCGAGCCGGTCGCGCAGGGCGCGATCCGCTACGGGCTGGGCGCGGTCAAGGGCAGCGGCGCGTCGGCAGTCCTGAGCATCGTGAACGCACGGCGCGAATCGGCGTTCTCGGACCTGTTCGACTTCTGCGCCCGGATCGACCGCCGTCAGGTGAACCGGCGTGCGGTCGAGGCGCTGGTGCGCGCGGGAGCGTTCGATTCGATCGACCCGGATCGCGCGAAACTGCTGGCCAACGTGGGCAATGCGATGGAAGCGGCGGAAGCGCGTGCCGCCGCGGCCGACCAGGTCGGGCTGTTCGACGAGGGCGACGGTGCGGGCGGCGCGCCGGTGCAGTGGCTCAAGTCGCCCGGTTGGACCGACCGCCAGAGGCTGCTCGAGGAAAAGGGTGCGCTGGGCTTCTTTCTCAGCGGGCACCTGTTCAGCGACTACGTCGACGAGGTGAACTGGTTCGCCAGGACGCGCCTCGCGCAGCTTCAGCCTTCGCCCCAGCCGGTGTGGATCGCGGGAATCGTCGCCGCGCAGCGCACCCAGATGTCGCGCCGGGGGAAGATGGCGCTGCTCACGCTCGACGACGGTACCGCGGCGGCCGAGATCACCATCTACAACGAGCTCTTCGAGCGCCATCGCGCGACGATCCGTGGCGACGAACTTCTGGTCGTGCTGGCGAAGGTCAGTTCGGACGAGTACAACGGCGGGCTGCGCGTGGTCGCCGAACGCCTGCTCGGGCTGGTCGAAGCGCGCAGGGAGTTCGGCAAGCGCTTGCGCATCCAGTTGAACGGCCTCGCCGAGATTCGCGCGCTTCGAAGCGTGATCGAACCGCACGTTCCGGAAGGGCTGCCCGGCGCGCCGTCGATTCCGGTCGTGGTCGAGTACGGCAACGACGAGGCGAGTTGCACGGTCGAACTTGGCGAGCAGTGGCGCGTCAATCCCGACGACGACCTGATCTCCGAGGCGTTGGCGCGCCTGCACGCCAGGCTCGTCAAGGTCGAGTATTGAGCGCGCGTGTCCGGCGCGCGCTGCTAGAATCGGTGCGCCCGTGAACGAAAGCGTCGCCATCTACAGCAGGTTGTTCGCGTACGCGCGGCCGTACCTGCGCGGGCTGGCGTTGGCGATGCTCGCGATGGTGGTCGCGGCCGCGACCGAACCGTTGTTCCCGGCGCTGATGAAGACGCTGCTCGACGAGGGCTTCGTCGCGCGCGGCGAATTCGAGATCTGGTACGTGCCGGTCGCGATCATCGCGATCTTCGTGGTGCGCGGGATCGCGACCTTCACCAGCAACTACGCGCTCACCTGGGTCGCAAACAAGGTCCTCGTGGACGTTCGCCGCGAGATGTTCTCGCGCGTGTTGCGCCTGCCCGCGTCGGACTTCGAGCGCGAGGCGGCGGGTCAGCTGATCTCGAAGATCGTGTTCGAGGTGAACAACGTCACCCTCGCGACGACCAGCGTGCTCACCACCGTCGTGCGCGACACGCTGGTGCTCGCGGGGCTTCTCGGCTGGCTGTTGTACCTGAACTGGCAGCTCACCCTCGTCGCGCTCGCGCTGATCCCGGTGTTCGCGCTCGTGGTCGTGGCCTTCAGCCGGCGCATGCGGATGCTAAACCGGCGCAGCCTCGAGCACACCGGCGAGCTGACGCGCGTCGTCGAGGAGGCCGTGCACGGCTACAAGGTCATCAAGGTGTTCGGCGCCTACGCGCGCCAGGCGCAGATCTTCGGGCGCACCTCGGACCAGCTGCGCGGCTTCGCGATGCGCAACGCGATCGCGGGCGGTGCGACGGTGCCGATCACCCAGCTGTGCGCGGCGGTCGCGATGGCGATCGTCGTTTCGATCGCGCTGGCGCAGTCGATGGACAGCCAGGTCACGGTGGGTGGGTTCGTCTCGTTCATCACCGCGATGCTGATGCTGCTGGCGCCGCTCAAGCGACTGGCCGACATCAACAACGCGCTGCAGCGCGGCCTCGCGGCGGCAGAGCGCGTGTTCGATCTGATCGATCACCCGACCGAGGCGGATCTGGGTAGCGCGACGATCGATCGTGCCTCGGGCGCGATACGCTTCGAGCGGGTCTCGTTTCGCTACCCCGGTGCCGAGCGCGACGCCCTTCACGAGGTCGATCTGGACATACGCGCCGGCGAGCTGGTGGCGCTGGTCGGCTCTTCCGGTGGCGGCAAGACGACGCTGGTGAACCTCGTTCCGAGGTTCCTCGCGCCGACTTCGGGGCGCGTGACGATCGACGGCGTCTCGCTGGACGATCTCACGCTCGAGAGCCTTCGCGCGCAGATCGCGCTCGTGAGCCAGGACATCGTCCTGTTCAACGACACCGTGCGCGCGAACGTGGCCTTCGGCGGTGGCGAGGGCGTGGACGACGCGCGGGTCTGGGCCGCGCTGGGCGCGGCCGCGCTCGAACGATTCGTGCGCGATCTTCCCGCGGGGCTGGACGCGGTGATCGGCGAGCGCGGCGCGTCGCTCTCGGGCGGGCAGCGGCAGCGCCTCGCGATCGCGCGCGCGCTCTTCAAGGACGCGCCGATCCTTCTGCTCGACGAGGCGACATCGGCGCTGGACTCGCACACCGAGCGCGAGGTGCAGGGCGCGCTCGAGCGCACGATGTCGGGACGCACGACGCTGGTGATCGCGCACCGCCTCTCGACGATCGAACGCGCCGACCGGATCCTGGTGCTCGAGGGCGGGCGCATCGTCGAGCAGGGCACCCACGGCGAACTGATCGCGGCCGGCGGCGCCTACGCGCTGCTGCACCGGATTCAATTCTCCGGCAGCTAGCTGGGCGAACGAACGATCAGGCGATCGGTTCACCAAGGTGATCGGTTCATCAAGGTGATCGGTTCATCAAGGCGATCGGTTCACCAACCCCGTGCGCCGCGTGCCTTCCATTGCTTGAACCATTCGACGAAGCTGGCCAGCCCGTCGCCGAGAGCGACCTCGGGTTTCAGGCCGGTGAGCGAGTGCAGTTCGGACGGGTCGGCGTATGTGCGTTCGACGTCGCCCGGCTGCATCGGGAGTTCGCGGCGAATCGCAGATGAACCGGTCAACTTCTCGAGCAGCGCGATCAACTCGTTGACGGTGACGGGGTCCGAACGTCCGACGTTGAGCACACGAAACGGCGCCCAACTGGTATCGGGTCGCGACGCGTGCCGTGCATCGTGGCCAGCCGGTTTCGGGGGGTGGTCCAACAACCGCACGGTGGCGCGCGCGGCATCGTCGACATGGGTGAAATCGCGTGAAAGGTGGCCACCCGCGTACACGTCGATCGGTGTTCCCGACAACAGCCCTTCGGTGAACTTCCAGATCGCCATGTCGGGCCGACCCCAGGGTCCGTACACGGTGAAGTAGCGCAACATCGTCACCGGCAACCCGAACAAGTGCGCGTAGCTGTGCGCCATCAGCTCGCTCGAGCGCTTCGTCGCAGCGTACAGGCTGACGGGGTGGTCCACCGGGTCACGCTCGGAAAACGGGACCTGCGTGTTGCCGCCATATACGCTCGAACTGCTGGCACACACCAGATGCCGTACGCCGCAGTGGCGACAGGATTCGAGCACCGAAGCAGTTCCGCGCAAGTTGCTGTCCACGTAGCTGAACGGGTGATCCAGCGCGTATCGCACCCCGGCCTGTGCGGCCAGGTGCACGACGTACTCGGGCCGATTCTCGCGAAAGTTCTGCGCGACCGCCTCGCTATCGGAAAGGTCGAGACGAGAGAATGAGAATCCCGGCATCGCATCGAGCTGCGCGAGGCGTGCCGCCTTCAATGTCGGATCGTAGTAGTCATTCAGGTTGTCGACGCCGACGACGCGATGCCCGGCACGCAGCAGCAGGGCGCAAACGTGCATGCCGATGAAGCCGGCCGCGCCCGTTACGAGAACTGTCGATGCCATCGAATTCGTTTTTTCGTTTTGTGCGAGCGTTGGATCGAGACGACGCAGTGCAACGGTGTGCGTCGGACCGGCTCAGATCAGGATGATGTCGTACTGCTCCTGAGTGTAGATCGACTCGACCTGCAGCGACACCTGCTTGCCGATCGCGTCGCACAGCGAGGCGAGCGATTGGGCCTCCTCCTCGAGGAACAGGTCGATCACATCCTGCGACGCGAGGATGCGGAACTCCCTGGGATTGAACTGCTGCGACTCGCGGTGGATCTCGCGCAGGATCTCGTAGCACACCGTTCGTGCCGTTCTGAGCGCTCCGCGGCCCTCGCAGCTCGGGCAGGGTTCGCACAAGACGTGCGCGAGCGACTCGCGGGTGCGCTTGCGCGTGAGCTCGATCAGGCCCAGGGCGGTGAAACCGTTGACCGTCGTGCGCGTGCGATCGTGCGACAGCGCCTTTCGAAGTTCCTGCAGCACCGACTCCCTGTGCTCGACGCTCGTCATGTCGATGAAGTCCACGACGATGATCCCGCCCAGGTTGCGCATCCTGAGCTGGCGCGCGATCACGTGCGCAGCTTCGAGGTTGGTGCGAAAGATCGTGTCGTCGAAACTGCGCCCGCCGATGTAGCCGCCGGTGTTGACGTCGATCGTTGTGAGTGCTTCGGTCTGATCGATGATCAGGTAGCCGCCCGACTTCAGGTCGACGCGTCGCGCCAGCGCGCGGGCGATTTCGTCTTCCACGCCGTGCAGTTCGAACAACGGACGCTCGCCGCCATACTGCCGGATTCGCGACTCGAGGCCCGGAACGTAGGTCGCGGCGAACTCGAGCAGGCGTTCGGTCTCGGTGCGCGCGTCGACCAGCACCGATCCGGTACGCGCGTCGGCGACATCGCGAACGATGCGCTGCGCCAGGCTCAGCTCCTGGTACAGGAGCGACGGGGCGGGCCTGTGCTGGCTCGCGTCGAGGATCTGGTGCCAGCGAGTTCTCAGGTACTCGACATCGGCCGAGAATTCGGTATCCTGCGCGCCCTCGGCCGAGGTCCGGATGATGAAACCGCCGCGTTCGTCGGGAGGCACCACCGACTGCAGCCGCGAGCGCAACTGCGCGCGCTCGGCCTCCTTCTCGATGCGTTGCGACACGCCGATGTGAGGATCCTGCGGCAGGAACACGAGAAGCCGGCCCGCGATGCTGATCTGCGTCGACAGCCGCGCGCCTTTCGTGCCCAGAGGGTCCTTGATCACCTGCACGAGCAGCGGTTGCCCTTCGAACAGCACCTTCTCGATCGGAACGGTGTGGTTCGCGCCGCTGCCGTGCGCGCGCGACTGCCACAGATCGGCGACGTGAAGGAACGCGGCGCGTTCCAGGCCGATGTCGATGAACGCCGACTGCATGCCGGGAAGAACGCGCGAGACGCGACCAAGATAGACGTTGCCGACCAGCCCGCGCGTGGCCGCGCGTTCAATGTGGATTTCCTGAACCACGCCCTGCTCGACGACCGCGACCCGGGTCTCGTGCGCGGCGTAGTTGACGAGGATCTCTTCGGTCATCGCGATCGGCCCGTGGCGTGAACGCCGCCGATCGGTGGCGATTCGATCAGGCCCCGCAACAGGCGGGCCGTCTCGTACAGCGGCAGCCCCATGATACCGGAGTAGCTGCCCTCGATCCGGCGCGCGAACGCGCCAGCGGCGCCCTGGATCCCGTAGCCGCCCGCCTTGTCGAAGGGCTCGCCCGTCGCGACGTAGGCGTCGATCTGGCGCGCCGACAGGCGCGCGAAAGTCACCCGCGAAACGCTGACGACGACGCGCCGCCTGGTGCCGTGCGCGAGCGCCACTGCGGTGAGCACGCGGTGCGTGCGCGCGCTGAGGCTGTGCAGCATCCGCGCCGCGTCGGCGGCGTCGGCCGGCTTGCCGAAGATCGTCCCGCCCAGCGCCACCGTCGTGTCGGCGGTGAGGACGGGGGCTGGCGGCAGGCCGAGCCGCTGCAAGCGCTCGAGCGCCGCGTCGAGCTTCGCCCGGGCGACGCGCCGAACGTACGCCGAAGGCGCCTCGCCGGCACATGTGCGTTCGATCGCTTCGGCCTCCTCGTCGCTTGCTCCGGGCAGCAGTTCGAACGCGACGCCGATCTGGCGCAGCAGCTCGCTGCGTCGCGGGCTGGCCGAAGCCAGATAGATGAAGGTCGCGTTCGGGGCGTTCACTGCTCGGCTGCGACGCTGCGAATCATTCGCGGTGGTAGGGGTGATTGGACAGCAGCGAGCAGGCGCGGTAGAGCTGTTCGGCGACGACGACCCGAACGAGCGGGTGCGCGAGCGTGAGCGACGAGAGGCGCATCGTTTCGCCGGCCTCGCTCTTGAGCGAGGCGTCGAGCCCGTCCGGGCCGCCGATCAGAATCGCGACCGGTCGCGCGTCGCGCTGCCAGCGCTCGAGGCGACGGGCGAAATCCCGGGTGTCGAGGTCTGCGCCGTGCTCGTCGAGGGCGACGATCCACGCGTTGTTCGGCAGCGCCGCACGGATGCGTTCGCATTCGCGCGCCATCCAGCGCGTCGGGTCGCCCTTCGCGGAGCGTGGCTCGGCGCGGATCTCGCGCCATTCGACTCGAAGCTCCGCGGGCATGCGCCGCGTGTACTCGGCGAGCGCTTCGTTCACCCATCCCGGCATGCGCGTGCCGACCGCGAGCAGCCTGATCAGCATCGACCGACTCTCGCGCGCGGCATCGCCATCGCGGCCCGGGTTGCGGCGTCCGGATCAGCGCTTCGCCGGCGCACCGAGCTTGACGCGCACCGGCTTGCTTCCCCAGAGTTCTTCGAGGTTGTAGTAGGCGCGAATCGCCGGCTGCATCATGTGAACCACGATGTCGCCGAGATCGACGAGCACCCACTCGCCGGTTTCTTCGCCTTCGACCGAGATCACTTGACCGCCGTGCGCCTTGACCTGCTCGCACACCCGCGACGCGAGCCCGCGCGTTTGCCGGTTGGAGGTGCCCGAAGCGATCACGACGCGATCGAACAGTCCGGTGAGCGCGGTCGTATTGAATACGCGGATGTCCTGGGCCTTGACGTCCTCGAGCGCGTCGACGACGAGTCGTTGCAGCTTGCGCAGTTCGATCGGCTTGACGCCGCGGTCAGTTGGCACTGTTTCTCCGATAGAGGTGATGCGTCTGAATATAGTCGAGAACCGCGGGCGGAACCAGTTCGCGCGGTCGATCGCCCCTCGCGAGCCCCGCGCGCAGGGCGGTCGCGGAAACCGGGACCGGCGGCATCGCGAAGAATACGACGCTTCCCGAGGCCTCGTCGGGCAGGGCGTCGCGGCCGTGCGCGTCGAGCAGCGCCGCGAGCGTCGGGTCGGGCGGGCCGGAATCGCCCGGACCGCGTCGCGTGCACCCGATGTGCGCATGCTCGAGCAACTCGTCGCCCCGATGCCAGCTTCCCAGCTGGCGCAGCTGGTCGCTGCCCATCAGGAACACGAGCGCGGGCTCGGCGCCGAGTTCGGCGCGAATCTGCTCGAGGGTGTCGATCGTGTAGCTCGGACCGACGCGCTCGACTTCGCGCGAATCGGCGAGGAAGCCGGCGATCGGTTCGACCGCGAGACGGACCATCGCCAGCCGTTGCTCGGCCGACGCGCCCGCGTCGTCCTTCTGCCACGACCGGCCGGTGGGGATGAAGCGGACCTCGTCCAGTCGCAGCGCCGCGCGTGCGGCATGCGCGAGCGCGAGGTGGCCGACGTGCACCGGATCGAAAGTGCCGCCGAGCAGTCCGATGCGCGGACGTGTCACGGACGGTCGCACGGGCCGCGCGTCAGACCCACTCGCGCGGTCGCAGGAAATCGGCGTAGAGGCGCGCTTCGGCGCTTCCCGGGTCGGGCTGCCAGTCGTAGCGCCAGTTCGCGACCGGGGGAAGCGACATCAGGATCGATTCCGTGCGCCCGCCCGACTGCAACCCGAACAGCGTGCCGCGGTCGTAGACGAGGTTGAACTCCACGTAGCGACCGCGACGGTAGGCCTGAAACGAACGCTCGCGTTCGGAGTAGGGCGCGTCGCGATGGCGTTCGACGCTCGGAGCATAGGCCTCGAGAAAAGCATCGCCGACACTCCTGGTCATCGCAAACGAGCGCTCGAAGCCCAGTTCGTCGAAGTCGTCGAAGAAAACACCACCGACTCCGCGCGGCTCGTTGCGATGCTTGAGGAAGAAGTACTCGTCGCACCATTTCTTGAATCGCGGGTGCAGGTGCTCGCCATGGGGCGCGAGCGCCTCGCGGCACACGCCGTGAAAGCGCACGACGTCCTTCTCGAAGGCGTAGTAGGGCGTGAGGTCCATTCCGCCACCGAACCACCACACCGGCACGCCTTCGCCGCGCGTCGCGAAGTAGCGTACGTTCATGTGCACGGTGGGCACGTAGGGGTTGCGCGGGTGAAGCACCAGCGATACGCCCATCGCCTCGAATCGGCGTCCGGCCAGTTGCGGGCGCTGCGCGCTGGCCGAGGGCGGAAGGCCTTCGCCGAATACGTGAGAGAAGTTCACCCCGCCGCGCTCGAAGACCGCGCCCTCCTCGATCACGCGCGTCGTCCCGCCGCCGCCCTGCGGGCGCTGCCACTGGTCGGTGCGAAACGGCGTGCCGTCGATCGACTCGAGCTCGGCGACGATTCGGGCCTGCAGCGCGATCAGGTAGTCGCGCACCACTGTCGAGTCGGGAGACGCGTCACCTGTAGTGGGCGTTCGCGTAGAGGTGGGCATTGTCGCGCAGTGCTCGAATTGGCGGGTTCGACCGGGTGGGCGTCGCAGTGGGTGCGGTTCAGCGCTTGCGCGCGAGCGCCCTGTGGCCGATGTCGCGCCTGTACTGCATGCCGTCGAACGAAATCCGGTCGACCGTCTGGTAGGCGATCGACTGCGCGATCTTGACCGAGTCGCCCAGCGCGGTGACGCACAGCACGCGCCCGCCGCTGGTCACGATGTCGTCGCCCTCTTCGCGCGTGCCGGCGTGAAACACCAGGCAGTCCGCTTCGGGCGCATTGCCCGAACGCGCGAGCCCGCGGATCGGATCGCCCGGTCGCGGTGCGTCGGGGTAGCCGGACGCGGCGAGAACGACGCCGAGCGCGGTGCGCCGATCCCAGGCGATCTCGGCTTCGTCCAGGCGCCCCTCGATCGCCATCTCGAACACCGTCGCGAGGTCGCTCTTGATGCGCGCCATGATCGGCTGCGTTTCCGGGTCGCCCATCCGACAGTTGAATTCGAGCGTGCGCGGCTGCCCGCTCGCGTCGATCATCAGGCCCGCGTAGAGAAATCCGGTGAACTGGATTCCGTCGCGCGCCATCCCGTTGACCGTGGGCATGATGATCTCGCGCAGCACCTTCGCGTGGATCTCCGGCGTGACGACCGGGGCCGGCGAGTACGCGCCCATGCCGCCGGTGTTGGGCCCCTCGTCGCCCTCTAGCAGGCGCTTGTGATCCTGGCTCGACGCGAGCGCGAGAACGTTGCGCCCGTCGACCATCACGATGAAGCTGGCTTCCTCGCCCTGCAGGCACTCCTCGATCACGACGCGCGCGCCGGCCGCGCCCATGCTGTTGCCGACGAGCATCGCGTCGATCGCGGCGTGCGCCTGCTCGACGGTGGCGGCGACCACCACTCCCTTGCCTGCCGCCAGGCCGTCGGCCTTGACCACGATCGGCGCGCCGCGATCGTCGACGTATGCGTGCGCGGAGGCGGCATCGGTGAAGGTCCGGTAGTCGGCCGTGGGGATGGCGTGGCGCTTCATGAAGGACTTGGCGAAGTCCTTCGACGACTCGAGTTGCGCCGCGGCTTTCGTCGGCCCGAAGATCGGCAGTCCGCGCTCGCGAAACAGATCGACGACGCCCGCGGCGAGCGGCGCCTCGGGCCCGACGACGGTGAAGGCGATCTCCTCGGATCGCGCGAAATCGGCCAGCGCCGCGAGTTCGGTGATGGCGACGTTGCGCAACAGCGGTTCGGTCGCGGTGCCGCCGTTCCCCGGGGCGACGTAGACGGTCTGCACGCGCGCGGACTGCGCCAGACGCCACGCCATCGCGTGCTCACGACCTCCCGCGCCGATCACGAGGATCTTCAACGCGGCGTTCCCGGGTTGCGCAGGCGGATCGGGCGCGCTGGCACGTTCACTCGCCTTCGTCGAACACGACGTTGGTGAAGACCTGTTGCACATCGTCGAGATCCTCGAGCGCATCGGTCAGCTTGCGCATCGACGCGGCGGCGTCTCCGGTGATCTCGGTCTCGGCGAGCGGTTTCATCAGGACTTCGGCCACCTCGGCCTTGAGCCCCGCGGCGTCGAACGCCTGTTTGAGTGCCGCGAACTCCGCCGGCGGACAGGTGACCTCGATGCCGCCTTCGTCGTCGCTCGCAACGTCGTCCGCGCCGGCTTCGGCCGCGACCTCCATCACCGCCTCCTCGCGGGTTCCCGGCGCGAACAGGAACTGCCCGCAGTGCCGGAACAGGAACGCGACCGACCCGTCGGTGCCGAGGTTGCCGCCGTACTTGGAGAACGCGTGGCGCACGTCGGCGACGGTGCGGGTGCGGTTGTCGGTCATGCAATCGACGATCACCGCCGCTCCGCCGACACCGTAGCCCTCGTAGCGGATCTCCTCGTAGTTCGCTCCGTCGAGCTCGCCCGCGCCACGCTGGATCGCCTTGGTGACCGTGTCCTTGGACATGTTGGCGTCGGACGCCTTCTCGATCGCCAGGCGCAGGCGCGGATTGATGCTCACGTCCGATCCGCCCATTCGCGCCGCGACCGTGATCTCCTTGATCACCCTCGTGAAGAGTTTGCCGCGCTTGGCGTCCTGGCGATTCTTGCGGTGCTGGATGTTGGCCCACTTCGAATGGCCGGCCATGTTGGAACCTTGTGGAAACCTTTTCGGGAGCCCGCTTGCGTTGCGCGCGCGCAGCGTGTTCGAATTGCGTAAGAAGCCACCATTTTAGCATCGACGCCATTCGCCACCTGAACGCGCGACGCTTGCCGCCGCGCCCGGACACCATGCAAGAACCGATGAAGATCGCCCTCGCGGGCAGCAACGACCTTGGCATCCTCCCGGCGCTGGCCAACCGCCACGGGCTGATCACCGGTGCGACCGGCACCGGCAAGACCGTCACGCTGCAGGTGCTCGCCGAAGCGTTCTCTTCGCTCGGGGTTCCGGTGTTCATGTCCGACGTGAAGGGCGATCTCAGCGGTGTCGCGCGCGCCGGGACCATCAGCCCGAAGTTCAGGGAGCGACTCGAGCGCCTCGGCCTGCCCGAGCCCGATTTCAAGGCGTTTCCGGTCACGCTGTGGGACGTATTCGGCGAAAAGGGCCACCCGCTGCGGGCAACCGTCTCCGATATGGGCCCGTTGCTGCTCTCGCGGATGCTGGGCCTGAACGACACGCAGGAGGGGGTGCTTCACCTGGTCTTCAGGATCGCCGACGAGCGCGGAATGCTGCTGCTCGACGCGAAAGACCTGCGTGCGATGCTGCAGTTCGTCGGCGAAAACGCGCGCCAGTTCACCACCGAGTACGGCAACGTTTCGGCGGCGTCGATCGGCGCGATCCAGCGCGGTCTGCTCACGCTCGACGCGCAGGGCGCCGACCGCTTCTTCGGTGAACCGATGCTCAACCTCGACGACATGTTGCAGACCGATTCGAGCGGTCGCGGCGTGCTCAACGTGCTCGCGGCCGACGCGCTGATGAACTCGCCGCGCCTGTACGCGGCGTTCCTGCTCTGGCTGCTGTCCGAACTGTTCGAGAACCTGCCCGAGGTCGGCGACCCGGAAAAGCCCAAGTTCGTCTTCTTCTTCGACGAGGCGCACCTGCTGTTCAACGAGGCGCCGCGCGCGTTGCTCGAGAAGGTCGAGCAGGTCGTGCGACTGATTCGGTCCAAGGGCGTGGGCGTGTACTTCGTGACGCAGAATCCGCTCGACGTGCCGGAAACGGTGCTGGGCCAGTTGGGCAACCGGGTGCAGCACGCGCTGCGTGCGTTCACCCCGCGCGACCAGAAGGCCGTGCGATCGGCCGCCGAGACCATGCGCCAGAACCCGAACTTCGACGCCCGCAAGGCGATCACCGAACTGGGGGTCGGCGAGGCGCTGGTGTCGTTCCTGGACGCGAAGGGTCGACCCAGCGTCGTCGAACGCGCGTTCATCATGCCCCCGGCCACACGGATCGGACCGATCGACGATGCCGAGCGCGCCGACGTGATGCGCAGGTCGGTGGTCGCGGGCGTCTACGACAAGACGCTCGATCGGGAATCTGCCTACGAGAAACTCGCCGCCGATGCCGCCGCGAAGGCGAAGGCGGCCGAGCAGGAGGCGACCGAGATCGCCGCGCGCAAGGGGGCAGCGAATTCCGGGTCTTCGGGAGGCGGCGTGCTCGGCAGCGTTCTCAAGGGCACCGGACGCAAGGATTCGCTGTTCGAGGCAATCGCCAAGAGTGCGGCGCGCACGATCGGCTCGACGCTCGGGCGCGAGATCATCCGCGGCGTGCTGGGCTCGATTCTGCGCCGGCGCTGAAACCGCGGTGAGCGCGCGGCGCGCGCGCCTCGGTGGCCTCGCGCTCGCCGCCACCGGTTCGGTGCTGTTCTCGCTCAAGGCGATCATCGTCAAGCTGTCGTATCGCTACGGCGTCGATCCGGTGACGCTGATCGCGCTGCGCATGGTGTTCGCGCTACCGTTGTTCGCGCTCGCGGCCTGGCTGGCCGGACGCGACGCGTCGTACCGGCTCGGCGCGCGCGACGTCGCGCCGATCGTCGGAATGGGGCTGGTCGGCTACTACCTCGCGAGCCTGCTCGATTTCATCGGGCTGCAGTACATCTCGGCCGGTCTCGAGCGGGTGATTCTCTACCTCAATCCGACGCTGGTGATCCTGATTTCGGTGCTGGTGCTGCGCAAGCGCATCGTGCCGCTGGAGTGGATCGCGCTGTTCGTCGCCTATGCCGGGGTGCTGTTCGTGTTCTGGCACGACCTGAGCGTGTCGGGCGAAGACGTGCCGCTCGGTGCGGCGCTGGTGTTCGCGAGCGCGCTCGCCTACGCGGTGTACCTGGTCGCCGGCGGGCAGTTGGTCGGGCGAATCGGTCCGATCCGGCTGACCGCCTGGGCGAGCATCGTCGCGTGTATCGCGTGCCTGGCGCAGGCGCTTGCGATCGACGCGGCGGCGCTGGTCGCTCAACCGGCGCAGGTCTACGGATTGTCGATCGTCAACGCGGTGGTCTGCACGGTGATCCCGATCTTCATGGTGATGATGGGCGTTGCGCGCGTCGGATCATCGGCCGCCGCCCAAACCGGTATGCTCGGCCCAGCCGCCACGATCGGGTTTGCGGCGCTGCTGCTCGACGAACCGGTGTCCGTGACGCAGATCCTGGGCACTGCGATCGTGCTGGCCGGCGTATTCCTTCTGACGATGAAGAAAGACTAGGAGGCGAGGATGGATTTCGGGATCAAGGGCAAGTGGGCGCTGGTGTGCGGCGCGAGCAAGGGACTGGGCTACGGTTGCGCACGCGCGCTCGCCGGCGAAGGCGTGAACCTGGTGATCAATGCGCGCACCGAAGCGACGCTGGAGGCCTCCGCCGAGCGGATCGCCGCCGAAACCGGCGTCAAGGTCGTCGCGGTCGCGGCAGACATCACCACCGAGGCGGGGCGCGCGAAGGCGCTCGCCGCCGCACCGCAGATCGACATTCTGGTGAACAACGCCGGAGGTCCGCCGCCGGGGGACTTTCGCAACTTCACGCGCGACGACTGGATCAAGGCGATCGACGCGAACATGCTCACGCCGATCGAGTTGATCAAGGCGACGGTGGACCAGATGATCGAGCGCAAGTTCGGGCGCGTCGTCAACATCACATCGAGTTCGGTCAAGTCGCCGATCGAGGTGCTCGGGTTGTCCAACGGAGCGAGAAGCGGGCTGACCGGATTCGTCGCGGGGTTGGCGCGCAAGACCGTGGCGCACAACGTCACGATCAACAACCTCCTGCCGGGGATCTTCAATACCGACCGGCTGGTGGGAACGATCGCGGCGGTGGCCAAGAATCAGGGCGTGAGCGTAGAGGAAGCGACCAAGCGCCGCCTTGCCGCCGTCCCGGCGGGCAGACTGGGCGATCCGACCGAATTCGGGCAGGCCTGTGCCTATCTGTGCAGTGCGCAGGCGGCCTACGTCACCGGGCAGAATTTCCTGATCGACGGTGGCGCGTACCCCGGAACCTTCTGAGAGCTTGGCGGGTTCGCACGCGCGCAACCTCGCGGCTACAGCGGTTGCGTGCTGCGCGCGATCGTCGCTCAGACCAGGTCGCCAAGCTCCCCGTGGATACGCTCGACGTCGTGCAGGCGCTTGCGTGCCGGATCGCCGAGCAGTTCCGCGACGAGCGCCGCGAGATAGTTGAGCACGCTGAGCGCGCCGACGTAGCTGTCGAAAAGCGACGCGCCGCGACAATGGCAGCGTAGCGTCCAGGTCGCGGTGCGCGGCGAGACGCTCCCGCTCGGGTCGGTGATGTAGAGGATTCGCGCTCCGGCGCGGTGCGCCGCTTCGAGCGCTCGCACGAAGGTCGGGACACGACGCCTGAAGCCGAGCGCGAGAACGACGTCTTCGTGGTCGATTTGGGCGAGGCCTTCGGCCAGCGTTTCGCCGGCGGTGGGGACGAGTTCGACGCCCGGACGCAGCAGCCCGAGTTGCGCGCGCGCGAAGCCCGCGAGCAGGTGACTGTTCCTGAACCCGAGGACGACGACACGCCGCGCCCCTGCAAGTGCCCGCGCCGCCGCTTTCAGGTCGTCGTCCGCGAGGTCGTCCCGGGTGCGCTCGAGCAGCGCGATGTCCGCGTCGAGATGCGCGCGCAGGCCCGATCGATCGCCCGCGTCGGACACGCGGCTCGCCGAGGCGAGATAGAGCGGCGAGCCCCACTGCTGCGCCTGCCTGGATTCGGTTCGCGCCTGCGCGAAGTCGCGGTAGCCGAGTCGGCGGATACAGCGCGTCACGGCGGCCTTGGACGAATTCGCAAGCGCAGCGAGTTCGGTCGCCGAGTGGGTGGCGAGCCGCCCGGGGAGTCGAGCAGCAGGTCGGCGACCAGTTTCTCGCTCGGCGGCATCTGCGGATACCCGCGCTCGATGCGCGTTGCGAGCGTCGCCGAACCCGCGCGATGTGGAGTCGCGCGACCGTGGTTGAAACGTTTTTTTCATTGTTGGACTTCCTGAAACAATCGGTTCAGAATAGGTGCAAACGCGACCAGCCGCAAGGGGTTTCCCCGAGGCCACGACGAGTCGCGAAGGGGGGAGTCATCCATGTGGGACATGACCGGTCTCGGGGCCACCGCCCGGGCTGCACATCGCGCCAGCGAGTGGCTGACGCGCTTGGTTGACCGCGCGTGTGTCGCGTTGATGGTCCTGCTGGTGCTCGACGTCTGGCTCGGCGTGCTCGTTCGTTACGTCTGGCCGTTGCCGATCACGTTCATGGAAGAGGCCGCGCGCTATCTGATGATCTGGGTCGCGCTGCTCGCGGTGTCGTGCGGGATCACGCGGCGCGAGCACATCGGCGTGCAGATGCTGTTCGCCGCGCTGCCGGCAAGCGTGCGCCAGGCGCTGCTGTTGTTCGTCGACCTGCTCGGGATCTCGTTCTTCGTTCTGCTCGCGTTCTACGGCGTCGGCGTGACCGAGCGCGGCGCAAAGACCTTCACGATGATCTACGGCATGAGCAAGGCGTTGCCGTTCGCGGCGGTGCCGGTGGCTTCGGCGCTCGCCGCGCTGCAGCTGGCACTCGTCGCGATTCGCGACCAGGCGCGCATCCGGGCCTATCCGGAGCACGTCACGCCATGATCGTCGTCGCCGTCACCTTCTTCGGTCTGTTGCTGATCGGCATGCCGATAGGGTATCTGCTCGGCATCGCAGGCGTCGTCGGCATGCTCACGATCGACCCGGGCGGGCGCTTCCTGATGATGGCGCCCGAGCGCTTCTTCGCCGGACTCGATCTGTTCACCTTTCTCGCGATGCCGTTCTTCATCCTCGCCGGCGAAATCATGAACCGCTCGGGGATCACCGACCGGCTGATCGCACTCGCCGACGCGCTGGTGGGGTACCTGCGCGGCGGAATGGCGCACTCGAACATGGTCGCCTCGGTGATGTTCGCCGGGCTCACCGGCGCGGCGACCGCCGACGCCGCCGCGTTCGGCAACACGCTGGTGCCGGCGATGGTGAAGAAGGGCTACACGCGGCCCTTCGCGTGCGCGGTCACCGCAGCCGGTTCGATCATCGGGCCGACGATTCCGCCGTCGAACCTGATGATCATCTACGGCTCGCTGATGGGCGTGTCGATCGCGGGCTTGTTCGCGGCGGGTATCCTGCCGGGGCTGCTGATCTGCCTGATCTGCATGGCCGTGATCGCGGCCTTCGGCAAGCGCTGGAACCTGCCCAAGGGAGAGGGCAGGCCGAGCCTGCGCGTGATCTTCTACGCCTTCAAGGACGGCCTTGCGGCACTCGCGATGCCGGTGTTCATCCTGGGATCGATCCTGTTCGGCATCGCGACGCCCACGGAAGCGGCCGCGATCGCAATCGCCTACGCGCTGTTCATGGGCGGAGTCGTCTATCGCAAGCTGAACTGGGCCGACCTCTACGACATGCTGGTGCGCACCGCGCGGATCACCGGAGTCGTGTTCCTGATCATCGCGTCGGCGTCGATCCTCGGATGGTGGATGACGTTCAACCAGATCCCGCAGGCGATCGCGGCAGCGTTCCTGGCGGTGTCGGACAATCCGAACGTCATCATCGCGCTGATCCTGGCGCTGCTGCTGTTCATCGGCATGTTCATGGACATCAACGCGATGCTGGTGATCCTCGCGCCGGTTCTCGCGCCCTTGTCGCTCACGATCGGCATGGACCCGGTGCACGCGGGAATCATGATCGTGCTGGCGCTGAACATCTCGCTGATGACGCCGCCGGTGGGCGCGTGCCTGTTCGTGCTCGCGTCGGTCACCGGCGAGCGCATCGAGCGCATCGCCAGGTCCCTGTGGCCGTTCCTGATCGCCGAGGTGCTGATCCTCGTGCTGATCGCGTACTGGCCCAGCCTGACGTTGTTCGTCCCGAGACTTCTTGGTCTCGCGGAGTGATCGACCGCGAACCGTCCTTGTGTCTTCCCGATCGTCTACCAGGAGATTGACAGATGAGAGCTTTCAGCAAACTGGCAGCCGCAGTCGCGGCTACCGCCGTCGCCGCACTGATCGGCGCCTCGCCCGCGTTCGCGCAAAAGACGATGCGCATCGCGCACCTGAATCCGGACAGCCCCTTCGACAGCCACTCGGGGGCGATGGCTGCGGTGTTCAAGAACCTCGTCGAGACCGCCACCAACGGCAGCATCAAGGTCCAGACCTTCGCCAATGGCCAGCTGGGCAAGGACAACGAGGTCATCCAGCAGGTGCGCGACGGCATCGTCGAGTCGGTGATCTCGTCCTCGGGCGGCGTCGCCGCGCACTACAAGATGGTCGGCGTGTTCGACCTGCCGTTCGCGTTCCCGAACATCTCGGTGGCCGATCACGTGATCGACAAGGACAGCGACTTCGGCAAGAAGTTCACGGCGGACCTGCAGGCCAAGACCGGCCTCAAGGTGCTCGGAATGCTCGATTCGGGCGGGTTCTTCGCGTTCAGCAACAACAAGAAGCCGATCACCAGCGCTGCCGACATGGCGGGCCTGCGCATTCGCACGATGACGCTGCCCACCCATGAGGCGATCGTGCGCTCGCTCGGCGGCCAGCCCACGGCGCTGCCCTGGGCCGAGGTCTACACCGCGCTGCAAACCGGCGTGGCGGACGGCCAGATGAACCCAGTGCCGATCATCGCCTTCGCGAAGTTCGACGAAGTGCAGAAGTACCTCTCGATCACGAACCACGTGATCACGCCGTACTTCTGGTTCGTGAGCGCGAAGTTCTACAGCAGCCTCACGCCCGAAGAGAAGAAGATCGTCGATGACGCGGCTGACGTAGCGGTCAACGCCGGTCGCGGGATCTCGCGCATCATCGAGGCGTCCACCGAAAAGGGCATCCCGAAGCTGGCCAAGAAGATGAAGGTCAACGCCGTGTCGGCCGCTGAGCTGACGAAGTTCGCCGCCTCGTCGCAACCGGCGGTGCGCAAGATCATCGAGGAGCAACTCGGCGCCGAAGGCACCGCGATGCTGAACGCGATGCTTGCCGACATCGCCAAGCACAGCAAGTAATCGGCGGTGATGCGCGGATGAGTGTCTTGCAGGCGGACGGCGTCCGCGTACTTCCCAATCCCCGCGCGGCGGCGCGCGGGGAACCCTACGGCGCGGCCCGTTCCGCGATTCTGAGCGCGGCGGGCTTCGTTGCCGCCGAGCGCGAGATCTCGAGCTGGCCGGGCTATGCCGCAACACCGTTGCACCGCTTGCCGGGGCTGGCGTCGTCGCTGGGACTTGGCGCCGTGCACTACAAGGATGAAGGCGGTCGCTTCGGTCTGAAGAGCTTCAAGGCACTGGGCGGAGCCTATGCCGTGTTCAGGCTGCTCAAGTCGAGGATCGAGGCCGCCAACGGCGGCGTGGCGGTCAGCTCGGCTGACGTGATCGCCGGGCGGTGGCGCGACCTCGCGTCGACGGTCACCGTCACCTGCGCTACCGACGGCAACCACGGCCGCTCGGTCGCGTGGGGCGCGCAGCTCTTCGGCTGCCGCTGCGTGATCTACATCCACGCCACGGTGAGCGAGGGCCGGCGCGCCGCGATCGCGCGTTACGGCGCCGAGGTGATACGGGTCGAGGGCAACTACGACGACTCGGTGCGCCACGCCGCCGAGCAGGCGCAAAGCGAAGGTTGGACAGTCGTGTCCGACACCACCTACGAGGGCTATCGCGACATCCCGGTGGACGTGATGCACGGTTATGGCGTGATGTCGCGCGAGGTGATCGCGCAATTCGGGCGCGAGCCGCCAACGCACGTCTTCGTGCAGGCCGGCGTAGGAGCGCTCGCGGCTTCGGTGTGTGCCAGTTTCTGGCTCGAGTGGGGCGAGCGCCGACCGGTGGTGGTCGTGGTCGAACCCGAGCGAGCCGACTGCTTCTTCCAGAGCGCGCGGGCCGGCAAGCCGGTCGTGGTGCACGGCGACCTCGACACCGTGATGGCGGGCCTCGCCTGCGGCGAGGTGTCTCCGCTGGCGTGGGAGATCGTTTCGGCCGCGGCGAACGCGTACGTCGTCATCGACGACCGCTTCGCGCTCGAGGGGGTGCGTGCCTTCGCCGATCCGGCCAAGGGAGATCGGGCGGTCGTGTCCGGCGAGACCGGCGCGGCGGGGCTGGCGGCGCTGCTCGCCACGCGTGGCGAGCAGCGGCTGCGATCGGCGCTGCGGATCGACGCGGACTCGCGCGTACTGCTGATCGGCAGCGAGGGCGACACCGATCCGCAGATCTACCGCAGCATCGTCGGGCGCGGCGCGCAGGAGGTGCTGGCATGAGTGCGGTGATCGAACATGCGGCGCTGCGCGTCGACGGCGAGCGCCTGATGCGGCGTCTGGACGCGCTCGCGCGAATCGGCGCGATCGACGATGGCGGTTGCTGCAGGCTCGCGTTCAGCGACGACGATCGTCGCGGTCGCGACCTCGTCTGCTCGTGGATGCGCGAGCTGGGGCTGGAAGTGTCGATCGACCCGATCGGCAACGTGTTCGGGTTGCGGCGCGGTAGCGAGGATCTCGCGCCGATCATGACGGGTTCGCACATCGACACGGTGCGCACCGGCGGTCGTTACGACGGCAACCTCGGCGTGATCGGCGGGCTCGAGGTGGTCGAAACGCTCAACGCGGCCGGCGTCACGACGCGCAGGCCGCTGGTGGTTGCGTTCTTCAGCGACGAGGAAGGTGCGCGCTTTGCACCGGACATGCTCGGTTCGCTGGTCTACGTTGGCGGCATGCCGCTCGACGAAGCACTGCGCGCGGTGTCGATCGACGGGGCGATACTCGGCGAGGAACTCGCGCGCATAGGCTACGCGGGTCGTGCGCCGCTGCGCCAGTTCGACCCGCATGCCTATGTGGAGTTGCACATCGAGCAGGGCCCCGTGCTCGACGCCGAGGGCGTGACGATCGGCGCGGTCGAAGACCTGCAGGGCATCTCCTGGCAGGAGATCACGATCACCGGTCAGTCCAACCACGCGGGCACGACGCCGATGCGATTGCGTCGCGATGCCGGCTACTGCGCGGCTGCCGTCGCCACGTTCCTGCGCGCGCTCGCCGTCGAGATGGGCGGTACGCAAGTCTGCACGGTGGGCAGGATCGACCTGCACCCGAACCTGATCAACGTGATCGCCGCGCGCGCCACACTCAGCGCCGACCTGCGCAACACCGACGAGGCGCTGCTGCAGCGGGCCGAGTCCAGGCTGACCGAGTTCCTGCGCACGCTCGCGCGCGACGAGCAGGTCACGATCGAGACGCGGGCGCTGGCGCGTTTCGAGCCGGTAACCTTCGATGCCGCGATCGTCGACCGGATCGAAGGGATCGCCGCGCGACTGGGTCACACGCATCGCAGGATGACCTCGGGTGCCGGGCACGACGCGCAGATGTTCGCGCGCATCTGCCCGGCCGCGATGATCTTCGTGCCCAGCGTGAAGGGCATCAGCCACAACCCCGCCGAGCATACCGAGTCGGCCGACCTGCGGGCCGGAACCGACGTGTTGTTGCACACGATGCTCGAACTCGCTTCGCAGGAGTAGTCAATGTCGCGAATTGTCACGGTGGCTGCCGCGCAGCTCGGCCCGATCGCGCGCGCCGAGTCGCGCTCGCAAGTAGTCGTGAGGATGCTCGGCCTGATGAAGCAGGCGCGCGCGCACGGCTGCGATCTCGTGGTCTTTCCGGAGCTCGCGCTCACCACCTTCTTTCCTCGCTGGTTCTTCGAAGACCAGGACGAGATCGACGCGTTTTTCGAGCGCGAGATGCCCGGTCCGGAAACGAAGCCGTTGTTCGACGCGGCGCGAGACCTCGGCATCGGTTTCTACCTCGGCTACGCCGAGCTGGCACGAGAGGGCGAGCGCACGCGCCGCTTCAACACGTCGATCATCGTCGACAAGACCGGCACGATCGTCGGCAAGTACCGCAAGATCCACCTTCCCGGACATCATGAGCACGAGCCCTGGCGAAAGTTCCAGCATCTGGAGAAGCGCTACTTCGAAACCGGTGACCTGGGCTTTCCGGTCTATCGCGCCTTCGGCGGGATCTTCGGCATGTGCATCTGCAACGATCGCCGCTGGCCGGAAACGTACCGTGTGATGGGTTTGCAGGGCGTGGAGATGGTGCTGCTCGGTTACAACACGCCGGTGCACAATCCGCCGGCCCCCGAGCACGACAATCTCTCGCACTTCCACAACGAACTGGTGATGCAGGCGGGCGCCTACCAGAATGGGTCCTGGGTCGTCGGCGTGGCCAAGGCGGGGGTCGAGGAAGGCGTCGACCAGATCGGCAACTCGATCATCGTGGCGCCCTCGGGCGAGATCGTCGCCGCCTGCGCCAGCTCTTCGGACGAACTCGCGATCGCGCGCTGCGACCTGGACATGACGCTGTCGTACAAGAAGACGACCTTCGACTTCGCGCGGCATCGCGAGCCGCACGCGTACGGCCTGATCGTCGAGCGCAAGGGCGCTGTCCCGCCTGCCTGAGACGGCCCCGCGCCGGGCGCCGTTGCCGTTCCTCGCTCGCTATACTTGGGCTATTCGACCCGGCCGTCGGGGCGCATGCCCCGCCGCCGGAACTGCCCACCAAACCGAGCGAGACGCACGATGACCAAAGCGATCAGGATCGACACGACCGGCAGCCCGGAGGTGATGAAGTACGTCGACGTCGAGGTCGGCGCTCCGGGCGCGGGCGAAGTGCAGGTTCGCCAGCGCGCGATCGGTGTGAACTACATCGACGTGTACTTCCGCACCGGCCTCTACCCGCAATCGCTGCCCGCGGGAATCGGGCTGGAAGGCGCGGGCGAGGTCACCGCAATCGGCTCGGGCGTGAGCGGCCTGGCGGTGGGCGATCGCGTCGCCTACGCCGATCGCCCGCCCGGCTCGTATTCGCAGCTTCGCAACATGCCGGCCAAGCCGCTGGTGAAGCTGCCGGCGGCGATCAGCTACGAAACGGGCGCGGCGATGATGCTCAAGGGCCTGACGGTCCAGTACCTGTTTCGTCGCACCTACAAGCTGCAAAAGGGACAGACGATCCTGTTCCACGCGGCGGCCGGGGGTGTCGGCCTGATCGCGATGCAGTGGGCCAAGGCGCTCGGGGTCACGGTGATCGGGACCGTCGGCTCCGAGGAGAAGGCCGCGCTCGCCCGGCGCCACGGGTGCGACCACACGATCCTCTATCGCAAGGAGAACGTCGCCGCGCGCGTGCGCGAGATCACCGACGGGAAGATGGTGCCGGTGGTCTACGACGGGGTCGGCAAGGACACCTTCGAAGCGTCGCTCGACTGCCTGCAGCCCTTCGGGCTGATGGTGAGTTTCGGCAACGCCTCGGGCGCGGTGCCGCCGATGTCGCTGATGGCGCTCAAGGGGTCGCTCTACATCACGCGACCGTCGTTGATGGCGCACACCGCGAGCCGGGCGAACCTCGAGGAGATGGCGGCCGACCTGATGAAGGTGGTGTCGTCGGGCAAGGTGAAGGTCGCGATCGACCAGCGCTACCCGTTGGCCGAAGCGGCGCGCGCGCACAGCGAGCTCGAGAGCCGCAAGACGACCGGGTCGTCGCTGTTGATTCCCTGAGCGCCGGGCGCGCACTGAGCCGCTCGGGGCGGCGCGCTGCGCCGCACCGATCGGCGGGCAGTGCCGCGAGGCCGAGCAGATGAGCGCGATACCGCAGCCGGCAGGTGGCGTCGACGCGCGTCGCTTCGGCGGCGTCGCGCGCCTGCTCGGCGACGCCGCGCTCGATCGATTGCGCGCCGCGCACGTCGCGATCGCGGGCATCGGCGGAGTCGGGTCGTGGGTTGCCGAGGCGCTCGCACGAAGCGGAGTCGGGCGGATCACGCTGATCGATCTCGACCACGTCGCCGAGTCCAACATCAACCGCCAGGTGCACGCGCTCGAGTCGACGCTCGGGGCGGCGAAGATCGACGCGATGGAGCGGCGGATCGCGCAGATCTCGCCGCACTGCTCGGTCGTCGTGATCGACGATTTCGTCACCCACGACAACGCGGCGAGGCTGCTTCCCGAGGGCGCGATCGTGGTCGACGCAATCGACCAACCGCGCGCGAAGGCTGCGATGGCCGCGCTTTGCGTGCGCCGGGGCCAGCCGATCGTCGTGTGTGGGGCCGCCGGAGCGGTCGTCGACCCTCTCGCGCTGCGCCGGGCCGATCTCGCGAACGCGCGCGGCGACCGTCTGCTCGCGTCGACGCGCGCGCGCCTGCGTCGCGACCACGGGTTCACGCGCGAGCCTGGCCGCGCGTTCGGCGTCGACGCGCTGTACTTCGACGCGCGGCGTGCCGAGGCGCCTGCCCGTTCAGAGGGCGGCGGCGCGGCGCTCGCCTGCGCCGGATATGGTTCGATCGTCACCGTGACCGCGACGATGGGCTTCGCGGCCGCCGCGTTCGCGATCGACGTCGCGACCAAAGGCCGCTGATACCCGACGTTCGGGCACCGCCGGCGCTCAAGTTTTCTGGCGACTCCGCGTGTCTCGGCCTTCGGGCCGTTCGTCCTTTCGGCGTGCGAAACAGGACCGGTTTAACGCGACATTTCCCTTCATTGCGCAATCCGCGTCGGCGGCGCGTCGGGAGGGGTCCGGCGGGTCGAGTTCGACGCCTCGCGCTCAGGGAACCGCAATGCCCGCATCGTCATCACTCCAGCGCGCCCTCGCGGCGCTGTTCGCCTCGCTTGCGCTGGCCGCGCCGCTATACGCGCACGACGGTTCGCACGAACCCGAGGCCGCGGCCGAGGAGAACGTGGTCCTGTTCACCGGCAAGATGCTGGCGACGTTGCGCGAGTTGCAGCGCGCCCCTGGGAGCAGTCGAGTCAGGCTCGAACGTCAGTTGCTCTCGGAGATCGAAAAGAGGCAGGCGTCGCTGTATTCGATGGTCAAGCATCGCCCCGAGAAGGTGATGATCAACGCGCTGCCCGCGGCTCTGCGCGCGAAGCTGCCGCCGGCGATCGCGGCGGCGATCGAGCAGGAAGTCGACGCGACCGGAGAGGTCGTCGGACGGGTGAGCGACGATTTCGCGAACTCGAAATCGCGCCACGATTTCTTCCTCGAGATGAATTCCAACGGCGGCACCACGCGCGTCAACCTCGATTCGGCAGACGCGACGCTGACGAACGACGAGATGCGCAAACTGGTCGGTGCGCAGATCCGCGTCCGGGGCGTGTTGCTCAAGGATCACCTCGTCGTCGGCGACCGCCGCGGGCTCGTCGTGCTGGCCGCGCGTGGCCGTCACGGAAGCGGGGGATCGTCCGGCGCGACTTCGGCGGCCGGCGGGCGTTCTTCGGACTCCGGTTCGGGCTCTGCTTCGGGTTCGGGCGGGACCACCGCCGCGGCCCCGGTGAACGAGACGACGCTCGTGATCATGGGCAACTTCACCGACAAGGCGTTCAGCTGCAGCGGCGGCGCGACCCAGCTCGCGACGAACATGTTCAGCACGAGCACCAGCGTTCCTTCGCTGAACCGGCTGTACCAGGAGACTTCGCGTCAGCTCGTGTCGTTCTCGGGACAGGTGGTCGGGCCGTTCAACATCAATTACTCGTCCGGCGGGTCCTGCAACTACACCGGCTGGGGCAATGCGCTCAAGGCGGCTGCGCAGGCCGCGGGGATCAACCTGTCGAGCTACCGGCGCGTTTCGTACGCGATTCCCTCGGTGAGCAGCTGCGGCTGGTCGGGGCTCGCGTACCTGGGCGGGTCGTTTCCGACGCAGTCGTGGGTGGCGAGCTGCAACACCGGCGTGTTCGTCCACGAGATCGGACACAACATGCTGTTTCACCACGCGGCGACGCCGAGCTCGGAGTACGGCGACGGTTCCGACCCGATGGGCGGCGCGAAGATGGTGCAGTTCAACGCGTCGAATCGCATCGCCGCGGGCTGGCAACCGGCCGGTACGGTGGTCGACGCGAACTCGAGCGGCTCGTACTCGATCACCTCGGTATCGATGACGGCGAGCAGCGCCCCGCAGGTCCTGAGAATTCGCAAGGCCGACACCAACGAGTACTACTACGTCAGCATGCGCACCGGCGCCGGATTCGACGCCAACCTCGCTAGCACGTACAAGAACGTGGTGAGCGTGCACCGTTCGAACGGCGCGCTGCTGAGCAAGACCTACATCCTCGCGCAGTTGCAGCCCGGACAGACCTTTTCCGACTCGGCCAACGGCGTCACGATCACGCCGCAGACGATCAGCGGCGACGGTGCGACGATCTCGGTCGGCGGAGGCGCGCCCACCTGTTCGCCGTCGGCGCCCACGGTCGCGTTGTCGCCCTCGTCGCAATCGGGTGCTCCGGGCGATAGCAAGCAGTACACGATGACGGTCACCAACCACAACAGCTCGGCGTGCGCGAGCAGCAGCTTCAGCCTGGCGCAGACCTTGCCGAGCGGATTCTCCGGTGCGTTTTCGCCTGCGTCGGTAGCGCTGGCGCCCGGCGCGAGCGCCAACGTGAACTGGTCGGTCGCGCCGAACTCGGGGACGAGCGACGCCTCGTACACGATCACCGCGCGCGCCAGCGATTCGACCTCGGGCGGGGGCAGCGCTACGGCGAGCGGCGCGTACGTCGTATTCAGCGACGTCTCGGACTCGGCCCCGCAGGTCACGCTGACGAGTCCTTCGCAGGGCGCGATCCTGAAACCCACCCGGATCACGCTGCGTGCCAACGCGAGCGACCCCGACGGGATCAAGAGCGTCGAGTTCTACGCCAATGGCCGGCTCCTCGCCAGGGACACGCGTTCGCCCTACACGGTGAGCTGGAACGCACGCGGCGCGGCGGCGGGCGAGTGGACGATCACCGCGCGCGCCATCGACCGCAAGAACAACAGCAGCGACAGCACGGTCACGGTGACGATGCAATAAAGCGCTATCCTGATGCGACGGGCCGGGCTTTCGCTCGGCCCGTTTCTTTTTCGGGAGGTGACCATGCAACGAAGGGTGTTCGCGCTTCGGGCGCTGGCGGTCGCCGCCGGCGCAGTGGCGCCGCGGCTCGCGATCGCGCGCGTGTCGGACCTCAGCGAAGCCGATGCGAGTTCGGGGTTGCGCGTCGCGCTCGAGCGCGGCGCTTCGGCGGCGGTTTCGCGCCTGGGCGTGCGCGACGGCTTCTTCGCCAATCCGAAGGTGCGCATTCCGCTGCCGGGGTTTCTCGAGGACGCGGCGGGTCTTGCGCGGATGCTCGGGATGGGGCGCGAAATCGACGAACTGTCGTTGGCGATGAATCGCGCAGCCGAAGCGGCAGTTCCGCGTGCGAAGGCGCTGCTGCGCTCGGCCGTACGGTCGATGACGGTGACCGATGCGAAGAACATCCTCACCGGCGGCGAAACCTCGGTGACCGATTTCTTCGCGACCAAGACGCGTGAGCCACTCTACGAGCGATTTCTTCCGATCGTGCGCGACACGACGATGCGCGTCGGCCTTGCCAGGCGCTACAACGCGCTGGTGGCGAAGTTGCCGGTGAGCGGCGCCGACGCCAGGATCGAGCACCACGTGACCGACAAGACGCTCGACGGGCTGTACTACATGATCGGGCAGGAGGAGATCGCGATCCGAAGGAATCCGATCGGGTACGGGAGCGACATCCTGCGCAAGGTCTTCGGGGCGCTGTGAGCCGGTGGCGAGGTGGCGCAGGCGTGCCGCAGGCCCGGCGCAGTCCCGGCGCAGTCCGGCGCGGCCCGGCGCGGCCCGGCGCGGCCCGGCGCGGCGCACGCGCGGGCTGGTACATTGTTTCGATGAGACGAGTTCGACGAAGGAACGAGATGGAACAGCGGTCACTGAGGAAGCGAATCCGGCTCGTGTCTGGCGTTGCCTTGCTGCTCGCGTTCGCGGTCGGTGCGACGGGCGCGGGATGCACGACGGGTATGACGGGAGCGACGGGTGCGGAAGGCGCAACTGCTTCGAAGGGTGCGGCGTCCGCAGCGGTCGCAGCGGGGCAGGAGCGCGCGCAGGCGCCGCAGGTCGGCCCCGAGTACGCGCGCGGCAAGGCGTTGTACGAAGCGCGGTGCGACGCCTGCCACGATCGCAGCGTTCACCGGCGCGAAGCTCGAAGCGCGAAGGACTTCGGTGACATCCGCTCCTCAGTCGTGCGCTGGGATCGCGAACTCGGCGCGATCTGGCGCGGCGAAGAGATCGACGCGGTCGCGCGCTACCTGAACGAGCGCTTCTATCGCTACCCCTGTCCGGCCGCGGTGTGCGCCGCGCAAAGGGCCGGGACGGGCGGCGCGCGATCGGTCAATCGCTCGAGGGGCTCACCGGGCGCGTAGACGACCAACCAAACGCGGCGGCAAAGGGAAGGGCCGAGGCGCAGGAGAACGGCATCCGCCACATTCCGCCGTGATTCGCGCCCTCGATCAGCAGTCGATAGGGGTGATCGAGCGGGGTCGCCGGATTCGCCGCCGAATCGTCGCAGCGCAGGTCGTGCACCAGCATCGCGGCCATCAGCGCGCGGGTGGTGGCCGGTTCGAAGGCCTCGACGCCGAACCGGTCGGCGCCAGCGAAGGCCGCGGCCAGTTCGCGGCGCCTGGTGACCGAACGGGTCGTGGTCGAGGGCGCTACGTTGATCGAAGTTCGCACGCCCGCCGCGCGCGATGCGAGCGCGCGCCACTGTTGCAGGCGCTTGGCGAGCGCGTAGTTCGCTCCCTGCTGCGCGACCAGGCTGTCGCACACCGCGAGCCGTGCAGCGTTCGCGCCGAGATTCTCTTTCGGGTAGTTCGGCCGGAAGAATCGCCCGCCGGAGGCGATCGACAGCGGCGCCTGCCAGGCACGCTGGCCGATCCCGCGCCCGGCGTAGCGCGCGCGAGCCTGCGCGGCGGCTTCGAGCGGGGTCGCGTAGACATCGGTGGGGGTCGCCAGGAACGCGAGCGAGGCGTCGTCGCGCTTGGCGAGCACGGCGGCGGTGAGCGCATCCATCGCCGCGCAGACCTGGACGTTGCGCGCACCGTCCAGGTAGGCGTATGCGCCGATCGTCAACGGACCCGGCAGCGCCGCGATCCAGCGCGCCAATTCCGGAAGGTCGGTGAGCAGGTTCGCGCCGAGCGAGCCGGCCGAGGCGGCCGCAGCGAACGCCACGTTCTGCGCGGCCGGACTGGTCTGGCGCGGCTTTCGCTTGCCCTTGTCCCGGCGCCTGGGTGCGATCACGGTCGCGTTGCCGGCGCTCGCCAGCGCAACCAGCCGCTCCCATGCGTGCGCGTCTGGCAGATCGATCGCGACGATCCGCGCGCGCCACTGTGACAGCCATTGCAGCGGGGCGATCTCGGCGCTGGCTCCCAGCAGGACGAAGCTTCGATCGGAAAGGTCCAGCCACTCGGGGTGCTCGACCACGCGCGCGACCGCGCTCGCGTGCGAGGGCTCGACGATGCCGGCGCCGACCCATCGGTCGAGTTGCGCGAGCAGCGACTCGCCCTCGAGTTGCTCGCCGCGGTAGGGCACGACCAGCGCGGCGGGCGGGAACACGGCGCCGCAGACCATCGTCGCCGAATCGACGGTGAATCGCGCCTTGAGCGCCGTGGCTTCGGCGAGCGCGACCTCGTCGCCGTCGCGCACGAAACGCATCGTCGCGTGCACCGAGGCGAGCCCCGCGCGCGCGATCGCGAGCGCGTCTTCGGCCCTCACCAACCCCGTTTCGACCAGTCTGCGCAGGTGCGCGCAATACGATCGATGCCAACGCGAATCCGACGCGACGCGCGCGGCGTCGGTCGCGGAGATCGCCGCCATCGCCTCGGCGACGATCGCACGGCCCGCCTCGAGCGAACCGCGGTGGCCGCGCGCGTCGACAGGAAACGAGACGCCTTCGGCGCCGTCTTCGTGTGCCGTGCTCGTATCATTGCCTGTCAGGCGTTGCTCGCTCAATTCGGTCTCTCGGGATGGCGACGGGCCGCGGGGCGGGCCTTGGCACTCGACCCGGATTCTCGGGGTGAACCGAGGGCTTCGCAACCGCGGCCATCAAGAGGGAGTGCAGGATGAAGCTGGTTCTGGCGATGATGAAGCACGAAACGAATACATTCTCACCGGTGCCCACGCCGCTCGCGCGTTTCATGCCGCAGGCCGACGACGGGCGCAGCGACGCCGATCGATACGCCGGCACCAACTCCGCGCTGGGCGCGTACATCGACCTCGCGCGCGAGCGCGGGATCGACTTCACGGTCGCGCTCGCCGCCGAGGCCAATCCGAGCGGACCGGTCGATGCACGGGCCTACGCGGGGATGGTCGCGACGATTCGCGACGCGGTCGCAGCGGGGTGCGACGCCGTGCTGCTCGATCTGCACGGTGCGATGGTCGCGCAGACCAGCGACGACGGCGAGGGCGACCTTCTCGCTGCGATCCGCGCGGTGGCGCCGAAGGTGCCGATCGGCGTAACCCTCGACCTGCACACCAACCTCACCGCGAAGATGGTGGCGAACTGTACGGTGATGTCGGGCTACAAGACCTACCCGCACGTGGACATCGCCCGAATCGGACGACAGGTCGGCGAGATCGTGCTCGACACGCTCGCCGCCAAGGTCCGTCCGGTGATGGCCTGGGGAAACATCCCCGTTCTGGCGGCGACGTTGCGCATGGGAACCGACCACGAGCCGATGCGTGCGCTGCAGGCGATGACCGTCGCCGCCGAAGCCGACGGCTGCCTGGCGGCGACGCTGTTCGGAGGCTTTCCGCTGGCCGACATCCACGACGCGGGCGTGAGCGCGGTCGTGGTCACCGACGGCGACGCGGCGCGCGCGCAGGCGACGGTCGACGCGCTGCTCGCCGCGGCGCTTCGCGCCCGCCACGATCTGCTCTACCGCGCCGAGCCGCTGCAGGCGTCGGTGGCGCGCGCCAAGGCGCTCGCCGGTGCGCCGGCGCCCGAGGGCGCTCCTGCCGAGGGGCCGGTGATCCTGCTCGATCACGCCGACAACTGCGCCTCGGGCGGGACGCAGGACGTGATGTCGGTGGTCGGGGAAGTCATCCGGCAGGGGCTCGAAGACGTCGCGGTGGGGGCGATCTGCGATCCGCAGGCGGTGCGCGAGATGCAGGCCGCTGGCGAGGGCGCCGAGGTCGAGGTGATGCTCGGGGGAAAGACCGACATGCCGAGCATCGCGCGGCGCGGCGAGCCGCTCGCGGTGCGCGGAACGGTGCGCGCGCTCACCGACGGGCGTTTTCAGATCACCGGGCCGATGGGGACAGGTCGCTGGATGGAGATGGGCCCTACCGCGGTGCTCGATACCGGATCGGTGCGTTTCGTCGTGATCTCGCGCCACCAGGAACCGTTCGACCTCGGCATGTTCCGCAGCGTCGGCATCGAGCCCACGCGCGTGCGCTTCCTGCTGCTCAAGTCGCGGATCCATTTCCGCGCCGGATTCAAGCCGATCGCCAGACACATCGTGCAATGCCAGGGCGAGGGGGTGACGAGTTCGGACATGGGGCTGTTTCGCTTCGAGAAGGTGCGCCGCCCGATCCTGCCGCTCGACGCCGATTGAACGACGTCCGAACCGAAAGACGGCCGTACGACGTGCGAACCGCAAGAGGGCCGTACGGCGTCCGAACCGAAAGACGAGCGACGGATCGGTCAGCCGCGTCGCGCGAGCACGCGCCAGTAGATCAGCGCGTTCACCGCGAGCACCGCCGAACCGAGCACGATCTGGTGGGTGCGGGTCAGCCCGTCCGGGTAGACGATCGCCGCGAGGTAGTGCTCGACGAAGCCGCCCGAATAGCCTGCTTCGCCGGCGCGGCGCAGCAGCCAGATTTCGAGCGGAGTGAGCGGACAGATCCCGCCCGAGAGCTCGATCGACGCAGCCCAGGCGAACGCAGGAACGTGCGCCCAGGCAAGGCGTGGCCAGCGCATCACCAGCACGCTGCCGCCGATCGCGAACGCGATGAAAGCGAGGTGCAGCGCGAGCACCCCGGAGGCGAGCAGGTTCCAGCCCATGCCGGCGACCGCCGCGTCAGGTCGCGCGCGGCGCCGCGCCTGCGATCGCGACGATCATGCAATGCCCCCTCGTTGGACACCCCAGTCAGGCTAGCTTACTCTGGACGCAGGCGATGGAATTCGCCAGGTGGTGAATGGAGGGCGCGATGGGATCGGTGAGGACGCAATTCGCGGGCGGTCAGGGTGCGACGCTCTCGGCGCGGCTCGACCTGCCCGACGGCGTGCCGCGCGCCTTCGCGCTGTTCGCGCACTGCTTCACCTGTTCGAAAGACACCAAAGGCGCCACCTACATCGCGCGCGCGATGGCCGAGGCCGGGTTCGGCGTATTGCGTTTCGACTTCACCGGACTGGGCGGCAGCGGCGGGGACTTCGCGAACACCAACTTCTCGTCCAACGTGGACGACCTGGTCGCGGCCGCGGACTGGCTGCGCGAACACCACGCGGCGCCGGCGGTGCTGGTGGGCCATTCGCTCGGCGGTGCGGCGGTCCTGGCGGCCGCGCACCGGATCGCCGACGCGCGCGCGGTCGTCACGATCGGCGCGCCGTGCGATCCGGGGCACGTGCGCAAACAATTCGAACGCGACCTCGCGCTGATCGAGCACGAGGGCGAAGCGCAGGTTTCGATCGCGGGCCGGCCCTTCACGATCTCGCGCGCGTTCCTCGACGATCTCGACGGCCAGCAGCAGGTGAAGAGAATCCGCGCACTCGGGCGCGCGCTGCTCGTGATGCACGCGCCCGGCGACACGGTCGTCGGGGTGGACAACGCACGGCGCGTGTTCGAGGCGGCGATGCACCCGAAGTCCTTCGTCTCGCTCGACGGCGCCGACCACATGCTCTCGCGCGTCGAGGACGCACGCTTCGCCGCCGCGGTGATCGCGGCGTGGGCCGGGCGCTACATCGGACAGGCCGCGGGCGACGCCGAGCAGGTTCCGGCAGGACTGGTGCGTGTCGCCGAGCGTGGCACCGGAAAATTCGCCAATGCGGTGAGCACCGCGCGCCACACGATCCTGGCCGACGAGCCGGAGGCGGTCGGTGGCACCGATCTCGGGCTGAGTCCCTACGAACTCCTGCAGGCCGCGTTGGGCGCGTGCACGACGATGACCCTTCGGATGTACGCCGACATGAAGAAGCTGCCGGTGCGGCGCATCTCGGTCGACCTCAGGCACGACAAGGTGCACGCCGAGGACTGCGCCGACTGCGAGTCGCGTCCGGCGAAGATCGACCGGATCGAGCGCGTGTTGCGGATCGACGGCGAACTCGACGATGCGCAGCGCGAGCGACTGCTCGAGATCGCCGACCGCTGCCCGGTGCACCGCACACTGCACGGCAGCGTCGAGGTTCTGACCAGCCTCGAAAACGGCCAGCCGCGGGCCGAGCCCTGAAATCCGACGGAGCGTAGCGATGATCCGCCTGCACTACCATCCGCTGTCGACCTACAGTCGACGCGTTCTGATCGCGCTCGACGAGAAGGCAATCGAGCACGAACTCGTCACGGTCGACATGGCGGCGCGAAAGCACCGCGACCCGGCGTACCTCGCGTTCAATCCGTACGGACGCGTACCGGCGCTCGAGGAGGACGGATTCGTGCTGTTCGAATCGACCGCGATCCTGAACTACCTCGAGGCGACCCGCCCCGAACCGGCGCTGGCGCCCTCCGACCCGAAACTGCGCGCGCTGGTGGACATGCACATGAAGCTGTGCGACCTGCAGCTGGCGCACCCGACCGGCGTGATCATCTTCCCGAAGCGCTTCCTGCCGAGCGAGCGCTGGGACACCGCGGCGATGGCGCGCGCGCGCGACGAGATCGACAGGCACCTTCAGGTGCTCGAGAAACAGCTCGGCGATCGCGACTACCTGGTGGGCGAGAGCTACTCGCTCGCCGAGGTCTGCTACACGCCCTTCGTCCAGTTCCTGCCGCTGACCGAAGTCAGCGCGCCGCCGGCGGTGGCAGCCTGGGTCGAGCGCCTGCTCGCGCGCCCCAGCGCGCGACGCACCGAACCGGCGGTGTAGGGAATTTCCCCTGCCGCAGTTCAATCGACGCCCCGCGTCGGGCACGACGAAATGCCGCGCAACGATCGCGTGGCCGATGCGCGGGCGCGCCGCGCGATGACCGCGGGCCTCGCCGCCTTCGATCACGCGGTCGTCACGGTGGGCGGCAGGATGGACGAGGCGGTCGCCGTGTTTCGCCGTCTGGGTTTTCAGCCGACCCCGCGCGGCTACCACACGCTGGGGTCGATCAATCACCTGCTGGTGTTCGGCTCGACCTACATCGAATTGCTCGGCGTGCCCGACGCAAACGCCGACCTGCGCCCGGAACTGCGCGACGCGCCCGAAGGCCTGAGCGGATTGGTGATTCGCAGCGCCGACGCCGACGCGACGCACGCCGCCGTCGTGGCGCGTGGCGCGCCGGTGCAGGCGGTGCAGCGATTCGGCCGGCCGGTGCTCGTCGACGGTCAGGCCCGCGACGCGCTGTTTCGCACCGTGCGCACCGAACCGGGTTCGAGCGCCGCCGGCAGGGTGTACTTCTGCGAACACCTCACTCCGGAACTGGTCTGGCACGGCCCGTGGCAGACGCACGAGAACGGGGCGATCGAGCTCGTCGGCGCGTCCATCCGCGTCAACGACGTCGAGCGCGAGCGCGCGCTGTGGCGTGCGTTGCTCGGACACGAGGCGACGTCGGAGGATGCGACGTCGGATCGCGGGAGCGCCGACGACGGGTTCGAGGTACGCACCGATCCGGTGCGAATCGACGTGGCCCGGTCTGCGGCGGCCCCCGCAATGACGGCGCTCCGGGTCCGGGTGCGCAGTCTCGATCGTGTGTCGCAGGTTCTGGCGGCGAACGGTGTCGATTTCAGGAAATCGGGCGACGTTTTGCGCGTCTCGGCTCGCGACGCGTTCAATGTCGAGATCAACTTCGTCGAGCACGCTTGCGCCCGGTGACGCGTCGCGCCAAGGCGCGCTCGGGTTTTCGCTGCGTGCGGCGCTCGCGCACGGCGGGCCGGCGCTGGTCGACATCGTCACTCAGCCGCTCGAGCTCGCGGCAGCGCCGGTCAGTCAGTGGATGGGCTGAGCGCGGCGCGCACCGGCGGTTCAGTCGGTCGATGAATCGTGTTCGGCGCGCGCCGCGCCGCGCGCGCCGTGCGCCCCGCGCAGGCTGATCGCGAGGTCGAACGCAGCCTGGACGAATACGAGCACCTTGCCGAACTCGGCGTCCGAGAGTTTGCGCGCACGATCGTCGGCACGATAGATGTTCGCGAACTCGCGCTCGCGCCCGGCCTGCACGACCAGCTTTCCGACACCGAGCGACTCGAGCGTGGCCCACAGATCGGGGCTTTGCGTGCGCGTGAGCTTCATCACGAAGGAGATCGGATCCTTGCGACCGAGCACCGCGGCCAGCCGAAGAATCACCTCGAAGGGAAGCGAGATCTTCCCGCCTTCGGCGGCCTCGAGCAGAGCCGGATCCTTCAGGTCGATCGCGGTGCCCACCTCGCGCAGGCTCAAACCGGCCGACTCGCGAAACCCCTTGAGCATCGCGCCTGCGCGCTCGAGCGCAGCACGTTGCGACGGTTTTCGCAGCGTCATGCGCGCGACGTTCATCGACATGTCCGCCGCGCTCCCCGCCAGTCCGAGCATCGAATCGGCCCACCAGCGCAGTTCGCGCGCGAGCGGGAGTTGCGACTTCTCGCCCCGCTCGACCGCGCCCGCGGCGCCCTTGCGTGGCCTGGCGGCCTTGCCCTTGCCGGTGGCGGGTGTCTTCGAACCCGATTTCGCTGCGTTTGCCAAGGCGACCCCCTCGCGTGACCTGTGCCTAGTCTATTGCCTCGCGCGACGCGAATCGAGTCCGCGTGCCCGGGACGTCAAGATTGCGCGGGCGCGTGCCGCCCGGCGCGCCTCGTGCGCAGGGCATACTGCAAGGCTCAGACAACCGGAGATGAACGATGACGCTGGACAAGGGGATGACCGAGACGCTGATGAAGATCTCGACCGCCACGTTGACCACCGTGCTGCTGAAGAAGGGCTTGCGCAACGTCTGGATGCGGGGCACCCGACCGTTGCGACCCGACCAGCCGCGTGTGGTCGGGCGCGCCTTCACGCTGCGCTTCGTGCCGGCGCGCGAGGATCTCGCCACGCCGGAGTCGTGGGCGTCTCCCAGGTCGACTCGAGCGGCGATCGAGGACATGCCCGAGGGATGCGTCGCGGTGGTCGACGCGATGGGCGCGACCGACGCCGGGATCTTCGGCGACATCCTCTGCGCGCGGATGAAGAAGCGCGGCGTCGCGGCGCTGGTCACCGACGGCGTCGTTCGCGATCTGGCCGGCGTTCTCGGAACCGGGTTCGCGGTCTGGTGCCAGGGCGCGGCGGCGCCGCCGTCGGTCGCCGGGCTGACTTTCGTCAACTGGCAGGAACCGATCGGTTGCGGCGGGGTTGCGGTATTCCCCGACGACGTGGTCGTGGTCGACTCGGACGGCGCGGTGCTGATTCCGGCGGCGCTGCTCGACGAGGTGGCGGCAGCGTCGGTCGAGCAGGAACGCCTCGAGGGATGGATCGTGACCGAGGTCGAGCGCGGCGTGCCGTTGCCGGGGCTCTATCCGGCAAACGCCGAGACCAAGGCGCGGTACGAGGCGTGGGTGCGCGGGCAGAAGTAGGGTGGGCGCCGGCGGCGATCAGCCGGCGGGCTTCGTGCCTGCCGGCTGATCGCCGCCGGTCGCGGGACCGTTCGCCGGCTTGCCGGCGAGCGTCGCGCGCAACTCGCGCAGTTTGACTTTGAGCCGACGCGCGTTGTCCGGCCCCACCCGGATCATGATCTTGCGACCTGCCGACAGCGACTCCAGCGCCGGGTCGGCGTAACGGTACATGACCTTGGGTTGCACCAGCGCGATCGGACCCTGCGGCTCGGGCGCCGAGAGCAGGTCGTCGATCGCTTCGACCACGCGGTCGTTGAAGTGCCTGTCCGGAAAGCCGAGAGTGCGGTACTCCTGCTCGAGCAGCGGGTAGAAACGAACGTAGATGGCCACGAGCCGGCGTGCGTCGAGGCTCTCGACGAAGCGCACGAAGGGCTCGTAGCGGCGGGAATTGTCTGCGCCGATCACGCGCCGATCGTCGGAACCCGACGCGGTGAAAGTCTCCGGCGTCGCTCGTGCGGCGCGAACGCGCATCGGCAAGGTCTGGCGCGGGAGGTTGTCCACCGTGGCGACGAAACGCCGCACGAGTTCCTCGCTCATCAGGTACAGGGCCAGATCGTCCGGAGCGGACGACTCGAGCGCCTGGCGCAGCGCCTCGTCGCCCTGTTCGCGCGGCGGCAGCGGGTCGGCCAGCTGCGCCGGCGCGACCGGGACCGCGTCGATCGGATACTTGACCGCCGGCGGCGCCGTTTCAGCCGCCAGCGGCTGGGCAACGGCCGGTTGCGCCGGAGCCGGCTGCGCGACCGTCGGCGGGCGGCGCAGGTGGCGATCGTAGAGATATGCCGCCGTGCCGATCGCGATCGCGATCGCGATGACCACCGCTGCGATCGGCCACCGAGACGGGCGTTGCGTGGATCGGGCCCTCGTGTTCACGGCGAAAGCCTAACATCGCGCGCCCGCGATGTGTTGCGCCGCGTGGCCTTGCGTGGCCCTGCGTGGCCCCGGCGCGGCGCCACTTGGTCGCCGGAATCAGGTGCGCAGGTAGATCCAGCCGGCCTGAAGTCGCGACACGACCTGGTCGAGCGCCGAGGGCGCGACGATCACCCCGGGCGCGAGCACCACCTGTTCGCCGCGCTCGCGAACACGATCGATCGACTGGTTGCAGGCGATCAGCCGCAACTGGGGATAGCGCTCGCGCAGTGCGGCGAGATCTTCGTCGAAACCGGAAACGCCCACGCGCAGCAGGTCCAGCCCCGAGCTGTTGGCGACGAGCTCTACCTCGAGCGCCGAATTGTCGGCCCGCCTGCTGGCGAGTAGCGTGGACGCCGTGCGCAGCGCCGTCTGCACCGCGATCGGATCGCGCGTGCCCAGGTGCACGATCACGCGCCCGTTTTCGGTGGCAGCGGCTAGCTGCGCGGCGTCGGGCCCGCGCGCGCGCACGACGAGCGCCTGCGCAACGGGCGCCGACGACTCGATCTGTGCCGGCGACAACGCGCCGCCCGCGCCCAGCCATAGGTGCGCGGCCCAACCCAGCGCGACCGCCGCCGCCCAGCTCGACGCGAGCAGCGTTGCCCTGCGCAACCCGCTACGAGCAACGCGACCGTTCACAGGTTCCCCGGCGTACGCGTCGCGCACCAGCTGCTTGACTGCGGCCAGGTCGTACAGGTCGCGGCGCAACGATTCGTCGGACAGCACGCGTGACTGTATCGCGTGGCGTTCGCTCTGGATCAACTCGCCGTCGAGGTACGAACCCAGCAGCTCGTCGGAAAGTGGTATTGGTTCGTTCGTTCGTTCGTTCATTTGACACTCCTGATCGCTGACGGGCGCGGCTGCGGCACCGGCTCGAGCAGCTTCGCGCGCAGCCCGGCGCGGGCGCGCGACAGACGACTCATCACGGTGCCGATCGGCACCTGCAGAATCTCGGCCACCTCGGCGTAGCCGAAGCCTTCGATGTCCACCAGCACGACCACCTGACGCTGGCCGATCGGCAGAAGCGAGATCGCCGCGCGCACGCGCATCACGACCTGTTTGCGTTCGTGCGCGACTTCGGGTTGGTGGTGCTCGCCGAGGACGAGCTCGTCGATCTCGTCGATCGACACGGTGGGTCGGGCACGGCGCAGGTGATCGCGCAGGCAGTTCCCCAGGATCGCGAACAGCCAGGGCTTGAGGCGCTGCGGATCTCTCAGCGAGCGCGCCGCGCCCATCGCCTTGAGGATTGCGTCGTGGACCAGGTCTTCGGCGAGCGCGCGGTCGTGGCACCAGGCGTAGGCGACGCGCAGCAGCGCCGGGCGGAACTCGCCGAGGCGGGACCGCAGGCGAAACGCCGTGAGACTTGGAAGCGAAAGGGTCATAGCGACAAAGACGCTGCAGACCCGGCGATTATTCCCGATCTGCGGGTTGCGATGGAATAAACGGTGCGCCGCTTGCGTCCCAACAGGCAAGCGGTCGTTTCGGCCGTCATAACGAAGGAGACACGAAGATGAGACGTTCGATCGTGATGATGGCACTGGCAGCGGCGGTTTCGGTCTCGGCGCTGTCGGGCACCGCCGCGCATGCGGCCGACGCCGCCAGGCAGGGCGACCGCGCCAAGGTGGTCTTCCAGGTGAGCGACGCCGACCCGATGAAGTGGAACCTCGCGCTGAACAACGCGCGCAACGTCCAGGCCGACCTCGGCAAGGACAAGGTCGACGTCGAAATCGTCGCCTATGGCCCAGGCATCGGCATGCTCAAGGGCGACTCCAAGGTCGAGCCGCGGATCACCGCGGCGCTCACCGATGGCGTGACGGTGGTGGCCTGCGAAAACACGATGAGGGCACAGAAGCTGGGCAAGGCCGACATGGTCCCGGGCATCGACTACGTTCCGGCCGGTGTCGTCGCGCTGATGCAACGCCAGCAACAGGGCTGGTCGTACATCAGGCCCTGAGCCCGGGAAACGGTGCGCGTCAACCGCGCAGCGGCGTCCCGGGGTAGAGTCGCTCGAGCACTTCGAGCGCGATCGCCGCAACGAGCGGGGCGACCGCTGCCTCGATCCGTTGCGCCGAGCGCGCATCGGCGCGCGGGGCGATCGCGTCTTCCAGGGCTTGGCGCCGCGGCGTGCACGCCTTGTCCACCGTCGACAGCCAGTGCTGCGGGTACTCCGACGGTGACCACTCGCCGCGGCCGCGGCCATAGTGTGCGATCGCGAGATACGACAACAGCGCCGGCGCGACCAGGCCGATCACGACATCGTCGGTCCACGACACGGTCGTGACCCCCGCGCCACGCACCAGGTTGTAGCCGCGCGCGAGTCCGGCCGCGCCGAGCGCGCCCAGTACGCCCCCGGTGAGCAGGCCGGCGCCGAAGGTCATTCCCCCGGTGGCGAGATCGGCCTTCAGCCCCGCGAGCGCCCCGGCCACGATGCCGCCCAGCGCGGCGGCCTTGCCTTCGCTCAGGCGCTCGGTGACCGCGTAGTGCTCGGCGAGGCGAGTGAGGATCTCGCTGCGCGCGTGGCCATCGAGGCCGTGGATCGCGATCACCCGATCGTTGCTGGCGGCGATGCTCGTGTCGAGCCGCTCGGCGAGCCGCGTCATCGCGGCGTTTCTGGGCGATTCCTCGCCGTCGCGCGCGATGCCCAGCGCCGTGCCGATGTCTCGCAGTCGCGCGCTCCAGCCCGACTCGGCCACCGCCTCGCGCTCGACCGCGGCGCGCGCGACGCGCGCGGCGAGTTCGCGCATCGACTCGTCGAATGCGGCGCGACGCAGGCGCAACCACTCGTCCTTGAGCCGTGTGAACGCATCGCGCCGTTCGCCGGGCAGCGCCGCTTCCATCGCGCCGAGCAGCACCACTTCCTGCACCCAGCACCGGGCGAACGCGTCGAACGCGAGCACGGCGCGCACGCACTGCGCGGGTGCGAGGTGCGCGCGCCAGCGCTCGACATCACCGGCTTCGACTTGCGCCGGACGTGGCTTGCCGAGCTGGTTGAGCAGCACGATCACCGGCTTGCCGATCCAGTCGAGCACTCTCATCTCGGGGAGCACGTAGCCCGCGTCGGCAGGATCCTCCGACGCGTTGACCAGGTACAGGACGATGTCGGCGCGTTCGCGCACGTTGCGCATGGCTTGCTGGCTGGCCCAGAAGGCGCGGTCGCGATAGCGGTCCCAGACCTGGCCCATGAACCAGCCGAGCGGGTTGCCGGATTGCGCGAGTCGCTTCGCCAGCCGCGCGCTGTCGCCGAAACCGGGCGTGTCCCAAAGCGTCAGCGTGTCGCCGTGCGCGGTTGCCACCATCGGATGGGCGTCGGCGGACATCGTCACGTGCGGTTCGTCGCGAACCTCGCCCACGTCGCGCCCGAGCAGCGTGCGCGCAAGCGTCGTCTTGCCCACGTTCGTGTGCGAGACGAGGCTGAGCGCGATCGTTTCGGCCATCACGCGTCGCTCGCGCTCGAGTTCGCGGCGCCCGACGAGGTGCCGCGTTCGATCGCCACCTTGATCGCGTGCACGCTTGGCGCCGGATCCCGGGCGGCGGGGTCGACGAACACCGGGAACTGCTCGAACGACCCGAGCATCTTCGTCCAGGCGTCGCGGCGCTGCTCGAGGCGCGTGTCGGCATCGGCGTCGCGGCCGAATCGCTCGTGAAACGGCGACTCGTCCACCAGCACCAGAACTGGCGTGGCGGGCGCGACCAGCCGCCCGAGCGCGGCGACGAATGCGCCGTGTGTTTCGGGCTCGGGCGTCGCGGTGGCGGCGAACAACGCGGCCACGAACACGTATGGACCGCCGGCGAGCAACGACGCGTCGAGCGCGTCCTCGGTGCCGAACTCCACGACGGGCGCGATGCTGGCGTGCGACCTCGCACCGAAGACGCGACCGAGCAACGCGTCCAGGCCGAGCGCCGATTGCGGCGCCAGACCATAGCTGTACGGGACGATGCGCGCACTCGCGGCGTGGCCGCGGTGCGCGTTGGCGAGTGCTACGAAGTAGGGCGCGTCGAGCGCGATCGGAAACCGGCGCGCGAGGCGGTATTCGCGCCAGCCGTTGGCCCCCGCCAGCAGCAGCCGCGGCAGCAATACGACCAGCGCGAGCGTGGTCGCGTACAGGTGAATCCAGCCCGCGGCCCCTTCGCCCGGCGAGGCCTCGAATCGGATCGACGCGAGATGTGCGACGTCGGGAAGCGCGATCGTGGTGAGCATCGAGGCCGGCGCGAGCAGCGTCGAGAGAATTGCGTGCACGGTGCCGGGTGCGAGGAACGTGCTCTCCCAGCCGGCGAGGTAGGCGAGCCCGAGTCCGCGTACGTACATGCCGCCGACCGCGCCGGCGGCGAACGCGGCCGCGGCGAGGTGCAGGATGCGTGCAACTCGCGCCGACGCGAGCGACGCGCCGGCGGCGAGCCAGTCGGTGACGAAGCCCGACAGCACCGCCGAGCGGCGCCCGATGCGTTCCACCGACGCCACCGCGTGCGACGCGCGCGCCGCCAGATGCGCGAGCGGGCCGGCGCTGCGGCGGCCGGCGCCGACGAGCGGGCTCAGGGTCCGCGCCGCGAGCAGCACGTAGACGAGCAGATTCCAGGCGACGAGCATCAACAGTGGCGGCGAGAGCAGGTTGATCCTGTCCGCCGCACCGATCGCGTCGGCGGCCGCGCCCGCGAACAGCGCCGCCAGCAGCAAGGCCCAGCCGAACCACGGCCGCCAGGACATCGCGCGCAGTGCGCGATCGGCCGCGCGATCCCGACCGCGCAGGCGTTCCGACGCCAATGCCGCGCGTCGGGCGATGAAATCCTCGGCGCTCGCCTGCTCGCCCTCGACCTCCTGTGCCGCGCGCGTCGCCCAGTCGCGATCCTCCTCGCTCCAGTGCGCGACGAGTTCGGCCGCCGCCGTCTCGTAGGCGCGCACCAGCATCGCGTTGCGGGCTTGGTTTTCGTTCATCGGCGGTGTGGTCGTGGCGCTGGGTGTTTGCCGTCAGGGCACGACTATACGTTTTCGCGTCGCGGGCGAGGGTCGGGGCGTATCATCGCCACGCATGCACGGGTGCCGACAATACCGGAGGAGAAGCGAATCTACGCGTTCGCTGGGCTAGGCAACGGGGAGTTGTTCCGCCCGTTCTTCTGGGTGGACGACGATTTCCGCGTGCGCGAGTGGCCCGAAGCAACCGCTCGCGCACTGCGGGTGTCCGCCAGGTCGGCCGTCGGCCGGCACTGCTGGGAGGTTGTCGCAGGCAAGCGTCACGGACAATCCGTCGCGCGGTGCGCGCGTTGCCCGGCGGTTGCGTTTGGTGCGGCTTCGGTCGCTCGTGACGCGGCGCTCGGCGCGGTACCGTCCGGGCATTGCGCGATTCTGCCGCTCACCGGCCCGGGACGCGGCGCGCTGGCGTGGTTTCCCCTTTCGCAGGTCACGTCCGGGCAGTTCGGCGGCGCGCGCCTCGAGGGGCTCGTGATTCGCGGTGCGCTCGCGGATCGGCTCGGCTCGATCGAGAGCACGCTCGAGGGGTTGCGGCGGGTCTGCGGCGCCGACGACTGCGAGTTGTTTCTGCTCGACGCCTCCGGGAAGAAGGTGTTTCTCGTCGACTGCGAGGGCGACGACCGCGAGGCGTTCATGCAACTCACCGAGATGCCGCTGGGCGCAGGCTACCCCGGCACGGTCACGGTGACGCAGAAGCCGCTGTTCACCAACCGGTTCCCGGACGATCGGCTGTTCCTGCGCGGTGCGGTCAAGCGGTGCGGGATTCGCTCGTTCATCGGCGTTCCGCTGGTCGACGGCGGGCGTCCGCTCGGTTATGTCGGCGTCGGCTGGCGCGACGGGTCGGTGCCGTTGGACTGGGGCCTGCGCGTGCTCGACGAGGTCAGGGCGATCATTCCGCTCGCGGTGCCGCACCGGTTCGTGCCGACGCGGAGCGCCAACCTGCCGCCGGCGGGCATGGCCGTGCGTTGCTTCGGCCCTTTCGAGGTCTTCCAGGGCGGGAACAGGCTGGTTCCCGCCGCTTTCGGGCGACGCAAGGCGCTGCAGCTTCTCAAGCATCTCGTGTTGAGGCGCGGCGTCCCGATGCACCGCGACAAGCTCGTCGAACTGCTGTGGCCCGGCGCATCGCCGGGCTCGGGCGCCAACCGGCTGCACGGGGTGGTGAGCGCGCTGCGTTCGGCGATCGAGTCGGAGCGTGGGCCGCGCACTTCCAGCTTCATCGTGTGCCGGGATGATCACTATCTGTTCAACATCGAGGCACCGCACTCGGTCGATCTGTTCAACTTCCTCGACTTCGTCGCCACCGCGAGCGACGCGCAGCGCGTGGGCGCGCACGAGCGCGCGCTCGGCCTGCTCGAGGACGCGGTGCGCCTCTATCGCGGCGACCTGTTCGCCGACGACACACAGGACGAGTCGCTCGACAGCCAGCGGGTGCGGCTGCGGCACCTGTACCTCGACGCCGTGCGCTCGCTCGCGCGCCTGCGGATCCGCTGGGGCCACACCGACGAGGCGATCCGGGCGCTGCGGACCGCGCTCGAATTCGAACCGGTCGCGCTCGATCTGTACGAACTGCTGATCAGGCAACTCGCAGGCGCTGGACGCATCGCCGAGGCGCGCCAGCAATACGAGTGTTGCCGCGCGGCGCTGCGCAGGCACCTCGACATGGAACTGCCGGCACGTATCGGCGCGCTCGACGAGCTGTTGCGCTGAGGGCAGTACCCGAACGGCTGGTGCCCGCTCGATTTCGGTCAAGCCGCCCGCCGCCGCCGCGCGCAACCGAGGAACGTGACAAGCGTTGCTCCGATCGCTGCCAGCGCCGGCAACACCAGCAGCAACAACCCCCAGTCGAGCCGGACCTCGCCGGTCCGCGGGTCGAAGGTGAAGCAGGCGATCGGTGTCTGACCCGGGATCTTGTAGAACGGGACGAAGTTGCCGCGCAGTTCCCACACCATCGCGCGCAGCCGCTCGCTGTCGCCCGGGCCGCCGAGCAGCGCGCGCACCACCCGACCGCGGTCGACCGCGGCCAGGAGCGCGGCGTGGTCGTACTGCCCCGTCGCCGGATCGCGCCGGTACCGGAAGTCGAGCGCTGCGGTGACCCGCGCCAGCGCATCGTGCTCGGCCACCGCGAACGACCAGCCGGGCGTGTGCAGCAGTCCGAGCGCGTCGGCCTGCGCGCGCACGTCGGCTGCCGTGTCGGTGCCTTCGAAGCTGAGCGCGAGCACCCGATAGTCGACGTTCAATCCGCCAACCTCGCGCACCGCGTCGCGCACCGACTCGAGGAACGGAGTGCAGACGCCGGTGCAGCGGCGGTAGAAGAAAGTCACCAGAAGCGGCCGGTCGCCCGCGAGATCGCTGATGCGGGCGACCTGACCGTCGGCGAGCCGCAGCGTGATGTCGGGCACTCCGCGCTCGAGCAGCCGTTGCTCGGCGCGCGAGACGCCGTCCGGCGGCGCGGTCGCGCCGCTGTGCCCGGCGAGCGCAAGCGCGAACGCGAGCGCCAGCGCGACACCTGTCGAACGGCGCACCGCGTCAGGCCGCCGCTCGCACCGCCCTGAGCCAGCGCCGCCCGGTCTCGACGAGATAGAGCAGGAAGCCGAGCAGAAACAACGACGCGAACGCCGCTGCGATCCCCGAATACACCTCACCGTGCGCGAGTTCCACCGGATAGTGCGCGAATCGCCGCGGAATCGAGTAGGCGCCTGAAAGGTAGAACATGAGGAAGAAGCCGTAGGCGCCAACCGTGAGCAGCGCTGCGAGGAGCTTGTGGTAGACGGGGCTCTCCGGAACCGAGGCTGCCTGCTGGCACACGTGGTAGAAGTAGGCGACGACCAGAAACACCAGCCCGGCCAGCATGTAGGTGTGGAAGTGTGCCGGCACCCACAGCGTGTTGTGCAGCCTGACATTGACGCTGATCGTCGAGTCGATCACCGCCCCGACCCCACCGATCGCCCAGCCGACCAGGCCGAGGAACATCAGGATCGAGGTCAGGTTCCAGCGCATGTTCGAGCGGTAGACGAGCAGCAGCGCTCCGAAGATCGTCACCACCGCGGCCGGAATCGCGCTCGCGTACGAGGCGAACTGACCGATGTACTGCAGCACGCCCGGCTGGGCGAAGTCCATGTAGAGGTGGTGAAAATACGCGACGAGCACGATCGCGAGCACCGCGTTCCACGAGATCACCACGACCTTGTTCGTCTTCCACGGCCGGCCAGCGTATTGCGGCAGCACCTCGTAGGCGAGCGCGACGCCGAGATACATGGCGAGATTGACCAGCGTGTGACCAAAGAAGAAGGTCAGGTTCTTCATCAGCAGCGCGTCGCTCGGCGCGCCGGTCAGCAGCTCGAAGTAGAACAGGGCGAGAACGACGACACCGGAGACCAGCGCAGCGACCGAGGCGATCAGGCTGACCGTGATGATCAGCACTGCCGGAGGAAGCACCGGCTCGGTGCGGCCGGTCAAGTAGTGCCAGCCGAGCGCCCCCGAGAGCGAGTACTTGGCCGCGATCGCGCGCAGCAGGTCGAGCGACCAGACCAGCCAGGTGGCGCCGAGCACGGTGAGCGAGAGCAGGAACACTACCGCCGCCCAGGTTGGCCACTCGCCCTTGAACGGCAGCGGGTAGAGGAAATACCAGCCAGCCGCGAAACGACCGAGAAACACGCACGCGAGCAGCAGGACGACGCCGAGGACGGTGCCGGCGAGCGCGAAGCGCCCGACCGCCGGCGAGGGTGCCGCGTATTTCGAGAGCACGCTGGCGGCGCACGCCATCGGGGCGACGAACCAGACTCCGACCATGCCGACCCCGTGCAGCGTCATCATCGGATAGAACCACGCCTCGAGCCCGGACAGCGCCCCGGCCTGCACCGAACGCATATAGATTCCGAGCACGATGAGGATCGGGAACAGCACGAAAGTGATCGCCATCCAGTAGAGGGTTTGTGAATTGATTGCGCGCATCGATGTTCTCCCTGGAAAGCGTCAGTTCACCGACATGGTGGTTTGCATCCGGTGGTGGCCCGCCGCGCAGTACTCGAGGCAGAACACCTTGTACTGCCCCGGCGCGTCGAACCGCACCCGCAGCCGGTTTACGTAGCCGGGCATCGCCTGCGTCTGGGCGATGAGCTGGCGCTGTGGCCCGTACACCCCGAAGCCGTGATTGACGTCGAGGCTCGTGACGCGGAACTCCACCAGCGTGCCCGACTTGAGCTCCAGACTTGCGATCCTCGGCACTCGCCCGAGCTCCGATACGCTGACGATCGGCTCGTCGGAAAAGACGAAATCGAACTGGCGCGCCGCGACGTGCACGACGCGGTCCGGCTTGACGTCGCCCAGGGCGTAGGGCGCGCGCGGCACTGTCGCCACCAGCAACGCGACCAGCGCCGCGGCGGCAGCGACGAAAAACGCCTTGCGTAATCCGTAGGCCTTCTTCACGTCCACCTCGGCGGGTGCGCGCGTGCTCATCGCCACCCAGGCGAACGCCGCGAAGATCGCTGCCGCGAGGACCAGGAACACGGCGAGGACGGTGGACTGTGGCGCGATAAGTTCCGGTTGCGGCAGGCGCACCGCGGCGGGCGCCGCGGTCGACGCGGTGGTCGCGCCCACCGCCTCGATATGAGCGAGCAGCGCACGGGCCTCGCCCTCCTTCAGCCCGAGGTTGGGCATGATGATGCGGTTGTACTTCTCGACCAATCTGACCGCGACTTCGTCCTTTGCCGCGATCAGCTCGTCCGGTGCCATCACGAAACGCAGCAGCCATTCCTGCGGTCTGCGATCGGCGACGCTGTGCAGGTCGGGCCCAATGCGGTCTCCGCTGCCGATCGTGTGGCAGGACGAGCACTTCTGCTCGAACAGGACCTTGCCGTCGGCGGCTGGGTCGGCGTGCGCCGGCGCGGCCAGGGCAAGCATGAGAAACACGACAGACAAGACGACGCTGCGCATGAACGGACTCCGTTTCTGATTCGGTGACGTGCTTCTGTACGGGGCCGCTCTTACACGCCACTTACCGGATGCCGACCTGACGCGCGGAGTCAGCGCGCGAGCCGTTGCGTGGTCGTCGCTTCGCGGCGTCTCGGGGGCCGGCGTGGCCGATCTCCCCGCCCGTATAGAATCGTTCGACGGTTCGCCAGCGACTCGTCGGCGCGCCGCCATTCCAATGAAGAACCTGCGCGCGACTCTGCTCAGCAAACCGGTGATCGCGGTCGTCGCGCTGGCCGGGGCGTATCTGCTCGCGGGCTTCGTGCTGATACCGGCGCTGGTGAAGTGGCAGGCTCCCAGGCTGGTTCAGGAGCGGCTGCAGCACCGGCTCACGCTGGGCGACGTGCGCTTCGACCCGTTGCGCCTGAGCTTCGAGATCGACGATCTCGCGCTCACCGACGGCGCCGGGCGACCGATGCTCGGGTTCGCCCGCCTGCTCGTGGACCTCGAATCGCGAAGCCTTGTCGAGTGGGCGTGGACGTTCGCGACGATCTCGGTCACGCGCCCGAGTATCGCGGTCGAGGTCGACCAATCGGGCCGACACAACTTCGCCGATCTGCTTGCGCGGCTCGCGAGCGACGAGCCACCCAGCGAAGGTCCGCCGCCGCGTCTGATCGTCGATCGCATCGCGCTGACCGACGGGCGAGTCGAGTACTCGGATCGCGCGCTTTCCGAGCCGCGCGTCGCCCGCGTCGAAGCGGTGTCGATCGCGGTCGACGGGTTGAGCACGCTGCTCGAGCGCAAGGCGAACTACCGGATCGCGGCGCGCGGCGCGGACGCATCGGCGCTCGAGTCGAGCGGTGCGATCGGGCTGAGGCCGTTCACGGTTGCGGGATCGGCGTCGGCGAAGGCGCTGGTCGTCGACACGATCGCGCGCGCGCTCAATCGAAGGGTCGCGCTCGGCGCAACGGCCGGGACGATCGACCTCGCGGCAAAGTTCGAACTCGCACTCGGGCGCAGCGGCGCGTTGTCCGGGCGCGTCGGACCGGCGACCTTCGCTGCGAAGGGTCTGTCGATCGCGGCCCGCGACGCAGCCGCGCCGTTGCTCGCGCTCGATTCGATCGCTCTCGAGGGCGGCGAGGTCGATCTGGCGGCGCGAACGGTGGACGTCTCGGCGATCCGTATCGCCGACGGCCGGATCGGGGCGGCGATCGACGCGGCCGGCACGCTCGACTGGTCGAAGCTCGCCGGCGCAACGCATCCCGTGGGGCGCGATTCGCCGGCGGCACAGCCGCCCGCGACCCAGCCGCCCGCGACCCAGCCGCCCGCGGCGCAGCCGCCCGCGGCGCAGCCGCCCGCGACCCAGCCGCCCGCGGCGCAGCCGCCGCCGGCCGCGACCGCGTCCCCGGCAAGTCCGGCCACCGGCGGTGACGGGGATTGGCGGATCGCGATCGCGCGGGTGGAACTCGCGCGTGTCGCGCTCGGCTTCGACGACGCGTCCAGACAAACGACGGTCGGCACCGATCGCGTCGATCTGAGCTTCGCGTCGCGCGCTCGCGTGGGGGCCTCGCGTGCCAGCGTCACCGTCGAAAAGCCCGCGCTGTCGCTGGCCGCGGTGAAGGCCGCGGTCTCGGGCTCGCTTCTCGAGGCGGCCGAGCTGGGGTTGCGCCTGGGCTCGATCGTGGCGGAGTTTTCCGGTGCCACGGGCACGGTCGCGCTGGAAGCGCCGATCCTCTCGGCCACCGGCCTGGCCTTCGCGGACGGACCCGCGCAGGCCAGTCTTGCCGACGTCACCGTGCAGTTTGCTTCGGCAAAGGCCAAAATCGACGGCGCGAAACTCGCGCTCGATGCGGGTGCCACCGAGGTCTCGCTGTCGGCGTTGCAGCTGCAACAAGGCGCAAGGCGCGCCGGCGTCGCGAAGCTGCGATTCGGCGTTTCCCAGACCGCGCTAACCAGCGAGTCGGGGCTGACGGTCGCGCTCGAAGCGCCGGCGCTGGCTCTCACCGGGGTGGATTTCGCGGACGAATCGGCGCAGGTCAAGGCAGCCGACGCCAGCGTGCAGTTCGCTTCGGCGAAGGCCGCGATCGACGGCGCGAAACTCACGCTCGATGCGCGCGCCGCCGAGGTCGCGCTGTCGGCGTTGCAGCTGCGACAAGGCGAACGCAGCGCGGGCGTCGCGAAGCTGCGGTTCGGTGTTTCCCAGACCGCGCTGGCCAGCGCGACGGGACCGCTTTCGCTGAGCGCCGCGGGGCTGAGCGCGGCGCTCGAGCAACTCGCATTGCGTACCGCCGACGACGCCGGCGACGAGGTGACCGTGGCCGCGGCGAAACTGGACGGGGGCAGCGTCGACCTGGGCGAGCGGCTCGTACGACTCGACAAACTGAGCATCGGCGGCGGCACCGCTCGCGCGTGGCTCGACGCGAAAGGCGAACTCAACCTTGCGCGGCTCGCGCCGCCGGCCGCTGGCACTGCTGCGCCCGATGCGCCCAAAGCACCCGATGCGCCCAACGCGCCCGATGCGCCCAACGCGCCCGATGCGCCCTGGCGAGTCACGCTCGCGCAGGCCGTGGTCGACCAATTCGGTTTCGATTTCGAAGACCGAAGCCGAACGCCGGCGCTCAAGTCCGGGCTCGACTCGATCGCGCTGCGCATCGCGGAGTTCGACACCGCGTCGAAGGCGCCCGCAACGATCGACGTGAAGGCTCGAGTCACTAGCGGGGGCACGCTCGCCGCGAGCGGCACGGTCGGTTACGACACCGGCTCGGCCGACCTGGAGATCGACATCTCCCGGCTCGCGCTCGCGCCGCTGCAACCGTTGTTGTCGGAGTTCGCGCTGCTCACGCTCGGTTCGGCGTTCGCTACCGCACAGGGCAGGCTGAGACGTGGCGACGGCGGCTTGCCAGCGGGCTCGCTCGCGTACGACGGCAAGCTCGCGATCGACGAACTGTTGCTCGAGGAGATCGAACCCAAGCGCACCTTTCTCGCGTGGAAGTCGGTTGCCACCGATGACGCCAAGCTCACGCTTTCGCCCGATCGCGTCGACATCGGTGAGGTCCGGGTCGACGGGCTCGTCTCGCGGCTCGTGATCGCGCAGGATCAGAGCGTCAATCTCACCGACGTACTCAAGCGCGGGTCGGCGAAGGCCGGCAACGGCGCACCGGGTGCGCCGGGGAAACCAGCGGCTCTCGCGCCGGATCCGGCGAGCGATCCGTTTCAGGTTGCGATCGCAAGGCTGCGCCTCGACGGTGGCGTGCTCGATTTCGCCGATCTGAGCCTGCGACCGCAGTTCGGTACCCGGATGCACGAGCTCAAGGGCGTGATCACCGGCCTGGGCACGAGCGCGCAATCGCGCGCAAAGGTGCAACTGGAAGCGCGCGTCGACGAATTCGGCTCGGCCCGGATCTCCGGCGCGATCAGTCCGTTTCGCGCGCGCGAATTCACCGACATCGAGATGGCGTTCCGGAATCTGGAGATGACCGCGATGTCGCCGTACGTGATCAAGTTCGCGGGCTACAGGATCGCCTCGGGAAAACTGTCGCTCGACCTGCAGTACAAGATCCAGGACGGCAAGCTGCAGGGCGAGAACAAGGCGGTGCTCACGAAAGTCGAGTTGGGCGAACGGGTCGAGAGCCCCGACGCGCTCGATCTTCCGCTCGAACTCGCGATCGCGCTGCTCAAGGATTCCGACGGCGTGATCGACCTGGAGGTTCCGGTTTCGGGCAACCTCGGAGATCCGGAGTTCAGCTACGGGTCGGTGATCAGCAAGGCGATCGGCAACCTGATCTCCAGGATCGTGACCGCGCCGTTCAGGGCACTGGGCGCGCTGTTCGGTGCGGGTGAATCGGAACAGATCGACACGGTCGAATTCGCCGCCGGCGGCGCGGAACTCGCGCCGCCGCAAAAGGCGAAGCTCAAGTCGATCGCCGGGGCGCTCGCCAAGCGCCCGCAGCTCAAGCTCGTGGTTCCGCCGACCTATGCGCAACGCGACGACGAGGCGGCGCTGAAATCCGATGCGGTGCGCCGGGCAGTCGTCATCGCGATGGGCCTGAAGCTCGGGCCGAGCGAGGATCCGGGGCCGATCGACGCTGCCAACCCGCGCACGCGCGCGGCGATCGAGGCCGAGTTCTCCAGGCGCTATGCGCCCGAAGTGCTCGCCGCGCTGAAGCGGCGCGCGGCGGCTTCGAGCGTGCCCGCGCCCGCGTCGGCCCCGGCCGCGGCGGCGGCAGGGGCAGCGGCACCAACGGGGAGAGCGGCACCAACGGGGAGAGCGGCACCAGCGGGGGCAGCGGCACCAGCGGGGGCAGCGGCACCAGCGGGGGCAGCGGCCCTTCCCGACGGGTTCCACGAAGATCTCGTTCGGAAGATGATCGACGAGACGGTGATCGAGCGCGGTGCGCTCGAGCAACTCGCGAGGCGGCGCGCCGATGCGGTCGTGGCCGAACTGACCGGCGCGGGCGGGGTCGCGGCAGCACGCGTGGGACTCGGCGAGATTCGCGAGGCAGGGGCCGAGGCGGCTCGCGAAGCGCCGGTCAGCGCGGGCGCGGGAGAGGCTGCGTCTGGCGCCCGGCCCGCGCCGGCGGCGCCGGCGAACAAGGACACCGGCACGAGCGTTGCGATGCGGCTGCAACTCGAGGCCGGCAAGTGAGCTCGTCGCCCTCGTTCGGCGAGCGTGTCGAACGCGCGCTCTGGCGCGGCGGCGCGGCCAAATCGTTCGCGTCGGGCGTTGCGCTGCGGGCGCTGCGCGTCGTGGTCCTGGTGGTGCGCGATCTGGCCCAGGGACAACTCACGCTGCGTGCGATGAGCCTCGTGTACACGACGCTGCTGTCGATCGTTCCATTGTTGGCGTTGAGTTTCTCGGTGCTCAAGGGGTTCGGTGTCTACAACCAGATCCAGCCGATGTTGCTGGCCTTCCTCGAACCGCTCGGAGAGAAGGGCGAGGAAGTCGCGCTGCGCATCGTGCAGTTCATCGAGAACATGAACGTCGGCGTGCTCGGCGCGGTGGGCCTCGCGCTGCTTCTGTACACCGCCGTCTCGTTGATGCAGAAGATCGAGGAATCGCTGAACTACATCTGGCACGTCTCGCGCGCTCGGCCCTTCGGCGAGCGGTTCAGCCGTTACATCAGCGCGCTGCTGGTCGGGCCCATCCTGGTGTTCTCGGCGCTGGGATTGACCGCGACGGTTGCCAACGTCGACGCGATTCGCGGTCTGCTGCAGGTCGACGCGCTGAGTCAGGCGGTTTACGCGGCGGGAAGAGTCACGCCCTACCTGTTCGTGACCGCCGCCTTCACTTTCGTCTACCTGTTCATTCCGAACACACGGGTGCGGCTCGTTCCCGCGCTGATCGGCGGCGCGGTCGGCGGTATCGCCTGGCAGACCGCGGGTTGGGCATTCGCGACCTTCGTCGCGAGCTCCGGGAAGTACGCGGCGATCTACTCCGGATTCGCGATCCTGATCCTGTTCATGGTCTGGCTGTACCTGAGCTGGCTGATCCTGCTCGTGGGCGCGAGTGTCGCGTTCTACGTCCAGCATCCGGAATACAGCTTTGCGAAGGAGGGCGAACCCGCGCTGAGCAACCGGATGCGCGAGCGCCTCGCGGTCTCGGTGATGACCGCCGTCGCGAGGCGTTTCGTCGAAGGTGCGACGCCGCCGACGGCCTCCGAGCTCGGTCGTTCGACCGGTGTCCCGGGGCACACGATCGGCAGCGTGATCGACGCGCTCGAGCGCCATGGCTTGCTGGTCGCGACCACGGGCGATCCGCCGGGCTGGCTGCCCGCCCGAGACCTTGGGTCAATCGGTGTCGCGCAGATCGTGATGACGGTGCGAGCGGCCGGCGAGCGCCGATTCGTCGGGCCCGACACGGTCGCCCACGACCAGCCGGCCGAGGCGGTGCTGGGTCGGGTCGAGGACGCGGTGCGTGACGCGCTGCAGGGTTTGACGCTGCGCGATCTGGTCGCCGGCGAAACATCGCCGCCAGGCGATGAAATTCCGTCCTGACGGCGATCAAGGTTTCGCGATCCGCACCTTCGCAGAATCGATCGGGTCGATCCCACGAAGCGAAGGAGTGCACGATGTTCGCGATGCGCCTGCTGGCAGTCCTGATGGCCTCGAGTCTGGGCGCCGCCGCGCCAGTGCTTGCCGATGAAACCAAGCTGCTGGAAGAGGCGCGCTTGGTGGCGGGTAGCGTTCCGCCCAAGCTGCTGAAAGTCCTGCTCGACGAGGTCAACAAGGGCGGCCCGGAGGGCGCGATCGCGGTGTGCCGCGATCAGGCGCCGAAACTCGCGATGGCGGCTTCCGAGAGCACCGGCTGGAAGATCCGCAGGGTGAGCCTGAACAACCGCAACCCGAAAGCCGTTCCCGACGCCTGGGAGCGCGCCGTGCTCGAGGACTTCGATCGGCGTGCCGCGGCCGGGGCCAATCCGGCGACGCTCGAGAAGGGCGACGTGACCGTCGAGGCCGGGGTGAAGTCGTACCGTTACATGAAGGCACTGCCGACACAGGAGCTGTGCCTGAAGTGCCACGGGCCGACCGACAGGATGAGCGACGGCGTGCGCGCGAGGCTCGCCGATCTCTACCCGGCCGATCGCGCCACCGGCTACCGGATCGGCCAGATTCGCGGAGCGATGACGATCCGCAAGCCGCTCTGAACGATCGCAAGCCGCTCTGAACGATCGGCCCGCGAGCGGATCGGTCCGTCCGGGATCGCCGCGGCCGCCGGTTCTACAGGATCGAGTGACGCTCGAAGTATTCCGCGAGCCGCGCGACGTCGCGCAGGTCCTTGTCGCGACGCTGGTGCTGCTTGCGGGTCATCACGACCCGCGGGTCGGCGAAGCGTATTCCCCGCGCGACGAAGTGCAGCGATGGGTCGTGGATCAATCGGTCGTCGTCCGGTGCGGGCGCGTCGCCGAAGCTTCGGGGGTAGTTCCTCGTCACGACGTCGAGGTTCTCGGATAGGCGCGTCACGCCGTCGTCGAAATGCGCGGCGCGCGCCTGGGCTTCGAGCGTGAAGTCGATGTCGTCGGCCGCGCGTAGTCCGAGCACGTCGAGCACGCTTCCTCCCACGACGCAACAACTCGCGGCCTGGATGCCGCGTGTCAGCAAGGACGCGTGCAGCTCGGCGAGGCGCTCGACGAGCGCATCGCGCGCACTCGCGCGCATTCGAAGCCAGCGCAGGTTGTTCTCGCTCGCGACGATCGCCATCAGGTGCGCGGTCTCGTCCTGCGTTTCGCTCACGTGCAGCGTGGCGTACGCGTCGACACGGCACAGGCTCTTGAACTTCTCCCGGATCGAGAGCTTCACTTCCCGCGCAAGATCCTCGCCGCCGCCGGCGGGGCGCTCTGCGAACAGCACCCGCACCCTGGCGGGATGCTCGGCGAGCAGGCGAACCTTGCGTTCGATGTTCTCTCCGGTCCTCGGGCCCCAGTCGAAACTGTAGACATCGTGGACGAACTCGCCGAACGCCTGGGGCGGAAACTCGATCGTTCGCTTCGAGACGACGGGCATCGAGCGATCGATGTCCTGCTCGATCCGGGGCCACGCCGATTCGACCGGACTCCAGAGGATGATCACGTTCGCGTCGCGCTTCTTGATCGAAGCCCAGGCGCGCAGCAGAACGTTGCGTTCCTCGCGCGAGAAGCCGTGCGTGCGAAACCAGTCCTCGTCCCAGCGCCCTCCGGGGCCATCCTCCTCGATCGCCGCGAAGTGGCACTGCGCGGCGAGTGCCGCGGCGATGCGGTGGGCGCCGTTGCGGGGCAGCCCGTCGTGCTTCGAGATCGGAACGGGATGACTCGGGTCGAAACCGTCGCGCGCGACGCTCAGGATCAGTTCGTCGAACGCGCCGGCATAGTGCTCCAGCGTTGACTTCTCGTGTTCGCTTCCCGGTTCGACCCCTCCGGTGCGAAGGTGGATGTGGCGCCTGTACATCTCGCCGACGTCGACGTTGGCCCAGGCCGGGAGCAGTCCGAGCCGGCCCAGCGCGTAGAGGTACTTGACCAGGATGTCGAAGCGGTGACGAAAACTCGCCTGCGTCGGGTCGACGATCGTCAAACTGCTCTGATCGGCGAACTCGACGCCGTCGGTCTCGCAATCGCCTTGGCGTGCCACCTGCACGAGTTCGGGGTTGCGCCTTGCGAATCCCTTGTCCGTGGCGAGCGATTCGAAGATGCGGGTCGCCGTCGCCGCGTCGCCGCTACCCTGCGCCGCGACCGCGAGCGTGAACCGGGCGGCATCGTGCTCGGGCTCGAGAACGAGCGCCCTTCGGGCCCACTGCATCGCAACAACCGCGTCGCCGCGCTCGAGCTCTGCCGCGGCGAGGTCAGCGATCGCGTCCACGTACAGCGGATCGATCGCGAGCGCCTCGGTGAACAACCCGAGCGCGGCAGCCAGATCGCCGCCCACGTAGGCCTCGAGGGCCCGGGCGCGAAGGCTCTGCGCGGTGCGCTCGTCGGTCGCTCGCCGCTTGTCCAGCATCGTTTCGACCATCGATTGGCTCGTTCAGGCGAGTGTCGCGCGAAGGCGCGAAGCGACGACGTCGTCCAGCGGCATGAATCCCCAGTCGGCGTTCATCGAACGCCGAATCCGATGCGCCCGCGGCGCGAGCGCTGGCCACTTGCCCGAGCGCACGTCGGTGACCGGTTCGAGTACGTCGTGCCAGAAGCCCGGGGTCATCCAGTGCTGGTCCACGGCGACCAGCGGCAAGAGCCCCCAGCCGGCGGTCGTATGGTTGTCGAACGAGTGCAGCGCCTGATAGAAGTAGGCGCCGGTCTTGCGAAAGTACGGCGCTTCGCTCACGCACCCGGAGCTGATCGCATAGACCGAGCTCAGACCAGGCTGCGAGAGCAGCTGATAGAAATTGGCATCGGTGCGTCGAAACGACTTGAATCTGGAAATCACCGACGCCGAGGCGCCGTAGTTCACTTCGTAGGGGTGGGGCTTGTAGAGGACGGTCTCGTGGCGCTGCGCGACCTCGAAGAGCTTGTCGAGGAAGTCGGCGAAGCTCAGGTGCCGGCCCTGCTCGCGGTGGATCAGCGCGCTGTCGAGCCCGACCTGGCCGACGATCAGAGCGGTGTCCTCGCCGATCGGCTCGAACGGCGCCCATGCCATTTTCGCGCGCAGCAGCCCTGCTTGCTGCCAGGCGATCGCGTCGTCGAAACGATACCGCTCGATTCGATCCTGGATCGGGCGCGTCGTCGAGCGCACGCCCAGCAGAAGATCGTCGAGGAAGCGTGTCGGCGCGACCACCAGGTCGATCACCGGAATTGAATGCCGGTGCAGCACGTTGACCACGCACGGCGGGAGTTCGTAGCCGATCACCACGCTATCGGCGAACGCGTCGGCGATCATCGCCTGGGCCGCGGGAGGCAGCTCGGTCGAATAGTGCACCGCGGCCCAGCTCGCAATGCTCGTCGGTTTGCCGATTGCGCGATAGAAGCGCGGCGTGTCGAAACCGTCGCCCCAGCCGATCGTCTGCACCGGCAGCGAACAGACCTGCGACAGCGGCCAGTCGAGCAGCGCACGCAGCCACGGAACGATGGCATGGGTCGAGCAGCGCTTCTCGTCGCCGAACAGCGGACGCAGGAAGTCCGCAGCGATCACGATTCTCGTCGGGGCCTGTGTGCTCATCGTCTTCCGGCCGGGGATGGCGAGCGCAATGCCCGCGTCTTTCACGACGACGAGTCTAGGAGCGGTGAACGCCGGCAAAGCGCGAAACAGGCGGGCTGAAGCGGCGTATTTCAGCGCGGTATTTCAGCGACGAAATTCAGCGCCGCATTTCAGCGCCGCATTTCAGCGCCGCTTCGAAGCGTCGGAACCCGGGTCGGGCGGGTCTTCCTCGTCTATTTCGCGAATGAAGTCACCCTCGATCACTTCGCCGCTCTCGGATCCTGGTTGCGCGCCCGGGGCGGGTCGCGACTGTTCACGCTGGGCGCGGCGCGCCTGTTCCATCTGTTCTCGCATGACGCCGCGCACTTCGCGCGTCTGCCACCACAGCCAGGCCCCGGCCACCAGCCCCACGACGAGCAGGACGGCGAAGACGATCACCGAGAAGAACAGCGCGGCGACCAGAACCACCGCACCGGCGGCGAACGCGAAAACGCGTGCCAGCAGCGGCGCGGCGCGCGGGCCGCCCGAGGGGGAAGAGCCTAGTCTGGGGTCGTTGTCCATTTTCTTGCGGCCGATCGTGACACCCGGCGCGAACGCCGTTGCGCCGGGGCGATTCGCGCCGCGCGACGACACTCGCCGATAATACGGGATCTCGCGGTGACCGCCCGCGACCGGAGACCGACATCACGACCCGAGTGCGGCGATTCGACCAACTGCGCGCGTTCGTCTGGCGTTCGCTCGTGTTCGCGTTCGTGTGGGCGGTGATCAGCGCGGGCGATCCGGCGTCCTGGGTCGTCGGCGTGCCCGCGGTCGGCGCGGCGACACTCGCGAGCCTTTCGCTGTCGCGCGTGCGACCCGACCGCGTCTCTCTGTCGGGCCTGATCGGATTCGCGGCCTTCTTCGTCGTGGCGTCGTTTCGCGCCGGCGTGGTGGTGGCGATCCAGGCGCTTCGCCCGCGGCCCGATCTCGCGCCGGGGATGCTGCGTTTTCGAGTGGCGCTCGCCCCCGGGATGCCGCGCGTGATGCTGGCCGCGACCGTGAACCTGATGCCCGGCACGCTGACCGCACGGCTGCACGATGACGAGTTGCTGGTGCACGTGCTCGACCGTCGTCAGCCGGTCGCCGACGAAGTGCGCGCCGTCGAGGCGCGCGTCGCGCGCGTGTTCAGGCGAACATGATCGAGCAGCTGTCGATCGCGATCGCGACGTTCCTGCTGGCCACTTTGCTTGCCGGAATGATCAGGGTCGTGCGCGGGCCGACCGATGCCGACCGGATGCTCGCGGCGCTGCTGTTCGGCACCACCGGCGTGGCGATCGCGTTGCTGCTCTTCGGTGCTGGCGGGACATCGGCGATCGTCGACGTCGCGCTGGTGCTGGCGCTGCTCGCCGCGGTGGCCGGAGTGGCGTTCGTGCAGCGCACCTGGCGCTCCGATCTGGCCGAAGACGGCGACGACGATGCAAGCCGTTGACCTGCTATCGGGCGTGCTTCTCGTCGCCGGCGCGGCGTTTTTCCTCGCCGGCACGCTGGGCCTGCTGCGGTTTCCCGACGTGTACACGCGACTGCACGCGATCGCCAAGGCCGACAACCTTGGCCTGGGCATGATCGTGCTCGGTCTGGCTGTAAGGGCGGACAACGTCTGGATCGCACTCAAGCTGCTTCTCGTGTGGCTGCTCATGCTGGTCGCCAGCGCGATCGTCGGAACGCTGATCGCGCGACGCGCGCGCCAGCGCGGCGTGCGGCCATGGGTCCGGGATCGAACGTGATCCCGCCGCTGTTCGACCTGATCGTCGCCGCCGCGCTGGTCGGGCTCGCGGTCGTGATACTGGTCGCGCGCGAGCTGTACCGCTCGATCGTCGTGTTCATCGTGTTCGGGGTCATGATGGCGATCGCGTGGATCCGGCTGGACGCGCCCGACATCGCGCTCGCCGAGGCGGCGATCGGAGCCGGGCTGACCGGGGCGCTCCTGCTCGACGCGCTCGGGCAGTTGCGTGCTGCGATCCGACGCCGTCGACGGCGATCGGGCGGCTGAGCGCTCGATGGGTACCGCGCTCGGGTCGCTTCGTGCGATCACGGTGATCGTGGCGGCCGCGTCCCTGTTCGCCGGCCTTCTCGTGGCGATGCTCTCGGTCCCGGACGTCGCGCCGGTCGCGCTGCCGGCCATGGTCGCCGAACAGCTCGACCGCAGCGGCGTCAGCCACGGCGTGACCGCCGTTCTTCTGAACTTCCGGGGCTACGACACGCTGCTCGAGGTCGCCGTCGTGCTGCTCGCGTTCGTCGGGGTGCTCGTCGCGAAAGCGCGCCACGGCCCGTTCTACGCAGACCCGATCCAGCCGCGTACGACCCCGCGCGGCGAGCGCGGGGTGACGGTGCTCGCGACGCTCGCGCGCGCGGTGCTGCCGGTGATGGTGCTGATGGCCGGGTATCTGCTGTGGGCCGGCGCGCATCGCCCGGGCGGCGCGTTCCAGGCGGCGGCCGTGCTTGCCGGCGCGTGGGTGCTGCTGCACCTTGCCGGAGTCATGCCGGCGTGGTCGGCGCCCGGGGCGCTGCTGCGCGCGACAGCGCTCGCCGGGTTGCTGGTGTTCGTCGGCGTCGGCGCCGGCACGGCCCTCGTCGTCGGTTCGTTTCTGCACTACCGCGACGGTTTCGCCGGGGTCGCGATCTTCGCGATCGAGTCGAGCCTGACCGTGTCGCTGTCGGTGGTGCTCGCGGGGCTGTTCCTGAGTCGTTCGGACGATGCGCGGGTGCGGCGATGAGCGCTTCGATGACCTTCGCGATCGCCGGCGCGCTCCTCGCGTGCATCGGATTCGCCGGTCTGGTGCTGCACCGGCACGCGCTGCGAAAGATCCTCGCGTTCAACATCCTGGGCAGCGGTGTGTTTCTCGTGCTGGTGGGCCTGGCGCAGCGCGGCGGCACACCCGACCCGGTGCCGCAGGCGATGGTTCTGACCGGAATCGTCGTCTCGGTGGCGGCCACCGCACTGGCGCTCGCGTTGACGCGTCGCCTCTCCGCGTCCGAACCACGCACCGATTCGCTTGCCGACGACGTGCCCGGCGCAGGACGGCGCGACGATGCCTGATGCTCTCGTCGCGCTGATCGTGCTCCCGCTGGTCGTTGCCTGCCTTGCCTTCTTCGCAGGGGCGGGCCGCGGTGCCGGACTGACGATCGCCGCGTCGGGCGTGCAGCTCGCGCTCGCACTCTGGCTCGCGCACGACGTGCGAAGCGGCGCGATCCGCATCCACGCGGTCGGCGGCTGGGGCGCACCGCTCGGCATCGACCTCGCCGCGGACGGCTTGAGCGCGCTGATGCTGGTCGCGTGCAACGCGGTCGCGTTCGCCGTCGCCATCTATGCTCGCGCGTACTTTGTCGCGCGACCGCGCGGCGGCGACTGGTATTGGCCGCTCGCGGGGTTCCTGGTCGCCGCGCTGAACGCCCTGTTCCTGTCGCGCGATCTGTTCAACCTGTACGTGACGCTCGAGTTGCTGGGGCTCGCCGCCGCGTGCCTGACGGCGCTCAGCGGCGAACGCCGGGCAGTGCAGGCCGCGCTTCGCTACCTGTTCGCGACGTTGCTCGGATCGCTCGCCTACCTGCTCGGCGTTGCGCTGCTCTACGCGCGTTACGGCACCGTCGCGATCGAGACGCTCTCGCCGCTCGTCGCCGCCGACCCGGCGACGCTGCTCGCGGGCGGATTGATCGTGCTCGGGCTGATGGTCAAGACCGCGCTCTATCCGTTGCACGGTTGGTTGCCCCCGGCGCACGCGGGCGCGCTCACCCCGGTCTCGGCGTTGCTCTCGGCGCTCGTCGTGAAGGCCTCCTTCTACCTGCTGCTGCGGCTGTGGTTCGGGCCCTTCGACTCGCTCGCGCGCGAATACGCGGCCGTGTTCCTCGGCGTGCTGGGATCGATCGCGATACTCTGGGGCGGTTATCGGGCGCTGGTCGAGGCGCGCCTGAAGATGCTCGTCGCCTACTCGACCGTCGCGCAGATCGGCTACCTGTTCCTCGTCTTTGCGCTCGCCACCACGCCCGGCGACGACGCAGCGCACCTCGCCTGGCAAGGCGGAGTGTTGCACATGCTCGCGCACGTGTTCGCGAAAGCGGCCATGTTTCTCGCCGCCGGCGCGATCGTCATGGCGGCGGGCGACGATCGCATCGCTGCACTTGCGGGCAGCGCGAACCGACTGCCGATGACCGTGCTCGCTTTCGGCATCGCCGGGATGTCGCTGATGGGCCTGCCGCTGTCGGGCGGATTTCTCGCGAAGTGGCTGTTGCTGCGTGCGGCGCTCGCCTCCGGGCAGTGGTGGTGGATCATCGTGATGATCGCCGGGGGACTGCTCACCGCGGCGTATCTGTTTCGCGTCCTGCGACGGGCGTTCGAGCCGGTCGCACGCGGCTCGCACGAGGATCGCCCGGCGCGCTCGCTGGAATGGGTCGTGCTCTCGCTCGCGATGGCGTCGTTGCTGCTCGGACTGATCGCGGTGCCGCCGCTCGAGTTGCTCGACGCCGGAGCACCGCGATGAACCAGAGCCTGATGCCGCTGCTCGTCGTGGCGAGTTCGCTGGTGCCCGGCATCGTGATCTTCTTTCTCGCCGAGCGGCACGTGCGGCTTCGCACCGCGCTCAACCTCGCGGGCGCGCTCGCGAAGCTGGCACTGGTCGGCGCGATGTTGTGGGGCGTGTCGCAAGGCCGGGCCTACGAGTTGCGCCACGAAGTCCTGCCGGGAATGGACCTGGTGCTGCGCGCCGACGCACTGGCGCTGCTGTTCGTGACGCTCTCGGCGCTGCTGTGGCTGCTCACGACGCTGTACGCGATCGGATACCTGGAAGGATCTCCCCGGCGCAGCCGTTTCTTCGGTTTCTTCAGCCTTTGCGTGACCGCGACGATGGGGATCGCGATGGCGGGAAACCTGTTCACCTTCTTCGTGTTCTACGAGTTGCTGACGCTCGCGACCTATCCGCTGGTCGTGCATCGCGGCACCGAAGCCGCGCTGCGCGCCGGCCACATCTACCTGGGGTACACGCTCGCGGGCGGTGCGCTGCTGCTCGTCGCGATCGTCTGGCTCGCATCGCTCACCGGGCCGGTGGATTTCAGGCCCGGAGGCGTGCTCGCGGACCTCGATGTCGGGCACGCGGCTGCGCTGCAGGCGATCTTCCTGATGCTGATGCTCGGGCTCGGCGTGAAGGCCGCGCTCGTTCCGCTGCACGGATGGCTGCCCAGGGCGATGGTGGCCCCGGCCCCGGTCTCGGCGCTGCTGCACGCCGTGGCCGTCGTCAAGGCCGGGGCGTTCGGAATCGTTCGCGTCGTCTACGAGGTCTACGGCGCGGAGTTCGCGCAGACGCTGGGGCTGTTGCTGCCGCTCGCGGCGGTTGCCGCGCTCACGATCGTGTGGGGTTCGCTGCGCGCGCTCGCGCAGGTCGAGCTGAAGAAGCGCCTCGCATACTCGACGGTGAGCCAGGTGTCGTACATCGTGCTCGGCGTGGCCCTGTTCGGGCCGATCGGCGCGATCGGCGGGCTGGTCCACCTCGTGCATCAGGGCATCATGAAGATCACGCTGTTCTTCTGCGCCGGCAACTTCGCCGAAACGCTGGGCGCGCACAGGATCGACGAACTCGACGGTGCAGGGCGCCGAATGCCGTACACGACGATGGCGTTCACGATCGCAGCGCTTGGGATGATCGGCCTGCCTCCGACTGCCGGATACGTCAGCAAGTCCTATCTCGAACAGGGCGCGCACGCGGCGGGGATGCCCTGGGCGGCGTGGGTGCTCGTGGCGTCCGGCGTACTGAACGCGGCTTACTTCCTGCCGATCCTCTATCGTGCGTGGGTGCGTCGCCCCGCCGAGCCGCGCTTGCTCGCGAACGCCGAATCGCGCTCGCTCGCGAACGCCGAATCGCACGACCGGCGCGACGCTCCGCTCCTTCTGCTCGTGCCGGCGTTGCTCACCGCCGGGTTGACGCTCGCGGTCGGAGTGTTCGCCGACATGGCGTGGACGCCGCTCGAGTGGGCACGCCTGATCGCCGGGCGCGAGTACGGCCACTTCGGCGCGGGGCGCTGAGCGGCGCGCTCGCCGCGACGGGTTCTTCGGGTCGATGGGCGCGGCGTCGCGTTGCCGCGCGAGGGCTACATCGAAATCGATCCCTCGCGAAACTCGGTACGATCGAGCCACACGTTGATCAGCACCGGCCTGCCGGCGCTCGCGCTCGCCTTGGCGCGCGCCAGCGCCGGGGCGATCTCGGCGGGCGACTTCACCACGATTCCCTCGGCGCCGAAGCCACGGGCCACCTCGTGGTAATCGGTGCGCGCGAGCACGGTGGCGACGTCGTCGCCCAGCATCTTCACCTGTTCGCGCGCGATCTGCGTCCAGCCCGCGTCGTTACCGACCACCGCGATCACCGCAATTCCGTGGCGCACGAAGGTGTCGAACTCGGCCAGCCCGAATCCGCATGCGCCGTCGCCGAATACGATCCAGACCTCGCCCCCGCGCGGTGCGTCGCCGCGCCCAGCGCGAAGCCCGCGCCCACGCCCAGCGTTCCGAACGCCCCCGGATCGAGCCACGCGAGCGGCGCGCGCGGGCGCAGGATGTACGAGGCGGTCGCGACGAAATCGCCTCCATCGGCGACGAGAATCGCGTCGTCGCCAAGCGCCTGGTCCATCGCGCGAAAGAACGCGACCGGGTTGACGAACTCGCCCGCGTCGCGCGGCCTGCGCGTCGATCTCGGTCTCGCGTTCGTCGTCGCGACCGCGAAGCTGGTCGACCCAGGGTTGCAGGCGTGCACCCTGATCCGGCACACGCTGCGCGAGGCGCTGCAGAAAGACAGCCCGCGTCACCGATCGCTGCGATGTCGGGTCTGCGGTTCATTCGCGCTTCCCTGGCGCTGCGGTTGGCAGCGATCAGCGTGGCTGATCGGCGCACGTGCCGGCCGTAGTCGAGCCGGAAGTCGCAGGGCACGCCGGCGAGAACGACGACGTCGGCCTCGCGCAGCGCGTTGCGGCGCTGGTGCCGCATCTGCAGCGGGTGGCCCGGCCCGAGCAGGCCGCGCGCCATGCCCGAAAGGTAGACCGGAATGCCCAGGCCGGCGAGTGCCGCCGCGACCTCTCGCGCCTGTGCCGCGCACGCCAGCGCCTGGCTGCCGACGACGATCAGCGGTCGGCGCGCCGCGCGCAGCGCGCGCGCGGCCGCGTCAATCCTCGCCTCGGTCGCGACCGGGGCGATCATCTCGCGCGCGACGATGCGGCGCGACGTCGCCGCTGTCGGCGAACATTCGTCGCACGTGCCGGCCGAGGTAGAAACGCAGCGCACGGTCGGCGAGCGACTTGCCCTTGCCGGCGGCGTCCGCGTACCACTGTCGAATGCTGTCCTCGGGGTAGAGCAGGTCGACCGGGCACTCGACGAAGACCGGCCCCGGCACGCCGTCGCGCGAGCGAGCGAAAGCCTCGGCGATGGCCGGGCCGAGATCGCAGACCCTGCGCACGGCCTTGAAGTGCTTGACGTGCGGCGCGACCAGCGCGCGCTGGTCGATGTCCTGCAGCGCGCCGCGGCCCTGCAGCGCGGTCGGCGCGGCTCCGCCGATCAGAACGATCGGCGACTGCGCGAGCTGCGCGTTCTTCAGCGCGGTGATCGTGTTGGTCAGGCCGGGGCCGGCGGTGACCGCCGCGACACCGGGAATGCCGGTCAGCCGCGCGGCGGCGTCCGCGGCGAACACCGCGGTGGCCTCGTCGCGCACGTCGACGATGCGGATGCCGCGCGCCTTTGCCGACGTCAGTATCGGCGAGATGTGCCCGCCGCACAGCGTGAACACGCAGCGCACGCCGTGTGCGTCGAGCGCCTGCGCGACGCGCTCGCCGCCGTGCGCGGCGGCCGCGGCCGGTGCACTGGCGTTCGCCCGCTCGTTCGCCCGCTCGTTCGCTCGTTCGTTCGCTCGTTCGTTTGCTCGTTCGTTTGCTCGTTCGTTTGCTCGTTCGTTCGCTCGTTCGTTCGCCGCGCGCGTATCGATGTCCATTCAGGCTACCCGCTCGTCGCAATGTTTCGCCAGGTGATCGGCGACCAGCACCTTGAAGTCGATCTTTCCGACGCGGGTCTTCGGCAGTTCGTCGCGGAACTCGATCTCGCGCGGGCACGACCACTTGATGAGCCGCTCGCGACAGTGCTCGATCAGTTCGCGCTCGCTGCGCTCGCCCGCGGCGGCCGGATCCTTCAGCACGACGTAGGCCTTCACGCGCTCGACCTGCGAGGGGTCCGGCACGCCCACGACGCAGGCCTCGGCCACCGCGGGGTGCTGGTAGAGCACCGCCTCGACCTGCGACGGATACACGTTGAAGCCGGACGACTTGATCATCCGTTTCAGGCGTACGGTGAAGTAGAAGAACCCGTCGCTGTCCATCTTGCCGAGGTCGCCGGTGTGCAGCCACGTGCGTCCGTCGGCGTGCACGCGCAGCGTCTCGGCGCTGGCCTGCGGGTCGTCGAGGTATCCGAGCATGACCGCGGGGCCGCTGACGCAGATCTCGCCTTCCTCGCCCGGCGCGAGTTCGTCGTTCGTGCCGTGCGCGCAGATCTTGGCGCGCATGTCCGGAAACGGGATCCCGATGCTCGCCTCGCGGTATTCGGTCAGCGGCGTGGCCATGATCGCCGTGACCGCCTCGGTCAGGCCGTAGCCTTCGAGCAGGCGCACGTTGCCGCCGCGGCGCGCGACCAGCGCCTCGAAGCGTTCCTTGACCGGGCGCGGCAGCGTGTCGGCGCCGCAGAAACAGGCGCGCAGGCACGACAGATCGGCACGCTCGAGCGACGCGTCGCGCGCGAGCGCGTCGTACAGGGTGGGCACGCCGACCAGGATGTTGGGGCGCTTGGTGCGCAACAGCTTGGCCACTCCGGCCGGGTCGAACACCGGGACCAGGATCGACTTGCCTCCGGCCATCAGCGCCGCGTTCACGCAAACGCCCAGCCCGAAGCCGTGGAAGATCGGCAGGATCGCCAGGATCGCGTCGCCCTCGCGCAACTTGCCCCATGCGGCCGCCTGCATGCCCTCGGCGATGAAATTGCGGTTCGACAGCACGATGCCCTTCGGCGTGCCGGTCGTCCCGCCGGAGAACAGGATCGCCGCGGCATCGGCGCCACCGCCGCGCGCGGCGCCGGCGCCCGCCCCCGCGCCCGCGCCCGCGCCGGAGTCGGCGCGCGACATCAGCACCGACCACCACACGACGCGCGGGTCCTTCGGCACCGGCGCGATCTTGCGCCCCTTGGTGGCCCAGAAGCCGAGCCGCTTGATCGGCCCGAGATAGTCCGGAATTCGCGCCAGGATCAGCGTCTCGATCGGCCTTCGCGGATTCGTCGCCGCGAAGCGGTCGTAGAACGCGTCGAGCGTGAGCGCGATCGTTGCGCCGCTGGCGTCGAGGTAGTGCTCGATCTCCGGTGGCGTCGACAGCGGATGGATCAGTGCCGGCACCGCCCCGAGCCGGTTCGCGGCGTAGAACGCGATCACGCCCTGCGGCGAGGTCGGCATCGAGATCAGGATCCGGTCGCCCGGGCCCAGGCCCAGCGCGGCGAGGGCGTCGGCGCATCGATCGATCGCCGCGAGCAGCGCGCGGTAGGTCTGCGTGGTGTCGAGGAAATCCCAGGCGATCGACTCCGGGACGCGAGCCGCGGTTGCCGCCAGCGTCTGGTAGAGCGTTGCGTCGGGATAGTCGAGACTGGCCGGAACCGCGCCGTAGTAGCGCAGCCAGGGAAGGGTTTCGGACATCGTTCGGTGGCTCTTCGCGTATCGTTTGGGCGATCCCCGCCACGACGTTCGCACATCGGCTCGCGCGGCGCAATCCGCCGGTCCGCGGTGCGCCGAATGCCGACCTGCGTCTTCATAGGAGTTCCGCCCGATGCACCGCACCGAACAGATCGTCCTGCTGGCCCGTTACAACGAATGGATGAATGAAAGGCTCTGCGCGGCGGCGGCCACGCTTCCCGCGCCGGTGCTCTCGCACGAGCGAGGCGCCTTCTTCGGCTCGATCATCGGCACGCTGAATCACATCGTCGTCGGCGACACGATCTGGCTCAAGCGCTTCGCCACCCACCCGCGCTGCGGGGACGCGCTGGAACCGGTGGCAGCGCTGGAGATGCCGGTTTCGCTCGACCAGGCGCTGTTCGAAACGCTCGAGCCGCTTCGCGCGCATCGCAGGTCGCTCGACGCGACCATCGTTCGCTGGGCCGGATCACTCGACGAAGGCGACCTCGATCACGTCCTGCGCTACGCGAACATGAAGGGCGTCGTATCGAACAAGCGCTTCGCGAGCCTCGTCACGCATTTCTTCAACCACCAGACGCACCATCGCGGGCAACTGACCGCGCTGCTGCACCAGATGGGAGCCGATGTCGGCGTGACCGACCTGCTCGCGCTGATCGCCGAAGAACCCGCCCAATAGCGTGGTTGCCCGACGGTAGTACCCTTAGGGTCCACTCGCGAACCGACGACCGGAATGTTCGGACGATCCAGACCCGTAGTTTTCGATCCTTATCCCTCGCGGCGATCGCGTCGCCGCGTTCCAGCCTGGCTGGCGAGCGCGATCGTCGGTATCGCGATCGGGGCCGGCGCGGTGCTCTTCGTGCAGGAGCGCTATCTGCCGCCGCGCCTGACGCCGGAGCAATCGGCTCGACTCAAGGCGATGCTCGAGAAGACCGAGAGCGAACGCGCGCGCCTCGCCGCGGAGCTGTCCGACACCTCGAACAGGCTCGAGCAGGGCGCCGCGACGAACCGGTCGATGACCGACGAACTCGCCGCGGCGCGCAAGGCGCTCGCGAGCCATCGATCGGACATCGCGGCGCTGCTCGAGGCGCTGCCGCCGGATCCGCGCGGCGGGGCGATCGCGGTACGCTCTGCGCGCTTCGAGAAGGAGGGCCGCGACCTCGTCTACCAGATCGTGTTGAGCCGCGACAAGACCGCCAGGCCGTTCAAGGGCGTGATGCAGTTCGTCGTGGCCGGCACGCGGGGCGGCGCCGCCGCGAACGTCACACTCGAAGCGGGCGGCGTTTCGTTCGTCGACTACGACAGCGTGAGCGGCCGCCTCGCATTGCCCGAGGGATTCGAACCGCGCGAGGCCACGGTGAACGTGCTCGACGGCGCCGGCGGAAGAGTGCAGGGCATGCGCGTGCTGTACGTGAAATGAGCTGAGCTCGCCAGGCCTTTCGAGGCGCGCTAGGCCTTGCCGGGCCGCGCGATCGACCCGCGCGCCGCCTCCCTGCGGGCGATCCACACCGTCGACGCCACGATCACCGCGCCGCCCGCGAGCGCGGTGATCGACGGCGATGTCCCGAAGATCGCGAGGCCCAACAGCGAGGACCAGATCAGGTCGAGGAAGCGCACCGGTTGCATCGCGGAGATGTCGCCCAGCGTGAACGCACGCGTCATGCAGTAGTGCGCGACGCTGCCGAGCAGCCCGCACACGAGGAAGATCCCCCACTGCGCAAGCGTCGGCGTCTGCCAGGCGAGCAGCGCGAGCGGCAGCGTGAACAGGGTCAGCGTGATGTTCTGCCACGTCACGATCGTTTCGGGCGAGTCGTGGCGAGTGAGCGACTTCGTGATCAGGAACGAAGCGGCGAAGAACGGGGTCGCCGAGAGCATCACCAGGCTCCATCGGCCCGCGCCGCCGCCGGCGAGGTGCGGCCAAAGCACCACGATCACGCCGCTGAATCCGAGCAACGCAGCGCCCCAGCGCGCGCGCCCGACCTTCTCGTGCAGCACCAGCGCGGCCCCGACCAGAACGAAGAGCGGCGTCGTGAACATGATCGCGGTCATGTCGGCGAGCGGGATGTGCGGCAGCGCGACGAAGAACAGGGTCAGCGCCACCGTGTGCACGATGCCGCGCCAGAACTGCCCGACGATCCGGTTCGGGCGATAGCGCTTCCAGCCCTGGCGCAGGATGATCGGGAGCATGACGAGCAGTCCGCAAAACGCGCGCAGGAACTGCGCGTTGAACGGGTCGAGTTCCAGCGTCATGACGCGCATGATCGCGTTCATCAGGCTGAGCGACAGGCCGCCTGCGGCCATCCAGGCCATTCCGAGCACGGCGTTCGATCGCCAGGCGCGGCGACCGGCACCGGCGTCCGACGCGAGCCGCTTCAGTGGCTCTCCTGCCCCGCGGCGGACGCGTCGTCTTGCGATTGCGCGAAACTCACCGAGAGCGACTGCACCGCTTCGATCTTCTCGCCCGGACCGTGTGGCATGTCGGCCAGGTCGGCCAGGTGCAGCGGCTTGAGCGGCGGGCGGACCCGCTGCGTCGGCATCTGCGCAAACGAGACGCCGCGTTCGCGCGCGATCACCGCCGCGACGGTCTGCGCGCACATCCTTCCCTGGCAGGGGCCCATTCCGGCGCGAACGAAGGCCTTGACCTGGTTCGGGCCATCGGCGCCGAGCCGCACGGCGTCGCGTATCGCGCCCACGCTCACCTGCTCGCACCGGCAGACCACGGTCGCGTCGTCCGAGGGCGCGCGCAGCCAGTGCGGCGGCATGTACAGCGTGTCGAGGAACACGCGCAGCCGTTCCTGGGCGCGACGTGCGGCGAAGATCCCGGCCGCGCGCCGGTCGCGCTCGTCGGCCGATATCTTCCCGAGCTTGGCGGCCAATCCGAGCGCGGCCAGTTCGCCGCCGCGCGCGGCGTCTTCGGCTCCGGCGATCCCCGATCCGTCGCCCGCGACCAGGATGTTCGGGTTGCTGCTCGTCGCCCAGCGATCAGTGACCGGGTGCCAGCAGAACTGGGTCTCGCTCCAGACGTGATCGAGCGCGAGCGATTGCGATGCCTGGACGTTGGGGACTACGCCCGCGTGCAGCAGCACGATGTCGGCGTGTTCGCTCGCCGCCCGATCGCCGACCTGGTAGTGCACGACGCGCCCGCTCTCGTTTGCCTCGATGCGCAGGACCTGCGCACCGTGCACGATCCTGACGCCGCGCGAGCGCAGGCTCGCGATCCAGCGCGCGCCCTTGGCCAGCGCGCCGAACGAACGCCACGCCGCGACCGCGTTGCCGGCGTTGTGCAGGTAGTCGATCGGACGCGCGAAACTCAGCACCGCGGCGACCTCGGCGCCCGCGGCGCTCAACTGCGAGGCGACCAGCCACAACAATGGCCCGCCGCCCGCGAGCACGATGCGACCGGTGGGAATCTGGCCGCTCGTCTTCAGCAGCGTTTGCGCCGCTCCTGCCGTCATCACCCCGGGGAGCGTCCAGCCGGGCACGGCGAACGCGCGCTCGTTCGCTCCGGTCGCGATCAGCGTCGCACGCGGCTTGACGACGTAGGCGCCGCGCCCGGGTGATGCGATGCTCGCGCTGCCGTCATCGGAGATCTCGAACACCGTCGAGCTCGACCGCACGTCGGCGCCGCTCGCGACGAAGGCGTGCGCGAGCGGCAGGCCGCGCGCGTAGTCGGCCCCGAGAAGTCGCCGGCGCGCGGCGCGTTTCTCGTTGCCGAGGATCCTGCGATAGATCTGCCCGCCCGGTTCGGCGTTCTCGTCGGCCACGATCACGTGCAGGCCCAGGCGTCGGGCCGCGATCGCGGCGGACATCCCAGCCGGTCCGGCCCCGACGATCAACAGATCGGTTTCGTCGCTCATTCGGTTTCGACCCGCCCGTTCTGGCGCGCGATCGTCATTCCCTCGCGCACCGGGATCAGGCAGCCCTGTCGGTTCGGTATTCCGTCGACCTGCGCCAGGCACTCGAAACACGCGCCGATCATGCAGTACGGCGCCCGGGTCGAACCGTCGATCGCGCTGGTCCGATAGTCGAGTCCGAAGACGCGCATCAGCACCGACGCGACCGACTCGTCGGCGCTGGCGGCGACGGCGCGTCCTTCGACCACGACCGTGACCGAGGGCGACTCGGGTTCAGTGCACGCGCGCAGCATCGTCGCTGGAAAACCGGGCCGCGCCGAACGCGGCGGTTTCTTCGGGTAGCGTGCCGGCGGCGATCGCCGGTGCCAGTGTGCGCGCGTGCGCGGCGGTGAGCGTGATGCCGCTGTGCGCGGTGACGACGAAGGCGCCGCGGTGGCCGGGGATCTCGTCGTAGATCGGATACCCGTCGGGAGTGAGCACGCGCAGCGCGGCCCAGCTGCGCACGATGCGAAGCTCGCGAAGAAAGGGAAACGCCGACGCCCCCAGGTTGGCGAGGTGGCGCATTCCGGCGCGGGTGACGCGATCGTCTTCGCCGACGTTTTCCATCGTCGCGCCGATCAGGATCGACCCTTCGGGGGTCTGGCGCACGAGGTTGGAGGTGACCGCGAAGCGCGGTGCGATCCGTTCGGTGACCAGGATCTGGCCTCGGCTCGGCGCCACCGGCACCTTCATTCCGAGCATCGCGGCGAGCGTCTTGCTGCCCAGTCCGGCCGCGATTACCAGCCGCTCGCACGCCAGCGTCTTTCCCTCGATCGTGACCTCGAAGCCGCCGCCCTGCGCCGGCGCGAGCGCGGTGATCGCCGCGGCGGTGAGACGCTGCGTGCCGCCGAGCGAAAGCGCGCGGTGCAGCGCGTGCAGCAGCGCCAGCGGATTGACCTCGCCGTCGTCCTCGCTCCACGAACCACCCGGCACCTGCGGGCCGATTCCGGGCATGACGCGCTCGATCTGCTCGCGCGTCAGGATGTCGGCGCGGTAGCCCTCGGCGCCGGCTTCGACGTGCAGCCGCTCGATCATTGCCTTGTGCTGGGCGAACTCCTCGTCGCCCAGCGTGATCCAGACCCCGCCGGTGCGGCGATAGCCGCAATCGATTCCGGTGTACTCGGTGAGTTCCCGCGCGAATTCCGTCCACAGCTTCGCCGATGCGAGCGACCAGCGCGCATACGGGCGCATGCCCATTCCCTTGCCGTGCACCCAGACCAGCCCGAAGTTTCCCCGGGACGCCCGCTTCGCGTTGTCGGGTCCGTCGATCAGCACGACCTTGCGCCCGCAACCCTGCAGGCCGTAGGCGAGCGCCGCTCCGATGATGCCGCCACCGCAGACGACGACGTCGGCGTCGCTCATGCCTTCACCAGTTGTCGTTCGGCCGCGACCGCGTGACACGCGACCGAGTGCCCGGGCGCGGCGTCGAGCATCGGTGGAACACGCGAGCACTCGGCGCTCGCGAGCGGACAACGCGGCGCGAAGCGGCACCCCGGCGCCGGGTTGATCGGCTTGGCCAACTCGCCCTTGATGTCGATCGCTGCGCGCACGTGCCTCGGATCGGGGACCGGGACCGCCGCGACCAGCGCGCGAGTGTACGGGTGCAGCGGCGCGGTGACGAGGTCGCGCGAGTTGGCGATCTCGACCAGTTGCCCGAGGTACATCACCATCACGCGGTCGCACAGGTGCGTGAGGATCGACAGGTCGTGCGACACGTACAGGCAGGAGAAACCGAGCCGCTTCGAGAGGTCGCGCAACAGGTCCATCACACCGGCGCGAATCGACACGTCGAGCATCGAGACCGGTTCGTCGGCGATCACCAGGCGCGGCTCGGCGACCAGCGCCGAGGCGATCCCGACACGCTGGCGCTCGCCGCCGCTCATCTGGTGCGGGTACCGTTGCGCGTAGCGATCGGGGGGCAGGCCGACGGTGTCGAGCATCTGCGGCACGCGACGCGCGATCTCGGCCTCGTCCCAGAGAGCGAGCGCGCGCGGCGCCTCGGCGACGAGGTCGTAGGCGCGCAGGCGCGGGTTGAGCGAGTCGAACGGATCCTGGAAGATCAGCTGCACCTGCTTGCGGTACTGCCGCAGTTCCTGCGCATCGAGCCGGGTCACGTCGCGGCCGTCGAAGCGGATCGTTCCGCTTGTCGCGTCCAGCAGTTTGGAAAGTATGTTGCAGGTCGTCGACTTGCCGCAGCCGGACTCGCCGACGATTCCGAGAATCTCGCCTTCGCGGATTTCGAAGTTCACGTCTTCGAGCGGCTTGATCCAGCTCTGTGGCCGGCCGAGAAGCGCGGCAACCAGCCCTCTGGGCACCGCGAAGTGCATGGTGAGATTCTCGACGCTCAGGAGTGCCACGTCGATTTCCTCCTGGCAGCGTCGCGGATCGTTTCGACGTCGGCCGCGCGCAGGCACGCCGAAGCCCTCGCGGGCCCGACCTCGGCCAGAGGCGGGCGCGTGTCGCGACACGCCGCCACCGCGAAGGGGCAGCGCGCCTCGAAGCCGCAACCGTGCGGCGGGTCGGACAGGTCCGGCGGCGTGCCGGGAATCGAGATCAGTTCGCGCTCGAGGTCGAGAATGCTCGGGAACGCGTTGCGCAGCCCGAGCGTGTACGGATGCCACGGTGCGTCGAACAGCGCGTCGGTCGGCGCGCATTCCACCATCCGCCCGGCGTACATCACGCCGATCCGGTCCGACGCTTCGGCGATCACGCCGATGTCGTGGGTGATCAGCAGGATCGAGGACTTCACGCGCCCGCGGATCTCGCGGATGCGCCTGAGCAGGCGCTCCTGCACCAGCACGTCGAGCCCGGTCGTGGGCTCGTCCATGACGAGCAGCGCCGGCTCGAAGATGAGTGCCATCGCGATCATCGCGCGCTGGCGCATGCCGCCGGAGAACTCGTGCGGATAGCGGTCCATCAGGTCGGGTTGCAGGCCGACGATGTCGAACAACTCGACCACCCGCTCGCGGGCGGCGGCCGGCGTCGTGCTCGAGTGCGCGCGGATCGCCTCGATGATCTGGGCCCCGACGCGGTGCACCGGATTGAGCGAATTCTGCGCGCTCTGCGGCACGAGCGCGATCTCGCGCATCAGTATGCCGCGGCGAAACTGCGAGTCCGACAGCGTCAGGAGGTCGTGCTCCTTGAACCGCATCACGTCGGCCTCGACCAGCGCGGTGGGCGGCAACACCCTGAGCAGCGCTTTGACCAGCGTCGACTTCCCGCAGCCCGATTCGCCCACGAGCCCGAAGTTCTGGTTCTCGTCGATCAGCAGGTCCATGCCGTCGACCGCGCGCACCTGCCCGCGCTGTCCGCGGTAGGTGACGCGAAGGTTCCTGATCTCGAGCAGCATCAGCGGTCCGCCAGCCGCGGGTTCGCGACGATCTCGTATGCCCGGCTCACGAACACGAATGCGCTCACGAGCAAGACGATCGAGACCGCTGGCGCCGCGAACCACCACCAGGCCTGGCGCACGTAACCGGCGACCCAGAGGTCCTGGAGGATTCCGCCCCAGGTGATCGCGTTCGGGTCGCCGAAACCCAGGAAGCTGGCCGAGGCTTCGGTGACGATCGCCCAGGCGATGTTGAACGACGTGTACAGCAGCAGCAGCGGCAGGATGTTCGGGCCGATGTGGCGGTAGATGATGCGCAGGTCGCTCGCACCCCGGGCGCGGGCGAAGGCCACGAACTGGCGTTGTTTGAGCGCGATCGTCTGCGCGCGGATCACGCGCGCCGACGTCCTCCAGACGATCAGCACGATCGCGAGCATCACGAAACCGATCGAACGTCCGAACAGCGAGATCAGGACGATGATGAACGGCAGGAACGGCATCCCGTAGACGATGTCGGTGATGCGCATCAGCACGTTGTCGACGCGCCCGCCGTAGTAGCCGGCGATCAGCCCGATGTTCGCGCCGATTGCGATCGAGATCAGGCCGCTCACGAGCCCGATCATGAAGGTCGTGCGCGTCGCCGAGATCATCTGCGAGAGCAGGTCGCGTGCGAGGTTGGTGGTGCCCAGCGGGAACTCCAGTGAGGGCGACTGCAGCACGGCCATGCGCCCGTCGGCCATTCGCAGCGACTGCGTCGGGTCGTGCGGCATCAGCCACGGCCCGAGCACCGCGATGATCGCGGTGATCAGGATGATCACCGCTCCGATCGTTCCGAGCCGGTCGGCGCGAATGATCTTCCAGTGATCGGCCAGAGCGGCACCGGCTGCCGCGCTCCACGCGCCGACGCGCCCGATGCCGGTGCGCCCGACGGGCACGTCGCGCGCGGCGCGCCCGTCGCCTCGTGCGTCGCGTTCGTCGCGTTCGTCGCTCAATCCGCTCTCCTGCACTCGGCGCTCGTTCTTGCGAGCCGGCGAACGTGCTCCTCGTCGACCAGCACCCCGAGTCCGGGGCGATTCGCGAGCCTGACCGTGCCTTCGCTCACCCGGTCGGAGAAATCGGTCGGATCTTCGCTGAGGCGCAGCGTGGACATGAACGCGTGGCCCGCATCGACCAGCGAATCGATCGTGACGGCGTGGTGCAACGACGCCGCCTGCGTGATGCCGAACTCGAGCATCGAATTCATGTAGCAGCGGATGCCGTGCGCCTGCGCGAGCGAGGACAGCTTCTGCGCGCGCAGCGGGCCGCCGTTCTTGCTGCTCTTGATGCTGAAGATCGCCGCCGCGCGTTTGCTCGCGATCTCGGCGCCCTCGGCCAGGCCGGTCAGCGATTCGTCGGCCGAGATCGGCACCGTGCTCGCGCGCGCGAGCGCGGCGAGCGCGTCGATGTCGTCCTTGGCCACCGGCTGTTCGACGAAGACCAGCCCCGAACCGGACACCGCGCGCAGAAAGCGAGTCGCTTCGTCGACGCTCCAGCCCTGGTTGGCATCGGCGATGAAGGCGATGCGATCGCCGTATCGCGCGCGCAGCGCCTCGACCCGCCGGATTTCGTCTTCGATCGGTGCCGCGCCCATCTTCAGCATGAAACTGCGAAAACCCTGTGCCGCGCGCAGGTCGATCACTGCGCTGTCGTCGTCGGCCGTACCCGTACCGAGCGGCCAGAGAACCGGCAGGCTCTGCCTGAGCGCGCCGCCGAGCAGCAGCGCGACCGGCACGTCGAGCCGCTTTCCGAGGATATCGAGCAGCGCCGCGCTGACCGCGCCCTTGGCGCACAGGTAACCGGGCACGAGTCGATCGAGCAGCGCGTCGATCGGACCGGGTTCGGGGTTCGGCGACGCGAACACCGCCGGCAGCAGCACCGCCTCGAGCTCCTTCAGGCTTTGCTCGGTCGATTCGGCGGTGAACGGTTGCATCGGGTTGGCCTCGCCCCATCCCTCGACGCCGTCGGCGTCGACCAGCTTGAGGAACACCGCGCGCGTGCTCGCGAGCGTTCCATAGGTCTTGGACAACCGGTAGGGCGTCGCGAATCGGGTCTCGACCTCGTACAGCCTGGCCGAGACGATCCGGGACATCGCGGGGCGCAGCGGACGATCGCCCATCACGCGCTCCCGAGCCGGATGCGTGGATCGAGGAAGCTGTACGAGAGATCGGTGATGAAGTTCAGCGCGATCACGATCGCCGCCATCAGGAAGAACGCAGCCTGCGCCACCGGGTAGTCGTGCTGCAGCGCCGCGTCGACCATCGCCTTGCCCATCCCGGGCCAGGAAAACACGGTCTCGACCACGACCTGTCCGCCGATCGCGAAGCCGATGATCAGCGACGAGACGGTCACGACCGCGAGCAGCGCGTTGCGCGCGGCGTGGCGGAACAGCACGCGCGTCGGGCTCAGGCCCTTGGATTTCGCGAACTCGACGTAGTCCGAGCCGAGCACTTCGAGCATCGAATCGCGCATCACCAGCATCGGGGTGGCGACGTAGATCGCGGCGACGGTGAACGTAGGCAGCGCGAGGTGGTGCAGGAAATCGGCCGAAGTGACCAGCGCCCAGACGTTGCCGGGATCGGTTCCCGGCGTGAACATGCCCGCGGAGGGGAACAGGTCGAGTTGGTAACTGAAGGTCATCAGCAGCAGGATTCCCACGACGAACGGGGGCGCGGCCTGGAACAGCAACCCGACCACCGTCGCGCCGAAGTCCAGCGCGCCGCCGCGGCGCGCCGACATGAAGATCCCCAGCACGATCCCGAGCACGATCGCGACGATCAGCCCGGTAGTCATCAGCAGCAGCGTGTTGACCAGCCAGTGTCCCAGCAGGTTCGCCACCGGCTGGCCGGTCGAGAACGAGCGGCCCCATTCGAAGGTCGCCAGGTTCTTCAGGTACACGGCGAACTGCTGCCACAGCGGCAGGTCGAGTCCGAAGGCCTGCTTGAGGCGGGCCTGAGCCGCCTCGTCGAGCGCCGGGCTGATGACCTGCGCCGCCGGATCGCCGGGCATCAGGCGAAACAGCACGAACAGGATCACGGCCACGCCGAACAGCGTGAGCAGGGCCGAACCCAGTCGTCTGAGAACGTAAGCGGTCATCGTCCGATGTCCTCGCGATCCCGAGTGAGTCGCCCGGGCGGGATCGCCCGGGCGACGCGCTTCTCAGCGGCCGAAGCCGGATGCGCGAGTTACGCGCGCGGGTAGAGCAGCTTGCCCTGCGCGTTCCAGCTGTACCCTGCCTTGGCCAGCATGTCGCGGGCTGCCTTGACGTCCTCGTTGGGCGCTTTCACCGCGGAGTTGTGCCAGAACGCGTTGGCCGGCGAGATGATCGAACCGCCCGGATCGGCGTACCCGAGCAGCACCAGTTCGCTGATCAGCTTGCGCGGGATCACGAGGTTCAACGCGTTGCGAAACGCCGGATTGTCGAAGGGCTTGATCGTGTTGTTGTACGACAGGTGGTAGACGCCGTGGCTCGGATACCCCCGGGCGACCACGTCCTTGACCTTCTTCAGCCGATCGACCAGCGCGGGCGAGAGGATGTAGCCGGCGCGATCGCACTCGCCGCGTTCGATCGCCGCGGCGATCGCGTCGTGGCTGCCGTACACCACGCGGATGATCCCGGCGCACTTGGGCGCATTGAAGTGCTCCTTGTTCGCGCTCATCTTGACTTCGGAGCCGCGACGCCAGTGGTCGAACTTGAACGGTCCGCTGCCCACCGGGTTGTCGTTCTGGTACTTGAGCGGGTCGTCGAGGTTGACCTTCTCGGGGATGTCCTGCCAGATGTGCTTCGGGATCATGTACATCGCCGCGAGCACGTTCGAGAGAAACGGCGCCGAAGGCTTGTCCAGCTTGATCCGCACCGTGTTCGCGCCGCTGACTTCGATCGACGACACCGCCTTGAGCGAGGACAGGAAGAACGGCGCCTTCCACTTGGTCTGGTACTCGAAGCTGAACTTGACGTCTTCGGCGGTGAAGGGCTTGCCGTCGTGCCAGCGCATTCCGGGCCTGATCGCCACCTCGAGCGTGGTGTTGTCGATCACCTTCATGCCCGATGCCGCCCAGGGAATCGGTTTGCCGTCGGGCGCGACGCGAAACAGCGTGTCGTAGATCTTCGAGAGTTCCTTGAACTCGAGCACGTCGTTCGCCGCGATCGGGTTCAGGTGCTTGATGTCGACGTTCATCCCGGTGCGCGAGATACCGTCGCCGCTCACTTCCATGTTCACGTCCGACCAGAAGCTTCCGATGCCTTCGCCCAGCATCGGCACCAGCCCTTTGACCTTGTCGGAGCGGTGCGCCATCGTGATCTGCGGGTAGGCAACGACCGTGCCGGGCTGGTCCGCGTAGATCACTTCCTGGGCGCTGAACACCGCGCGCCTGCGCTCGTCGATGTTCATCGTGCCGGCCTGCGCCGAGGCCAGGGCGTCGAGCTTGTCGCTCTTGTAGCCCATCCAGTTGAAACCGCCCTTCTTGTGCTGCTCGGAGTGGTGCACCCCGTGGATGAAGAAGTTCGGGTCGATCCGGACCGACGATCCGGCCAGCGCGACGAGGAAGACCTCGTAGTCGTGCTGCATGATGACTTTCTGGATGCCCTGGTTGTAGTCGATCGGGTTGGCTTCCAGTTCCCAGCCGATCGCCTTGCAGGCCTGCGAGACCAGCCGCGCGATCTCGGGGCGTGCCGGATCGAACTGCGCGGTGCTGGTGATGATCGAGCGCTTGTCGACCGGGGCGGGCCCGGATTGCGCGCTGGCGATCCCACCTGCGGCGGATGCGGTGAGCGCAGCGGCGCCCTGCACGAATTCGCGACGTTTCATGTCATGTCCCCTTGTTGGTAGTCGAGCTGTCGGCACCGCGAGTATCGGAACATCGCGCCCGGAGCGCCAGCGCGCGAGGCACAGTGGTGGTCAACCATAACTTTTGGTTATAGTGTCGCGCAGGAGGCGCAGATGAAGATTCGTTATGTCGAGGCGTTCAGGGCGATGATGGAGTGTGGCACCGTATCGGCCGCGGCGCGCGCGTTGCGCATCTCGCAGCCGGCGATGACCAAGCTGATCGCGCAGTTGCAGGCCGAACTCGACCTCGAGCTGTTTGCGTTGCAGGGCGGGCGGCTTGCGCCCACCGCCGAGGCGCACGCACTCGAGGGATCGATGAACCGGGCCTGGCGCGGCGTGGTCGAGCTCAAGGAGGCCGCCGAGGACGTGCGCGACATGCGCCGCGGCAGGCTGACGATCGCCGCGTTCCCGACCTTCGCGCTCGCGTTGCTGCCCGGTTTCGTCGCTCGGTTCGTCGCCGGCGCACCGCGTTCGACGATCGCGCTTCACTCGCAGCCTTCACCGCGCGTGATCGACTGGACGGCCGACGGACAGGCCGATCTCGGGATCTCTGCCGTGTTCGCGCCGCGCCCCGGAGTCCACATCGAGCCGCTCGGAAAGGTGTCCGCGGTGTGCGCGCTGCCGGTCAGCCATCGACTGGCACAGCGTGAGGTGATTCACGCGCGGGACCTGCGAGGCGAAGCCTTCGTCTCGCTGGCCGAAGTGGACCGCTCGCGCTCGCGCATCGAGGCGGCGTTCGATCCCGACGCGGTGGAACGCGACATCCGGTTGACGACGCCGCAGTCGACGCTCGCGCTGGCGCTCGTGGCCCAGGGCGTCGGAGTGAGCGTGATCGACGAGGCCGCCGCGACGCTGGCCGATCCGGCGAAGGTGGCGATCCGCAGGTTCGTTCCGGCGGTGAGTTTCGACATCTACCTCTATCACCCGGCGAACCACGAGCCGTCGCAGCTCTGCGAGCGCTTCGTGCGCGAGTTCCGCGCGTGGTTCCGGAACTGGCGCGCGGACCGGGCGCCGGGTGTGAACGCCGGGACCGGGCGCGGGGACCGGTTGCCGGGTCGTCAACCAGTCCGTCAACCGGTCCGTCAACCCGGCCGTCAACCCGCTAGCTGAACGCGCAGCAGCCTCGCCTGCTCCTCGGCCTGGGCATCGGCGATCTCGCGTATCACGCTCGCGACGTCGGCCTGCGTGAGATCGTGTTCGAAGAAGCCGCTGAGCACGATCTCCGGGTGCAACGCGCCGCGGCGATACAGTTCCCAGATCTCCGGCCCGTAGTCCGTCGTCGCGAGATCGGCGTCGAAGCGCGCGAAGAAGTCGCGCAGGTTGGCCACGTCGCGCAGCAGCATGCGCGCGGCGTGGTTGTTGCCTGCCGCGTCCACCGCCTGCGGCAGGTCGATCACCACCGGTCCATCGGCCCCCAGCAGGACGTTGAACTCCGACAGATCCCCGTGCACGACCCCAACCCACAGCATCCGCACGACTTCGGCCAGCAGCGTCGCGTGGTACGCGCGCGCCTGCTCGGCGCTGAACTCGACGTCGGCCAGCCGCGGGGCGGCCTGGCCGTGCTCGTCGACCACCAGTTCCATCAGCAGCACGCCGTCGCAGAAGTTGTGCGGCCTTGGCACGCGCACGCCGGCGGCGGCCAACCGGTACAGCGCGTCGACTTCGGCACTTTGCCAGTTCGACTCCTGCGCATCGCGGCCGAAACGCGTGCCCTTGGCCATCGCTCGTGCGGTGCGCGTGTTCCTGACCTTGCGGTTCTCGGTGTAGTCGACCGCCTGGCGAAAGCTTCGCTGGGTGGCCTCCTTGTAGACCTTGGCACAGCGCACTTCGCCGCCGGCGCGAACGACGTAGACCGTTGCCTCCTTGCCGCTCATCAATTGGCGTTCGACGGAGTCGATCAGACCCTCGTCGATCAGGGGCTGGAGTCTCTTGGGCGCTTTCATCCGATACATTCTGCGCCACGCGGCCAAACGTCGCCGAAGCGCTGGAGCCGCGTCGGACGGGCTCGCGTATGCTGTGTGCATCCTCGAGGAGAAACGATCATGACGCTATGCCCGATCGCGATCGTCGCCGGCTGCAAGAAGTGCCCGGCGTTCTCCGTCTGCCCGCTCAAGACGGTGATCGGAGACGTGCCCAAGGCGAGCGAGCGAAAAGGTACCGCTGCCGGCAAGCGCGCCTCAGGCAAGAAGTAGCAGCTGGCACTGCCGGGTCGCGTCGCGCGCCCGACGGCGCGACGGTCTGCTACGATCGCCCGCTTCGAACGAAACCTGATCGACGAAGCCTGATCGACGACGATGGACGACCCCGTTTCAGTACCGGTGCTGCTCGCGCTGTACCGCACGATGTGCCGGATCCGCGCATTCGAGGACGCGGCCCAGGAGGCGAGTCGCGGTGGGGTCGCCGCGTTCGGCCAGCAGGCGGCGGAAAAGGTCCCGGTGCGCGGGCCGCTGCACCTGTCCACCGGACAGGAGGGCGTGGCGGCCGGAGTTTGCGCCCACCTCGCGCCGACCGACTACCTGACGTCCACGCACCGCGGGCACGGTCACACCCTCGCCAAGGGCGCGGACGTGAACAGGATGATGCAGGAGTTGTTCGGCAAGGCCACCGGCTACTGCGGCGGTCGTGGCGGTTCGATGCACATCGCGGACTTCTCGGTCGGAATGCTCGGCGCGAACGGCGTCGTCGCCGCGGGAATTCCGATCGCGGTGGGAGCGGCGCATTCGATCCGCATCCAGCGCAAGGACGCGATCGCGGTCAGTTTCTTCGGCGATGGCGCGATCAATCGCGGGCCGTTCTCCGAAGGCCTGAACTGGGCGGCGGCGTTCAAACTGCCGATCCTGTTCGTGTGCGAGGACAACCAGTGGTCAGCGACGACGCGCACCGATGCGATGTCGGCGGGCGCGGGCGCTGCGGCGCGTGCGCGCGGACACGGAGTCGAGGCCGTCGAGGTCGACGGCAACGACGTCGAAGCGGTGCACATGGCGGCCGGGGCGCTGATCGGCGCGCTGCGCGCCGGCGCCGGGCCGCGGCTCCTTCACGCGAAGACCTACCGTTTCAGCGGTCACGTTTCGGTCGACCCCGCCGCCTATCGCGATCCGGCTGAACTCGCGGCGGCGATGAACGCCGACCCGCTGCTCGTGGCGCGCGCGAAGCTGGCGGCGCGCGGTGTGACCGCGCAGCAACTCGACGCGGCGATCGGTGAAGCGGTGGCCGAGGTCGACGCGGCGGTCGCGAGCGCGCACGCCGCGCCCTGGCCGCAGGCGCAAGCCGGGGTCGAGGAGATCCAGGACACGGGGGCCGGGCGATGGCGTTGATCAGTTACGCGGCCGCCGCCGCCGCCGGGCTGGCCGACGCGATGCGTCGCGACCAACGCGTCGTCGCCCTGGGCGAGGACCTCGGGCGCGGCGGCATCTTCGGCCAGTATCGCGGGCTGTTCGAGGAGTTCGGCGGCGAGCGCGTGATCGACACGCCGATCTCGGAGGCGACGATCGTCGGCGCCGCGGTGGGGATGGCGCTGACCGGCTTGAAACCGGTCGTCGAGATGCGAGTGGTCGACTTCGCGCTGTGCGCGATGGACGAGATCGTCAACCAGGCGGCGAAGAACCGGTTCATGTTCGGCGGCCAGGGCAGGGTGCCCGCGGTGATCAGGATGCCGATCGGAATCTGGAGTTCGTCGGCCGCGCAGCACTCGCAGTCGCTCGAGAGCTGGTTCGTGCACGTCCCCGGATTGGTCGTGGTCGCGCCGGCGACGCCGCAGGACAATCACGCACTGCTGCGCGCGGCGATCGATTGCGGCGATCCGGTGGCGTATCTCGAGCACAAGGAACTGTGGGCCCTCGAGGGCGAGGTGCAAGCCTCGGAAAGTGTGGCACTGGGCAGCGCGCGGGTCGCGCGCGCGGGCTCGGACCTCACGATCGTGACATGGAGCAAGGCCTTGCACTGGTCGCTCGAAGCCGCGGCGCTGCTCGGCGCGCAGGGGATCGACTGCGAGGTGATCGACCTGCGAACGCTCTGGCCCTGGGATCGCGACGCGGTGTTCTCGTCGGCCGCGAAGACCGGGCGCGTTCTGGTCGTGCACGAGGCGGTGCAGGTGGCCGGATTCGGCGCCGAGATCGTCGCGACGCTGGCCGAGCACGGCGATGCCCGCGTCGCGCGTTTGGGAGGTGCGCGCGTGCCGGTCGGGTATTCGCCGGGGTTGGAGTCGCAGGCGCGGCTCAGCCCGGACGCTATCGCGGAACGGGCGCGCGCGATGCTCGACTGAGCGGCGTGTGTGCAATGGAAACGCCGTGGGCGCGACCGCCGGGCGCGATCGCCGGGCGCCGGCGGTAGAATTACCCAAAGTCCGACATCGACCTCGGTCTGACATCGACCTCGCGCTTCGTTCGTGCGAAGCGAGGTCTCAACAAGGAGAGTCTCAAATGGATCGTCGCTCGCTGCTCAAGGCCGGTTCCGCTGCTTCGTTCGCAGCGGCCGCGCCGTTCGTACTGACCCGCAAGGCGTCGGCCGCCGAGTACAAGTCGGAGTACCGCCTCTCGACCGTGGTCGGCACCGCGTTTCCCTGGGGCAAGGGCGCCGACCTGTGGATCAAGCTGGTCAAGGAACGCACGCAGGGTCGGATCAACATCAAGATGTACCCGGGCGTGTCGCTGATCAACGGCGACCAGACGCGCGAGTTCAGCGCGATCCGCCAGGGCGTGATCGACATGGCGGTCGGTTCGACGATCAACTGGTCGCCGCAGGTGAAGGAACTCAACCTGTTCTCGCTGCCGTTCCTGTCGCAGGATCACGCCGGGCTCGACGCGCTCACCCAGGGCGAAATCGGCAAGCAGATCTTCCAGATCGTCGACAAGGCGGGGGTGGTTCCGCTCGCATGGGGCGAGAACGGTTTTCGCGAGGTCACCAACTCCAAGCGCGAGATCCGTACGCCGGCCGACATGAAAGGGCTGAAGTTCCGCGTGGTCGGCTCGCCGATCTTCAACGACACCTTCAGCGCGCTCGGCGCGAACCCGACGCAGATGAGCTGGGCCGACGCCCAGCCGGCGTTGTCCACCGGCGCGGTCGAGGGGCAGGAGAACCCGCTGCACGTGTTCACGGCGGCCAAGCTGCACACGCTGGCGCAGAAGTTCGTGACGCGTTGGGGCTATGTCGCCGATCCGCTGATCTTCGTCGTCAACCGCGACATCTGGAATTCGTGGACCCCGGCCGATCGCGAGATCGTGCGCCAGGCAGCGATCGAGGCGGGCAAGGAAGAGATCGCGATCGCGCGCAAGGGGCTCTCGGCCGGCGACATGTCGCTGGTCAAGGAGGTCGAGGCGCTCGGCGTCAAGGTCACCGAACTGTCCGACGCCGAGAAGGACGCGTTCAGGCAGGCGGTCAAGCCGGTGTTCGACAAGTGGGCCAAGCAGATCGGCCCGGACATGGTCAAGCGCGCGCAGGCCGCGGTGGCCGGACGCAGGAAGGCCTGAGGCACGGCGGGCCGGTCGTCGCGCCGAATGTCGCAAGGCCGGGTTCGCCCGGCCTTTGCGTTGCGGCCGGCCCAGATCGATGAGCGATCCGATCGACGACCCGGCGCGCGATAGCCGCGCATCGACGCCCGGCAGCCCGCGCAGGCTGCCCGAGGACTGGGTCGGCGCGATCGTGATGGGCCTGCTCGCGGCGATCACCTTCGCGAACGTGATCGTGCGCTATTTCACCGATCAGTCATTCGCCTGGACCGAGGAGATCTCGGTCTCGCTGATGGTGGTCGTCACGATGGTGGCCGCAGGCGCGGCGGTCGCACGCGACCGCCACATCCGCATCGAGCTGTTCTACGCGAGCGGTTCGGCGAGGCGCCGTCGCGCGCTCGCGCTGTTCTCGAACGCGGCGACCGTGATCGCTTTCCTGTGTCTCGCGGGCCTGGGCACGCGGCTGGCCTACGACGACTTTCGCTACGACGTGACGTCGCCGGGTATCGGCGTTGCGCAGTGGTGGTACACGGTCTGGCTGCCGGTGCTCGCTCTCGCGGTTGCCGCGCGCGCGATGCACCGGCTGATCGACGCGTTGCGTTCGCGATGATCGGCACGCTGATCTTCGTCGCCTTCGTGCTGCTGATGCTGGCCGGCGTGCCGATCGGCGTCGCGCTGATGCTCGGGGGTGCGGTCGGAATCGGGCTCGGCGACCTGGGCTGGCTCGCGATTCCGAACAATTTCTACGCCGGCATTGCGAAGTACCCGCTGCTCGCGCTGCCGATGTTCGTTCTGGTCGGGGCGATCTTCGATCGCTCCGGCGTGGCGCAGCGGCTGGTGAACTTCGCGCTCGCGCTGGTCGGGCGCGGTCCCGGCATGCTCGCGCTGGTCGCGATCGCGGTGGCGATGTTCCTCGGTGGCATTTCCGGGTCGGGCCCGGCAAACGCGGCAGCGGTGGGCGGGGTGATGCTCGTCGCGATGGCACGCGCCGGCTATCCGCCCGCGTTCTCGGCCAGCGTGATCGGCGCGGCCGCCGCCACCGACATCCTGATCCCGCCGTCGATCGCGTTCATCGTCTATTCGGTGATGGTGCCGGGCGCGTCGGTGCCGGCGCTGTTCGCCGCCGGGATGGTTCCGGGCGTGCTTGCCGGACTTGCGCTGATCGTTCCGGCGGTCTGGCTCGCGCGAAGGCACGGTTTCGGGCGCGACGAGGGCGGGGAGCCGCGCCCCGCGCTGTGGCGAGCGATGCGCGAAGCCTCCTGGGGCCTGTTCGCGCCGGTCCTGATCCTGGGCGGGATGCGCGTCGGTTTGTTCACCCCGACCGAGGCCGCGGTGGTCGCGGTCGCCTACGGCCTGTTCGTCGGCGTCTTCGTCTATCGCACGATCAGGCCGCGCGAGATCGTCGACATCCTGGTCGAGTCGGCCGAGATGTCGGGCGTGATCATGATCGTGGTCGCGCTCGCGAGCATCTTCGCCTACGCGGTGAGCACGCTGAGCATCGTCGACCCGCTCGCGCGGCTGGTGATCGACAGCGGGATCGGATCGAACTGGGCGCTCGCAGTGATCGTCGGCGTGCTGCTGCTGATCGGAATGGTGCTCGACGGCGTCTCGATCTTCCTGATCTTCGTCCCGCTGCTGCTTCCGCTGGTCAAGGCCTACGGCTGGGATCCGGTGTGGTTCGGCGTGCTGCTCACCTACATGGTGGCGATCGGTCAGTTCACCCCGCCGGTGGCGGTGAACCTGATGGTGTCGGCACGGATGGCGGGCGTGGGCATCGAGCACACGGTGCCCTGGGTGATGTGGTTCGTGTTCGCGATGCTCGCGGTGCTGGCGGCGCTGATCGCGGTGCCCGAACTCGCGCTGTGGCTTCCGCGGGCGCTGAACTACTGATCGGCTCGCGTCCTCACCCGGATTCGACGCGCAGGCGTTCGATCACCTTGTCGAGCATCTGGCGCAGCGATCGCAGTTCGGCGGCGCTCAGCGCCTCGCGCAAGACCAGTTCGCGGCTCTGCGCGCTCGGCGCGATCTCGCGAAACAGCCTGTCGCCGGCGGGCGACAGGCGCAGCAGGCCGCGTCGCCTGTCGGCTGGGTCGATTTCGCGGACGACCCGCTTCATCCTGAGCAAACGGGCGATGCTGCGGCTCACGTTCATCAGGTGCACGCCGGTCCAGTCCGAGATCTCGGTCGCGGTCGTACCCGGATGCGCCGCGAGCGCGAGGATGATGCGCCACTCCTGCAGCGATAGCTTGTGGCGCTCGCCGTGAAGCTGCGCGAAGGGCTTTGCGAGCAGGTTCACCAGTCGCAGGAGGCGATACACGAGCGCGGCGTCGGCCAGCTTCTTCGGGTCGATCTCGCGCTGCCTTGGTTTGGGCCGTGGCTTGTTCATTCGCTCGATTGCTGCACTGCGTCTAGCGTCGGATCAGACAATATACTAACATTTGTTAGGAATTGCACGAGAACGCGAACAACCACAGAATCTCCGGCTGGATTTTCGAAGATGCCCCAGGAATCGATCACTACAGGCGCGGGTGCAGGTGCAGGTGCAGGCGCAGGTGCGGGTCCCGCTGCGGGCGCGGCTGCGCAGCAAGGCGAAGGCGTGCACGTGTCCAGGCTCGGCCCGATGCAGCGCATGGCCGCTTCGCATCTTCTCAGGAGCCACCTCGAGACCGCGCCGGTCACGCTGCTCGGCGAGGTCGAGGTCGACTCGTTGCTGGAGTTGCGCGAGCGGACCAACGCGCAGGCCGCGGCCGAGGGGCGCGTCCGCGTCAGTCTCACCGCTTTTCTGATCAAGCTGGTGGCGCGTGCGCTTCGCTCGAATCCGGCGCTCAACGCGAACCTGATCGACGGCGTCGTGCACGTCTTCGATGCGGTGCACATCGGGGTCGCGCTGTCGCTGCCCGATGGCAATCTGATCGTGCCGGTGATTCGCGACGTCGATCGTCTGAGCCTCGACGACGTCGCCAATGCACTGGCTGACGTAGGCGAGCGCGCCAGAGCGAAACGTCTCGCGCTCGACGACGTGCGCGGCGCGACCTTCACGCTGAGCAACGCCGGCGCGGTTCGCAGCTCGCGCTGGTCGACCCCGATCATCGCCCTGCCGCAGTGCGCGATTCTCGGGGTGGGCGCGGTCAGGCGGATGCCGGTCGTGCGCGACGAGGCGATCGTGCCGGCCTCGGTCATGCCGACGAGCCTCACTTTCGATCACCGGGCGGTCAATGGGGTTCCGGCCCAGCGATTCATCGACACGCTGCACGAACTGCTCGCCGCGCCCGATGCGGTCGATTTCGACATCCGGCGCGCGCCGGCGAGCGAATAGAGAGGAAGACGATGACGACCGAGGTGAAGATGCCGGATTTCGGCGGCGACGCGAGCGAAGGCACGATCGTCGCCTGGCACAAGAGGCCGGGCGATGCGGTGGCGGTGGGCGAGGTGCTCGCCGAAGTGATGACCGACAAGGTCAACGTCGAGGTCGAGGCGCCGGTTGCCGGCGTAGTGCTCGAGATCGTGCGCGAGGCCGACGAGGTGGTCGCCAGCGGACAGATCATCGCACGCATCGGCGCGGCCTGAAAGGAGAATGCGATGAGCGAGCGCGACCGATCCTGGCTGGCGCTGTATCGATTGATGCTGGTCACGCGCGAGTCGGATCGCCTGATCGGTTCGATCGACGGGCACTGGCATCCGGCGCTGGGTGAAGAGGCGGTGATCGCCGGTTGCTACCACGGCCTGCGCGCCGACGACGTGGTCGTGCCGCACTATCGCGGCATGCTGGCCGCGTCGTACGCGCGCGGCGCCGACCTCAGGCGGTTGTTCGCCGGGCTCGAGGGCAAGGTCACCAGTTACACGCGCGGTCGCTATCGCGCCGACGTCTGCGGCCCGTTCGAGGTCGGGGTCATCGGCCTGTACTCCGGCGCGCTCGGCCCCACGCTCGAATACGCGGCGGGCGCGGCGCTCGCCGCCAAGCTCGACGCGAAGGGGGCGGTCGCGGTCGCGGTGTTCGGCGACGGCACGGCGAGCCGCGGCAACTTCCACGAAGCGGTGAACCTGGCGGCGGTGCTGAAGTTGCCGGTGGTGTTCGTCTGCCAGAACAACCAGTTCGCGATCTCGACCGCGGCCGAGCACGAGCACGGAGGCACGATCGTCGATCGCGCCCCGGGCTACGGAATTCCCGGCGTGAGCGTCGACGGCAACGACGTGGTCGCGGTCAGCGAGGCGGTGCAGCAAGCGGTCGGCCGGGCGCGCGAAGGCGGCGGTGCGACGCTGATCGAGGCGCTGACCTATCGCGTGGGCGGGCACATGAGCGCGGACCCCGCCACCTATCGTTCGTCCGACGAGGTCAAGCAATGGGCGCAACGCGATCCGATCGCGCTGCACGAGGCCCGGCTCCTGTCGCAAGGTCTTCTCGACGCCGCCGGCGCGCAGCGCCTGAAGCAGGAAGTGCTCGACGAGGTCGCGCAGGCGATGGCGCTGGCGCAGGACGACCCGATGCCCGGCGCGGACGTGCTCGGCCTCGACGCCGTGTTCGCGGAGGCATGAGATGGCGCGACTGACGATGCAGCAGGCGGTGGTGGCCGGCATCTCCGAGGAGATGCGGCGCGACCGCAACGTGTTCATCATGGGCCTGGACATCGGCCGCTTCGGCGGACCGCTGAATTCGTGCAAGGGCCTGTGGGAGGAGTTCGGCGCCGAGCGCGTGATCGACACCCCGATCTCCGAGGGCGCGATCGTCGGCGCCGGGGTCGGCGCCGCGCTGATGGGCAAGCGTCCGATCGTCGACATCATGTTCCTCGAGTACCTGTCGCTGGTGCTGCAGCAGATCGGCTGCGACGCCGGCGCGATGCACTACTACTCGGACGGAAAGGCGCGCGTTCCGCTGGTGGTGCGCGCCAAGTTCGGCGTCGGGCCCTATCACGGCCACGCCTACGACTACCACGCGTGGGCCGCGCACGTTCCGGGAGTGAAGATCGCGATTCCCTCGAACGCGCGCGACGCGAAGGGAATGATCAAGAGCGCGATTCGCGACGACAATCCGGTCCTGTTCCTCGAACACATGGCTCTGTACCACGGGGCGCGCGAGGACGTCGAATCGCAGGACCACCTGACCCCGCTGGGTGAGGCGGCAGTCGTTCGCAAGGGCGACGCGGTGACGATCGTGTCGGTGGGTGCGATGGTCAAGCGTGCGGTCGCGGCGGCGCAGACGCTCGCCGCCGAAGGAGTCGAAGCCGAGGTGATCGACCTCAGGACGATCGTGCCGCTGGACAAGGCGACCGTGCTCGAATCGGTGCGCCGCACCGGGCGCCTGGTCGTCGCCACCGAAGCGATGAAGTTCTGCGGATCGGGCGGGGAACTCGCCGCGATCGTCGCCGAGGAGGGGTTCCGATGGCTCAAGGCGCCGATCGAACGGGTCGCGACGCCCAACGTTCCGATCCCGTTCGCGCGCAACCTGGAGAAGATGCTGATCCCCGACGAGACGCACATCGTCGCGGCGGCGCGGCGCGCAATGGCGGCCTGAGCGATCGCGACAACAGGGACGGGTGATGCGATGTCGAACATGAGAGAAAAGGTGGTCGTCGTTACCGGCGCGGCGAGCGGGATCGGGCGCGCATGCGCGCAGGCCTTCGCGCTCGCGGGGGCGCGCGTCGCGCTGCTCGATCGCGACGCCGACGCGCTCGCGGAGAGCGTGAAATCGATCGAGGGCGCGCTCGCTCTGGTCACCGACGTCGCGCAACCGGAGTCGATCGAGGCGGCGATCCGCGCCACGCGCGAGGCCTTCGGCGGGATCGACGTCCTGGTCAACAGCGCCGGCGTCGAGTCGACCTTCACGATCGAGCGCATGCCCGTTCAGGAGTGGGACCGCGTGCTCGACGTCAACCTGCGCGGCGTGATGCTGTGCACACAGGCGGTCGTGCCGGCGATGGACGCCCGCGGTGGCGGAGCGATCGTCAACATCGCGTCGATCGCGGGCAAGCGGATCTCGTTTCACGGCGGCGCCGCGTACACCGCGTCGAAGGCGGGTCTGCTCGGATTCACGCGCCACGCGGCCTTCGAGCTCGGGATCAAGCGCATTCGCGTCAATGCGATCTGCCCGGGGCCGACGCTCACGCCGATGATTCGGCGCAATGCGACCGAAGCCGAGATCGCGCGGACCGAGCAGATCATTCCGCTGGGACGCTGGGTGCAGCCCGAGGACATCGCCAGCGCGGCCGTGTTTCTCGCGAGCGACGCCGCGGCGATGTGCACCGGGACGTCGATCGACGTCGACGGAGGGGTACTGGTGTCAAATGGGAGTTCGTATCAGGATTACTTTGCGCGGCGCAAATAGCCGCAATCACTGGAGGCAGACATGAGCAGACACGCATTTTCGTTCTTCGCCGCTTTCGCTTCGGCGGCGGTCTTTTCGCTGGCTTCGCCGGCGCTCGCGCAGACCAGCCTGAAGATGGCGTTCGTCGCTCCGCCGCCGGTGTGGGGGCCGATCGCCGATTACTACGCCGACGAGGTCGCCAAACGCACCAACGGTGCGATCAAGGTTCAGGGAGTGGGCGGGGGCCAGCTCGGGAACCTCCCGCAGAACTATGCCGGGATGAAGACCGGGCAGATCGACATGGTGCTGGTCGACACCGGCACACTCGCGCTCGCGCGCGGCGGCAAGGACTTCAACGCGCTGTTCGCGCCCTATGTCTTTCGCGACCACGCGCACTTTCGCAAGTTCATGTTCTCGAGCACCTTCGCCGAGATGCTCGCGCCGGTGGAAAAGGAAGCCGGAATCAAGTACGTCGGCTACGTCTCGGACCGCACGCCCAGGCAACTCACGACGTCGAAGACCAAGGTCCTCAAGCCCGAGGACATGAAGGGGCTCAAGGTCAGGGTGCCCGAGACGCCGACCATCCTCGAGGTGTTCAAGGCCTGGGGCGCGTCGCCCACGCCGGTCGCCGCGGCCGAGTTGTACCTCGCGCTCAAGCAGGGGATCGTCGACGGACAGGACAACGGATTCGACGCCATCGCCGGGGCGAAGTTCTACGAGGTGCAGAAGTACGCGATGAGAATCGACTACATCCAGTCGGGACTGGCGGTGCTGATGTCCGAGGCGAAGTGGAGCGGCCTGTCGCCGGCGCACCAGAAGGCGATGCTCGACGCGGTCGCGGCGACCGAGGCCTGGGCGAGCAAGCGCACCTGGGAGGTCGCGGCCAAGTCGATGGCGGTAATCAAGGAAAAGGGGATGGAAGTGGTCGAACCCGATCTCGCGCCGTTCAAGGCCAGCGCCGCACAGGCGCTGATGGCGCTCGACGGCAAGCTCTGGTCCAAGGGCACGCTCGAGAAAATCGCGGGCGTTCGCTAGCGCCCGAGCCGATGCAATCGGTGCGGGCCGCAGCGACGTCCAGGGCTATCGCGCGTGCTGCGCCCGCTTGACCGACTCGTCGAGTTCGCGATCGGCGCGCTCGCGGTTGCGCTGATCGCGACGGCCTTCGGGCAGGTCGTCGCGCGCTACGTTTTCTCGCAGTCCTTCGTCTGGGTGCTCGAAGTCGACGTCCTGCTGATGGTCTGGCTGACGTTGCTCTCGGGCTACCTGGGCGTGCGCCGGCACGCGCACATGGCGACCGATTTCCTCGTGGCGCGCTTCGCGCCAGCGTCGCGACGGCGCCTCGCGCTGGTCGTGAACCTGCTGTGCGTGCTGGTCGTCGTGTTCATTGGCTGGAACAGCCTCGCGATCGTCGATGCGATGACCGGGATGTACTTCGTCTCGATTGCGCTCGAGCAGACCGTTCTCTACCTCTCGCTTCCGGTCGGAATGTCGCTGATGCTGGTCGCGCTTCTGGCCGAACTCGCTTCGCTCGTGCGCGGCGCCGGACGATGATCGCGCAGCTGATCCCCTTTTGTGTGCTGATGGGAGCGTTTCTCGCGTTTCTGATGATCGGCGTGCCGGTGTTCTTCGCGATGGGGCTGGCCTCGCTCGCCTTCATCGCCTCCACCGGCGGCGACGTTCCGTACAACGTGCTCGCGTCCACGCTGGTGCAGGGGATCGACTCGTTCGCGTTCCTCGCGATCCCGTTCTTCTTCCTTGCCGGCGACCTGATGAACACCGGGGGGATCACGCGCCGCCTTCTCGCGCTGGCCAGCGCGCTGGTCGGGCACATCCGTGGCGGGCTGTCGCACGTCGCGATCATCGCCAGCATGGTGTTCTCGGGCGTATCGGGTTCCGCGGTCGCGGACGCCTCGGCGATCGGCTCGGCGATCATCCCGGCGATGAAGGAAGACGGCTACCCGGCCGAATACGCGGCTGCGGTGGTCGCGGCGTCAGCAACGATGGGTCCGGTGATTCCCCCGTCGATCGCGTTCGTCGTCTACGCGCTGGTGAGCGAAACCTCGGTCGGAAGGCTGTTCCTCGCTGGCGCGATTCCGGGCCTGCTGATGGCGTTGTGGCTGCTTGCGACCGCGACGTGGCTCGCGCACCGGCGCGAGTTCCCGTTCTCGACTCGCGCCTCGCTGCGCCGGATACTGGTCGCGCTGCGCGACGCGATCTTCGCGCTCGTGATGCCGGTCATCATCCTCGGCGGGATCGTCGGCGGAGTCGTGACGCCGACCGAAGCGGGCGTGATCGCCGTGGTCTACGCTGCGCTGGTCGGGATGTTCGTCTATCGCGAGCTGCGAGTGAGCGAGCTCTGGCGGATCGTGCGCGAATCGTCGGTCAACTCGGGACTGATCCTGCTGATGATCGCGGCTTCGGGAACCTTCTCCTGGCTGGTTGCGAACATGGCGATCGGCGACGCACTGGTGCAGTTCTTCACTTCGCTCACCGACAGCCGCTGGGTGATGCTGATCGTGATCAACACCTTCTTCTTCGTCTGGGGACTTGCGCTCGAGCCCCCGGTGGCGCTCGTCACGATGGTTCCGCTGCTGGTGCCGCTCGCGAACGCCTACGACATCGACCTGATCCATCTCGGGGTGATCGTCGTCCTGAACCTGATGATCGGTCAGCTCACGCCGCCTTCCGGGGTCGTCACCTTCCTCACCGCGCAACTCGCCGACGCGCCGCTCGCTGCGGTGTTCCGCGAAGCTTTCCCGTTCGCGATCGCGCTGATCGTCGTGCTGCTGCTCGTGACCTTCGTGCCGGCGCTCGCGCTCTGGCTGCCGGGTCTGCTGATGGGCGGGGGCTGAGGAGCGCGATCGCGCGAACCGCCGGTCGCGCACGACCTGGTCGGGCAGTACCACCGCGCCGCCTGAATCCGGAACGCGATGCCGCGAGCTACTCAAACGCGTCTTGGCTACGAAATAACTTGGGTCACTGCTGTCCGGTCAAATGATCTTCAGCGCGACCGAGATGCGCTGGACCTGTGTGAAACCGTTCTTTAAGTGGATAAAGCAGCACCCTCGCATCGAGCGCTTCCTGGGCAACAGCGAGAACGCAGACCGAATCCAAGCAGAACAAGACAAACTGTACCCGTACAAAGAATTACAGAGTGTTTGTCGGCGTACACTAACTTCATTGGGAGAATCCCAGGAACTCACAGAGGAAAAACCTATCCGCGAGCGTTGCCTCACGCCGTCGAGGGTATCGGAGGCGGGAATGGTCTCGTAACGCTGGTTCGCGGGTGCTTGCGCTTTCTCCGCTGGATCTCGAGCGAGGCGAATCGCTTGGCCGCAGCCCCGGGTAGAAGGAAGACACATCGGCGAATCTCTGGACCAGCGAGGCGCACGGTGGCGATGCGAACCAGCCTGCTGGTGATGGCGCTAGGCGGCTTGCTGATGGGAGAGGCCGAGGCCGTGTTACGGGCGGAGCACATCGAAGCAGAGAAGCCAGCCGCTCCGTACCAGCTCGCGGTTCAGGTGGAGGTGGTCGAGTTGGTCGAAGCCAGCCGCACGGGTGGGCTCGATGCGGGCCGCACGACCGGGCGAGTCATCGAGGTCCTGCGATCACCGACGGGCGCCGCACCTTTGGAACGTCTCGAGGTCTGGGGCGCCATCCGGGGCGAGGAATTCGTAGCCAGTGCCTTCGAGTCGAAGGACGCCGGGCCGCGAGCTGGCCAGGGCGTCTCGGTTGCGGCGGCTCTCGATCGGATCGACCAGGTCGAAGCCACGTTCCCCGATGCGCACGATCGTGACCTCGCGGCGAGTCTCGGACGCTCGCGGATCCTGACGATCTCGCTCGGGGATGCGACCTGCGTGCGCCGGGGCGACGTGATGGCCCGACACGGTCTCAATGCGCGTCCGATTCCGGTCTCGCCCCACCGCAAACTTCCGGCGCCCTGGCATCTCGAGTACGTGCGCCCTTGGGGCCGGATCGTGTTCGCTTTCCGCATGATCGAGCCTCACGATTACGACGACTGTCTGGTGGAGGTCCTCTTCCGCCAGGGCAGCTGAAGTGCACCGGGCGTCCTTTCACGAACGGGCTGAGAATCGATGGAGATCTCGCAGGGAATCTGGATCGCCTTGGCGATCGTCGGCTGCATCGCAGCTTTGATTGCCGCGCTGATCGTCGTCGCGCGCCGACGACGACGGGCCAGTTTCGACGAGTGGGAAGGTTTCGCGCTCGAGAGCGGTCTCGTGTTCCACCGCCCGGCGAAGACCGGCGGTGAAGCCAGGATCGAAGGTCGAGTGGGTGCTCGGGCGTTTGAGATGTTTGAGCTCACTATCACGTCGGGCAGCGGATCCGATTCGGGCTCTCGAGTTGTGACGCGGATGACGCTCGTCCCGCGCGAGATGCCGGACGGGCTCGCAGCGCACGCGCGCGCAACCGGACGCATCGCGGAAGTCGTCGAACGTATGGCGTTCGCGTTGGCCGAGCACTTGGGAGGACCGATTCCCGATGAGGTCGTGACGGGGGACCCAGCCATCGACGAAGAGTGGGTGGTTCGCGGATTCGACGCTGACGCGGTGAGGCAGTGGATGGCGTCGGCAACGCGAAGGGAAGCGCTGTTCGAGCTGAGTTCCGACAGCGATTTCTGCGTGGTCGACAACGCGATTCGCTGGCAAGGCAGCACGCTGAACAAGCGAGAAGAGATCGAAGAAGTCCTGCGTCGCCTCGAGGGCTACGCCGCTCGGTTCGAGTCCGTCTGACGATCGAGGCCCAGAACGGGTTGCGCACGACCTCGTCGGGCAGCCTATCGACATCGGATGGATCGTCTGACATTCTCTGGAAACAACGGAGATTGTCGATGCCCAACGTACTCACCCAGGAGCAGGTCGAGCAGTACCACCATGAGGGCTGCGTCTTCCCGATCCGTGCGATCGCGGAACAAGAAGCGCTCGAGATTCGCAGCCGGCTCGAAGCCTTCGAGGCCAGGGCCGGCGGCCCGCTGAGCGGCGACATGCGGCACAAGTCGCACCTGCTGTTCTCGTGGCTGGGCGACCTGGTGCGCACCGACCGCATCGTCGGCGCGGTGGCCGATCTGTACGGCCCCGACCTGCTTTGCTGGGCCACGAACTTCTTCATCAAGGAGCCGAACAACCCTGCCTTCGTTTCATGGCACCAGGACTCCACCTACTGGGGACTGAGCCGTCCCGACGTCGTGACGGCGTGGGTCGCGTTGAGCGCGAGCCACCGGGGCAACGGAGCGATGGAGTTCATCCCCGGCACGCACACATCGGATCAGATCGCGCACCGCGATACCTTCGCCAGGAACAACCTGCTCACCCGGGGCCAGGAGATCGCCGTCGACGTCGACGCGGCGCAGGCTAAGACGATCGAACTGCGGCCCGGAGAGATGTCGCTGCACCACGTGCGTCTGGTGCACGGCTCGGCGCCGAACCCCTCGAACGAGCGCCGCATCGGCTTCGCGATCCGCTACATCCCGACCAGCGTCAGCCAGGTCGAGGGCGAGGACAGCGCGACGCTGGTGAGCGGCGTGGATCGCCACCACCACTTCGAAGCCGAGCCGCGACCGACGCGCGACATGGACCCGGAGTTCGTCGCCCTGCACAAGCGGATCACCGAGCGCAACGCGAAGATCCTGTATCGGGGCACCGAGGTGAAGAACTACAACGACCCGAAAGCGCTGCCCGACCGCGCGGCCTGATTTTCGAGCAGTTCTCGCCTGCTCCAGCGTTCGGCGTTCACCGCGCCCCGCGGCGCGCGCCCCAGCAGGATCTCGGCCGCCTGCGCGACCGTCTCGAGCGATTGGTGCTCGATCGCCTGCGGCGTGAGGCCGCCCACGTGCGGCGTCGCGATCACGTCGGGTCGTCGCGCGAGGCGCGGTGACGGCAGCTGGTCGAAATCGCGCCCGACGTCGAGCGCGGCGCCCGCGAGTTTCCCCGAGTCGAGCGCGCGTTCGAGTGCAGCTTCGTCGATCAGGTTGCCGCGCGAGGCATTGACGAGAAACGCGCCGCGCTTCATTCGCGCGAGTGCGGCGTCGTCGATCAGGTTCTCGGTCTCGAGGGTCGCCACCGCGAGCGGTACGACGAAGTCCGATTCGGCGAGCAGGCGTTCGAACGACACCCGCTCGATGCCGGTGGCGTCCACTTCGACGTGCGGATCGTTCACCAGCACACGCATCCCCATCGTCCTGCCGATCTGCGCCACGCGACGGCCGATCGCGCCATAGCCGATCACGCCGAGCGTCGCGCCCTCGAGTTGCGTGCCCATGCGCGCCGCGGGAATCGCCGCCGCGTGATAGTCGCGCGCGGCGCGCGTCACGCCGCGAGCGAGATCGACCATCATCGCGAGCACCAGTTCGGACACCGACGCGACGAATCCGGCGCTGGCCTGCGTGACGAGCACGCCGGCTTCGCTCGCCGCCGCGACGTCGACGTTGCGTATGTCGATCGCGCAGCGCAGGAACGCGACCAGCTCGGGCAGCGCGCGAAACAGCCGCGCGTCGCCTGGCGATTGACGGTAAGAGACGATCAGCGCGCAGTCGTGCGCCGCGTCGATCAGCGCATCGCCGGCGAGCGCCGACTCGCCCGGATGGAGCCTGACCTCGCCGAGCGCTCGAAGCCCGGCGAGTGCGCGCGTGCCGTAGTAGTTCTCGAGCGCCGCGGGCGCGTGGGTCAGCAGGATACGTGCCATCGATCGAAGCTCCAGGGTTCGCGCCGCCGAAGATCACGGGCTCATGTTCGGGCGGGCGTTCCGGGACCCCGACGGGCACGTCACGCCTGAAAGACGTCTACAGGACCGACGCCAGCCACTCGGAGATCGCGCCGATCTCGTCGGGGCAGACCTCGTGTCCCATCGGGTAGGTCTTCCACTGCACGCCGTAGCCGAGAGCGACGAGCGCGTCGCGCGACGCGCGAGCACGATCGACGCCGATCATCTCGTCGTATTCGCCGTGGGCGAACAGGATCGGCAGCTTCGCGTTGGGCTGCGAACGTTCGCCAGCGAGAGTCGAGGCCAGCGGCAGATAGGTCGAAAGCGCCATGATTCCGGCGAGCGGCTGTTCGTGCCGCAGGCCGGTCTGCAACGCGATCGCGCCGCCCTGCGAGAAGCCCGCGAGCACGATGCGTTCGGACGCGATGCCGCGTTCGCGTTCGCGCGCGATCAGCGCTTCGATCATGCGCTGCGACGCGCGGATTCCGTCCTCGTCCTCGCGCACGCCGCCCAGCGCGAAGATGTCGTACCAGGCGCGCATCCTCGCGCCCATGTTGATCGTGACCGGGCGCACCGGCGCGTGCGGGAACACGAAGCGCAGCGACAGGCGCGCGGGCAGCCGAAGCATCGGCACGATGCCCTCGAAGTCGTTCCCGTCGGCGCCCAGGCCGTGCAGCCAGATGACGGCAGCGTCGGGCGCGGTGCCGACGGTGCGTTCGATCGATTCCAGTGGTTCGCTCATCGCCGCATTGTAGGGCCGACGGCGCGCAGCTCGGCGGTCGGCTCATCAGCGTGGTCACGAACCGGAAAAGGGAAGCGCCCCACGATTCTCGTGTCCGGGACGTTCTCGCGTGTCGCGCGACCGAAGAGCCCCGACCCGTTGTCGGCCGATTTGACAGGATCGGGACGCAGCCTGTCCCCGCTTCCGTGAGAAGTCCGCCAGCGCTACACTGGCTTGATTCTTGCATCGATTCCAGAATCGACAAGCGGAGGAGGGCGCGTGAAAGTTTTGGTCGGCGAGTCGCACGGCGCCGATGCTGCCACGGGCGTCGAGTTCACCACTTTCGCGGCTCCCGAACAGGCGCCCGTCGCGGCCGGCGCGAGGTTGCGCGCGCGCTCGGCCGCGCTCGCCGAGTTGCTCGAATACATGCGCGCGGTGCGCGCGAGCTCAGGCAAGCGCGTGCGCACCCAAATGCGCGAGATCGCGCGCGCCAAGAAGCTCAACCCGACGCTCGGCGTGAGCGACTATTTCTGGCTGCGCCTCTATGACCAGGGCGTGCGCGAAGTGTCCGATGCGAGGGACTTCCTGGGTTGGCGCGCCGAAGAGGCGATATCGCGCGCGCTGAACCCGCGTGCTGCGTGCATGCCCGGGTGGGACAAGGGCACCTTGCTGCTGCTCGCGACCGACAGCGGGCTGCCCACGCCGCGTCTGCTTGCGCGCTTCATGCCCGGGGCGCCCGCGTCGCGAATGGCAGAGACTTCGCTGGCGAGCGCGCGCGAGTTGGCCGAGTACCTTCGAACGAACCGGCACTGGCCGCTGTTCTGCAAGCCCTCGTATTGCCAGAAGGGATTCGGCGCGTACTGCTTCACCGCGTACGTCCCCGAGACCGACAGACTGGCGGGCCCGGGCGGCATCGACTTCAGGGTGGACGATTTCGTCTGGCAGGTGGTCGAAGCGAAGAACCGAAGCTACTACCGCCCGGAGATGGGATACCTGTTCCAGGAGAACCTGAACTCGCACCCCGAGATCGCGCGGCGCCTGGGCAATCCGACCGCGACCAGCGTGCGTGTGATCGTCGCGCGCGTCGGCGCGCGCGCCGAACTCGCCTGCGCGATCTGGAAGATCGTCGCGCGCGGTAACTTCATCGACCACTATCGACTGGGTGTCACCGGGAACCTCGTCACCAACGTCGATGTGCGCAACGGACGCGTCGGCCGGGCGATGAAGGGCGTGTGGCCCACCGGCGAGTACGTCGATCGCTTTCCGGGCAGCGGTGAAACGATCGAAGGCACGGTGCTGCCTCGGTGGGGCGAGGTGGTCGCTTTGTGCGAGCGCGCGTCCGCGCTCGCACCGATGATGCGCATCCAGCACTGGGACATCGCGATCACCGATCGCGGACCGGTGATCCTGGAGCTGAACGACCAGGGCGGAATCCGCTCGCTGCAGATGCTCGGGGAAGGCCTGCTGCACACGCCGGTTCGCGAAGCGCTCGCGCAGCACGGCGATCGGGCGAACCACCCGTGGATCGCGCGACTGGTCTGATCCGGCGGGCTGGTGACGGCGAAGCACGCCTCGCGTCCCGTCTTTTACGGTCGAGTTCGCAAATCCTGGTCGGGCGCGAGCCGGTCGCGCGCGCGTAGCTGCGGAAACAGCCGCAGCCAGGCCGCGGCCACGATAAGCGTTCCTGCGCCGCCGACCACGACCGACATCACCGGCCCCCACCACTCGGCGGTCACCCCGGACTCGAACTCGCCCAACTGGTTGCTCGCACCGATGAAGATCGAGTTCACCGCACTGACGCGCCCGCGCATCGCGTCGGGTGTCTCGAGCTGGACCAGGGTCTGGCGGACCACGATGCTGACCATGTCGGCCGCGCCGGAGACCGCGAGCGCGATCGCAGACAGCACGAAATCGGTCGACAACCCGAACACGAGTATCGCCAGTCCGTAGATGCCGACCGCGACGAAGAGCTTGAAGCCCGCTCCCCGCTCGATCGTCCAGCGCGCGAGCGCGAGCGACATCAGCAGCGCTCCGACGGCGGGCGCCGCACGCAGCGCGCCCAGCCCCGCCGGTCCGACGTGCAGGATGTCCTTCGCGAACATCGGCAGCAACGCCGTCGCGCCGCCCAGCAGCACCGCGAACAGGTCGAGCGAAATCGCGCCGAGCAGGATACGGCGATGCAGGATGTAGTCGATCCCGGCCAGCACCGTTCGCAGCGAGACCGGTTCGCGATGCGGTGCGACGTGCTCGTAGCGCAGCGCCATCAGCAGTCCGCCGGCGATCGCGAACAGCGCCAGGCAGGCTGAGTAGACCGCGCTCGCGCCGGCGATGTAGATCGCGCCGCCGAGCGCGGGTCCGCCGATGACCGACGCCTGCAGGCCCACCGATGCGAATGCCATCGCGCGCGGAAGCATCAGCGTCGGAACGAGCAGCGGCAGCAGCGCCTGCTGCGCGGGCATCTGGAACGCGCGCGCGGCGCCGAGCGCGACCGACACGGCGAGCAGCAGTTCGCGCGACAGCCACGGCCCGGAGGCGGCCACCAGCAGCACGCCCGCGACCAGTGCCTGCGCCGCGAGGCTCGCAGCGACGATCCGCCCGCGGTGAAAGCGGTCGGCGACGTGCCCGGCCACCAGCACGAGCGCGAACGCGGGGACGAACTGGTACAGCCCCACCAGCCCCAGATCCCAGGCGCTGCCGGTGAGGTCGTACATCTGCCATCCGACCGCGACCATCAGCATCTGGTTGGCCGCGGTGCCGAGCACGCGCGCGCCCCACAGGCGCATGAAGTCACGCTGGCGCAGCAGCGCGGGGAGGTCGCTGGTGGACATGGGCGGGCAGGATAGCCGCAAACGCCGCGCCGCGCCGCGCCGTGCAGCGCAGGTGGCGGCAATCACCCGACCCGATCAGGTCGCGGTCGTGACTACACGCTCAGGTCGCGATCCTGTTCACCCGGTGGACCGATCGGCGAGGGAGGGGTGGCGCTGGACCAGGTGTACGGACGCCAGGACCGGCAGCTTCTGCCGGTCGCGGCGCCGTCGTCATCGGACGATGTCTACTTTCCGGGCGGGCGATATTTCGCGGCGACCTTTCCGGCGAGCTTCATCGCGTCGAGTTGCTGTTCCATCGTGATCAGCTCGGTCGATTCGACTTTCGAAAAAGCACCGCTGGCCATCACGACCATCCCCACGGCCGATCCGGAAATCGCGTTGCCCTCGACGATGCAGACCACTTCTCCGTTGCTGGTGTGCCAGATGTTGTGGAGCTTCATGTCCGCTCCCTCGAACATCGACTTGGCGACGCTCGCGCGTTCTGCGGGATTGGAGATCATCCCCTTGAAGGCGTCGGGCGTATAGCGGGCGCGTGTCAGATAAAGACTCATTGCGTTTCTCCTTGGTTATTGTGCGGCTGCGCAACGGGCCGTCGAACAAAGGCGACTCGCGAGATCCGTACGAGGTCATCGGGAGATGACCGCAGCCATAACTAACGTACGCTTGTCCTTGACCGATAGCAAGGTATCGGGTCGCGACGCAATTCGGTTGCCGACGGCGCTCGACGCGCGCCTTCTCGCGCCTTCTCGCGCCTTCTCGCGCCTTCTCGCGCCTTCTCGTGCCGCCGCGCGCCGCCGCGCGCCGCCGCGCGCACGGCATCGTTCAACCGACGCGCACCGGCACGAAGATCTTGCTGCCGTCGCGCTGGATCAGCAGCGCCACCGACTTGCCGGCCTTCGCGACGACGTCGCGCACCTGCTCGACATCGGTGACCGTGGTCCCGTTGATCGCCACCAGAACGTCGCCCGGCCGCACGCCTGCCAGTGCCGCGGGGCCGCCAGCGTTCTCCACCAGCAACCCGTTCTCGACGCCAGCTTCGCGCTTCTCCTGCGGTTGCAGCGGGCGCAACGCGAGCCCGAGCTTGCCCTTGGTCTGCGCATCGTTCGCTCTTGCCGATTTCACGGCCGTTGCGGCGGCGTTGCCGAGCGTGGCCGCGAGCTGCTCGGTCTTGCCGTGGCGCCATACGTCGAGCGTCACCCGCGAGCCGGGCTTCGCCTCTCCCATCATCGCCGAGAGGTCGCTCGCCGCGACGATCGCCCGACCGTCGACGCCTCGAATCACGTCACCGGGTTTCAGGCCCGCCTTGTCCGCAGGACTGCCGGGGTCGACGCTCGAGACCAGCGCGCCCGCGGGCTTGTCGAGCTTGAACGAATCGGCCAGCGCCTGGTTCACCTCCTGGATCGTGACACCGAGTCGTGCGTGGCTCGCCTTGCCGGTGGCGACGATCTGGTCCTTGACCTTGCTCGCGAGGTCGATCGGGATCGCGAACGACAGGCCCTGGTAACCGCCGGTGCGGCTGTAGATCTGCGCGTTGATTCCGACCACTTCGCCGCGCGTGTTGAACAGCGGCCCGCCCGAATTGCCCGGGTTCACTGCGACGTCGGTCTGGATGAACGGAACGAAGCTGTCGTCGGGCAGCGAACGTCCCTTTGCGCTGACGACACCGACAGTCACGCTGTTCTCGAAACCGAATGGCGAACCGATCGCCAGGACCCACTCGCCCACCTTCAAGTCGCGCGCGCTTCCGAGCGGAACCGTCGGCAGGTTCTTCGCGTCGATCCTGATCACCGCGACGTCGGTCTTCGGGTCCGACCCCAGCACCGTTGCCTGGAACTCGCGCCGGTCGGTCAGCTTGACGGTCACGTCCTTCGCGTCGCGCACGACGTGGGCGTTGGTCAGGATCAAGCCATCCGGGCTGACGATGAATCCGGAACCCTGCCCGCGCGATGGCATCTCGCGCTGGTCGGGCATCGCGCCGTTCGGGCCCCGGAAGCGCCTGAAGAACTCGTAGAACGGATCGCTCGGGTCGAATCCCGGCGGGCCGCGTCGCTGCGCGGCAGGTTCTTCGTCGGTGTCGTTGGCGGCCTGCCGCATCGCGCTGACGCTGATGTTCACGACCGCAGGACCGTAGCGCTCGGCGATCTGCGAGAAGTCGGGCGCGGCGACCGTGGTGACCGCACCGACCGCGCCGACTGCGTTGATGGGTGCCGCCGACTGAGCGGCGATTGCCGTACCAGGCACTGCAGCACGCACGTGGGTGCCGGCGACGAAAGTCGCGCCGGCGCCGCCGATGACGCCGGCGGCGACGAGGGCGAGAACGAGTCGGGACTTGGGAATCGACAGGGTGTTCATCAGTGCTCCTTCGAATCGTGAACGAGGTTTCACGATCGCAATGTGCGCCGCGATTCTTAGGGGCCGCTTAACTCGGGCACGCGTAGCCGCAGCGCGTCGCGCAGGCGCAGCCAGCTCGCTCGCGAGGCGCGTGACCGAACCGGGACAAACTCGCCGCGAACTCGTGATCGCTGCACGATGCCCGCGCGATTTCGTGATTTCACAATGAACTCATCGACGCAACACACAAGGCGTCGACCGACAAACAACCCAAGGAGTTCATCGAATGAATACGCTCACAAAGTTCCTGGCCCCCGCCGCTCTCGCGCTGTTCGCTTTCAACGCCCAGGCCGCCGTCGCGGTCGACACCGGCGGTGAAAGCTACAAGGGCAACGTCGTCGCCGAGGCGCCGTCGCAACCGAGCGCAGTCGCGAGCGGCGAACGCGTGAACACCGGCGGCGAGTCCTATGTCGGCGTCGCGAACCGGATCGCCCCGTCGAACGAGCCGGCATCGGCCGGCATGCGCAACGTGCAACTCGAACGCCTGTACCTCGGCTGATTCCTTCAGCTGCCAGAGCGCCCGGAACGCGAGAGCGGCCCGGGCGCTCTGGCGTTTCGGCGCGGCGCCGGCTACGGTCGGTTCATGCGGTGAACTTCACTACGACGCGCAGGCCGCCGAGGCGCCGCGAACGCTCGAGAATCAGCGTCGCGCGGTGCAGGTCGGCGATCGCCTTGACGATCGCAAGGCCGAGTCCGCTGCCGCCGGTCTCGGCGCTGCTCGTTCTGGAAAAGCGGTCCAGGGCACGGGCGCGATCCTGCTCGGGAATTCCCGGTCCGCTGTCCTCGACGATGAGGGCGGTTACGCCATCCTTGCGAGTCACTTCGACGTCGACGGTTCCGCCCTTTGGCGTGTATTTGACCGCGTTTTCGAGAAGGTTGCGCAGCAAAATTCTCAGCGCGTCCGCATAGCCTGCGATCTCGGCGTCGTCGGCGCCGAGCAGCCCGATGTCGATCCGACGCGAATGTGCGGCGGGCGCAGCGTCGGCCACCGCGAGCCTGGCGATCGCGGCAACCGAAACCGGCTGCGGCTTGACGCCGCTCGCGGCGCTCGCCTGCTGCCGGGCCAGCACGAGCAACTGTTCGACCAGACGCGTTGCGCGGTCGATCCCGGCGCTGAGGCGTCCTACCGCCAGTTCGCGCGAGGCGTCGTCGGTCGCGCGCTGCAGCGCGTTCGCCTGCAGTTTCAGCGCGGCGAGCGGCGAGCGCAGTTCGTGGGCGGCGTCGGCGACGAAGTTCTTCTGCGCATCGAAAGCCTGGCGCACGCGTCCGAACAGCAGGTTCAATTCCTTCACCAGCGGCTGGATCTCTTCGGGCAGGCCGGCTTCGCTCACTTCGTCGAGCTCGTCGGCCTGCCGCGCCGCGACCTGCCGGCGCACTCGCGACACCGGCGCGAGCGAGGCGCTGACGATCCACCAGACCAGGAGCATCAGCACGGGCGCCATCACGGCGATCGGCGCGACGGTTCGCAACGCCATCGTGCCCGCGAGCTCGCGTCGCACCGCCATGTCCTGCGCGACCTGGATGACCTGGGTGCGCGACTGCATCGAGAACACGCGATAGGTCGTGCCGTGCGAACGCACGTTGGAAAACCCGAGCACCGCTCGCTGCGGCAGCGCGGTCCGCGGCGCGGACTGATAGACGCGCAGCCCGTCCTCGGTCCAGACCTGGATCACGAAGTGGACGTCGGTCTCGTCGAGGGGCTCGTTGCCCCGCGAACCCGGTCCGTTGGCGGTCAGCCCGGAACGCAGCGACATCGCCATCTGCTGCATGTGGTAGTCGAAGATCTGATCCGCTTCGGCGCGCGCCGCGCGGTACGCGGTGAATGCCTGCGCGAGCGCGGTCAGCGAGATCGCGATCAGCAGGAACCACAGCAGGCGCGCGCGCAGCGAATGCGGGGGACGGAATCGCATCGCCGTCAGGCCTTGGGTACCGACGCCTTGGGTACCGACGCCCCGGGTACCGACGCCTTGGGCACCATGTAGCCGACGCCGCGGACGTTCCTGATCAGCTCGGCGCCGAGCTTCCTGCGAAGTCCGTGAATGTAGACCTCGACCGCGTTGCTGCTGATCTCGTCCTTCCAGCCGTAGAGTTTTTCCTCGAGCTGGGTGCGCGAAAGCACCATTCCCGGTCGCGCGAGCAGCGGCTCGAGCACCGCCCACTCGCGCGCGGAAAGGTCCACCGGTTCGCCGGCGACGCTCGCCTCGCGCGTGGCCGGATTGATGCTCACGCCCATGTGCTCGTAGACCGGCTCGGCACGCCCCGACGCGCGCCGCAGCAACGCGCGGATCCGCGCCAGCAGCTCGTCGAGGTCGTAGGGTTTCAACACGTAGTCGTCGGCGCCGGCGTCGAGTCCTTCGATTCGCTGCGCGACCGAGTCGCGCGCGGTCGCGATCAGCACCGGGGTGCGTTCCTTGCGCACCCGCAACGAACGCAGGACGCTCAGCCCGTCACGGCGCGGCAAGCCCAGGTCGAGCAGGACCAGGTCGTAGGTCTGAGCCAGCAGCGCGGAGTCGGCCATCTCTCCGTCCTTGACCCAGTCGACCGCGTAGTGCTGCTCGCGCAGCAGGTCCAGCACCGATTCACCGATCATCGTGTCGTCTTCCACCAGCAGGATGCGCATGGGCGCCGATCTCCGTGGGGCATCGCCCGACCCAGGCCGATTCGGGCGTTGCGCACGATGCTACAACGCGGCGGATCGCTTAGGCCTGGCTTAAGGTGCCGCAGGTTCAGGACGGCACGAACAGTGCGGGGCTGACGTCGAAGAACCTGGCCAGCTTCCCCGCGAGGGTCGCGCTGATCCTTCGCTTGCCCGAAAGGATTGCCGACAGGTTCCCCTGCGCGACGATGTCGCCGAGGTCGCATTGCCTCAGGCCGCGCTGTTCGATCAGGTAGCGCAGGACGTCCCTGGGTTCGGAAGGCTCGATCCGATGATGCTCGGAGTCGTAGTCGTGCACGAGCTTGCCGGTCAAGTCGAGCAGACCAGAGAGGGCATGGTCCTCCCGGTCGCCTACGACGTCGAGCAGCGCGTTCATCAGCGCCACGGTCTGGCCGTACTCGGTTGCGCTTCGAATCGGGCGCAAACGGGCGACGCGGTCGAACGCGGTCCACGTTTTCTTCAGGGCTGCGATGTCGAACGGCGCCGGGGCGGCAGTCATGCTCAGGTCTTCCCTCTACGGTGCAGCCTGCACCGCATCCTGGTGGAAATCACGTGCATCGAAAGTGTATATCAAAACGAGATAATCGAGCAAGCAATGCGGGTGGTCTGGACGCTGCGCACACACGAGAGCCGACGCAGCGCCCGATCGTTGCATGGGCGCTTCGCCGGGGCCATTCGTCGAACGGTCTACGCCCACTCGTTTGCTTCGGGCGGGGGCGCTCCGCAGGCACGGTCAGTTGCGCCGAGCAGCGCTTTCGAGCTGCGAGAGAGGCGCCCACAGGCTCACCTGGTGAGCCCACCGCCCGATAGACTGACGCACATCAGTCGATCGCCCGGAGAGCCCCACCAGTCAACGTTCTCCGAGTGTTGCTCCAAGGAGAAAATGCTTGCATTCGCGCGGTCTTTTTGGGACAATTCGGGTGTGCATTACGAACGGGTCGTCGCCCGTACCAACCTGCCAAGTTCACGGCAAGGTGGTTCGCGAAAGCGGATGCGGCCGGAGAAGTCTCCGGCAACCAAAGTGGATGCGACGACCCTCCGATCCCGGAGGGTTTCATGTTTCAAATACAGCAAGGCAAAGCGATCACCACACGCATGACTACCTGACTTCGTTCGGCTTGATCCGTGGACACCGTTCGGCCATTCCGGCCGCGGGTTTGCGCGTTCTTTTCCATCGAGGAGTTGTCATGAAACGTGATCAACGCAGGGGCGCTCGCCCCCGTGTCACTTCCCTGTTGTCCGAGCGCCGGGTTCCCGGCGGTCGCGTGTTCGTCTTCGAGCAGGACGGTCTGCCCGCGGGGGCTTCGCTCGGCAAGCGCGCGTTCAGCTGGGACGCGGACCGCGTCGCGCCCGGCTCGTCGGCCGACGCGCGCAGGCAACCGGCTGGCGCGGCAGAGCAACCGGCCGGCGCGGCCAACGACGCGGACTTCGCAGGATTCCTGCGGGGAATCCGCGCCGTGTACCGCGGCGGGTCCGACTCGAGCTAGCCCCCGCGCGGCGGGGCCGCGTGTCGCCGTTCGCGGCGAACGCGCGGCCCCGACCGACGAAACAGCCAGCGCGTCGAACGACGAAACGCACGAGACAAGGAGCGGCATGGGCACCGCGAATGTTTTCGACTTCCGTCCCGCTTTCGGGACGGCTCCCGGCATCCTGGAAATGCTGTTCGACGTCGATGCCGACGTCGACAGCACCGGATTCGTCCCACCCACGCCCTGGAAACTCGACGCACGCCCCCCGCGGCGCTCGCCCACCTCCACAGTCCGCGTTTCATCGAACAGGGCTTGCGCCGGATCTTCGATTGCCTTCGCGAACCGGTCGAGATCAGGGTCGGCAGCGGCGGCACGCGCGCCGTGCAGGTCCTGGGTCAGGCGGTGTTCGGTTTCGACGCCGACGGCAGGATCGAAGTCGCGCTCTGGAAGGCCGACTACGGAGTGGAACCGGTGCTCGAACCGGTGCAGGCGCAGAGCATCTCGATCGACCCGGTGCCGTATCGCGACGTGTGGCTCGGCCGCATCGTGGATGCCTTGTCGGTGGAGCTAGGCCGGCGCCACGCCATTCGCGGGTCGGAACTCCAGCAAGTCGAACTCCTCGCCTACGCGAACTGGATGCAGGGTATCTACCGCAACCAAGTCCGCCGTCACTGCGACCTGCGCCTGGTGCGCACGCGCATCTCTACGGCTCTCGGCCTGAACGCGCAGGTGCTCGCGATCGCCCGTCGCATGCGCCGCCGCCCGCTCGAGGAGCGCCGGCTGATCGACGCGATCCGCGTCGGGGAGTGGTCGGTTCAGGCGATCGCCGACTTGGCCGGCCTGCGGGAAGAGGGGCGCGCAATGCGTCACTGCGCCGAGGCCTTTGCCGAGGAATGCCAGAGGGGCGAAGCCTGCATATTCTCGATTCGCGACGCCGAGAGCGGCAAGCGGATCGCCACGCTGGGCTTGTGGCAGATCGGCGGGCGCTGGGAAGCGTTGCTGCAGAGCGGCATCGCCAACAAACGCACTCCGAGGCAGGTCGACGGCGTGACGGCTGCGGTGCTGCAACGGGTGCACGGTTGGGGCATCGAGCAGGCCGTGTGCTCGTCGTGTGAGCCTTGAATCGCCTATTCTTCGCGATGGCCGACGATCGCGTTTCTTTTCGGAGAAGGCCGATGACCTCGAGCGCAAGGACCAGCGACACCTCGCCGCTGGCGATCGCCGAGTTGCGCATCGAAGCATCGAGCGCTTGCCTCGGCCTGACGATCTGTCCGGGCAAGAAGGACCGGTGGGCCGGGTGGGATCGCGACCTGCACAAAGACCTGCGCGCGATTCGCGACTGGGGTGCGAGCACGGTCGTGACGCTGATCGAAGACCACGAGTTCCGTCTGCTGGGCATCGAAACACTGGGTGCGCAGGTGGGCCGGAACGCGATGGAGTGGGTGCACCTGCCGATCCGCGACGTCGACGCTCCGGACATCCGGTTCGATTCGGCGTGGGAGACCCAAGGGCCGGCGCTTCACCGACGCATCGACAACGGCGAGCGCATCCTGATCCACTGCCGCGGAGGGCTTGGGAGAACCGGCCTGGTGGCCGCGCTGATCCTGGTCGAGCGCGGGGCGGATCCGCACGAGGCGATCGAGCGGGTGCGCGAGGTGCGCCCGCACGCGGTGGAGACGAGGGAGCGGGAGCGCTACGTGCTGAGTCGCGTGCGCGAGGATTGATCGCGATCCGCAGAGCGTCTTGCGCGAAAGGCTCGCCGCGTGAGCCCAGGATTTCGTATGCTGGCGGAGCGTCCGGACACAGCCCAGGAGGTCGATAACTTGAACGAAACACTAGAGTTGAAATCGGGACTGGAACGCACATTGAGTCCCGTGTGCGAGGAGGCGGCCGTCGACCCGAGGAGTCGGCTGTTGCAGTCGGTGCGCGAGATCGCGGGGCTCGGCGACCTGGAGTTCGACCAGGACGGCGACATCGGTGTTCGCTACGCAAGCGCGCTGGTGTTCGTGCGCCTGAGTGCCGATTCGTCGCACGTGAACCTCTTCGCCCGGCTCCTCGCCGGGATCGACGAGACCCTAGAGCTGCTGAACCGCCTGAACGAGATCAACGCCGGGTCGAACAACCTGCGCGTGTTCGCGCAGTCGAGCGCGGTCGTCGCGGTGTGCGATCTTCCGGCGCAGCCGCTGGTGCACGAGCACCTCGAAGCCGCCCTGCACGAGTTCTGCCCGATCGCCGACGGGATCGGCGGCCTGCTGCAGTCGGAGTTCGGCGGGGAAACCTGGTTCGCCGAAACGATGCCGAGCGTGCTGAAGCACTGACAACGAGGCTGCACGTGGTCGGGCGCCTGCAGGCGAACGAGCACCTGCAGCTGGTTGTCATGGTGGGCGATCAGCGCGCTTTGCCGCGGCGCGACGATCAGGCGTGGGCCGTCTTCGTTGGAGGGAGGGGAAGTGCCGTCTTGATCGCAGTGCGTCCGAATCTCCTGTTGGACAGCGGAGTATCGAGTCCGCGGGGTTCAGGGAAAGAGCCTTGCACGATCGGTCGTCCGGTCCCCGGACAGGGCGCCGGCGGGCTGCGAGGCCGTCGGCACGGGCAAGTCCCGCTCGAGCAGTCGGCGCCGACCTGCGCGCGCTTCGGCGCTATTCTTCAAACCACGGCCCAGCGCCGTCGATCCAGGAGGTTCGGATCATGCAGACGCGCAAACGTCACTTTCTCAAGGCGGTACCCCTGACCGCGGCTGCCGGAGTCGCGCTCGTGTCGCGCGGCGCGAGCGCCCAGGCTTCCGCGCCAACGATTCCCAAGGTGGTCTGGCACGTGGACTTTCCCGATCCGCGACGCCTTAGCGCGATGATCCAGAGCGTCAACAACATGGTGACGACCTACCAGAACAACCTCGACGACTACGACGTGCGGATCGTGTTCCTCGCCGGCGGCATCCGGTTCCTCACCGAGGACGCGCTCGCGAACACGCCGTTCGAGGCCGACGAGGAGTTTCGCCGCCAGCGTCCCGACCTGATGCAGCGCCTGCGGCAGCTGCGCGACCTGCACAAGGTCAAGCTCGAGTACTGCGAGATCACGATCGAGGCGTTCGGCCTGCCCAAGGCGCGCCTGATGCCCGGAGTGGCTGTCGTGCGCTCGGGGGTCGTGCAGATCGCCGAGTTGCAGAGCAAGGGATTTTCGTACCTGAAGATGGAATGACTGCGGCGGCGCGCCGCGCAGGCTCACGCCCCACGCCAACGCCCGGTTGCAGCAGCGCGGCATCCCGCGCTGGGTGGTGACGATCTCCGTGCTCGGGGTCCCGATAGTCGTTGTGGCGGTTGCTGTCGTGCAGGTCGGCGAACCACGCGAGGATCTGCGGGTTCACGCCCAGCTCAGCGGACAACGCGCGGCCGTGCATCCAGACGCGGCTCCAGTGCGGAACACCGTGCACGCCGTCGGCGAAGTGCAGGCGAAACTGCGGCCTCACGACGCGCAACGCCTTGTGAACGATCGCTGCGCAGCGCGAGTCTCTCGGGTTCGTGCTCACGTCACGAATTGCGCATCAGCCGTCGCGTCCTTCCGGGCGTCGCCGTGTCGGCAATCGGCCGCTCGGCAATCTGCGGCGACTCGGGCATTTCCGTCTGGCGCCCGGGGGACGCCATGGCAAGGCACGCGTCGACGAGTGCTTCGACGCGTGCCTGCATCGGGTCGCCGGCGGGAGTTGCGCGCGGCTGAGGCCCGTGGAAGCGTTGCGGGATTCCCGCCGCCGGGAAGCGCTCGGCGATCTGCGCGAGGAGCTCTGCGACGAATGCGCCCTCCGGCATGTTCCGCTCGCCCGCGATGAGCAGTGCGAAGTTGATCGCGAACGGGATGGCGTCGTCGAGTTCGAAGAGCGCGTCGAAGGAAACATCGTCGTTCGGATCCCGGTGCGCCAGCCACGCCGCGAGGGCGAACGCAAAGGTCTCGAGGTCGACCGGCATCGACTGGCCGCCGTCGCGCAGCGGGGATAGTGTTGTTTCGAGTTCCCGGATCTCGTCGAGCTCCTGAATCTTGTCGACTTCTTCGTGACCGATCGTCCGATCTGCCGCCAGGGGCCAGATCGAGTCGAAGACCGCGTTGAGGCTCGACACGCTATGCACGGAGCGATCGGAGGCGGCTCCGAGTTCGTCGCACGAAGACATCACTTCGCTCCGCATGACGCTCGAGGCTCGATGCGAGTATTGGACCTGACCCGTCCCACCCCAACCCGCGGCAAGCATCTGCGGCACCGCGATCGTCTGCATCGGAAGCGCGGATTCCTCCGCCTCGGATCGATCGAGGACGAGCACCATCGACGTAGTCGAGGTGACGAGTTGGTGGCATTCGGCAAATCGAGCGGCGTGTTCGCTCGCGAGTGTCGTGAATCTCCGCGCCGCCGCCACGCGCGCGATCGCGTCGTCGTCGACCGGCTGCGTGGGGATCGTAACGGCGAGCGTGCGCGACTGCGTGTCGGTCCAGTGCAGTTCGACGGCGCCCGCGGGCATCGCGTCGAATCCGGCGACGAGGTAGACGGTGTCTCCGCCAAACACCGCGCCGGGCATCGGCAGCGACCACACGGGCTCGGCCGGCCAGCGCACCGCGATGTCGCGCGCCCTCGGTTGGCGCAGCCTGCCGCCGAGCGCCTCGATCGCGTGTGCGAGGTCTTCTCCGGGCGTGACGAACTCGATCGCTCCGCCGGTCTCGCGCGCAAGCCGCGAGAGAAAGCCTTCGGCCGGCGCCGCGCCCACCGCGATCACGAAGATGCGCTGGTCGGCGGCAACGGCGCGTGCCAGCACGCCCTCGTCGTCCCAGATTTCGCCGTCGGTGATGAGCAGCACGTCTGCGTTGTCCGCGTCGCGCCCGCCGCTCTCGAATACCTTGGTCAGCGCCGGACCCAGGTTGGTTCCGCCCATGTCGGCGTCGATCGAGCGCATCCAGCGCGTGCCCGCGGTGCGAACGTCGCCGGTCCACGGCACGAACTGCGCGGGTCCGGCCTCGAACTCCGAACCGAAGCGTGCCAGGGTGATCGTGTCGCGCGAGTCGCAGCTCGCGAGCAACCGGCCCAGCGCGCTCCTGGCCGTATCGATGCTGTCGCCCGCCATCGACCCGGAACAGTCGACCAGGACCTTCAGCCTGAGCGCGCTCCCGGTGCCGCTCGCGCGCGGCGGCGTGAAACCGGCGACGAGCACGTGCGCCGCTTCGGGCGGCGAATCTCGCTCGTCGCTGCCCGACGGCGTGTGATCGTTGCGCGCGACGACGCACAACTGGCTCGCGGCAAGGCCGTCGAGCAACACGACGATGTCGCGATCCATCTGGCCGGTGAAGGTGATGTCGAGCGCGTCGCCTTCGCGCGCGAATGAAGCGTCGTGCGTCGGGCACGACGCGCTTCGCCGCGGCCAGTGCGCCTTCGGCTCGCACCCGGACCGACACCGGGTACTCGGCGTCGAGGCTCGTTCCGGGCACGGCGTGCGCGGGCAAGCCGCCCGCGGTCGGGTCGCCGAAGCGCGGCGCGATCACGGTGGGAATCGTGAGCCGGACACGCCCGTCGTCGAAGCCGAGCAGTTGCACGTAGCGCACCTCGACCACGGCCGTCTCGCGGGCCTTCAGGTTGCCCAGGCTCACCGTGTAGAGGCCTTCGTCGGTGCGCTCGAGCAGCACGGCGCTGTCGCCCTTGTCCGACAGCTTCCTCGTAGCGTTCCTCGGCCTCGCCGCGCGCGACGACCACGCCGTGCAGCTCGCGCCCACCGAGCTCCACGCGCAGGCCCAGCAGCACCGCAGCCGACGGGTAGCGGAAAGGTGTAGATCGCCTCGACGTCGCGCGACGAGTCGTTGCGCCAGTGCTGGCGGAACGTGACGGTGTTAACGAGGCCGCGCGCGAGTGCGTCGATGTCGACGCGTGCCAGGGGCAGCGCGGCACCGCGGCTGGTGCGCATGCACGGCGGGTTCGCGGGCGAGGGAGGCAGGGTTCGGGGGCATGTTCGACTCTTTCTTCGGGAAGTTGTTCTTGATTGCCGGAGGTGTGTCTCGGGGGCTAGGTGCTGTCGGGATCCTCCGTGATCTCGTCGTAGAGGGCGGCCACGCCACGAACAAGGGCTCGCAGCTGCTCGGGACTCAACCCGGCGCGCGAGGGTTCGATCGTGAGCTCGATGCCGTCGGCGATCACCGCGTGGCTCCAGACTTCGACCGTGCCGCGCCCGCGCGGGCGTGGCGGCACGTCGGCCGGCGCCCCGGCAAGCAATTCGCCGATGCGCTCGAGCGACAGCCCGGCCTGCTGCCAGCGCCGGATCGTGAGCACCGCGTCGAGGTGCGCAGAGGTGTAGAACGCCCCGCGGCGCACGCCCTCGGCCTTCGGAACCAGGCCCTGGTCGATCCAGAAGCGGATCGTGCGGGCCGGCAGCCCGGCGAGGGAGGCGAGGTCGGCGAGCGAGAGCGGGGTCGCGTGTTATCGGGCATAGTTCCTTATAACACAGCAGAACTGGCAAAAACAAGTGTCGTAAAAGAGAATGTTGCGATCCGGCGCGCATCGGCCGCTGGACGGGGCGAGTAACACGGCGCGGAGAGAGACTTTCAACGATCAGAGGCTCGTCATATGAGCCCCTGGTTTCGTGTGCTGGTGGCGATGCTTCGAAGACGAAGCTCGCCCCGGCGCGGAAAAATCATGGTTCCGGCTGACGGGGATCGTCGCGTACGCGATTGTAGATAGATCGTGCGTGATATATCATAGGAGAAGGCTGGTCGTGACCGGCAAGCCAGACCGGCGTCAAGCTGAAATGAAAGCCCGCATGGACATCCGATACCCCGCCACGGTCGAATCGCAGGAGGACGGAACCTGGCTCGTCCAGTTCGTCGACCTCGCGGACACCTTCACCGAGGGCAGCACCCGGGAAGAGGCCCTGTTCAACGCCGCCGAAGTGCTTTCCGCGATGCTCGCCTGGCGGCTCGACGAAGCGAAGGACTTGCCCCCGCCCAGCCCCAAGGTCAAAGGCGCCCACTACATCGCCCCGGACGCGAAGACCCAGGCGGCGATGTTGCTGCGGCTGGCGCGCGGTGAACGATCGTTGTCCGATCTGGCGCGTGCGCTGGAGACGTCCTGGCCCGCCGCAAGGCGCTTGGAAGACCCGACGCACTGGCCGTCGCTGAAGACGCTGGATCGCGCGGCGGCGGCGCTCGGAAAGCGGCTCGTGCTCAGCCTGGAGTAGGAAGAGCCCCGCGAGCGCCCAATGAGGCGCGGCGACCGTTCGCCGCCGCGCCGCCGACCACTCACTTCGGCGTGCCGCCTTCCTCCGGCCCACGCCTGACGAACTCCGACTTGCCCTGCGCCTTCTTGCGCCTCGAGGCTGCGCACGATCTCGGCGACCCAGGGATTGCCCGCGAAGCGCGCCTTCGCGTCGCCGACCAGGCTGTCGACCGCGACCCAGTTCCCGTGCGACGCCTCGGCGCGCGCGCCCACAGGCTCGAAAGCAGCGAGAACTCCTGGTCGAAGGGTTCGAAGAGGTCGTCGGCGGTGTCGCCGTAATAGCTGTTACCGCCGCCGGCGCGCGCCATTGCCACCATCAACTCTTCGTTGAAGTGCCGGCCAAACCCGTAGGTCGAGGTCGACACGCCGGCCGCGGCGAAGGCCTCGCACTGCGAGGCGATTTCGCCGGGGTCGGTGAGCCCCTCGTTCGCGTTGCCGTCGGACAGCAGGATCACGCGGCGCGCGCGCCGGCGCGCGGAGAGCGTGTCGACGGGGAGGCGCATCGGGCTGCCGCCGCGGATTTCAGAGAAGTGCTTCGAGCCCCTTGCGTTCGATCAGGTTCAGCAGCTTCAGCGACGGCCCGCTCGGCTTCTTGTCGCCAATCTCCCATTTTTGGACCGTCGACACGCTGGTGTTGAGCACCGCGGCGAATACCGCCTGGCTTAGCCGCGAGGCTTCGCGCAGCGCACGGATCTCTTCGGGCGCGAGCTCACGGACTTCGAGCCCGCAGAGCGCGTCGTACTCGCGCATCCGGCGCTTGCTGATCAGGCCGGCACGGTGCAGGCCGGTGGCGGTTTCGTGAACCTCGGAGAGGATTCGGTTCTTAGGATTGATTGTCTTCATGGCTGACTGCTTCTATTTCACCTGCGAGAATTTCGGTCGCGAGATGTGCGTCGTCGAAGCTGAGCAGATCACGCGCGATCTTCTGCAGTGCACGCAGTGCTTCCGCGTCGAGGTCGGTGCGCTCGTTCTTCGCGAAGCCGAACAGAAAGAACCATCGGTTGGCGCGGTTCGTCGCAACGATCGTTCGCGCGCCGCCGCGCTTTCCCTGTCCAGGCAACGGCAAACGCTTCTTGAACACGCCGCCGCCGAGGTTGGCATCCACCAGCCCGCGCTGCATTTCCGAAACAGCGCGGAGCAATGCGTCGTCGCTCAATCCGGACTTGCACATCCATCGCGTGAACGTCCTCGTTCGGAATACTTCGCTGGAAAGCAAAATGTACCACCAGGTGCGATAGAAAGAAAGACAGGCGCCGACGTTTCGGCGCAGCTCGAGAAGCTCTGAATCTGCTCGGAGGGTCAATCGAGATGCGGAGCGTGGAGCCCTTCCGATGCTGACGAAAGCACGACTACGGCGCCATTGGCCTTTCGACCGAGGGGGGTCTTCTCGCCGGTTCCGGGCGTCTTTGCGATCTGATCCAGGCTCACTTCCTGAGCCTCCGATCCTGCATACTCCCCGCGCCGCCGCGACCGCCCGAAAACCCGCACCAGTTCTACGTTTCCAGCGTTGCGCCGCGCGCACAAAAGCTTGATTTCCACCCCCGTTTTTGCGATAATTCATTCATGCATTGAGAACGGGTCGTCGCCCGTACCAACCTGCCTCTCCCGGGAAAGGTGGTTCGCGAAAGCGGATGCGGTCGGAAGGGTTTCCGGCAACCAAGCGGGATTCTTCGACCCTCCCGCTGCGGAGGGTTTTTTGTTTCTGTTCTGAGTAGCGAGGGCTGACCCACCTGACGGGTCGGGGGGATTTGATTCCAGCTTGCGGACCCCGGCGTTTCGCCAATTCCGCTAAAGAGGAGCCGAGGATGCCCAGTCTCGTGAAAGGGCGCGCGCGTCGCGCGCCGTCGAAGTCCGCGCCAGTCGCCGCAGTGTCCGGCGGCGATGCGCCCCCTGCCGAAGTGCAGCATCCGCGGTCGCACCGCCCCTGGCTGCGCTCCCTCAACCTCTTCGGTCTCGACCACCTCGACGCGGTGCTGCTCGCCGCGCTCGCCTCCGAAGCGCCGCTGCTGCTGATCGGCCCGCACGGCAGCGCGAAATCCGCACTGCTCGGGCGCGTCGCGGATGCGCTCGCGCTCGAGCACCGGCACTACAACGCGAGCCTGGTGTCCTTCGACGACCTGCTCGGTTTTCCGGTTCCGAACGCCGCGCGCGACGGGCTCGACTACCTGCGCACGCCGGCCACGCTGTGGGGCGCGCAGTCGGTGTTCCTCGACGAGATCTCGCGCTGCAAGCCCGAGGTGCAGAACAAGCTGTTCTCGATCGTCCACGAGCGCCGCGCGATGGGTATCGCGCTGCACGATCTTCGCTACCGCTGGGCCGCGATGAACCCACCCGCGGCCTTCGACACGCAGGAGGATCCCGACGACATCTACCTCGGCTCGCAGCCGCTCGACCCGGCGCTCGCCGACCGCTTCGCCTTCGTCGTTTCGCTGCCCACGTTTGCCGACCTCTCGCCCGCCGACCGCAAGGCGGCGATCGCGCGCGGCGACTCGCCGGTCGAGGGTGACGCGGGGCTGCCGGCGCTGGTGGCCGATGCCCGCGTGCGCGCGGCGATCAGCGAGGAGGCCGACGATCACTGGACGGTCGAGTACGTCGAGTCGCTGCTCGGTCTGCTCGCGCAGGCGCGAATGCCGATCTCGGGCCGGCGCGCAGCGATGCTCAGGCGCGCGATCCACTCGGTGCAGGGCGCGCGCGAGTCGTTGCGTGCCGATGCATCGGGGTTGGGTTCGCCCTCTCTCGAAGACTCCGCACTCGACGCGCTGCGCTGGGGCCTCCCGCAGCGCGCGCAGGGCCGCGCGATCGCGCAGTCCGCGCTGCTTGCGATGCACCGCAAGGCGGTCGAGCTCGCCGGCGCCGCGGGCGACTCGCCGGCGCGGCGGATCTCTGCGGAGCCGGATCCGGTGCGCCGCATCGGGATCGCGTTGTCGATGCCGCCGCGCGCGCTGTCGAAGACAGCGTTCTCGGTGCTGGTCGCTGACGCCTTCGCGGCGCAGGACGTGGCCGGCCGTTACCTGCTCGCGCGCAGGCTGCTCGCGCCGCTCGCAGAGCGCGACGCGGTCAACGCGCCCACGCTCGAGATGCTCGCCGCGCCGATGGGCAAGCTGCTCGACTTCGAGCACGTGCAGGTGCACAAGGTGGACATGACGCGCGCCGACGTCGCGCGCTTCAACGAGTTGTTGGCGGTGGTCGCGAAGCTCGATCGCGAGCGCGAGGAGCAGGCGTCGCTCGCCAACGTCGTCTACACGCTGTTCGGCGTCGAGAAGGAGCGCTTCGACGCACAGGAAGTGGTGGACCGCGACTCGCGCTTCGCGCAGTCGCTGGGGCAGGTGGCGTCGGTGCCGGACGGCGAGGCGTTCGGTGAGCGGTCGCGCCGTGCGGGTTCGCCCGCGACCGATTCCTCCGCGGCGCAACTCGCCGCTGCAGCATGAGCGCAGCTTTCGGTGAATCCGCGCCGCTCCACTCGCTGCACAACATGTCGGGCCCGCCGCGCTCGACAGCGGAGATCCGCCCGTTGCGGGTCGGGTGGAAAAGGACGTCGATCCTGCGCGGCTGGGGCGGGTGCCCCGCGTCGATTCCCTTCGGGCCGTCGGGGACCTTCTTCGCGCGCGTCCACCTGGTCGGGCTGCTCGTCGACGGGCGCTCGCACGTCGCGCGCGGTTCGGGCCTGATGCGCGGGGCGGGTAGGGAAACGCCCGACCTCGTCGATGCACTCGGGATGCTGCGCACCGGACGCAAGACCGGCAAGGCGCTCGCCGCAGACCGGATCGAGTGCGAGCGGCGCCCCTTCGCAGAACTGCACGCGGAGTTCCTCGACCGCGTCGCGGCGCTCGGCGACCTGGACCTGCCGCCGCTGCTGCTCGCGCGCACGCTCGACTGCTCGAACGCCGCGCTTCGCGCCGTCGAGCCCGCAGTCGCGATCCGGCTGCTCGCGGGCACCGCGGGCGGCATCTTCGTGCACGCGCGCGCGCCGTCGGCCGAGCACTTCCTGTCCGGACTGCCCGGGGCCGCGGTGCCCTGGGAGGCCGCCTTCGACTACTACCTCCCTTCAAGCCATGCGTGAAACGACTGCCGAAGCCCTGTGCGACCGTATCTGGTCCTGCGTTCCCGTCACCGGGCAGGCCTTCTCGACGCTGCTCTCGCTGCTCGACGTCGAGATCAGCACCGCGGTGCCGACCGCCTGCGTGACCACCGGCGCGCGCTCGCGGATGCTGGTCAACCCGGAGTTCGTCGCCGAGCACTGCCGCAGCGACGAGCACCTGTCGATGCTGGTGCTGCACGAGCTCTACCACGTGGTGCTCGGCCACACGCGGCTCTACCCGCGCGTGACGCCCGCGCAGAACTGGGCCTTCGACTGCCTGATCAACGCGCAGCTGTGCCGGCTGTTCCCGCAGCCGAAGTACACGAGCTTCTTCACGCAGTTCGTCCCGGGCGACGGCGGGCCCGGCGACCTGCTCGCGCCGCCGCGCGACTGGCACCCGGACTACGGCCCCGGGCCGATCGCGCGGGCGCGCAAGCGGGCCACGGCGTCCGGCGCTCGGCTGGCCGAGGCGCACTGGCGGCTGTACGGCGACGACTCGATCACGACCGACGAGTTGTATCGCTTGCTGGTGCGCGTCGGGGTGGGCGCTGGCGGGTCGGGTGAGTCCACCGACGAAACCTTCCCCGACGACTCGCTCGCGGGCATGACGCTGCTCGGCAACCACTCGCGCGACGCGCACGACGAGCCCGAGCTGCACCCGGAGGCGATGCGCGAGGTGCGCGAGCTCATCGCGCGCTGGCCGATCGTCGAGCGGCGCAGCGGTCGCGACCAGGGTGGCGAGCAGCGCGAGGAGCGGGTGTCGCCTGCCGAGCGCCGGCGGCAGGCGGTCGGCGTGTTGCGCAGTGCCTTGCTGCGCGTCGCCGGACCCGACGGCGTGAGCGCCGCGCGGCAGCCGGCGGTGGCGAGCGTCGACGCGCTGCTGCCGTACGACAACGGCCGCGACCGCCGCGCCGCGGTGCAGCGCGCGCTCGGGCACGAGCCGCTGCTCTTCGGCGGCGAATTCGTGCGACCGGTGCTCGTCCCGGTCGATCGCGTGCGCGTCTACCTCGACGTGTCGGGGTCGATGGAAACGGTGCTCGCGCTGCTGTACGCCGCGCTCGCCGGATGCCTCGACCTGGTCGAGCCGACGATCTACGGCTTCTCCACCGCGATCGGCCCGCTCACCCACGCGCAGTTGCGACGCGGCCTGCGCCTGACCACCGGCGGCACCGATATCGAAGCGGTCAGCGCGCACCTGCTCGCCAATCCCGCGCGGCGCGTGCTGATCGTGACCGACGGCTGGGTCGGGCGCATCCCGGCCGACCACCTGCGCACGATGCTCAAGCGGCGCGTGCGGTTGGCGGCGGTGGTCGTCGCGGTTGGCGACCCCGGGTTCGCGGCCGATGCGGGGTATCCGGTGTTTCGCTTGCCTGAGCTTGCCTCGACGAGCCCTGCGACCTCCTCGCCGGCGAAGCCTCCGACTACCCGTTTCGGCCTGACGACCAGCACACCAACGGAGTGACGCGATGAAAACCACCGTCCCAATCCGGCGCACCGAAGCCGCCGAATTCATTCTGCCCGGCCACCCCGACAAATTGTGCGACGCGCTCGCCGATGCCATCGTCGAGCAGGTGATGCGCGGCGACGCGCTCGGACAGTGCGGCATCGAGGCGGCCTGCGTGTTCGGCCGCGTGTTCGTCACCGGCCGGATCGCCGCCGCGCGCGAAGTGCTCGACGCGCTCGACGTCGACGCGCTGGTGCGCGGCACCTATGGCGAGGCCGGCTACGGCGAGGACGCCGCCGGTCACGTCTGGGGTCCGCGGCCCGAGGACCTGCGCATCGACACCGAGTTCGGCTTCGGCGAGTTCGAGCCCGGCGAGCGCGAGCTGCGCCACCTCTCCGACGACCAGTCGATCTGCATCGGCTACGCGAACGCGATGATCGACACCGGTCACCTGCCGCCCGCGCACCGGCTCGCGAACCGGATCGGGCGCGAGCTCTTTCGCCTGCGGCTGGAGAAGGGCGCGGGCGAAGTCGGCCCCGACGGCAAGGTGCTCGCGCAGGTCTTTACCGATGGCCGCTCGTGGGAGCCGGCGCGCGTGTCGATCTCGCTGAATCACCACCTCGGCTCGGATTGGCTGCTGCTGCGACGGATCGCCGAAGAGGTGGTGGAGACCGCCTGCGCCGGCAAGCGGCTGCCGGCGCTGACACTGAATGGCGCCGGCATGTTCGTCGCCGGCGGGCCGAACGGCGACAACGGCACCACCGGCAAGAAACTGGTGGTCGACGCCTACGGTCCGACCGTGCCGATCGGCGGCGGCGCGTGGTCGGGCAAGGACCTCAACAAGGTCGACCGGGCGGGAGGATTCCTGGCGAGGGAGATCGCGCTGGAGTTTGCGCGGGAGCGGGGCGAAGAGGCGCTCGTGACGCTGTGCTACGAGCCCGGCGGCGCGCGCCCGCAGTCGATCCGGGTGGCCCTCGGCGCGACGGGGGAGGTCGTCGAACTCGATGCTTCAGCGCCGCGCTTTGCGACGGTATCGGTATCGGCGCGCCTGCGGGCGGCGGCCTCGCGAATCGCTTTGCCGGAGGTGGCGCGGTGGGGGATTCTCGAGATCGAGGAAGACAGCCGCAGAACGAAAGCGATGGAAGTATCTACGAATCGTATATACAATTGAACATGTTTCACTTGCACGAAGCCAAGCGACAGGGAAACCTGAGGAAACACGGAATCGATTTCGCCGATGCGCAAACCACCCGACATGAAATCCGCTTCTACTTCTCGCAAGTCCCAGACTGACTTTGCAGCGCTTCGCGCACGCAAGGAATCCGAGATCGTCATCGACGCCGACGCTCCGGCGTGGACCCCCGTCGCGTTCGCGCGCGCGGTAGTCCGCAAGGGGCTGGCCCCGGTCCCGGCGAAGACTTTGCTGTCGTTGCGCGTCGACGCCGACGTGCTCGAGTGGTTTCGTGCCCAGGGCCGCGGCTATCAGTCGCGAATGAACGCATTGCTGCGCGCGTACATGGAGGCGCACCTGAAATAGCGCGCCCCCGCGTGCCCGCGCATCGCCTTGGATGGCTGCACCGCCACTTCCGTGAAGATGGCTCCAGTGCTTTCGCTGAACTGACACCCGCGCGTCTGGATTTGCTCGACACACTGCGCCGCGCCGGTCCGTGCAGCGTTTACGCGCTCGCGAAAGCGGCCGCGCGAAACCATTCGAACGTGCACACCGACGTGACGCGAGTCGAGGAACTCGGGTTCGTCGCACGCGAGGATGGCGGCAGCGTATCGGTCCCGTTCGACGCGGTGCAGATCCTCGTTCCGCTTGCTCGCGTGGCCTAGGTCAGATCGACCGTGCGGTCGATTGCCCTTCAGGCCTCTCGGGCAGATCGTCGCTTGACCCACTGCAGATTGACAGACATAGGCCATTGAACTACTTTGATCAATGCGAATTCCTCTGGGATTCCGAGAAGAGCGACGTTTGCTTTCGCGAGCGAGGCTTCGATTTTGCGTGGGCAGCACGTGCGTTTTTCGACCGCAACCGAGTAATAGAGGCTGATCTCCGATGGCCCTATGGCGAAGATCGATTCACGTTGACCGGTCAGATTGAGGGGCGCGCCTTCGTCGTGGTATTCACGCCTAGACCGGGTGCCATTCGAATCATTTCTGCGCGCAAGGCGAACGCGCGCGAGCGACGACGCTATGAAGACAGTGCGCGTGAAGATTGATCCAAAGATGCCCGTTCGCGGTGCCGCCGGGCGCATCGACCGCGCGCGCTTCGACGCCACGACCGAGGCCGAAATCGAAGCGCACTCGGCTGCTGACGACGCGCAGGCGATCCGGGATTCCGCGCGTTACGCGCGCCGTGTGCGCAAGCGCCTGGGACTGAGCCAGGCCGAGTTCTCTCGCCGCATCGACGTCTCGCTCGAGACGATCCGAAATTGGGAGCAGGGCAAACGCTCTCCGACGGGCGCGGCCAAAGCTCTGCTGCGCATACTCGACCGCGCGCCGCAAGCCGCGCTGGCCGCGCTCGACTAACGGACCACCCTGCCCACCGGAGCCGGCGAACGCCTCGCCGTCGCCGCGAATCCCTGATACAGGATCTAGACCCGCGACTCCCTGTCGGCCTTCGGGTTCAGCACGAACGCGTTCTTCGCCGTGTCGTGGTACTTCGCCCCGAAGCCGGCCAGGATCTCCCTGGACGCGGCGTTCGGGTCGCCCCAGCAGTCGCAGCTGATCTTCTCGCAGGCTTCGATCACGGCGGCCAGCGGAGCCTTGCCCTTTTCGTTGGCGAGGTGCGCCGCGAATGCAGCGTCGTTGGCGTAGACCTCGGTCCACTGGCTGACGCTCTTCGAGGGGTAGTCGGCGTGATAACAGATCACCCCGGGATGCTCGTGCATCACCTCGCATAGCTCTTCCTGGTTGGCTCTGAAGTCGGCTTCGCGACCGGGTTTGATGTCCCACTGCAGCTTCAGCATTATCGACATGGCGCCTCCTTGGCGGAACTTCGCCGGACCGCGGGGCGCGCGAACGATTGGAGACCGCAAGAGACAGGCGCGATTCCCCACGGTGTTGGGGAATCCGGAATCCCCCCGACGACAGGGAGTCCAGTGTCTCAGCGTACAGGATCGGGGCCGGCCTCGCGCTTCTCCGCAGCCGCCGCTCTCATGCCCTTCGCCAGCTCGCGCTTGAGGATCTTGCCGGCTACGTTGCGCGGCAGGTGTTCGGCAACGTGGATTCTCACCGGGGCGTGTGTGCCGAGGTGTTCGCGGCAGTAGGCGAGGAGTTCCGCCTCGGCCACCGGGTGCGAGACCTCGACGGCAGCGAAGGGCACCTGATTGCGCAGCTTCGAATCGACCGGGAACGCGGCCGCCTCGACGACACCGGGATGCTGCTCGAGGATGGCCTCGATCTCGCGCGGATAAACGTTGATCCCGTCGAAGATCATCAGATCGTCGCTGCGTCCCTTGAAGATCAGCGTGCCGTCGTCGGTCAGCGTTCCGAGGTCTCCGGGGTAGAACCAGCCGTCGCGCAGCGCCCGCGAGGTGGACTCGGAATCGTCGAGATAGCCGGCGAATACGCCCTGCGCTCGCAGCCGGACCTCTCCGGTGCTGCCGCAAGGCAGCGCCTTGCCTTCGTCGTCCACGACCTCGATCTCGGCGCCTTCGCAGGCGCGACCGACGCATCCCGGGTGCAGTCGCTGGAGCTCGGGAATGGCGATGGCCGCCTGCCCGAACTCGTTCATCCCGTAGCCGATCCACGTGTTGGCGCTCAGTTCGGCGCGCATCCGTTCGCGCAGCATTTCCGACACCGGCGACGTCGCGACGATCAACGATCGCAGGCGTGGCAGCCGCGGTCCTTCCGTTCGCGATTTTCCGTGCATACGCAACAGTTCCCAAGCCTGCGGGACGACGAGCGTCAGGTGATCGACTGCGGCCATGTCGCAGAAATCGAAGACCGGCGCGCGACCGTCGCGGAACACCGCCGAACCGCCCGCGCTGAGAAAGGCGAGCGAGCGACGCTTGCTCGTGAAGTAGTCGTACGGGGTGAGCAGCAGCTGGCGTTCGCCGGGGCGCACCGGCCAGATCCGGGCTTCGCGCGAGATTATCCCAAGCAACCCGCGGTTCGTGTGCACGAGCAGCCGCGCGGTGCCGGTGGTTCCCGAGCCGAGTACGTAGAGCGCGGGCGCGTCGGGCGCTTCGCGCCTCGCGGAAGTGTCGATCGGCGAGCGATCGGCGCGCATCGCGGCGAGATCGACCTCGACCAGCGGCGCGTCGAAGCGCTTCGCCGCGTCGGTGGCGTCGGTGGCGATCGCGGCAGCCCTGGTGCGCCGGATGAGGCTGTCGCCTAGTGTCGCAGGCGTGCCCTGCGCCACGCTGACCTGCGGGATCGATGCCCGAAACGCCGCGAGCGAGGCGATCATGTGCGCCGCCTGGCTGCGAAAACACAGCGCGAGTGCAGCGCCGTGGCTGAGGTTGTCGACGCGCGCGAAACGGGCGGCGAGCCGCCATACGAGCTGATCGAGCGCGGCAAACGAGAGGGTCAGGCGCTCCGACACCAGTGCCACCGCGTAGGGGCGCTCGCGTCGCTGCAGGGTGAGCATGTCGGCCACGTTCAACGCGCACCCCGCCGCCCAGCCACGAATCCAGTTGTGCGAAGCCGCCAACCTCGATGCCGTTCCATCCGCATAGTGTAGCGGCCGAGGCGCGCCGGCGCGACGCGATCTGCCGGGTCGTGATCCGGATATCCGGCGGGCATCGGGTGAATTCGCCGAGCGTGCTCGCGGGCGCCGCAAGCCGGTCCCCTAACGCAAATCAATAGCGCCCTGGGCCGTTGACGATTCGCATCCCCCGCGATTCCTCGAAACAGGTAGAATGCTGCATCGCAGCATTCATTCAAGGGGCGCAAATGGACCTTTCCAACAGAGTCGCGGTCGTGACAGGCGGTGCGAGTGGCATCGGGCGTGCAGTGGCCACGGCGATGGGCAAGCGTGGCGCCGACGCTGTGGCACTGGTCGACGCGAGCGAGGCGGTCGAGGACGTTGCCGCGAAGATCAACGCCGAAGTCGGGCGCACGTTCGCGATCCCGTTCCGGGGCGACGTGACCGACGATCGGTTTCGTAGCTCGGTTTTCGACGCGATCGGCGCCAAGTTCGGCCAGGTGTCGCTGTGCGTGCCGGCCGCGGGCATCACGCGCGACGATCTGGCCGTGCGCGTGGACAAGATCACCGGCAAGGCGCGCATTTATCCGGTCGAGCAGTTCAAACTCGTCGTCGACGTGAACCTGATCGCCCCGGTGTACTGGGCGCTCGAAATGATCGGTCGATTGGCCGAGGAGCGCGCTGCGCAACGGCCTGAAGGCCTGGACCCCGGACGAGGACATCCAGGGATCGGTGGTGTTCATCGGCTCGATCTCGTCGCAGGGCAACCGCGGGCAGATCTCGTACGCGAGCACCAAGGCCGGCCTCGAGGGCGCCGCGGCGACGATCATGAAGGAAGCGATGTACTACGGAGTGCGTTGCAGCGTGATCCACCCCGGCTTCACCGACACGCCGATGGTGCGCGCGATGGGGGTCGACTACGTCGCGAAGAACATCCTGCCGTACACGCAGCTCGGTCGGCTGATCGCGCCGGAGGAGATCGCCGATGCGATCTGCTTCATGCTCACGAATTCGGCCGTGAGCGGCGAGCTCTGGGTGGACGCCGGCTGGCACGCGCCTGCGTAGCGCCGCACCGAAACCGAAACACCGAAACACCGAAACGCCCAGCCGGAGGACCGAAGTTACGCCATGGCCAAGACCACCCGACGTACTCCCACCACCGAGGATTTCGACCGCGATTTCCGCGCCCATCTGTCGCAGATGACCGCAGGGCTCGCGCCGGCCGCGTTCACCACGGCCTGGGCGGACTGGGCGACGCACCTGGCGCTGTCTCCGGCCAGGCAGCGAGAGCTTCAAAAGCAGGCGCTCGAGCGCGCGCAGGACACCTGGGCGTTCGCGCTGCATGCGCTGCGCGGGGCACCGCTGTCGCCCGGCGAGAGCTTCGGCGGTGAGATCGATCGCCGCTTCGGCGACGAGGCGTGGTCGAAGTTCCCGTTCAACGTCTACGCTCGCGCCTACGAGAACAGCGCGGCAGTCATGAACGCGGCGATCGATGACGTGGGCGGCGTGACCGACTATCACGCCGAGTTGCTGAGCTTCGCGGTGCGCATGTTGCTCGACGCGAGTTCGCCCACGAACTTCCTGGCGTCGAACCCCGAACTGCTGGTGCTGACCGCGTCCGAGAAGGGACAGAACCTGGTGCGCGGCATGCAGAACCTGCTCGAGGACATCGAGCGCACCGTCGAGGGCAGCGCGCCGGCAGGCACCGAGGATTTCGAGGTCGGCAAGACCGTCGCAGTCACACCGGGCAAGGTCGTGTTGCGCAACGAACTGATCGAACTGATCCAGTACGAGCCGACCACGAAGGACGTTCACGCCGAGCCGATCCTGATCGTGCCCGCCTGGATCATGAAGTACTACATCCTCGATCTGAGCCCGCGCAACTCGATGGTGAAGTACCTGGTCGAGAAGGGCCACACCGTGTTCATGGTGTCGTGGCTGAACCCGGACGCGAGCGACCGCGACCTCGGCATGGACGACTACATCGACAAGGGCTTTCGCGCCGCGGTCGATGCCGTCGCCGCGATCGTGCCAAAGCGCAAGATGCACGCCGTTGGCTATTGCATCGGCGGCACGCTGCTCGCGATCGGCGCGGCAGCACTGGCGCGCGACAGGGACGAGCGGCTGGCGTCGGTCACGATGCTCGCCGCGCAGGCCGATTTCTCCGAGCCGGGCGAACTGGCCTTTTTCATCAATCCGAGCCAGCTGGCGACGCTCGAAGCGATGATGCATGGCAAGGGCGTGCTCGAGAGCAAGCAGATGGGCGGGGCTTTCGCGTTGTTGCGTGCCCAGGACCTGCTGTGGAAGCCGATGGTCGACCAATACCTGAAGGGCAAGCGCAGCTCGATGGTGGACCTGATGGCGTGGAACGCGGACGGCACGCGCATGCCGTGGCGGATGCACACCGAATACCTCTATCGCCTGTATCTCGACAACGAACTCGCGACGAACAATTTCCCCGTCGACGGCAAACTGATCAGGTTGTCCGACATCCGCGTGCCGATGTTCGTGGTGGGCACCGAGACCGATCATGTCGCGCCGTGGAAGTCGGTGTACAAGGTGGACAACCTCGTGCGCTCGGACGACTTCACCTTCCTGCTCACTTCGGGTGGCCACAACGCCGGAATCGTGAGCGGTCCGGTGCACCCCAGGCGGCACCACCGCGTGCTCGCGCGCCGGATCTCCGACCCGCATCTGGCACCGGACGACTGGATGGAGGCCGCGGTCAGGCACGACGGTTCGTGGTGGCCGACCTGGCAGGCGTGGCTCGCCGCGCATTCCGGCGCCAAACGCAAGCCGCCCGCGATCGGCGCACCGGGCAAGGGTTACAAGGTTCTCGAGGACGCGCCGGGGCAGTACGTGCGCCAGCGTTGACCGCCGTAAACGGTCTGTCGGAATTCGCCAGCAGCGCCAGGACAGAAGAAGTTCGGCGCAAGGCTCGAAGCCCGAGATCTGTAGTAACGTGGGGCCGTTCCTGCAGTGGCGACCCGTGCGGACAGCGCCGGGGGGCCGTGCAGAGCGGGGTCGACGAGATCAAACAAACAGGTGAGGGGCAAATGAAACAGTTCGCAATGCAGGCCAGGACGCTCATGCTGGGCGTCGCGATGCTGGCGGGGCTCGGCGCGGCGGCATCGGCGCAGGAGATCAAGTTCTTCACGATCGGCACCGGTGGTACCGGCGCCACCTACTACCCGGTGGGCGGGGTGATCGCGAACGCGATCTCGAATCCGCCTGGGTCGCGCAAGTGCTCGGAGGGCGGCAGTTGTGGCGTGGAAGGGCTGATCGCCTCGGCCGTGTCGTCGCGCGGTTCGGTCGACAACGTGAACGCGATCATCTCGGGTTTGCGCAGTTCGGGTTTCGCGCAATCGGACGTCGCCTTCTGGGCGTATACCGGCACCGGAACGATGGAAGGCAAGCCGCCCGCCAAGGATCTGCGCACGATCGCCGCGCTGTTCGAAGAGCACGTTCACCTGATCGCACGGGCCGACAGCGGCATCAACTCGGTGGCCGACCTCAAGGGCAAGCGCGTCTCGCTCGACGAGCCCGGTTCGGGCACCTACGTGGACGCCAAACTGATCCTCGAAGCCAACGGTCTGAAGACCACCGACGTCACCGCAGAGGCGCTCAAGCCGACTGCCGCATCGGAGGCGCTGCGCAACAAGAAGATCGATGCGTTCTTCATCGTGGCCGGTTACCCGACCGGAGCGGTCGTCGAGCTGGCTTCGGCCGAACGGATCAAGCTGGTGCCGATCGACGGCCCCGGTGCGGCCAAGCTCACCGGCATGCACAAGTTCTTCTCCGCGAGCTCGATCCCCGAGGGCACCTACGACAAGGTCGCAGCGGTCAAGACCATCGCCGTCGGCGCGCAGTGGTTCACCAGCGCCAAGCAGGACGAGCAACTGATCTACAACGTCACCAAGGCGCTGTGGAACGAGAACACGCGCAAGCTGCTCGACGTCGGTCACGCCAAGGGCAAGGTCATCACGCTGAAGACGGCACTCGGAGGTGTCGGCGTTCCGCTGCACCCGGGCGCCGAGCGTTTCTACAAGGAAGCCGGATTGATCAAGTAACTCCGCGTCCTTCGCAAATGGGTCCGGGCGCGTCGCTGCACCCGGACCTTTTTTTTGCGGGAGTGACCTGATGCCAGCCAGGCCGCAAAAGGAGCTCACGCCGGAACTTCTGGCGGAGATCGAGCGCAAGTACGATCCCGAGCTCGCCTTTCGCCCGACCGGACGGGCGATCTCGCTGGTGATCAGCGCGGCGCTGGTCGCGATGTCGGCTGTATCAGTTCTACGCGTCGGGCTTCGGCCTGATTCGCGAACTCCTTCATCGCGGCATCTACCTGGCCTTCATGCTCGGGCTGGTCTTCCTGATGTTCTCCTGGCGGCGCAAGGACAACTCCAGGCTGGCCGAACCGGCCTGGTACCGGTTCAGCGGCGTCGCGATCTTCGACATCGTGCTGGCGGTGCTGGGCGTCGGGGCGGCGCTCTACCTGCCGTTGCTCTCGCCCGAAGAGGTGTCGCAGCGCGTCGGCAACCCGTCGCCGTCGGACATCTTCATGGGCAGCGCTTTGCTCGTGCTCTCGCTCGAGGCGACGCGCCGTTCGGTCGGGCCGACCCTTCCGGTCATCGCGCTGATCTTCATGGCCTTCGCGCTGTTCGGGCCGTGGGCGCCGGGTGCGCTCAAGCATGGCGGAACGAGCTGGCTCGGGCTGATCAACCACCTGTACATGACCAACCAGGGCATCTACGGCGTCGCCATCGGCGTCATGGCGCAGTACGTGTTCCTGTTCATCCTGTTCGGCGTGCTGGCCACGCGAATCGGCCTCGGGCAGTTGTTCATCGATCTCGCGATGGTCGTCGCCGGGCGCTACTCGGGCGGGCCGGCGAAGGTGGCGATCTTCTCGTCGGCGCTGATGGGAACGATCTCCGGCTCGTCGATCGCCAACACGGTGACCACCGGCGCGCTGACGATCCCGGCGATGAAACGCGTCGGCTATCCGGCGCATTTCGCCGGCGCGGTGGAAGCGACCGCTTCGACCGGCGGTCAGATCACGCCGCCGATCCTCGGCGCGGCGGCCTTCATCATGGTCGAGTACCTGGAGATACCGCTGCGCGACATCCTCGCGGCCGCGCTCTTCCCGGCCCTGCTGCACTACTTCGGCATCTTCATCATGGTGCACCTCGAGGCGAAGAAGCTCGGCCTGCGCGGCCTGCGCGCCGACGAACTGCCCAGGACCTGGGCTGGTCCTGCGCCAGCACTGGCTGTCGATCATTCCGCTGGTGATCCTGGTCTACCTGATCCTGTCCGGAAAGACGCCCGACTTCGCGGCGGTCTACGGAATCATCGCCTGCGTCGTGGTCGGGTTTCTCAATCCGGTGAACCGGCTGACCGTCGCCGATCTGTGGGACGCGCTGGCTGCCGGGGCGAAGAACACGCTGGCGGTGGGCGCGGCGGCCGCGGCGGTCGGCGTCGTCGTCGGCGTCGTCACGCTGACCGGCGTCGGTTTCCGGCTCGGCTACGTCGTCGTGCAGACGGCGACCGATTTCGGCGCCGCGGTCGGCAGCCTGTGGCCGCTGAGCTATTTCGCCGTCGCGCAGTGGGCGCTGTTCTTCTCGCTGGTGCTGATCGCGGTGGCCTGCATCGTCATGGGCGCGGGCCTGCCGACCACGGCGACCTACATCATCCTCGTCGCGGTGGCGGCGCCGGCGCTGGCGCAGCAGGGCGTGCAACCGATCGTGGCGCACTTCTTCGTCTTCTACTACGGGGTGCTGGCCGACATCACTCCACCGGTTGCGCTCGCGGCCTACGCCGCCGCCGGGATCGCCGGGTCGAATCCGTTCCAGACCGGCAACACCGCGTTCCGACTGGGGATCGCGAAGGCGCTGGTGCCGTTCGTGTTCGTCTACTCGCCGGCGCTGCTGCTGGTGGCCAAAGGCTTCACGCTTGGGGAATTTTTCGTGACGCTCGCTGGCGCGATGCTCGGCATTGCGCTTCTGGGCGCTGCGTTTTCGGGCTACATGCTCGCGCGAATGACGATGCTCGAACGTTGGTGGGTCGGGGTCGTTTCGCTGTTGTTCGTTGCGCCGGGGCTCGTGACGATGGCGATCGGATTCGCATTGCTTGCGCCGGTGGCGGTGTCGCAGATCGCGAAACGCAAGGGCGTTGCGGCGCGGGGATCGTCCGGGGGCGGCTGAGGGAAGCGACTGAGGGGAGCGGCTGACGTAAAGCCACGTCAGGCGTTCGACTGCGGCATGCGAGCGCTATCGAGCGGTTTTCACTACGTAGCGCACTCCCTCGACTCCTTCGAAATCCGCGTCCTGTGTCCAGAGCGTGGCGCGATAGTGGCGCGCCGTCGCGAGCATCACCGAGTCTGCGAGCGGTAGTTTGAGTGACAACCCCAGGTGTGCCGCCGTCAAAGCGATGTCGGCATCGAGGGCGACGACGCTCCCCTGGCGCATGTGTGCGACGGCCTGCAGCGCCGCGTTTTCGCCCCGCTGCTGCACTACGCGCTTGAAGACTTCCAGCAGGCTGATCGTAGGAACGATCAGCGTGTCGGCCGAGGTGATTGGCTTGGCGAAGAATTCGGCGTTTACGCCGTCGGCGAAGAACTCCAGCCAGCCAGAAGAGTCGACGACGTTCAGACGCGGCCCTTGTCGCGGGGTACCCGCGTGTCGATGCCGCGGAGGAAACCCCGCATCGACTTCAATGCGCGCACGGGAACGAACTCGGCGCGCCCTTCGTGGACGATGACTTCGATCTTCTGCCCCGGCACGATGGAGAGCGATTCGCGCACGTCTTTCGGAATCACCACCTGGAACTTCTCGGAGACTGTGACGGTCGTCATACGAAATCCTGATCGATCGTGAATCGGTAGATCGTAGACGATGTGCGCAGGTGCGTCAACGACGCTAAGCCGTCCGGCTGAGCGTAGAAGCTCGCTTGTGCCGCTCGCCGATCGCGCTGCCGTTGCGGTATAGAAGATCAAGATCGCCAATTAATTGACTCAGGCAACTATAGACGCGAAGATGCACCCGATGGACGCTACTGCCGCCACTGCCGCCACTGCCGCCACCGTATCGGCGCTGCGTGCTTTCAGCCGCTTCTACACGCGCCAGCTCGACCTGCTCAACGAAGGGCTGCTTGCGAGCGGATTTTCCCTGACCGAGGTGCGCGTGCTCTACGAGCTGGCGCATCGCGAGGGCCTGGCCGCCACCGATCTGGCGCGCGAGTTGGGGCTCGACAGTGGCTACCTGAGCCGTATGCTGCGTCGTTTCCTCGCGCGCGGCCTGGTTCGCCGCTCCACGCACGCGAGCGACGCGCGCCGCAGCACGCTCGCCTTGACCGCCAAGGGTCGCAAGACCTTCGCGCCGCTCGATGCCGCATCGAGCGCTCAGGCGCGCGCACTGGTGGCGCACCTGGATGCGCGCGGGGGCGCGGAGCTGACGGCGGCGCTCGCGAAGGTCGAGCGACTGCTTTCGCCCGGAGCGCCCGTTTCGCAGGCGGCGCCGGAACCGATCGTGTTGCGCTCGCACCGGCCGGGCGACATCGGCTGGGTCGCCCATCGCCAGGGGCTGATCTACGCCAACGAATACGGCTTGGACGAGACCTTCGAAGCGCTGGTGGCCGAGATCGGCGCGCGCTTCGTCAAGCGATTCGACCCGAAACACGAGCGTTGCTGGATCGCCGAACAGGGTGGGCGCATCGTCGGCGCGGTGTTCTTGGTGCGAAAGTCGGTTCGCGTCGCGCAACTGCGACTGCTCTACGTCGAACCGGCGTCGCGCGGCCAGGGCCTGGGCGCGCTTCTGACCGACGAGTGCATCCGCTTCGCGCGCGCCAACGGCTATAGGACGCTGATGCTCTGGACCAACGATGTCCTGCACGCAGCGCGCCGCATCTACGAGTCGCGCGGCTTCGTGCTCGAGAAGGAGGAGCGGCACCGTTCGTTCGGCAAAGATCTGGTCGGCCAGTACTGGACCCTGAAATTGCGATGATCGCCAGATCGTGAGCGCCGCGCGCAGCGAACATCTCGCGTTGGCCGTAGCGGCGGTGGTCGGCGTGCAGATTGGCGCGGGCATTGCCGGAACCCGCTGGGTGGTGCACGAGCTCGGGCCCTGGTCGCTGACTTTCGTGCGCTACACCATTGCGCTGCTGTCGCTGCTGCCCTTTCTCGGCGGCTGCCGCGAGGCGCTGTCGAAGCTCGGCACGCGCGACGCCATCGTGGTCGCACTGCTCGGCGTCACGCAGTTCGGTCTGCTGATCGTGCTGCTGAACATCGGCCTGCGACACGTCGACGCCGGTCTGGGCGCATTGTTGTTCGCGACCTTCCCGTTGCTCACGCTGATCATTGCGGCACTGGCCGGTTTCGAGCGCTTCGATGCGCCGCTCGCCGCGGGAGTGCTGTTGACGATCGCCGGAGTGGGCATCGCGCTCGGCGTGCATCAACCGTCGGCGGGGGGCGCCGACTTCGCGCTCGGCGTGGCGTGCGTGATCGGCTCGGCGCTGTGCGGCGCGGTCTGCGCCGTGCTTTACCGGCCGCTGTTGCAGCGCCACGCGATGCTGCCGATGGGTGCGCTGGCTATCGCGGCTGCAGTCGTGGTGCTTGCGCCCGCCGCGTGGGCCGAGGGTGTCGTCGATCGCGCCGCCCTGCTGTCGGCCGGGAAATGGGCCGCCGTCGTGGCGATGGGTGTTTCGAGCGGTGTGGGCTACTGGCTCTGGCTGTGGGCGCTCAAGCACACCGCGCCCACCAAGGCGGCGACCTTTCTCGCGCTGAGTCCGCTCACCGCCGCGTCGATCGGCAACCTGGGGCTGGGCGAGCCGATCGGCGCCGGCCTGGTGCTCGGGCTGCTGTGCGTGTTTGCGGGCCTGGCGCTGACGAGTTCGAGAAGGAATATCCGGCGCTGATGTCCACCGGATGCGGGCGTAGATGCGCACTTCGATTCCCGCGACGACGACTCGCCCCTTTACGGGCTTTGTGCATAAGGCATACACTTTTCCTCCACAGAGTCGTGGAGGAACGCTGTCGACTCGCGGTGCCGGTGAGCGCCTCATGCTCGGCGATGCCGCTCGCAGCATGAGGCGCCGGGAGACATCATGCGTACACGTGATCGGACGCTCGCATCGTTGTACACCGCTCGGTACGTCGCGCCGTTCCGTGCGTTCGCGCCCGGTGGCGCGATAGCGATCTGGGCCAGAGCTGGGACTGCAGTAGCTGGCTCGCAACCTACAGCAACTGGGGCGAGTAGTCGGAACCGGCACTCTGTGCCGAGGGGTCGCCGTTAGTCGCACTCGCATCGGGGTAGCTCGGTATGGAAGGAGGCCGATGATCATGCTTTGCACCTTTGGCATTCATCTGCGACCTGCTCGCATCGTTGCGTACGCCGTCGTCCTGGCCTCGAGCCTTGCGGGCGCGGCCCTGGCCGTCGCTGCGGGCTGCGGTGGGTCGGTCCTCAGCGACTCTTACATAAAGGAGATGACGGGCGCGCAATATTCCGCGGCACTCGACGATCTGGAGCGACGGAAAGTCGACGTCACCGCGAGCTTGCAGCGGACCGAATCCGACCTCAAGAAGATGCAAATGTTCGAACTCTATCGCAAAATGGGCTACGGAATGCGAACTGCCGGGGGCCCCTGTGCCGGTCAGGCGGAAGTCGCTCTGGATACATACGCGAGGCGCAAAGCGCAGATTGACGCCGGCAGGGACGCGTCCGAGTTGACCGCGAGCTATCGGGACAGGAAACGTGAATACGAAACCTGCATGGACGGCGCGATCAGGGCTGATGCGTATTTCCGCAAGCTGCTCGACGAGGATGCCGACGCCGCGATCCTGGCACGACGTCAGGGCGCGGAAAGATACAGCTTTGCGACGGCCAACGGCCGATACGAAGCCCTGAAGGCCGAGTTGCTTCCTCAAGATGCGAAGAATCTCGGCAACAATTTCATCAGACGCGCAATCGTCGATCTCCGTGTTCGCAGAAGCGACTTGAGTGAGGAGTTGGCATGTCTGAGCAGCGCCAAGGACAACCTGCTGATGACGGTATTAAGACGTGCCCTGCCGGACCCACGATACTAGTGTGCCGATCGGGAGTGACGGTACCGCGCGGTAGCGTCGCAGCTGCCATGCCGCGCTTCTTCGACAGAATGCTCCGCGTGGCGCGGGTCTGGCCTTGGGGTTCGCGTCTCGTGTGGCTGGCGAGCGTGCTGGCCGTCTCGGTCGCGGCGTCTTCTGCGCCAGGGATGGCCTGGGGCGACAGCAACTCGCAGGCCCGTGCCAGGCTTCAGGCCAAAGAGGTGGAGCTTGCTCGACTCGAGAGCGAAGTGCTCGAAATGCAGCGGGTGCTTGAGAGGTTCAAACGGCTGAAAGATCGGGCACGCGCGCACGAGCGCGACATCTGTGGCGAGCATTACCGGGCGGCGCTCAAAGAGCGTGCGGTGATCAGCGCGCGCGAATCGATCGCTGAGTTCGACCAGGTACGCGCCGCGGCGATACGGCGATACAACGATCATCGCAAGAAGATGATCGATTGCATCGACAACAGCGTTGCAAATGATCCGAGCCTTGCCGGAATCGGAGTCACCAGCTATGACTCGCTCAGAGTGACTTACGCAAAGCGCAAGGATGCCGCGAAGGGCGTGAGTCAAGCGTACAAGATCAAGCGATCGAAACGCGACGAGTTGGCGAGAGAGGTGAAAGTTCTGCGGTTCGGATTGCCACCGATCGAAGAAGAGGGAGACACGCTCGTTCGTGTCGATTGCAGAAACGGGGAGTCGGTTTGGGTGGGAAACAAACAGACGTGCAAGTGCACTCCTCCCTACAAGGCGAGTGCTGTTCTCTTGCCATCCGGCGAAATGATGCCGATCTGCGCTCGGATCAATATTGGCGAGCTCATTCGTCCGGGCCGCAGTCCGCCGGACAATCCCAATCAGCCTGGTTGCCTGCTCGGGCAATCTTGTCGGTGAGTTCGATGCGTCGTGTATTCAGCCGCCGCTGTTCGGTTCTTCGGCGCGATCGACGTTTTCGCGTTGCTCGGATCTGGTCATCCGTTCGATCTCTGTTCGGCGGCTTCGGTCTACTCGTCTTCCTTGTCGCCGGTAACGCGGCGGAACTCTCCGTCGATGCTTCGACCGGCACTCAGCTCTTGATCGCCGAGAACGTGGAGGGGCCGTTTTCACTAGACTGTCGCCCACCCGTTGTCACAGGTCGCCTCGGCGACGGTCGGGCGCTGTACTCGCCCGCAGTTCTGTCGCAGGTGCGCTTCAATCCGGCGACGGCGCCCGCGCATGTCAAAGATCGCTATGCGTCCTGGAACTGGATCTTGAAGTCCCCGGGCCGTTGGAGCCTGCGCCTTGTATTCGATACCCGCTTTTTTGTCCGTGTGTGGAAGCGACCGATCGGCGGCGGTCCAGGTTGGCAGTCGGTGGCCGCGAAGTGGGTCGAGGTAAGTGACTACCCGCGCAGCGCGAGGCTGGATCTGACGCTACGGCACTCGCGCGCTGAGGAGGCCTTGCTGTACGCGTACCCTGATCCGAAGATCGGGCTTGCCGGCAGCGGCCATGGATTCACGCTGACGATCAATCAGGAGGCGTGTGGGCAATCCTCGGGGGAGGAGCGAGCGCTTCCGCCGGTCGATCTCGACGCGAGCGACCTCGGTAAGGGAGGAGACGCGGGCGCCGACTACGACGCTCTTTTCGATTGAGCCACATTTCGGAACGCTCTCGCGTGTTTCGGCTGCATCGGCTGCATCGGCTGCATCGACCTCGATGAACGCGGGGAAGCCCGGTTCGAAGATACCGAAATGCAGATGAAGGCAATTCAAGATGCGCCGCCCGCGCCGGCAGTACATCTTTCAGACCCCATCATCGCAAGGCACGTTTCCCGGTTCCGCTTCCCAGCAGATTGGAGCGACGCTGCCCATCCCTCGCCGCGAACCCAGCTATTTGTTGTGCTGGCTGGTGACGTCGAAGGTTGGACAAGCAAGGCGGACAAGAGGGGTTTTGTTGCAGCGGGCTGCTTGCTGATGGACGGCACCGTTGGAAAGGGGGGGCGGCGCATGGCGCAGACCACTGCCCACCGGCTCGACCATGCGACCCTGAGCAAGTCGCCGAGTCAATCGGCTTGAAACGAGAACGGCCTTACTGTAGCGTACGCCTATCCTGGCCCGCGGGTCAGCAGAATCGCGGGGTGATGATGACTTGCCCGGATCGCGTTCACATTCCCGACATGCACATCAGGTTCCTGGCTCTGTTGGCTGCCGTTTGTGCCATCGGCATTCCAGGGGCGAGTGCGGCCGCCGATTACGACGGCTATCTGGGCAGCCTCAGTGACGGGAGCGGAATTCGCCGCGATCGGGGCGAAGTCCGATATGAAAATTACACCAGTTGGCGCGACAGCTTGCCGATCGGATCCGCATGGCGTGTGACGGTCTGGAGCGACGAATTCCAACCTCAAGTTACCTGGCGGATCAACTATTCTCCAGCCGTTCGCAACTCGATCATCGAGGAATCGAAGACCACCTTCGAGGTGAAGAGAAACAACAGGGGGCAGAACCTCTATGTCTCTGTTTCATGTTTCGTTGTCCGTTCGTTTGGAAACAGACGATCGCCGCAAGCCGGTGAACGGGAGCTCGATGTCGGCCTGCGGATAACCTCGCGCGACTTGCGCAACCCGAGGACCGGCGGCTTCACCAAAGGTCGATATCGATATCGGGTGGAGCGGGTGGCGGATCCGTCCGAGTGCCAGCCGTCATCGCCGACGCCGACGCCGCCAATTGAACGAGATGATCCGGATCCACCGGTTCCGCCGGTTCCGCCTCCAACTCCGGGAAGATGCCCGTCCTGGAACCAGGTCAACCCGACGAACCGGCCGCAGGATGCATACCTGTCGAGCTGGTACGGCGGCTCGGTCGACTATTGGGCCTATGGCTCCGAGTACATATCGTTCTCGACGCGGGGCGGAAGCCCGACATCGAAGCTTTCGGGTGGACCGGGACATTGGCGAAGGGAACTATGCAACCCTCCGTACAAGGTCGACAACTACAACACCAAGGCGCCGAGGATTTCCGTGCAGTCTGGCGTTCGGTGGGAGGTACACGAAGGCATCAACGCTCCCACGGTAAGCATCAGGAGATAGGCGAGCGACTGTCGCTTTCGCGGCGGTTCGGGCTGAGCGCTGAGCCGCACCAAGGGCAGTAGGCGATCTGAACAAACGAACTACCGCCGTCATGCACGATCAGGCCGTAGATCCCTTCCTCCGGCCAATGGTGGATCAGCGCATCGGCGCAGTCGAACCGATTCGGATGCTGATCGCAACGCTGATCGAGGTCGAGGTCCATGCGCTCGCAGCAGTGCTTGCTCATTTGGTTCCCGCGAGCATCACGTTTGCGTCGGCACGCACCCAGCCTGTTCGCACTTGAGGATCTCCTCGCCTCCGACGTAGCCTCGATTGGCAACCACCGCGAGGTCGTGAATCGCCAACTCCTGACGGGCCACCACTCATACCTCCACTGCTTGCTCCCGGGTCAGCGGTCACGGTAGGCAGCGCGATTGGGCGTCTCTTTTCCCGATCCAAGAATCCCCCCTTGTAACGGGGCGGGCTAGCGCGGCACTCCGGGTCGGGTTGCGTCTTCATCCCCGCCTGAATTCAGGCAAAGCCGACGTTCGAATCTGATTTCCCGCTACCGAATCGGTGCCAGAAGGCAAGAAACGCCATCAACCCGACACCGAACGCATCCATATACCAGGCGCCAGAGATCATGCCCAGCGCTGCGACCAGGCACACCACGCGCAGTGGAAATGTGACGATGCGTCGGTAGTATCCGCCCGTGCCTATCGCGAAGAGCCATGAAGCGACGAATCCCACGACCAGGATCCAGGCAATGGCTCCGGGTGTTCCGATCAGCAGGATTTCCGGCCGGAACACAAAGAAGAACGGCAATGCGAATTTCATCAATGCGAGCCGCAAACTCTCGAGCGCGATCGGCCACCAGTGTGTGCGGGTGATCGCGGAAGCAGCGTAGACCGCGGTACACACCGGAGGCGTCAGAGCCGAGAGCAAGGCACCGTAAAAAACGAAGAAATGCGACACGATGGGCGGCAAGCCGAAGCTGATCAACCCAGGCACGCACACTGCCGCCGCGAGGAGATAGGCAGCGGTCGTCGGCATCCCCATGCCAAGCACCAGCGCCACGGCCATGGTCAGAAGCACGAGCGGCAGCAGACCGCTCGTGGCGCCGACATGGATAATGCTTTCGCTCACCTTGATGCCGATGCCGGTCAGGCCGATCAGCGACAGGATGATCTGGGCGCAAACCAGCAACGAAACGAGGCCAATCGTATTTGCAGCGCCGCTCTTTGTTCCTTCCAGTATCGCCCTGAGTCTTGCGCCCCATGCTGCGCGCCGCCACGACCCCAGCACCAGAAACAGCGATACATTGACCACGATCGCGTTGAACGCGGCGAGTGCTGCAGACCGCCCGCTGAAAAGAGTGACTACGAGCACCAGGACCGTGGCAAGCAGCGGAACCGCTTCGCGCCAGTTCAGGACTTCGCGCCACGTTGGAATTTCCGCCGAATCCATCGCACGCATGGACTCCCGCCGCGCCTCGACGTCGATGCTTGCCCAGATACAGACGTAAAACAGGAATGCCGGGATCACCGCGGCCAGCGCCACGGTCGCATAGGGAAGATTGAGCAGCTCCGCCATGATGAACGCGCCCGCTCCCATCACCGGGGGCGTAATCTGCCCCCCGGAAGATGCGGTCGCTTCCACCGCGCCGGCGAAAGCCGGCCGGTAGCCGAGCCTGATCATCGCCGGAATCGTGAAATTTCCCACCGTCGCTACGTTTGCGACCGCAGCGCCGTTGATCATTCCGAAGAAGGCGCTGCCGACATTGCACACCTTCGCCGCCCCGCCGGGAGATCTGCCCGCAGCGATCAGCGAAACCTTCATGAACGTATCGGCAGCGTTGGTTGCGAGCAGGAAACAACCGAACAGAATGAAGATCGAGATCAGACTCGCCGACAAGCCGGTTACCGTTCCCCAGACGCCTTCGGTGCTCAGGTAGAGATGCTCGATCAGGAAAGAAGGTGAGATCCGCGGATGTCCCCAGTTTCCGGGAATGGAATCGCCGAACAGCGTGTAGGCGATCATCGCCATCGCAAGCAACGGCAGGATCGGTCCGGTGGAGCGCCGCGCAGCGTAGAGCACCAGCACCAGAAGCGAACCGCCCAACAGAAACTCGATTGGCCGCGCTACGGTTGATATCGCCGTGGACAGTCGCTCGTCTTCGGCAATCATGTATGCGCAGGAGACGACAACCAGAATCACCGCGGCGAACTTCAGGTAGTTGGCGAGCGTCGCCCAACGGCCGCCTTTCCCGTGGATCTCGGCAAGCTTCAGGTATGCCAGCGTCAGCCCCAGCGCGACGTGAACGCTGCGTTGAATCAAAGGCGAGAACTGCCCGAAACCAGCCGTATACAGGTGAAACAGCACGAACAGAAGCGCCGTCGCCGTGGTGGCGTACTCATAAACGCGCGAGCCGACACCGCGCCGACCGTCTGTCGCGGCTGCAACCATCGTCAGTCCCCCTCCGGCATTCCCATGCGTTGTGCAGGCGCGACGCGGCCGAGACGCACCCCGGCCGAGCCGTTTCGGAATGCTATTTGGACTTGGCTTCCGGCGGTATCAGGTTGTCCGGAACCTTGTACCCGCGCGCCTCGAAGAACTTGACGGCACCGCGATGCAGGGGAATGCCCAACGCTCCGGCCGCGGACAGCGTTTCTTTCAGGATATCCATGCCTTTCATGTCGGGAAACGCCGCCGCCTGAATATCCTGGCCCTTGAGCAGGCCATCGAGCATGGCAGTCACCTGGTCGTCTGTCATGCTGTCGCTGTAGGCGAATTCGCCGATGTTCTGAACCGGTGTCGTGATCGCACCGACGCCTTCGATTTCGTTGGCGGCAATACTCGCAAACGCGACATACGGCAGCTTGGACTGCACCTTCGCGACCTGTTCCGGTGTGAATCCAAGCACGCTAATCGGGGTGAGTGCGCGCAGTTCGAGCGTTGTCCCGTCGAGACTCGTGCGTGAGCCCGCCTTGGCGTAACCGATGGAACGGCTATCCTTGACCGCGTCGGTGGCGTCGGCCAGGGTTGCGACGAAATAGTCCGGCTTGACGTCAACTGCCGCAAGAATTTGTTGGACGAGATTCTCGGTCGCGGAACCGCGTTGCCCGGCAGTGAACTTCTTTCCGGTCAGATCGTTCAAGGTCTTTACACCGGAGTCGTTGCGCACTACGTAGAACTGCATCGAAGCACTGTGCACCCAGAGGATGCGAAGCTTCGGCGCCGGATTTCCGGTGAACTTCGCGAGTCCCTTGTACGCCTGGTAGATCGTCGCGAAGGTACCCAGCCCGAAGTTGATCTGCCCGCGTTCGAGACGAGCGAGATTGTCCACCGCGCCGCCGGTAGTCAGCACGGTAACGTTGACCTTGTCGCCGGCATGCGTGTTGATTGCCTTGGCGGCGGCCACGGCGTAGGTGTAGTGGATCGAGCCGATCGCTGTCGATCCGAATGCGATGCGGTCCGCAGCTCCGGCGCCGTGGCTCAATAGCAGCGCCGCGCAAAGACCGGTGAGCCGAACGAGTTGAATCTTCATGTGTCTCCTCCGTTGTATTGGATTGGTACTTCCTCGCTTGCTTCCTCGCTTCCTTCCTCGAAAGAGGACGGATTGGAGCCGATGTCAGGGGCGAACCCCCGCTTTCAACTTGATGCCTACATCCATTCTCAGCCTCGTTTGCGCCACGTCGACGAAGCGGCACAGGTAGCGGCGCGTATCGCGCGGATCGATGACGTCTTCCACGCCGAAAGCTTCGGCCGTCAGAAATGGCGAATCAAGCTCGCGCAGCTCTTCTTCGAGCTCTCTCTGGCGTTGCGCCGGGTCGGGAGCGTTCTGAATCTCACGCTTGAACGCGGCAGCGACGCCGCCTTCAACCGGTAGCGAACCCCATTCCGCGGACGGCCACGCGATCTTGAAACCGAGTCCGTTCTTGTCGGTCGTGCCCATTCCCGCCATGCCGTAGCACTTGCGGATCACCAGCGTGAGTATGGGCACGGTCGCCTGCAGGCCCACATAGACGGCGCGCATGCCCTCGCGCAATGTGGCCGCTGCCTCGGCCTGCGTTCCGACCATGAAACCCGGCAGGTCGACCAGGAAGATCAACGGTATGTGAAACGTGTCGCAAAGCTCGATGAAGTGAATCTGCTTGCGCGCTGCCCTCACATCCATCGCGCCGCCATAAACCATGGGGTTGTTCGCGATCACGCCAACCACCTTTCCATCCATGCGCGCAAGGCTGGTGATCACAGCCCGGCCGAACGTAGGCTGGATCTCGAAGATCGAATCCCGGTCGACCACCATCTCGATCAGCTTCTTCATGTTGTACGGCTGGCGCCGCTCGCGGGGCACCAGACTCAGCAAGGCCTCTTCGCGACGCTCGACCGGATCGTCACAGGCGAGCACCGGCGGCAGCTCCCAGACATTCTGCGGCATGTAGCTGAGGTAGCGGCGGATCAAGCTGAACGCGTCTTCCTCGCTCTCGGCCGCGTTGTCCACCGTGCCGGCTACGTCGACCGCCATGCGGGCTCCGCCGAGCTCTTCCTTGGTCACCTTTTGCCCAAGCGAGCGCTCGACCACCGGCGGCCCCGCGGCAAAGATCTGGCTTGAACCCTTCGTCATGACCGACCAATGCGAAAGGATCGCTCGCCCTGCAGGCCCGCCCGCTGCCGTTCCCAGCACCGCGCTGACTACGGGCACCGTTGCCAGCAGCTCCACCGCGCGCTCATACCCGTCGACCCCGGGAAAGACCGTGTGCCCGCGCCGCTTTGCCGAAGTCACGGTGCCACCGGCGCCGTCGATCAGGTTGATCAGCGGAATGCGATAGCGCGCAGCCAGGTCTTCGACGAATCCGCCTTGACCACCCTTGCGCCGGTCGCCGCCCCAGCTCGTGCCGCCGCGCACGGTGAAATCTTCACCGCCGACCGCGACCGAGCGTCCGTCGACACGGCCCAGGCCCATCACGTACGGCGCGGGCGTGACCTTGGTAACACGCCCCTGTGCGTAGATGCCGTTGCCGCTCAGCTTGCCCACCTCCTGAAACGATCCCGCGTCGAGAAGACCACCGATGCGCTCACGCACGGTGAGCCTTCCCTGGGCGTGGTGCCGCGCGACGGCCTCTTCTCCGCCGAGCGCCTCGGCCCACGCGTGACGCAATCCAATCTCTTCTGCTTCAGGCAACCACGACATTCTCAGACCCTCGATTCATTGTGTATTCGACGGCGTCGGCGAGTTGCTTCAAGTCTGCAGCACGGCAACGGCCTGACCTTCCGCCACGGACTCGCCTTCTTTGACCAGAAGCTCCTTCAGGGTGCCTGCCTCCTCCGCGACCACCGGAATCTCCATCTTCATCGACTCCATGATCATCACGATGTCGCCTTCGACCACGGCGTCGCCCGGCTTCATCTTGATCTGCCAGACAGACCCCGTTACCTCTGACCTGAGTTCGACTGCCGCCATTGTTCTTGCTCTCCAATTTGCCGTGTGATGAGAGATCAGTGCATTGCTTGCGCGACGATCCCCGTGTGGACCTGCCCCGAGCGAAACGACTCCGAGCGCAATACCGTCAGAAGCGCAGGAATATTGTTCTTGACGCCCTCGATCGCGAACTCCTGCAGCGCATCGCAGAGTCGGTCGATCGCCGCAGCGCGCGTGCTCGCACGCACGATCACCTTGGCCAGGAGTGGATCGTAATACTGAGTAACTTCTCGACCCTCGGCGTAGCCCGTGTCGATGCGCACACTGCTATCAAACGGTGGACGAAATACCTCGAGCCTTCCCGGTGAAGGGAAGAAACGCTTCGGGTCTTCAGCGTATACCCGCGCCTGGATGGCGTGACCGTTCAGGTCGATGCGTTCCGGCAATATCGCCCCAAGCCGCTCGCCCGCCGCTGAGCGTATCTGTGCCTGCACGAGGTCGATACCGGTGACTTCTTCGGTCACGCCATGCTCGACCTGCAATCGCGTATTCATTTCGAGAAAGCTGAACGAACCATCGGCAGCCATGAGCATCTCCACAGTGCCGATATTGTCGTATCCCATCTTTCCCAGGATTGCCGCGACGCTGTCGGCAAGGCTGTCGATCCGGCTGCGCTCGATCACCGGCGCCGGTGCTTCCTCGATCACCTTTTGATGGCGCCGCTGCGCGGAACAGTCGCGCTCGAACAGGTGGCGGACCGCCCCGAAGCTGTCGCCCAGAACCTGAAACTCGATGTGACGCGGTTGTTCGACGAGTTTCTCGAGATAGACCTCGGCATTCGAGAAGCCGCGCTGCGCCATCGAGCGCGCACGCTCGACCGCCACGGCGAGTTGAGTCTCGTCGTAGGCCGGCAGCATCCCTATGCCGCCTCCGCCCGCCGCGGGCTTGACCAGAACGGGGAAGCCGATGCGCCGTGCCGCTGCGCAGATGACGTCCTTGTCGGCTGGTAGTACTCCCGATCCTTCACCAACCGGCAGTCCGTACTCCACGGCCAGTTCGCGGGCGCGGGTCTTGTGTCCCATCGCTTCGATCCAGCGCGCCGAGGGGCCGATGAAATGCGTGCCCGCGGCCGCTGCGCGAAGGGCGAACTCCGGGTTTTCCGACAAGAAACCGTAGCCAGGATGCACCGCATCTGCGCGCGAGCGCCGGAACACTTCGAGAAGGGCTTCCTGGTTGAGATAACTCTCGCGCGCCGGAGCAGGGCCGATGGCGTAGGATTCGCTCGCCATCTCGAGATAGGGCGCACCGGCGTCGGCCTCCGAGTACACGGCGATCGAGTGGATGCCCAGGGCATCGAGCGCACGCAGTACCCGCTCGGCTACCGCGCCTCGGTTGGCAACGACGACGCGCTCAAACACGGGCGTTCATCAGTAGGTCGACGGCCACGTGTGCATCAGATGCTCGCCCACGCCGTTGGTGAGCCGCATGCGATGCACGTCGAGCATGCGTATCAGATAGCTTCGCGTATCGCTCGGCAAGACCACCGATTGCACGGCGTAGATCGATGCGATATCCCAGACGCTGCTGGCGCGCGCCATTTCGGCGACCCTCTCGTCATAGCCCGGGTCGCCGGGGTTGAGTCCGTGGACGATGCTGGTCGCAAAATTGGGATCCATGAAACTGATTTCGGCCGTGGGCCAGGCGGCGAATTCGTCGGAGTTTCGCCCCCCACCCATATTGAGGTAGGCCTGTCCGTAACTCTTTCGCAGGACCACGGTCAGCTTGGGCACTGTCACCAACGAAAGCGCGCCCATGAAATTCACGATCTTGCCCGGAGCGCGTCTGCGCTCGGCATCGAGCCCGATGATGAACCCCGGCGTGTCGACGAGCATGACGATAGGAATGTTGAAGGAATCGCACATGACCGTGAAACCCGTGGCCTTGTCGCATCCGTCGGCGTCGAGCGCGCCGCCTTTGAACAGCGGATTGTTGGCGATGATTCCTACGGTGCGTCCGTCGATCCTGGCGAGCGCAGTGACCGCAACTTTGCCGAAGCGCGGCTTGAACTCGAAGTAGCTGTCGCGATCGACGATCGTCTTGATGACCTTGCGCACGTCGTACACCTGCGTGCGCTTGGGCGGCAGGATATTCGCGATGTCGCGCATGCCATCACCCGAGCCCGAAGGCACCGGAAGAACAGGGGGTGCCTCGTTGCAATGGGCCGGCATGTACGAGAGAAACTTCTTGATCGCGTCCAGTGCCTCCTCGTCGGTTTCGACCACCTGGTCGATCAGACCGGTCACTTCGCTGTGCAGCTTCCAGCCACCGATCTCTTCCGGATCGACTGTTTCCTTGATCGCCAGCGACACGAGCTGCGGGCTGGAAACGGCCATGATCGCGCCCTTGCGCATGACGCTGAAATCGGAGTAGCCGGTGTACCAGGTCGAGGAGCCGTAACACAGGCCCAGCACCGCGCCGGCCCAGGGCGTCTCGCGCATGCGCCGATACTGTGTGGGATCGTTGCCGAGCATGGTACCCATGCCGCGCGAGCCCATCGTGTCGGGCATGCGCGCACCCGAGGATTCGCCCAGGAAGACCATCGGCAGACCGCGCTGGCTGGCGACCCGTTTCATCTGTCCGATCTTCTTGCCGTTGGTCGCACTGCTGGAGGCGCCTTTGACGGTAAAGTCGTTCGAGACAACCGCCACCTCGCGGCCATCTATGCGCGCGTAACCTGCGACCTTTCCGTCGGCCGGCGTCTTTTCCCGGTCATGTTCGAACGCCGCCGACGTTCCGAACAGACCGGACTCCAGGAAGCTGGAGTCGTCTACCAGGTACTCGATGCGCTCGCGCGCGTTGAGTATTCCGGCTGCACGCCGCTTCGCTATCTTCTCGGCGCCGCCCATTGCAAGAGCTTTGGCGCGCCGCTCTTCGTACTCCGAAAACAATTCCTCAAATGCCATCTTGCTTTCCTGTCTTGGCAACGGGCGCCGTGGCTTGTGCTGCAGCCGTTGCGCCGCTGAAAATTATTCGCTCGGATTCCAGCCGATCCAGTGCTTCTTCGGTAAGTCCGGTGATCTCGGACAGCACGCGCCGCGTGTCCTCGCCGACGCGTCTGCCGGCGTGGCGGATGCGACCGGGCGTTTCCGACAGTCGGGGCACCGGAGATGCCATGGTCACTGCACCCAGATCGTCGTCGGGCGCCTGCGCAAGCATTCCGCGTGCCTGGTATTGAGGATCCCGGAATATGTCGGCCATGGTGAACACCCTGGTGGCCGGTACCGCTGCCGAGTTCAGCAGACCTTCGAGTTCGGCGAGATCGTGGCTCCCGGCCCAGCGCGCGATGATTTCGTCGATCTCCCCGGCGTGCCGCGAACGCTCGACCGAATCGCCGAACCGCGGATCGTCCGAGAGGCCTGGTTGACCCATGCATGTCACCAGGCGACGGAACACGGAATTGCCCATCGCGGTAATGTGTATGAACTGCCGGTCACGGGTCGCGAACAGGTTGTTCGGCGTGCTGTCGGGCAGGCGCGAACCGGCGCGCACTGCAACGTGCCCCAGCTTGTCGTAGGCGGGGATATGCGGCTCCATGAAGCTGAAGGCGCATTCGTAAAGGGCGCTGTCGACATACTGCCCTTTGCCGGTGATTGTTCGGGAGAGCAAAGCCATGACGGCGCCGAACGCGGCGTACAAGCCGGTGATGTAGTCGGTAAGCGATACGGCGACTCTGCTCGGCGGGCGGTCGGGGTCGCCGGTGATATGGCGCAGCCCGCTGATCGCCTCGCTGATTACGCCGTAGCCGGCACGCTGACTGTATGGCCCGGTTTGACCGAATCCGCTGATGCGCACCATGATCAGCCCAGGGTTGAGGGCGGATAGATCTGCGTAGCCCAGTCCCCATTTCTCCAGACCTCCCGGCCGAAAATTCTCGACCAGGACATCGCACTTGCTAGCCAGGTTCCTGATTATTTGCTGGCCTTCCGCACGGCGCAGGTCCACCGAGATCAGCGACTTGTTGCGGAAGATGCTCGCTGCGTACAGAGACTTGCCGTGAAAGCGTTTGCCCATCGAGCGCACTGCGTCGCCCTCGAATGGTTCGACCTTGATCACCTCGGCGCCGAAATCCGCAAGCAACCGTCCGCAGAACGGACCAGCAACGGTAGAGCCGATCTCCAGCACCCGGAAAGCCGCCAAAGGGCCACTGCGCTCGTGCTCGTTGGCGCCTTGATCGGTCGACTCGGTGCGGTTGGAATGCGGATCCGGCATATCGGAGTCGGGTCAGTTGATTGCGGGGGCGCTAGAGAATGAAACTCTGATAGCGCTTCAGGTATTCCTTGGCGCTGCGCATGTTCAGGCGCCGCAGATGCTCGGCCTCCTCGGCCTTGCCGCTGCGAATGGCGGCGAGTACCGCACGATGCTCCGAGAGTCCTTGCTCCGCGCGCCCCGGCAGGATGATGATGCGGCGGATGATCGCTTGGGTCTTTTCATAGATGCTGTCGAGCATGTTTGCGAGCACCGGGTTGGCCGCCGCCTCGATCAGCCGCCTGCGGAACAAGCCGTAACCGGCGATGAACGATTCGTAATCGTTTTGTCTTACGTGCTCCTGCATTGGCCCATCGAACAATTCCACCATGTCTTGCCACGATTCCGGCGAAGTATTCTGTGTGGCCAGTCGAGCACAGAGCCCTTCCAGCACTTCGCGCAGGTCGTAGATCTCGAATACCTGCGACAGATCGAGACGCGCAACAATGGCGCCACGATTTGGAATCCGCTCGATCAAACCGCGCTCTTCCAGCGAGCAAAACGTCTCACGCACACTGGCACGTGGGACGCCAAACTCCTGGGCAAGCTCCTGCTCGCGCAATTTGCTTCCGGGAGCGATCTCCTGCCTGGCAATGCGCTCACGCAACACCTTGAGCAGATCGACCCTTCGGCTCCTCGGTTTCTTGCTGCCCGCAGGCAACGCAGTTTTCGTCAGCCGTTTCGCCATCACAACCCTGATCTCGTTGACGACCATCGTCTCAAGACGGATCCAAGTACAAAATGACGATACAAAGAGTTGACAGTTGTGTCAACAATTCATGCTGATTCTGGCGATTGAAAGCGATGATGGATAGTCGTAATTTTCGACTATGCATCGGATGAGTATCCTCGTGATTGCACGACTTCTATCCACGATGATCTATGCTATCTGATTGATATATAGAGTTGTTATCTAAAACATCGGGTGCCAACAGGGTGGAAGCGTTCTTGGGCTCTCTTGTCCACAGAATTGTACGTTCGGCGATCCCGCCGGCGCCCGGCTTATGCCTGCCATGCGCCCGTCGCGTCATCGACAAGTCTGGAACGCGTTGCTGTCGCGCCCGAGTGGCATCACCAGTTTCGGATGGACAACGAGCTTCTCGGCCCGCGTACGGTCAGACTAGCGGTTCAAGCAGCTTCCTGAGCACGCCGGCGACTGCCGTCCTGTCTGCGGCCTCGAGCGAGCCGGCCTTGCGCAGGATCAAGCGCTCGTCGAGCGTGAACAGTTTCATCCGTACCACCGATGCCGAAGTCAGCCCTGCGGAGCCCAGATCCGAGACGGCAACGTCCAGCGGCCAGTCTGCGTGGGACGCGCTGGTAATCATGGCGAGCACGACATGGCCGGTGCTGGCGTTGAAAGCGGAGCGATCGGACAATACAAGTGCGGGTCGCCGCTTGGTCGCGGCGCGGTCGGTAAACGGGAAGGGAACAACGACCACGTCGAACGCCTCATAGGTCACGATAGGCGTCCTCGTCCGCGGACGAGGACCATTCGACGAGCGTTCCCTCGAGCGCGCGCGAAAATTCCAGATCGACCGGCCGCGCCTTGCGCACCCTTACCTCGTCACCCTGGATATCGAAGGCGATGGCATCACCCGCTCCGACGTGCAGAATCTTGCGCACAGACGCCGGAATGGTCGCCTGGTATTTGGTCGTCAACTTGCTGGTGCTGGTCGCCATGAAGAAAGTTTCGTTATCGAGGTAATGGGTAATACTAGCATTACCGTTGGCTAGCGGCAAGCCTGCGCTCGGCGCGCACTTCGATGACCTGCCAAGGAGCGCGCTGAAGGCGCCACGGCCGACCTGCTGTGTCGCGTGTGGATGAGCGACATGTCAGGGCGCGGCGTTCTTCTTCGCCTCAATGGCACGCACGGACTTCTGGATATCGATGAGCGTCAGGAACGCGCCAAAGACCACTATACAAAAGACGAACGAGGTAACAAGGCCGACAAGCGCGGCCAAGAAGCCATTTGCTGCCCACCCACCTATGAAGCCGCCAAGTAGGGTCAACCAAATGGCGATTTCCAGGAGCGTTGAGTATGACGAAACGATGATCTTGCTGAGCATATCGATCCCTCCCTTGTTGAAGTCCGGACTGTCGGACCGAACGATGGTACGTGTGGCGGACCATTCGCGCGAGTGGATCGACTGTGGGGTGTCACCAACTCGGCCTGGCATTCGGCGTGACGCGAAGCGGGGCCGACCGATTTGCGGTTTCACGATCTCCGGCAAACCTGGGCATCGCGGAACTGTCAGGCCGGGGCGGGGAGGTCGGAAACGTGATCGTGTTTCCTGCGTTTTCTCTACGCCCGCAAAAACAAAGGGCTCAACCTCGCGGCTGAGCCCTTGAAACGGTTGGTAGGCCGTGCTGGATTCGAACCAGCGACCAACGGATTAAAAGTCCGCTGCTCTACCAGCTGAGCTAACGACCCGCCGTAGGAAAGCTCGCAATTTTATTCTGTCGGCCAAGCGGGGTCAAATCGACACGTGCTCGCGAGCGCGAAGATCAGCGGATCGTCGTCAGGCGCTGCGTGGCAGTGCGCCCGGCCTGCGATTCGGCGTACTTTTCGGAGACGGTTTGCAGCGTGGCGCGCGCCGCGCGCTTGTCGCCCGATTCCGCTGGGCGAGCCCCAGGTTGAGCATCGCGTCGGGGCGCGCGGGTGATCGGGAAAGCTCGCGAGCATCGCCTGCTGGTCGCGATCGCGGCCTTGTAGTCCTTTGGCGCGAACTGTGCGCTTCCGGTCCAGAACAGCGCGCCCGGCGTGTACGCGCTCTCGGGCCAGCGCAGGCGCAGCTGCTGGAACACGCGAAATCGCACCGGCGAAGTCACCGGCGCGAAACAGCGCGAGCGAACCGTCGAAGGTACGGCGCTCGTCCGGCTGCACGTTCGACGCCTTCTCGTCGATCTGCACCTGCACCGGTTCGAAGGGCTTGATCCGGGCATCGATCTCGGACGCCATCTCGCGCTGGCGGCGCTGCACAGCGCGAGCTCGTTGGTCTGCACCTCGAGCGTTGCCGCGCAGCTTGGCCAGATCCTGGCGCAATGCGTCGATCTGGCTTTGCAGCTCGAGCTGCCCGCGCGCCATCTGCTCGAAGCCGCTCGTGCGCTCGGCGAGTTGCTTGCTGCGCTGCTCGAGTCATCAGTGCGAGTTCGTCCAGCCGCGCCTTGTTGTCGCGATCCTGCAGTTCGACCTTGCCGCGCAGCTGGATGATCGCCTTGCGCGCCTCGTCGTCCTCGAACAGCGCGGCCGTGCGGCAGGGGCGGGCCAGATCGGCGAGGATCAGCGCCGGCCGACCAGCGAGTACCGCGGCCGCGATCGAGCGAGCCGCGAGCTTCACTGATAGACCAGGTCGGCGCGCCGGTTCTCGGCCCACGACGCCTCGTCGGTGCCGGTGGCGCGCGGCTTCTCTTCTCCGAAGCTCACGGCTTCGACCTGGTTGTCGGACACGCCGAGCGAGCCGAGCGCCTTGCGCACGGCCTCGGAGCGTTTCTGGCCGAGCGCGAGGTTGTATTCGCGGCTGCCGCGGTCGTCGGCGTTGCCCTGGACGACGACGCGGCGTTGCGCGTTGAGACGAGGTAGCGTGCGTGTGCCTCGATCGTGGCGCGGTACTCGTCGCTCACCGTGAAGCTGTCGAACTCGAAGTAGATGCTGCGCTTGGCCAGCGGGCTCGCCGGGTCGGTCAACGGATCCTTCGTGCCGGCGGTGACCTGCGCGATCTGTCGGCCGTCGGCGGACCCGGCGCCGGCCGCGCCCGCGGTCGCACCCGATCCCGCGCCCGCGGCGCCAGCCGCGCCCGCACCCGCCGTCGCCGACTTGTCCTCGATCGGCGCGGTGCCGGCCTCGTCGAGTTTCACGCTCGACGCGCAGCCCACGATCGCGAGCGCGCATCCGGTCGCAGAAGCAGTCGCATGGTTCGGGTCATCGTGATCTCCTTTCAACTTCGTTTCGGTCGGGCACGCGTCGCAGCGCGGCGCGCGCGCCGGTCATTTCGGGAACGGTCCCCAGGTCGGTTCGCGGATGTCGCCCAGCGACGAGGTGAGCCGTTGCTTGACGCGCCCGTCGATCGACACCGCCATCAGCGAGTCGCGGCCGTCGAACTGCGTCGCGTACATGATCCAGCGCCCGTTCGGCGAGAAGCTCGGCGATTCTTCGCGACCGCCGTCGGAGATCAGTTGTTCGGTGCCGTTGGCCAGGTTCTTCGTCGCGACCAGGAAGCGGCCGTCGCGCCGAGTGACGAAGGCGAGCGCGCTTGCCCGTCCGGGCTCACGCGCGGGCTGACGTTGTAGGACGAGCCGAAGGTGATCCGCACCGGGTCGCCGCCGGTGACCGCCATGCGGTAGATCTGCGGCGAGCCGCCACGATCGGAGGTGAAGTACAGGTTGCGCGCCGTCGGGCGAGAACACCGGTTCGGTGTCGATGTCCGGCCGAAGTGGTGAGCCGGCGCGGCGTGCCGGCTGCCGTCGGACGTGATCAGGTAGATCTGCGAGAGGCCGTCGCGGGTGAGCGCCACGGCGAGCGTGCTCGCGTCGGGCGACCAGGCCGGCGCGCTGTTGCTGCCGCGAAAGTTGGCCACCGCGGTGCGTTGTCCGGTCGCGAGCGACGTGGACGTAGACGACCGGCTTTCTGCTCTCGAAGGACACGTACGCGAGCCGCGTGCCGTCGGGCGACCAGGATGGCGAGATGATCGGCTCGGCCGAATCGAGCGGCGTCAGCACGTTCTCGCCGTCCCAGTCGGCGACATTGAGCCGATGCCTGGTGCCCTGCTTGGTTACGAAGGCGATGCGGGTCGAGAAGATGCCCTTTTCACCGGTCAGCTTCTCGAACACCCAGTCCGAGACCCGATGCGCGGCGTAACGCAGGTCGGCCGGAGCGGCGAGCATCGACTCGCCGCCGAGCGACGCCTGGCGCACCACGTCGTTCAACCGAAATCGCACGTCGTAGCGCCCGTCGGCGAGTTTCGCGACCGAGCCGGTCAGCACCGCGTCGGCGCCGCGCACGCGCAGGCCGAGGAAGTCCGGCGTCGCGGTCTCGGACAGCGTCGCCTGCGCGTCGATCAGGCGGAATATGCCGCTGCGCGTGAGGTTCGCGCGCACCACCTCGGCGACGTTGACCGGCGCGCCGCCGTCGCTCGACGAATCCGGCGATCGCGATCGGATACTGGGCCGCTCCAACGCCCGAAACGTCGACGCGAACCTGCGCCTGCACGACGGCGCAGGGAACGAGCGCCGAGGCAACGATCGGAAGAAGCAGCCGCAAGAGGGCGTTGCGGCGGGAAGTCATCGGGGGATTATAACGAGCAGGCATCGGGGCGCGTTGACCGGACGGCGCATGCGGGCCGGGTCAGCGATCGTCGCGCGGGCCGCGCGAGATCTCGATCTCCGGCGGGCAATTCCCGTCGGCTTTGGCCGGCATCGGATCGGTGCGCTTGATCCCGCGTTCCGCCGCCTCGTCCCAGGCCGGCACGCCGCTCGATCGAGTGAGGCGCACCTTCGCGATCGAGCAATCAGGATTCACCGTCACCATGAACACCGCCTTTGGATTGCCCTGCAGGTTCGTCGGGGCCATGTACACGGTGTTCGCCCGCAGCAGCGACGAGAGCCTGCCGATGTACGCGCCCTCAGCCGCGCCGGCGGCGCCTCCCGAGGACGCGCCAACCGCGGCGCCGATCGACGACGCCGTCGCTGCGCGCTCGGGCGCCTTGCCGGCCTGCGACATCAACTGGCGCACGCGCTCTTCGTTGGCCGCCTGCTGCGCGGCGGCCTCTTCCTGCGCGAGCTTCTTCGCCGCTTCGGCCTTCTTCTCCTCGGCAACCCGCCGCGCTTCGGCCGCTTTCTTCGCCGCCTCCGCCTTCTTGGCTTCGGCGAGTTTCTTCGCTTCGTCGGCTTTCTTGGCTTCGGCGAGTTTCTTCTCTTCGGCTGCCTTCTTCTCATCGGCCGCTTTCTTCGCCTCGGCTGCCTTCTTCGCCTCGGCCGCCTTCTTGGCGTCCGCCGCTTTCTTCACCTCTTCGGCCTTCTTCGCCTCCTCCGCCTTCCTGGCTTCGGCGAGTTTCTTCGCTTCGGCCGCCTTCGCCTCTTCGGCGGTACGCTTGCGCTCGGCTGCCCGCTGCTCTTCGGCGAGGCGCTTTTGCTCTGCGAGTTGTTTCTGCTCGGCGAGGCGCAGTTCTTCGGCCAGCCGCTGCTCGGCGAGCCGCTTTTCTTCCAGCAGCCGTGTTTCTTCCAGCAGGCGCTTGTCTTCAGCCGCCTTGCGTTCCTGCTCGATCTTGATGTCGGGTTTGATCGCAGAGGGGGGCTCGACCGGGGCCGGCCTTGGAGGGGGTACCGGTGCCGGGGGAGGAGGCTCGATGGCCGGTGGCTGCGGCTGCGGCGCGGGGGTCGCGACGCGCGCCGGCGGCGGGGGCGGGGCGACCGGGGCCAGCATCGCTGGAGTCCACAGCTCGGCCTGTACGGCGACCGGGCGCTGCGACTGCCAGCTGATCCCGATCACCAGCATCAGCGCGAGCAGCAGGTGCACCGCGAGCGCGAACACGAAGGCGCGCACTCCGTGGCGCATTCCCGGTGGCGGCGGCGGCGGCGCGAAGACCGCGGCGGCGTCGCTCACGACGGCGCGCGCCTCGCGGCTCTGGTCGATCGGGCGCGCACCGGTCAGGTTCCCGGTTTGACCAGCAGAGCGACGCGGCTCACGTTCATCTTCTGCAACTCGTTCATCACTTCGATCACCGACTCGTAGCGCACCGCCTTGTCGGCGCTGATCACCACCGGCAGATCGGCTTTCGCGCGAAGCGGGGCGATGGTCGCTGCGAGTTCGCGGCGCGTGATCCGCACTTCCTCGCTGTCGCCGCGGTTGACGCTGCGCAGCCTGAGGTCTCCGTCGGCGCGCACGATCACCTCGATGTACGCGTCCGGGGGCGCGGTGCTCTTTCCGGCGCTGGGCAATTCGATCGCACCCGGCGGAAGCAGCGGAGCGGTCACCATGAAGATCACCAGCAGCACGAGCATCACGTCGATGTACGGCACGACGTTGATCTCGTTGACCAGGCGCCGGCCCCGGCCGCCGCGTGAACGCTCCCCGACCGACGGCACGATCAGCCCCGGCCCGGCGCGCGATGCCGCGCGCGCGGTGGAATGTGCGACGGAATCTGCGAACGGCGCTTCATCGTGCCTGCCTTTGCAGGATGTTCATGAATTCGTCGACGAAGGTGTCGAAGCGCGTCGACAGGCGGTCGATGTCGTGCGCGAAACGGTTGTAGGCGACCACCGCCGGGATCGCCGCGAACAGTCCGATCGCAGTGGCCACCAGCGCCTCGGCGATGCCGGGTGCGACCGCGGCGAGTGTGGCCTGTTGCACGTTCGCCAGGCCGCGAAACGCGTTCATGATCCCCCACACGGTGCCGAACAGCCCGATGTACGGGCTCACCGATCCGGTCGACGCGAGAAAGGCGAGGCTTGCCTCGAGCGCGTCCATCTCGCGTTGGTAGGCCGCGCGCATCGAGCGGCGCGCGCCGTCGAGCATCGCGCCGACTTCGCCGGGCTTTTGCTGGCGAGTCTTCAGGAACTCGGCCATGCCGGACTCGAAGATCCGCGCGAGCGAGCCCGAGTCGCGCTTGCCGTCGCGCAACTGCTGGAACAGCGCACCCAGATCGCGGTCCTTCCAGAAGTCGGCCTCGAACTCGTCGGTGGCGTCGCGCGCGTCGCGGATCTGGTACCACTTGCGAAAGATCGTCGTCCAGGACGCGATCGAGACCAGCGCGAGCAGCGCCATGACCAGCTGGACCAGTACGCTCGCGTTGAGCACCAGCGAGACGATCGACATGTCGGTGTGCAAGCGGTGCGACTCCCCGGTTCAGTGGCTCGGTACGATGGCCTGCGACAGCCAGCGCGGAAATCCGGTCGCACGCCCGCTCGCGCGGTCGATCGCCGCGACCCGGACCGACGATATCACCCGCGCCGCGCCGCTCGTGGCGTCGCGCGCGCATTGCGCCAGCCGCAGCGACGCGCGCCGCGCCTCGAGCACCCGAACGTCGACCAGCAGTTCGTCGTCCAGCCGCGCCGGCGCGAGGTAGTCGATCGCCATGTCCTTGACCACGAACACCAGCCCGTGGCCGCGGTCGAGCTCGGTGTGAACCGCTCCGAGTCGCACGCAGCCAGTCGGTGCGCGCGCGCTCGAAGTAGCGCAGGTAGTTTGCGTAGTAGACGATCCCGCCCGCGTCGGTGTCCTCGTAGTAGACGCGCACGCGCATCTCGAACGCGGGCGGCGCTGCGCTGCGCAGCTCGGGCAGGCTGATCTGGCGTTCGCTCACGTGGTGTCACGCTGGTTCACCGGCCCGATTCTAGCAAGTGGGTCCGCGCCGGCCCGCGTCGCGCCGTCGGGCGCGTGTCCACCACGGTAGCCGGCAGCGGGGAGGCGGCGGTTCAGCCAGACGACGACCGGGCTGAACAGGAACAGCACGCTCACCAGCGCGTGCGGCGCGAACAGCGTGTACTGCCAGAGAAACGCCGCCGCGGCGACCAGCGCGCAATAGCCGATGCGGCGCGTGGCGGTGAAGCGGCGTGGTCATCGGGTCGGAGATCATGAAGAAAGCGAACAGCAGCAACGCGCCGTTGGTCGCCTGGTTCGCGATCACCCCGAGCGGCTGGCCCAGCACGATCACGCGCAGGCTCGCCAGCGCCATGAAGAACGCGAGAAAGCACCAGCCCGCGTCGATCCGTTCGCGCGCCCGGTGACCAGCGAACCCATCGCGAGGAACCAGGCGCCGGCGGCGAGGTCGCGAGCCCCATTGGCCCGGAGAGATCCACGCGCCGGGCAGCGCCCACGCGGCGAGCACCGCGCCGAGATTTGCGGGGTTGAACACGTGGCGGCCGTCGACGCGCAGCGTGAACTTGCTCGAGATCGCGAGCGCCGCGAGCAGCGGGTGCACCCACAGGTTGTCCGATCGCACCAGGATCGACAGGCCGAACCCGGTGACGATCGCGCTCAGGTATCCGACGCCGGCGAGATCGAGTCGGCGCAGCCAGAACGCCTGCGACGCGATCGCCGCGGCGAAGGTGAGCGCCACCTGTTGCCAGCGCAGGTCGAAATCGCGTCCCAGCACGCCCAGCGTCAGGAAACCCCCGAGCAGTGCGATCTGCACCACCCTCGGGTCGATCGCGGGCAGCTTCACGTTCATCCCCTGTCGGGCGAAGCGCCCGGCCACAGTCCGCGCCACCAGGGCTCGCCGACCCGGCCGTTTGCCGGCACGCCGAGGCCGGCGCGGCGTGCGCACGTCGGTGATGTCCCATCCGGTGAGGTTGGACAAGCGTCTGCGCTTCGCGTTCCTGGCGCCTCGCGAGGCCAGCGAGATAGCCTGGCGCCGCGTCGCAGGCGCGCGGCTCGACCTTGTACGGGTGACGCAGCACGTAGCGCACCTGGAAGTTCGCGCGATCGCGCGTTTCGCTGAACAACAGGTCCTCGGGAAAGCTCTCCGAGGTGTAGCGCAGGTGCAGCCGCGTCAGTTTCACCGGCTGCGCGCCAGTGGGGCGCCGCGCCGGCGCGAACGGCGCCGCGCCGGGCGGCTGCGGGCCCGAGCTCTCGCTGCCGCCATCGAGCCAGAACACGCCCACGTCGCGCAACTCCTTCGGGCTCAGCGGATCCGCCGCGCAGGGGTCGCACCAGCTCATGTCCCAGAAGTACTCGGTGAACACCGCGCGGTGGTCCTCGCGCTGGGCCTGCTGCGCGAACATCGACTTGTAGAAGCGTTTGAAGTCGCCGCGAACGAAGATCGGCAGATCGACGTTGGCCGGCAGTTTGAGCGTGCGGTAGTTCGACGACTCGACGCGGCCGTTGCGCGTGAGCAGGTAGACGATCAGGTCCTGGGGGCCGGAGGCGTTGATCATCCCGAGGCGCATCGGCAGCATGAACTTCGGCGATTCGAACGCGAACTGCAGCGGGCGCAGCGTGGTGAACCCGGTCTTGGCCTGCTCCTTGAGGTTCACCTTCGCGACGAAGAACTTCATGCCCTGACGCACGTAGGGCGCGAGCGCCGCCGCGGCGCCGGGCGGGATCCGGTAGCCGTTTTGCACCAGCCAGCTCTGCAGGCCGTCGGACTGCGTCGCCGAGAGCATCACGATGTCGTACTCGCCCACCGTGTAGCTGGCCTCGACCGTGACACCGAGCGCCTTGGCCATGTCGGTCGCACGGCCCAGCGCTTCGGCCTCGGAGGCGAGCGGCGCGGCCGCGTTGCGCCTTTCGCGGCGCATCGCGCAGGGGTCGGGGTCGAAGTACTCGGCGAGCCGGGGCGCCGAGTACGCGTCGATGCGCTCGAACATCCTGCGCTCGCCGACGTTGACCTGGCCGCGTTCGAGCACCTGCGGCACCGGCACGACCAGCGCGAACTCGGTGAGCTCGCCCTTGTAGTCGTTGAGCATCGAGATCACGGTGCGATCGCCGTCGCGCACCATGATCACCTGGGAGGCTTCGTTGAACAGCGAAGCGTCGGCTTTGCCGACGTAGAAACCGCAGAACGCCTGCGCCAGCGGTGCGGCGCCCATCAGCGCGGCAGCGAGCAGGGTGCGCGCGGCGCGGCGTGGCGATCGATCCGCATTCTTCATCTCGGGCTCCTTTGGGTAGGTGTGCCCGATTGAACGTGGGGTGGCCGCGAAAGGGGTCAAACGAAGCGCGGGGTCAAGCGAAGCGCGGGGTCAAACGAAGTGCGGGTTCGGGCGGGTGCGCGTCCCCGCCTCAGGGGGCGAGCTCGCGGACCAGCTCGGCGGGGAAGTCGTGGTCGGGGAATCGCTCGCGGCACACGCGCAGCAGGCGCTTCGCCTCGTCGACGCGCTGGCCGCGTCGCAACTCGTCGATCTGCTCGACGCACTTCGTCGCGGACTCCGGCGCCGCGGGCTCGGCACTGCTGTCGCGTGCGCGCCCGAGCACCTGCGGCGCGGCGGCCGGCGCTGCCTGGGGGCGTTGCGGCGCGGACGCATTCGCCGATCGATCGGCGCGGCTTTCGGCGGCGCCGCTCTCCACGGTGCGGCCATCGGACGCGCGGTCTTGCGAGATGCGGCTTTCCAGCGCGCGGCTTTCCGCGGCTTTCGCGCGCTCGGCGCGCTCGGCGGGTGCGGCGGGTGCGGCGAGTTCTTCCCGGGCGCTCTCCTTTTTCAGTTCGACGGCCGGTGCGGTTGAATCGCCTGGCGTCGCGACGCGTGCGTCGGCGCTCGCGGCGCTGCGCGATTCGGGCTCGGCAGTGGATGCGCCGGCCGGTGCGGGCGTCGGCGCGACCACGGGAGCAGGAGCAGACGAAGCAGCAGCAGAAGGAGGCGCAGAAGGAGGCGAGGGCGCCGGCGACTGCACCGGCGTGCCGATCACGAGCAGCAAGCCGAGTACGGCGACCGCCATCGTCGCGCCGATCGGGATCCAGCCCAGGCGCGCGCGCCTGGGCGTCGCCGCGTCGATCGCCGCGGCGTCGCGCGTGTCTCGCACGCCAGGCGTCGTGCCGGCGCGTTGGCGTGCGAGCTCGGCGGCGCGCGCTGCCTCGGCGCGGATGTTCGCGTCCAGCCAGGGCGGCGGCTCGTTGCCGGGCGCCTCGTCGAGCAGCGCCCGCAACGGACGTTGCCCCTGTCCCGGCGTGCGCGGATCGGTCACCGCAGATCCTCCCTGAGCATTCGTGACAGCTTCTGGCGAGCGTAACGCAGGCGGCTCTTGATCGCCTCGCGATCGCTGCCGGTGGCGAGCGCGATCTGATCGAGGCTCATCTCCGGCGTCCTCGAACAGCAGCAAGGCCTCGCGCTGCGGCGCCGGCAGCTGGTCGATCGCGGCGACCAGCCGCGTGGCGAGTTCGCGGCGCTCGGCGAGCCGCGCGGGGTCCGAGACATCGTCGACGATCGCGTCGAGCGCGCGGGCGTCGGCGAGCTCTTCATCGTCATTGAACGCCAGCGACACCTCTTCGGGGTTGGACGCGCGCCAGGAGTCGGCGATTCGCTGGCGCGCAAGCAGGTAGAGCCAGGTGGTGAAGCGCGCCTTCGGCTCGTAGCGCGGCGCCGAGCGTATCAGCGAGTACCAGGTCTCCTGGAACGCGTCGTCGGTGCGCGCGTCGTCCGGAAGCTGGCGCCTGAGCACGCGATAGAGCCAGCGCCGGTGCCGTTCGTAGAGCGCGTCGAAGGCACCCGCGTCGCCCCGCGCGAAGGCGAGCATCAGGTCCTCGTCGCTGCGTGCGTCCAACTCAGGCGGACGGCTCGCCGTCGTCCGCCGCCCACAGCTCGCCGGCGCTTTGCGCGCCCGGCGCGACGATGCCGAAGTGCCGGTACGCCGAGAGCGTCGCGATCCGCCCGCGCGGGGTGCGCTGCAGGAAGCCCTGCTGGATCAGGTAGGGCTCGAGCACGTCCTCGATCGTGTCGCGCTCCTCGCCGAGCGCCGCCGCGAGGTTGTCCACGCCCACCGGGCCGCCGGAGAACTTCTCGATCACCGCGAGCAGCAGCTTTCGGTCCATCACGTCGAATCCGGCCGCGTCGACGTCGAGCATCGCGAGCGCGGCGTCGGCGACCGGCTTGTCGATCCGGCCCTGCGCCTTCACCTCCGCGTAGTCGCGCACGCGGCGCAGCAGGCGATTGGCCACGCGTGGCGTGCCGCGCGAGCGGCGCGCGATCTCTCCTGCGCCGCCGCTCTCGATCTGCGCGTCCAGCAGGCTGGCCGAGCGCTCGACGATGCGGGTGAGCTCGTCCGCGCTGTAGAACTCCAGCCGCGCGACGATTCCGAATCGGTCGCGCAGCGGATTGGTCAGCATGCCGGCGCGCGTGGTCGCGCCGATCAGCGTGAACGGCTGCAGGTCGAGCTTGATCGAACGCGCCGCCGGTCCCTCGCCGATCATGATGTCGATCTGGAAGTCCTCCAGCGCCGGATAGAGGATCTCCTCGACCACCGGCGAGAGCCGATGGATCTCGTCGATGAACAGGACGTCGTTCTTCTCGAGGTTGGTGAGCAGCGCCGCCAGGTCGCCCGCGCGTTCGAGCACCGGGCCCGAGGTCTGGCGCAGGTTCACGCCCATCTCGGCGGCGATGATGTGCGCCAGCGTGGTCTTGCCCAGCCCCGGCGGCCCGAACAGCAGCACGTGATCGAGCGCCTCGCTGCGATTGCGCGCCGCCGTGACGAAGATGTCGAGTTGCTCGCGGATGCGCGCCTGGCCCACGTACTCGTCCAGGCGCTTGGGCCGCAGCGCGCGTTCGATCGCCTCCTCCTTGGGAGACACGGCGGCCGGGCGTGACCAGGCGATCGTGCTCGATCATGGCTTGGCGAGCAGCTTGAGCGCCTGCTTGATGCCGTCGGACACGCTCGCGCCCTTGGCGAGTTCGCGCGTCGCGGCCGAGACCTCGCGTTCGGAGTAGCCCAGCGCGAGCAATGCGCGGATCACGTCGACGCTGGCGTCGGGCGGGGGCTGCCGGCCCGAGACGTCGAGCTCGGCGCCCAGCTTGCCCTTGAGTTCGAGCAGCAGCCGCTCGGCGGTCTTCTTGCCGATGCCGGGAACCCGCGTGAGCCTGCCGGTTTCCTGCAGGGTCACGCCTGCGAGAGCTCGGCCACCGACATGCCCGAGAGCACCGCGAGCGCGGTGCGGGGCCCGACGCCGGAGATCCTGATCAGCAGGCGAAACGCGTCGCGCTCGGCGGGCGTGAGAAAGCCGTAGAGAAGGTGCGCGTCCTCGCGCACGACCTGCTGGGTGAGCAGCGTGACGCGCTCGCCAAGCGCCGGGAGGTCGTAGAACGTGCTCATCGGCACGTCGATCAGGTAGCCGACCCCGTTGGTATCGACGAGCAGCGTCGGGGGATGCTTCTCGAGCAGCGTTCCGCAGAGTCGGCCGATCATCGCGGCAAGCTTACACCAGCGCCGGGCGCGAAACGCCGCGAGCTAGCGCATTCTTCCCCTGCGCACGCGCACCCCGTGCAGCGCCGCCGAGGGCGAATGGTCCTTCGCCACACCGGCGAGCCGCGCCGAGTGGGCGTGACAGATCGCGCACGCCAGCGCGTCGGCGGCGTCGGCGCCCGGCAAACCCGGCAGGGCCAGCAGTCGCTGCACCATCGACTGCACCTGCGACTTCGCCGCGCGACCGGTGCCCACCACCGCCTGCTTGACCTGGAGCGCCGTGTACTCGTGCACCGCGAGCCCGGAGACGACCAGCGTCGTGATCGCCGCGCCGCGGGCCTGACCGAGCAGCAGCGTCGACTGCGGGTTGACGTTGACGAAGACGATCTCGGCGGCCGCGACCTCGGGGGCGTAGGCCTCGATCACCTCGGCGACGCCGTCGTGGATCGTCTTCAGCCGCGGCGGCAGCGCGCCGGGGGCGATCCGTATGACACCGCTCGCGACGTAGCGAAGCGTCGAGCCGCTGGCATCGATCACGCCGAACCCGGTCACGCGCAGACCCGGGTCGATGCCGAGAATCCTCATTCAGTGCCGAAAGTGACGCACGCCGCTGAACACCATCGCGACGCCGCGTTCGTCGGCCGCGGCGATCACCTCGTCGTCGCGCACCGAACCGCCGGGCTGGATGATCGCGACCGCGCCGGCGTCGACGATCACGTCGAGGCCGTCGCGAAACGGGAAGAACGCGTCCGACGCGACCACCGAAGCGGCGAGCGAGTGCCCGGCGTTCTCGGCCTTGATCGCGGCGATGCGCGCCGAGTCGACCCGGCTCATCTGCCCGGCGCCCACTCCCAGCGTCTGGCCGTTGCCGCAGAAGACGATCGCGTTGGACTTGACGTACTTGGCCACGCGCCAGGCGAACATCAGGTCGTCGAGTTGCTGCGGGGTGGGCGCGCGCTTGGTTGCGACGTTGAGCTCGTCGCGGCGCAACTCGCGGTTGTCGGCCGTCTGCATCAGCATGCCCGATCCGACGCGCTTGACGTCCATTGCGTTGCGCCCACGGGACCAGGCGCTCGTGCCGTTCGCATCGACCGCGTCGAGCGCGATCTCGAGCACGCGCACGTTGGGCTTGGCGCGAATGACCTCGAGCGCCTCGGGCGAATAGCCGGGCGCGACCAGGACCTCGACGAACTGCTTGACGACCTGCTCGGCCGCGGCGGCGTCGAGCTTCTGGTTGAACGCGATGATGCCGCCGAATGCCGAGGTCGGGTCGGTCGCGAAGGCCTTCGCGTAGGCCTGCACGCAATCGATGCCGAGCGCGACGCCGCAGGGGTTGGCGTGCTTGACGATCACGCAGGCCGGCGTGTCGAAGCTCTTCACGCACTCCCAGGCCGCGTCGGCGTCGGCGATGTTGTTGTACGACAGCTCCTTGCCCTGGATCTGGCGCGCGCTCACCAGCGAACCGGGCGCCGGGTACAGGTCGCGGTAGAACGCCGCGCGCTGGTGCGGGTTCTCGCCGTAGCGCAGGTCCTGCAGCTTGACGAAGCAGCCGTTGGCCTGCGCAGGGAAATCGGTGCGCGTCCCGTCGGGCTGCACGCGCGAGAGGTAGTCGCTGATCGCGGCGTCGTAGTTGGCGATGCGGTTGAACGCGGAAACGGCGAGCGAGAACCGGGTGGACTCGCCCACCGCGCCGTCGCGGCGCAGTTCGTCGAGCACGCGAGCGTATTGCCGGGCATCGGTCAGCACCGCGACGCCGCGCCAGTTCTTGGCGGCCGAGCGCACCATTGCCGGGCCGCCGATGTCGATGTTCTCGATCGCGTCATCGAAGCTGCAATCGGAGCGCGACACGGTCTGCTCGAACGGGTAGAGGTTGACAACGAGCAGGTCGATGCGACCGATGCCGTGTTCTTCGATCGTGCGCATGTGCTCGGCGCTGTCGCGACGCGCGAGCAACCCGCCGTGGATCGTCGGGTGCAGCGTCTTCACGCGGCCGTCGAGCATCTCCGGGAAACCGGTGTACTCGGCCACCTCGGTCACCGCGAGGCCCGCCTCGCCGAGCAGTTTCGCGGTTCCGCCGGTGGACACGAGCTGCACGCCGAGTTCGGCGAGCGCGCGCGCGAATTCGACGATTCCGGTCTTGTCCGACACGCTGATCAGCGCGCGCAGTGTAGTCGAGGTCATGGTTGCGGGTCCGGGATCGGTAGGCAGCGCGGGCTACAGCATCTTGTAGTGCTGCAGCTTCTTGCGAAGCGTGTTGCGATTGATGCCGAGCATCTCGCTCGCGCGCAGCTGGTTGCCCGCCGCGCGTTGCATCACGACTTCGAGCATCGGCCGTTCGACCGCGCGAAGCACCATGTCGTAGATCGCGGTGGGAGGCGTTCCGTCGAGGTCGTGGAAGTACTTCTCGAGGCACTTCGTGACCGCGTCGTCGATGTTCTGGGGCTTCGTCATGCCAGGCGTCTCCGCGCGTACTTCGTGTCGTTGGCCGCGGGAAGCGGGCCGAAATGCAGGGGTGGCCGCGAGTCGTCCAAGAGCACGCCGGCGATCGCGTCGAGCTGCGCCTCGGGCGATTCGATCGCGTTGAACGCGTCGCGCGCCGCACCCCAGCGCGGCATCGCCGCGAGGTACCAGCCGACGTGCTTGCGCGCGGTGCGCACGCCGACGAAGTCGCCGTGGAACGCGTAGTGATCGAGCAGGTGCTGGCGCAGCAGCGCGTGGATCTCCTCGGGCGAGGGCGGCGCGAGCTCCTCACCGGTCGCGAGGAAGTGTTCGATCTCGCGAAAGATCCACGGGCGACCCTGAGCGGCGCGCCCGACCATCACCGCGTCGGCTCCGGTGCGCGCGAGTACCTCACGCGCCTTGTGCGGGCCGTCGATGTCTCCGTTGGCCGCCACCGGTATCTCGAGCGCGTCGCAGACTTCGGCGATCGTGTCGTACTCGGCGTCGCCCGCGAATCCGCAGGCCCGGCTGCGTCCGTGCACGGTGATCATCGCGGCGCCGGCCGACTGCGCGGCGCGCGCCAGGCGCACCGCGTTGCGCGACTGCGGCGTGGGACCGGTGCGCATCTTCACCGTGACCGGAACGTCGACCGCGTTGGCGACCGCGTCGATGATCGCCAGCGCGAGCGGTTCGTCGGCCATCAGCGCCGAACCGGAGAGCTGGCGACACACCTTCTTCGCCGGGCATCCCATGTTGATGTCGATGATCTGCGCGCCGCGGTCGACGTTGAAGCGCGCCGCCTCGGCCATCATCGCCGGGTCGGCGCCCGCGATCTGTACCGCGCGCGGCTCCATCTCGCCATCGTGATCGATGCGCCTCGAGGTCTTGACGCTCTCCCACAACCTCGGGTTCGACGCGGCCATCTCCGACACCGCGTAGCCGGCGCCGAGGGACTTGCACAACTGCCGGAACGGCCGGTCGGTCACGCCCGCCATCGGCGCAACGAAAACGTTGTTGCGCAGTGTGTGGTGGCCGATTCGCATCGTTGTCGGTGTGCTCAATGAAGAACGGCGCGGTGGATCGCGCCGGTAGGGGAACGAATTCTAGCGAAAAAAGCGCTGCGCAAGAAATGTGCAGCGCAGCACGGCCGGTGTGGACCGACGCTCGGTCTTCACGTCGCGCCCGGCGAGCGGTCAGCGCAAGCCGAACATGAACCCGCGCGCGAGCCGCGTGCGCGCCGGCGGCGCGAGATCGAGCGCCGCGAGCGCGACCGACTGCAACGCGCGCAGCGGCGCCGCGGTGAACATCGCGGCGAGCGCGTCGGTCATGCCGATCGTTGCGCCGCGGTCGATCATCCGCGCGCGGGCGTAGCGTTGCAGCGCCTGTGTCGCTGGGGAACCGGACGCGGCGGCGTCGCCCAGGCATCGCGACAGCTCGAACGCGTCGCGCAGGCCGAGGTTCAGGCCTTGCCCGGCCACGGGGTGCAGCGTCTGAGCGGCGTTGCCGATCCACACTTCGTTGCCGCGAACGAGTTCGCGGCGCGCGCGACGCGCCAGCGGCGCGACAACCGGCACGCCGGCGATCGAGAGCGCGCCGAGCGAACCCCCGAACGCCGCGCGCAGCTCGCCCGCCAGCGCACCGGGGTCGAGCGCGGCGCGGCGCGCGCACTGCCCGGCGCTCGCGCACCACACCAGCGACATCTGCCGCGATTGCGCGAGCGGCAACAGCGCCAGCGGCCCCTGCGCGGTGAAGCACTCGAACGCGGTTGCGTCGCTGTCGTTCTCGCACCTCATGTCGACCAGCAACGCCGACTGCGCGAACCGGCGCGTGCGCGCATCGTCCCCGGCGTCGCCCTCGGCGTGCACGACCAACTCGGGGGAAGCTCGCACCGACGCTTCGCGCGACGCGACGCCCGGGCGTTCGTCGGGGCGTTCGCCGGGGCGTTCTCCGGGGCGTTCGCCGGGGCGTTCTCCGGGCGCTTCGTCGAGCGCTTCGTCGAGCGCCTCGTCGAGCGCCTCGTCGAGCGCGGCGAGCAGCGCCGCGTAGCGCACCGTGTACCCGAGGGCCGGCACGTGCATCTCGTCGGCAGTCATCGTCGTGCGCCCCGGATGCCCGGGAACGTGCACCTGCACAGCGCGGATCGCAGCGCCCGGCGGCAGGCGAGCGACGCGCCCGAGCAGTTGCCACGAGCCGAGCGAGATCGCGAGCAGCCGCTCGCCCAGCCCGGGGGGCGGCGCTCGCGTACCGCGTTCAAGCTCGATCGCGCGCGCCGGCCATCCCTGGCGCCGCGCGAACAGCACGAACGCGCTCGCCACCGGGCCGCTGCCGCGCACCCGAAGCGCGAGCTCGCTCTCGCGCCCCCGAATCGCGTTCCCTTCAGCCACGCATCAGCGCCTCGATCTCGCCGGGCGCCTTCGGCACCCCGCCGGTGAGGATCTCGCAGCCCGCGGTCGTGACCAGCGCGTCGTCCTCGATGCGGATGCCGATGTCGTGGTAGCGCTCGGGGACGTCGGCCGCGGCCGGCACGTAGATGCCGGGTTCGATAGTGAGCACCATCCCGGGGCGCAGCACGCGCCACGGCCGGCTCTCGCCGCTACCCGGCTCGCCCGGCTCGCGATACTCGCCGCAGTCGTGCACGTCCATCCCCAGCCAGTGACTGGTGCGGTGCATGAAGAAGCGCCTGTACGCGCCGGACTCGATCGCCGCGTCGAGCGGGCCGTCGATCAGGCCGCAGTCGATCATCCCCTGCGCGAGCACACGCACCGCGGCGTCGTGCGGGTCGCTGAAGCGCGCGCCGGGCTGGGTCGCCGCGATCGCCGCGGCCTGCGCTGCGAGGACGATCTCGTAGAGCTCCCGCTGCGCGGCGCTGAACGCGCCGTTCACCGGGAAGGTCCGGGTGATGTCCGAGGCGTAGCCGTCGAGCTCGCAGGCCGCGTCGATCAGCAGCAGATCGCCGTCGCGCAGTGGCGCGGAGTTGTCGCGATAGTGCAGCACGCAGGCGTTGCGTCCCCCGGCGACGATCGAGGCGTAGGCGGGAGACTGCGAGCCGTTGCGCCTGAACTCGTGCAGCAGCTCGGCCTCGACCTCGTACTCGTGCCGCCCCGGTGCGCAGGCGCGCATCGCGCGCACGTGCGCCGCGGCGGAGATCGCGCCGGCACGGCGCATCAGGTCGATCTCGTGCGTGTCCTTGACCAGCCGCATCTCGTCGACGATCGCGCGCACGTCGATCGCCTGCGTCGGGGCCGACACGCCGGTGCGCGCCTGCGCGCGCACGCCGGCGAGCCAGCGCGCGATGCGCGTGTCGATCGCGTCTTCGGCCCCGAGCGCGTAGAACAGAGCCGGGCGATCGGCGAGCAGGTCCGTCGCGCGCTCGTCGAGTTCGCCGATCGGGTGGGCGGCGTCGATCGCGAAGGCCTCGCGTGCGGCTTCGGGGCCGAAGCGAAAACCGTCCCAGGTCTCGTGCGCCTCGTCCTTCTCGCGGCAGAACAGCTCGACGCGCGCGTCGGTCGCGTCGACGCTGATCAGGAGCGCCGACTCGGGTTCCGGGAACGCGCTGAGGTAGTAGAAGTAGCTGTCCCATCGGTACGGGTAGTGACTGTCGCGGTTGCGCACCACTTCGGGCGCGTTGAACAGCACCGCGACGCCGCCGCCCGCGGCGCGCATCCGTTCGATCAGCCGCGCGCGTCGCGCGATTTGCACCTGCATCTCAGCTCTCCTCGCGCAATCGCGCATCCAGTTCCGCCAGCCGTTCGGGCGTGCCCACGTCGACCCATCGACCGTCGTGCCGCAGCGCGGCGGCGCGCGCCTGTTGCGCGGCGCGAACCAACAGCGGCGCGAGCGGCGCGCGCGCGCCACGTACGATGCCATCGAACAGCCGCGGCGCGTACACCGCGATGCCGCTGAACGTCAGCAGCGGTGCGGCGCTCGTCGAGAGCATCGCGAGCGGCGGCGCGACCGCGTCGCTGGGCTCGAGACCGAAATCGCCCCGGGGATTGTGCGCCGGGTTGGGAACCAGCACGCAGCACGCGTCGAGTGCGGAGCCGGACATCGCCCCGGCCATCGTGCGTGCCGCGCGGAAATCGAAATCGCACCACACGTCGCCGTTGACCACGAGAAACGGCGCGTCACCCAGCAACGGCAATGCGAACGCGATCCCGCCGGCGGTCTCGAGCGCGACGCCTTCGGCCGAGTAGGCGATTCGCAGACCCCAGCGTTCGCCGCCGCCGAGCGCGCGCTCGAGCATCTCTCCCAGATGTGCGTGGTTGACCACGACGTCGACGAAACCGGCCGCGCGCAGCCGCTCGAGGTGCCATTCGATCAGTGGCTTTCCCGCGACCTCGAGCAGCGGCTTGGGGCAGCGATCGGTGAGCGGGCGCATCCGCTCGCCGCGTCCGGCGGCGAGGATCATCGCCCGCATCGCGGGGCGCGCCGCGTCAGAACGTGTAGCGGACACCGCGCTCGCGCCCTTCGACGCGCTCGATCAACCGGGCGAGCGGACCGAACTCGCGGTATCGGGTCGCGACCTCGAGCACGTACTCGAGCACCAGCGGCAGGTCGGCGAGATAGCGGTCCTTGCCGTCGCGATGAGACAGCCGCGCGAAGATGCCGAGCACTTTGAGGTGGCGCTGCAATCCCATCCACTCGAAATCGCGGTAGAAGTCGGCGAAGTCCGCCGCCACCGGCAGTCCGGCAGAGCGCGCGCCCTGCCAGTGCCTGACCGCCCAGTCGAGCACGCGTTCCTCGGGCCAGGACAGGTACGCGTCGCGCAGCAAAGAGACCAGGTCGTAGGTGATCGGACCGTAGACCGCGTCCTGGAAGTCGAGCACGCCCGGATTGTCCGGACCATCGAGCAGCATCAGGTTGCGCGAGTGGAAATCGCGGTGCACGAACACGCGCGGCTGCGCGAGGTTGTTCGCGAGCAGCACCTCGAACGCCTGTTCGATCGTCGCGCGTTCGGCAGCGTCGGGCGTGAATCGCTTGTGCCGTCCGAGGTACCAGTCGGGAAAGAGCATCAGCTCGCGGCGCAGCAGCTCGCGATCGTAGGTCGCAAATACGGCCTCGGCGCTCGCGCGCTGGATCGCGAGCAGCGCGGCGCTGGCGTCGGCGTACATCGCGTCGATCCGCGCCTCGGCTTTGCCCCCGCCCACGGCTTCGCCCCCGTCCCCGGCTTTGCCCTCTTCCGGGGCGCTCGCGGCGCGCGCCGCGACGATCTCGTCGAGGTAGGTGCGTGAGCCGAAGTCGGCAAGCAGCAGGAAGCCGCGCCCGAGGTCGGCTTCGTGCACTCGTGGAACGGTCATCCCGGCGCGCGCGAGCACCTGCGCGGCGTGCACGAACGGGCGGCAATCCTCCATCGGAGGCGGCGCGTCCATCGCGATCAACGAGCACGCCCCGGCGCCTTCGCTCGCGATCCGGAAGTAGCGCCTGAAGCTGGCATCGTCGGACGCGGGGCGCAGCGTCTCGAGGTCCAGGCGGTAGTCGCGCGGGAGCGACGCAAGCCAGCCGCGCAGCTCGTCCAGGCGGGCGTCGTTGCTCGTGGCGGCGCCTGAAGAGGAGCGTTGCTCGGGAGTGGGCGTCATGTTCGCGGCGTGACCTGCACGCGCCGGGGCGCGGGTGCTTCGTATAATAGAAGAACATTGGGAACAACCGCTCCAACGACCCGTATCGTCGCGTTGTCGCTCGCCGCCTGCTGCGCGTTTCCGGACGCGGTCCGCGCCGAGTCGTTTTCTCTCGGCCTGGCGCGAACGCTGAGCGAAGAGGGCGCCCGCGTCACAACGGGGCGCCCGGTATACGGCCGCGCCGATCGCGTCAGCGGCAACCCGGATCGCGAGATCACTTTCAGCGGCGATGCGGAGATGCGCCACGCCGGGACGGTCGTGCGCGGGGCACGGATCACCTATTACCCGCAGGACGACGAGGTGGTCGCCGGCGGCGGCGTGCGCGTCGTGCGCGAGAGCAACGTCTTCACCGGCCCCGAGTTGCGCCTGAAGATCGACACCAGCGAGGGGTTCTTCGCCTCGCCGAGCTACTACATCGCGCTGCACGGCGGGCGCGGCGAAGCCGAGCACATCGAATTCCTCGGACCGAAACGCTTCTCGATGCGCAACGCCAGCTACACCACCTGCAGGCCGGGCGACGACGGGTGGCAGCTCGAGATGGGGTCGCTGCTGATCGACGAGGAGCGCCAGGAAGCCAGCGGTCGTTCGGCCAACCTGAAGTTCAACGGCGGCACGATCCTGTACGCGCCGTGGTTCGCGTTTCCGCTGGGCGAGGGCCGGCGCAGCGGGGTGCTCACGCCGAGTTTCGCGCTGACCTCGCGATCGGGACCCGAGGTCACGCTGCCCTACTACTGGAACATCGCGCCGAACCGTGATCTCACGCTGTATCCGCGGGTGATGGCACGGCGCGGACTGCAACTCGGCGGACAGTTTCGGTTTCTCGAGCCCAAGGCATTCGGCGACCTGCGCTTCGAGTACGCGCCGCACGACTCGGTCACGGGGACGAGCCGCAGCTTCGCCAGCGTGCAGAGCACCTTCGCCGACGTCGCGGGGTGGAACGGCGCGATCAACCTGCGGGGCGTGTCGGACGACGACTACTTCGTCGATTACTCGCGCTCGATCCTGGCGAGTTCGGAGCGATCGTTGCCGCGCGACGTGTTCGCGACGCGCGCGTTCGGCGACTGGAACCTGACGATGCGCGCGACGCGCTATCAGAGCATCCTCGACGCGCGGCTCGCGCCGCCCTACGAACGCGTGCCGCAGCTCAACCTGAGCTGGGCCCGGCGCGACGTGCTCGGCATGGACGCCGAACTGACGCTCGACGCGACCCAGTTCCGCCGCCCGCTCGCCGGCTCGCCCGAGGGCGCGAGGCTGATCGCGTATCCGCGCGCGTCGTATCCGATCGTGCGCCCCGGATGGTTCGTGGTGCCCAAGCTCGGCCTGCACCTGAGTTCGTATCAGCTCGACGCGGGCACGGCCGCGGGCACCGCGATCCAGCGCGCCGTGCCGATCATGTCGGTCGATTCTGGAATGATCTTCGAGCGGCGCACCGCGCTGTTCGGGCGCGAGGTGACGCAGACGCTCGAGCCGCGGCTGTTCTACGCCCGCGTGCCGTACCGCGACCAGAGCGCGATCCCGGTGTTCGACAGCGGCGTGGCCGACTTCAATTTCGCGCAGTTGTTCTCGGAAAATACTTTCGTCGGAAACGATCGGATCGCCGACGTGAACCGGTTGACCACCGCGGTCGTGACACGCTTGATCGAGCCCTCGAACGGCGTGCAGACGCTTCGGCTCGCGTTCGGGCAGCGGCGCTATTTCTCCGGCGAGCGCGTCGCGCTGCCCGGAATCGCGAACCTCAACGACGGGCGCTCGGACCTCCTGTTCGCCGCGTCGGCGCAGGTCACTGCGTCGACCAGCATCGACGCGGGCCTGCAGTACGGCGTTCGCGACACGAGGATTCCGCGCTTCTCGATGCTCTGGCGCTACCTGCCGGCCGACGGGCGCATCCTCAACGTCGGCGTGCGCCACGTGCGCGACGACCTCGGTCAGATCGACGCCTCGTGGCGCTGGCCGATCTCCTCGAACTGGGTGGCGCTGGGGCGGATCAACTACTCGTGGCTGAAGAAGCGGGTCGACGAGGCCAGCGGCGTGTTGACCGAAGCGCGCCCGGGGATCGTCGAGGGGCTGGCGGGCTTCGAGTACACGGCGGACTGCTGGGCGACGCGCTTCGTGCTCCAGCGCTTCGTCACCGCCGCCGGACGCACGACCTCGGCGGTGTTCTTCCAGCTCGAATTGAACGGACTCGCGCGCATCGGCTCCGACCCCTTTGATATATTGCGCAGGAACATCCCCGGCTACCGGCCGCCCAGCGAGCGGCCGCAGCTGCCGTCGCGCTTCTACGGATACGAGTAAGACGCATGGATCGAATTTTCGCGGTTTTCGCACTCGCACTCGCACTCGCGGGTTCGCCGGCGTGGGCGCAGTCAGCCGCTCCCGCCGCCGCCACCGCAGCGCGCGGCGCGGCAATCATCCCGCTCGACCGCGTCGTGGCGGTCGTCAACAGCGACGTGATCACCGCGAGCGAACTCGCGACGCGCCAACGCGCCACCGAACGGCAGTTGCGCCGCCAGCGCATCGAGCTGCCGGCCCCGGACGTTCTATCGCGCCAGGTGCTCGAGCGCATGATCGTCGACCGCGCGCTCGTGCAGGCCGCGCGCGAACAGGGCGTGCGGATCGACGACGCGCAGATCGACCGCGCGTTCGGCAGGATGGCCGAAGGCAACAGCATCACACCGGCCGAACTTCGCACCCGAATCGAGGCCGACGGCGTGAGCTACCTGCGGTTTCGCGACGAACTGCGCGACGACCTGGCGATCGCGCGGCTGCGCGAACGCGAGGTCGACTCGCGCATCTTCATCAGCGAGGCCGACGTCGACGCCTTCATCGCCGAGCAGCGTGCGAGCGAGTCCTCGCCCGGGCAGTACAACATCGCCCAGGTCCTGTTGCGCATCCCCGAAGGCGCGTCTTCCGAGCGCATCGAGCGCGAGCGCCTTCGTGCCGAGGAGATCGTCCGCCAGCTCGAGCGCGGCGCGGACTTCGCGCGACTGGCCGCGGCGTTCTCCGACGCCGCCGACGCGCTCAACGGTGGCGCGATCGGAATGCGCGACGCCGATCGCCTGCCGCAGCTGTTCGTGCAGGCGGTCGCGAACCTGCAACCCGGGCAGATCGCGCCGATCGTTCGCAGCTCCAACGGTTTTCACGTGCTCAAGCTGCTCGAGCGCAGCAGCGTCGGACTGGCACAGCTCGCCACCGAGCCGGTCACGCAGACCCACGCGCGCCACATACTGATTCGTCCGAGCGAGATCCTTCCCGAGGCGGAGGTGCTGCGCCGGCTCACGCTCGTCAGGCAGCGCGTCGAGAATCGCGAGGTCGAGTTCGCCGACATGGCGCGCCAGTACTCGGCCGACGGCAGCGCGAGTCGCGGCGGCGACCTCGGATGGGTCTACCCGGGCGACACAGTGCCGGCCTTCGAGCGCGCGATGGACGCGCTCGCGCCGGGCGCGATCGGCGAACCGGTGCGCACCGAGTTCGGCTACCACCTGATCCAGGTGATCGAGCGACGCACCGATGCCGCGTCTCCGGAGCGACTGCGCGCGGCCGCGCGCCAGGCGCTGCGCGAGCGGCGCGTCGACGAAGGCGTGCAGGACTGGATCCGTCAGGTGCGCGATCGCGCGTACGTCGAGTATCGCGAGCAGTGAAGCATGCCGCGCGCGAGCGCGCCGGTCACGTCGCGCGCAAGCGCTTCGGCCAGCATTTCCTCGTCGACAAGAGCGTCGTCGAGCGCATCGCCGAAGCGATTTCGCCCCGGGCCGGCGATCGGCTGGTAGAGATCGGGCCGGGCACGGCGGCGCTCACCGCCGCTCTGCTCGCGCGTGTCGAGCGCTTGACCGCGATCGAGATCGATCGCGACCTCGTGCCGCGGCTCGCGGCGCGTTTCGGCGAGCGCCTGCGGCTGATCGAGGCGGACGTGCTCGAAGTCGATTTCGACGCGATCGGCGCCGACGGGCCGATCCGGGTCGTCGGCAACCTGCCGTACAACATCTCGACGCCGTTGCTGGTGCGTCTGCTCGCGTCGCGCAGCCTCGTCGTCGATCAGCACTTCATGCTGCAAAAGGAGGTGGTCGATCGAATCGTGGCTCCGCTCTCGGGAGCGAACTACAGCCGGCTCAGCGTGCTGCTGCAGTCGTACTACGACGTCGAGTCGTTGTTCGAGGTCGGTCCGGAGGCTTTCGACCCGCCGCCGCGGGTCGACTCGGCGGTGATCCGGATGGTGCCGCGAATCGATCCCTCGGCGCCCGACCCGCAGCCGCTATCGACGCTGCTCGCGGTCGCCTTCGGGCAGCGCCGCAAGATGTTGCGCAACACGCTGCTGCCCTGGCTCGCGCAAGCCGGCGTCGAAGCGCCGGAGATCGCCCCGAGCGACCGCGCGCAGGACGTCCCGGTCGCGGTGTACCTGCGAATCGCTTCGCGACTCGCGTTGCGCGGCGAAGGCTGAGCCGCGAAGGCTGAGCCGCGAAGCGTCGATTCGCGCCAGCGCGCGCGTGCTACGCAAGCGCCGAGCCGCGCAAGCGCCGAGCCGCGCAATGCCCGGTCAGGCGCGTCGCTCGATCAGTTCGATCTTGTAGCCGTCGGGGTCCTCGACGAAGGCGATCACCGTTGTCCCGCCCTTGACCGGCCCCGCCTCGCGCGTGACCTTGCCGCCGACTCGCGCGAATTCGCTCGCAGGCCGCCGCCGCGTCGTCGACCGAGATCGCGACGTGGCCGAAAGCGTCGCCGAGCTCGTAGCTGATCGACGCCGTGGTTGTAGGTGAGTTCGAGCACCGCTCCCTCCGACTCGTCGCCGTAGCCGACGAAGGCGAGCGAGTACTTCTGCTCGGGTCGCTCGGTCGAGCGCAGCAGCGACATGCCCATCGTCTTCGTGTAGAAGTCGATCGACCGTTGCAGGTCGCCCACGCGAAGCATCGTGTGCAGGATTCTCATCGCTCATTCTCCCGGTTCGTTGTGTTCGCGCAGCCAGCGCCGCGCGTCGCGGTGCTCCGGGAACAGCTCGCCGACCGTGTTCCAGAACCTCGCGCCGTGATTGAGTTCGCGAAGGTGCGCGAGCTCGTGGCAGATCACGTAGTCTACGATGTGTCGCGGGCAGGTGGATCAGCCGCCAGTTCAGCCGGATCGACCCGTCGGCGTTGCAGCTTCCCCAGCGCGTGCGCGCCGACGACAGCGCCCAGCGCGAGGGTTCGACGCCGAGCTGCGCGCGAGAAGTGCGCGATGCGCGTCGGCGAAGTGCTCGCGCGCCTGTGTCTGCAGCCAGCCCTGCACCCGGTCGCGCATCTGCTCGTGCGTTCGCTCCGGCGGGCAGCGAGACCGCGAGCGAGTCGCCCGTCGAGCAGCGGCGTGCCGCGGTGCGACGCGGCGACATCGATCTCGATCCGGCGGCCCAGGAACGGAATAGTTCCGCCGTGCTCCCAGCGGATCGCGTCGCGTTCGCGTCGCTCGACCAGTTCGCGGAACTCGACCAGCTTGCGCAGGATCCAGTCGCCGCGCTCGTCGAGCGCCGACTCGATCTCGGCGAGGCCGACCCAGCGCGGCGCGCTGACCGACAGCCCGTGTTCGTCGACCGAGAAACCGATCGTGCGACGGCGCGAACGCCTGAGCGAGTACTGGATCCGCTGCGAGCGCAGCTCGATCGAACGCGGGCGCTCGGACCGCAGCGGCCCGGTCGGCGGCGGCGGGCGCGAAGCGGGTTCGCGCTGCGGGCGCTGCGCGTCGAGCGTCGAACAGGGGCAGCGTGAGCTGCAGCGCGGCATCGGCGAACCTGCGAGCGAGTCGGCGCGAGGCGGTTCACGCCTTGCCGCTGCGCTCGCCGTACAGGTGCGGGCTGAGCCGGCGCATCTCGGCCTCGATCCAGCGCTCGACCTCGGCGCAGAGCGATTCGGCGCTGCGCCCCTGTGGCGGGATCGGCGGACCGATCGACACCGTGATCAGGCCCGGGGCGCAGGAGGAAGGCCTTGCGCGGCCAGAACTCTCCCGAGTTGACCGCGATCGGAACGACCGGCGCCCCGGTGCGAACGGCGAGTCGCGTGCCGCCGCTGCGGTAGCGTCCCTGCGAGCCGGCCCGTGTGCGCGTGCCCTCGGGGAACATGATGATCCAGCGACCGTCGGCGAGCCTTCGCGTCGCCCTGCGCGACCACCTGTTCGAAGGCGTCGCCGCCGCGCCTGCGGTCGATGTGGATCATGTCGCAGCAGCCCGATGCCCCAGCCGAAGAACGGCACGAACAGCAGCTCGCGCTTGAACACGTAGCACAGTGCGCGCGGGAAGTACGCGGGAAAGAACAGCGTCTCCCAGGTCGACTGGTGCTTGGACAGCAGGATCGCCGGCGCGTCGGGCAGGTTGTGCGCGCCGCGCACCTCGTGGCGGATGCCCAGCAGCGCGCGCGCGCCGACGATCACCATGCGCGGCCACGCGACCGTGAGACGGTAGCGCCAGTGCCTGCGGCGAGCGGGGCCCACAGCAGGCACAGCAGCGCGAACGGCATGACGGTCAGGAGCTGGAAGAGGTGAAACAGATCGATCGCAGCAGGATCACCGGGCGATCTCCGCGGCGTCGATCAAGGCGCGAGTTCGGCGGCGACGGCGGCGAGATCGACACGCACCAGCGATTCCGCCGGCAGCCCGCCGGCCTTGCAGCGTCTTCCTGCCCTTGCCGGTGAGCACCAGCACCGGCTTGCGTGCGCATCGTCGAGGCGGCCTGAAGGTCGCGCAGCGAGTCCCCGACCATGGTGACCTCGCTCGGCTCGACCTCGAAAGCGGCGCAGGATGTCCTCGATCATTCCGGGCCTGGGCTTGCGACAGTCGCAGTTCGACTCTGCGGCGTGCGGGCAGAAGAAGATCGCGTCCAGGTCGGCCGCCGGCGAGCAGCACCGCCTGGTGCATCTTGGCGTGGATCGCGGTCAGCGTCGGGCAGGTCGAACAGGCCGCGCCCGACGCCCGACTGGTTCGGTGGCGACGACGACCCGGTAGCCCGCCTTGCACAGTCGCGCGATCGCCTCGACGCTGCCGCGGATCGGCCGCCACTCGTCCGGGGTCTTGATGAACGCGTCGCTGTCGTGATTGATGACGCCGTCGCGGTCGAGGATGATCAGCTTCACGGCGACTGAGAGCTTCGAGATGTCGGCGACCTGGTTCATCATCGCGTGCAGGCGCGACGAGCAGCGCGAGCCGGTTCGCGCGCAGCGGCTCGTCGTCGACCATGACCATGACGTCGTCGAAGAAACGGTCGACCGCGGCGCGCGCGCCGGCGAGCGCGGTGAGCGCGCGCGCCGAAGTCGCGTCGCCGCATCGCGCGCTCGACCAGCGGCGCGAGCGTCGTCGACCGCGCGGCGAGCGCGCGCTCGGCGTCGTCGCGCAGCAGCGCGGGATCGTACGCCGCCGCATCGGGATCGCGCCGGCCTTGCGCAGGATGTTGCCGATGCGCTTGTTCGCGGCGGCGAGGCTCGCCGACTCGGGCAGCGCGGCGAAGGCGCGCACCGCCTCGAGCCGCGCCGGAACGAGCGCGAGCTCGCCCGGTCGCTGGCTCACCACCGAGTCGACTTCCTGCGCGGCTGAAGCCGCGTCTCGCGCAGGTAGCCGGACAGTCGTTCGTGGATGAACGACGCCAGTCGACGCGCGCGTCGCGACACCGACGCGCCGAACGCCGTCGAACGCGATCTCGAGCGAGCGCGTCGAACGCCAGGTCCAGGTCGCTTCTCGATCAGCATCCGGATCACGCCCAGCGCGTGGCGACGCAGCGCGAACGGATCCTTGTCGCCGGTGGGCAGCTGGCCGATGCCGAACAGGCCCGGCCAGGGTCTCGAGCTTGTCGGCCAGCGCGACGACGAGTCCGGTCGCCGACGCGGGAGCGCGTCGCCGGCGAATCGCGGCTGGTAGTGCTCGTCGATCGCTGCCGCGACGGCTTGCGGCTCGCCGTCGTGGCGCGCGTAGTAGCTGCCCATCACGCCCTGCAGTTCGGGAAATTCGCCCACCATGCGCGGTGAGCAGGTCCGCCTTGGCGAGCATCGCGGCACGATCGCAGGCGTCGACGTCGACGCCGATCTCGGTGGCGATCGCGCGTGCGATCGCGCGCACCCGCTCGACGCGGGCGGCCTGCGTGCCGAGCCTGGCGTGATAGACGACCGATTCGAGTGCCGCGACCCGGTCCGCCAATGCGGGTGCGCCTGTCCTGCTGGTAGAAGAAACGCGCGTCGGCCAGTCGCGGACGAACCACGCGCTGGTTGCCGTCGACGATGAAGCCGGGATCGGCGATCTCCATGTTCGAGACGATCAGGAACTTCGGCAGCAGTCGGCCGGTGCGGTCGAACAGCGGAAAGTACTTCTGGTTGGTGCGCATCGTGAGGATCAGGCATTCCTGCGGCACCTGCAGGAACTCGCTCTCGAATTCGCCGACGTACACCGCGGGCCACTCGACCAGCGCGCAGACTTCGTCGAGCAGCGCACCGACCGCGTCGTCGGTGCCGAGCGACGCGTCGAGCGCGCCGGCTTTCTCGTCGAGCATCGCCTCGATGCGCGCTCGGCGCACGTCGAAATCCGGAATGACCCGGCCCTCGCGCTCGAGCACGTGGACGTAGGCGTGCGGGTCGGGCACCGTGAGCACGCCCGCGCCCTGGAAGCGGTGCCCGAAGGTCGTGCGACCGGAGCTCAGGCCGAGCAGCGAAGCGGGCACGATGTCCGTTCCGTGGAGCACGATCAGTCGATGCACGGGGCGCACGAAGCTCACGCTGGTGACGCCGTCGGCGAGCTGGTACTCCATGATCTTCGGGATCGGCAGCCGCGCGATCGCCTCGCCGAGTACCGCGTCGATCACTTCGGCGAGCGCGTCGCCGCGCACCGTGCTTCGGTAGTAGAAGCACTCCTGCTTGCCGTCGGAGGCGCGAGTGAGCGCGCCGATTCCGGCGCCCTGCTTCTGCGACCACTTGACGAGCGCCTGCGTCGGCTGGCCTTGCGCGTCGAGCCCGACCTTGATCGACGGGCCCTTGGCCTCGACCTCGCGATCCGGCGCCTGCGTGCGCACCGCGTCGATCAGCACGGCGAGCCTGCGCGGCGTGCAAAAGGCGCGGCTCGCCGCGTCGGGCGCTGCGAGACCGCGCGCGCGCAGGTTGTCGATCACGCCCGACGCGAACGCGTCGCCGAGCCGGCGCAGCGCCTTCGGCGGGAGTTCCTCGGTGAACAGCTCGACCAGCAGTGGCTTCGCGCTCATCGTCAGGCCGCCTTCGGAGCGCGCGCGCAGCATCGGAAAGCCGAGGCGCTCGCGCGACGCGTGATAGGCGTGCGCCACCGCGCGCGCGAGGTTGTCGCACCCGTCGCGATGTAGGCGGCGCGCTCGGTGACGGAGATCGCGCCGCGTGCGTCGAGCAGGTTGAAGGTGTGCGAGCACTTCATGACCATCTCGTAGGCGGGCAGCGCGAGTTGCGCCGCCATCAGCGCCTTCGCTTCGGCCTCGTAGTCGTCGAAGTGGCGAAACAGCATCGTCGCGTTGGCGTGCTCGAAGTTGTAGGTGGACTGCTCGACCTCGTTCTGGTGGAACACGTCGCGGTAGCTGATGCCGGGCGCCCACTGCAGGTCGAACACGCTCTCGACACGCTGCAGGTACATCGCGAGCCGCTCCAGGCCGTAGGTGATCTCGCCGGTGATCGGCTGGCACTTGAGCGAGCCCACTTCCTGGAAGTAGGTGAACTGCGTGACTTCCATCCCGTTGAGCCAGACCTCCCAGCCCAGCCCCCAGGCGCCCAGCGTGGGCGACTCCCAGTCGTCCTCGACGAAGCGAACGTCGTTGGCCTGCAGGTCGATGCCCAGCGTCGGCGAGCGAGCCGAGGTACAGGTCGAGGATGTCGGGCGGCGAGGGTTTGAGCACCACCTGGTACTGGTAGTAGTGCTGCAGCCGGTTCGGGTTGTCGCCGTAGCGCCCGTCCTTCGGACGTCGCGAGGGCTGCACGTACGCGGCGCGCCAGGGTTCGGGCCCGATCGCGCGCAGGAAGGTCGCGGTGTGGAAGGTGCCGGCGCCGACTTCCATGTCGTACGGTTGCAGCAGCGCGCAGCCTTGCCGGTCCCAGTACTCCTGGAGCCGGAGGATCACTTGCTGGAAGCTGAGCATCGGTGACGACGTCCTGTCGGTGGCCAAACCTCCGATTTTATCCGTTCGAGCGCCGACTTCGCCCGAACACCCCGAATGCGAGGGCCAGCATCGCGCCGATCGCCGCGATGCTGGTCGCGTTGGCCCAGCGCGCGTAGGGCGTCAGCCCGGCGGTTCCCTGCACGCTCGCGTCGAGCGTGCCGGCGGCGTTGTGCTCGAGCCGGCCGATCGACGCGGCCGCGGTGATCGATCGCCGCGGTCACTCCGGTGTTGGTCGCGCGCAGCATCGGGCGCGCGGTCTCGATCGCACGCATCCGCGCGATCGCCAGGTGTTGCGGCAGCGCGTGCGAGTCGCCGAACCAAGCGAGGTTGCTGACGTTGACCAGCACCGTCGCCCCGCGCTCGCCGCGCCCACCGCGGACTTGCGCCGCGATCTGCTCGCCGAACAGGTCCTCGTAGCAGATGTTGAACGCGAAGCGCTGGCCCGCCACCGTGAACGGCGCCTGATCGATCGCGCCGCGGCCGAATTCGCCGAGCGGGATGTTCATCAACCTGACGAACCAGGCGAAGCCCGGCGGGATGAACTCGCCGAAGGGCACGAGGTGGTGTTTGTCGTAGCGCGCCAGAACACCTGTCGTGCCGAGCAGCGCGACGCTGTTGGTCAGCCGCGCCGCGGCCGCGCTTTTCGGATCCGGCGGCAACGGCATCCCGATCGCCGCGAAGCGCTCGCCCGCGGCGAAGCGCTCGCCCGCGGACAGACTGCGCACGACCGTGCGCTCGATCTCGGGCGGCGTGGAGTCCCAGGGGACGACCCAGGCGGTTTCGGGCAGGACCGTGAGCGTGGCGGGACTGCGCTCGAGCGCGCTCGCGTACGCCTGCATCGTCGCGAGCGCGCGCTGCGGGTCGAACTTGAGCTGCTGCGGCACGTTGCCCTGCACCAGTCGAACGCTGACCGGCGCGCCTTGCGGGCGCGACAGTTCGAGCCGCGCGAGCGCCGCGCCGGCGGCGAGCACGATCACGACCGGCGCGAGCGCGAGCGCGGCGGCGCCGACGCGCCGCGGGCGGATCGCGACCGCGGCCAGCAGCGCGGCGAGTGCTGCACCGATCGCCGATACCCCGTACACGCCGATCCAGGGGGCGAATCCCGCGAGCGGGCCGTCGACGTGCGCGTAGCCGATCGCGAGCCAGGGAAAACCGGTGAACAGAAGCCCCGCAGCCACTCGCAAAGACCCCAGGCGCCGCCGAGCGCGAGCGCATAGGCGTGGATCGACACGCCCGGGTTCGTTCGAGCGCGCGCCGGGGCGCGCGACGCGCTGTGCGAGTGCGAGCGCGAGCAGCGGGAACAGCGCGAGGTAGGCGGCGAACGCGCAGTACCGCGAGCGCGGCGAGCGACCCACGGCATGCCGCCGTAGACGTGCATGCTGGTGTGCAGCCACGACAACCCGGTGGCGAACCAGGCCAGCCCGAACGCGAAGGGCGCGATCCACCGGCGGCGCAACGCGGCGCCCGGCGCGGGGGCGACCAGCGCGATCAGCGCCGAGAGCGCCAGAATCTGCAGCCACCAGGCGTCGAACGGGGCGCGAAGCTCGCCGCGTGCAGCGCGCCCAGCGCCAGCGCGACCGCGACCCTCAGCGCACTCGGCGCCGTACCACGCATCGCGCGCGCTCAGTCGCGTTCGGTATCGGCCTCATCGGCGCCCTCGTCCTCGGCGCGGGCAGGCGCTCGACCAGCAGCAACTGCACCTGCCGGCCGTCGGCGCGCAGCACCTGGAAGCGCATGCCCTCGAGGGTCACGTCGTCGCCGCGCCGCGGGACGCGCCCGAACTGCTCGGTGACCAGACCGGCGATCGTGTCGAAATCCTCGTCCGGAGAACGCGTGCCGAACACGCGGTTGAACTGTTCGATTTCGGTGATGCCGCGAACGCGGTAGCGCGGGCCTTCGGGTCCGGGTTCGGTCGGCGACGATGTGGTCGCTTTCCTCGTCGAAGTCGAACTCGTCCTCGATGTCGCCGACGATCTGCTCGAGCACGTCCTCGATCGTGATCAGCCCGGAAACGCCGCCGTATTCGTCGACGACGATCGCGACGTGGTTGCGATTGGCGCGGAAGTCGCGCAGCAACACGTTCAGGCGCTTGGACTCGGGAATGAACACCGCCGGGCGCAGCATGTCGCGCACTTCGGGCGGGTCGTCGCCGTACAGCCGCAGCAGGTCCTTGGCGTGCAGGATGCCGATCACGTTGTCGCGCTCGCCCTCGATCACCGGAAAGCGCGAGTGCGCGGTCGCGATCACGTGCGGAAGGAACTGCCTCGGGCGGCTGCACGACGTCGATCACGTCCATCTGCGAGCGCGGCACCATGATGTCGCGCGCGGCGAGGTCGGCCACCTGCAGCACGCCTTCGATCATCGACAGCGCGTCGGCGTCGAGCAGGTCGCGCGCGTGCGCCTCGCGCAACACGCCGAGCAGTTGCTCACGATCTTCGGGGGCGCGCAACAGCAGCGCGGACAGTCGTTCGAGCAGCGTGGGTCTGGCTTCGCTGCCCGAGGTAGGTTCCGCCATCAGGCTCAGCGGGTAGTTCAGGTCGGCCGAGGATAACCGAGTTCGCGCCCGCGGCCAAACTCCGGGCCCCTCAGTCGATGATGCGGCAGGCGGGCGCCTGCCGCATCTCCCTCAGGGAACTCGCATCCCGGCCGGCCGGTGCGGATCATCGATGCCGCGGGCCGGCGCCTACGGCTTCTTCGGCGTCTGGTACGGGATTTCCTTCTGGAACGACTTCCAGACGGTTTCGTAACCGACGAATCCCTTTTCGTTCGGCGCCATCTGACGCGTGGTCAAGTAGAGCGCATGGCCGTCAGGGACCTTGGTGATGGGTTTCTGCTCGCTCATAAGTCGCCTTTCTCGTCGTGAAGTCAGGGTTGCAGGTGAAAGTAACCAGGGCCGTCAGCGTTGCGATGCGATCGAACGGCGCTGCTCAAACAGGCTTCATCAGCGACGGGTCGATGTCCGCGCCCGCGACGATCGCCTCGCCGATTCGGGTCTCTTCGTCGGTTGCGTCGCGCACGGTGAGTATCTCCAGGGTGAAGACCACCTCTCTGCCGCAAAGCGGGTTGTTGCCGTCGACGGTCAGCGTCTCGTCGTCGATCCGCGTCACGATGAAGCTGCGGGTCTGACCCCGGTCGCTTTCCATGAGGATCGAGGTGCCGATCTGCCGATACTCCTCGGGGACGTTCTCGATGTCATCGGTCACCACCAGCGATTCGTCCCTGGCGCCGAAAATCTGATTGCCATCGATGGGCACCTCGATGACGTCGCCCGCGGACCTTCCCTCGAGTTGCGCGTGCACGGAAGGCGCCAGGATTTCATTGTGGCCGTGCACGTAGCCCAAAGGGAAATCGACCCGGGTGAGGATGTGCCCCGACTTGCGGTCGGTCACCTTGTAGGTGAGTTCGACGAACTTTCCGTCCTGGACGGTCTCACTCATGCCGGTCCCGAAGCAATCGCTCAGAAAATCGATGCGCCAAAGATTCTCACCTCGCCGTTTTCATGGCCGAGGACGAGTCGGCCGAGCCACTCGCCCTGCTTCCTGGTGCTTCGCTGCCGGTACAGAACCGTCACGTGTTCGCCGCGGCGGATGGTGCCGAGCGCGTCGATCTCTTCAGACAGGCTTCTCGCCAGTTCGCTGTTCGCGAACTGGTGGCCCGCCACGACCTGGTTCATGGCAAGCGCAAGGGAACTGGAGAAGTTCCTGGCGAATTCTCCGTACTTGCCCTCGTTCGAATGCTTGACGAGCTCGCGCCACAGCGGATCGGCGATGGCCCGGATTTCTTCGTCGGTCTTCTCGATGATGTTCACGCGCGGCTCTTGGCGACCTCAGCGGATCGCTATTCGTCGTCGCCAACGAGGTGATAACAGGGCGCCTTCTCCATCGTGTACTCGCCGGTTTGCGGATCGCGCCGCGACACGGTCAGCACGTGCCAGTTCTCGTCGTCGAGCTTCATCGCGTCGCCGCGGTAGTAGTAGCCCGGCCAACGGGTCTCCTTGCGAAACAGCGTGTGCTGCGTGACGCACTCTGCGGCGCGATGACGGTGCTTGAGTTCCCATGCGCGTAGCAGCTCGTGAATATCCTCTGCGGCCAGGCTCGCGAGGTCTTCCTCCATGATCGAGAGCTTCTTCAGACCGATGCTCAGGAGCTTCTCGTTGGTCATGTAGTTGACGGTCACGCCGCCGCAATACTCGTCCATCAGCTTCTGCAGGCGGTCCAGGCCCTGCTTGGGATTGATGTAGTGCGGGTTGACGTCGCCCGCCACGATCGCATTGCGGTAGAGCTTGTAGTGTTCGAGGGGCTTGAAGATCTCTTTCGCGCGGCGGTTGACCTGCTCGTCGGAGACCACGATGCCTTCGGCCTTGCCGTCGTCGATGTACTTGCAGGCGGCCTTCGCGGCGAGACGGCCTTCGGTGAACGAGCCCGACGAGAAGGCGTGCGGTGTGCCGCCGACCGCGTCACCGGCGCCGAACAGACCTTCGATCGTCGTCATGCGGTTGTAGCCCCAGAAATACTCGGGCGGGGAAACGTCCTCGGGGCCCGAGCACCAGGCGCCGGAGCCGGTAGCGTGCGAGCCCATGACGTAGGGCTCGGAGGTGGTCAGCTCGGGATTCTCGTTCTTGGGATCGACATCGGTCGCGGCCCACAGAACCGCCTGGCCGATGGTCATGCCGAGGAAGTTCTCCCAGCCGACCTCTTCCAGATGGGGGTCCTGGAACGCGCGCATGGTCACCATGTGAATGGGGCCGCGGCCGGCATTCACTTCGTTGATCAGTGCGTGGTTGCGCAGGCAGGTCGGGATCGGCCGATGCGTCAGGTGCGAGGCTTCCGGATCGAGGTATTCCTTGCCGACCATCTTCTGCAGCTCGGGAAACCACTTCGACTCGTACTCCTCGCCCAAGCCGTTTTGCGTATAGGTCTTCAGGTGCAGGAAGTAGGCGCCGACCGGGCCGTAACCGTCCTTGAACCGCGCCAGCACGATGCGGTTTTCCATCTGCGTCATCTTGGCGCCGGCGTCGATCATGAGCCCGTACGCGGACGCGGACGACCAGGGCGCATACCAGGTGCGGCCGGATCCTTCGCCCACCGAGCGCGGCTTGAAGATGTTCGAGGCGCCGCCTGCGCCGCAGATCACGGTCTTGGACTTGAAGACGTGGTAGTTGCCCGTGCGGACGTTGAAGCCCACCGCGCCGGCAACCCGGTTTTCCTTGCTGTCGTCCATCAGCAGGTGGGTCACGCAGATGCGGTTGAACACCTTGTCTGCCGACCTCTTGGCGGCCTCGGCCACGATCGGCTTGTAGGACTCGCCGTGGATCATGATCTGCCAGCGACCTTCACGCAGATATTGCCCGGTCTTCGGATCCTTCATGATGGGCAGGCCCCACTCCTCGAACTGGTGCACCGTGGAGTCGACGTGGCGCGCCATGTCGAACAGCAGGTCTTCGCGCACCATCCCCATCAGATCGATGCGGGCGTAGCGAACATGGTCCTCGGGCTTGTTCTCGCCCCAGCGGGTGCCCATGTAGCAGTTGATCGCGTACAGGCCCTGGGCGACTGCGCCCGAGCGATCGATGTTGGCCTTCTCGGCAATGACGATTTTCTTGTCCCGCCCCCAGAATCTCGCCTCCCAGGCGGCACCGGTGCCGCCAAGACCCGCACCGACGACCAGAACGTCGATGCCGTCTTCGATGATCGTTTCGTAAGCCATCAGTAGTAGACGCCTTTCTTCATCGTGAGACCCGCGGCCTGCAGCGTATGCAGATCGCCCTCATCCATGCGGATGTATTTCGGCTCGCTGTAGAGCAGCTCGCTGTCGCGCATTTCCTTGCTGGGTCCGGGAACTTCCGCGAGCTTGGGGATTGCCGTTCCCCAGGGCTTGGTCGTGATCGGCGACAGGAAGCTCTTTTCCGTACCGTTGCGGAACTTGATCCTCCACGCGATCGTGCCTTTCTCTTCGTCGCGCTGGACACGAACGCTGTGTCCGAGCGGGGCGAAGTCGGCGTAGCCGCGCACATCGATCGCGTTCTGCGGGCAGGCCTTGACGCAGGAGTAGCACTCCCAGCACATGTTCGGCTCGATGTTGTAGGCGCGACGATAGGTCTTGTCGATGTGCATGATGTCCGACGGGCAGATGTCGACGCAGTGTCCGCATCCGTCGCACCTCGTCATGTAGACGAAGGTAGGCATTGTTCCGGCTCCTTGTTCGATCCAGTAGAACGTGCTGGCTGATTCTCAATAGTGGCGGGGCGCTTCGCGCTTGATGCCGAGCCCCATGTTCATCGGGGCGTCTCGCAACAGTTCCATGGAGTGCCTCTGCTGTTGCTCGGGATCGTCACGGGTTTGCGTCGGCAGATTCTCGGCCGTGCCGTTGGCCTTCGTCACTCTCTTTTCGAAGGCCGCAGCGGGCTTGAAGAACATGTGCGCGAATTTGGACCACGCGACCGAGCCGAACAGCACCGTCGTGGCGAGGATGTACAGGGCGAAGAGCACGGTCGCACCGGGGCTGCCCGCGGATTGCGCCAGCGCCCACAACAGGCCCAGCGTCACGCTCGCGAGCAGCGAGAGGATGAACAGGTCCGCGCGCACGAGACGAAACGGCGACTGTCCCTCGGCGGCGACGTCGACCCTGATGAAGAACCAGAACCAGTACCCGCCGACGCAGACCATCAGGCCGCCGATCCACCACAGCGCCGGCACGATCCCGGGCGTGGGCGTCGCGGCCGTGGGGTAGCCGAACACCATGATGGCGGTGGTGATCACGTAGATCACGAAGCCGTACATCGTCAGCAGGTGGGCGATCCGGCGGCGCGGGTTGCAGAACTCCCCGGAGGCGAGCACGTCGACCACGGCGGTCTTGACGGCGATCGAGGTCGTCTCGCCCGCTCCGAGCGGCCGCGCGCCCTTGCTCCTGTTGCGCATGTTGGCGAAGAAGTACTGCGCGCTGCCTTTGTGGATCATGTCGTACACGGTTCCCGCGATCACCGCGAGCACCATCAGGACGAGATAGGTCTGCATGGCGTTCGCGGGCAACGTGCTGGTCAACGCGGCGAACGGATTGGTGGCGAACATCGCGGGAATCTCCTCGGTCGTTTCTTTATCTGCCCCGTGGGGAGCACTGGAATTCAGTGGTCAAACCGTTTCGTCGAATTCTGCCATGCGTGTGCAGGCTCGATCAATGCGGTCCGTGGCCGTCGAGCGGCGTGAAGCTGCCGATGCCCAGCATGACGATGTCGCCGCGCTCGTGCGAACTCACCGGCACGCGCGGCAACGTCTCGGCACGCTTGTGCTCGCGCCCGAGTTCGTCGGCCTCGAGGAGCAGCGGCTTGAGTTCCGCGCTGCCGTGGGGAGGGACAAGTGCATTCATGGAATCGGCTGATGGTACGTAGGGGCGCTGACGGAGAAAAGCGTAGAATTCCGGTCACGATGACCGGAAAAGCAGGTCAGTACCCGGAGCCGCGAATGCGCCTGAATCTGCGCCAGCTCGAGGTCTTCGTCGCGATTGCGCGTGCGGGCTCCACGCGCGCGGCGGCGGAACGCGTGGCGCGTTCGCAGTCGGCGGCGAGCGCGGCGCTCGCCGAGCTCGAAGTCGCGCTCGAGGCGTCGCTGTTCGACCGCATCGGGCGGCGGCTGGTCCTCAACGAGAACGGACGCGCGTTGCTGCCCGGCGCGATCGCGCTGCTCGATCACGCGGCCGAATTGCAGGGGCTGCTCGTCGCCGAGCGCCGCCCGCCCCTGCGCGTGGCTGCCAGCCTGACGATCGGCGAGTACCTGCTGCCCGAGCGCATCGCGCGCTGGAAGCGCGAACATCCGCAGAGCACCGTGCGGCTGATCATCGGCAACACCAGCGAGGTGATCCAGTCGGTGGTCGATATGGACGCGGACATGGGGTTCATCGAAGGCCCGCAGACGCACCCGCAGGTCCGGCTTCAGCGCTGGCTCGTCGACGAGCTGGTAATCGTCGCCTCGCCGAAGCACCCGCTGGCGGGGCGGGTCGCGACGAACCAGCAACTCGCCGACGCCAGCTGGATCCTGCGCGAACCGGCGTCGGGTACGCGCCAGGCCGCCGACGCGTGGCTGCTCGAGCACCTGGGCGTGCTGCGGGTGGACTGCGAACTCGGCAGTTCCGAGGCGATCAAGCGCCTCGCGGCGGCGGGCACGGGGCTGGCGTGCGTCTCGCACCACGCCGTGACGATGGAGCTCGCGCAGGGAACGCTCGTCGAGTTGCGCACCCGCCTGCCGCGCTCGCAGCGCCGCCTGGCGATCGCGGTGCGGCGCGACCGGCGCCTCGGCCGGCTGACCGAGGACTTCATGCGGCACTGCATGGATTGAGGCCGCATCGGATGATGCGGCGCCTCCCGGCTTCCAGGCCGGGCGAGCGCTAAGGGTCGAGGTACGCGTCGAGGTAAGGGTCGGGTACGCGAAACCGGGCCAGCACCTCGCGTTCGCGCGCCTCCATCGCGCGCGTGTCCGAATCCGTTTCGTGATCGAAGCCTTGCGCGTGGAGCACGCCGTGCACCACGAGGTGCGCGAGGTGCTGCTCGAGCGGCTTGCGCTGCTCGCGCGCCTCGCGCGTCACCACCGCAAGGCAGATCACGATGTCGGCGACGGTGGCCCCGCGCCGCGCGATCTGCGCGCCCTCGGCGCGGCGCGGCTTCGCCGCGGGCACCGGCGCGGGCACCGGCGGCGGCGCGTCGTAGACGAAAGTGAGGACGTTGGTCGCATAGTCGCGCCCGCGGTAGTCGCGATTGAGCGCGCGAGCCTCGCGCGCGCCCACCAGGCGCAGCACGATGCGCGCGTCGGTGTGCAGCGCGGCGGCGGCCCAGCGGCGCAGGCGCGAGCGGTGCACCGGCCACGCCGGCGCGCCGTCGCCCGACTGGATCGACAGCGAAAGCCTGGGCTCAGGACCGGCCGTCGTCGTCGGCATCGGCTTCGTAGGCATCGACGATTCGCGCCACCAGCGGATGGCGCACGACGTCCGACGAGTCGAACTCGGTGATCGCCACGCCGTGGACGCTGCGCAGGATTCGCCGCGCTTCGATCAGACCCGAGCGCTGCCCCTTCGCGAGGTCGATCTGCGTGACGTCGCCGGTGACCACCGCGCGCGAGCCGAAGCCCATGCGGGTGAGGAACATCTTCATCTGCTCCGGGGTGGTGTTCTGCGCCTCGTCGAGGATGATGAACGAGTGGTTCAGCGTGCGCCCGCGCATGTACGCGAGCGGTGCGATCTCGATCGCCTGCTTCTCGAACATCTTCGCGGTGCGCTCGAAGCCGAGCAGGTCGTAGAGTGCGTCGTACAGCGGGCGCAGGTACGGATCGACTTTCTGCGCGAGGTCGCCGGGAAGGAATCCCAGGCGCTCGCCGGCCTCGACCGCGGGACGCGTGAGCACGATGCGCTTGACCGCGTCGCGTTCGAGCGCGTCGACCGCGCAGGCAACAGCGAGGTAGGTCTTGCCGGTGCCGGCAGGTCCGATCGCGAAGGTGATGTCGTGCCCGAGGATCTTGCGCAGGTAGTCGCGCTGATTCGGGGTTCGCCCGTGCAGGTCGGCGCGGCGCGTGTGCAGCACCGGCGACTCGTCGGAGGCGCTCGCCGGGGCGCGCTGCGCGGCGCGCAGTTCGACCACGCCGAGTTGCAGGTCGTCGAGCGTGATCGGGCGCTCGGCGAGCGCGTGGAAGTGCGCGAGCGCGGCGAGCGCGTCGCGCGTCGCGTTGGCCGGACCCTCGACGCCGAAGGTCTCGCCGCGGCGCGTGATGCGCACGTCGAAGGCCTCTTCGAGCCGGCGAAGGTTCTGGTCGAGCGCGCCGCACAGGTTTGCGAGGCGCTCGTTGTCCACGGGCTCCGGGCGGAACTCGATGCTACGTGCCATCGCCTGCCCGGAGATCGGCGCCGATGCGCCCGCGCAGCGAGTGCGGCAGCGCCGCGGTGACGTGCACCGCGACGATCTGGCCGATCAGCTCGTGCGGTCCCTGGAAGTTCACCACCCGGTTGTTCGCGGTGCGCCCGGAGAGCTCGTCCGGGTCCTTGCGCGACGTGCCTTCGATCAGCACCGCCTGCACCGTCCCGACCATCGACTCCGAGATGCGCCGGGCGTTGGCTTCGATCGCCGCCTGCAGCCGCTGCAGGCGCGCGAGCTTCACCGCCGGCGCGGTCTCGTCGGGAAGTTCGGCCGCGGGCGTGCCCGGGCGCGGGCTGTAGACGAACGAGAACGATTGGTCGAAGCCGAGTTCGCCGACCAGGTCGATCGTGCGTTCGAAGTCCTGCTCGGTCTCGCCGGGAAAGCCGACGATGAAGTCGGAGCTGATGCTGATCGACGGATCGTTCGCGCGCAGCCGTCGCACGATCGACTTGTACTCCAGGACGGTGTAGCCGCGCTTCATCGCGGCGAGCACCCGATCGGATCCCGACTGCACCGGCAGGTGCACGTGTGCGACAAGCGAGGGCAGGCGCGCGTGCGCGTCGATCAGCCGCTGCGTGAACTCCTTCGGGTGCGAGGTCGTGTAGCGGATCCGGCCGATGCCGGGAAGCCCGGCGACGTACTCGAGCAGCATCGCCAGATCGGCGATCTCGGGCGCGCCGTCGTCGCCGAATTCGCCGGTCGGTCCGCGGTAGGCATTGACGTTCTGCCCGAGCAGCGTGACTTCGCGCACGCCCTGCGCGGCAAGTCCCGCGATTTCGACCAGCACGTCGTCGAAGGGGCGCGACACTTCCTCGCCGCGCGTGTAGGGCACGACGCAGAAACTGCAGTACTTGCTGCAGCCCTCCATGATCGAGACGAACGCGCTCGCGCCCTCGGTGCGCGCCGGGGGCAGGTGGTCGAATTTCTCGATTTCGGGAAACGAAATGTCGACCTGCGCGCGACCGGTGCGGCGGCGCGCGGCGATCAGTTCGGGCAAGCGGTGCAGCGTCTGCGGGCCGAACACGACGTCGACGTAGGGCGCGCGCTCTACGATCGCCTCGCCCTCCTGGCTGGCGACGCAGCCGCCGACCGCGATCACCATGTCGGGGCGCTCGAGCTTGAGCTTGCGCATCCTGCCGAGGTCGGAGAAGACCTTTTCCTGCGCCTTCTCGCGCACCGAACAGGTGTTGAACACGACGATGTCGGCCTCGGCCGGATCGTCGGTCGGCGTCGCGCCGTCGGCGAGCGCGAGCACGTCGGCCATCCTGGCCGAGTCGTACTCGTTCATCTGGCAGCCGAAGGTGCGAATGTAGACCTTCGCGCTCATCGCGCGGCGCCGCCCGCTTTGCGCGCCTGCTCCTTCGCGATCGCCAGTTCCTCTGGAGTGAGGAGCCACACCTCGACCACCTGGCCAAACATGTCGGTGCGATAGCGCACCGCACGTTCGCCCTGGACCGTGGACGGCACCTGGATCAGGTTCGATTCGTTGAGCACGCGCGCGCCCGGCCCCATCGTGACGCGTTGCCCGTCGAGCGTCGCAATCGGGAACACCAGTATTTCCAGCGTTCCGAGCTTGGTGCGCTCGGGAAAGGTGCGCGCCTGCGCGATCGCCGCGGGCGCGGCGCAAAGGAGCGCCAGGGCCACGAGGGCACCCAGCGATGAACGGACGATGTCTTGCATGGCTTCTCTGTCGTGCGGACCCGGGCTGCGCTCCGGTACACCGGCGAGTATGCGCTCGCAGCGTGCCGGACAGGACACCGGCGATGGGAAAGGCCCGCGCGGCCTGGATGCCCGGCGGGCCTTGGACGACTGGTGGCGCATCAGGGATTGGGTCCCCGGAGAAATGAGTCGACGTGGCAGCGTCCGGCTGACATCCCGTACTTGAGCGTGCACGACGCACGCTCGAGCGCCACGCGGCGCCCAATCCGGGATCGCCCGTGCCTGGACGCTTCGATGTAGAGTTTCGAGTCGAATCGAAGAACGGTTCTGTGCGCATTCGTGCCGGAGACAAAATGGCCTTGCCCGCTTCAATTTCATCGCGCCTCAGGTTGCCACTTGTCGCGGCGCCCATGCTTCACGTGTCGGGGCCGGAGCTCGTGTCGGCGAGTTGCCTGAGTGGCGTCATCGGCTCGTTCCCGACGGCAAACGCGCGCACGGCCGAACGGCTCGACGCCTGGCTGAGCCACATCGAGGATGCGTGCGCCAGGTCGGAGGCACCTGCGGCGCCGGTGTGTCCGAACATCATCATGCGTTCGCGTCCCGAGCTGCTCGAGGCGGATCTGGATGTATTGCTACGCCACCGCGTTCAAATGGTGCTCGCGAGCGTCGGTTCGCCCGCACCTATCGTTGAGCGGTTTCACGATATTGGCTGCCTGGTATTTTCGGACGTCGCGTCGCTGCGGCATGCCGAGAAGGCGCTGGAGGCTGGTGCCGACGGACTCGTGCTGCTTTGCGCCGGGGCTGGCGGGCAAACCGGTTGGATCAACGGGATGTCCTTCGTGCGCGCGGTGCGGGCGATGTGGGACGGTCCGCTTGCGCTGGCGGGCGGGATCTCCGATGGCACAGCACTCTGGGCGGCCCAAGTACTGGGATGCGACCTTGGGCTGATGGGAACCCGCTTCATCGCGACTTCGGAGAGCCTCGCCGTTGACGGTTTCAAGTCGATGGTGGTGGACAGCGACATCGACGACATCGCGCTGACGCGGGGGATCAGCGGGCTGGACGCCAATTTCCTGCGCCCGTCGCTGCTTGCGTGCGGCCTCGATCCGGATGAGATGGCCAAGTCGGTTTCCGCCGAACGCGCGAAGGAACTATTCAGTTTCTACGCCGCCGAGATGCGGGGGCCGAAGCGATGGGTCGATCTATGGAGCGCGGGTCACACGGTGTCGGCTGTGGACGGCGTCCAGTCTGTTGCAGACCTTGTCGACACGATTTTCGACGAGTACCTGGCTGCGCAAACGGACACCCGGGCCTTGCTGTCATCCGCCGCGGGAGCGGTTCGCGTCACCGGCCGGGCTGGCGAAGAGCCGAGCGCAGGTCGGGGCGCGTCGACTTAGTCGGCGCGTGATCGTCCGGTCCGCGCGCCGTTCGGGCAGAGGGGTCGTCGATGGTGCGTTCGATCCCATGCTCACAAGGACGCAGCCCGTTTCCGAGCTAAGTCCTTGATTTGACTGGTAGCGCACCAGGGATTCGAACCCCGGACCTGCGGATTATGATTCCGTGTAGATGCCTAATTCGTGGGCATTTGCATTCGTTGAATTCTGCGACATTCTCCTCTGAAAACAAGTACCGAAGCGGTTTTCCGTGAAGGTGCTAGAATTCGCCTGCGTTGAGCTGAATTGCATCACCGTGCCTACATGGTGCCTACATGGGAAAAAGCGCTGTGTGGATCACCAGTGGATCGGAGGGCGTCATGGCGCGGAGCAAAATCAAGGCTTTCAAGTTCATGAATCGCAGCGTGGCCGCTGCGAAGTGCCCGCCCGGAAAGCCGCAAGCGCTGTTCCGCGACACCGAGCAACCGGCGTTGATGCTGCGCGTGACTGCGGGCGGTGCGCGGTCATTCATCTTCGAGCAGCGGCTTGCGGGCAAGACCGTGCGTGTGACTATCGGGCCTGGGTCGATGCAGATACGCGCGGCGCGCGACCGCAAGGGAAAGCCGCTCACCGCTGGGGCTGACGTGGAGGCCGCGCGACTTGCGGGGCTCGTGGCGCAGGGCAAAGACCCGCGCATCGAGAAGGCCGCGACCATCGCCGCGCAGACTGAGCAACGCAAAGCCGCGCAGGAAGTGCGCGCCAGGCGCGAGGTCTCCGGGCTCGACGCATGGGCGGTCTACTGCGCCGAGCGCTGGAAGAAGTGGGGCGCGCGCCACTATAGCGATCACATGAAGATGGCGGCAGAGGGCGGCGAGCCGCGCAAGCGCCTACCCGGCAAGTTGACGCAGCCGGGGCCGCTGCGCTCGCTGCTGGCGCGCCCGCTTGCTGAGATTGACTCGCGCGCAGTCGAGCAGTGGGTCGTGCGCGAGACAAAGACGCGCCCTGCGCGGGCGGCGCTTGGGTTCCGGCTGCTAGCGGTGTTCGTGAACTGGTGCGCCGAGCACGCGCAGTACAAAGCCATCGTCAACGCCAACGCCTGCAAAGGGCGCAAGACACGCGAGAAAGTCGCCAAGCCGACTCGCAAGGCAGATGCGCTGCAGCGCGAGCAGTTGAAACCGTGGTTTACCGAAGTGCAAAAACTATCGGCCGTCACGAGTGCCTACCTGCAGGGGCTTTTGCTGACGGGTGCGCGCCGCGAGGAACTCGCTTCGCTGCGCTGGGCCGATGTTGACTTCCGGTGGGGCTCGCTGCGCATTCGTGACAAGGTCGCAGGTGCGCGCGTGATTCCGCTCACGCCGCATTTCGCGGCGCTGCTACGCGAGTTGAAGGCCCGCAACGAGACGCCGCCCGCGCCGCCGCGCCGGCTGCGTGCTGATCCCGAGGAAGCCGAGCGCGCGCGGCGCAAGTGGAAACCCGCGCCGTGGGTGTTCGAGAGCCGCACGGCTGCCGATGGGCACCTGCAGGAACCACGCATCGCACACAACCACGCTATCAGCGCAGCCGGTCTGCCGCACCTGACACTGCACGGGTTGCGCCGCTCGTTCGGCACGCTTGCCGAGTGGGTCGAGTGCCCCGTCGGCGTCGTGGCGCAGATTCAAGGACACAAGCCAAGCGCCATTGCCGAAAAGCACTACCGCGTTCGCCCGCTCGATCTGCTGCGCATGTGGCACGAACGCATCGAGGCGTGGATTCTGAGCGAGGCCGGCATCGAGCAGCCGAAGGTTGAAGGACACGGCGCAGTGCCGGTTCTGCGCGTTTTAGCTGGCGCTGACGCCCGACCGACCACATAGAGGCTATCCGGCTGGGCCTTGGCAACTGACGGAGCCGAACTAGCCACCGTCCCAAGTCGCGCGGTATCGGTAAACCCTGGAGCGCAGACGTGCTCGAACTTCGGCCTTCGGCAAGTAACGGGCCGTCGAGAAATCTGACGACCAATTCCAAGTTCGACATGATGCGGCCGCCGGAGATTCCGGCCTCAGGCGTGGAAGCGGTCTGGAGCCGTTTTGGCGCTCGCCCATGAATCTCTATCTCCTCGACCGGATAGGAACTGGCGCCACCTTCCGCGCATCCTCGCAGATTGCTGAAACTTTAGCCCGAGTCGTGGCTGGCGCTTCGCCGTCGCAGCATCGCTGATGCACCCGTGATCACGGATGGGCTAGTTGATCAAGATCAGCGCCTCAACTACTCGATATGGCTTGACTTGGCGCCGGAATCTGGCGCCCCAGCACGGGTAGCGCCTACCTACCCCTCTGTCACACGGAGCGATCCAGCACGGTTCGTTAAGCAAGCCGATGGCAGTTATCTGATAACCGTTCAGATAAGCCCTTACGCCCTCAGCGACGCTGACTTGAGACACGGTTTGATGTCGTGGACTACCGATCATTGGTCAACAATCAACTACTACATTCAAAACAGTCAGCACATCGGCTTAGGCAACAAAGTCCTTGGAGTCTCGAAGGACTTGCACAAGGAGCTCTTCGGCGATAAGGAGCCCTTCGTAGAACTGCTTTCTGTTCACGGTTCGCAGGCCGTTCTCTCGTTCGAGGTCTCTAGGAACTGCAGCCGGTATTGCGAGTCGCTCGATAAGTTCGCTGAATTGCGTGACGAAGCGATCATAGGCGCCGCTATTCACCGACGAACGGAAGAGAAGAATCCGACAGCGGCAATCGTTGTGTACAGAGAGGCTATCGAAAGGGTGATGGCCCTCCAGCAGCAGTATCCACTAGATGATCCAAATGTCAGGTTTGCCGGAGCGCCCGCTGAGCCCTGGACACTGCGGGCTGGCGAATTGAAGCCGCTGGACCGTCTGACCGCTCTCTTGGAGGAGCGACGACGTTTCGCTGAAATCATCGACGCGGTGGACTCGTTCTTTCGGTGCGTTCCCCGACGCCCGGAGCTCGCCATGATGCAACGAATTGCGCAGCGCAGAGAGCGTGCCGAACTGGCGATGCGAGAAAGCGACGATCGTCCTTAGCACGCCCTTTCGCACGAGATGACCGGCACCGGTCGAGGCGCCGTATTCAACGCGCAGTGCCTGTGTCAATTTAGCGCAACGGAACTATCCGCTTCCGCTTTACGTCAATAGCGTGCTCTGACCTTTGTAGGGCCGGCACCCGCCACGGTCCGTTGCTCGCCTTTTTGACGGTCTAGAGGTCTAGACTCGATAGCGCCCGCGCCTATCCCGACGGGGAGACAACCGGAACCTTCACCGGCTGGCGCGGGCCTTCAATTGAAGGGCACTGCGAAGGGAGTGCGGGCAATGGCATCGGATTTCTTACCCAAGCGCGCGAGCGTCGAGGATGCGTGCCAGTGGTTGCATGCGAGAACCAGCGAACGCTGGACCCTGGCGCGAATCCTTGAAAGCGGGGTGATGCCGTGGTTTTGGTTGGACTACAAACCGGGATATCCCGAGGTGTTCGGCAGTCGCACCGAGGGATATCTCGCGCCGATGGTTTTTCAGGGCGACGTCGAACGCCTTTCGGTGGACGGTCACGAACTGCTGATCTCGATGACGCGAACCCACAGCGGCGCGCTCCTGAAGTGTGAACCCGGCATACGTGCGCCAGTAGCCGAGCTTCGATTCCTGCGCGCGGATATCGAGGGGCTGGCGCCTGCGGTAGGGCCGACACTATCCGCGCAGGGAGCGAGCGCTCCGAAAGACGGGATGAAGTGGACGCCCGAGAGAGTCAAGGACGCGCGCGCCATGCGTGAACGTCTCAAGGGCGAGCGCGCACGCGACTATGCGAAGCAAACCGCCGCCCATTTCGGCGTAAGTACGGCACGCCTGCGCAAGATACTTGGGCCGGACACGGATGGGGCGGCCCCGACACTCGCGAACTGGCCATCCGGCAAGGGAAGAGTTCACCGCGCGAAGTAGTCGCGAGGTTGCGGGTCAGGTTGCGCGACGGCTGCGCAGCGCAAGCAACGACGCGGGTTTCGAGCCCGCAACCCGGGTACTACTTGCGCGCAACCGAGGTTGCGGCCCAATAGTCCCTGCTCCATGTTCAACGAACCAAAGGGTTCCGACATGGAGCATCACCTCGCAGAACTGATCCCGCTGGAGCGTGAGACGCGCACCGCGCTTCCGACGCACGAGGCAGCGCGCCATCTGGCACGCGCGCCGCAGACAATGAGAATTTGGAGCTGCAAGGACAACGGCCCAATCCGCCCGATTCGCGTTCACGGTAGGCTCGCCTGGCCGGTGGCCGACATTCGCCGTCTGCTGGGGGTCGCGCAATGAAAAACGGCCGCCTCCACGTAATGAAGACGACCGCCGGAAGCCACGCCGCGATTGTCGCACAGACGCTCGAACTATTCGACACTGAACGCACCGCGCCTGGTGCATGGCCGAATCCCGAAGCACTTGAAGGCCGTTTGCTTGCTCGGCTCTTGCGAGGCGATCGGGTTACTTCCGGTGAATGGTGGCGCGTTGTGCACGCCTCACGGCTGGCCGCGTCAGTACACAAACTGCGCCGAACCGGCTGGAGCGTACGCACCGACACGCGCGAGGTTGCAACCTTGGATGGTGGCCGGCGGGCGCACATCGCCGTGTACTCGCTCGGCCGGGATCAACTTGCGGCTGCGGTCGCCTCGCAAGACGGACGGCAATTCATTGGCGCGGTCGATGCTGCCGAGGGGAGGCAGCCATGAGCCCAGAATTGCGCGAAGTGGTTGCGTCCTACGGTGTGGACCCCGATTCCATGACCGCCGTGCAATGTCGAAAGCTGCAAGAGCTTCTGCGTGCGCGAGCCGCCGCAGAGATTGCCGAGGCGAACTGGTTGGAGGTGCTGCGCGCGCCTGACGGCAATTCACCGAACGCGCTGCGCGCTGTGAGGAGTCCGCAATGATCGCGGCGCTTATACAAGGCGAGCTCGTCGCCGATCCGGTCGCGCGCATCGCGGCGAACGGCAAACCTTATTGGACTGCAACGGTTCGCGTGTCCGCCGGGGCCGATGCGCTGTTCGTGGGCGTCTCGACCTTCGATGACGATGCCGGTGAGCGGTTGATGAAACTGCGCAAGGGTTCGACCCTCGCCGCTGCCGGGACGCTGGAGGCGACCAGCTGGACCGACCGCGACGGCAACGAGCGTGCGGGTTGGCGACTGACCGCGACCGAGTTGTTGTCGGTCCACCAGGCGCGCAGGCAGCGCGAGCGCGAGGTGGAGCAATGAACGACCGCGAACTCTGCAACGCGTGCGGGACCGCTCAGAACGATGCAGGCGGGCCGCGCGCGAGGTGGTTGAAGTATCGGTGCCACCATGTACGTCGCAGCGCCACAGAGGCGCTGCTGTGAATGGCCGGCAAGGAAAGCGGAAGGCTGCGAACGGTCGCGACGGCGGCACCTTCACCGCCTTGCCGCATGTCGTGATCGACAGCGTCGGGTATAGGGCCACTGGGCACGTCGCACGCTCGCTACTGATCGACATTGCCCGCCAGCACAACCGCAGGAACAACGGCGAGCTGGTCGCGTGCATGAAGTACCTGCGCCCGCTGGGATGGAAGTCGCACGACGTTGTCGACGCGCGCGCTCCGGGAGCTAGTCGCCAATGGTTTGCTGATCGAAACGCGCAAGGGCGCGCGACCATCCAAGGCTGCGTGGTTCGCGCTCGCGTGGCAGCAACTCGACGTGACGATTGGGCTCGACATCGACCCGAAGAAGTACCGCACCGGAGGCTACGTGCGGCACGTTGCGAAAAACGCGGCTCTTGTCCCGTCAGACGGGATAGAGAGGCGAAAACTGCCCCGTCTCACGGGATAGGGGCGGCTCCGTCTATCCCGTCTCACGGGGCTGTAGGGCTGAATTCTCGCGCTCGCCTATCCCGTCTGGCGGGGACTATCTAGATATACCATCTGCCGCGCATTGCGAACCCGCCCGCCAATGCGTGCGCACTCGCGGCCGGCAGCTTGAAGCTGATCGAGCAGGAAATCTGCAGGAGGTTTGCACATGACGACGCCGAAACGTTCGGGTCGGTGGGAATCGGGGCAATCGGGCAATCCGGCCGGACGCACACCTGGATCTGGCGAGGTGGCGAAACTGCGCGCAGCGATTGCCGAGCACGTTCCCGCGATCATCACGCGCTTGGTGGAGAGCGCGCGCGCTGGCGACGTTGCGGCGGCGCGGTTGCTGCTGGAGCGTGTCGTGCCCGCCTTGAAGCCGACGGAGGCCGCTACGCCGGTCGCGCTGGAGGGCAAGACCCTGAGCGCGCAGGGGCGCAGCGCGATTGCGGCATTGGCCGCCGGCACGATTGGGCCGGCAGAGGCGGCGGCGTTGCGAGGCGCACTGGGCGCGCTTGCCAAGCTGACCGAGGCCGAACGGTGGGACCCGCTCGCCGGACTGGGCGATGATCGCTAGGCGGCAAGCGGAGCGCCTGGCGGGCGACCTAGACTTCGTCACGCGTCACTGACGCGTCACCTACGCGTGGGCGCTGGCGGTGCCCGGCGTCAACTATCCTGGCCGGCGGTCAGGCTAATTGTCGCCGGCCACTGGCGGTGGTGGTGCCGCCGCGTTGCCGGCCCAAGCCCGGCGCAGGGTGCAAGCGCCGTGCTAGCGCCGTGCTAGCGCCGTGCTAGCGCCTCGTCTTCGGCGACCGCTTGTGACGCAATGTGACGCGCCGTCGCAATCGCCCGCGCTCGAACTGCCGTGCTTGGCGACCACCGCCTGCCACGCCGCCGCGCGCTCGTGTTCGTTCTCCAGCTTCAGTAGCGGTCGAACGTGCGATTCTCGGGCGGGCAAGAAACGTGAACAATTGTTCAGGTTTTCGGCCACCGCAGCCGCGTCGATCAGTTGCACGGATCGGCGATACTCCATGTCCCCACCGTGTCTCGACGTATTCCTCGAACGTCTCGAACGAGTACCGGCCAGCGGAGGCGACCTCGCGCTTGAGCTTGTACAGCCGCCGGTCGCGGATCGAGCGCAACCCCAGGCGTGTCAACTGGCCTTGGGACGGCTTGACGCGCTCTTGGCCGGTCTGTGGAGCTGCTGATCGCGGAATTCTTCCCGTCTGCGCGGGAAATATCAGACGGCCAGAGTGGGTGCGCCTGCCACCGCTGCGCGGTGCGCTCCGGTATCCCGGTCGATTCGAGCGCATGGCCTAGACCGGATGAATTTCCGCACCAGTACGCGCGGGCGCGCGCGAGGCAAGCCGCCACCAGCTCGGGCGCGCCGTGATCTAGCACCTGGCGGGCGTTCTGCACGCTGCGCCTGGATACGTTCAACATCTCGGCGGCCGCTGCCTGAGTGGGTGCGCAATTTTGCGCATGCTGATTCGCGCCAACCGGCAGGTTCGCAATCCGCGCGCCGACGAATCAGTTGCATCCAACGTTGGCGCGTCGCGGCGCACGCGGCAGAAGTGTTAGCCCAGGCTAACACCTCGCCCGCGCGCTTTTCGGCCCCGAATAGGCTCACCGTGCCTACATGGTGCCTACATAGGAGCCGGTAAAGCAAAAGGCCACCCCGAAAGGTGGTCTAAGTGCTTGAATCCATTGGTGGCGCATCAGGGACTCGAACCCCGGACCTGCGGATTATGATTCCGTCGCTCTAACCAACTGAGCTAATGCGCCGAAGGGCGCGAAGTGTAGCGCTCGCGCCCGACCGTGTCAAAGCGCGCGCGCAAAACGAACGGCGAAGCGGGACCCGCGCGGCGCGCTCGGCGGCTTCGCCGCCGTCGCCGACGCTCACCTGCGCGTCGTGAGCGAGCGCGATCTCGCGCACGATCGCCAGGCCGAGTCCGCTGCCGTCGGCCTCGTTGCCCAGCACGCGGTGGAAACGCTCGAAGATCAGGTCGCGGTCGCTCCGTGCGATTCCCGGTCCGTTGTCCTCGACTTCGAAGGCCACGGTGCGCGCCGCGCTTGCGAGGCGAACCGTGACGGTCCCGCCGCGCGGCGTATAGCGCAACGCGTTGTCGATCAGGTTGCTGAACATCTCGCGCAGCAACACAGGCTGGCCGACGATCGTCGCGTCCTGGCCGCCGTCGTCGAAGCCGAAGTCGATGTCGCGTCGCATCGCCTGCGCGAACCACTCGGCGCACACCGACCGGGCCAGCGCGCGCAGCTCGACCGGCTCGGCACGGCCCGATTCGCGCAGGTTCTCCATCCGCGCCATCGCCAGCAGCTGGTTCACCAGGTGCGCAGCACGCTGCGAGCCGACGGCGATCTGCCCGAGGCTCCTGCGAAGCTGTTCGGGGTCGTTCTGGCGCTGCGCGAGTTCGGCCTGCGTTCGCAGCCCGGCGAGCGGCGTGCGCAACTGGTGCGCCGCGTCGGCGATGAACCTCTTTTGCACCGCCATGCTCGCGTCGAGCCGGCTCAGCAGGTCGTTGAACGAGTCGACCAGCGGCGAGAGCTCCTCGGGCATACCGCGACGATCGATCGGCGAGAGGTCGTCGGGCCGGCGCGCGCGCAGTCGGCGCTGGACCTCGGAGAGCGGTTTCAGGCCGCGCCCGAGCGCGAACCACACGAGCACGACCGCGATCGGCAGGATCACGAACTGCGGGAAGATCACGCCCTTGATGATCTCGTTGGCAAGTGCGTTGCGCGCGTCCAGCGTCTCCGCCGCCTGGACCAGCACCGGAAACGCTTCGCGGCTGTTCGGTTCCGGAGCATCGACGTAGGTGTAGGCGATGCGGTGCTCGGCGCCGCGGAAGAACTCAGTGCGCAGTTTCGTTCGACCCGGCGCGGGGAAATCGTACAGCCCGGGCGGCGCGAGCGCCGCTTCGCCGGCGAGCAGCTCGCCGTCGGCCGCGACGATCTGAAACACCGAAGCCGCGTCGGGCGTGCTCGGCAAGAGGTTCCTGAGCGCCGGTCGATCGAGAACGCTGGCGGCGCGCCCGACCATCTGCATCTGCTGCGACAGCAGCATGACCTGATCCTGCAGCGCGCGGTCGAACGGGGCGTCGGCAAGCGAACGCGCGACGATGAAGGTGACGACGATCGACATCGGCCAAAGCAGCAGCAGCGGCGCGAGCATCCAGTCGAGGATCTCGCCGAACAGCGAGACCGGCTCGGTCGTGGTGGGCTCGCCGAACGGCGACCAGCGCGAGGGTGCGCGCGCCGGTGGGGGAAGGCGCTCGGGACGATTCATGACCCGCGTCTCAACCGGTCGCACCGGCCTCGGGCGGGCGCTCCAGGCAGTAGCCGAGACCTCGCACCGTCGCGATGCGCACGCCGCCACCTTCGAGTTTCCTGCGCAGCCGGTGCATGTACACCTCGACCGCGTTGTGGCTCAGCTCTTCGCCCCACTCGCACAGGTGGTTGACGATCTGTTCCTTGCTCACCAGTCGGCCCGGTCGCTGCAGCAGGATCTCGAGCAGTCCGGTTTCGCGACCGGACAGCTCGAGTGGCTGTTCGTCGATCGACGCGGTGCGTCCGACCAGATCGTAGGTGAGCGTGCCGATGCGCAGCAGCGTGCTGTTCGCGCCCATCGAGCGGCGCACCAGCGCGCGCACCCGCGCTTCGAGCTCGGTCAGCGCGAAGGGTTTGGCCATGAAGTCGTCCGCGCCGAGGTCCAGTCCGCGCACGCGTTGTTCGACCGAGTCGGCCGCGGTGAGGATCAGCACCGGAAGCGGCGTGTTGCGCGCGCGCAGCTTGCGCAGCACCTCCATGCCGGCGAGTCGAGGCAGCCCGAGGTCGAGGATCAGCAGGTCGAACTGATCGGCCGCGAGCGCCGCGTCGGCAGCCTCGCCGTTGGCCACGTGATCGACAGCGTAGCCGGATTGGCGCAACGAACGGCACAGGCCGTCGGCGAGAATCTCGTCATCTTCCGCCAGCAGAATCCGCATCGGGTCCCCCCGCAGCGCACGTGTCCGGTGGGGTCCGCGACCGGACCCTGTCATGGCCGCCCATGCTCGCCCCCGAGTGTAGCGGCGCGCGCGTCGCGTTCAAAGGGCTCGGCCGCCGGAGCGCGCGCGCGACTTCGCCACCGCGTCGCGCAGCGCGTCGCGCGTCGCGCGCGCAACATCGCCGGCCGCCGCAGCGAAATCCTCGCCGCCGCTCGCGTAGAGGATCGCGCGCGACGAGTTGACCATCATGCCGGTGCCCTCGGCGGTCGCGCCGGCGTCGACCACCGCTTCGATGTCGCCGCCCTGCGCGCCCACTCCCGGCACCAGCAACGGCATTTCGCCGGCGAGTTCGCGAACGCGGCGCAGTTCGCGCGGAAAGGTCGCGCCGACCACCAGCCCCAACTCGCCGCTGCGATTCCACGGGCCGGCGGCGAGCCGCGCAACGCGTTCGAACAGGCGCTCAGGCGCGTCCGCGTTCGCGCGCTCCGGCGCGTCCGCATCCGCTTCGCCCGAGGCCGCAGCCCCAGCGCCTTCGTCGGCGACGACTCGAAGCGACTGCAGGTCGCCGCCGCCGGGGTTCGAGGTGCGGCACAGCACGATCACGCCGCGCTGCGGATAGGCGAGATAGGGCTCGATCGAATCGAAACCCATGTACGGACTGACCGTGACCGCGTCGGCGCGATAGCGTTCGAACACCTCGCGCGCGTAGTGCTCGGCGGTCGATCCGATGTCGCCGCGCTTGGCGTCGAGGATCACCGGCACGCCGGGGTGGCGGTCGTGGATGTAGTCGACCAGCGACTCGAGCTGGTCTTCCGCGTGGTGCGAGGCGAAGTACGCGATCTGCGGCTTGAACGCGCAGGCGTAGCGCGCCGTCGCGTCGACGATCGCGCGGCAGAACTCGAAGATCGCGTCGTCGCGAAGCGCGAGCGCGGCCGGAAAGCGCGCCGGGTCGGGGTCGAGCCCGACGCAAAGCATCGAGTCGGCGTCGCGCCAGGCGGCTCTCAGGTTGGAAACGAAGGACACACTTGCCTCGGAGATCTTGCACGCCCGGTTCGGACCTGCGACCGCGAATCAGTGGCCGATCGCGGGAGCGGGTGATCGTGAGCCACCGCGCGCGCGACGTCAACCGCGGCGCCCCGAATTCGTCGCGTTAGCGACGGCGCGACGCGAACCACAACGGGCCGGCGACGCGGACCGCAACGGGCAGGCGACGCGAACCACAACCGGCCGGCAACGCGGTGCCTGCGCGCGGGCGGTCATCCCGTGGCTGGTCAGCGATGCGGGTTCGGTAGTATTCTGCCTCCAACCCCGTGCGGCCGCTTCGTTTCGGCACGGTCGACGGATTCGCGGACAGTAGTTGGTCGGGAGAGCCTTTGATCGACGTCGATGCGTTGGTGTTGCCGCTCGAAGAGAGCAATCCGTGCGGCGAGAACCTCGAGTACGACCCGGACTTCATGTCACTGGAGGCTGCCGCTCGCGGCAAGCCCGACCAGGAGTTCGGCGATACCAGGGTCGAGGCCGAGGAGCCGGACTGGAAGTCGATCGAGGAAAGCGCGGTCGCGCTGCTCGCGCGCACCCGCGACCTGCGACCGTCGATGCTGCTGGTGCGCGCGCTCACGCGCAACGACGGCGTCGAGGGGTTGGCGCAGGGACTCGAGATGGTCGCGCGGCTCGTCGCCGAGTTGTGGGAACCGCTGCATCCGCAGCTCGATCCGGACGACGACGACCCGATCATGCGGATCAACACGCTGTCGGCGCTGGTCGACGAGAACGGCTTGCTGCGCGACCTGCGCGCCGCGCAGTTCGTCAGCGCGACCGGATTCGGCCCGTGCACGGTGCGCCAGGTCGAGGGCGCGCTCGGGCTGCTCGACTCGGCCGGCGAGTCCGGCGGGCCGAGCCTCGTCCAGCTCGAAGGCATGGTGCGCGAAGCCGCCGGGCGCGACGTGCCCAATCACGCGCAGATCGCGCTCGATCAGCTGCGCGCGCTGGTGCGCACGCTCGACGAAAAGGTCGGATCGGATCGCTCGCTCGACGCCAAACCGCTGGTCGCGCGGCTCACGCCCCTGGCCGGTCTGTGGGCGAACGCGACCGGCGGCGACCTGGACGACGAGGCGGCGCCGAAGCGGCGGCGCCGGGGGGCCAGCAGCGCCGGCGCCGGGGGCAGGGCAGCGGGCGAGTTGCGCTCGCGCGAGGATGCGATTCGACTGTTGGGCAAGGTCTGCGAATTCCTCGAGCGCAGCGAACCGACCAATCCGGCACCCTTGCTGATTCGCAGGGCGCAGCGCGTGATGACGATGAGTTTCGTCGACATCATGCGCGAGATGGCCCCCGAGGGCATGGACTCCGTATCGAAGATCGCCGGCCTCGCGTCGGGCAGCGAGGGCACGGAATCCTGAGGCTGATGAGAAACTAGCGACACTGGAGGAAACAAATGGCAAAGAGTCAGAAGTTCATCGCGCGCAACCGCGCACCGCGTGTGCAGATCGAGTACGACGTCGAGCTGTTCGGCGCCCAGAAAAAGGTGCAGTTGCCCTTCGTGATGGGCGTGATGGCCGACCTCTCGGGCAAGCCCGCCGATCCACTCGCGCCGGTGGCCGATCGCAAGTTCCTCGAGGTCGACGTCGACAACTTCGATGCCCGGATGAAGGCGATGAAGCCGCGCGTGCAGTTCACCGTGCCCAACACGCTCACCGGACAGGGCAACATGGCCGTGGAGATGACCTTCGAGAGCATGGACGACTTTTCTCCGGCGGCGATCGCGAACAAGATCGAGCCGCTGAGGAAACTGCTCGAGGCGCGCCAGCAGTTGTCGAACCTGGTCACCTACATGGACGGCAAGACCGGTGCCGAGCAGTTCGTCGAGAAGATCATGAAGGACCCCGAGCTGCTGAAGTCGCTCGCCGCGCAGGCCAAACCTGCCGACGAGGAACCCGACAAGGAATCCGGCAAGTAAACCAGGCGGTCGCCGTCTCACGGCGGCCCGACAACGATCAGGAACGCGGAGTCACCCATGGCAGACACCCAGCTCAAGACCACGGAAGGCACGCTCGAATACGACGAGTTCGAGAAGCTGCTCAACAAGGAATTCCGGCCCAAGACCGACGAGGCGAAATCAGCCGTACAGCAGGCGGTCAAGACGCTCGCCTTGCAGGCGCTCGACCAGACCAAACTGATCGGCGACGACGTCGTCGAATCGATCCAGGCGATGGTCGCCGAGATCGACAAGAAGCTGAGCGAGCAGATCAACCAGATCATGCACCACGAGGAGTTCCAGAAGCTCGAGGGCGCGTGGCGCGGCCTGTACCACCTCGTGAGCAACACCGAGACCGACGAACTGCTCAAGATCCGCGTGTTGAACGTCACCAAGACCGAGCTCGGCAAGACGCTCAAGCGCTACAAGGGAACGAACTGGGACCAGAGCCCCCTGTTCAAGCAGATCTACGAAGCCGAGTACGGGCAGTTCGGCGGCGAACCGTTCGGCGCGATCGTCGGCGACTACTACTTCGACCACAGCCCGCCCGACGTCGAGCTGTTGAGCGAGATGTCCAAGGTGGCGAGCGCCGCGCACTGCCCGTTCATCTCGGGCGCCGGCTCGGCACTGATGCAGATGGATTCCTGGCAGGAGCTGGCCAATCCGCGCGATCTCTCGAAGATCTTCACGACGCCCGAGTACGCGGCCTGGCGCTCGCTGCGCGACAGCGAGGACTCGCAGTACCTCGGTCTCGCAGCGCCGCGTTTCCTCGCACGCCAGCCCTACGGCGCGCGCACCAATCCGGTCGAGGAGTTCGCGTTCGAGGAGGAGACGGCCGGGGGCGACCACAGCCGCTACGCCTGGGCCAACTCGGCCTACGCGATGGCCACCAACATCACGCGTTCGTTCAAGCTCTACGGCTGGTGCTCGCAGATCCGCGGCATCGAGTCGGGCGGCGCGGTCGAGAACCTGCCGGTGCACACCTTCCCGACCGACGACGGCGGCGTCGACATGAAGTGCCCGACCGAGATCGCGATCTCGGACCGGCGCGAGGCCGAACTCGCGAAGGCCGGACTGATGCCGCTGATCCACAAGAAGAACTCCGACTTCGCGGCGTTCATCGGCGCGCAGTCGGTGCACAAGCCGGCCGAGTACGACGATCCGGACGCGACCGCGAACGCCAACCTCGGGGCGCGCCTGCCCTACCTGTTCGCGACCTGCCGTTTCGCGCACTACCTGAAGTGCATCGTGCGCGACAAGATCGGCTCGTTCAAGGAGCGCGCCGACATGCAGCGCTGGCTCAACGACTGGGTCATGAACTACGTCGACGGCGATCCGAGCATCTCGTCGGACGAGACCAAGGCCAAGCGCCCGCTCGCGGCCGCCGAGGTCGTGGTCGAGGAGGTCGAAGGCAACCCGGGCTACTACACGTCGAAGTTCTACCTGCGCCCGCACTACCAGCTCGAAGGCCTCACCGTGTCGCTGCGGCTGGTGTCGCGCCTGCCTTCGGCGCGGGCCGGCTGAGCGCTCGGGTCCGCGAGCGTAGTACCTTGGGTGTACGTCCTAGGCCGGATGTTCGATCGACCAAGCCCGGCGTACAGTGCAGTCGTAGTGACGCAGAGATGACCTAGACGGTCGAACTTGGAGGCAATGATCATGGCTGTAGACTATTTCCTGAAGATCGATGGAATCGATGGCGAGTCGACAGACTCGAAACACAAGAACTCGATCGACGTTCAGAGTTGGAGCTGGGGCGAGACGCAGGTCGGTGCGCACGCGTCGGGCGGCGGCGGCGGAGCGGGCAAGGTCAGCATGCAGGACTTCCACTTCGTGATGCAGGTGAACAAGGCCTCGCCGAAGCTGTTTCTCGCCTGCGCCACCGGCGAGCACATCAAGAAGGCCGAGTTGCTGTGTCGCAAGGCCGGCAAGGAGCAGCAGGAATACCTGAAGATCACGATGTCCGACCTGCTGGTGAGCAGCTACCAGACCGGCGGGTCGTCGGGCGACGTGATCCCGGTCGACCAGATCTCGCTGAACTTCGCGAAGATCGAGTGGGAGTACAAGGAGCAGAAGGTCGACGGCACGCTCGGTGCGGCGGCGAAGGCAGGCTACGACGTCAAGTCGAACAAGAAGGTCTGACGCGGGAGAAGGTCTGACGCGGGCCACCGCGCCCGGACCGACCCGGCGGTGCGTTGGCGCGCCGCCGGTGAGCGGTTTCAGGTCCAGTCGAGGGTGGCCGCGCCTGCGGGTTGCGCGGATCGGAGAGGCACGTGAGCGGCGATTGTTTCATCAGTTTCGAAGAGATCACCGGCGAGACCCAGGACAAGGAGTTCGCCGGGGCGATCGACGTGCTGTCCTGGGAGTGGGGCGTGAACTGGTCGGCCAATCGCGCGCGTGGTCAAAGCCGGCGGAAGGCGCGGGAGCGCCGACGTGCGGGTGTTCGACTTCACGCACAGGCTCGACAACGCCTCGGCCCCGCTGATGAACCGCTGCTACCTCGGCACCGTGCTGAAGAAGGCGCAGGTGACGATGCGCCGCGCCGGCGGCACGAAGGCGCAGAGCTACCTGAAGATCATCTTCACCGGCGTGCAGATCGCCTCGGTGCTGGTGCAGCACGACGCCGACAACGAGATCCCGCTCGAGCGCGTGACGCTGGCGTTCGAGAGCGTGAAGTTCGAGTACACGCTGCAGTCGAGCGAAGGCGCCGACAAGAACAACCAGAGCTTCGAGTGGAAACTCAACGAGAAGGAATAGCGTAAAGGCCGGACGCGCGCGGTCGTCGCTCGTGCGACGTACCCCCGGCGCGAGCGCGCGAGGACAGCAACGCGATGACAGAAGATCCGACTGTGACACTGAAGGCGATGATGGAAGCGGCCACCGCGGCAGCGCGCTCCGCGCCCACCGACGCGTCGGCGCGGATGAAGCTGTTTCGCCTGTTCGCCGTCACCGGGCAGTGGGAGCGCGCGCAGACGCAGCTCGACACCGCGAGCAACCTCGACACTTCGCTCGGCTTCACCGCGATGGTCTACAAGCAGGCGATCGCCTGCGAGCGTTTTCGCACCGAAGTGTTTCAGGGCAAGCGTACTCCGGTGATCGCCGGCGAGCCGCCGCAGTGGCTCGCGCTGATGGTCGAGGCGCTGCGCGCCGATTCCGGCGGCGGCGCGGGCGGCGCCTCGCTGCGCGAGCAGGCGCTCGAGTCCGCGCAGCCGAGCCCCGGACGGATCGACGGCGCCGCTTTCGAATGGGTCGCCGACGCCGACTCGCGGCTCGGCCCGGTGTGCGAGTGCTTCATCGACGGCAAGTACTACTGGGTGCCGTTCGAGCGCATCGCCCGGCTCGCCTTGACCGAACCCGACGACGTGCTCGAGATGGTCTGGGCATCGGCCGAGATCACGTTCAGCGGCGGCGGCGAGAAGCACGCGCTGATCCCGGTTCGCTATCCGGCGAGCGAGTCCAGCGACGACGACGCGATCAGGTTCGCGCGCAAGACGGTCTGGGACGGGTCGGACGAGCAGGGCTGGCGCGGACTCGGCCAACGCGTCTGGGCGACCGACGAAGCCGAGTTCGCGATGCTCGACGTTCGCCAGATCGAACTCGGCTGAGAGCGGCCAGGGCATGTCGGACGCGTTTTCCCGCGACCGCCTGCAGCCGGCACTGCTCGACCGCCTGATCGACGAGAATCCCGGCTCGAAGGTCGAGCCGGTCGAATCGCGCGCGATCACCAAGTCGCGATTGCGCCAGAGCGTGCTGCGCGACCTCGCCTGGCTGTTCAATGCCCAGGCAGGGCTCGACGCGACGGTCGACGAAACGGCCTTCGCGCACGCGCTGCGCTCGACCGTCAACTACGGGATGCCGGCGCTGTCCGGACAGCTCGTGTCCAAGGTCGAGATGATCGACCTCGAGAGCGCGATGCGCGAGGCGATCATCAACTTCGAACCGCGGATCCTGCCCGACTCGCTCAAGGTCACCGGGATCAGGCCCGAGGACGCGCTCGGACACCACAACCTGCTCAGTTTCGAGATCGTCGGCAGGCTCTGGGCGCAGCCCTATCCGCTCGAGCTGATGCTCAAGACCGATCTCGATCTCGAGACCGGGATGGTGGAGTTGCGCGACCGCGGCGGCAACACGGTCCAGGGAATCGATTCGACCGGCGGCACGGACCGCGGCCGGTGAGCTAGAGAGCGCACCGGCCGATGGATCCGAGGCTGCTCGACTATTACAACCAGGAGCTCGCGCACCTGCGCGAGATGGGCGCCGAGTTCGCGCGCGAATTCCCGAAGATCGCCGCGCGACTGGGCATGGAGGGGCTGGAGGTCGCGGACCCCTATGTCGAGCGCCTGATGGAGGGCTTCGCCTTCATCGCGGCGCGCGTGCAACTCAAGATCGACGCCGAGTTTCCCCGCTTCACCCAGCACCTTCTCGAGATCGTCTACCCGCACTACCTGACGCCGACGCCCTCGAGCATGATCGTCGAGTTGAAGCCCAACCTGTCCGATCCGGCGCTCGCCGAAGGCGTGAAACTCGCGCGCGGCACTTCGCTGCGCAGCGTCGTGCCGCGCGGCGAGCAGAGCGCGTGCGAGTTCCGAACCGCGCACGAAGTCAAGCTGTGGCCGATCGAACTGGTGGCGGCGCGCTACTTCGGCTTCGCTCCGGACCTTCCGCTCGGCCAGCTCGGCCTGGCAAGCCAGGTGCGCGGCGGCCTGCGGCTCAAGCTCGCGGCGCGGGCCGGGGCGAGCTTCGCCAAGCTCGGGTGCGACGATCTGTCGCTGCACCTGAGCGGCGCCGACGAACTGGTCGGGCCGCTGTTCGAGGCGATCGCTGCGCGCTGCGTCGCCGCGCTGGTCGTGACCACCGATTCGCCGCCGCGCGTGCTCGCCAGGCTCGACGCTTCACAGGTCGCGCAGGATGGTTTCGACGACGACCAGGCACTGCTGCCGTTCGGCAGGCGCTCGTTCCAGGGCTACAGACTGCTGCGCGAGTACTTCTGGTTCCCGCAGCGGTTTCACTTCATCCGCGTGAGTGGGCTGCGCCGCGCTTTCGCCAACCTGGACGCGCGCGAGTGCGAACTGGTGCTGCTGTTCGACCGCGCCGACGCGGGCCTCGAGGGAGCGGTCGACGAGAGCAACTTCTCGCTGTACGCGACGCCGGTGGTCAACCTGTTCGCGCGTCGCGCCGACCGCATCCAGCTCGCCGAAGGCCAGCATGAACAGCACCTGGTGATCGACCGTACCCGCCCGATGGACTTCGAGGTGTTTTCGGTCACGTCGGTCCGGGGGCTCGGCGAGGACGCGGGCGACGCCACCGAGTTCGCACCGTTCTACGGCGATCTCGTGCACCACGAATCGATCGCGGCGAAAGCGTTCTACACGGTGCGGCGCGAGCCGCGCGTGCTCTCCGAGCGCCAGCGAAAGCACGGACCGCGCACCGGGTACGTCGGCAGCGAGGTGTTCCTCTCGGTGGTCGACGAGCGCGAGGCGCCGTACATGCGCTCGATGAAGCAGCTCGCGGTCGAGGTGCTCGCGACCAACCGCGACCTCCCGCTGCTGCTGCCGATCGGATCGATCAACGCGCTCACGCTCGACGACGCCGCGCCGGTCGAGTCGGTCAGGGTGCTCAAGGGGCCGACGCGCCCGCGCGCCGGAGTGACCGAAGGCGACTACGCCTGGCGCCTGCTCAGCCACATGTCGCTGAACTACCTCTCGCTGTTCGACGCGGGCAACGCCGGCGGCGCGGTGGCCGCGGTGCGCGAGCTGCTCTCGCTGTACGCGAACATCGCCGAGCCGGCGCAACGCAAGCAGATCGAGTCGCTGATCGGCGTGCGCACGCGCCCGGTGGTCCGCCGCCTGCCCGCAGCCGGCCCGATCACCTTCGGTCGCGGGCTGGAGATCGAGCTCGCGCTGAACGAATCGGCATTCGGCGGTGCCGGGGGTTACCTGCTCGCGTCGGTGCTCGAGCGCTTCTTCGCGCGCCACGTCTCGATCAATTCGTTCACGCAGACGCGGCTCGTCTCGGAGTCGCGCGGGGAGGTCGCGCGATGGCCGGCGCGGACAGGCACGCGGATTCTCGGCTGAGGTTCCTCGGCGAGCTCGAACGCCGTCCGTGGGCGTTCGACTTCTATTACGTGATGCGACGCATCGAGGGGCTCAACCCTTCGCTGCCGCGGCTGGGCGAGGCGCGAAAGCCCGCCGACGAGCCGTTGCGACTCGGTCAGGACCCGGAGCTGACCTTCGCTCCGGCGAACCTCTCGCGGGTCGACCTGGCGGGCGCCAGGCCGCGAATCGCGGTGCGCTTTCTCGGGCTCTGGGGGCCGCAGGGGCCGATGCCGCTGCACCTGACCGAGTTCGCACGCGAGCGCCTGCGCAGTCACGGCGACGCCACGCTCGCGCGATTCGCCGACATGTTCCACCATCGCCTGCTGCTCGCGTTCTACCGCGCCTGGCGCATGGCGCAACCCACGGCGAGCCGCGATCGCGCGGCGCGAGACCGCTTCAGGACCTACGTCGGCGCGCTGTTCGGACTCGGCTCGGCAGCGCTCGAGGAGCGCGACAACGTTCCCGACGACGCCAAGCGCTTCTTCTCCGGCACGCTGGCGCGCGGCGCGCGCAACGGCGACGGACTGGCCGACCTGTTGAGCGCCTACCTGCAGTTGCCGGTGCAGCTCGAGAGCTTCGCGCCGCGCTGGTTGTCGCTTCCGGTCGATCAGCGTTCGGCGCTCGGGCGCGGGGGCGATGCGGCGCGACTCGGCGTCGGGACGGTGCTCGGAGCGCGCGTGCACGATGCCCAGCACCACTTCACGATCCACATCGGACCGGCGCCGCTGGCCGCCTACGAGCAACTGTTGCCCGGCGCCGCGTGGCAGCTGCGCGTGCGCGATTGGGTACGCCAGTACGTTGGCGAGGAATACGGCGCGCGTGCTACGGTGTCGCTGCACGCCGAAGAGGTGCCGCGACTGCGCCTGGGCAAGGCCGGAAGGCTCGGCTGGACCAGCTGGCTCGGGAATTGGCGCGCGCAGCAGCCGGCAACCGGCGTGTGCCTCGCGCTGTCGTCGGCTTCGGACTAGATCGCACGATCGGAGGACACCATGGCGGAGATCAGCCGCGCAAGATCATTCGGAAAACTCAACCCGGTGCTGTACAAGGCGATCGAGGGCGCAACCGTCTTCGCCAAGCTGCGCGGCAACCCGTACGTCGAACTGGTCCACTGGCTCAACCAGCTGATCCAGCTGCAGGACTCCGACCTGCACCGCGCGCTGCGCCACTTCGAGGTCGACGCATCGGTGCTCGCGAAAGACCTGACCGAGGCGATCGACCGGCTGCCGCGCGGCGCGACCTCGATCTCCGATCTCTCCGCGCACATCGACAGCGCGGTCGAACGCGGCTGGGTCTACGGCACGCTGATGTTCGGCGACAGCCAGGTGCGCAGCGGCTACCTGCTCGTCGGCATGCTCAAGACGCCGTCGCTGCGCAACGCGCTGCTCGCGATCTCGCGCGAGTTCGAGCGGGTCAAGGCCGAGACGCTGAGCGACGACTTCGCGCGGATCACCGCCGGTTCGCCGGAAGATCGGCTGGGCAGCTCCGACGCGGTCACGCGACGCCGCGCCAGGCGAGGCGAGCGGTGCGATGGCGCCGGCGCAGATGGGCAAGCAGGAGGCGCTGAAGCAAGTTCGCGGTCGACCTGACCGAGAAGGCGCGCAAGGGCGAGATCGATCCGATCAGCGGACGCGACGAGGAGATCCGCCAGATCGTCGACATCCTGATGCGCCGGCGGCAGAACAACCCGATCCTCACCGGCGAGGCGGGCGTGGGCAAGACCGCGGTGGTCGAGGGCTTCGCGCAGCGCCTGGCCAAGGGCGACGTGCCGCCGCAGTTGAAGGACGTGTCGCTGCTCGACGCTCGACATCGGCCTGCTGCAGGCCGGCGCGAGCATGAAGGGCGAGTTCGAGCAGCGTCTGCGGCAGGTGATCGACGAGGTGCAGGTCCAGCCCGAAGCCGATCATCCTGTTCATCGACGAGATCCACACGCTGGTCGGCGCCGGCGGCGCCGCGGGCACCGGCGACGCGGCCAACCTGCTCAAGCCCGCGCTGGCGCGCGGCGACTCTGCGCACGATCGGCGCGACGACCTGGGCCGAGTACAAGAAGTACATCGAGAAGGATCCCGGCGCTGACGCGCCGCTTCCAGGTGGTCCAGGTCGACGAGCCCGACGAGGCGAAGGCGATCCTGATGCTGCGCGGCGTCGCGACGGTGCTCGAGAAGCATCACCGGGTGCAGCTGCTCGACGAGGCGATCGAGGCGGCGGTGCAGCTGTCGCACCGCTACATTCCGGCGCGCCAGCTTGCCCGACAAGGCGGTCAGCCTGCTCGACACCGCCTGCGCCCGGGTCGCGATCAGCCAGCACGCGACGCCGCCCGAGGTCGAGGACTGCGCAGCGCCGGATCGAGGCGCTGGAGACCGAGCTGGAGATCATCGGCCGCGAGGAAGCGGTCGGCGAGCGCGATCGGCGACCGCAAGACCGACGCGCAGGCCAAGCTCGACGCCGAGAACGCGCGGCTCGCCGTGCTGAACGCGCGCTGGCAGGAGGAAAAGGTGCTGGTCGACCAGATCCTCGAACTGCGCGCCACGCTGCGCGAGGGCGGCAAGGCGGTCGATCTGCCGCGGCGCAGCTGCGCACGCGAGCGGCGGACAGGTGGCGCCGCGCCGGGCGAGCGACCAGCGGTGCGCCGCCGCGCCTGCCGCGACGCCGCGAGCGCGGCGGTGCCGCGCGAGCAACTGCTCGCCGACGCTGAAGACGCTGCAGGCGCAGCTGGCCGCGCTGCAGGGCGAGGACCCGCTGATCCTGCCGTCGGTCGACGCGCAGGCGGTGGCGACCGTGGTCGCCGACTGGACCGGCATCCCGGTCGGGCGGATGGTGAAGAACGAGATCGAGGCGGTGCTGCAGCCTCGCCGACACGCTGAACGAGCGCGTGATCGGCCAGCGCCACGCGCTGGAGATGATCGCCAGGCGGATCCAGACCTCGCGCGCGAAGCTCGACAACCCGAACAAGCCGATCGGCGTGTTCATGCTGGCCGGCCCCTCGGGCGTGGGCAAGACCGAGACCGCGCTGGCGCTGGCCGAGACGCTCTACGGCGGCGAGCAGAACGTCATCACGATCAACATGAGCGAGTTCCAGGAGGCGCACACCGTCTCGACGCTGAAGGGCGCGCCTCCCGGCTACGTCGGCTACGGCGAGGGCGGCGTGCTGACCGAGGCGGTGCGGCGCCGGCCCTACTCGTCGTGCTGCTCGACGAGGTCGAGAAGGCCCACCCGGACGTGCACGAGATCTTCTTCCAGGTGTTCGACAAGGGCTGGATGGAAGACGGCGAAGGCCGCTTCATCGACTTCAAGAACACGATCATCCTGCTGACGTCCAACGCCGGCAGCGAGCTGATCATGAACCTGTGCAAGGATCCGGAGCTGATGCCCGGAACCCGAGGCGATCGCCAAGGCGCTGCGCGAGCCGCTGCTCAAGGTGTTCCCGGCGGCGCTGCTCGGCCGCCTCGTGACGATTCCCTACTACCCGCTGTCGGACGAGATGCTGGCGATGATCGTGCGCCTGCAGCTCGACCGCATCGTCAAGCGCGTGCGCGAGAACCACGGCATCCCGTTCAGCTACGACGACGACGTCGTCAAGCTGATCGTCAGCCGTTGCACCGAGCTCGAGTAGCGGCGGCCGCATGATCGACGCGATCCTCACCAACACGGTGCTGCCGCGCATCAGCCGCGAGTACCTCGGCCGCCTCGCCGAGGGCAAGCCGCTCGAGTCGATCGCGCTCACGGTGCAGGACGCGGACTTCGCCTACGGATTCGACTGAACGCGCGCGCCGGGGCGCGCCAGCACTTCGGTACTATGTTCACGCTGCCGCAGCCGCTATACCCTTGGGCCGATGCGCTCGTTCGCACGGTCCGTGACGGCGGCGCGCAGCCAGGGGAGTGACGCTGATGGCTCGATTCTGCGAATTGTCCGGCCCGCTCGACGATTCGCTGCTGTTCTCGCGGATGCAGGTGAGCGAGGGGTTGTCGCGGATGTTCGAGTACAGGCTCGAGGTGCTGAGCCTGCAGCACGACGTCGATCCGCGCGCGCTGCTCGGCAAGAGCATGACGGTGCGCGTGAATTTCGAAGACGGAACGACGCGTTTCTTCAACGGCTACGTCACGCGTTTCGCGCAGGCCGGCGTGTCGGGGCGGCACTTCGTCTACCGGATGACGCTCAGCCCCTGGGTCTGGTTCCTGACGCGCACCGCCGACTGCCGGATCTTCCAGTCGATGAACGTGCCAGACATCGTCGACGCGGTGTTCTCCGACGAGAGCCTCAAGTCGGTCGACGACCGCCTGAGCGACCGCGGCAAGTACGAAGCGTGGGAGTACTGCGTCCAGTATCGCGAGACCGACTTCAACTTCGTGTCGCGGCTGATGGAGCAGGAGGGGATCTACTACTTCTTCGAGCACGACGACGGTTCGCACCGCATGGTGCTGATCGACAGCAAGAACACGCACGCCGCGATCGAGGGCGAGGCGACGATCTCGTACCTGCCGGCGATACCGAGCGTCGCGCACGAACGCGACTTCGTTTCGGACTGGCAGATGCGCCAGGACATCCAGCCGGGGGTGGTCGTGAACGACGACTACGACTTCAAGCGCCCCGGCACCGACCTGCAGGTCACGCGACGCCCCGAACTCGACAAGGGTCACGCGAAGGCCGACTACGAGATCTACGACTACCCCGGCGAGTACGACACACACTCCGAGGGCGACGCCTACGCCGGCGCGCGGATCGAGGAGTTCCACGCCGCGGCCTTTCACTATCACGGCAAGGGCTCGCTGCGCAGTTTTCACGCCGGGCGCAGGTTCACGCTCGCGAGTCACCCGCGTCGCGACCAGAACGTCGAGTACCTGATCACCTCGACCCAGTACGAACTGCGCGACTCCGCGCACGAGGCCTCGGACGGCGGCGGATCGGGCCACTCGTGCAGCTTCACCGCGATCTCGATCGACCAGCAGTACCGCCCGCCGCGCACCACGCCACGGCCGATCGTCCAGGGCATCCAGACCGCGGTCGTCACCGGGCCGTCGGGCGAGGAGATCCACACCGACCAGCTACGGCCGGATCAAGGTCCAGTTCCACTGGGACCGTCTGCGGCAAGAACGACGAGAAGACCTCGTGCTGGTTGCGCGTCGCTTTCCTGGCGGCCGGGGCGCGCTGGGGCTTCGTGTCGATTCCGCGCATCGGGCACGAGGTGGTCGTCGGTTTCCTCGAAGGCGACCCGGATCGGCCGCTGGTCACCGGGCGTGGTCTACAACGGCGCGAACATGCCGCCGTGGGAACTGCCGGCGAACAAGACGCAGTGCGGGGATGCTCAGCCGATCGAGCAAGGGAGGCAGCGCCGCGAACGCCAACGCGATCCGCTTCGAGGACAAGAAGGGCGAGGAGCAGGTCTGGCTGCACGCCGAGAAGAACCAGGACATCGAGGTCGAGAACGACGAGACCCACTGGGTCGGGCACGACCGCACCAAGACGATCGACCACGACGAGACCACCCACGTCAAGCACGATCGCACCGAGACGGTCGACAACAACGAAACGATCACGATCCACGGCCAGCGCACCGAGACGGTGGACAAGAACGAGACGATCACGATCCACCAGAACCGCACCGAGATGGTCGACCTCAACGAGCAGGTCACGATCGGCGTGAACCGCACCCACACGGTGGGGGCGAACGACACGCTCACGGTCGGCGTGCAGCGCACCCACACGGTGGGCGCGAACGAGACGATCACGATCGGCGCCGCGCAGCAGATCACGATCGGCGCGGCGCAGATCCTGACGATCGGCGCGATGCAGGCGACCACCATCGGCGGCAGCAGCAGCCTTTCGGTCGGGGCCGACCAGTCGGTCGAAACCGCCGGCTCGCACACCGAGCAGGTGGCCGACGCGCGCACCACGTCGGTGGGCAAGGACGATCAGCTCAGCGTCGGCAAGAACCTGGTGATCGACGCCGGGGACTCGATCACGATCAAGACCGGCAGCGCGAGCATCTCGATGAAGAAGGACGGCTCGATCGTGATCAAGGGCAAGGACATCAAGATCGAGGGCAGCGGCAAGATCGACGTCAAGGCTTCGAGCAACATCACGATGAAGGGCTCGAAGATTCTTCAGAACTAGGGGTGCGCCTGGCGCTGCGATGCGGCCCGGCACGGGAGAGATGATGAGCGCAAGGGATGCCGATCGCGGCGCGTTCGAGGCGGGCTCGCCGGCGGGCGAGGGGGTTCGCGCGCCGGTCGCGACGAACGCCACGACCACGACGAACGCGACGACCAGGGGGGCCGCCCCGAGAACGACGACCAAGGGAGACGACCCGAGCGCGCGCGTGTTCGACGCGCTGCTCGCGAAGGCTGCGGATCGGTCCACCGGAACGGGTATTGGGCCCGCCGTCGTCGTCGGTCGCGTCGTGGCCTTCGAGCAGTCTCGCGCGCTGGTCGTGTTCGATGGCCAGCCCGGAACCGCGGCGATCGCCGCGCGCAGTGTCGTCGATCTGCACGAAGCGCACGTCGGACGCGCGGTGGCTCTGGCCTTCGAGCGCGGCGACGCGTTGCGCCCGATCGTGATGGGCTGGCTGCGCGACGACGAAGGGGCGCTCGCGCCCGACGCATCCGGTTCGGTGGAGATCGACGCCGATGGCGAACGGCTCGTCGTCACCGCGAAGGAGCAACTGGTGCTGCGCTGCGGGCACGCGAGCGTGACGTTGACGAAAGCCGGCAAGGTGCTGATCAACGGGAAGTACGTCTCGAGCCGATCCTCGGGAGTGAACCGGATCAAGGGTGGATCGGTACAGATCAACTAGCGGCCAGCACGAGGCGCGGGAAACCGGACGACGCGAGGTGCGGGCGCAATCGAGGCCGCAGCGCAAACGGGCTGCCGGACGAAGCGGATGGAACTGATCAACGCGACACGGATGCAGGCGGGCTACACGATGGGCATGGAGCCATCGGGGCGCGAATTGCTCGTGGTGGTGATCAAGGGAACGTTCCGTTGCCTCGGCCGGGCGAGCGGATCGACCTTCACCCGGAGCAGGCGCCGCTGGTGATGTCCGACACCTTCAGCGGCGAACCGGGGTTGTCCGCGCCGGTCCACGAGGCCGACTATTCGCCGCGCAAGAAGCGCTGCGACGTGCTTCTGCTTGGCAGCGCGCATGCGCCGCAAGGGCGGCCCGCGACGAGCGTGCCGGTCGGGCTTCGCGTCGGCGCCTGGCAGAAGAGCTTCAACGTCGTCGGCGAGCGTTTCTGGAACGCCGGGTATCTCCGGCATTCGCGCGACGCCGCCCGTGCCGTTCGCAACGCGGCCGATTTCCTACGACGTCGCGTTCGGCGGAGCCGACACGCGTCACGAGGATCCGGACCAAACACGCCTGGTACGCGGCGAATCCGGTGGGCCGCGGATTTCACCGGCACCTGAAGAGCGAGTGGGTCGATGGCACGCCGCTGCCCGACACCGAGGAACTCGACCGGCCGGTGACGCGCCCGGACGTCGACTACGCGCCGATGGCGTTCGGGTCGATCGGTCGCGGATGGGCAGCGTCGCGCGAAGCTTCGCCGGCACCTACGACCAGAAGTGGCTCGACGATCATTTCCCGTTCCTGCCGCCGGATTTCGACGAGCGCTACTATCAGGCGGCGCCGCGAGGATCAGCAGCTGCGCACTGCCGGTCGGTGCGCCAGCAGGTGGTGCTCGCGAACCTGACGCCCGACGGGCGCAGGGTGTTCGACCTGCCGTCGTTCAAGGCGCCCGTGCACGTGTTCCCGAAGAACGACGAACGCGAGGACTACACGGCGTCGCTCGACACGATCGTGCTCGAGCCCGACCTCGAGCGCTTCACGATGACGCTGGCGTGTCGCCCGGCCGCTCAAGCGCAACATCTTCGAGATCGCGCAGGTGCTCGTCGGCACGAAGGGGCGCGGATGGTGGCAGCAGCGCGAGGAGGTCGCGTTCCCGATCGTCGATGCGGCGCCTGCCGCGGTCGCGGGGCAACAGTCGTGACGCACGCGCCGAACACGGCGCGGGCAGCGGCGATACGCGACGAACACGGCCGGTAGCGGTAGCACGCGATGAACGAGCAGCAATCTGGCGGTTCGCGCGACCGGCCTCGTCACGAGCGTCGGGCTGTCGGCGCCTGCGGCGTGCGCGGCGATGCGCGCGAAGCTCACCAACCCGACCGAAACGCGATTCGTCGATCGATCGGGCGAGTGGATCATCGCGCACGAGGTGCGCTCGAGCGGCCGTGGCGCGGACGCAGCAAGCTCGCGAAGATGGCGGCGATGGCGATCGACGAATGCCTCGGCGGGCTCGACGCCTCGCGCGTCCGACGGGATCGCGTTGATCCTGTGTGTCGCCGAGCAGGCGCGCCCCGGAAGCGCGTCGAAGGACTCGAGGACGAGTTGTTCCTCGAGATCGAAGCCGAACTCGGCATACCGCTTCGCGAAGGAGTCGCTGGTGGTCGCGCAGGGCCGCGTCGGCCTCGCGGTCGCGCTCGCGCAGGCGCGCAAGCTGATCTACGAGAAGGCGGTGTCGAGCAGGTCGTGATCGCCGCGACCGACAGCCTGCTGAACTGGCCGACGCTTTCGGTCTACGAACGCGCGTCGCGTCTGCTCACCGCGTCGAACTCGAACGGTTTCATCCCGGGCGAGGCGGCCGGAGCGATCCTGGTCGGCAGGCCGAGCGGTGCGCCGGAGCTGCTGTGCGCCGGTCTGGGCTTCGGCGTCGAACGCGCGCACTTCGACAGCGAGGAGCCGCTGCGCGCGGACGGGCTGACGGCGGCGCTGCGGCAGGCGCTCGACGACGCCGGCTGCGAGCTGCACGAGCTCGACTTCAGGATCACCGACGTCTCGGGCGAGCAGTACTACTTCAAGGAGGCGGCGCTGGCGCTGTCGCGCACGATGCGAAGCCGCAGGGAGGCGTTCGACTTCTGGCACCCGGCCGAGTACATCGGCGAGGCGGGCGCGCGTGCGGTCTGGCGATCGTCGCGCTGGCCGACGCGGCGTGCCGCAAGTCGTACGCACCGGGTCGCGGGTTCTCGCGCACATGGGCACCGACGGCGGGCGGCGGGCCGCGGTCGTGATGGTGTTCAGCACGCGAACTGCCGGAGCGACCGTGATGCGGCGCGGCTCATATGCGCGCCGTCGACGGCGGACCCGACACCAAGGACGCTGACCGGTGGGCAACCAGGTATTCGCCAACAACATGGAGGTGTCGTGCAAGGCCGCGATGGGCAAGGCGATCTGCGCGTTTCCGGACGTCTGCTTCACGCCACCCGAGAGCCCCGCGACGCCGCCCGGCGTCCCGATCCCGTACCCGAACACCGGGATGGCCTCGGACACCACCAGCGGCTCGACCACCGTGAAGATCTCGGGCCAGGAGGTGATGCTCAAGAACAAGAGCTACTTCAAGCAGAGCTAGGGCGACGAGGCCGGGTGCGCGGCGAAGAAGGGCGTGATCACCAGCGTGAACCGAGGCAAGGTCTACTTCACGATGTGGTCGATGGACGTGAAGGTCGAGGGCGAAAACGTCGTCCGGAACCTCGACCTGACGACGCACAACCACGGGTCGACGCCGCGCAACTCGCCGACCTTGGCCGTACATCGATCAGATGGCGGTCTCGCTCGACGATCCTTGCGTCGGATCGATGAAGAAGGAATATGAAGCCTGCAAGGAGTTCGAACCTCACAAGGAAGGCAAGAGTCCTTGTCCGCCGACTCCGGCGAAGAAGCCCGCCAAGGATCCGGAAGCGTTCGCGTATGCGGCGGCGATCGTCTCGGATCGCGGCGGTGCCGGCGAGTGCCTCAAGGCGCGACGCTGCATGTTGCAGCCGTACAGCAAGACGGCGAAGGGCAAGGGCGGATGCTGCGACGGGCAGACGGGCCATCATCTGGTCGAGGCCAGCGCCTTTTATACGCAGGGACGCAACAGCTCGGAGGGCAGGGCGCTCTACAACTGCGGAAATTACGACGAAAAGGCGGCTCCCTCGATCTGTCTGGAGGGGACCGGCCACGGCGTCGGCACCCATGGGCTGATGCATACGATGCAGAGTGCCACCGCGATGCAGAAACCGACCGAGGCGCTGGCGGCGCCGCCGCTGATGTTCAACCACAAGGCGACGACCGTGAAGCAGGCGCAGAAGGACGCCGCCAAGGCTGTGTCCGAAACGCTTGGATGCGACGAGGGCTGTATCGAGGCGCAGCTCTCCGATTATCACGAGCGGCAGTGCGGGATGACCGATCCAACGAAGATCAAGGCCGTCGCGACATGCAAGCCCGATGCTGCCAAGGTATCCGCCGCGAAGTCGAAAATGAGCTCCTTCGGATTTGGAAGCGGGGGCGGCGCCGTCTAGAAAGGAAGATGATCGATGCTCAACCGCGCACTCAACGAATTCTCGATCGTGACCGGAGCCTTGAGAAGCGAGGAGATCGGCTACGTGGCGATGGTCAAGGACGACTTGATCCCTGATCGAGTCGAGCACAGCTTCTTTCTCGTGCATCACAAGGGAAACTGGCTGTGGCCCACGACCGAGGACAGTCGCGACTGGACGACGGTCGGCGTGGCGGCTGTCAAGCAGCCACTCGCGCAGGCGCTGTTCATGGGACTGTTCGGACAGATATTTCGAGTGGGCAGCGGAGACGTTTCGGATGAAGACGCGTTGAATACGCTCGCTGACGGCCCCTCGAGTTTCGGCCCGATGCGCTGCATCCGGGCAATCGACGGCATCGCGTACGCGGTCGGAATGGGGCGCCAGGCGTACCGGAGGGCGGGCAAGAACAGTTGGCAGAGGATCGATTCGGGCGTGCGCACGCCGCTCGAGGAGAACGACGTCTACAGTTTCGAATCCATCGACGGTTTCAAGGAAGATGCTTTGTTCGCGGCGGGGCGCCGCGGAGAAATCTGGAGCTTCGACGGCAAGACGTGGCACCGGGAAGACAGCCCGACGAACATGATCATCACCGACATTCGTTGTGGCGCGTCCGGATGCGTTTACGCCTGCGGAATGAATGGAACGCTGCTCGTCAGGCGCGAAGGCAACTGGGTGTTGGTCGAGACCGAAACGGTTGACGACTTCTGGAGCGTGATCGAGTTCGTCGACAGGGTATTCGTCGCGACAAACTCGGCGTTGTTCGAATTGACGGACGCCGGCGTCGTACCGGTCGATTTCGGAGAGGACGCGCCAGCTACCTGTTTCGTACTGACCGCGAGCGGCGGCCTGCTTTGGTCGATCGGCGCCAAGAATATCTTCTCGTTCGACGGTCAGCGGTGGAGCAGAGTGGCGTGATTCGTACATCCGTGGCGGTGTGTCGCTGCTTCGTGCGTCGGACGATCCAGATCGGCCTCGACGATCGATGAACACTCCTCGATTCGCGCGACCCGCAGTCCCGGTCGTTTGCGATCAGCACGGCGACGACCTGGACGTACTGCGCGAGCGGCGGTTGAACGCGGTTGCGGCGCCGAACGAAACTCTGGCCACGCTCGCACGACTCGACGAATTGCTGGCCGCCCATGTCGACGCGCTCGAGATCGCGAAGCGTGTGAGTCTCGATTCGCCATTTCCGCAGCGTGTGCAAGAGGCGGCTGCGGGGCAACTCATCGGTGCAGGGGTCGCAGGCTCCGTGGACGCAACGCGGCTCGCGGAGTTGCTCGAGCGGGTCAATGCCGTCCTGGCCGGGGATCGCGGCGAGAGTCTTGTCGCACTCGAAGATTTTGCTTCGGGCCGGGGACCGATGCGGCTTCTCGCTTTCTCGATCGTCCTGAGGCTGGGCGATGACGATGCTTCCCGCTCGAGGCTCGCAGGAATTTCGGAGGAAGCGGACGCTGGAAGGACGCTGTTGAAAGCGGTCGGCACCGTCGGCGACCCCTTCTACATCCCCTGGCTGATCAAACAGATGTCCGACCCGCTTCTGACACGCCTCGCCGGCGAATCGTTCAGCATGATCACCGGGCTCGATCTCGCCGCCCTCGACCTCGAGCGCAAGCCCCCCGAAGACTTCGAGTCCGGCCCGAACGACGATCCCGACGACGAGAATGTCGAGATGGATCCGGACGATGGCCTGCCCTGGCCCGATCCGGAGAAGATCGCCGCCTGGTGGAAGGAGAACGAATCGCGCTTTCCGGCCGGACAGCGTTTCTTCATGGGCGCGCCGCCGTCGATGTCGCACTGCCTGCAGGTACTCAAATCGGGTTACCAGCGCCAGCGCATCGCGGCGGCGATCTGGCGCTGCATCCTCGAGCCGGGAACGCCGCTCTTTCCGACCGACGCGCCGGCGTGGCGCCAGCGGCGCTGGCTCGCGCAGATGGAGGCGTGACGGTCGAAGCGCGAAGTCGAACGCCAGGGGCAAGACGCGCGTGAAGCGAGACGCGCGTGAGGCAGGACGCGCGTGAGGCGTGTTGCCTGTGTTCGTTCGTTCGTTGTTCGTTGTCAGGCCTCACCCCCTGTGTTTAAATCGGTTTCAGACCCCAATCGATCGATTCGGGGCCGCGCACTTCGGGTGCACGGTGCCGGTTCGTCGCTTTTGTTCTCCTCCTCGACGGGTATGACGCGGATGCGTCCTGTTTCGAGCGTGTCGCTCCTGGCCGTCACGCTGCTGTTCGCGCAGCCGCTCCAAGCGCAGCAGACGGGCGCCGGGCAACCGGCCGCGGGTGGCGCGCGCACTGAAGCCCCGGGTGCGGTTGCCGACGCGACACCCCCGGCACTGCAGTCGGCGCTCGCCAGGCAGCGCGACGCCGAGTCGCTGTCGAACCTCAGCGTCGAGGGCCGGTTGCTGTACTCGCGCGAGCGCGTCAAGCTCGACGGCTACCAGTACTGCAGCCAGGCGGTGTCGCTCGCCGAGCGCGGCGAGTTTCGCCAGAGCATTCGCGCCGCGAGCAAGGCGTTGCACCTGGGGCAGCGCGGCGGCGATGCCGATCTGGTCGCCGCGTCGATGCGCGACCTCTCGATCGCTTACAGCTACGCCGGCAACCTCGGGCGCGCGGAGGAATACGCGAAACTCGCGATCGCTCAGAACGCCAAGGATCCGCGCCTGATCGCCGCGCCGGCGAACAAGGTGCTGGGCGACATCGCGGTGCGGCGCGGGCAGATCGCCGAGGCGACCGCGCGCTACGAGGCTTCGCTCGCGGTCGCGTCGAGCAAGTTCCGTCCGTTGGTCGAACTCTCGCTCGCCAACACCTACCTCGCCGCGCGCGACACCGCGCGCGCGCGCACGAGCTACGCGCGGATCGGCGAGCCCGAGGACGCCGCGCTGCGACAGGTGTACCTGCGTGGACTGGGCGAACTGCTGCTCGCCGAGGGCCGGCCCGAGGAAGCGACGCGTCAGTTCGAGCAGATGCTCGCCGGCGCGAAGGGGGTCGACGCCGAGTACCAGCGGCTCTGGGCGCACGAGGGCGTGGGCCGCAGCCAGCTCGCGCGCGGCGACGTCGCGCGCGCCGGCGCCAGTTACGCCGCCGCGGTGGCTTCGGCCGATTCGATCCGGGCGCGGTTTCGCAGCGAGGAGTTCAAGGCCGCTCTGTTCGGCGACGTCCAGCAGGTGTTCGAGCGCGCGCTCTCGCTGTCGATGGCGAGCGGCGAGTTCGCGACCGCGTTCGCGGTGAGCGAGAAGAGCCGCGCGCGCGCGCTGCTCGACCTGATTCGCGAGCGCGTCGGCGCGCCCGCACAACTCGCGGCGAGATCGGACGCGAACGCGATCGACGCGCAACGCGCGCGCGCGGCGCTGCGCGAGGGCGAGGCGATCGTCGCGTACCACACGGTGGCCGACAGGCTGTTCGCCTGGGTCGTGCGCGGGTCGGGGATCTCGGGTTTCGAGATCGCGATCGCGCGCAAGGACCTGGCTGCGCGCATCACCGCGTTTCGCGATTCGATCATCGCGCGTCGCGCCGACACGACCGAGCTCGCGGCGTCGCTGCACACGCTGCTGGTCGCGCCGCTCAAGTTGAACGCCGCCGAGCGGCTCGTGATCGTTCCGCACGGCCCGCTGCACTATCTGGCCTTTCAGGCGCTGCGCGACGGCGACGCGTGGATGATCGAGCGCCATCCGATCGCGATCGCGCCCTCGACGACGATCGCGCTCGGTGAGCTCCAGGCCCAGGCCGCCGGCAAGGGTCCGGTGGTCGCGTTCGGCAACCCGGCGACCGAGGCGAAATACGCGCTGCCCGGTTCGCAGCGCGAGGTCGAGCGCATCGGCACGATCTTCCCCGACAGCAGGGTGTTCGTGCGCGAGGCCGCGTCGCGTACCCAGTTTCACGCCTCCGCCGCGGCGGGACGCGTCCTGCACGTGGCGGCGCACGCCGAAGTCGACGAAGTCGACCCGTTGTTCTCGCGGATCCTCCTCGCGCGCGAGGGCAGCGACCCGGGTTTCGTCGAGGCGCGCGAGATCTTCGGATTGAAGCTCTCGGGCGTTGCGCTGGTGACGCTGAGCGCCTGCGAGAGCGGTCTGGGAAGCACCGAGAAGGGTGACGAGCTGCTCGGATTCAACCGCTCGTTCCTCAGCGCTGGCGCGGCGAGCCTGGTGTCGTCGTTGTGGCCGGTCGACGACGACTCGACCGAATTCCTGATGACCAGGATGTACTCGGAACTCGCGCGCGGCGTCGACCTGCATCGGGCGATGCAGTCGGCGCAGGTCCAGGCGATGCGCCGCGCGCGCTACGAGCACCCCTTCTTCTGGGCGCCCTTCATCGCGATGGGCGACTGGCGCCAGAGTCTCGCGCAATGAAAGCGATCCGACACGACGAGACGAACTCGGATCGCATCGCGCGTGCCGGGCTGGTCGCGTTGTTCGCGTCTTGCGCCTGTCGTTTCGCCGCACGGCGCGCAGGCGCAACAGTCGCCGCCGAGCGCGGGCCAACTGCTCCAGGAGGCCAGGCCGCCCGGTGCGGTGCCGCCGCCAGCCGAATCTGCGCCGGTGTTGCGACCGCCGGCCGGCGCCGCGCCCGGCGCAGATGCCGCGCGGGTTCCCGGGCAGGTGGACACCCAAGGGGCTTCGTTCGTGCTGAACGCGATTCGTTTCGCCGGCAACACGATCTTCAGTGCCGATCAACTGTCCGCGATGGGGGCCGAGCGCATCGGAACCGAGGTCAGGCTGGCCGATCTCGAGGCGATCGCGCAGCGGATCACGCGGCGCTATCGCGAGCAGGGCTACTTCCTCGCGCAGGCGATCGTTCCGGCGCAGGAGATTGTCGCCGGAGTGATCGAGATCAGCGTGATCGAGGGCCGGCTCGGAAAGCTCCGGCTCGAACGCGCCGATGCCGCGCCGATCACCGATGCGCGCCTTCGCGCCTACCTGTCGCAAGTTGCGAGCCGGCGAAGCACTGACCGAACAGGCGCTCGAGCGCGCGATGCTGCTGCTCTCGGACCTGCCGGGCATCACCGTCGAATCGACGCTCGAGGAGGGAGAGGAGCCCGGAACGGTCGATCTGGTGATCGAGGTCGGCGAGGGGCGTCGTCGCGCGATCCAGGCGGACGTCGACAACTACGGCTTGCGCAGCTCCGGCGAGTACAGGCTCGGCGCCTCGGTGCGCTATGCGAGCCCCAGGGGAATCGGCGACAACCTCGACATTCGCGCGCAGCTCACCTCGGCGGGCAGGACGCTGTTCGGGCGCGTCAGCTACGAACTGCCGGTCGCGGACGCGGGCGCGCGTTTCGGCGTCGGGATCTCCAGGCTGGCCTACGAACTGGGCGGCGAGTTCGCGGCGCTCGGCGCGCAGGGCACCGCGACGGTGCTCGACGCGACCCTGATGGATCCGTTGCGGCGCTCGCGCAGCAGCACGGTGCTCGGCACGCTGTCGCTCCAGCACAAGTGGGTCGAGGATCGCTTCGACGCGGTCGACTACCGTGTGCCGCGCCGGATCCTGAATCTGGTCGGTGGATCGAGCCTCGAGCGCCGCGACCAGTTCATGGGCGGCGGGTACACGAGCGCGAGCGCCGCGCTCACGCTCGGTCACGTCGACATCAGCTCGGCGATCGCCCGCCAGGTCGACCAGTCGCCGCTCGGGCGCGACACCGCGGGCATGTACATGAAACTGGCAGTGAGCGCTTCGCGCCTGCAGGCGCTCGTGCCGCGCTGGAATCTGTACACCGGGCTCGTCGGTCAGCTCTCGAATCGCAATCTCGACGTCGCCGAGCGCATCGCCCTTGGCGGTCCGCGGGCGGTGCGCGCCTATTCTCCGTCGGCCGTCGTCGGCGACCAGGGCGCGGTCGCGACCGCCGAGTTGCGCTATGCGCTCGATCCGGAATTGACGCTGTCCGGCTTCTACGATGCCGGCTGGTCGCGGATCAACCGATTCGCGCCGGCCGGGAGCGACAACAGCGCGCGGCTTCGCGGCTACGGCCTGGCGTTGTTCTGGGGACGCGCGCGCAGCTTCTCGCTCCAGGCGAGCATCGCCTGGCGCGACACGGCCGCGGTCGCGACCGACCTGCCCAGCCGGTCGCCGCGGGTGTACTTTCAACTCGTCGGCTACTTCTGAAGAACGGGGGAGTTCCGAACATGTGCCGAACTGCCCAACCGCCAACGCTCCGCGCAGGGCGACGGATCGCGGCGCTCGTCGCCGCGATCTTGTCGGGGACGATTCCCGGCGCCGCGTTGCGCGCGATGCCCACCGGCGAGCAGATGGTGGCTGGCAGCGTCGCGCTCGCGCGTCCGACGCCGCAGAGCATGGTGATCCAGCAGAACACGCCGCGCGCGATCGTCCAGTGGCAGCAGTTCTCGGTCGGGGCGCAGGAGTCGGTCGCGTTGCGTCAGCCATCGGCCACGAGCGTGATGCTCAACCGCGTCGTTGGCACTGCGCCGAGCGAAATCCTCGGGCGGATCAGCGCCAACGGACAGATCTTCCTGGTTAACCCGAACGGCGTGCTGTTCGGGCGCGGGGCGACGGTCGACGTCGGCGGTATCGTCGCGTCGACGCTCGACATCTCGAACCAGGATTTCCTCGACGCACGGCTGCATTTCGCCGGCAGCGGTGGCAGCGTCGCGAACTCGGGCACGATCCGCGCCGCCGACGGCGGATCGGTCGCGCTGCTCGGCGCGCAGGTCAGCAACGACGGGACGATCAGCGCGCGGCTCGGGACGGTCGCGATGGCCGCCGGAAATCGCGTCACGCTCGACCTCGCGGGCGACGGGCTCACGCGCGTGTCGGTGTCCGAGGCCGCGCTCGACGTGCAGTTGCGCAACAACGGTGTCCTGATCGCCGACGGCGGGCAGGCGGTGATGACTGCGCGTGCGGCCGGCGCGCTGGTCGGTTCGGTCGTCAACCAGTCCGGCGTGGTGCGCGCGCGTTCGCTGGTCGAACGCGGCGGGCGCATCGTGCTCGACGCGGGGCGCACCGGGCGCGTGGCGCTGACCGGGACGCTGGACGCGATCGGCGATGACGGCGCGGCGCGCGGCGGCGAGGTAAACGTGCTCGGTCGCGAGGTCGACGTCGCGGCGGGCGCGTCGATCGACGCGAGCGCGGGAGTCTCCGGCGACGGCGGGACGATCGTCGTCAAGGCCGACGCGGCGACGCGGGTCTCCGGCAAGCTCGCCGCGCGCGGCGGGGTCGAGGGCGGCAACGGCGGTTTCATCGAGACCTCGGGCGCGAAACTCGACGTGTCCGGCGCGCAGGTGTCGGCCGGCGCGGGTGGTGCGGCGGGTGGTGCGGCGGGTGGTGCGGCGGGTGGGTGCGGCGGGCGGTGCGGCGGGGCGATGGCTGCTCGATCCGACCGACGTCGACATCGACGCGGGGCAGGCCGCGGCGATCGGCGCGGCGCTCGCGACGACCGACGTCACGGTCGAGACTGCGGCGGGCGGTGCCGATCCGGGCGACCTGACGGTGAGCGCCGGCATCACGCGGAGCGCCGGATCGGCGCCGACGACGCTCGCGTTGCGCGCGCACCGCAACCTCGAGTTCATCGACGGGGTCGAGATCGTTTCCACCGCCGGGCCGCTGTCGGTAGAACTGATCGCGCGCAAGGACGCCACGAGCGGCGCCGACACCGGGCACGTGCTGATGCGCGAGGGTTCGGGGATCCGCACCAACGGAGGGAACGTGCTGATCTCCGGAGGCGCCGCGCCGCGCGACGCGGCCAACGGCTACGCGATCGGCGGTGCCTCGGCCGACGGTGTCAGCCTGCTGTACGCGACCGTCGACGCACGTGCGCCGGGAGCCGGGGCGCCGGGCGCGGTCGAGATCCGCGGGCGCGGCGGCGTCACCACCTTCATGGTGGGACCTGGTACGACGCGCATCGGGCACGCCGGCGTCGCGCTATCGAACACGGCGATCGACGGCGGCGAGGTGAGCATCGTCGGAGTCGGCGCGACGCCGGTGATCGCCTCGGCGGCGCTCGGCGGAATCGGCGTGCTGGTCGAGGCGTCCGGCGTGCGGGGTTCGGAGTCGGTGTCGATCGTCGGCAGCGGCGGCAACGCGAGCTCCACGGCGGCGCTCGCTGCGGCAGGCGGCACCGGCGTTTCGATCGTCAATGCGGCGCCGGCCGAAGCGGTCTCGGGCGCGCGGGTCGACGTGACCGGAACCGGCGGCAGCGTGCTGAGCGCGAGCGGCTTCGGCGCAGCAGGCGTACGGGTCGACACCGAGACGCTCACCGGCGGCGACCTGACGATCACCGGAACCGGAGGGCACGGCGGCACCGTCGTGGGCGACCCGGGGGTCGGGGGTGCCGGCATCGAAGCGCCCGACGCGACGCTCGACGTGTCCGGGGCGCTGGCACTGCGAGGTGTGGGCGGGCACGGTTGGCGCGCGTCGGCGCTGAGCTACGGCGGCAACGGCGGCAGGGGCATCGAGGTCGGACACGCGAGGCTCCGCGCCAACGGCGCGGTGGCGATCGACGGCATTGCGGGCGCGAACGCCGACGCGGTCGCGATCGACGGTTCGTCGTCGGGACCGACGCTCATCGAGAGTCGTGCCGGCGGCGGCGTCGCGATCGTCGGCGTCGGACCCACGCCGGAGTTCGACGGAGGCAATCGCGGCGTGGCGATCGGCACCGATTCGAGTGGGGCCGAGGCGCGGGTTCGCGCGTCCGGCGCCGAAGTGCGGATCTCCGGGCACGGAGGCAACGGCGAGGGCGTGCGTCTGGGCGAGACCGCACGTGTCGACGCGTCGGGCGTCGCCGGGCACGTCGAACTGCGCGGTGCGGCGATCGTCGCGCCCGGTGTCCTGCTCGAGCAGGGCGCGCGCGTCGGTTCGGCGTCGTCGGTCGGCAACATCGTCATCGCGGCCGACGCTCTCGACTGGGAAGACGCGGTCGACCTCGCGGCTGCCGGCAGCGGCGCAGTGCGTACCGCCGGCGCGATCGTGCTGCGCCCGGGAAGCCTCGACGCGACCGGCGCCAGGGTCGAGCTGCCCGACCGGGAGATCCGGCTCGGCGGCGTCCCGGCAGCGGCGACACCGTTCAACCTGTCGCCCGGCGATCTCGACACACTCGCGCCCGGCGCGCGCGGCATCGTGATCGGGGGCACGGCGCACAACGGTGCGATCTCGGTCGAGGACGCGCTCACGCTCGCGTCGAACCTCACGCTCGAGCAAAGCCGCGCGCCCGGCGCGCAGGGGATCTCGATCCTGCAGCCGCTGTCGGCGCCCGGGCGCACGATCGGAATCGACACCGGTGGCGGCGCGACGCAAGCGGCGCCGGTCGTCGCCGGGGCGCTGATGTTGCGCACCGGGCCGTCGGTGACCTTCGGCGATCCGGGCAATCTGGTCGGCGCGCTGTCGATGTCGTCGGCCGACGGCGACGCGGCTTTCGTCAATTCCGGCGCGCTGACGTTGCGTTCGGTGGGCGCGACCTCCTCGTCGGGCGGCAGCGGCGGCGGCGTCGCCGCGCTCGTGCTGCCGGATTCGTCGGCGGCCGGTGGGTTCCTCGCGCGCACGCTGTCGGGCGACCTGAGCCTGAACCAGGACGTGAGCAGTGCGTCCGGGCAGATCGCGCTCGCGTCGGCCGGAATCTTCCTCAATTCCGGCGGCGTCCTGTCGGCGCCTTCCGGGCGCTGGACCGTGTGGGCCGACACCTGGGTCGGCGAGAATCGGGGCGCGCTGTCGCCGAGCGCGCCGCTGCCCAACCTCTACGGATGCAGCTTCGGCGCGTCGGGCTGCGCGAGCGGCGCCGTCGTGCCGGCGGACGGCAACCACTTCGTCTACGTCGCGCGCCCGACGCTGAGCTTCACGGCGGGCGCGAGCCGCGAATACGGTTTGCCGAATCCGCCGCTCGCGATCAGCGCCGTGACCGGGCTGCGCTCCGAACTCGGCGACTCGCTGCCCGACGCGATCTCCGGCTCCTACTCGAGCACCGCGACCCAGGCTTCGCCGGTGGGCGTCTATCCGCTTACCGCGAGCTTCGTCTCGCCCGCCGGCTACATCCTCGATCCGCGCGATGGCGCGCTGACCATCACGCCCGCGCTGCTGAGCTATCTCGCGACGCCGGTGTCGCGCGGCTACGGCGTGCCAAACCCGTCGCTGACCGGGACGGTGGTCGGTTTTCGCAACGGCGACACGCAGGCCAGCGCGACCACCGGCGTGCTCGTTTTCGTGACCCCCGCGACGCAGTCCTCCGACGCGGGCAGCTACCCGATCGACGGCTCGGGTCTGGTGGCCAACAGCGGCAACTACACGCTGGCGCAGGCGCCGGGCAACGCGACCGCACTCACGATCAGCGCCGCGCAACTGAGCTACCTCGCCACGGCGGTGTCGCGCGAATTCGGTTTGCCCAATCCGCCGCTGACCGGCACGGTGACCGGTTTTCGCAACGGCGATACGCTGGCCAACGCCACGGTCGGCGTGCTGGTGTTCAAGACGCCCGCGACCGCGCTCTCTGGCGCGGGGAGTTATCCGGTCGACGGCTCGGGGCTAAGCGCGAGCAGCGGCAACTACAGCTTCGTCCAGGCGCCGGGCAACGCGACCGCACTGACGATCACCGGCGCGACGCTGACCTATGTCGCGACACCGGTGTCGCGCGATTTCGGGACGCCGAACCCCGCGCTCGGCGGCACGGTGACCGGTTTTCGCAACGCCGACACGCTGGCGAGCGCGACCACCGGCGTGCTGGTGTTCACGACGCCGGCGACGCAATCGTCCGACGCGGGAAGCTATCCGATCGAGGGATCGGGGCTTGCGGCGCGCAACGCAAACTATCGCTTCGTGCAGGCGGGCGGCAACGCGACCGCGCTGACGATCCTGCCGGTGTCGCTGATCTATCTCGCGACGCCGGTGTCGCGCGAGTACGGCCTGCCCAATCCCGCGCTCACCGGCACCGTGACCGGATTGCGCGACGGGCAGACGCTCGAGAGCGTCACCACCGGTGTGGTGGTGTTCGCGACGCCGGCCACGCAGACATCGGACGCGGGCAGCTATCCGATCGAGGGCTCGGGCCTGGTCGTGACCGCCGGCAACTACACGCTCGAACAGGCGCCGGGCAACGCGACCGCGCTGTCGATCGTTCCGGCGACACTGACCTATCTGGCGACGCCGGTTTCACGCGAGTACGGCAGCCCGAACCCGCAGCTCGGCGGCGCCGTGACGGGGTTCCGCAACGCCGACACGCAGGCGAGCGCGACCAGCGGCACGCCGATCTTCGCGAGCAACGCGACCCCCGCTTCGAATGTCGGGACCTACCGGGTCGACGGTTCGGGCCTGGTGGCGACGAGCCCCAACTACCGCTTCGTGCAGGCCGAAACGAACGCGAGTGCGCTGACGATCGAAGCCGCGACGCTGCTCTACGTGGCGAACCCGGCGGTGCGCCTGCTCGGCCAGCCGAATCCGCCGCTCAGCGGCGCGGTGACCGGGCTGCGCAACGCCGACACGCTGGCCGGCGCTACCAGCGGAACCGCGACCTTCACGACCGACGCCACGCAGTTCTCGCCCCCCGGCTTCTATCCGATCACCGGCTCCGGGCTCGTCGCGCCCAACTACGTGCTGCGCCAAGCCGCGTCGAACGCCGACGCGTTTGCGATCAGGCCGCCCGACGCGGGCGCGATCGGACAGATTCCGGGCATCTCGCGCGACGCATCGATGCAGGAGACTTACCTGTACGACCGCAATCTCGCGTCGCCGGCGATGTGCGTTGCGGCCGCTCCGCTCACGACGCCCTACGGCACGGCGCCTGCGACCGACCTGCTCGAGATCGAGTGGACACGGGTTCGCGCCCGCCCGAACCTCACGAACTGCGTGAACCTCGGCGAGCGCGATTTCTGCAAGGACTTCTAGCGCGCGATGTGATTGCTGCGCGATCCGGCGATCTCCGAACGTTCGGTGCGATCGCCGAACGTTCGGTGCGATCGGCGAACGTGCCGCGATCACTCGATGCGCGTGACGATCGTGACCCGTCGATTCTCCGGCGCGGTCGGCACCGCGGCGTTCGCGAGTTCGAGATCGCCCTTGCCGATCGGGCTCAGGCGCTGGCGCTTGATGCCGTGCTGTTGCACCAGGAAGTCGACGACGCTCTCGGCGCGCGCCTGCGACAGACGCAGATTGTGGTCGGAGGTGCCGCGCGGGTCGGCGTGCCCTTCGACCGAGAACGCGAAGTCGGCGAGACGGTCCGAGCCGAGCGCGCGTCCGACCACGTCGAGCTGCAGGCGCGAAGCGGGGGTCAACTCGGCGGAATTGGTTTCGAAGGTGATCAGCACCGAAGCGGCCGGCGCCTTCGCCGGAGCGCCCGACGAGGGCTGAACCCTGATGCTGCGGGTGCGCACGGTGGGCTCGGGCGTGAGGGCTTCGACCAGCGCACCCTCGGTCATGTCCTTGTCCCTGAAGATCTTCCCGACCTGGGCCCACGCGGGTGCGACGGCGAACGCGACAGCGGTGAGCATGATCGCGATGGGGGTACGAGTGTTCATTTCGGGTCTCCATGATGGCAGCAGCGCGTTGGCGCGGCTGCACCGGCGCTGCGACGGATCCGGGCGACTTGCCCGGGTGCGCCGGCAGATCTGCCATTGCTCTGGTCAGAATAAGGTGCGGCGAGCCGCGAATCAAGCCTACCGGCGCACTACTACGATGGTGCTAGGGGGCGCTATGGTGCAGTCGGCGCGCATCGCTTATTCTTGACCTGGACCAGTTCAAGGGGGGCAAACAGGCCACGATGCTCATTCTCAAGGTTGTCAGTCAGTTCGGTCAGCCGTTGGCGGCGCAGCTGAGCGCGCGCTTCGGCGCCGAAGGCGGAACGATCGGACGATCGCCCGATTGCACGATGGTGCTACCCGATCCCGGCAAGCACATCTCGCGACAACAGGCGCGCGTCGACTGCAGCAACGGTGTCTACTCGCTCGCCTGCATCGGTTCGGCCAACGCACTGATGGTCAACCGCGCCGAGGTCGGGACCGGGCAGTCGGTGCCGCTTCGCTCGGGCGACTCGGTGATGATCGCCCAGTACGAAATGGAGGTCGCGATCGAGCCCGCGGAGGGCGCCTCGCCCGCCGCCGCGACGTCGACCGATGCGACGATCCGAGCCGCCCGACCCGGCGGCGGAGCGATCCTCGCAGACTTCGATCCCTTTTCCGAGGATCCGTTCGCTGTTCCGCCGGCGCGTCCCGCGAGCGGTGACGCGCCGCGCGCTGCGGGCCGGGGGGACTTCGAGCGAGGTGATCCCGGCGAGGTCGCGCGCGCACCGATCGACGATCCGCTGGGCGGGTTCGCCTCCCCGCACGCCGCGCCTCGCGGCGCCGATCCGGCCGACGACGCGCTTGGCCTGGGTGGCGCGCGCCGCGGCGCCGAACCGGTCGACGACGAACTGGGCCTCGGCGGCGCACGCGGGAGCGTGCGCGACGCCGGGCGCAGGGAGTCGGAGAGCATCGACGCGCTGTTCGGCCTGTCCGACTCCACGCCCGATCCGCTCGGCCTCGATTCTCCGCTCGCCGCCCCGAACGCGCAGCCCAACACTTCTCTGGCATCCGATCCGATGGCGTCGCTGTCGACTTCCGGGGAATCCGACCAGATCGAACGATCCAGTCCCGACGATCGCGGCAGCGAACTGTCCGGGAGCTTTCGGCTTCCCGAGGCAATCCCGCCGACCTCGTTCGGCGTCGACCCGCCGGGCAACGCGCGCGCGAAGCAAGCGCCGCGCGAAGTGCCGGCAGCCGAACCCCGCGTCGAGCGCCAGGCAACCGGCCGCCGGCCGCCGCCGCCCGCCGAGCCGCCCGCACCCGACCAGCCGGGCGCCGGGCGCGACTCCGCGGGCGCACACGCTCCGATCCCGGCTACGGTGCGGCTCGGTCCCGACGAGATCCAGTCGATCACCGATCGCGTTGCCGACGAGCACCGGAGCGATTTCGAGGTGCCGACCACCACCAGGCCGACCGATATCCTCGATTCGCTGAACCGTGCGCAGATCGAGGCGATCCGCGCCCATCTCGGCAATGCCGACAAGCCCGCCGCGACTTCGGCTCAGGGTGCGGATCCCGGATTCGAACTTCTCAAGGGTCTGCTGCTGGGGCTAGGCCTCTCGGAGCTGCCCAAGTCGCTGGTCGGCGGGCAGGCCGGCGCGACGACGCTCAGCCCCGAACTGATGAAGCGTCTCGGCGAGTTGCTGCGCATCGCCACCCAGGGAGCGATCGATCTGCTGCAGGCGCGCGCGACGATCAAGCGCGAGCTCAAGGCCGAGGTGACGATGATCGTCTCGCGCGACAACAACCCGCTGAAATTTTCACCCGACGCGCTCACGGCGATGTCGCACCTGCTCGGCCCGCAGACCGTGCGCGGTTTCATGCCGCCGGAGCCGGCGATGCGCGACGTCTTTCACGATCTCCTCGCGCACCAGGTCGCGTTCATCGCCGGAATGCGCGCGGCGATGGAGGGGTTGATCGCGAGGTTCGACCCGGCGCAGCTCGAGGCAAGGATCACCCGCAAGACGGTGATCGATTCGATGCTGCCGATGGCGAGGCGGGCGCGGCTGTGGGAGCTGTTCAACGACCTCTACGCGGAGATCTCGCGCGAGGCCGAGGACGACTTCGAAACGCTCTTCGGACGCGAATTCCTGCGCGCGTACGAGGACCAGATCTCGCGCCTGAAGGACGACTCTCGATGAGAGTGCGCGTGCGACGCGCGGGCCCGCATCGAGTGGTCGGCGAACACGACAAGTTCGCGCGTGTGGTCGGCGCGAGCGCAGCCTGCCGGGATCGCGCGTGGAGGTGACGATCGCGGTGGTCTCCAGACTCGGTGGGCGGGAGCGCAACGAGGACTGCTGCGGCTACTGGGACGAAGGTGGTCCGGTGTGCTGCGTTCTCTCGGACGGTGCCGGCGGGCACGGAGGCGGCGACGTTGCCTCGAAGGTCGCGGTCGGCTCGGTGCTCGATGCGTTCGCGCAAGAACCCGAGTGCTCGACCGAACGCGTCGCCTCGCTGCTCCAGGGCGCCAACCGCGACGTGATCGGAACGCAGTCGCGTGCCGATCGCCTCAACGACATGCGTGCGACGCTGGTCGTGCTCGCCTTCGACCCGGCCCGCGCCCTGGTGGTCTGGGGGCACGTGGGCGACTCGCGGCTGTACATGCTGCGCAACGGCTACGTCTTCGCGAAGACCAAGGATCACAGCCTGTACCAGTCGATGGTCGACGCCGGATTCGCGAGTCCCGACGGAGCGTCGACCGCAAAACTCAGCGTGCTGATCGCGTCGCTCGGCTCCGACGAAGGCTTCGAACCCGAGACCCTCGTGGAACCAGTGCCGTTGCAGCCCGGCGACGCGTTCCTGCTTTGCAGCGACGGTTTCTGGGAACACAACAACGACGCGGCGATCGAAGCGTCGCTGCAACGGGCAGCGTCGCCCGAGGACTGGCTCGAACAGCTCTCGCGCCGGGTCGCCGATGCGAACAAACCGGCGCAGGACAACTACTCGGCGATCGCCGTCTGGTGTGGAGCGATGGACTTCACCACGCGCCGCGTGACGCGCGACAGGATCGGCTGAAGCGTTCGTCGATCAACGTTTTCGGCGCGCATCCGATGCGCGTTTCGCCTGCGCGAACACCGGGCCCCAGAGTGGGTGCCCGGCTTCGGTCGGTTTGAGCTCGAACCCGGGGTCGATCCTGAGCAGCGCGTCGAACTGGCGCCGGCACTGGGACCTGCGATTCGTGACGCAGTAACTGAACGCGGCGATCTTGTGTGCGTCGATGCGCACGTCTTTCTCGGGATCGGCCCAGATCTCGCGCGCGTTCTGGATCGCGCGTGCAGCTTCGTCGAACTTCCCTGCCTCGTACAGATCGACCGCACCGCGCAGCGCGAGTTCGGACGGCCGCTTGACCGGCGCGACCGGCGCGGGCGGTGGCGGCGGAGGTGCCGGTTCGGCGACCACTGGCGCCGGGGGCGGCGCGGGCGGTGGCGGCGGCGCGGGTGCGGGCGCTTGTACCGGCGCCGGCGCCACGGGGGCGGGCGGTTCCGAGTAGGTGGCGCAGGAAGCAAGCAGCCACGCGATCGTCAGCGCAGCCGCGCCGGTTCGGTGTTCCCGAATCTCCATTGTGGTGTTTCCCTCCCTGGTGCCTCATTGCAGCGCCTCGCCGCGCGGTGCGCGGCGCTTCGCCCTAGAACCTGTGTTCGACGGTGACGCTGCGCCCGGCGCGAATCGTCACGCTGCGGCGCACGACCGCGTCGCCGTTGCGGAATTCGATCTCGTGTCGCCCTTCGGGCAGTGTGATCTGCTTGAGTGGGGGTGAGACGCCGCGCAACGCGCCATCGACGTAGACCTGGGCCCACGGAATCACGGTCAGGCGTGCAGTTCCGGTGGCGACCGCGGCTGCGGCCCGCGGGGTGGCCCGCGGGGTGGCCCGCGGGGCGGCCCCGGTCGCCCCGGCGGCCGCCGGGGCGGTCTGGGCTGCCGGGGGAGGGGGTGCGGGTGACGGCTGCATCGCGGGCGGCGCGCCCGGCGCGGCGGCGGTCGACGCCTCCGATGGCGTGCCCGAGGGCGCAATCGGCGTCGCGCGCTCGGTGCCCGGGGGAACGCCGGCGGCGGCCCTGTCGGTTTCGGATGGCGCGGCCGGCTGGACCGCGGCGCCTGCCGGCGCGGTGGCGCTCGAGACGCCGGCGGATTGCTTCGCGGGGGAGGAGCCCCCCAAGCCGTCCTGCGACGGTCGTTCGCCGATCAGCACCCAGGCGACGACCGCGATCGCCGCCACCGCGACGGCGCCCAGGAGGATGACCGGACCGCGGCGCGGCGGCTGTTTGTCCGACGCCGATGGCGTCGCTGGCGGCGCCGTTGCAGGGGGCGCGGCGGGCTTCTTCGCTGACGGCGACTTTGCGGCGGACTGGGCGGACTGGGCGGACTGGGCGGACTGGGCGCTCGCCGCGCGTTCGGCGCGCCGCGACGATGGTCCCGCCGCTGCCGCGGCGGCGACCGGCTGCACGGTGTGCGCGGTCGCCCCCGCAGCCCGCGCCGGCGTCGGCGCTTTCTGTTCGCCGGAACTCGCGGCCGTCGGTTTCGTCGCTGCCTCGGCGTCGGATCGGCGCGGCCCGTCCGAACCGTCACGCGTCTTCCAGGAGCGCTTGCCCGCGAGCGCGTCCGCGAGTGCGTCCGCGAGCGCGTCGGAGCGTGTGGTCGCCGAGTCGGCCGGGCTGTCTTGGGGTCGGGGCGCCGACACCGCGATCGCTGGAGCGGATGGAGCGGATGGAGCGGATGGAGCGGATGGAGCGGATGGAGCGGATGGAGCGGATGGAGCGGATGGAGCGGCAGGCGCTTCCGAGTCGACCGGGAGGCTCGGCGCGGCAAATGTCGGCGCGACCGAGGGCGCGAACGGGGCGATTCCGGGAAGCGGCGCCTGCGACGCCGGCGACGTCGCGGCCGCGGCGCCGGCGCCGGCGCGCAGTCCCAGCCGCTGCCTGAGCGCGTCCACGCTCTGCGGGCGCTGTTGCGGGCGGACGGCGAGTCCCCATTCGATCGCCGCGAGGAAATCGGCGTCGAAACCGGCGCCGGCAAACTCGGCGAGCGGGCGGATCGGGTCCTTGGCGATCCTGGTCACCGACGGCGGCGGAGCGCGGCGCGCGATCGTGCAGTACGCGAGCGCGCACAGCGCGTACAGGTCGGTCCAGGGACCCTGCTCCATCGACGGGTCTTCGGCGTACTGTTCGATCGGCGAGAAGGCGGGTTTGAGCACGACCGTCGACGCGTCGCCCGAGTTGTCGACGATCCGGCGCGCCGCGCCGAAATCGAGCAGAACCGGACGACCGTCGGCGAGGATCAGGACGTTGTCCGGCGAGATGTCGCGGTGGTAGACATTTGCGCTGTGCATCGACTCGAGCGCGTCGAGCAGCGGTGCGAGGAGCGACGTCAGCCACTTCTGGTCGACCGGTTCGGTGTGTTGCGCGAGCCACTCCTTGACGGTGCGACCACGGTACAGCGGCATCGCCATGTACGCGGTCCCGTTTTCCTCCCACGACCAGAGGATCTCGACCAGCGCCGGATGCTTGAAGCGCGCGAGCAACTGCGCCTCGTCGATGAACGCGCGCAGCCCCGCTTCGTAGGCGCTCTTTTGCGCATCCGAGCGCGGCGCCACCGTGCGCGCGTCGCCGCGCGTCGCGAGCGGCGCCGGCATGTACTCCTTGATCGCCACCTCGCGATCGAGCGTCTGGTCGTGCGCCGCGTAGACGATGCCGAAGCCGCCTTCGCCGATCACGTGCAGGATCTCGTAATCGCGCACGCGGGTGCCCGCGGGCAGCGCATTGGCGCTCGCCCGCGATTCAGGTCGCGGAACGTGTCCGCCGGGAATCGTGTCGTCCATGTCTTCGGGGCCTTGTCCGATTCTATCGGCGCGACGGGACTACGGGAATAGCGGGGCGCCGCGACGCGCTGGCGAGGGCGGTGCGCCGCGCGCCCGCGCGCATCAGTTGACCTCGCGCATCTCGAGCATCGCCGCGCCGAAACCGGCGCAGGATTCGGCCGAGTCGCGGCAACCGACCGGTTTGCCGGCGAGCGCTCTCGCGCCTTCCTGCGCGTAGATGCGCGCCGTCTCGCGCAAGTCGAACTCGCTGAATGGCGATGCCTTCTTCAGGCCCGCGTCGGCAAAGTCGCGCCGCGATGGCGCGACGATCGCGAGAAACCGGTTGGTTCCGGCCGGGCCACCCGCGACCATCGTCCAGCCAGAGCGCGGGAGCGACAATTCGACTCCGGCGGTGATGCGGTTGTTCGCGTCGATCGCGTTGGGGAACAACTGATAGAAGTGCGAACGATCGGTGCCCATCATCAGCAGGTAGAGGTAACCGGTGCGCGCGCTGCGCACGCTGAAGCGCAGTTTGTCCTGTCCGATCCTGAGCGTGCGTTGCGCGGTGTCGATCTGAACCGACCAGGCAAGGGTCGCGTTCGGCGAAAACCGTCTCGAGCACCGTGTCGGTCGAGAATGCGGCGGGCGGCGCGGGCGCCGCGGGCGTAAACGCTGGCGCGGCGGAGGAGACCGCAGTCGGTGGCGCCGCAGGTGTCGGGGCGGCGGCAGGTGTCGGGGCGGCGGCAGGCGTCGGGGCGGCGGCAGGTGTCGGAGCGGCGGCAGGTGTCGGAGCGGCGGCAGGTGTCGGAGCGGCGGAGGGCGACGCGGCGGCTGGCGCGGTCCCCGCTCCTGCACCCGACTGCGTCGTCGCGACGGGCGAGGCACCCGACGCGGGCGCCTGCGCGGAAGAGGGCGCAGGCGCGGGGGGCGGGCGATCGCCTCCGAACAGCACCCACGCGGCGATCGCGATCGCCGCGACCAGGCCGGCCGCGATCGCGACGGTCGCGCGGTCGAGCGTGCGTGCCCGTGGTGCCGCGGCGGTGCCCGGCGCTGGCGGCGCGCCGGCCGCGCCGGCCGCGCCGGCGTCGGATTGGGTGGCGGGGATCGCGAAGGTGCTCGGCAGCACGTGCGTGACTTCGAACGCCTCACCTTGCCCCGGTTGCGCCGCGGAGCGGGCATCGCTGCCCGGTGGCGGGCCGATCTCGTCGCGAAACTGCCGCACCGAAGCGGTCCGGTCGTCGATCGCGACCGCGAGCGCGTGATCGACCGCGGCGAGAAACGGTTCGCTGCAGATCCCGCGCCCGGCCTCGCGCGCCGGGACGAGCGTGTCCTTCATCAGGCGCGACACCGACGGCACCGGCGCGCGGCCGGTGATGCAGTAGTAGACGACGGCGGCGAGCGCGTAGACGTCGGTCCAGGGACCCTGACGCATCTCCGGTCCGCTGCCGTACTGCTCGAGCGGGGCGTAGCCCGGTTTGAGGATGACGGTCAGCGCCTGCGTGATGTCGCCGATCACCCGGCGCGCCGCGCCGAAGTCGAGCAGCAGCGGCCGTCCGTCGGGCAGGATCAGGATGTTGTCCGGCGCGATGTCGCGGTGAAAACACTTCTGCGCGTGGATCGTCTCGAGCGCGTCGCAAAGCGGCGCGAGCATCCGGCGCAACCAGTCCTCGCTCGGCACGGCGCCGAGGTCCTTCAGCGCGCCGCGCAGCGTCTTGCCGCGATAGTAGGGCATCACCATGTAGGCGGTGCCGTTGGCCTCCCAGAAGCGGTACACCTTGACCAGCGACGAGATGGTCGAACTGCGCGAGCAGCTTCGCCTCGTTGACGAAGCTGCGCCGACCGGCCTCGAAGGTCTCCTCGTGGCGCGCCGACTTGACCGCGACGAGTCCGCCCTGGACCCGCGAGGCGAGCGCCGAGGGCATGTACTCCTTGATCGCGACCTCGCGTTCGAGCAGGTGATCGTAGGCCGCGTAGACGATGCCGAAGCCGCCTTCGCCGATCAGGCCGGTGATCTCGAATTCCCCGAGCCGCGTGCCCACCGGCAGCAGGTTCGACTGGCCGGCCGCGTCGTCGCCCGCCGCACCCGCCGCCGGAGGCACGACGCGTGTCGAGCCGGAGTGGATCGGGTCGTCGTGCTCGCTCATCGTGTCGGCGGCGCCGCCGAGATCAACTCGTCGAACAGCGCCGCGCCCAGCGGAATGCGCGCGAGCCGGATCTCGCCCTGCCCATCGCGCGTGGCCGGAAGCCACCACAACGCGCGGTCGAACAGGTTCGCGAGCATCGTGCGTTCGGCCGCGCGCGCGAGCGCCTGCACGAGCGGTTCGTCCAGCGCCCAGCGCGCCGACCCCGAACCGTTGGTGAACGCCTCGAGCGAAACCCCCGGCGAAGCGGTGCCGGTTCGCATCGGCGCGATGCTCTCGAGTCGCTCGTCGAGTTCGTCGCCGGTCATGCCGTCGAGCGCGTCGAGTCCGGCTTGCGTGAACAGCTCGAGCTGGTCGTCGATCTCGCGCAGCCCGATCCCGGGCGCATCGGACTCGAGCCGCTCGCAGATCGTGAGCGGGAAGTAGCGCCCGACGCGGTCGACCGAGGGCATCAGCACGCCGCACCAGCCCGATTCGCCGAGCCTGCCCGCCGGAAGCACGAAGCGCCAGACCGGAAACACCAGATAGAGGTCGAGCCAGTTGTCGCCGCGGCGCTGGCGGCTGTGGGTCAGCCCGTCCTGCAACCACTGATCCCACGGGTTCTGGAATTCCGCCGGAAGGCGCCGGCCGACGAAATCGCCGGTGCTGGGAAGTTTCCCGAACCAGCCGATCCCGTGCATCAGCGCAGGCTCACAAGCGCGTCGGACAGCGAAACGACTGCAGGTCGCCTAGGCGGAACGGATTCTGGACGCTGCTCGTCGTGACGTCGAAGGCGATCCGGCGGCCGTCGATCGCGAAGGTCGCGCGAAACTTCTCCGGCTGCGTTCCCGGGTCGATCTGCGCGCGATCGAACATCCGGTACAGCGCCCACGGACCTTCGAACACCAACCCCGACTGGCCCGAGGTTCCGGGCGGCGAGATCTGGATCCGGATCTGGTTGCTCTTGCGCGGACCGGGCCACTGCATCGACTGCGGAACCATCGGGCCGTGCGCGTAGCGCAGCACCTGACCGTCGACGTCGAGGCTGAACTGCAGGATCTGGGGATCCATTTCCACCGGCTTCATCTCGACCCGCAACGCCGGGCCTCGCGCGCCGCCGGCGAAGAACACCGAACGGATCTCGGCGGCGTGCTGGAACTGGATCAGCGACGAACTGTCGCCCATCGAGACGTTGTCGACCTTGCGAAAGCGCCACGGCTTGGTGCTCGTGTCGACGAACGAGGCGAGCTTGCGCTGGAAGAAGTCGTCGAGCACGCCGCCGGGGCCGAACAACCGGGCGAAGTCCTCGGGAGTGACGTCGCGCGTGCTCGACGGGTCGAACGGGTAGCGGCCGGTGATCGCGCGGGTGCAGAAGTCGCCGATCGAACTCGAGAGGTCCTGGCTGATGTTCGCGCGCGTCGCGCCGAGCGCCTGCGTGCTGCCGCTCGAGGCGAGGTCGACCAGCATCGTGCGCATCGGCGCGGGCAGTCGGGCCGCTTCGCTCTTGATCTTGTTGGGCACGTCGCTCGGTGGCGGCGCGACGCCCGAGCGCACCGCCGTTTCGGTCGTGCTCATCAACTGGTACAACTCGTTGATCAGCGCCATCGTCTGGTCGATCGGCGCCGGCCCGCCCGGGCCGGCCGGGCGGACCATCCGGCGCAGCGACTCGAAGCGATCGTCGACCAGCGACTCGAGCCGGGGACCGCCCGGCTGGCGGATCGCGGCGGGCGCGGCAGAACCCAGCAGTCTGGACAGCGTCTGCTTGGTGTCTTTCACCGTGTCCGAGGCCTTGTCCACCGCGCGGTCGACCACGCTCTTGCCCTCGGAGTCGGTGAGCGACACTTCGCGCACGATCGCACGCAACAGCGTGGGCAACGGCGAGTCCGGGGCCGAGAGCACGCGCGCGGTCTGGATCGTCTGGGTGAGACCCGCCCCGCGCACTACCGCGATGTCGGCGATGAACTGCTCCCAGATGGCGGCGTAGTCCTGCAGATAGAGTCGTTTCACGTCGTCGACCAGGGCGCCGCGCGTCGTGAGATCGGCCGCGCGCCGTGCGTTCGAGGAATCCTTGATGCCGAGCACCCACACTTCCTCGGCGGCGAGGTCGCGCAGCACGTCGTCGAGCGCCTTGCTGAAACCCTTGTGGTAACCGTCGTAGGTGTACAGCCCCGGCACTCCGTTGGTCAGCGGCACGCCGCTCTTGCGCGTGAACACGAGCGCCGCGGACGGGCCGCCCGCGGCCGAGATGCGAAAGTCCGCGAACTGGCCCACGCCCTGGCGCTTGACCCGGTCGTAGACGCGCTGCGGGAACGGCGTGCGCGCCAACGCCGCGCGCACGCTGGCGATCAGCGCGTCGTCGGTGCGCACGGCATCCTGGAACGCGCTGCGCGCGAGCAGCGCGTCGACGTGTCCGAGCAGTTCGCGCCGCTGTTCCTCGCCGAAGCCCTGCACCGGAGAGGTCTCGAGGTCGAACACGATCCAGCCTTTGACCGCCGCCGGATTCAGGTGCTCGGGAGAACGCAGCATCACGTAGGTCTTGAGCGTCTCGTACTGCAGTTCCGGGTTCGCCGCTCCGCGGCGCAGCACCGCGGCGATCCGTTCGGCGAGCGCGGGCGCGAGGGTCTGCGCGAGAAGCCTGTGATAGGCCTGCTCGGCGGCGTCGGCGAGTTTGGCGCCCTGGAACAGCCCGAACCCGTAGGTCATCGGTGGGGCCGCCGGATCGACCGCGTCGGTCGAGGGCAGCGTGCGAATCGCCGCGTACAGCGGCAGCATCGAAGCGAGGTCGATGCGCGTGACCACTTGCCCGTCGAGCGACTTCTTCAGCGTCGCCACGCGCGACGCGACCTCGGCGACGTAGGCGCGATTGTTCAGATAGCTCAGCGTCCATCCGGTGATCGCGGCGAACGCCAGCACGAGCGCGCCGACCGACGCGATCCACTTCGTCGAGCCCAGTCTGCGTTCCCAGCGCAGGTTCGTTCCAGCGAGCGGCGCTTCGGCGAAGACGACGTCGCGCAGCAGCCGCGTAAGGAAGAATGCCTTGCCCGAAGGCTTGAGAGGGGCGAGCATCCGGCGCTGGAGGCCGAACTGGCGCGCGATCGATCCCATCACGCGATCGATCGGATTGCCTTCCTGCGTCCCGCTGGTGAAGTAGACGCCGCGAAAAAGCGGCTGGCGCCCGAGCTTGGACTCAGGGAAAGCGCTCGCGACGAACTGCGAGAGCGCCGAGCGGATCGCTGCGATCTGGTGGACGAAGCCGTGGATAAGGGCGCGACGTTGCGGATCGCGTTCGCCCTGCAGGCGCTCGAGCGTGAGCTCGTCGATGCGCTGCGCCAGCTCGTCGAAGCGCGACTCGAAATCGGCCAGCGTCGGCGGCTTCGGCGCGTCGGGCGCGTAGTCGAAAGTGGTTCCCCAGACGGCCTCGCGCTGTTCGCGATCGAGGTCGGCGAAGAACTCCATGAAGCCCGCGAGCAGGTCGGCCTTGGTGACCAGCAGGTAGACCGGGAAGTCGTTGTCCAGCGTCGCGAGAAGCTCCTGGACGCGCGCGCGCACCGCCGTGGCCTGGCGCTCGCGTTCGGCGCCCGAGAGTTGCAGCAGGTCGCTCACGCTGACGGTGACCAGCGCGCCGTTGATCGGCTGTCGCGGGCGGTACTTGCGCAACTGCTTGAGGAACTCGCCCCACTCGTGCGAATCGGTCTGCGCGTCGCTGTCCTGCGTCGTGTACCGGCCGGCGGTGTCGATCATCACCGCCTGGTCGGTGAACCACCAGTCGCAGTTGCGCGTGCCGGCGACGCCGCGAATCGGATCGTTGCCCAGTTTCTCGGCGAGCGGAAACTGCAGCCCGGAGTTCAGCAGCGCGGTCGTCTTGCCCGAGCCGGGCGGGCCGATGAACACGTACCACGGCAGCTGGTAGACGTAGCGTCGCCCGCCGAACAGTCGCGCGAACCAGCGCTGGTCGGCGCCGAGCCGGGTCTGCTTCATCACCGCGAGCGCCTGCTCGAAGCGCGAGCGCACCGCGGCGATCTGCGCGGCGTCTGCCGGTGCTTCGTCGGCCGGCTTCGCGCCCTTGGCGCTCAGTGCGTCGAACAGCTTGCGATTGGCGATCTTCTGGCGGATCGCAGAGACGATGCGCTTGCCGAGCCACAGAATCAGCAGGATCGCGATCAGCACGATCCTCGCGGTCGTCGACGCGAGCGGGTGCCAGCCGGCGAACGCGAGCAGCGGGCCGCCGAACCAGATCAGCAAAGCCAGCGCACAGCGCGCCGAGCAACAGCAGCAACGCCGGGCGGAAGATGAAGGCGAAGAGGCGTCTCATCGGTTGGTCGCGAACAGCGTGATCTCGACGCGGCGGTTGCGCTCGCGCCCGGCGGCCGTCTCGTTGCTGTCGACCGGCTCGCTGTCGGCGCGTCCTTCGGATTGCATCCGATCGGCCGGCACCGTGCGCGCGAGGATCTGCAGGACCTCGCGCGCGCGCTCCTGCGACAGATGCCAGTTCGAGGGAAAGCGCGCGGTGCGGATCGGCTGGCTGTCGGTGTGTCCGCTCACCAGCACCTTGCCCGGCGTTTCGGTGAGCGCTTTCGCGATCCGGTCGACGACGCGCACCACGCGCGCCGAGACCTCGGCGCTGCCGGGGACGAAGAAGCCGTCGCCCTTGATCGTGACCACGCTCTTGTTCGCTTCGTCGCGCACGCTGACCAGCCCTTCGCGGATCTCGGCTTCGAGGAACTGCGCGAGGCGCGGACGCGCGGCCGGTTGCGCGGGCAACGGCGCCGCCGAGGGCAGCCGGATCGCGTGGATCGCCGCGAACACCGGATCGGAACGCGTCGCGAGCAGCAGGCTCAAGCCGAAATACGCGCCGACCGCGAGAAGCGCGACCGCGGCGCTGAACGCCCAGAACGGCGTCCCCGAGAGCCAGCGCCGCTGGCGGATTTGCGCCGGCGCCCAGCGCAGCGACAGGCTGCGTTCCGGCGCGGGCTTGACCGATCGAAGCATCAGCTGCAGCCGCTCGCGCAGTTGATCGAGTTGCGCCCGGCCGTTGTCGAGCACGCGGTAGCGGCCCTCGAAACCGAGCGCGAGGCAGCGGTAGACGAGTTCGAGAAGGTCGAAGTTCTTCGACGGACTCTCGGCGAGCTTGGAGAGCAGCGCGAAGACCTTCTCGCCGCCCCACGATTCGTTGTGGAAGCGCACCAGCAGGCTGTCGCGCCCCCACGCGCCGCTGCCCCAGGGGGTGCTCGCCGCGGTCTCGTCGAGGAAGGTGCACAGGATGTAGCGCGCGGCGATCGTCGACTCGCGCGGCACGTCGGCGCGCTGCGCGGCGCGCTCGAAATCGCGCACGCCCCGGTCCAGCGACTCGCGCAGTCCGGCCGGATCAGGGTGCTCGACGCTGGCGCGAAGCTGCGGCACCAGCGCGAGCAGCGGTTGCGCGCAGGCGAGCAGCTTGTTCGAGCCGCTGTAGTGCGCGACCGACTCGTCGAAGTTCGTCGCGTCGTCGCCGCGCGCCGCCGCCGCGCCCGGGTCGGCGCGCCCGCCCGGTCGCGGGCGCACGATCGTGCGTTCGTTGTCGTTCGACGACGGGTGGCGCGGGAAGTCGCTGCTCACTTTCAGCCCCTGATCGCCCAGAACTCGAGCTCGATGCCGGGAAAGTCGCCCGAGACGTGCATCGCGAGCCCTCCGGACTTGTCGAGCATTCGCCACAGGTCGTGGCGCGTGTCGAGTTCGAAATAGTTGAACCCGGCGTGGAACGGGATCTGCCGCGGCGCGACCGGGAGCGCGCGGATCGGCACGCCGGGCAGCTGCAGGTTCACGAGGTCGCGGATCTTCTCGACCGGGCCGATCTTGACCTGCGTCGGGAAGCGCAGTCGCAGCGCCTCGGAGGGCAGCTGCGCGTTGACCGCGAGCACGAAGCTCGCGTTGGCGAGCAGCGACTTGTCGGCGATCACGGCAACGCGCACGCCGTACTTGCGATCGTGCAGCTCGATCGGTATCGCGTTTTGCTCGAGCACCATCGAAAGCGCGAGGCGCAACTGCTCGAGCACCGGGCGAAAAGTCGCCTGCAGGTCGTCGTGGTCGTACGCTGGAAACGCGCGCACCAGCCTGCGCTCGGCGCCAAAAGACGCGAGCTCTCCGGCCATCTCGACGAAGATCATGTACAGCCGCTCCGGATGGAGGCGCGGAACCGAGGACAGGTGATCGGTCGCGGCGCAGTAGCGGTTCACCAGTTGCAGCAACAGGAAGTCGGCGACTTCCGCGACGCCTCCCCGTCCGGGTTGCGCCATTCGCGAGGCGAGCGCCTCGGTGCGCTGGCGCAGCAGCCCGCGAACCTCGCCGAGCCAGCCGCGCACCGTCGCCGAGTCGTTCGTGCTCAGCGTCGGTGCGACGAATTGCGGGTCGAGCAGCACCTGGCCGTCGGTGCGACGCTCGATCACCCTGGCGAGCGGCATCGCCGCGTACGCTCCGCTCAGATCGTCCTGCGCGAGCAGGGCGAACTTCAGCGCGCCCAGCTGCATCGGCGCCGATTCGTCGAACCCCTGGACGTAGTCGGGCACCTCGGCGTCGCGCGCGACGCAGCGCGCGAGCGTCTGCGCGTCGCCGTCGCCGAGCGAGACGCCCTGCACGCCGGCGCGATCGAGCGCGATCGCGAGGTACACGCGGCGCTCCTTCATCTCGACCGGGATCTCGAGCGGCGCCGGCGGAAGATCGTCGGCGGGGCACGCGAAGGCCGTGCCGTCGGGCAGCACGCCCGAGGCCGAGCGAATCGCGACCTTGCCCATCGACAGCGCGCTTTCGTCCAGCTCCAGCGTCTCGAAGCCCCACCCCCACGAGAACACCGCCCTGCTGCGACGATCGACGAGGTTCTCGAAATAGCGCTCCTGCTGCTGCAGGTGTTGCGGCCGCAGGAACAGTCCTTCCGTCCACAGAACTTTGTTTCGCCACATGCCGGGTGCCCTTCGGACCTCGTTGTTCGTATCGGCGCCGCGAACGCGCTATTGCGCGGCGATGCGCACCGCGCGCGAGCCCAGTGCGATGTTGACCGCGACCGGTATCGCGCCAGGCGGTGGTGTCCTGGTCGGCGCCGGTGGCTCGGGCAAGGTCGCGAGTGCGCGCCAGACCGCGCCTTCGAGATCGCGGTATGCGGCGAATACGCCCAGCGCCCGCGCCTCGGGTTTGAGTTCTCGCGTCAGGCGGCGCGATTCCCCGGGGCGCAGCTGAAGCTCCTCGCGGCTGAGCATATCGTTGCCCAGCGCCGCCTGGTCGCGTTCGAACAGCGCGAAGAAATCGGCCGCGAGGAAATTGACCTGCGCACGCAGCACGTAGACGCGCACGACCAGCGGCGCGGGACGATTGCGCGGGTCGAGATTGAGCGCTGCGTCCGCGACGATGCTGATCTGCAGCTCTCGATCGGGCACGACGAGCGGTTTCGGAGGCGGCGCCGCGCACCCCGCCAACACGGCAACCGAACCCAGACCGGCACGAACGAACGTCCTTCGAAGCATCACGCCTCCATCGGGAATCTTCTCAGAGAATGAACGAGGATCCCGATGTCGGCAAGTGCGTACGGCGCTGGACGAGCGCCCGGCGACGCCGAGATGCGCAAAATACTACCCAAGTACTAGCGACCGGAGCCGCGCGTCCCGGTAACCTTGGGCGCATCCTGTACCGGACGGGCGGTCCGTCCCGAGTGGCGCAAAGGCGCGCCGAGCGGTCCCTGGTGGCATCGAGATGCGGCGAGCGGTCCAATGAACATCCTGATCATCGAAGACCATGCGCTGGTGCGCGAAGGCATCGCAATCATCATCCGCGCGATCCGCGCCGACGCGCGCATCGTGCAGGCGGAATCGTGTGCTGCCGGCATCGACGCGGCAGCGAGCGAGCAGTTCGATCTGGTGCTGCTCGATCTGCAACTGCCCGACATGCCCGGATTTGTCGCGCTCGAGCGCTTCAGGCGCGAGTACGAGGGTTTGCCGGTCGTGGTCGTCTCGGGCATGGAAGATCGCGACACAGTGATGCGCGCGCTCGACCTCGGCGCCAAGGCCTTCGTGCCGAAGTCGGCCGATTCGTCGAAGATCCGCGAGGCGCTCGAGGCGCTGCTCGAAGGTCGGGTCTACCTTCCGGAGAGCATGGTCGGGCCGGGGCGCGGCGCGCCGGCCGTGGCGCCGGCCGCGACGGCCGACTGGAACCTGACCGAGCGCCAGCTCGAGGTGCTCGCGCTGCTCGTCGCCGGCCTGCCGAACAAGCTGATCGCGCGCCGGCTCGACATTGCCGAGTCCACCGTGAAGATCCACGTCAGTGCGATCCTCCGGGAGCTGCGGGTCACCTCGCGCACGCAGGCGCTGATCGCGGTCGCGCGTGCCGGGGTGCGACTTCCGATGGTCGCGCCGTCGAAGCCCTCCGCCTGGCCGCGCTGATCGCCGCTGCACCGCGCCCCGGATCTCAGGTCTGCGGCGGCTGTGAAGCGACGACTTCGATCAGCAGCGCGCGCAGTCGCTGCGGATTCACCGGCTTGCTGAGCAGCGGCCAGCCGTGCTCGCGCACCTGCGCCTCGATCCGCTCGCCGACCTCGCCCGACACGAGGATCACCGGCACCGGCACCGGCACGCTGCGCTCGATCATCGCCACGACGTCGGCGCTGGTCTCGCCGTTGCCCAGCCGGTGGTCGGTGATCAGGACGTCGGGGAAGCGCAGTGCCTGCTGCAGGTGGTGCGCCGCTTCGTCGACGCTGCGTGCGACCAGCACGTAGCACCCCCACGCCGCGAGGATCGCCTCCATGCCGACCAGGATGTCGAGTTCGTCGTCGACGACGAGCACCAGCATTCCACTCAGGACTTCGTCGCCGGCGTCGCCCGGGGTCTCGCCTGCCGACGGCAGTGCCGGTTCGCGGCTGATCGGAACCGACACGTCGAACACGGTCCCCTGCCCGGGGCGCGAACGGACCGAGACCGGGCACTCGAGCGCCTGGCCGAGCCGCCGGACGATCGCCAGACCGAGGCCCAGGCCGTGGCGCCGGTCTCGCGCCGATCCACCGAGCTGGACGAATTCCTCGAAGATCGCGGCGATGTCGCCCGGCGCGATTCCCGGACCGGTGTCCCAGACCTGGACAATCAGGCGATCGCCGCGCCGCCGCGTGCCGAGCAGCACGCCGCCGCGCTCGGTGTAGCGAAACGCGTTCGACAGCAGGTTCATCAGCATCTCGACCAGCAGCGCTGCGTCGGTTCGCACGTACACGCCGGCGCGCATCCGCACCCTGAAGCGCAGCGCGCGCTGTTCGGCCAGTGGCGCGAAGCGCATCTCCAGCGTCTGCAGCACCGGCGCGATCGCGAACACCGACGGGCGCGAATCGATCGCACCGGCGTCGAGCCGCGAGATGTCGAGCAGGCGGTTGAACAGGTCGTCCAGCCCCGCCATCGAGCGATCGAGCCGGTCGATCAGGTAGCGAGCGCGTCCATCGCGGATCTCCTCCTTCAGCGCGCCGACGAACAGGCCGATCGCGTGGACCGGCTGGCGCAGGTCGTGGCTCGCCGCGGCGAGGAATCGCGTCTTGTCGTGGATCGCCCGCTGCGCCGCCTCGAGCGCGTCCTGCGCCCGGGCATGCGCCTGGTCGGCGTCGCGCGCCTGCCCGGCGAGCGCGGTCTCGAGATCGGCGAGTCGCCTGCCAGGGTCCCCGGCGTGGTGCGCGTCGATCAGGGCCCGGCGCTGCGCGGCGGCGAGCAGCAGCGTTGCGAGCAGCGCGCCCGCGCTGATCAGCCACTGCACGGGCGCCGCCTGCGCGAGCAGTGCGATGCTCGGGGGCAGCACTGCGAGCGCGACGCGCGCGGCTTCCAAGGTGTCGTGGTCCTGCCGGCCGACGCGAATTCCGGCGAATACGGCGACGAGGATCGCCATCGTCGCGAGTTGGCCGATCGCCTGCGCCGGCATCAGCAAGACCGCCGCGCCCGCCCAGACCAGCGACTGCAGCAGCGCGCATCCGTAGAACGCGCGACGCAGCCGCGGCGATCCGATCGGGCGCGCGTCTTCGATCGGGCGCGAGTCTCCGATCGGGCGCGCGCCGCGCGCGAGCAGGACCCAGAGCAGCGCGCCGGCGAGCAGCGAAATCGCGGCCGCACCGCCCAGCACTCCGAGCAGCGCGGCGCGCGTCGCCGCGCCGGTCGCGATCATCGGATCGCCCGCCGCGCCGAGCAGCACCGGCAGCCAGAGTGCACCCGCGACCAGCTGCGCGAGCATCGACAACGGCGAGGGCGCGTGCGTGACAGGGCGGATGTTCATCGACAACGGCGAGGGCGCGTGCGTGGCAGGGCGGATGTTCATCGACAACGGCGAGGGCGCGTGCGTGGCAGGGCGGATGTTCATCGACGCAGTGGGTTGTTCGCGGGTCGCGGCACGCCTGTGTCTGCGGCTCGCTCGCCGCGCCCGCGTGCCGGCGACACGCCCCGCGCCCGATGATACGCGCTGGTGCGCGCGTCTCGTTCGCCACACGGGGCACGCGCGCGACGTGTGCGACGCGCGCGACGTGCGCGGCGTGCACGCCGTGTGTGCAACGTGTGCGCGGCCTTTGGTCCATAATTGTCGTCGAGCGCGTCACGAGCGCGCCGATCGACCCGCGACCGCGCGACATCCGCGACGGCCCGGGCGGCAGCGAGACAAAATCTTAGGCTGGAGGATCGTCGAATGAATGCGCCCGATGCGCGCGCCGTCTCCGAAGCACTGGAGCGCGCTCTGACCGAAGTCACCCTCGACGACAAGTACGTGCTCGAACGCGGGCGCGCGTTCATGTCGGGGACGCAGGCGCTGGTGCGCCTGCCGATGTTGCAACGCGATCGCGACCTTCGCGCGGGGCTGAACACCGCGGGTTTCATTACCGGTTATCGCGGTTCGCCGCTGGGAGGCGTCGACCAGACTCTTTGGCGCGCGAAGAAACACCTCGCCGCGCACCACATCGTGTTCCAGCCCGGGCTGAACGAGGACCTCGCCGCGACCAGCGTCTGGGGCTCGCAGCAGGTCAACCTCTCGCCCAAGGCGAAGTACGACGGCGTGTTCTCGATGTGGTACGGCAAGGGGCCGGGCGTCGATCGCAGCGGCGACGTGCTCAAGCACGGCAACGCCGCGGGAACGAGCCGCCACGGCGGCGTGATCGTGCTCGCGGGCGACGACCACGGCGCGAAGAGCTCGACCCTGCCGCACCAGTCCGACCACATCTTCAAGGCCTGCGGCCTGCCGGTGTTCTACCCCTCGACCGTGCAGGAGTACCTGGACCTGGGTCTGCACGGCTGGGCGATGTCGCGCTGGTCGGGGCTGTGGGTCGCGATGAAGACCGTGACCGAGGTGGTCGAGGCGTCGGCGTCGGTCGACCTCGACCCCGATCGCGTGCACATCGTGATCCCGCAGGATTTCCCGTATCCGCACGAAGACCCGCACGGGCTGAACATCCGCTGGCCCGACTCGCCGCTCGAGCAGGAGGCGAGGCTGTTCAACTACAAGTGGTACGCGGCGCTCGCCTACGTGCGCGCCAACCGCCTCAATCGCGTCGTGCTCGATTCGCCCAAGGCGTGGTTCGGCATCGTCACCGGCGGCAAGGCGTACCTGGACACGATGCAGGCGCTGGGCGACCTCGGGCTCGACCGCGAGACTTGCGAGCGGCTTGGCATTCGCGTCTTCAAGTGCGGCGTGGTCTGGCCGCTCGAAGCGCAGACCGTGCGCGAATTCGCCACCGGGCTCGACGAGATCCTGGTGGTCGAGGAGAAGCGCCAGATCATCGAGTACGCGCTCAAGGAGGAGCTCTACAACTGGCGCGACGACGTGCGCCCGCGCGTGTACGGAAAGTTCGACGAGAAGGACGGACGCGGCGGCGAGTGGGCGATGCCGCAGGGCCAGTGGCTGCTCCCGGCGCTGTACGAGCTCTCGCCGGCGATCATCGCCAAGGCGATCGCGTCGCGCCTGCTCAACCCCGGCGAGATGCGTCCCAGGCTCGCCGCGCGTTTCGGGCGCAGCGAGGCCGACTTCGACGTGCTCCCCGCCGACATCCGCGCGCGCATCGAGTCGCGCATGGCGGTGATCGAGGCGAAGGAGCGCGCGCTCGCCGCAGCCGCACGTTACCGTCACGCGCGCGCCCACCTTCTGTTCGGGCTGCCCGCACAACACTTCGACGCACGTTCCCGAAGGCTCGCGCGCGGTGGCCGGGATCGGCTGCCACTACATGGCCACCTGGATGCCGGAGCGGCGCACCGAAACTTTCACGCAGATGGGCGGCGAGGGCGTGCCGTGGATCGGGCAGGCGCCGTTCACCGAGCGAGAAGCACATCTTCGCCAACCTGGGCGACGGCACCTACTTCCACTCCGGCCTGCTCGCGATCCGCGCGTCGATCGCGGCGGGGGTCAACATCACCTACAAGATCCTCTACAACGACGCGGTCGCGATGACCGGGGGCCAGCCGATCGACGGCACGCTCACCGTGCCGCAGATCGTCGCGCAGGTCAAGGCCGAAGGCGCGAACAAGGTGGTGCTCGTCACCGACGAGCCCGAGAAGTACGACGCGATGCGCGCGAAACTGGTCGCCGACGGCGTCTCGCGATCCATCATCGCGACCACCTCGACTGGGTGCAGCGCGAGATCCGCGAGGTGAGCGGGCTGCACGATCCTGATCTACGACCAGACCTGCGCGTCGGAGAAGCGCCGCCGGCGCAAGCAGATCGTCGACGGCGAGCCGGGCTTCCCCGATCCGGCGCGCCGGGTCGTGATCAACGAAGCGGTGTGCGAGGGATGCGGCGACTGCTCGGTGCAGAGCGCGTGCGTGTCGGTCGAGCCGCTGGAGACCGAGTTCGGTCGCAAGCGCAGGATCAATCAGTCGTCGTGCAACAAGGATTTCTCCTGCCTGAAGGGTTTCTGTCCGAGTTTCGTCACGGTCGAGGGCGGCGCGCCGCGCAAGGGCACGCGCCGCGCCGCGGGCGCGGCTTCGCCGGAAAGTCAGGTCGCGACGATGGTGTTGCCCGATCCGGTGCAACTCGGCGTCGCCGACACCGAATCGGGCGAACTACGGGATCATGGTCACCGGCGTCGGCGGCACCGGCGTGGTGACGATCGGCCAGCTCCTCGGCATGGCCGCGCACCTCGAGGGCAAGGGGGTCTCGGTGCTCGACATGGCGGGGCTCGCGCAGAAGGGCGGCGCGGTGTTCTCGCACGTGCAGATCGCCGCGCACCCCGACGACCTGCACGCGACGCGCATCGCCACCGGCGAGGCCGACCTGCTGATCGGCTGCGACCTGGTCGTGTCGGCCGGCAACGAGGCACTCGCGAAGATGCGCCCGGGCGTCACGCGCGCGGTGATCAACGACGACGTCTCGCCGACTTCGGATTTCCTGCGCGATCCGGACTGGCAACTGCCCAACGCCGCGCTTGCGTCGCAACATCCTCGACGCGGCCGGCGAGCGCGAGATGGACTTCATCGACGCCAACACGCTCGCGGTCGGGCTGCTCGGCGACGCGATCTACGCCAACCCGCTGCTGCTGGGCTACGCGTGGCAGAAGGGATGGGTGCCGCTCGCCGAAGAGGCGCTGTTGCGCGCGATCGAGCTGAACGCGGTGGCGGTCGACGCGAACAAGGCGGCGTTCGACTGGGGCCGGCGTTGCGCGGTCGACCTCGCAGCAGTCGAGAAGCTGGTCGCGCCGTCGCCGCGCGCGCAGGTGATCGAGTTCCACCGTCCGGCCGGCGCGGCGTCGGGCGCGTCCGCGAAGGGCCTGCAGGCGCTGATCGCGACGCGCGTTGCGTACCTGGGCGAGTATCAGAATGCCGCATACGCGGCGCGCTACGCGGCGCTGGTCGAGAAGGTGCGCGGTGCAGAACAGCGCGCCGCGCCCGCGCGAAGCGACGATTCGGCCGCTCACCCGCTGGCAACGGCGGTCGCGCGCTACTACTTCAAGCTACTCGCGTACAAGGACGAATACGAGGTCGCGCGCCTGCATGCACGGGCGCAGTTCCGCGACGCGATCGCGGCGCAGTTCGAAGGCGAGTACAAGCTGCGGTTGCATCTCGCTCCTCCTTTGCTCGCGCGGGTCGATCCGAAGACCGGCCGCCCGCGCAAGATCTCGTTCGGGCCGTGGATGTTGACCGCTTTCGGCGTGCTGGCGCGGTTCCGGTTCCTGCGCGGCACCGCCTTCGATCCCTTCGGTCGCAGCGAAGAGCGTCGCGCCGAGCGCGCGCTGATCGTGCGCTACGAACGGCTGGTCGAGGAGTTGCTCGAAGGGCTCGGCGCCGCCGCCACACGAGGCGCGGCGCGAGACGACGTCGAGATCGCGCAACGCATCGCGCTCGCGGTGGAGCTGGCGAGCATCCCGGAGCGGATCCGCGGATTCGGGCCGGTCAAGCGGCGTCATCTCGACGACGCGTCGCTCGAGTGGGAGCAGTTGCTCGCGCGTTGGCGCGGCGAGTTGCCGGCGCGATCGAAAGCGGCGTGACGACGATGCACTGCGGCTTGCGCTCGGCGATGTTCGCGATGGCGCTCGCCTGCGCGGCGCTCGCTCCCGCGCACGCGCAGCCCGAACTGCCCCCGGTCACGAACGCCGCGCAGGCCGCGGCATTCATCGGCGCGGCCGACGCGCGCCAGCGCGCGGCGGCGCTCGTGTGGCTGTCGGAGCACGGCCGCGAGGCCGACGCCGGCGCGGTCGTGGCGCGTCTGCACGATCCGCACCCGGTGGTCCGCGGCCTCGCGCAGCAGGTGGTCTGGGTGCTGTGGAGCCGCTCGGGCGATCCCGAGGTCGATCGCCTGCTCGAACTGGGCACTCGCCAGATGAGCGGTGGGGCACTGGCCGAGGCGATCGAGACCTTCGGCGACGTGATCCGCCGTAGGCCGGCGTTCGCCGAGGGCTGGAACAAGCGTGCCACCGCGTACTTCCTCGCCGGCGAATACCGCAAGTCGATCGCGGACTGCGACGAGGTCGTGCGCCGCAACCCGATGCACTTCGGCGCGCTCTCGGGCTACGGCCAGAACTACCTGCAACTGCAGGAATACGACCTCGCACTCGACTACTTCCGCCGCGCGCTCACGGTCAATCCGGACATGCAGGGCGTGCAGGCCAACATCCGCGCGCTCGAGCACCGCCGCGAGGAGCAGCGCAGGCGTTCGACCTAGCCTGCGGCCCGCTCAGGCTGGCGTGGCCCGCGTGGACTGGGGCGGCCGGCAAGGGCTGGAGCGGCCAGCTCGGGCTAGAGCGGAGCGTCGTCTTCGAAGCGCCCAAAGTCGGCGCCGCTCGAGCTCAGGTGGTCGTAGATTCCCGGGTACTTGGTGCGGAAGTCCTCGACGACCTGCGCCAGCGGCAGGTCCGACCAGGTGCCGTGGTCGGTCAGGTACTGCATGTGCAGTCGCCCGTTCGCGTCGTGCTCCTGATAGAGCGCGTCGCCGCTGCCGTCGAACTCGGTCGGCTGCACGCCGAAGCGCGTGCACAGTTCGATGTTGAACGCCGGCACCGCCTTGATCCAGCGTCCGTCGATCAGCATCGCCGTGTAACCGTGGTCGTAGAAGACGTCTACGCCCCCCATCTTCTCGCGCAGCTTCTCGGTGTTCAGGTGATTGACGACGTCGGCCAGTCCGATCGCCGACGGAATTCCGACGGCGCGCGCGCAGGCCGCGAGCAACCCGGCCTTGGACACGCACCAGCCGTGCCCGGCCTCGATCACGCTGCTGGCGCGGTAGTCGATCGCGTGAAACGAGATCCGGTACGGATCGTAGCGAATGCGATCTCGCACCGCGTAGAACAGGCGCACCGCGCGCTCGCGATCGTTCGACGCGTCGCCCACGGCCGTCGCGGTGAACTCGCGCACCAGCGGGTGCGCATAGTCGAGGAACTCGGTCGGTTCGGTGTAGCCGACGGAGGTTTGCGGAAGGCTTGACTGGTGAATCATCGTTTCCCTGTTCATACGGTGGCGATCGGTGTGACCGGCGAGCCGACCGCGCCGGGCAGGCGCAGTGGCGGGGCGGTGAGCATGAAGCGCGAGCGCGCATTGTCGCGCAACCACCGTGCGAGCTCGCTCAAGTACCAGATCTCGCCCAGCGGCAGCCCCAGTTTGAACAGGCAGTGCTCGTGCAACGGGAGCACCGCGCAGCGCCCCGGCGGCTTGTCGTTCGGGAACGCCTCGATCGCATAGTTGTCGGCCACCAGCGCCGCGATCGCGCTGTCGCTGATCCACTGCAGCAGCCGCTCGTCGCGCCCGTCGAGTGCGGCGCAGATCGTGTGGATCAGCGCCGGATCGGGGTTGCGATTCCAGTCGAGCAGGCGCTGCGCGAATCCGGTGTGCAGGCACAGGATGTCGCCCGGTTCGACCGTCACGCCGTCCTCGCGCATGATCGCCATGAGCCGTTCGTAGCCGACGATCTCGCGCTCGTCGCCGCAGTGCGCACGCAGGTCGACCAGCACGCCTCTGCCCTGCACGCCGTGGCGCGCGATCACGTCGATCCCGAGCGCGCGCGTCGCGCTCACGAGCGAGTCGGCGCTGCCGGTCGGTTTCGGGATCTCGACGCCGCCGCGAAACCCGTTGTAGAACACCGGTTCGGCGCGCCCGTCGGCGTCGGCGTCGAAACTCGAGCCGGCGTGCGCGAGGCTGTCCCACTGCGTCGAGTACTGCAGCCAGATCGTCGCCATGTCGTCGTTCATCACGTCGGTGGCGCCGGGCACTTCGTTCTCGACGGCGAACATCCAGTTGGGCATCTCGCCGCGCGTGGTCGGGCGCAGCCTGGGCGCCTGCCGGCGCGGGTTGAGCGCGCTGCCCCCAGGGTAGTCGAGCGGCAGGCTCAGGCAGAAGCTGTGCCCTTCGAGCACCTGTGCCGCGGCCGCGCGCCTGCGTTCGGGCGTGATCAGGTTCAGTCGACCGAGCTGGTCGTCGTCGCCGAAATCGCCCCAGTTCGATCCCGGCGGGCGCTGTCGCCAACGCCGTTGCGTCGCTGCCATCGAGTCCTCCCCAGTCGTGCGATCAGCGCAATCCGAGCACCTCGCGCAGCTTGCCGCTCGAAGGGTCGGCCTGCGGCGCGCGCGCGTCGCAGCGTATCCTGATTCCGCGCAAACCCTGTTGCGCGAGAAACGCGCGCAGGCTGCGTTCGATACGGTGCCACGCCTGCTCGCGCGTGTCGTGCGTCGGCGTGTCGAAACGCACCTCGAGCGTACGCGCGCCGGTCTGGCGAACCTGAAACCTGTGCACGCCCGAGCCTTCCTCGAGCGCGGTCGCGAGCGCGAGCGGTGCGATCGACACGCTCTCGCCGCCGGAGGACGACAGCGAGACGATGTCGTCGCGACGCCCTTCGACGACGATCGCCGGAAACGGACTGGCGCAGGCGCAGGGCTGCGTTTCGAAGCGCACGCTGTCGCCCAGGTCGTAGCGGATCAGCGGCTGAGCGCGGTTTGCGAGGTTGGTGAGCAGCACGCTCGCGCCGCGTTCGCCGTGGGCAACCGGCCGCCGATCGGCGTCGATCGGTTCGAGGATCACCCAGTCGCTGTTCAGGTGCAGCGAGCCGTGCCCGCAGTCGTGGGCGATGCTCATGCACTCCGACGCGCCGTAGGCGTCGAGCACCGGGCAGTCGAACGCGCGCATGATCTCGGCGCGCTCCGCGGCGGCCAGCGTTTCGCCGCCGCTCCAGAGCGTCGCTGGCGAGACGCGCAGTCGACCGGCCTCGCGCTCTCGCGCGAGCAGCAGCAGAGTGGTCGGATAGCTCGCGATCACGGTCGGCGCGAACGCGTCGAGCTGCGCGACCAGTTCGCGAATCGGGGCCAGCACCGACAGCGATCGGGTCATCGCGTACATCGGCGGGAATTCGCGGCGCATCCGTTCCCACGACACGGCTCCGGCGAAGTGCCCGCCCAGCGCAGCGATCAGCGCGACCCGACCGCCGCTGGCGAGCGCCTGCAACGGCGACGTCGCGATCGCGACCGGATAGCGCGTCGCGAGCAGCGCGTCGTAGATGGCGAGCGCGTCCTCGTCGTGCACGAAGACCCCCGGCACTCCGGTGGTTCCGGAACTGGTCCAGACCGCGTGGCCGCCGGCGTAGGGTTCGCCGATTCGCACCGGGTCGGCGAGGAATTCGTCGATCTCGCGCAGGCGCAGGCGCGGATCGGTGACCCAGTCGTCGAATCGTTCCATCAGCGCGGCCTTGCCGACCGGCTCGAAGGCCTCCAGCGCCAGGTCCGGATCGAGCGCGCCACGATGGTGTTCGCGATAGAACGACGAGTGCGCGTGCGCGTGGCGCAGCAGCGCCGCGAGTCGTTCGCGCTGCAGTCGCTCGATGCCGGTCGGCGCGAGCATCGCCGTCGCCCATGCTTGCTGCGCACGCGCGCCCCAGCGCCAGGCATCGACGAGGGCGGTCAGCGGATTGAAGGGCGCACTCATTCGTTCGGGGGCGACGCGAGTTGCGTCGCGGGAGCAGTCGCGACAACGCTTCGATCGTGGAGTGCGACCGCTAGCGTGCGACCGTCAGCTTCCCAAGTCTACGCCCGCGGGCTGTTGTCGCTCGTCGCGACGCCGCAGATCCTTGCGCATCAGTGCGTTGCGCAGCGTCACGCCCCTGACGACCGCAAACTGCTGCTCGACGACGCGAAACCCGAAACGCTCGAACAGCGGTTGCGCGGTGAGGCTCACCTCCGAGCGGAGTTCGGCGAGCGCGCGTTCGCCGGCGAGCCGGTGGATGTGCTCCATCAACAACGTTCCGACGCCGCGCCGCGCGTGCGCGCCCGACACGAAGAAGTGGCCGATGGTCCCGTCGCGCTGCAGGTCGGCGTAGCCGACGATCTCGCCACCGGTTTCGACGACGAACGGGCGGATCCGCGCGATGCGACGTGCCCACTCGTCGGGATCGCGATCGGAGGGAGCCCAGGCGTCGAGTTGTTCGGCCGTGTAGTCGTGACTTGCGAGCCGATGAACCGCCGAATGGAACACGGCGTGCAGCGCTGCTTCCTCGCCGGCGCGCATCTCGCGCACCCGCATCCCGCTCGTGGCGCTCGAGCGCTTCGTCATGTCGGCCCGCGCGTTCCGGCAAGATCGAATCCTCGCCCCGATCCGGGGTCCTTCGCATGGTTCCCGGCGCAGAAAGCGTCGCCGAGAAGCGGCGCGCGTTCCGAGAACTGCACGAGTTCTTCGCACGCGACCTGGGCGAGGGAACGGCACGCTGAGCGCATCGGGAGCATCGGGAGCATCGGGAGCATCGAGAGCATCGGATCTGCCGCCGTGTCGGTTGTCGGGGACGACGAAGTGCAAGTTTAGGGCGATCCGCGCAGGCGCGTGCCGCGACGCGACACAACACAACACAACACAACGCGCTCCCCGACCTGACGCGGACCGCCGCGCGCCCGGACACTACCTAAGTCGGATCGCCAGGAGCCGATTCCGCGACTAGGATGGGGGTCAGATCCAGAGTCGCTACAGGAGATCACCGGATGGCCGAGTTCAGACGCATCATCGCCTGGAAGGGCTTCGATCGTTTCTCGATTCCCCACTACCAGATGGTGCCGATGAACGAAACCCGCTACGTGCTGCTGCGCGACGGCAAGGGGCTGGCGGTGAGTTCGAGCAAGCCGGCCGCGCTCGTGGTGACCGAGATCGCCGCGACCAGTCTGCCCGCCGGCCAGAAGGATCCGATCATGGCCGGCGATCGGATTTTCAAGCTCGTGGGCAGGCAGTGGGATATCGCCTTCGTGCAGGCCCGAACCGGCGCCGGCGCGCTCGCGGCATCGCTCGAGTGCGACATCAAGAACCGACGCAGCGTCACGGTCGCGTTCAACTTCGTCCGCGACACGGGCGGGCACAGCACCAATCGCGCGCCGGCCGCTTCGGTCCAGTGGCTGCGGGTGATCAACGGCATCTTCAACGGGCAGGCCAACGTGTTCTTCCGCCAGACCGTTTCGCGCTGGGTCGCGATGACCGAAAACCTCGGCGCGACCGTGCGCTGGTCGACGATCGCGTCCGAACACGAATGGGACAAGGTGGTCGCGCGCCGCGACAACAACGCCGACATGAACTTCTTCCTGGTCTGGAACTACGAACAGGGCGCGTTGAATGTAGTCGACGGCACCGACGCCGGAACGCTGGGCGGCAACTGTATCTTCGAGGACGGCGCGGGAAACCAGATCGGCGAGACGATGGCCCACGAACTCGGACACTTCCTGGGATGCGACGATCACTACAACTCGGCCAAGATCTACGAGTTGATGTACGGGATCACCGACGCGCGTGGCCGCCACATCGGAAAAGAGCACGCTAACATCGTCAACCCGTGACCGGAGAATGTGATGAGTGAAACTTCCCCGCCAGACCCGGCCCTGATGGCAAGGCTGGCGTCGGGCGACGTTCAGGCCAGTCTGCAGCTGATCGCGAGCCTTGAGAACGAGCCCGCGGCCTGGATGTTCCACCAGTGCGCACGGCTCACCGCTTCGGATGTCGTGACGCCCGACGGGTTGCGCGTCGCCGACCTCGCCGCCGGCGCGCTGATGCGCGTGCTCGGTCTGGCTGCTTCGTTCGAGATCAAGCCCGCCGGCCAGTACACGCCGGACGAACTGAGCGAGATCCGCACGCTGGTGCGCCGCAGAGTCCCCCAGTGACGCGATTCTCGGCACTTGCGCTGGCCTGGGCGTTCGTCGGCGCCGCGTGCGCCGACTTGCCCGCAAACGCCGCCACGCAGGTGCCGCAGCGACAGCACTCGGCGCAAGTGGCGCAAGTGGTGCAAGCGACGCAACAAGCGCAGGCAGTGCAGCCAACGCGACCAGCGCAACCTGCGAATTCGGCAAGCTCGGCGCAGTGCGATGCCGCGCTCGCGACGCTGGCGCGCGCCTCTGCAAGCGTCGACGATCGCGAGCGTGCGGCGCGGCTGCTCTGGAAGAGCTGCGAGCGTCCGCTCGCGAGCGCCGCGGAACAACCGTTGCTGCGTCTGGCGAGCGACGGCACCGCCGAGGCCGCCGCCTGGTTGCTGCTTCGCGACTTCGCCAGCGCGAATACCCGCGACCTGCTCGCGCGTGTGGCGCGCACGAGCCCCGGCAAGCGCATGAAACTCGGACTGTCCGGCCCGGTCGTCGATGCGCAACTGGTGATCGCGATCGCATCGGGTACGCTGCTGGACGATCGCGCCGCTTCGGTGGCCGAACGCGAGTTCGTCCTCGCGGTGATCGGCGATCTGACGCAAGCCGCCGACCTGAAGCGCGTAGTCGATTTCCTGGGCGACGAGCGCGAGGCGCGCGGCGGCGGCATGCCCTCGGGAATGCGCCCGCGCCAGCGGGTCTGCGATCTCGCGGTCAACGCGCTCGCGGCGCGGCTGGGGTGGAGCCCCGCTCCATTCGTTCTTTCCGACGCGCGACGCTACGACGCGCAGCAATTGGCTGCCGCGCGCGCGCATTTCCTGGGCGCGATCCGCTAGCCGGACAAAAGAAAAGGCCCGCTCGCGCGGGCCTTCGGGACACGGCGGCGAGGGCAGGGCCCCCGCCGTGTTGCAGGACTTACATGTCCATGCCGCCCATGCCGCCCATACCGCCCATGCCGCCCATTCCCGGGGGCATGCCGCCGCCGGGTTTGTCCTCGACCAGCTCGGCCACCATCGCATCGGTGGTGAGCATCAGGCCGGCGACCGACGACGCGTTTTGCAGCGCGGTGCGGGTCACCTTGGTCGGGTCGACGACGCCCATCTCGACGAGGTCGCCGTAGACCGACGTTGCCGCGTTGTAGCCGAAGTTGCCCTTGCCTTCGAGCACCTTGGCCACGACCACGCTGGGCTCGTCGCCGGCGTTGGCGACGATGCAGCGCAGCGGCTCCTCGACCGCACGCATCACGATCTTGATGCCGGCGTCCTGGTCGGGATTGTCACCGGTGACCTTGATCGTGGCGCGCGCGCGCAGGAACGCGACGCCGCCGCCGGCGACGATGCCTTCCTCGACCGCGGCACGGGTTGCGTGCAGCGCGTCTTCGACGCGGGCCTTCTTCTCCTTCATCTCGACTTCGGTCGCGGCACCGACGCGGATCACCGCGACGCCGCCGGCGAGCTTGGCCACGCGCTCCTGGAGCTTCTCGCGGTCGTAGTCGCTGGTGGCTTCCTCGATCTGCGAACGGATCGCCTTGACGCGCGCTTCGATCGTCGTGGTTTCACCGGCACCGTCGATGATCGTGGTGTTCTCCTTGCCGATCTCGATGCGCTTGGCGCGGCCCAGTTCCTGCAGCGTGGCCTTTTCCAGCGTCATGCCGGTCTCCTCGGCGATCACGACGCCGCCGGTGAGGATGGCCATGTCTTCGAGCATCGCCTTGCGACGGTCGCCGAAGCCGGGCGCCTTGACCGCGACGGTCTTGAGGATGCCGCGGATGTTGTTGACCACCAGCGTGGCGAGCGCCTCGCCTTCGACTTCCTCGGCCACGATCAGCAGCGGCTTGCCGGACTTGGCGACCTGCTCGAGCACCGGCAGCAGGTCGCGGATGTTCGAGATCTTCTTGTCGTGCAGCAGCACGTACGGGTCTTCCAGGACTGCGCTCTGCTTGTCCGGGTTGTTGATGAAGTACGGCGACAGGTAGCCGCGATCGAACTGCATGCCCTCGACGACGTCGAGTTCGTTGTTCAGCGACTTGCCGTCCTCGACGGTGATCACGCCTTCCTTGCCGACCTGCTCCATCGCCTTGGAGATGATCTCGCCGATCTCGGGATCGGCGTTGGCCGAGATCGATCCGACCTGGGCGATCTCCTTGGTGGTCGTGCAGGGCTTGCTGATCTTGGCGAGTTCTTCGCTCAGCGCGGTGACCGCCTTGTCGATGCCGCGCTTGAGGTCCATCGGGTTCATGCCGGCGGCAACGTACTTCATGCCTTCGCGCACGATCGCCTGGGCCAGCACGGTGGCGGTGGTGGTGCCGTCGCCGGCGTTGTCGGAGGTCTTGGACGCGACTTCCTTGACCATCTGCGCGCCCATGTTCTGGAACTTGTCCTTGAGCTCGATTTCCTTGGCGACCGAGACACCGTCCTTCGTGACGGTGGGCGCGCCGAAGCTGCGCTCGAGGACCACGTTGCGGCCCTTGGGACCGAGGGTGACCTTGACCGCATCGGCAAGGAGATTGACGCCGGCGACCAGCCTGTGGCGCGCGTCGTCGTGGAACAGAACTTGTTTGGCTGCCATTGCTCGGGACTCCTGAGAATTCTTCGGATAGGGGGGTGAGAAGCGCGTCGGGCGCTTAGCTCGACGATGGCCATGATGTCTTCCTCGCGCATCACGAGGACTTCGTCGCCTTCGACCTTGACTGCCTGGCCGCTGTACTTGCCGAACAGCACCTTGTCGCCGACCTTGACGGCCAGCGCGCGGACCTTGCCGTCGTCGTTGATCTTTCCGTTGCCCACGGCGAGCACTTCGCCCTGGTCGGGTTTCTCGGCAACGTTGTCCGGGATCACGATGCCCGACGCCGTCTTGCGCTCGGTGTCCAGGCGTTTGACGATCACGCGGTCATGGAGGGGGCGCAGTTTCATAGAATGCTCCTAACTCGTTGATTCAGATCTGTTTATTGGGTTCGGCCCAGCGAATCTGGTCCGAGTCGCGACAAACGCCGGCTCCGGCATCTGCTACCAAGTAGCGATGCTAGCACTCATCGTTCGTGAGTGCTAATAATAACGGCGAGCGCGCCGCTTTTCAAGAGCATCCGGGGAAAAAATCGTTGCGGCCCGAGTCCGCGCCGACCCTCAGCCCCGCGCGGGCAGGTAGCGAACGCTGAGTACGCCGTCGATCGCGGCGAGCGAGGCGACCGCCTCGTCCGGAACTGCGCTGTCGACGTCGACGATCGTGTAGGCCATCTCGCCGCGCGACTTGTTCAGCATGTTGTGGATGTTCAGTCCCGCGCTGGCCATCGTCGTGGAGATCTGCCCGAGCATGTTCGGGACGTTGGCGTTGGCGATCGCACGCCGAAAGCCCGACTCGCGCGGCGCGACCGTATCGGGGAAGTTCACCGCGTTGCGCACGTTGCCGTGCTCGAGGTAGTCGCGCAACTGCTCGGCGACCATCACCGCGCAGTTGTCCTCGGCCTCGCGGGTCGATGCGCCGAGGTGCGGCAGCGCGATCACCCGTTCGTGCGCGAGCAGCTCGCCGTCGGGGAAATCGCTGACGTAGTAGCGCAGCCGATCGGCGTCGAGCGCCTGCGCGCACCGCGCCCGTCGTCGACCACGCCCTCGCGCGAGAAGTTCAGCAGCACCGCGCCCTGGCGCATCTGCTCGAAGCGCGCCGCGTCGATCAGGTTGCGCGTGGCCGCGCACCAGCGGCACGTGCACGGTGACGAAGTGCGACGCCTTGAGCAGCTCCGCCACCGAGTGCGCCTTGCGCACCTGCGCCGGCAGGCTCCAGGCCGCGTCGACGGTGATCTCGGGGTCGTAGCCGACGACGTGCATGCCCAGGCGGATCGCCGCGTCGGCGACCAGGCAGCCGATCTTGCCCAGTCCGATCACGCCCAGCGTGTGTCCGGCGAGCTCGAAGCCGGCGAAGGTCTTCTTGCCGTCCTCGACCCGTTTCTCGAGCTCGGCGTCGGCCGCGTCGAGCGCGCCGACGAAACGCAGCGCCGCCGGCAGGTTGCGCGCCGCCATCAGCATGCCGGCGATCACCAGCTCCTTGACCGCGTTGGCGTTCGCGCCCGGGCGCGTTGAACACCGGCACGCCGCGCGCGCTCATCGCGTCGACCGGGATGTTGTTGGTGCCGGCGCCGGCGCGGCGATCGCGCGCACGCTCGGCGCGATCTGCATCGTGTGCATGTCGGCCGAGCGCACCAGGATCGCGTCGGGTTCGGCGACGTCCTTGCCGACCTCGTAGAGCTCCGCTGGCAGGCGCTTGAGGCCGTGCTGCGAGATCTGGTTCAGGACAAGGACGCGATAGGGCCTGTTCATCGGGTTTCTCTCGATTGCTGTCGTTTTCGGCTCACGCGCGCGCGCGTTCGAACTCGCGCATGTACTCGACCAGCGCGCTGCACGCCTTCGATCGGCATCGCGTTGTAGATCGAAGCGCGCATCCCGCCCACCGACCGATGCCCTTCAACTGCAGCAGCCTGCGTTCGGCGGCGCCCTTGAGGAAGGCTCGTCGAGCGCCGCGTCGGCCAGCGTGAATGGCACGTTCATCCGCGAGCGGTCGGCGCACGGCGACCGGGTTGCGATAGAACGCCGAGGCGTCGAGGTAGTCGTAGAGCAGGGCCGACTTCTCGATGTTGCGCTTTTCGATCGCGGCGACGCCGCCCTGGCGCTTGAGCCACTGGAACACCAGTCCGGCGATGTAGACCGCGTAGGTCGGGCGGCGTGTTGAGCATCGAGTCGTTGTCGGCCTGCGTCTTGTAGTCGAGCAACGCCGGGCGTGCCCTCGGGCGCATGGCCGATCAGGTCGTCGCGCACGATCACGATCGTGAGCCCGGCCGGGCCGATGTTCTTCTGCGCGCCGCCATAGAGCAGGCCGTAGCGCGAGACGTCGATCGGTCGCGACAGGAAGGTCGACGACAGGTCGGCCACCAGCGGCACGTCGCCGCGTGTCGGGCGTCCAGTTGAACTCGACCCCGCCGATCGTCTCGTTGGCGCAGATGTGGACGTAGGCGGCTTGCGGGTCGAGCTTCCAGTCCGACTGCGCCGGGACGTAGCTGAAGTTGCGCTCCTCGCGCGCTCGCCGCGACGTTCACCTTGCCGATAGCTTCGCCGCCTCCTTGATCGCCTTCTTCGACCACTCGCCGGTGTTGACGTAGTCGGCACCCGCGCTTGCCGCGCATCAGGTTCAGCGGGACCATCGCGAACTGCAGCGTCGCGCCGCCCTGCAGGAACAGCGACCTTGTAGTTCGCCGGAATCGCCATCAGTTCGCGCAGGTCGGCCTCGGCCTGCGCGTGAATGCTCATGTACTCCTTGCCGCGATGGCTCATCTCCATCACGCGACTGTCCCGAGCCGTGCCAGTCGAGCATTTCCTCGGCCGCCTGGCGCAGCACCTCCTCGGGCAGCACCGCCGGCCCGGCGCTGAAGTTGAACACCTTGCGCATCGCTGTACCTCGTCTCGCGGATCAAACCGACGAATTGTAGCGCGCGCGTCGGTCGCCGCGACGCACGCGGTGCGCGCGACGCAGCCGATCTGCCCTGCGCTTGATCGAGATCAGTCGAGCTTGAAGGTGTCGGGGGCGGTCAATCCGGAACGAAACGCAGCGCCAGTCCGTTGTTGCAGTACCGTTTCCCGCTCGGCTCGGGACCGTCGTCGAAGACGTGCCCCTGGTGTCCCTCGCAGCGCGTGCAGTGGTACTCGGTCCGCGGCAGGATCATCCTGAAATCGCGCTTCGTCTCGAGCGCTCCCGGCATCGGCTCGAAGAAGCTCGGCCAGCCGGTGCCGCTGTCGAACTTTGCCCGGCTCGCGAACAGCTCCTGCCCGCAACCCGCGCAGACGTACGTTCCGCCGCGTTTTTCCAGGTTCAGCGGGCTGGTGAAGGCCCGTTCGGTGCCTTCGCGCCGCAACACCGCGTACTGGTCGCTGCCGAGCAATTCGCGCCACTGGGCGTCGGTCTTTTCCTGCGGGTCGTCCATGCACTCCTCCTGGCTCGTCGAGCCTGCGCCCGGATCGCGCGCCGTGCAAGTCGGGGCGGCGCCCCGGGCCGATAGACGAACATCAATGCGTGTCGCGGCCTGCGGGGCGATGATGGCGGAGGAGTCCAGCGAGAGGCGCCCAAGCGAAGCGGCGTCTCGCAACCAGGAGGTTTTCATGTTCAGACGCATTCTTGTCCCTACCGACGGATCGGAATTGTCCAACAAGGCGGTTGCCGCCGCGCTCTCGCTCGCGAGCGAGAGCGGCGCGTCGATCGTCGCGCTCAACGTCCAGCCCGAGTACCGTCCGCCGGTGGTCGCCGAAGTGCCGATGGGCGACATCTACTCGCGCGAGGAATACGAGGCTGGAGCGACCAGGGTCGCCGAGAAGCTGCTCGCCGACGTGGCTGCAAAGGCGAAGGCGGCGTCGGTCGAGGTGAGGACCGTCGCGCAGCTCGCCCCGAGCCCATGGGAAACGATCATCCGGGTCGCGCGCGAGGAGGGTTGCGACCTGATCTTCATGGCGTCGCACGGACGCCGCGGGGTCGTCGGCCTGCTGTTGGGCAGCGAAACCCAGAAGGTGCTCACGCACTGCAAGGTGCCGGTGCTGGTTTACCGCTGATTCAGGCGATCTTCGAGTAGGTCCCGACCGCCGGCGCGTTCTTCAGGTAGCGGTCGAAGGCCATCGCGACCGAGCGAACCAGCAGGCGGCCGCGGGGCAGTATGTCGATACCGCGCGCGCCGATGCGGATCGCGCCCGCGTCGTGCATCGGTCGCAGCGCGGCGATCGCGTCGCCGAAGTACTGCTGCGCGACGATCCCGTGGCGAGCCTCTATCTCGGGCCACCAGATGCGGAAGTTGCACATCAGCGACTGGATCACTTCGCGGCGCACGAAGTCGTCGTAGTTCAGTTTCAGGCCGCGCGCGATCGGCAGTTCACCGTGCATCAGGCGCGCGTAGTAGGCTTCGAGCGATTTCTCATTCTGCGCGTAGACCGAACCGACCGCCGAGATCGACGAAACTCCCAGTGCGATCAGGTCTCCTGCGTCGTGCGAGCAGTAGCCCTGGAAGTTGCGGTGCAGCCGGCCTTCGCGCTGTGCGATCGCGAGTTCGTCGCCGGCGCGCGCGAAGTGGTCCAGACCCAGATAGGCGTAGCCGGCGGCGCGAAAACGCTGCACCGCCCGGTCGAACAACTGCGCGCGCGTGTCGGCCGTCGGCAGTTCGGCTTCGTCGATCCGTCGTTGCGGCTTGAACAGGTGCGGCAGGTGCGCGTAGTGGTAGAGCGCGACGCGATCGGGGTTCGCCTCGATCGTCAGATCGAGCGTGCGTTCGAAACCTTCGAGCGTCTGGCGCGGCAGGCCGTAGATCAGGTCGACGTTGATCGAGTGAAAACCCGCCTCGCGTGCCGCAGCGATGAGCGCGCGCGTCTCGTCGTATGGCTGCACCCGGTTGACCGCCTTCTGCACCTCGGGGTCGAAATCCTGGATGCCCAGGCTGATCCGGTTCAGGCCCATCGCGCGCAGCGTCCACAGCCGCTTGGGGGTGACGGTGCGCGGGTCGACCTCGATCGAGTACTCACCATCGGCGCACCACTCGAAGCGGCTCGAGATCGCGTCGAAGATGCGCGCGAATTCCTCGTCGAGCATGAAGGTGGGGGTGCCGCCTCCGAAATGCAGGTGGCTGATGTGCTGGCCGCGACCGGTGACCAGCGTGACGAGTTCCATCTCGCGAATCAGCGCGGAGACGTACTGCTCGGACTTCGCCTGGTGCTTGGTGCCGATCTTGTTGCAGCCGCAGTAGTAGCAGATGTTGCGGCAAAACGGCACGTGCATGTACAGCCCGAGTCCTTTGCCGCTGCGCCCGGCGCGCTCGAGCAGAGCCTGGGTGTACGCGGCCGGATCGAACTCCGGCGCGAACCGGTCGGCGGTCGGATACGAGGTGTACCGCGGGCCGCGCCCGCCAAAACGCTCGATCAGGTCGTGGTCGAGTTCCAACTCACCGAAAGACTGCATCTGCCGCTCCACGTTGCACCCGATGGTGCCGCGCGCGATCTTGCGACGCATTGAAATCGGTCAATGAACGCGCTCCGGGGTCGCCCCGGAGCGTACGGCAGCGCGCGCAGGCAAGAGGCAGCGCGCGCAGGCACGCGGCGGCACGCGCAGGCAAGGGGCAGCACGCGCACGCCACGGGTTCAGAAACCCGCGTCGCGCTCCGGGGTGGCCGAGATGCGGTGGATGCTGACGTCTGCGCCGTTGTACTCCTGCTCCTGATCGAGCCGCAGCGCGGTCACGGCCCGCAGCGCCAGATAGATCAGCGTCGCGCCGGCGACCGCGATGCCCACGCCGAGCACGGTGCCGGCGAACTGCGCGCCCAGGCTGACCCCGCCCAGGCCGCCCAGCGCGGCCTGCCCGAAGATGCCGCAGGCGATGCCTCCCCAGGCGCCGCAGATTCCGTGCAGCGGCCACACGCCGAGCACGTCGTCGACTCGCAGCCGATTCTGCGTGAACGTGAACATCCGCACGAACAGGAACCCCGCGATCGCGCCCGTGGCCAGCGCGCCCACCGGGTGCATCACGTCCGAGCCCGCGCATACCGCGACCAGTCCGGCGAGCGGCCCGTTGTAGGCGAAGCCGGGGTCGTTGCGCCCCGCAAGCGTCGCGGCCAGCGTGCCGCCGACCATCGCCATCAGCGAATTCACCGCGACCAGCCCGCTCACCTTTCCGACCTCCTGCGCGCTCATCACGTTGAAGCCGAACCAACCCACCGCCAGGATCCACGAGCCAAGCGCGAGAAACGGGATGCTCGAGGGCGGGTGCGCGCTGACGCGGCCGTCGTTGGCATAGCGCCCGCGGCGCGCGCCGAGGAACAGCACTGCGATCAGGCCGATCCAGCCGCCGACCGCGTGGACCACGATCGAACCGGCGAAGTCGTGGAAGTTCTCGCCGAATGCGCTCTTGATCAGGTCCTGGACGCCGTAGCGGTTGTTCCAGGCGATGCCCTCGAACAGCGGATAGACCAGTGCCACCATCAGGAAGGACGCCGCGACCTGCGGTCCGAAGCGGGCGCGCTCGGCGATCCCCCCCGACACGATCGCCGGTATCGCCGCAGCGAAGGTGAGCAGGAAGAAGAACTTGACCAGTTCATAGCCGCTCCTCGCGGAGAGCGACTCGGCGCTCACCAGGAACCCTCCGCCGTAGGCAATCAGGTAGCCGATGAAGAAGTACGCGATCGTCGATACGGCGAAGTCGACCAGGATCTTGACCAGTGCGTTGACCTGGTTCTTGTAGCGCACGGTGCCGAGTTCGAGGAACGCGAACCCCGAGTGCATCGCCAGCACCATGATCGCGCCGAGCAGCACGAACAGGACGTCGACGCCGTTCTTCAGTGCATCCATCGAAGTTCTCCCTGGGATGCACCGGAAAAGCACGACGCGTGCCACTTGCGCGTGCGCCGGGCACGTGGCGCACCGTTGCGCGCCCTCGCCGCGCCGTCGCCGCCCCTCGCCGCCCCTCGCGGGCAGCCACGCGCGCACGAAAACGGTGCATGTCCGCGCCAACTGCAGGCGCTGCGCACCAACTGCGCTATCGATGCACCGCGGCGGGGCGCTCGAAGTGCTGGTCGAGGAACGCGCGAAGACCGCCGGTGTAGGTCTCGCCGCTCGATGCGAAGCCGGAATTGTGGTCGCCGCGCAGCGTCAACAGCTGCCTGGGCGTGCCGGCGGCCGCGTATAGCGCCTCGGCGTGCGCGTAGCCGATGATCTCGTCGTCGCGGCTGTGCACGACCAGTACCGGCGCGCGCACATGTGCCAGCAACGCGCGCGTGTCGAACGAGACGCGCGCGAGGCGGCGCGCTGGCAGCCACCAATACAATTCGGCCGCCAGGTCCGGAATCGACGTGAACGAGGACTCGAGGATCAGTGCTCCCGGCGCGTGCTCGGCGGCGACCGCCGTGGCCGGCGCGCCGCCCATCGATCGACCGAACACGATGATCCGGTGCGCCGGTTCGCCGAGCTCGAGCGCGAGGTGGCGCCAGGCCGCGTGCGCGTCGCGCAGGATGCCGGCCTCGCTCGGCGCACCCTCGCTGCGGCCGTAACCGCGATAGTCGAAGATCAGCACCGACAGGCCGAGGCGATTGAAGATCCGGATCGACTCCAGCCGGTGCGAGATGTTGCCCGCGTTGCCGTGCATGAACAGCACCGTGCCACGCGCCTGTTCGGCGGGAACGTGCCATCCGTGCAGGCGCAGGCCGTCGCCGCTGGCGATGTCGAGTTCGCGAAACGCGAGCCCGATGTCGGCCGGCGTGGCCACGATCGCGCGCGAAGGCATGCCGGGCAGAAAGAGCAGTCGTTCCTGCCCGAAGTAGACGCCGGCGGCGAGCACGCTCCACGCGCCGACTACGCCGAGCACGATCGCGGTCAGCGCGGGCATGGCTGCTTTGCCGGAGTGATCGCAGCCACGGCGAGTCGGTGCGGCGGCCCGGTCGGCAGGCGTGGTCGAGCGAGCGCGGCGATGCCGCTCAGCCGTCGACCGCGACCGTGTAGTTGAGCGCCAGGCGCCCGCCATCCGGATAGACGGTCTGACCGGTCATGTACGAACTGTCCTCGCATGCGAGGAACAGGGCGACGCGCGCGACCTCCTCGGGTTCGCCCAGGCGCTTGAGCGGCGTGCGCGACATCAGCTTGCGGCGCGCGGCGTCGGAGCCGAGCACGGCCTTGCGCGCGAGCTCGGTGGCGATCGTCCCGGGTCCGATCGCGTTGACGCGGATCATGTGCGGCGCGAGCGAGATCGCCATCACGCGCGTGAGCATGTTCACGCCTCCCTTGGACACCGCGTACGGAACCTGGTCGGGGATCGCCACGATCGCGTTGACGCTGGACATGTTGACGATCGCTCCGCCCTCGCCCTGCGCCACCATCTGGCGCGCGCCCGCCTGTCCGAACAGGAAGTACGACTTCAGGTTGACCGAGATCACGCGGTCGAAGTCGGCTTCGGCCAGTTCGAGGAACTCGGCCTGGTGGGTGATGCCGGCGTTGTTGAGCAGCACGTCGAGGCGGCCGAACTTGCCGACCGCCGCTTGTACGGTCGCGGCGGCGAATCCGGCTGCGGTCACGTCGCCGGCGATGAACAGCGCGTTCGCGCCGAGCGCCTTCGCCAACTCGTTTCCGGCGGCTTCGTCGCGATCGACCAGCACGACACGCGCGCCCTGCGCGGCGAATTCCTGCGCGCAGGCCTTGCCGATTCCCTGTGCCGCACCGGTGACCAGTGCGACCTTGTTCTCGAGCTTCATCGATCTCCCCTCGTAGCTGACTTCGCCGGCGCGCAGCGGCCGCCCCGGGCGCGACTGCGCGATTGCCCTCGGAGGATACCGCCGACAGCTAGAATCGGCGCGATGGGTTCGAGAATCGTCCGCTGGTGTCACACCCCGCTTCGGGCACTCGCGCTGACCGTTCTGGTGACGACTCATCAGGGCGTTCAGGCGCAGCCCAGCGAGCAGGCGGGCGTCGCGCCGGCAGCGCGGCCAGGTGCCCCGATCGAGCAATGGCTGTCGCAAAGCGGACTCGAGCCGAGTCAGTTGGCGTTGATCGCGCGCCCTCTGGGGGGCGGCCCGGTCCTCGCGCGGCACAACGCCGACACCGCGATGAACCCGGCTTCGACGATGAAGCTGCTCACCAGCCTGGCCGCGCTTTCGGTCCTGGGCCCGCAGTACCGCTGGCGCACCGACGCGCACCTTCGCGGACGCCTTGCCGACGGGGTGCTCGAGGGCGACCTGATCCTGCGAGGCGGGGGCGATCCGAAGTTCGTGATCGAGGACCTGGCCGAGTTCATCGCGCGGATGCGCGCCGCGGGCCTGCGCGAGATCCGCGGCGATCTCGTCCTCGACGACTCGATCTACGACGTGGGCGCCGCCAGCGTGCAGGACTTCGACGGCGACCCGTCGCAGCCCTACAACGTGCGTCCCTTCGGGATGTTGATGAACTTCAAGGCGGTGAAGTTCGTGGTGAGCGCGAAGAACGGCGCAGCGTCGGTGACGCTCGACCCGCCGCTCGCCGGGGTTCGGCTCGACAATCGGTTGACGGCGATGCGCGGCCCGTGCCGCTTCGCGATGTCGGTCGCGTCGCTCGACGGCACGCCGGGCCCGGCGGTGGTCAGGGTGTCGGGGGCGATCGCACCGTCGTGCGGCGAGCGTAGCGTGTTTTCGTCCGTGCTCGACCATCGCGCATTCGCCGAAGCGCTGTTTCGCGCCGCGTGGCAGGAAGCCGGTGGGCGATGGAGCGGCAGCGCGCGCATCGAGCGCGGCGCCGCGCGCGGCGATCCGTGGCTCGCGTGGAACTCGCCGCGCACGCTCGCCGACGTGGTGAACGACGTCAACAAATTCAGCAACAACCTGATGGCGCGACACTTGCTGCTGCAGCTCGCGGTGGCCTCGGGTAGCGTGCCGGCCACCGAAGAGGCGGCGCGTGGTGCGCTTCGCGACTGGCTCGCGAAGCAGGGGCTGACGTTCACCGAACTCGTCGTGGAAAACGGCTCGGGTCTTTCGCGCACAGCGCGGATCAGCGCGGCGAGCCTCGCGCGGGTGCTCGAATTCGCCGCGGCTGCCCCGTACGCCGACCTGATCCGCGGCTCGCTGCCGATCGCGGGCGTGGACGGCACGATGAAGTACCGGCTCACCGGACGGCCGATCGCGGGCAATGCCTGGATCAAGACCGGCAGCCTCGCGGAAGTGCGCACGATCGCGGGCTACGTCGACGCCGCGTCCGGCAAGCGCTACGCCGTCGTGCTGTTCGCGAACGGTCCGCGTGCCGAGTCGGCCGCGCAGTTGCAGGAGCAGTTCCTGCGCTGGGTGCATGCTAATGGATGAGGGGAACGGGTGGCCGGCGCGCTGGCGGGCGCGCGCCGCGCTGGCTGCGCTGGCCTACGCGGCGCTCGCGGCGCACCTGCTGTTCATCCCCTACGACTACGCACCGTTGGCATTCGACGAAGGGTTCGCCCGGTTCGCGCGGATCCCGTGGATGGCGCTCGGGTCGGATCAGAACGTCGCGCTGGTCTCGCGCGCGCTCACCTTGCTTCCGCTCGGCTTGTTGCTGTCGGTTGCGCTGGTGCCGCGCGCCGGTGCGGCAGCGCGGCTCGCGGCGGCGCTCGCCGCGATCGCTCTCGGGATCGTGTGCGCGGTTGCGATCAACTTCGCCCAGCTATGGTTCCCCGCGCGCACGGTATCGCTGAACAACGTGGCGGCGCAGAGCGCGGGGGTGACGATCGGCGCGCTCGCCTGGGCGCTGTTCGCGGACATGGCACGGATGTGGTGGCGAGAACTCGCCGCGGGAGGCAGGTGGAGCCTTCGCGCCGTGCTCGGTGCCTACGTGCTGCTATACCTGTTCGCGTCGCTCGCGCCGTTCGACTTCGTCACCAACTCGGCCGAACTCGCCGAGAAGCTCGCTTCGTCGAATTACGCCTGGTGGGTGATTGCCTCCGGTTGCGGGCGCATACCGTGCTCGATCAAGTACCTGGTCGCACTGGCGGCCGTGATTCCCTGCGGCTGGTGGTTTGCCGGCCTGCGGCCCGGGATGCGCGACACGACGGCGCGCGCGGCGGTCGTTGCGATCGCTGTCTCGTTGCTGATCGAGTTGCTGCGCCTGTTGATGGTGAGCGGCGTGAGCCAGGGCGCGACCGTGCTGGTGCGCGTGCTGGGGTTCGTGCTCGGCGCGCAGGCGTACATGCGGCGCGAAGTCCTGAGCGCGGTCGACTGGAACCGATATGCGCGACCCGCAGTGCTTGCGTTCGTGCCGATGTACCTGCTGGCGATCGCCTTCGTGGCGGGATGGCTGCGTGCCGACTTCACAGGCCTCGCAGAAGGGATCGCCCGACTCGATGATTTCGCCTGGATGCCGGCCCGCGACTACCGCGACGACGTCATCGTCTGGCTGCCGTTCTACTACCAGTACTTCGAGGGTTACCAGTCGACGATGCACAGCACGATGCTGCACGGCGCCCTGTACGCGCCGGTGGGAGTGGTGTGCTGGTTGTGGGCGCGGCATCGGGCCCGGGTTCCGATCGCGAGCGCCGCAATGCTCGCCGCGGTTCTCGCGCTGGCGGCCGAAACGTCGAAGATTTTTCTGATTGGCAGGCACCCCGATTACACCGATGTCCTGATCGCGATCGCGGCGGCCGTGGCGGTGCTGGCGGTGCTGCGACTCGTTTCGCGCGCGCACGATCGCGGCTTCGGAGGTGGCGCGATCGGGGCCGACCCGGGCCGGTCGGAGCATTCGGCGCGGTCCGCGTCGAGCACTCCCGATCCGTGGGCAGTCGGCCGACAGCGAGCGCTCGCCACGCCCGCAGTCGCGGCAACGAGCGGCTTCGCGCGATTTGCCGGGGCGCTCGCTCTGGCGCTGGCCGCGTGGACCGTCGTCGACTTCCCTCTCTGGCGCTGGCAACTCGGCTTCGGCCTCGTCGCCTACGCGGCTGTGCTGACCAGGAAACCGGCGGCCTATCTGATCGCGCTCCCGGCATTGCTTGCGTTGCTCGACCTGGCGCCCTGGAGCGGTCGCTTCTATTGGGACGAGTTCGACGCGCTACTCATGACGACGCTGGGAACGCGCCTTCTGGCGGGCCTGCCTGCAGCGCGGTTCAAGGTGAATCCTCCGAAGTTCGCAATCGGCCTGCTGCTGCTTTCGGTCGTGATCAGCACCGCGATCGGCGTGTGGCCGCTGGCGCCGCTCGACACGAATGCCTTCGCGAACTACCTCAGCGAGTACAACGCGCTGCGCGTGGCGAAGGGCTACGTCTGGGCCGCGTTGCTCCTCTGGCTGATCCAGCGCGACGCTGCGTCGGGCCGCTGGTCGATTCAGGAGCTGGGCACCACAGGACTCGCACTGGGGCTCGCCGCTGCCGCGGCCGGCGTGTTCTGGGAACGTTTGAGCTTTCTGGGCGCCGCGGGGCTCGACGCTTCGTTCCGCGCGGCGGGGTTCGTCTCGGCGACTCACGTGGGCGGCGCGTACCTCGAGGCGATCCTGGTGATCCTCGCGCCGTTTGCCCTCGCGGTCGCGGTAGGAGCGCGGCCCGGCGTCGTTCGCGCGCTCGGTGCGGTCGTGTTCGTTGCCGGTGCGATGGCGCTGCTGATGACGATTTCGCGAGCGGCCGTAGCGGCGTGGGTCGTGGCGGTCGCGATCTTTCTCCTCGTTTGGTGGTGGCGAGTCGCGGCGCGCGCCGCGGTCGCCGCACGGACGGGCTTGGCCCGGGGGCTCGCCGCTGTGCTGGTGGTCGCGATCGCCGCGATCGCGATCGCCGCGCAGTCGGACTACCTGCGCGAGCGGTTCGGCAAGTCCGCTGCCGACCTCTCGTACCGCGCCGCTCACTGGCGTGCCGCGCTCGAGCTGATCCCGAGCGACGCGACCCACTTGTCGTTCGGCATGGGTCTGGGAAGTTTCCCGCGGCAGTTCTACCTCGCGCGCGCGTCCGACGAGCGACTTCGCCGCCTATCGTCTCGGGCCGGGCGGCGAAGGCGTGCCGCCGCACCTGATCCTGGCCGGAGGGCAGGGCATGTACGTCGACCAGCGCGTCGACGCGGGCCCGGGCGCCGAGTTGCGGGTGAGCGGACTGGTTCGCGGGTCGCAGTCCGATGCCGTGCTCGACGTCGGCCTGTGCGCGAAGTCGTTCCTGAATTCGACCGACTGCAGCACCACGAAGGTCGCCGCCGGGCCGCGCTGGAGCGAATTCTCGGTGCCGATCCGGGTTCCGCTCTCGGGCACGAGCCGATATGCGCCGGCTCCACCTGTATCGGTCACGCTGTTCAACGCCACTTTCGGGACGCAGGTCCAGGTCGCGAGACTGCAGTTGCACGATGGCGGCAGGCAGCTGCTGCGCAACGGCGACTTCGGCCGGGGGGTCGATCACTGGTTCGTCACCTCGGACGTGCACCACGCGTGGCGCACGTTGAGCACGCCGGTGCAGATCCTGGTCGAGCAGGGGCTGTTCGGCGTGTTCGCCTGGTGCGTCCTGGGCTTGGCGCTGATCGCGCGCGGTCGGAGCCGCCCGGGGACTGGCGGAAACGCCGCACCTTTCGTCGCGGCCATGGCGGGGTTTCTGATCGTTCTCGCGTTCGACAGCCTTCTCGATGCGCCTCGGATCGTGGTGCTCGTGGCGATCGTGGCCGCCGTGTCTCTCGCGCAAGCGGCGCCGTCGCGGTTGTCGTCGCCGTCGCCGCTTGGTCGATCGGGCCGTCGCGATCCGGCGTGAAGCGCGCGATCGCTCGAGGTGTCGGCAGTGTTTACAGCGAGCCGCTCCGGCGGCCGGATCGTGTCGTTTCTGCGGCGAAAACCGCTGCAAGAACAATGCCTTGAGGAACAGGCGACCCACTTGGCGCGAAACTTGCGGCACGATCGTGCAAGTGCCGTCCGACACTCGCACGAGTCGAGCCCGCATGGCGCGGGTTTCGGCGCGCGGCATCGATGCTCGCAATCCGGATCGCAGGCGAAAAGCTGCGCCCACGTGTATGGTCCCCCAATGCTGAAAAGAACCTGTCCGATCTGCCGCAGCGTCGACGTACGGCACTCGTTCAGCCGCCGAAGCGATGCCGCGCTGTTGTACGGCTTGCGTTCGAAGTACCGGTGCCGAAGCTGCACGAAGAGTTTCTACGCCACCAGCACCGCAGCCTTCGTCCTCCTGGCGGCCGCAATGATCGGCGTGCTCGCGGCCGTGGGCAGCGGGTTTGCGGTGAAATCGCCGGGAAATGCGGACGCGGCCGACGCGATCACGCTCGATGCGGTCGAGGTCGACCAACTGCTCGAGCGCGCCAAACGCGGAGATCCGGCGGCCGAGTACGAACTCTACCGCCTCTACTCGAGGGGAATGAACGTGCCGGACAATCCGGGTGACGCACACCAGTTGCTGCAGCGCTCGGCCGAACACGGACACGCCGACGCGCAATACGACCTCGCGTCCGCCTTGCACGAGGGGGCCGGCATCGTGCAGGATTTCGCCGGAGCGTTGAAGTGGATGCAGGCTTCCGCGAAAAACGGAAGCTGGCGGGCGCACTATCGCCTCGGGGTGATGTATCGCGAAGGCATCGGCACGCCGCCCGATCTGGTCAAGGCGTACACGCACCTCAACGTGGCGGCGGCGCGCGGCATCCCCGAAGCCGCAACGCTGCGCAACTCGGTGATGGGGCAGCTCAGCCCCGATCAACTGCTCGCTGCTCAGGCCGATGCCAAGGCGCTGGTCGAGGCACGCCAGTAGCGCGCGACCGGGTGGCGCGTGACCCGGTAGCGCGCGACCGCGAGCGCGCGACCGGGTGGCGGCCAGCGCATCGCGCGCGTCGGCGGACTTTACAGTTGCCGCGTCGGATGCGCGGAAAGTCGTTGGGAATCATTGACTTGACTATTGGGCATGATTCTTGCATCTATTGGGCATCGACGACCCTGACAACTGGGCAAGGACAACCAATGAAGACTTCAATCAGCATGGCGTTCGCCGCCGCCGCCCTGGCTTTCGCGGGGCCGGTGCTGGCCCAAGCGTGTCCGGGCGATAGCGAGCGCGTCTCGGGAGCGAGCATTCTCGCGCCTTTCCTGAGCGGCAAGATGGTGTGCGCGACGGCAGGTGCGAAACAGCTGGCAGGAGCACCATGGCGGTGGCGGAGTGCTGGTCGATTACAAACGCGGACCCGGCCATGCGGTCGACCCTAGCGAGCCGGTGGGCACTTGGTCGGCCACCGACGGAGCGGATGCCGTGGTGACCTACAGTTATCTCGGCGGCAGCTACGTACACCTATCTGCTGTGCGCGGTGCCGTCGATCGCGACGGCAACTTCGTACACCTTCGTGCCCAGCGGCGCCGGGACGATGATCACCGGCGCTACGTTCTTCGCGAGCGGGGCGCCCGCTCCGTGCCCGTGACACGCCACCGTCCGTGACGGTGCTCGGGGCGACGATGGATTTGAGGTCGCGCGACAGCGGTCGTGCGGAAGGTGTCGAGCGGAATGTTCGTGCGGCAGGGGCGCGAACGGAGCGTGCAGCAGGGGTCGCGGAAACGGAGTCACAGGCCGAGCGCCTTGCAGAGCTCGTCGACCCGCTTCCTTACCGCAGTCGTCCATCTCGATCCTCCTCCCCCACTCGCGCGTGGTCTCCCCCGCCCACTTGTTGGTCGCGTCCATCCCCATCTTCGATCCCAGCCCGGACACCGGCGAGGCGAAGTCGAGGTAGTCGATCGGGGTGTTCTCGATCAGCGTCGTGTCGCGCGCGGGGTCCATCCGCGTCGTGATCGCCCAGATCACTTCCTTCCAGTCGCGCGCGTTCACGTCGTCGTCGACCACGACGATGAACTTCGTGTACATGAACTGGCGCAGGAACCCCCAGATGCCGAACATCACGCGCTTGGCGTGGCCGGCGTACTGCTTGCGGATCGACACCACCGCCATCCGGTACGAGCAGCCCTCGGGCGGCAGGTAGAAGTCGACGATCTCCGGGTACTGCTTCTGCAGGATCGGAACGAACACCTCGTTCAGTGCCACCCCGAGCACCGCGGGTTCGTCGGGCGGCTTGCCGGTGTAGGTCGAGTGGTAGATCGGGTCGCGCCGCGTCGTGATCCGATCGATCGTGAACACCGGGAACCAGTCCTGCTCGTTGTAGTAACCGGTGTGATCGCCGAACGGGCCCTCGGGCGCCATCTCGTATCCGGCGAGCATGTGCGCGCGGCGGCTCGCCGGCGACGCCCAGCGCCTCGCCGTTGGCCCGCGTGAGCGCGCCGTCGGGGTCGGGGCGAATCGCGCCCTCGAGGATCATCTCGGCGCGTGCCGGCACCTGCAGCTCCGAACCGAGGCAGCGCACCAGTTCGGTCTTCGACCCGCGCAGCAGCCCGGCGAACTGGAATTCGGACAGCGTGTCGGGCACCGGAGTGACCGCGCGCGAGGATCGTCGCCGGATCGGCGCCCAGCGCGACCGCGATCGGAAACGGCGCGCCGGGGTGGCGCGCGCGATGGTCGCGGAAGTCGAGCGCTCCGCCGCGGTGCGACAGCCAGCGCATGATCGTCCTGTTCGGGCCGATCACCTGCTGGCGGTAGATGCCCAGGTTCTGCCGCGCCTTCTCCGGGCCGCGCGTGACCACCAGCCCCCAGCTGATCAACGCCCCCGCGTCGCCTGGCCAGCAGGTTTGCAGCGGGAACTGCGACAGGTCGACGCCGTCGCCCTCGAGCACGATTTCCTGGCACGGCGCCGACGACACCACGCGCGGCGCCATGCTGAGCACCTGCCGCAGCATCGGCAACTTGTCCCACGCGTCCTTGCAGGCCTTTCGGCGGTTCCGGTTCCCTGAGCTGTGCCAGCAGCCGTCCGATCTCGCGCAATGCCTCGGTGGACTGCGCACCCATGCCGAGCGCCACCCGCAACGGCGTGCCGAACAGATTCGCCAGAACCGGAACGTCGTAGCCGCGCCACTCGTCACGCGGTTGCTCGATCAGCAGCGCCGGCCCGCCAGCGCGCAGCACCCGGTCCGACAACTCGGTGATCTCGAGCTTCGGCGACACCGGGGTGCGCACCCGCAACAGTTCGTTGCGGGCCTCGAGCAGGGTGAGGAACTCGCGCAGGTCCGCGTATTTCATCTCGGCGACGCCCAATGCATGCAGTAAAGTGCTTGTTCCCACGCCGAGTGCCGTTGACCGACCTCGTCGCGCTCCCTAGAATCCGCCCGAATCCTGATCCCGACGCTTCGCGCGCCGAGGATCCTGGACGGACAGACTCGGCGGGCGACGCCCGCGAACGAGCGTATCAGGAACCGGCATCGGTGCCGGCCTGATCGGGTAGGGGACGACCGGCCGCGCGGCGGATTTTCGCCGACGGTGGTTGATTCCGGCATCGGGCCGGCGGGAGTCGAGATGTTCGAGCAGGATTCGGGCGGCGCACTGGCCGCCCAGTGGCCGCGGGTGGAACTTGCGCTCGCGATGCGGCGAATGGCCGCGAGTGTGTTGCCGGCGGTGGTCGCGCTGGCGCTCGCGGGAACGACGTCGGTCGACACTGGTCTTGCCGGTCTTGCCGGTCTTGCCGGTTTTGCCAGTGATGCCGGCGAGGACACCGTACTGCAGGGCAGCGATCGCGCCGGCGGCGCATCGGTGTCGGCGCTCGGTGGGCGTTCGCTCGAAGTTCGCCCGCTCGTGCGCAAGTCGCTCGCGCTCGGGGCCGAGCAGCGCGACGTCGCCCGGTTCATCGCCGAGCGTTATCGGCTCGCGCTCGACCAGACCCAGCAGTTCGTCGAACACGCCTATCACACCGCGCGCGAAGCCCGCCTCGATCCGCTTCTGATCCTCGCGGTGATGTCGGTCGAATCGAGCTTCAACCCGCAGGCGCAGAGCGCGCAGGGCGCGCAGGGATTGATGCAGGTGCTCACGCGCGTCCACCTCGACAAGTTCGCCCCCTTCGGCGGCGCGGCAGCGGCCTTCGATCCGATGGCCAACATCCGCGTCGGCGCGCAGATCCTCAAGGACTACATGCAGCGCGACGGCACGGTCGAGGGGGCGCTCAAGGGCTACGTCGGCGCGGCGCTGCTGCCCGACGACGGCGGCTACGGGCGCAAGGTGCTCGACGAACGCGAGCTGATCGCGCGCGCCGCGGGCCGATCGGACAGGTAGCCGGCGATTCGCGCCAGCGCCTCGCGGATTTTCTCGATCGGGGTCGCGTACGACATGCGCAGGTAGCGCCGGTGCTGGTGGCTGCCGAAGTCGGCGCCCGGCACCACCGACACCAGTGCGTTTTGCAGCAACTCGTCGGCGAAGGCGCCACTGTCGGACGAATAACGACTGCAGTCCACGTAGACGTAGAACGCGCCATCGGGTGCAGCCGGAACGTCCAGGCCGATCGCGCGCAACGCCGGCACGACGTGGTCGCGCCGCCGGCGGAACTCGTCGCGCCTGCGCTCGAACTCCGCACCCGCCTCGGCGGTGAAGCACCCCAGCGCGGCGTGCTGCGCCAGCGCGGACGCGCAGATGTAGAGGTTCTGCGCGAGCTTCTCGAACGCGGCCTCCAGCGCGCGCGGCACCACCAGCCAGCCCAGGCGCCAGCCGGTCATGTGGAAGTACTTCGAGAAACTGTTGGTGACGATCACGTCTTCGCCCAGTTCCAGCGCCGAGCGCGGCTTGCCGTCGTAGCTCAGCCCGAGATAGATCTCGTCGACGATCGTGAAGCCGCCGCGCGAGCGCACCGCGTCGACGATTCGCCCCATCTCGTCGAACGCGATCGACGTCCCGGTGGGATTGGCCGGCGAGGCGAGCAGCGTGCCGACGACATCGTCGCGCCAGTGGCTCTCGAGCAGATCGCGCGTCATCTGGAACCGCGTCTCGGGTCCCACCGCGACGAGTTCCGGGATGCCGTCGTACGACGCGACGAAGTGGCGATTGCAGGGGTAGCTCGGATCGGTCATCAGCACGCGCTCGCCGGGGTTGACCAGCGCGCAGCACGCCAGCGTGAGCGCGGCGCTCGCGCCGGCGGTGACGACGATTCGCGAAGGCGCGACTTCCAGGCCGTACTGCTCGCCGTAGTGGCGCGCGATCGCTTCGCGCAGCGGCTCGATTCCTGTGGCCGACGTGTATTGCGTCATGCCGGCGCGCACGGCGCGTTCCAGCGCCTCGATCACCGGCGCGGGCGCGGTGAAGTCGGGTTCGCCGATGCTCATGTGCAGCACGCGCTTGCCCGCGCGCTCGAGCGCCTGGGCGCGCTTGAGAAGCTCCATGGTCTGGAACGGCTGGATCTGGCCGGTGCGGCGTGACAGGCGTGGCAGCGACATCGCGGACTCGGGCGAAAGAGCCGATTCTAGCCGCGGGCGCGGAGATTCAGTCGAGCGGCTTCAGGCCCTCGAGCAACGTGGGGAGCAATTCGGTCACCGTCGGGTGGATCGCCATCCCGCGGCTGATCGTCGTGTAGGGCCTGCGCGCGTACATCACCTGCAGGATCGACTGGACCACTTCGTCGCCGCTCACGCCGAGCACCGCCGCACCGAGGATCTCGCCCGAGTCCGCGTCGACCGCGATCTTCATGAATCCCGCGGTTTCGCCCATCTCGCGGGCGCGTCCGACCCGGCTCATCGGCATCTTCGCGACCCGTGCCTTGCGCCCCGATTCACGCACCTGCGCTTCGGTCATCCCGACGCGCCCGAGCGGCGGGTCGACGAACAGCGCGTAGGTGTCGATCCGATCGGTGACGCGGCGTGCCTCGCCGTCGAACAGGTTCGAGGCGACGATCTCGTAGTCGTTCCAGCTCGTGTGCGTGAACGCGCCGCGGCCGTTGCAGTCGCCCAGCGCGTAGACGCCTTCGACGCTGGTCTGCAGGTCCTCGCCGACCTCGATGTAGCCGCGCGCGTTGGCGCGGATCCCGGCGCGCTCGAGCCCGAGGTCCGAGGTGTTCGGCACACGCCCGGTGGCGAGGAGAAGGTGGCTGCCGCGCACCCGGGGTTCGCCCGCCGCGCAATCGACGCCGATCGACACGCCGTCCGCGTCGGGTTCCAGCGACAGGCAGGTTGCGTTCAGGCGCAACTCCACGCCCTCTGCGCCGAGGATCCGCGCGATCTCGTCGCTCACGTCCGGGTCTTCGCGGCCGATCAGCCGCGGTCCCATCTCGACGACCGTGACGCGCGAGCCGAAACGTCGGAACATCTGCGCGAACTCGAGACCGATGTAGCTGCCGCCGACCACGATCAGGTGTTCGGGCAGCGTGTCCAGATGCATGATCCGCTCGTTGTTCAGGTACGCGACGCGGTCGATGCCCTGCAGCTCGGGCACGGCAGCACGTCCGCCCACGTTGATGAAGATCCTGGGCGCCGACAGGGTCCGCGAGCCGACTTCGACGACCCGCGCCGCGGTGAACCGGGCGTGCCCTTCGATCACGCTGAGGTTCTCGGTGCGGTCGAGCCAGGCGCGTACGCCGTTGCGCGACTTCTCGACGATTGCGTCCTTTCGCGCCATGACCCGCGCGATGTCGGCGCGCACGTCGGTACCCGCATTGGCAACCGAGTCGGCTCCCGAGTCGTTGTCCGCGTCGGCGCCCGCGTCGGCCCGCGCCGCGGCGCCGATCGCGATCCCGTACTCGTGCGCGCGCCGCGCCATGCGCGCGACGCGCGCGCTCGCGACCAGCGTCTTGGTGGGCACGCAGCCGTTGTTCACGCAGGTGCCGCCGAATCGGTGCCGCTCGACGATCGCGGTCTTCAGCCCCTGCCTGGCGCATCGCGCGGCCATCGCCGGGCCGGCCTGGCCGGCGCCGATCACGATTGCGTCGAATTCCTCGATCATCGCTCGTCTCCCGGTTCGGGGCGGCGGTCACGAGATACGACCATTGCCCTCAACAGGCGACGATACCCTGATCGAGGAGAGAGGCGATCTCGTCCTCGCCGTAACCGGCCTCGCGCAGGATCTCGCGCGTGTGTTCGCCCAGAGCCGGCGCGGCGCGCGTCACGCGCGCCGGTGTCGCCGACAGGCTCACCGGAAACGCGAGCGAGCGGGTGGGGCCGGCGTCGCGATGCTCGGTCTGCACGACCATTCCGCGCGCGGCCACCTGGGGGTGCTCGAGCGCCTGGCCGATCGAGTTCACCGGCCCGGCCGGCACGCCGGCCGCTTCGAACACCTCCACCCAGTGCGCGGTCGTTCCCTTCGCCAGCTCGGCCTCGATCGCAGCGGTCAGCTCGGCGAGGTGCTCCATCCGGTCGCCGTTGGTCGCGAATCGCGGGTCGGTGCGCCACTGCGGATGGCCGAGAACGTCGCAGATGCGCTCCCAGTTCGGCTGGTTCGCGCCGCCCACCGTGACGTAGCCGTCGGAGCTGCGAAACGCCTGGTAGGGAGCGGCGAGCACGTGACCCGAGCCGAGCGGCGCGGGCGAGTTTCCGGTCGCGAAGTAGATCGCCGCGTGCCAGTAGGTTTGCTGCAGCGCGGCCTCCATCAGCGAGGTTTCGACGACCTGCCCGCGCCCGGTTTTCAGTCGCTCGATGTACGCGGCGAGCACGCCGAGCGCGGCGAGGATGCCGGCGTTGATGTCGGCCACCGAGTTTCCCGGTTTGACCGGCGCGCGGCCGGGTTCGCCGGTGATGCTCATCAGCCCGGCGAATCCCTGCGCGATCAGGTCGAAGCCGCCGTGCCCGCCCATCGGACCGCTGCGCCCGTAGCCCGAGACCGCGCAATAGATCAGCGCCGGGTTGATCTTCGCCAGCGTTTCGTAGCCGAGGCCGAGTTTCTCGAGCGTGCCGCGACGATAGTTCTCGGTGAGTACGTCGGCCTTCGCGACCAGGCGAAGCAGCACCTCGCGGCCCTTCGGGTGCTTCAGGTCGAGCGCGATCCCGCGCTTGTTGCGGTTGAGCATCATGAACGGCGCCGACACGCCGTTGACACGCGGCTCGCGATACGAACGCGAGTCGTCGCCGCCGTTGAGCTTCTCCACCTTGATCACGTCGGCGCCCAGGTCGGCGAGCATCATCCCGGTGGTGGGCCCGGCCATGATCTGCGCCAGTTCGAGCACGCGCACGCCATCGAGCGGGCGCGGCCCCTCGCCGCGTGTCTGGCGTGTCTGTTCGGTGTCGGATTGCGCCATGGTCGCTTTGCCTGCGTTCCCTGTTCGCCCCGTGCCTGTTCGCCCCGTGCCTGTTCGCGCCGTGCCTGTTCGCGCCGTGCCTGTTCGCGCCGCCGGCGTCTCAGCGCCCGACGAACTCGGGGCGCACCTTCGCCAGGAAGGCGCGGTAGCCGATGCGAAAGTCCTCGGTGTCGAAGCACTCGAAACACTCGAGCGCCTCGGCTTCGCCGAGCGCGCGCGGATCGCGCAGCCGGCGCGCGAACTTTTTGTGCCATCGCGCCACCAGCGGCGCGCCCTCGGCGATGCGTTGCGCGGTCTCGCGCGTCTCGGCGGCGACGCGATCGTCGGCCACCACGCGCGTGACCAGGCGCTTGTCCTTCGCCTCGGCGGCGTCGAAGATCCGCCCTTCGAGCAGGATCTCGAGCGCGACGTCGGCGCCGACCAGGCGCACCAGCGGCGCCATCTCGGCGTAGGCCATCACGAGCCCGAGGTTCTTGATCGGCGCGCCGAAGCGGCTCGACACGCCGCAGATCCGGATGTCGCACAGCGCGGCGATCTCGAGCCCGCCGCCGACGCAGATCCCGTGGATCTGCGCGACCAGGGGGTGGCGGCAGTGCTCGAGCGCCGCGGCGGTGGCGTGCATCAGCGCGCCGTAGGCGCGCGCCTGCTCGCTGTTCGAGCGGTCGGTCTCGAACTCGGCGATGTCGTTGCCGGGGGAGAACGCGCGCTCGCCGGCGCCGCGCACGATCACGCAGCGCACCGAGTCGTCGCCAGAGAGCGCGTCGATCGCCTCGCCGAGCGAGTGCCACATCGACTTGGTGAGCGCGTTGAGTTTCGCCGCGCGATCGATGACGACGGTGGCGATCATGCCGTCGCGCTCGATCCGGATCGAGCCGGCTGCGTTCATCGGTAGAACACCTCCACCAGCCACATCGGCACGGCCGGCACGTAGGTGACCAGCATCAGCACCGCGAGCAGCACGCGCGATGAACGGAACGTTCGCGCGCGAGACGTCCCAGACGTTCTCCTTGGCGATCGAGCAGGCGGTCATCAGCACGCTCGCCACCGGCGGCGTCTGCTGGCCGATCGCCGAGATTGAGCGTGACGATCAGGCCGAAGTGCACCGGGTCGATGCCGGCCGCGTTGACCAGCGGCATCACGATCGGCACCACCAGGATGATCGCCGCGGCCGAGTGCAGGAACAGGCCGATCAGCAGGAAGAACACGTTGAGCAGCGCCAGGATCGCCCACGCGTTCGCCGGTGAGGTCGGTGATCGCCAGCGCGAGCTTCTGCGGCACCTGCGACTCGGTCAGGTAGACGCCGAGCAGCGCGCTCGAGGCGACCAGCAGCATCACGACGGCGGTCTGCACGCGCGCCGTCGATCACCGCGTGCCAGAGCTGCTGCCAGGTCGAGCTCGCGATACCAGAACGCCGACGACAGATCGCGGCGACGACCGCCAGCCCCGCGCCCTCGGTCGCCGTGACCACGCCGCCGAAGATGCCGCCGAGGATGATCACCGGCAGCAGCAACGCCCAGCGCGCTTCCCTGAAGGTCTGCCACACGCGACGCAGCTGGAACACCTCCTCGACCGGCTAGTCGTAGCGCACCGCGATACCAGTAGGCACAGCCCCATCATCGACGAGGCCGCCGAGCAGGCCGGGGACGATGCCGGCGACGAACAGCTGCACCACCGAGGTGCCCGCCATCACCGCGTACAGGATCATCGGGATCGACGGCGGGATGATGATCGCGAGCGACGCCGACGACGAGGTGACCGCCGCGGCGAACGGCGCCGGGATAGCCCTTCTTCTTCATCGCCGGGATCAGGATCGAGCCCGAGCGCGGCCACGTCGGCCACCGCCGAACCCGAGATCTCGGCGAAGAACAGCGAGCGCGCCGACGTTGACCATCGCCAGCCCGCCGCGGACGAAACCGAGCAGCGCCGAGGCGAGCGCGATCAGCCGTCGCGAGATGCCGGAGGTGTTCATGATCGCGCCGGCGAGGATGAACAGCGGGATCGCGATCAGCGGGAAATTGGTCGCGCCGTTGTACATCACGATCGGCAGGTTCGGCAGCGAGTCCACGCCCTGCGCGGCGACCATCGCGACGACCGCGACGATGCCCAGCGCCACCGCGATCGGCACGTTGAGCAGGACCAGCGCAACACGCCGACGAAGAGCAGGACGATGGCCATTACAGGTCGATCTCCAGGCGCTTGCCGTCGCGCGGTCGCGCCGAGCGCACGTCCGGCAGTCGCAGCAGTTCGGCCGACGATGAACAGCAACGCGCCGATCGGAATCACCGACTGCGTGTACACGACCGAAATCGTCGGGCAGGCTCACCAGCGTGTCGGTCGCGAGCACCTCGAGGATCGCGCAGCCGACCCAGGCGAGCAGCGCGAAGAAGCGCGATCACGCAGGCTTCGGCGAACAGGGTCGTCGCGATGCGCAGTGCTGCGCGGCATCAGCGTCGACCATCGGACGTCACCGCGATGTGCGCACCCTTGAACGCGGCGAGCGCGGCGCCGTAGTAGGTGATCCAGGCGAGCAGCATCGAGGCGACCTCGTCGTACCAGACGAGCGAGTCGCCGAACTTGCGGTACACGACGCCGACCACGACGACGATCGCGAGCGTGGCCATCAGCACGAAGCAGATGACCTCGAGCAGGCGCTGGTAGGCTGTGCGCACCCGCGCCAGCGGGAATGTCTGCATGCGAACTCCGCGGTTTGCAGGGGGCGAGCGCCGCGTCGTGCGGCGCGCGCCGCGCGGGCGCCGGCGCGAGGCCGGCGCCCGGTCAGCTTACTTGCCCAGTGCGATCGCCTTGTCGATCAGCGGCTGCGCGCCCTTGACCTCCTGGCCGAACTCCTCGTAGACCGGCTTGCGACGCCGCGATGAAGGCGTCCTTGTTCGGCGTCGTTCACCTGGATGCCCGCCGGCCTTGAGCTTGCCGAGCAGCGTCGTCCTCTTCCTTGGCGGCGGTCTCGTAGACGAAGGCCTGCGTCTCCCTGGCCGTGTCCTCGAGGACCTTGCGCACGTCGGCCGGCAGCGCCGCCCACTTCTTCGAGCCCGCCATCAGGTAGGCCGGCGTGTAGACGTGGCCCGGTGAGCGACAGGTACTTCTGCACTTCCTGGAACTTGGCGCTGTAGATCTGGGTGAACGGGATTCTCCTGGCCGTCCATCACGCCGGTCTGCAGCGCGGTGAAGACTTCGGAGAACTTCATCGGGCTCGGGTTCGCGCCGTAGGCCTGGAACATCTTCACGCGCCACTTGCCCTCGGGCGTGCGCAGCTTGATGCCGCTCGAGGTCGTCGGGCATGTTGATCGGGCGCTTGTTGTTGGTGATGTGGCGGTAGCCGTTCTCCCACACCGCGAGCGATCTTCAGGCCCTTCTTCTCGGCCGCCGGCGCCAGCGTCGGCCAGACGACCTCCTTCTCGATGCGCTTCATGTGCTCGCGGTCCTTGACCAGGTAGGGCATCTCGAAGACGCCGAACAGGTCGACCTCGGAGGACATCACGGTCGACGGGCAGCGCGAAATCGACCGTGCCGAGCTTGAGCTTCTGCAGCAGTTCCTTGTCGCCGCCGAGCTGGCTCGAGCCGAACACGACGACCTTGGCCTTGCCGCCGAGCTTGGCGTTGGCGCGCTTGGCGAACTCGTCGGCCGCTCGCCTGGAACAGCGAGCCGGGCTCGCCGACGTGGCCGAGCTTCAGCTCGATCTGCTGCGCGCTGCGCCGGCAGCGCGAAGATCGCGAGCGCCGGCGGCAGGCCGATGCGAGCAGCGCGCGGCGTGACTGGAGCATGACCGGTGTACGTGACGTCTGTTTCATCGTGTGTCTCCTCGTTCGATTTACGGTGTTCGTGAATTGTCGAGCCGCGCGCCGGCATCTGTCAGACGCGGCTTCGCTCGGCGCCGGGCGCTCGCCTGGCGAAGCTGCGCGACTCGCGGCTGCCGCGCAGGTACCTCCATCGCGGCCTGCACGCCGCCCGTCGCGGTGCGGGACGCCGGCCAGCGCCAGGCCCATCTCGACGCCGCCCAGCGTGCCGACGAGCGTCAGGTCGTTGAAGTCGCCCAGGTGGCCGATGCGGAACACCTTGCCGGCGAGCTTGCCGAGCCCCTGGCCCAGCGACATGTTGAAGTGCTCCAGCACGACCTTGCGCAAGCGCGTCGGCGCTGTGGCCCTCGGGCATCAGCACCGCGGTCAGCGCCGGGCTGTATTCGCGCGGGTTGCGACACAGGATCTCGAGGCCCCAGGCGCGCACCGCGGCGCGCGTCGCCTCGCGCGTGGCGGCGATGGCGCGCGAAGACGTTGGCCAGCCCCTCTTCGAGCAGCATCGCGATCGCCTCGTGCAGGCCGTAGAGCAGGTTGGTCGCCGGCGTGTAGGGAAAGAAGCCGTTCTCGTTGGCCGCGAGCATCTCGTCCCAGTCCCAGTAGGAGCGCGGCAGCTTCGCGGTCTTCGCCGCGGCGAGCGCCTTGTCGCTGACCGCGTTGAACGACAGCCCGGGCGGCAGCATCAGGCCCTTCTGCGAGCCGGCGACGGTGACGTCGACGCCCCATTCGTCGTGCCGGTAGTCGATCGAGCCGAGCGACGAGATCGTGTCGACCAGCAGCAGCGCCGGGTGGCCGGCGGCGTCGATCGCGCGCGCGCACCTCGCGCGATGCGGCTGCGTCACGCCGGTCGAGGTCTCGTTGTGCACGACGCAGACCGCCTTGATCGCGTGCGCGCGTGTCGGCGCCGAGCGCGCGCCTCGATCGCGTGCCGGGTCGACGCCGTGGCGCCAGTCGCCGGCGATGAACTCCACCTCCAGGCCGAGGCGCTCGGCCAGCTTGCTGCCACAGCGTGGCGAACTGCCCGGTCTCGCACATCAGCACCGCGTCGCCGGGCGACAGCGTGTTGACCAGCGCCGCTTCCCAGGCGCCGGTGCCGGAGGCCGGGTAGATGACGACCGGCTGCGGTGGTCTGGAAGATGCTTGCGGATGCCGCTCGAGCACCGATCTTGCCGAGCTGCTGGAACTCCGGCCCGCGATGGTCGATGGTCGGGTAGTCCATCGCGCGCAGGATGCGGTCCGGCACGTTGGTCGGGCCCGGGAATCTGCAGGAAGTGGCGTCCGCTCGGATGCGAGTTCAGCGCGAGGCCGTTGGCGAGTTTCATCGATCGCTCCACAGTTGATCGTTTCGCATTTTGTATGCAAAATAAGCACTCTAGGCAAGCCGCGATCTTGGCCTGGAATACTCCATGAATTCGAATGCAAACTGACTCGGAACCGCACAGCTCGCCTCGGTGGCGCCGGGCGTGATCGCCGATCGAGCGGCGCGCCTTGCACGAGGAGGTCGCCGGACGCCTGCGCGAGATGATCACCGAGGGCGTGCTCGCGCCGGGCGCGCGTCTGAACGAGCGCGTGCTGTGCGAGCAGTTGCGCGTCTCGCGCACGCCGCTGCGCGAGGCGTTCAAGGTGCTCGCCGCCGAGCGCCTGGTCGAACTGAATCCCAACCGCGGCGCGATCGTCGCGACGCTGTCGCCCGTCTGACGTCGAGCACCTGTTCGAACTGATGGCCGCGCTCGAGGGGCTGTCGGGCGAGCTCGCGGCGCGGCGGCGCAGGTCGCCGGCCGAACTCGACGAGATCCGCGCACTGCACTTCGAGATGCTCGCCGCGCACGCGCGGCGCGACCTGCCGCCGTACTACCGGCTCAATCGCGGCGATCCACGCGGCGATCAACCGCTGCGCGCGCAATCCGGTGCTCAGCCGAGACCTACGACAGCGTCAACCTGCGCATCCAGAACCTGCGCTTTCGCTCGAACTTCAACCGCGAGAAGTGGGACGCTGCGGTGCGCGAGCACGGCGCGATGATCGACGCGCTCGCCGCCGGCGACGGCGCCGCGCTGCGCGCGATTGCTCGAGCGGCACCTGCGCCACAAGCGCGACGCGGTGCTCGAGGAGCTTGCGCGCCGAGCGCCAAACCGATCGCGCCCGTGCGCGCCGCCGCGGACTGAGGCGGCGGTGGCTTCGAACGCGTCAGTCGCGATCGTCGACTCGGCTTCGCGCGAGCGCGCAGCCGCCTCGCGCAGCGCCTGCGCGCGCACGATCCGCGGCGAGGTCCTGTTCGATGCCGCCTCGCGCGGTCGCTACGCGACCGACGCGTCGATCTACCAGGTCGATCCGGTCGGCGTGCGTCGTGCCGGCCGACGAGGCCGACGTGCGTCGCCGCGATCGAACTCGCGCGCGAGATGCGCGTGCCGGTGCTGCCGCGCGGCGGCGGCACCAGCCAGTGCGGCCAGACGGTCGGCGAGGCGCTGGTCATCGACAACAGCAAGCACCTGAACAAGATCGTGGCCTTCGATCGCGAGCCGCGCGACGGTCGAGGTGCAGCCCGGGCATCGTGCTCGATCGGCTGAACGCGTTTCTGAAGCCGCACGGTCTCTGGTATCCGGTCGACGTGTCGACCTCGGCGCAGGCGACGCTCGGCGGCATGGCCGGCAACAATTCCTGCGGCGTCGCGCTCGATCGCCTACGGCAACATGGTGCACAACGTGCTCGGCATCGACGCCGTGCTCGCCGACGGCACGCAGGAGCATCTTCGGGCCGTTCGGCGCGCAGGCGCAAGCGCGCGCTGGCGTCGTCGCGCAGCCTCGTCGCTGGTCGCGTCACTGTTCGAGCTCGCCGCGCGCGAGCGCGACGAGATCGAGCGCGTCTGGCCGAAGGTGATGCGCCGCGTCGGCGGCTACAACCTCGACGTGTTCCATCCGCAGTCCGAACGCCCCTACACGGCCGACGGGTCGGTGAACCTCGCGCACCTGCTGGTCGGGTCGGAAGGCACGCTCGCGTACTTCCGCCGGCTGCACCTGAAGCTGAGCGCGCTGCCGCGCGCCCGCGTGCTCGGCGTCGTCAACTTCCCGAGCTTTCACCGCGCGATGGAAAGTGCGCAGCACATCGTCACGCTCGCGCCGAGCGCGGTCGAACTGGTCGATCGCACGATGATCGAGCTCTCGCGCGCCAATCCGGCGTTTCGCCCGACGATCGATTCGGCGCTGATCGGCGAACCGGAGGCGGTGCTGCTGGTCGAGTTCGCCGGCGACGAGCCCGAGGCGCTTCGCGCGAAGCTCGGCGATCTCGGCGAGCTGATGGGCGAGCTCGGACTGCCGGGATCGGTCGTGGAGCTGCTCGACGACGCGCGCCAGAAGGCGCTGTGGGAAGTGCGCAAGGCGGGGCTGAACATCATGATGTCGCTGCGCGGCGACGGCAAGCCGGTGAGCTTCATCGAGGACTGCGCGGTGCCGCTCGAGCACCTCGCCGAGTACACCGCCGGCCTGACCGAGGTGTTCGCTCGCCACGGCACGCGCGGCACCTGGTACGCGCATGCCTCGGTGGGCACGCTGCACGTGCGTCCGATCCTCGACATGCGCGCCGGCGACGCGCGCAAGATGCGGGAGATCGCCGAGGAAGCGGCGGCAATGGTGCGCCAGTACAAGGGCGCGTTCTCCGGCGAGCACGGCGACGGGCTGGTGCGCAGCGAATGGGTGCGCATGGCAGTTCGGCGATCGGATCACGCGCGCCTTCGAGCAGGTCAAGGACCTGTTCGATCCACTCGGTCTGATGAATCCGGGAAAGATCGTTCGTGGCACGCCGATGGACGACGAGCGGCTGTTCCGCTTCCCTCCGGGGTACCGGGTCGCGCCGCTCGCCACCGCGCTCGACTGGACGCGATGGAACGTGCAGAACGATCCGTCCACCGAGCGAATCGACGGCGCCGGGCAGCGGCGGCGACCCGGCCGGCGGATTCGCCAAGGCAGTCGAGATGTGCAACAACAACGGGCACTGCCGCAAGTTCGACGCCGGCACGATGTGCCCGAGTTATCGCGTGACGCGCGACGAGCGCCATCTCACTCGCGGGCGCGCCAACACGCTGCGCCTCGCGCTGTCCGGGGCCACTCGGCCGCGACGCGCTCGCGTCGCGCGAGCTCTACGACACGATGGCGCTGTGCGTCGGGTGCAAGGGTTGCAAGCGCGAGTGCCCGACCGGCGTGGACATGGCGCGGATGAAGATCGAGTTCCTCCATCACTATCACGCGGCGAATCCGCGTTCGGTACGCGAGCGGCTGGTCGCGTTCCTGCCGCGCTACGCGCCGCTCGCCGCGCGATTTCGCTGGCTTGCCAACCTGCGCGAAACGATCCCGGGTCTCGCGTGGCTCGGCGATCGCCTGATTGGGCTGTCGGCGAAACGCAGCCTTCCGCGCTGGCGCGGCGACACGTTCCTGCGCGCGACCCGGCGCCAGTCGGGTCAGACCGACGCGCAAAGCGCCGACGTCGTCCTGTTCGCCGACACCTTCAACAACTACTTCGAGCCGCGAGAACCTGCGCGCGGCGCGACGCGTTCTCGAAGCCGCCGGTTACCGCGTCGCGGTCGCGGCGCCGCGCGAGGCCGACGGCGCGCGCCCGCTGTGCTGCGGGCGCACCTTTCTCGCGAGCGGCATGGTCGACGAGGCGCGCGTCGAGGCGCAGGCGCACGCTTGCCGCGCTGATGCCTTTCGTCGAGCGCGGTGTCGCGGTCGTCGGCCTCGAGCCGTCGTGCCTTCTGACGCTGCGCGACGAGTTCCTCGTGCTCGGGCTGGGCGAGAGCGCCGGGCGGCTCGCGCTGCAGGCCTATCTGCTCGAGGAGTTCCTCGCGCGCGAGCACGACGAGGGGCGCCTGCGCCTCGAGCTCGGGCCGATCGGCAAGTCGCGCGCGCTGCTGCACGGCCACTGCCACCAGAAGGCCTTCGACGCGGTGCGCCCGATCCAGACCGTGCTGGGACTGATTCCGGGGCTGGAAGTCGGTCTGATCGAGTCGAGCTGCTGCGGCATGGCCGGCAGCTTCGGCTACGAGGCCGAGCACCAGGAGATCTCGTTCGCGATGGCCGAAGCCGGCCTGTTGCCCGCGGTGCGCGCCGCAGACGCCGACACCGTGGTCGTCGCCGACGGCACCAGTTGCCGCCACCAGATCCGCGACGGCGCGCGGCGCGAGGCGCTGCACGTGGCACGGGTGCTCGAGCTCGCGCTGCCGCCCGAGCGCGACGTCTTCGTGTAGCGTAGTGGCGTACCACCGCGACCGCGGACGACGTCTCCGGACCGCGACGATCTCGGACCGCGACATCTCACCAGGAAGAGCATATGCCGACCAAGCTGGACCCGAACCTGCGCCGCGCTGCGCTCGAATACCACGAGCAGGGCGGTCCCGGAAAGATCGCGGTCACGCCGACCAAGAAGCTCTCGAACCAGCGCGACCTGGCGCTCGCGTATTCGCCGGGGGTGGCCGCCGCGTGCGAGGAAATCGTCGCCGATCCGCGCAACGCCTCGCGCTACACCAGCAGGGCCAACCTGGTCGCGGTCGTCACCAACGGCACCGCGGTGCTCGGCATGGGCGACATCGGCCCGCTCGCGTCCAAGCCGGTGATGGAAGGCAAGGCGGTCCTGTTCAAGAAGTTCGCCGGCATCGACGTGTTCGACATCGAGATCGACGAGCGCGACCTGGACAAGCTGGTCGACGTGATCGCCGCGCTCGAACCCACCTTCGGCGGGATCAATCTCGAGGACATCAAGGCGCCCGACTGTTTCTACGTCGAGCGAAAGCTGCGCGAGCGGATGAAGATCCCGGTCTTTCACGACGACCAGCACGGCACCGCGATCGTGGTCGCCGCCGCGCTGACCAACGGGATGTCGGTGGTCGGCAAGGACATCTCGAAGATCAAGCTGGTGTGCAGCGGCGCGGGCGCGGCCGCGCTGGCCTGCCTGGACCTGCTCGTCGATCTGGGGCTGCCCGAGAAGAACATCTGGGTCGCCGATCTCGCCGGAGTGGTCTACCGCGGGCGCGCGGAGTTGATGGACCCGGACAAGGAGCGTTTCGCGCAGAGCACCGATGCGCGCACGCTGGGCGAGATCATCGAGGGCGCCGACGTGTTCCTCGGCCTGTCGGCGGCGGGCGTGCTCAAGCCCGAGATGGTCGCGAAGATGGCGACCCGCCCGCTGATCTTCGCGCTCGCCAATCCGACGCCGGAGATCATGCCCGAGGAGGTGCTCGCGGTACGCGACGACGCGATCATGGCCACCGGGCGCACCGACTACCCGAACCAGGTCAACAACGTCCTGTGTTTCCCGTTCATCTTTCGCGGCGCGCTCGACGTGGGCGCCACGACGATCACGCGCGAGATGGAGATCGCGGTGGTGCGCGCGCTGGCCGATCTCGCGCGGGTCGAGCAATCGGAGGTGGTCACCGCCGCCTACGGCGCCGGGGAGGTCTCGTTCGGCGCGCAGTACCTGATCCCGAAGCCCTTCGACCCGCGCCTGATCGTGAAGATCGCCCCGGCCGTGGCACAGGCGGCGATGGACGCAGGCGTCGCGACCCGCCCGATCGCCGATTTCGACGCCTACCGCGCGCAGCTCGAGCAGTTCGTCTATCACTCGGGCAATTTCATGAAGCCGATCTTCGAGGCGGCCAAGAGCGTTTCGCGCAAGCGGATCGTCTACGCCGAGGGTGAGGAGGAGCGCGTGTTGCGCGCCGCGCAGGTGGTGGTCGACGAGAAGCTGGCGCGCCCGGTGCTGATCGGCCGACCGGCGGTGCTGGAAAAGCGCATCGAGCGATTCGGCCTGCGCATGCGCGCCGGCGTGGACTTCGACCTGATCAACCCGGAGTGGGACGAGCGCTACCGCGACTACTGGCACGAGTACCACGCGCTCACCGATCGCATCGGCGTCACCGAGCAGTACGCCAGGATCGAGATGCGCAGGCGGCTTACGCTGATCGGTTCGATGATGGTGCGAAAGGGCGACGCCGACGGCATGATCTGCGGCACCTTCGGCACCCACGCGATGCACCTGTACTACATCGATCGCGTGATCGGGCATCGACCAGGCTCGAGCGTGTACGCGGCGATGAACACGCTGATGCTGCCCAACCGCCAGGTGACGCTGGTCGACACGCACGTCAACGTCGCGCCGAGCGCCGAGCAGCTCGCCGAGATCACGCTGATGGCCGCCGACGAATTGCGCCGCTTCGGGATCCACCCCAGGGTGGCGCTGGTGTCGCACTCGAACTTCGGCAGTTTCGACACCGACTCGGCGCGCCGGATGCGCGCCGCGCTCGCGATCGTGCGCGAACGCGCCCCGCTGCTCGAGATCGACGGCGAGATGCACGGTGACGCGGCGCTCGACGCGCGGTTTCGCCAGCAGACGATGCCGCGATCGACCCTCAAGGGCGACGCGAACCTGCTGGTTCTCCCGACGATCGAGGCGGCGAACATCGCCTACAACCTGCTCAAGGCGGCGGCGGGCAACAACATCGCGGTCGGGCCGGTCCTGCTCGGGGCGGCGCAACCGGTGCACATCCTCACGCCCTCGGCGACGGTGCGCAGGATCGTCAACATGACCGCCTGGACCGCCGTGGACATCAACGCCGAGCGCTGAGCGCGGGCCCGCGTCGCCGCTCGTCGGCGCGCGAGCGCCGGCCGCGCTGCGCGTGGCGCGGGTGCATTGACCGGAGAAAAACCGCGGGCGTACGCTCCCCTGACGCGCGGGTTCCCCGTTGCGCTCGACCAGGCGGTACCGTCACCCGTGAGCACCATCGTCGCCCCGACCAAGGGCCAGGATCAGCAGGCACAACCACCCGCCGACTCGCGCAAGCGCTTCGAGTTGCTGCAGGATTGCCGGGAACTCGTGATCTCGCGACTCTCGCGCGTGGTCGGCGAGGCGCTCGGGCGCATGGGCGACGAGCTCTCGGGGCTCGCGGTGCGCAGTAAGGACGAGGATGAACAGCGTGCGCTGCTCGACGCGGTGAGCGTCGTGCGACAGCATCGCACCGAGATCGAACTGCGCTTTCGCCGCGCGTTCACCGACGTGTTCGAGCGCCGGCTGTTCGGCGACGCGGCGCAGGCCGCGCCGCAAGGGAACACCGAAGGCGAACTCGCGCTGGTCGACGACGAGGTCCTGCAGGCGCGCTTCGCGGTCGATCGCCTGGTGCACCGCGCCCGCGGCAAGCTCGACCCGGACGAAGTGCTCGGCGTTCGCGCGCGATTCGGCGCGCTGATCGAGCGCGACTGGTTCGACGAACAGAAGCACCCCGCGGCGCCCGAGGCCATCTTCGAGGCGTTGAAGGTCGCGCTCGACGAACTCGCCCCGCAAAAGCAGGTGCAGGCGGCGTTGCTCGAGGCCTTCGAGCCGCACGTGTCGGCCAACCTGAATCTGGTCTACTCGAGCGTCAACGACCGACTCAAGGCGAACCAGGTGCTGCCGCGGATCCGCCCGCAGGTGGAGGTCTCGGCCGCGCAATCGCGCGCGGCTGGCGCCAAGGGCGACGCCGCCGACAGGACGCACCCGGACGACGCGGCGTCGGCGCGCGCGACGTCCGAGCATCGCGCGCAAGGAACGGGCACCGGAGGCGCGGGCACCGCCGCACAGGCCGCGGCGGCGCGCGAGATCGAATCGGTGCTCGCGCAACTCGCCACCGGTTCCGCGGGCTCGCGCGCGTCGGCCACCAGGCTGCTCTCCGATCCGGACACCTTCGCGGTGGCCGATCTGCCGATCCCGTCGGTCGAACCGCCGCTGCTCGAGGCACTCAGTCACGTCCAGTCCTCGGCAACGGGCGCGCCGGTGATCGCTTCCGAGCTGTTCGCGGACCTGACCGAGCGCGCGCGCGAGAAGGGTTCGGCGCTCGATCAGCTCACGGTCGAGATCGTTTCGATGGTGTTCGACTACATCTACGCCGACAAGCGCCTGGCCGACGTGATCAAGCAGCAGTTGCTGCGCCTTCAGGTCGTCGCGATCAAGGCCGCGCTGATCGACCGCAGTTTCTTCGCGCGCAGGCAGCACCCGATGCGCCGCCTGATCGACCGGATCTCGGAGATCGCGGCCGATCCCGACGCCGAACTCGCCGCAGGATCCGAGCTGGTCACCGGCATCGAGGCGGTGGTCGAAGGCCTGCTGCAGAACTTCGACCGCGATCTCGCGGTGTTCGACGCGGCGCGCGAACAGGTCGAGCGGCTCGCGGGCGAAGAGGCCGATCGGCGCAGCGAGCGGCTCGCGCAGATCACGCGCGAAGCGGAACGCGCCGAACTGGTGTCGCACTCGCGTGCGATCGCGCGCGCGACCGTCGCCGACCGGATCGACCCCGACACGCCGGCGTTCATCCGCGTATTCCTGGACGACTGGTGGTCGCGCGTGCTCGCCGAGTTGCACGTCGGCGTCGAGGCGGCGACGATCACGCCGCAGGACGCCTTGTCGGTGTGCGAGAGCCTGATCTGGAGCGTCGCGCCGAAACTACCCGAGGAGGTCGCGCGTCTGGCCGCGCTGCTGCCGCGGATGATCTCGGGGATGACGACCGGGCTTCGCATCGTCTCGATGCCGGACGCCGAGCGCGAGGCGTTCATCAACGACCTGCTCGCTTCGCACACCGCGGCGATCGGCGCGGCGAAGGCGAGCGCGGCCGCGGCCGCGACGGCGGCGCGACGCGAGACGAACCTGCGCATGCGCGCCGACGGCCGCATCCAGTTCTCTCCGGTCCTTCCGCCGTCCGATCCGGTCCGGGTCGATCCCCCGACGGTCGAGGCGCGATCGATCCTGCTCGGCGAACTCAAGCGCGGCGACTCGCTCGAGATCGACGCGACCGGCAGTGGCGAGTTCCTCACCTATCGACTGGCCTGGATCAGCCCCGCGCACAAGCTCTACGTACTGAGCCGCTACCCGCAGGGCGCGATGGCGATGGACCGCGCGCAGCTCGCCGCGCTGTTCGACACGACCCGCGCAAGGCTGCTCCAGAACCTGTCCTCGGTCGACCGGGCGATCGAATCGATCGCAGCCAAGCCCTCCGAGGACGGCGACGCCGCGGATCGCCCGGCGCAAAGCGTCGCCGACGAGCAGGCGATCGAGGACCCGCACGAGCAGGCGCTCAAGGGCCCCCACGAGCAGGCGCCCGCCGCCGTTTGACGTCTTTCACCGGCGCGGCCGGTGCTTTACGATGGCGCGTATGTTCGCGCGCCTCGTTCTCGCGTTCGCGTTTCTGTTCCAGGGCGTGTCGCCCGCGGCGCAGGCGATCGACGTGCGGCTCGCGCTCGGCGCGCCCTCGGCTCAGGTCGCGCTCGCCGATCTTCCTCCCGAGGCCCGCGAGACGCTGGCGACGATCCGTCGTGGCGGTCCGTTTCGCTACGAGAAGGACGGCACGGTGTTCGGCAACCGCGAGGGCCTGCTGCCGCAGCGCGGCCGGGGCTACTACACCGAGTACACGGTGCGCACGCCCGGTGCGCGCGACCGGGGCGCTCGGCGCATCGTCGCCGGCGGCGATCCGCGATCCTCGGGCGAGTACTACTATACGGCGGACCACTACCAGAGTTTTCGGCGAATTCGGGAGTGAAGCGATGAGCGCGTTCAGCAACATCCCGCCGCATGCCGTGCTTCCGCTGGGCGCGTACGACTTCGCCGAGTTGCGCAAGTCCGCGCGTCGCGCCGATCAACGCCTGCTGCACGCCGATCTCGCCGCGGCGCGGGACAAGGGCGCGGTGCTCGACGCGCTGGCCGCGGCATTCGAACTGCCCAGCCACTTCGGACGCAACCTCGACGCCCTGTACGACTGCATCACCGACCTCGAACCGGCGCGCGGCGCCGAGCATCCGGGCTTCGTCTTCGTGCTCGAGAACCTTCCGAGCACCGAGGCATTCGGCGCGAAGGAGCGCAACGCCCTGCTCGACGTGTTTCGCGAGGCGGCCGAGTACTACTACGACCGGGACTGGGCGTTTCGGGTGTTCTACTCGGTCGCGCCCGCCTGAGGCGCGCACATGCGCGTCGCGCGACGGATCGCCGATTCCGCCGCAGATCGCCGAATCCGCGACAGATCGCCGAATCCGCGACAGATCGCCGAATCCGCTACAGGTCGCCGAATCGCGACTGCAGCACCGCGAGCGCCGCCAGCCCGGCGGTCTCGGTGCGAAGCACGCGTGGTCCGAGCGAGGCGCGCACGAAACCGGCGGCCTCGGCGGCGGCGAGTTCGCCCTCGCTCAGCCCGCCTTCGGGACCGACGAGCAGGTCGAGTTCGCGGCGCTCGCACGCCAGCGTCGCGAGTCGCGAGTTCGCTCCAGGCGCGAGCACGATCGCGGCGCGCGCGCGGTCGCGCGATTCGAGCCATGATTCGAGCGTGTGCGGCGCCGCGACTTCGACGAGCGTGTCGCGACCGCACTGCGCGCATGCCGCGACGACCAGCCGGTGCCAGTGCTCGACGCGCCGCGTGCCGCGACGCGCGTCCAGGCGCACGACCGATCGCGCCGAACTGATCGGGACGATGCCGTGCGCGCCGAGTTCGACCGCCTTCTCGATCGTCCAGTCCATCTTCTCGGCGCTCGAGATGCACTGTGCGAGCGTCACGCGCAGTGCGCTCTCGGGTGTGGCCGCGAGCTCCGCGCCGAGCAGCACCCGCGCATCGTGTTGCGAGAGTCGCGCGACGCTCGCCGCGAAGCGTCGGCCCGCGCCGTCGAACACCTCGATCGTCTCGCCCTCGCGCAGGCGCAGAACGCGCCGCAGGTAGTGGTGCTGCTCGGTGGCGAGGTCGTACTGCAGTCCGGTTCGCAGCGGGCCAGGCAGGTGCAGGCGTGCGGTCATCTCGATCGTGCGGCTCGGGCCGTGGGGCGACGCGATCGTCCCGCGCGCGCTCAGTCGAGCAGCGCGCGGTAGAAGTTGGGCAGCGCGAACAGCGCCGAGTGGATCTCGCCGTTGTACAGCTGCAGGCGATCGACTCCGCGCTCGGTCAGGCGCCGCTCGACGAGCGCGGCGTCGATTTGTCGCGGATCGAGCGAGTCGGATGCGATCGCCATGCCCCAGTACGAGCCGTACAGCGGGATGTACTGGCCCAGCGGTCGAACGATCGGGAACACCGTGCGCAGCGCGGCGAGCAACTCGCGCACGCGCTCGGGCTGGAACACCGGCGAACCGATGTGCAGCGAGATCGCGCCGCCGGGGTTGAGCGCGCCGCGCGCCATGCGGAAGAACTCGGGCGTGTACATGCGCCTGGCCGGAGTGTCCGGGTCGGTGAGGTCGAGCACGATCAGGTCGAATCGTTCCGCGTTTTGCTCGGTGAACGCGAAGCCGTCGCCGATGTGCACCTCGAGGCGCGGATCGTCGAAGGCCTGCCGGTGAACCTCGCCCAGGTAGCGGCGCGCGATGCGCACCACCTCGGGGTCGAGCTCGGCCATGACGACGCGCTCGATCGTTGCGTGTTTGAGCAGTTCCTCGCTCGATCCGCCGTCGCCGCCGCCGATCACCAGCGCCGATCGCGGCGCCGGGTGCGAGATCGCCGCGCAGTGCACGATCGGTTCGTGATAGAAGAACTCGTCCTTCTCGGATGTCATGTAGAAGCCGTCGATCCTGAACAGCTTGCCGAACTGCGGCGTGTCGAACACCTCCACGGTCTGGAATGGCGAACGCACGGTTTCGATGCGCCGGCTCGCGCGATAGCCGAACGCGCTGTCGGCGTTCAGCCACTCGAGCAGGAGCTCGTCGGAACTGGTTCCGGGCTCGGCCGTCCCGCGCAGGATCCGGTTCGTCGTCTGGTCGGCCGGAGCAAACGCGATCAGCAGGTCGTCCATCAGGCGTTCCGCCTTGGCCGAATTGTCGGTGGAGAAGTTGCACACGTACACGTCGAGCGTGACGCCGCGACGCTCCGGCCAGGTGTGCAACGCGAGGTGCGACTCGGCGAGCAGCACCGCGCCGGTCACCCCCCCGGGCTCGCCGTGGTAGTGCGGAAACGTGAAGAACTTCTGGTCGACCACGGTCAGATGCGACTGGTCGACCGCTCGCGTGCAAAGCGCCGCGAGTTCCCGCGCGTCGGTCAGCAGCGAAGGGCTGCAGTTGCAGCCGTACAGATCCGCGGTGAGATGCACGCCTTGCATTTCATAGAGCGACGAGAGGAGAACGGGAAGCGACGGATTATATCGGAGTCGCGCAGCGTCGCGACGCGTGTCGCGACGCGCGCCGGGACGTGGGCGCCGGATCGCCGCGGGCTACCCGATGGAGTTAGTGGCCACTAAAGCGAACTTTGTTAGACTCGCGCCCTCTTGGGCGCCTGTGAATCGATCGGGCGCCCCCGCGAATTCCTGCCCGCCGGAAAATCATGACATCGAGCGACCGAACCCTCGCCGCGGCGACACCGCCCGCCGACACCCAGCGCATGGCCGACGCGTTCCGCGTGCTCGCGATCGACGCGGTCCAGCAGGCCAATTCCGGCCATCCGGGCATGCCGATGGGCATGGCCGAGATCGCCGTCGCGTTGTGGAACGCGAGCGCTGCGCCACAATCCCGGCGATCCGAAATGGGCCGACCGCGATCGTTTCGTGCTTTCCAACGGGCACGGCTCGATGTTGCTCTATGCGCTGCTGCACCTGACTGGCTACGACCTGCTCGATCGATGACCTGCGCCGTTTTCGCCAGTTGCACTCGCGCACGCCCGGCCACCCCGAGGTCGGCGTCACGCCGGGCGTCGAGACCACCACCGGTCCGCTCGGGCAGGGCCTCGCGAACGCGGTCGGGATGGCGCTTGCCGAACGCCTGCTCGCCGCGCAGTTCAACCGCGAGGGTTTCGATCTGGTCGATCACCTCACCTGGACCTTCGTCGGCGACGGATGCCTGATGGAGGGCATCTCGCACGAGGTCTGCTCGCTCGCCGGCACGCTGCGCCTGTCGCGGCTGATCGCGCTGTACGACGACAACGGCATCTCGATCGACGGCGAGGTGCGCCACTGGTTCGGCGACGACACGGTGCGACGCTTCGAAGCCTACGGCTGGAACGTGATCGCCGGGATCGACGGTCACGACGTCTTCGCGCTCGGGCGCGCGATCGAGATGGCGGCGGACTGGGCGCGAAACGGCAGGGACGGGCGTTTCGCCCCGACGCTGATCCAGTGCAAGACGGTGATCGGCAAGGGCTCGCCGAATCGCGCCGGAACGGCGAAGGCGCACGGCGAGCCGCTTGGCGCCGAGGAGATCGCGTCTGACGCGCGAGGCGATGGCGCGCGACGGCGTCGCCGCGATCGAGCCGTGGCAGATCCCGCCCGAGGTCAGCGCCGCGTGGGATGCGCGCGAGCGCGGCGCGCGCGCGCAGGCGCGCTGGAACGCCACGCTCGACGCCTACCGCGACGCGCATCCCGCGCTCGCCGCCGAGTTCGAACGCCGTATGCGCGGCGACCTGCCCGGCGACTGGGACGAGATCGTCGAGCGAATGGTCGCCGACGCGATCGCCAAGCGGCGAGAAGATCGCCACCCGCAAGGCATCGCAGAACGCGCTCAATCACCTCGGACCGGCGGTGCCCGAGATGCTCGGCGGCTCCGCCGACCTCACCGGCAGCAACCTCACCGACTTCGCCGGTTGCGGCGCGCTGCGCGCGACGGACGCCGGCCTGCAACCGGGGCGCCACATCAACTACGGCGTGCGCGAGTTCGGCATGAGCGGCGATCGTCAACGGTATCGCGCTGCACGGCGGCTTCATCCCCTACGCCGGCACCTTCCTGACCTTCTCCGACTACTCGCGCAATGCGCTTGCGCATGGCGGCGCTGATGCGCCAGCGCGCGATCTTCGTCTTCACCCACGATTCGATCGGCCTGGGCGAGGACGGCCCGACCCACCAGTCGGTCGAGCACGCCGCCACGCTGCGGCTGATTCCGATCATGGACGTCTGGCGCCCGGCCGATCCGGTCGAAACCGCGCTCGCGTGGGCCGCGCGCGCTCGAGCGCAGCGACGGCCCGGGCGCGTTGCTGCTCTCGCGCCAGGCCGTGCCCTTCGTGTCGCGCTCGGACGCGGCAGGTCGACGCGATCCGCCGCGGCGCCTACGTGCTGCGCGACGCCGCCGAGGCGCGTGCGGTGATCATCGCCACCGGCTCCGAGGTCGGCGTCGCGCTCGCGGCGCGCGAGCTGCTGGCCGAGGCAGGGCGATCGCCGTGCGCGTCGTGTCGATGCCCTCGACCACCGTGTTCGATCGCCAGGACGCAGTCGTACAAGCGCTACGTGCTGCCCGATCGCCTGCCGCGTGTCGCGGTCGAGGCCGGCGTGACCGACTTCTGGTGGAAGTACCGCTGCGACGCGGTGATCGGCGTCGACCGCTTCGGCGAGTCCGCGCCCGCGCCGCGAGTTGTTCGAGCTGTTCGGCCTCACGCCGCACAACGTCGCCGCGACCGTTCGCGCGGTGATCGGTCGCGCCGCGGCGCGCTGATCGCCGAGGGCGACCTCGGCGCGCGGGCCGGCACGGCAAATCAGATTCATTCGCCATGGAGGAGCAGGCAATGACCATTCGAGTCGCCATCAACGGATACGGCCGCATCGGCCGCAACATCCTTCGCGCGCATCTACGAGGGCGGGAAGAAGCATCCGATCGAGATCGTCGCGATCAACGATCTGGGCGACGCGAAGATCAACGCGCACCTCACCCAGTACGACACCGCGCACGGCAAGTTCCCGGGAACGGTCGCGGTCGACGGCGACTCGATCGTGGTCAACGGCGACTCGATCAGGGTGCTGTCCAACCGCAACCCGGCCGAACTGCCCTGGGGCGAACTCGGCGTGGACGTGGTGCTCGAGTGCACCGGGTTCTTCACCAGCAAGGAGAAGGCGACCGCGCACCTGAAGGGCGGCGCGAAGAAGGTGATGATCTCGGCGCCTGGCGGCAAGGACGTCGACGCGACGATCGTCTACGGCGTCAACCACGGCGTGCTCAAGGCCTCGCACACGGTGATCTCGAACGCCTCGTGCACGACCAACTGCCTCGCGCCGCTGGTCAAGCCGCTGCACGACAGCATCGGCGTCGTGAACGGGCTGATGACCACGATCCACGCCTATACCAACGACCAGGTGCTCACCGACGTCTACCACGAAGACCTGCGCCGCGCGCGCTCGGCGACCCAGTCGATGATCCCGACCAAGACCGGCGCTGCCGCCGCGGTCGGTCTGGTGCTGCCCGAACTCAACGGCCGGCTCGACGGCTACGCGATGCGCGTTCCGACGATCAACGTCTCGATCGTCGACCTGTCGTTCATCGCCGCGCGCGACACCAGCGTCGAGGAGATCAACAAAATCCTGCGCGCCGCGGCCGACGGACCGATGAAGGGCGATCCTCGCGTACAGCGATGGCGCCGCTGGTGTCGGTCGACTTCAACCACGACCCGGCGTCGTCGACCTACGACGCGACGCTGACCAAGGTCTCGGGCCGGCTGGTCAAGGTTTCGTCGCTGGTACGACAACGAGTGGGGCTTCAGCAACCGGATGCTCGACACCACGGTCGCGCTGATGGAGGCGAAGTAGGGGCGTGCCGATGAAACGGCGATGATCGACGCAGCGCAGGTCGCCGCGGTGCTGCGCGAACTGATCGACGGCAAGCGCGAGATCCGGCTCGCGGATCCGCGCAGGCCCTGGGTGCAGGTCGCGGTCGGCGAGGTGGTGTTCGTGTCGGGCGACCTGACGCTGGTTCTGTACGCCGACAGCGCCTCGCTCGAGCACGTCGTGTCGGCGCGGCCCGCGGGCGGCGAGACGAGCACCTACGAACAGTGGCTGATGCGCGACGGCGGCAATCCGATCGAACTGCTCGACGATTCGGAGCGCGTCGCGCTCGAACAGGTCCTCACGCAAACCGCCTGAGCTCGCGCCCCCCGCGCGCGTCACGCAGGAGCCGCTCGGCACTTCACCGGAGCCCGAAGCAGATGCAGTTCAAACGACTCACCGACCTGAAGCTCGAGGGCAAGCGCGTGTTCATCCGCGCCGACCTCAACGTGCCCGCAGGATGAAAGCCTGCGCGATCACCGACGACACGCGAATCCGCGCATCGCTTCCCGCGATCGAGCACTGCGTCGCGGCTGGCGCCGCGGTGATGGTCACCTCGCACCTGGGACGACCCACCGAGGGCATCGTGCGACCCGAGGATTCGCTCGCGCCGATCGCGGTGCGGCTGGCGGCGGTTGCTCGGGCGCGAGCCGCGCCTGGTCGCGGACTGGGTCGACGGCGGATTCGATCGTCGCGCGCGGCGAAGTGGTGCTGCTCGAGAACTGTCGCTGCAACAAGGGCGAGAAGAAGAACGACGAAGGCCTCGCGCGCAGGATGGCCAGCGCTGTGCGACGTCTACGTCAACGACGCGTTCGGCACCGCGCATCGCGCCGAGGCCACGACGTACGGGATCGCGGCCTTCGCGCCGATCGCCTGCGCGGGGCCGCTGCTCGCGGCCGAACTCGACGCGCTCGCGCGGGCGCTCGACGCGCCGCGTCGCCCGCTGGTGGCGATCGTCGCCGGTTCGAAGGTGTCGACCAAGCTCAGCATCCTCGAGTCGCTCGCGCATCGCGTCGACCAACTGATCGTCGGCGGCGGGATCGCGAACACCTTCATGGCGGCGAGCGGGCTGCGCGATCGGGAAGTCGCTCGCCGAGCGCGACCTGGTCGGCGACGCGCGCCGGATCATCGACCTGATGGCGGCGCGCGGCGCGGCAGGTGCCGATTCCGACCGACGTCGTGTGCGCGAAGACCTTCGCGGCCGACGCCGCGGCGACCGTCAAGGCAGCCGCGGAGGTCGCCGACGACGACCTGATCCTCGACATCGGACCGCAGACCGCGGCGGCGCTCGCGGCGCAATTGCGCGGTGCAGGTACGATCGTCTGGAACGGTCCGGTGGGCGTGTTCGAGTTCGACGCCTTCTCCCAGGGCACGCGCGTGCTCGCGCACGCGATCGCGGACTCCGGCGGATTCTCGATCGCCGGCGGCGGCGACACACTGGCGGCGATCGCGAAGTACGGGCTGGCCGACAGGATCGGCTACATCTCCACCGGAGGTGGCGCGTTTCTCGAGTTCCTCGAGGGCAAGACCCTGCCGGCCGTCGAGGCGCTCTCGCGCCGGGCGCAGGACTGACGCGGACCTGTTTTAGCGCGACAATCGAAAGCTCGCCGCGAGAACGAGCCGAATCGAATGAGCCGATCCGAACGAGCCGGGCCGGACCGAACTCCCGGAGGAACACCGAATGCTTCGTGCAACCAAGATCGTCGCCACCCTGGGCCCGGCATCGAGCGAGCCGCAGATCCTCGAGCGCATGCTCGTGGCCGGGGTCAACGTCGTGCGCGTGAACTTTTCGCACGGCACGGCCGACGAGCACCGCCAGGTGGTGGGCGCGGTGCGCGAGATCGCCGCGCGGCTCGGCCGCGACATCGGCGTGCTGGCCGATCTGCAGGGCCCGAAGATCCGCATCGGCAAGTTCGCCGAGGGCAAGGTCACGCTCGCGCCGGGCGACAGGTTCAGCTTCGACAGCGCCTGCGAGACAGGCGACCAGCAGTGCGTCGGGCTCGACTACAAGGAACTGGTGAACGACGTCAAGGCCGGCGACACGCTGCTGCTCAACGACGGACGAATGACGATGCGGGTCGACCGCGTCGGCGGGACGGCGATCGATTGCACGGTGGTGGTCGGGCGGCGTGTTGTCCAATCGCAAGGGCATCAACCGCCAGGGCGGCGGCCTGTCCGCGCCCGCGCTCACCTCCAAGGACATGGAGGACATCCGCACCGCGGTCGCGCTGGAAGCGGACTTCCTCGCGGTGTCGTTCCCGAAGAACGCGGGCGACATGTACATGGCGCGCGAGCTGATGCGCGCCGCTGGCGGCAAGATGCTGGTGATCGCCAAGATCGAACGCTACGAGGCGATCGGCAACCTCGAGGAGATCCTCAAGGCCTCGGACGGCATCATGGTCGCGCGCGGCGATCTCGCGGTCGAGGTCGGCGACGCCGCGGTGCCGGCGCTGCAAAAACGCATGATCCGCATGGCGCGCGAGTTGAACAAGGTCACGATCACCGCCACCCAGATGATGGAGTCGATGATCGAGTCGCCGGTGCCGACGCGCGCCGAAGTCTCGGACGTGGCCAACGCGGTGCTCGACGGCACCGACGCGGTGATGCTGTCGGCCGAGACCGCGGCCGGCAAGTATCCGGTGGAAACGGTCGAGTCGATGGTCCGCGATCTGCGCCGAGGCCGATCGCGCCGAAGCCACCTCGCTCGGGCCCGAGTTCCTGATCGCGCGGATTCACGCGCATCGACCAGTCGATCGCGATGAGTGCGCTGTTCGTCGCGCACCACCTGAAGGTCACGCGCGATCGTCGCGCTCACGCAGTCCGGTTCGACCGCGCTGTGGATGTCGCGCATCGACTCGCGACGTGCCGATCTACGCGCTCACGCCGGAAGAGTGCAGCCGCCGCCGGATGTGCCTGTATCGCGAGGTGCATCCGATCATCCTGCCAGTACAAGTCGCACCGAGCGCGAGTCGCTGCTGCTCGAAGCCGAGCAGCGCCTGCTCGAAACGGGCGTGGTCGAGAAGGGCGACCTGCGTGATCATCACGATCGGCGAGCCGATCGGCAAGTCGGGCGGCACCAACACGCTGAAGATCGTGCGCATCGGCGAGCACGGCTGAGGCGCGCGACTGAACCCGGAATAGAACCCGCAACCGCACGGAGAAAAAACCATGCCCCTCGTTTCGATGCGCCAACTGCTCGACCACGCGGCCGAGAACGGCTACGGGATCCCGGCGTTCAACGTCAACAACCTCGAGCAGGTGCAGGCGATCATGACGCGCTGCCGCCGAGCTCGACGCGCCGGTGATCATGCAGGCCTCGGCCGGGGCGCGAAAGTACGCGGGCGAATCGTTCCTGAAGCACCTGATCGAGGCGGCGGTCGAGACCTACCCGAAGGTGCCGATCGTGATGCACCAGGACCACGGCCAGTCGCCGCTGGTGTGCAAGGGCGCGATCGACCTCGGCTTCTCGTCGGTGATGATGGACGGCTCGCTGCGAGGAGGACGGCAAGACCATCGCCAGCTACGACTACAACGTCGACGTCACGCGCAAGGTGGTCGAGATGGCGCACGCGTCGGCGTGACCGTCGAGGGCGAGCTCGGTTGCCTCGGCTCGCTCGAGACGATGAAGGGCGACAAGGAAGACGGCCACGGCGCCGAAGGCACGATGACCCGCGAGCAACTGCTCACCGACCCGGAGCAGGCCGCGGACTTCGTGCGCCGCACGCAGGTCGACGCGCTCGCGATCGCGATCGGCACCAGCCACGGCGCCTACAAGTTCACGCGCAAGCCCACCGGCGACATCCTCGCGATCTCGCGGATCAAGGAGATCAACGCGCGCATCCCGAACACGCACCTGGTGATGCACGGTTCGTCGTCGGTGCCGCAGGACCTGCTCGCCGAGATCCGCAAGTACGGCGGCGACATGAAGGAGACCTACGGCGTTCCGGTCGAGGAGATCCAGGAAGCGATCAAGTTCGGCGTGCGCAAGATCAACATCGACACCGATATCCGGCTGGCGATGACCGCCGCGATCCGCAAGTTCCTGGCCGAGAATCCGGGCAAGTTCGATCCGCGCGAGTACCTGAAGCCGGCGCGCGAGGCCGCGCGAAGGATCTGCCTGCAGCGCTACCAGCAGTTCGGCTGCGCCGGGCAGGCGTCGAAGATCAGCGCGGTGCCGCTCTCGACGATGGTCGCGCGCTACAGCGCCGGCGAACTCGCGCAGGTGGTGCGCTGAGCGAGCGGCCCGCTCGCGACGCGCGTCGCGCGTCCGGATCTTCCGGGGAGTCGGGCGCGCCGGGCACGACGTCCGAGGGCGCGCCTCGCGCAGCGCCGTTCGCGGTGGCGCGCTGCGTGGTGCTCCCGCAGTGGATCGACTACAACGGTCACATGAACGTAGGCTACTACCACGTCGCCTTCGACACCGCGTCGGAGGCCTTCTTCGAGTGGCTCGGCCTGACCGAACAGTTTCGCGAGCGCCACGGTTCGTCGACGTTTGCGCTGGAGTCGCACCTGCATTTCGTGCGCGAGGTGCACGCGGGCGATCCGCTGCGTTTCGAGGCCCGGCTGCTGGGTAACGACCACAAGCGAATCCATTTCTACCAGGAGATGTTCCACGAGACCGAGGGCTACCTCGCGGCGACCCACGAGTCGCTGACCGTGCACGTGGATTTCGCCGCGCGGCGCACCGCGCCGATGCCCGAGTCGCTGTCGCGCCGCCTCGCGCAGGTGCTCGAGGCGCACTCGACGCTCGAGCGTCCCTGGCAGGTCGGACACGTGATCTCGACTGCGGCGCCGAGGCGCGGCTAGTTCGTCGACAAACCCAGCACGCGCCGGAAACGGTTCTTTAACGCGACCCCGTCGCGCGTCGGCATGACCCTGGGCGGTTCGTCGCTCGCGATGTGCACCGCGGCGAACCCGGGCCCTTCGAGCCGGTGGATCCGGGCGCGCAGTGCGCCGACCCCGGCGAGATCGACCACGTCTTCCGACCATCCGAACGACGCGGCGGATGCGACCGCGGCCAGACTGACGCCGAGCGAGGTGTGGCTCGGCTGCATCCCGGTCTCGCCGTAGCGGGCGTTGTCGAGCACGACGATCGACAGGTTGCGCGGCCGGCGCGCGCCGATCGTGGCGAGCGCGCCCAGTCCCATCAACTGTTCGCCGTCGCCCGTGACGACCAGCACCGGTCGGCTCGGTTGTGCGATCGCGAGACCGAGCCCGATCATCGCCGCGCCGCCCATCGCGCCCCATAGATAGAAATTCGCGTCGTGATCGCCCGCGGCGGCGGCGTCGTAGGTGGGAGAACCAAGCCCGGTGACGAGCAGCAACGCCTCGCGTTGCCCGAGCAATCGAGCGACGACGACGCGGCGATCGAGCCGATTCGTGTCCACCTCGGTCCGGCCCTCCGCCTCAGTCCAGCCAGCCCGAGCGCGCCGAGCGCGTCGAGCACCAGCGCGCGCGACTCGTCGCCGAACACCTCGACGAAAGCGGGCAGCTTGCGCTCAGCGCGCCCATTTCGCTCAGCGCGCCCATTTCTTGCGTCCGAGCATGCGCTGCGAGAAGAGCACGGCGACCGCCTGGTCCGAGGCGAACGCGTCGTCGATCGCGGCCTGCACCTCGTCGGCGGCGCGCGTCGGGTCTTCGACCCGGCGCACCGACACACCCATCATCTCGAGGGCATGCGGCGTGGCGCGCCCCATCGGCACCTGCCACGGGTTGAACTCGGCCCATTCCCCGCGCATCGTCACGAGCGCGACCAGCGGAAAGCGGCAGCTCGCGACCAGGCTCAGCATGTTCACGCAGTTGCCCACGCCGCTCGACTGCATCAGCAGCACCGAGCGCTGGCCGCCGAGCCACGCGCCGCAAGCCGCAGCGATGCCTTCCTCTTCGGTGGTCAGCGCATAGGCGTCGATATGCGCGTGAGCGCTGGCGCGCTCGATCAGGCGACTGTGGCCGGCGTCGGGCACGTAGCAGACTTGCGCGATGTCGGCGCGCTCGAGCGCGTCGAACACCTGGTCGCGCCAGTCGGGCGAGCTTTCGGTCGCGGGTTTCGGCGTCGGTTCGGGCGCGCGCCTGGGTGCGCGCCTGGACGCGGATTTGGACGCGGATTTGGACGCGGGCATCGATGCCTCAGGCTGCGAACGCGCTGCGCAGCGCAGCCGCGCACAGCACGACGGCGGCGTTCGCTTCGTCGATCACCTTGCCCATCGGGATGAAGCCGTGGATCTGGCGCTCGAAACACAGGTGCGTCGCGCGATTGCCGGCCTGCGAAAGGCGTTGCGCGTACTGCAGCCCCTCGTCGCGCAGCGGATCGTAGCCGGCGGTGAGCACGAACGCGGGTGGCAGCCGCGAGAGGTCTTCCAGCAGCAACGGCGATGCGCGCCAGTCGTGGTCGTGCATGTCGCCGCCGAAATAGTGGTCGTGATAGTAGGCGATCGACTCCCGGGTGAGCAGGTAGCCGGTGCCGTTGCCGATGTGCGAAGCGGCGGTGCGGCGTTGATCGGTGGCGGGGTAGATCAGCAACTGCAGCGCGATCGGGAGATCTCCCGCGTCGCGCGCCGCGATCGCCACCACCGCGGCGAGGTTTCCGCCGGCGCTGTCACCGCCCACCGCGATGCGATCGGAGTCGATGCCGAGTTCGCGAGCGTGCGCGCCGATCCACCAGGTAGCGGCGATACAGTCGTCGACCGCCGCCGGGAAGCGGTGCTCGGGGGCGAGCCTGTAGTCCACCGAGATCACCGCGCAGCCGGCGCCGTTGGCGAGCTCGCGACACAGCGTGTCGTGGGTGTCGAGATCGCCGATCGTCCAGCCGCCGCCGTGGTAGTAGACCAGCGCGGGGAGGCGATCCGATGCGTGCGCGCCGTTCGGGCGCACGAGCCGCAACGGGATCGCGCCGTGCGGACCGTCGGCTCGCAGTTCGCGCACCTCGCTCACCGGCGGCGCCGCGGGCTGCGTGAACGCCCGCCGGTCGCGGTACGCGCGCCGCGCTTCGTGCGGACTGAGCGTGTGCACCGGCGGTACCCCGTTCGCCTCGATCAGATCGAGAAGCGCGCGGGTCTGTGGGTGAAGCATTCGGGCCTCCATTGCGCGCGCACATCTTAGCCGAGCGCAGCCGCGGTGGTATCTTCGGCGCCTGGAGGAGCCAAGCTGATGGTGTCGAAGTCCGTTGTCCCGTCCGCGGTCGCGTCGCCGCGCGTAGCCGCGCAGCCGCGTGCGCACCTCGTGCCCGGCGCGATCGAGGACAGCGCGTTGCTGCGCCTCGCCGAGCGCGCCGAACGGGGGTTTTCCGGACGCTTCGACATCGCCCTCGGGTGAGCGCGCGAGGGCGCCGCGCCGCCGTTCCATTCGTTCTGGTCACGGTATTCCTCGACGTCCTCGGTGTCGGGCTCATCATCCCGGTGCTGCCGGCGCTGGTGGGGGAGTTCGCGCCGCGCCCCGATCTGCAGTCGTACTGGTACGGTGCGCTGGTCGCCGCCTTCGGGCTCGCGCAGTTTGTCGCCGGGCCGCTGCTCGGCGCGCTGTCCGACCGTATCGGCCGCCGACCCGTGCTGCTCGCTTCGCTGTTCGCGCTCTCCGTGCACTTCCTCGCGATCGCTCTGGCGCCGACGCTGGCCCTGATGCTGGCCGCGCGCGTACTCGGCGGTGCCGCCGCCGGGACCATACCGGTAGCCAACGCCTACGTCGTCGACGTCGTTCCCGAGTCCGAACGAGGCAAAGGGTTCGGGCAGGTGGGCGCGATGTTCGGACTCGGCTTCATCGTCGGCCCGATCGCGGGCGGGCTGCTCGGAGCGATCGACCTGCGCTGGCCGTTCTACGTCGCCGCGCTGCTGTCGATGGTCAATGTCGCCTACGGGTGGGTGATCCTTCCGGAATCGTTGCCCGCTGAATCGCGTACGCCGTTCTCGCTCGCGCGCGCCAACCCGTTCTCCGCGCTACGCGCCCTCGCGGGCACGCCGGGCGTCGGGCGTCCGGTGGCCGTGTTCGCGCTGCTCGCGTGCGGGCAGTTCATGCTGCACGCGACCTGGGTGCTGGTCACGACAGCGCGCTTCGGTTGGGGCCCGCGCGAGGCGGGGTTGACGTTGTTCGTCGTGGGGGTCGTGGCGGTGCTGATGCAGGGTGTGCTGCTCGGGCCGCTGATCGCGCGCTTCGGCGAGCGCCGGCTCGCCGTGATCGGCATGTGGTCGGGGGCGATCGCGTACGTCGCGTACGCGATGCTCCCGCAGGGCTGGATGATGTACCTGGTGATCCTCGGCAATCTGCTCGGATTCGCCGCCGTCCCGTCGCTGCAGGCGCTGATCTCGCGCGAGTTCGACGCGTCGCGCCAGGGTCTGGTGATGGGTTCGCTCACGTCGATCAACGGCGTCATGCTGATACTCGCGCCGCTGCTCGGGACGGCGTTGTTCGCGCAGGTCGCGCACCTGCCGCCCGGCGACCTGCGATTGAGCGCGAGCTTCTTCGCCGGCGCGCTGCTGCACGGCATCGCGGCGGTGCTGGCGGCGCGCGGCGTGGTCGCGCCCGCTCGGAGTTGACCGGGAGCCGCCGATCCGGGAACGGGCACCTCGCGATCGCGAGTGCCGTCGCGCGCATTGAAGCGCCTTGCAGGTATGCTCGTGCGATCGTAGCGCAGCCTCGGATACACTGCCGCCCTCGGCCCTTCCGACCCGGGCCGACGCGGCGCGCGCTTGCGCCGTTCGGGGTCGGCACCGCACCGGGGAAGCCAGATGCCGCGATTCGCAGCGAACCTGTCGATGATGTACACCGAGGTCGATTTCTTCGAGCGTTTCGGCGCCTGCGCGGCCGACGGTTTCACCGCGGTCGAGTTCCTCTTTCCCTACGCGCACCCGGCGCAACGGATCCGCGACGAGCTCGATCGCCACCGCCTGTCGCAGGTGCTGTTCAACGCGCCGCCCGGAAACGTCGACACGGGCGAACGCGGCACCGCGAGCCTGCCCGGTCGCGAGAGCGAGTTTCGCGACGGAATCGAAATGGCGATCGAGTACGCGAAGGTGCTCGACTGTCCGCGCGTGCACGTGATGGCCGGGCTGCTGCGCGGCGAGGCGCAGCGCGAGGCGCAGCGTGAGGCGCAGCGCGAGGCGCAGCGTGAGGTCTACCTCGGCAACCTGGCCTGGGCGGCGGCGCGGCTCGGCGACGCCGGACTGATCGCGCTGATCGAGCCGATCAACACCCGCGACATTCCCGGATACCTGCTCAACACGCAGGCCGAAGCGCACGCGATCGTCGAGCGGATCGGGGCGCCCAACCTGAAGGTGCAGATGGATCTGTACCACTGCCAGATCGTCGAGGGCGACCTGGCGACGAAGATCCGCAAGTACGTCGCCGGGGTCGGGCACTTCCAGATCGCCGGCGTGCCGCAACGCCACGAGCCCGACGTGGGCGAGATCAACTATCCGTACCTGTTCGAACTGATCGACGAACTCGGTTTCGACGGATGGATCGGCTGCGAGTACCGGCCGCGTGCGAAGACCTCGGCGGAGGGCCTGGCGCTGGATGAAGGCGGCGCCATCGGGCAAAATAGCGGTTTTCGGAGCGCCCGATGGCGGCCAACGCACGCCTTCCCGTCTACCAGTCCAGGATCGCCTCGCTGCCGCTGCGTCGGTCGCGGCAAGGTCCGCGACATCTACGCGGTGGGCGACGATCGCCTGCTGATCGTCACCACCGATCGGCTCTCGGCCTTCGACGTCGTGATGGGCGAGCCGATCCCGGACAAGGGAAGGGTGCTCAACCAGATGGCGCTGTTCTGGTTCGAGCGGCTCGCCGACGTGGTCGCCGAATCATCTCACCGGCATCGCGCCCGAGTCGGTGGTCGCGCGCCGACGAGCTCGCGCAGGTGCGCGGGCGCTCGATGGTCGTCAAGCGCCTGCGCCCGATCCTGGTCGAGGCGGTGGTGCGCGGCTACCTGATCGGTTCGGGCTGGAAGGACTACCAGGCGAGCGGCGCGGTCTGCGGCATCGCGCTGCCGGCGCGGACTCGAGCAGGCGGCGAAACTGCCCGCGCCGATCTTCACGCCGGCGGCGAAGGCCGAACTCGGCGAGCACGACGAGAACATCGCATTCGACAGAGGCCTGCGCGCGAATCGGCGCACCGCTCGCGCGAGCGCATCCGCGAGGTCAGTCTCGAGCTGTACCGGCGAGCGAGCGAGTACGCGGCCACGCGCGGCATCATCATCGCCGACACCAAGTTCGAGTTCGGCCTCGACGCCGACGGCGCGCTGCACCTGATGGACGAGGTGCTGACCGCCGATTCCTCGCGCTTCTGGCCGGCCGAGTCGTACCGCCCGGGGATCTCGCCGCCGTCGTTCGACAAGCAGTACGTGCGCGACTACCTCGAGACCGTACCGGGCTGGAACAAGCGCCCGCCGCCGCCGCCGCTGCCGCACGAGGTGATCGCGCGCACCGCACAGAAGTACCGCGAGGCGCTCGAGCGGCTCACCGGGTCGACGCTGCCCGACTGAGCGCGGCGTGGCAACGCGAGCCGGACAATCGAACGGGGATTCCGATGACCAAGAACGGATGTGCACGGCGCTGGTCGGCGTCGTGATGGGCAGCAGCAGCGACTGGGAAGTCATGCAGCACGCGGTCGCGGTGCTGCGCGAATTCGACGTCGCGCACGAGGCGCGCGTCGTGTCGGCGCACCGGATGCCCGACGAGATGTTCGCGCTATGCCGCGACGGCGCGCGCGCGCGGGCTGCGCGCGATCATCGCCGGCGCGGGCGGCGCGGCGCACCTGCCGGGCATGCTCGCGGCCAAGACGATCGTGCCGGTGCTCGGCGTGCCGGTGCCCTCGAAGTACCTGCGCGGCGAGGATTCGCTGCTGTCGATCGTGCAGATGCCGCGCGGCGTTCCGGTGGCCACCTTCGCGATCGGCGAGGCTGGCGCGGCCAACGCCGCGCTGTACGCGGTCGCGATGCTCGCGACGGTCGATCGCCGCGCTGGCCGGACAGGCTCGAGCGATTTCGCGCCCGCCAGACCGAGGCCGCGCGCGCGATGACCGCTGCCCGGGAGCGGTCGCCGGCGTGACGCCGCGATACGGCGCTCGCGCCGGGCGTCTGGCTCGGCCTGCTCGGCGGCGGTCAGCTCGGGCGCATGTTCTGCATGGCGGCGCAGAGCCTGGGCTACCGGGTCTGCGTGCTCGATCCGGGCGCGCGACAGTCCGGCCGGCGCGGTGGCCGATCGCTGGCATCCGCGCCGGCCTACGACGACACCGCGGCGCTCGCGCGAACTGGCGCGAGCTTGCGCGGCGGTCGACGACCGAGTTCGAGAACGTTCCGGCCGACGTCGCTCGAGTTCCTCGCGCGACACGTGCGCGGTCAGCCCGCGCGCGGCGAGCGTCGCGATCGCGCAGGACCGGATGCGCGAGAAGGCGTTCGCGCGCGAATGCGGGCTCAAGGTGGCGCCGTATCGCGAGGTGCCATCGCCGACCGACCTCGACGCGGCCGATCGCCGCGCTGTTCCCGGCGATCCTGAAGGCGGCGCGACTCGGCTACGACGGCAAGGGCCAGGCGCGGGTCGCGCGACCGCGACGAGGCGCTGCGCGGCCTTCGATCGCTTCGGCGGCGGTGCCTTGCGTGCTCGAGAAGCGAACTCGCGCTCGAGCTCGAGGTCTCGGTGCTGGTCGCACGCGGCTTCGACGGCGAGGCTGTCGTCTATCCGGTCGCGGAGAACGTGCATCGCGACGGCATCCTCGCGGTCGAGCACGGTGCCCGCGCGCGTCTCGCAGGATCTCGCGCTGCGCGCGACCGACGCCACGCGTGCGGATCGCGCACGCGCTCGACTACGTCGGCGTGCTGTGCGTCGAGTTCTTCGTGCTCGCCGACGGCGACGCTCGTGGTCAACGAAATGGCGCCGCGCCCGCACAATTCCGGCCACTACACGATCGACGCCTGCGTCACCAGCCAGTTCGAGCAGCAGGCACGGGTCATGGCCGGGCTGCCGCTCGGCGCTGTGCACCAGCACGAGCCGGCGGTGATGCTCAACCTGCTCGGCGACCTGCTGGTTCGACGGCGCGTCGGACGCATGCCCGACGCGAGCCCGACTGGACGCAGGTGCTGCGCCACCCGCGCGCGAAGCTGCACCTGTACGGCAAGTCCGAGGCGCGGCGCGGTCGCAAGATGGGCCACGTCACGGTGCTCGACGAAACGGTCGAACGCGCGATGCACGTCGCCGGCGAGATCGCGCGCGATCTCGGGATCGCCTGATGCGAAGCGACGTCGACGAGGCGGCGAAACGCCTGGCCGCCGGCGGGCTCGTGGCGTTTCCGACCGAGACGGTCTACGGCCTCGGCGCCGACGCGGCCAATCGCGACGCGGTGGCCGCGATCTATCGGCCAAGGGCCGCCCGGCGGACCATCCGCTGATCGTCCACGTGCTCGACGCGGCGCAGGCGCGCTGGTGGGCCGATCTGGATGCCGATGCGCAACGACTGATCGACGCGTTCTGGCCCGGACCGCTGACGCTGATCGTCGCGCGGCGCGCGCGAGGCGCCCGCGCATGCCTGCGGCAATGAAGCGACGATCGGGCTGCGAAGCCCCGCGCATCCGGTCGCGCGGTCGTTGCTCGCGGCGTTCGCGGCGCTTGGCGGGCACGGCGTCGCCGCGCCCTCGGCGAATCGCTTCGGGCGAGTCAGCCCGACCGAAGCCGCGCACGTGCGCGGACCGGGAGACGACCTCGGCGACGACGGCGCTGACGATCCTCGACGGCGGGCCCTGCGAGGTGGGCCTGGAGTCGACGATCGTCGACCTCTCGCGCGGGCGCCCGGTGCTGTTGCGCCCGGGCGCGATCGAATCGGCCCGGATCGAGGCGGTGCTGGGCACAGGCACAGGCACAGGCACTTCGGGCGAGCCGGGGCGAACGGGCGCACCGCGCGCGCCGGGCACGCTCGCGGCACACTACGCGCCGCGCACGCCGATGGAACTGGTGCCGGCGGTCCGACTCGCCGATCGAGTCGCCGAACTGGCATCGCAGGGTGTGAAGCTCGCCGTCATGTCGCGCTCGCGCCGGGGGCCGCGGTCGCGCACTGGGAGCCCGCGGCGGGCGACGCGCGCGGCTACGCGCACGGCCTGTACCGGGCGTTGCGCGCGCTCGACGCCGCGCACGCCGACCGGATCCTGGTCGAATCGGTCGACAACACCGGGCCGTGGGCCGCGATCGCCGATCGCCTCGCGCGCGCCGACGCAACGTTCAGGGAGCGACAGTGATCGACCTCTTCAGCGACACCAAGACCCGGCCCACCGATGCGATGCGACGCGCGATCGCGAGCGCCGAAGTCGGCGACGAGCAGAAGTTCGAGGACCCGACGACGAACCGGCTGCGCGAGCGCGTCTGCGCGCTGCTCGGCAAGGAGGATTCGGTGTTCCTGCCCTCGGGCACGATGTGCAACGAGATCGCGATCGCCGTGCACTGCCGCCCCGGCGACGAGGTGATCGCGTCGGCCGGGTCGCACATCGTCGACTTCGAGGGCGGCGGGCCCGCGGCGCTCTCCGGTGGTGATGCTGCGGTGGCCGCGGCAGGGTGCCGCGGGCACCTACGACGCGGCCGCGCTGCGTGCCGCGGTGCGTGCGCCGAGCCGGTACTTTCCGCGCTCGCGACTGGCCTGCGTCGAACAGACCGCGAACACGGCGGGCGGAAGGGTCTGGCCGCTCGCCCGGCTGCGCGAGGTCGCGCAACAGGCGCACGCCAGCGGTCTGGCGACCCACATGGACGGCGCGCGCCTGATGAACGCAGTGGTGGCGAGCGGCGTGCCGGCCATCGAGCAGGCGGCGGGCTACGACTCGGTGTGGATCGATTTCTCGAAGGGACTCGGTTGTCCGGTGGGCGCATCGCTCGCCGGCAGCGCGGCGTTCATCGCCGAGGCGTGGCGCCTGAAACAACGCTGGGGCGGGGCGCTGCGCCAGTCGGGGATCCTCGCTGCCGCCGCGCTGCACGCACTCGAACACCACGTCGAGCGCCTCGCCGACGATCACGCCAACGCGCGACTGTTCGCGACCGCGCTTGCCGAGATCGACGGCGTGCGCGTCGATCCGCAGACGATCGAAACGAACATCGTGTTCTTCGACGTCGGCGGCACCGGAATCGATGCCGAGCGCCTCTGCGCCGCGCTGCAATCGCGCGGCGTGCAGATGGGAGCGTTCGGGCCGACCGTGGTCCGAGCCGTCACCCACCTCGACGTGTCGCGCGACGACGTGCTGCGCGCGCTGGACGTGCTGCGGGCGGTGCTGCGCGGCGACTGAATCCGGCGCGTCGCGCGCCGGCTAGAACGTCTGCCAGTCGTCGTCGTCCGGCTTCGCGGCGTGCGCGCGCGCGGCCGGATGCGCGGTGACGCTCGCGTTCGCGTGCGAGACCGGGTGCCGCCGGTCGTTCGCCGGGGCGTGACGCTCGGACGTCGCGGGGTGCGGCGCGATCGCCGAAGCGTCGGGCGCCGCCTGCGGGCGATTCGCCGCCGGCGCGCCGCCGAGCTTGAACGTGTCGAGCAGGGTACGCAGGCGACCCGTCTGCTCCTGCAGGCTCGCGGCCGAAGCGGCGGATTCCTCGACCATCGAGGCATTCTGCTGCGTCATCGCGTCGAGCGCGGCAACCGCCTGATTGACCTGCCCCAGTCCGCTCGCCTGCTCCGTCGACGCGGCGCTGATCTCGTTCATAAGATCGTTGACGCGGCGCACGTGGGTCTGGATCTCCTGCATCGTCGCGCCGGCCTCGCTCGCGAGACTCGTTCCCGAGGCGATGCGCTGCATCGACGCGGCGATCAGCGACTTGATCTCGCGCGCCGCCTGTGCGCTGCGCTGCGCGAGATTGCGCACTTCGTCGGCGACGACCGCGAATCCGCGGCCCTGCTCGCCGGCGCGCGCTGCTTCGACTGCCGCGTTGAGCGCCAGGATGTTGGTCTGGAAGGCGATGCTGTCGATTGTCGCGGTGATCGCCGACACCTGGCGGCTGCTGGTCGCGATCTCGTCCATCGCGCTCACGACCTGGGTCACGATCTCGCCGCCACGTGTCGCGACGTCGCGCGCACTCGCGGCGAACTGGTTGCCCTGGTTGGCGGACTCGGCATTGTGGCCGACGGTGCTGCTCAGTTGCTCGAGCGACGCCGCGGCCTGCTGCAGGTTGCTCGCCTGCTCCTCGGTGCGCCCGCTCAGGTCGGTCGCGCCGGCGGCGATCTGCGACGAGGCGGTCGCGATGGTCGTGACGCCTGCTCCTACCTCCTTCACGGTATCGCGCAGCGAGCGGCGCATCGCGGCGGTCGAATCGAGCAGGCTGCCCAGTTCGTCGCGACGACCGCCGCCGTCGACCCGCCCGGTCAGGTCGCCCCGTGCGATCCGTGCGTTCTCGGCGAGCACCTCGCGCAACGGTTTGTTGATCGAGCGCACGAGTGCAACCGCGAGCCCGGCGCCGATGACCAGCGCGAGCGCGAGCGCGAGCGTGATCATGATCTGCGCCTCGACCAGCCGGGCGTGCGCGCCCGCGACGTCGGTTGCCGATTTGGCCGCACTGTACGAGATCAACTCGCTGATCGCCTCGTAGGTCGCGAGCAGCGTCCGTCGGCTGTCGCCGTTGAGCACCGCGATCGCCTCGTTCCTCGCGCCTTCGCCTTCCTGCACGAGCGCCTGGATTCGGGCGTTGCTGTCGATGAATATGGCGAGCCGGGCTTTGACGCTGTTGTACTTGTCGCGCTCCTGGTCCGATCGGATCAAGGTCTCGTAGCGGCTCAGGGCGCTCGAGAGCTTGGTCGTCGCCACCCTGAACTGGGCGCGCGCGTCGTCGCGCTGCACTTCGTCCTGCGCGAGCAGGAGCCTGCTCTGCGAGCGGCGCAGCCCGTTCACGTTGTCGCGGATCTCGGACAGCGCGGCTACGCTCGGGAGCCATTTGGACGCGACGACATCGCCCGCCGAATAGATCGAGCGCATCCGCTCGACCGCGAACACGCCCAGTGCGACCGACATCGCGAGCATGAGCCCGAACGCGAGCCCGAGCTTGCTCGCCACCCGAAGATTGGAAAGACTCATGCCTGGCGCTCCACCTGAAGGCTCATTGAGCGATTCTCTCGGCGCGCGGCGACGACCGATCGGCCGATCACCGGCGCATTCGCGGTCTATTTCGGACCTAGACGCCGAGCAGCGCGTGCAGCGGAGCGGGCGCAGAGAGCAACGCGGCGCTGGCCGACTCCAGCGCGACCTCGCCCTTGAGCAGCACGACCGCGCGATCGGTCGCGGCGAGCACGGAGCGGTAGTTCTTGTCGACCACGACCGTGGCGATCCCGGATTCGCGCACGTCGCCGATGATGCGCCAGATCTCGCGCACGATGTGCGGCGCGAGCCCCTCGGTGGCCTCGTCCAGGAACAGCACGTCGGGGTTGGTCATCAACGCGCGGCCGATCGACAGCATCTGCTGCTCGCCGCCAGAGAGCTGGGTCCCGCCGTGGCCGATGCGCTCGGCGAGCCGCGGGAAGGTCTCGAGGATGCGATCGTAGCTCCAGTCGCGGCGTCCGTCCGGACCCGGTCGCGCCGCCATCAGCAGGTTCTCGCGCACCGAGAGATCCGGAAAGATCCCACGCCCCTCGGGCACGTAGGCGATCCCGCGACGCGCGATCCGGTGGGTACGCTCGCGCCCGACGTCGTCGCCGCGGACCTTGATGGTGCCGACCGACGCGCGCACCAGCCCCAGCAACGTGCGGATCAGCGTGGTTTTTCCCATGCCGTTGCGACCCATCAGCGCGACCGCCTCGCCGCGCGCGAGATGGAAATCGATCCCGCGCAGGATGTGGCTCGCGCCGATGTGCGCCTGCAGCGCGCGCGCTTCGATCAGCAACTCAGCCATTCGCCGTCCCCGCGGTGTCGGGTCGATCGCCAGCGGGTGCCCCGGGCTCGTCGGACGCTTCGTCCTCGCCGAGATAGGCGGCCTGAACCTCGGGGTTGCGCCTGATCTCGCGCGGCGCGCCCGAGGCGAGGATCTTGCCCTCGACCATCACGGTGAGCCGGTCGGCCAGCGCGAACACCGCGTCGACGTCGTGCTCGACCAGCAGGATCGCGTGGTTCGCGCGCAGCTTGCGGATCAGTTCGACCATGCGCTGCGATTCCTCGACGCCCATTCCGGCGAGCGGTTCGTCCAGCAACAGCAGCGTCGGTCCGGTGGCCAGCGAGAGGGCGATCTCGAGTTGCCGCTGCTCGCCGTGCGACAGCGTGCCGGCGATCCGCTCCTCGCGGCCGTCGAGCTCGGCCAGCGCGATCGCCTCGCGCGCGAGCGCGGTGGTGCCGGCCCAGCTCTCGGCGCGACGCAGCAGCTGCCACGGGTGCGGGGCGCGAGACTGCGCCGCCAGCCTGCAGTTCTCGTGCACCGAGAAAGTCCGGAAGATGTTGGTCTTCTGGTAGCTGCGGCCCACGCCGAGCATCGAGCGGCGCTCGGTCGACAGCCGCGTGATCTCGCGACCGTCGAGGTAGATCTGCCCGGCGCTGGGCTGCAGGTCGCCCGAGAGCATGTTGATCAGCGTGCTCTTGCCCGCGCCGTTGGGCCCGATCACGACGTGGATCTCGCCCATCGCCACGCCGAGCGTGACGTCGTCGTTCGCGAGCAGGCCGCCGAAGCGGCGCGTGAGGCCGCGCACCTCAAGCATTTCCGGACTCCCCCGGAGCGCGCGCCGCACGCCGCCTGCGCCAGACGCCGCCGAGCCCGATCAGCCCGCGCGGCAGGAACAGCGCGACCAGCACGATGACCGCGCCCATCAAAAGCTGCCAGTGCTTGGCGAATTCGCCGATCAGCGACTGGTCCTTGAGCACGTCCTCGAGCAGCGCGAAGGCGAACGCACCGACGACCGATCCGTGCAGCGTCCCCATCCCGCCGAGGATCACCATCATCAGCACCGATCCCGACTGGTGCCAGGACAGGATCTCGGGGTTCACGAAACCGAACTGCAGCGCCGCCAGATAGCCCGAGAGCCCGGCGAGCACTCCGGCGAGCACGTAGACGCCGAGCTGGTAGCGCACGACTGGAAATCCGATCGCGCGCATCCGGTGCTCGTTGACGCGAATCCCGGAGAGCGTGCGCCCGAAGTTCGAGTCGAGCACGCGTCGCAGGAACAGGTACACGAGCCCGGTCGTCGCGAGCACGAAGTAGTAGAACTGCAGCCGGTTCTCCAGGTCGACCAGCACGAACTCGCCGATCGCGACGCTCGGTTTGAAGTTGATGAAGATTCCGTCGGAGCCGCCGCCGAACCCGGTGTCGTGGAACACGAAGAACGCCATCTGGCTGAACGCCAGCGTGACCATGATGAAGTACACGCCGCGGGTGCGCAGCACCAGCCAACCGGTGACCAGCGCGAACGCCGCGCACACCGCGATCGCGGCCGGCAGCGTGATGAAGATCGACATCGTGTCGTACTGCGGCTGGATCAGCGCGAGCGAGTAGCCCGCCAGCCCGAAGAACGCCGCGTGTCCCAGGCTGACCAGTCCGGTGTAGCCGACCAGCAGGTCGAGGCTCATCGCGAAGATCGCGAGGATCAGCGTCCTGGTGAGCAACTGCACGTAGAAAGTGCTGTCGGTCAGCGGAAACGCCGCCAGCAAGCCCGCGACGACGAAAAAGACGATCCAGGCGCGCTTGTCCATCGCTCTGACCCGGTCCGCCTCAGGCGCGACCGAACAACCCCTCGGGTCGCCAGATCAGCACCGCCGCCATCAGCAGGTAGACCATCATCCCGGCCAGCTCCGGGAGGAACACCTGGCCGAAGGTGTCCGCGAGGCCGATCAGCAGCGCGGCGACCAGCGCGCCGCGGATCGAGCCGATGCCGCCGATCACGACCACGACGAAGCAGATGATCAGCACCTGGTTGCCCATGCCCGGGTACACCGAGGACACGGGCGCGGCGAGCATGCCGGCGAACGAGGCCAGCGCCACGCCGAGCGCGAACACGACCTGGAACAGCAGGCGGATGTTGATGCCCAGCGTTTCGACCAGTTCGCGGCTGTGCGCGCCGGCGCGGATCATCATCCCCAGTCGTGTGCGCTTGATCAGCAGGTACATCCCCAGCGCGACCAGCAGGCACACCGCAGACATCATCAACCGGTAGACCGGGTACGAAAGCGTATCGGTGAGCGGGATCGAGTAGTCGAGCGCGGCGGGGATGCTGATCGCCTGGACGTCGTCGCCCCAGATGATCGAGCGCGACTCCTCGAAGATCAGGATCAGTCCGTAGGTGAGAAGGACCTGATAGAGGTGGTCGCGATGGTAGAAGTGCCGGATCAGCAGCCACTCGAGCGCGAGCCCCAGGATGACCGACAGGACGATTCCGATCAGGATCGCCGCGACCAGGCTTCCGGAGAGCGACGCGAGCGACCACGCCAGGTACGCACCCACCATGTAGAAGCTGCCGTGGGCGAGGTTGATGATGCCCATGATGCCGAAGATCAGCGTCAGTCCCGCGGCGACGAGGAACAGCAACAGCCCGTATTGCAGCCCGTTGAGCAGCTGGATCAAAAAATTGGCGAAGGCATCCATCGGTGGCTCGGGGCGAACTGATCAGCCGCGGGCGGCTCGGGTGCCGCCCGCGTGCAAAAAAACGCCCGCTCACGCGGGCGTCGCCCGATTACATCTTGCAGCCGCGTGCCGGATCGGCGAGTTGCTTGGCGGCGATGCCGATGTACTTGTTCTGCTCGCCGACGACCTCGCGAAGGTAGAAGTCCTGGATCGGGTTGTGCGCCTTGGACATCGTCCACTTGCCGCGCGGACTGTCGACCGTCAGCCCCTTCCATCGCCTTGATGATGCCCTTCTTGTTGCCGATGTCGCCCTTGACCGCCGTCATCGCCTGCGCGAGCAGCAGCCCGGTGTCGTAGCCCTGGACCGCGTAGACGTCGGGCTGGAGCTTGAACGCGACCGCGTAGTCGCGACGGAACGTCCTCGTCGCGCTTGAACGGCAACGCGTCGGCGTAGTGCAGCGTCGTGAGGATGCCCTGCGCCTCGTCCTTGACCCCGCCGAGCACGCCGTCGGTGAGAAAGCCCGAACCGTAGAGCGGGATCTTGCCCCTGAGGCCCGCTGCCGCGTAGTCCTTGATGAACTTCGCCGCGCCGCCGCCGGCGAAGAAGCACGCGACCGCGTCGGGCTTGATGCTGGCGATCTCGGCCAGCAACGCCTGGAACTCCACCGTGGGGAACGGAACCCAAAGCTCCTTGACGACCTTGCCGCCGGCCTTCTCGAATCCCTCGCGGAATCCGGCTCCCGCTTCCTCGCCGGCCGCGTACTTCCACGAGATCCAGACCGCCGTCTTGGCCTTGCGCTCGACCATCACCTTGCCCAGCGGGTAGGTCGGTTGCCAGTTGGTGAACGAGGTGCGGAAGATGTTCGGCGCGCACATCGCGCCGGTGACCGCGCCGGCTCCGGCGTTGGCCACGAGCAGCAGCGTGTTGGTTTCGCGCGCGATCTTGGCCATCCCCATCGCGACGCCCGAGTGCACCGGTCCGACCAGCACGTCGACCTTGTCGCGCTGCACCAGCCGGTTGGTGTTCTCGGGACCCTTGGCCGGGTTCGCCTCGCTGTCGACCGCGATGTACTCGATCTCGCGCCCGCCGAGCTTGCCGCCCTGCTGGTCGATCGCCAGCTTGAACCCGTTCGTGATCGCCGAGCCGAGCGCGGCGTAGGTGCCGGTGGCGGGCAGCAGCAGGCCGACCTTGATCTTCGCGGGCTGCGCGCGCACCAGCGACGTCGGCAACGCCGACGCGGCGGCGGCGGCGCCTGCTCCGATGACGATCTTTCTGCGGGTGGAATTGTTCGTGGTCATTAACGTCTCCTTCGCTCGGTTTGGCTGTTGTAATGCACTTCGAATTGCCCGGATTCGACGGATTCGCCGAGCCGGGCGATGAACTTCGTGATCTCCTTCAGTGACTGTTCCGGGCGCTCGAGATGCGGGCTGTGCCCGCAGGAATCGACGGCGACCCAGGTCGCGGTGGGACAGAGTTCGGCCAAGCGTTGCACCTGCTCCATCGTACCGTATTCATCCTGCGTTCCCTGCATCGCCAGAACCGGGCACCCGACCTTCGCCGCCTCGCGTTCGATGTTCCAGGCGGCGAAGCGCGGATCGAGCCAGATGTCGGCCCAGCCGTGGAAGGTGGCGTGCGCGTCGCGGTGGTACTTCGCCATCTTCGCCGGGAGGCCGGACCCGGGGAAGCGCCGCGCGATGTCCGAGATCGATCGCAGCGTGATCGGCTCGACGAACAGGTGCGGCGCAATCGCGATCACCGCGGCGACGCCCGCGGGGCGCTCGCCGGCGTGGATCAGCGCGATCGATGCGCCGTCGCTGTGCCCGACGAGGATCGCGCGGGCGACGCCGGTCGCGGCCAGCAGTTCAGGCAGCGCGACCAGCGCTTCGTCGTGCATGAAGCGCACTTCGCGTGGCGCGTCGAACGGGTCCGAGTCGCCGTAGCCGAAGCGCGAGTAGACGATTCCCGGCAGGCCGGCTGGCGGCACAGACCCGGTCCGGGAAGTCGCGCCACAACGCGGCGCAACCGAGACCCTCGTGCAGGAACACCAGCGTTGCGGACCCCGCGCCGGGTTCGCCGATCGTGCGCAACTCGAGGCCGCGTCCGTCTGCGACGATCCGCCTGGTCCGGGTTCTGGCTGTGGTCTCCATGAGCTATAGGTATTGGCAGTCGTTCGATTGCGCACTATTCTGCAGGGCATGAGCAATCCCGGCAAGACGGCGGACGAAGCGGCCTTCCTCGGCCAGCTCGGTCTTCGCGTGCGTCGCGCGCGCGGCAAGGCGGGCTTCACCCGGCGCCGGCTCGCAGAGCGTTCCGGCGTGTCGGAGCGCTACCTCGCGCAGCTCGAGTCCGGCGAAGGCAACGTGTCGATCCTGCTGATCAGGCGAGTCGCGGCCGCGCTCGGCGCCGACCTGCACGAACTGATCGGCCAGCGCGTCGACATCGGTCGGCGCGGTCGCGTGGCGCTGATCGGTCTGCGCGGCGCGGGAAAGTCGACGCTCGGGAAACGTCTGGCGCAGCGTCAGGGCGTGCGCTTTTTCGAACTCGACGACGAGGTCGAGGCCGAGCTCGGTGCTTCGCTCGAGAGCGTCTTCACGATGTACGGGCAGGATGCCTACCGCGACGGCGAACGGCGCGCGCTCGCGCGCGTGATCGAGGGCGACGAGCGCAGCGTGATCGCCACCGGCGGGTCGCTGGTGGTCGAGCCGCAGACCTACCAGATTCTTCGCAGCCGATGCCTGACGGTCTGGTTGCGCGCGAGCCCGGAGGATCACATGAACCGCGTCGTGTCCCAGGGCGACCTGCGCCCGATGCAGGGGCGCGATCACGCGATGACCGAACTGCGTACGATCCTCGCGCAGCGCGACCGGCTGTATTCGATGGCCGACGCGACGATCGACACCAGCGCGCACGACGAGGAGACCTGCCTGCAGGAGCTCGAGACGGTGGTGAGCGAACTGACCGGAACGAAGATCGGCGAGGATTCGCAGGCGTAGGCCGGATCGGGTGCGGCAGTTTGCATCGTCGGCCTCCGTTGTCTGATCGATGGGCGCGCCGCCGATCGTAACGATCCTTGCGCCGATCGGCATCGGTGAATATGAATTATAATACTCAGGAATAGTACATTAGAGCATTTTAGTGCAATTCAGAGATCAGGCTTGTTATCCTTGGCCGATTGATACGGGTCAAATCTGGGGAGGTTGCGATGGCAGCAGTTGAATCCGGGATCGTGGGTCATGGGCCGCAGGTGCTGTTCGACGCACACCCGGACCGGTACCGGCACTGGAAACTCGCGGTCGAAGGCGAGATCGCGCGGCTGACGCTGGACATCGACGAGGACGGCGGCATCGTTCCCGGCTACAAGCTCAAGCTCAACTCCTACGACCTGGGGGTCGACATCGAACTGAACGACGCGATCAACCGGGTGCGTTTCGAGCACCCCGGCGTGAAGTGCCTGGTCATTACGAGCGGGAAGTCGAAGATGTTCTGTTCCGGCGCCAACATCTACATGCTCGGGCAGTCGAGCCACGGCTGGAAGGTCAACTTCTGCAAGTTCACGAACGAGACGCGCAACGGCCTGGAGGATTCGAGCGCCGTCGACGGCCTCAGGACGCTCGCCGCGGTCAACGGCGTGTGCGCGGGCGGCGGCTACGAGCTCGCGCTCGCGTGCGACGAGATCCTGATGATCGACGATCGTTCGTCCACGGTCAGCCTGCCCGAGGTGCCGCTGCTCGGCGTGCTGCCGGGCACCGGGGGACTGACGCGGATCATCGACAAGCGCCGCGTGCGCCGCGACCTTGCCGACATCTTCTGCACGACCGCCGAAGGCGTGCGCGCCGACCGCGCACAGCAATGGCGACTGGTCGATCACCTCGCCAAGCCGCAGAGTTTCGACGAGCAGCTCGCCGAACACGCGAACAGGATGGCCGCGTCGAGCACGCGCGCGGCTGCGGGCGCGGGGATCGTCCTCGAGCCGCTCGCGCGCGAGATCGACGCCGACGCGTATCGCTACGGTCTGGTCGAGGTCGCGATCGACCGCAACGCGCGCACCGCGACGATCACGGTGACCGGGCCAGCCGAGGCACCGCCCGCGTCGGGCGAGGCCGCCGTGGCGCAGGCCTGTGCCTACTGGCCGCTCGCGTTGGCTCGCGAACTCGAGGACGCGATGCTGATGCTTCGCGCCAACGAGCCCGAATGCGGGCTGTGGCTGTTGCGCAGCCGCGGCGACGGCGCGCGCGTGCTGGCCTACGACGACTTTGCCGAGAAAAACCGCGCGCACTGGTTCGTCGCCGAGACGCTCGGCGCCTGGCGCCGGCTGTTGTCGCGATTCGACGTCACGTCGCGTTCGATGTTCGCGATCGTCGACACCGGGTCGTGTTTCGCCGGCACGCTGTTCGAACTCGCACTCGCCGCCGATCGCAGCTACATGCTCGACGCTGCCGAGGAGGGTGAGGCCACTTCGATCGCGCTGTCGGCGGCCAACTTCGGCTGGTACCCGATGGCGAGCGCAATCACGCGGATCGACGCGCACTATTGCCAGCTCGTGCCCGAGGGACTCGCGAAGCTGGTCGGCGAGCCGATCATGGCGTCGCGCGCCGAGGAGATCGGGATCGTCACCGCGTCGCCCGACGATCTGGACTGGAGCGACGAGATCCGGATCGCGATCGAGGAGCGCTCGTCGCTCTCGCCCGACGCGCTCACCGGAATGGAAGCGAGCCTGAGGTTCGCCGGACCCGAGACGATGTTCACCCGCGTGTTCGGCCGGTTGACCGCCTGGCAGAACTGGATCTTCAATCGCCCCAACGCGACTGGCGAACAGGGCGCGCTCAAGCTCTACGGTTCGGGAACGAAGGCGCAGTTCGACTGGAAGAGGATCTGAGGCAGGCCGCGCGCGGCGCGCACGGCAGCAAGACAGCACGACAGAAAGACAGCAAGACAACGGAGGCAGCGAGATGAGTGGATTGTCCAGTGTGGTGCCCGGATCGGGCGCGCCGCGGGTCGTGTTCCCGCGCCAGTACAACGCCGCGCACGACCTGATCGAGCGCAACCTTCGCGCGGGGCGCGCCGACAAGCCGGCTTTCATCGACGACAGCGGCAGCTACAGCTTCGCAGAGCTTGCCCGTCGCGTGAACCGCTTCGCTTCCAGTCTCGCCTCGCTCGGACTGCGCAGCGAGGATCGGATCATGGTGTGCATGCTCGACACGATCGACTGGCCGGTCGCGTTTCTCGGCGCGATCAAGGCTGGCGTTGTGCCGGTGGCGACCAACACGCTGCTCAAGGCGCACGACTACGAGTACATGCTGCGCGATTCGCGCGCACGCGTGCTGTTCGTCTCGCGCGCGCTGCTGCCCGCTTTCGAGGGCCTGCAGGGGAAGATCCCCACGCTCGAACGCGTCATCGTGTCCGACGCTCCGACCGACGCGGGAGCGGCGCACGACGCGTTCGCCGCGCTGCTCGCCATCGGCAGCGACGTCTTCGAACCGGCGCAAACCATCGCCGACGAACCCTGTTTCTGGCTCTATTCGTCGGGCTCCACCGGCGCGCCCAAGGGAACCGTGCACGTGCATTCGAGCCTGATCGAGACGGCCGAACTCTACGCCGGCCCGGTGCTCGGAATCGGCGAAGGCGACCTGCTGTTCTCGGCAGCGAAATTGTTCTTCGCCTACGGGCTCGGCAACGGACTGACCTTCCCGATGGCCTTCGGCGCGACTGCGCTGCTGATGGCCGAGCGTCCGACGCCGGATTCGGTGTTTCGTCGGCTCAACGCCGAGCAGCCGGGGGCGCTCGCCGGGCGCAAACCGAGCGTCTTTTTCGGCGTGCCGACGCTCTACGCGGCGATGCTCGCGAGCCCGTCCTTTCCGGCGCGCGACACGCTCGCGCTGCGAGTGTGCGCGTCGGCCGGGGAGGCGCTCCCCGAGCAGATCGGAAACCGTTTCACCGAACTCACCGGCGTCGAGATCCTCGACGGAATCGGATCGACCGAGATGCTCCACATCTTCCTGTCGAACCTGCCGGGGCAGGTGCGCTACGGCACGACCGGAAAGGCAGTGCCCGGCTACGGCCTGAAGCTGCTCGGCGACGACGCCAAGCCGGTGGCGGTGGGCGAGGTCGGCGATCTCTACATCAGCGGACCGTCGGCGGCGATGATGTACTGGAACCAGCGCGAGAAGACGCGCGCCACGTTCCAGGGCGTGTGGACGATGAGCGGCGACAAGTACGCGGTCGACGCCGACGGCTACTACGTCTACGCGGGTCGGTCGGACGACATGCTCAAGGTGAGCGGCCAGTACGTCTCGCCTTTCGAGGTCGAGTCGGCGATCGCTACGCACCCATCGGTGCTCGAGGCGGCCGTGGTCGGGCGCACCGACGCCGACAAGCTCGTCAAGCCGCAGGCCTTCGTCGTGCTGAAGAACCCGGCCGACGCTTCCGAGGCACTCGGTGCCGAACTCAAGGCGCACGTGAAAGCCAAGCTGGCGAGCTTCAAGTACCCGCGCTGGATCGAGTTCGTCGACGAACTGCCCAAGACCGCCACCGGAAAGATCCAGAGGTTCAGGCTGCGCGCCTGAGATCGCGACGAGGCACAATCACGTTTTTCGCGGGAGGCTTGGACATGGATCGACGCAACTTCATCGCCGCCGCGCTGCTGCCGGTGGCCGGATCGCTGCCGTTGCCGGCGCGCGCCGAGACTGCCGAAGAGTGGCCCACGCGCACGGTGAAGATCGTGGTTCCCTTCGGCCCCGGATCGACGCCGGACCTGCTCGCCCGTCTGGTGGCCGATCACCTGGGCAAGAAGCTCAACCAGAGTTTCGTGGTCGAGAATCGCGCTGGCGCCGGAGGCAACATCGGCACCCACGCGGTCGTGCGCGCCGCACCGGACGGCTACACGATCGGCCTGTCGATCACCGGTCCGCTGGTGAACAACACCCTGCTGTACAAGAAGCTGCCCTACGACCCGTTTCGCGACCTCGCGCCGGTGACGCTCGCGGCGGTGCAGCCGAGCGTGCTCGCGGTGTCGCCGTCGCTGGGGGTGAACTCGGCGCAGGAACTGCTCTCGCTGCTCAAGCGCAATCCGGGCAAGTACAACTACGCTTCGCTGGGCGCGGGAACGGTCGCGCATCTCGCGATGGAACTGATCAAGGCGCGCAGCGGAACCTACATCGTCCACATCCCTTATCCGTCCTCGCCTTCGGCCGTGTCGTCGATCGTCGCGGGCGACACGCAGATGGGTACGCTGCCGCCGGCCGCGGTGATGCCGCTCGCGCAGGCGGGCAGGCTCAGGGCGCTCGCGGTGACCACGCCCGAGCGCTCGCCGCTGATGCCCGATCTGCCGACCTTCAGGGAGGTGGGAATTCCGGGCGTCGAGGCCACCGCGTGGCTCGGATTCGTCGTGCCTTCAGCCGTGCCGGCGCCGCTGGTCGCGCGACTGAATCGCGAACTGGTCGGCGCGCTGCGCGAGCCCGCGGTGAGCGACAAGTTGCGCGCGTCGTACATGACGCCCGCGCCGGGCACGCAAAAGGAGTTCGCCGATTTCATGCAATCGGAACTCGGGCGCTGGAAGCCGATCATCGAGCGCGCCGGCGTCTCGCTCGACTGATCGGCACGACACGAACCGAAGTAAGAAGGCAGGCAATGAAGATCTGCGAAGGTGGGCAATGAAGACCTTCGAATCGCTTGCCGAGCTGCGCGCCTGCGTGGGCCAGGAGATCGCGGTCAGCGACTGGGAGCGCGTCACCCAGCAACGGATCGACCGCTTCGCCGAGGCCACCGGCGATCACCAGTGGATCCACGTCGACCCGGTGCGCGCAGCGGCCGGGCCTTTCGGCAAGACGATTGCGCACGGCTACCTGACGCTGTCGATGCTGCCGCATTTCTTCGAGCGAACGATCGAACTGCGCGGCGTGAAGATGGGGGTGAACTACGGCCTGAACCGGGTGCGCTTCACCTCGCCGGTGCCGGTGGACAGCGAACTGCGCGCGCGCTTCGAGCTGCTGGCGATCGAAGACATCGCGGACAACGGCGCGCAGATGATCTGGAAGGTGACTTTCGAGCGCAAGGGCAGCGATCGCCCGGTGTGCGTCGCGGAGTCGATTTCGAGGCGCTACGCCTGAGGGCGTTCGCGCTCGGCGCATGAGGGAATTCGCGTTCTACGCCGCGCCCGGTGTGACCAGCGGATTGACGACGCCGAGCGTCGGGTAGCGCCCGAAGTCGCGGTCGCCGGACCAAAGTACGCTGCACCTCGTGCTGCAGGCACAGCGCCGCGATCCGCGCGTCGTGCACCTGAGGCCCGCGCACCCGCGCCGCGGCAAGGAGCGGGCGCAGCGTCGCCCAGTGCGATTGCGACTCGGCCAGCAGGATCAGCGAGGGGGATTCGGTCCACGCGTCGACCTGCTCGATCGCGAGATCGAGCGGCGTGGGCGGCGCGTAGATTCGAGGGTGGGTAACGATCGCCAGGAACTCGTGCAGGCACGGCCAGGGAATCGCCCACGGTGCTGCGCCTTCGGCAAGCGCGCGCACGTGCTCGTGCGCCGCCTGGTGAAACGGCGAGTCTTCCCTGTGCGCGTAGACGAGGATGTTGGTGTCGAGCGCGATCATCCGCCGCGGCCTTCGTAGGCGAGCGAGCGAATTCGTTCCCAGCCCTCGCCCTGGAGTTCCGGCTGCAGGCCGGCGCCGGCGAAGCTGGCCGGGCGCAGGCGAAACCTGCCGCGCCTCGACTTCTTCTCGGCGATCACCTTTCTCAGTCCGAGTTCGATCATCGCGCGCATCGTCACGCCTTCGCGCGCCGCGATGCGCTTCGTCTCCTGAAACAGCGGATCGGAAATATCTACGGTTGTCTTCATATGGGATGGTGATCGACTAATATGGGTACCCATATCGTAGAATGACTTTGCCCGATTCGTCAATCGGCCGAACGGCTCGGCGAGATGGCCGAGCTCGACGACCGAGTTCAGCAATCGATCGGAAACTTCGCCTTGAGCGCGGCCACCTGCGTCGGAGTGAGGCAGCGGCACGCGCGGCCGTGCAGCGCGAGATGCAGCCGCGCGGTGGCTTCGAGTTCCTCCACCGCGTCGGCGGCGGCCGAGAGGCTCGACCCGGCCACGACCGGGCCGTGGTTGGCGAGCAGCAGCGCGTGGTGGCGAGTGGCGCAGGCGCGAACCGCGTCGGCCAGCGAGAGATCGCCGGGCGGGTGGTAGGGCACCAGCGGCAGCGAACCGATGCGCATCACGTAGTACGCGGTGAGCGGCGGCAGGACATCGTCGGCGTCTACGTTCTCGAGCACCGACACCGCGGTCGAGTAGGTCGAGTGCAGGTGCACGACAGCATTGCTGCGCGCGCGCTGCTCGTACATCGCCAGGTGCAGGAAGGCTTCCTTGGTGGGCGCGTCGCCCGAGACGTGGCGACCGGCGAGATCGAGCCGCGAGAGCCGCGCCGGATCGAGCGCGCCGAGATTCGACCCGGTCGGCGTCGCGAGAAATCCGTCGTCGAGTCGCACGCTGATGTTTCCGGTCGACCCGTGCGTGAGGCCGCGCGCGAAGATCGAGCGACCGAGTCCGCAGATCGCGTCGCGCAGCGCCGATTCGGTGGCGGCGGCGTTCATCGTGTGTCGTTCTCGAGCATCGCGAGCGCCTTCGCGAAGAAGTCGTCCGAGCCGAAGTTGCCCGATTTCAACGCGATCGCGATCGGCGCGCCCGCGCCCTCGGTCACCATCCACGGCACGCCCGGGTCGATCTGGGGGCCGACGCGCAGTCGGGTCGCGCCCAGCGCCTTGACCACCGCTCCGGAGGTCTCGCCGCCGGCGGCGATCAGCTTGCGCACGCCCGAGTCGACCAGAGCGCCCGCGATCGAGGCGATCGCGTCCTCGATCAGCGTGCCCGCGGCCTGCGCGCCGATCGCGCGCTGCACCGCGTCGACTTCGTCGGGTGCGCTGGTCGCGTAGATCAGCACCGCTTCGCTCGCGAGATGCACACGTGCCCAGGCGATCGCGTCGGCCACCACAGCGTGTCCCGCGTGCAGCGCGATCGGGTCGATCCGAAACGCGGGCCGCGACCGGCGCCAGTGTGCGACCTGCGCGTTGGTCGCCTGCGAGCAGCTGCCCGACACGACGAGCGCCGGCCCGTCGATGCGCGGCAGCGCCGCCGCATCGCGCGGCGCACCGAGTTCGCCGGCGAAGTTGCGCGGCAGGCCGATCGCGACCCCCGAACCGCCGGTGACCAGCGCGAGGTCGGCGCAGGCCTGTCCGATCGTGTACAGGTCGTCGTCGGACAACGCGTCGACGATCGCGATCTCGCCCCCGGCCACGCGGATCTCGTCGAAGCGCGCGCGCAACGCCGCCGCTCCGCGCGCGACCGTCGAATGGCGCGCCAGCGCGACCTTTCGCGTCGTCTGGCGCTGCAGCACCTGCACGAGGTTCGAGTCGCTCATCGGCGTGAGCGGATGCGTGCGCATTCCCGAATCGGACAGCAGCAGGTCGCCGACGAACAGGTGGCCGCGATAGACGCTGCGCCCGTTCTCCGGAAAGGCGGGGCAGGCGATCGTGAACTCGGTGTCGAGCTCACGCATCAGCGCGTCGGCCACCGGCCCGATGTTGCCGCGATCGGTGGAATCGAAGGTCGAGCAGTACTTGAAGAAGATCTGTCGCGCGCCCGCGCCCACCAGCCAGCGGCACGCGGCGACCGACTCGGCGATCGCGTCGCGCGCCGACGCGGTGCGCGACTTCAGCGACACGACCACCGCGTCGGCGTCGATCGTTTCGCGATCGGGGGGCAGGCCGATGGTCTGTACCGTGCGCATTGCTCCGCGAACCAGCATGTTCGCGAGATCGGTCGCGCCGGTGAAGTCGTCGGCGATGCAGCCCAGCAGCATGTGGAAATCCGATGGTGAATCGGTCGTCGTGACAACGTATACATCGTAGCGGGGATCGGCGTCGGGCGGGCCTCGTGGCTGTTCGAGTTCGGGCATGAAAATTGCATGTTTTTGAGGGTGAGACTGGAGTTCGAAGTGACTAACCCATTGTTTTTATTGCACTGTGGGCTGTTTTGCGGCACTGTTGACCGGGTTTTTTCGCCGATCGAAGCTCAGAGTGTAAGAAGCGCTGACAGACCCTGAGAGGAGGAATTTGTCCTCGCGACCTTGGGATTGATCGTGCATATTGATTCAACTGAAAACAGGGCGCGCGCAACTGGGCGCGTTCAATCGAATGGCAACGCAACCAGATAGCGACAAGCAGGAAGTGACCGGATCGGCCGGGGACGGGCGCCTGCCTGCGGTCGATGCCCGGGAGGACGCGCGCGACGACCGGCGCCGGCGCCTGTTGCGGCTGGCTGCCGCTGGCGCGCCGCTGCTGCTGACTTCGGCAACGGCCTCGGCGCAAGCCTTCGGTTCGATTGGAGCCTGCATCGAGAAGTGTTCGACCCAGACGCCGCCAATCGGCGCCATTCCGGGTTCGGACAACTGGATTCGGGAAACCGTCGGGGTCTTCCAGATCGGCGTGCGGACCCGAGGCGACCCCGTCAGGGCGATCGCGTACAAGATCGGCGATCTCTACTATCCGCTGGACCCGGACGGCAATCATCCGTACGGCTTCGGGCTGCAGCCCGGGATCCGCCCTGGGGCGCCGACGAACTGGTCGGCGATCAGGTTTTCGTGCGACGCGAGGCAGTGCTCGTCACCTACAGCTGGATCTGCTGACGGCGGCGGAGTCAGCGTCACGCCGTCTCGGACCGGCGCCGAGCAATCCTCAGGGAACGCCGTTGACGGTCTCGTGCATGAACTCTGTGCAGCCCGGCGCGCTGAGACTCGACCGGACGCTTCCTCACCGGCGTCTAGCGGTTGCGCGACCAGCAAGCGAGTCCGGGCACCGTTTCATCGGAACTGGTCGAGGTCCTCGACGGCGGCGTCGCGATCTTCGACCCCCTCAGCTGGCACACCCACGTCGTCTCGGACGACGCCTGCGCGCTGATCGACTCGATTCGCGGCACGATCCGGTCGGGCGTTCGCGAACTCGAACCATTGCTCGACGCCTTGCTGGTCGAACTGGGCGACTCCGCCGCGGACGCGCCGCTGGCCCGGCACATACGGCGGGAAAACCTTCGCAAGTGGGCGTCGCTGGCGCTTCACCTGGAGCGCAGGCCGGCGGATGGATGAGGCCGCGGCCAGTTCGACGCTCGGTGCGTCGTCGACCCCGGAGATCGAACACGCGCTGTCCGGAAACGGTCTGGTGCTCGATCTGGGCGCGATGCGCGTTCGGGTACGATCGCCGATCCCGGCTCTGGCGTCGCACCTGCAGCAGGTCTATCCGGAGTTCCCGAGGCAGGTCGAAGCGGGGTTCTGCGACGCGGACCTGGAGGTGGTGCAATCCGGCGGAATCCGGCGCCTGATCCGACCGCAGGCGCGCTTCATCGCCGACGGAATCGAACCATTCGAGCCGTTTCCGCGCGACTCGGCGCTGCCCTTGCTCGAGTGGGGCATCAACTGGTGCTTCGCGCACATGTTCAACCAGCACCTGCTGTTGCACTCGGGTGTCGTGGAACTTGGCGGCGCGGCGATGCTGCTCGTCGCCGAGCCCGGTTCGGGCAAGAGCACGCTGACCGCGGCGCTGGGCCTGCGCGGTGCGAGAGTCCTTTCCGACGAGTTCGGCGTCGTTCGGCTCGGCGATGGAATGCTGCTGCCGATTCCGAAGCCGATCGCGTTGAAGAACCGCTCGATCGACGTGATTCGCGGCTGGTCGAAGGATGCGAGGATCGGGCCCGTCTTCGCGAAGACACGAAAAGGCGACGTTGCGCACGTCGCCCTTTCGCGCGCTTCGGTCGAGGCCCGCTTTGTCGCGGCACGTCCGAAGATCGTCGTGTTTCCGAAATGGGTCGACGGTGCCGGTTGCTCGGTCGCGCCGGTGCGCAGTCGCCGAGGCGTTCTCGCTGCTCAGCGCCAACAGCTTCAACTACGGCGTCCTCGGGTCGGCCGCGTTCGCGGCCGTCGCGCGACTCGCGCGCGAGTGCAGCTTCGTGCGGCTCGAGTACTCGCGACTCGACGAGGCCGTTCCTTCGCTGATCGAACTCTGCACGCGCGCGGCGAGCGAACATGCACGCGTCTGAGCCCGCGAACGCGAACGAGGCCTGCAGCGCGTCGTTGCTGCGCTCGTATCGAAACCCCGAATCCGCGGCCCGCCTCGCCGCGGCGCGCTGGACCGAAATCGTCGGCGCCGCACGCCGCACGCGATCGTTGGCGCACCTCGCGCACCGGCTCGAGCGAGCCGGTGTCCTGGATTCGCTCGACCCGAAGGTCGCGGGGCACATGCACTCGGCGCAGGTTGCGGTCCGCCACCGGCGCGCGCTGTTGCGTTGGGAACTCGACGAGATCGCGCACGCGCTCGAGCCGCTCGGCCAAACAGTCGTGTTGCTCAAGGGCGCCGCCTACGAGGTCGCCGGATTGCCCCTGTCGCGCGCTCGTGCGGCGGGGGACGTGGACCTGCTCGTGCCCGCGGCGAGGCTCAGGGACGTGGAACAACGCCTGCGCGAGTGCGGTTGGGACGCGCAGGAACTCAGCGTTCACGACGAACGCTACTATCGCGACCTCAGCCACGAGATTCCGCCGCTGTCGCACCCCGAGCGCGGCGTCGAGGTCGACGTACACCACGCGATCACTCCGTCGCTTCGTGGGCCGGGAATCGACACCGCGAAGCTGATCGCCGCGAGCGTCGAGGTCGAGTTCGATGGCCGCCCGTTTCGCGTGCTGCAGCCGATCGACCAGTTGATCCACTGCGCGATCCACACCTTCAAGGACTCGGACCTGACGCTGCGGCTGCGCGAGACGATGGACTTCGACCTGCTGTATCGCCACTATTGCGAACTCGACCCCGGGCTCGACGACCGGCTCGTCGCGCGCGCGATCGAGCTCGGGTTTGCGCGCCCGCTCTGGTGGTCGATCCACTTCGCGCGCCGTTGGCTCGGGTCGCCGTTTCACGAGCGCACGCTGCAAGAGTTGCCGCGTCCTTCGCAGGCGACGGTGCGCGTGATGAACTGGCTGTGCGACCGGGCGATGCTCCCCGGATCGCGCCTGGAACGCGGAGGGCTCGATCGCGTCGCCGCGGTCGCGCTGCTCGCGCGTTACCACCACCAGCGAATGCCGCTGACGAAGCTGGTTCCGCATCTGCTCGAGAAATCGAAGCAGCGAATCACGCAGCCGAAGGAGGAGCCGGGCGGGCCGTAGTCGCGGGTCTTCGCGACGAGGGCGCGCACCGTGCTCGCCCGTCGGGTCGTCTACCTGCGCGGACAGTACCTGCGCATGCCGCCGCTTCTGCTCGCGCGCCACCTCGGTCTCGAGGCTTTCATGCGCCTTTATCGAGACACGAGCCGCACCGCTGCCTGATCACACCTTGCGAAGAATGTCCCTGGGCATCCGCGTCGCCAGCGCCAGCGCACCAAGCGAACTCAGCGCGGTCAGCGTGAACACGATCCTGAAGGCACGCCGCAGCGGTTCGATCGGTGCTTCGAGCAGGGCCGACAGGATCGGCGTCGAGTCGCCCGCGGCCGCTGCGGCCGGCGCGGTCTCGTGCAACTGCGTGAACAGCACCGACGTCAGCACGGCGATCCCGATCGCGCCGCCCAGCGTGCGACACAGCGCGGTGGTCGACGTCACGACTCCGATCATCGAGCGCGGCACCGCTGTCTGCGCGACCACCAGGTTGGGCGGCATCGTCAACCCCAGCCCGATGCCCAGTGCGGCCATCGCGATCGCGGTGATCCCGAAGTGTTCGGTCGCGTTCCAGGCGAGCGCGGCCGAGCCGAGAATGGCAATGACCGCACCGACGAACACGCTCTCGCGATAGAGCATGGTGCGAAACATGTAACGCCCCGCGAGGTAGGCGCCATAGCGGAATCGCGAGCGTCATCGGCAGCATCCGCAGCGCCACCTGCTGGACGTCGGCGCGGCCCACCGACTGCATCGCCAGCGGTATCAGTACCGCCGACCCGATCAGCACGAAGAACTGCAGCCCGAGGATCAGGCAGCAGATCGCCACCACCGGCCGCGCGAACAGGGCGGGCGGTATCAGCGGCTCGGGGGCGCGGCGCTCCTGCAAGACGAAGGCGAACAGAAGCAATCCAGCCGCGCCGAACAGCGCGAGCGAACTGCCCGCCGCCAACGGCACGCCCTGGCCGACGCGGGTAAGCGCGATCATCAGCGACGCGAGCGTTCCGGCGAGCAGCACCGCACCCGCGTAGTCGATGCTGTGCGCGCGCCGCTCCACCGTTTCATAGCTCAGCACGCGATGCACGAAGACGAGCGCCGCCAGGCCCAGCGGCAGATAGAGCGCGAAGATCGCGCGCCACGAGATGTAGTGGGTGAGCATCCCGCCCACGATCGGGCCGATCAGCGCGGCGACCGCGAAGGTGCCCGAGATGTAGCCCTGGTAGCGGCCGCGTTCGTGGCCCGGCGCGATATCGCCGATCGTCGCCTGCGCGATCGCGAGCAGGCCGCCGGCGCCGACGCCCTGCAGCAGCCGAAACGCGATCAGTTGCGGCATCGACTGCGCGAACATCGCCAGCGCCGACCCGCACAGGTGGATGCCGATCGCCACCATCAGTGTCAGCCGCCGGCCGTGGATGTCGGAGAGCTTGCCGTAGATCGGCGTGGCCACCGTCGAGGCGACCAGGTAGCCGGCGACCACCCACGGCATCAGCGTGAAACCGAGCAGGTCGCGCCCCATCGCGAGCAGCGACACGGCCACGATCGTCTGGTCGATCGCCGCGAGGAAGATCGCGACCAGCAGCCCGACGACGATCCGGCGCGTCTGCTCGGGCGCGAGCCTGGGGGCTGAGCCAGAAGCCGGCGTCAGTGGCGTGTTCTGTTCCAACGTGGCTCAGTCGAATTCGCTCGCGCGCACGTGCTCGGTCGCGCCCCTCTCAGTGCGCGGCACGATTCACGCGGCTTCTGTCGCGTCCCTCAACTGAAAGCCTGAATGCCGGTCTGCGCCCTGCCCAGGATCAGCGCGTGGATGTCGTGCGTGCCCTCGTAGGTGTTGACCACTTCGAGGTTGACCAGGTGGCGCGCCACGCCGAACTCGTCGCTGATTCCGTTGCCGCCCATCATGTCGCGCGCCATCCGCGCGATGTCGAGCGACTTGCCGCAGGAGTTGCGTTTCAGGATCGAGGTGATTTCCACCGAGGCGGTGCCCTCGTCCTTCATCCGACCGAGCCGCAGGCAGGCCTGCAGCCCCAGCGTGATCTCGGTCTGCATGTCGGCGAGCTTTTTCTGGATCAGCTGGTTGGCCGCGAGCGGACGACCGAACTGATTGCGATCGAGCACGTACTGGCGCGAGCGGTGCCAGCAATCCTCGGCCGCGCCGAGCGCGCCCCAGGCGATGCCGTAGCGCGCGCTGTTCAGGCAGGTGAACGGACCCTTGAGCCCTTCCGCGCCGGGCATCAATGCCGCCTCGGACACCGGCACCTGGTCCATTACGATCTCGCCGGTGATCGACGCGCGCAGCCCCACCTTGCCGTGGATCGGCGGCGCCGACAGGCCCTTCATGCCCTTGTCGAGGATGAATCCCTTGATGCGTCCGTCGAAGTCGCCCCCCTGGCACTTGGCCCAGACCACGAACACGTCGGCGATCGGCGAGTTGCTGATCCACATCTTCGATCCGCTGAGTTCGTAGCCGCCGGAGACCGCCTTCGCGCGCGTTTGCATCGACCCCGGGTCCGAGCCGTGGTTCGGCTCGGTCAGGCCGAAGCAGCCGATCCACTCTCCGGTGGCCAGCTTCGGCAGGTATTTCTCCTTCTGCGCGTCGGTGCCGAACTCGAAGATCGGCACCATCACGAGCGAGCTCTGCACGCTCATCATCGAGCGATAGCCCGAGTCGACGCGTTCGACTTCGCGCGCGATCAGCCCGTAGCTGACGTAGTTCAGCCCCGGGCCGCCGTACTGCTCGGGAATCGTCGGTCCGAGCAGACCGAGCGCGCCCATCTCGCGGAAGATCTCCGGGTCGGTCTTCTCGTGGCGAAACGCTTCGAGCACGCGCGGCAGCAGCTTGTCCTGGCAGTAGACCGCGGCGGCATCGCGCACCATGCGCTCGTCCTCGGTGAGCTGCTGGTCGAGCAGCAGCGGGTCGGCCCAGTTGAAGCTGGCCTTGACCTTGTTTGCGGTGAGCGGGGCGTTCATGGCGGGATCCTTGTCGTCTTGCGGTCGGTGCGATGGGCCCGACGCGCGCTGGGCGGGTGAGCGGGGCGGTTCACCCCTGGGACGGTTCACCCCTGGGGCGGTTCACCCCGTATTGTAGGAAACTTTCGCCCGATGGCCGCGACGTACTGCGGCGACGTGCTGGAACGACAGTGCAGCCACGGCACCGCGCTTGACACGAATCAATCGAACGCCGAGAGTGCTGCGGCACTCGTCAACAGAGGAATCCGGGATGTCATTGGTCGAAGTTCGAAAGCGCGCGCTCAACATCGAAACAACCCACCACGAGGGCGGGCCGCGCGCGGATCCGCCGCTGCGCATGGGCGCCGCGATCGCGGTGGTGAACAACCCCTACGCCGGACGCTACGAGCCCGACCTGATGCCGTTCATGGCCGAACTGCGCGGGCTGGGACGCGAGATGGCGCAGGAACTCGCCGACGCGCTGGGCGCCGACAAGGTCCAGGCCTACGGCAAGGCGATGATCGTCGGCGTCGACGGCGAACTCGAGCACGGCTCGGTCTGGCACGAGGCCGGCGGCTGGGCGATGCGCCAGGTGCTCGGCGAACCGAAGGCGATCGTGCCGGCGTCCAAAGCGGTCGGCGGCGCCGGGTTCCGGATCATGTGTCCGGTGCACAACATCCACGCCTGCTACGTTCGCAGCCATTTCAATGCGATGGACGTGGGCATCCAGGATGCGCCGCGTCCGCGCGAGATCGTTTTCGCGCTGGTGATGGCCACCGGCGGGCGCGTGCACTCGCGCCTGGGCGGCCTGCTCCTCGAAAACGTCAAGGGCGACGACGGGCAGCGCTGAGCGCACGGCGCTCGGCGCCGAATCTCAGTCCGGGACGACCGCGGTCGCCTCGATCTCGAGCTTCGCGCCTTCCTCGACCAGTCCGGCGACCTGCACCGCCGACATCGCAGGGTAGTTCACCTTCGCGTCGGGTCCGGTCATCAGTTCGCGGTAGACGGCCCCCAGTGCCCTGCCCGCCGCGAGGTACTCGACCTTGTCGGTGACGTACCAGGTCATGCGCACGATATGTTGCGGGCCCGCGCCGGCCTCGGCGAGGATCGCGACGATGTTGCTCAGGGCCTGGCGCGCCTGCGCGACGAAGTCGTCGCCGACGATCTGCGAACTGCGAGTCCATCCGACCTGGCCGGCGACGGCGATGATGGTGCCGCGTGCGGCGACTCCGTTGGCGTAGCCCTTGGGTTTGTCCCATCCGGCGGGTTGAAGAACGCGGTGCATGCTGGTGGCTCCTGTGCTTGTGTGATCGGGATTTTGGTCCGGGTTCGGGTTCGGGTTCGGGTTTGGGTGCGGCTTTCGGCGCGGGTTTCGATCAGTGCGGTATTCGATCGTTGCGCGAACGGGGGTCAGAGGTCGGTGCGTACCTGCCAGAGCTCGGGGAACAGGACGACGTCGAGCATCTTTCGCAGGTACGACACGCCGTTCGTGCCGCCGGTGCCGGGTTTGAATCCGATCACGCGCTCGACCGTCGTCACGTGCCGGAAGCGCCACTGCCGGAACGCGTCCTCGAGGTCGACGAACTCCTCGGCGAGCTGATAGAAATTCCAGTGCCTGGGCGGATCGCAGTAGATGCGCAGCCACGCGGCCTGCAGCAGCTCGGAGTGCGGCCGCGGCTCGCGCCAGTCGCGTTCGAGCTGGATCGGTTCGAGCGCGAAGCCGTTGCGCGCGAGCAGCCGGATCGCCTCGTCGTAGAGCGAGGGCTCGGCCAGCGCCGCGGCGACCTGCGCCTCGAGTTCGGGTCGGTGCGCGTGCGCTCGCACCATCGCCGCGTTCTTGTTGCCCAGGATGAACTCGAGCTCGCGGTACTGGAACGACTGGAATCCCGACGACGAGCCGAGGTGCGGGCGAAGCGTGCTGTACTCGGAAGGCGTGAGCGTCGCGAGCACGTCCCAGGCGTGCACCAGTTGCTCCATGATCCTCGAGACCCGCGCGAGCATCTTGAATGCCGGAGCGAGATCGTCGCAGCGCATGCGCTCGCGCGCCGCGCGCAACTCGTGCAGCATCAGCTTGATCCACAACTCGCTGGTCTGGTGCTGCACGATGAACAGCATCTCGTTGTGGTCGCCCGAACGCGTGTGCTGGGCGCCCAGCACACGGTCCAGGTCGAGATAGTCGCCGTAGGTCATCTTGCCGCTGTTGTCCAGCGGCGCGCCCTCGAAGCGCTGTTCGCTCATCGCGTCGGATTCCCGTTCGGTTGCACGTGGGTGGTCGTCGATTGTCGTGGATCGCGGTCGTCGCGCGCGTTGATTCAGGTCACCGCAAGGCGGGTTCGGAACTCGGGGCGATCCCACGCGCGGGTTTCGAGCACCTCGCGAAGCCTGCTCGACCGCGTCCCAGACGTCGACGAAACGCAGGTAGCTCGGCGCGAATCCGAAACGCAGCACGTCGGGCGCGCGGAAGTCGCCGATCACCGAGCGCGCGATCAGCGCCTGGATCACCGCGTAGCCGGTCGCGCCGTCGGCGATCGCGAAACTCGCCTGACTGCCGCGCGAGGCGTGCTCGCGCGGCGTCACGAGCGTCAGTCCGAAGCCCGCGCAACGGCGCTCGAGCAGTTCGATGAACAGGTCGCTGAGCGCGAGCGACTTCTTGCGGATCGCAGCCATCGCGCCCAGCGGCGTCGGCCGCGCGCATCGCGTCGACCCCGCACTCGAGCGCGAGCATCGACAGGATCGGCGGCGTGCCGACCAGCGCGCGCGATATGCCCTCGGCCGGGCGGTACGCGGCGTCGAAGTCGAATGGCGCGGCGTGCCCCATCCACCCCGAGAGCGGTTGCGCGAAGTCCCGCTGGTGGCGCTGCGCGACGAACACGAAGGCCGGAGCGCCGGGGCCGCCGTTCAGGTACTTGTAGCCGCAACCGACCGCGAAGTCTGCACGCGCCTCGTTCAGCGCGACTTCGAACGCGCCCGCCGAGTGCGCCAGATCCCAGACGATCAGTGCGCCGTGGGCATGCGCACGCGCGGTGAGCTCGGCGAGATCGAGCCGCGAGCCGCTGCGGTAGTCGACCTGAGTGAGCATCACGACCGCCGTGTCGGCGTCGATCGCGTCGAGCAGTTCGGTGCGATCGACCAGCCGCAGCGCGCGAGTGCCGCCGGTCTGCGCGATCAGTCCCTGCGCGATGTACAGGTCGGTCGGGAAGTTGCCGCGTTCGCTCAGGATCGTCGACGCTTCGGGGCGCATCGCGATCGCCCCCGAGAGCACCTTGAACAGGTTCACCGACGTGGAGTCCGCCGCCACGACCTCGCCGGCGTCGGCCCCGATCAGCGACGCGATCGCGTCGCCGACCCGCCGTGGCAGGTCGATCCAGCCGGCGGTGTTCCAGCTCCTGATCAGGTCGTGGCCCCACGACTCGCGAACGCCGCGCTCGATGCACGCCGCGGTCGCGTGCGGCAGCGGTCCGAGCGAGTTGCCGTCGAGGTAGATCAGGTCTCGAGGAAGATCGTAGAGCGCGCGCAGCTCGCGCAGCGGATCGGTGGCGTCGAGCGCCTCGCAGGCGGCGCGGTCGAGCACGGCGTCGCTCATTCGCCCGACCTCGTGCGCGTTTCGCGCGGCGCGCTCAGTTCGCGCAGCACCGCGCGCACCGGGCTCGCGTCGGCGCCGGCGATGCGCAGGGGCAGGGCGATCAGCTCGTAGTCGCCTTCGGCGATGTCGTCGAGCACCAGGCCTTCGAGGATCGACATGTCGGCGGCGAGCACGCGCAGGTGAGCGTCCATCGTCTTGGACTGCTGCGGGTCGAGCGACGGCGTGTCGACGCCGATCAGTCGAACGCCGGCCGCCGCGAGCAGGTCGACCGTCTCGGGCGCGATCGCGGTGAAATCCGGGTCCCAGCGATGCTGCGCCGCGGCGCGCGCGGTGCGCAGCAGCACGCGCGGCGGGCAGCCCTCGAGGCGCGCGCCGATCTGCGTCGGGAACACCGCGCCGCGAGCCGAGCTCACGTCGATCAGTCTGCAGGGTCCGAGATAGGGGTCGAGCGCGCGCGAGGCGCTGTCTGCGCCCGTATCGTCGTAGTGCAACGGCGCGTCGGCGTGCGCGCCGGTGTGGGTGGAGAGCGTGAGCCGCGACACGTTCACCGGGCTCGCCGCCGCGATGCTCGACACGCGTTCGATCGAGAACGCAGTGTCGCCGGGCCACACCGGCGTGGCCGGGCTGAGCAGCGGGGAGATGTCGTGGATTCGCCTTTGCATCGGTCGGTCGTGATCGGGTACTCGACTTGGAGCGGTTCAGTTCAGTTCGGTTCGGTTCGGTTCGGTTCGGTTCGTGCGGTTCGGTGCGCCGCGCCGCGCGTCGTGGCGCTGCGCGCTCAGCCGAATTCTAGGCGCGCGCCCGGTGCAGGTCGAATCCGCGGCGCCGGTCGCGTTTCGCACCTCGCTGGCGGTTCCGATCGTTCTCGCGTCGACGCTGCTGTTCTTCATGCCGGCGATCTTCCTGTGCATGATCGCGTTCTTCTACGGCTGCGTGCAGTATGTGATCGGTGCGCGTATCGTGGTCGGGATCGAAGACGACCAGAGCGCGCAGTTCGTCGTCGGTGGGTTGCCGTTCGCCGGCGCCGCGATGCTGATGGTGGCGATCGGCGCCGGCGCCGCCCTGATCTGAACGAGGAGGGTTTCATTGGACACGAAGTCGATCGTGCTCGGCGGGGGTTGCTTCTGGTGCCTGGAGGCCGTCTATCTCGACGTCGAAGGCGTCGTCTCGGTGGAGTCCGGATACGCCGGAGGCCAGGTCGAGCGCCCGAGCTACGAGCAGGTCTGCTCGGGCGAGACGGGCCATGCCGAAGTGGTGCGCGTGGTGATCGACTCCGTCGCGGATCGGCGAACGCGACGTGCTGGAGATCTTCTTCGCGATCCACGATCCGACGACACGCGACCGGCAAGGAGCGGACGTCGGCTCGCAGTATCGCTCGGTGATCTTCTACGCCGACGACGCGCAACGCGATCTCGCGCGCGAGACGATCGACGCCATCGAGCGGGAAGGGATCTTCGGCCAGCCGATCGTGACCGAGCTCGGCGCGCTCGCCACCTTCTATCCGGCCGAGGCCTACCACCAGCGCTACTACGAGCGCAACCCGCACCAGGGTTACTGCATGGCGGTGGTCGGACCGAAGGTGGCGAAGTTCAGGAAACGCTTCGCGCACCGGCTCAGGAGCCGCGGTCCCGCGCCAGGCGCTCGGTGATCGCCCGCGCCTTGAGCCGGGCCGCGACGTCGCCCTGTCGCGCCGCCGCGTTGTACCAGTCGAGGGCCGCGTCCAGATCGCGCGTCACGCCGAGCGCGGTCTCGTACATCGACGCCAGGATGTACTGCGCGGCGGCGTCGCCGGCGCGGGCAGCGACTTCGTACCAGCGAGCCGCGAGGGCGTAGTCCTGCGCGATGCCGCGCCCGAGGTAGTACTGAAGCGCCAGCTCGAGCGCGGCGTCGGCGTGTCCCTGCGCGGCCGCGGCGGCGAACATCCTGGTCGCCCGCTCCTTGTCCTGCGCCACCAACTGTCCGGTGTCGAGCAGGCTCCCGAACATGTGCTGCGCCGGCGCGAAGCCCGCTTCGGCGCTGATGCGCAGGTGCGCGATCGCCTGCGCGAGGGTCGGGCGTTGCGACTCCTCCCGAATGCGCATGACCGCCAGGTTGTAGTGCGCCTGCGCGTCGCCCGCGCGTGCCGCCTTGTCGTAGAGCGATACGGCACGCTCCACTTCGGCCCGCTCGTAGGCTTCGAAGGCCTGCTGGCTCCACTGGCGCACCTGTTCGCGCTCCGCCGGGCCGGCGGCGAGGCTCGGTGCGGGCCCGAGCCACAGGGCCGAACCGAGAGCGATCAAGGCGCCGCACTGGCGCAATGTTGTCGCGGTCGGCATTCTCCGGTCTCCGTCGGTCTCGGTCTGCGGTCTCGTCGCGTCTGGGACGATGCGATCTGCCGCGTTCGCGCGATCACATCCACTTGTGTCGCCCCTTGTGTCGCGCGATTGCGCCCCAATCTTACGGCAGTACGGGTAGGTGTTCCGGAGTTGGCGCCTGAAACCCACAACAACCTGGGAGCGAACGACATGCAGTTCAGGGGTTTGAGGCGGATCGCCGCGATCGGGCTCGTTTCGGTGGCGCTCGCCGGATGCGGGTACAACGACATCCAGCGAACCGACGAGACGACGAAATCGTCCTGGTCCGAGGTGCTGAACCAGTACCAGCGGCGGGCCGACCTGATCCCGAACCTGGTCAGCACGGTGCAAGGGATTCGCCGACCAGGAGAAGGAAGTGCTCACGCGCGTCACCGAGGCGCGTTCGCGCGTCGGGCAGATCCAGGTCAACCCCACCGATCCGAACTCGCTCAAGCAGTTCGAGCAGGCGCAGCAGGAGATGGGCAGCGCGCTGTCGCGGCTGATGGTGGTGGTGGAGAACTACCCGCAGCTGAAGTCCGACGCGAATTTCCGCGACCTGCAGGCGCAGCTGGAGGGCACCGAGAATCGGATCGCGGTCGCGCGCAAGCGCTACATCGAGTCGATCCAGCAGTACAACGTACTGGTGCGCCAGTTCCCGGTGAACCTGACCGCGATGGTGTTCGGATACGACGCGAAGCCGCAGTTCAGCGTCGAGAACGAACGCGCGATCTCGGCCGCCCCAAAGGTCGAGTTCGGCGCGCCGGCCAAGGGTGGCGGCGCCGCGCAGGGCAAGTGATTGGGCCCGTGACCGCGATTCGAAGCAGGTGAAGCCGCTGCGTCGCGCACTCGCCACCGTCGTGATCGGCGCGATCGCTCGCGATCGCCGCGTTCGCGTTCGCGCCACAGTGGGCTGCGCGCGCGCAGGGCCTTGCGGACGTGCCCGCGTTGTCGGCGCGCGTCACCGATCTGACCGGCACGCTGGACGCGACCCAGCGCGCCGAACTCGAGCAGCGCCTCGCAGCGATCGAGGCGCGCAAGGGCGCGCAGGTCGCGATCCTGATGGTCGGCTCGACCGCGCCGGAGGCGATCGAGCAGTACTCGATCCGCGTCGCCGAAGCCTGGCGGCTCGGCCGCGGAAAGGTCGATGGGAAGGCGGTCGACGACGGCGTGCTCGTGCTGGTCGCCAAGGACGACCGCGAGGTGCGCATCGAAGTCGGCTACGGGCTCGAGGGGGCGATTCCGGACGCGCTCGCCAAGCGCGTGATCGCCGAGACGATCGTCCCGCGATTTCGCGAGGGCCGCTACTACGACGGACTGGGCGGCGCGGTGACCGATCTCGCGCGCCTGATCGACGGCGAAACGCTGCCCCCGCCGTCGCAAGAGCGTGGCGGCGATGCGGGATCCGACGAATGGGTAGCCGACGCTGATGGTCGTCGTGGTCGTCGGCCTGGTCGCGACCGCTGTGCTCGGCAAGTTGTTCGGCGCGTCCGCCGGTGGCGTCGGCGCCGCGCTCGCCGCGGTCTTCGAGGGCGCGCCGCTGCTGCTCGCGTTGCTGCTCGGCGCGCTCGCGTTCATCGTGTTCCTGATCTTCGCCTCGACCGGGGGCGGGTTTCGCCCCGGCGGCTCTGGCCGCGGCGGGCGCTCGGTGTGGACCAGCGGTGGTGGCGGTTTCGGCGGCGGCGGAGCGGCGGTGGCTTCGGCGGCGGTGGCGGCGGGTTCGGTGGCGGCGGCGCCTCGGGAAGCTGGTAGGGGCCGGCATGAAGCGATCGATCCTGCGACTGGCGCGCCACCTTCTGACCGACCGCTCGGCGGTGCGCCGGGCGTTTCCGCCCGCCGGCCTGGACCGGATCGAGCAGCGGGTCGCCGCTGCCGAGCAGGGACACGGCGCCGAGATCAGGATCGCGATCGAACACTCGCTCGGGCCGGGCCGGATCGTTTCGGGCATCGACGCGCGCGAGCGCGCGCTCGAGGTCTTCGGTTCGCTGCGCGTCTGGGACACCGAGGCGAACAACGGCGTGTTGCTCTATCTGCTGCTCGCCGATCACGCGGTCGAGATCGTCGCCGATCGCGCGGCCGCGGCCGCGGTCGCGGAGCACCAGTGGCAAGAGCTCGCCGATGCGCTTGCCGCGCGATTCGCGCGGGGCGATTTCGTCGACGCGACCCTCGAGGCGATCGAGCGGATCGACGCGCTGCTCGCGCCGCATTTTCCGAAGACACTGCGCGATCTGGACGAACTGCCCAACCGTCCGGCAATTCTCTGATTTGGACACGGTGTCCACGAAAGCGACGCCTGGCGCGTTGAATGCTAGGGTATGAAGACGATGAAACACCAATCGCGGCGATTCGAGCGCCCGGGCGTTTCGGCGCGCCGACGCGGCGCGCGAACGCTCGCGGGGGCGCTCGTGCTGATCGCCTCGTTCGCGATCGATGGGCTGGCGCTCGCGCGGGTCGGCGATCGGCCAGGGGCGGGTGATCGCGTTGCGCCGGGCGATCCGGCGCGTGTCGCGACGGCCTCGGCGGCTGTCCGGGGCGATGCAGGCGGCGAACCGGCACCGGCCTCCGCGGTGCGCGAGCGCAAAGCCGATGTCGCGGGCGCCCCCGCGACACTGCGCTACGGCAACGCGCTGCCGCCGCCTCCGACCGGACAATGGCAGTTCCGCGTCTACTATGGCGACTACACCGAAGGCGGCGAAGTCGCCTCGCTCGACTACGCGATCGAGCGCGAGGGCGAGCGCTACCGGGTGCTCATCGAAGGTCGCGCCACCGGGTTCACGTCGCTGCTCTACTCGGGCCTTCTCACCCAATCGAGCGCCGGCCGCGTCGGCGCGAACGGGCTCGTCCCGGAGCGCTACGCCGAGCGGCGCGGATCGCGCGCCGCTCGCGAGGTGTCGATCGACTACCCGTCGCGCCAGGTGGCGTTCACCGGAAAGCCGCCGGTGGCGCTGCGCGAAGGCACCCAGGATCGCCTCTCCGCGCTGGTCCAGCTCGGACTGATCGCGCGTGCCGCCCCCGAGCGTTTCGCGCCGGGCGCCACGATCGAGATCGTCGAGGCTTCCGGGTCCGGGGTCGAGTCGGTCAACTATCGCAGCATCGGAGCTAGCGTTCTCGAAACCGACGACGGGTCGATCCGGGCACTGCACATCGAGCGCTTGCAGCCCCGCGGTGCGGGTCAGTCCAGGGTCGAGGTCTGGCTCGGTTACGATCGCAGCCTGATTCCGGTCCGCATCCGACTGACCGACGCGGGCGGGCGCGTGCTCGATCAGCTGATCGCGAACTGATCCGCTGGGGAGCGGAACAAGGCCGGCTGGCGTTCACTCAGGAGAAAGCGATGAAGCGCAACAAACCCCCCTCAGCAACGACGCGACGCGCTGTGCTCGGCGCGGTGGCGGTGGCCGCCGGCGCGGGCCTGGTCGCGAACGCGCACGGTCAGAACATCGTCGAGCAGTTGTTGCGCGTGTTGCGCGACCGCATCCCCGCGGTGTTCGGTGGGTTCGAGCCGGAGATGCTCGCCGCGCCCGAGTACGTCGCCGCCGTGTTGCAGCAGATCGTCGCGAGGAACCGCGACGAGACGCTCGAACCGAGCTGGATGGAGACCTCCGACGCGCTGCGAACGCGAATCGGGACGGTCACCGTCGTGATCGAGATCGCGTCCAACGGCGCGCTGATCGACGTTCGCCCGGCCTGCGCGACCGGCCAGGGGCGGGCGTTCTCCGGCAGGGCGATCGACGCGGTGCGCCGCGCCGCGCCTTTTCCGCGGCCGATTCCGCTCAATCGCGACTCGCGCGCCGGAAGCGTCAAGATCGACGAGACCTTCCTGATACAGGATTCGGGCCGTTGGAACCTCGAATCGGTGATCGAGGCCGCGCGCGCGCGCCGCGCTGACCGACCCTGATGCGCGCCGCCGCTCCCACCGCGAACCGAGGCGCGCGCCGATGAAGCTCGCGATCGTCCCCGTCACGCCGTTCGCGCAGAACTGCTCGTTGCTGATCTGCGAGAAGACCAACCGCGCGGCCGTGTTCGATCCCGGGGGCGACCTCGATCGGATCGACGAGGCGCTCGCCGAAACCGGCGCGAGCCTGGAGAAGGTCTTCCTCACGCACGGCCACATCGACCACTGCGGGCAGGCGGCCGAGTTCGCGCGCCGTCACCATGTGCCGATCGAGGGCCCGCAGCTCGAGGACAGTTTCTGGATCGATCAGCTTCCCGACCAGGGAAGGATGTTCGGGTTCGCCGCCACTGGAGGCGTTCACCCCCGATCGCTGGCTCGAGGACGGCGACACCGTGCGCTTCGGTGACGTGACGCTCGAGGTGATCCACACTCCGGGGCACACACCGGGCCACGTCGTGTTCTATCAAGCGCCGAGGCGCGCCTGGCGATCGTCGGCGACGTGCTGTTCCAGGGATCGATCGGGCGCACCGATTTTCCGCGCGGCGACCACGCCGACGCTGATCGCTTCGATCACCCGCAAGCTCTGGCCACTGGGCGACGACGTCGCGTTCGTGCCCGGGCACGGACCGATGTCGACTTTCGGCGAGGAACGCGAGAGCAACGCGTTCGTCGCCGACTCGGTGCTGGGAAGCGCGGTCTGACGCTCAGCGTTTCTTCGCGCCGCCCCAGGAGTCCTTCAGCGCGACGCGCGATTGAACACCGGCGAGCCCGGCGCGAGAATCGACGCGGTCGGCGACGAAGTAGCCGTGGCGCTCGAACTGGCAGCACTGCCCGGCCTGCGCCGCGCGCAGCGAGGGTTCGAGCTGGGCGCGGATCACGCGGCACGAGTCGGGGTTGAGCGCGAGCTTGGCGTCGCGACCGCCGGCGTCGGGCATTGCTTCGCCGAACAGCGGTCGTAGAGCCGCACCTCGGCCTGCGAGCGCGTGCGCGACCGACACCCAGTGGATGTTGCCCTTGACCTTGTACGTGTCGGCGCCCGGCGTTCCCGATTTCGAGTCGGGCATCGCCTCGGCGATGCACCGCGCTCACCCTGCCGTCGGCGTCCTTCTCGAAGCCGGTGCAGCGGATCACGTAGCCGTAGCGCAGCCGCACCATGTTGCCCGGGAAACAGCCGGAAGAATCCCTTCGGGGGCGTCTCGGCGAAGTCCTCGCGCTCGATCCACAGTTCGCGCGGAGATCGGAAACACCGCTGCGCCCCATCTCGGGCGCTGCGGGTGCACCGGCGCGCTGCACGTCCTCGACCTGATCCGCCGGCCAGTTCGCGATCACCAGTCGCAGCGGATCGAGCACCGCGGTCGCGCGCGGCGCGCTCGGTTCGAGGTCGTCGCGCAGCGCCTGCTCGAGCACGCCCATGTCGATCCACGAGTCGGCCTTCGCGACGCCGATCCGTTCGCAGAACAGCCTGATCGACTCCGGGGTGAATAGCCGCGCCGGCGCAGTCCGACGATCGTCGTCATTCGCGGGTCGTCCCAGCCGTCGACCAGCGACAGCGACACGAGCTCCTGCAGCCTGCGCTTGCTGGTGATCGTGTAGCTCAGGTTGAGTCGCGCGAACTCGATCTGCTGCGGCAATGGCCGGTCGAAGAAACCGCAGTTCGCTCAGGCGCTCGAGCAGCCAGTCGTACAGCGGGCGGTGGTCCTCGAACTCGAGCGTGCAAAGCGAGTGGGTGATGTTCTCGAGCGCGTCCGAGATCGGATGCGCGAAGTCGTACATCGGATAGATACACCAGTCGTTGCCGGTGCGGTGGTGCTCGGCGAAGCGGATCCGGTACAGCGCCGGGTCGCGCAGGTTCAGGTTGGGCGAGCGCCATGTCGATCCTCGCGCGCAGCAACTGCGTGCCTTCGGCGTGCACGCCGCCGCGCATCTCGCGAAAGCAGCGCGCAGGCTCTCGCGCGGCGCGCGGTCGCGAAAGGGCGAGTCGCGCCCCGGCGAGGTCAGCGTGCCTCGGTTGGCGCGGATCTCCTCGGCGGACTGCGAGTCGACGTAGGCGTGGCCGGCCTCGATCAGGCTCTGCGCGCAGATGTACAGGTGTTCGAAGTAGTCGCTCGCGAAGTACAGGTTCGACTCGCGCTCGTCGCTCCATTCGAAGCCCGAGCCAGCGAACCGCGTCGGAGATCGCGTCGACGTATTCCTGTTCCTCCTTCGAGGGGTTGGTGTCGTCGTATCGCAGGTGGCAGCGCCCGCCGAACTCGCGCGCGAGCTCGAAGTTCAGGAAGATCGACTTGGCGTGCCCGATGTGCGGGTAGCCGTTGGGTTCGGGCGGAAAGCGCGTGCGGATCCGCGCCGTGTCGGGCAGACCCTGGCGCTGTTCGACCGCAAATCCCGGTCGGCCGGCCCAGCGGCGCGTGGCGTAACGCCCCGCGCCGAGATCGGCTTCGACGATCGACCGGATGAAGTTCGAACCAGGCGCTGCGGCGGAATCGCTCATTGCTTGCCAGGTCAGAGGCCGAGGAGCTCCACCTCGAACAGCAGCGTCGCGTTGGGCGGAATGACCCCACCCGCTCCACGCGCGCCGTATCCGAGTTCGGACGGAATCACCAGCCGGCGCGTGCCGCCCACGCGCATCCCGGCCACGCCTTCGTCCCAGCCCCTGATCACGTGTCCCGCGCCGAGCGGGAAGCCGAACGGCTCGTTGCGATCCTTGCTCGAATCGAACTTCCTGCCGGCGGTTTCGTTCTCGTAAAGCCAGCCGGTGTAGTGCACGCTCACGTGCGTGCCCGCGCTGGCCTGCTCGCCCTCACCGACGGTGACGTCTTCGTACTGCAGTCCTGAGGGGAGGGTCGTCAGTTTCATGCCGTTGCTCCATTGTGTTTCGATGGCGCCGCAGCGCCTGATTGCATGGTCGGGCGCTCGCGTGCGAACGGTCCCGTCGGTCGCGTGCCGTGGTTCAGCCGCGGGTCAGCCTGCGGATCAGGCTGGAAGTGTCCTGGCGGTTTCCGCCCATCGCCTGGACGTCGCCGTAGAACTGGTCGATCAGCGCGATCACCGGCAACGGCGCCCCGTTGCGGCGCGCCTCGTCCAGGCACAGGCCGAGGTCCTTGCGCATCCAGTCGACCGCGAAGCCGAAGTCGAACTTGCCCTCGACCATCGTCTTGCCGCGGTTGTCCATCTGCCAGGATTGGGCCGCGCCCTTGCCGATCACGTCGAGCACCAGTTTCATGTCCAGCCCGGCGCGCGCGCCGAACGCGATGCCTTCGGCGAGCCCCTGCACGACGCCGGCCACGCAGATCTGGTTGACCATCTTCGCGAGCTGTCCGGCGCCCGATTCGCCGATCCGGGTGAACGCCCGAGAGAATGCCATCGCGACAGGCTTGGCGCGCTCGAACGCCGCTGCGTCGCCGCCGCACATCACCGTCAGAGCACCGTTCTCCGCGCCCGCCTGCCCACCCGAGACCGGTGCGTCGATGAACTGCAGACCGTGGTGCGTGCCGGCCTCGTGCAGTTCGCGCGCCACCGTCGCCGAGGCGGTCGTGTGATCGACGAACACCGCGTTCTTCTTCATCCCGGCGAAGGCGCCGTGCTCGCCGAGCACGACCGAGCGCAGGTCGTTGTCGTTGCCGACGCAGCAGAACACCAGCTCGGCATCCTTTGCCGCCTGGCGCGGCGTCGGCGCCGATGCGCCTGCCGTACTCGGCCGCCCATTGGTCGGCCTTCGCCGCGGTGCGGTTGTAGACGGTGACGTCGTGCCCGGCTCGCTTGAGGTGCCCCGCCATCGGGTAGCCCATCACGCCCAGGCCGAGAAAGGCGACCTTGTGCGGGGTCGAGGGTTCGTAGGTCTTGGTCGTCATGGCTGGCTGGCCTCCCAGGGTAATTGCGTGCCGGGCGCGCGCGGCGTGCGGCGCGGTTCGCGGTTCTAGAGACGGCCCCGGTACGGGCGTCGCCGAAGGGCGGGCGTCGCGACCGGATGGGCGTCGGGATCAACCTGCAATTCTATCGTCCGCCGCGCGATGCGCGGGTCCGGTTCCTAGAATCCCGCGGCGCAGCCGTCGCGGCGGCTGTCGCTCGCGGCGACGTAGCCGTCGTCGAGTTCGTCCGACAGGCGCCAGATGAACTGTCCGGAACCGAAGTCCATGTACGGGTCGTCGATCGCCTCGATCATGTGACCGCGCGCGCGCAGCGCTGCGACGACGTCGGGCGGCATCGTGCGCTCGACGTCGAGCGACAGTCCGCGGTGCACCTTCCACCGCGGAGCGTCGCAAGCCGCCTGGGGGTTCTGGTGCCAGTCGATCATCCGGGTCAGCGTCTGCATGTGTCCCTGCGGCTGGATGTTTCCGCCCATGACGCCGAAACTCATCTGCGGCTTGCCGTCGCGGCTGAGGAAGGCGGGGATGATCGTGTGAAACGGTCGCTTGCCCGGCGCCACGCAATTCGGGTGCGTCGCGTCGGTCGAGAATCCGAAGCCGCGATTCTGCAGCGACACGCCGGTCCCGGGCACGGCGACGCCCGAGCCGAACCCCATGTAGGTGGACTGGATGAACGAGACCATCATCCCGCGCTCGTCGGCGACGCTCAGGTAGATCGTGCCGCCCGAGGGCGGCTCGCCGTGGGCGAAATCGGTCGCGCGATCGGGTCGGATCAGCTTCGAGCGTTCGCGCAGGTAGTCGTCGTCGAGCAGGTCGCCGGCGCTGACGCGGGTCATGTAGCGTGGGTCGGCGACGTACTGGTAGACGTCGGCGAGGGCGATCTTCATTGCCTCGATCTGCAGGTGGCGCGCTTCGGGCGAATCGGGCGCGTGCGCGGCGACGTCGTGGTGCGACAGAATGCCGAGTGCCATCAGCGCGGCGATGCCCTGTCCGTTGGGCGGGATCTCGTGCAGCGTCATGCCGCGGTAGTCCTTCGAGATCGGCTCGACCCAATCGGGCGCGTATTGGCGCAGGTCGGCCAGCGTCATCGCGCCGTCGTGTTGCTTCGCGAAGGCGGCGATGCGCTCGGCAGTCTCGCCCTCGTAGAAATCCCGTCCGGCGCTCGCCGCGATGCGCTCGAGCGTGTCCGCGGCGCCCGCGAGCACGAAGCGCTCGCCCACCGCCGGCGCGCGTCCCCGGGGAAGGAAGGTCGCGGCAAAACCCGGAACGTCCCTGAGCAGTTCAACCTGCGCGGTCCACTTCTGCTGGACGATCTTCGATACGCCGTAGCCGCGTCGCGCGAGATCGATCGCCGGCTCGAGCACCTGCGCGAGCGGCAACTTGCCGAAGCGCTCGTGCAGCGCGACCCAACCCGAGACCGCGCCCGGCACGGTGACCGCGCCCCATCCGCGCTGCGGGATCTTGCCTTCGTGATTGCGCTCGAAGTACGCGAGGTCCCACGCGGCAGGCGCCGTGCCCGACGCGTTCAGGCCGTGCAGCTTCGCGCCGTCCCAGACCAGCGCGAAGGCGTCGCCGCCCAGGCCACACGACATCGGTTCGACCACGGTGATCGCGGCCGCGGCGGCCACCGTTGCGTCGATCGCGTTCCCGCCGGCCCACAGCATGCGCAGGCCTGCCTGGGCCGCCAGCGGTTGCGAGGTGGCGACGACATTGCGCGCGAACACCGGCGTGCGCACGGTCGGGTAGCTGTTGTTCCAGTCGAAGGGGAAATGCGACATCGGTTCGGTTCCGGTTTGAGCGGTTGCGGGTTCAGCAACCGCGAAGGGTTCAGCAGACCCAATTGTTCCGCAAGATCGTCGAATCCGCTTGCGTGGAGGTCGAACGCCGGATCGGGCGCGACGTCGTTGTCCACGTTCGGGCCATATTCGGCCGGGCGCGCGACGAAGGCGGTCGCCAGACCGCAGGCCTTCGCCGCGCGCAGGTCGCTCTTGTGCGCGGCGACCAGCATCACCTGCGACGGGCGCGACGTCGAACACGTCGGCCACGCCGAGGTAGGTCTCGGGATCGGGCTTGTAGTGGCGAAACACCTCGGCCGAGAGGATCAGGTCCCACGGCAGTCCGGCGCGCCGCGCCATGTTCGCGAGCAGGCCGAGGTTGCCGTTGGACAGCGTGCAGATCCGGAACCGGGTCTTCAGGCGACGCAGGCCCTGCACCGCCTCGGGCCAGGGAGCGAGCCGGTGCCAGACCAGGTTCAGCCGGCGCCGCTCGGCCTCGGGCATCGCAGCCAGCCCGAAGCGCGGCAGGATCGTGTCGAGGATCGAACGGTGCAGATCGTCGATCCTGGTCCAGCCGAGTTCGCCGCTTCGAACCCGCGCCATCGCCGGCTGGTAGCCGTCGCGCCACGCGTTGGCGAACGCGTGCCCGTCCACCTCCGGGGCGATCTCGGCGATTTCGCCGGCGATCGATCCGTGCCAGTCGACCACCGTTCCGAACACGTCGAAGGCGAGGATCTCGGGCGGCGCGGATCTCGGCGCGGATCCCGGCGCGGTGGCGCCCAAGTCAGGTTTCCTCTTCCGAGAACGCCTCGGCGCGTTTCTTCGCGATCGCCGGCAGGAACACCAGGACGATCAGCGCCACCGCCATCAGCAGCATCGTCAGCGACAACGGGCGCGTGATGAACACCGACCAGTCGCCGCGCGAGATCGTCATCGCCCTGCGCAGGTACTCTTCCATCAGCTTGCCGAGCACGAAGCCGAGCAGCAGCGGCGCGGGCTCGCAGTCGAGCTTCTTGAACAGGTAGCCCAGGATCGCGAACGGGATCGTCATGAACACGTCGAACACGTTGTTGTTGATCGAGTACGCGCCGATCACGCAGAACAGCAGGATCGCCGGGTAGAGCATCCGGTAGGGCACCATCAGCAGCCGGATCCACAGCCCGATCAGCGGCAGGTTCAGGATCACCAGCATCAGGTTGCCGATCCACATCGACGCGATCAGCCCCCAGAACAGCGGCGGGTTGCTGCTCATCACCTGCGGTCCGGGCTGGATGTTGTGGATCATCATCGCCGCGACCATCAGCGCCATCACCGGATTGGTCGGGATGCCCAGCGTGAGCATCGGAATGAACGAGGTCTGCGCGCCGGCGTTGTTGGCCGCCTCGGGCGCGGCGACGCCTTCGATCGCGCCGTTGCCGAAGCGCTCCGGAGTCCTCGAGATCTTCTTCTCGACCGCGTAGGCAGAGAACGAAGCGAGCGTCGCGCCGCCGCCGGGCAGCACGCCGAGAAACGAGCCGAGCGCCGTGCCGCGAAGAATCGGCATGATCGACATCTTGAACTCGGCCCAGTTCGGCAGCAGCCTGCCGACCTTGCTTCGTGAAGACCTCGCGGTGCTCGCGCTGCTCGAGGTTGGCGATGATCTCGCCAAAGCCGAACATCCCCATCGCGATCACGACGAACTCGATGCCGTCGGAGAGTTCCGGGATGTCGAAGTTGAAGCGCGCGACGCCCGAATTCACGTCGGTGCCGATCATGCCCGAGCAGCAACCCGAACACGACCATCGCCAGCGCCTTGATGATCGAGCCGTGCGCGAGCACCACCGCGGCGATCAGCCCGAGCACCATCAGCGCGAAGTACTCGGCCGGACCGAACTTGAACGCGACCTCCGAGAGCGGTGGCGCGAACGCCGCGATCAGCACCGTCGCCACCGAGCCGGCGAAGAACGAACCGATCGCCGCGATGGCGAGCGCCGGCCCGGCGCGACCCTTGCGCGCCATCTGGTAGCCGTCGAGCGTCGTGACCACCGACGAGGTCTCGCCCGGCAGGTTGACCAGGATCGCCGTGGTCGAGCCGCCGTACTGCGCGCCGTAGTAGATGCCCGGCGAGCATGATCAGCGCGGTGGTCGGGTCGGTCATCTTGTAGGTGACCGGCAGCAGCATCGCGATCGTCGCGAGCGGCCCGATGCCGGGAAGCACGCCGATCAGCGTGCCGAGCAGCACGCCGACGAAGCAGAACATCAGGTTTTCCAGCGTGCCGGCCGTGGCCAGACCGAGCGCGATATTCGAGAAGAATTGTTCCATCGTCGTGCTCGGGCGGTCAGGGCGCGATGAACGCGGGCCACACCCGGAACTGCAGCTCGAGGCCGAGCGCGAACACCAGGTAGGACATCGTCGTCAGCACGACCGCCGAGATCAGCGACTCGCGAAACCGGAATTCGTGGCCGGCGAGCGCCGAGACCATGATCAGCACCATGATCGCCACCACCATTCCCATGTCCGGCAACAGCAGGCCGAACAGCACCACCGAGAGCAGCACCAGCACGTTCTCGCGCCAGCCGATCGCCAGGAGCTTCAGCTCGGCGTTGCCCTTGGCAAAGGCGTTGGCGACGATGATCGCCCCGAGCAGCGCGAGCAGCGTTCCGAGCGCCGTCGGAAAGTACGCCGGACCCATCCGTGCGCCGGTGCCCATCTGGTACTGCTGCGAGAGCAGCGCGAACGCGACGCCGAAGGTGAAGAACATCACCCCGGCCCAGAAATCCCGGTGATTGCGCAGCTTCATCGATTTCCTCCGACTCCGGGTGCTTTCGCCCGGGGCGCGATTATGAACCAGACGCGGCCCGGTTCCAACGAATCGGTCAACCCGGCGTTCCGTTGCCCGATACCGCGGCGATGCGCGCGTCGTCGTAGCCGAGCAACTCGCGCAGCACCTGCGCGGTGTGTTCGCCCAGGCGCGGCGGCGCCAGCGCGTAGCGCACTGGCGTCGCCGAGAACCGCATCGGGCTGCCGACCAGCGCGATCGGCCCGCAGTCCTCGCGTTCGATGTCCATGCGCAAGCCGCGCGCAGCCACCTGCGGGTTCTCGAACACCTGCGCGATGTCGTTGATCGCGCCGCAGGGCACGCCGGCGGCTTCGAGGTCGCCGATCCAGCGATCGCTCGGCCGCGTCGCGATCATCTCCGCGAGCAGCGGCACCAGTGCCTCGCGGTTGTCGATGCGGTCGCGCATCCTGCGAAACCGCGGATCGGCGTGCAGTTCGGGTCGGGCGCCGGCCTCGCACAGCCGGCGGTACTGTTCGTCGTTGCCCGCGGCCACGATGATCCAACCGTCGCTCGCCCTGAAGGTCTGGTACGGCACCAGGTTCGGATGCGCGTTGCCCCAGCGTTTGGGCACGTGCCCGCTCACCAGGAAGTTCGTGTTCATGTTCGCGAGCATCGCGACCTGAACGTCGAGCAGCGCCATGTCGATGTACTGGCCCTCGCCGCCGCGTTCGCGGTGCAGGAGCGCCGCGAGCACCGCCTGGGTCGCGTACATCCCGGTCATCAGGTCGGCCACCGCGACGCCGACCTTTTGCGGACCTCCGCCAGGCTGATCGTCCGCCTCGCCGGTGACCGACATCAACCCGCCCGCGCCCTGGATGATGAAGTCGTACCCGGCGCGGTGCGCCCACGGTCCGGTCTGCCCGAACCCGGTGATCGAGCAGTACACGAGTCGGGGATTGATCATGCGCAACGATTCGTAGTCGAGCCCGTACTTCTTCAGCTGTCCGACCTTGTAGTTCTCGAGCACGACGTCGCTGATCGCCGCGAGTTCCCGAATCGCCTTCTGCCCGGCCGGCGTCGCGATGTCGATCGCCACCGACTTCTTGCCCCGGTTCGCGGCGAGATAGTACGCGGCGTCGGGCGTCTCCCCGCCTTCGCGATCGCGCAGGAACGGCGGCCCCCAGCTGCGCGTGTCGTCGCCCGCGCCGGGGCGCTCGACCTTGATCACCTCGGCGCCGAGGTCGGCGAGGTTCTGCGCGCACCACGGCCCGGCGAGAATGCGCGTGAGGTCGAGCACGCGTATGCCCTCGAGAGCTGCTTTCATCTTCGTTCTTCGAATCCCCGGTTACCGCAAGTTACATGATTTACCGGGCCGTCGTTTCGCCCGGGCGCGGCGCCGCGAGGTCCGGCAAGTTACACGATTGGGCGTCTTGCCGCGCCGCAGCTCTTTCGCGCGGCGACGGCCCGCGCGCGGCTTCTTCGGTAAAATCGCGAATTCCGCCGACCAGCCAGCGCCGCCGATGAAGTCCTCCGAGATCCGCGAGAAGTTCCTCAGATTCTTCGAATCGAAGGGCCACACCATCGTCGCGTCGAGCCCGCTGGTGCCGGGAAACGACCCGACGCTGCTGTTCACCAACAGCGGGATGGTCCAGTTCAAGGACGTGTTCCTGGGCAAGGAGCAGCGCGCCTACCGCCGTGCCACCACCGCGCAGCGCTGCGTGCGCGCCGGCGGAAAGCACAACGACCTCGAGAACGTCGGCTACACGGCGCGGCACCACACCTTCTTCGAGATGCTGGGCAACTTCTCGTTCGGCGACTATTTCAAGCGCGAAGCGATCCGCCACGCGTGGGAACTGCTCACCGTCGTCTACGGCCTCGCTCCCGAGCGCCTGTGGGTCACCGTCTACGCCGAGGATGACGAAGCGCACGGGATCTGGGCCGACGAGGTCGGAGTGCCGGGCGAGCGCATCGTGCGCATCGGCGACAACAAGGGGGCGCGCTACGCGTCGGACAACTTCTGGCAGATGGCCGATACCGGCCCCTGCGGACCCTGCTCGGAGATCTTCTACGACCACGGCCCCGAAGTCGAGGGCGGCCCGCCGGGCAGTCCGGGCGAGGACGGCGATCGCTACATCGAGATCTGGAACCTCGTGTTCATGCAGTTCGAGCGCGACGCCGCCGGCGTGCTGACGCCGCTGCCCAGGCCCTGCGTGGACACCGGGATGGGTCTCGAGCGACTCGCGGCGGTGCTGCAGCACGTGCACAGCAACTACGAGATCGACCTGTTCCAGGACCTGATCGCCGCGGCGGCGCGCGAGACCGGCGCGGGCGAGCTGCGCGAGCCCCTCGCTCAAGGTGATCGCCGACCACATCCGCGCCTGCGCATTTCTCGTGGTCGATGGCGTGATTCCCGGCAACGAGGGGCGCGGCTACGTGCTGCGCAGGATCGTGCGCCGCGCGCTGCGCCACGGCCACAAGCTCGGCCGCGCCGACCCGTTCTTCCACCGTCTGGTCGAGGACCTCGACCGCGCGATGGGCGCGGCCTACCCGGAGCTGCGCGCGGCGAAGGCGCGCGTCGCCGACGTGCTGCGCAACGAGGAGGAGCGCTTCGGCGAAACGCTCGCGCACGGCATGGGCATCCTCGAGTCCGCGCTCGTGCCGGGCCTGTCGCAGCTCGACGGCGAAACCGCATTCAAGCTCTATGACACCTACGGTTTTCCGCTCGACCTCACCGCCGACGTGTGCCGCGAACGCGGCGTGGGCGTCGACTCGGCGGGCTTCGAGGCGGCGATGCAGCGCCAGCGCGAACAGGCGCGGGCCGCCGGGAAGTTCCGACGCCGGCGAGTCGCTCGCCTACGACGGGGCGCGCACCGATTTCGTCGGCTACGACACGATCGCCGCCGACGCGCGCGTCGCCGCGCTCTACTGGGCGGAGTCGCGGTACAGTCGGCATCGCTCGGCCAGGTCGCGGTGGTCGTTCTCGATACGACGCCGTTCTACGCCGAGTCCGGCGGACAGGTCGGCGATCGCGGCGAGATCACCGCCGGCGAGACCTGCACGACCCTGTTCGCGGTGCACGACACCACCAGGCTCCAGTCCGACGTGTTTGGCCACGCCGGCGAGCTCAAGTCGGGCGAACTGCGCGTGGGCGACAAGGTCCACGCCCGTGTCGACGGCTCGCGGCGCGCGAGCACGATGCGCAATCACTCGGCGACGCACCTGATGCACAAGGCGCTTCGCGAGGTGCTCGGCGCGCACGTCCAGCAGAAGGGTTCGCTGGTCGATGCCGAAAAGACGCGCTTCGATTTCAGCCACGACGCGCCGCTTCGGCGAAGACCAGATTCGCCGTGTCGAGGCGATCGTCAATCGCGAGATCCTGGTGAACGCGCCGGTGCGTGCCGAAGTCATGGCCTTCGACGACGCGGTCAAGGGCGGCGCGGTCGCGCTGTTCGGCGAGAAGTACGGAGAGACGGTGCGCGTGCTCGACATCGGCTTCTCGCGCGAGTTGTGCGGCGGCACCCACGTCGGGCGCACCGGCGACATCGGCCTGTTCAAGGTCGTGTCCGAAGGCGGTGTCGCTGCCGGAATCCGTCGCGTCGAGGCGCTCACCGGCGAGAACGCGCTCGGCTGGGTGCAGCAACTCGCCGCGGGACTCGCCGAGGCCGCGGCGCTGGCGAAGGCGCCGGCCGCCGAACTGAGCCAGAAGATCGGCCAGATGATCGAGAACACCCGTTCGCTCGAGAAGGAACTCGCGCGGCTCAAGTCGAAGATGGCGGCGTCGCAGGGCGACGACCTCGCCTCGCGGGCGGTCGAGGTCAACGGCATTCAGGTGCTCGCCGTCGCGCTCGACGGCGCCGACGTCAAGCAGTTGCGCGAGACGATGGACAAGCTCAAGGACAAGTTGAAGACCGCGGCGATCGTGCTCGCTTCGGTCGAGGGCTCGCGCGTGAGCCTGATCGCGGGCGTGACGCCGGACTCGGTCGGACGCGTCAAGGCGGGCGAACTGGTGAACTTCGTCGCGCAGCAGGTCGGCGGAAAGGGCGGCGGGAGGCCCGACATGGCGCAGGCCGGCGGGACCGACCCCTCGAAGCTCGCGCAGGCGCTCGAAGCGGTGCACGCCTGGGTCGGGCAGCGTGCCTGAGCGCGCATAGCGGACACGGGAGCGCACGATCACCAAGGAACGACCGCTCCTGTTCGGAGGCCAGCGCGGCGCGTCGATGTTCGCGGTCGTGACGCTGGCGGTGATCAGCCACACGGCGTTCACCGCCAGCCGGATGACCGTCACGCTGGCGGCGATCCACCTCAAGGCGCCCACCGTCGTGGTCGGCCTGCTGCTGTCGCTGTACGCGCTGCTGCCGATGCTGCTGTCGGTGGCGATCGGACGCTGGATCGACCGCGTCGGCACGCGCATCCCGATGCTGGCGGGCGCGATCACGCTCGGCGTAGCCTTTCTCGTGCCCACGGTCTGGATGACGCTGCCCGCGCTGTTCGTCAACAGCGTTGCCACCGGGATGGGTTTCCTGCTGTTTCACATGAGCGTGCAAAAGCTCACCGGCGAGCTGGGCGCCGATACCGAGCGGATGCGCAACTTCGGGCTGCTCGCGGTCGGGTTCTCGGTCTCGGCCTTCTTCGGTCCGATCATCGCCGGCTACCTGATCGACTCGGTCGGCCACGGGGCTTCGTTCGCCGGCTCGTTCATCGCCTCGTCGATCCTGATCGCGACCGCGTTCGTGCTGCTCAAGTGGCGCTGGCGTTTCGACGGGCGCGCGCCGCTGGAGTCGGCCGCGCGCCCGATCAACGCGAACGTGCTCGACCTGCTGAGGACGCCGGAGGTGCGTCGCCTCTACGTGGCGATCGTGATCATCTCCAGCCTCTGGGACCTGTTCATGTTCCTCGTTCCGGTGCAGGGATCGAACATCGGCCTGTCGGCGAGCCAGATCGGTTTCGTTCTCGGTTCGTTCTCTGCCGCCACCTTCCTGGTTCGGGTGGCGATGCCGCTGTTCGTCGACCGGGTGAGCGAGTGGCAGATGATCGGCACGGTGCAGGTCGTCGCCGCCGGGGTGTACCTGGTGTTCCCGCTGGTCAGCGGGCACTATGGGCTGGTCGCGCTGTCCTTCGTCCTCGGCCTGGGCCTGGGCATCGGACAGCCGGCGGTGATGTCGCTGCTGCATCGCGTGACGCCGGCCGGGCGGATCGGCGAGGCGGTCGGGCTTCGCATGACGATGGTCAACGGCACGCAGACCATCCTGCCGACCGTGTTCGGCTCGGTGGGCAGTCTGCTCGGGACGTTCCTGACGGGCAGCTTCACGTTCGCCCCGCTGTTCTGGGGAATGTCGTTGATGGCCGGCGCGGGCGGAACGTCGGCGCTGCGGCGCAGACCAAAAGGGTGATTCGATGGATATCCAGTTCGACTTCAGCGGGCGCACGGCGCTGATCACCGGCGGCGTCTCGGGGATCGGCGCGGCGACGAGCCTCGCGTTCAAGCGCGCCGGGGCGCGCGTCATCGCGTGCGGCCTCACGGTCGACGAGTTGAGCGCCGCGCGCGGCGACGCGAAGTTCGAGGGAATCGAGATCGAACCGCTCGACGTCGGCGACCGCGCCGCGGTCGACGCGCTGGTGGGCGGGCTCGAGAGGCTGGACTTCGTGGTCAACTCTGCCGGCATCATCCGGCGCGACGCCGAGCACGACCCCGACGTGTTCGATCAGGTGCTCGACGTCAACGTTTCGGGCGGAATGCGGGTGTGCGCTGCGGCGCGACCGCTGCTGCGCGCGTCGCACGGCGCGATCGTGTTCGTCGCGTCGGTGATGTCGTTCTTCGGCGGGCCGCGACAGCCCGCGTATTCGGCGTCCAAGGGTGCGATCCGCAACCTCACGATGTCGCTCGCCTGCGCCTATGCGGGCGAGGGCATTCGCGTCAACGCCGTCGCCCCCGGCTGGGTCGTCACGAACCTGTCGCGCGGCGCGCGCGAAGATGCCGAGCGCTACGCGAACATCATGACGCGCGTGCCGGTCGGACGGTGGGCCGAACCGCCCGAGATCGCCGATCCGATCCTGTTCCTGTGCTCGGAGGCTGCGCGCTACATGACCGGCACGGTGATGCCGGTCGACGGCGGCTACACCAGCGTCGGCTGATGCGCGCGCGTACCCGCGCCGGTCACGCGCCGGTCACGCGCCTGACACGCGCCTGACACGCGCGTGTGCGCGCGCAACGCTCAACCGGCGCGCCTGAATCCCGCGAGCAGCGCGGCTGCGGCGACGAACAGCGCTCCGAATGCGCGGTTCATCAGCTTGCGGTGTCCGGCCGAGCGCAGCGACGCGAGCACGCGCGCGGCGAGTGCCGTGTAGGCCGCCATCACGATGAGATCGGTGAACACGAGCGTCGCGCCGATCGCCGCGTACTGGGCGAGAAGCGGGCGCGCCGGGTCGACGAACTGCGGCACCACCGCGAGCATGAACAGGATCGCCTTCGGGTTGACCGCGTTCAGCGCCCAGCCCCTGGCGATCAGCGCGCGCGGCGAGTAGCGCCGCGGCACCGCGGGTGCCTCCAGGCGTGCGCCGCCTTCACGCCACTGCTGCACCCCCAGCCACAACAGGTAGCCGACGCCGCACCACTTGACGACCTCGAAGGCGGTCGACGAAGCGGAGAGCAGCGCGCCCAGGCCGATCGCGACCGCGACCAGCGAGCTGAGGATCCCGGCGATCAGTCCCAGCGCGCCGACGTAACCGCGCGCGAAACCGTGATTCAGACCGCAGGTCATCGCGTAGACCGCGCCCGCGCCTGGCGACAGGCTGATCAGCCACGAGGCGGCGAAAAAGGCGAGCCAGGTTTCGATGCTCACCGCGGATCGCTCACTTCAACGGATCGAAGACCGCGTTCTTTGCGTACGCCGAACACAGCGGAGGGACGATCGCCCCGTGGTAGGTGCTGAGGTCCGGGGCGGCCGCAACCTGCGCTGCGATCGCGGCGGCGAACGCCGGAATCAGTTCGATGTCCACCGGTGTCGCGGCTACCGCCTGCGTCGCAAAGTAAGCCACCGCGGTAGGTACGTTCCTGAACGGCACGGTCGGGTCGCGCGAACCTCCGCACAACACGATGGCTGCCTTCGGTTTCCAGTTGAGCAGGTCGTTGTCGGCGACGTGCTTGCGCGCCGCGAACGCGGCACTCGATCGGTACGACGCGACCGCGCCGGGGGTGAGCAGTCCGCCTGGTCCGGTAAAGGTCACCGGGAGCTTGCCGGTAGTGAACAGTTCGCTGAACCCCAGCGTTCCGGGAATGAGGTCCTCGATGCCGTTGGCCCATGGCGACTGGAAGAAATCCCCGGGCTTGAGGTAGATGTCGCCGTACGCTTTCTGGTATCCGACGAAGGTCATCGTGCCGAACACGCTCCCGCCCAGGACAGGTGCGTCGAGCGCTTCGAGGAATGTCTGCGACAACGCGTACGGGCCGGACATCGGCACGGCTGCGGTGACGCTGAACTCGGTGGGGACATCGCGTTCGATCGCGCGATGGGTCGACATCGCCGCGTGGCCGCCTTGGGAGTACCCGGTAAGAAAGAGCTTCGCGCTGATCGCGACGCCAGCGTCGGACAACGCCTTCTTCGCCGCACGCAATGCGTCGATACTGACCGCTGCGGTGTTCTCGGCATGGAGGTAAGGGTGGTAGCCGAGCGTGGAGCCGCCGTATCCGTGGTAGTCGGGCATCACGACGACGTATCCCTGCGCCGCGTACATCGCCATCTGCAGGGTTGCTTCGATGTTGGACGGGTCCGACATCGAGAACGACCTGCTCACCGTGGTTCCGTGATGGTAGACCACGACGGGGAACGGGCCCGCACAGCCCTCGCCCGAGGGGATCATCAGACCAGCAGTGGCCTTGTGGAAGTCGTTCCGCGGATCGACCGTTTCATACCGGAGCTTGCGGATCGACACGTCGCACCGTGCGGCGGTTCCGATCAACTGGAGCAAGCCCGGCGCAGCGGCCACGGTGGCGTTGATTGCGGCCTTTGGAACGGCCGCGGTCTGCGTCGCGCTCTCGAGTGCGCCTCGGTTGCCGCCGCTGCCGCAGGCCGCGATCAGCCCAGCGAGGAATGCGCTCGTGATCGCACGCACCGCACGCGCGTAGTTCTTCACGGTGAATCTCCCCTTCGAATTCGTGGCACGCAAACCCTGCTCGTTCGCCACCGTTGCGCACCCGGCAACCGATGCCCGCATTCTGGCCCAATGTGGGCGAAGCGGGAACACCGGCGAGCGACTCAGCCCAGCCGCGCGCGCTGCTCGCGCAGTCGCGAGAGCGTCGCCTCGAACCCGGCCAGGCGTTCGCGCTCCTGGGCGACCACCGCGGGCGGCGCGCGTTCGACGAAGCCCGCGTTGCCGAGCTTGGCCGCGGCCTTGCCGATCTCGCCCCCGACGCGTGCGATCTCCTTGTCCATCCGCTCGCGTTCCGCGGCGAGGTCGATCTCGACCTTGAGCATCAGGCGCGTTTCGCCGACGACCTGCACCGGGGCGACCGATTCCTGCGGCAGCGAGCTGGCGATCTCGACCGCGGAGAGCTTGGCGAGCGCCTGCAGATAGGGGGCGATCGTCGCGAGCCGCGCCGAATCGCCCACCGCGACCAGCGGCAGGCGCTGCGCGGGCGAGATTCCCATCTCGCCGCGAAGCGCGCGGCAGGCGTCGACCATCGCCTTGAGCTCGGTGCACCACGACTCGGCCGTTTCGTCGATCCTGGCCTCTTCCGCGCGCGGGTAGGGCTGCGTCATGATCGAGAAGCGCCGATCGGCCAGCGCCTGCGCGAGCGGCTCGCCGGCAAGGGTCTGCGTGCCGCGTTCGCCGTAGCGCTGCGCGAGAGGAGCGACCTTCTGCCACAGCGCCTCGGTGATGAAGGGCATCAAAGGGTGCGCGATGCGCAGCGTCGCCTCGAGCACGCGGATCAGCGTGCGGCGCGTGGCGCGCATGCGCGCGCCGTCGCCGGAGAGCAACTGCACCTTCGCCAGTTCGAGGTACCAGTCGCAGTACTCGTTCCAGACGAACTCGTAGAGCGCGCGCGCGATCTGGTCGAAACGGTAGTCGGCGAACTGGCGCGCGATCTCGGCCTCGGTGCGCTGCAGCTGCGAGCACGATCCAGCGATCGGCGGCGGAGAAATCCAGGTACGCGCCCGGCGCGCACTGCGTCCGCGTCGTGCGGCGCGAAACCCATCGCCTCGGCGTCGTGTCCTTCGCAGTGCATCAGCACGAAGCGCGTGGCGTTCCACAGCTTGTTGCAGAAGTTGCGGTTGCCTTCGCAGCGCCCGAGGTCGAAATTGATGTTGCGCCCCGGGCTGGCGAGCGACGCGAAGGTGAAGCGAAGCGCGTCGGCGCCGAATGCCGGGATGCCGTCCGGGAACTCCTTTCGCGTGCGCTTCGCGATCGACTCGGCCTGCTTCGGGTTCATCAGCCCGGTCGTGCGTTTCTCGAGCAGCGTTTCGAGCGAGACGCCGTCGATCAGGTCGATCGGGTCGAGCGTGTTGCCCTTGCTCTTGGACATCTTCTGGCCTTCGGCGTCGCGCACCAGCGCGTGCACGTAGACGTGGCCGAAGGGCACCACGCCGGCGAAGTGGGTGGTCATCATGACCATCCGCGCGACCCAGAAGAAGATGATGTCGAATCCGGTGACCAGCACGGTGGAGGGCATGTACTGGGCGAGCTCGGGGCGCAGCGCCGGCTTGCCGTCGCTGCCGAAGGGCTGCCCGGCGCGCACCAGTGTCGAGAACGGCACCAGCGCGGACGAGAACCAGGTGTCGAGCACGTCCTCGTCGCGCACCAGCGGTCCGGTCCAGCCTGCGGCTCGCGCCCGCGTTCGCGCGTCGGCCTCGCTACGCGCGACGAAGACGGTGCCGTCGTCGATCGGCTGCCCCTGCGCGTCGGCCTTGTACCAGGCCGGGATCTGGTGGCCCCACCAGAGCTGGCGCGAGATGCACCAGTCCTGGATGTTCTCCAGCCAGTGGTTGTAGGTGGAGGTCCAGTTCTCGGGGAAGAAGCGGATCGATCCGTCGGCGACGACCTCGAGCGACTTCTGCGCGATGCTCTTGCCCGGGAACAGCGTGCCCGGCGGCGCCGGCTTCGGACATCGCGACGAACCACTGGTCGGTGAGCATCGGTTCGATCACCTCGTGGGTGCGGTCGCCGCGCGGGATCATCATCCGGTGCGGCTTCACCGACTCGAGCAGTGCCGACCGACTCGAGGTCGGCGACCACGCGGCGCCTGCGCCTCGAAACGGTCCAGCCCGCGATAGCGCTCGGGTGCGTTGTCGTTGATCTTCGCGTCGAGCGTGAGCACGCCGATGACCGGCAGTCCGTGGCGCTGTCCGACCGCGTAGTCGTTGAAGTCGTGCGCCGGCGTCACCTTCACCGCGCCGGTGCCGAAGGCGCGATCGACGTAGTCGTCGGCGATCACCGGGATCTCGCGCCAGCCCGAGGCGTCGGCGATCTCGCCCGGTCCGGTCAGCGGAAGCCGCACCGTCTTGCCGACCAGGTGCCGTAGCGCTCGTCCTCGGGATGCACCATGACGGCGGTGTCGCCCAGCATCGTCTCGGGCCGCGTCGTCGCGACGATCAGGTGCCCGCAGCCGTCGGACAGCGGATAGCGGATCTGCCACAGGCTGCCGTCTTCCTCCTCGCTCGCGACCTCGAGGTCGGACACCGCCGTGAGCAGTTTCGGATCCCAGTTCACCAGCCGCTGACCGCGGTAGATCAGGCCCTGTTCGTAGAGGCGAACGAACACCTCCCTGACCACCTCCGAGAGCACCGGGTCCATCGTGAAGTACTCGAGCGCCCAGTCGGTCGACGCGCCGATTCGCCGCATCTGCCGGGTGATCGTCGCGCCCGAGCTCTGCTTCCACTCCCAGACCCGTTCGACGAACGCCGCGCGACCGAGGTCGTGGCGCGAGACGCCTTGCGCGTCGAGCTGGCGTTCGACCACGATCTGGGTCGCGATGCCGGCGTGATCGGTTCCCGGCAGCCAGAGCGTGTTCGCGCCGCGCATCCGGTGAAAGCGCGTGAGCGCGTCCATCACGGTCTGGTTGAACGCGTGGCCCATGTGCAGCGTGCCGGTGACGTTGGGCGGCGGCAGCTGGATGCAGAACGACGGCGTGTCCGGGCGTTCGCCCGCGGCGAAATAACCGCGCGACTCCCACAGCGGATACCACTGTGCCTCGATCTCGTGCGGCTCGAAACTCTTCGCGAGTGCGTCGGCGTCGCTCGCGCTGCGGGGTCGCGCTGGGGGTCGCGCTGGGGGAATGGTTCATCTTGTCGGACGGACGCGAGCTGCGCCGCCAGGGGCCTGGTCGAGCGACCGATTATAGCGGTCGGGTGCGACTCAGACTGGGCGCTGGTACGGGCCGCGACTCTCGATCTCGTCGTGCAACCGGGTGATCTCGTCGGCCACCGCACGCGCGACGAGGTCGCGCACCAGTTGCGACAGCGTTCCCTGGAGCTCGTCGCCCAATTGCTGCAGCGTGCGCTCGAGCACCGTCGCGAGCGTTGCGCGCAACTCGGGGGCGAGCATCGCGTCGGAGTTGCGCATCAGGCGCCCGAGCACGTCGTCGCGCACCCGCTGCGCCAGCGCGGCCCAGTCGACGTGCTCGAGCGAGGCCGGAAGCGGCTCGTCGACGTCGTCCGCGAGCCGGATGATCTCGGTGAGCATCGGAATCGACCCGTCGGGCATCGGCGCGGCGTCGGATTCGGCCAGCGTGCCGTCGCGTGATTGGCTCATGCTCCTCCCAGATCGTGGCCCTGCACAGCATAGCCGCGATCCTTGTAGAAGCGCCAGCGCTCGCGCGCGCTCGCACGCTCGTCGTCGTTCGCTTCGACCACCTCGATCAGCCGCTCGAAGCGGCTGAAGAACGCCGGCGTGGTCGCGCCCAGGTTCACCAGCACGTCGGCGTGCGGCGTGTCGCACAGCGTCGCTGGCCAGCAGCACCGGCGTGTGCCGCGCGAGCTGGTCGGTCGGCGGCGACGTGTGGAATGAACTCGAGCGCGGAGAAGGTCCAGAGCATGCGGTCGAGTTCGGCGATCGTCGCGGGCTGCGCGTACACGACCACCTTGTGGCCCGCGCGGTAGATCTTGCGCACCAGCCGGCTGCCGTATTGCAGCTTGCCGGGCGCGTTGAAGTGGAAGTCGACCCGCGTCATCGTCCCGCGCGTGCGACCAGGAATCCGGTCGAGCAGCGGCACCGGCCGCCGCTCGAGCCCTTGTTCGCGCCCGAGCGCCAGGCGGTGCCGGCGATGTCCAGGTGCGCCCAGTCGTAGGCCTTGGTGAAGCGCGCGAGGAAGCACGCCGCGGTGACCGCGCCGCCGGCGCGTCCGCCGACGTTGGCCATGTCGGCGAACGGCGACTTCAGCGCTCCTGATACTCGTCGTCCAGCGGCATGCGCCAGCAGGGATCGCCATCGTCGCGCCCGGCGCCGGACAGCTGCTCGGCGAGCGCGTCGCTCGCGGTGAACAGCCCGCTGTTGTGATGTCCGAGCGCGATCACGCAGGCGCCGGTGAGCGTCGCGATGTCGATCACCGCTGCCGGCTTGAAGCGCTCGACGTAGGTGAGCGCGTCGCACAGGATCAGCCGGCCCTCGGCGTCGGTGTTGAGGATCTCGACCGTCTGGCCCGACATGCTGGTGACGATGTCGCCCGGCTTGATCGCGCGCCGCCAGGGCATGTTCTCGCAGGTCGGGATCACGCCGACGACGTTGATCGGCAGCTTCATCTCGGCGATCGCGCGCAGCGTGCCCAGCACCGACGCGGCGCCGCACATGTCGTACTTCATCTCGTCCATCTCGGCGCGCCGGCTTGATCGAGATGCCGCCGGTGTCGAAGGTGATGCCCTTGCCGACGAGCACCACCGGCGCCTGCTCGGCCGCGGCCGCCCTTGTACTGGATCACGATCAGCTTGGGCGGCTCGTCCGATCCCTGGGCCACCGCCAGCAGCGCGCCCATCTTCAGCGCCTGCATCTGCTTGCGCTCGAGCACCTGGACCTTGAGCTTGAACTCGCGGGCCGAGCGATCGCGCGGTCTGCGGCGAGGTAGGCCGGCGTGCACAGGTTGCCCGGCAGGTTGCCCAGGTCCTTGGCCAGGTCGACGCCGTTGGCGATCGCCGTCGGCGCTGCCGACCGTCCGTCGCGACGCCGCGGCCTGCGCCTGCGCGACCAGGAACGCGAGCGACTCGGGACGCACCGGGTGCTGGTCGTCCTTCTTGGACTTGAGCGACGTCGAAGCGGTACGCGGCTCTGCGCGCGGCGAGCACCTGCATCGAAGTCCGCCACGCGAGGTCGCGCGTGTCGACCTTCGCCTCGTGCAGCACGCTGGCACGCACTTCGGACGACGACACGGTGCCGGCATGCCTCATCGCCCGCGAGCGTCGCCTCGCGAAACGACTTCTCGGAGACCTTGGCGTCGCGCCCATCGAAACGAGCAGACGCGCGCGACCTTGCGAGTCCTCGCCGTAGAGCAGCAGCGTCGAACCGGCCTTGGACGCGAGGTCGCCGCGACGCCAGCGCCCTGGTAGATCGCGCCCGCCGGGCGACTTGTCGATCGACGCCGCCCGCTTCGGCCGAGCTTGCGCCTTCGCGCAGCACCGGAACGATGACGCATCGGCAGCGCAGCGCGCCCGGGTCAGCCGTCTTTACACTGAATCGCATCGCAGCATCCTCTCGAGTTGGTGCGCACGGATTATACGATCCGGGTTCATCGTGCGCGGGGCGCCACGCCGAGAGCCCCGCGACCGAACCGCACCGAGTCGATGATCTTCAAGAAGTCGATGCGCCGCGAACTCGCCAACCTGGCCGGGGTCGTCTTCGCGACGCTGTTCACGATCTTGGTCACGACGACGCTGATTCGAATGCTCGGTCGCGCGGCGAGCGGAAAGGTCGACACGCGCGAGCCTGTTCCCGCTGATCGTCTTCTCGGCGATCAACGCGCTGCCGGTTCTTCTGGTGCTCACGCTGTACGTCGTCGGTGCTGATCGCGATCACGCGCGCGTACCGGGACTCGGAGATGGTGATCTGGTTCGCGAGCGGGCGAAGCCTGCTGCACTGGGTCCGGCCGGTGCTCGGCTTCGCGCGGCCCGTTCGTCGCGCTGATCGCGCGCTCACCTTCGCGTGTCGCCCTGGGCCAACCGTCAGAGCAGCGAGTACAAGCAGCGCTTCGAGCAGCGCGAGGACGTCTCGCAGATTTCGGCCGGGCAGTTTCGCGAATCGGCCTCGGCCGATCGCGTGTTCTTCGTCGAGTCGCTCAGCGACGACCAGCAGTCGGTGAGCAACGTGTTCGTCACCCAGCGCAGCGGCGAACGGATGTCGATCGTCGCCGCGGCCTCCGGCGGCGGATCGAGAGCGCGGCCCGACGGCGAGCGTTTCCTCATCCTGGAGAAAGGGCAGGCGCTACGACGGCGAGGTGTCCGGGCCGGCGTTTCGCGTCATGGAGTTCGATCGCTACGGATTGCGGATCGAACCGCGGCTGACCGACCTGCGCGACGACTCGGCGAAGGTCAAGACCACGCTTCGAGTTGTTCGCCGACCCGGTACCGCGCAACCTCGGCGAGCTGGTCTGGCGGATCGGCCTGCCGATCTCGGCCGCGGCGCTCGCGTTGCTGGCGATCGCGCTGTCGTCGATCAACCCCCGTGTCGGGCGCTCGATCAACCTGATCGTCGCGCTGCTGATCTACGTGACCTACAGCAACCTGCTCTCGCTGACCCAGGCCTGGGTCGCGCAGGAACGGGTGCCGTTCGCGCTGGGCGTGTGGCTGATCCACGCGGTACTGCTCGCGGGCGTCGCGGCGCTGTTCTGGCGCCGGATCCGGATCGCGCGCCCGGCGATCCGGCTGCGAAGGGCGCGCACGTGAAGACGATCGGACGCTACCTGCGCCGCGAGATCGTCGCGGCCGTGCTCTTCGTGCTGACCGGGTTCCTCGCACTGTTCGCGTTCTTCGATTTCATCAACGAGCTCGAGGACACCGGGCGCGGCGGATACGAAGTGCAGCACGCGGTGGCGATCGTCGCGCTCAGCCTTCCAGGGCGCGTCTACGAACTGATGCCGATCGCCGCGCTGATCGGTACGATCTTCGCGCTGTCGCAGTTCGCCGCGCACTCCGAGTTCACTGCGATGCGCGCCTCCGGACTCGGTCGGCGCCAGGCGCTCGGCGCAATCGCCGCGGTCGGGGCGTGGTTCGCGCTCGCGACCGCGGGCGTGGGCGAGCTGGTCACGCCGCAGGCCGAGAAACTCGCCCAGACGGTGCGCCTGGGCGCGCTGGGCGGCGCCGTCGGAGGGCAGTTCCGCTCGGGCTTGTGGGTCAAGGACACGGTCAAGGACGCTTCGGGCGCGACCCAGCGCACCCGTTTCGTGAACATCGCCGAACTCGCGCCCGACGCCTCGCTGCGCGGTGTTCGCGTGTTCGAGTTCGACCGCGACCTGCGCCTCGTGGAGATCCTCCAGGCACAGGGCGGGCGCTTCACGCCACCACAGGCGTGGCGTTTCGATTCGGTCGAGCGCACGGTGTTTTTGCCGGTGACGCTGGCCGGGAGCATCGTCGCCCTGCGTGCCGAGCGCTCGCGCCTGCACGAGATGCGCTGGGTATCCGATCTCAATCCCGACCTGATCGGGGTGCTGGTGCTCGTCCCGGAGCGGATGTCGGCCTGGTCGCTGGTGCAGTACGTGCGCCACCTTCGCGACAATCAGCAACGCGCGAACCGGTACGAGATCGCGCTGTGGAAGAAGCTCGTCTACCCGCTCGCGGTGATCGTGATGATGGCGCTCGCGCTTCCCTTCGGGTACCTGCAGGTGCGCGCCGGCGGCACCGGCTACAAGGTGTTCGCCGGGATCATGCTCGGAATCGCTTTTCACTTCCTCAACAGCCTGTTCTCTCACCTCGGTCTGCTCAACACCTGGCCGGCCTGGCTCGCCGCCGGGGTGCCGAGCCTGGTCGCGGTGGCGCTCGCGCTCGGAATGCTCGCCTGGGTCGATCGCGCCCGGTGAGCGGCAGGGGCTAAGGGTTTGTCCCGAGTCCCGGATGCTGGACGCTCGGCGGGGGTTTGGATAGCATTCGCTCGGTTCGGGCCGCGCAACGCCGCAGCCCGGGGATCGAGGAGGAGGAGAAGCGGCGAAGCTGCCGTTTTCGGGGCGCACAGCGATGTGCGCCTTTTTTCTTTTGCGCCCTGCGCGAGTTCGCTCGTGCACTGCCGATGACTTGATCGGGATCGCCTTCAGGCGCGGGTCTCGGGCGTTATACTGGAATTTGCCAAACCCGATAACCGGCCCAGACCGGCCCATAGGAGACAATGATGAAGAAGACCTTTCTGATCGGCGCTGCGCTCGCTGGCGTCGCGTTCGGCGCGCAGGCCCAGACCACACTCACTGTGTCGAGCTGGCTGCCGCCCACGCACATCCTTTCGCAGTCGCAGGCGGCGTGGTGCGACGAAGTCGCCGGCGCGACCTCCAATCGCGTCAAGTGCAACATCCTGCCGAAGGCGGTGGTTGCGCCGCCGGCGACCTTCGACGCGGTGCGCGACGGCCTGGCCGACGTGTCCTACGGCGTGCACGGCTATACGCCCGGACGTTACCTGCTCACCCAGCTCGCCGAGCTGCCGTTCAGCGGCGACTCGGCCGAGGCCACGTCGGTCGCGTACCAGCGCATCCACGACAAGTACTTCGCCAAGATCGACGAGCACCGCGGCCTGAAGGTGATCGCGGTCTTCACGCACGGCCCCGGACACATCTTCAACACCAAGCACAAGGTCGACTCGATCGCCGACCTCGCGGGGCTGAAGTTTCGCGTCGGCGGCGGCATGGTCAACGAGATGGGCAAGCTGATGGGCGCGAACGTCACGCTCAAGCCGGCGCCGGCGTCGTACGAACTGCTCTCGTCGGGCGTGATGGACGGCGTGTTCTTCCCGTCGGAGTCGATCGAGTCGTTCAAGCTCGAGAAGCTGATCAAGCACCAGACCAGCTTTCCCGGGCGGGCTGTACAACACCAGCTTCGCGATGGTGATGAACCCGGCCACCTGGAACAAGATCGCGAAGCCCGACCAGGACGCGATCACCAAGCTCACGGGCGAGCACGCCGCGCGCCTGTTCGGGCGCGGCTGGGACAAGGTCGACATCCGCGGGCAGGCGTTCATGCAGGCCAGCGGCGTGCAGTCGATCAAGGCTTCGAAGGCCTTCGTCGACGAGGTCGCGGCGAAGACGTCCGGGCTCGAGAAGAAGTGGATCGCCGACGCCAAGGCCAAGGGGCTGGCGAACGCCGACGCGGTTGTCAAGGAATACCGCGCCGAGATCAAGAAGCTCCAATAAGCTGAATGCGGCGCCGGCGCGCGCGACGCGCGCGCGGTTCGCCGAAATTCACGCGGCCGGCGATGAGCCGGCCGGTTCGTTTCCTGGCGTCGGTGTCAATCCGGGGGGATGCAAATGCGCGGACTCGAGCGGGCACTCGGATACGTGAGCGCGGCAGCGCTGTTCGCGATGATGGCGCTCACCTTCGCCGACGTCGTCGGGCGCAAGTATTTCGACAACTCGATCGTGGGAAGTTTCGAGGTCACCGAACTGCTGATGCTGGTGATCATCTTCGTCGCGCTGCCGCTCACATCGCTGCGCGGCGAGCACGTGGTGTTCGACCTGCTCGACCGTTCGCTGAGCGAACATGTGCGGCACTGGCAAAAGCGCATCGCCAACCTGCTGTGCGCCGGCATGCTGCTCGGCGCCGCGTGGCTGGTGTTCGAGCGCGCGATTCGCACCGCCGAGTTCGGCGACAACACCGCGCAACTGAAGATCGAGCTCGCGCCGTTTCACTTCATGGTCGCGCTGATGCTCGTGGTCGCCGCGGCGATGCACCTGTACCTGATCGTGAGAACGCCGCCGCCGCGCGCGAGCGTGCAGCGCGAGAACGACGCGCGCGCGAGCGTGCATCCCGACAACGGATGAGGCTGGGATCGAGATGCTAGAGGGTTTGCTCGGCTTCGCCGCGATGTTCGTGCTGATGGTGCTGCGCGTGCCGATCGCGATCGCGATGGCCGTGGTGGGCCTGGTCGGGCTCGGGCTGATGCGTTCCTGGGCGGCGGCGTATTCGTCCGCGGCCACCGAGGTGCTCGACATCGGCGCCTACACGCTGTCGGTGGTGCCGCTGTTCGTGCTGATGGGCAACTTCGTCACCCGGGCCGGGATGTCGCGCGAGCTCTACCAGGCCGCTTACGCCTTCATCGGTCACCGGCGCGCCGGCCTGTCGATGTCGACGATCGTCGCCTGCGCCGGATTCGGCGCGATCTGCGGTTCGTCGATCGCCACGACCGCGACGATGGCGCGCGTGTCGATGCCGGAGATGCGCCGCTTCAACTACGAACCCTCGTTCGCTGCCGGTTCGATCTGCGCCGGCGGCACGCTGGGTATCCTGATTCCGCCGTCGGTGATCCTGGTGATCTACGGGATCATGACCGAGAGCAGCATCGGCGCGCTGTTCGCCGCAGGCGTCGTGCCGGGGCTGATCGCGGTGGCGTTCTATCTCGCCGCGGCGATCGCGATCACGGCGAAGACACCCGCACTACGGCCCGCCCGGCGAGCGCACCGCGTGGCCGCAGCGATGGCGCGCGCTGCGCCAGGTCTGGGGCGTGCTGGTGCTGTTCGCGCTGGTGATCGGCGGGATGTACGGCGGGTACTTCACTCCGACCGAAGCCGCGGGAGTCGGGGCGTTTGGCGGCTTCGTGTTCGCGGTCGCGCGTCGGCAACTGTCGCTGAGAGCGCTGACGCAGGTTCTGGTCGAATCGGCTCGCACCACCGCGATGCTGTTCACGATCGTGATCGGCGCGGCCTTGTTCGCGAGTTTCCTGAACTTCACCAGCCTGCCCAACGACCTCAAGACCTTCGTCACCTCGTTCGACGTCGCGCCGATCGTGGTGATCATCGCGATCTGCCTGATCTACGTCGTGCTCGGGATGGCGATGGAGACGCTGTCGATGATCCTGCTCACCGTCCCGATCTTCTTTCCGCTGGTGCTGCACCTGGGCTTCGATCCGATCTGGTTCGGCGTGCTGATCGTGTGCGTGGCCGAGATCAGCATGATCACGCCGCCGGTGGGGATGAACATCTTCGTGCTGAGTTCGGTCGTGCCCGACGTGCGCACCACCGAGATCTGGCGCGGCGTTGCTGCCCTTCGTCGCCGCCGACGTCGCGCGGATGTTCGTCCTGATCGCGTTCCCGATGCTCACGCTGTGGCTGCCGCGCGCGCTCAACCTCTGAGCGCGCCGCCTTCGCACATCCGCACCGTGGCGGCGAACAGCGCCTGACCCGGCTCGGCGAGGGCGTCCATCGCGGTGAAGTGGTTGCGTTGCGGCAGCGCCACGTCGGCGCGCGAGGTTCGCGCGCCAGCGCTCGCCGATCAGGCGGTTCTGGCGGTGGAACTCGCTGCTCTCGAGTCCGCCGACCGCGGTGATCAGCGGCGCGCCGCTCGCCGGCGGCATCCACGCCGGGACTCGCGGCGAACGCCGATTCCGCGTCGAGCTCGAGGTCCGCGTTCAGAAAGCTCGCGTGCATGATCGGTTCGAGGTCGTAGAGGCCGCTCATCGCGACCCCTCCCTTGACCAGGTCCGCGGGCAGGTCGGGCGCGAGCGCGGGCCACAGCGCGCACATCGCCATCGCGGTGAGGTGTCCGCCCGCCGAGTGCCCGCAGACGAAGATGCGATCGGCGTCGTAGCCGTAGCGCGGCGCACCGCGCCAGAGCCACTCGATCGCGCGCAGCATCTGCAGGGTGATCGTGCGCACCGACACCGCCGGCGCGAGATCGTAGTCGATCACCGCGACGTTGATGCCGCGCTCGACGAAGGGCGGCGCGACCCAGGAGAAATCGGACTTCTCGAGCGAGCGCCAGTAGCCGCCGTGGATGTACACGAGCAGCGCCCCGCCCTGCGTACTGGCCGGAAAGAGGTCGATGCACTCGTTCGACGTCGCGCCGTAGTACAGGTCGAGCAGCCCCATCTTCACGCTGCGCGCGTGGCGCGACGCCTGCGACCAGCGCTCGAGGTGCTGCGCGTACTCGGGAACGAGCGCGCGGTTGTTGTACTCGCGGTTGCAGAAGTCCTCTGTGTATTGCATGGCGGGTCCGCGGATCAGAGCGTGGGCAGACGCTACTCTAGCGGCATCGGGGCTCGGCCGTCGAACCAGAAGCGTGCCGTGCCTCGCCCCGACGGCAACGCTTCGCGCTTGACGAAAATGCCCGGCGCGTCACGACAAAACATCGCGCGTTTCCGCTATAATCCGCGTCTTTCGGGGCGGTAGCTCAGCTGGGAGAGCGTCGCGTTCGCAATGCGAAGGTCGGGAGTTCGATCCTCCTCCGCTCCACCATGATCTGGCGCCGTCCGGGCGTTCGTCCAAGCCGCCCACCGGGCGGCTTGTTCGTTTCGACGCGCGCAGCGAGCGCAAGAGCCGTTCGTGAAGCGGCTTGCGTGCCCTCGCGACGCGGGTCGTGTATCATCAAGTATCGGGTTTCGCCGGCCGTCCGCCAGGTCGGCAGGGTTTTTCGGTGGCCCGGGCACGCATCGAGGTCGCGCGGCGCGCGGCTCCTCTCATCCGGGCGACGGGCGTGCGCGGCACCTGCGTGCCGCGTGAGGCCGTTGCCGGTTCACGACCCTCGGACGTTCGGAGGCGGTGAGCCTTCAGACGTCCACGGTCGGTACGCCCGCGGGCCCGTCGCAACAAGGAGAAGAAAGCATGGCCAAGGAAGAACTGATCGAACTCGAGGGCGTCGTGAGCGAAGTGCTGCCGCAGACCCGATTCAGGGTCACGCTCGAGAACGGCATCGAGATCAACGCGTACGCCTGCGGCAAGATCCGCAAGCACCGGATCCGCATCCTCGCTGGCGATCACGTCACGCTCGAGATGTCGCCTTACGATCTGACCAAGGGTCGGATCAACTACCGCCACCGCACGCCCGGTGCGCCGCCGCCGCGCAGGAGCTTCCGGCGCTAGGCGCACCCGGCAACGCTTCGGCATCAGCAAGTTTCGAGTGCCACGGCGTCTTGAGCAACGACCCTTCTCCAGGATCAGCTCCAGCCGATCGCTGAGGTCGACTCCAGCCGATTGCTGAGGTCGACTCCAGCCGATTGCCCTCCTGGGATGTTGGTTGAGTCGACAACCAACGTGGACTTCCGGCTGCGCCGCTCCTCGCCGGCCTCGGGAGAGCTCCGACCGATGACACACAACACCGCGAAGCTCGAGAGCGAGAAGGCCCTCGACCTGTCGCACCCGGCTGCGGCACGGCAGGCACTGGTGCTCGACTTCGGCGGCGTCGTCACGCGCACGTTGTTCGAGTTGCACGATGTGACGGAGGCCCTGCTCGGGCTGACCCCAGGCACGCTCACCTGGCGCGGGCCCCTCGACCCCGAGGGCGACGAACTGTGGCGCGAGATGCAGGCTGGGCGGATCACCGAGCGTGACTACTGGGCGGTGCGCGCGCGCGAGGTGGGGCAACTGCTGGGCGAGCGCTGGGATCGGATCGAGACGCTGGTGAGCCGCGCGCGCGGCGCTGACCCCGATTCGGCCATTCGCCCCGAGGCAGTGGCGGCAGTCGCCGCAGCCAGGGCGGCAGGTTGCCGATTGGCGATTCTTTCGAACGAACTCGACCTGTTCTACGGCGCCGAAGTGCGCGAGCGGGTCGATGTGCTGCGCCAAGCCGACTGCATCGTCGATGCCAGCCACACCGGGATACTCAAGCCAGATCGGCGTGCCTACGCGCTCTGCGCCGAGCTGCTCGGCCTGCCTGCGGCGGCGTGCGTGTTCCTCGACGACCAGCCGCGCAATGTCGAGGGTGCACTCGCGGCAGGGATGCGCGCGCTGCAGTTCGATGTCGCCCGACCGGCCGAATCGTATCGCCGCGCGCTCGCGTTGCTCGGCGTCGACGCCGCCGCCTGAAGCCGCTCAGGCCGCTTCGAGTTCTGCGTCGCTCGCTTTCACCCGGGCCTGCAACCGTGCCCAGCCCTGGTCGATCTCGGCCTGCAGGTCGGCGATCGCGTCGGGCTGCATGTGCGCGTACCTGCGTTGCAGCGCGAGGTAGTCCGACACCGGACGCGACTTCGACGCGTGGTTGAGCGTGTAGCGGGTGCCGTCCTCGATCTCGTACAGAGGAAACGCGCCGCTCTCGACCGCGAAGCGCGACGCGCGCAGCCCGCCGTCGTCGGGCAGGCCCCAGCCGTCGAGACAGGGAACGAGCAGCGTGAGGATCCGCGTCCCGCGCATCCGCTTGGCCTTCTCGACCTTGGCGACGAGATCGGCGACGAAGCCGATCGACGCGGTGGCCACGTACGGTACGCCGTGCGCGCGCCATGATCTCGGTGAGGTTCTTCTTGCGCGAGGTCTTGCCGGCGGGCGTGGACCCGGTGCGCGCGTAGCGCGGCGTCGACGAGGACTTCTGCGCGCCGGTGTTCATGTAGCCCTCGTTGTCGAGGCAGATGTAGATGAAATTCTCGTTGCGTTCGGCGGCCGAGGACAGGCACTGGAAGCCGATGTCGTAGGTGCCGCCGTCGCCGGCGAACACCACCACCTCGGTGTCGTGCTTGCCCTGCGCGTCGAGCGCGCGGCGCAAGCCCGACGCGGCGGCCGCGCTGGCTTCGAGCGTCGGCTGGTAGACCGGGATGCGCAGCGAGGAAAACGGCTGCGGCCCGGCGATGATCGCCATGCACGAGGGCGGGATCACCGCGACCGCGTTCGATCCGATCGTGGCGAGCACGTGGCGCACCGACAGCGCTTCGACGCAGCCCGGGCAGGCCGCGTGGCCCGAGCACAGCATCGGGTCTTCGTTGACTTCGAGCTTGATCATCGTCTTCACCTCACCCAGATCGATTCGGGCGACGGCGCGCCGTCGTCGCCGTCGCGCTTCGCGAACGATACTCGGCGATGCGCTGCGGCGACACGTTGACGCCGCCCACGCCCGCGAGCAGGCCGCGTACGCGCGGCGGGTCGTCCATGCCGTAGAGCGCCGCGCGCAGTTCCTGGTGCAGGATCGCCGCCGTGCCCGGGCGAGTAGTTGCGATCGAGCACCAGCACCTCGCGCGACGCCGGCGAGCGCGGCGCGCAGCGCCTGCGACCGGCAGCGGGCGATAGAGCCTGACCTTGAGCAGCCCGACGGACTGGCCCGCGTCGCGCATCGGTCGACCGCGTCGCGCGCGGTGCCGCACATGCTGCCCATCGTCACGATCACGGTGCGCGCGCCGTCGCAGCGGTAGCGCTCGACCAGTCCCCAGCCGCGCCCGGTGAGCTGGTTCCAGGCGCGGTCGGCGTCGATCGCGACCTCGGGCACCTGCGCCATCGCCTCGCCGATCGCGCGGCGGTGGCGGCAGAACATCTCGGCCGAGACGACGTTGCCCCAGGACTCCGGCCTTGTCCGGGTCGATGCCGGTGCGCCGGCGCGAACGTCGGGCAGGTACCCGTCGACCAGCGCCTGGCTCGGAACGCTCACCGGTTCGAGCGCGTGCGAGACGTAGAACGCGTCGTGGTTGACCATCACCGGAAGCAGCAGCTTCTCGGCGACGCGAAACGCCTGGATCACCGTGTCGAGCGACTCCTGCGCGCTCTCGGTGTAGAACTGGATCCAGCCGGTGTCGCGCTGCGAGAGGCTGTCGGTCTGGTCGGGCCAGAACGCCCACGGCGAGGCCACCGTGCGGTTGACGTTGGCCATCACGATCGGCGCGCGCGCTCCGCTGGCGTAGTGCAGCAGTTCGTGCATCAGCAGCAGGCCCTGCGAGGCGGTCGCGGTGAACACGCGAACGCCGGCGAGCGACGCCGGGATGCACGCCGCCATCACCGAGTGCTCGGACTCGGGCGTGATGATCTCGGCGTCGAACTCGCCCGCGGCCTGGAACTCGGTGATCTTCTCCAGGATCGGCGTCTGCGGCGTGATCGGGTACACCGGCACCACCTTCGGCCGCGCGAGCCGGGCGGCCCAGGCGACAGCGTGGTTGCCGGTGAGAAGCATCGTCGTGCCGTCGGCTTCTACCGGCCCTGCGGCAGGCGCTCGGGCAGGTACTCCGGCAGGTGCAACAGCGTAGCGCGCGCGCGCGTCGGCGTCGTTCATCGCAGTTCCTCCACCATCTCCATCGACCCGGTCGGGCACTCGCGCACGCACACGCCGCAACCCTTGCAGTAGTCGGTGAGCACCTCGTAGCCGCCCGGCACGCGCCTGATCGCGAGGTCGGGGCAGTACTGGAAGCAGTTGTCGCAGCGGATGCAGTTGCCGCACGAGAAGCAGCGCGTGGTCTCGGCGAGCGCCTGCTCGAGGTCGAAGCCGAGCTGGACTTCGTCGTCGCTCGCGGTGCGTCGCGCGAGTTCGATGCGGCGCTCGTGCGCGCGCGCGGCCGGCGGGTAGTAGGTGGTCGCGATCGCCTCCAGGCCGACCAGCCGCTCGATCGGCGCGAACAGTTCGGCCGCCTTCGGCGCGACCGACTTCGGTGCCGGCGTCGCGACATCGCGGGCCCGTGCGTCGGACTCGGACTCGGACTCGGACTCGGGCGCGCGTGCGAGCGACGCGGCTGCGTCGCCCGAGAGCGCGCGGTGCATCGACAGCGCGGCGCGCTTGCCCATTCCGATCGCCTCGGTCACGAAGCGCGCCATGCTCGCGACGTCGCCGCCCGCGTATACGCCGCTGCGCACTGGTCGCGAACGAGGCGTCGACGCCGAGCAGCGCGCCGCTGCGCTCGAAGTCGCCCGGATAGGGGCCGAGTTCGGGATCCTGCCCGATCGACGTGACGATCGCGTCGGCCTCGAGCCAGAACGCACTGTCGGCGAGCGCCTCGACGCGGAACTTCCCGCGCTCGGCGCCCGGCACGAACTCGACCTTCACGCAGCGCAGTGCGACCGTGCCGCCCTCGCGGACCGCGCCTTCGAGCATCGCGCCGTCGCACAGTGCGATGCCTTCCTCGATCGCCTCGTCGACCTCGTCGCGATGCGCGGGCATCTGTGCGCGGCGCTCGAGCGAGACGATCGTGACCTCGTGCCCGGCGCGCAGCGCGCTGCGCGCGGCGTCGATCGCCGCGCTGCCGCCGCCGATCACGACGATCCGCTTGCCCAGCGCCGGCGGCGCGCCGGCATTGGTCTGCGCCAGGTACTGCGCGCCGTCGACCACCCAGGGCTCGGTCGTGTCGAGTTGCGGCAGACGCTTGGGCCGGCGTGCGCCGACGGCGACGTAGACCGCGTCGAACTGCGCGCGAATCTTGCGCAGCGACGCTTCGTCGTCGACCGCTTCGTTGCATCGGACCTCGATTCCCATCGCCGCGACGCGTCCGACCTCGCCATCGAGCACGTCGCGCGCGAGTCGGTAGGCGGGGATTCCGTAGCGCATCAGCCCGCCGAGTTCGGGCATCGCCTCGTAGATCGTCACCGGATACCCAAGGCGGCGCAGCTGGTACGCGGCCGAAAGCCCGGACGGGCCGCCGCCGATCACCGCGACGCGCTGCGCGCGGGTCGGTCTCGGCAACGGGGAACGACCAGCCCTCAGCCAGCGCGACGTCGCCCACGTGGCGCTCGAGCCGGCAGATCGCGAGCGCCTCGTCGAAGCTCGCGCGGTTGCAGGCGGTTTCGCAGGGGTGGTGGCAGATGCGCCCGGCGATCGCGGGAAACGGGTTGTTGTGCGTCAGCGTCTGCCACGCGCCGCGAAAGTCGCGTTCGCGCGCGAGCGCGATCCACTGCGCGATGTCGCCGTCCACCGGGCAGGCCGCGTGGCACGGCGAGGGGGCCGCGACGTAGCGCGGCAGGAACGCGCGCCACGTGCCGGTGCGGATCGCCTCGGTGGATGCCGGTGGTCCAGGTGGTCGGGGGCAGGTCGCTGGCGTTCATGCGGCACTCCGTTGCAGCAGCGTGTCCGCGCACCGGTAACCTTCGGCGCAGGCGGCGACGTTCTCGTCCTTTTTCTTCGGCGCCTCGTCGCGCAGCGTGCGTTCGAGCACCTCGAGGTCGGGTGCCTCGATCGCGCGCGCGAGCGCGCCGAGCAGCACCGAGTTGACGATCCGGCCCATGCCGTGTCGCGTCGCGATCGCGATCGCGTCGATCGGGATCACGCGGTAACCGGGCATCGAGGCGGCGAAGTGCTCGGGCGGGCGCGCCGAATTGACGACGATCAGCGTGCGCGCAGTCGCGGTCGCGAGCAGGCGCCCTTCGAGCAGGCTCGCGTCGAAGCACAGGATCGCGTCGGCGCGCTCGATGTCGCAGCGCACGCGAACCGGTTTGTCGTCGATGCGGATGAACGAACTGACCGGCGTGCCGCGTCGCGCGCCGCCGTAGCTCGCGAAGCTCTGTACCTGGCGGCCCTGCGCGAAGAACGCCGTGGCCAGGAGATTTCCTGCCGTCTGCGCTCCCTGGCCACCGCGGCCCTGGATGATGATCTCAAGCAAGGAAGTTCCTCCTTCCGGTGCGGCGCACGAGCGGCAACGATACTCACGGCCGCGACGCCAGCGATCAGCACACTAGACCGCAAGCGCGCGCGAGTGTCATTGATCTCGGGCAACCGACCGGCGGAGTTCTATCGCAGGATGGGTTTCACCGTGGTCGGCGAGCGGTTGCGCTGGCGCCCCGGCGCCTGAACGCAGCGAGCAGCACGAGGCCGGTGGCCAACAGCGCGAGCGTCGCCGGTTCCGGCGTGGTGCCGTTGATCGTCCTGCTGTCACTGTCGCGCTCGGCACGCTCGCCGAGCACGGCGACGTTGCCGCAGACGATCGGGACCATGATCGCGTACTGCCTGCCGTCGGCGTCGGTGGCCTCGTAGAGGTCCGCGTGCTCGACGTGCGCTTCGCTGAAGTTCACGCGCATGTCGAAGCACATCATCGTGCCGAATGCCATGTCGAACGATTTCGAGTTGAAGCTCCTGCGGCCGCTGACCGTCGTGATGCCTTCGCGCGAGATCTGTACCCGGTCGCTGATCATCTTGTTTTCGATCAGCATCTCGAACTTGCGCACCGCCGATTCCGGAACCCGGGCGGCGGTGAGCGCCTGCGCGACGGTGCCCTGATAGGGGTTGCGCCCCGGAATCCCCCACGAGCAGTTGCGCCGCAACGTGAGTTCCGACCGGTTGCCCACCCCGCGCGGGTCTTCGTCGGCGAGCGCTTCGCCGTCGTAGCTCTCGCCGGGCGCGACCGGAATCGGCACGACGCGCGCGCGCTGCTGCTCGGCGCGCACCAGCGCCTCGCGCGCCGCCTTCTCGGCGAGGTAGACCCTCGCGCTCTGAACCGTGCCCAGCGCGACCGCGACGCCGGCCACGAACCACAGAACGCGCCCGCGCCAGCTGGTGCCCCCTGCGCCGCCCTCGACCAGCGAATCGTCGGAGCTCGAGATGATGCCTTCCCACGCGCAAGCGGGGTTGATGCAGCGGTGGCGCTTGACCGATCGGAAGGTGCTGAGCAGGCGATCGACGAAATGGCGATGCACGCGCCGCGTCTGTCCGCCGCACGAGGGGCAGATGTGATTCGAGCGGTCGTGTGGCGGCATCGTGCGCGTATTGTACGTTTCGGGGCGTGCGCGAGATCCGATCGGGATGGCCGACGGTTGCATTGGCGCGACGGCCGTTCACGACCACTTGTTTCGGGTCAAAGTCCCAGATAGGCCTGTTGTACGGCCGGGTTGTCGAGCAGTTCGTTGCCTGCCCCGGTCAGCGCGATGCGCCCGACCTCGAGCACGTAGGCCCGGTCGGCGACCGACAGCGCGGCGCGCGCGTTCTGGTCGACCAGCAGGATCGTCGTTCCGGCCTGCATCAGCGAGCGGATCGTCGCGAAGATCTCGGTCACCAGACGCGGCGCGAGACCCATGCTGGGCTCGTCGAGGAGCAGCAGCTTCGGGTGCGTCATCAGCGCGCGGCCGATCGCGAGCATCTGTTGCTGCCCGCCGGAAAGCGTGCCGGCGGCTTCGTCGCGCTTGCTGGCGAGGACCGGGAACAGGCCGTAGACCTTGTCGAGCCCGGTGGCGATCTCGGCCGAGGGGCGCACAAAGGCGCCGAGCCGGAGGTTGTCCTCGACCGACAGCGGACCGAATACCTGCCTTCCCTCCGGGACCTGGACGATGCCCCTGCGCACGCGATCGCGCGCCGACATCCTGGTGATGTCGGCGCCCTCGAAACGCACGCTGCCCGTGGCGACCGGCTGCACGCCCGAGAGCGCGCGCAGCAGCGTCGACTTCCCCGCTCCGTTGGCCCCGACCAGCGCGACCAGTTCGCCGTGCTCGACGCGCAGGCTGACCTCGCTCAGCGCTGCGATGCGCCCGTAACGGCTCGACAGCGCGTCAACCTCGAGCATTCGCTTGCTCCGTCGGCTCGGCAGAACCCAGGTAGGCCTCGATCACGCGCGGGTCGTTGCGCACCCGCTCGGCGCTGCCTTCGCTCAGCTTGCGGCCGTGGTCGAGCACCAGGATGTGGTCGGACACGCCCATCACCAGGCGCATGTCGTGCTCGACCAGAACGATCGTCGTGCCCGACTCCGAGAGCCGCCTGATCAGTTCGGCGATCTCGAGCGATTCGGTCGGGTTCAGTCCGGCGGCGGGCTCGTCGAGCAACAGCAGCGTCGGCTCGCCGGCCAGCGCGCGCGCGATCTCCAGGCGCTTGAGCGCGCCGTAGGGCATCGCGTCGGCGCCGGACTCGGCGTAGTCGGCCAGGCCGACGAAGCCGAGCAGTCGCAGCGCGTGCTCGCGGCACTCGCGCTCGGCGCGCACGTGCCGCCGAGTGCGCACCAGCGTCGCGAGCAGGCCGCCGCGCTCGTGCAGGTGGCGCCCGGTCATCACGTTCTCGAGCGCACTCATGTTGAAGAAGATCTGCAGGTTCTGGAACGTGCGCCCGATTCCGGCGGCGGCGAACTCGTGCGTCGGCCGACCCTCGAGCCGACGCTCGCCGAACACGATGCTGCCCGCGCTCGGCACGTAGACGCCGGTGAGCAGGTTCAGCAGCGTCGTCTTGCCGGCGCCGTTGGGGCCGATGATCGAATGCACCTTGCCGGCGCCGATCTCGAACGACAGATCCTCGACGGCGTGAACGCCGCCGAAGGCCTTCGACAGGCCGCCGATGCGCAGCATGCTTCACCGCGTTCGCCGCGCGAACCATGCGGCGAGCGTTGGCACCGCGCCGCGCGGGAAGAAGACCATCGTGATCATCATGATCGCGCCGAACACGACCATCTCGAATTCCTTCACCACGGTGAGTGCCTGCGGCAGGATCGTGAGCACCGCGGCGCCGACCACCGCGCCGAAGGTCGAGGCCATGCCGCCGAAAACGACCATCGTGACCAGTTCGACCGAATGCATGAACGACGCCTTGTCGGGCGTGATGAAGCCCGAGTAGTAGGCGGTGAGCCCGCCGGCGAACGCGGCGAACACCGCCGAGAGGACGAATACCATCAGTTTCTGGTGCGCGCTGTCGATGCCGACCACCTCGGCCGCGACCTCGGAGGTGTGCAGCGCGCGCAGCGCGCGCCCGCGCGGAGAGTCGATCAGGTTCAGCGACAGCCAGACCGCCACCAGCAGGCACACGCCGACGACCCAGTACCAGGCAAGGCTGCCGCGCAGCGACCAGCCGAACACGGTGAGGCGCGGCACCTGCATGCCGTCCGGCCCGCCGGTGAGCCAGGCCTCGTTGGCGATCACGATCGAGATGATGATACCGAGCCCGAGCGTCGCCATCGCCAGGTAGTGGCCCTTGAGCCGCAGGATCGGCCGCCCCACCACGAAAGCGAGCAGCGCGACCGCGGCGCTCGCCGCGAGCAGCGCCGCCAGCGGCGGCACGCCGTAGCGCGAAGCGAGCAGCGCCGATCCGTAGGCGCCCAGTCCGTAGAAGCCCGCGTGGCCGAGGCTGATCTGGCCGGCGTAGCCGATCAGAAGGTTCAGGCCGACGCAGACGATCGCGTTCAACCCGACCAGGATCGCGACGTCGTAGAAGTAGTCGTTGGCGAGGATCGCCGGCGTCAGCGCGACGACCAGCGCGAGCGCGAACAGGCCGGCGGTGCGCGGCAGGGCCCAGCACGCGCTTCGCACCCGCGACGCGCTCAGACGCGTTCGCTCTTGATCGCACCGAGGAGCCCGTCGGGTCGGAAGAACAGGACGGCGAGAATGATCGCGAAGGCGATGACGTCCTTGTACGCCGAGGACACGTAGCCGGCACCGAGGTTCTCGAGCAGCCCGAGCACCAGCCCGCCGATGATCGCGCCGGGGAAGCTGCCCAGACCGCCGAGGATCGCAGCGGCGAAACCCTTCAGGCCGAGCATGACGCCGATGTCGTACGAGGTGAAGGTGATCGGCGCGACCAGCACGCCGGCGATCGCGCCGAGCGCGGCGGCCAGTCCGAAGCTGGCGAAGAGCACGCGTCGCACCTCGATTCCGACGAGTTGCGCCGCGAGCCGGTTGTACGAGGTGGCGAGCATCGCCTTGCCGTACATCGTGCGATTGAAGAACCACGACAGCGCGATCACGATCAGCACCGTGACGCCGAGCACCCAGAGGCTTTGCGGCAGGATCGTCGCGCCGAACAGCGCGATCGGCTTGTCACCCGAGAGGGGCGCCAGCGGGTGGATGCTCTTGTCCCAGACGAGCTGCGCCAGTCCCTTGAGAAAGATCGAAGCACCGATCGTGATGATGATCAGCGTGACGACGTCGGCGTTGCGCGCCCGGCCCACCGCGAGGTACTCGAGCAGCAGGCCGACGACCGCGGCGATCGCCACCGCGCCGACGATCGCCAGCGGCATCGGCGCGCCGGCGCCGACCAGCGAAACGGCGCTCATGCCACCGATCATCACGAACTCGCCCTGCGCGAAGTTCAGGACCCGGCTCGCGTTGTAGATGATCGAGAAACCGAGCGCGACCAGCGCGTAGATCGCGCCGGCGGTCAGGCCGCCGGCGAGGAACTGGACCCATTGACCTCCCATGGTCCGTTCTCGCCGTGGCCGTGCCGATCGACTGCGTTACTTGACCAGCGTCCAGTTTCCGCCGCGCACCTCGAGCATCTGGAACGCGCTGAGGTCGAGTCCCATGTGGTCGGTCGCAGACATGTTGACGACGCCGCCGGTGCCGACGTAACCCTTGGTCTTCTCGATCTCGTCGCGCACCTTCGCGCGGTCGCTGCTGCCGGCGCGCTTGATCGCCTCGACCGCGATCATCAGCCCGTCGTAGGCGTGGCCGCCGAAGGTCGAAACGTCGGACTTGAAGCGGGCTTCGTAGTCCTTGCTGTAGGCGGTCACGACCGGTTTTTGCGGGTTCGTCGACGGCAGGATGTCGGCGACCAGCAGCGCCGCGGCCGGAAGGCGCACGCCTTCGGCTGCCGGCGCCAGCGAGCTTGATGAACTCCTTCGAAGCCACGCCGTGCGACTGGTACAGCGGCAACGTGATCCCGAGCTGCTTGTAGTTCTTCGTGACGATCGCCGGACCCTGGCCGAAGCCGCAGTTCAGTACGGCCTGTACGCCCGCGGTGCCCTTGATCTTCGTGAGCTGCGCGGTCATGTCGGTGTCGGCCGCGCCGTAGCTCTCGTCGGCGACGATCTCGATGTTGTACTTCGGCGCGATCTTCGTGCACTCGGCGCGCATCGAGCGGTCGAAGCCGCCCGCACCGGAGATCAGCGCGAGCTTCGAGAGCTTGCGCGCGTTCAGGTCGGCAAAGATCTTCTCGCAGGCCATCCGGTCGGTGTGCGGCGTCTTGAAGACCCACTTCTTGACCGGTTCGACGATCACCACCGCTCCGGCGAGCGAGACGAAAGGAATCTGAGCCTCTTCGACCAGCGGCACCACGGCCATCGTTTCGCCGGTGGTCGACCCGCCGACGATCACGTCGACGTTGTCCTGCTCGATCAGGCGTTTCACGAAGGTGCGCGCCTTGTCGGCGCTGCCGCCGCTGTCGTAGGCGAACAGCTGCAGCTTGCGCCCGAGCACGCCGCCCGAGGCATTGATGCGCTCGACGTACATCTCGAGCGTCTTCTGCTCGGGATCGCCGAGGAACGCGGCCGGGCCCGTCGCCGCGAGGAAGGATCCGATCTTGATCGGTTGCTGCGCCGCGGCGCTCCCGATGCCGATCAGCGTGCCGGCGAGAACCGTTGCTGCCACGCGAAGCGTGGCGCGGGTGCTAGTGATCCAGTTCATTTTCGAGTCTCCACTCTGTTGTGCATCGGCCTGGCCGCGAAACGGCCCGGCGCCCTTGTCGCGATCCGCGCTGCGCGCGGGTCGACGTCGCGAACCCGGCAGCGGCTCCCGGTGCGGGGCCGTCGCGGGGGTGACTTGTTCGACCGACAACGAACGCAACCGACAACGCGTCCGTAACCGTCTATTCTGGTACCGGGATGCGTGTATCGAATTGATCTGGATCAGTGTTGCGCACCGCCGCGCTCAGCGCATCAGTTGCGGCAACCAGGTGCTGAGCGACGGGAACGCGAGCACCAGCGCGAGCACCAGCGTCATCACGCCGATGAAGGGCAACACGCCGACGAACACGTCCTCGGAGCTCGCGTTCCTGTCGATGCCCTGGATCACGAACAGGTTCAGCCCCACCGGCGGCGTGATCAGCGCGATCTCCATGTTGATGCACATGACGACGGCGAACCAGATCGGGTCGATCTTCAGGCTGAGCAGGATCGGGTAGACGATCGGCAACGTGATCAGCGTGACCGAAACCACTTCGAGGAAGGCGCCGAGCACCAGGAACACCAGGCACATCAGCAACACGAAGGCGAGCGGCGAGACTCCGAAAGCGGCCATCGCCGCGATCGCCTGTTGCGGGACCTGCAGCATCGTCACCACATGGCCGAAGATCACGGCGCCGACGATGATGAAGAAGATCATCACCGTCGTCGCGGTCGTCTGCAGCAGGATCTCGCGCAGGTCAGCCGCGTGCAGCCGTTGCGTGCCCAGGCCGATCGCGAGGCTGTAGACCACGCCGACCGCCGCCGCCTCGGTCGGGGTGAAGACTCCGGTGTAGATGCCGCCGATGACGATGACCGGCAGCGCGAGCCCCCACAGGCCGGCGCGCAACGCGCGCGCGCGCTCGCGCCACGACGCCCGCGGGGCTCCGCGGTAGCCCTTGGCCAGCGAATAGAGCACCGCGTAAGCGAAGATCGCGAAGGTCATCAGCACCCCCGGCAGGACTCCGGCGATGAACAGCGCGCCGACCGATTCGTCGGTCAGCGAGCCGTACAGGATCATGAACAGGCTGGGCGGGATCAGGATGCCGACGGTGCCGCCGGCCGCGATGATTCCGTAGGCGAAGCGCCGGTCGCAGCCGGCGCGCAGCATCTCCGGCAGCGTCAGCGTGCCGATCGTCGACGCGGTGGCCACGCTCGAGCCGGAGATCGCGGAGAACCCGCCCGAGAAGATCGCGGTCGTCACCGCGGCCCCTCCGGGCAGGTTGCCGAACCAGGCGTAGACGAGTCGGTAGAGGTCCTGGCTGACGCCGGTGCGGATCAGCACGTTGGCCATCAGGATGAACAGCGGAATCGCGATCAGCGTGAAGCTGCTCAGGCTCTCGTAGATCAGGTTCGGCAGCGCCGGCAGCGCCAGCGCTCCCTGCAGCACGACCATCATCGCGAAACCGGCGATCGCGAGCGCGAACGCGACCGGGACGCCGCCAAGCAGCAGCAGCAGGAACCCGCCGAGCAACGCGGCGGTCACCGCGTGTTCCCGCCAGGAGGACGATCGTCGACGTCGCGTGAACCATTGTCGACCTCGCGCAAACCGTCGCCATCGCGCGCACCGTCGTCGGCCTCGCGCAAACCGTCGGCCTCGCGCCAGCCATCGGCCAGCAACATCAGCGCCTGCAGCAGGAGAACGCTTCCGCCCACCGGAATCGCCAGCAATGGCAGGTACAACGGAACGCGCGCCACCGACATCGTCACCTCGCCGAAACGATATGCCTCGACGCAGGCGAGTGCGCCCTGCCAGACGATCAGCGTGACGAACGCAGCGATCGCGGCGTTGATCGCCAGCCCGATTCTCCGGCGGTTGCCTCTATCGAGCCACTGGAGCAGCAAGTCGACCGCTACGTGCCCACCCTCGCGCAGCGTGTAGGGACTGCCGAGGAAGGTGGCCCACAGAAGCAGGTAGCTCGAGATGTCGATCGACCACGTGGTCGGCGCGCCGAACAGGTAGCGCGCCGCCACTTCGTAGAAGATCACCGCGCAGGCGAGGGCGATCAGCGCCCCGGCGAGCAGCGCGCAGCCGCCCACCAGCCGATCGGCCAGCGCGCGCGCCCTGGTCGGTCGGCCGCGGTGCCCGTTCTCGCGGCGGGTGGACGCCAACCCGCGAACCGGCTACTTGCGGGCCTGACGCAGGATCTCGGCTCCCGCGGCCCCGGTGCGCGTGAGGTAGTCGGCCTCGACCGGCGCGAGCGCCTTGCGCCAGAGCGCGGTCTGCTCGGGCGTGAGCAGGTGCACGTCGAGCTTCTTGCGGATCAGTTCGGCGTAGTCGCTGTCCTCCTTCTCGACCGCGGCGATCAACTCGCCCTCGATCGCGGTGGCCGCTTCCTGGAGCGCGGTGCGCACGTCCGCTGGCAGCGACTCCCAACGCTTGGCGTTGATCATCACCGGCCAGACCGAATACGACGACGCGGTGAAGGTGGCGTACTTGCTGACCTCGAACCACTTGCGCGAGGCGATCGTTCCCAGACCGGTGGCGGCGCCGTCGACCGTGCCGCGTTCGATCGCGGCGTAGACCTCGGCGGCCGCCATCCCGACCGGCGCCGCGCCGAGCGCTTTCAGCGCATCGGTCGAGACCGGCGTGTTGCCGCGAATCTTGAGTCCGGCGAAGTCGGCCGGCGTGCGCAGCGGGCGCTTGTTGTTGATCACCGCGAAGCTGTCGCCGTAAGCGCCGAACGAAAGGACCTGGATGCCGACCTGCGCGGCCGACTTGCGAATCGTCTCGCCAACCGGGCCGTGCCAGAGTGTCTGGATCTTGCGGTAGTCGCTGAAGACGAACGGGATGTCGAACACGTCGATGGTAGGGACCTGGCCGGCCATCGCTCCGCCGTAGATGATTCCCATGTCGAGTGCGCCGGTACTCACGGCCTTGACCAGGCCCGTTCCCTTGAACAACTGGCCGGCAGGGTAGACCTCGATCTTGACGCGTCCCTGGGTCTGCTTCGCGACACGCTCGGCGAAGCGGTTGTCCGCCTGGGTCAGCGGGTGTGTCGCCGGCAGTTGCGTCGCGTAGCGCAGCACGATCGGGTCGGCGGCGTGCGAGGCCCCCGCGAGTCCCATCGCCAGCATGCCGGCCGCCAGTCCTGCCAAGCGTCGGCGCGTCATCGTGATTTTCCGGATCATCGTCTTCCCCTCTTTTCTGGTGAGCAAGCCTTGCGACTGGAGCACTTTACCGTATCGTGGCAAGCACGAATCCTGCTCCCGCGACGCGCGGGCCTGCTTGATCTGGATCACACCTGCGATGGTGGGCTACAATTCGACCCACGATGCAAGCCATGAACGCGATACCTTTTTCACGCCAGTACCGCAGCGCCGCCGCCAGCCGCGGCGCCGGATTCGTGCGCGTGTGCGTCGCGCCGCCGGGGGATCGGATCGGGGCCGCCTGCCTTTCGGGCACGTCGGCTTTCGACCTCTGAGCCCGGCGATCCCCCTCTTCCCGAACTGCCCCTCCTGATCGCCGGGCCCGCCACGGGGCCTTGATCGCGCTGCGCCTTCGCGCGCGCACCGGAGACCGATATGGACACAGCCGTACTCACCACTCGCGTACTGAACGAGCTCGATCACGTGCGCATCGACCGCCTGCTCGCGCGTTCGCAGCCCCCCTCCAAAGCCGCGCTGCACGAGCTGCTCGTCGAGGCCGACATCGTCGCGCCGCGCGAAGTACCGCCCGACGTCGTCACGATGTACACGCAGGTACGCGCCGAACGACCGGGCGACGGCACCGGCGGGCGCAAGCTCGTCGTCTGCTACCCGGAGGACGCCGAGCCGAGCGCCGGCTTCGTCTCGGTGCTCTCGCCGATCGGCACCGCGCTGCTCGGAAGCCGCTGCGGCGACACGGTCGCGTGGACGACGCCGACCGGCGAGGTGCAGCGCTTGCGCGTCGTCGAGTTGCTGTTCCAGCCGGAGTCGAGCGGCGACTACACGTTGTGAGGTGGGCCGTTCATTCGGCGTGCCGCAGGCGCGTCCGCTTGAGCGACGGGACAGGCTTCACGCCGCCACGCGCCGCCGCAGCGCCTCCTGGGCCAGCGTGTTGATGCTCTTACCCTCGGCCTGCGCAACGATAGCGAGGCGTTCGTGTAATTCCGGCGAAATACGTAGATTGAACTTGCCTGAGAAACTACGCCGCGGCTCGATTCCCTTTTCTTCGCACACTTCAAGAAAGATCTGAAGCGACTTCCTGAACTCTGCACGCAGCTCCTTGGGATTCTTTCCATAGAAATCGGCGCCGCCAGTTAGACCAAGGATCTCCCCTCGAAATACGTCAGCGTCCGGGTCGTACTCGATCTTCGCGTTGTATCCGTCAACCGTCATCACGTTCATGGTGACACCCCATGTTGTTCAAGCCACTTGCGAACGCTCGCCACAGCGCCCTTATCCGTGTGCGGCGAAGGATGCGGCCGATGGAAGACCCGTACCTCTTTGAACAGGACCACAGCCACGCGGCTGCCCGCGCGTTCAATGACCTCGCCGCCAAGGGCGCTGAACAACGCCTCTATGTCCCTCCAAGGGATGTTCGCGCTGGCGGGGTGAGCGAAGATCGCCTCGAGAGTGCGCTGATACGATCGCCTCATTTGCACATGGTACTGAATTTCAGTACTATAGACAACAGCTACGGGCTTCGTGACGCCCAACGAGCACTTCCTCAATGATCGCACGCAGTTGGGATTCAGTGACGGGCTTTTCATCCCGCGCAAGATATGACTTCAGTGCCTCGTTCATCGTCGTCTGATAGCCGCTGCGGTTGCCGCTTGATCCCGCCCAATGCCGGGAATACGATGGCAGCGACGAAGCTGCTCGTTTGAATCGCCCGTTCGCGTACGTCTCTGCGTTGGGAGTCGATCATGAGAGTTTCCTGCATCTGCGCCCTCGCACTGGCGCTCGGCATCGCGGCACCCGCGCGCGCCGACGACACCGCCGCATCGTGGAACAAGGCGATCGTCTATCTGCCCAAGTCGACCCAGCCCACGTCGATCGATCAGATTCCCGCCGATCGCAAGTTCCCGGTCGCCATCTTCATGCACGGATGCGGCGGCCTGCAGGGCGGGGAGGGAGGAGACAGCGGGCGCTGGGCGAGGCTGCTCTCCGCGCAGGGGCTGCTGGTCGTCATGCCGGACAGCATGGGGCGTGGTGATCGCAAGCCGAGCTGCGACCCGGCGACCCAGAAGGGGGGCTTGTTCCCGCCGGTCTACGCCATGCGCCTCGCCGAGATCAGGTACGCGGCCGAGCAGATTCGCGTCCAGCCGTGGTTCGGCGGGAAGCTGATCCTGATGGGACACTCCGAGGGCGGCATGGCCGCCGCGCGAACGCCGCTGCCCGGTTTCGCCGGTATCGTCATTTCAGGATGGACCTGCACCAACGCGCAGTTCAAGTCCTTCGACGGCGTGTTCTCGCCGCCCGACACGCCGGTCCTCGCGATCAAGTACGACGACGATCCGTGGTACCCGCCGGGCAGCGTCGCGCGCGGGCACTGCGAACCGAAGCTCGCCGGTCGCGCGAACTCGAGCGCGATCCTGTTGCCCGGACGCGGGCACGGCACCTATGACAACGAAACCGCGCGCAACGCGGTCATCGGGTTCGTCGCGCAGCGTCTCGGGCAATAACGCCGCAATCGGGCCGGCACTCGTCGCTGCGCATCGGCCTCGCCACTCGCGTAGTGAACGAACTCGAATACCTGCGCATCGTCGAGTTGCCGTTCCAGCCCGAGTCGAGCGGCGACTAGGCGACCCGATGAAAGGAAAGGGCGTCCCGGGGGACGAATGTCCATCAGTCAAACGGAGGGTCCTGTGAAACGTCGCCACGCGTTGCAATACCTCGGACTCTGCGGTGCCTCGGCCGCCGCGAGCGCGGCGGCGCCCGTCTTCGGTCGCGGCGCTTCCGGTGTCCCGGCGATCGAAGCGCTTCGGCTGAGCGACGCGCAGTGGCGCGAGCGGCTCACTCCCGCCCAGTACGCAGTGCTGCGCGACGAGGGCACCGAGCGCGCTTCACAGCAGCGCGCTGAACGCCGAGAAGCGCACGGGCCGGTTCCACTGCGCGGGATGCGATCTGGCGCTGTTCGACTCTTCGACGAAGTACGACAGCGGCACCGGCTGGCCGAGCTTTCACACCGCCTTGCCCGGCGCGGTCGCGACGAAGCTCGACTTCAAGCTGATCTTGCCGCGCACCGAATACCACTGCGCGCGTTGCGGCGGACACCAGGGCCACGTCTTCGACGACGGCCCGCAGCCCACTGGCAAGCGCTACTGCAACAACGGCGTCGCGCTGAAGTTCGTACCGGAGCACGCATGAAAACGTTCAACTGGTCCCTGGGCACCGGCCTCGTCGCGTTGCTGGTTGCGGTCACGCCGGCGATCTCGCGGGCGCAGTCCGCGGCGCAACCTGCGACGCAGCCTGCGGCCACCGAGAAGGCGACCTTCGCCGGCGGCTGTTTCTGGTGCGTCGAATCCGACTTCGACAAGGTGAAGGGCGTGATCTCGACCACCTCGGGATACACGGGCGGAACGGTCGCGAACGCGACCTACGAGCTCGTGTCGAGTGGACGCACCGGACACGCGGAGGCGGTGGAGATCGTCTACGACCCGCGCAAGGTGAGCTACGAGCAGTTGCTCGAGTACTTCTGGCGCACGATCGACCCGACCGCGAAGGACAGGCAATTCTGCGACGTCGGTTCTCCCTACCGCACTGCGATCTTCGCGCACGGCGAGGCGCAGTTGCGCGCGGCGCAGGCGTCGCGCGACGCGCTGGAGAAATCCAAACCCTTCAAGGGGTCGATCGTCACCGAAATCGTTCCCGCCGCGGCGTTCTACGCGGCCGAGGGGTATCACCAGGACTACTATCTGAAGAACCCGCTGCGCTACAAGTTCTACCGGTCGCGCTGCGGCCGGGAGGATCGGCTCGAACAGCTCTGGGGGCAGCAGGCGGGCAACGTGGCGATCATCGAGCAGACAGCCGCCAAGGCGCGATGAGCGAAGCGGCATCGGGCCCTGCAGCCGGCGCCGGTGCGCGGGGAGCAGCGGTCCCCGCGCGCGCACCGCTCACGGATCGGCGTACTCTGGAAACACCCTGGCCATCATCCTGTCGCAGTATGCGACCAGCGCTGGCTGTCGCAGTGCGTGGCTCCTGACCGGGTCGTCGCCCGGTACCCGAAGCAGGTTCGCAAGGAACGCGACGCCAATGGCGTCGGCGCTCGAGGGGCGGTCGCCCAGCAGGAACTCCCGACCCTCGAGATGTGCGGCCAGTGCGTCGTAGTCGGCGCAGCCGAACGCGGCGATCTCTTCAGGGGTGTGCAGGCCCAGGCCCTGTCCCAGGCAGTCGCGGCGTAGCTTGCGCCGTGCGAACCCTGCGACCAGGTCGGAGACGACCGGCGGCAGCGTGCCGAAGAACTGCGGCTTCGTGAGGCGCCAGCCTCGTTCGTCGACCCATCGGTAGTACAGCATGACAAAGTAGCTGCTCTCTTCGAGCATTCGCGCGATCAGGTGCCCCTGCGCGCGATCGCGCGTCGACAGCCAGCCGTCGAGCGGCGCGCCGCGCGTGGCCTCGAGGTGGCGAACGATGAAGCTTGAGTCCGCAACCACGGTGCCGCCATCGTCGATCCACGGCAGCTTGCGCCGCGGCGCGCGAAACGGCATCGCGCCGTTCGCGCAGCGGTACTCCAGACCGGCGAGCCGCAGATAGGCCTCGACTTTCATGCAGAACGGGCTGGCGTTGGGCAGTCCGAAACAAGGCGCGAACTGGTGCAGGGTAATGCTCATTGCGCGGTCTCCTCGTGCAAGCGAAGGTTGGGCGTGCCAGCAATCGGTGCTTCGTCGCGGAGTACCATTGCGTGCGTCTTCGTAGTTCTCCCAGGAACCACTTTCCGTCACGGAGTCCGATCGTGCTGCTGAAAGACAGGATCTGTATTGTCACCGGTGCCGCCTCGGAGCGAGGTATCGGGCGAGAAACCGCAATGCTCTTCGCCGCGCACGGTGCGACGGTGGCGATCCTGGACCTCGACCGTGGCTTGTCGCAAGACGCCGCATCCAGGCTTCCCGGAACGGGACACGTGGGCTTTGCGTGTGACATCACCAACGCCAGCGAATGCAACCGGACGGTCGCAGCAGTTGTCCAGCAATTTGGACACGTGGATGTTCTGGTCAACAACGCAGGCATCGCGCAGACGCACAAGATCATGGAGGTCGGGCGCGCCGAATACGACCTGATCATGGACGTGACGGTGCGAGGCACGATGCAGATGTGCCAGGCGGTCATACCGCTCATGCGGGAGCGCAGATCGGGGTCGATCGTCAATATCGGCTCGGTCGCCGCGCAACGCGGGGGTGGGATTTTCGGCGGCGCCCACTATACGGCTGCGAAAGGGGCTGTGATCGCGCTCACGAAGGCACTCGCTCGCGAGTTGGCACCCGACCAGGTCCGGGTCAACGTGGTTTGCCCGTCCCTCGTCCCGACCGATATCCACCACAACGGGATAAGCGAGGAGCGCCGACTTCAACTGATCGGTGGCATTCCGCTCGGGAGGCTCGGAACGACCCGGGACGTTGCCGGGGCATGTCTTTATCTGTCCTCCGACCTGTCGAGCTATGTGACGGGGATAGAGCTGGACGTAAACGGCGGCAGCCATATTCACTAGAAGGGCGAATCGGATCATGAAGGTTCTATCGGCACGTTTGGACGGCCCGGGAAAGCTGCGTCTTGCGGAACGGGAACTGGAGATCGGCGACGCGGACATCCTGGTGAAGACTCACCAGGCTTCGATTTGCCTGGCCGACGTGCAGATGTACCGAAAGGGTTTCTACGCGGAGGGGACGCCACTCACGTTTCCGCTGTATCCGGGTCACGAAGGAGGCGGGACGGTCGAGGCCGTTGGCTCGCGGGTCGACGAGTTCAAGCCTGGCGACCGGGTCATCCTCATGCACGACGTGAGGGCCGGCGGTCTTGGCCCCGGCGGAATGGCCACCCATTTCAAAGCCAAGTCCACCGACCTGGTGCCCGTTCCCGACGAAATGGACATGGACCTTGCGTGTCTGGCCGAGACGATATCGCCGTTCATCTACGTGGTGCACAAGTGCGGCGTGAAGCTGGGCGATACCGTGGTGGTCACGGGGGCCAATTTCATTGGCCAGATCGTCGCTCAGGGCGTGAAGAAGAGCGGCGCGTACAAGGTCATCGTCGTCGACACCAACGACTTCAGGTTGGACCTGGCCATGAGACTGGGCGCGGATGTCGTCGTCAACTCGCAGAAGGAAGACGCCTTCGCGCAAGTGATGGCATTGACGAACGGAAAGGGTGCCGATGTTGTTTGCCAGACGGCCGCTTATGTCGATACGACCGTCGAGGAATACATGAACCTGGCAACCCGGCTTGTGAGGCCGATGGGTATTCTCGCCTTCCAGGGGGACTTCCTGCATCCGATAAGGATTCACCTGCACCGTTGGCACCACGAAGCGATCGACATACGCTCGATAGCATTCAGGCACTACAGTTGGCGAGAGGTTCAGGCGTGGACCGAAGCCACTCTGAAGCCCATCATGTACGGCCTGGTCGAGATCAAGCCCCTGATCACTGCTACTTACCGACTCGACGACATCGAGAAGGCCTATGAGGAGGCGACAAACAACCCCGATGCGCTGAAAGTCGTCCTGAAACCCTAGAACCGAGCCAAGAACAGGCCAAACTCGACCGCGGTCGGGGGGCCGAAGGGCACGCAGGAATGTGCCCACGATACAGCGCAGGAAGTTGTCGTTGTAGTTATTGGTGCTGGTGAGACGACTCGAACGTCCGACCTACTGATTACGAATCAGTTGCTCTACCAACTGAGCTACACCAGCACGCAACCGCAAATTATAGCATCGGGCCGGCGCGCTCAAGCAGGGCCGCGGCGAGCGTGTCCTCGACCCGCGGGTACGCCAATCGGACCCGCAACTCGGCCTTCAACCGCCGGTTCGCGAGTCGCCGCGACTCGCTCATGAAGCTGAGCATCATCGGCGTGACCAGCGCCGCGAGATCGCGCCGCGCGACCCGCGGCGGTCGCTGCAAACCGAGCGCGTCGGCGACGAGATCGAAGTAATCGCCCATCTTCAGCGCGCTGTCGTCGACTGCGTGCACGACGCGGTTGGCGCGGCCCCGAAACAGCGCGGCGAGCGCGGCGCTCGCGAGGTCCGCGGCGTGGATGTGGTTGGTCCAGACGTCGTCGTCGGCGGCGAGCGCGGGCAGGCGCTTGCGCAGCCGTTCGATCGGGAGGCGGTCCTGCGCGTAGATCCCCGGCGCGCGCACGATCGTCGTGCGCGCCTGGCCGCGGCGCGTCGCTTCGCGCAGGCGGCGCTCGGCGGCTACGCGCCTGATCGCGCGCGCACTCGCCGGCGCGACCGGGCGCGACTCGTCGAATTGCGCGCCGCCGGTGTCGCCGTAGACGCCGGTCGTGCTGACGTAGATCCAGCGGCGCATCGCGCGTGCGTCGTAGCGAAGCGGCGTCGCCCGCGAACGGGTGCCCATGACGGAGCGCCCGCGCGTGGCACCGCGACCGCGCCGTCCGAGCGCGGCGACGAGCCGTCGCGTGCGCGGATCGTCGGATCCGCGACTCGGCGGAGGCGCGAGGTCGATCATCCAGTGCGCGAACGCGCGAATCCGCGCCAGCGCCGGACGGTGTGCCGCGCGTTCGACGCCGGAGAAGTCCGCGACGCCGGCGAGGCCCGCGACGTTTGTGACGCCCTCCGCGTTCGTCATGCGCGTGACGTTCGTCGCGTCGGCGACCCCGGCTGCGCGCCACGTGTCCAGGTCGACGCGCATCGGCACGACGCCGATTTCGCGCAGCCGCGCGGCCGCCTCCGCGCCGCGCGTCGTGCCGACGACGCGCAGCCGGTCGGGTCCGTGGCGCGCGAGGATCTGGCGCGCGGCGCGCGCGCCCACGTCGCCGCAGCCGACGATCAGAACGGTCGCGCGGCGGAAGCGCCGCGGCAACGAGCGATAATGTGGTTTTGGAATCATCGAACAAACACTGAAGAATCGCGAATTATGAGCTTTACCGTCACGGTCCTCCCGAGTGGAAAGAGTTTCGACGTCGAGCCGGGCGAGTTCGTGCTCGAGGCGGCGCTGCGCCAGGGCGTCGTCCTGCCCTACGGGTGCAAGAACGGCGCCTGCGGTTCGTGCAAGTCGAAGATCGTCGACGGCATGCACGACCAGGGCGCGCATTCGCCCAAAGCGCTCACCGAAGACGAGGCGCAGCGCGGTTACGCGCTGCTGTGCTGCTCGCGCGCGCAATCCAACCTGAACGTCGAAGCGCGCGTGGTCGCCGCAGCGGGCGACATCCCGATTCGCAAGATGCCGTGCAGGATCGCGTCGATCGCGCATCCGGCGCCCGACGTCGCCGTGCTGCGGCTGCAGCTACCTGCCAACGAGCGGCTGCTCTACCTCGCCGGCCAGTACGTCGAACTGCTGCTGCGCGACGGTGTCCGCCGCGCCTACTCGATGGCCACCGCGCCGCACGATGCCGACCAGATCGAACTGCACGTCCGACACATGCCCGGCGGAAAATTCACCGACGCGCTGTTCGGCGCGACGCAGCCCTCGTTCAAGGAAAAGGACATCCTGCGCTTCGAGGGACCCCTGGGGACCTTCTTCCTGCGCGAGGACAGCCACAAGCCGATCGTGTTCCTCGCCAGCGGCACCGGGTTCGCCCCGATCAAGGCGGTGATCGAACACTGCCTGCACAAGGACGTTGGCCGACCGATGACGCTTTACTGGGGCGGAAGGCGCCCGCACGACCTGTACATGAACGATCTGGCCGAGAAGTGGGCGCTCGAAGTGCCGCACTTTCGCTACGTGCCGGTGGTCTCGGACGCGCTCGACGAGGATGACTGGCGCGGGCGGGTCGGTTTCGTCCACCACGCCGTGATCGAGGATTTTGCCGATCTCTCCGGCCACGAGGTCTACGCCTGCGGAGCGCCGATCGTCGTCGACTCGGCGCGGCGCGATTTCGTCGCGCGCTGCGCGCTCGCGCCGGACGACTTCATCGCCGACTCGTTTACGAGCGCCGCAGACCTCGCACAGCCCGCGGGCTGATCGGCGCCAGTTCGTTTCGCAGCTCGTTCATCCAATGAAGGGAGTGCACCGTGGCTGATAAAGAGAATGGAAAGTCCGTACTTGAGAGCCTGCAGGACACGCTCGCGCAGCTCAAGGAGATGGAACACTACTCGCAGACCAATATCGAGAAGCTCGCGGCTCTTTGGCTGCAGGTGAGCGAGAACAAGGCGCAAAAGCAGTACGAGTCGGGCGTCGACAAGGTGCTCAAGGAGCAGAACCGCTTCCAGGAGGCGATCACCACGCTGATCGAGGATTTCGCGAAGGAGGCCGATCGCCTCAAGGCTGAGGCGGCCAAGGCGGCCGAGGAATCGGGCGATGCCTGAACCGGCAGGGTGCGGGGACGCTCCAGGCGGCGACGCTCCGCGACGCGACGACGCAACACAATCCGGTTTCGAACAGCGCTTCGCGCCGCAGGCGCGTGAAGTCTCGAGGCTCGCCGGGCTGGGCGAACGGCTGATCGCGGACGGGGGCGCGTGCGGTACCGTCTGGCGACGCTGGGGCGCCGGCCCCGCGGTGGTGCTCCTTCACGGCGGCTCGGGTTCGTGGACGCACTGGATCCGCAACGTCGAGTCGCTGGCGGCACGCGGGCACACGGTGCTTGTTCCCGACATGCCCGGATACGGCGAATCCGACGACGTTCCGCTGCCGCACTCGGCACGCCAGATCGCCGCGATCCTCGCCACGTCGCTTCAGGTCGCGGGGTTGCCGCGCGAGTTCGCGCTCGTCGGTTTCTCCTTCGGGGCGGTGGTGGCCGCGCACCTGACGGCGCACGACGCGGTGCGCGTGCACCGGCTGGTTCTTGTCGGAGCGATGGGCCTGGGTGTTACGCGCGAGCGGGAAATCGACTTGCGGGGCTGGAAACGGCTGAGCGATCCCGACGAGATCCTCGCGGTGCACCGCCACAACCTGCGCGTGCTGATGCTGCGCGACGAGGCCGCGATCGACCCGCTCGCGCTGTACCTGCATGCGGCCAATACCGCGCGCACGCGCTTCATCAGCCGCTTCATCTCGCGCGCGGACGCGTTGCAGGGCCTGCTCGGCGCCGCCGGCGTCGATTACTCGGGGATCTGGGGCGCGCACGATGTAACGGCCGTCGACGGGGTAGCCGCTTGCGCATCGCGCCTGCGAGAGGCCTACCCGGCGGCGCGCTTCGACGTCGTCGATCAGGCCGGGCATTGGGTCCAGTACGAGCGCGCCGACAGCTTCAACCAACTGCTCGCCGAGCACCTGATTCCGCGCTGAGCGCTCTGCCAGGGGCGCGGAGTAATCGAACCCGACGACCTGCTCATCGGGCATCTCTACGCGGTGTCGCGCTTCGGCATCGCCCGGATCGGCACGGTCGACGTCGACCTGGTCGGGTTGGGCCTGAAATTCGACCTGCCGGAGCTTGCGCAAGAGGTCAAGCCGCGGTATTCGGCGCGCGCCGCGGCGTACTTCGACCGCGCGGTGAGAATCTCTCGGGCCGACGGCGGCGCGCGCCTCGCGCCGGTTCACTTCCTTGTCGCGCTCGGCGAGCGCGGAATCGACACCTTCGACCGGCTCTGCAGCGCCTACGGGCTGGACGAGGCAGCGTGGCGCGCGCAACTCGCGGCGTCGCCACGAGCCGCTCCCGCGCCGACGCTGCCCATCGCTCCCGCTTCGTGCGCGACTGCGTTGGCGACGGCTTCGCCGGCCCCGGCGCGGGCGGACGAACTGCTCACGAGTGACCAAGCCGCCACGCTTCTAGGTATGCACATCCAGACCGTCCGCGGCTACATCCGTGGCGGCAAGCTGCCCGCTTTCCGGATCGCCGGGGAGCGGGCGATCCGGATCCGACGCGACGACGTCCTTTCGTTGCTCGAGACGATGGCGCCCGCGGCAACGCCCGAAGCTCCCTGATGCGTTCCCTTCAACCGATTCGAGGACGCCATGCCTTGCTTCGCAACCATCCGCGATCTTCCGGGTATCGCGACCGACGCGCTCGCGGGCGCCGGGGCGCCAGCCGCGCGCGATCAGGCGGCCGGCGACTGTTCGCCGAGGTAGGCCGCGCGCACCTTCGGGTCGCGCAGCATCTTCTTGGCTTCGCCCTCGAGGGTGATCAGCCCCGAGTCCATCACGTAGCCGCGATCGGCCGCCTCGAGCGCGAGCTTCGCGTTCTGCTCGACCAGCAGGATCGTGGTGCCCTTTGTCGATACCGAACGCACCACCTCGAAGACCTTTTCGACCATCAGCGGCGAGAGGCCCATCGACGGCTCGTCGAGCAGCAGCAGCGTGGGGCGCGACATCAGCGCGCGCGCCATCGCCAGCATCTGCTGCTCGCCGCCCGAAAGGGTGCCCGCCATCTGCTCGGCGCGCTCCTTGAGCCGCGGGAAGGTCTCGAACATGCGATCGCGGTCGGCGCGAATCTCGGCCTTGTCGCTGCGCGTGAACGCGCCCATCAGCAGGTTTTCCGTGATCGTCATGCGCGCGAACACGCCGCGACCCTCTGGCACCATCGCCAGCCCGCGCGCGACCAGTTCGTGCGAGCCCACGCCCTGATCGACGCGCCGCGATACGAGACCTCGCCCCCGGCCCACGCCTGCGTGCCGGTGATCGCCTTGAGCGTGGTGGTCTTGCCGGCGCCGTTGGCGCCGATCAGCGCGACCAGTTCGCCCTCCCTGACCTCGAGGTCGATCCCCTTGACCGCCTGGATTCCGCCGTAGGCGACTTCCAGGCCGCGGATGCTCAGCACCGCGTTCACGTCATTGCCGGTTCCAAGGTAGGCTTCGATCACCGCCGTGTCGCGCTGCACGTCTGCCGGCAGGCCCTCGGCGATCTGCTTGCCGTAGTCGAGCACGGTGACCCGGTCGCACAGGCCCATCACGAGTTTCACGTCGTGCTCGATCAGCAGGATCGTCTTGCCGTCGTCGCGGATATGCGTGAGCAGCCCGCGCAGCGAGATCTTCTCGGTGGCGTTCATCCCGGCGGCCGGTTCGTCGAGTGCCAGCAGCTTCGGGTCGGTCGCGAGCGCGCGCGCGATCTCGAGGCGGCGCTGGTCGCCGTACGACAGCGTGCGCGCCTGGTAGTCGGCGAACTGCGCAGATGCCGACGTAGTCGAGCAGTTCGACCGAGCGCTGGTGGATCGCGGCTTCCTCGTCGCGCGCCGAGCGCGTCTTGAACACCGCGCCGAATACGCCGCTGCGAGTGCGCACGTGCCGCCGACCATCACGTTCTCGAGCACCGTCATGTCGTTGAACAGCCGGATGTTCTGGAAGGTCCGCGCGATACCGGCTTCGGCGACCAGGTGCACCGCCGTCGGTTCGTACGGCGTGCCACCGAGCGCGAAGGTGCCCGAATCGGGCGTGTACAGACCGGTGAGGACGTTGAAGAAGGTCGTCTTGCCGGCACCGTTCGGGCCGATCAGTCCGTAGATCTGGCCGCGGCGGATCTCGACGCTCACGTCGGACAGCGCCTGCAGCCCGCCGAAACGCTTGTTCACGCCGGTGACCGACAGGATCACCTCGGCGCCGTCGCGCGAGCGCGCGGGCTTGTCAGCCACCGCGGGGGCGGCGGTTTCGCCGCTCATTTCGACGATCCCCTGGCGCCCGCCTGCGTCGGCGCGCGCACCACGGCCACGCCGTGCTTCGGCGCCGGCCAGATCCCGGTGCGGCCGGTACAGCATGATCATGATCATCGCGAGGCCGAACAGCAGCATGCGCAGCGACTCGGGCGGCGACGATCTCGGTGCCGAACAGCGTCTCCTGCAACGGTCGCGCGACGAAGCGCAGCACCTCGGGGATCGCGTAGAGCAGGATCGCGCCGAGGATCACGCCCGGAACGTGCCCCATGCCACCGAGCACGACCATCGACACGATCACGATCGACTCCATCAGGATGAAGCTCTCCGGCGACACGAAGCCCTGGAACGAAGCGAACATCGCCCCCGACACGCCGCCGAACGACGCGCCCATCGCGAACGCGAGCAGCTTGACGTTGCGCGTGTTGATCCCCATCGCCTTGGCCGCGACCTCGTCCTCGCGGATCGCGAACCAGGCGCGCCCGATGCGCGAGTTCTGCAGCCGGATCGATACGACGATCACTCCGATCGTCAGGATCAGGAACAGGTAGTAGTACAACTGCACCGACTGCGATCTCGAATCCGAGGATCTCCTGGCGCTTGCGCCAGGCTCACGCCCGCGATCGAAATCGGGTCGATGCTGCCGATCCCCTGCGGGCCGTTGGTGATGTTCAGCGGTGCATTCAGGTTGTTCAGGAAGATGCGGACGATCTCGCCGAATCCGAGCGTGACGATCGCGAGGTAGTCGCCGCGCAGGCGCAAGGTCGGCGCGCCGAGCAGCACGCCGAAGAACGCCGCGATCGCCGCCCCCAGCGGCACGACGAACCAGATCGAACTGTGCAGGCCGTCGGGAAACATCTGCGGCGATCCAGGCGAAGTTCTCCATCAGGTGCGGCGAAGCGAGCAGCGCATACATGTACGCGCCGACCGCGTAGAACGCGACGTAGCCGAGGTCGAGCAGGCCGGCGTAGCCGACGACGATGTTCAGTCCGAGCGCCAGCATCACGTACAGCAGCGCGAAGTCGAGCATCCGCACCCACGCGTTTCCAGCCATGCCGACCACGAGCGGAAGTGCCGCGAGCACGATCGCGATCACGATCGTCGCGGCATAGGCGGCCTTCGGGTTGCCGGCGAACGAGGGGAAGAATGACTTCATCGCTGCCCCCTCAGGCCCGGTCTGCGACGCGTTCGCCCATGATTCCGGAGGGGCGGAACACCAGCACGACGATCAGCACGACGAAAGCGAAGATGTCCTGGTAGTGGCTGCCGAGGAATCCGCCGGTGAGATCGCCGATGTATCCGGCGCCCAGGCTCTCGATCACGCCCAGCAGCAAGCCGCCGAGCATCGCGCCGGTGATGTTGCCGATTCCGCCAAGCACCGCCGCGGTGAACGCCTTCAGACCGGGGATGAATCCCATCGAGAACTGCGCGATGTTGTAGTTCATCGCCACCAGCACGCCGGCCACCGCGGCGAGCGAGGCGCCGATCGCGAAGGTGGCGGCGATCACCTGGTTGGCGTTGACGCCCATCAGGCCGGCGATTCTCGGGTTCTCGGCGGTGGCGCGCATCGCGCGGCCGAGTTTCGTGCGGTTCACCAGCAGCACCAGGCCGGCCATCATCGTGGCCGACACGACGAGGATCAGGATCTGCTTGGGCGCGAGGATGGCCCCGAAGATCGGGACCGGCGTCGTCGACAGCAGATCGGGGAACAGTATCGGGTTCGGGCGCCAGATGATCATCGCCAGCGTCTGCAGGAAGATCGACATCCCGATCGCGGTGATCAGCGGCGAGAGCCGCGGCGCGTTGCGCAGCGGACGGTACGCGACGCGTTCGATCGTGAGCGACAGCAGTACGCAGGTGGGCACCGCGACGAGCACCGCGATCAGCAGCAGCACCGGCCCGGGAAAACCGCTTCCGGACAGCGCCATCACGACGGTCACGCCGACCATCGCTCCCACCATCAGCACCTCGCCGTGGGCGAAGTTGATCAGCTGCAGGATCCCGTAGACCATCGTGTAGCCAAGGGCCACGAGCGCGTAGACGCTGCCCAGCACCAGGCCGTTGAGGATCTGCTGCAGCAGGATATCGAGGTTGATCACCGCGTCTCCCGCCTGGTCGTTGTTATCGTCGTGCGCTCGCTTCGCGAACCGGTGAATTCGCGAACGGCGCAGGCGGCGGATTCTACCCGCAATCGTACGACGGGGTAAAAAAAAGCCCCGGAACACCGGGGCAAACCAGCCAGGGAGGAAGAAATCTGTAGGCTGGAGGAGGAGACTGATCGATTCCAGCGGCAGCGGCGCTCATCGCACTGATGGCCAATGTATCGGCTCGCCGCACCGTCCGGCTCGTGCGCGCGGACTGATGGGCTCGGAGCCCGGATGGACGGCGAGCGCGCCGCGAAGGAATCCCTTGAATCGCCGGCGCGCCGCATTGGCGCGCCACGCGATCCGGCGCGCCGGATTGGCGCGCCACCCGATCCGGCGCCTATTTCGTCGACAGGATCCAGTTGACCAGAGTGGCCGCTTCGGCTTCGGAGACCTGCGGGTTCGGCGGCATCGGTATTGCGCCCCAGACGCCCGAACCGCCGGCACGCACTTTGGCTGCGAGCTTTGCCGATGCGCCCTTGTCGCTGCGGTACTTGGCCGCGACGTCCTTGTACGAGGGGCCGACCAGCTTCTTGTCCGCGGCGTGGCAGGCCAGGCAGTTCTTCGCCTTGGCGAGGTCGGCGTTGGCGAAGGCGGCGGTCGAGCCGAGCAGCGCGGTCGAGGCGATCAGGATGGAAGCGAAACGCAATGACATGGACGATCTCCCTGGAATCTAGGCAGGAATGGCACCGGACACGGCCCGTTGCGCAAGGGTTGATCCTGGCATGAGCGGCCTGGCAGGGCGGCGCCAATCCGGTCGGTGTACCAATCTAACGCGTGTCGCAAGATACCGTTGACGCCACGACGCGGACCGCCCGACCGGCGTGCGTTGCACGCCCGCGCGCGCGGCCGCTATCGTGTGACGGTCCGTCTGAGCGCCCCTGGAGTCGTTCCCCATGTATCTCGTCTGGCTCGTCGTTCTTCTTGTCGGCCTGAAACTCACCGGAATCGGTGTGATCGCAGAACTGTCCTGGTGGTGGGTGCTCGCACCGCTTGGCGTCGCGTTCGTCTGGTTCGAGTGGATCGAGAAACTGTTCGGATTCGACAAGCGCCGCGCCGACCACCTGGAGTGGGAGCAGCGGCGCAAGGAGCGGGTCGCCGCGCAGTTTCCCCTGGCCCCGGGCGCCAAACGCCGAACCTGAGTTCGCGCGTCCGAACCCGCGCCCCCGACTCAGCGCACTAGACCGATTCCCCGCTTCAATCCTCGAACGCGTCGAGCACCGCGCCGCGACTCGCGCTGCTGCTCAGGTGGCGGAACTTCGCCATGACGCCGCGCGTGTAGCGCGGTTTGGGCGCCTTCCACGCCGCGCGTCTCTTCGCCAGCTCCGCGTCGTCGACGTTGACGCTGAGCACCAGTTCGCGCGCGTCGATCGTGATCGAGTCGCCCTCGTGGATCAGCGCGATCGGCCCGCCGACCGCGGCCTCCGGAGCGACGTGTCCGACCACCATCCCCCAGGTGCCCCCGGAGAAGCGCCCGTCGGTGATCAGACCGACCGACTCGCCCAGCCCGGCGCCGATGATCGCCGAGGTCGGCGCGAGCATCTCGGGCATTCCCGGCGCTCCCCTGGGGCCGAGGTATCGCAGCACGATCACGTCGCCGGCGTTGATCTTGCCCTCCATGATCGCGGCGAGCGCCGACTGTTCGTCGTCGAACACGCGCGCCGGACCGGTGATCGTCGGGTTCTTCAGCCCGGTGATCTTCGCCACCGAGCCCTCGGGCGAGAGGTTGCCCTTGAGCACCGCGAGGTGGCCCTGCGCGTACATCGGCTTGTCGATCGGGCGGATCACGTCCTGATCGGCGGCGGGGCGATCGGGAACGTCCTTCAGTTCCTCGACCAGCGTCTTGCCGGTGATCGTCATGCAATCGCCGTGCATCAGTCCCGCGTTGAGCAGGATCTTCATCACCTGCGGGATCCCGCCGACCCGGTGCAGGTCGACCGCGACGTACTTGCCCGAGGGCTTGAGGTCGCAGATCACCGGGACTTTCTTGCGCACGCGCTCGAAGTCGTCGATCGTCCACTCGATTCCGGCGGTGTGCGCGATCGCGAGATAGTGCAGCACCGCGTTGGTCGATCCGCCGGTGGCCATGATCACCGCGACCGCGTTTTCGATCGACTCGCGCGTGACGATGTCCAGCGGCTTGAGGTCATTCTCGACCGCGCGCATCAGCACGCGCGCGGACTCGGCGGCGGACTCGGCCTTCTCGGCATCCGGGTTGGCCATCGTCGACGAACCGAGCAGGCTCATCCCGAGCGCCTCGAACGAAGAAGACATGGTGTTTGCCGTGTACATGCCGCCGCACGAACCGGTGCCCGGGATCGCGTTGTGCTCGATGCCGTCGAAGTCTTCCTTGCTCATCTTCCCGGCCGAGTACTCGCCTACGGCTTCGAACACCGAGACGATGGTGAGGTCCTTGCCCTTCCACACGCCGGGCTTGATCGTGCCGCCGTAGACGTAGATCGCCGGCACGTTGCAGCGCAGGATGCCCATCATGCCGCCAGGCATGTTCTTGTCGCAGCCGCCGATCACCAGTACGCCGTCCATCCACTGGCCCTGCACCGAGGTCTCGACGCAGTCGGCGATCACCTCGCGCGAGACCAGCGAGAACTTCATCCCCTCGGTGCCCATCGACATCCCGTCCGAGATCGTCGGAACGCCGAACACCTCGGGATTCGCGTCGCCCGCGCGGATCGCCGCCTCGGCCGCGTCGCTGAGCACCTGCAGACCGGAGTTGCACGGCGTGATCGTCGAGTGCCCGTTCGCGATTCCTATGAACGGTCGCGACATGTCGGAGGGCTTGTAACCCATGCCGTAGTACATCGAGCGGTTCGGCGCGCGCGCGACGCCTTCGGTGATGTTCCTGCTGCGCCGGTTCGAGGCCATGCCGTTTCTCCGTTTCGGTTCGGTTGCAGGGCACAGGATAAGTGCGTCGAGCGAATATCTGAAGTATATTTTTGTTGGGTAGTCGATACTTTTTGGATATCAGCTATGGTGGAGCGGAGCGCGCTCGGTCGGGTCGAGTTGAGGCACCTGCGATATTTCGCGACCGTGGCGCGCGAGTTGCATTTCGGCCGCGCGGCGCGACTGCTGAACATGTCGCAACCGCCGCTGTCGGTGCAGATCCGCCGTCTCGAGGAGCACCTCGGCGTGCAGCTGTTCGTGCGCGCCAGCCACGGCGTCGAACTGACCGCCGCGGGGGCCTTGCTGCGCGACGAAGTCCAGGGGGTGTTCGATCGCGTCGACGAGCTGCTGCTGCGGGTGCGCGCGCGCTCGATGGGGCTGACCGGATCGCTTCGCGTCGGATTCGTGACGCCGGCGGCCTACGGTCCGATGCCCGACGCGCTGGCGCTGTTTCGCGAAGCCTGCCCCGATGTCGAACTGGTGCTGCGCGAGATGACGACCGACGCCCAGCTCGAGGAGCTCGCGGGAGGGAGCCTAGACATCGGCTTCGTCCTGCCTCCAATCCAGCGCCCGGAGCTCGCCTACGAGCCGCTGCTCAGCGAGCCGCTGATCCTCGCGATGCCGGGCGAGGATCGCACACGCGCCGAGCGCGACGATTTCGACCAGGCCGAGCCGGTGTCGTTGCGCACGATGCGCGATCGTCCGCTGGTGATCTTCCCGCGCCAGCACGCCCCGCTGCTGTACGACAGCATCATCGCGCTGTGCCAGCGTGCCGGGTACACGCCCTCGATCGGGCAGCAGGCGATCGAGATGCAGACGATCGTGAGCCTGGTCGCCGCCGGAATCGGGATCGCGATCGTGCCCCGGAGCGTGCGCCGGCTGGCGCGCCACGGCGTGCGCTATCGCCGCATCCGCGAGCGCTCGGCGCGAATCGAGATGGGCCTCGGCTGGTCGCGGTCGCGCGACTCCAGCCTCATCGAGCGATTTCGGGCGGCGGTTCGCGCCGCGGTCGCGCGCGACCCTGCCTGCGGTTCGTGACAGAATTCGGACTGTCCAATGCTGATCCACCCTCAATTCGATCCGATCGCGGTTCAACTCGGCCCGCTGGCGATTCGCTGGTACGGGCTGATGTACCTCGCCGCGTTCCTGGCGTTCTTCCTGCTCGGGCGGATGCGGATCGTGCGCTCGGCGCAGGGCGCGGTGGTGTCGGTGCGCGAACTCGAGGATCTGCTGTTCTTCGGCGCGCTGGGCGTGGTCATCGGTGGGCGGCTCGGTTACGTGCTGTTCTACAAGCCGGGCGCGTACCTGTCGAATCCGTTGGAGATCTTCGCGGTGTGGCAGGGCGGGATGGCGTTTCACGGCGGGCTGCTCGGGGTGATCGGCGCGACCTGGATCTATTGCCGGCGCCGCGGCAGGGACTTCTGGGACGTGATCGACTTCGTCGCGCCGCTTGTGCCGCTCGGGCTGGCGGCGGGTCGGATGGGCAACTTCATCAACGGCGAACTGTGGGGGCGGGCCTCCGAGTTGCCGTGGGCAATGGTGTTCCCGCAGGCGGGCGACGCGCTCGCGCGCCACCCCTCCCAGCTGTACCAGTTCGCCGGCGAGGGCGTGCTGCTGTTTGCGCTGCTCTGGTGGTTCTCGGCCCGAAAGCGCGCGCGCGGGGTGGTCTCGGGCGCGTTCCTCGTCGGCTACGGCGTGCTGCGCTTCGTCGCCGAGTTCGCTCGCGAGCCCGACGCGTTTCTCGGGCTGCTCGGACTGGGGATGACGATGGGCCAGTGGCTGTCGCTGCCGATGGTCGTCGCGGGCGCCTGGCTGATGCGTGGGTCGCTCGCCCGTGTTTGAGCGCCTTCAGAAAGCGCGCCGCGACGCGAAGGAGCGCAACCACCTCGTCGGCCTGATCGAGGCGTGTCGTGACCTGCTCACGGTGAGGGGCGAAGCCAACAGCGTGGCGATCGCGTCGCGCGCGGTCGAGTGCTACCGCGAGCTGAAGAGCGACGCGGTGCGCGAGTTCTTCGCGGTGCTCGCGAGCGAGTTCGATCCCGACCCGGGCGACGTGCTGATGCTGGCAGAGAAATACGCGGTGTCGCGTTCGCCCGAGAACCTGATCGCACTGTCGCGCGCGGCCGAGTCGCCGCGCCAGGAACTGCTGCGTCGCCTGAACCGCGCGCCGCTCGGCACGGCGACGATCGTCGCGATGCGCGCGCAGTTGCTGGCGCGATTGCGCACCGACAAGCGCCTGCGTGCGGTCGACGCCGACTTCGAGCACCTGCTCGGTTCGTGGTTCAATCCGGGCTTCCTGCGCCTCGAGCGTGTCGACTGGGCTTCGCCGGCGAGTTTGCTGGAGAAGATCATCCAGCACGAGGCGGTGCACGAGATCGACGGCTGGAACGACCTGCGCCGGCGACTCGAACCCGATCGGCGCTGTTTCGCGTTCTTTCACCCGGTGCTCCCGGACGAGCCGCTGATCTTCGTCGAAGTCGCGCTGCTGCCGGAGATCCCCGGCGCGATCGCGCCGCTTCTCGACCGCAAGGTCGAGGCCGAACGCGACCCGCGCAGGTTCAAGGTCGCGGCCTTTTATTCGATCTCCAACTGCCAGCCGGGTCTGCGCGGCGTGAACCTCGGGAACTTCCTGATCAAGCAGGTCGCCGAGCAGTTGCACGCCGAGTTCCCGTCGCTCAAGTCCTTCTGCACGCTCTCGCCGGTGCCCACGTTCGCCCACTGGCTGTCGCGGACGCGCTCGATTTCCTGCGCGCACCTGAAGCCGGCAAAGGTCTCGGCGCTCGACGCGCTGCTGGCGGGCCTGCGCAAGCGCCATGGTGACGACCTCGCCGGCCTGCGCCCGAAGCTCGCCGCGCTGGCTTCGCCCTCGCCCGACGGTGTGCAGGCCGCGACGAAAGAGCTCGAGGCCGAAGCGCAGGCGCTGCGCCGCCTGTGCGCCTTCTACCTGATGCACGGATCGCACGAAGATCCCGAAGCGAACGATCCGGTCGCGCGCTTTCACCTGAACAACGGCGCGCGGCTCGAGCGGGTGAACACGTTCGGCGACCTCTCGCGCAAGGGCTTGCGCCAGTCGTTCGCGACGATGGTCAACTACCTCTACGATCTCGACGACGTCGAGGCGAATCACGAACGCTACATCGGCGGCGAAGTCGCGGCTTCGCGCGCGGTGGCCAATCTGGTGTAGCAGATGTCTCGCGCGAAAAATTCGCAATGCTCGTACGCACTGATGGCGCGATCGTTTCCCGTCGACGCGTCCTCGTGCTGCATCGAGACCGGTGACGGGCTGCGCTACAGCTGGTACGATCTCGATCGTGCCAGCGCGATGCTCGCCAACCTGCTCGCGCAGTTGGCGCCTGGCGCCCGGCGCGCGGGTGGCGGTGCAGGTCGACAAGTCGCCCGAGGCGCTGTTGCTGTATCTGGCCACCCTGCGCGCCGGGCTGGTGTACTTGCCGCTGAACACCGCCTACCAGAGCGCCGAGGTCGAGTACTTCGTCGCCAACGCCGAGCCCGAGCTGATCGTTTGCGCACCGGACCACGAAGCCTGGATCGCACCGATCGCGCGGCGGCTCAAGGTGCGCCACCTGCTCACGCTGGGCGACGATCGTCGCGGGACGCTGCTCGCGGCGGCGGCGCGGCAGAGCGATCGTTTCGAGACGGTCGTGCGGCGCGCGGACGACCTCGCGGCGATCGTCTACACCTCGGGGACGACCGGTCGCAGCAAGGGCGCGATGCTCTCGCACGGCAACCTGTGGTCCAACGCGCTCACGCTCAGGCAGTACTGGCGCTGGCGCGCGGGCGACGTGCTGTTGCACGCGCTGCCGATCTTTCACGTCCACGGGCTGTTCGTCGCGATCCACGGCGCGCTCTCGAGCGGCAGCGAAGATGATCTGGCTCGCGAAGTTCGACCCTGCGCAGGTGATCCGGCAGCTGCGCGCGCTCGACGCGTATTCATGGGCGTGCCGACCATGTACGTGCGCCTGCTCGACGGACCCGGCGTTCGACGCCGCGGCGTGCGCGCAACATGCGCCTGTTCATCTCGGGCTCGGCGCCTTTGCTGCCCGACACTTTCACGGCAGTTCGAGACGCGCACCGGGCAGCGCATCCTCGAGCGCTACGGGATGAGCGAGACGGTGATGCTCACGCTCGAACCCCTACGACGGCAATCGCGTCGGCGGCACCGTCGGCCTGCCGTTGCCGGGCGTGCGCTTGCGCGTCGTCGACGGCGACGGGGGTGCCTGCGGCTGCGGCGCAGATCGGCGCGATCCAGGTGCGCGGGCCGAGCGTGTTCGCCGGCTACTGGCGCATGCCGCGAGAAGACGCGCGAGGAGTTCACCGACGACGGTTTCTTCCGCACCGGCGACATGGGCAAGCTGGGACGCGAACGGCTACCTGTCGATCGTCGGTCGCGACAAGGATCTGATCATCACCGGCGGCTACAACGTGTACCCGAAGGAGATCGAGTCGTACCTCGACGAACTCGACGACGTGTTCGAATCGGCGGTGATCGGCGTGCCGCATCGCGACTTCGGCGAGGCGGTGATGCGCGGTCGTGGTCGCCAAGCCCGGGCGCGTGCCGCGACGAGAGCGAGCTGATCGCTGCGCTCAAGGCGAAGATCGCCGGTTTCAAGGTCCCCAAGCGCGTGGTCGTGGTCGACGAACTGCCGCGCAACCAGATGGGCAAGGTGCAGAAGAACGTGCTGCGCGAGCGTTTCGGCGGCTAGGCAGCGATCAGCCCGTGTGCAGGGTCCAGGCCTTGTACATCATGTACGCGGCGAGCACGTAGAGCGTAGCGGCGAACACCCGCTTGAGTTTGCCGATCGGAAGAGCGTGCGCCGCGCGTGCGCCCAGCGGAGCGGTGAGAACGCTCGCTATCGCGATCGTCAGCAGCGCCGGAAGGTAGACGAAGCCGACCGTGCCTTGCGGCAGCGGCAGGCCCCAGCCCGCGGCCACGTAGCCGACCGTGCCCGCGAGGGCGATCGGGAAACCGCAGGCCGCGCTCGTTCCGACCGCGCTGTGCGGGCGCACGCCGCGCCCGACCAGGAACGGAACGGTGAGAAACGCGCCGCCGGCGCCGAGCAGCGCAGAGAACACGCCGATCACGCTGCCCACCGCGAACATGCCACCGCGACCAGGCAGCGTGTGCGCGGCGCCTGCCGCGGGCGCGACCGGGCGCAGCATCCGCGTGGCCGCCCAGGCGATGAACACGCCGAAGAACGCCGCGAGCACAGCGCCGCGCACCGCGCCCGCGATCTGCGCGCCCGCGAGCGATCCGACCACGATGCCGGGCGCGAGCACCGCGGCCACCGACCAGAGCACGGCCTGCCGGCGGTGATGCGCGCGAACGCTCGAGATCGACGTGAACATGATCGTCGCGAGCGAAGTCGCGATCGCGATCTGGATCTGGTATCGGGCCGACACGCCCTGTTGCTCGAGCAGCAGCGTGACGAACGGAATCATCACCATGCCACCGCCGATTCCGAGCAGTCCGGCGAGAAAACCGGTGACCGCACCCAGCAGCAGGAGCAGTGCGATCGAGGTCGGTTCCATGGTCGTTTCGTGCGTGGCCCGATTGCGCCCGGCACGGCGGTGCCACGCGAGGGCGGATGCTAACATCGGATTGGCAACGCGGGCGGGCGCCTCGCCTCGCCAACCACCACACCGCGCCAACCACCGAGAGACAACGATGCGCCGGACGTTTTCTGATCGTGCGGAGCGACCCGCGGCGGGCGACCCGCGCCAGGACCGGGATCGCGCGCGATGAGGATCGCGATCGTCGGCGCCGGCGCGATCGGTGGCTACCTGGGCGCGCGCCTCGCGCTTGCGGGCGAGGAAGTCACCTTCATCGCGCGCGGCGCGAACCTGCAGGCGATCAGGGCGAACGGCTTGCGGCTGATCGAGCACGACGGCAGCGAACGCACGGTCACCGCGGTTCGCGCCGAGCAGGACACGTCGAAGGCCGGCCCCCAGGACTACGTGCTGCTCGCGCTCAAGGCGCACCAGCTCGCGTCGCTCGCGCACGAAGTGCCCCGCATGTACGGCCCGCAGACCGCGGTCGTCACGATGCAAAACGGCGTTCCCTGGTGGTACTTCCACCGGCTCGGCGGCGAGTTTGACGGCCGCACGCTGAGCAGCGTCGATCCCGACGGATCGATCGCGGCGAGCATCGGCAACGACCGCGTGATCGGTTCGGTCGTGTACCCGGCGTCCGAGCTGGTCGCGCCGGGCGTGGTCAGGGTGATCGAGGGGAACCGTTTTTCGCTCGGCGAACCGGACAATACGAAGTCCGCGCGCGCGCTGCGCCTGTCCGAGGCGCTAGTGCGTGCCGGCTTCAAGGCGCCGGTGTCGAGCGACCTGCGAGGGGAAATCTGGCTCAAGCTCTGGGGCAATCTGAGCTTCAACCCGTTGAGCGCGCTGACCCACGCGACGCTGGCGGGAATCTGCCGGCACGCGCTCGCGCGCGCGCTCGCTGCGGACATGATGCGCGAGGCGCAGGCCGTGGCGGAGCGGCTCGGCGTGCGCTTTCGCGTGTCGCTCGAGAAGCGGATCGCCGGTGCGCAGGCGGTCGGTGAGCACAAGACGTCGATGCTGCAGGACGTGGAACGCGGACGCGCGCTCGAACTCGACGCACTGCTCGGGGTAGTGGTCGAACTGGCGCGGATGACGTCGACGCCCACGCCGCACGTCGACGCGGTCTACGCCTGCGCGTCGCTGCTCGCGGCGACGCTGGACGAGCGCGCGGGGCGACTCGAAATGCGACCGCGCGCGAGTTGAACGCCGGATCGAGGTAGGTGCCGGCGCATTCCCGCTGCCGATGCACCCGCGCGCGAGCCGAGCGCGGTGCGTTGGGGCAGAATGGCGCCTGCTGATCCACCACCCTAACGGCGATCGATGGCGCAACAACCCGACACTCTCGCGCAACTGCTCGCAACCGGAGCGCCCGATGCGATCGCGCTGACCGCCCCGGGCGCGCCGGCGCTCAGCTTCGACGCGCTGCGCGCGCAGGTGCGCGCGAGCGCCGCGGCGATCAACGCGATCGGGATCGGACGCGGCGACCGGATCGCGATCGTGCTGGACAACGGCCCCGAGATGGCGAGCGCGTTCCTTGCGGTCGCGTCGTGCGCGACCGCCGCGCCGCTCAATCCCGGCTACCGCGCCGAGGAGTTCGAGTTCTACCTTTCCGACCTGGGCGCGAAGGGGCTGATCGTGCAGGCCGGCAGCGCCTCGCCGGCGATCGAAGTCGCGCGCAGGCTCGGCGTTCGGATGATCGAGCTCGAGCCGCTTCGCGAACAGGGCGCCGGGTGTTTCGCGCTGCGCGACGCCTCGGCGCCGGCGCCGGCACCGGCGCCCGCGCCCGCGCCCGCAGTGCGCGGCGGGCCGGCGCAGGCCGACGACATCGCGCTCGTGCTGCACACCTCGGGAACGACGTCCAGGCCCAAGATCGTCCCACTCAGCCAACGCAACGTCTGCGCGTCGGCGCGCAACATCCGCGAGTTCCTGTCGCTTTCGCCCCGCGACCGGGGCTTGAACATCATGCCGCTGTTCCACATCCACGGACTGATCGCCGGTGTGCTCGCGCCGCTCTCGGCGGGCGGTCAGGTGTGTTGCACGCCGGGGTTCAACGCGCTCAGGTTCTTCTCCTGGATGCAGGAGGCGCGCCCGACCTGGTACACGGCGGTGCCGACGATGCACCAGGCGATCCTCGCGCGCGCGGCGAACAACCGTTCGGTGATCGGTGCGCATCCGCTGCGTTTCATTCGCTCCTCTTCCTCGGCGATGCCCACGCAGGTGATCCGCGAGATCGAGCAGGCCTTCGGCGCGCCGCTGGTCGAGTCCTACGGAATGACCGAGGCCGCGCACCAGATGGCGGCGAACCCGTTGCCGCCGCGCGAGCGCAAGCCCGGCACGGTCGGCATCGCTGCCGGCCCGGAAGTGGCGATCATGGACGAGGCCGGCACGCTGCTCGAAGCCGGCGCCACCGGCGAGATCGTGATCCGCGGCGAGAACGTGTGCGCCGGCTACGAGAACAACCCGAACGCCAATGCGCAGGCGTTCACCAATGGCTGGTTTCGCACCGGCGACCAGGGCGTGATCGATCGCGACCGATACCTGACGATCACCGGCAGGCTGAAGGAGATCATCAACCGCGGCGGCGAGAAGATCTCGCCGCGCGAGGTCGACGAGGTGCTGATGGACCACCCGGCCGTGGAGCAGGTCGTCACCTTCGCCGTGCCGCACGACAAACTCGGCGAGGAGGTGGGCGCGGCGGTCGTGCTGCGCGAGGGCGCCGCGCTCACCGAGCGCGAACTGCGCGACTTCGCCGCCACTCGCTTGGCCGACTACAAGGTTCCGCGACGTGTCGTCTTCCTGCCCGAGATCCCGAAAGGGGCGACCGGAAAGCTGCAGCGCATCGGGCTGGCGTCCAGGCTCGGGCTCGTTCGAGGCGAGGGCGGCTGAAGTCGGGCCGCGTCGAAACCGCCTTCGCCCACCGGTTCATCAGAGGCAAGCCGATGAAACAATTGATCGCCCCGATCGCACTATCCTCGCTGGTCACGCTGTCGGCGCCGAGCCTCGCGTTCCAGCCGCTGGTGACCGACGACACCGGCACGCAGGGCAGCGCGGCGAACCAGCTCGAGGTCGCGTTCAGTCGCGAACGTGCGAGGATCGGCGCCGACACCGAGCGCTCGCGCAGCCTGCCGATCGTCTTTACGCGCGGGATCAGCGAGACGCTCGACCTTTCCGTCGGCTTCTCGCGCGAATGGATTCGTTCGCCCGGCACCGCGGGCGACGCGAGCGGCGCGGGCAATCCGACGCTGGGCGCGAAGTGGAGATTCCACGAGAGCGAAGCGGGCGCGACGAGCTGGGCGATCAAGGCCGAAGTGCCGCTGCCGGCGAGCGTCGCGAGCGAAGGCGCGGGACTGGGCAGCGGCAAGGTCTCGGGCGCGACGACGCTGATCGTCACGCAGACCACCGCCTTCGGCGCGATCCACGCCAACCTCGGCGTGGCACGCGATCGCTACCGCGAGACTTCGGGGCAGGCGAACACGTCGACGATCCGCGCCTCGATCGCCCCGGTGTGGGATCTGGGCGAGCAGTGGAAACTGGCGCTCGACCTGGGAGTCGAAAGCGCGCGCGCGCAGGGAGCGACGCTGCGTTCGCGCTTCGTCGAGCTCGGTGTGATCTACTCGCCGGGCAAGGATCTCGATTTCGCGGTCGGCATCGTGCGTGCATTCGACGACCAGAACCCGCGCACGCGCACCGACACCGTCAACGCCGGCGCCACCTGGCGATTCCGCTGATCGCCCGGACCAGGGGCCTCGCCAGCGCCCTGTCGCCGCTCGCCTGGCCTTGGCCATGCGAGCCGCCCGAACCGCGAGCCGCGAGTCCGACCGATCCCGGCTTGAGCGCTCAGGCGCGCGGCGCAGCCCGCGAACCCTTGTCGATCAGACGCTCGACGATGTAGCGCCACTGTTTCGCGCTGACCGGGGTGATCGACAGTCGATTGCCCTTGCGCAGCACGACCATGTCGGCGAGTTTTTCGTGCGCGCGCAGTTCGGCGATCGGCACCAGCTCCGTCTTGCGGATCGCGCGCACGTCGACGTTGATCCAGCGCGGGTCGTCGGCTTTCGACCCGGCATCGAAGTAGGGCGACTTCGGATCGAACTGGGTCGCGTCAGGGTAGGGCCGCGACGCGACTTCGGCGATTCCGGCGATGCCGGGTTCGGCGCAGCTCGAGTGGTAGAACAGCACGCCGTCGCCCGGACGCATCTGATCGCGCATGAAGTTGCGCGCCTGGTAGTTGCGCACGCCGAACCAGGGAACGGTCTGTTTCTTCATCCCGAGCAGGTCGTCGATCGAGCACTCCTCGGGTTCGGATTTCATCAGCCAGTAGTTCATCGTCCGTCTCGTCGTCTGTCGCGTCCGCAGTAATGGTACCGATTGCCGGGTCGCAACGCAGCGAATCGCACGCGGGCCTGCCACAACGTGGCGCACCGCATCGCGCCTCGCGCTTGACCGGGATTAGGCAAATTGATTTCGGTGCATCGCGGGGGGCCGATCGACGCGCGCCGCGCGCTAGACTCGCCCGATGCAGTTCTCGGTCCGTCAGCGCATACGCGTCGCGTGGTTCGCCATCGCGGCGACGCTGTTGTCGGCGCTCGCGCCGAGCGTGTCGCAGGCGATGGTCGCCGCGGCCGCGGCCGCGGGCGCGCCGTGGGCGCGCGTGCTGGGCGAGATCTGCACGATCGGCGGGCTGGTGCCGGCGCCGGCGATCGCGGGCGAGTCGACGACGCAGTCGCAGCCCGCGAAGCGCGGCCCGATGCACTTCGAGCACTGCCCTTACTGCCTGACGCACGCGGGCGGTGCAGCGCCGCCGCTCGAAACCTCGCTCGACTTCGCGATCCCCGGCGCGGCATCGCCGCCGCCGGTCTTCGTTCCCGCGTCGCTCGCCCGGCAACGCTGGCGCGCAGCGCAAGCCCGGGCTCCTCCGCCGCGCGGCTGATCCACGGCTGAAAACGGACGACCCGCGTTCGCATCGCGCGAACCGGCGATCGTCATCGTAGAAGACGGGCGCGCGCGCCAGCGCGTTCGCGCGCGCCGACCAAGTTCCGGAGCACTGATGAAACTCGCACGCAAGACCCTCGTGTCGGCGCTTTTCGCGCTGCCTTTCACCGCCGTTGCCGCCGACCCTTCGCTCGACGAAGTCGTCGTGACTGCGCCGCGGATGCGCACGCCGCTGGTCGTCGAGAACGACCCGAAGGCGCCGCAACAACCGCTGCCGGCCAGCGACGGCGCCAGCTTCCTGAAGAACGTCCCGGGTTTCAACCTGATCCGCAAGGCCGGCACCGACGGCGACCCGGTGCTGCGCGGGCTGGCCGGCTCGCGCCTGAACGTACTGCTCGACGGCGCCGAATTCCACGGCGGATGCGGAATGCGCATGGACCCGCCGACCGCGTACGTGTTCCCCGAGACCTACGATCGCGTGCGCATCGTCAAGGGGCCGCAGACCGTGCTGTACGGCAACGGGAACCTCGCGGGAGTCGTGCTGTTCGAGCGCGACGCGCCGCGCTTCTCGCAGCCCGGCGTGCGCGCGCACGCGAGCCTGATGGCCAGTTCCTGGGGGCGGCTCGACGCGGTCGCCGACGCGAGCTTCGGCGCGCCCACCGGGTATCTGCGCGCGAGCGCGACCCACTCGCAGTCCGACGACTACCGCGACGGCAGCGGACGCACGATCCACTCGAACTTCGAGCGACGCAGCCTGAGCCTGACCGGGGGCTGGACGCCGGACGACGACACCCGGATCGAACTGTCCGCCGCGCGCAGCGAAGCGCAGGCTGCGTACGCCGACCGAAGCATGGACGGAAGCGTGTTCGACCGCGACGCGCTCGGGCTTAGGTTCGAGAAGAAGCGGGTCTCGGAACTGCTTCGCAGGGTTGAGCTGCAGCTGAACTGGAACTACATCGATCACGTGATGGACAACTACTCGCTGCGCGCCAAGCCCGCGACCGCCAACTTCTCGTGGAACAACCCGGACCGCGAAACGGTTGGAATTCGTGCGAGCGCGGACATCGCGCTCGGTGGCGCGGCGATGCTCACGCTGGGCGCGGATCGCCAGGACAATACCCACAGCCTGCGCGCCGCCAACGGCCCGGCGCCGGTCGCGATCGATTCGCGACCGCGCAACAAGGACTTCGAGTCGGCCAACAACGGCGTATTCGGCGAGTTGACCTACGCGCTGTCGCGATCGGACCGGCTGATCGGCGGGTTGCGACACGATCGCTACGACGCCGAGCGTACGAACGCAGGCACCGGGGCGGCAATGGGCCGCGTGAATGAATCGCTCACCGGGGGCTTCGTGCGCGTCGAGCGCGACCTGCAGCGCGTGCCGGCGACGGTCTACCTCGGTTTCGGCTACGGTGAACGCCCGATGGACCACTGGGAGGCGACGACCTGGAACGGACTCACCCCGGCGCGCGCGCTGCGGCCCGAGGGCAACGCGCAGATCGACGCGGGGCTGATCTGGAGCACGCCGACGCTGAGCGGTTCGCTGTCGATGTTTCACTCGAGGATCGACGACTACGTACTGACCTACGTCGATCCGGGCGCGTCCGGATCCTGCGGCTCGAACCCGGCGAAGTGCAGCTCGACCAACGTCGACGCGAGGCGCCACGGATTCGAAGCCGAGTTCGCCTGGCGCTTTGCGCCGCAGTGGACCGCACGCGGCAGCTACACGCTGGTGCGTGCGCGCAACGAGTCGATGGACGTCGCGCTCGCGCAGACTCCGCCGGACGAGTTCAGGCTCGGACTGGGCTACGCGTCCGGTGACTGGTCGCTCGGCGCCTCGACGCGGATCGTGCGCGCGCAGGACAGGGTCCACCCCGACTACGGCAGCATCGTCGGGCAGGACATCGGGCCGAGCGCCGGCTTCGCCACGCTCTCGCTCAATGCCAGCTACCGGATCGACAAGCGCGTGCGACTCACGGCCGGGATCGACAACGTGTTCGATCGCGTCTACGCCGAACACATCAATCGCGCCGCCGCCGCGGTCGCGGGCTACGACGCGCCGAGCACGCGGGTGAACGAACCGGGACGCATGGTCTGGGCGAAGATCAGCGTGTCGCTCGACTGATACCGCCACCGCTCTCGTACCAGAGCATCAGCGCGCCGAGTTCGAGGTCGCTGAAAGGATTGCGATAGGCGGTGCTGCGGTCGCCGCGCACTCCGAGCAGCAGCCGCGCGGCGAACTCGTCGCGCGGTGTAGCCGCGAACTGCTCGTACAGGTTGCGCGCCGCGAGGCCGGGGACGGGTTGCGCACCGTCGGGTTGCGTGGCGTCGTGGCACCCGGCGCAGGACTCGCGATGGATCGACTCGCCGACACGCACCCGTGCCGGGCTTCGCTCGGGCGCGACGATCGAGTGCAGGTCGTGTGGATAGCTTCGTTGCAGCGCCTCGGCGCCCGCGACGAAGGCACGCCAGTCGCCGCGTCGCGCCGCCGCGGCCAGCACGGCGACCGGGGCGGTGTCGCCGCCCACGCGACGGATCGCCAGCGGCAGCGAGGACAACGCGCCGGCGACGCGGGCGCGCACGCCCTCGCGTCGCCCCGGCGGCAGCGTGCCGAGCGCGAGGCTTCGCGCGTCGCCCGCCACCACCAGAAGCTCGGCGGCGAGGCGCCGGTGGTGCTCGTCGCTCGCCCGGGCCGCGGCGGAAAATGCCGCAGCGGCCGCGAGCACCAGCAGCAGTCGGCAGGCGAGTCCTATTGGAGCTTCACCTTCTGTTCGACGCCCCCGGCCTTGAGCATCGTCCACTCGACCATCGAGCCATCGTACATCCGTGCCTGCTTGTTGCCGACCAGTTCGTGCGCGACGAACCAGCCGACCGACGCCCAGTGCCCGGTGTTGCAGAAGTTGATCTGATCGCCGGTGCTCGGCACGCCTGCGACCTTGAGCAACTGCTCGAGTTGTCCGCGCTTTCGGAACTCGCCCCCGCCGTTGACCGTGGTCCAGGCGTTGGGCAGGTTCTTCGCGCCTTCGAGCGTGCCGCTCTCGGTGGCCTTCGGGTGGCGATTGATGCCGACGTACTGGTCCTCGGGACGGTTGTCGACCAGCATCACGCCCGCTGCCTTGGCCTTTTTCACGTCGTCCATCGTCACCAGCATTTCCTTGCGCAGGCTGACCTTGAAGGTCTTCGGTTCCGCCTTCGACGCGCCGGCCTGCATCGGGTTCTTCTTGTCCTTCTCCCAGGCGACCATCCCGCCGTCGAGAATCGACACGTTGTCGTGACCGAGGACCTTCATCGTCCAGTAGACACGCGTCCCCATCCCCATGTCGGACGAAGATGTGCCGGGCGGAATCAGGACCACGTGCGTGTTGTTGTCGATGCCGAGCTTGCCGATCATCGCGGCCAGCGGCTCGAGTTTCGCCGGCAGCACGTCGGGCACCTTGTCGGCGCGCTCCTCGCGCCATCCGTCCTTGCCGTAGTTGCTGTTCACCGCGCCCGGAACGTGGCCGCGCAGGTAGTCGGTCGCCGGACGGAAGTCGATCATCACGATGCCCGGTTTCTCCAGATTGGCCTTCACCCAGTCGACGTTGACCAGCGGATCGGCGGCGAACGCGGCGCGCGCGGTTGCGAGCACTACGACCAGCGCGCCCGCCAGCCGCGCGCTCCATCTCGTTGCCATTGCAGTGTTCATGTCTCGACTCCTTCTTTCACAGGGTGATGGTCAGATCGGATTCGAGGATCGCCGTGATCGCGCGATCCCAGAACCCGGATTCCGTTTCCTGACGCCGCAGATACGCCGCGAGGTCGATCGATTCGACATGATGCGTCGTCTCGGCCTCGCGCAACGCGGCGCTTACGGTCTGGGCGTCAGGGAACAGACCGGTATGCAGTTCGACGATTTTCATCACAGGCTCAGAATCGCGTGCGAGTTGGCGATCGCGGCGGCGAGCGCGGCAGCGTCGAATAGCGGCAACTGGTCGGCCATCTCCGCGACGGTGGTCTTGGGCGCGATGCCGCTGAGTTCGAGCAATTCGGCGCCGGCTGCGTTGGCCGGCGTATCGGCCACCGGCGTGTGCATGAACACGAGATCGACCTGGTGGCCGAAGATCGTGAGCCCGGCAGCGACGCGCATCGCCTCTGCGTGATCGCGGCGCGCAAGTACGAGCACCCGGCGTTCGTCCATCGTCGCCCCTCAGAGACTCACGACCCGCGCCGCCCGGCCCATCAGCGCGCTGTTGTCGGTCTGGCTGCCGAGTTCGACCGGGCAATCGGCCCCGGGGTCGAAGCGCTTCCACGACTCCTCGCACACGACCGCACGCTCGGCGCAGCGCAGCGCGGCGCACAGCTGCCCGTCGCGCAGACCGAGCACGCCCTCGTTGGTGAAGAAAGCCGCGAACGCGTGCCCGCCGCGCCGGCACGCGAGAGCGAGCGGCAGCAGAAAGCGCGCGCCTTGCTCGGTCGCGACGTGGAACAGGATCTTCATCGCGCCGTCCTGCGGCTCGAAACCCACCACCCGCCGGCGAAGGCCGCGAGCAGCAGCGCAAGTGCCGCGGCGACCATCGCCGGTGCGGGCGGCCAGGGCAGCCACTCGGGACGATCGCGCGCGACGGTGTCGGCGCGGCGCCCCGCGTCACGATCGATCGCAGCGCGCTCCGGATGGCCGGCCGCGTCGACCGGCAGCGTGCCGTCGGATGCCCACTCGGCCCAGCCCTCGGCGTAGAGTCGCGCGGCGACGCCGTGGCCGGCGGCCAGCAGCGCGAAATAGGCCATGCCCTCGTAGGCGTCGTGCGCGTAGGCCACCACCTCGCCCGGCGGAAGCAGGGGCGCCGGCCCGCCCGCGACAGCGAGCCCGGCGCGCAACTGCGCCGCGGGCAGGCTGATCGCCCCGGGCAGGTGGCCGGTGCGCACCGCGCGCACCGTTTCGCCCCAGTACTCGCCGTCGCGGCGCCCGTCGACCAGCGCTGGCGCCGGGCGCGCCGCGCGCGACGCGTCGCGCAACTCGCCGCGCAACTCGTCTCGCAGGATCAGCAGCTGGTCGCGCATCGGCGCTTCGAAGACCTTTTCGCGCACGAACGCGCGTTCGCGGCCCGGGCCGGTCGCGACACCCGGGTGGGCCAGGACACGCTCGATCGGTTCGGCGAGGATGCGCACTCGATGCTGACCGGCGAGGTAGAGCATCGCCGCGACGAAGTCGCGACCGGTCGGCTCCTGACCGACGACGAGCACCGACTCCGACCCCGTCAGGCCGGCGGTGCCCAGCAGCCACAGCAGGTCGCGCGCTGCCGGCAAGCGGCGGTGCGGGCCCAGTAGTTCGTCGGCCGCGATGCAGCGCGCGCCCGCGAGGCTGCGCTCGCGGCACGTCGCGACCGGTCGCGCGTCGATCACCGTCGTGTCGGCTTCGAGCACGCTCGCCAGCGAGCGCGCGTAGGCAAAGGACTGCGCCGTGGCGTGCGCATCGCCGAGCGACGCTCCCAGCGAGAACGCGGCGATCGCCAGCCAGCCGCTCGTCGACATCTTCAGCAGCCGCCGAAGCGCTTCGCCGCCGGAACCGAAGCGCCGGCGGCGGATTTCGGGGCCGGCGGATTCTCGACGTAGAAACCGACCAGTTCGAGCACCGACACCTTGCCCCAGGCGCCGCCGAGGTCGACCTCGCCGAGCGACTCGGCGGGCACCGGTGTTCGCGCCGCGGCGGTCGACGCGGCGGGCAGCGCGGCGATCCGGAAACCGAGCGTCGCGGCGCCGAGCGAGACCGCGATCGCGACCACACAGAACACGATGCTCTCCCGATTCATCCGAGCGCCTCCTTCAGAGCGAATCGCTGAAAAATGCCATCGCCATCACGGCGAAGGCCACGACGAACATCAGCAATTGCAGCGCGGTTTCCAGGTCCAGGTTCATCGTCCGCCGCTCTTGTAGTGCTGCACCAGTTGCTCGAGGGCGATCGGCTCGCCGCTGACCGGATGCGCGACAGGCGGGGCGAGGTGCGGCACCCCGTCGCGCGTCACGCGCATGCTCGCGGGCGGAACGACGTAGACCCACGCCAGTCCCGCGACCACGACCACGATCGAGAGCGCGATGAACACCCGCATCAGCAGCCTCGCGATCATCGTGTTTTCGCTCCGCTGCCGCTGCCCGCCCCGCTTTCCGCCCCGCTTTCCGACTTGGTCCTCACGTCGATCCTCACCTCAGTCCTTGCGGATGTAGACGCGCCAGCAGGTCGCGTCCTTGACCGTTTCGACGTGTGTGGCGTTGAGTTCGTCGCACATCGGCGGCAGCGCTTCGACCGAGGTCGGATTGTCCACCAGCACCTCGAGCAGCGCCCCGGCGCCGATCTCTCCGACCGCCTTGCGCGTCATCAGTTGCGGGCGCGGGCACGAGTCGCCGCGGCAGTCGACGCGCCTTGCCACCGTCACGCGTTCGCCGTTGCCCAGCGTCGCTTCGCCGCCCGCGAACGCCGCCGGTTCCTTCGCCTTCTTCGATCCGAACAGTCCCATCAGTCCTCCCCTGTCGAAATGGTGCGCGCAATGTACGAACGCGGCGTCACGACGCCGCCGCCGCCACCTGCGACTTGTGCCGCTCGTGTTCGGCGTGCTGCGCGCGCTCGCGTCGCAGGATCGCGCGGTAGATCGCGAACAGCACCCCGGCCTGGATCAGGCCGAACACGACCGCCGGGATCCCGAGCTTGTCCTGCAGCGTGCGCGCGTTCGCGAAGCCGAGCTGCAGCGCGGGCAGGTTCGGTTCGCCGGTCATGCTCGCCGGGGCGGGTGGCCAGTAGTTCCAGCCCCAGACCAGCGAGAACAGGAACATCCCGATGAAGGTGAACAGCAGCGCCCAGACCGCGCCGAAGTTGCCTTCGCCCGCCTTGACCCAGGTCGACACCGTGCACGCGCCGGCGAGCACCATGCCGATTCCGAACAGGAACAGCCCCGCGAAGGTATTCAGTCCGACGTCGAAGCTCAGCGGGTGACCGGCGCCCACCGTCATGAAGGCGGTGAACCCGACCGTGAGGATCATCATCGCCACCAGTAGCGCCTTGGTGTTGCGATAGGTCCTGAACATGATCGCGTCGCGCAGCGCCGCGGTGTTGCAAAAGCGCGAGCGTTGCACCAGCAACCCCACGACCGAACCGAACAGGAAAGCGACCAGGCACTCGGCAACGGTGGACACGGATCAGACTCCCAGGACTTTCTTGTAGATCAACGACCCCACCCAGGCGCCGGCGACGATTCCGGAGATCGCCAGGTAGCCGCCGAGATTCATCTCTGCCGACAGGCCGAAGAAGGTGGAGACGTTGCAGACGAATGCGAGGCGGATGCCCACGCCCATCAACAGCCCGCCGATCGTGATCATCAGCCACTCTGAGGCGTGGCGCGGCATGCGCCAGTAGAACTCCTTGCTGAGGACCGCTCCCACGACCGCGCCGAAGAACATCCCCAGGCTGATGTAGATTTTCCAGTAATCGGCCTGCGGCGGGAACACCAGGCTCCAGAACGGGATTCGCATCAGGTCGTCGCCGAGGAAGGCCTGGGCGATCAGCCCGGTCATCATCGTCTCGCCCCCGCCGACGGTCCACGCGCCGACGACGAGGAACAGAAAGATGTCGAGCACGGCGATCGCGGCCAGCGCGATGACCGGGTCGAGCGTCTTGCGAAAGAACTCCATCGGACCTCCTGTGCCGCGTCGGCTCGCGCCGACCGGGCGCACAATCGAGTGAGTGCAACTTGATAATTGTGCTGGTCGCGCGCGCGCCGGTGGTGGTATTTATTGCCAACCTGCTGCCGGAGAGAACGCACGATGAGCCTCTACGCTGAAGCCAGCGATGTCCTCGAGCACATGTTCAATGCCTGCACCACGGCGCAGATCAGCGAGTTCGTGCCGGAGAAGCGCGGTTTTCGCATCCACGGTCACAGCACGACGGTGACGCTGGAGCGCGCTTTCTGGAACGTCCTCGAAGACATGGCGAACGAAAGCCGCCTGACGCTGCCGCGGCTGATCGAACGCGTTCACGACGGTTGCCTGGTGGCCAACGACAAGAATATCTCGTCCTGCCTGCGCGTGATCTGCCTGAAGTACCTGAACATCTACGCTGCGTCCGCGGCATAATCGGGCACCGGTACGGGCGCTGCCGGGCACGGCGCGCAGCCGTACGCGTCGCAACCCCTGCCCGACCCGGAACCCCAGATCCTGAGCACCGCAAACCCCACGGCGCGTCCGCCGAGCGATCGCGAGCGCTCCGGCGCCGCGCTCGCCGCGGCGACGATGCTGAACCTTCCCTTCGGAACGGTCTACGCGTTCAGCGTGTTTCTCAAGCCGATGGAGGCGATGCTGGCGATCGGCCGCGCCGAGATGAGCGCGGTGTTCGCGCTGGCCACTCTGAGCCTGACGGCCGGGATGAACCTCGCCCCGTACCTGTTTCGCTTCCTTTCGCCCGGCTCGCTGGTGCTTGCCGCCGGAGCCTGCGGAGCGCTCGGGCTCGCGATGTGCGCGTTGGCGACCGGGTTCGTCCAGCTCGCGCTCGGCTACGGGCTGTTCTTCGGGTTCGCCGGGGGGATCTGCTTCATCGTCGCACAGCAGGGGGTGAACCAGACGCTGCGATCGGCCAGCGGACTGGTCAACGGATTCGTCGTCAGCCTCTATCCGCTGGGCGCGATGATCGGCGCGCCGCTGTTCGGCTGGGGGATCGAGGCGCTCGGGCTGCGCGCCACGCTCGCGTGGCTGGCGGCATCGGTCGCCGCCGCCTGCGTGGTCTCGACCGTGCTGATCCGGCGCGCGCGGATCCGGATGCACGACCCGTCGGCGCCGGCCGGCGAAGCGAGCGACCCGATGCGAGCCGTGTTCGTTCGGCTGTTCGCCGTGTTCTTTCTCGCCGCCGCCGCCGGGCTGACGGTGATGAGCCAGTCCGCCGGAATCATCCAGGCCTACGGCGGGGCGACGGTCCTCGCGTTGGGCGCGACCACACTGATCACCGGCGCGATCGCCGCGGCACGAATCGGCGGCGGCTGGCTGGTCGATCGCTTTCCGATGGCGAAGGTCGCCGCCGCGGCCCACGCCTGGTCGCTCGCCGGTGCGCTGCTGCTCGCGCTCTTTCCAGGACCGCTGGTGGCGGTCCCGGCGCTCGCGATGATCGGAATGGGCTACGGGCTGGTTTCGGGGGCGATGGCGGGGTCGATCGCGCGCTACTGGCACAGGAACCAGTTCGGACGGGTCGCGAGCAAGCTCTACATCGCGTGGTGCGTCGCCGCGATCACGCTGCCGGTGCTGGCCGGGTGGCTGTTCGATCGCACCGAAGGCTACGGCGCGGCTGTGCTGATCGCGGCCGCCGGCAACGCGCTCGGAATCGTGCTGGCGCGAGGGTTGCCGTCCTGGCGCGAGCGGTGAGCGCGGGCAGTGCCCGCGGGCGGGCGGGCGGGCGGGCGCGCCCGCCACTCGGAGCGCCGCGGCTCGACAAGGCCGGACAACGCTGGACCGCTGGACAACGCTGGACTATTGCGCCGCGCCGTGCGATCATCGAAGGCTTGTCCCGGCTACCGTGCAGGCATTGTCCTGCCGGTGTCATCAATCCCTGCCCCTCCCGCCCAACCGGCTCCGGTTCGGCATCCGTCGGTCGGCGTTGATGCAGTTGCGATCCGCCACCGGCTGAAGAACGATCTTCGGTCAATCCAGGCGCCGTCGCGCCGCCAAACACGTCGCGCACCCACGCCGGGACGCGACGGTGCGGCGCGCTGCGCCCAGTTTTTGTACTGGAGTCACCCGATGTCCACCCGAAGCTTTGCCGATCTCGGCATCGTCGCACCTTTCGACACGACCCTCGCCCGGATGGGCTTTACCGAACCGACGCCGGTCCAGGTCCAGGCGATCCCGATCCTGCTCGAGGGCCACGACCTGATCGCCTCGGCCCCCACCGGCACCGGCAAGACCGCGGCGTTCATGCTGCCCGCGCTTCTCAGGATCATGCGCGGCGATGGCCGACGCGGCCGCGGTCCGCGCATCCTGGTTCTGACCCCGACGCGCGAACTCGCGCAGCAGGTGGCCAAGGCTTCGCAGGCCTTCTCGCGCGGGATGCAGCGCACCACCACCGTGTGCGTGACCGGTGGCGAGTCGTACCAGGTGCAGAATCGCCTGTTGGCCGCGCCGCACGAAGTTCTGGTGGCGACTCCGGGCCGCCTGATGGATCAGCTCAACCAGGGCCGGATCCACCTGTCGCGGGTCGAGGTGCTGGTGCTCGACGAAGCCGATCGCATGCTCGACATGGGTTTCGCCGACGACGTGCTGGCGATCGCGAAGTCGCTGTCGGCCGATCGTCAGACCGTTTGCTTTACCGCGACGCTGTCGCGCGCGGTGCGCGACATCGCGGGCCGCCTGCTGCGCGATCCGCGCTGGATGGAAGTCGAACACGCCAAGACCGACGACTCGTCGATCGACCAGCACGTGCTCTACGTCGACAGCTTCGAGCACCGCAATCGACTGCTCGAGGCTTGCCTGGCTGATGAGGCGCTGGGCCAGGCGATCGTGTTCACTTCGACCAAGGCACACGCCGAGCAGCTCGCCGGGCAGCTCGGCGAGGCCGGGCACGCGGTCGATGCGCTGCACGGCGATCTGAATCAGCGCCAGCGCACCCGCGCGCTGAATCGCCTGCGCCGCGGCGATTGCCGCGTGCTGGTCGCCACCGATGTGGCCTCGCGCGGGATCGACGTGTTGACCGTGACGCACGTGATCAACTTCAACCTGCCCAAGTTCGCCGAGGACTACGTCCACAGGATCGGCCGCACCGGCCGCGCCGGCGCCAGCGGGCAGGCGCTGTCGTTCGTCGGGCGCGAGGACGTCTTCGTGTTGAGGCGCATCGAACACTTCATCGGGCGCAAGGTGCAGGTGAGCGCGATCGAAGGTTTCGAGGCGCGCTTCAAGCCGGTCGAACGCAGGCCCTCCGACGGCAAGGGCGGAGCTTTTCGCAAACCAGGGTTCGCCGGCAAGGGCCGAGGCGGACAAGGCTTCGGCGGCGACGCGCGCAGGTCCCCGGGTTCGGGTGGACAGGCTGGCAAGCGTGCATCGGACGGCGGCGCGCAGCGTCGCGGGGGTTCCGGCGCGCCGCGCTGGCGCGACGCCGCCTGAGCCAGGCGGAGCGTTTCGGTCGCGCCGCCAAGCGCCGCGGGAAGGGAAAGAGGGCCCCGCCTGTGCCGGTGGGCCAGCATCCTGAACCGTTCAGTTCAGATCGGTCGCAGCTGGGGCCACATCAGGTTCGTCCGGCTTGGGACGATCGCAACAGTGGCACTTCAAGGCCGCAACCTGGATGCAAAGCATTGGTCCAAGGAATATATGACCCGTGTCGTGCACTGCAGGGCAGTTTGATTCTAACCCGGAAGCCGCCGCGCGCGCGCGCGCCTGCGCGCCGCCGGTCGGTTGCGCGCGCGAAGGTTGCGCGCGCGCGACGCGATCAGAACAGCTTCTCCTGGCGCTTGACTTCCGCGTCGATCTCCTCGCTCAGCCTGCGGATCTTGCGCGAGGATTCGCCGTCGCTCTGGGCGCCGCCCGGAGCGGCGAGCAGATCGTGCGCGATCTGGAGCGCGGCCATGACCGCGATGCGGTCGTGGCCCGATACCTTGCCGCTGTCGCGAATCGTGCGCATCCGCTCGTCGACCAGTTCCACCGCCTGCAGCAGCCGTGGACGGTCGTCCTCGCTCACCGAAAGCCTGTAGTCCCGGTCAAGGATCTTCACGTCGACCTGTGCCACCTTCAGTGTTCCTGTTCGGCCGCGGCGGGCAGGCGGGCGAGCGCCGACTCGACGCGGGCGCGGGCTTCGTGCATGCGCGTGCGCAGTTGCTCGCGATCGGCCTGCGACTTGGTCGAATTCGTCGCGCAGGCGCGCGTTTTCCTCGGCGAGCCGGCGCGCCAGCGCGATCAGGCCCTGCGCGCGTTCGACGAGTTGGTCGATATCCTGGTCCATCGCGGCGATGTTAGGGACCGCGCATCGGGGGGTCAAGTCGGCCGGGCCGGAATCGCATTTGAGATAGGATCGATTGCGTGAACAAGTTCGCGTTTGCGCTGAGCGCAGCCCTTTTCCTCTCGCAGACCGGATCGGCGCAGCCGGTGCGGGTCGAGGCCGTCGAGGTCGAGCTGGTCGCGCGCGACGACGGCGCGGTTCCGGGGGCCACGACGCAGATCGGCCTGCGGATCCGCCACGACCCCGAATGGCACACCTACTGGCGCACTCCCGGGGACTCGGGCCTGCCGACCGAGCTCATGCTGACCCTTCCCCAGGGCTGGTCGGCTGGCGAGATCATGTGGCCGGCACCGCAGCGTGTCTTCATCGGTCCGCTCGCCAACTACGGTTACGCCGGCGAGACCCTGCTGCGGGTTGCGGTCTCGGTCCCCGCGGCGCAGGCGCCGGGCGGCACCGCGCGACTGAGCGGCAAGGCGCAGTGGCTGATGTGCCGCGAGGTCTGCATCCCGGGCGAAGCGGTGCTGTCGCTCGAGTTGCCGGTGCGCGAGAAAGCGGCGCCGGGCAGGCACCTCGCGCTGTTCGAGCGCGCCGAACGCGAAACGCCCAGCCCGGGAATGACCGTGAAGGCCGGACGCAGCGGCACGCGCGTGACACTCGCGTTCGAGCGCGAGAGCGCGTCCAGCGCGGAGTTCTTCCCGTATCGCGAGGCCTGGCTCGACGCGCCCGCGGCGCAGCCGCTGTACCGGGACAAAGCCGCGAAGTCGCGCTGGTGGCTCGAGTTGAGCGTCTACGACTCGGTCGACGACGCGGCGCTGGCGAAAGCCGGATTCTCCGGCGAGCCGCTGGGCGTGCTGGTGCTCGACGGCCGGGCGCACGAAGTGAGCGCCAGGCTCGAGGGTGCAGCGCTCTCGGGCGGGCAACTGGTGGCGAGCGCGAAGCGCGACGAGAGCGCAGTGAAATCGTTCTTCTCCTCGGGCACGGCTTCGCGACTGCTGTCCGGCGCCGGCGCGCCGTTCGGCGCCGGCGCGGGTGGATCCTCGGTCGCGTCCTCCGGCGCCGGGGGCGGGGCGACGCTCACGTTCGCCTTCGCGCTGCTGTTCGCGCTGATCGGTGGAGCGCTGCTGAACCTGATGCCGTGCGTGTTCCCGGTGATCGGACTGAAGGTCCTCGCCTTCGCGCGCCACGCGCGGCGCGCAACGCGTCGACGCCCAGCGTGGCGCGCTGGCGTTCGCCGCCGGCGTGCTGGCGTCGTTCACGCTGCTCGCCGCGGCGTTGCTGGGACTGCGCGCGGCCGGGCGAAGCGGTGGGATGGGGTTTCCAGCTGCAGTCCCCGGTCTTCGTCGCGGCGATGGCGCTGCTGTTCGTCGCGATCGCGCTGAACTTCGCCGGCGTGTACGAAATCGGCGTGCGGATGACGCGCCTCGGCGCGATCGAGTCGGCGGCTGTCGAGCGCCATCCGCTGCTCGGTTCGTTCGGCGCGGGCGTGCTCGCCGTGCTGGTGGCCACGCCGTGCTCGGCGCCGTTCATGGGTTCTGCGCTCGGCTATACGCTCGGGCGTCCGGCGCCGGAGGTGTTCGCGGTGTTCGCCGCGCTCGCTCTCGGGATGTCGACTGCCGTACCTCGCGCTTGGCTTCTTCCCGGGCGCGTTGCGCTGGTTGCCGCGCCCCGGACGCTGGATGGAGAGCTTCAAGCAGTTCCTCGCGTTTCCGATGCTGCTCACGGTCGCGTGGCTGGTCTGGGTGCTCGGCCTGCAGGCCGGGGTCGACGCGGTCCTCGCGGTCTCGGCCGGAGCGGTGCTGATCGCGCTGGCGGCCTGGTTGTACGGGCGCTTCGTGCAGTCCGGGCCGAGTTCGCATCGTTGGCTGGCTGGAGTCTTCGCGCTGTTGCAGCCTGGTCGCCGGACTATGGGTCGGGCTGCCCGATCCGGCGAGTCCGCCAGCGCGCGGCGCGTCGTCCGGCGCATTGGCCTCGTCCGGCCCGGGCGCTTCGCAGGCCTCGGACTGGGAGCCGTGGAGCGAGGCGTCGATCTCGGCGGCACTGGCCGCCGGACGCGCGGTCTTCGTCGACTTCACCGCGGCGTGGTGCGTCAGTTGCCAGGTCAACAAGGCGCTGGTGCTCGAACGCGAACCGGTGCTCGCGCAGATGAAGCGGCGCGGCGTCGTGCGCCTGCGCGCCGACTGGACCAACCGCGATCCCGAGATCACCGCCGCGCTCGCGCGCCACGGGCGCAACGGCGTGCCGCTGTACCTGCTGTACCTGCCCGGCGAAGCAACCCCGCGCGTGTTGCCCGAGATCCTCACCAGCGGAATCGTGATCGACGCGTTGTCGGCGATCCGCTGATCGCGCCGCGCCGGCGGCTTGATCCGGATCATGCGCGGGCCGACCCGAGCCTGCCCGGCGCGCGAGAGCGACTTGGTCGGTCGTATAATCATCCCCGCTTTCGGTGCCGCGTTCGCGTTCGCGTCGCGCGGTTAAACGGGAAACAGGGAGTTCGCGTCGTCTGGATTCGGACGATGCTCGCCAACCTGTGCTGCCCCCGCAACGGTAAGCAGGTGCACGCGCCAACGCGGCGCGTGCAAGACGCATCAGTGCCACTGGGTGCTCGGAGCCACGCAACCGACGCCCCGGGAAGGTGGTGCGCCTCATCTGCAAGCCCGGATATCGGCCGAGAGGGCGGGATCGTTCGCCATCGCGAGCGATCTCATACGTTGATTGTGCCGAGCGGTGGGCTAGGCACACGGCGTGTCGACACGAATATGTGCCGGCGCGCGGGGGATTTCCATGTCTTCGTTTCGTTTCACCGTTGCACCGCTCGTTGCGGCGGCCGCGTTTTCCTGCGCCCACGCGCAGTCCCTGAATCAGGTGGTCGTGACCGCGGCGCGCGGTGAACAGGACATCGCGCGATCGCTCGCCGACGTCACCACCATCGAAGCGGCCGAGATCGCGCGTGCCGGCGCGTCGAGCCTGCCGGAATTGCTGCGCACGCTCGGCGGGATCGAGATCCTGCAAAACGGCGGCGTCGGCTCGACCTCGGGCGTGTTCGTTCGCGGCACCAAGACCTCGCAGACCGTCGTGCTGGTCGACGGAGTCCGGCTCGAGAATGCGACCTCGGGCACTGCCAACCTCGAGTTCATCGCGCTCTCGTCGATCGAGCGCATCGAAGTCGTTCGCGGCCCGATGTCGTCGCTGTACGGATCGGGCGCGATGGGCGGGGTGATCCAGATCTTCACCCGCCAGGGAAGCGGCGCGCCGAAGCCGTGGTTCTCGCTCGGTGCGGGCTCGCGCTCGAGCACCCAGCTGCGCGCGGGCTATTCGGGCGCCGTCGGCGACGCGGGCCGCACCCGGTTCTCGATCGCGCTCGCGTCGGATCGCACCGACGGATTCGACGCGACCCTGCCGGGGAACTTCAGCCGGCAGGACGATCGCGACGGCAACTCGCAGCGCAGCGTCAACGCGTCGCTGCGCCGCACGTTCGCGAACGACTGGACGATCGGCGCGCAGCTGCTCTCGAGTTCGGGGCGCGCGCGTTACGACGACCCGTTCTCGACCCCCGACGAAGCGAGCTATCGCTACCGCACCAATGCGTTGTCGGGCTTCGTCCGCGGGCGACCGGTGGCGCGCTGGCAGACCGAGTTGCGCGTCGGCGAGACCGGCATCGACTACAGCTTCGACGCCTACGGCTTCGCGCCGCGCACCTCGTCGCAGACGACGACCTGGGAGAACTGGATCGAACTGCCGGCCGGTCGCCTGCTGCTCGGCGTCGAGCAGCTGCGACAGCGCATCGGAGGCGACGGAATCACCAGCGGACCCTTCGTCTACGCGACCGACTCGCGGCGCACCGATTCGGTGTTCGCCGGTTACGAACTCGGGGTCGGTCGCCATCTGCTGCGCGCCCAACTGCGCAACGACGACATTCGGCAGGTCGCGAGCGAGCCCAGCGCGACGCTCGCGTGGGGGTACCAGCTCTCGCAGTACTGGCTGGTCAGGGCATCGGTGGCCAACGCGTTTCGCGTTCCCACCTTCGACGATCTCTACAACCCCTTCGGCTCGAACCCCGACCTGCGCCCCGAGCGTTCGCGCGGAGCCGAACTCGCGCTCGAGTACCGCGAGCGCGCGACGGTCGCGAAAGCCACCGTGTTCGCGAGCCGGATCCGCGACGCGATCGAACTCGACCAGAACTTCGTTCCGCAGAACCTGCGGGGCGCGCGCGTGCGCGGGCTGACGCTCGAGGCGCGCCACAGCGTCGGCGCGTGGCAGATGCGCGCCACGGCCACGCTCCAGGACCCGCGCGCCGAGCGCGACGACGGCAGCGAGGCGCAGCTCGCGCTGCGCGCACGCCGCCACGGTTCGGTCGCGCTCGACTGGGCGCCGGGCGCGCTGCGAATCGGCCTGGAGTGGATCGCGCAAAGCGCAAGGATCGACGCCGGCGATCGCCGGATGGGCGGCTACGGCGTGCTCAACCTGAACGCCGCGTACGCGCTCGATACGAGCTGGGAGCTGTTCGCGCGACTGGGCAACCTGGGCGACAAGCTCTACGAGACCGGTTACCGTTACGCGATGCCTCCACGCAGCGTCTTCGTCGGGCTGCGGTACCAGCCGAAGTGACCGCCGCGCCTGGCATCGTCTTCGCGCTCGCGCTGCTCGCGTCAGCGGCAGCGGGAGCGGCCGCGCCGCTGATCGACGACTGGCGCCGGCCGGTCGCGTTGCGCGGGCCGGCGCAACGGATCGTGTCGCTCGCGCCGCACGCGACCGAGCTGCTGTTCTCGGCCGGACTCGGCGAGCGCGTGGTCGCGGTCGATGCGAGCAGCGACTTTCCGCCTCAGGTGCGCAAGCTGCCGGCGATCAACGCGGCGCCGGTTCCCGATCCCGAGCGGCTGATGGCGCTGCGACCCGACCTGGTGGTCGTGTGGGGCGCGGGCGTATCGCGCGATCAGGTGGCGCGGCTCGAACGCCTGGGCCTGGTCGTGTTCGTGTCCGAACCGCGCACGCTCGAGGCGATCGCGCGCACGCTCGAGAGCTTCGCCGGGTTCTCGGGTGAGCCGGCGCAAGGTATCGAGCGCGCGGCGCAGTTTCGCGCCCGGATCGCCGCGCTTCGGGCGCGCTACGGCGCGCGCGCGCCGGTCGACGTCTTCCTGCAGGCCTGGCCGCGGCCGCTGATCGCGCTGTCGGACCGCGACACCGTCGGCGACGCGCTGGCGCTGTGCGGCGGGCGCAACGTCTTTCGCGAACTGGCCACCGTCGCCGCTCCGGTCGGTGTCGAGTCGGTGCTGCGCGCGTCGCCGCGCCTGATCGTCGCGACCAGCACGTCGCCCGGCCGCGATCCCTGGTCGGCGCTCGGGGTGCTCGCGCCCGTCGGGCCGATCGGTTTCGCCGAAGTCGACGCGGCGATCGAACGCCCGTCGTTGCGCGTGACCGGGCCGATCGAGCAACTCTGCGCGGCGATCGACGCTGTACGCTAGCGTCTGGCCGCCGCACCGGGGGCCGAAGCAGGGGGGCAGGTGAACCGGGACAGCGGCGGCACGCGCGAAGACGCGTCGGGCGCGGAGTGGCGGGGGCACGCGCGGGGCGCGGAGGACGCACGCGACGCACGCGACGCGCCGGATGTGCGAAACGTTTCGGACGCGGCACTGGGTGCGGTGATCGCCGCGATCCGCGCGCCGGGCGACGTGTCGCTCGGCGTTCGCGTGGTCGAGGAGGAGGCGCGCCACCTCGCGGTGGTTCGCGGCGTGGTCCAGCCGACGCGCTCGAGCAGCGACCGCGGCGCGATGGTCAGTGCGCGGGTTCGCGGCGGAATCGGATACGCCGCCGCCGCGTCGCTCACGCGCGACGCGCTCGAGTCGGCCGCCGGGCGCGCGATCGCATGGGCGCGCGCCAGCGCGCGCAGCGGTTTGCTGGGCGAACTCGATCCGGTCGCGCCCGACGCGCGATCGACGACCCGCGTATCCCCGGTGGCGCGTGCGCTGCCCGATCGCGCAGCGCTGATCGCGCTGCTGCGCACCGAGTCTCGGGCGCTCGCGCACGACGAGCGCATCGTTCACTGGTCGGCCAGCCTGCGGCTGTCATGCACTCGCCAGCGCCTGTTCGTCGACGGCGAGCCAATCTCGGACCAGAGCTTCGACTTCGTCGAGCCGAACCTCGAGGCGACCGCGTCGCACGCCGGGCGTTCGCAGACGCGCACGCTCGGCGGACTGTACAACGGGTTTTGCCAGCAGGGCGGATTCGAGGTGATCGAGCGTTCCGGGTTGGTCGGCGGCGGCGCGCGCGTGGCCGACGAGGCGCTGCAATTGCTCGGCGCGCAGAACTGCCCGAACGGGCCGATGTCGCTGCTGTTGATGCCCGACCAGATGATGCTGCAGATCCACGAGTCGATCGGCCATCCGCTCGAACTCGATCGCATTCTGGGCGACGAGCGCAACTTCGCCGGAACCAGCTTCGTGCGCCCCGAGATGTTCGGTCGCTACCGCTACGGATCGGAGTTGCTCGACGTGAGTTTCGATCCCGCTGCGCCGGGCGAACTTGCGAGTTACCTGGTCGACGACGAGGGCACGCGCGCGACCAAGGTGATGCTGATCGAACGCGGCATCCTCAGGCGCGCGCTCGGTGGCGCGCTTTCGCAGGCGCGGGCCGCGGCGCGCGGGTTCGCGCTCGAGGGCACGGCGAACGCGCGCGCCACGGGCTGGCACCGACCGCCGATCGACCGGATGGCGAACCTCAACGTCGAGCCAGGCGAGAGCACGCTGGCGCAGATGGTCGGATCGGTCGAGCGCGGTGTGTTGATGAGGACCAACGCGTCGTGGTCGATCGACGACGCGCGCAACAAGTTCCAGTTCGGCTGCGAGTGGGGACAGCTGATCGAAAACGGACGCCTGACGCGTGTCGTGCGCAATCCGAACTACCGGGGCGTCTCGGCGACTTTCTGGCGAGGACTCGTGCGGGTGGGCGACGCGAGCACCTTCGAAGTGCTCGGCACCCCGTTCTGCGGCAAGGGCGAGCCGGGCCAGGTGATTCGCGTCGGGCACGCCGCGCCGGCGTGCCTGTTCGAAGGCGTCGACGTGTTCGGCGCGTCGGACTGAGCGATGCACGGCGGCGGCGCACACTCCGATCTCGGCACGCGTTACGGGCCGGCGCTAGAGCGCGCCGCGCGCGCGGCGCGTGCCGGCGAGATCTCGGCCGGCTGGCTCGACGCCGAGCGCTCCGACTTCGTGCGCTTCAACCACGGTCGCGTTCGCCAGTGCGGCACGGTCGAGCGCGCCCGGCTCGAACTGCGGCTGATCGAAGACGCCCGGCAGGCCTTTCACACCGTCACTCTGCTCGGCGACGAGGCAGCCGACGCGGCGCAGGTCGATGCCGGCTTCGCCCGGCTGCGTGCGGCGCTTGCCGAAGCCGAGCCCGACCCCTATCTCTCGTTCAGCGACACGCCCGGGCACAGCCGCTCGGTGCGCACGGCGCGAAGCGCGTCGATCGACGAGATCTGCGACACGGTGTCTTCGGCGTCGGGCACGGGCGACCTGGTCGGTTTCTACGCCGGCGGAGCGCGCGCCTGCGGTCTGGCCAGCAGCGCCGGACACCAGCACTGGCACGAGATGAACGACTGGGTGTTCGACTACTCAGTGTACGTCGCGGCGCCTGATGCGCCCGACGGGCGCGCGGTCAAGGCCACGATCGGCGCGCAGGACTGGTCCGCGTGCCTGGTGCGCGATGCGATCGCGGAATCGCTGGCGCGATCGGGCATCTTGCGCCGCCCGGCGCACCGGCTCGCACCGGGTCGCCACCGCTGCTGGCTCGCGCCGTGCGCGGTGGCCGACCTGATCGCGATGTTGTGCTGGGGCGGGTTCTCGGCGCGCGCGCACCGCAGCGGACACTCCCCTCTGGCGCGGCTGCGCGCGGGCAGCGCGCAATTCGATCCGCGCGTGAACCTGGCCGAGGAGCTGGACGCGCTCGCGGTCCCGAGGGCGCAGTCCGACGGTTTCGTGCGCCCGGCGCGCGTCGAACTGGTGCGCGCGGGACGGTTCTCCGATTGGCTCGTCTCGCCGCGCAGCGCGCGCGAGTTTTCGATCGAGGGCAACTTCGCGGCGAGCGCCGAATCGCCCGAGGCGCTCGCGATGGAACCGGGCGAACTCGACGAGCACGACGCGCTGCGCGCGCTCGGCACCGGTGTCATGATCAGCAACCTCTGGTACCTGAACTTTTCCGATCGCGAGGCCTGCAGGGTCACCGGAATGACGCGCTTCGGCACGGTCTGGGTCGAGAACGGAGTGCCGGTCGCGCCGCTCGAGGCGATGCGCTTCGACGACAGCGTCTACCGGATCCTGGGCGACGCGCTCGAAGCGATCGGCAGCGTCGCGCAGCGGATCGCCGACACCGACACCTACGAGCGCCGCTCGTTCGGCGCGGCGAGCGCGCCCGGGATTCTGCTTCGCGGGCTGGATTTCACGCTTTGAGACTGTCCGTGCGGTCGGGACGCGCGGCGCAGCCGACGTGCCCGGTGCGGTCTGCGGGGCCACTGTTGACGCCGGAGGCGTCCAAAGCCTTCCGGCTTTTTTCTTTTTTCACTCTCAAAGACCTGCGAAGTCGTGCGATGAGGTCCGGAAAAGTCGGTGAATTCGCACGGGTCTTCGGTGCGCGCGACAAGACCAAGAGAGCCGAAAGCGCTTATCCACGGCCGCACGATCGGTGCCTCTCACGCAGGACTCGCGCGGCCGTGGGTAAGCCACTTGGATCGGCGAATGCGGTCTGCGCTGTCATCGGCCACCGTCAGGCACTTCATGCGCCGCCCGTTGGCCAGGCTGTCGCTCACAAAATCCACACTCCACACCTCGTTGACTGTTCGTTCCATTTGCAGTGGCATGCGTTGCGAGATCGGCCGTTTCACCTTCTTGCGCCGGCACACTGTCAGGTTGTGGGTGGAAACGTTGCCGCGCTCACCCTCCTGTGAATAGGAAATGGTTACTGACGCTGCAAACCCGTTGGAGCCGATCCCCGATGAACCCGGACCCCGCCGCAGTGCAGTCCGGAATATCGAAACCCGTCGTTGCATTGTTTGAATAGCAGAGAAGGAGATGAACATGTACAAAAGATTGAATCCCTGGGCCAACACGATGCTCAGCCAGGTGTTGATAGGCCGGTTGGTTGTCGACGCCACGATCAAGACCTGCAACCCGCAGAACTGGGTGAACGTCGACGCGCTCCCCGATGCGCACATGCCGCGCAGTGAGCCCAGACTCAATCCGCTCGAATTCCACGGCCGGCGAAGCTCGGGCATCGCGCCGCAATGATCCAACAAGGCACACGGGTCAGGCGTCCACGGGTCGAACCGGGACAATACAAGGAGGACAGAACATGAGTCGTGACCCGATGGATATCAAGGCGAGTTTGCCGACAGCGTCAGGGACCGCTTCGTACATCAGTCTCGCCAGGTTGGCGGCCAGGACGGGTGCGGATGTCGCGCGCCTGCCGCACACCGTCAAGATCCTGCTGGAGAACATTGCCCGCCGCTGCGGTGGCCGCGACGTGTCGGTGGCCGACGTCGAGTCCCTTGCGCACTGGCCCAACGGCGCCGAGGCGTCGCTCGCCTTCATGCCGGCACGCGTCCTGATGCAGGATTTCACCGGCGTGCCGGCGGTCGTTGATCTGGCTGCGATGCGAAGCATGATGCACCGTGCCGGCGCCGACCCCGAGCGCGTCAATCCGTTCGTGCCGGTCGATCTGGTCATCGACCACTCGGTGCAGGTCGATCGTTTCGGCAGCAGCGGCGCCTATGCCGACAACCTCGAATGGGAGTACCGGCGTAACCGCGAGCGTTATGCGCTGCTGAACTGGGCGCAACAGGCGTTCGACGGCTTTCGCGTCGTGCCGCCCGGCATGGGCATCTGCCATCAGATCAACCTGGAGCACCTGGGGCAGGTCGTCACCCTGCGCGACGGCTGGCTGTTTCCGGACACCCTTGTCGGCACCGATTCGCACACGCCAATGATCAACGGTCTGGGCGTGCTGGGTTGGGGTGTTGGTGGCATCGAGGCCGAAGCCGCGATGCTGGGCCAGCCGATGTTCCTGCCCAAGCCCGTCGTTCTGGGCGTCAGAACCCGCGGCGAACTGCCACCGGGCACCACGGCGACCGACCTCGTGCTGACGCTGACGCAGATGCTGCGGGCGCATGGCGTCGTCGGCAAGTTCGTCGAGTTCTTCGGCCCCGGCTTGAGCAGCCTGGGTATTGCCGACCGCGCCACGCTGTCCAACATGTCGCCCGAGTTCGGCGCGACTGCGACGCTGTTTCCGGTCGACGCCAACACCTTGAAGTACCTGCGCCTGACTGGGCGTGGCGACATCGTCGATCAGGTCGAGCGCTACACCCGCGAACAAGGTCTGTTCAGGACCGACGACGATGCCGAACCGGCATTCAGCGAAGTGCTCGACCTCGACCTGAGCAAGGTCGAACCGAGCGTGGCCGGGCCCAAGCGGCCGCAGGATCGGGTCGCGCTGGCGGCTGTCGCACAGTCGTTCCAGGCCGCGGCTGAAGGCGCCAGCGCCCAGGCGAGCGCGAAAGAGATCGCACGGCTCGTCGCCGAAAGCTGCTCCGAGGCCGGTGAATTTCTCAAGGCACCGCCGGAACGGCTGGAACAACCCAACGCCGCAAAATCCGTCACGCACGGGTCGGTTGTCATTGCCGCCATCACGAGTTGCACCAACACCTCGAACCCATCGGTCATGATCGCTGCCGGCCTGCTGGCCAAAAAGGCGGTGGAAGCCGGCCTGCAGTCGCGTCCGTGGGTGAAGACATCGCTGGCGCCGGGTTCGCGTGTCGTCACGCAATACCTCGACAAGGCGGGCCTGACGCCTTATCTCGAGAAACTCGGTTTCAACCTGGTGGGTTACGGCTGCACGACGTGCATCGGCAATTCCGGCCCGTTGCCCGAAGAGGTCGCCAACATGGTCAACCGCGAAGACCTGACGGTGGCGGCAGTGCTGTCGGGAAACCGCAACTTCGAAGGCCGCATTCACGCCCAGGTGAAGGCGAGTTACCTGGCGTCGCCTCCGCTGGTTGTCGCCTATGCATTGGCCGGCACGGTGCTCGGTGACCTGACGCGTGATCCTCTGGGCAGCGGCGCAAACGGCCAGCCGGTGTACCTGAAGGACATCTGGCCGACGTCCGCGGAGATCGAATCCCTGATCGCCTCGTCGGTGCAGTCGCAGCAATTCGAACTCGAATACGGGCGCATTTTCGAGGGCGACGATGCGTGGAAAAGTATGCCGGCGCCGACCGGCACCCTGTTCGAGTGGTCCGACGACTCGACCTATGTGCGCGAGCCGCCATTCTTCAAGGACTTCGCCGATGCACCAGCCGTTCCATCCGACATCGAGGGCGCGCGGGTATTGGCGTTGCTCGGCGACTCGATCACCACCGACCACATCTCGCCAGCGGGAGCTATCGGCGCCGATTCGCCGGCCGGCAAGTATCTGGTCGAACAAGGTGTTCCGCGCGCTGAATTCAACAGCTTCGGTTCGCGGCGCGGCAACCACGAGGTGATGATGCGCGGCACCTTCGGCAATATCCGCCTGCGCAATGCGATGGCGCCGGGCACCGAAGGCCCGTGGACAGTGCACCTGCCCAGTGGCGAGACGATGAGCATCTACGACGCTGCCATGCGTTATCAGGCGCAGCGCTCGCCGCTGGTCGTCATCGCCGGGCGCGAGTACGGCTCGGGCAGTTCGCGCGACTGGGCCGCCAAGGGCTCGGCGCTGCTCGGCATCAAGGCCGTCATTGCCCAGAGTTATGAACGCATCCACCGCAGCAACCTGGTCTGCATGGGGGTACTTCCGTTGCAGTTCAAGGACGGCGAATCGGCGCAATCACTTGCTTTGACAGGCGACGAGTCGTACACCATCAGCGGCATCGCGGGCGGCATCGAACCGCGTCAAGGCGCCAGCGTGACAGCGACGCGCAAGGACGGGTCGCAAACTACGTTCGAGACCTTGGTGAGAGTCGATGCGCCGGCCGAGGTCGAGTATTTCGTCCATGGCGGCATTCTCGACCTGGTGTTGCGCCAACTGCTGCAGCCGCAGTCGTCCGGTGATGGGCAAGCGCGAAGCGGCAAGGCCCATGCATGACAACAAGCGGGCAGCGCGTGCGACTCGGTGTTCTGCTGATGCTGCAGACCGTGATGGCGCTCGAACTGGTGCTGCTGCTGACCCAGGGCATGTGGGTCAGCGCGGCCTGGTTGCTCGCGATCATGGTCATCACCGGCGCACCGGCGATATTCGGCCACCGCCTGCCAGTGCGCATTCCGGCCGAATACGAACTGCTGGCGATCCTGTTTGTCTTCGGCGCGTTATTTCTCGGAGAGTTCCGGAGTTATTACGAACGGTTCTGGTGGTGGGACATCGCCCTGCACGCCAGCTCCGGCCTGCTGCTCGGGATCCTCGGCTTCCTGCTCGTCTATGTCATGAACGAGAGCAAGCGTATCGACCTGCACATGCGTGCGGGGTTTGTCGCATTGTTCGCCTTCGTCTTCGCGGTGGCAGTCGGCACGTTCTGGGAGATCTTCGAGTTCGCCGTCGACCAAGTGTTTGGCACCACCATGCAAAAACCCATGCTCGGCGACCCGTCGGGTCTGACCGACACGATGTGGGATCTGATCGTCGATGCGCTGGGCGCGCTCGTCATCAGCGCATTCGGCTGGTGGCACATGAAACGCAACAAACGCTCGTTCGTCGACGTGTGGATCGACCGGTTCATCGAACGCAATCCACGCCTGTTCCGCGGCTGACAACCGATGCACAAGCAAAACATCCCGGGCGATCAACCGCCCGTCGATACTGAATTCAACCCCCCAGCTGTTGCACAGCTGATAATTTTGAAGGAAAACCATGTACTCATTGAATTACGACTATCCCGCCGTGTTGCTGGCCGAGCGCGAGGCGCCGTGCCTGTCGCTTTATCAGCCGACCCACCGTCAGCATCCCGACAACGCGCAAGACCCGCTGCGCTATCGCAACCTCGTCAAACAGCTGGCCGCATCGTTGCGCGAGAAATACCCGACACGCGACATTTCGGCGCTGCTGCAGCCGTTCGAGGCGCTGGCCGATGATCGCGATTTCTGGAATCACACCGGTGATGGCCTGGCCGTCCTCGGAGCGCCTGATTTCTTTCGGGTCTACCGACTGCAACGGCCGGTGGCCGAACTGGCGGTGGTCGCCGACAGCTTCCATAACAAGCCGCTGATGCGCATCGTACAGTCGGCCGACCGCTACCAGATCCTTGGACTGAGCCGGCATGCGTTCAGGGTTTTCGAAGGCAACCGCGACGCGATGGACGAACTGCCACCGATCAACGGCGTGCCGCAGACCGCCGACGAGTGGCTCGGCAAGGACAGCGACGACCGTGAAGGCGCACATCGCGCCTACGGTCCGGAGGGCGGCACCGCTGTCACCCGCCATGGCACCGACGTCAAACAGGACGCCGATGACCGCGACACCGAGCAGTTCTTCCGCGCCGTCGACGCGGCGGTGCTGCAGCACTGTTCGCAACCGTCGGGGCAACCCTTGATCCTGGCGGCACTGCCCCAGCACCACGCCCTGTTTCGCAGCGTCAGCACCAACCCGTCGTTGATGGACGAAGCCATCGATGTCCACCCGGATGCGATGTCGCTGGACGCGCTGCGCGAACGCGCATGGCAAGTCGTGCAGCCGCACTACCTGCAGCGGCTGGCCGGGCTCGTCGAATCGTTCAGCACTGCCGCCGCAAACGGCCGCGGGGCAGACGGCCTGCGCGCGATAGCTGAAGCGGCGGTCGCCGGGCGCGTGGAGACGCTGCTGATCGAGGCCGAGCGCCTGTTTCCCGGCCGCATTGACGCCACCAGCGGCGCGATCACGACCGCCAATCTGGCACATCCGGATGTCGACGACGTGATCGATGACCTGGGCGAAATCGTCCTCCGAAAGCGCGGCGAAGTCATCGTCGTCCCCGCCGGGCGCATGCCGACAAACACCGGCGTCGCTGCCATCTACCGCTTCTGATGACCGGATTCGCCCGCCTGCACGCATTGCTCGTCGACGATGATCCGTCGGCGCAGGTGTGCCGCGACCTGCCCGAATCCGCATGCCGGGAGCAGCCGCGCAACTACGGCGTGCACGTCGTCTCGCTGAGCCTGACCCGAATCGGCGAAGGGCTGGCCGATCCCAAGCTCGTGCTCGCCTGGTTGCTCGATGCGATCGGCATGCCGACCTGGGCACTCGGCCTGCTGGTGCCGGTGCGCGAATCGCTGGCGATGCTGCCGCAGCTCGCGATCGCGGCACGCATTCGGCGGCTGCCGATTCGCAAGACCGTCTACGTCTCGGGCTGTGTCGTTCAGGGCGCGGCGATCATCGGCTTCGGCCTGCTGGGATGGTGGGAACAGATGTTCTCCGGCTCCGTCGTCGGCATCGTGGCGATCGCACTGATCGCGGCATTCGCGCTCGGCCGCAGCCTGTGCTCGATCAGCTTCAAGGACGTGCTCGGCAAGACCGTGGCCATGGGCCGGCGCGGCTCGGTCAGCGGAACTGCCGGCACCATCGCCGCCGTGGCCACGCTGCTGCTGGCGGTCGGCTTATTCAACCGGCTGGATTCCGCTCACGGTCCCGGTGGTCGCCGGCATGGTCGCGCTCGGCGGCCTGTGCTGGCTGCTCGCCGCCCTGGTCTTCGGATCGATCCGCGAAGAACCCGGCGCGACCGCAGGCGGCATCGATGGCCTGGCCGCGGTCTTCGCGCAAGTCGGCCTGCTGCGCAGCGACGCCGGTCTGCGCCGTCTCATCGTGACACGCGCGTTGCTGCTGTCATCGGCGCTGGCGCCACCGTTCTATATCGCGCTGAGCGGCGACAGCGCCGTCAGCGGCCTGGGCACGCTGGGCCCGTTCATGATTGCGTCGGCAGCAGCGAGCCTGGCCAGCACCTATGTCTGGGGGCGGCTCGCCGACAGGTCGAGTCGTCGCGTGCTGATGCTCGCAGCCATGCTCGCCGCGTTGGCCAATGCGGTTGCCGCATTCGTTGCGCTGGCGATGCCGAACCTGCTGGACGCGGCGTCGCTGCTGCCGGCACTGTTGTTCGTACTCATGGTCGCGCACCAGGGCGTGCGGCTCGGACGTTCGGTGCACGTCGTGGACATGGCCGATGGTGACAACCGCGCCACCTACACCGCGCTGAGCAATTCGGTGATCGGCCTTATCCTGCTTGCCGGCGGCATCTTCGGCGTCATCGCGCAGTGGCTGGGCATCGGTGTCGTGCTGGCGATCTTCACGTTGATGGCGGCACTGGCCATCTGGGCGGCGGCCGGGCTGGACGACGTTCAGGCGGCTTGACCGCCAGCGCCGTGGTCATCGCGCTCCGTGCGTGGATCGAGACCCATCACGATCGGCGTCACATCCGGAAGCGGCACGTATCTGGCCCGCTCAGCGGCAGGCAGCGATGGGCGCCGCGAGGCGTGGACATAAACAAACACCGCGTAGAGTACCGCCACCGTCGATTCGAACAGGAAGAAGCTGGACGGACCGTAGATCGACATCAGCGCGGCGGTGAGCAGCGGGCCCACTGTCGCGCCGATGGAATAGACCATCAACAAGCGCCCCGACGCCGCGACATAGTACTTGCGCTCAAGGCGGTCGACGGTTCGCGCAACGCATAGCGGATTTGAGATTGGCCGCAGAGCCAAATCTCTGGATCAGCGTGACCGCGCCGCTGTCGGCCTCAAAGGCCTTGAAGCCAGTCTGATCAAGCAGGTGGCGCGTGATCACCCGGTGCACGGCCTGCAGCACCGGCGTCACCAGCAACGGTTGTGCGGCCAGCAGCAGGCGCAGCGGCATCGGCAGTGACAGCACCCTGCTGGCGCGCCCCGCGCGCTCAACGACCTGGCGGGGCCTTCATCTCGCGCGGGTCGGTGACGAAACCGATCTTGGCGATGCCGGCGCGTTGCGCGGCCGACATCACCTCGGCGATGCGCTGGTAGCGCGTTTCGCGATCGGCGCGCAGGTGCAGTTCGGGTTGCGGCTGTCGCGACGCGGCCTGCGCGAAGCGTTGCGCGAGCGATCGTGTCGCCGGCGAGCCGATCGTCGTTCCAGAAGATCGCGCCCGAGGCGTCGATCGACAGCGTGATCGTCTCCGGCTTGTCCGCGCTCGCGCTCGCCTGCGCGTTGGGCAGGTCGAGCTTGATCGAGTGCGTGAGCAGCGGCGCGGTGATGATGAAGATCACCAGCAGCACCAGCATCACGTCGACCAGCGGCGTCGTGTTGATCTCGGACATCGGCTGGCTTGCGCCGCGCTGATCGAATCCTCCGAATGCCATCGGGTCGTTCCTGTGTTCGCGTGATCGGAGTTCGCCGGCGCCCGCGGTGCCGCGCTCAGCTCCCGACCGACTGGGTGTTGCGCGCGCCGTGGCCGACGCCGGCACGAAGCGCGTCGGCGCGGCCGTCGGACACGCGGCTTCCGGTGGTGACCAGCGCGAGCAGGTCGTGAGCGAAACCGTCGAGTTCGGCCAGCGTGACACGGTTCACGCGGGTGAACGCGTTGTAGGCGAGCACGGCCGGGATCGCCACCGCGAGTCCGGCCGCGGTCATGATCAGCGCCTCGCCCACCGGCCCCGCGACGCGGTCGATCATCACCTGCCCGCTACTGGCGATCGAGAGCAGCGCGTGGTAGATGCCCCAGACCGTTCCGAACAGCCCGATGAAGGGAGCGGTGCTGCCCACCGACGCCAGGAAGGTGAGCCCCGATTCGAGTCGGCTCGCGGCCTGGTTGATCTCCTGGCGAAGCGATCGGACGACCAGTTCGCTGCGGTCGATCGACGCCGCGAGCGAGGCGTCCGGGCCGAGAGTCGCGGCCCGCTGCGCGCGTTCGGCGAGCGGAACGAAGACGCGCTCGCGATCGGCGCTGCGCAACCCCTCGATCGCCGCGTCGATCGACTCGGCCGCCCAGAAACGCTCGAGCGCGGCGCGCGCGCCCTTGCGCAGCCGCCATGCGCTCCACACCTTGGACAGGATGAAGTACCAGCTCAGCACCGACATCGCGAGCAGCAGGTAGGCCACGCCGTGCGTGATCGCATCGCCGGCCTCCCAGAAGTGCATCAATCCCAACGGCTGTTCGCGCATCTCAACTCTCTAGCTTGAAGACCCATTTCCAGTCGTGATACCACTCTGCCACCGGTTGGCCATCGACGGTCGCGGGTCGGAATCGCCATTTTTTCACAGTGTCGATCGCGGTCTGGTCGAGCACCGGAGAGCCGCTCGAACGCTTGAGCCTGACGTCGAGCACCCTGCCGCTCGAACCGACGTGGACGTCGAGCCTCACCTCGCCTTCCTCGCCCAGCCGGCGTGCGATCGTTGGGTAGGGCGGGGGGGCGTTGCCGACCCAGCTCGCGTCGAACTTCGGGGTGGTGCGAGTCACACTCGCGACGCCTGGCGTGATCCCGGCGCGAGGCCCGCCGATCGTCGCCTCGCGTGCCGGCGGCAACGGCGCCTGCGCGGGCATCGCCTGCGCAGTGGGCGCCGGATCCCGCGGCACCGGGTTCGCCGGCGCGGTCGCGATCGCCGTCGGCGGCGCCGGCGCGACCGGCGCGACCATCGGCGGCGGGGCGATGCTCGCCGGCGCGGGTATCGTGGCCGGCCTGGCAGCGGGCGGCGGTGCGACCTGCGCCGGTTCGGGCGCGGGTGCGGCTCGCCGCGCAGGCGTCGCGGCGCGGCGTGGCCTGGGTTTCTCGGCTTCGACTGGCGGCGGCGGCGGTGGCTCGGGCGCGACCTGTTTCACCGGCTCGGGCGCCGGTTCGGGGACGGTGCGCGCGACCGGCGCCGGCGGCGGCGGTGCCGGGGCGAGCAGAACGACTTCGACCGGACGAACGAACTCGCGCGCTGCCTGCTGGCCGACCAGGCTCAGCGCCGCGCCGAGCATCAGCGCGTGCAGCGTGAGCGTGCCGCTCGTCGCGACCCATGTTCCGGCGTTCATGCCCCGAATTATAGGGATCGACGCCACAACCGCCCTTGCGTGGATCAACCGATAGAATCCTCGTCCATGGAGATCGACCGACCGCGCCGCGGTTTCACGGGGAGGTTGTCCGCGCTGCTGGCCGGCGCGGCGCTGGCCGGATGCGCCCATCGGCCCTCGCCCTCGTCTGGTGCGACGGTCGAGCCCGGCGCGCGGCGTCCGGCGCCGCCACCCGAGTTCGCGGTCGCTCGCGCCGACGCGGCGCTACCCGAGATGTTGCGCGCTCTCGTCGCCGGACCCGGCAGGCTCGACTTCCTGCTGCTGGGTGAGATCCACGACCATCCGCTGCACCACAGCCTGCGCGTCGCCTGGCTCGCGCAACTGGCGCGGGAGGGAAGATTCGCGCTTGCGCTCGAGCAGTTCGACGCCGGGCGCCAGGCCGATCTCGACGCGGCGCGCGGCTCGGGCCTGGTCGGCGCCGATCTCGCGCGCGCGGCCGGCTTCGACTTTCGCGGCTGGGCCTGGGACGACTACGCGCCGCTGGTCGCGCTCGCGCTACGCGAACGCCTCGCGCTGGTCGCGGCAAACCTCTCGCCGCGCGAGGCGCGCGCGATCGCGCGCGGCACCGCGCCACCGGTGCCCGACCTGATCCCGGCCGGCTGGGGAGCGAGCGAGCGCGCGGCGATGGTCACAGCGATCGTCGACGGCCACTGCGGGATGCTGCCCGAGCGGGCGGTGGCCGGGTCGGTCGACGCGCAACTCGCGCGCGACGCGACGATCGCCGCGGCGCTGGCGCGCGCGCGCGCGGCGACCGGGCACCCGGTCGTCCTGATTGCCGGCAACGGGCACGTGCGACGCGACATCGGCGTCGCGCGGCACCTCGCGACGCGTGTTCCGGCGGCGCGGATCCTGTGCGTCGGGCTGCTCGAGCCCGGAGAAACGGTGCTCGGGCGCGACGGAGCGCCGCGTTTCGATCTGGTCGTGCGCACGCCCGCGCATCCGCGCGCCGACCCGTGCGAGAGCCTGCGTCGCGCGATGCCGCCGGCGCCGCCGCCGCGCTGAGGGGCGCGAGCTCCGGTTAGCGCAGGCCGAGCACGTCGTGCATGTCGAACAGCCCCCGCGCGTGTCCGGCGAGGTAGCGGCGGCGCGAAGGCTGCCGGTCGCGTAGCCCTGCCGGCTGGAGGCGCGATGCGTGATCTCGATGCGCTCGCCGATGCCGGCGAACAGCACCGTGTGCTCGCCGACGATGTCGCCGCCGCGCACCGCCGAGAACCCGATCGTCGAGCGATCGCGTTCGCCGGTGACACCCTCGCGTCCGTAGACCGCGACCCGGTCGAAGTCGCGCTCGAGCGCCGCGGCGACGATCCGGCCCATCTCGAGCGCCGTGCCCGACGGGGCGTCGACCTTGTTGCGGTGGTGCGCCTCGATGACCTCGATGTCGTAGCCCTCGTCGAGGATCTTCGCAGCCATCGCGAGCAGCTTGAAGGTCGCGTTGACGCCGACGCTCATGTTCGGCGCGAACACGATCGCGATGCGCTGCGACGCGTCGCGGATCGCCTTACTGCCGCTCTCGTCGAAACCGGTGGTTCCGATCACCATGCGCACGCCGCGCGCGACGCACGCGTCGAGGTGCGCCAGCGTGCCCTGCGGGCGCGTGAAGTCGATCAGCGTATCGGCGCCGGCGAGCCCCTCGTCGAGCGAGTCGGTGACGCGAACCCCGGTGTCGCGGCCGAGGAACTCGCCTGCGTCTCGGCCCAGCGACGGACTCGACGCGAGGTCGAGCGCGCCGGCCAGTTCGATGTCGGGCGCGGCGAGCACGGCCTCGACCAGCATCCGGCCCATCCGGCCGGAGGCGCCGGCGATCGCGACCCGAATCACTTGCCCGCCTCGGCCTTCGCCGGCGGCGTGTATCCGGGCAGCGCCGGATCGTCGGCCTCGGCATTGGCCGGAAGCGTGTCGAGCACGTCGATCGAGGCGACCCGATCGTCGCCGAACCTGACGACGACCCGGCGCAGTTCGCTCGTTCCGTTGGCGCGCTGGTAGCGGAACACGTAGTCCCAGCGGTCGGCGCGAAACACCGGCGTGAGCAACGCGGACCCGAGCGCGAACTTCACCTGTTCACGCGTCATGCCGGTCTTGACCTGGTCGATCATCTCCTGCGTCAGGTAATTGCCCTGCGGCAGGTCGGTGCGATAGGGCTCGAACAGCCCGCTGCGGTCGGCAGGACGCGACGCGCACGCGGGCAGCGCGAGCACGATCGCCGTCAGGACCGCGGCCGCGAGCGCGGCATTGCAGGCGGGTCGTTGCTGGGTCGATTGTCGATTGCTCACGCGTTGGCTCGTCGTGGATTGCCCCCGGGAGCACGACGCCGACCGGGGAATTGCGCAACCGCTATGATAACGATTCCGTTCGACGCCAAGCCAAGTCCGATGTCCGTCACGAAAGACCTCCAGAACATCGGCCTGAAGGCGACAGTCCCGCGGATGAAGATCCTCGAGCTGTTCCAGACGGCCACGCAGCGCCACATGAGTGCCGAGGACGTCTATCGCGAACTGCTCGGCGAGCACCACGACATCGGACTCGCGACCGTCTACCGGGTGCTCACGCAGTTCGAGCGCGCCGGATTGCTCAAGCGCAGCAACTTCGACGCGGGCAAGTCGGTGTTCGAACTGAACGAGGGTTCGCACCACGACCACCTCGTCTGCCTGCAGTGCGGACGCGTCGAGGAGTTCTACGACGCCGAGATCGAGCGACGACAGCGAAGCGTGGCGAGCGAGCGCGGATTCGACCTGCAGGACCACGCGCTCGCGCTGTACGTGAACTGCAAGCGCCCCGATTGCAGCTACCGTCCCGAATCGGATTGACGGCCCTCGCGCGCCAAGTGCCCGATGCGTGGGCGGCGCCGATCCGGAACGACGCAGCGGATTTGATACAGTGCGACGCGGTGGGTGCGACGCGGTGGGTGCGACGCGGTGAACTTGATAGAGTCGATCGATGAACGGTGATGCGCTCGAACTGATCGCGCCCGCGGCGGGCACCTACGACGAGATGCTCTTCGCCGGCGCGAACGTGCGCGCGCACTATCGCGCCTACGCGGACTGGCTCGCGGCGCACAGCGCCGATGCGATGGCGGCCAAGCGCGCCGAGGCCGACCTGATCTTCCGGCGGATCGGAATCACCTTCTCGGTCTACGGCGACGAGGGCGGCAGCGAGCGGCTGATCCCCTCGGACCTCGTGCCGCGGATCATCCCGGCCGACGAGTGGGCGCTGCTCGAACGCGGCCTGATCCAGCGGGTGCGCGCGATCAACCGCTTCCTGCGCGATATCTACCACGAGCAGGCGATCCTCAAGGCCGGGCTGATCCCCGAAGCCCAGATCCTCGGCAACGACCAGTTCCAGGTGGCGATGATCGGTATATCGGTGCCGCACGACACCTACGCGCAGATCGTCGGCGTGGACATCGTGCGCCACAGCGACGGCGGCTTCTACGTTCTCGAGGACAACCTCAGGGTTCCGTCGGGCGTGTCGTACATGCTGTCCAACCGCAAGATGATGATGCGCTTGTTCCCCGACCTGTTCCGGCTCCACAGGGTGCGACCGGTCGAGCACTACCCGGCGCTGCTGCTTCAGACCTTGCGCGAGGCGACCGAGGCCGACGACCCGACCGTCGCGCTTCTCACGCCGGGCAGGTTCAACAGCGCCTACTTCGAGCACGCGTTCCTCGCACAGCAGATGGGGATCGAACTGGTCGAGGGCCAGGACCTGTTCGTCAAGAACGGCTACGTGTACATGCGCACCACCACGGGCCTGCAGCGGGTCGACGTGATCTACCGGCGCCTGGACGACAACTTCCTCGACCCGCTGGCGTTTCGGCCCGACTCGCTGCTCGGCGTGCCGGGGCTGCTCGCGGCGTATCGGCTCGGGCGTGTCGCGATCGCCAACGCGATCGGCACCGGAGTGGCCGACGACAAGTCGATCTACCCCTACGTGCCGGAGATGGTGCGCTTCTATCTGGGCGAGGAACCGATCCTCGGCAACGTCCAGACCTGGCAGTGTCGCAAACCCGAAGACCTCGCCTACGTGCTCGCGCACCTGCCCGAACTGGTGGTCAAGGAAGTGCACGGCGCCGGCGGCTACGGCATGCTCGTCGGGCCGACCGCGAGCAGCGCCGAGATCGAGGCATTTCGGACCGTGCTCAAGGCGCGCCCGGCCAACTACATCGCCCAGCCGACCCTTTCGCTGTCGACCTGCCCGACGATGGTCGAGGAGGGCGTCGCGCCGCGCCACATCGACCTGCGCCCCTTCGTGCTGATGGGGCGCGAAGTGCGCATCGTTCCCGGCGGACTCACCCGCGTCGCGCTGCGCGGCGGTTCGCTGGTGGTGAACTCGTCGCAGGGCGGGGGAACGAAGGACACCTGGGTGGTCGACCCGGTCCCCGGCGCGCCCGACGCGGGCGAGGCAGGCGACGCGGGCGCCGCGCCGCAGCGGTCGCACGACGCCGGCGAGACGCACGGGCAATCGCAGTTCTCGGGCGAAGCACCGCCCGGCGCGGACGACACCGCGCGCACCGGGGGCTGGTGATGCTCGCGCGGGTCGCCTCGCACCTGTACTGGCTGTCGCGCTACGTCGAACGGGCCGAGAACATGGCGCGCATCCTCGACGTCGGACATTCGCTCGCCTTGCTCAACGCGGGCGGCGGCGACGATTTGGTGGTGGCCGAGCCGCTGGTGATCACCGAGAACCTCCCCGCATTCGAGGCCACGGGCCGGCAGACCAGCGCCGAGGACGTCGCGCGCTTTCTCGCCTGGGACCCCGCGCTGCCGTCGTCGATCGCGAGTTGCCTGGAGTCGAGTCGCGAGAACGCGCGCGCGGTCCGCGGTTCGATCACCTCCGAAATGTGGGAATGCATCAACGACACCTGGTTGCAGCTGCACGCGCGGCGTCGCGGCGGGCTCGAGCCGATCAACTCGGAGTTCTTCGACTGGGTCAAGGAGCGCAGCCACCTGTTTCGCGGCATCACGTCGGCGACTTTGCGCCGCGGCCAGCCGTACAATTTCATCCGGCTGGCCAGCTTTCTGGAACGAGGCGACAACACCGCGCGCATCCTGATGGTCAAGCACGCGCGCGGCGCGCAAGCCGACGGCGAGGTGCAGTCCGACTACTACCGGCTCAGTTCAGTGCTGCGTTCGGTCAGCGCGCTCGAGGCGTACCGCGACACCTACCGCGACGCGATCGGCCCGCGCCGGGTCGCGCGGCTGCTGATTTTCGACGAACGGCTGCCGCGCTCGCTGCGATTCTGCGCCGACGAGATCGCGCACCAGCTCACCAGGCTGCCGCAGGAGGCCGGTCGCAGGACGCGAAGGATAGCGGCGACGATCCGCGCCGGTCTCGCCCACGGCGACGTCGACGACATCGACGGCATCCGCGCCGACGGGCTGCGCAGTTTCCTCGGGGCCTTCATCGACGACAACCGGCGCCTCGGCGAAGCGGTGCAGGGCGACTACATGGAGATGCAATAGATGTTGCTCGCGGTCCGGCACTCCACCCGCTACAGCTACGCCGACGAAGCGCGGCGCAGCACGCAATACATTCGGCTCACGCCGCACACCCAATCGCAACAGCGCACGCTGCAGTGGGAGGTGCTCCTGCCCGAGCCCGCGGTCACGATGGTCGACGCCTTCGGCAACCTGACCCACGTGCTCACCCTCGACGAGCCGCACCGCGAGATCCACCTGCTCGCGCGCGGCAGAGTCGAGGTGCCGGACATCGACGACGGAGAGCCTGCGGGCAGCGTCAACCCGATGGTGTTCCTGCGCCCGACGCCGCTCACGGCGCCCGACGAGGCGATCGTCTCGTTCGTCGACCCGATGCGCGTGACGGTGCGTGCCCGGCCGCTGATCGGCCTGACCGATCTGATGAACGCGGTGCTCGAACGGGTGCCCACGCGCGAGGGCGGGACGAGCGCGACGACCGCGGCGCAGGCATTCGCGCACGGGGCCGGGGTGTCGCAGGATCAGTCGCATGTGTTCATCGCCTGCTGCCGCGCACTCGGGATCGCGTCGCGCTACGTGAGCGGCTACGCCTATTCGCCGGACCGCGAGCAGGTGGCGAGCCACGCCTGGGCCGAGTCCTGGCTGGCGAACCGCTGGGTCGCGTTCGACGTCGGCAACGCGCGCGACGCGCCCGGCGGGCACATCAAGCTCGCGGTGGGACTGGACTACCTCGACGCCTGCCCGGTGCGCGGCGTGCGCCTCGGTGGCGGCAGCGAGGAGCTTTCCACCGAGGCCGACGTGCGCGCCGCGCGCTGATCGACGTTGCGCGCCCGACTCGCACCGACCGACTACGCTTTTCCGACCCGCTGCCGAAAACACGAACATGACCTACTGTGTCGCAATGCTGGTCGACGAGGGCCTGCTGTTCGCATCCGACTCGCGCACCAACGCCGGCGTCGACCACGTGTCGACCTTCTCGAAGATGACTGTGATCGAGCAGCCGGGCGAGCGCGTGGTGGTTCTGCTCAACGCCGGCAACCTCGCTACCACGCAGACCGTGGTGAGCACGCTGCGCAAGAAGATGCACTCCGACGAGGTCAGCATCGCGAGCGCCTCGAGCATGTTCGACGTCGCGCGACTGGTCGGCGAGGCGGTGCGCGCGGTGATCAACTATCACACCGGCCAGACTCAGGGCAACACGAAGGTCGATTTCGGCTGCAGCTTCCTGGTGGGCGGTCAGATCGCGGGCGAGCCACCGCGGCTGTTCCTCGTCTACCCGGAGGGAAATTTCGTCGAGGCGAGCGCCGACACCTGCTTCTTCCAGATCGGCGAGAGCAAGTACGGCAAGCCGATCATCGATCGCGTCGTTGGCCCGCACACGCACCTGGACGAGGCGATCAAGTGCGCGCTGGTCTCGTTCGACTCGACGATGCGAAGCAACCTCTCGGTCGGGCTTCCGCTGGACATCGCGCTGGTGGCGCGCGACGCGCTGTGCGTCGGGTTTCGCTATCGGGTCGACCTGGACGACGAGTACTTCGCCTCGCTGCGCACCGGTTGGGGCCAGGGACTGCGCAAGGTGTTCAACGAACTGCCCGCGCCCGACTGGCTGAAGGTCTGACCTAGCCCGAGGCGAGAAGTTCGCGCGCGTGCCGGCGCGTGGTGGCGGTGATCTCGGCGCCGCCGAGCATCCGGGCGATTTCCTCGACCCGCGCGCCGCGGTCGAGCGCGTCGACGCGCGTGACGGTGCCGGAGCTGCCGCTCGCCTTGCTCACCGCGAACTGGTTGTGGGCCTGCGCGGCGACCTGCGGCAGGTGCGTCACGCAAAGCACCTGCCGATGCTCGCCGAGTCCGCGCATCAGCGCGCCGACGACCTGCGCGACCGCGCCGCCGATCCCGGCATCGGCCTCGTCGAAGATCAGCGTGGGGACCGGATTCGATTGCGCCGCGAGCACGGCGATCGCGAGGCCGATGCGCGAGAGCTCTCCGCCCGAGGCCACCTTTGCGAGCGTGCGCGGTGTGGACCCGGCGTGTGCGGCGACCCTGAACTCGATGCGGTCGATGCCGCTGGCGGACGCCTCGGCGCGCTCGACGACGACCTCGAGCTTGCCGCCCGCCATCGCGAGTTCGGCGAACAAGGCGCTCACACCCGCGGCGAAGCTGCGTGCCGCCTCGACCCGCGCCGCCGACAGCGTCGCGGCAGCCTGGTCGTAGGCCTTGCGCAGCGCGCCGACACGCGCGCGCAGGCGCTCGGCGTCGCGTGCCGCCTCGAGCTGTTCGAGCCGCTCGCTCATCCGGGCGAGGGTGGCCGGGATGTCGCCGGGCGCGAGCCGGAACTTGCGCGCGGTGTCGAAGATCGCCGAGATCCGCGATTCGACCTGCTCGAGTCGCTCCGGGTCGAGGTCGACGCGCTGGGCGTAGTCGGACAGCTGCGACGCGGCTTCGTCGAGCTGGATCGCGGCCGATTCGAGCAGCTCGAGCGGTTCGCCGAGCGCGGCGTCGACCTCGACCGCCTGGCGCAGTCGATGCAGCACCTGGTGCACGCGCGCGCCGATCGTGTCCTCGCCCTGCGAGAGCGCGTCGACCGCGCCGCGCGTTGCGTCGATCAGCGACGCCGCGTGCGCCAGCCTGTTCTGCTCGGCTTCGAGCGAAGCCCACTCGTCCTCGGCCAGCCGCAGCCGCGACAGCTCGCCCACCTGCCATTGGAGCCGCTCGCGCTCGAGTCCGAGTTCGCGAGCGTCGCGCTCGGATTCTTCGAGGTCGCGCGCCGCCGCGCGCCACGCGGCAAAGGCCTGCGACACTGCCGCGAGCACCGCCGACGCACCGGCGTGCGCGTCGAGAAGCTCGCGCTGGCCGTCGGTACGCAACAGCGACTGCGCGGCGTGCTGGCCGTGCACGTCGAGCAGACGCTCGCCGATCTCGCGCAGCAGCGTCGCGGTGGCCGGCATGCCGTTGACCAGCGCACGCGAGCGCCCGTCGACGTCGATCACGCGGCGCAGCTGTACGACCCCGGGGTCGCCGGCGAGATCGCGTTCGGCGAGCCAGGCTTCGAGCGCCGGGTCGCACGAGAACTCGGCGCAGATGTCGGCGCGCTGCGCGCCCTCGCGCACGACCGAGCTGTCGGCGCGCGCGCCGGTCGCCAGCGCCAGGGCGTCGAGCAGGATCGACTTGCCCGCGCCGGTTTCGCCCGAGAGCACGGTGAACCCCGGTCCGAAGGCGATCTCCAGTGCGTCGACGATGACGAAGTCGCGCAGTCGCAGGGCCTGCAGCATCTGGCGCGGCTCAGGTGCGCGAGAGGATGGGCAGTTCGTGCCAGTTCAGCTTGCTGCGCAGCGTGGCGAAGTAGCTGTAACCGGCCGGGTGGAGGAAGTGCGCCTTGAACGGCGCGCGCTCGACGACGATGTCGTCGCCGATGTGCAGCTCGCTGAACACCTGCATGTCGCCGGCGACTCGCGGCTCGCGCCCGTCGACCACCCGGATCGTGATGCGCGCGCTGTCCGGGAGCGCGATCGGGCGATTCGACAGCGCCTGCGGGGCGACCGGGACCAGGACGAGCCCCGCGATTCCGGGATGGAGGATCGGGCCGTTGGCCGACAGCGCGTAGGCGGTCGAACCGGTGGGAGTGGCGACGATCAGACCGTCGGCGCGCTGGTTGTACATGTACACGCCGTCGACGTGTACCTGCAGCTCGATCATGCCGGCGCGCGACGAGCGGCTGACGACGACGTCGTTCATCGCGAGCTGGTGCCAGACTTCCTGCTCGCCGCGCATCACCCGCGCGGTGAGCAGCGAGCGATCCTCGGAATCGTACTCGCCGTCGAGGATGCTCGAGAGCGCGTCGCGCCACTGCGTGAGCGCGATGTCGGTGACGAAGCCCAGGCGTCCGTGGTTGATCCCCACCAGCGGCACCTGGTAGCAGGCCAGGCTGCGCGCGAGGCCGAGCATCGTGCCGTCTCCGCCGAGCGCGACGGCGAGGTCGGCGCGCGCGCCGATCTGGTCGATCGTGGCGCGTTCGCCGTCGCCGCAGCCGATCGCGTCGGCGGTTTCGGACTCGAGCAGAAGGTGCACGCCACGCGAGCGCAACATCGCGGCGATCTCGGCGAGCGTCTCGGCGACGCCCTCGGACTGGTAGCGGCCCACGAGCGCGACGGTGCGAAACGCGGAATTCATCCGGGCGATTACACCACAAATTCACTACAATCAAGCGCATGCAAGACCAAAGGCTGGACAGTCGGGCGCAGAGCCTGCTCAAGACGCTGATCGAGCGCTACATCGCCGACGGCACGCCGGTCGGCTCGCGGACGCTCTCGCGCCAGTCGGGGCTCGACCTATCGCCGGCGACGATTCGCAACGTGATGTCCGACCTCGAAGACCTCGGCCTGATCTCGAGCCCGCACACCTCGGCCGGACGCGTCCCGACGCCGCGCGGCTACCGGTTGTTCGTCGACACCCTGCTCACGGTCGAACCGCTCGATCGAGCGCAGGCCGAGCAGATGCAGGACAAGCTCCAGGTCGACGAGCCGCAACGCGTGCTCTCGGCCGCGGCCTCGCTGCTCTCGGGGCTGTCGCATTTCGCCGGCGTGGTGCTGGTGCCGCGGCGCTCGACGCTGTTTCGCCAGGTCGAGTTCCTGCGCCTGGCCGATCGGCGCGTGCTGCTGATCATCGTGACGCCAGAGGGCGACGTGCAGAACAGGATTCTGCAGACCGATCGCGAGTACACCGCTTCGCAGCTCGTCGAGGCGGCCAATTACATCAACCGCCATCTCGCGGGGCTCGACCTCGAGACGATCCGCGAACGACTGCGCAGCGAGTTGACGCGCCTGCGCGACGACATCACCGGACTGATGGAGCGCGCCGTCGAGGCGAGCAGCAAGGCGCTCACCGAAGAGGCCGAACCGGTGGTGATCTCGGGCGAGCGCAACCTGCTCGGCGTGGCGGAGCTTTCGCTCGACATGGAGCGGCTGCGCCGGCTGTTCGACCTGTTCGACCAGAAGACGGCGCTGATGCAGTTGCTCGACGCGTCCAGCCGCGCCCACGGCGTGCAGATCTTCATCGGCGGCGAGTCCTCGCTCGTGCCGATGGAGCAGGTAAGCGTGGTGGTCGCGCCCTACGAGGTCGACGGCAGGATCGTCGGCACGCTCGGCGTGATCGGCCCGACGCGGATGGCCTACGAGCGGGTGATCCCGATCGTCGACATCACCGCCCGGCTGGTCTCGACCGCGCTCAGCCACCACGGCTAGGGCCGCGATCGGCCACCACGGCCAGGGCCGCGCTCGGCCGCCACGACCGGTCGGAACAGTTCGCCGAGAAAGCGTTCGCCGGCTTCGATCATCTCGTAGCGAAAAGCCTCTGCCGCCGGCGAGAGCGTGCGCGCGCGCAGTTGCACGACGTGCCAGGCTCGCATGATCGGCAGGTCGTCGACGTCGAGCGTGATCAGCTCACCCAGCGCGCAGGCCTGGCGCACCGTGTGCATCGACAGGAACGCGACGCCCAGCCCGGCACTCACCGAGTGGCGCACCGCCTCGTTGCTCGCCACCTCCATCGCGTAGTGCGGGCGCAGTTGGTGCTCGCGAAAAAACACCTCCATCGCGGCGCGCGTGCCCGATCCGTCTTCGCGCACGATGAAGCGTTCGTTGGCGAGCATCGCTGGCGGGATGTGGTTCTGGCGCGCGAGCGGGTGCGAGGGCGCGGCGAACAGCGCGATCGGGTGCGCGGCGAACGGTTCGGCGCGCGTGTCGAGTTCGCGCGGCGGACGGCCCATGACGGCGAGGTCGACCTCGTTTCGGTGCAGCAACTCGACCAGCGAACGCCGGTTGCCGATTACCAGGCGCACGTCGACGCCCGGATGCTCGCGCAGGAACCCGGCGAGCATGCGCGGCAGGAAATCCGCGGCGGTGGTGACCATCCCGACGATCAGCGTGCCGGTCTTTGCGCCGCGCATCTTCGCCATCGTGTCCTCGGCGTCCTTGAGCACGGCGAGCATGCGCCGCGCGTGCACGAGGAAGTACTCGCCCGGCGTGGTGAGCGAGACGCGCTTGCCGGCGCGGTCGAACAGCGGCAGGCCGATCGATTGCTCGAGTTCCTTGATCTGCATCGACACCGCCGGTTGCGTCAGGTGCATCTCGCGCGCGGCCGCCGCGAAGCTCAGGTGACGCGCGACCGCATTGAACAGCCTCAACTGGTGCAGCGTGACGGCGCGCATCGCAGTTCCTCCTGCGGCAGGTCGAACCGGACAGGAAACCGGACAGGAAACGGGACTGACATAAGCAATCCTTATCCAAGCTATAAGAAATCGCTAATTTACCTTATTTAAATGCCCCGATACATTTGCCCGAATTGCCGAGAGGAACGCGATGAACAAACCAGTCGAAGGAAGGATCACTGACCTACGCCGAACGCTATGCCGGCGGGGTGCTCAAGTACCGCCAGATGGGTTACTGGCGCCCGGACTACGAACCGAAGGACACCGACGTGATCTGCCTGTTCCGGATCACGCCGCAACAGGGCGTCGAACCCGAGGAAGCCGCGGCGGCTGTGGCCGGCGAGTCGTCCACCGCCACCTGGACCGTCGTGTGGACCGACATGCTGACCGCTCACGAGTCCTACCAGGCCAAGGCCTACAGGATCGACCCGGTTCCGAACACCGGCCCGGGGACCAACACCGAACTGCAGTACTTCGCCTACGTCGCCTACGACCTGGTCCTGTTCGAGGAGGGGTCGATCGCGAACATGACCGCGTCGCTGATCGGCAACGTGTTCAGCTTCAAGCCGCTCAAGGCCGCCCGCCTCGAAGACATCCGCATCCCGGTGGCCTACGTCAAGACCTTCAAGGGGCCGCCGACCGGGATCGTGGTCGAGCGCGAGCGGCTCGACAAGTTCGGCAGGCCGCTGCTGGGCGCGACGATCAAACCCAAGCTGGGGCTGTCCGGGCGCAACTACGGCCGCGTCGTCTACGAGGCCCTCGCGGGCGGTCTGGACTTCACCAAGGACGACGAGAACATCAACTCGCAGCCTTTCATGCACTGGCGCGACCGGTTCCTGTTCTGCATCGACGCGGTGAACAACGCTCAGGCGCGCAGCGGCGAGGTCAAGGGCCACTACATGAACGTGACCGCGGCGACGATGGAGGACATGTACGAGCGCGCCGAGTTCGCCAGGGAGCTCGGTTCGAACATCCTGATGGTCGACCTGATCATCGGCTGGAGCGCGATCCAGTCGATGTCGAACTGGGCGCGGCGCAACGACATGATCCTGCACATGCACCGCGCCGGCCACGGCACCTACACTCGGCAGAAGAACCACGGCATCAGCTTCAGGGTGATCGCGAAGTGGCTGCGCCTCGCCGGCGTCGACCACCTGCACTGCGGGACGGCGGTGGGCAAGCTCGAGGGCGATCCGTACACGGTGCAGGGTTACTACAACGTCTGTCGCGACACGCACACGAAAGAGGACCTGCGCCGGGGGCTGTTCTTCGACCAGGACTGGGGCGACCTGCGCAAGGTCATGCCGGTGGCCTCGGGCGGAATCCACGCCGGGCAGATGCACCAGCTGCTGGGCCTGTTCGGCGACGACGTCGTGCTGCAGTTCGGCGGCGGCACGATCGGTCACCCGGGAGGAATCGGCTACGGCGCCACCGCGAATCGCGTCGCGCTCGAGGCGATGGTCAAGGCGCGCAACGAGGGTCGCGACATCGCCAACGAAGGGCCCGACGTTCTGCGCGCCGCCGCGAAGTGGTGCACGCCGCTCGCGCAGGCGCTCGACACCTGGAAGGACGTGAGCTTCGACTACACGTCGACCGACACACCCGACTTCGTTCCCACGCCCACCGCGGCGTAGACCAGAATCTTCCGGAGGCAGCGATGCGCATCACCCAGGGCACCTTCTCTTTCCTTCCCGATCTGAGCGACGACGAGATCCGCGCGCAGGTCGACTACGCGCTCGAACAGGGCTGGTCGCTCTCGGTCGAGTTCACCGACGACCCGCACCCGCGCAACACCTACTGGGAGATGTGGGGGTTGCCGATGTTCACCGTGCGCGACGGCGCAGCGGTGCTCTACGAGGTGAACGCCTGTCGCAAGGCGCACCCGAGCCACTACGTCAAGGTCAACGCCTTCGACAACACCCGCGGCACCGAGTCGATCTGCCTGTCGTTCATCGTCAACCGTCCCGCGTCCGAACCCGGCTTCGGCCTGCAGCGCCACGAAGGCGTCGGCCGGGTCATCCGCTACACCACGCAAGGCTACGCGGCGCAGCGCCCCGCGGGCGAGCGTTACTGAGCGCCGTGTCGTGACCGACGCGCTGACCAGCCCCGCCGAGGCGCATCGCGCCGACGTGCCCCAGCCGGCGCCGGGGCCCGCGTGCGACGCGACGCAGGCGGTCGACCTGGGGGCGATCGTGCGCGCCTCGGGCGTGAACGAGGTGCTCGACGAGCTCGACCGGGAGCTGGTCGGACTCGCGCCGGTCAAGGCGAGGATCCGCGACATCGCCGCGTTCCTGGTGGTCTCGCGCGCGCGCAGCCAGCTCGGCATCGAGTCGGCCACGCCGAGCCTGCACATGTGCTTCTCCGGGAATCCCGGCACCGGCAAGACCACCGTCGCAACGCGCATGGCGCAGATCCTCCACCGGCTGGGCTACCTGCGCAAGGGACACCTGGTCTCGGTGACCCGCGACGACCTGGTCGGGCAGTACATCGGTCACACCGCGCCGAAGACCAAGGAAGTGCTCAAGCGCGCGATGGGCGGCGTGCTGTTCATCGACGAGGCCTACTACCTCTACCGCCCGGAGAACGAACGCGACTACGGCCAGGAGGCGATCGAGATCCTGCTGCAGGTGATGGAGAACCAGCGCGACGACCTGGTCGTGATCCTCGCCGGGCTACAGCGACCGGATGGACACGTTTCTTTCGCTCCAACCCGGGCATGTCCTCGCGCATCGCGCACCACATCGACTTCCCCGACTACTCGCCGGTCGAACTGCTCGAGATCGCGCGCCGCATGGCGGGCGCGATGCACTACGAATTCGACGCACCGGCGCTGCAGGCGATGCGCGAGTACATCTCACTGCGCATGCGCCAGCCGCACTTCGCCAACGCGCGCTCGATGCGCAACGCGCTCGATCGCGCGCGCCTGCGGCACGCGAGCCGCGTGTTCGGCGCTGCGGCGGCGGCCGACGCTCCACCGCTCGACGCGGCCGCGCTCAGCCGGCTGTGCGCCGCCGACCTTCGCGCGTCGCGCGTGTTCAGCGGCGGGCTCGACGGCAGCGGCGCGTCGCCGCCCGCCGAAGCCGCGCCGCCGGCCGATGCCGCTCCGCCGTTCGCCGACCGCGTTCCCGATCCTGCCACCCAACCGTGAGTCCGCCATGCACCTGGGCCGAACGACACTGTCGAAATTCCTGATCAACCAGTTGCGCGTGTCTTCCGGAGAGCCGGAACTCGCGGCGCTTCTGATCGATGTCGCCGCGGCGATCAAGGCGATCTCGGCGATCGTCGGTCGCGGCGCGCTCGGCGCGGGCCTCGGATCGGCGCTGGTCGGGGCGGACGAAATGCGCGAGACGGTCAACGCGTCGGGCGACGAGCAAAAACCGCTCGACCTGCTCACCCACGACGCGATGATGCGCTACTGCGAGTGGGGCGGGCTGCTCGCCGGAATGGCGTCGGAGGAGATGGAGGCCCCGAGCGCGATCCCCGAGCAGTTCAAGCGCGGGCGCTACCTGCTGGTGTTCGACCCGCTCGACGGGTCGGCCAACATCGACATCAACGGCGCGGTCGGAACGATCTTCTCGGTGCTCGAGCACGGCGGGCAGGCCGAGCCCGTGCTGAGCGACTATCTGCAGCCGGGCCGGCGCCAGGTCGCCGCCGGGTACGCGATCTACGGACCGTCGACGATGATCGTGCTCACGGTGGGCACCGGCACGCACGGTTTCACGCTCGATCGCGAGATCGGCAACTTCATCCTCACGCACCCGAACCTCGCCGTGCCCGAAGACAGCTCGGAGTTCGCGATCAACGTATCGAACGAGCGCTTCTGGGAGTCGCCGGTGGCGCGCTACGTCGCCGAGTGCAAGGCCGGCAAGGCGGGGGCGCGCGGGCGCGACTTCAACATGCGCTGGATCGCCGCGATGGTGGCCGACGTGCACCGGATCCTGATGCGCGGGGGCGTGTTCATGTACCCGCGCGACGAGCGACAGCCGACGCGCGCCGGGCGGCTGCGGCTGATGTACGAGGCCAATCCGATGGCGCTGCTGATCGAGCAGGCCGGCGGCGCCGCGTCGACCGGTCGCGAGCGCGTGCTCGACGTGCAGCCGGCCGAACTGCACCAGCGCGTGCCGGTGATCCTCGGTTCGCGCAACGAGATCGAGCGCATCGCGCGCTACCACGCCGAATTCGACAGCGGGACCGACCGACCGTATCTGTCGCCGCTGTTCAACGAGCGCTCGCTGTTCAGGCCCGAGGCCGCCTGAACGACGACGCGAACCGAACACAACAGAAAACGACGCAACCACAGGCGAAGGAAGAGAGCACATGTCGGTCAGGCATCCGGTCATCGCGGTCACCGGTTCGTCGGGTGCGGGCACCACGACGGTGATGAACAGTTTCCAGCACATCTTCAGGCGCGAGGGAATCCGCGCGCAGGTCGTCGAGGGCGACTCGTTTCACCGCTTCGACCGCCAGCAGATGCGACAGGCGATGCGCGACGCCGAGGCGCAGGGCAAGCCCAATTTCAGCCACTTCGGGCCGGAGGCGAACCTGCTCGCCGAGCTCGAGGAACTGTTTCGACAGTACGGGCTCGACGGCACCGGGCGGGTGCGCCACTACCTGCACGACGAGAAGGAGGCGCGGGCCTACGGGCAGGACCCCGGCACCTTCACCGCATGGGAGCCGGTCGAGCGCGACAGCGAACTGCTGTTCTACGAGGGGCTGCACGGCGCGTACCAGGACGCGAAGGTGGACGTCGGACGCTACGTCGACCTGCTGGTGGGCGTGGTGCCGATCATCAACCTGGAGTGGATCCAGAAGCTGCACCGCGACCAGAAGACGCGCGGTTATTCGCAGGAGGCCGTCGTCGACACGATCCTTCGCAGGATGCCCGACTACGTCAACCACCTGTGCCCGCAGTTCTCGCGCACCCACGTGAACTTCCAGCGCGTCCCCACGGTCGACACCTCGAACCCGTTCGTCGCGCGCGACATCCCGAGCGCCGACGAGAGCATGGTCGTGATCCGTTTCGCCGATCCCAAGGGGATCGACTTCCCGTACCTGCTCTCGATGCTCGGGAACTCGATGATGACGCGACCGAATTCGATCGTGATCCCCGGCGGGAAGATGGGGCTCGCGATGCAGCTGATCTTCACCCCGATGATCCTGCGCCTGGTGGACCAGCGAAAGCGCGCCTGAGCCGGGTCTTCCCGAGCGCACACCGACAAGGAGTTCGCGATGTTCAAGGCCCTGATTCTCGACGTCGACGGCACGCTCGCCGAGACCGAGCGCGACGGTCACAGGGCCGCGTTCAATCGCGCCTTCGCCGAGTTCTCGCTCGACTGGTACTGGGACGTCGCGACCTACGGAAAGCTGCTGCTGACCTCGGGAGGAAAGGAGCGGATACGCCATTTCATCCGCGCCTGGCATCCGCCGACGCCGCGATTCACCGACACCGACGCGTTCGTCGCGCGTCTGCACGGCTGCAAGACGGCGCACTACGGCAGGATCGTTCGCGGCAACGACCTGCCGGCACGACAGGGCGTGCGTCGCCTGATCGATCAGGCGCGCCAGCGCGGCGTGCGCCTCGCGATCGCGAGCACCACTTCGCCGCAGAACATCGACGCGCTGCTCGGCGCATGGTACGGGCCCGCGTGGCGCGCGATCTTTCCGGTCGTGGCCGCCGGTGACGAGGTCGAACGCAAGAAGCCCGATCCGCAGATCTACATGCTCGCGCTCGCGCGCCTCGGACTCGAAGCGCAGGACTGCGTCGCGATCGAGGACTCCGCGGCCGGGCTGGCGTCGGCCGCCTGCGCCGGGGTCGACGTGGTGGTCACGCGCAGCGAGTACTTCCGGCACCAGCCCCATGTCGGCGCGCTCGCCGTGCTCGACGACCTGGGCGAACCCGACGCGCCGGCGCGCGGTCGGGTCGACGATGCACCGTGGTCGGGCGTAGTGACGCTGGACACGATCGAGGCCTGGCGCGGTGCACGCCAGCGCGCCGCTCGCACCGGACGCCGTCTGGCGCCGGGCGCGATCCACGCCGCCTGAGCAGGCGCCGCAGGTCCGACCGCGCGGAGCGCCGGGACGGGCGCACGCACCGCACGCACCGCACGCACCGCACGCACCGCACGCACCGCACCCGGGTGGCAGCGCAGGCTATCATCGGTCCCGAAGCCGATGAGCGAAGCACTGGTCCGACGTTACTTCGACGCGCTCGCCCGTCTCGACGGCGAAGCGATGGCGCAGTGCCTGCACCCGATGGTCAGCTACAGCGACCCGGTGTTCGCCGACCTGCGTGGCGACGACGTCGGCTGGAGGTGGCGGCTGATGACGCGTGGCGCCAGTGACATGCATCTGGCCTACGACATCGTGCGCGGCGACGCTCGCAAAGCGCAGGTACAGTGGCAGGCACGCTACCGATTCGCCGGCAGCGCCCGCCAGGTCTCCAATAAGGTGCTCACGACGCTGACATTCTGGGACGGCACGATCGTTCGCCAGATCGACGAGTACGATTTCGCGCGCTGGAGCAGGTCCAGCGCGGGGGTGCTGGCCTGGGCGGTGTGTGCATTGCCCGGTGCGCGAGCGGCCTTGCAGCGCAGGGCACTGCACCGCCTTCGGGCGTTCATCGACCGCGAAACGACAGGCAACAACCAGTAAGGATCCGCCCGCAATGCCCCGATTCACGTCGATGACCGAGTTCGATCACGCGATGCCCGAGCGCACTGGCGTGTTGCTGGTGCAGCTCGGCACGCCCGACGCGCCGCAGGCCGGCGCAGTGCGCCGCTTTCTCGCCGAGTTCCTGGGCGATCCGCGCGTCGTCGAGATCCCCAGGCCGATCTGGTGGCTTCTGCTGCATGGGGTGATCCTGCGCACGCGGCCGCGCAAGTCGGCCGCGAAGTACCTGCGCATCTGGACCGAGCAGGGGTCTCCGCTGGCCGTCTACACGAAGCTGCAATCCGAGCTGTTGCGCGGCGCGCTGGGCGAAAGGGGACTGGCGGTCGAGGTGGCGGCGGCGATGCGCTACGGTGAGCCGTCGATCGCGAGCGTGCTGCGCGAGCTGCGCGATCGCAACGTGACCCGATTGCTCGTCGTTCCGATGTACCCGCAGTATTCGGCCAGCACGACCGCGAGCAGCTACGACGCGATCTGGGCGGAGCTGGCCGGCTGGCGCAACCTGCCCGAGCTGCGCACCGTGCGCGGTTTCCACGCCTTCGACCCGTACATCGAGGCGCTGGTCGAACGGGTGCGCGCGTCCTGGATGGACGAGGGACCGCCCGACCGGCTCGTGATCAGCTTTCACGGATTGCCGCGCCGGATGCTGATGCTGGGCGATCCTTACCATTGCGAATGCCTGGCCACCGGACGGCGGCTCGCCGCGCGCCTGGGCCTGCCCGAAGAGCGCTTCGTCATCACCTTCCAGTCGCGCCTGGGCCGGGCGCGCTGGCTGGAGCCGTACACCGACCGCACGCTCGCCGCGCTCGGCAAGGAGGGGGTCGGGCGGGTCGACGTCGTCTGCCCGGGATTCGTCGCCGACTGCCTGGAGACGCTCGAGGAGATCGCGATCGAGGGCCGCGAGACTTTCCTCGCCGCCGGCGGTCGCGAGTTCCGCTACATTCCCTGCCTGAACGACCACCCGGCCTACATCTCGGCGCTCGCCTCGCTGGTCCAGCAGAACGTCGGCGGATGGCCGGTGCTGCGGCCCGACACGCAGGCCAGTGCCGCCGGCGAGCGCGAACTGCGCGCTCGCAGCGAGCGCGCGCTGGCGCGCGGCGCCGCGCGTTAGTCGCGGGCTGCCGCGGGCTGCCGCGGGCTGCCGCGGGCCGTCGCGGGCCGTCGCGGGCCGTCGCGCGGGCCATCGCGGGCTACCCTGGGCCGCTGTGGATCGCCGCGGCGTGCACGGCGCCACCCGGGGCTTGATTTCTCCAATCGAGCCCCAACATCCTTACAAAGAATTCGCCAAGTCATTGTTTTTTCGAGGGAGCTGATGCATTCCGACCAACCACCAGGCGCCGGTGGGCAGCCGCGCGATCCGTCCGACCCGGCCGGGCCGGGTTCCGACAACCGAAACAAGCCCCAATCGCAGGGCGCCGGCGAGGCGGAGCCGCCGCCCGAGGCGCTCGGCGCCGAGGATCTGAGTCACGAGTTGCCCCAGCGGCTAGCCGACGCCGAGGCGCGAGCGGCCGAGAATCTCGACCGGTACCTGCGCGCGCACGCTGAGATGGACAACGTTCGCCGCCGTGCGCAGGAGGAAGTCTCGCGCGCGCACAAGTTCGCGATCGAGTCCTTCGCCGAGTCGCTGCTGCCGGTCAAGGACAGTCTCGAACTCGCGTTGAAGAGCGACGTCCCGACGGTCGAGTCGATTCGCGAGGGTGTCCAGGCCACCTTGCGACAGCTCGCCTCCACCTTCGAGAAGAACCGCCTGCTCGAGATCGATCCGGTCGGGCAGAAATTCGACCCGAACCAGCACCAGGCGATCTCGATGGTCCCCGGCGGCGCCGGGGCGCCGCCCAACCACGTCGTGAGCGTGCTGCAGAAGGGCTACATGATCAACGATCGCGTGCTGCGCCCCGCGCTGGTCACCGTCGCGCAGGGCTGACACCGGCGGCCGGCCGAAGGCTTGAATTCCGGCACCGGCAGGCGCAACTAGATAACAACTGACCAATACTGAACGAGGACTAGAACATCATGGGCAAGATCATCGGCATCGACCTGGGCACGACCAATTCCTGCGTCGCGATCATGGAGGGCGGCAAGCCGAAGGTGATCGAGAACTCCGAGGGCGCGCGCACGACGCCTTCGATCATCGCGTACATGGAAGACGGCGAGATCCTCGTCGGCGCGCCGGCCAAGCGTCAGGCCGTGACCAACCCGCGCAACACGCTGTACGCGGTCAAGCGCCTGATCGGCCGCAAGTTCGAGGAAAAGGAAGTCCAGAAGGACATCAAGCTGATGCCCTACGAGATCGTCAAGGCCGACAACGGCGACGCCTGGATCAAGGTGCGCGACAAGAAACTCGCGCCGCCGCAGATCTCGGCCGAAGTTCTGCGCAAGATGAAAAAGACCGCCGAAGACTATCTCGGCGAGGAGGTCACCGAGGCCGTGATCACGGTGCCCGCGTACTTCAACGACAGCCAGCGCCAGGCGACCAAGGACGCCGGGCGGATCGCCGGGCTCGACGTCAAGCGCATCATCAACGAGCCCACCGCCGCCGCGCTCGCGTTCGGCCTGGACAAGGCGGCCCGCAAGGACCACAAGATCGCCGTGTACGACCTCGGCGGCGGTACCTTCGACATCTCGATCATCGAGATCGCCGACGTCGACGGCGAGAAGCAGTTCGAAGTGCTCTCGACCAACGGCGACACCTTCCTCGGCGGCGAGGACTTCGACCAGCGCATCATCGACTACGTCATCGCCGAGTTCAAGAAGGACCAGGGAGTCGATCTGGGCAAGGACGTTCTCGCGCTGCAACGCCTGAAAGAGGCCGCGGAGAAGGCCAAGATCGAGCTGTCGTCGTCGACGCAGACCGACCTGAACCTGCCGTACATCACGGCCGACGCGTCCGGGCCGAAGCACCTGAACATGAAGATCACGCGCGCCAAGCTCGAGTCGCTGGTCGACGAACTGGTCGCGCGCACCGATCGAGCCGTGCAAGCTCGCGCTCAAGGATGCCGGCGTGAAGGCTTCCGACATCGACGACGTGATCCTGGTCGGCGGAATGACCCGCATGCCCAAGGTGCAGGCCACCGTGCAGGAGTTCTTCGGCAAGGAGCCGCGCAAGGACGTCAACGCCGACGAGGCGGTGGCGGTGGGCGCGGCGGTGCAGGGTTCGGTGCTCGCGGGCGATCGCAAGGACGTGCTGCTGCTCGACGTCACCCCGCTGTCGCTCGGCATCGAGACGCTGGGCGGCGTGATGACCGCGATGATCAAGCGCAACACCACGATTCCGACCAAGCACGCGCAGGTGTTCTCCACCGCCGACGACAACCAGCCGGCGGTCACGATCAAGGTCTACCAGGGCGAGCGCGAGATGGCAGCGGGCAACAAGCTGCTGGGCGAGTTCAACCTCGAGGGCATCCCGCCTTCGGCGCGCGGAACGCCGCAGATCGAGGTCACCTTCGACATCGACGCCAACGGCATCCTGCACGTGTCGGCCAAGGACAAGGCCACCGGCAAGGAAAACAAGATCACGATCAAGGCCAATTCGGGGCTTTCCGAAGACGAGATCCAGGCAGATGGTCAACGACGCCGAGGTCAACGCCGCCGAAGACCACAAGCGGCGCGAGCTGATCGAGGCGCGCAACCAGGCCGACTCGCTGGTGCATTCGGTGACCAAGTCGCTTGCCGAGTACGGCGACAAGGTCGAGGCCGACGAAAAGGCGAAGATCGAGGAAGCGTTGAAGGCGGCCGAGGAATCGCTGAAGTCCGAGGACAAGGACCGAGATCGAGGCCAAGACCAACGCGCTGATGCAGGCCTCGCAGAAGCTGGGCGAGATGATGTACGCGAAGATGCAGGCCGAGCAGGGCGCGCAGGGCGAGGGCGTGGCAGGCGCCGGCGGCGACGGGCAGCAGGCCGGCGAGTCCAAGGCCGGCAAGGAAGAGGATGTCGTCGACGCCGATTTCAAGGAGGTCAAGCGCGACGCGTGAAGCGCGAATCGCGAGTGAACGACATCCACCGACCGAATCACCGGCTTGCGATCGCTCGATCGCAAGCCGTTTTGTCTTAGAAGAAGATGGCCAAGCGCGATTACTACGAAGTACTGGGAGTGGCGAAGAACGCCAGCGATGACGAGCTGAAGAAGTCGTATCGCAAGCTGGCGATGAAGCACCACCCCGACCGCAACCCAGACGAGCAAGGAATCCGAGGAGAAATTCAAGGAGGCCAAGGAAGCCTACGAGATGCTCTCGGACGCGCAAAAGCGCGAGGCCTACGATCGCTTCGGACACGCCGGCGTGGACCCGAGCGCTGCCGGCGGATTCGGCGCGGGCGGCCAGGGCGCGGGCGGTTTCTCCGATGTGTTCGGCGACATCTTCGGCGACATCTTCGGCGGCGGCGCGGCGCGCGGCGCGGCGCGCGGCGGGCGCAGCAACGTCTATCGCGGCGCGGACCTGCGCTATTCGATGGAGATCACGCTCGAGCAGGCGGCGGCCGGCTACGCGACCGAGATCCGGGTGCCGAGCTGGGAGCGCTGCGAGACCTGCCACGGAAGCGGCGCGAAGCCGGGAACGACGCCCAAGCCGTGCCACACCTGCGGCGGCCAGGGATCGGTTCGCATCCAGCAGGGGTTCTTCTCGATCCAGCAGACCTGCCCCACCTGCCACGGCAGCGGAAAGGTCATCCCGGATCCCTGCAGCGCGTGCGACGGAATCGGCCGGGTCAAGAAGACCAAGACGCTCGAAGTGAAGATCCCGCCGGGCATCGACGACGGGATGCGCATCCGATCGACCGGCAACGGCGAACCGGGCGTCAACGGCGGCCCGTCGGGCGACCTGTACGTCGAGATCCACCTCAAGGCGCACCAGGTGTTCGAGCGCCGCGCCGACGACCTGTACTGCGAGATCCCGATCTCGATGGTCACCGCGGCGCTGGGCGGAAAGGTCGAAGTGCCCACACTGGGCGGAAAGGCCGAGATCGACCTGCCCGAAGGCACCCAGTCGGGCAAGACCTTCAGGCTGCGCGCAAAGGGCATCAAGGGCGTGCGCTCGAGCTACCCCGGCGACCTCTACGCGCGCGTCATGGTCGAAACACCGGTGCGCCTGAGCGAGCACCAGAAGAAACTCCTTCGCGAACTCGACGCCTCGCTGCAGGACCCCAAGCACAGCCCTCACGCGCGCGGCTGGATGGACAAGGTCCGCGAGTTCTTCCAGTAACGCCGCGGCTGTCGCGCAGCGCGACGGAGCCCGCGCGCCGTGCGGCGCGCGCCGAGCGGTTCACTGCCCGAGTTCGTTCATCGCCCAGCGAAGGGCGTCGAGCTGGATCCGTTGCAGCTTCGCGCTTTGCACCGAGCAGCGATCGGCGAGCGCGTCGACGTTGTTCGCGTCGGGGACTTCGCACACGAGCGCCAGTTCGAGCAGCGCGCCGAGTTCGCCGCCGCGCTCGAGCAGGGCTCGCGACACCTCCGGCGGCGGATCGATCGACGCGACGATCCGTTGCATCGGCAGACCGACGATCGCGTCGAGCGCCGAGAACAGGCCGGTCATGAACGCGTCGTTGGTGTCGTTGGGGCTCGTTCCCGCGCCGCCGTCGGCGTCCGATCGAAGCAACTCCATCATGCGCGCGCGCATGATCGCCGTGAGCGCGAGCGCGGCGCCGGCGCCGCGTTCGACCTTCGCGGTGACCAGCGACAATCCCAGCCATCGCGCCACCGCGCGCTGGCCGAGCATCGCGATCGCGTCCTCGATCGAACCGAGTTCGTTGCGCGGAGCGAAAGCGGCCGAGTTCACGTAGCGAAGCAGGCGAAACGCCAGTGCCGGATCGGCCCGGATCGCCTGCTCGACCTCCACCGCGTCGCGATCGTTTTGCAACAGCGCGAGCGCGCGCATCACCGTGCCGTAGAGCGGTGGCACCGCGTCGGATCGCTCGCCGGGCAGCTCGGTGAACCAGTGGCCCTCGATCGCGTCGAACCCGGCCGCGAGCGCGGCGGCGAACCCGGCGCGATTCGACACGCCGCCGGCGATCGTCTTCAGGCCGCGGTGTTGCAGCGCGGCAGAGTAGCGTGCGAGGTGCGTCTCGGGCAGCGATCGGACGTCAACGCGCGCGTGCGTCGCGCTCGAGAGCTGCGCCAGCCAGGGCGAGCCCGGTCCGGCGTCGCCGATCGCGAATCGCAGTCCGCGTGTACGATGCGGCGCGAGGCGAGCGGGCAGTTCGGCGGTGTCGCCCGTTGCGTGCACGAGTTGAGCGATCCAGGCGCGCGGATCGAACTCGGGCAGCGCGGGATCGTCGAGTTGCGACAGGTGCAGGTCGACGAACAACACCACGCCGTCGAATCCGTTGGCGCCCACGTGCGCCAGAAGGGTCGACGCGCTGGTGCCGGCACCGGCGAGGCGGATTCCTGTCATCCGCTCGCGGCGATCGACGATCGGAACGATGGCGAGCGAGCCGGCGGCGGGTTCCATTTCGATTCGTTGGTCGCGTACCATGAGAGGGTACACGATGGAAGAAGATACCGAACACAAGACCAGGCTCACGTTCGCCGGCGCCGCCGGAACGGTGACCGGTTCACGCTACCTGCTCGACACCGGAAAGCGCCGCATCCTCCTCGACTGCGGCCTGTTCCAGGGATACAAGCAGCTCAGGTTGCGCAATCGCGCGAAATTCCCGATCGCCCCGGGCCGGATCCATGCGGTCGTGCTCAGTCACGCGCACCTCGATCACAGCGGTTACCTTCCGGCGCTCGTTCGCGACGGATTCCGCGGACCGATCTACGCGACCGAGGCCAGCGCCGAATTGTGCGAGATCCTGCTGCGCGACAGTGCGCACCTGCAGGAGGACGAGGCCGAGTACGCGAACCGCAAGGGGTTCTCCAAACACGCACCGGCGGAGCCGCTGTACACGATGCGCGACGCTGAACGCGCAATCAGGCAACTGCGCACCGTGCCGTTCGAGAGCCGCTTCGACCTCGGCGACGGCGTCTCGGCGGAATTGCTCGGCGCGGGGCACCTGCTCGGCGCCTCGATCGTGAAGCTCACCCGCGGCAAGCGCACGCTGGTGTTCTCCGGGGACCTGGGCCGACCCGGCGACACGATCATGCGCGCGCCGGCGCGCGTCACCGGCGCCGACACGCTGATCCTGGAATCCACCTACGGCAATCGCCGCCACGCCCCTGACGACGCGAGCGAGCGCATCGGCGCGATCGTTCGCGAGACGGCAGCGCGCGGCGGAACCGTGCTGATTCCGTCGTTCGCGATCGGGCGCGCGCAGACCGTGATGCTGGCGCTGTTCCGGCTCAAGCAACGCGGCGAGATCCCCGATCTTCCCGTGTTCCTCGACAGCCCGATGGCGATCAACGCGACCGAGCTGTACCGGAAGTATCGCGCGATGCACCGCCTCAGCGTGGCCGACGCGCGCGGGATGTGCTCGGTCGCGCGGCTGGTGCGCACCGCCGACGAGTCCAAGTCGCTCGCGACGCTGCGCATGCCCTCGGTGATCATCTCCGCCAGCGGGATGGCCACCGGAGGGCGCGTCCTGCATCACCTCAAGCGACTCGCGCCGGATCCGCGCAACCGTATCGTGTTCGTCGGCTATCAGGCCGGCGGCACGCGCGGCGCGCACCTGGTCGACGGTGCGCGCGAGGTGAAGATCCACGGCCAGTGGATCGAGGTGCGCGCCGACGTCGACCAGATCGACAGCTACTCGGCGCACGCCGACGCCGACGAGATCATCGACTGGCTGGGTGCGTTGCGCAGCCCCCCGCGCCAGGTCTATCTGTGCCACGGAGAACCCGAAGCGGCCGACGCGTTGCGCCAGCGCATCGAGGAGAAATTCGGCTGGCCTGCGCGCGTGCCCGAGCACCTGGAAACGGTCGAGGTGACGCTTTGATGCCTTTCGCCCGATCGGTCGGACACGGCAAGGGACGCCAGGCCGATCCAGCAGGGCGCGAACGCGTGCGCGCGCTGATCGGCCGCGACGCCGCGCGCGCCGACATGCTGGTCGAGTACCTGCACCGGGTCCAGGACGCCGAGGGCGGAGTGAGCGTGCAGGCCATCGCCGCGCTCGCCGCCGAGATGCGCCTGTCCCAGGCGCAGGTGTTCGAGGTCGCGAGCTTCTATCACCACTTCGACCTGCTGCCCGACGGACAGGCGCGTCCGCCGCTGACCGTCAGGGTTTGCGAGTCGCTGTCGTGCTCGCTGGCCGGCGCACCGGAACTGGCGCGCGCGCTCGATGCGATCGCCGCGGCGCGCGGCGCGGGTGGTGCGAGTGGTGCGGGTGGTGCGGGTGGTGCGGGCGGCGTGGGTTCGGCGTTTCGCGTCCAGCGCGTGCCGTGCGTCGGACGTTGCGACCGCGCGCCGGTGGCGGTGATCGGGCGCTACCCGGTCGAGAACGCGACGCCCGACTCGGTGCGCGCGGCACTCGACGCCGGGCTCCGCGAGTGCCCGGTGCCGGGCGACGACCACACCGCGGGCGAGAACCGCGGCCCGGGCGACGACCGCGGCCCGGGCGGCGACGGTTCGGGCGACGATTACGCCTCGTTGCGCGCGCTCGCGTCGGGCGGCAGCGACCCGGAGTCGATACTGTCCGCGCTCGAAGCGTCCGGACTTCGCGGCATGGGAGGCGCGGGTTTTCCGGCGGCGCGCAAGTGGCGGATCGTCGCCGCGCAAGCCGGGCCACGCATGCTGGTCGTCAATGCCGACGAGGGCGAGCCGGGCACCTTCAAGGATCGCTTCTGCCTCGAACGCTCGCCGCGGCGCTTTCTCGAGGGCATGCTGATCGCCGCGCGGGTGGTCGGGTGCGACGACTGTTTCATCTACCTGCGCGACGAGTACGCCGGAGTGCGCGCCGCGCTCGAGCGCGAGATCGAATCGCTGCGTGCGGCGCCGCCGATCGACGCCGCGCTGATGCCGGCGATCGATCTGCGCCGCGGTGCGGGGGCCTACATCTGCGGCGAGGAGAGCGCGCTGATCGAATCGATCGAGGGCAAGCGCGGGATGCCGCGATTGCGCCCGCCCTACGTCGCCGAAGTCGGCTTGTTCGGTCGCCCCACGCTGGTGAACAACGTCGAGACGCTGTACTGGGTTCCGGAGATCCTGGCACGCGGCGCGCAGTGGTTCGCATCGCAGGGTCGAAACGGGCGCGCCGGGATGCGCCTGTACTCGGTGTCGGGCCGGGTGCGCTCGCCCGGGGTTAAACGCGCCGGGGCGGGCATCACGCTGCGCGAGCTGATCGACGAGCACTGCGGCGGGATGCTCGACGGACATCGCCTGTACGCCTATCTGCCGGGCGGCGCGTCGGGGGGGATCCTTGCGGCCGAGATGGACCGGCTCGCGCTCGACTTCGACACCTTGCAGCCGCACGGCTGCTTCATCGGATCGGCGGCGATCATCGTGCTCTCGCAGCACGACCGGGCGCGCGACGCGGCGCTGAACCTGATGCGTTTCTTTCGCGACGAGTCCTGCGGGCAGTGCACGCCGTGTCGCGCCGGGACCGCGAAGGCGGCGCAATTGCTCGAACCCGAACGTTGGGACGCGCCGCTGTTGCGTGAGCTCGCCGCGACGATGGGCGACGCGTCGATCTGCGGGCTCGGTCAGGCGGCGCCCAACCCGGTGCTGAGCGTGCTGGCGCGCTTCGCGCACGAGGTCGACGGGTCGGGCGCGAGTGTGGCCGGCGGAACGGGCGCGAACAAATCGCGAAGTGTTTCGCGATGAGCGCGGTCGCGATGAGCGAGTCGGTCGTTTCGTTCGAGCTCGACGGGCGCACGGTCGAGGCGCGCGCCGGAGAGTCGATCCTGCAGGTGGCCGATCGCGAGGGCGTGTCGATCCCGCGATTGTGTCACCGCGATGGCTATCGCCCCGAAGGAAATTGCCGTGCCTGCGTGGTCGAGATCGAGGGTGAGCGAACGCTCGCCGCGTCGTGCTGCCGCGCGCCGAGCGCGGGGATGCGCGTCGCGACCGGCGCGGCGCGTGCGCTCTCCGCGCAGAAAATGGTCCTCGAGCTGCTGCTCGCCGACGCCCCCGAGGCGCTGGAGAACGCAGATTCCGAGCTCGCGTTCTGGGCCCGGCGGCTTGGCGTAGGGTCGACGCGATTCGGCGCGCGGGAGCAGCCGGCGCACGATGACACCCACCCGGCGATCGCAGTCCGGCTCGAGGCCTGCATCCAGTGCACGCGCTGCGTGCGCGCATGTCGCGAAGAACAGGTCAACGACGTGATCGGGCTCGCGTTTCGCGGCGAGCGCGCGCGCATCGTGTTCGACTCCGGCGATATGATGGGCGCGTCGAGTTGCGTCGGATGCGGCGAATGCGTGCAGGCCTGCCCGACTGGGGCGCTGGCGTCCCGGGCGCTGAACGCACACGCGCAAGACAGCGATCGCCCCGCGCGTGCCGACGGGTCGCTCGGCGCAGGCGCCGAGGTAGCCACGGGCGCCGTCGAGATCGCCGGCGCCGGCGAACGCGCGGTCGACTCGCTGTGCCCGTTCTGCGGTGTTGGGTGCCAGCTCAGCTACCGGGTGAGCGGCAACCGCATCGTGCGGGTCGACGGACGCGACGGGCCGGCGAATCGGTCGCGGCTGTGCGTGAAGGGACGCTACGGCTTCGACTACGCGATGAATCGCGAACGCCTCACCGTGCCGCTGGTGCGCCGCGACGGCGTGGCCAAGGTCGCGGCGCTCGGGCGCGTCGGACCCGATTGGCGCGACGCGTTTCGCGAGGCGTCGTGGGACGAGGCGCTCGAACTCGCCGCGAGTGGGTTGGTGCGGATCCGCGACCGCGACGGCGGGGGCGCGCTCGCCGGCTTCGGCTCGGCCAAGGGCAGCAACGAGGAGGCGTACCTGTTCCAGAAGCTGGTGCGAACCGGGTTCGGCAGCAACAACGTCGACCATTGCACGCGGCTGTGCCACGCGTCCTCGGTGGCCGCGCTGTTGGAGGGCCTGGGGTCGGGCGCGGTTTCGAACCCGGTGCGCGACGTCGCTCACGCCGAAGTGATCTTCGTGATCGGCGCGAACCCCACGTCCAACCACCCGGTGGCAGCCACCTTCATCAAGAACGCCGTGCGCGCCGGTGCGAAACTGATCGTCGCCGATCCGCGGCGCACCGATCTGGCGCGTCACGCGACGCAGGTGCTGCAGTTTCGCGCCGACAGCGACGTCGCGCTGCTCAACGCGATGCTGCACACGATCATCGCCGAGGGTTTGGTCGACCAGGCCTTCGTTCGCGATCGCACCACCGGATTCGACGCGCTCGCCGCGTCGGTCGCGGCGTTCAGCCCGGAGGCGATGGCGCCGGTGTGCGGCATCGAACCCGAGGCGATCCGCGAAGCAGCGCGGACCTACGCTCGCAGCCGCGCGTCGATCATCCTCTGGGGGATGGGCGTATCGCAGCACGTGCACGGGACCGACAACGCGCGCTGCCTGATCGCGCTCGCGATGATCACCGGCCAGATCGGCCGGCGCGGCACCGGGCTGCATCCTTTGCGCGGACAGAACAACGTGCAGGGCGCGTCGGATGCCGGACTGATTCCGATGATGCTGCCCGACTACCAGAGCGTGGCCGACGAGTCGGCGGCGTCGCGCTTCGAGTCGCTGTGGGGCGCGAAACTCGACCGCACGCCGGGGTTGACCGTGGTCGAGATCATCCACGCGGCCGCCGCCGGCGCGATCCGCGGCATGTACATCGTGGGCGAGAACCCGGCGATGTCCGATCCGGACCTGAGCCACGCGCGCGAGGCACTCGCGAATCTCGAGTGGCTGGTCGTGCAGGAGATCTTTCCGACCGAGACCGCGGTGCTGGCCGACGTGATCCTTCCCGCCTCTGCGTTTCCCGAGAAGGAAGGCAGCTTCACCAACACCGATCGCCTGGTGCAACTCGCGCGCGCCGCGATCGCGCCGCCCGGGCAGGCGCGCCAGGACCTCTGGATCATCGGCGAGATCGGGCGCCGCCTCGGGCTCGCCTGGGACGAGGTCACGCCTGCCGCGGTCTACGAGGAGATGCGCGCTTCGATGCACTCGATCGCCGGAATCTCCTGGCAGCGGCTGCAACGCGAGGGCGCGGTCACCTATCCCTGCCCGGACGAGGACTCAGCCGGCGAGTCGGTGGTGTTCGGCGAGCATTTCCCGACGCCCGACGGTCGCGCGCGGCTGGTGCCGACTGCGCTCGTCGCGGCCGACGAGCGACCCGACGCCGACTATCCGCTGGTGCTGATCACCGGGCGCCTGCTCGAGCACTGGCACACCGGCGCGATGACGCGGCGCGCCTCGGTGCTCGACGCGATCGAACCGCAGGCCACCGCCGCGCTGCACCCTGACGAACTGGCGCGCATCGGCGTCGCGGCCGGCGAACGCGTCGTGGTCGCGTCACGCCGCGGCGAGATCGCGCTCGCGGCGCGAGCCGACGAGGGCGTGCCGGCCGGCACCGTGTTCATCGCGTTCGCGTACGCCGAGGCGGCTGCCAACCTGCTCACCAACGCCGCGCTCGACCCGCACGCGAAGATCCCGGAACTGAAGTACTGCGCGGTGCGAGTGCGGCCGGAAACGAGTGCCGGCGAATCGACTGCCGGCGGATCGACTGACCGCGAATCGAGTGCTTCCCGGGGTGCCGCGCGTGCGAGCGCGGCAGCAGACCTGTAGCCTCTGGCTTCACATGAACGGATCAACGGAGCACTGTTTTGACCACGGCATTCGATTTCAAGGCCAGCGGCATCGACGGCAAGCCGATCGCGCTGCACAAGTACGAGGGACGCGCGCTGCTTGTCGTGAACACCGCGAGCGTGTGCGGGTTCACGCCGCAGTACAAGGGACTGCAGGCGCTGCACGAGAAGTACCAGGCGCAGGGGCTGGAGGTGCTCGGATTCCCGTGCAACCAGTTCGGCGCACAGGAGCCGGGCGACGCGGCGCAGATCGGCCAGTTCTGCGAGCGCAACTACGGCGTCGGGTTCCAGATGTTCGACAAGGTCGACGTCAACGGCGACGCCGCGCACCCGCTGTTCGCGTGGCTCACTGAGCAGGCCCCGGGGCTGCTCGGGTCGCGCAAGGTGAAGTGGAACTTCACCAAGTTCCTGGTCGGACGCGACGGCAAGACCGTCAAACGCTTCGCGCCGCAGGATGCGCCCGAGTCGCTGGCGGGCGACATCGAGGCGGCGCTCGCGACCTAGGTACTCGCCGCGCGCATCCGGCACGCCAGCGCCTGCAGCGCCGCCCCGTCGCGCGACTGCACGAGAGCCGCGACGCCGGTGTTCGCGGCGACGGCGTCGGCCGGCAGCTCGATTCTGGCGCTCACCGAGCGCTGCGTGCCAGGGCTGCGCAGCGCTCCGCTCCAGCCGCGCACGACCCGGTCGTGGGTCAGCGTCTCGCCGCGATTCTCGCCGCGCGTGACGCGGCTGCTCAGCTGATCCTCGAACACCGCGACGGTGAGCGTCGCGTCGGCCGGGATCGCGTCGACGCCGTGCACGGTGACCGCGATCGCGCCGGCTTCGACGCGCGCTTCGACGCGCATCGCGAACGGCGCCGGCTGCGCGGTGATCGCTGCGACGTCGCGCCGGAACGCGGCGGAGGAGTGCCACGCGCGGTAGTCGCGCCCGTCGAGCACGATCTGAGGCGTGTAGATCGTGCCCGACCCGCGCGCCCGTGCGTAGGCGCGCTGGCGGTCGGTGAACGCGGGACGCGCGTAGGGGTCCTTCCAGCCGATGTAGTCCCAGTACCCGACGTGCAGCGACAGCGGCACGACGCGATCGAGCCCGTAGCCGGAGGCCTCGAGCGACGACAGCCAGCGGTCGGCCGGCGGGCAACTGCTGCAGCCCTCGGAGGTGAACAGCTCGACCAGCGCGACGCGCTGGGCGGGGCTGCTCGCCGCGCACGCGGGTGCGTCGGACGCGGCGCCGGCGGCGCCGGTCGAAGCGGCGGAACCGGCCGCATGTGCGATCCCGGTCGCGCCGAACGTCGCCACGCAGATCGTCGCCGAGATCGCTCCGGCGAGCGCCGCGCGCGCGCGTTTCGTACCCGAAATCGTCGCCATGGTTCCTCCACCGATCGAGCTGCCACCTAGACGATCAGACGCGCGGCGCCGCGAAACCTTACGCTCGCGCCCGGACTCTGATCGATTCTGGCACCAGCTGCTCTGGCACCGGCCGCCCGAATCAGGCCCCCGCGGTCGCGTCCACGGTGAACCCCGCCGCGCGCAGCGCAGCGATCACCTTGTCCAGGTGCGCCGCGCCGCGCGTGCTCACGACCACGTCGATGCGCACGTAGCGCACCGGCAGGTCGGCGAACGCGCGCTGGTGGATGACCTCCTCGATGTTCGCGCCCTGCTCGCCGAGGATCGTGGCGATCCGCGCGAGCGAGCCCGGAACGTCGCGCGCGGTGACGAGCAGCCGCGCCATGCGACGGCTGCGCACCAGATGGCGCTGGATCGCGTCGGCCAGCGTCAGCGAGTCGATGTTGCCGCCGCACAGAACCAGTCCGACGCGCTTGCCGGCGAATTGCGCGGGCGCCTTGAGCACCGCCGCCAGTCCGGCCGCGCCCGCGCCCTCGACCACGGTTTTCTCGACTTCGAGCAGCAGCACGATCGCGCGCTCGATCTCGGCCTCGGTGACGAGCACGATCTCGTCGACGTTGGCGCGTATCAGCGCCATCGGAATGCGCCCCGGGTTCTCCACCGCGATGCCTTCCGCGATCGTCGACATCCCGGCCTGCTCGGTGGGCGGGCGATCGTAGAGTTCGCACCACGCCGCGGGAAAACGCTCGGATTGCACGCCGGTGATCGTGATCGAGGGCTTGAGGTGGCGCGCCGCCATTGCGATGCCGCCGATCAGGCCGCCGCCGCCGATCGGAACGACCAGGTGATCGAGTTCGGGTTCGGCCTCGAGCATCTCCAGCCCGAGCGTGGCCTGACCGGCGACGATCAGCGCGTCGTCGTAGGGGTGCACGATCGTCATCCCGCGCTCGTCGGCGAGTGCCTGCATCTTCGCGCGCGCCTCGGCGAAGGTCTCGCCGGCGAGCACGACTTCGGCGCCGAGCCTCTCGGTGTTGTCGATCTTCACGAACGGCGCGAACTTCGGCATCACGATCACCGACGGGATCCCGAGCCGCGTCGCGTGATGCGCGACGCCCTGCGCGTGGTTTCCGGCCGAGACCGCGATCACCCCGCGGCGGCGCTCTTGGTCGTCGAGCGAGAGCAGCTTGTTCAGCGCACCGCGCTCCTTGAACGACGCGGTGAACTGCAGGTTCTCGAACTTGAGCACCAGCTCGCAACCGGCGATCGACGAAAGCGTGCGCGAGTGCAGGAACGGCGTGTCGGCGACCTGTCCGGCAATGCGCGCGCGCGCCGCGCGCGCGTCTTCCGGCCCGGGTGCGGAGGGCGGCGCAGTCGAGCCCCTTGCTTCATCGCCGAGTTCGGCCATCGGACGCGCCGCACGATCGTTTAGACTGCGCGCAGGCTAACAGGAACGGATCGCGAATGTCGACCAATGCATCGGAGTTCGAGCGCGCCCAGCGCGTGCTGGTGGGCGGGGTGAACTCCGCGGTCCGCGCGTTTCGCGCGGTCGGCGGCACGCCGCGCTTCATCGCGCGCGCCGAGGGCGCGTACATGTGGGACGTCGAAGGCAAACGCTACATCGACTACCTCGGTTCGTGGGGACCGATGATCGTCGGACAGGCGCACCCGAAGGTGATCGCCGCAGTGCGCGAGGCGGCCGTGCTCGGCCTGTCGTTCGGCGCGCCCAACGTGATGGAGACCGAACTCGCCGAGCGGCTCTGCGCGATCTTTCCGCAGGTCGAACGCGTGCGTTTCACCAGTTCCGGCACCGAGGCGACGATGTCGGCACTGCGCCTCGCGCGCGGTTTCACCAGGCGCGACAAGGTGATCAAGTTCGAGGGCTGCTACCACGGCACCGCCGACAGCCTGCTGGTCAAGGCCGGCTCGGGCGCGCTCGCGTTCGGCACGCCGACCTCGCTCGGCGTACCGGCGGATTTCGCCCGCCACACGCTGGTCGCGCAGTTCAACGACCTCGCCAGCGTGCAGGGGCTGTTCGAGGCCAATTCTGGCGAGGTGGCGTGTGTGATCGTCGAGCCGATCGCGGGCAACATGAACCTGATCCGACCCGAACCCGGGTTCCACGAGGGCCTGCGCGAACTGTGCACGAAACACGGCGCACTGCTGATCTTCGACGAGGTGATGACCGGGTTCCGGGTCGCGTTGGGCGGCGCGCAGCAGGTCCTGGGCGTGACCCCCGACCTGAGCACATTCGGCAAGGTGATCGGCGGGGGCATGCCGGTCGGCGCGATCGGCGGGCCGGCGGCGATCATGGAGATGATGGCGCCGCTCGGCGGCGTCTATCAGGCCGGGACGCTGTCGGGCAATCCGATCGCGATGGCCGCGGGACTCGCGACGATCGATCTGATCTCGCAACCCGGTTTCTTCGACGCGATCACGGCCAACTGCGCGCGGCTCGCGTCCGGGATCTCGGCGGCGGCGGCCGACGCGGGCGTGGCGTGCACCGCGCAGAGCGTGGGCGCGATGGCCGGCATGTACATGCGCGCTGCCGCGCCGCGCAGTTTCGCCGAGGTGCAGACGCAGGACGTCGAGCGCTTCAAGCGCTTCTACCACCTGATGATGGCCGAAGGAATCTACCTGCCGCCGTCGCCGGTCGAGGCTTTCTTCTTCTCCAGCGCGCACGGCGACGCCGAGATCGACGCGACGCTCGCAGCGGCGCGCAAGTCGTTCAGGACGCTGGCGGGCGGTTGACGTCCGACGCTTCGCCTGAGCGCAGCGTCAGGGGGCAACGCAAGTGTGCGCGGTGTACCGCCGCCTGGCCGGGTGGCGCTTCTACCGCAATGTTTTCACTCTCCCGACGCTTTGCATGGAGATCGGCGTCGTGCGCACGAGCCTCATTCAGACGATGGCCTCCTATTCAATGCCATCTTTTTTCATCGCGTCAATCGCTGATCCCTTGTGAGAAGTGAAGAAGAACATCCTCCATTGGCCACCCTCAACACGCCATCGTGCAACCGTGGGATCGCTGACAAAGCTGCTTGCATATTTGCCTCCAGTCTTGGGAAGAAACTGGGCATGATGCTTTACCACCATGGTTGCAGTGCCATCAGGCAAGAACTTGTACTTCACGATTTCCCACTTGAGATCAGTGGTCTTGACCAGATCCCCATGGTAGGCGATGACCGCTTTGCGCCCCGTCATCCTCTTGTACCAGTCAAGGGTTTCCGAGTACCAGATATCATCGGCGAGCAACATCGCCCACGCGGACACGTCATGACGGTTCCAGGTCGCGACATACTTCTCCGCCGCGCTACGAAGAGACGCCTCTGTGGCTGCCGCTGGCTGCGCGAGACCGACTCGAGAGTGCATCATCGAGACCAGTAACACCGAGCCCAGAATCAATCTCCGGCGATATGGCATCTTCGGCCTCCGCAAAGTCTGCCCTCAGCGAGAAGGCTGGTCAGTTTGCGCGCCCAGAAATCGATCCGCAAGTGGCGACAGGGGTCCGCTTGGGCGACCTGTCAGACGCCACCCGTCGGCAAGGCTGGTCGCTGGCTACCGCAAGCAAGGCCTTCGGGTTGGTGCGAGCGATGCTGAGGAGGGTACGCGCTGCGCCGCTTGGCTTCATGCGCCTCTGCTCTCGCCCCCGAAGCGTGCGCACTGAAACGCCAGGCAACGACGCGAACTGACCCTGAGACGGGCCGGTTTTCTCGCGCGTCTCGGCGTTGCTATGACAGATACAGCAAGGTCAGACCTGCAGCGGCCGGAACCGCCTGGATGAACAAGATCTTCCTGCTCGCCGCCGTTCACCGCGGACCCGCCACCGCCGTGCGTCGCGTCCTTGATCCCCAGGGATCAGTGCAGCCGCGCCGAAGTACCGCGCCGTCGCGCGCGGCGCCGCCCCCTGAACACCGTCTGCATCACTCGGGTCGTGCCCAGGATGATCATGTCCTGGCCGATCGAATGCGTTCCCTCGGCGGTGATGTCCAGCGTCACGTCGGCGCCGATAGCGCGCAGGCCGCGCAGCGCCTGGCGCGCGTGCACCGCCGGCACGAGGCTGTCGAGTTCGCCGTGGATCAGGTGGATCGTCGCGTCGACCCGGTCCGCGTCGCGGATCGGGCTGGCGAGCCTGCCGGCGTAGGCGACGACGATCGAAGCGAGCCCCGGACGTGCGCGCGCCAGTTCGAGCGCCACGGTGGCGCCCTGCGAGAACCCGACCAGAACGGTCTGCGTATGGTCGACGTGGGTGTCGCGCTGCAGCGCGACGATTCGCTCGGCGACCTTGCGCGCGGCACGATCGACGCGCGGCGCGCGGTCCGTGGCGACGCCGCGATTGTCGAACCAGTCGAGTCCGTCGCGCGCCGGACTCGGCTGCAATCCCTGAAGGATCGCGGCGACCGCTCCGGGAAACTTGAGCTGCCAGCAGATCGCGATGGGCGCGAATACCTCGGGGCGCGATCCGGCGCCGTGCAGGAAGACGAGCAGCCTGCGCGGCGCATCGCGCGAGATCGGCGGAAGCTCGAGCCAGAGCTGCTTGCGGGAGTGCTGTTTCGGATCGTCCATCATCGTGCGCAGGGTCGACGCGAGCGCGACCCTCATCCCGATTACATCAGATGACGCACGATCCACCAAGCGAGCGCGGCCAGGATCGCGGTGCCGGGAATCGTCAGGATGCCGGGCCAGATCAGCGCGCCGGCGAGGTCCCACCTGAACGCCGAAGCGCGATGCGCGCTGACCGCGCCGGCGATCGAACCGGCGATCGTGTGCTTGGGCGAGACGGGAGTGCCGGCCGCGAGCGTGGCGAGCAGCGTAATCGCGGCTCCGGTCTCGGCGCAGAACCCGTCCACCGGCCGCAACTTGGCGAGCTTCTGGCTCATCGTGCGAATGATGCGACGCCCTCCGACGAGGGTGCCGAGCGCCACCGCTGCGTAGCTCGCCGCGACCACCCAGGTCGGCGGCGCGGCCTGCGCGCTCGCGCTGCCGCCCGCGATCAGCGCGAGCCAGGCGATGCCCACCGTCTTTTGCGCGTTGTTGCTGCCGTGCCCGAGACTGAGCAGCGCCGAAGACAGAAACTGCGCGCGCCGCAGCCAGCGGTCGGCGACGCGAGGCGTCGTGCGCACGAACAGCCACGACGCGGCCACCATCAACAGCGCACCGAGCAGGAACGCGATCATCGGCGCCGCGAGCGCGAGCGCGACGATCTTGACGACGCCGGTGCCGACCAGCCCGTCGGCGCCGGCCTTCGCCGCCATCGCGCCGATCAGCGCGCCCACGAGTGCGTGCGCGGCGCTCGCTGCGACGCGGCGCCGCGCGGCGAGCAGGTGCCAGCCGATCGCGGTGGCGAGCGCGCAACCGAGCACGGTCGTGTCGACCCGCGAAGCGTCGACCAGTCCGGTGGCCATCAGCGTGGCGACCTGCAGGCCGAATACGAAGAATCCGACGCCGCCGAACAGCGCGACCCAGACCACCGCCTGATACGACTTCAGCACGCCGGTCGAGGCGATCGAAGCGATCGAGTCCGCGGCGTTGAAGTAGGCGTTGACGAATTCGAAGGCGAGCGCCAGGCCGATCAGGATCGCGACGGCGTCGGCGCTCATCGCATCAGGCGTTCTCGAGCACGACGCCCTCGAGCACGTTGGCGACGTCCTCGCACTTGTCCGAAACCTCCTCGAGGAGCTCGTAGATCGCCTTGAGCTTGATCACCTGCCGAACGTCGGTCTCGCTGCGAAACAGCTTGGACATCGCCGCTCGCATCACGCGATCGGCGTCGGACTCCAGCCGGTCGATCTCGGCGCAGACCTTGAGGATCGCCTCGGCGTTGTCCATGTTCGAGAGCATCGCCACCGCGCTCTTGACGCGCTCGCAGCACATCTGGTTGAGATCGGCGAGCTGCTGCGCCTCGGGCGTGACACGCTGCAGGTCGTAGAGCATCGCCGACTCGGCGACGTCCTGGATCAGATCGAGGATGTCGTCCATCTGCGTGATCAGCTGGTGGATGCTGTCGCGATCGAAGGGCGTGACAAAGGTCTTGTGAAGAAGCTCGATCGTGTCGTGCGTGACCTTGTCGGCCGCGCGTTCGGCGAGGTCGATCGCTTCGATTCCCTTGCGCCGCTGTTCGGTGTCGGCGTAGTGCGCCATCAGGTGCGCGAACTCCTGACTGCCGGCGACGACGAAATCGGCGTGCTGGTCGAACAGCGCGAAGAACTTGCCCTCGATGGGAAGCAGGCGTCCGAACATGCTTTGCTGGGGCGGGAATATAAGGGGGTCGGGGTCGGGGTCGGGGTCTGGTTCCGGGCGACTGTGCGCGGGCCTCGCCCGACGCCCGACTCGAGGCCCGACTCGAAGCCGACCCAGCGTAGCAGAAAGCCGCCGGCGCGAGCCCGCGCGCGACCGCTACCCGCGGCGTGCCGCTGCGCGTCGCCGCAGGCACTCGAGATAGGCCTCGGTATCCGGCGCGGCCCGGTCGCGCTGCGACTGCCACAGTACCGGACCCAGGCACTCCATGACATCGTGCGCCGCGGCGTGCGCGCTTGCCGCGCGTCGTGCGAGAACCGCGTGCGCGGCCCGGATCCCCGGTGGCTGATCCACCGACAACTGCTCGGAGATCGCGAGGTGCATCGACAGATGCAGGAACGGGTTCTCGCGCCCGGTGGACGGCCCGTAGTCGGCGGCGAGCGCCTGCTCGAGCGACGCGAGTTCGGCGTGGTACTCGGGGTGCTCGGCCACCCAGTCGGCTGCGATCGCCTCGAGCGGCTCGAGCGGCTCGCGCGCGCAAAGCTTGCGCCAGGCCTCGCAGAAGAAGCGGCGCACGTCGGCCTGGGCGGGGTCGAACATCGGACGCGCCCGCTCAGCCGCGATCCGGCGGCGGCGCGCTCTTGGCGCGGTACTCGCACTGCTCGGCGATCGGGCAGCGCCAGCACTCGGGCTTGCGTGCCTTGCAGACGTAGCGTCCCAGCAGCAACAGCCAGTGGTGCGCGTCGTGCAGGTAGGCCTTCGGAACGCAGGCGAGCAGCCGATCCTCGACCGCGCGCGGCGTCTTGCCGGGCGCGATGCGGGTGCGATTGGCGACGCGGAAGATGTGCGTGTCGACCGCGATCGTCGGCTCGCCGAAAGCGGTGTTGAGCACGACGTTCGCCGTCTTGCGCCCGACGCCTGGCAGCGCCTCGAGTTCTTCGCGCGAGCGCGGCACCTGTCCGCCGTGGTGCTCGATCAGCATCCGGCACGCCTCGACGATGTGCCGCGCCTTCGAGCGAAACAGTCCGATGCTTGCGATGTACGGGATCAGTCCATCGACGCCCAGCGCGGCGATGGCCTGGGGCGTTCGCGCGTGGGCGAACAACCCGCGCGTGGCGATGTTGACGCCGCGATCGGTCGCCTGCGCGGACAGGATCACCGCGACCAGCAGTTCGAAGGGAGTCGCGAACTCGAGTTCGGTCGTCGGCGCCGGGTCGAGCGCGCGCAGGCGCGCGAAGATCTGCTCGCGTCCGGACGCGTTCACCGGCGTTCCCCCGCGCGGTCGCGAAGCTCGCGCGCCCTGCGCACCGCAGCGTCGAGCACCGCGCGCTTGCGCGCGTCGGCGACGGCAGTTGCGTCGGTAGTTGCGACGGCAGTTGCGTCGCACCGCGCACGGTGCGCTTCGAAGCGCGCGCGCGCGCGCGCCGCGTCGCCGGTGGTCCAGTTCGAAGCGCCTGGCGCTTCGCCCATCTCGATGCAGTCGACCGGGCAGGGCGGCAGGCACAGGTCGCATCCGGTGCATTGCCCGGCGATCACCGTGTGCATGCGCTTTGCCGCGCCGATGATCGCGTCGACCGGGCACGCGGCGATGCACTTGGTGCAGCCGATGCACGCCTCCGGATCGATCCGCGCGACGCGCCGCGGCGCTTCGACGCCGCAGGCCGGATCGAGCGGCAGCGGCGCGCGACCGAGCAGCGCCGAGAGTTGCCCGACGCCCGCGCGTCCGCCCGGCACGCAACGGTTGTGTGCGGCTGCGCCTCGCGCGATCGCTTCGGCATAGGGGCGACACGCGTCGTAGCCGCACTTCGTGCACTGCGTCTGGGGCAGGACCGCGTCGATGCGGTCGGCGAGCGTTGGTGTCATCGGCTGCGGCAGGGCGGGCGAGTCGAGCGACCCCGAGGCCGCGCGTCGGCCAATCTTAGCGCGTCGCGCCTCGGCCGATCCTGTTGGCGCGTCGCACGCGGTCCGATCGCCGCGCGTCGCGAGCGCTGCTCGCGTCAGGCTGCCTTGCGCGCGCGCCGCCGGCCGATCCGGCGCGAGTGCGCGCGGATGAACGCGTGCACCTGCGGATAGATCATCTCGCGCCAGCGCCGACCGCTGAAGATTCCGTAGTGCCCGGTCTCGCGCGCGACCAGGTGCTGGCGGTGCGCGGCGGGAATGTTCACGCACAGATCGTGCGCGGCCTCGGTCTGCCCGGAGCCCGAGATGTCGTCGAGTTCGCCCTCGATCGTGAACAGCGCGACCCGGGTGATGTCCTCGGGCGCGACCCGCAGCGTGCGTCCGTCGAGCGGCACCCGCCAGGTGCCCGTTGGGAAGGTCGTGGCGCTGGAACACCGTGCCGATCGTGTCGAGGTAGTACTCGGCGGGCATGTCGAGAACGGCGTTGTACTCGTCGTAGAAACGGCGGTGGCTCTCGGCGTCGTCGAGGTCGCCGCGCACCAGATCGAGGTAGAAGTCCCAGTGCGAACTCAGGTGTCGGTCCGGGTTCATCGCCATGAATCCGGCGTGCTGCAGGAAGCCGGGGTAGACGCGTCGCCCCGCGCCGGGGTAGTTCTCCGGTACGGTGTAGATCACGTTGCGCTCGAACCAGCCGAAGCTGTGGTTCATCGCGAGGTTGTTCACCTCGGTGGGGCTGCGCCGGCGTGTCGATCGGGCCGCCCATCATCGTCATCGACAGCGGCAGGCGTTCGTCCTCGAGCGTGGACATCAGCGAGATCGCCGCCATCACCGGGACGGTCGGCTGGCAGACCGACATCACGTGCAGGTCCGGACCGAGGTGGCGGATGAATTCGACGCAGTAGCCGACGTAGTCGTCGAGATGGAACGGGCCGCTCGCCATCGGCACCATCCGCGCGTCGATCCAGTCGGTGATGTAGACGTTGTGCTCCGGCAGCATCTTGCGCACCGTGTCGCGCAACAGGGTCGAGTGGTGGCCCGACAGCGGCGCGAACACGAGCACGGTCGGATCGTCGCGGCGGTGCTCGAGCGCGGCGGGCAGCAGGCGCTCGAACTTCAGCAGCCTGCAGAACGGCTTGGAGATCTCGATGCGCTCGGCCACAGTGACTTCCTGGCCGTCGACCGTCGTGCTCCCGAGGCTGAACTCGGGTTTTTCGTAGTCCTTGCCGAGACGGTGCAGCAACTCGAAGCCCGCCGCCATCCGGCTCGCGAACGGCGCCATCGACAGAGGGCTGTACGGGTTGGCGTAGAGCTTGCTCATCGACTCGGCCCAGTCCGTGAGCGGAGTGAGTGCGGCGCGGTGGACTTCGCGCAACTGGTACAGCATCGGTTCGAACCCCCTGGTTCAGCTTTCCTGAGCCCTTGAGTCTATGCTATTTTGCTGCATTGCACAATTCTGCTCTCCGTGCGTCGTTCGGGCATTTCGCACGAAACGCGCCCGGATGGCGACCGCAGCGGTCGTCACCGCGTCCGCCGCAAATCGGTGGCCGGCGCGATGCAGTGGCCGAGCCAGGCGGCGGTGAGGCGTTCCTGCAGAGCGTTTTGCCGCAGTCGCTGGTCGAGCATCGGGAAATCGACCAGGTCGAGCGGCTGGTCCTGGTTGAAGCAGGAGAATACGTAGCGGGTCTTGCCGGTGGTCGGGTCGGTGTGCGCCTGCAGGCACTGGGCGCAGATCTCTTTCATCATGCACTGCATCGGCGAGTTGATCGAGCCGATCGCGACGTGCTCGGGGTCGAGCAGCGGCGCGAGTTCGGCGTGGCGCGCGCGGGCAACCGCCGCCATCATCCGGTCCGAGCCGATCACGATCATTCGCTCCGCCTCGCGCAGCGCGATGTGCTGCGCGCCCAGCGCGCCGCTGCCGTAGGCGATCATCGCCTGCACGATGTTGCCGACGAAGCTTCGGTCCTGCGGGCGCCGCGCGGCGAACCCGGGCGCCTCGTCGCAGCACCAGACGATCACGTCGGCGGCCGCCTCGATCTCGTCGACCTTGTAGCGGTCGATCGCCTTCTTGTAGCCGGCGAAGTACAGCACGCGCGAGCCGTTGGCGCGAAGCGCCGCGCCGATCGAGAACAGCACCGCGTTGCCGAGTCCGCCGCCGACCAGGATCGACGTGTCTCGCGTCGTGCGATTTCGGTCGGCGCGCCGGTGGGCCCCATCAGCACCACCGGTTCGCCCGGCGCGAGCAGCGCGCAAAGGTCGGACGATCCGCCCATCTCGAGCACGATCGTCGACACCAGCCCCTGCTCGCGGTCGACCCAGGCGCCGGTGAGCGCGAGCCCCTCCATCGCGAGGCGCGTGCGCACGCCGCCGAACTCGACCACCGGCGCGTACGACTCGAAGTTCTGCAGCCGGTAGAACTGCCCGGGGAGGAACTGGCGCGCGGCGAGCGGCGCGCGCACCACCACTTCGACGATGGTCGGCGTGAGCCGCTCGACGCGATGCACGGTGGGCCGCAGCAGTTCGTTGAGCCGCGCGGCGAAGTCGACGAAGGTCTCGCCGTTCGCCGGCGCGCGCCTGGCGAGCACGCGCGAGACCACCGGATAGCCCTGCTTGGCCGAGCCCATCGCCTTGACCACGTTTCCCGACCAGCTCGGGTGCAGGTCGCCGAAGAACGAGAGCATCCTTCCGTCGGCCACGCGCGAGAGCAGCACCTGCGCGATCTCCGGCTTGCTGGTCGAGAATTCGGGCTTGACCGGGTTCGCGTCCTCGTCGATCGCCTGGAAGTACTTGCCGTCGAGCGAGAAGTGCAGCGAGTCCTCGCGCGCGAGAACCGTATTCGGTTGGGTGCCGGCGGCGATGAACACCGCGCGCGCCGGCCAGGTGATCTCGTCGCCGTCGTGCCAGCGCCCGGTGTCGTCGCGGCGCTGGCGCGCGAGCGTGATCGAGCGCACCGCGCCGTGCCGGTCGACGTCGATGCGCGATGGGCTCACGCACTCGACGAAGCGGATGCCCTCTTCGAGCGCCTTCTCCACTTCCTCGTGGTTGAGCGTGTACGAGGGGCTGTCGACCATTCGCTTGCGGTAGGCGAGCGTGACGCCGCCCCAGCCCTGCAGGAGTTCGACGATGCGTGCGGCGTCGCCGTCGCGCGCGGCGCGCTCGCGCTCGGCGCGGATTGCGCGTGCGTGCGCGATGAACTCGTCGCCGATCTCCGCTTCCTCGGCGCTCCAGCCGGCGCGCACGCGCGCCTCGCCGTCGACCGCCGCCAGCGCCTCGAAACGCGCCAGGAACTTCTCTACCTGCACCACGTAGTAGGCGAGCGATTCGGTCGCGGTGTCGATCGCGGTGAGTCCGCCACCGATCACCACCACCGGCAGGCGCAGCTGCATGTTCGCGATCGAATCGGTCTTCGCCGCGCCGGTCAGTTGCAGCGCCATCAGGAAGTCGCTCGCGGTGCGCACGCCGCGCGCCAGTCCGTTGGGGATGTCCAGCGTGGTCGGGCGGCCCGCGCCCATCGCGAGCGCGATGTGGTCGAAACCCAGCGCAAACGCGTCGTCGACGCCGAGCGTGCCGCCGAAGCGCACGCCGCCGACCATCGCGAACGACTCGCGCCGCTCGAGCAGCATCCTCACCAGCTTGAGGAAGTTCTTGTTCCAGCGCACCGTGATCCCGTACTCGGCGACGCCGCCGAAACCGGCCATCATGCGCGACTCGAGCGGCTCGTACAGCTCGGTGATGTCTTCGATCGGATCGAACGCGACGCGCGCGCCGTGGCGGTCGACCCCGGAGAGGCGCGGCGCGAGCGGCTCGATCTTCAGCCCGTCGATGCCGACCACCGCGTGGCCGTCGTTCAACAGGTGGTGCGCCAGCGTGAATCCGGCCGGACCCATGCCGGCGACCAGCACCTTGTAGCCCGACGCGGGGGCCGGCAGCGGGCGGCGCAGGTCGAGCGGGTTCCAGCGCGTGAGCAGGCTGTAGATCTCGAACCCCCAGGGCAGTTCGAGCACGTCCTTCAAGGTGCGGGTCTCGGCCTGCGGGATGTCGACCGGAGTCTGCTTCTGGTAGATGCACGACTTCATGCAGTCGTTGCAGATGCGGTGCCCGGTGGCGGCGACCATCGGGTTGTCGATCGTGATCGTCGCGAGTGCCGAGATCGCGTGTCCTCTGGTCTTCAACCACTGGAACTCGGAGATCCGCTCCTCGAGCGGGCAGCCGGCGAGCTTCACGCCGAACACGGTGCGCTTGAACGCCGCCTTGCCCTCGGCGTCGGGTTTCTCGGTGAGTCCCTTCGAGCAGGAGTCCTTGCCCTGCTTGTGGCACCAGATGCAGTAGTTCGCTTCGTCGAGTGCTCCGCGCAGGTCGGTGCCGGGGTCGGTGAGCGCGAAGCCCTCGCGCCGGCGGATGTGCTTCGGGTCGATCGTGAAGCTGCGCACTCCGTCGGCGTCTTCGTGGCGCGCATGCACGAGCAGCGACTGCGGGTCGACCTTGCCGGGTTGGCGGAACAGGACGCCCTTGCCGTGAGCGAACTGCCCTTCGGGCGTGAGCACCGCCCAGGCGCTGTAGCGCATCGCGAGTTCGACGCGCCCGGCGGCGGCCTCGTCGTCCTGCCAGGCGAGGACCGCGCGCGCGAAAGCCAGTTCCTCGAACGGCTCGCCGATCCAGGATTGCAGGCGCGCGCGCGCCTCGCCGGCTTCGAACCCGGCGAGATCGCTCTCGCTCACCTTGAGCAGCGCCTGGCGCTTGACGAACTTCCACTTGACCCGATAGAGCGGCTCGAGCTCGTCGTGGCGAACGCGAAGATCGGCCAGTTCGTCGCCGATCGAAAACAGCTCGGCGACGAACGCGTCGAGCTGCGGCGACACTTCGAGCAGCAGCGCCGCTTCTTCCCTGTATTCGGCCGGCGGCGCCGCGCGCGCCGCTGCGTAACGGGTTGCGAGTTCGGGCACCGCGCTGGCGAGCCGTTGGCCGAATGCGGCGTCGAGCCGCTCGAGCCCTTCGCGCCGGTAGAGGTCGGCGAATTCGAGTCCGAAGCCGAGCCGCAGGCCCGGCGCGTCGGACCGCGCGCTCGGCGCCGAGGCCATCAGCGCTTCAGGTGCTCGAGCTTGCCGGGCACGTCCTTCCACTCCTCGGCGTCGGGAAGAGGCTCCTTCGTGCGCGTGATGCTCGGCCAGACCTTGGCGCAGTTCGGCGTTGAGCGCGATGAACTGCTTCTGCTCTTCGGTGACGTCTTCCTCGGCCTTGATCGCCTCGACCGGGCACTCGGGGATGCACACGGCGCAGTCGATGCACTCGTCGGGGTCGATGACGAGCATGTTCGGGCCTTCGCGGAAGCAGTCGACCGGGCAGACGTCGACGCAGTCGGTGTACCTGCACCGGATGCAGGATTCGAGAACGATGTGGGTCATGGCGCGGTCGGGATAATGGATTGACGCGGATTCTACCGTGGAGTAACTTCTTGGACAATTATGAAGCGTCCACTTCATTAATGGAAGTGGGGGAAATCAAGGGATGGCAGATGGCCGACGCCCAGCGCGGCGCCGTTCGCAGCGGCAGGGGAGGTTCGGGTGCAGTCGGAATCGATCGCGACAGACCGCCTCTGGCGGCGGGCAACGGGGCTGGACGAAGCGCTGCGGTGCCTGCACGAGCGGCGCTGGACCGTGCTCGCTGGCGGCACCGACCTCTATCCGGCGCACCGAGCGTTCGGCGCTGCCCGCCGCAGTGCTCGACATCAGCGCGATCGGCGCGTTGCGCGGCGTGGCGGTCGAACCTGCCGGCGCCGAACCCGCGGGCGGGGCGCAGGTGCTGCGAATCGGGGCGCTCGACCACCTGGTCCGAGTTGCTCGGCGCTCGCGCTGCCCGGGCAGTTCGACGCGCTCGCGATGGCGGCGCGCGAGGTGGGCGGCGTGCAGATCCAGAACCGCGGCACGGTCGGGGGCAATCTGTGCAACGCCTCGCCGGCGGCCGACGGGACGGCCGGCGCTGCTGGCGCTCGACGCCGAGGTCGAACTCGCGAGCGTCGCGGGCGCGAGGACGATCCCGCTGGCGCAGTTCGTGCGCGGCGTTCGCCGCACCGACCTGCGCGCACGACGAATTGCTGATCGCGGTGCGCGCTCCGGTGCGTGCACCGCGCACGCGATCGCGCCTTCCTCAAGCTCGGACACCGGCGCTACCTGGTGATCTCGATCGCGATGGTCGCGGTCGTCGGTCTCGACTCGACGCGCAGGAGCGCATCTCGCGTGTCGCGGTCGCGGTCGGCGCCTGCGCGCCGACCGCGGTGCGACTGCGCGACGCTCGAACAGCGCGCTGCTCGGGCTCGCGCGCGGGCGAAATCGGGCCCAGACTCGCGACGGTGGTCGACGACGACGCGCTCGCGCCGATCGCGCCGATCGACGACGTGCGGGGCACCGCAGCCTATCGCCGCGAGGCGGTGCGCGGCGCTCGTCGGGCGGCGCACTGTCAGAAGGTGTTGTTCGCAATGAACGACACGCCGAGGCGACCGATCGGCCGGCGATCTGGTCACGCTCACCGTCAACGGCCGGTCGCAGCGCGCTGGCGCGTGCCGCCGGCGACGCGGCTGTCCGAGCGCGCTGCGCGACGGCGCTCGGGCTGACCGGCACCAAGATCGGCTGCAACGCAGGCGACTGCGGCGCCTGCACGGTGTTGCTCGACGGCGAGCAGGTGTGCGCCTGCCTGGTCGCGATCGGGCAGTGCGAGGGCCGCGAGGTGCGCACGGTCGAGGGACTCGCGGGTGACCAGGGGCTTTCGCGCGACCAGGCGCCGCCCGAGCGCGACGCGCCGGCACCGGCGCGCGCTCGTGCAGCAGGCCTTCGTCGCGCACGGCGCGGCGCAGTGCGGGATCTGCACGCCCGGCATGCTGATGGCGGCGGCCGACACGCTGCGAGCGCCACCCGCGGCCGACCGACGAGCAGGTGCTGCGACGGCATCGGCGGCGTGCTGTGCCGGTGCACCGGCTACCGAAGATCGTCGAGGCGGTGCTCGCGGCGCCGGGCGACGCGCCGATGGCCGCGCACGTCGAGCCGCGCGCCGGCGCGGCGGTCGGCGCGCGGCTGCCGCGCCTGGACGCCGCCGCCAAGGTCGACGGCAGCGAGCGCTTCGGCGCCGACGAGGCGCCGGCCGCAGGCGCTGTGGCTGCGCGTCGTTCGTTCGCCGTATCGCAGCGCGCGCGCTTCGAACTCGGCGACCTCGACGCGTTCGTCGCGCGCCAACCGGCCTGCGTCGGCGTGCGTCACCGCCGCCGACATCCCGAACAACCGCTTCGCGATCTTTGCCGACCTGCGCGACCAGCCGGCGATCGCCGAACGGCTTCGTTCGCGCATGCGCGGAGAAGCGGTGCTGGTGCTGGTCGGTGCGCGCGACGCGCTCGAGGCGATCGATCCGGAGCAGGTGCCGATCCGCTGGCAACGAGACCGTCGCGTTGCGCGAGCCGGAGCAGTCGCTCGGCAGCGGGCGCGCGCGCGGTGCACGAGCGCTGGCCGGACAACGTCCTGTGCCGCGGGCGCGTGCGTCGCGGCGACGTCGACGCCGCGATCGCCGGCGCCGCCCACAGCGCGCGCACCGAACTGCGCACCGCCTACGTCGAGCATGCGTACATCGAGCCCGAGGCCGGGTGGGCGCAGTGGCAGCGGCGAAGCCGGCGCCGAGCGGCTGACGGTGTTCGCCTGCACGCAGACACCGTACCTGGACCGCGACGAGCTCGCCTGGATGTTCGGGCTCGACCCGGCGCGGGTGCGGATCGTGCCCGTCGGCGGTCGGCGGCGGCTTCGGCGGCAAGCTCGACCTCTCGATCCAGCCGCTGCTGGCTGCGGCGGCGCGCAAGTTCGGCGTGCCGGCGCGCATCGTCTACGACCGGCCGCGAGTCGATGGTCTCGACCACCAAGCGTCACCCGGCGCGATGCGGCGCGACGATCGCCGCCGACGCGACGGGGCAGCTGCTGGCGTACGACTTCAGCGGCGACTTCAACACCGGCGCCTACGCGTCGTGGGGTCCGACGGTCGCCAACCGCGTGCCGATCCACGCCAGCGGTCCGTACCGCGTCGCCGAGCGTGCGCGCGCTCACGCGCGCGGTGCTCACCAACGACGCGATCTCGGGCGCGTTCCGCGGCTTCGGCGTGCCGCAGTCGACGCTGCGTCAACGAGGCGCTGATCGACGAGATCGCGCGGGCGCGTCGGCGAGGATCCGCTCGAGTTCCGCTACCGCAACGCGCTGCGCGCCGGCGACGTGACGGCCACCGGCCAGCGCCTGGAGGCGAGCGTCGGCCTGCAGGCCTGCCTGCGAGGCGCTGCGCCCGGCCTGGCGCGAGGCGCGCGAGCGCGCGCAGCGATTCAACGCGGACCCGCGAAGCAACGCGGACCCGCAAGGCGCGCGCGAGCGAGACGGCCGCTGCGCCGCGCCGTCCGATCCCCACGGCCAGCCGGTGCCGGCGCTCAGGCGCGGCGTCGGCGTCGCCTGCATGTGGTACGGCATCGGCAACACCGTGATCGCCAATCCGTCGTCGATGACGGTCGGCCTGCGCGCGAACGGGCGCTTCATGCTCTACAACGGCGCGGTCGACATCGGGCAGGGCACCTACACGGTGATGCCGCAGATCGTGCGCCGACGCGCTGGGCGTGCCGGTGGCGCTGATCGACCAGATCACCGCCGACACCGACCTGACGCTCGACGCGGGCAAGAGCTCGGCGTCGCGGCAGACCTTCGTGTCGGGCAACGCCGCGCGCCTCGCCGGCGAGGACCTGCGGGCGAAGTTGCTGGCGCTGCTCGGTCTCGAGGGCACGCAACGAGGGCACGGCAACGATCACGGTGCGGGGCGCGACACTGGTGGCCGAGGCGGCGGAGCGGCCGCGGGCGCGCGCCGCGAAGTCGCGCTGGCGACGCTCGCCGCGGACGAACGCGGCGACGTCGCGGTGGGCTGCGGCTACTTCGATCCGCCCACCGTGGCGCTCGACGCGCGACGGACAGGGCGTGCCGTACGCGACCTACGGGTTCGCGGCGCAGTTCGCCGAGGTCGAGGTCGATCGCGACCTCGGCACCGTGCGCGTGCTGGCGATCCACGCGGCGCACGACGTCGGGCGCGCGGTCAATCCGACCCAGGTCGAAGGCCAGATCCACGGCGGGATCGCGCAGGGCCTCGGCCTCGCGCTGATGGAGGAGTACCGCAGCGGGCGCACCGACAACCTGCACGACTACCTGATCCCGACCGCCGGCGACATGCCGGCGGTCGACCGTGCACCTGATCGAGGATCCCGAGCCGCTCGGTCCCTACGGCGCGAAGGGGGTCGGCGAGCCGGCGCTGGTCGCGACCGCGCCGGCGATCCTCAACGCGATCCACGACGCGACCGGCGTGCGCGTCGCGCAGGTGCCGGCCACGCCGGACCGCCTGCGCGAGGCGATCCGCGCGCACGCGTCGGCCGATCGCGCTCGAAGCAGCGACGCAACGCGATGAGCAACGAGGACTCCATGAACACGCCGCAGCGGCACGCGAACGATCTGGTCGAGGTCGCCAACGCGACGCCGCCTGCAGTGCCCGCGGCCGCGGCGCCCGAGCGCGCGAGCGCCAACAAGGTCGAGTGCAATGCCTGCCCGGTGCTGTGCCAGATCACCGAGGGCAGGAGCGGCGCCTGCGACCGCTATGCCAACGTCGCGGGCGAGCTGACCCGCGTCGACCCGGTGCTGCTGCTGCGTCGCACGCTGGCCGCGCCCGGCGGCGGCGAGCTGGTCTCGTTCGCCGCCACCCAGTCGCCGGGCGACGGCGAACTGGTCGGCGCCGAGGTGTTCGTGACCGGCGTCGGCGCCGGCACGACGTACCCCGACTACAAGCCGGCGCCGTTCATCGTCGTCGAGCGTGATCGACGGCGTCGACATGGTCACGGTCGTCACCGAAGGGCATCTTCAGCTACTGCAGTTTCCGCGTGAAGATCGACACCGATCGCTGGCTCGGACCGGAGCGCGCGTCGGTGCGCCACAAGGGCGAGGCGGTCGGGCACGTGACGACGCAGGAGTACGGCTCGCAGTTCCTCTCGCTCGGCGGCGTGCACCACCTCACCGGCGGGAGCAAGCGCGAGGGTCGGATCAGCTGCGAGCTGATGATGGCGCTGGGCAACCGCGAGCAGGTCGAACTCGAGATCGAGGGCGGCGCGCAGGTCGCGGTGCAGGCCGGCACGCGCGCCGATCGTCAACGGCGTTCCCGAGCAGCGCATGCGCGTCGGTTGCGGCTCGGCGACGATCGGCATCTTCGCGCAGCAGTGGTACGGCGAGGTCGACGAGGTGGTGGTCGTCGACGACCACATCACCGGCGTGCTCACCGAGCACCAGGCGGGCAAGTGCCTGGGACATGGCGCCCTCCGGGCATCCGGATGCGCGGGCGCAAGTCCACGCCGGGGCGCTACTTCCAGGTGGCGCAGCCGGGCACCGGCTGGGGCGGCACCGACATCACCGACCCGCTCTCGATCATCGAGGCCTGGGATGCCAAGGTCGCGCGCCCCGGCCTGCGCCTGCTGATGGTCTCGACCACCGGCGACGACGCCGAGTACTACGTGCTCGACGACGCGCTGGTGCCGGTGCGTGCGTCGATGCCCGACGCGGTGCGCGCGGTGGTCGAGCGGATCGGCGAGAACTGCGAGCCCTCGCTGCACTTCGGTGATGTTCGTCGCGGGCGCCGGCGGCAGCCTGCGCGCAGGCGTCACCGAGAACCCGGTGCGGCTGACCCGCTCGATCAAGGACCTGCTGGTCAACGTCAGTTGCGGCGGCGCGCCGGCCTACGTCTGGCCCGGCGGCGGGATCACCGTGATGGTCGACGTGATGCGGATGCCGCGCGCGAGTTTCGGCTGGGTGCCCACGCCGGCGATCGTCGCGCCGATCGAGTTCACGATGCGCATGTCCGACTACCGCGCGCTCGGCGGTCACGTCGCACGCGTGGTCTCACTGGGCGACGCGCTGCGCGCCGCGCGCCATCGCAGCGAAGCCTGGGATCCGGCCAATCGCTGGCCCGCCGAATTCGACCCGACCCGCCGGGGATTGGCGCCTTGAGCGCGACGCGCGCCACGCTGGCCCCCGGGCGCTGGCACTTCCAGCACGGGCCGATCGACCTCGTGATCGGCGCCGACGGCGACCCGGAAGCGGTCGGCGCGGCGCTCGATTCGGCCTGGAGCCGTTTCGGGCAGGTGCTGCCCGAGCTGGTCGCAGAGCTCGCCGGGCTGCGCGCACCGGTGGCGAGGGCGTGCGCGCTGCGCGGCACGATCGCCAGGCGCATGTGGCAGGCCTGCGAGCCGTTCGCGCGCACGCAATTCGTCACGCCGATGGCGGCGGTCGCCGGCAGCGTCGCGCAGGAGATCGTCGCGTGTTTCGAGCGCCGCGGCGTGTCGCGCGCCTGGGTCAACAACGGCGGGGACATCGCGCTGCACCTCGCCCCGGGCCAGACGCTGCGCGTGGCGGTGTGCTCCGATCCGCGGCTGCGCGACGCGCGCGCGATCGCCGCCGACAGCACGATCGTCGCCGCGACCGACCCGGTGCGCGGAATCGCCACCAGCGGCTGGCGCGGACGCAGCCTGTCGCTCGGAATCGCCGACGCGGTCACCGTGCTGGCGTCGAGCGCTGCGCGCGCCGACGCCGCGGCGACCATCGTCGCCAACGCGGTCGACGTCGATCACCCGGCGATCCGCCGGCTGCCGGCGAGCCGGGTCCGCGACGACTCCGACCTCGAACACCGCGCGGTCACGGTCGAGGTCGGGCGCCTGCCCGAGGCGAGCGTCGAGCTCGCGCTCGGGAACGGCGCGCGCTGCGCGAGCGCGCTCGTCGAACGCGGCCTGATCGTCGAGGCGATGTTGTCGCTGCAGGGTCGATCGCGTATCGTCACACCGGACTCGCCGCGGCCGCGCGCGAGGCAATTCAAACAACCGGCATTGCAGTCATGAAGGCAGTCATTCGCAAGCTCGTCGTGAGCGTCGAGGAAACCCACCGCGAGATCGGGCGCGAAGTTTCGCCGCCCACGCGCAAGGCGCTCGCGATCGCGGTGATCGCCAATCCCTTCGCCGGGCGCTACGTCGAGTCGCTCGACGAGTTGATCGCGATCGGCGAGGAACTCGGCGAACTGCTCGGCCAGCGCTGCGTGCAGGCGCTCGGGCATCGAGCCGGCGGCAGGCGCAGAGCTACGGCAAGGCGGCGATCGTCGGCGAAGCGGGCGAACTCGAACACGCCGCGGCGATCCTGCACCCGAAGCTCGGCGCGCCGTTGCGCAAGGCGGTGGGCAAGGGCGCGGCGCTGGTCCCGTCGGCCAAGAAGATGGGCGCGGCCGGGCACGCCGATCGACGTGCCGCTGGGACACAAGGACGCGGCCTTCGTGCGCAGCCACTTCGACGCGATCGAGGCGCGCGTGGCCGACGCGCCGCGCGCCGACGAGATCGTCGTCGCGGTCGCGGTCACCGACAGCGGCCGGCCGTTGCCGCGCGTGGGCGGACTGCACAAGAGCGAGGTCAAGGGCGAAGACGGGCTGCGTTGAAGCGCGCTGCACGCGCTGCCTTTGTCGAGGAGTGTTCGACAATTCGTTTCACGGATTGTCTGGCAGATCGTTAAACAACAGGGGGAGAGTTCGATGAAGAAATGGACGGCAGCCGCGGCGATCGCCGCGACCGCGTTCGCGTCGATGGCATCGGCGCAGACGATCAAGATCGGCGAGCTCAACAGCTACAAGGCCTTGCCGGCCTTCCTCGAGCCGTACAAGAAGGGCAGGGAGCTCGCGGTCGAGGAGATCAATGCCGCCGGCGGCATGCTCGGGCGCAAGCTCGAGGTGATCTCGCGCGACGACAACGGCAATCCGGGCGACGCGGTGCGCGTCGCCGAGGAACTGGTCTCGCGCGAGAAGGTCGACCTGATGCTGATCGGCACCTTCCTGTCGCACATCGGCCTCGCGGTGACCGACTTCGCCAAGCAGCAGCAAGGTCGTTCTTCCTCGCCGCCGAGCCGCTGACCGACAAGATCATCTGGCAGAAGGGCAACCGCTACACCTTCCGCCTGCGCCCGTCGACCTACATGCAGGTGGCGATGCTGGTGCCCGAGGCGGCCAAGCTGCAAGAAGAAGCGCTGGGCGGTCGTCTACCCGAACTACGAGTACGGCCAGTCGGCGGCCGCGACCTTCAAGGCAGCTGCTGAAGGCCGCGCAGCCCGACGTCGAGTTCGTCGCCGAGCAGGCGCCGCCGCTGGGCAAGATCGACGCCGGCGCGGTGGCGCAGGCGCTGGCCGACGCCAAGCCGGACGCGATCTTCAACGTGCTGTTCGGCGCCGACCTGCCGAAGTTCGTGCGCGAGGGCAAGACGCGCGGCCTGTTCAAGGACCGCACGGTGTTCATCCTGCTGCTCGGGCGAGCCCGAGTACCTCGATCCGCTCAAGGACGAGGCGCCGGACGGCTGGTCGTCACCGGCTATCCCGTGGAACGCGATCAAGACGCCCGAGCACAAGAAGTTCCTCGCCGCCTACCAGAGCAAGTACAACGACTATCCGCGCCTCGGCTCGGTCGTCGGCTACGCGTCGATCGATGTCGCTGGCCGCCGGCGATCAGGAAGGCCGGCAGCACCGACACCGAGAAGCTGATCGCCGCGTTCACGCGGCCTGCAGGTCGACACGCCGTTCGGCAAGATCACCTATCGCGCGCAGGACCACCAGTCGACGATGGGCGCCTACGTCGGCACGATCGCGCTCGAGAAGGGCAAGGGCGTGATGGTCGACTTCCGCTATGTCGACGGCGCCACGGTCCTGCCTTCGGACGACGAGGTCAGGAAGCTGCGCCCGGCCAACTGAGCCGGAGCGCGCGCTGCCTGCCGTGAAACGCGCCCCGCATGCGGGGCGCGTGGCGGCGGAGCGCGCGCCGCGCGATTCGCTCGGTAGCCGCGGGCGCCCGGGCGACAACGAACGGATCACTCCAGCACATGGTTTCGGGCCTCGCGGTCCAGCTGCTCAACGGGCTGGCCGGCGCGTCGTCGCTGTTCCTGGTCGCGGCCGGGCTGTCGCTGATCTTCGGCGTCACGCGCATCGTCAACTTCGCGCACGGCTCGTTCTACATGCTCGGGCCTGTACGTCGCCTACACGCTGGTCGAGCGCGTTCGGCGCCGGCGTGCTCGGCTTCTGGGGCGCGGTGCTGCTCGCCGCGCTCGCGGTCGCGGTGCTCGGCGCGCTGGTCGAGTTCGCTGCTGCTGCGCCGCATCTACCACGCGCCCGAGCTGTTCCAGCTGCTCGCCACCTTCGCGCTGGTGCTGATCATCAGCGACGCGGCGCTGTGGCTGTGGGGCCCCGAGGACCTGCTCGGGCCGCGCGCGCCGGGCCTGAAGGGCGCGGTGCAGATCCTCGGCCGCGCGTTTTCCCACCTACGACCTGTTCCTGATCGTCGTCGGCCCGGTCGTGCTCGGCCTGCTCTGGCTGCTGCTGCGGCGCACGCGCTGGGGCACGCTGGTGCGCGCGGCGACCCAGGACCGCGAGATGGTCGGCGCGCTCGGCGTCAACCAGGCCTGGCTGTTCACCGGCGTGTTCGCGCTCGGCTCGGTGCTCGCCGGCGCTCGGCGGCGCGCTGCAGCTGCCGCGCGAGCCGGCCAACCTGCGCGCTCGACCTGCACAACGATCGGCGACGCCTTCGTCGTGGTCGTGGTCGGCGGCATGGGCAGCATCCCGGGCGCCTACCTCGCCGCGCTGATCATCGCCGAGATCAAGGCGATCTGCATCGGCATCGGCACGGTCGACGCTGTTCGGCGCTCCGTTCTCGTTCTCCAAGCTCACGCTGGTGGTCGAGTTCCTGGTCATGGCGGTCGTGCTGATCTGGCGCCCATGGGGCCTGCTGGGCCAGCCGCAGGGCGCGGTGCGCAGCAGCGCCGCGATCGACACGCCGCTGCGCCCGCTGGGCGCGCCGGCGCGACGCGCGCTGTTCGCGCTGGCCGCCGTGCTGCTGCTGGTGCCGCTGGCTGGGCGAAGCCTTCACCGCTACGCGCCGGTCCTGCTGATCGACATCCTGATCGCGGTGCTGTTCGCGGCCAGCCTGCACTTCATCATGGGCCCGGGCGGCATGCACTCGTTCGGCCACGCCGCCTATTTCGGCCTCGGCGCCTACGGCGCGGCGCTGCTTGCTCACGCGGCTGGCGCTGCCGATGGAGCTCGCGCTGTTGCTCGCGCCGCTGGTCGCGCTCGCCGGCGCGCTGCTGTTCGGCTGGTTCGCGTGCGGCTGTCGGGCGTGTACCTGGCGATGCTGACGCTGGCCTTCGCGCAGATCGTCTGGTCGGTCGTGTTCCAGTGGGACGAGTTCACCGGCGGCAGCAACGGCCTGATCGGCGTCTGGCCGTCGGAGCGCTTCGCTTCGACAAGACCGCGTACTTCTACCTGACGCTGGCGCTGGTCGGCGGCGGCGTGCTGGCTGCTGCGGCGCATCCTGTTCTCGCCGTTCGGCTACGCGATGCGCGCCGGCCGCGATTCGCCGCTGCGCGCCGAGGCCATCGGCATCGACGTCGCGCGCGTGCACTGGCTCGGCTTCGCGATCGCCGGCACTGTTCTGCGGCGCTCGCCGGCGCGCTGTTCGCGTTCTCCAAGGGCACGCATCTCGCCCGAAGCATCTGCACGTCGGCACGCTCGATCGACGGGCTGGTGATGGTGCTGCTCGGCGGCGTGCAGACGCTCGCCGGACCGGTCGTCGGCGCCGCCGCCTTCACCTGGCTGCAGGACACGATCGTCCGCGCAGACCGAGTACTGGCGCGCGCTGCTCGGCGCGATCGATCCTGTTGCTGGTGCTGGTGTTCCCGCAGGGCATCGCGGCGGGGCTGATGCTCGCTGCGCGCATCGGCGCGCTGCGACATGCGCGGGCGCGCACGATGAGCGCGGGCCAGGCCGGCGGTGCACGGCGAGGCCTTGCTGTCGGTCAGCGGGTCTGCGCAAGTCGTTCGGCGGCGTGCAGGCCGTCGACGGCGTGGGCTTCGCGCTCGCGCCGCGGCGAACTGCTGGCGCTGATCGGCCCCAACGGCGCCGGCAAGTCGACCTGCTTCAACATGATCAACGGCCAGCTCGCGCCCGACGCCGGGCGCGATCCTGTTCGACGGTCGCAGACCTCGCCGGCCTGCAAGCCGCGCGACGATCTGGCGGCTGGGCGTCGGGCGCACCTTCCAGATCGCCGCGACCTTCGGCTCGATGACGGTGCGCGAGAACGTGCAGATGGCGCTGCTCTCGCACCGGCGGCAGTTGCTCAGCATGCTGGCCGCACGCCGCGCGCGATGCACCGCGACGAGGCGCTCGCGCTGCTCGCGCAGGTCGGCATCGCCGAGCGCGCCGACGAGCCCTGCGCGATGCTCGCCTACGGCGACGTCAAGCGGTCGAACTCGCGATCGCGCTCGCCAACGAGCCGACGCTGCTGCTGATGGACGAGCCGACCGCCGGCATGGCGCCGCGCGAGCGCAACGACCTGATGGCGCTGACCGCGCGAACTGGTGCGCGAGCGCGGCATCGCGCGTGCTGTTCACCGAGCACAGCATGGACGTCGTGTTCGCGCATGCCGACCGCATCATCGTGCTGGCGCGCGGCGAGCTGATCGCCGACGGCACGCCGCACGAGATCCGCGACGACCCGCAGGTCGCGGGAGGTCTACTTCGGCAGCGGGAAGACTGGTCGCGAGGCGCCGGCATGAGCTGACACCGATCGCTCGCAGGTCGACCGGCTCATCGCCTGCTACGGTCGCGCGCAGATCCTGTTCGACGTCGAGCCTCGAGGTGCGGCCGGGCGAAGTGGTCGCGCTGATGGGCCGCAACGGCGCCGGCAAGTCGACCACGATCCGAAGTCGATCATGGGGCTGGTCGACGAACCGCCGCGGCACCGTGCGCTTCGACGGGCGCGACGTCACGCGGCTGGAGCCCTACCGGATCGCCCGGCTCGGGCATGGGCTACGTGCCCGAGGATCGGCGCATCTTCACCGACCTGACGCGTGCTCGAGAACCTCGAGGTCGGCCGTCAGCCGCCGCGCGACCGACGCGCCGGCAGCTGGACGCGTGGACAAGCTGTTCGACCTGTTTCCCAACCTGCGCGAGATGCCCGACCGCCCGGCGGGCGCATGAGCGGCGGCGAGCAGCAGATGCTCACGGTGGCGCGCACGCTGATGGGCAATCCCCGGCTGGTGCTGCTCGACGAGCCCTCCGAGGGCGTCGCGCCGGTGATCGTCGAGCAGATGGCGCAGATGATCCCCGAGCTGAAGAGCGCAGGGCCTGAGCGTGCTGCTGTCCGAGCAGAACCTGCACTTCGCCGCCGCGGTCAGCGACCGCGTCTACGTGCTGGAGAAGGGCCAGGTGCGATTCGAGGGTTCGATGGAGCAGCTCGCCGGGGACGAGGACGTCAGGCGACAGTACCTGACGATCTAGTGCGAAAACGACCGACTGGAGGTAACGAGAGATGGTAGTGAGTGCAGCGGGCGAATCGTCCGGCAAGGTGGTGATCCGCAACATCGGGCTGATGCTCTCGGGCGACATCGACCGCACCGATCCTCGACGCCGACACCGTGGTGATCGACGACGGCATGATCGTCGCGCGTCGGGCAAGCGAGAAGGATTGCGACATCGAGCGACGCGCGCACGCGTGATCGACTGTCGCGGCACCGCGATCGCGCCCGGGCTGATCGACTCGCACGTGCATCCGGTGTTCGGCGACTGGACCCCGCGGCAGAACCAGCTCGGCTGGATCGAGTCGTGCTTGCACGGCGGCGTCACGACGATGATCTCGGCGGGCGAGGTGCACCTGCCCGGCCGGCCGAAGGACATCGTCGGCGTCAAGGCGCTCGCGATCACCGCGCAGCGTGCGTTCGAAGGCATGCGCGCCGCCGGCGTCGGCGGCGGCGTCAAGGTGCTCGCCGGCGCGCCGGTGATCGAGCAGGGCATGGTCGAGCAGCGACTTCGCCGAGATGGCCGCGGCCGGCGTCACGCTGCTCGGCGAGATCGGGCTCGGCTCGGTCAAGGCCGGCGACGAGGCGGCGCAGATGGTCGGCTGGGCGCGCAAGCACGGCATGCAGAGCACGATCCACACCGGCGGACCGTCGATCCCGGGTTCGGGGCTGATCGACGAGCAGGTGGTGCTCGAGGCCGACGCCGACGTGATCGGCCACGTCAACGGCGGCCACACCTCGCTGTCGTACAAGGCGGTGTGCACGCTGTGCGAGCAGCAGTTCGCGCGCGCTGGAGATCGTGCACAACGGCAACGAGCGCATCGCGATCCTCACGGCGAAACACGCGATCGAACTGAAGTGCCCGCATCGGGTGATCCTCGGCACCGACGCGCCGGCCGGCTCGGGCGTGCAGCCGCTCGGCATCCTGCGCCTGATCGCGCTGATCTCGAGCCTCGCCGACATTCCGGCCGAGATCGTGTTCGGCTTCGCCACCGGCAACACCGCGCGGATGCGCACGCCTGCGCACAGGGGCTGATCGAGGTCGGACGGCCGGCGGACTTCGTCGTTCCTCGATCGCGCGCAGCACTCGGCCGGACGCGACCTGCTCGAGAGCGTGCGCCTCGGCGACATCCCCGGCGTCGGCATGGTCATGATCGACGGCGTCGTGCGCTGCCAGCGCAGCCGCAACACGCCGCCGGCGACCGAGGTTCCGGCGATCGTGCGGTGAGCGATTCGCCGGTTCGCAAGCGCCGCGACCGCGACGCGACCCGCGCGCGCATCCTCAAGGCCGGCATCGCCGAGTTCGCCCGCCACGGCTTCGCCGGGGCGCGCGGCGAGCGCATCGCGCAGCGCGCGCGCTCGAGCGAGCGGATGGTCTACTACTACTTCGGCAGCAAGGATGGCCTGTTTCGCGCCGCGCTCGAATCGGTCTACGCGGCGCTGCGCGACGCCGAGGGCGCGCTCGAACTCGACGAACTGAGCCCGCAGGCCGGCCTCGAGGCGTTCTGCCGGTTCGTCTGGCGCCACTACAGCGAGCACCCGGAGTTCATCAGCCTCGTCAACACCGAGAACCTGCACCACGCGCGCCACCTGCGAAAGTCCCAGCGGCTCGACGAACTGGTCTCGCCGGTGATCGGGATGCTGTCGCAACTGCTCGATCGCGGCGAGCGAGACGGCGTCTTTCGCTCCGGGATCGATTCGGTCGAGTTGTACCTGAGCGTCGCCTCGCTCGGGTACTTCGTACTGTCGAACCAGCACACGCTCTCGGCAGTGCTCGGCCGCGACCTGCGCGACCCTGAGGTGCTCGAGCGCCACTGGCGCACCAGCGTGCAGGTCGTGCGTCGCTACGTGTGCGCCGGGCCCGAAGGCTAGAATGCGGCGATGATCATCGACTCGCTGCTCGACACCGACCTGTACAAGTTCACGATGATGCAGGTCGTGCTGCACCAGTTCCCCGGCGCGCAGGTCGAATACCGGTTCAAGTGCCGCAACGCCGGCGTCGACCTGGTGCCCTACATCGACGAGATCCAGCGACGAGATCGAGCACCTGTGCTCGCTGCGCTTCACCGAGCGCGAACTCGACTACCTGCGCGGCCTGCGCTTCATCAAGAGCGACTTCGTCGATTTTCTCGGCCTGTTCCAGATGAACCGCAAGTACATCTCGGTGCAACGCCTCGCAAGCGGCGCCGGGCGAGATCGACATCGTCATCAAGGGTCCCTGGCTGCACACGATCCTGTTCGAGATCCCGGTGCTCGCGATCGTCAACGAGATCTACTTTCGCGAACACCGTGGCCGATCCGGACTACGACGAGGGCCGGCGTCGCCTGCGACACGAAGATCGCGCTGATCCGCGACCGGCGCGACCTCGACGGCATCCGCATCGCCGACTACGGCACGCGGCGCCGCTTCTCGCGCGTCTGGCACGACGAGGTGCGTCCGTCACCTGCAAGGGCGGGCTCGGCGCCGAGCTTCGCCGGCACCTCCAACGTGATGTACGCGATGCAGCGACGGCGTGCTGCCGCTCGGGCACGATGGCGCACGAGTACCTGCAGGCCTGCCAGGCGCTCGGTCCGCGACTGCGCGATTCGCAGGTGTTCGGTTTCGAGTCGTGGGCGCAGCGAGTACCGCGGCGACCTCGGCATCGCGCTGTCGGACGTCTACGGTTTCGACGCGTTCCTGCGCGACTTCGACATGTACTTCTGCAAGCTGTTCGACGGCGCGCGGCACGATTCGGGCGACCCCTTCGACTGGGGCGAGCGGCTGATCGCGCACTACGAGTCCAACCGCGTCGACCCGCGATCCAAGACGCTGGTGTTCTCCGACGCGCTCACCTTCCCGCTGATGGCATCAGCTGTACGTGCGCTTCAAGGATCGCGCCAAGGTCGCGTTCGGCATCGGCACCAACCTGACCAACGACCTCGGCTACACGCCGCTGCAGATCGTCATCAAGATGGTCCGCTGCAACGGCCAGCCGGTGGCCAAGCTCTCGGACACCCCGGCCAAGAACATGTGCGACGACGAGGCCTACGTGCAGTACCTGCGCCAGGTGTTCGAGATCCCGGCCTGACTATAATCTTCCAGGCGCAATCGCTACCACGACATGGATACATCACACGCGCGATCCAGAATCCTCGCGAGAGTCCGAGCGGCGCAGGGGCGGGGAACGGGCGTGTCGCGGGAGCAGCGCGACGCGGTCGAGGCCTACATCGCGCGCGCCACGCGCGGGCCGCAGCCCGGCGTCGGCGCCGATCTGGTCGCGCACTTCGAGTTGCAGGCGCAACGCATGCAGAGCACGACCGACCGGGTGCCGGACGAGGCGCGGGTACCCGCGGCGGTCGCGCGCTTCCTGCAAGCCAACGCGCTGGCGCCGGTCGCGGTCTGCTGGCAGACGCTGGCCACGCTCGATTGGGCCGCCGCGGGTCTCGAGATCGAGATGCGCGCGCCGCGCGACGAGGACCTGGTCGGCATCACCGGAGCGTTCGCAGCGGTCGCCGAAACCGGGACGCTCGTGCTGCTCTCGGGGCCGCAGACACCGACCTCGATGCACCTGTTGCCCGAGACGCACGTGGCGATCGTTCCGGCGTCGCGCGTCGTCGCGCACTACGAGGACGCGTTCGACCGCGTGCGAAGCGAGGCGGGCGGCGTGCCGCGCGCGATCAACCTGGTGTCGGGGCCCTCGCGCACCGGCGACATCGAGCAGACAATCGTCGTCGGCGCGCACGGCCCGTACCGGGTGCACATCGTGATCGTCGAGAACGCGTAGGAAGCCGAAACCGATGAGTTCAGACAAACCGAGCGTGCTGGTCACCCGAAAGGTGTTCGCCGAAGTGATCGACCGGCTCAAGACACGGTTCGAGGTCGCCGCCAACCAGGACGACGAGATCTGGAGCCGCGAGGCCCTGCTCGAGCGCGCGCGTGGCAAGGACGCGCTCTACGTCGTCGCGTCGGACCGCGTCGACGGCGAACTGCTCGACGCCGCCGGGTCGGTGCGCATCGTCGCCACCGGTTCGGTCGGATTCAATCACATCGACATCGACGCCTGCCGCGCACGCGAAGTGATCGTCACCAACACGCCCGACGTGCTCACCGAAGCGACCGCCGACATGGCCTGGACGCTGCTGATGGCGGCGGCGCGGCGAGTCTCGGAGTCCGAGCGGTGGCTGCGCGAAGGGCAGTGGAAGCGCTGGGCCTGGGACCAGTTCCTCGGGCAGGACGTCTTTCGCGCCACGATCGGGATCCTCGGCATGGGCCGGATCGGCTCGGCGATCGCGAGGCGCGCGCGCGGCTTCGAGATGCGCGTCCTCTACAGTAACCGCAGCGTGGCGGCGAACGAGCAGGAGCTGGGCGCGACGCGGGTCGATCGCGAGCAGTTGCTGCGCGAGTCCGACCACGTCGTCCTGGTGCTGCCGTATTCGAGCGAGACCCACCACCTGATCGGCGCGAAGGAGATCGCGCTGATGAAGCGCACCGCGACGCTGGTCAACATCGCGCGCGGCGGGATCGTCGACGACGCTGCGCTCGCCGCCGCGCTCTCGGCCGGCACGATCGCCGCCGCCGGGCTGGACGTCTACGAAAACGAGCCGCAGCTGCACCCGGCGTTGCTCGAGGTGCCCAATGTCGTGATCACGCCGCACCTTGGAAGCGCGACGCGCAGTTCGCGCCTTGCGATGGCGATGCTCGCGGCGGACAATCTGGTCGCCTGGGCACAGGGCGACGAACTGCCCACGCCGCTGGTGATGCCGTCCTAGAGCTTCGCGTTCGCGCCGTGCGATCGATCATCCGGCGCGAGCGCGCCGTTCGAGCAGGGGGAAGCGATGTCCGAGATCAAGTTGCACCGCAAGCACACGATCGGCCTGAAAAAGGCCAAGGTCGCCGCGCAGAAGGTCGCCGACGACCTCGCCCAGGAGTACGGCATCGACAGCCGCTGGCAGGGCGACGTTCTCAGGTTCTCGCGCAGCGGCGTGGACGGCGAACTGAAGGTGAGCAAGGACCAGGTCGTGCTCAACGCCAAGCTCGGCTTCCTGCTCTCGGCATTCCGGTCGAAGATCGAGGAACACGTCAACGACAACTTCGACCGGTACTTCGTCTAGCGCGACTAGTCCTTCAGGCCTTCGACCAGGTCCACGTACTGCTGCATCGCGGCCTCGGAGGCCGTGCCCTTGAGTTCGTTCCACGCGTCCCACTTCGCGCGACCGATCATGTCGCTGAATCCGGGGCGCTTGCCGTCGGCGTCGCCTGAGCTGGCCTGCTTGTACAGCGCATAGAGCTTGAGCATCGTCGAGTTGTCGGGCCGTTCGCTCAGGTTCTTCGAATCGGCCACCGCCTTCTCGAAGGCTTTCTTCATGTCGGCCATCGTCTTCTCTCCGGTTGTTGGGGGTGAGGCTATTATAGGGACCGGGTCCGCGCGGCAGCGGGCGACGCGAAGCGGTAGCGGGGGAGCGATGGCGCGGGAACGGATGTCGGCGGTCGACACTGCCTGGTTGCGGATGGACAGTCCGGTCAACCTGATGATGATCGTCGGCGTCGAGGTGTTCGACAGCCCGATCGCTTACGACGAGCTGAGCGCAAGTCTGGGCGAGAGGTTGCTCGCCTACGACCGCTTCCGCCAGCGCGTGGTGCCCGAGGGCGACGGGTACTTCTGGGAGAACGACGAGCGCTTCAGCCTCTCGCGTCACGTGCGCAAGGTGAAGCTGCGCGGCAAGGCCGACGACAAGGCGCTGCAGAAACTGGTCGGACGCCTCGCCGGCGAGGCGCTCGATCCGCAGCACCCGCTCTGGCGCTTCGACCTGGTCGAGAACTACCGCGGCGGGCGCGCGGTGATCGTGCGCATCCACCACTGCATCGCCGACGGGATCGCGCTGGTGCGCGTGATGCTGTCGATGGGCGACGACCCGCAGGCCGCCCCGGCGGGGGCGGCGGGCGGCGACGCCGACGGCCCGGAAGCTGACGGGCGCGACGACGATCACGGCGGCGCGCAGCGCGGCGCGCAGGCGCGCGCCGGCGCCGGCGCCGCGAGCTCCGTGCCGGTGTCGGGCGGCGCGCTCGAGCCGTACATCGGCCCGGCACTGCGCGCTGCGGAACTGGTCGGCGGCGCGCTCGGGCAGACGCTGGAGATCGCGTCCGACGGCAACGCGCGCGACGCGGTCGCGACGCTGGCCGGACGCGTCGTGATGGACGCGCTCAAGATCGGGCTGATGATGGAAGACTCGCCGACCAGCCTCAAGGGCCGGCCGCAGGGCGTCAAGGCGGTCGCGTGGAACGAGCCGATGCCGCTCGTCGAGGTCAAGGCGGTGTGCAGGGTGCTCGGCGTGTCGGTCAACGACATCCTTCTCTCGGGCGTCGCGGGGGCGGTGCACCGCTACCTCGAACAACGCGGCGAGGACACGCACGGCAAGGAGCTGCGCGCGATGGTGCCGGTGAACCTGCGCGGCGCCGACGAGCCGCCGAGTCTGGGCAATCGCTTCGGTCTGGTTCCGCTCACGCTTCCGATCGGCATCGGAAATCCGATCGAACGCGTGTTCGAGGTGCGCCGGCGCATGAGCGAACTGAAGGAGGGCTACCAGGGACCGATCGCGTTCGCGATCCTCAACGCGATCGGGATGGCGCCGCGCGCGGTGCAGAAGTTCGTGCTCGACTATCTGGCGCAAAAGGGCACGGCGGTCATGACCAACGTCCCCGGGCCGCAGAAGGCGATCAGAATTTTCGGCCGCCGGCTCGAGCGGGTGATGGTCTGGGTGCCGCAGTCGGGCGACATCGGAGTGGGTGTGTCGATCCTCTCGTACGATGGCGGCGTGCAGTTCGGCCTGATCACCGACACTGCGCTTTGCGCAGAGCCGCAGTCGATCATCGATCAGTTCCAGCCCGAGTTCGAACGGCTGCTCCTCACGCTGTCGATGCTTCCGCGCGAACTGATCGAGGTCGGGCTGGACCCGCGTGAAGTCGAGCGCCGCCTGTTCGCGAAGTCCGCGCGACGCACGCGAAAGCGCGCGCCGGTCGCGTCGCGGGCGCGGGCGCGGGCGCGAGCCTGAGGTCGCAGTGGACGACATGAGGACAGCCGGCGAGGTGCTCGAATTCTGGTTCGGGGCCCCGGGTTCCGGGCACGCGGGCAAGCCGCGCGCGCAGTGGTTCGCCAAGGACGCCGCGTTCGACGCGCAGATACGCGAGCGCTTCGGCGCGACGATCGCGCGCGCGCTCGCCGGCGATCTCGAGCACTGGGGCGAGGAACACGCTTCGGCGCTGGCGCTGATCGTCGTGCTCGACCAGTTCACCCGCAACGCGTTTCGCGACACGCCCCACGCGTTCTCCGGCGACACGCGCGCGCTCGCGCTGGCGCGCACGCTGGTCGATCGCGGATCGGACGCGCGACTCGCGCCGCTCGAGCGCGTGTTCTGCTACCTACCGTTCGAACACTCCGAGGACATCGTCGACCAGTGCGAATCGCTGCGCCTGTTCGGGTTGCTGCGCGACGACCCGCAGGCCGGCGCCAACTACGAATGGGCGCTCAAGCACTACGACGTCGTCGAGCGCTTCGGGCGCTTTCCCCATCGAAACGAGATCCTCGGTCGCGACAGCACCGCGCAGGAGATCGAGTTCCTGCGCGAAGGTGGATCGCGCTTCTGACCGAACGAGACGAGCAATGAGACAACTCTGGATCTTCCTGCACCTGATCTCGGTCGTGGTCTGGGTGGGCGGGATGTTCTTCGTCCACCACTGCCTGCGTCCGGCGATCCTCTCGCTCGCGCCGCCCCAGCGCCTGGCGCTGATGCGCGACACGCTGTCGCGCTTCTTCTCCTACGTCAACGTCGCGCTGCTCGTGTTGTGGGCGAGCGGCCTGGCGATGTTCGTCGACACCGGCTTCGGCGCGGCGCCTGCGGCCTGGCACCTGATGACAACGATCGCCTTCGTCATGTCCGTCGTCTACGCCGTCATCCGGGTCGATCGATTCCCGAAGTTCGGCGCCGCGGTGCTCGCGGCGGACTGGCCCGCGGCGGCGGCCGTACTCGGCGCGATCCGGCTGCTGGTGACGGTCAACCTGTGGCTGGGCCTGTTCACGATCGCCGTCGCCACGCTCGGAAGGCTCCTCTGAGTGCCGTTGCGCATCGTCTACGACGATCGGCTCGAGCAACTCGCCGACGCGTTGATCGGGTGGTTCGCGCGCCCGCGCCAGCGTGACGCGCTCGCGCAGGACACCGTGGTCGTTCCCGATCTGGGAACCGGGCGCTGGGTCGCGCAGCGAATCGCCCTTGCGCAGGGCGTGTGCGCGCGGGTGCGCTTCGAGTTGCCGGGACGCTTCTTCTGGCGCACGCTCGGCGAGCTGATCCCCGAGCTTCCCGCGCGCTCGCCGTTCGAGCCGCAATCGGCGCGCTGGAGCATCCTGCAACTGTTCGATCGCACCGAGGGGGTCGCCGAGTGCCTGACGCTGCACCGTCGCGTGCGCGGTGCGGCGATCGCCGATCGACTGGCGCTCGCGGGCGAGATCGCCGCGCAGTTCGAGCGCTACCTGGTGCTGCGCAGGGACTGGCTCGACCGATGGCAGGCGGGCAGGTGGGCGCAGGGCGCCGCGCCGATCGATCGGCACGAGGCCTGGCAACGGTGGTTGTGGCGCGAATTGCTTTCGCGCCTGCCCGACGTCTCGCGTACCCACCCCTACGAGCGCCTCGACGCGGCGCTGGCGGAGATGTCCGACGCGAAGCGGCGCGCCTTCGCCGAGCAATCCGTCGGCCTGATCGCGACTGCCGCGCTGTCGCGCGAGCAAATGGACGTGCTCGCGCGGCTCTCGCGGTACACCGAGGTCGCGGCTTTCGTTCCCGACCCGTGTCGCGAGATGTGGTCGGACCTGGTCGACCCGAAGTCGCGTGCGCGAATCGAAGCCGAACGCCCCGATCTCGCGTGGCTCTACGAGGACGAACCTCAGGTGCTCGGCCTTTGGGGGCGCGCGCAGCGCGACCGCGTCGCGCAGTGGCAGTTGCTCGAAGACCGCTGGGGCGTGCAGTCCGAGGCGCCGTTTCGCGACCGCGCGCATCGGCTCGACGCGCTGTGCATGCCGTCGGCTGCCGAGGTCGAGGTGCCCGCAGAGTCGCCCGCGGAACTCCCCGCCGAGTCGTCCGCCGAAGTTTCCGCCGATTCCCCCGAGCGCGACCTCACCCGGCTGTCGGCGCTACACACGTCGATCTTGCTGCGCAGCGACCGGCCGTGGGCATTGCTCGCCGATCCGATCGAAGACGCCTCGATCCAGTTGCACGCGACCCACGGCGCGGTGCGCAGCGCCGAAGTCCTGCACGACCGGTTGCTGGATTGCTTTGCGACGATGCCCAACCTGCGCCCCGACCAGGTGATCGTGTTCTGCGCCGACCTCGAGGACGCCGCCGACGCGATCGAGTCGGTGTTCGCGTCGGCGCCGCCGCAACGCGTCGTGCCGATCGCGGTGAGCGCGCGGCGTGCGCGCGCAGATCCGATGCAGCGCGCCGCGCTCGAGTTGCTCGAATTCGCGCGCGCCGGGGCGACCCTGGCGGCGCTCGAACAGTGGCTCGCGAACCCGCTGGTGCTCGAAGTGCTGTCGCTCGACCCGCAGCAGGCGGGCGACCTGCTCGCCGCCTGTGAAACCGCCGGCGTGCACTGGGGCCTGGACGAGGACGCCGGCCCGCCGAAACACAATTGGCGTGCCGGCCTCGCCCGCCTCGTGCTGGGCGCGGCGCTCGGTGGGGCAATGGCGCAGGTCGCCGGCGTTGCGCCGACCGCCGGCTTGCGGCGTGTCGGCTACGAGGCCTTCGAGCGATTGCTCGGCGTGCTCGACGCCGTGCGCGCCCTGCACGCGCTCGACCGCGCGCCGCGCCCGGTCGCGCACTGGTGCGCCGCCGCGCGCGACCTGTTCCAGGGCCTGTTCGGCAAGTCGCGACGCCACGCGGACGCGCTGGTGCGGCTGCTCGCGTCGCTCGACTCACTGCGTGATGGCGCGTCGTTCGAACCCGAGAGTGCGCTCGACGCGAGAGCCTTCCACCAGGCGCTGGTCGACGAACTCGATCGCGGCGCGGCGGCGGCGCTGCCCTCGGGCGCAGTGACGGTCTGCCCGATCGGCGCGCTGCGAGCGGTCGGATTCCGGGTCGTCGCGTTGTTCGGGCTCGACGAGACTGCGTTTCCGCGTGCCGGAGCGCGCGGCGAGTTCGACCTGATCGCGGCCGCTCCGCGATTCGGCGATCGCGCGGGCGGCGTCGACGACCGCGGGGTCTTCCTCGACGCGGTGCTTGCCGCGCGCGAGCGTTTGATCGTGCTGTACACGGGCCGCGACCCGCGCGACGACACCGCGCGCAATCCGTCGACGCTGGTGAGCGAACTGCAGGCATACGTCAACGCGCGCCAGTGCGCGCAGTTCCGCCCGCTTCAGGCCGTCGTCCATCCGCTGCACCCGTTTTCCCCGCGCGCCTTCGCGAGCGCTAACGACGATCGCGCGCTTGTCTCGGCGAGTTTCGCCTCGCAATGGGAAGGTACGGCGCGTGCGCTGAGCGTTCCGCTGCACCGGCGCGGCGATCGCGTCGGCGCACTGCGAGGAGTCGAAGCGCTGCGACGCTCCGAGGCGGTACGAGGCCTCGAGGCGGCTTCACGCGACGCCGGCGCGGCGAGCGCCGGCGATCGGGCACACGACGCGTGCGCGCATGTGCCGCTCGACGCCACCGAACTCGACGCGCTTCGCGCTGCGCTGGCCGATCCGGCCAAAGCCTACCTGCGCGCGAAGTTCGGGGTGGCGCTGCCCTACGAACAAGGCGGCCCCCAGGATGTCGAGCCGCTCGTTCCCGACCCGGCGGGCGACCGGCACCTGGTCGACTCGGTCGCCCGGCGTCTGCTCGCGGGCGAAGAGGCGGCGGCGCTGCTGGCCGAACTGGAGGCGCTGGCGCAGACCGCCGCGGGCGCGGGCGGCGAGGTGCACGCGCGCACGATCCTCGCGAGCGCGCAGGCGCTGTCGCAGCGTGCCGCCGCGCTCGCGTCGCTCGCCGTGCCCGGTGCGCCGGTCACGGTATCGGCGTACAAGCTCGGGATGCACGCCCTGATCGGCGCCTGGCTCGTTCACGCAGAATGGGCGGCGCGCCGCGGCCTGTCCGATCGCGAGGGCGAGCCACCCGCGTCGTACCTCGTCACGCCCGACGCGTGCGTCACGGTGCGTGTCGCAGACCCGCGCGCCGCGATCGCGCACGCACGCGCGAGCGTCATGCGCATCACCGAGCATCCGCTCGCGCTGTTTCCGCGCACCGCGCGCGAGATCCTGAGTGGCTCCAGCGCGCAGAAGGTGCACGACACGCTGCTTGGCAGCGAGAGCGGCTGGACCTCCGGCGAGATCGAGCGGCCATGGAACGCGGCGCTGCATCGCGACGCCGTCCCGTCGATCGACGAGGTGACGGCGGCGGCGCGCGAGGTCTACGCGCCGATCCTCGCCGATTGCGCGATCGGCAAGCCATGAACCGGCCGGTCGCGCTCGACGACCATCCGGTGCTCGCGCAGCGGATCCTGCACGGCTTTCACATGCTCGAAGCCGATGCGGGAACCGGCAAGACCTGGACGCTGTCCGGGCTCGTGGTCCGCATGCTGGTCGAGCGCCGCCTGGAGATCGACCGCGTGCTGGTGGTGACCTTCACCCGCGCCGCGACCGCGCAGTTGTCCGAGCGAATCCGTTCCCGTATCGCGGACACGGCGCGCGCCATCGGGCATCGCCTCGGCGTCGCGGGGCAGGCGGTCGACGATCCGTTCTGCGCCGCGTACGCGGCGCGCCTCGCCGACCCCGATCGCGCGTTGCGCGACCTGCGCGTCGCGCTCGCGCGCATCGACGAGGCCCAGGTACGGACGATCCACGCGTTCTGCCACCGCGTGATCAGCGAGCACGCCATGTCGATCGGCCTGGCGCATGGCCTCAGGGCCGAGGCGCTGGGCTCCGAATGGATCGAACGCGGGCTGGCCGCCTGGTGGCGCGAATCGGTCGCCGGTCGCGCCCCCGGGCTGCTCGCGCTGCTGCACGGCTGCGGGGTCTCGCCGGCTTCGCTCGTTCGCCCGGTGGCGACGATCGACGCGCGTCCCGCGGCGCGCGTCGCCCCGGAGCACTTCGAATGGCGCGAGCTGCCGCGACAGATCGACGATCGACGCGAGCAGCTTGCCGGCGTGCTCGACGCCGAAGGCGAGCAGTTGCTCGCCTGGGTCGGCGTCAAGGGCAATGCCCATGGCACCAGGATGCGCCCCGACTACGTGCGCTCGCGGCTCGCGACGCTGGCCGCGTTCGCGCACGCCGATCCCGGGCTGATCCCCCCGATCCCGGCCGTGGTCGCGCATTTCACCGGCGAGTACGTCGGACAGCAGGGGCGCTACGAGGTACCGGGACTTGCGCTCGTCGGCCTGTGCGAGCAACTCGAGACGCTGCGCCGGCGCTGCCTGTCGCTACCCGGGGTCGTCGCGCACGAGGCCGCGCTCGAGCTCTCGAGCCGTCGCCTCGAGTTGAAGGTCGCACAAGGCGCGATCGACCACGACGACCTGCTGCGCATCGTGCGCGACGCGCTCGCGCGCCCGAACTCGGGCGAGCAGCTCGCCGCGGCGCTGAGGGCGCGCTACCCGGTCGCGATGATCGACGAGTGCCAGGACACCGACGCGCTGCAGTGGGAGATCTTCAGCCGGATCTACCGGCCCGGCGAGCCCGGCGACAAAGGCGACACGGGCGCCGCAGGCGCCACAGGCGCCACAGACGAAGGCGAAAGCGACGAAAGCGACGAAAGCGACGAAAGCGACGAAAGCGACGAAAGCGACGAAAGCAGCGGCGACCGACGCGGTGCGCCGCGAGCGCACGATGCGCCGGCGCTGATCCTCGTCGGAGATCCGAAACAGTCGATCTACTCGTTTCGCGCGGCCGACGTCTATTCCTACCTCGAGGCACGCGGCGCCGACCCCATGTCCCACGCGCTGCACGAGAATCAGCGCTCCGTCCCCGCGATGCTCGACGCACTCAATGCGCTGTTCGCGCGCGACACGCCGTTTCTGGTCGACGAGATCGCATTCTCGCCGGCATGCGCGGGCAGCAAGGTTCGGGCCGAATTCGTCGATCGCCGCGCGGGCGAACGCGGTGCGATCACGGTCCTTTCACTCGAACCCGCACCTGACGACGCCGACGACGCCGACGCCGACGCCGACGCGGCGCGTGCGATGCTCTCGAGGCCCGGGGGAGTCCGTCGCGCGGTTGCCGCGACAGTTGCCGAGATCGCCAGGCTGCTCGCGCCTGGCGAGGTACGCCTCGGCGCGCGTGCGCTCGGTCCGGCCGACATCGCGGTGCTGGTCAATTCGCACCACGAGGGAGGCCTCGTCAAGCGCGCGCTGCAGGCGGGGGGAATCGGCGCCGCCGAGATCTCGCGCGACAGCGTGCTCGAGTCGCGCGAGTGCGACGAACTGATCCGAGTGGTCGCGGCGATCGCGTCGCCCTCGGACGCCGGCCTCGTACGCGGCGCGCTCGCGACGATGCTGATCGACAGCCTCGCGATCGCCCCCGACGACGCCGACGTGCCGCGCGTGCTCGCCCTGCTGGCCACGGCGCGCAGCCGCTGGGCCTCGGCGGGGCCGCAGGCGGCGTTGTGGGGGTTGTTCTCGGCGCTCGACGCGTATCGCCGGCTCGCAGCGATTCGCGACGGCGAGCGCCGGCTGACCAACCTGGCGCACCTGGGCGAATTGCTCGGACGCTCGATCGAGGCGCGCGAGGGCGCCGCCCCCGCGCTGCGATGGCTGATGCGGATGCGCGACGACCCCGCGTCGCTCGGTGCCGACGCCGGCGAGTTGCGCCTCGAGAGCGACGAGAACCTGGTGCGCATCGTGACCGTGCACAAGAGCAAGGGCCTCGAGTATCCGGTCGTGTTCGTGCCCTTCGCCTGGTCGGGCCGCGAATTCGACCGCAGGCGCGGCGGCTCCCGATTCGCGGTGCCGCCCGCGGCGACGGCGATCCACTTTCACGAAACGCACGATGGGGACGCGCCGGTCGGCCCGCGCTGGCGGGCAGTGATCGACTTCGAAGCCGACCGTCAAAGCGCCGAGTGGGCGCAGGCCAGTACCGAGTCGTACTCCGAGGCGCTGCGCGTCCTCTACGTGGCGCTCACCCGTGCCCAGCAGCGCTGCTACCTATGCTGGGGAGCGGTCGCGAGCGCCCAGTTCGCGCCGCTGAGCTGGCTGCTCGCCGGGCTCGATCCGCGCGCGCAGAAGGAGTGGCGCGCCAACAGCAAGGATCCGCCCACGCTCGACGCCGCGCTCGCGCGCGATTCGTTGCGGGACTGGTCGCTGCGCGCCAACGCGACCGCCGTTGCCGACGCCGCCAATGCTGGGGCGCTTCGCGTCGTGCCGGCCAGCGAAGCGCAGGCCCGCGGTTCGAGCGGCGCGCGCGGACATTCGGCGCCGGGGCGCGCGCCGGCCGACGCCGCGAAGCGCGATCGCGACGAAACCGTCGCCGAGCCGATGGCGCGCCCGTTCGACGTGCCCATGCCCTTTCCGTGGATCCAGACCAGTTTCACCGCGCTCGCGAGATTGGGAGACGAGCAGGGTCCCGGACATGCGGCGGTCTCGCGCCCGATGCCCGATCTGCCCGACCACGACCAGGCGATCGAGCCCGACGCCCCGGTTCGCCACAGCGACGCGGCGCGCACCTCCAGCGACGCGGCGCGCTTCGCGTTTCCGGCCGGCGCGCTCGCCGGCACCTGCCTGCACGGCATCCTGGAACAGGTGGCGTTCGCCGATCCGATCGACACGACAACGGTGGCCGGCGCGCTCGCGCGCGTCGGCTACTCGCAGGTCGACCCCGTGGGCGTCGCGCGCTGGCTAGGCGAGGTCGCGACCACGCCGCTGCCGGGCGAGCGAGCCCCGGCACGCTCGCTCGCCGAACTCGATCCCGGCGCGATCGTCAGCGAGATGGAATTCCACCTCGCGGCGCACGATGTCGACACCGCGCAGGTGCTGCGCGCCATCGCCACCGAGTACGCGCTCGACGCGCGCGTCGCCTCGCATCGCTGGAGCGGCTTCGTTCGCGGATTCGTCGACCTGGTGTACCGCGCCGACGATCGCTGGTACCTGCTCGACTGGAAGAGCAACCACCTCGGCGCGAGTGCGCAAGACTACGACCAGGCCGCGATGGCGCGCAGCAATGCCGCGAACGCCTATCCGCTGCAATTCTGCCTCTACGCGCTCGCGCTGCATCGCCTGCTGCGCACGCGCGTCGCCGGCTACGCCTACGATTCGCATTTCGGTCGCGTCCAGTACGTCTATCTGCGCGGCGCGGGGGTCGGCGGGAACGACGCGGGCGACGCCGGTCACGGCATCTACTCGTCCCGCCCTTCGGCGCAACTGATCGGCGCGCTCGACCGACTGTTCGGTGAACGGCCGTGAGTACGCGCCTGGCGAAGGCTTTTTCGGACGCCCTCGTGCGCCTGCACGATTCGCAGGGCGGGGCACCGTCCGATCGCGGCGCGCTCGTGGGGGCAGCCGAACGCGTCTGGGACGCGGCGCACGATGGCCACGTCTGCGTCCGCCTCGCCGACGACGGCGAGGCGCTCGCCCTCGCGCGAAGCCCGGCGCTCACGACCGACCCGCGAGCCCGCGTCGCGCCGCTCGTGATCGACGCGTCGCGAATCTACCTCTACCGGCTGCACCGCGCGGAGGCGCGGCTCGCCGCGGCCGCTTCGGCGCTGGACGTACCCGCTCCGATCGCCTCGTCGCAGAGGATCGCGCAGGCGGTGGTGTCCGCATACGCGGGCGCGGACCCCGACGAGGCGCAGCGAAGCGCGGTCAGACTGGCGCTCGAGCGGCGACTTTCGCTGATCTCGGGCGGGCCCGGCAGCGGAAAGACGACGACGCTGGCGCGGATCGTGATCGCCGTCTTGGAGCTCGCGCCCGAGGCCAGGGTCGCGATCGCCGCACCCACCGGAAAGGCCGCGGCGCGGCTGTCGCAATCGCTCGGCGCCGAGATTCGCGCGATGCCGGCACGGCACGGGGCCGGCGGCGCGCAACTCGCCCAGGGCGTGACGGTGCACGCGCTGCTGGGGCTGCGCGGGCAACCGGCGGGCGAGTCCGCAGCGGTCGGTGCGCCGCTGCCCTGGGACGTCGTGATCGTCGACGAGGCGTCGATGCTCGACATCGAGCTGGCGAGCGCGCTCGCGCAGCGCATCGGCCCCGACGCGCGCCTGGTGCTCGCAGGCGACATGGACCAGCTCGCATCGGTGGAGGCCGGCGCGGTGTTCGCCGAACTGTGCGCAGCGGGGCTCGCGTGCGTCACGCGACTCGAGCGCAACTATCGTCAGCGCGAGGGCGCGCAGATCGTCGCGCTCGCCGCCGCGGTGCGCTCGGCTGCCGAGGCCGACGCGATCGCGACGGCGTTCGGATCGACGCTGCGTGCGCGCGACGATCCTTCGGCGATCGTGGCCTGCGCGCTGCAGGCCTACGAGGGAGCGTTCGCCGCCTTGCGCCGCGGTCTCGACGCGCGTGCCGCGGGCGAGGCGGACGAGTCGGCGGCGTTGCTCGAGCGCTACGAAGGCCATCGCGTGCTCTGCGCGTTGCGCGACGGTCCGCGCGGGGTCGTCGCGATCAACGCGATGATCGCTGCCGCGGTGCGTCGTCGTGTCGCGGCGCCGGCGCACGCGCAGTGGTATCCGGGTCGGCTGGTGATGGTGTTGCGCAACGACCGCGAAGCGCGGCTGTTCAACGGCGACGTGGGAGTCTGCGTCGACGGCGAGTCGGTCGTGTTCGCCGATGGCGACGGGGGCCTGCGCAGGATGCCGGTGCTCGTCGTGCCGGTTTGCGAGGACGCGTGGGCGATCACCGTGCACAAGTCGCAGGGATCGGAGTTCGACTCGGTCGCGTTCGTCGCGGCGCCGCAGGGCCACGCGCTCGCGACGCGCGAACTGGTCTACACCGCGGTCACGCGGGCGAGGCGCGAGCTCGTGGTCTGGGGCGGCGCGCAGGCGATCGCCGCCGCGGCCGCCACGCGGGTCGCTCGCGAGGGCCGGTTAGCCGCGCGCATCGCCGAAACGCGCGCCGCGCGCTGAACATCCGACGCCGATCGCCTCGGCGAGATCCGCGGTCCAAGCCGTCCGACGCCGGGATTCGACCCTTCGGAGGCGCTCAGAGGCGCTCGACGATCGTCACGTTCGCCATGCCGCCGCCTTCGCACATCGTCTGCAGGCCGTAGCGCTTGCCGCGCTGCGCTGCAGCGCGTGGACCAGCGTGGTCATCAGCTTCGTGCCGGACGCGCCCAGCGGATGGCCCAGCGCGATCGCGCCGCCGTTCGACGTTGAGCCGGGCGGGATCGGCGCCGGTCGCCTTCGAGCCAGGCGAGCGGCACCGGGGCGAAGGCCTCGTTGACCTCGAACAGGTCGATGTCGTCGATCGACATGCCCGGCCTTCTTCAACGCGCGCTGCGTGGCCGGGATCGGCGCTTCGAGCATGATCACCGGATCGTGCCGAGCACGTCATGTGGTGGATGCGGGCCAGCGGCTTCGACGCCCAGCGCCTTGAGGCCGCGCTCGTTGACGACCATCAGGCCGGAGGCGCCGTCGCAGATCTGGCTGGCGGTGGCCGCGGTGATGCGGCCGCCTTCGCGCGAGCAGCTTCACGCCGGCGATGCCCTCCAGCGTCGCGTCGAAGCGGATGCCTTCGTCGACGTCGTGCGATCTCGTCCGAGGGCGATGCCGTCGGCGCGCGCATCGGCACCGGAACGATCTCGTCGGCGAACGCGCCGTCGCGGGTCGCCGCGGCCGCGCGCTGGTGGCTTGCGAGCGCGTAGCGATCGAGCTCGTCCTTGGTCAGCCCGTACTTCTCGACCATCATCTCGGCGCCGGTGAACTGGCTGAACTGCACGCCGGGGTAGCGCGCCTGCATCGCCGGGCTCATGTAGTTGCCGAAGCCGCCCTTTTGCGCGCAGCGTAGCCGACAGGCCCATCGGCACGCGCGTCATGCTCTCGACGCCGGCGGCGATCACGCACGTCCATCGTCCCCGACATCACCGCCTGCGCGGCGAAGTGCAGCGCCTGCTGCGACGAGCCGCACTGGCGGTCGATCGAGGTCGCCGGGCACGCTTTCGGGCAGCTTCGAGGCGAGCACGGCGTTGCGCGCGACGTTGATCGCCTGCTCGCCGACCTGCATCGACGCAGCCCATGATCACGTCGTCGACCAGCGCCGGATCGGCACCGCTGCGTTCGACCAGCGCGTCGAGCACCTGCGCCGCGAGGTCCGCCGGATGCCAGCCCGGCGAGCCGTGCCGCCCTTGCTTGCCGCCCGCGGTGCGTGCCGCGGCGACGATGTATGCCTGGTTCATCGCGTTTCTCCCGTTGTCGATCGGGCCGGCGAGCGCCGCCCTGCACCGGCACCGTGCGCTCCCGCCGGCACGGTGCGTTCCATCAGCCGGCGGAACGCGACCGCGTCGTCGCGCGCGTCGACCGTCACGTCGGTCCAGCGAAGCACCTCGCCCGCGCCTACCGCGCGGCGCAGGCGAAGGTCGTGCGCCAGGCCCAGCGGCAGCGCACCGGCCGCGAGCGAATCGGCCGCGGGCATCAACCGTCCGTACACCAGGTAACCGCCTTCGCCGTCGAGGATCTCGCCCGCCTTCAATCCGCGCTTGGCGGTGGCGACCACGTCGCCGCGCCAGCCGTTCGCGACGCCGGTCGGTTCGCGGCGCAAGCCGACGCTCGCGACGCTGATTCCGAGTTCGAGCCCGATCAGGTGAAACGGTTTGTACATCGCCGAGTATCGTCCGCTGTCGTCGGTGCTCATGCCGTATTCGCGAAAGCAGCGGCGCACGTATTCGGACTCCCCTTCGATCGTGACGAACATGCCGAAGCGCAGGTCGCGCGGCACTTGGCGCGCGTCGCGTTCGACGCTGGAGATCACTTCGACCTGGCCGCGGTGGTGCAGTTGGCCGCCGTCCTCGATCGGGCGCAGGACGTGCGCGAGATCGTCGATTCCGCACGGCGGGAACGCGAGGCCCGTGGGGGCGGGGACGAGACCGGTGGCATTGGCCACCGCCGCCATCTCGATCGCCGACTTCGTTCCGTCCATGAACGAATTGAACATCTTCGCGTTCATGCCGCCGACTTTCGCGTCCTCTGCGCTGATGCCGTAGTGTTCCCAGACGGTGTCGGGCGTGCCCTGGTGGTACGAGGGCAGGTACTTGGTGCCCTTTCCGGCGGCGATCACCGGAAAGCCGGCCGCGCGCGCCCAGTCGACCATCTCGCAGATCAGCGCCGGCTGATCGCCGTAGGCCAGCGAATAGACAATGCCTGCCTGCGCGGCGCGCTCGGCGAGCAGCGGGCCCGCCAGCGCGTCGGCCTCGACGTTCACCATCACGATGTGCTTGCCGTGCATGCAGCACGCCAGTACGTGCCGTATCCCGGCAGCAGGGTGCCCGGTCGCGTCGATCACGATGTCAAGGTGCGGACTCGAGATCAGCGCCATCGCGTCCTCGCACAGGTGGGTCGAACCCTTCGCCGCCGCAGTCTCGAAGCTCTTCGCGGCGATCCGATCGGCCGGCCAGCCGACCAGGCGCAAGGCCTTGCGCGCGCGCGCGAGCGAGAGGTCGGCGACGCCGACGAGGTGGATTCCCGGCGTGCGCAGCGCCTGCGACAGGTACATCGAGCCGAACTTTCCGGCACCGATCAGGCCCACGCGCAATGGTCGCGCCTCGGCCGCGCGCCTGAGCAGCATCGTATGCAGGTTCATCGCGCGCGGCCCCGTTGCCGCGATCGGTCGATCTGCGCGTGCGTCAGCTGCATCGGTGCGCTCCGTGCGTCAGTCGGACAGGTATTCGTCGGCCAGTCGCTTGAACAACGTGCGCCCCGGCGCGTCGAGGTAGGGCGCGAGCAGCGACAATACCTGATACGCGCCGCGCGCGATCGCGCGGTTCTGGAACGATTGCTCGCTGAAGCGGCGCGCGTTGCCGACGTATTCGTAGGACAGCCAATAGGTGGCGACCACCACCATGTTGGTCGCGAGCGCGCTGATCTCGCGCTCGTCGACGTCCAGCCGCCGCGAATCGACCAGCGCCGAGCACAGCAGGTGCGCCGCGGCGGTCTTGCGCTCGAGGATGGTCCTGAAGTGCAGCTCGAGTTTGCGATTGCGAGAAAGCAGGTCGTTGATGTCGCGATAGACGAAGCGATTGCGCCAGATCGCCTCGAACAGCAGGTGCAGGAACAGCCACGCGTCCTCGAACACGATCTCGCGTGCCGCCGGCGCGCTCGAGCAGCGGATCGACCTCGCGCTCGAACTGCTCGAACAGCGCGTCGACGATCTCCTCCTTGTTGCGGAAGTGGTAGTACAGGTTGCCCGGGCTGATGTTCATCTCGTCGGCGATCGCGCTCGTCGTCACGTTCGGCTCGCCGATGTCGTTGAACAGCCTCAGTGCGGTCTGCAGGATGCGTTCGCGCGTGCGGCGCGGCAGTTTGCGCTTCATCGTGCTGCGATCGGATGTCCGGGACGATTCACCGGTCGAGGATACCTCAGCGCGCCGAGCAGACCTTGAGCGAGCGTTCCAGGTCGTCGAGCGTGTGCGACAGCCGGATCGCTCCGTCTTCGAGCCCGCCGCGCCGCCTCGGCAGCGGGACCGGCGTCGTGCGCACCAGCCGAAGCGAGGTGTCCTCGAGTACCGCGCGCCTCAGTGAGAGGCCAGCGCTGTCGAGCTTGCGCTCGACCTCGTCGAAACGCGAGAGCAGGTCGGCGCGCGTCTGCAGGTAGGCGCGTTCGCAAACGCGTCGGCGGCTCGCCACCGTGAAGATGCGCGTGGAGAAGATCGTCTCGTCGTCGCCGCGCGGCTCGAACAGCACGATCCGCGCGTTCGGGTGGGTGATCTCGTACTTTGCCAGCCCCACCGTCATGCGCGAACGGATCGCCGTGCGCATCGACTGCGACAGGATCACGGGCAGGCTCGAGCGCGCGATCGATCCGCGCCGCGTGCCGAGCGCGCGTGAGTAGGGCACCAGAGGGTTGACGCACAGCAACAGCGACACACCCTGCTCGAGTGCGACCGACGCGTGCAGCGTCTTGTTGAGCACGCCGTCGACGTAGTAGCGCTCGCCGATGCGCACCGGCGCGAACAGCCCGGGCAACGCGCTCGAGGCGCGCACCGCGCGCGAGATCGGCACCTCGTCGAACCCCGGCGCGCCGAACGCGACCGGGGCACCGGTGTCGATGTCGGTGGCGACGACCCGCAACTCGGTCCCGAGCTTGCGGAAGTCGTTCGTCCTGCCCGGTTCGGCGAAGATCCTGGCCAGCGTCCGTTCGGCCGTGCGCGCGTCGAGCAGCCCGTTGGGGAGCAGCCTGCCCGCGCGTTCGAGCGCCTGCCACAGCACAGCCGGCGCGCCGCGCAGGCCCTCGCTCAGCCCGGCCTCGAGCGTTTGCGAGGCCACCGTCGGCGCCGCGCGCAGCGCGCGCATCCACAGGCGCGCTGCTGGCCTGAGCATCGTTGCGGGATCGAGTTCGGTATCGGCGTCCTCGACAAACATCCGCACCATCTGATGCGGCGTCTTGCCGTTGGCCAGTCCCGCGGCGATGAATCCGCCCGCGCTCACCCCGACGTAGGCGTCGAGCCGATTGAGGTCGAGTCCCTCGACCGATTCGGCCAGCGCCGCGAGCACGCCCAGTTCGTAGGCTGCACCGAGGAATCCGCCACCGGCAAGTGCCAGTCCGACGCGTGGGCGCGACGAAGGGCGCGAAGGGCGCGAGGACCGCGCTCTGGCCCCTGCCTGCTTCACCGCGGGTGCCATTTCGCCTCGGGCCGGTTCTTCAAAACCCTTCTCGTCCAAACCCTATCAGGCTGCGGCTTTTGCGGACGCCTTTCTGGCGCGCCTGACAGCCTTCTTCGCGGGTGCACCCTTTTTCGCGGAGGCACTCTTCTTCGCGGAGGCACTCTTCTTCGCGGCGCGCCTGGGCGCCTTCTTCGCCGCCCGTTTCGGCGCGACACTGCCGCCCATCGCCTGCACGCTCGCGGTCAGCTGGTCGACGCGCTTGATCAGCGCCTGCACGTCCTTGCTGGTGGGAACGCCGAGCCGCGCCAGCGCGCGCGACACGCGCTCCTCGAACACCTGCTCGAGTTTGTCCCAGGATTCGGTGGCTTTCTCGCGCACTTCGGTCACCCGGCCCGTGACTTCGCCGATGCGCTCTTCGGCCATCGCGCGGGTGCGAAGCTGGATGCTGCGTCCCTCGCGCACCAGCGCCTGGAACACCTTGTTGCGCTCGTCGCGCGCCTTGCCGAACGCGCCCACGCCGGCGAGCCAGATCTGTGTGGCCGAATCGCGGATCGCGGCGGCAAGCTGGTTGTCGTCGTGTGCGCGTGCCGCACCGGTCGATTTCGAGGCGGAGGATTTCCTGCCGCCGGACTTGGTTGCGCGTGCTCTGGTTGCCATGTTGCTGGACTCCTTTGGGACGAGTGCGGCGCGTAGGCCGCAATGGACTTCGATTGATGGCAGTCTATGCGCGACCAGTAGAGGAGGCACACTAAAGTAGTGGGCACGAGCGCCGCCCGCGACAGGGCCGGCTTGCCCGGACCCGCGGTCGATGCAATCATCGCCGGGTCGCCGCGCAACGCGTCGCGCTTCGGGCACGAGCCTGCGTGGGCCTGGAATCGTTCAACGAGGAGGAGATCCATGGAGTATTTCGTCACCGGCGCGTCCGGGTTCATCGGCAAGCGCCTGGTGCGCAAGCTTCTTTCGCGGCGCGGCTCGACCGTGCACTTCCTGGTGCGCGACGCGTCAAAGGACAAGCTCGCCCCGCTTTATGCGTTCTGGGGCGCGACCGCCAAGCGCGCGATTGCAGTGGTCGGCGACATCTCCAAACCCGACTGCGGCCTGAAGGCGCCCGCGCGCAAGGCGTTGCAGGGCAAGATCAAGCACTTCTTCCACCTCGCGGCGATCTACGACCTCAAGGCCGACGCCGACGAGCAGATGCGCGTCAACGTCGAGGGCACGCGCAACGTGGTCGCGCTCGCCAACGACCTGAAGGTGGGCTGCTTTCACCACGTCAGCTCGATCGCCGCGGCCGGCATGTTCGAGGGGATGTTTCGCGAGGACATGTTCGAGGAGGCGGAGAACCTCGAGAACCCGTACTTCTCGACCAAGCACGACTCGGAAGGAATCGCGCGCTCCGAGCTCAGGGTGCCCTGGCGCATCTACCGGCCGGCGCTGGTCGTCGGCGACTCGAAGACCGGCGAGATGGACAAGATCGACGGCCCCTACTATTTCTTCAAGCTGATCCAGCGGATGCGCCAGTTCGTGCCGCCGTGGATGCCGACGATCGGCATCGAGGGCGGGCGCATCAACATCGTTCCGGTGGACTTCGTGGTGGACGCGATGGACCACATCGCGCACGCTCCGCAGCTCGACGGCAAGTGCTTCCACCTGATCGATCCCCAGCCGATGCGCGTGGGCGACGTGCTCACCGCGTTCGCGCGCGCCGCACATGCGCCGTCGATGGCGATCCGGATCAACGCGGCGCTGTTCGGCTTCATCCCGCGCGGCGTCAAGAAGAGCCTGATGGCGCTCACCCCGATCCGCCGGATCCGTGTCGCGGTGATGAAGGATCTGGGACTGCCGGACGACATCCTCGACTTCGTCAACTACCCGACGCGTTTCGACTGTCGCCAGACGCAGGCAGCGCTCGAGGGCAGCGGAATCGAATGCCCGCGGCTGGCCGAGTACGCGTGGGTGCTGTGGGACTACTGGGAGCGGCATCTCGACCCCGACCTGTTCATCGACCGCACGCTCAAGGGACAGGTCAGGGGCAAGGTGGTGCTCGTGACAGGCGGTTCGTCCGGAATCGGCCTCGCGGCCGCGCGCAAGATCGCCGCGGCAGGCGCGACCACGATCATCTGCGGTCGCGACGAGCAGAAACTGCGCGAAGCGGCCGATCTCGTGGCCGGCGAAGGGCACGAACTGCACACTTTCGCGGTAGACCTCGCCGACATGGCCGACTGCGACCGGATGACCAAGTGGATCGTCCAGACCTACGGCGGCGTCGACCTGCTGGTCAACAACGCCGGACGCTCGATCCGCCGCGGAATCGAGGGCAGCTACGAGCGTTTCCACGACTTCGAGCGCTGCATGCAGCTGAACTACTTCGGCTCGCTGCGCGTGACGATGGGACTGCTGCCGTCGATGACGGCCAAGCGCGAGGGGCACGTGATCAACATCTCGTCGATCGGCGTGCTCACCAATGCGCCGCGCTTCTCGGCCTATGTCGCGTCCAAGTCCGCGCTCGACGCCTGGACGCGTTGCGCCGCGTCGGAGTTCTCGGACGTGGGGATCAAGTTCACGACGATCAACATGCCGCTGGTGCGCACGCCGATGATCGCGCCCACGCGCATGTACAACAACGTGCCCACGCTCTCGCCCGAGGAAGCCGCCGACCTGGTGGTCGAAGCGGTGATCCACAAACCCGACCGGATCGCGACGCGTCTGGGCATCGTCGGCCAGGTGATGCACGCGGTGCTGCCGGGCGTGGCGCAGATCGTGATGAACACCGCGTTTCGGATGTTCCCCGATTCCGACGCCTCGCGTGCGGGCGAAGGAAAAGGACAAACCGGAGCAGCTATCGGCCGATCAGATCGCCTTCCAGCAGATGATGCGCGGCGTGCACTTCTGATTCGACTCGGGCGCGCGCCGGTTTCGACTCAGATGCGTGCGAGTTCGGCGAGCACCGTGTCGAGGACCTCGGGCGCTCGCGCGAGCGTCAGGTGCCCGATCGCGGAGAACTCGATCACGCGCGCTCCGGGCATCGTCTGGGTCGCCTGCGGCGTGACGATGTTGTCGTGGTGCGTGAGGATGACGGTGAACAACGCGTTGGCGGCGCTCGACTCCGAGCGTTGCAGCGCGTCGAGCCAGTCGCCACCGCGGCGCATCTGGTGTGCGTTCGCGCCCAGCCCGAAGCGGGCGTGGACCGTGCCGCGGTGCGGCGTCCCGAGCGTGATCACGCTCGCGAGCGGCGCGTCCGGGTGGGCCCTGCGGTAGGCTCGTGCGGCCAGCCCGCCCATGCTGTGGCACACCAGCGCGACCGCGGGCGCGCCGGTGCGCTGCCTGAGTCGCTCGACCGCTTGTTCGAGCGATCGCGACGTAGTCGTCGATCGACCCGAACACCGGTTCGAGGTCGACCGCGGCCACCGCGTGCCCACGCGCCGCGAGCGCGCGCGCCATCGGGCGCCACAGCTGGCGGTTGCAGAAGTAGCCGTGCACCAGCAGCACGGGGATGCGGTTGCCCGGGTGCGTACCGGGCGTCGCGCGATTCGCCGGCGAGCGGTCGCGATGCGCCCCAGGGCATTTCCCACTGGAAGACCCACAGAGAATCCCTCAGCTCGCGCAGGTAGAGCCGGATCGCACTTCGCGCGTCGAGACGGTGCTCGCTGGGCGTCGGACTTCCGGAGAGCGACGCGACGACGAAGTTGGCCGCGACGACCAGCGCGTGTGCGGCCAGCGCAACGGCCAATCCCCCCAGCGTCGCCGCCGCGACCGGCCAGTCGCGAGCTGCGCCGAGCCACCAGGCGAGGGCGATCGCGACAGCGAGTTCGCCCAGCACCAGCGCGCGCAACAGCGCCGCGACGCTCGTCATACGAGTCGGGCGGCGGCGCGTCCGGCGAGCGTGCTCGCCAACGCGTCGGTGAGCCTGGCGGTGATCGCGTAGATCGACAGTTGAGGGTTCGCGCCGACCGAGGTCGGGAAGAGCGATCCGTCGTGCACCGAGACGTCGTCGAGTCCGTACAGCCTTCCGTCCGGACGCGTCACGCCGGTGGCCGGGTCGGCCGACATCGCGCAGCCGCCCATTACGTGCGCCGACACGACGCGAGTGACGATCGGCTTCATCGGCAGCGACTCGATCGCCGCCTTCGCGCTCGCCCAGCTCGGGTAGGCCGACGCGAGTTCGTGCACCGGCTGCACCGTCTTCGCGCCGGCGGCGAACTGCAGTTCGGCCATCTTCAGCAGCGCGCGGCGAGCGCCGTCGAACAGCACCGCGTTCAGCGGGTAGTCGAGCACCGGCGTGGAGTCGGCGCGCAGCTCGACCCGCCCGCCGCGCGACTCGGGGTGGAATCCGTCGCGCATCAGCGCGATCATCGCGTGGGTGTTGCCCAATCGCTTCATCGACTCGAAATGTGCGTCGCCGAATCCGTTCATCGTGGTCGAAAAGAGCACCGGGTGGATCGGCGGGACTTCGAGCTTGAAGCCGATCGGTCCGGCGACGTCGTCCAGACCAAGGAAGTAGTCGCTGTAGATCGACTGCGGCGCGCCGTCGAATCCGTCGACGCGTTCGTCGAACACCGCCGCCGAGACCACCGAGGGGTGCAGGAACGTGCGCGCGCCGATCAGCCGGGCCGGGTCGGCCACCTTCGAGCGAAGCAGCAGCGCCGGGGTGTTGATCGCGCCACCGGCGAGCACGTAGTGCCGGGCGACCACGGTCGAGCTTCGTCCGCTCGGTCGCAGCCCCTGTTCGTCGAGCCACTCGACCTCGAGCCCGGTGGGCCTGCGGCCCTCGAGCATCAGCCGCTGCGCGCGGGCCCTCGTGAAAAGCGTCGCGCCGTGATCGAGCGCGGCCGGGATCGTCGTGACCAGCATCGACTGCTTGGCGTTGGTCGGGCAGCCCGTGCCGCAGTACCCGAGGTTGAAGCAGTTGCGAACGTTGCGCGCGATCGCCGGGGCGGGAATCGCGAACTGCGCCGCGCCGCGTCGCAGGATCTCGTTGTTCACGTTGGGCGGCACGCTCCACAGCGAAACCGATAGCCGGCGCTCCACCGCGAGGTACCACGGCAGCATCGCCTCGGGCGTGAGGTCGTTCAGCCCGTAGCGCTCGCGCCAGAACGCGAGCGTCGCGTCCGGAGGGCGAAAGCACGAGGTCCAGTTCACGGTGGTCGAACCGCCGACGCAGCGCCCCTGCAGGATGTTGATCGCCTTGTCCTTGGTCTTGCGCGCGGCCGACTCCTGGTAGATCGACGGGTACGCCACCGACTCGCGCATGTTGAAGTCGCGCGAGCTGCGCAGCGGGCCTTCCTCGATCATGACCACCGACAGGCCGCTGCGCGCAAGGATCTCGGCGGAGATGCCCCCGCCGGCGCCGGTCCCGACGATCGCGACGTCGAACTCGTAGCGCGACGCGAGGTCCGGGTCGGCGGCGTCGTGCACCTTCCAGCCGCGTTCGAGTCCGGCGACGATCGGATCGGGAAATCCACTCATAGGTTCAACGGGCCTCCGTAGCCGATCGCGCGCCAGTTCGATTCAGTTCCGTACCACGCGCCGTAGCAAAGGTCGTGCAGCGCGTGGTACGACACCTGCAACAGCTCGACCGGGTGCGTGCGCCACGACTGCAGCACGGCTTCGGCCTTGCGCGCGCTCATCTCGCGCCATCCGTCGGCGGTTCCGGCGAGCACCAGCCTGGCCGGCGTAATCGACAGCAGCGTGAACAACTGCGCGAGCTCTTCCTGCGCGGCGGGCGAGAGCCCCGCGATCGCGATCTCGACTCCGTCGATGCACTGCTCGAGCGCCGCGTCGCGTCCGGCGCCCAGACTCGCGAGCGCAGCGCCGAGCATGCCGGGCACCACGCCGGCGAGCACGTCGCGGCGATCGGCTCGCGGGTCGCGTCCGGCGAGCCATCCGGCGACGCCGCCGCCGGCCAGCAGGATCGCGGCGCCGACACCGGTCTTGAGCAGGGTGCGTCGTTTCATCGTTTGCATTCTAGGTCCTCGCGCTAGAGGCGCCGCTCTAATGGCGGCGCGTCCGCGGCGCTCGCAGCGCCGGTATCATCGCGCTGCGATGGAACATGGTGAGCGACTCGCAGGTGCGGCAGGCGAGGTATCGGCGCAACGCGCGCGCCTCGCGGCCGATCCGGTGCTGCGCGCGCGCAACGCCGCACTCAAGCAATGGCAGGCGCGGCGCCTCGCGCGCACCCACGCCGACCTGCTCGACGATCCCCGGTATCAGGCCGCGGCGCGTTTCTTTCTCGACGACCTCTACGGCGGCAAGGACTTCTCGCAGCGCGACGCCGAACTCGCGCGAGTGATTCCGACGCTCGCGCGCATGCTGCCCGGACGCCGCGCTCGGCACGATCGCCGATGCGGTCGAACTCGACGCGATCACCGAGCGCCTGGACGAGGCGCTCGCCGTCGCGCTGGGCGCGCGCCTGGACCGCGGGATCGACGAAGCGCAGTACGCGCAGGCCTACCGGCGGGCCTGTTCGCGCGGCGATCGCGAGCACCAGCTCGACCTCGTCCTCGCGATCGGGCGCTCGCTCGACCGGCTCGTGCGCCATCCGCTGCTCGGGAGCATCCTGCGGGCGATGGCCGCACCGGCGCGGATCGCCGGACTGAGCGCGATGCACGAATTCCTGGTCCGCGGGTTCGGCGCGTTCCGGGGGATCGGCGGCGCGAGCGAGTTCCTCGCGCGCATCGACCTGCGCGAGCGCTCGATCCTCGAGCGCATCTACGCCGGGCAGAGCACCGACTGGACGAATCCGGCGCCAGGCTGATAGAATTATCGGTTCACCATTGATGAATCCTTGCTGCACCGCCTGACGCCGGCGGGCAGCCAACGACCACAAGGAGCCCGAATGCGTCATTACGAGATGGTTTTCATCGTCCACCCTGATCAGAGCGAGCAGGTGCCCGCCATGATCGAGCGCTACAAGACGCTGATCGAAGCGCAGCAGGGGAAGATCCACCGAATCGAGGACTGGGGTCGTCGCCAGCTGGCCTATCCGATCGAAAAGATCGCCAAGGCCCACTACGTGATGATGAACATCGAATGCGCGGCCCCGACGCTTGCCGAGCTCGAGCACGGCTTTCGCTTCAACGACGCGGTGCTGCGGCACCTGACGGTGGTCATGTCGAGCGCGCAGACCACGCCTTCGCCGATGATGAAGCAACTCCAGAAGGAAGAGTCGCGCAGGTCGACCTCCGACGCCGCGTCCTGAACGGCGCGGTGTGCGGTGCGAACCTGCTCGACGATCGCGAACCGATGACGGTCGCCAAGGCGCAATGAAAAGTGTCGCTCCAGGGGCAGCCGTGCAACCTGGTGCAACTGCACGCCACGCTCGCCGAGCGCGGATCGCTGCGCTACAGCCCGGCCGGCGTTCCGATCCTCTCGGCGACGCTGCGACACACGTCGCAGCAGATGCAGGCGGGAGCGCAACGCACGATCGAGCTGGAACTCGCGGCGCTGTTCGCCGGGCGGCTCGCCGAGCGCGCCGACCGCATCGCGCTGGGCGCGTCGATTCGCGCGAGCGGGTTTCTCGCGCCAAAGCGCAAGGCGTCCAGGCTGATGCTGCTCAACGTAACCGAATTTGAACTGATCGAGGTGTGATATGGCGTACTTTCGCCGTGGTTCCAAAGACAATCGCAAGAAGCGTCCTTCGCAAAGCGCGTTGTTCAAGCGCAAGAAGTTCTGCCGTTTCACCGCGGAGAACGTCGAGCAGATCGACTACAAGGACATCGACGTCCTGAAGGACTTCATCACCGAGACGGGCAAGATCATCCCGGCGCGTCTCACCGGCACCAAGGCGCGCTACCAGCGGCAGCTCACGACCGCGATCAAGCGCGCGCGGTTCCTGGCGCTGCTGCCGTTCACCGACAACCACTGAGCGCGCAAGGAGAAGACAGATGCAGATCATCCTGCTTGAGAAGGTCGTCAACCTCGGCCAGCTCGGCGACGTCGTCAAGGTCAAGGACGGCTACGCGCGCAACTTCCTGATTCCGCACGGCAAGGCGCGACGCGCGACCGAATCGGCGATCAAGGAGTTCGAAGTGCGTCGTGCCGATCTCGAGAAGATCCAGGCCGACAAGCTGAGCGCGGCGCAGTCGGCCGCCGAAAAGCTGAGCGGCCTGACGGTGCAGCTCACCGAGAAGGCCGGCGTCGACGGCCGCCTGTTCGGTTCGGTCACCAACGCCAACATCGCCGACGCGCTGCGCAAGCAGGGCTTCGAGGTGCAAAAAAACGATGGTCCACATGCGTGAGCGGGCAGATCAAGAACGTCGGCGATCACAAGGTCGAAGTGGCGCTTCACAGCGACGCCAGGGCCGAGATCACCGTGTCGGTGCTGGCCGAGGCGAGCTGATCGCGCCGCGCCCTCGTGGTGCGCGGCACGGAAGTAAAAAGGGGCGCGAGCGCGCCCCTTCTTTTGTAAGATGCGTGGATGTCCGCTGTTTCCACTTCCGATGATCGCGCGCCCGGCGCACGGGCGCAGGGCGCGGGCGACCGCGAGCTCGAGGCGCTGCGCGTGCCGCCGCACTCGATCGAGGCCGAGCAGTCGGTGCTCGGCGGCCTGCTGCTCGACAACACCGCTTTCGATCGCGTCGCCGACGTCGTGCGCGAGGAGGACTTCTACCGCTACGACCACCGCCTGATCTGGCAGCAGGTGGCGCGCCTGATCGAGCGCGGACAGCCGGCCGACGTGATCACGGTGTTCGAGGCGCTCGGCTCGAACGCAAAGGCCGAAGAGGCGGGCGGCCTGCAGTACCTGAACTCGCTCGCGCAGGAAACGCCGTCGGCGGCGAACATCCGCCGCTACGGCGAGATCGTGCGCGATCGGGCGATCCTTCGCCACCTGATCGCGACCTCCGAGGCGATCACCACCGCGGCGCTCAACCCGCATGGGCAAGGAGACGCGGCAGATCCTCGACGAGGCCGAATCGAAGATCTTCCAGATCTCGGAAGACGGCGCGCGCGGCGCGGCCGGATTCCAGCCGCTGCAGGACCTGCTCGGTCGCGTCGTCGAACGGGTCGACCAGCTCTACAGCCAGGAGAATCCGAGCGACATCACCGGCGTGCCCACCGGTTTCGTCGACCTCGACCGCTACGACCTCGGGCCTGCAACCGGGCGACCTGGTGGTCATCGCGGGGCGCCCCTCGATGGGCAAGACCTCACTCGCGCTGAACATCGCCGAGCACGTCGCGATCGACCAGGGCCTGCCGGTGGCCGTGTTCAGCATGGAGATGGGCGCGACGCAGCTCGCGATGCGGCTGCGTGTGTTCGGTCGGGCGTCTCGACCAGCAGCGGCTTCGCACCGGCAGGCTGGTCGACGACGACTGGCCGCGCCTGACCAGCGCGATCCAGAAGATGCAGGAAGCGCAGATCTTCATCGACGAGACGCCGGCGCTGAACGCGCTCGAGCTGCGCGCGCGCGCGCGCCGGCTGTCGCGCCAGTGCGGCCAGCTCGGTGCGATCGTGGTCGACTACCTGCAGCTGATGGGGGCGACCTCGTCGGGCGAGAACCGCGCCACCGAGATCTCGGAGATCTCGCGCGGCCTCAAGGCGCTCGCCAAGGAGCTCCAGTGCCCGGTGGTCGCGCTCTCGCAGCTCAACCGCTCCCTGGAGCAGCGCCCGAACAAGCGGCCGGTGATGTCGGACCTGCGCGAATCGGGGGCGATCGAACAGGACGCGGACGTGATCCTGTTCATCTACCGCGACGAGGTCTACAACCCGGACTCCCCCGACAAGGGCTCGGCCGAGATCATCATCAGCAAGCAGCGCAACGGGCCGACCGGAACGGTGCGCCTGACCTTCGTCGGCCAGTACACCAAGTTCGAGAACCACGCGTCGATGTAGGGCGCGGCGCCCCTGGGGGCGCCGGCCGATTGCCGCTACAGCGCTTCGCCCGCGAAGTCCGCCAGCCGCGAGCGCTCGCCGCGCTGCAGCGTCACGTGTCCGGCGTGCGCCCAGCCCTTGAACCGGTCGACGACGTAGGTCAGTCCCGACGACCCCTCGGTCAGGTAGGGGGTGTCGATCTGCGCGATGTTGCCCAGGCACACCACCTTCGTTCCCGGCCCGGCGCGGGTCACGAGCGTCTTCATCTGCTTGGGCGTGAGATTCTGCGCCTCGTCGATGATCAGGAACTTGCTCACGAAGGTGCGCCCGCGCATGAACGACAGTGCCTTGACCTTGACGCGCGAGCGGATCATGTCGATCGCGGTGGATCGGCCCCACTCGCCCGCGCCGGTCTCGCCCTTGTTCAGGATCTCGAGGTTGTCCTCGAGCGCGCCCATCCAGGGCTGCATCTTTTCCTCTTCGGTGCCGGGCAGGTAGCCGATGTCGTCGCCCACCGGGACGGTGGCGCGCGTCATGATGATCTCGGTGTAGCGGCGCGCCTCGATCGTCTGCACCAGCCCCGCGGCCAGCGCGAGCAGCGTCTTGCCGGTGCCGGCCTGCCCGAGCAGCGTGACGAAGTCGATCTCCGGGTTCATCAGCAGGTTCAGCGCGAAGTTCTGCTCGCGGTTGCGCGCCGAGATACCCCAGATCGCGTGCTTCGGGTGCCCGAAGTCGCGCAGCGTCTGCAGCACGGCAGTGCGCCCGTTGAGTTCCTTGACCTGCGCGAGCAGCGGCGAGTCGCCTTCCAGATGGACGAACTGGTTGATCGCGAACGACGGCACCATCGGACCGCTCAGGCGATAGAAGGTGCTGCCGCCCTGCTGCCAGGATTCGACCCCCTTGCCGTGGCGGTCCCAGAAGTTCGCCGGCAACGAGGCGATCCCGGTGTAGAGCAGGTCGGTGTCCTCGAGGACCTGGTCGTTCAGGTAGTCGTTGGCGGGCAGACCCGAGGGTGCGCGCCTTGATCCGCATGTTGATGTCCTTGGACACCAGGACCACTTCGCGTCCGGCGAATCGGTCGTGCAGTTCGCGCACCACGCCCAAGATGTGGTTGTCGGCCTTGCCGACCGGCAGGCTGCTGGGCAGGATCCCGGCGATCGCGTGGGTCTGGAAGTAGAGCCGGCCGTGCGCCTCGCGGTTTCCGAGCGTCGACAGCGCGATGCCTTCGTCGATCGATCCCTGGACGGTGGCGATCAGCGCGTCGAGCGAGCGGCTGACCTGGCGCGCGTTGCGCGAAACCTCCGACATGCCGCGCTTGTGATTGTCGAGTTCCTCGAGCGTCATCATCGGCAGGTAGACGTCGTGCTCGGCGAAGCGGAACAGGCTCGACGGGTCGTGCATCAGCACGTTGGTGTCGAGCACGAACAGCTTGGCCGCTTCGGCGACGCGTCGCGGCTGCACTCGGCCCTTGTTGCGATCCGACGGCAGGTTGACCACGCCCGCGGGCGTGCCGCGGGCCGCGGCGGCTGTCGCGGCGGCGCGCGCGGCGGGTGCGATCGTGGGTGCGGTCGCGGTCGGCTTGCGCGCGACGCCCTCGACCGCCGGAGCGCGTTCGCGCACCGCCTCGTGTTCGGTCACGGTCGCGGGTGTCGTCGATGCGGAGGGAATTGCCGCGCGCGCCTTGGCGGCAGTCGTGAGATCGAGCAGGGTGGCGGGCTTGGCAGGGGCTTTCGGCAGTGGCATCGGGCTTTCTGGGGTCGGTGGGGTACTTACAGCGACTGGACGAACTCGAGGACCTGCTGAACGTGACCGGGCACCTTGACGTCCGCGCCATTCGCGTAGCAGCTTGCGGTCGCCGTCGATCAGGAAGGTGGAGCGTTCGATGCCCCTGACCTTCTTTCCGTACATGTTCTTCATCTTCATGACCGCGAACGCCGTGCACAGCGCTTCGTCGGGGTCCGAGATCAGGTGAAACGGAAACTCGTGCCGGACCCGAAAGCCCTCGTGCGAGCGCAGGCTGTCGCGCGAGACGCCCAACACGTCGGCGCCTGCCGCCTGCGAACGCCTGATAGTGGTCGCGAAAGTGCGAACCCTGCAGTGGTGCAGCCCGGCGTGTTGTCCTTCGGGTAGAAGAACAGCACGAGGCGCCGCCCCGCGAACGACGAGAGCCTGATTGTTCCCGCCGGTCGAATCCGCCGCGAATTCGGGAACCTTCTTTCCGACGCCAACTGCCACCCAGGGAACTCCACCGCACGTGCCTCGGGAAACGATAGCACAGCGAGGCGCGAGTGCCGCACGCGCTCGGCGCGGGCGTTGCCGGCGCGCACCGGGTCCGCAGCGGCCCGCGCGTTGCCCCGGCGCGCCGGGCCAGCGTCGCCAAGCCTAGGGCGGAAGAAGCGCGGCGAGAACCTTTCGCCCTTCGGACATCAGGATGTTGTAGGTGCGACACGCCGCGCGCGTGTCCATTACCTCGATGCCGATGCTCGCCCGCGCGAGCGACGCGGTCAGGCGCGGATGCGGGAAAGCGCTGGCGCGCGCCGGTGCCGAGCACGACCAGATCGGGCGCGCGCGCGGCGATCAGTTCGAAGTGCTCGGGCGCGAACAACTCGAACCGACCGGCTTCCCAGGCGATCACTTCGCCTTCGGGTTGGACGATCAGCGCCGCCTCGAAGCGGCGAGTGTTGATCTCGACGAAGCCCTGCGCCGTAGGCGGTGACCGTGTTCAGCGAGGGGTTGAGGTCGGGTTGCAGCTTCATCGGCGATCGGCTGGAGCCGCGGAGCGCGCCGCAAGCCAGCGCTAAGTGGCTGATAATGCTACATTCACCGGTTTATTGCACTGCATCGAAGCCGCGCCCCGTCCAGGATCGCGGCAAATCCCGGAGCCTGAAGATGACATCCCCGCGCGAGTTCTCTCGCATCAAGCGCCTGCCGCCGTACGTGTTCAACATCACCGGCGAGTTGAAGATGGCGGCGCGCCGCCGTGGCGAGGACATCATCGACATGAGCATGGGCGATCCGGACGGTCCGGCCCCGCAGCACATCATCGACAAGCTGGTCGAGGCGTCGCAGAAACCGCACACCCACGGCTACTCGGTGTCGAAGGGCATTCCGCGTCTGCGCAAGGCGATCTCCGACTGGTACCGGCGCCGCTACGCCGTGGAGATCGACCCCGAGACCGAAGCGATCGTCACGATCGGTTCCAAGGAAGGGCTCGCGCACATGATGCTCGCGACGCTCGATCGCGGCGACGTGGTGCTGGTGCCCAATCCGAGCTATCCGATCCACATCTACGGCGCGGTGATCGCAGGGGCCGAGACGCGCTCGGTGCCGATGACGCGCAACCTCGACTTCTACGACGAACTCGAGCGCGCGGTCGAGCGAGTGCGATCCGAAGCCGAAGATGATGATCCTCGGGTTTCCGAGCAACCCGACCGCGATGTGCGCCGACCTGTCGTTCTTCGAGAAGGTCGTCGCGCTGGCCAAGCGCCACGCGATCATCGTCGTGCACGACCTCGCCTACGCCGACATCGTCTTCGACGACTTCCGCGCGCCCTCGATCATGCAAGTGCCGGGAGCGCGCGACGTGGCGGTCGAGTTCTTCACGATGAGCAAGAGCTACAACATGGCCGGGTGGCGGATCGGCTTCATGGTGGGCAACAGCGAGCTGGTCGGCGCGCTCGCGCGCATGAAGAGCTATCACGACTACGGCGCCTTCACGCCGATCCAGGTCGCGGCGATCGCTGCGCTCGACGGGCCTCAGGAGTGCGTCGAGGAAGTTCGCCTGAAGTACCAGCGGCGTCGCGACGTGCTCGCGCGCGGGCTGCACGAGGCGGGCTGGATGGTCGACGTGCCGAAAGCCTCGATGTACATCTGGGCCGAGATCCCGCAGCCGTACCGCGCGATGGGTTCGCTCGAGTTCGCCAAGAAGTTGCTCGTCGAAGCGAAGGTCGCGGTCTCACCGGGCGTCGGCTTCGGCGAGCTCGGCGACGATCACGTGCGTTTCGCGCTGATCGAGAACGAGCACCGGATCAAGCAGGCGGTGCGCGGCATTCGAGAGATGTTTCGCAAGGACGGATTCGTGCCCAAAGCGGCAGCGTGAGCGAGGGAAGACAGAAGATGGGAGTCGAGAAATTCGGTCCGGTGCGCGTCGGACTGCTGGGAATCGGCACGGTGGGCGGGGGAAGCTTCGACGTGCTGGCGCGCAACCAGGCCGAGATCACGCGCCGCGTCGGGCGGCGAATCGAGATCACCCGCATCGCCGACCTCGACACCGAGCGTGCGACCAGGGTCGCGGCCGGACGCGCGCAGGTCACCGACGATGCGTACTCGGTGGTGCGCGACCCTGAAATCGACATCGTGATCGAGCTGATCGGCGGCTACCGGATCGCGAAGGAACTGGTGCTCGCGGCGATCGACAACGGCAAGCACGTGGTCACCGCGAACAAGGCGCTGCTCGCCGTGCACGGCAACGAGATCTTCGAGGCGGCGCAGCGCAAGGGCGTGATGGTCGCGTTCGAGGCGGCGGTCGCCGGCGGAATCCCGATCATCAAGGCGCTGCGCGAGGGCCTGAGCGCGAATCGCATCGAGTGGATCGCCGGGATCATCAACGGAACGACCAACTTCATCCTCTCCGAGATGCGCGACAAGGGGCAGACGCTTCGACACCGCGCTCGCCGAGGCGCAGCGCCTCGGTTACGCCGAGGCCGACCCCACTTTCGACATCGAGGGGGTCGACGCCGCGCACAAGGCCGCGATCCTGGCGTCGATCGCGTTCGGCATCCCGGTCTCGTTCGACAAGTGCTACGTCGAGGGGATCACGCGGCTGCAGGCCGAAGACATCCGCTACGCCGAGCAACTCGGCTACCGGATCAAGCTGCTCGGGATGACGCGGCGGCGCGACGAGCCCGGCGGGCCGCGTGGCATCGAGCTGCGCGTGCACCCGACCCTGATACCGGCGAGCCGCCTGATCGCCAACGTCGAGGGCGCGATGAACGCCGTCTGGGTCCGGGGCGACGCGGTCGGCGACACGATGTACTACGGCAAGGGTGCCGGCGCCGAGCCGACGGCGAGCGCGGTGGTCGCCGACCTGGTCGACGTCGCGCGCATGCTCACGGCCGACCCCGACAATCGCGTGCCGCACCTGGCGTTCCAGACCGAGTCGCTCGCGGCCGACCTCCCGATCCTGCCGATCGAGGAAGTCCAGACCGCCTACTATCTTCGCCTGCGGGTTGCCGACGAGCCGGGCGTTCTCGCCGACATCACGCGAATCCTGGCCGACGCGCGGATCTCGATCGACGCGGTGCATGCAGCGCGAACCGGCGCGTGGCGAGACCGAGACCGACATCGTGCTGCTCACGCACCGCACGGTCGAGAAGCAGGCCAACGCCGCGATCGCGCGCATCGAGGCGCTGCCCAGCGTGCTGGCCAGGGCCACGCGCATCCGTCTCGAAGACCTGGACTGAGCGATGCTCTACCTGTCCACGCGCGGCGGGATGGACCCGACGCCGTTCGGCGAAGTGCTGCTCGGCGGGTTGGCGCCCGACGGCGGGCTGGTGCTTCCGCAAACTTATCCGAGGATCGACGACGCAACGCTCACGCGCTGGCGCTCGCTCGGCTACGCGCAGCTCGCGTTCGAGATCGTGCGCCTGTACGCCGGCGACATCGTCGAGGCCGACCTGCGCGCGTTGATCGATCGCACCTACACCGCCGAGGCCTTCGGCAGCGACGACATCACGCCGGTGCCTAGCCCTGGAGCACGAGCTCTACCTGCTGCAGGCTGTCCAACGGCCCCACGCTCGCGTTCAAGGACGTGGCGATGCAGTTGCTCGGGCAACCTGTTCGAGTACGTGCTCGCGCGCGAGGATCGCCGGCTGAACATCGTCGGGGCCACCTCGGGAGACACCGGCAGCGCCGCCGAGTACGCGATGCGCGGCAAGGGGCACGTGCGCGTGTTCATGCTCTCGCCGCACATGCGCATGAGCGCGTTCCAGCGCGCGCAGATGTACTCGCTGGCCGACGCGAACATCTTCAACATTGCCGTGTTCGGAGTGTTCGACGACGCGCAGGACATGGTCAAGTCGGTGTCCAGCGACCTGGGGTTCAAGAAGCGCTATTCGATCGGCACCGTGAACTCGATCAACTGGGCGCGCGTGCTCGCGCAGGTGGTCTACTACTTCAAGGCCTACTTCGCGGTCACCCAGTCCAACGACCAGCAGGTGTCGTTCGCGGTGCCCACGGGGAACTTCGGCAACGTGCTCGCCGGGCACGTCGCGCGGACGATGGGCCTGCCGGTGCGCAAGCTGGTCGTCGCCACCAACGAGAACGACGTGCTCGACGAGTTCTTCCGCACCGGCGCGTACCGGGTTCGCCGCGGTGCCGAGACCTTCGAGACGAGCAGCCCGTCGATGGACATCTCCAGGGCGTCGAATTTCGAGCGCTTCGTCCACGATCTGCTGGGCGGCGACAAGGCGCGGGTGAAGAGGCTCTGGCAGGAACTCGGCGCGCACGGCGCGTTCGACCTCGCCGGCACGCCCGAGTTCGCGCGCGTGTCCGAGTTCGGCTTTGTTTCCGGGCGCAGCACGCACGCCGATCGCGTTGCGACGATCAGGCGGGTCCATTCCGGCTTCGGGGTGACGGTCGACCCGCACACCGCCGACGGCATGTTCATCGCCGAGCGTCACCGCGAGGCCGGCGTTGCGATGGTCTGCCTCGAGACTGCGCTTCCGGTGAAGTTCTCCGACACGATCGTCGAAGCGCTCGGACGCGAACCGCAGCGCCCGGCGGCCTTCGACGGGATCGAGTCCAAGGCGCAGCGCTTTTCGCTGATGCCCGCCGACGTCGACCTGCTCAAGCGCTACGTCGCCCAGCGTTGCGAGCCGCAGCAATGAGACGGCTGACCGGTCGCCGCGGTCGCCGCGGTCGCGGCGGCGATCGCGCGACCGACCGACGATGAGTTTTCGGCAGTGGCTGCTGCTGGTCGCGACCGCGGCGAGTTTCGCGAGTTCGATCCTGCTGAACAAGATACTGACCGGGCAGTTGCCGCCCTTCACGCTCGCGGCAATGCGCGTGCTGCTCGCGGCTCCGTTCGGCCTGGCCGTGCTCCTCGCGTTCGATCGCGAGCTGCCCGCTTCGCGCGCCGATCGCCGCACCACGCTGTTCGCCACCCTCGGCGTGATCGTGGTTCCGTACTGCGCGCTGGCGATCGGTCAGCAGACGATCGCCAGCGGGCTGTCCGCAATCCTGTACTCGACGATGCCGCTGTTCACGATGCTCGCGGCGCACCTGATCCTGCACGACGAGCGGCTCGGGACGCGCAAGATCGCCGGCATCGCACTCGGGATGGCGGGGGTGGTGACGGTGATCGGACCGTCGCTGCTCGGCGGACTGGGCGCGCATGCCGTGGCCGAGCTGATCACGCTGTGCGGGCCGCTCGCCTACGCGGTGGGCGCGGTGCTGATGCGCCGCGCCCGTCACATCGACCCGATCGCGATGACCGCGGCGATGTTCCTGACCGCTGCCGTGATCCTCCTGCCGCTGGCGCTGCTGATCGAGCGACCGTGGGAAGTGCGCGGCGACGCGCGGCTGGTGGGCTGGCTGGTCGCGCTCGCGACCGTGGGCACGATCGTGCCCGCGGCGCTGAACTACCTGCTCGTGCGCCAGGTCGGCGCGACGCGCGCTTCGATCGCGATGTTCCTGATGCCGATGATCGCGGTGCTGATGGGCGTGGCGCTGCTCGACGAGCGGCTCGGCGCCGAAGCGCTCGGCGGAATGGTGCTGATCGTGCTCGGCAGCGTGATTGTCGTTGGGCTGCCGCTGCGCGGCGCGCCAGCGAGTACGCCGGACCACGCGAGCGATTCCGTCGGCGCGCGCGCCACGCGCGCATCCCATCACGCGCACGGGGGCGGGGCGACACGCACGCGTGTCGCTGGCGGTACACTCGCGCCATGAAGGTCTTCGGATTCGCCGGCTATTCCGGCTCGGGCAAGACGACGCTGATCGAGCAGCTGATCCCGCGTTTCGTCCTGCGCGGGTTGCGCGTGTCGCTGGTCAAACACGCACATCACCTGTTCGACATCGACCGCCCGGGAAAGGACTCGTACCGGCATCGCGAGGCCGGGGCCTGCGAAGTCCTGATCACCTCGTCGCAACGCTGGGTTCTGATGCACGAGCTGCGCGACGAGCAAGAGCCCACGCTGCACGAGCAGCTCGCGCGCTTCGCGGCCTGCGACCTGATTCTGGTCGAGGGCTACAAACACGCCGACATCCCGAAGATCGAGGTGCACCGGCCGGCGCACGGCCGCCCGATGCTCAGCCCGCACGACCCGAACATCGTCGCCGTCGCGACCGACGTCGCGATCGATTCCGCGTTGCCCCGGCTCGACATCAACGATCCGGACGCGATCGCGCAGTTCATCCTCGACCACTTCGACCAAGCGAATGAAACCCGGCTTACGGTCGTTCGATGACGCATTCGCGGCGCTGATCGCGCGCGCCGTGCCGCTCGCCGGGATCGAGGAGGTCGCGACGCTCGATGCGGCCGGGCGGGTGCTCGCGCACGACCAGCGCTCGACGCTCGACGTGCCGCCAATGGACAACACGCAGATGGACGGCTACGCGGTGCGCGCGGCCGATCTCGCCGCTGGCGCGGCGCGGCTGCGGGTCGCGCAGCGCATCGCAGCCGGGCACGTCGGCGCGCCGCTCGCGCCGGGAACCGCAGCGCGCATCTTCACCGGCGCGACGATTCCGCCGGGTGCCGACGCGGTGGTGATGCAGGAGCAGGCCGAGGTCGACGGCGAGCACGTGCTGATCGGGGTTCGCCCGAGCGAGGGCGAGTGGATCCGTCGTCGCGGCGAGGACATCGCCGCGGGTAGCGTGATCCTCCCGGCAGGGACGAAGCTCGACGCCCAGTCCACCGGTCTCGCGGCGTCAGTGGGCGTCGCGCGCCTGAGCGTGCGCCGCGCGGTGCGCGTCGCGTGTTTCTTCACCGGCGACGAACTGGTGATGCCGGGCGAGCCGCTGCCGGCCGGGGCGATCTACAACAGCAACCGTTTCATCCTCACGGCGCTGCTGCGCGCGCTCGGCTGTGTCGTCACCGACCTCGGAATCGTTCCCGATTCGCTGCAGGCGACCCGCGAAGCGTTGCGCGAAGCCGCGCGCGAGAACGACCTGATCGTGACCTCGGGCGGTGTGTCGGTCGGAGAGGAGGATCACGTCAAGCCTGCCGTGCAGGCCGAGGGCGAGATCGACCTGTGGCAGATCGCGATGAAACCCGGCAAGCCGCTGGCCTACGGGCGCGTGCGCCGCGCGCCGGGTCGGGATACCGGCGCGCGCACCGGGCGCTCGGCGGGCGATCGTTCCGAAGCCGCGGCCGACGCCGAAGCCGCGGCCGACGCCTTCGCGCACTTCATCGGGCTTCCGGGAAATCCGGTGTCGAGTTTCGTGACCTTTCTGATGCTGGCTCGCCCGTTCATCCTGCGTCTGCAGGGAGCGATGGCGGTCGAAGCGCCTGCGTTCCCGATGCGCGCCGATTTCGACTGGCCACGCCCGGACCGCAGGCGCGAGTTCCTGCGCGCGCGGGTCAACGAGCGCTCGGGACTCGACCTATATCCGAACCAGGGGTCGGCCGTTCTCACCTCGACGGTCTGGGCCGACGGGTTGATCGACAATCCCGCCGGCAAGGCGATCGCGCGCGGCGACTCGGTCCGCTTCCTTCCGTTTCGGGGATTGATGTCGTGAACGTGACCGTCCTGTACTTCGCCGGCCTGCGCGAGTCGCTCGGCCTCGAGCGCGAAACGGTCCTGCTTCCGGACGCGGTCGACACGGCGGCGCGCTTGCGCGAGTGGTTGCGCGCGCGCGGCGGGATCTGGAGCGATGCCTTCGCCGACGGTCGCGCGGTGCGCGTCGCCGTCGACCGGACGCTCGCGGCCCCTTCGGCACGGCTTCGCGAGGGTGCGGAGGTCGCGTTCTTTCCGCCGGTCACCGGAGGCTGATTTGCCGATACGCGTTCAGACCGCGGATTTCGACGTCGGCGCCGAGATCGCCGCACTGCGCGCGAACGACCCCCGCGTCGGCGCGGTCGCGGCCTTCGTCGGAACGGTGCGCGACCTGAACGACGGCAGCGGCGTCAGTTCGATGACGCTCGAGCACTATCCCGGGATGACCGAACGCGCGCTGCACGAAATCTGTGCGCGGGCCGACGCGCGCTGGGACCTTCTCGGAACCTGCGTCGTGCATCGCGTCGGCGAACTGCGCCCGGCGGACCAGATCGTGCTCGTGATCGTGACGTCGGCGCATCGCGGCGATGCATTCGCCGCCTGCGAGTTCATCATCGATTACCTCAAGACCGAGGCGCCGTTCTGGAAGAAGGAGCGTACCGACGGCGGCGCGCGCTGGGTGGAGGCGCGTGTGTCGGACGAGCGGGCGGCGGCACGGTGGCGCGAGCCGCCGAAGCCGGACTGACGAGGCCGCGGCGGTGCTCGCACAGGTCGGCTTGCCGGGTTTCGCCGCGATCGCCGCGGGCGCCGTGCTCGGCGCGTGGTTGCGCTTCGCGCTCGGTGCCACGCTCAACCAGATCGCGCCGCGCCTGCCGCTGGGCACGCTGGTGGCGAACGTCGTGGGGGGCCTGCTGATCGGCGCGGCGGTTGCCTGGCTCGCGCGCCATCCGGAGCTTTCTCCGGAGTGGCGGCTGTTCGTGGTGTCGGGCTTTCTGGGGGCGCTCACCACCTTCTCGACCTTCTCGATCGAGTCGCTCGAGCTGCTCCAGCGCGGCGATGTCGGCTGGGCGATCGGCCACACGGTGTTGCACGTGCTGGGTTCGCTCGCCGCGGCGGCGATCGGCTACCGGATGTTCAGTGGCTGAACCGCGCCGGATTGTGTCTTTCGTCATCGCGCGGTGCGTGCTCTAATCGGCAAGATCTCCAAACCATGGCAGCGAAGCCCGATCCAGGCGACGAGAGGCTCGTCCCAGAGGACCCGCACTCCGAAGCGATCAGCGCGGAGTTGCACTGCATCTTCCTCAAGCACGGCCGGCGCTTTCCCTTCGCCATCCTGATCGTCGTCTGGCTGCTGGTGTTCATCACGCTCGAGAGCTCTTCGTCGCGGCTGCTGCTCACCTGGGGCGGCGCGGTCAGCGCGCTCGCGATCATCCGGCAGGTACTCTGCGTCATCTACGCCAACGCGGGCAGCACGCCGCAGCTGCTGCGCAGGCGGCTTCACATCGTCGTGACGGTCTGGGTCCTGGGCGGACTGGTCGTCGGGGCCGGCGCGCTGATCTGGTTCCCGGTGCTCTCGCTCGAGGAGCGGATCGTCTTCTCGATCGCCTACCTTGCGGCCTACACCGGCGCGGTAGTGGTGTCGCTGTCGAGTCCGACCTCTTCGTTCCTGTTCGGCACGGGTGTGCTCGGGCCGCTCGCCTTCGCCTGGATGCTGAACGCTCGCGCGCCCGGCCTGATGATCGCGCTGATCCTGCTGACCATGCTGATCTACGTCAGGGAAGCGTCGGGCGACGCGTACGACGCGATCCGTGCGGCGATCCGTTCCAAGTTGCGCGAGGAGGAACTGGTGCGCAGGATGGAGCAACACGGCGTCGAGCTCGAGACTGCGATGCGCGCGAAGTCCCAGTTCCTCGCCGCCGCCAGCCACGACCTGCGCCAGCCTGTCACGTCGATGAACCTGCTGCTCAGCGCGCTGTTCGCCTCGCGCGATGCGCAGGCCGTGCGCAGCGTGGCCGCGAAGTTCGAGGCGCCGTTGCGCGCGCTCGAGGAGATCCTTTCGTCGCTGCTGGAGGTCTCCCGGCTGGAGGCCGGGATCATCGAGGTGCATCGGCGCACGTGCGCGCCCGACGAGATCATCGGGCCGGTCGTGGCCGAGTTCAAGCCGCGCGCGGTGGGGCGGCGGCTGAACCTTCGCGCGACGCACGAAGACGTCGAACTGTTCACCGACCCGGAGCTGGTGCGAAGGATCCTGCGCAACCTGGTCGACAACGCGATCAAGTTCACCGACGAGGGGTCGATTCAGATCGATCTGCGCGCCGAGGGCAGCGCGATGCTGCTCGCGGTCACCGACTCGGGGCGCGGCATTCCGAAGGAGATCCAGGGCCGCGTCTTCGACGACTACTTTCAGGGCGACAACCCGCATCGCGACCGCGCGCAGGGCCTCGGCCTGGGGTTGTCGATCGTCCGTCGCCTGGTCGGATTGCTCGGCGGCGAAGCGAAACTCACCTCGGCGGCCGGACACGGGTCGCGCTTCGATCTTCGCCTGCCGAACGCGATCGCGCCCTACCAGGCCGGCGGGAGATCGGCCGGGCGCGTCGCACGCTACGGCACGAGGCTGTCGGTCGCCAACATCCTCGTCGTCGAGGACGATCGGCTGGTCGTCGAGGCGATGTCGACGCTGTTTCGCGCGCTGGGCATCGAAGCCCGCTTCGCGCTCGACGGCGACGAGGCGCTGATGATCACCGCGTTGGGGCGCTTCATCCCGGACGTCGCTCTGGTCGACTACGGGATTCCGGGAACGATCGACGGCATCGCGCTGATCCGTGAGATGCGCGTTCGCCTGGCGCGGTGCGTCTTCGTGCTCGTGACCGGGGACACCCGCCCCGAAGTCCTGCGGCGCGCGGCCGACTCGGGAATTGCCGTGCTGCACAAGCCGATCACCGTCGAGCAGCTCAACGAGAAACTGGAGGAACTGACGGCGCGCGACGCGTGAACGGCGCCAAGGCTGCTATTGCAGGGTGCAGGCCACTACTGCAGGGTGCAGGCCACTATTGCAGGGTGCGGCGTTGCATCCAGGACTGCGTCACCGCCACCACCTGCGTGCGATTGCGCACGCCGAGCGCGCGAAAGATGCTCGCGACGTGGGTCTTCACCGTGTTCGGCGAGATGTTGAGCTGGCGGCAGATTTCCTTCGTGGTCAGGCCCTCGGCCAGCAACTCGACGATCTGGCGCTGGCGCTCGGAGAGTTGCGGGTGCTGGTGCGGACGCGTTCCCGGGACCGTCGTGCCGTGCACGACCGGGCGGTACGGTTCGGCTGCCGGAGCGATCGCCGGGCGTCCCTGGAGGATGTTCGGCGGAATGTAGGTGCCGCCGTCGAGAACGAGTTGCAGCGCGTCGACCAGCACGCGGTGCGGAGAGGTCTTCGGGATGAAGCCGCGCGCGCCGGCGTCGAGCGCGTCGCGGATCGTTTGCGCATCGTCGGTGGCCGAGAAGACGACGACGGCGGTGGTCGGATAGCGCTGGCGAACCGTCGCGAGCGCCGCGAGCCCCGATCGACCGGGCAGCGTGAGGTCGAGCAGGATCAGTCCCGGCGGTACCTCGGCCGGCACCCGGTCGAGCGATTCGACCGACGGCGCGGCCTGCACGCTTGCGTCGGGCCGAAGGGCCGCGATCGCGAGCGTTACCGCTTCGACGATCATCGGGTGGTCATCGATGATGAGTATCCGCACTACAGAACCGCCTTCACCCCGGGTCGCGGGGCATTGAGCGAAATTGACGTCATTTAGGGTAACCGGAATCGGTCGACGAGCGGATGATTTTAGTCACTGAATGGTCCACAGCGCGGCCCGCAGCGCGGATCGCAGCGCGGTCCGCGGCGCTCGCCAGCCGTGGCCACCTGGGGCAGATGCGCAACGGCTAGCGCATCCCGAAAGTGGTCGCGCCGAACAGGCTGCGATGGCCGCTCGGCTGAGAGCGCCAGTACTGCCTGGGCGCCTGGACGCTCGCGCCCAGAGCGGCTGCGGCGTGCCAGGGCCAGCGCGGATCGTAGAGCAATCCGCGCGCGAGCGCGACCATGTCGGCCTTGCCGCTCGCGACGATGTCCTCGGCCTGTTGCGCCTCGGTGATCATTCCCACCGCGATCACCGGCAGGTCGACCTCGCGCCGGATCGCCTCGGCGAAGGACACCTGATAGCCGGGTCCGAGCACGATCTTCTGCCTGGGCGAGGCGCCGCCGCTCGAGGCGTCGATCCAGTCGATGCCGAGCGCGCGGAGCCGGCGCGCGAATTCGAGCGTGCTCGCGAGGTCCCAGCCGCCGTCGACCCAGTCGGTGGCCGAGACGCGCACCCCGAGCGGCTTTTGCGCAGGCCACGCGGCGCGCACCGCCGCGAACACCTCGAGCGGATAACGCATCCGGTTCTCCAGGCTGCCGCCCCAGCCGTCCTCGCGAAAGTTCGCCAACGGCGTGAGGAACTCGTGCAGCAGATAGCCGTGGGCGCAGTGCAGTTCGAGCGCGTCGAACCCGAGCCGGTTCGCGCGCCGGGTCGCCTCGACAAAGCGTGCGGTGAGCGCCGCGAGATCGGCCGGTGCGAGCGCGCGTGGCGGCCTTTCGTGCTCCAGATGCGGCACGGCCGAAGGCGCAACCGCCTCCCAGCCACCGGCATCGGCGCCGATCTGCTGCCCACCCTCCCAGGGGCGCGCGCTCGAGCCTTTGCGACCCGCGTGTGCGAGCTGGATGGCCAGCGGCATCGTGCTCACCGCGCGCAGCGTGCGTACCACGGCCGCGAGCGCGCTCTCGCAGGCGTCGTCGTACAGTCCGAGGCAACCGGGCCCGATCCTGCCGATCGGCTCGACCGCGGTGGCCTCGACGCAGAGCAATCCGGCGCCGCTGAGCGCGAGCTGGCCCAGGTGCGCGGTGTGCCACTCGGTTGCGGTCCCGTCGACCGCCGAGTACTGGCACATCGGCGAGACGACGATGCGGTTCGGGAGTTCGAGCGAGCGCAGGCGGATCGGAGTGAACAGCTGGCTGGGGGGGCGGTCGTTGTCGCTCATCTGGCGGTCGGAGGGTGGAGGACCCAGATCGTGGCCGGGGGGACGTTCATCAGCACCGTGCGCGTGCGTGACCACCTGAAGCCGGAGCGCGAGGCCGCGAACGGCGGCGTCGTGCCGTGGCCGTAGGTGTACTGGATCAGCGCCGAACGCCCGTCGAGCGCCAGGGCGTGTTCGAAGGCCTCGCTGCATCGCGCGACGTCGCGCCGGTTCATCGAGCGAAAGGGCAGCGACGAGACGATCGCGGTCGCCACCGCGGGCTGGACGACGCGCCCGATGTCCGATGCGCAGGACTGGACCACCTCCACCTTGGGAAAGCGCCTGCGCAGCCAGGCCACCAGCGAGGGGTCGCGCTCGATCGCCACCAGCCGCTCGAGGTCGGGCACGCGTTCGACGATCGCACGCGTCAGCGCGCCGGTGCCGGCGCCGATCTCGACCACCGTGCGGCACCGGGTGGCGGCAAGTTCGCGCACGATCGCCTGCGCGAGCCAGCGCGACGCCGGCGCGACGGCACCGACCTGCGCCGGGTTGCGCAACGCGGCCGACGCGAATGCGATCGTCTCGCGCAGCCGATCGCCGGTCGCGGAACTGCGATTGCCGTTCGTGGGACCATGATCGCCGCCCGAGGAAGCGCGATCGCCGCCCGAGCAAGCGCGATCGCCGCCCGGGGATGCGAGATCGCCGTTCGCCGGATTGCCGTTGAATCTTGAAAAATGCGCCCTGAACACAATATCGATTGTGACATCCACAGGGCACGCGCCCCAGAATAGGGAAGAGTACATGCGTCAGGACAAGCTCACCACCCAGTTCCAGCAGGCGCTCGGCGAGGCCCAGAGCCTGGCGCTGGCCAACGACAACCAGTACATCGAGCCGGTGCACCTGCTCGCGGCGATCATCGGCCAGCCCGACGGAGCGGGGCGGGCGCTGCTCGAGCGTGCCGGCGCGCGCGTCGCTTCGCTCAAGACCGCGCTCGCCGCCGCGATCAAGCGCCTGCCGCAGGTCTCCGGCACCGGCGGCGAGATCCAGGTCGGGCGCGATCTGGTCAACCTGCTCAACCTCACCGAGAAGGAGGCGCTCAAGCGCGGCGACCAGTTCATCGCGACCGAGATGTTCCTGCTCGCGCTGGCCGACGACAAGGGCGAGGCAGGGCGCCTCGCGAGGGAAGCCGGGCTGACGCGCAAGGCGCTGGAAGCGGCGATCGACGCGGTGCGCGGCGGGCACAACGTCGAGTCGGCCGAGGCCGAGGGCCAGCGCGAGGCGCTGAAGAAGTACACGATCGACCTGACCGAGCGCGCGCGCCAGGGCAAGCTCGACCCGGTGATCGGGCGCGACGACGAGATCCGCCGCTCGATCCAGATCCTGCAGCGCCGAACCAAGAACAACCCGGTGCTGATCGGCGAGCCCGGCGTGGGCAAGACCGCGATCGTCGAGGGCCTCGCGCAGCGCATCGTCAACGGCGAGGTGCCCGAGACGCTGAAGGACAAGCGCGTGCTGGTGCTCGACATGGCGCTGCTGCTCGCCGGCGCGAAGTACCGCGGCGAGTTCGAGGAGCGCCTGAAGGCGGTGCTCAAGGAGATCGCCGCCGACGAGGGCCAGACCATCGTCTTCATCGACGAGATCCACACGATGGTGGGCGCCGGCAAGGCCGAGGGCGCGATCGACGCGGGCAACATGCTCAAGCCCGCGCTCGCGCGCGGCGAGCTGCACTGCATCGGCGCGACCACGCTCGACGAATACCGCAAGTACGTCGAGAAGGACGCCGCGCTCGAGCGCCGCTTCCAGAAGGTGCTGGTCGACGAGCCCAGCGTCGAGAGCACGATCGCGATCCTGCGCGGCCTGCAGGAGCGCTACGAACTGCACCATGGCGTCGAGATCACCGACCCGGCGATCGTCGCCGCGGCCGAACTGTCGAACCGCTACATCACCGACCGCTTCCTGCCCGACAAGGCGATCGACCTGATCGACGAGGCCGCCGCGCGCATCAAGATGGAAATCGACTCCAAGCCCGAGGTGATGGACAAGCTCGACCGCCGGCTGATCCAGCTCAAGATCGAGCGCGAGGCGATGAAGAAGGAGTCCGACGAGGGCTCGCGCAAGCGCCTCGAACTGATCGAAGCCGAGATCATCCGGCTCGGGAAGGAATACGCCGACTTCGACGAGATCCTGCGCGCCGAGAAGGCGGCGGTGCAGGGCTCGGCGCAGATCAAGGCCGAGATCGACAAGCTGCGCGCGCAGATGGCCGAGCTGCAGCGCAAGGGGCAGTACGACAAGCTGGCCGAGATCCAGTACGGCAAGCTCCCCGAACTGGAAGGAAGACTGAAGGCCGCGAGCGACGCCGAGACCGCGCCCGGCAAGGCGGGCGAGGCCGTGCCGGCCTCGGCTGCTGCGCACCCACGTCGGCGCCGAGGAAATCGCCGAGGTCGTGTCGCGCGCCACCGGCATCCCGGTGAGCAAGATGATGCAGGGCGAGCGCGACAAGCTGCTGAAGATGGAGGACAAGCTGCACGAGCGCGTGGTCGGCCAGGACGAGGCGGTGCGCCTCGTGTCCGACGCGATCCGACGCTCGCGCGCCGGCCTGTCCGATCCGAACCGGCCCTACGGCTCGTTCCTGTTCCTCGGGCCCACCGGCGTCGGCAAGACCGAGCTGTGCAAGGCGCTGGCGGCGTTCCTGTTCGACTCCGAGGACCACCTGATCCGCATCGACATGAGCGAGTTCATGGAGAAGCACTCGGTGGCGCGGCTGATCGGCGCGCCGCCCGGCTACGTCGGCTACGAAGAGGGCGGCTACCTGACCGAGGCGGTGCGCCGCAAGCCCTACAGCGTGATCCTGTTCGACGAGATCGAGAAGGCGCACCCCGACGTGTTCAACGTGCTGCTGCAGGTGCTCGACGACGGCCGCATGACCGACGGGCAGGGGCGCACGGTCGACTTCAAGAACACCGTGATCGTGATGACCTCGAACATCGGCAGCCACGAGATCCAGCGGCTGTCGTCGGACCCGCGCACCGCCGACTACGCGAACTGATCAAGGCCGCGGTGATGGACGAGGTGAAGAAGTCGTTCCGCCCCGAGTTCATCAACCGGATCGACGAGATCGTCGTGTTCCACGCGCTCGACGCCGAACACATCCGCTCGATCGCGAGGATCCAGCTCGGGCACCTGGAGAAGCGCCTGGCGGCGCAGGAGATGGTGCTCACCGTGAGCGACGCGGCGCTCGCCGAGATCGCCAAGGTCGGCTTCGACCCGGTCTACGGCGCCCGGCCGCTGAAGCGTGCGATCCAGCAGAACATCGAGAACCCGGTCGCGCGGCTGGTGCTCGAGGGCAAGTTCGGGCCGAAGGACGTGATCCCGGTGGACTTCGCGAATGGGGAGTTCGGGTTCGGGAGGGTTGTGCATTGACGCACTACGCGTCCCGGCACCGCGCAGCGTCTCGCTGCACGACCGTTCCCGCGCACTCGTGAGCGCCCTGCCTTGCAACGGCCGCAGGAATTCCGCTAAGCCGCCCGTTCAGCAAACGCGTTGTTAGCCAGACACAGATCGCGCCTAGCGCGATTCCGCCCGCTCCGTCGACGATGTAGTGCCAACCCAGGACCACCGTAGACGTCCACACGAGCAACACCCACGGGACGGTGAATGGAATTGTCCAGCGGCTTGCGCGCGCCAACCAGTAGGCAGTGACTGCAACCATCGCAACGTGAAGGCTCGGCATTGCCGAAACGCCGCCAAGCAATACCCCGCCCGAAGCAAGTGCCTGATTGGGCGAGGCGTGCAGTATGCCCGACACCAACGACATCGCCTCGGCGCTCGCTGAGCCCTCGAGGTAGGCGAAGAGATCGGGGCGAAAGAACGCCGGGCCCATCACCGGGTTGATCACGCCGAGCAAACGACCGATGTAAAAGAGGATGATCATCGAGACGCAGTAGTGCAGGATGATCCTTGGCCCTCGCCCGACGACGATCAGTGCGAAAGCCGCTACGACTTCGATGCCCCATGCGCTGTGGTAGAGCTTGTCCCACGCGCCGACACTGATTCCGGCGCCCGCCAATCGCTCGAGCAACGCGCCCTCCAGTTCCCAAAGCAGGGGATCGCGCCAGCGTGTGGTGTCGACGAGAAGTTCGAGGCTCAGGAGCGTGATGTTCGACGTGCCCAGAATGGCGAGTGCCGTGGCGAGCAGCATCGCGATCGGCGCTGGTCCGCAGGTGAAAAAGCGGATTCCTCGAACACCGGGCACCGAGAGGCCGCCTAGGTTGTCGCGACGCAAGGCGCGTCGCAACGACTGCGCCGACAGACCGAGAAGCACCAACGATCCATCCCAGACGATTCCCAGCAGCAAGAGCGTTCCAAGAAGCGCCGCAAGCAGCAGTGCCGTATCGTGGAACCACGGTACGAAAGGAGAGCCGGCCCACTGCGCCAGCAGTACCGTGACTGCAGTGAACGTCGCGTAGATCAGCGCGACAACGAGCAGTGCGCGTGCCGGGGTAATCGCGTCGACGCGACCGGCTTCTGAACTCAACGGTTGTGGCCTCCCGAAAGCGCACGACGAACGATCCATCCGATCGTCAGTGCCAACAGCGCACCGGCCGCCACATCGGCCGGAAAGTGCGCGCCCGAATACACGCGCGAGTAACAGGCGAGGGTCGCGAAGCTGATCAGCGCGACGCGAGTCGAGCGCGTTGCCCCGGGAACGAACGACGCGGCGACGAGTGTTGCGAAGGCCGCATGCCCCGATGGAAATGAATGAGTGGGGTCGGATTCAACGAGTGTTCTGATCGTCGGTTCGCCGAGTACGGCAACCGGTCTCGCGTAGTCGAACAGCGACTTGAGCCACGGCACGATTACGATCGAGACCATGGGGAACGCCAGGGCGAACGTCAGAACGCTGCGAAGTGGCAAAATCCGTGGTGCGCGCCACGAGCCCAAAAGCGCGATCGCAAGATAGATCGGGTAAAGATTCGGGTGAGAGAGAGTCGTCGCGGCGAGCATCACGCCATCCAACGCAGGCCAGTGCAGTTCGTTGACTTTCAGCATGGTCCAGGTATTGAGACCGAACCAGTCGTACAGGACGCTCTTCATGCGCAAGTGCGGGCTTTAGCGGTATGCAACCGCGCGGCGTCTGCTTGTGCGCCCGACGCAGTCGAGATTGAGGCCATACGCACCCGAGAGAACTGCGAGAATCATCAATCCATTCGGCACGATCGCTATAGGTAAACGACGCACCAGCAATGATGTGCGCATCGGCTTCTCGGCTGGCAGTTGAGTCGAGGCGGTGTTCACGACGGTTTCCGGGGCGAATTCGGGCTGATTCTATCTGTGTGGCGTGTCGTGGTGTGAGGCTTTCGGCACGGACACCGCTGCGTGGTGTGCGGCGGCGGGACGCGGCGCCCGATGCGAGGGATGTGTTCGTGCGAGTTTCGGGTCCGACGAAGGCGGCGCCCGGGTCGTGGTGCCGGAGAACCTGCAAAACGTGAACGCCTTCGTTCCGCCACCGATGATGTTGCTCGCGTGTCGGCGTAGTAGGAGATGAAATCGTTGAGCGGTATGAACTGACCCGTAACGAGCGTCTCGTTACCGACTCGAACGGCGACAGTTGCGGACATCCAGGCGAATCACATGCTGATTCCGGCGATTGCCGAGGCATACCCTGAATCGGGCCGTTCGCCTGTGTCGATGTTGGCGACGGGGTTGTAGCGACATTGGCCGAGCGCGTTGCGCTCCGATCAGACCGTCCGACCTTCCGTGTGCCGGTTCAGTCCATCCGCCAAGCCGGTGAGCGGTAAAATTCACTAGCTGAGAGCCCGCTTGGTTCGTAAACTCGCAAGGCGCCCGTTCACCGTCTCGTGCGTCATCGTCGATTGCCACGCGTGCGCAATCGCTCGATGTCCACGGTTTGGCATCGGTGGAGATGGGATGCGATCCTGCGCGATCGGATGATCCTGATGTCGCCTACTGTTGAACTCGAAGCGTCCTGCTCCGGAGTCGCCCGTGATCGCGCGGCGTCAACGGACGTGGATTCCACAGTAGTCGGAGTCGAGCTTACGATCGTCGTGCCGACGTTCTGCGAACGCGACAATGTTGCAGAGATCGTTGGGCGTCTCGAGTCCGGGTTGAAGGGAGTCGCATGGGAGGTCGTATTTGTCGATGACGATTCTCCGGACCGCACAAGCGAGACGATACGTGGGATTGCGCAACGGAACCCAAGAGTTCGCTGTCTGCAGCGAATCGGGCGGCGCGGGCTTTCGTCGGCGTGCGTAGAGGGGATGCTCTCGAGTAGCGCACCGTACATTGCCGTGATGGATGCCGATCTGCAGCATGACGACGCGATTCTTCCGTTGATGCTTGCGACTTTGCGCGATGATGAAGTGGATATTGTTGTCGGCAGTCGCTACGTGGAGGGGGGCGATATTGGAGATTGGGACGGCACTCGAGCTCTCCTGAGCCGCGCCGCCACACGATTGAGCCGCGCTGTCATACCGGCGACTCTGAACGACCCGATGAGTGGATTCTTCATGATCCGGCGCAGCGCGTTCCTCGAATGCGCGCACCGTTTGTCTGCCGTTGGGTTCAAGATTCTGGTGGACCTGTTCGCGTCCAGTCGACCGGCGCTTCGCTTCAAGGAACTTCCCTACACGTTCCGTAGTCGGGTAGCCGGGACGAGCAAGCTAGATGGCAACGCGGCCTGGAGCTTTGGGCTCCTAATGCTTGACAAGCTCATCGGGCACATCGTTCCGGTTCGCTTTGTCGCGTTTGCGCTCGTCGGCGGACTCGGCGTCCTGGTGCATCTACTTGTGCTTTCGATCGTGTTTCACATCGGCGGTTTCGACTTTGTGATAGGCCAATCGGCGGCAACCCTGACAGCGATGGTCTTCAACTTCGCCTTCAATAACATCGTCACCTATCGGGACAGACGGTTGACGGGCTCGCGGTGGTTATACGGCCTCGCTTCTTTCATGGCGGCATGTAGTGTTGGGGCGCTGGCAAACGTAGGGGTCGCCAGCTACATCTTCCAGAGTGGAAGCGAATGGCTTGTGGCGGCTTTGGCCGGGGTGCTGGTGAGTGCAGTCTGGAATTACGCGGTGACTTCTGTCTACACGTGGGGCAGTCCGGGCAGATCGTGACCGATTGCGCGAGATAACGTTGCTTGCCACGTGTGCTTGAAACTTTGGTCGTGTGCCTTCGTCACGACTGCAGTGTCGACTTTGGAAATTGGTACTGATGCGAGTCGGAGGCTTGCGCGCAATCCGTGAGGCGCTCTGGTTGACGCGCGAGCGTATCACTGCGCACTCGCGTACGGTTGCTATCGTCGGGGTACTCGCGTTCTTGTCGCTGCTGCTGACCGCGACCGGGGGCGTCGATATATACGGTCGCCCCATCGGAGTGGATTTCTCGAGCTTCTATGCAGCGGGCAAACTAGCGGGTGCCGGCAGGGCGGCTAGCGCCTATGACTGGTCCGCACTGCACGCCGCGCAGCAGGAGGACTTTGGTGAACATACGCCGTTGTTCATCTGGTCGTACCCGCCGTTCGCCCTTCTTCCATTTTCGTTTCTGGCGAGGCTTCCGTACGGGTGGGCTCTTGCGCTGTACCTAGGTTTGACGTTCGCCGCGTACTGGGTCGTTGTTCGACGCTTGGCTCCAGCGGGTGCCGAAGCCTTCTGGGCTATCGCCGGCTTTCCAGCTGTATTTGTCAACGTCGTTCATGGTCAGAATGGTTTCCTCTCCACGGCGCTGCTTGGCGCCGGATTGATTCTGTTGCCGCGTAGGCCGGTCCTTGCCGGCCTTGCGATGGGGTTGTTGGCCTACAAACCGCAGTTGGCAATTTTGATTCCGTTTGCCTTGGCATCTGGAGGACATTGGCGAACGACTGCCGCTGCGGCGGCGACCGTTGCTGCTTCGGTCGCGCTGGGAATGGTGGCCTATGGCTCTGCCCCATATCAAGCGTTTCTTGAAGGGTTGCTCGCATCCCGACAGGCAATTCTCGAAGACGGTGCTACGGGGTTTCACAAACTGCAAAGCGTGCTGGCCGCGGTGCGCCTCGTCGGAGGGGATGCGATTCTCGCCTGGACGGTTCAAGGCGTCGCGTCGGCTGCCGCGCTTGTGGTCGTTGTACGCGTGTGGCGCTCCCGTGCCTCGCACCATGTCAAGGGAGCCACGCTAGTAACTGCAAGCCTTCTAGGAACGCCGTTCCTCAACGTGTACGACCTTGTGCTTCTTGCCCTGCCCATCGCTCTGGTTCTGGCGTCGGGATCGCCGCGTGTTTCCGATCCGTGGGAAAGGGTGACTTTGCTTTCAGTTTGGTCACTACCGCTTGTTTCCGTGCTCGCGGCTGCGGCGCTTGGATTGCCGTTGACACCGATTCTGCTATTGGCGCTTCTGCTGACTTGCTTGCGTCGCGGGAGTCATGAACAGGAAACGACCGCTGTGGACGAATCCGCGTAGGCACTCCTTCCTGCCGCATGCTCGTGTCGGCGCCGCCAAGGTCGGGGCGGGATCCACCGGCACTACAACTCGAGCATTCTTGATCGGATGGACTTTGACGCCGCGCCAAAGACGAACTGGCGACTTCCGACAAACACGAACAATACGTAGGGCGGGATACCGAGAGCCTGGGCAAGGTAGGAGTCGAATCCAGCCCAACCGATCAACGACATGACAACGGCAAGATTGATCACGTATCCGGCGCCTACGACGATCAGGTACCGGAGCAATGTTTCGCCAACGGCGCTATCGTCATTGAACGTCCAGGTGCGATTCAGCGCGAATCCAAGTCCAATTCCGAACAGGTACCCGATGGCGTTTGCGGCAACATCGCCAAGTTCCAAGAACCATTTCGCCGCAAAGATCAGCGCAAGTCCGAACAGCGTGTTGGCAACGCCAACAGTCGCGAATCGAATCAATTGCATTCGGGCAGTCATCGCTTTCTCGCCGCAGCGTAGTACTGTGCGCCAAGCGGAAGCCATGTCAGGAGCCGCTCCAATGGACGAAGCGCTGCGAGCAGTCGTGGAAAAAATACGCGAAATCGCACGTCCACCTCATTGAACCCCGCCGCGTGCAAGCTCTTCTTCATTGAACCGGGTCTGATCAGGACGGCGTTCGTGTCGAAGGGGCACTCGTTGACGGCGCTTCGCGTAAGTGGATTGAGCGGGTTGTGTTCGTACACGAGAAGCAGGCCGCCAGCCGCAAGGATTCGCTGCAGTTCAGACAGAAGCGGAACGTGTTCGTCGGCGGGAACATGGTGGAAAACGCAAGACGCTATCGCTGTATCAAAACTTCCGTCGCCAAACGGAAGTGTCTTACCGTCAAAAGCGAGAAAATGCGCGGAGTCGCCGAAGTGCGTGCGACCGATGCGAAGACTCTCGAATGACACGTCGGCGCAGGTAATTTCCCCCATTGGAATGTGGCGTTTGACATGTTCAACCGCAGTCCCAATACCGGAACCGAAATCGAGGATGCGTATCGTGGGTGCCCGGAGGCTATCGCTGACTACAAGGCGCGCGAGATCGCGAGCCTTGTAGTCAGCGAAATACTCGGGTGCCTCGCCTGACGCTCGAATGTTCGCAGCATGGCTCGCTTGGTATGCGTGTGCGAACTGGTCGAATTCCGTTCGCTTCACGATCTATTCGGCGCAGCGCGTGCCGTTCCCGGAATTCGGTTCGTGTGCGCCGGGTTCGGCGCGTCACCCATTGCAATGCCTGACGATCGCGATGCTGTGCCATGACTCGCCGCTGCCTCGGCGATTTCCTCGACGATGAAACGCGGGCGGGACTTCGTTTCGACGTAGACCTTGCCGAGATACTCGCCGACCACTCCCACGCAAAGTATCTGCAGCCCACTCAGGAGGAATAGCGGAATCACCGTCGAGGCCCATCCGGGCACGGCTTGGTCAGTGTAGATGCGCACCCAAAGCACCCACGCGGAGACCACAATCGCGCTTCCGAACACGGCGAACCCCGTTACCGTGACCCATCGCAGAGGCGCGATGGAGAAGCTTGTGATTCCGTTCCAGGCGAGAGCGAGCATCCGTGAAACCGAGTAGTTCGATTTTCCCGCCATCCTCGGCGCGCGGGCGTATTCCACAATTGCCTGTCGCAGCCCGATTTGAGGGATGACACCTCGGAGGTAGAGGTTGGACTCCCCGAACTTCCGGAGCTCTTCGATCGCCTGTCGACTCATGAGCCGGAAGTCGGCATGGTTGTATATGGTCTGAACGCCGAGTCGCGCGAGGAGCCTGTAAAATGCCGCCGCAGTCACTCGTTTGAGAAACGGGTCATGTTCGCGAGACGAGCGAACTCCGTAGACGATCTGCGCACCTGCGGCATGCGCGTCGAGCATTTTCTCGATCGTCTCGATGTCATCCTGGAGGTCTGCGTCGATGCTTACCAAAGCATCGCCGTGGGCGCTGAGAAGGCCCGCCATGAGTGCCGCCTGGTGGCCGAAATTGCGTGATAGCTTCAACCCAGTCGCCGGGCTGCCTGTGTCCACTAGATCACGGATCAGCGCCCACGTCCCGTCAACGCTTCCGTCATCTACGAAGCACACCGTGCTGCCAGCTGCGATCTTGCCGGTGGCCTCCAGACGACGGAGCAGTGCGAAGAGCCGCAATGCGGTTTCCGGAATTGCGTCCTTCTCGTTGAAGCACGGAACCACTATGGTCAGGCGAATCATGTCGTCGTCGTCAACCTCGGCAATTCCCAAGCGTGAAAGACTAGCATGACACTTCGCGCGGAAACTGGCAGTTTCTCCCCCATTTGAGCGCCGGCTGCAAGTTCAAGGACGTCTAAATTGCTCGTGAGCCTTCCCGTCGCGTTTGCAGCGATCCTGTCGATCCTGATTGTCGGTTGTCTGCCGATCGTCGACCCGGATTTTTTCTGGCACCTGAGAACTGGCGAATTGATTCGAGCCTCAGGCGAAATTCCGACGGTCGATGTCTTCTCCCATACGGCCAACGGACGTCCCTGGGCGGTCCAGGGATGGTTGTCCGATGTCGCGCTCGCGGGTGTGTGGAACTCCGCAGGTGTGTTCGGAATTCGTGCGCTCGTCGCGATCCTGGTTGTCCTGACGTGGGTGACCGTCTTTCGATGTGTGCGCCTGTATCTGCCAAGAATCGAGACAGCGGTGCTGCTCTCCGGGGTCTCGGTCGCCCTGATGGCACCTGCGGTCGTTCCACGTCCGACGCTGGCGACATCGCTCGGATTAGCGCTGACCTTGTATTGCCTTCTCGGGTTTCGTCGCACGGGGCGCGTTCGCTGGCTCCTGGCGTTGCCCCCGATCTTCGCCGTGTGGGTGAACCTGCATTTTGGCTTCGTGACCGGATTGGGACTCGCCGGCCTGTTCGTGGTCAGCGACCTTCTCGCTCGAGCCGTGCCGCTCCAGTTCGAGTATCGCGAGAAAGGTTCGCTGCTTCGCGCGGGGCCTCTGTCGATCGGGATACTTTGCGTGCTCGCGATCGGGATCAACCCTCACGGGTATGGCGTCTTCGCCGAGGTCATCGGGATGATTGCCGTCAACTCCGCATCGCCTATCGGAGAATGGCAGAGCCCGAGCTTCGGAAGCGCCACCGGAAAGCTCGTATACGGGGCAATCTGCATATACATTGTGGCGCGTGCGTTCGCGCCCAGGTCGATTCATTGGATCGATCTTGTCGTCCCGCTGGCGGTGATCGGTGCGGCGCTGTCCGCGCAGCGCCACGTTTCACTGATGGGGATCGCGCTGGTGCCGTTCGTTGCTCGCGCATTGGCTGACTGGAGTTCCGTGACTGCCGCGAAGCCTGCTCGTCGTGATGCGCGCACCAGCGTCGGCGCGGCGAGACGCGAATTGAGCACTCGGGCAGCGTCGCTGGTCAATCTCACTCTGGTGCTTGTGGTGGCCGTCGGCACGCTGGTCGCCGCACCATTCGCGGAACGACATTTCGCGAAACTGCAGCGAGTTCTTCAACCTGAGGGTGCCGCGGATTTCGTCCTGCGACACGACCTGGAAGGTCGGCTCTTCAATACTTACAATGGGGGCGGATACCTGATCAATCGGCTCTTTCCGCGGCAGTTCGTATTCATCGACGGCCGCTACAATCCCTATCCGAAGCAACTGATCGACGATTACTTCACGATCGTCAACGGCAAGCCCGATTGGTTCGTGACCCTGGAGCGCTATCAGATTGATATCGTCCTGAGCGAAACTGGCGCGCACTTCCGCCAGTCGATGCTTCAGCGCAAGGAATTCAGGCTCGTCTACGAGGATCGGAACTTCTCCGTCCTGGTTCGCGATATCGAGCGTTTTCGTGCCTTGCCGTCGGTCGAGCCCTCGCTAGACCGGGCGGTCCCGGATTGAATCGGAGGTCCCGCTCGTATGAGGCGATTCTGTTGGCGTCAGGACCGTCAGATCGCCAGCCGCAACACCTCACTCGCGATCGTGCTGAAGCACGATTCGAGCTGCGCGTCCGTCGCCGCGTGACAGTAAACCCCGGTAGGTTGCGCCGGATTGCGAGTGTCCGAGGTCGTGGAGTTCGCGAGGCGATTCATGATCGTCGATCCTCGCTCGTTCGCGACCGCGTAGCCGCAGAAGGTGATCTCCAGCGTGTCGAGAGCCGCGCCCAGGCCGATCGCGTACACGTAGATGGGGGGCGCGCCGGCGCGCGCACTGTTCGCGATGTTCTCGACCATATTGCGCGCGGCCCTGTTCACGTTGCACCGGGTGTTCGTGTAGGGAGGGCCGACGAGCGTCCGTTGATTGTTGTAGCTGGGCAGCGCGACGCTGTGAGGGGGAGGACTGGGGCTGTTCATCGAAACGATGTTCGTGATGCTGGTTTCCGGCAAAGGCGCATAGAGATCGTGTTGATTCCACAGGCGGTTTGGCGCGCCTCCCGAAGTGGTTTCCGAATAGAGTCCGAGGTTGGTCACTGGTGGGCCCGCGCTGCGTACGAAGGTGGTGTTCACGACATTAGGCGCGCCGTCGCTGAAGAACAGCACCACGCGCAAGTCTGATTGCTGTGCCGCCGGTATGGTGTTGAGCTGGTCAACTCCGTGCCACATTCCCTCGGCAGCAGCGGTCGCTCCACCGAGTGGCAAGGCGTTGATCTTTGCTTCGAGGTTGGTTCGGTCGAAGCCGCGCCCAGGTTGCTGGAGCGGGACGAAGTACCCTCCGGGGCCAGCGTCGAGATTGACCCCGGACGAAAACGCCACCAGCCCGACACGGTCATCGTCAGTCGAGAATTTCCTCACGAAGCCATTGATCGCACCGGTCTTGAGCCGTGGAAACGTCGTTGCCGGGCTCGTCGGTGGTCCAAGAGAGCCGGAGACGTCGAGCACCATCATGACGTCGAGAGTTCGCCTCACCGTCGTGCCCGACGCGTTGACGTCTACCAGGTCTTTTCCGAGTACGCGGGCAAACGTCGTCGGCATCGTCGCAACTGCGGAGACCGTCACATTCCAGCGTCGATCCGAATCACGCACGGCCGAAATCGACGGAGTCGGTCGCGGAGCGCCGAAGTAGTCGGCCGGATAGTTCAGATTGAAGTACCGAAGCGCCGCTGCCTGCGCGTTCGAAACGCGTTCGCTATCGCTTGCGCCCTTCACTATCGCGCGTGCCGCCGCGATCGAACCGGCGTCCACCGCGGCGTTCAACTTAGCCTTCACCGCGTATCCGCGCCCCGAATCCAGCGCAAGGCCGGTCATCCCGACCATGATGATGAGTGAGAGGCCCACGAGGATCAGTATCTGCCCTCGCTGTCGCCTGAAACGTTGTAGTGGCCTATTCATATAGCGGTCCTCTTGTGGCTCAATCTTGTGATCTACATGACGGTCCGCGAGTACAACTTGGGTCCGATCTTCATCACGTAGTCGAGCAGGATCTGGTAGTCGTACATGACCTCCACCGCGAAGATCCCCTTTTCATCGGGGAGCAGGTTCACTCCCAGGTTGATGATCGGGCGCGGGTTGGGCACGTTGCACACGCCGCCGGCGCCCCAGCTCGGGCAGGTCCATGTCTGGCTCACCAGCCCGGAGTCTCCGGATGTCGCGCGATACTGGGCTACGACCTCTGCGGTGCCGTCGGGGCGCGCGTCGACTTCGGTGATGTAGATCATTCCCTCGGTCTTCATTGATAACGGTTCCGCCGTCTCCACCAGCGCGACGATGACGTTCTGCTTCGAAATGCTACCGCCGGCGCGCGACGAGAGGTTGGCGCCCTCGCGGCTCATGTTCACGATCACGTTGTTGTAGTGAATCGCGCGTCCGAAGTCGATTACGCCGAAGACCAGGATCAGCAGGATCGGAAGAATCAGCGCCAGCTCGACCATGCTTACGCCGCGCTGGCCGCGAGCATCGGGACAGTATCGATGCATGGGCACTAGCGCGGACGCGCCTCGGTGCGCATCGTCGCGCTTACCTTGAACGCGTAGCGGCCATCGGGCGGGAAGAACGGTCGAACGAACGGCGACAACGGCTCGGCCTCGGCCTGCACCTGGATCATGATCAGTTGAAGCTCCCCGTAACAGGCTCCGGAGCCGAGGTTGGTCGTGTTGCCGGTCGCGGAATCGACTGTCTTGAACACCAGCGTTGGCGACAATTTGTCATACAAACCCATCGAACTCTGGCGAATCCACTCTCGCGCCGCATTGCAGGGGTCGAGGGTCGGGTCGACGACGCGGTCGGGGTCGAGAACGCCCTGGTTCCAGACCACGGCGTAGCGTGCGCCTTCGCGAGTGGCGTGCTGCATCGTCAGGTTGACCCAGAACAGATAGCCGAAGTCGAGGATCGAGAACAACAGTACGAAGAAGAGCGATGCGGCCAGCGCGAACTCCACCGCGGCGGCGCCGAGTTGCCGGCGCAGCGAACGGAAGCTCGGGCCGTCGGGCGGTCGAGCGAAGCGTTTGCCAATTCTGTCTCGCATGGCGAACTATCGTGCGCCAAACGGCACATGTTTGCCAGTCCCCGGCGCGGCTCGAGCAGGCAAACAGCGCCGAAGTTCACACTTGCGGGCGTGTTCATCACCCAAAAGGGTGTATCCGACCGTGAACATTGTCATCGAGCCAACCGGGAACACGGCGCATACTGTTTCTTCCGATCCATGCCGGTCGAGTAGTACGGCGGGCGACGGTCGCCGCCGGGTTTCTCACCCTAAGGCGAGTGGCTGGTTATCGCGCCGTTCTGCGGCGTGTGTTTTGAAAACTGGGGGGATATTATGAGCAAATTCTTGAGTTCAGTTCGCAACTTCGCGCAAGAGGAAGAGGGTGTAACGGCGATCGAGTATGGCCTGATCGCTGCGCTGATCGCGGTCGTGATCATCGTTTCGGCGGGGCTGGTCGGCACGAACCTGAACGCGGTCTTCAACTACATCTCGGGTAAGTTGACGACGCCCTGAGGCACTCCTGCTGTTCCTCTCAAGGTTCTGTACGCTTCGGTCCTGGGCAGGATCTCCGCTCCCGCGCGACGATTCGCCCCGGGCTGAGCGTTTCGGGGTTCCCGAACGATCGTCGCTCGGGGCTTTCTTGACAGGCAATCGCCCGGTGCAATCAGGGAATCTTCGGTGAATGCGGCTCCAGGGGTTCTTCGCCGGCGCCAACAGGGCGTGACGGCGATCGAGTACGCTTTGCTGGCGTCGCTTATCGCGATCGCGATCGTCGGCGGGGTGTCGCTCGTTGGCAATAACCTTCGCGACCTCTACGATTCGTCGACCTCCCTGATCATCGCTGCAATTTCGGCAGTGCTGTCACCGTGACATGACTTCTGTCGATGCCGCGGCATGGCCGATGCGGATCGTTTTCGTTGGGCTCCTGCTGTACGTTTGCGTCACCGACTCGCGCGAGCGTCGCATACCGAACGCTGCCTGCGTCATCGGACTGTTTGCCGCACTCGTGTGGCACGGGCTGACGGGCCCGGGGTCCGGGCTCTTTTCCGCATCGGATGCGGGCGCATTGGGATTGACCAGCAGCCTGCTGGGCGCGCTCGCGGCGTTTGCGCTCTTTCTCGCACTCCACCTCGTTCGGGTGATGGGCGCGGGCGACGTGAAGTTGATGGGGATGCTAGGCGCCTGGTTCGGACTATCGTCGGTGCCTGAGCTGGTGCTGAGCGTGTTCCTCGCCGGCGGCGCACTGGTTGTCGCCCGAATCGCGTTCGGCGTATCGGCCCGGTCGGTGGGTGCGAATCTGCGGACGATCGTTTCTGGATTGCGCCCGACCGGATGGGGCGCCGGTGGCGAGCCGCTCGCGCGCTTCGATCCGCGTGTCGACACGGCAGACCGCATGCCATACGCTTGGGCGCTTGCGCTGGGGGCAGTCGCCTTGGCCGTGCGTGACTACTTTGCCTGAGCAATACGGGAGATTGTCGATGCCGAATAGCCAGACCGACACCCTCGACAACGGGCTGGTTCACGGATTGTCGGATCGACTGCGCGGTCCCAGATCGGGAAATGCTCCGGGCGATGGCTCTGGCACACGCAAGTTGGAAGGGGCTACGCCCTTTGCTCCGGCCTCGCTTGAAGACACGGGTCTGCATATCGACTTCGTCGTCGACCTCCTGCTCAAGCACATCCTGCGGCGTGGGCAACCCACGATCGCGCTGCTCGCCGAGCGCGTTGCGTTACCGGTCTCGGTGATCGACCCGGTTCTTGCGTTCATGCGCACCGAACGCATGGTTGAAGTGCCGCGGCGTGGCGAGCTCGATACGCAGGTCGCTTTCTCGCTCACGGACTTGGGGCGCTCGCGTGCCGAGGACGCGGCGCGGCGCAGCCTCTACATCGGGCCGGCGCCGGTCACCCTCGCCGACTATGTCAAGCGGGTGAACAGCCAGCAGATCCTTGGATACCGGGTGACGATGAAATCGCTCCGGACCGCGTTGACCGGTACGGTCATCCGCGAGACGCTGCTCGATCAGGTCGGCACCGCAATGAATTCGGGTCGATCGATTTTCATCTATGGGCCCAGCGGAAGCGGCAAGACCTACTTGGCCGAGCATCTGGTCGACGTGATGGTCGGCTCGATCTGGGTGCCGCACGCGATCCTCGTGGACGACCAGGTCATCCAGGTCTACGACGCTGCGACCCATCAACCCGCGGAGGAGTCCGCGAGCGAACCGGCACTCGATCGGCTGAGGCAGATCGACGCGCGTTGGATGCGCACGCGCCGCCCGGTCGTTCGGGTGGGTGGCGAACTGTCGCTTTCGATGCTCGATCTCGATTTCGATCCGCAGACGCGCTTTTATCGCGCGCCGGCGCAACTCAAGGCCAACAACGGGGTGCTGATCCTCGACGACTTGGGCCGGCAGCGCACGCCAGTGCACGAGTTGCTCAACCGCTGGATCGTTCCGCTGGACCGCCGTGTCGACTTTCTAACGCTGCACACGGGCACGAAGTTCCTCGTTCCCTTCGACATGACTGTTGTTTTTTCCTCGAATCTGTCACCGTCGAGTCTGGACGATCAGGCTTTCGTGCGTCGACTCGGGTACAAGATCTTCGTAGGCGAAATGTCGGTCGATGAGTACGTTGACGTAATCAGGTTGGCCTGTTTGCAGACTGGTGTGCCTCATGCGCAGGAGGCGGAGCGCTACCTGATCGATGTCATGCATCGCAGAACAGGTACCCCGTTGCTCGCGGCCTATCCGGCTGACCTGCTGATGAAGATCCGACACCGTGCGGTTTTCACGGGCGAAGAACCCGAATTTACCCCAGAGTCGATCGAATGGGCGTGGCGTTTGTATTTCGCGTCCGACGAAGAGTCGGCTGAACAAGACAGTTGACGGAGGTAGCACATGAAGGGCACGCGAGCGGTGATGGTGCTGCTGCTGTCGTTGATTGCGGGGGTTGCTGCCGTCGTGCTCGCCGCACGCTGGCTCGGACAGCAGGCGTCGGGTACCACGACCAGCATTCTTGTCGCGGCACGCGACATCGATCTTGGTCAACCGATCAATGCGTCGATGGTGACGTTGACGCCGTGGCCCTCGGGCGCGGTACCGAACGGCGCGTTTCATGAAGCGACACTGCTCGAGGGGCGCGTGCCCAAGTCGGGGTTGCTGCGTGGTGAGCCCGTTCTGGAGGCCAAGCTCGCTCCGGCCGGTACCAAGGGGGGGTTGTCGGCTCTGATTGGAGAAGGCCGGCGTGCGATTACGGTGAAAGTCAACGAGGTGATCGGAGTTGCCGGATTTGCTCTGCCCGGTACCTATGTGGACGTCGTGGTCAGCACCCAGGACGAGCGCGACAAACCAGTATCGAAGATCGTCCTCGACAACATTCTCGTCCTAGCGGTGGCGCAGGAAGCGGGTCGCGATGAAACCAAGCCCCGCGTCGTGAGTGCCGTGACGTTGGAAGTTACGCCAGAGCAGGCTGAACGGCTCGATCTGGCGCGCAGTATCGGCAACCTGTCGCTCGCACTGCGCAATCAGCACGACAAGAAGCCGGCGGAGACCGCCGGTGTTCGCAAGGAGGAACTCCTTCGGGCAAATGCCGCTGCCGCGCCAGTGGCGAAAGCGCCTACCGCGCCCAGCCGAACAGTGGTACGCAAGCGGGCGCCCGCGCCAGCAACCGTTGCGGCGCCGACACCGATCGAGCCGGCCAAGGTCGAGGTCATTCGTGGTGTGGCCCGGTCGACGGTGGAACTGTAGTGAGGAAGCGAATGAACAATATCGCGGGTGATCGAACCGTGCTGCGACCGGTCGCGGCCGGCGTGCGCCGGCCTTTGGCGGTCACGACCTTGCTGGTCGTTCTGGTTCTGGGCGTCGAGGTTCATGCGCAGACCGCTCTGGAGCGCCAGGTCGGTGAAAGAAAGGCTGCTGCAACTGCCCCGACACGTGCGTTGCCTCTTCTCGCGCAGGCGCCACGGGCAACGACCTCGCTCACGATGACGCCGGTCGATTCGGGAATGGCGTCGGTCATCGCTCCGGCGATGGATCTCGTCGTGGGCAAATCCACGTTGTTGCGTCTTCCCGGACCGATCGAGCGGATCTCGCTGGGAAATCCCGCGGTTGCCGACGTCACGCTGATCAGTCCGAGTGAGCTGTATCTGCTGGGCAAGACCTTCGGCTCGACCAACGTGATCATGTGGCGTCGCGGCGGTCCGACCACGATCTTCGACGTGACGGTGAGCGCCGATGTCACGGGTTTGCGCGATCGGCTCAAGTCGGTCATGCCCGAAGAGCAAGGTATCCAGATCCAGGCTTCGTCCGATTCGATCGTGTTGAGCGGAACGGTTTCCAGCGCGCTCAAGGCCGATCATGTGGTTCAGATCGCCGAGAGTTTCGTGCGCGTCGCGTCGCGCGGAATCACGCTGCCGATCGCGATCGGCGCGCAGACGGCGCAGCCGGGACAACAGCTCTCTGTCGGTCAGGAAGTCTCGAGCGGCGGAAGCGCGTCATTGCGTCCAAGAGTGGTCAACCTGATGCGTGTCGCGCAACCGCAACAGGTGATGCTCGAGGTCAAGGTCGCAGAGGTGTCCAAGAACCTTCTCGACAAGCTCGGCGTGGGTCTCGACCTGCAGCGACGCAGCGGGAGCGTCACCTACGGGATCATTTCGAGCTTGCTGGCCAATGGCCCGGGCGCCGTGTTCGGCGTGAACTCCAACGGCAATGCGCTGCAGATCGATGCCGAGCGCAAGGATGGGCTGGTCAAGATCCTCGCTGAACCCAACATCGTTGCGGTCAGCGGGCAGGAAGCGAGTTTTCTCGCGGGCGGCAAGATTTTCATACCGGTATCGCGTACCAACAATGCGGGCATCGCGGTGTTCACGCTCGAGGAGAAGGAGTTCGGCGTCGGCCTCAAGTTCACACCCACTGTTCTTGACGGGGGGCGCATCAATCTGAAGGTGGCGCCCGAGGTCTCGGAGTTGGCGCAGACCGGGTCGCCGTTCCTCACGCTCGGTGGCGTCACGGCGGTGTTGCCCAGTTTCACCACGCGTCGCGCCCAGACCACCGTGCAATTGATGGATGGCCAGAGCCTTGCGATTGCCGGGTTGATCAAGAACAACGTCACCGAGTCGATCAAGCGACTGCCGATCCTCGGCGAAATCCCGATCCTGGGTGCGTTATTTCGCAGCAGCGAGTTCCAGACCGACCGGTCCGAGTTGATGTTCATCGTGACCCCACGGTTGGTGCGACCGCTCGCTCCGGGCTACGCATTGCCAACGGACGGCTTCGTGCCGCCCACGCGCAGCGAGTTCTTCCTGGAAGGAAAGCTCGAAGGGTCCGGCAGTCCGGACGTTCCGCCCGACCGAGGTGCGCCCGCGGGCGCTGGAGCGGCGGCGCCGGCGCGCGAGCGCGGCGGATTCCAGATCAAGTGAGGGGGAAGCAATGAGCAAAGATCCAATGGTGCGTCGCCTGTTTTGCGGCGTCGCATTGACGGGCGTTGCACTGCTGGGCGCGTGTGCCGAGTTGCACATCATTCCGGCGAGCGCCGAACTCGACGCACGTTTCGGCCAAGCCACGCGACAGGCGCGAGCAGTCCAGACGCTCAATCCCGATGCGAGCCGCAATCTCGAGCCGCCGATGGGCATCGACGCGGTCGCGGCACAACACGCGATCGGTGTCTACCAGGACAGCTTCAAAGCGCCGCCCACAACCTTCAACGTTTTGAACATCGGGGGATCGTCGCTTGGATCCAGCTCCCCGTAGGAACGTGATCACGACCCCCGCGAATGACAGCAAAAATCAGCATAGTCGCGTCCTCCACCGAGAGCGTCTCCCTAGTCGCAAGACATCTCCCTACGCCGGACTCGTCGACCAAGGTCGCGCCGCTCACGGGCGGCGCCCGTGTACTGCTCGCCGAAATCGAGAAGAATCACCCGGACATAGTGGTCGCGGAAATTCCCCGCCTGACCGACGACGAGTTGCGTGCGGTCTCGGTGGCGCTGCTCGGCGCGCCGACCACGTCGTTGATTCTGATCTCCACCGAGCGCAGTCCGGAGTATCTGCTCAAACTGATGCGCTGCGGTGCGCGCGAAGTGGTGCTCACGCCGCTTGCGGGCGACGACCTTGGGCTTGCGTACAAGCGCCAGATTGCACGCGCGGTCGCGCTGCGCGGGCCGGCGCGCGACAGCAAGGTGATCGCATTCGTGCCCGCGAAGGGCGGCAGCGGCGCGACCTTCCTGGCAACGAACCTGGGTTACGCGCTGGCGCAACTGGGCAAGCGTGTCGCGCTGCTCGACCTGAATCTGCATTTCGGCGATGCCGCGATCTTCGTGAGCGATGCTCGCCCGGCGCAGACGATTGCCGACCTGGCGCGGGAAATCGACCGAGTCGACGCGACCTACCTCGAAGCGACGATGCTCAAGGTCGCGCCCGAGTATTGGCTTCTGGCGGCCCCGGAGTCACCCGAACTCGCGATGGACATCACGCCCGAGGCGGTCGAGCGCATCATACGAGTCGCATCCGACAGCTACGACTTCGTGATCATCGACATGGGTCGGATCCTGGAGTCGGTCAGTGTGCGCGCGCTCGACTTTGCCAACGTGATCAACATCGTGCTGCAACCGACGCTTCCCTTTGTGCACGATGCCAAGCGCCTGGTCGCGATGATCGACAAGCTCGGTTATGCCCGAGATCGGCTCAGGCTGGTCGTGAACCGTTACGAGAAGGGTGGCGAAATCACGAACGCCGACATCGAAACCTCTGTCGGGCTGAAGGTCGCGCTCACCGTGCCCAACAGCTTCCAGGCGGTTGCATACTCAATCAATCACGGCACCCCGGTCTTGCGGCACGCGCCGCGAGATGTCGTCTCCAAGGCGATCATGGGCTTCGCTTCGTCACTCGCGCCGAAGTCGGGTCGAAGTGGTGGGTGGTTGCGAATATTCGGAGGCGGGAAATGAGCGTGCGCGAAACGACCGCTGAACAGGGGCTCGAATGTCACTGAGAGAGCGCCTCGAGAAGGTGCAGCTGGCGGCTTCGCCCGCGGCGGCCGCGCCGGACGCCGCAATCGGTAGCGCGTACCAGGGTCTGCGCTCGAATCTGCACCGTCAACTGCTCGATCGCATCGATCTGCAGGTCATGGGCAGCTTGCCGCCGGATCGCTTGCGCGACGAATTGCGCCAAATGGTCGAAAGGCTGATCGCCGAATCGGGGTTGGCGTTGAACGCCGCCGAGCGCAAGCAGGTGGTGCAGGACATCCAGCACGAGGTGCTGGGGCTGGGGCCACTTGAGCCGTTGCTGGCAGACTCGACGATATCGGACATCCTGGTGAATACGCGCTCGCAGGTGTACGTGGAGCGCCACGGCAAGCTGCAGCTCACCGATGTTCGATTCGACAGCGACGAGCACCTGCTCAAGATCATCGACAAGATCGTTTCGCGACTCGGACGACGGATCGACGAATCCAGTCCGATGGTCGACGCCCGGTTGCCCGATGGGTCGCGCGTGAACGCGATCATTCCGCCGTTGGCGATCGACGGCCCGATCCTTTCGATCAGGCGTTTCGCGGTCGTGCCGTTGCGCATGGAAGATCTGCTCAAGAATCGATCGCTCACCCCGGAGACCGCCGAATTGCTCGAAGCAATGGTTCGTGCCAAGCTCAACATCCTGATTTCGGGTGGAACGGGTACCGGCAAGACCACGCTGCTCAATGTGCTCTCGAGCAGCATTCCGCACGGCGAACGCGTCATCACCATCGAGGATGCGGCGGAATTGCAGTTGCAGCAGCCGCACGTTGTTCGCCTCGAGACCAGGCCGCCGAACATCGAAGGCAAGGGCGAGGTCACGCAGCGGGCGCTGGTGCGCAACAGCCTGCGGATGCGACCGGACCGAATCATCGTCGGTGAGGTTCGCGCCTCCGAAGCGCTCGACATGCTCCAGGCAATGAACACGGGCCACGAAGGATCGATGGCGACCGTTCACGCGAATTCGCCGCGCGACGCGCTCACGCGCATCGAGAATATGCTCGGAATGGCCGGAATGCTGTTGCCGCCCAAGGCAATGCGCCAGCAGATCAGTTCGGCGCTCACCGCGATCATCCAGATCGCGCGCCTGAGCGACGGTAAGCGAAAGATCGTGAGCCTGTCCGAGATCACCGGGATGGAAGGTGACATTATTTCGATGCAGGAGATCTTCCAGTTCAAGCAGACCGGCATTGACAAAGAGGGCAATGTACTCGGGCGGGTCCATGCAACCGGAGTGCGACCCAAGTTCCTCGAGCGGTTGCGCACCTTCGGTGTGACGATCCCGGACGAGATGTTCGATCCCGGCCGGGTCTACGAGTAAGCTCGGTCGACGGTTCGATTGACCGGCACTGGGGATACTGATGGATTTCGGTTTCGCTCTGACGCTGCTGGTGGGTTTCCTCGCCGTCGTGCTTTTGCTCGAAGGCGCGTTCCTGCTTTGGAACAATTACCGCGGCCCCGACGTGATGCAACTCGAGCGTCGGCTGCAGGCTCTTTCGGCTGGTGGTCACGGCGTTGCCGCGGCCTCGCTTCTCAAGAAGCGCTCACTCGAAGGAACAACGCTTTTCGAACGCATCCTGATCCGGCTCCCTCGTATATCCGCCCTCGATCGGATTGCGGCGCAATCGGGCACGACACTGACGCTGCCACGTCTGGTTGCGATGATCGCGCTGGTCGGCGCGTCGGTCTTCCTGGTCGCGCTGGTATTCAGGCTTCCGTTCCTGGTCGCGCTGATCGCCGGCATCGCCATGGCGACCGTGCCCGTGTTCTATCTGATCATCGTGCGCGCCCGCAGGATGAACAAGCTCGACCAGCAGTTGCCCGACGCCGTCGATCTCATATCTCGCGCGTTGCGTGCGGGTCACGCATTTCCGTCGGCACTGCAAATGGCGGGAGAGGAGTTGCCGTTGCCGATCGGCGAGGAGTTTCGGATCGCGTTCGAGGAGATCAACTATGGCGTGGCGATGGAGGACGCGCTGCTCAATCTCGCGACCCGTGTGCCAAGCGACGACCTCAGGTTCTTCGTGATCGCCGTCGTGCTACAGCGCGAGACAGGCGGCAATCTGGCAGAGATCCTGGACAACATCTCTCGTCTCATTCGCGAGCGATTCAAACTGATGGGTACCGTGCGAGTCCTTTCGGCCGAGGGCAAGTTGTCAGCGTGGATCCTCACGCTGTTGCCCTTTGGTGCCGCGCTCGTGATCAACATACTCAACCCGGGGTTCATGTCGGTGCTTTGGAGTGATCCGGGCGGCCTTCGCCTTGTCGCGGCCACCGCGGTATTGATGGTCCTGGGGATCTTCTGGATGTGGCGGATCGTCCAGATCCGCGTCTAGGTTTACGACATGAGCGCAGAAGCATTCATCGTGCTTGGCCTGACCTTCGTTGCCGTCGTGCTCGGGGTCGCGGGCGTATTGATGGTCGCGACCCGACAAAGGGACTTGATGACCCGGCTGGAGAATGTGTCCGGGCTCACCGAGACCGATACCCAGCGCGAGCGTCGCGCATGGCATGCGTCAGTTGCCAAGGCCTTTGCCCCTGTCGCGAAACTCGCTTCACCGGGTAATGAGGAGGATCTCTCCAAGTTTCGTCTGCGCTTCCTGCACGCAGGGATGCGCGACCCATCGGCGCCCGCGTTGTTCTTCGCGCTGAAGGCCATCCTCGCGATCGCGCTTCCGCTACTGGGCATGTACCTGCTCAATTTCTTCGGATCGAATCCGCGCGTGCCCGCGCCGCTGATCTTGCTGCTGCTTGCGGCCCTGGGTTACTACCTGCCCAATGGCGTCGTAGCGAACATGACGCAGCGGCGTCAGCGCAAGCTGTTCGAGGCTTTTCCCGATTCGCTCGATCTGATGATCGTGTGCATGGAAGCTGGCCTCAGCCTGGATATGGCGATCGCCCGAGCCGGATCCGAAATCAGGTTGAGAAGTTCCATTCTCGCCGAGGAATTGGGGATGGTTGGTACCGAACTGCGGATGGGCGCCAGCCGGGAACGCGCCCTGCGCAATCTCGCGGCACGCACCGGCCTCGACGAGATCTCATCATTCGTCGCGATGATCGTACAGGCCGACAGATTCGGAACGAGCATCGCGGATTCGCTACGTGTTCAGGCCGATATGCTGCGCACGCGCCGCCGTCAGCGCGCCGAGGAAACCGCCGCGAAGTTGCCGCTCAAGTTGTTGTTTCCGCTTATTTTTTGCATCTTTCCCGCACTTCTTGTGGTATTGATGGGCCCGGCGATGATCCAGATTTACCGCGTGTTGCTGCCAACCGTATCGGGCGGTGGCTAGTCGCGATCGAGGAGATCGACATGAAAGCCAAGTACATTTCATTGGCGGTGAGCGCGGCGTTGGCCGCGATGGCCAGCGGTTGTGCGGAGATTCCGCGCGCGGCTGAAGCGGGTGCGGTAGCGAAACCTGTTTATCGGTACGTCGCTCTCGACCAGAATTACGATGCCCTGTTCGCGCTGGGTCGTTACGAATTGGCGAACAACAACGTTCAGGGAGCAATCTCCGCCTTCGAGAAAGCCGCGAATCTGCGGCCCGACAGCGTGCAGGCATTGAACGCGCTCGGGGTCGCCTACGCCAGCATCGGGCGTCATCGAGACTCGGTCGCCGCGTTCTCTGACGCGATTCGCATCGAACCACTCGCTGCCCACGTGCACAGCAACCTCGGCTTCGAGTTGTTGCGCAACGGCCGTTTCCTGGATGCCGAGGTCTCGCTGCGTGAGGCTGCTCGACTCGACCCGACCAGCACGCAGACGCGCGAGAATATCGCTTCATTGAAAGCGGCTAAAGCCAAGGGCACGGCGATCACTTCGCTCGAGCCGCCGACCGCCGCTCCGGTTGCAGCGGTGGTGCCGGTCGCGGCTTCGACCGCTGCCTCGGTCATGGCGCCCACACCCGTGACACCGATGGAACCAGTCAATTCGGTCGCAACCGTTGCCGTGAACGCGCCGGCCACGCCGGTTGCATCCGTTGCTCCGACTGCCCTGGCTGCCGCGGCTACCTCGGCTGCTCCGGATGCCCCGACAGCGACGGCGGTGTCGTCGACCCCCGCCGCGGCGATGACCTACGCGCAGATTCCGGCCACCGGAGACGCCGTGGTCGCCCCGATCACCGGTGCGGTGCTGATGACCTCGAGCGGAACGGCCGTTACCAGTTCCTCGGGCGCGCCAATCACGGTGTCCACGATCGCTCCGGTCGCGGCGCGGCCCCCTGAACCCATGCCAATTTCAGTCGCCCCGGTAACAAACTTCTCGGTGTCGGCCAGCCCTGCAATTCCGGCGCACCCGACCACCAATTCGTCGGCTCGGCGCGGCGGTGACAAGGCGTTGATCGGTTCGGCCGCGGCTGTGCCGCCAGTTGTCGTCACCGCATTGTCGAAACCCATAGCCGAAACGACGGTGTCGGGGAAATCGTCGGCGAACTCGGGCCCGAGGTTGGTCGAAGTCTCGCCGCGGATCTACGAGTTGCGTGACGCCAAACCATCCACGCTCGTTGCCGCGCGTGCTGGTCAGTCACAACCCGCCGCGACAAGGGCCGCTCGGGATGCGGCCTCGACGCGACAGCAGGTTCGCGTATTAACGCACTCGGGCCGTGACTCGGACGCCGTTCCTGTCGCGGCAGCCGACAAACCGGCGATCGATGGGCTGGAAGTGAGCAACGGCGTGGGTACGCCCGGTCTGGCGGGGAGGGCCGCACGCGGTTTGCGCATCGCGGGGATCGAGGCGGCAAGGGTAAGCGACTATCAGGATTTCAAACAGCGACGCACGATGATTCTCTATCGGCCTGGACATTTTGAACAAGCCAAGGTGCTGCGCAAGCTGCTGCCCGGAAACGTGGTGCTGATCGCTTCGCGCAAGCTACTGCGCGCCGACATCAATCTGCGCCTGGTGCTTGGTCACGACATGGACGGCAAGCGCATCCTCGCCTGGGCCGAATCGCAAGAAGTCGCGTTCGAAGCTCTCGCGGCCCAGCTAGCCAAGGAGCAGGCGGGCAAGGAGCAGGTGGGCAAAGACGTCCCGATCAGCGCGGTCGGAACCGTTGAAAAGGTCGCGTCGGCGGGTGGGTGGCGCTGGTACTGAAGCGTCGTTTTTCGCGCTACCTGCGTTTCAGCGTCCTCGCTTCGTCTTTGACCAGGGCAGCTTTTCGGGCTCGAGCTAGTCACCGGCAACGTACTGGCGACGGTTTCCAGCTTTCTCGTGCTGTACCTGACGTGTTGCATGCTTGTGTTTTGACGTGCGCCCGGGTCGACGTTCGCACTGCGCCATGCTTGATCTGTTGATACGCAGCGCGCTCGTGTTCGATGGCACCGGCGCGCGAGCAGCCGGACCGATCCGGCCTCGCGCTGATGCCCGGCATCGTCGACTACTACACCCATTGCGATGCACAGGTTGCCTGGGATCCGTGGTGCGTCCCGTCCCCCGCGCTAGGCGTGGCTACCGCTCTGATCGGCAATTGCAGTTTTGCGATCGCGCGCTGTCTGCCGGGCGACCGTTAGCGCATCATGCGCAACCTTGCACAGGTTGAGGGCATGTCGATCGAGGTGCTGCTTCAGGGCATCGGCAGGGGGTTCGAGTCGGTCCCGGAGTAGTTCGATTTCCTCGAGCGGCGCGGCTGCGCGATTGACCTCGCGGGATTCGTCGGACGTTCGTCGCTGCGCCGTTTTGTGATGGGCGCCGCCGCCGCGTTGCGCGAGGCGAGCATCGACTCGCTCGACTTCATGCTCGACCCGGCACTCGAAGAAGACCTCGCTACGGTGTTTTTGGCGGTGCTCCCGAATTCCAATGAGGAGGCGCTGGCACGAATGCTGCGCTACCCGGCGAGGCTGGCGTGGCTATCGGATTCCGGTCTCGGCCTGCGCTTGCTCGGACACCGGGTGCGCGATCGGCGCGTGCTGTCGCTTCCCGAGGCGGTTCGCAGGATGAGTTCGGAAGCCGCCCAGGTGTTCGGCATCAAGGATCGAGGGCGCATCGCTGCCGGGCAATGGGCTGACCTGATGCTGTTCGACCCCGCCACCGTAGGGCGTGGACCCAAGGAGCGCGTGCACGATCTACCCGGAGGAGGCGTCCGGCTCACAACGCCCGCAGTGGGGCTTCACGGAGCATGGGTCGACGGCGTGCGAGTGGTGGACGAGCGAGGATTGACGCAGGGTCGGATAGACCGCTTGCCAGGAAAGTTCTTGCGGGAGTTGGGGCGCCGATGGCTCACGCGTAGGACACGCCCACCGATTCTGTGGCGACGGCCGCGAACCCGCCGACTGTTCTATGCTCTACTGATAATCTCCCGCGTTTCCAGCTTCTTCGACAGGAGTCCCTTCGCCCCATGGCCATGAAATTCCGCTTCCCCATCGTGATCATCGACGAGGACTGGAAGTCCGAGTCCTCGAGCGGACTGGGCATCCGCGCGCTCGCCAAGGCGATCGAGGATCAGGGAATGGAGGTGGTGGGGGGGTTCACCTACGTCGACGTCACGATGGTGGCCAACCAGGCGGCGCGCGCGTCGGCCTTCGTCGTGTCGATCGACGACGAGGAGATCGGCGAGGAGGGCGTCGAGAGCAAGGCGATCAAGGATCTGCAGAAATTCATCGCCGAGACGCGCCGGCGCAACGCCGACATCCCGATCTTCCTGTTCGGCGAGACGCGCACCTCGCAGCACATCCCGAACGACATCCTCAAGGAGCTGCACGGCTTCATCCACATGTTCGAGGACACGCCCGAGTTCGTCGCGCGCTACATCATGCGCGAGGCCAACAAGTACCTGAACTCGCTCTCGCCGCCGTTCTTCAAGGCGCTGGTGCACTACGCCAACGACGGGTCGTACTCGTGGCACTGCCCGGGGCACTCGGGCGGCGTCGCGTTCCTCAAGAGCCCGGTGGGCCAGATGTTCCACCAGTTCTTCGGCGAGAACATGCTGCGCGCCGACGTGTGCAACGCGGTCGACGAGCTGGGTCAGCTGCTCGACCACACCGGCCCGGTGGCGGCGTCGGAGAAGAACGCCGCGCGCATCTTCAACGCCGATCACCTGTTCTTCGTGACCAACGGCACGTCGACGTCGAACAAGATCGTCTGGCACTCGAACGTGGGCTCGAACGACATCGTGCTCGTGGACCGCAACTGCCACAAGTCGATCCTGCACGCGATCATGATGACCGGGACGATCCCGATCTTCCTGCAGCCGACGCGCAACCACCTCGGCATCATCGGGCCGATTCCGCTCGAGGAATTCCAGCCCGAGAACATCCAGCAGGAAGATCGAGGCCAATCCGCTGGTGAAGAACAAGGACGCGCGCCGCGCAGGTCATGACGATCACGCAGAGCACCTACGACGGCGTGCTCTACAACGTGGAGACGATCAAGGAGACGATGGGCGACTACGTCGACATCCTGCACTTCGACGAGGCGTGGCTGCCGCACGCGACTTTCCACCCCTTCTATCACGAGTTCCACGCGATCGGTCCGAACCGCCCGCGCAGCAAGGACTCGATGATCTTCGCCACGCAGTCCACGCACAAACTGCTCGCGGGCCTGTCGCAGGCGTCGCAGATCCTGGTGCAGGACTCCGAGACCGCGAAAGCTCGACAAGTACCGCTTCAACGAAGCGTTCCTGATGCACACCTCGACCAGCCCGCAGTACGCGATCATCGCTTCGTGCGACGTGGCCGCGGCGATGATGGAGCCGCCCGGGGGCACCGCACTGGTGCGAGGAGTCGATCTTCGAGTCGCTCGAGTTTCGCCGCGCGATGCGCAAGGTCGAGGCCGAGTTCGGCGAGAGCTGGTGGTTCCGCGTCTGGGGTCCCAACGGGCTGGCCGACGCAGGCATCGGCAAGCGCGACGGCTGGTTCCTGCAAGTCCGGCGAGAAGTGGCACGGCTTCGGCAAGCTCGCCAACGGCTTCAACATGCTCGACCCGATCAAGGCCACGATCGTCACGCCCGGGCTCGACATCAACGGCAAGTTCTCCACGTGGGGCATACCGGCGGCGATCGTCACCAAGTACCTGGCCGAGCACGGTGTCGTCGTCGAGAAGACCGGGCTGTACTCGTTCTTCGTGATGTTCACGATCGGCATCACCAAGGGACGATGGAACACGCTGGTGACCGAGTTGCAGCAGTTCAAGATGGACTACGACACGAACCAGCCGCTGTGGCGCGTGATGCCCGAGTTCATCGCCGCGCACCCGCAGTACGAAGCGCGTCGGGCTGCGCGACCTCGCGCAGCAGATTCACGAGGCCTACCGCAAGCACGATGTGGCGCGCGTGACCACCGAGATGTACCTGTCGGTGATGGAGCCGGTGATGCGCCCCTCCGATGCGTTCGAGTGCCTCGCCCACCGGCAGGTCGACCGCGTGCCGATCGACGAACTCGAAGGTCGCGTCACGACGATGCTGGTCACGCCGTATCCGCCCGGAATTCCGTTGCTGATCCCGGGCGAGCGCTTCAATCACGCGATCGTCGAGTACCTGAAGTTCGCGCGCTCGTTCAATCGGCGATTCCCCGGATTCGACACCGACGTGCACGGCCTGGTGGTCGAGCGCGTCGACGGCGAGGATCGCTATTTCGTGGATTGCGTGCGCAAGGGCGAGACGCGCGCATCGCGCTGAGTCGGGCGACCCACCGCACACGACGCGCGCCGATCGAGCTCGGCGCGCGCGCTACTCGAGCTCAACGCGCGTCGCGGTCCAATACCAGGCGCGTGCCGCAGGCGATGTCGTAGAGGGCGCGCCTGTCGCGATCGACCAGCGACCAGCCGCCCGGAACGAAGACCAGCGCGGCAAGCAGGCCGTGGACGTACGCCGCGCACGCCAGCGCAGTGCCGGTCATCGCGCAGGAGATCAGGAATCGCAGCGTGGCGCGCCCGGCGCTCGGCGCGGCATGCGTCTCGGTTTCGAGGCGCACCATCATCGTCTTCATCGGCAGCGTCCTGCGCCCACCGCTCCACGACCAGCCGTAGTACACGGTCAGCACGATCAGGATGAAGCCCTGGAAGGCCCACAGAAGCGGGCCGCGATCACCCTTGAACTGCGTGAGCGCGGAGAACGCGTACGCGAAGAAGAACAGCACCCCGAACAGCAGCACGGCCTCGTAGGCGACGCACATCAGGCGCCGCCACGGACTGGCGCTCGGCAGGCGCGCCGAACTCATCAGTTGCGTCGGGCGGGCTGCGGGCGAGTGGCGGCGGCGTGCTGCGACCCGTTCGCGCGCGGCAGCGGGCGCGCTGCTTCCTTGGCCAGGCCAGTTCTCGCCCCGGCATGGCGTGCGGCGGTGTTGCTGGTGCTGCCGCTGGCGCGCAACACCGCGCGCTGCTCGGGCGTCATTTGCGAGTACTGCTCCCAATCCGCCGACAGCCCGTCGCGGTCGAGGTTCTTCGACAGGCGGTAGGTGTTGCGCGCCTGCCGGCGTTGCTCGTGGCTCAACGCGGCCCACTCCCGGATGCGCTCGAGCGCCTTTTCGCGGTCGGCGCCGCGCATCTTCGGGACGCGGTCGGCGAGTTTGACCCACGCGCGCTTGCTGGTCGATGGCAGTGCGTTCCACTGCGCCTCGAGCGGGGCGAGGATCTCGCTCTGTCTGGGCCCGAGGTCCGACCACAACGGCTGCGCCAGCGGCAGCAGCGACTTGCGTGGCCGCTCGGTCGCGGCCTCGTCGGCGGCGCCGGCGGGCCAGCCGCAGGTCAGCGCCGCGACCAGAACGCCGCCGAGCGCGAGGAGCGTTGCCCGGCGTGTCATTGCTGGTGCGTGTTCTTCAGGAAGACGCCGAAACCGCGGTCGGTATAGGCCGAGATCGGCAGGTCGTCGACCAGGACGGCCACGTCGACGTCGGCGATCTCCGCGGCGCGATCGGCGTCGACCCGGTCCGAGATCAACACCAGGCCTGCGACGACGGCCAGGATCGGGACGACCGAAAACGCGACCCGCCACCGCCGCGGCAGATCGGCGTCGGAACCGGACCGGAGCGAGGCGCTCCCGTCGGGCGATAGCGCAACCGATGCTGCGCTGCGAGATAACGCGGCGACCGGCTGCGCCTGGCGCTGCTCTCCGGGCATCCGCGACAGCGCGCTCTGCCGGCTCTTCTCGAGGCGCACCACGACGCGATAGGGCAGGCGCTGCGCCGATGCCTCGAGCAACTGGTGTACCGACTGCCCGAACCTGTGTTCGTCGTATTCGTTCATAGCGTGATGCCCCGCGCCTTGAGCGCCCGCGCCAGGGCATGGGTGGCGCGGGAGCAGTGAGTCTTGACGCTGCCCTGCGAGCAGCCCATGGCCGACGCCGTCTCGGCGACGTCCATCTCCTCCCAATAACGCATCAGGAAGGCTTCCCGTTGACGCGCCGGCAAACGGCCGATTTCGGCCTCGATGATCGCCATGACCTGGGCACGCTCGACCTCGTCTGCCGCGCTCTCGGAGTGGTCGATCGCGCCGGACGCTTCGAGCGCGTCCAGCGCGTCGCGCTCTTCGCCGGCTTCGCTCGATCCGAACGAGGATAGCAGCGTCGTCCAGAGGTTGCGCACCTTCTGGCGGCGGAAATGGTCGGTGATCGCGTTTTGCAGGATGCGCTGGAACAGCGGCGGCAGCTCGCCCTCGGGGCGTTCGCCGTAGCTCTGCACGAGGCGCAACATCGCATCCTGGACGATGTCCAGCGCCGCCTCGTCGTCGCGCACCGCGTAGGCCGCGTGTTTGAACGCCCGTCGCTCGGCCGAGGCGAGAAAATCGGACATCTGCTGGCGCGAGGCCATCGTGAGCTTCAGGCGGGTCTGGTGGCCGGTTCGGACCGGTCGAGGGTTGCGGGTGATCGCGGGTAGTGGCGAGCAATGGCGAGCGGTTGTGGCTGCGCAACGCGAAATCGTTCGCCGGCAGGACTCGCGGGTCGCGCAGGCTGCGACCGCTGCGAACGCGCATCGTATCAGCACGCGGATCGCCGATCGGCAGCGCCACGGCCGCCTTGACCGCCCCTGTTGCGGTGCAGTATCCTGCGCGCTCGTTCGAAGCGGCTGCGCGGAGGTCGATCCGATCTCCGGGCGAGCCGCTGTCTTTGACCCTGTGCGCGCATCGAATGCGCAGGTTTCGGGACGCGTTTCGCACTTGCGTCGCCTCACGAGGGCGGCAACGGTGTGTCCATTCAATCTCGCAGGCCCCGTGCCAAGGTCTGCGTCGAGGCGGCGCGAAATCGCTGCGTTGGCGCCGGCGGGCGGGCTCCCTGGACCTTGAAAGGGTCGGTCATGGAAATCACAGGCGCAGAAATCGTCGTTCGCTCGCTGCACGAGGAAGGGGTCAGAGCACCTCTTCGGTTACCCCGGCGGCGCGGTGCTCTATCATCTACGACGAGATCTTCAAGCAGGACAAGTTCCAGCACATCCTCGTGCGTCACGAGCAGGCGGCGGTCCACGCCGCCGACGCGTATTCGCGATCCACGCACGAAGTCGGCGTGTGCCTCGTCACCAGCGGCCCGGGCGTGACCAATGCGGTCACCGGCATCGCCACCGCGTACATGGATTCGATTCCGATGGTGATCATCAGCTGGCCAGGTGCCGACGCACGCGATCGGCCAGGACGCATTCCAGGAATGCGACACGGTCGGCATCACGCGGCCTTGCGTCAAGCACAACTTCCTGGTCAAGGACGTCAAGGACCTGGCCGAGACGATGGCCAAGGCCTTCCACATCGCGCGCACCGGCCGGCCCGGGCCGGTGCTGGTCGACATCCCGAAGGACGTCAGCCGCGACAAGTGCAAGTTCGAGTACCCGCGTGCGGTGGCGATGCGCTCGTACAACCCGGTGGTCAAGGGGCATCAGGGCCAGATCAAGAAGGCGATGCAACTGATCCTCAACGCCGAGCGGCCGATGATCTACACCGGCGGCGGCGTGATCCTCGCCAACGCGGCGGCCGAGCTGAACCGCTTCGCCGACCTCCTCGGCTTACCCGGTCACCAACACCCTGATGGGGCTCGGCGGCTACCGCGCGTCGGATCGCAAGTTCCTCGGCATGCCCGGGATGCACGGCACCTACGAAGCGAACATGGCGATGCAGCACTGCGACGTGCTGCTCGCGATCGGCGCGCGTTTCGACGACCGGGTGATCGGCAACCCGAAGCACTTCGCCCAGAACCCGCGCAAGATCATCCACATCGACGTCGATCCGTCGTCGATCTCCAAGCGCGTGAAGGTCGACGTGCCGATCGTCGGCGACGTGCGCGAGACGCTCGACGACCTGCTCGCGCTGCTCGAACAGAGCTCGGCGGCGGGCAACAAGGCCGAACTCGGTCGCGCTGCAGGCGTGGTGGAAGCAGATCGACGAGTGGCGCACGCGCGACTGCCTGACGCTACAACCGCGCTTCCGAGTCGATCAAGCCGCAGTTCGTGGTCGAGAAGCTCTGGGAAGTCACCAAGGGCGACGCGTTCGTCACCTCGGACGTCGGCCAGCACCAGATGTTCGCCGCGCAGTTCTACCGTTTCGACAAGCCGCGGCGCTGGATCAATTCGGGCGGCCTGGGAACGATGGGCGTGGGGCTGCCCTACGCGATGGGCGTGCTGCTCGCGCACCCCGGCGCGCAGGTCGCGTGCATCACCGGCGAGGGCTCGATCCAGATGTGCATCCAGGAGCTCTCCACCTGCAAGCAGTACAACCTGCCGGTGAAGATCGTCAACCTGAACAACCGCTACCTCGGCATGGTGCGCCAGTGGCAGCAGATCGAGTACGAGCGGACGCTACTCGGAGTCGTACATGGACGCGCTGCCCGACTTCGTCGCGCTCGCCGAAGCCTACGGGCACGTCGGCATGCGGATCGAGAAGCCGCAGGACGTCGAGCCGGCGCTGCACGAAGCGTTCTTCGGCGAGCACAAGGACAGGCTCGTGTTCCTCGACTTCATCACCGACCAGCAGGAGAACGTCTGGCCGATGGTGCAGGGCGGCAAGGGCCTGACCGAAATGCTGCTCGGCTCGGAGGATCTGTGATGAGACACATCATTTCGATCCTGCTCGAGAACGAACCGGGCGCGCTGTCGCGGGTGGTGGGTCTGTTCTCTGCGCGCGGCTACAACATCGAGACGCTCACCGTCGCGCCCACCGAGGACAAGTCGTTGTCGCGGATGACGATCGTCACCACGGGTTCGGACGACGTGATCGAGCAGATCACCAAGCACCTGAACCGGCTGATCGAAGTGGTCAAGGTGGTGGACCTGATCGAGACGCCGTACATCGAGCGCGAGCTGATGCTGATCAAGATGCGCGCGGTCGGCAAGGATCGCGAAGAGATGAAGCGCATGGCCGACATCTTTCGCGGACGCATCATCGACGTCACCGAGAAAACCTACACGATCGAGCTCACCGGCGATGCGGCCAAGCTCGACGCCTTCATCGAGGCCGTCGACGCCGCGTCGATTCTCGAGACGGTGCGAACCGGAAGTTCCGGAATCGCGCGCGGCGAGCGCGTGCTGCGGGTCTGATCAATACCAATCGGAGAGCAAGCAAATGAAGGTCTACTACGACAAGGACTGCGATCTCAAGCTCATCAAGGGCAAGAAGGTCGCGATCATCGGCTACGGCTCGCAGGGCCACGCGCACGCGCAGAACCTCAACGACTCGGGGGTCAAGGTCATCGTCGGCGCGCGCAAGGGCGGACCGTCGTGGGACAAGGTGAAGAAGGCGGGCCTCAAGGTCGCCGAGATCGCCGACGCGGTCAAGGGCGCCGACTTCGTGATGATGCTGATGCCCGACGAGCACATCGCGTCGGCCTACAAGACCGAAGTCGAGCCGAACATGAAGAAGGGCGCTACGCTCGCGTTCGCGCACGGCTTCAACATCCACTACGGACAGGTCGTGCCGCGCGAGGACCTCGACGTGGTGATGGTCGCGCCCAAAGCGCCCGGGCACACGGTGCGCTCGACCTACGCCGCCGGCGGCGGCGTGCCGATGCTGGTGGCCGTGCACCAGGACAAGTCGGGCGTCGCGCGCGACATGGCGCTGTCCTACGCGTGCGCGATCGGCGGCGGGCGCGCGGGAATCATCGAGACCAATTTCCGCGAGGAGACCGAGACCGACCTGTTCGGCGAGCAGACCGTGCTGTGCGGCGGTACCGTCGACCTGATCAAGGCCGGGCTTCGAGACGCTGGTCGAGGCCGGCTACGCGCCCGAGATGGCCTACTTCGAGTGCCTGCACGAGGTCAAGCTGATCGTCGACCTGATCTACGAGGGCGGCATCGCGAACATGAACTACTCGATCTCGAACAACGCCGAGTTCGGCGAGTACGTGACCGGGCCGACGATCGTCACCGCCGAGACCAAGAAGGCGATGAAGGCCGCCCTCGAGCGCATCCAGATCGGGCGAGTACGCCAAGCAGTTCATCCTCGAGAACCGTGCCGGCGCGCCGACGCTGCTGTCGCGCCGCAGCGCATGATGGCCGAGCACCCGATCGAGATCGTCGGCGAGAAGCTTCGCGCGATGATGCCCTGGATCAAGGCCAACAAGCTGGTCGACAAGACGCGCAACTGAACGCGCGCCCGCGGGCCCGGGCGCGTCGCGACCCGGGCAGTCGGCCGGCCAACGACGAGTACCCGATGAGGAACTACCCGCACCCGATCATCGCCCGCGAGGGCTGGCCGTTCCTGGCGATCGCGGCGGCGCTCGCGCTGGGCGTGATGTTCGGGTTCGGGTTGGCGTGGTCGCTGCCGTTGTGGCTCGTCGCCTTGTTCGTGCTGCAGTTCTTTCGCGATCCGGCGCGAGAGGTGCCCGAAGTGCCGGGAGCGGTCCTGTCCCCGGCCGACGGGCGCGTGATCGTGGTCGGCAGGGCCTTCGACCCTTACGCCGGGCGCGACGCGCTCAAGATCAGTGTGTTCATGAACGTGTTCAACGTCCACTCGAATCGCGCACCGGTCGACGGCGTCGTCGCGCAGCTCAACTACTTTCCCGGCAAGTTCGTCAACGCCGACCTCGACAAGGCGTCCGAGCACAACGAGCGCAACGCGCTGGTGATTCGCACCGCCGCGGGCGCGACCGTCTCCTGCGTTCAGGTGGCCGGACTGATCGCGCGCCGCATCCTGTGCTACGTGCACGCCGGCGACACGCTGGTTCGCGGACAGCGCTTCGGGTTCATCCGCTTCGGTTCGCGCGTCGACGTCTATCTTCCGCTCGACGCGCGCCCCTCGGTGTCGGTGGGCGAGAAGGTCAAGGCGACCTCGACCGTGCTCGCCTCGATCGCCGACTGAGCGGCGGATGAACCAGCAACGCAGGCCCAGGTTCCGCAGCATCCGCAGGCTGCGCGACAAGCGGCAGTCGCCCGATGCGCCCGATGAAGAACAGGTCTCGGTGCCGCGGCGCCGCGTGCGCGGCATCTACATCCTGCCCAACGCGTTCACGACGGCGGCGCTGTTCTGCGGCTTCTACGCGATCGTCCAGTCGATGAACGGGCGGTTCGAGGTCGCCGCGATCGCGATCTTCATCGCGATGGTGCTCGACAGCCTGGACGGGCGAGTGGCACGTCTGACCAACACCCAGAGCGCCTTCGGCGAGCAGTACGACAGCCTCTCGGACATGGTGTCGTTCGGCGCCGCGCCGGCGCTGATCGTGTACGAGTGGACGCTGCGCGGCCTCGGCAAGTGGGGCTGGCTCGCGGCGTTCGTCTACTGCGCGGGCGCGGCACTGCGGCTGGCTCGCTTCAACGCCAACCTCGGGGTGGTCGACAAGCGCTACTTCCAGGGTCTGCCCAGTCCCGCGGCCGCCGCGCTGGTGGCCGGGCTGGTCTGGATCGTGACCGACCTGCGCGAGACCAAGTGGATCACCGCCGCGCCGGCCGACGTCGCCTGGACCGCCTGGGTGCTCACGCTGTATGCCGGCATCACGATGGTGTCGAACGCGCCGTTCTACAGCTTCAAGGACATCAACCTCAAGCGCAGCGTGCCGTTCCTGTCGCTGCTCGGGATGGTGATGCTGTTCGTCGTCGTCTCGAGCGACCCGCCGGTGGTGCTGTTCTCGCTGTTCGTGCTCTACGGTGTGTCGGGCTACGGCTGTGGCTCTGGCGCTGGCGCCGGGGCCTCGCATTGCCATGGGCCGAGGGCTCGAAGTCAGGCGAAACCGAAGCTCGCAGCGACGGCGATCCGCCGGCAGACAGCGGCACGAATTGACCCGTTGCTGCTATGCAACGTAAAATCTCGGGTTTTCCTGCTGGCCGGAACGACGCGTGAGACAAGCCTTGGTGGTCGGCAACTGGAAGATGAACGGCGATCGCGCCTCGATCGCCGCTCTGCTTTCGGGCATTCGTGGCGCTCGCCGCGACCGCGCGCCGGGCGACGCGACCAGTCTCGTGGTCTGTCCACCCTATCCGTACCTGGCGCAGGCGGTGCAGGCGCTCGAGGGCTCCGGGGTGCAGGTCGGCGCGCAGGACGTCGCGCAGTTCGACACCGGGGCGTTCACCGGCGAGGTGTCGCGCGGCGATGCTGCTCGACGCCGGTTGCGCCTGGACGCTCGTCGGCCACTCGGAGCGGCGCGCATCGTTCGGCGAGAGCGACGCGCTGGTCGCGGCCAAGGCGGGCAAGGCGCTGGCGGGCGGACTGCGGCCTGATCGCCTGCGTGGGCGAGACGCTCGAAGAGCGCGAGACAGGGCCGCACCGAAGAGGTGCTCGCGCGGCAGGTCGACGCGCTCGGCGAACCGTCGCGGCGAGGGCGCGCCGGCGAGCGATTCGTCGCTCGCCTACGAACCGGTCTGGGCGATCGGCACCGGCCGCACGGCGTAGCCCCGAGCAGGCGCAAGCGGCGCACGCGTTCATTCGCGCGCGACTCGCGCGCGTGCCGGGTTCGCCGACGCCGGACTCGATCCGGCATGCTCTACGGCGGCAGCGTGAAGCCGGCGAATGCGGCGAGCCTGTTCGCGATGCCCGACATCGACGGCGGGCTGATCGGCGGCGCGTCGCTGGTCGCCGAGGACTTCATGGCGATCGCGCGCTGCGCGCGGCCGACAGCGTGACGAGCATCGGCCCGCTGCGCAACGACTAGCCGCGCGAGCGGCGGGATTCAGGGTGATCGAATGGAACTGCTGTGGTCGATCGTCGTCGTGATCGCAGGTGCTCAGCGCGCTCGGCGTGATCGTGCTGGTGCTGCTGCAGCACGGCAAGGGCGCGGACATGGGCGCGGCTTTCGGCTCGCGGCGTCGTCGGGCAGCCTGTTCGGCGCGACCGGATCGGCCAACTTCCTGAGCCGCACGACGGCTGCGCTGTGCGGCGGTGTTCTTCGTGAGCACGCTTGGCGCTGGCCTTCGTCACCAATCGAAGTGCGACCGCGCCGCGACAGCGTGATGGATCAGCCCGCGGTCGAGCGTTGCTGTACCATCTTCAGTGCCGGTCGGTACCCGCCGCGGGCACGGGAGGCACGGCCGATCAGAAGCGACTCCGGCGCAGGCGCACCGCGAAAGACGGACAGGCGGGCCAGATTCCGAAGTAAAATCATCGGTTGAACAGGCTGCTCGCGACGTATCGAATCGATGCTTGTGATATTGTGCAGTGCCGACGTGGTGAAATTGGTAGACACGCTATCTTGAGGGGGTAGTGGCGAAAGCTGTGCGAGTTCGAGTCTCGCCGTCGGCACCATCAACATGACATCGGCTCAGTGCGCGCGCGATCGAGGGGCTCAGACTCCGGCGGCGCGCCGACACCAGACCGGGATCGCTAAGTGAATCTCGAACAATATCTGCCTGTCCTGCTGTTCATCCTCGTGGGCATCGCCGTCGGATGCCGGAGCGATGGTGACCGGCAAGATGCTCGGTCCGTCGCGCCCCGACGCGCAGAAAGCTTCCCCGTACGAATGCGGCTTCGAGGCCTTCGAAGACGCGCGCATGAAGTTCGACGTGCGCTACTACCTGGTCGCGATCCTCTTCATCCTGTTCGACCTCGAGATCGCGTTCCTGTTCCCGTGGGCGGTGTCGCTCGACGCGATCGGCTTCTTCGGGTTCCTGGCGATGATGGTCTTTCTCGCGATCCTGGTCGTCGGCTTCGTCTACGAGTGGATGAAGGGAGCGCTCGATTGGGAGTGAACCCCGGCCGGCGAACGGCCTAGTCAACGGGCGGCGCGCGCATGAGCATTGAAGGCGTATTGAGCGAGGGCTTCGTCACGACCCAGCTCGACAAGGTCGTGAACTGGACGCGCACCGGTTCGATGTGGCCGATGACCTTCGGCCTCGCCTGCTGCGCGGTCGAGATGATGCATGCGGGCGCATCGCGCTACGACCTCGATCGCTTCGGTGTCGTGTTCCGCCCCAGTCCGCGGCAGTCCGACGTGATGATCGTCGCTGGCACGCTGTGCAACAAGATGGGCCCGGCGCTGCGCAAGGTCTACGACCAGATGGCCGAGCCGCGCTGGGTGATCTCGATGGGCTCGTGCGCCAACGGCGGCGGCTATTACCACTACTCGTACTCGGTCGTGCGCGGTTGCGACCGGATCGTGCCGGTCGACATCTACGTGCCCGGGGTGCCCGCCGACCGCCGAGGCGCTGATCTACGGCATCCTGCAGCTGCAGAACAAGATCCGCGCGCACCAGCACGATCGCGCGCTAGTCGACATCCGCCGCCGAACGATGACCCGATCCGAACTCCTCAAGAGCGCGCTCGAACGAGATCTTCGGCGATCGCGTCGAGGCTCAGCGTCAGCCTCGGCGAGGTCACGGTCGTGGTCGAAGGCCGCCGACTACCTCGAGGTCGCGCGCGCGCTGCGCGACGACGAGAGGCTGCGCTTCGACACGCTGATCGACCTGTGCGGGGTCGACTACAGCACGTGCGGCGATGGCCTGTGGAGCGGTGCGCGCTTCGCTGCGGTCATGCACCTGCTGTCGGTCGCGCGCAACTGGCGCGTGCGGGTGCGCGTGTTCGCGCCGCACGACGATCTGCCGGTGCTGCCGTCGCTGATCGAACTCTGGCCGTCGGTCGGGCTGGTACGAGCGCGAGGCCTTCGACCTGTTCGGCATCGTCTTCGAAGGACATCCGGATCTGCGCCGAATCCTCACCGACTACGGTTTCGTCGGCCACCCGTTCCGCAAGGATTTCCCGATCTCCGGCCACGTCGAGATGCGCTACGACCCGGAGCAAAGGCGCGTCATCTATCAGCCGGTGACGCATCGAGCCGCGCGAGAACGTGCCGCGTGTGATCCGCGAGGAAGGCTACGGGTCGGGGCGCTGAGCATGGCCGAGATCAAGAACTACACGCTGAACTTCGGGCCGCAGCACCCTGCGGCGCACGGAGTGCTGCGGCTCGTGCTCGAGCTCGACGGCGAGGTCGTGCAGCGCGCCGATCCGCACATCGGCCTGCTGCATCGCGCCACCGAGAAGCTCGCCGAGACGCGCACCTTCCTCCAGAGCCGTTCCGTACATGGACCGACTCGACTACGTGTCGATGATGTGCAACGAGCACGCCTACGTGATGGCGATCGAGAAGCTGCTCGGCATCGAGGTGCCGGTGCGCGCGCAGTACATCCGCGTGATGTTCGACGAGATCACGCGCATCCTCAATCACCTGCTGTGGATCGGCGCGCACGGGCTCGACGTGGGCGCGATGGCGGTGTTCCTCTACGCGTTTCGCGAGCGCGAAGATCTGATGGATTGCTACGAGGCGGTCTCGGGCGCGCGGATGCACGCGGCCTACTACCGACCCGGCGGCGTCTATCGCGATCTGCCCGAGCGCATGCCGCAGCATCGCGCGTCCAAGTCTGCAGGAGCGACGCGGCGATACGCGAACTGAACCGCGATCGCGAGGGCTCGCTGCTCGACTTCATCGAGGCCTTCACCAACCGCTTCCCGGGCTACGTCGACGAGTACGAGACGCTGCTCACCGACAACCGGATCTGGAAGCAGCGCCTGGTCGGCGTCGGCGTGGTCGACGCCGATCGCGCCAAGGCGCTCGGTTTCACCGGGCCGATGCTGCGCGGCTCCGGCGTCGAGTGGGACCTGCGCAAGACGCAGCCCTACGAGGTCTACGACCGGATCGATTTCGACATCCCGGTCGGACGCAACGGCGACTCCTACGACCGCTACCTGGTGCGCGTCGCAGGAGATGCGCCAGAGCAACCGCATCGTCGTCCAGTGCGTCGAGTGGCTGCGCGCCAACCCGGGCCCGGTGATGACCGACAACCACAAGGTCGCGCCGCCCTCGCGCGTCGACATGAAGTCCAACATGGAAGAGCTGATCCACCACTTCAAGCTCTTCACCGAAGGGTTTCACGTGCCGGCGGGCGAGTGCTACGCGGCGGTCGAGCACCCGAAGGGCGAGTTCGGCATCTACCTGATCTCCGACGGCGCGAACAAGCCCTACCGGCTCAAGATTCGCGCGCCCGGATTCGCGCACCTGCAGGCGCTCGACGAGATGTCGCGCGGCCACATGCTCGCCGACGTCGTCGCGATCATCGGCACGCAGGACATCGTCTTCGGAGAGATCGACCGGTGAGCGCCGTCCCGAAATCCGCGCGGCTTTTCTCTGACGACGTCTATCGCCGCATCGACCGCGAGTTCGCGAAGTTCCCCGCCGATCAGAAGCAGTCGGCGGTGATGGCCGCGCTCGCGATCGCGCAGCGAGCCACGGCTGGGTCTCGACCGAGGTGATCGAGGACGTCGCGCGACTACCTCGACATGCCGCCGATCGCGGTGCACGAGGTGGCGACGTTCTACAACATGTACGAAACCGCGCCGGCCGGGCGGTTCAAGCTCTCGGTGTGCACCTGCCTGCCGTGCGCGCTGCGCGACGGCAACACGGCCGGCGAGTACCTGAAGGACAAGCTGGGCATCGACTACAACGAGACCACCGCCGACGGCCTGTTCACGCTCAAGGAGAGCGAGTGCCTGGGCGCGTGCGGCGACGCGCCGGTGCTGCTGGTGAACAACAAGCGCATGTGCAGTTTCATGAGCGCGGACAAGCTCGATGCGCCTGATCGACGAACTGCGCGCGAAGGACGACACCGTGAGCGAACGTCGACCTGCGCGCGAGGCTCGCCGACGTTCGCGCGTCGGAGACCTGTTTCCACGGCCGCCATCTCGAGCCGCAGATCCTCGCCGGGCTCGATTCGCCCGAGGGCTGGAAGCTGAAGGACTACGAGGCGCGCGACGGCTACAAGGCGCTGCGCCGGATCCTCTCGCGAGGGGCTCACGCCCGAGCAGGTGATCGCCGAGGTCAAGGCCGCGGCTTGCGCGGGCGCGGCGGCGCCGGGTTTCCCGACCGGCCTGAAGTGGAGCTTCATGCCGCGACAGTTCGCCGGGGCAGAAGTATCTGGTGTGCAACTCGGACGAGGGCGAGCCGGGCACCTTCAAGGATCGCGACATCCTGCGCTACAACCCGCACATCGTGATCGAGGGCATGGCGATCGCGGCCTACGCGATGGGCATCGCGGTCGGCTACAACTACATCCACGGCGAGATCTGGGACGCCTACGAGCGATTCGAGGAGGCGCTCGACGAGGCGCGTGCGGCCGGCTATCTGGGCGAGAACATCCTCGGCTCGGAGTTCTCGTTCCAGTTGCACGCCTTCCACGGCTACGGCGCCTACATCTGCGGCGAGGAGACGGCGCTGCTCGAGTCGCTCGAAGGCAAGAAGGGGCAGCCGCGCTTCAAGCCGCCGTTTCCGGCGAGCTTCGGCCTGTACGGCAAGCCCGACCACGATCAACAACACCGAGACCTTCGCCGCGGTGCCCTGGATCATCCGCAACGGCGGCGCCGCCTACCTCGCGGTCGGCAGGCCGAACAACGGCGGCACCAAGATCTTCTCGGTCTCGGGCGACGTCGAGCGACCGGGCAACTACGAGGTCCCGCTGGGCACGCCGTTCGCGAAGCTGCTCGAACTGGCCGGCGGCGTGCGCGGCGGACGCAAGCTGAAGATGGTGATTCCGGGCGGCTCGTCGATGCCGGTGCTGCCGGGCGAGATCATGATGCAGACCGACATGGACTACGACTCGATCGCCAAGGCCGGCTCGATGCTCGGCTCGGGCGCGGTGATCGTGATGGACGAGACGCGCTGCGCGGTGAAGTCGCTGCTGCGACTGTCGTACTTCTACTTCGAGGAGAGCTGCGGGCAGTGCACGCCGTGCCGCGAGGGCACCGGCTGGCTGTACCGGATGGTCCACCGGATCGAGCACGGCCAGGGGCGGATGGAAGACCTCGACCAGCTCGACCGACGTGGCGGACAACATCCAGGGGCGCACGATCTGCGCGCTCGGCGACGCCGCGGCGATGCCGGTGCGCGCCTTCCTCAAGCACTACCGCGACGAGTTCGTGCACCACATCGAGCACAAGCAGCTGCGTCGTGCCCGACTACGTCTAGGCTCGCGACCGGAACGCGAAGCGGAAAATCGGAACGTACTGGCGAAAAATGGTTGAACTGGAAATCGACGGCAGGAAGGTGGAGGTGCCCGAGGGCAGCATGGTGATGCATGCCGCGAGCAAGCTCGGCATCTACGTGCCGCATTTCTGCTATCACAAGAAGCTCTCGATCGCCGCCAACTGCCGGATGTGCCTGGTCGAGGTCGAGAAGGCGCCCAAGCCGCTGCCGGCCTGCGCCACGCCGGTGAGCGCACGGACATGAAGGTCTGGACCGCCTCCGAAACAGCCGTCGCCGCGCAAAAGAGCGTGATGGAGTTCCTGCTGATCAACCATCCGCTCGACTGCCCGATCTGCGACCAGGGCGGCGAGTGCCAGTTGCAGGATCTCGCGGTCGGCTACGGCAGTCGGCAGCTCGCGCTTCGGCGAACCCAAGCGCGTCGTGTTCCACAAGTCGATGGGCCCGCTGATCTCGGCCGAGGAGATGACGCGCTGCATCCACTGCACGCGCTGCGTGCGCTTCGGCCAGGAGATCGCCGGCATGATGGAGCTCGGCATGGCCGGGCGCGGCGAGCACTCGGAGATCATGAGCTTCGTCGGGCGCTCGGTCGACTCCGAGCTCTCGGGCAACATGATCGACATCTGCCCGGTCGGCGCGCTCACCTCGCAAGCCGTTCCGCTACAGCGCGCGCACCTGGGAACTGGCGCGCCGCAAGTCGATCGCGCGCGCACGATTCGCTCGGCTCGAACCTCGTCGTGCAGGTCAAGGACGACGCGCGTGATGCGCGTGGTGCCGCTCGAGAACGAGGCGGTCAACGAGTGCTGGCTCTCCGACCGCGACCGCTTCTCCTACGAGGGCCTGAACGCCGACGGATCGACTGACCAGCGCCGATGCTCAAGCAGGACGGCCAGTGGCAGGAAGTCGACTGGCAGACGGCGCTGGACTACGCGGCGCGACGCGATCGCCGACGTGCGCGACGAACAAGGGCGCGCAGGCGATCGGCGCGCTCGGCTCGCCGACATTCCACGCTCGAGGAACTGCACCTGCTCGCGAAGCTGATGCGCGGGCTCGGCAGCGAGAACGTCGACTTCCGGCTGCGCCAGCGCGACTTCTCGGCCGACGGCCGCGACGCGGGCGTGCCGTGGCTGGGCATGAAGGTCGAGGACCTCGGCGCGCTGGACGGCGTGCTGGTGATCGGCTCGTTCCTGCGCAAGGACCATCCGTTGCTGGCGGCGCGCGTGCGCCACGCGAGCCGCGCGCGGCGCGCAGCGTGTCGGTGCTGCACGCCACCGACGACGATCTGCTGATGCCGATCGCCGCGCGCATGACGATCGTGCCGCCGAGCCGCTGGCCGCAGGCGCTGGCCGCGGGTTCTGGTCGCGCTGCTAGCGGCCAAGGGGCGAGCAGGTGCCGGCAGCGCTCGCGAAGATCCGGCCCGACGCCGCGGCCGAGGGCGTCGCGCGCGCGCTCGCCGGCGCCGAACGTGGCGCGGTGCTGCTGGGCAACGCCGCGGTGCAGTGCGACCGGTTTTCGATCGTCGCGCAACTCGCGCAGGAGATCGCCCGGCGTCGAGCGGCGCGCGCTTCGGCTATCTGGGCGAGGCGGCGAACGGCGTCGGCGGCGTCTTGCGCAGCGCAACGCCCGGCGCGGGGCGGGCGCAACGCGCGCGAGATGGTGCGTCGAACCGCTCGCGGCGTACCTGCTGCTGGGCAATCGAGCCGTCGCTCGATCACGGCATGGCGCGCGTCGCCACGGCGGCGCTGTCCGCGGCCGACACGGTGATCGCGCTCACCAGCTATCGTTCGCCCGAGCTGCTCGAGCACGCCGACTGCCTGCTGCCGATCGCGCCGTTCACGGAGACCTCGGGCACCTTCGTCAACTGCGAGGGGCGTGCGCAGTCGTTCAACGGCGTGACGCGCCCGCTTGGCGAGACGCGCCCGGCGTGGAAGGTGCTGCGCGTGCTCGCCAACCTGCTGCAGGTGTCCGGGTTCGATTTCGACGACTCCGAGCAGGTGCGCGACGCACGTCCTCGCGCAAGGCGTCGAGTCGCGGCTCGACAACGCGCTGGCCGGCGATCCGGCGCAGCTGGCATTTCGACGAGCCCGCCGCGCTCGCCACCGGCGCAGTTCGAACGCCTCGCCGACGTGCCGATCCATTTCTGCCGACGCGCTGGTTCGCCGCGCGGCGAGCCTGCAGCAGACGCGCGACGCGCGCGCGCCGCGCGCGCGGATGAACGCGCGCACGCTGGCCGCGGTCGGTGTCGCCGCCGGCGAGCGGTGTGAAGGTGTCGCCAGGGCGGCGGCGAGGCGCTGCTCGAAGCTCGCGCTCGAACGACGGCGCGGCCGATGGCGTCGTGCGCGTCGCCGCCGCACACCCGAGCACCGCCGGCGCTGGCTTCGATGTTCGGCGCGATTTCGGTCGTCAGGGCCTGAGCGGAGCGCGCGCCACGATGGAACCGATGCTCACGCAGATCACCACGGTCGGGCAGTCGCTGCTGGGCGGCGCATGGCCGGTGGTGTGGAATCTCGCCAAGATCGTCGCGCGTCGTAGCCGCCGCTGCTGCTGTGCGTTGCGTACCTGACGTCTGGGAGCGCAAGATGATCGCCTTCATGCACATTCGCATCGGGCCGAACCGCGTCGGGTCCAAGGGCCTGCTGCAGCCGATCGCCGACGCGCTCAAGCTGATGTTCAAGGAGATCATCGTCCCGCGCGAGGCCAACACGGCGCTCTACTTCCTCGCGCCGGTGATGACGATCATGCCGGCGATGGCGGCCTGGGCGGTGATTCCGTTCGGTCCCGATCTCGCGCTGGCCAACATCAACGCGGGCCTGCTGCTGCCTGCTGGCGATCACCTCGCTCGAGGTCTACGGCAGTGATCATCGCCGGTTGGGCGTCGAACTCGAAGTACGCGTTCCTGGGCGCGATGCGCGCCTCGGCGCAGATGGTCTCGTACGAACTGGCGATCGGTTTCGCGCTGGTGGTCGTGCTGATGGTGTCGGGTAGCCTGAACATGACCGACATCGTGATGCGTCAGGGCGAGGGCACGTTCGCCACGCTGGGATTGAACTTCCTGTCGTGGAACTGGTTGCCGCTGCTGCCGATCTTCGTCGTCTACTTCATCTCTGGCGTCGCCGAGACCGAACCGCCATCCGTTCGACGTCGTCGAAGGCGAATCCGAGATCGTCGCCGGGCCACATGGTCGAGTACTCGGGCATGAGCTTCGCGGTCTTCTTCCTCGCCGAGTACGCGAACATGATCCTGGTCGTCGGCGCTCGCGACGATCATGTTCCTCGGCGGCTGGCACGCGCCGCTCGACTCCGCTGTCGTTCAACTGGATCCCGGGCTGGATCTGGCTCGGCCTGAAGACCTTCGTGATGGTTTCGATGTTCATCTGGTTCCGGGCGTCGTTCCCGCGCTACCGCTACGACCAGATCATGCGGCTGGGCTGGAAGATCTTCATCCCGGTCACGCTGGTCTGGCTCGTGGTGGTGGCGATCTGGATGCAGACGCCCTGGAACATCTGGAAATGAGGTCGGCGAGACCCGGACACGCGATGCAAGCAGTCAAGGATTTCTTCTCCACCTTCATGCTCCTGGAGCTGTTGAAGGGCCTGCGCCTGACCGGCAGGTACTTCTTCGCGCGCAAGATCACGATCCAGTATCCGGAGGAGAAGACGCCGGTGTCGCCGCGCTTTCGCGGCTTGCACGCGCTGCGCCGCTACCCCAACGGCGAGGAGCGCTGCATCGCGTGCAAGCTGTGCGAGGCGGTGTGCCCGGCGCTGGCGATCACGATCGAGTCCGACGCAGCGCGCCGACGGCACGCGGCGCACGACGCGCTACGACATCGACCTCACCAAGTGCATCTTCTGCGGCTTTTGCGAGGAGTCGTGCCCGGTCGACTCGATCGTCGAAACGCACATCCACGAGTACCACGGCGAGAAGCGCGGCGACCTGCTGTTCACCAAGGAAATGCTGCTCGCGGTGGGTGACCGCTACGAGCGCGAGATCGCCGCCGCCAGGGAGACCGACGCAAGCTATCGCTAGGCTGGACGGCCCGCGCGAGCGGGGTCGAGCCGATCGGGCGACAACGCACCATGGACGCCACGACCATCCTCTTCTACTTCTTCGCGGCGGTCACCGTGCTCTCGGCGCTGCGCGTGATCACCGCGCGCAACCCGGTGCACTCGGCGCTGTTCCTGGTGCTCACGTTCGTTCAGCGCCGCCTGCATCTGGATGCTGCTCAAGGCCGAGTTCCTCGCGATCGTGCTGGTGCTCGTCTACGTGGGCGCGGTGATGGTGCTGTTCCTGTTCGTGGTGATGATGCTCGACATCAACCTCGACCAGATGCGCCAGGGATTCTGGCGCAACCTGCCGGTCGCCGCGCTGGTCGGCGTGCGTCGATCGTGCTCGAGCTCGCCGCGGTGATCATGCACGCGTTCTCGGGCGTCAAGCGAGGCGGACGCCCCGGTGCAGCCGGCCGGCTACAGCAACACGAAGGCGCTGGGCAAGCTGCTCTACACCGACTACGTCTACCCGTTCGAGGTCGCCGGCGTGATCCTGCTGGTGGCGATGGTCGCGGCGATCGCGCTCACGCTGCGCAAACGCAAGGACGTGCGCTACACCGACCGGGCGACGGCGGTTCGCACCCGCGCCCAGGACCGGGTGCGGCTGGTGAGCATGCCGCCGCGACCCGAGGACGAGGCGCAATGACGCTCACCCTCGCGCACTACCTCGTGCTCGGCGCGATCCTGTTCGCGATCAGCGTCGTCGGCATCTTCCTGAACCGACGCAACATCATCGTGATCCTGATGGCGATCGAGCTGATGCTGCTCGCGGTGAACATGAACTTCGTCGCTTTCTCGCATTTCCTCGGCGACGCCGCGGGACAGATCTTCGTGTTCTTCATCCTCACCGTGGCGGCGGCCGAGTCGGCGATCGGCCTGGCGATCCTGGTGGTGCTGTTCCGCAACCTGGAAACGATCAACGTCGAGGATCTCGACGAGCTCAAGGGATAGCGGCCGAATGAAGACTGCCTACCTGCTCGCAGCTTCGCGCCCCTGGTCGGCGCGATCGTCGCCGGCCTGTTCGGACGCACGGATCGGCCGTGCCGGCGCGCACTGGGTCGCGATCCTCGGCGTCGCGGCTGTCGTTCCTCGCCTCGATGTGGACGCTCGCCGACGTGCTCGCACGGCAACACCTTCAACGGCGCGCTCTACACCTGGTCGCTCGATCGGTGGGCGTCAGCTTCGAGGTCGGCTTCCTGATCGACACGCTGACCGCGACGATGATGTGCGTGGTCACCTTCGTGTCGCTGATGGTGCACATCTACACGATCGGCTACATGGCCGACGATCCCGGCTACCAGCGCTTCTTCTCGTACATCTCGCTGTTCACCTTCTCGATGATGATGCTGGTGATGGCGAACAACTTCCTGCAGCTGTTCTTCGGCTGGGAGGCGGTCGGTCTGGTGTCGTACCTGCTGATCGGGTTCTGGTACACGCGACCGACGGCGATCTACGCGAATCTCAAGGCTTTTCTCGTCAACCGGGTCGGCGACTTCGGTTTCGTGCTCGGGCATCGGCCTGGTGCTGGCGTACTTCGGGTCGCATGGACTACGCGACGGTGTTCGAGGCGGCGCCGCGGCAGGCCGAGCAGACGCTCGAGCTGCTTCCCGGCGCGCAGTGGTCGCTGCTGACCGTGACGTGCATCTGCCTGTTCGTCGGCGCGATGGGCAAGTCGGCGCAGTTTCCGCTGCACGTCTGGCTGCCCGATTCGATGGAAGGCCCGACGCCGATCTCGGCGCTGATCCACGCGGCCACGATGGTCACCGCGGGGATCTTCATGGTGGCGAGGATGTCGCCCGCTGTTCGAGCTTTCCGACGTCGCGCTGGGGTTCGTGATCACGATCGGCGCGATCACCGCGCTGTTCATGGGCTTCCTCGGCATCGTGCAGAACGACATCAAGCGCGTGGTCGCGTACTCGACGCTGTCGCAGCTCGGCTACATGACGGTCGCGCTCGGCGCGTCGGCCTACAGCGTCGCGATCTTCCACCTGATGACGCACGCGTTCTTCAAGGCGCTGCTGTTTCTCGCCGCCGGCTCGGTGATCATCGGCATGCACCACGACCAGGACATCCGCAACATGGGCGGTCTGCGCAAGTACATGCCGATCACCTGGATCACCTCGCTGATCGGCTCGCTGGCGCTGATCGGCACGCCGTTCTTCGCCGGGTTCTACTCGAAGGAGTCGATCATCGAGGCGGCGAGGCACGCCAACGTGCCGGGCGCCGGCTTCGCCTACTTCGCGGTCGTGGTCGGCGTCTTCGTCACCGCGTTCTACTCGTTTCGCATGTACTTCCTGGTGTTCCACGGCAGGCAACGCTGGGGCGACTCGCATCACGGCCATGGCGGGCACGACGACGACGAACACCACGCCGCCGCGGCAGGGCACGACGAGCACCACCACGGACTGGCGGGCCGACGAGAAGCCGCACGAATCGCCCGCGGTGGTCACGGTGCCGCTGATGCTGCTCGCGATTCCGTCGGTGCTGATCGGCCTGTTCGCGGTCGAGCCGATGCTGTTCGGCGATTTCTTCAAGGGCGTGATCGCCGTGAGCGAGGCGCACCCGGCGATGGCAGAGACTGGCGGCGCACTTCGGCGGATGGTTCGCGATGGGCCTGCACGCGGTCGCGACGCTGCCGTTCTGGCTCGCGGTGGCCGGAGTCGCTTCGGCCTGCTACTGCTATCTGGTCAATCCGGCGCTTCCCGCGTCGATCCGCAGGCGATTCGGCCGGCGTGCTACCGGCTGCTCGATGAACAAGTACTACCTGGACGGTTCAACGAGATCGTGTTCGCCGGCGGCGCGCGGCTGATCGGCAACGGGCTGTGGAAGGCCGGCGACCAGACACTGATCGACGGCATCGCGATCAACGGCGGCGCGCGCCTGGTGGCTGGTTCGCGTCGGTGGTCCGTTACGTGCAGTCGGGTTTCCTCTATCACTACGCGATCGCGATGATCGTCGGAGTGGCGATCCTGCTGTGGTGGTTCGTCCCCCTGTCCCTGCGCTGATCCGACACGAGCACCAACGACATGAGCTCCGCCTTCCCGTTTCTGAGCGCCGCGATCTGGATCCCGATTCTCGCGGGCGGCGTCCTGCTCGCGGTCGGCAACGACCGCAACGCGGCGGTGGTGCGCTCGCGTCGCGCTGGTCGGCGCGTTGCTCGGGTTGCTCGCCACCGTGCCGCTGTTCATCGAGTTCGATCGCGCGAGCGCCGACATGCAGTTCGTCGAACTGATGCCCTGGATCGACCGCTTCGGCGTGAACTACCACCTCGGCGTCGACGGGTTGTCGGTCTGGTTCGTGCTGCTCACCGCGTTCATCACGGTGATCGTCGTGATCGCCGGCTGGGAGGTGATCGAGGAGCGGGTCGCCCAGTACATGGCTTCGTTCCTGATCCTCTCGGGACTGATGGTCGGGGTGTTCAGTGCGCTCGACGGGCTGCTGTTCTACGTGTTCTTCGAGGCCACGCTGATTCCGATGTACATCATCATCGGCGTCTGGGGCGGGCCGAACCGGGTCTACGCGGCGTTCAAGTTCTTCCTGTACACGCTTGCCGGTTCGCTGCTCACGCTGGTCGCGCTGGTCTACCTGTACCTGCAGTCGGGCATCGTTCTCGATCCTCGACTGGCACGAGCTGCCGCTCACCCTGCGACGAGCAGGTGCTGATCTTCCTCGCCTTCCTGCGTGGCCTTCGCGGTCAAGGTGCCGATGTGGCCGGTGCACACCTGGCTGCCCGACGCGCACGTCGAGGCGCCCACCGGCGGCTCGGTGGTGCTGGCGGCGATCATGCTCAAGCTCGGCGCCTACGGCTTCCTGCGCTTCTCGCTGCCGATCACTCCCGACGCCAGCCACGAACTGGCGTGGTTCGATCATCGCGCTGTCGCTGATCGCGGTGGTCTACATCGGCTTCGTCGCGCTGGTGCAGACCGACATGAAGAAGCTGGTCGCCTACTCGTCGATCGCGCACATGGGATTCGTCACGCTGGGCTTCTTCATCTTCAACCAGCTCGGGGTGCAGGGCGGCGATCGTGCAGATGATCTCGCACGGCTTCGTCTCGGGCGCGATGTTCCTGTGCATCGGCGTCATGTACGACCGCCTGCACTCGCGCAACATCGCCGACTACGGCGGCGTGGTCAACACGATGCCGAAGTTCGCGGCGCTGTTCATGCTGTTCGCGATGGCCAACAGCGGCTGCCGGCGACCTCGGGGTTCGTCGGCGAGTTCTTCGTGATCCTCGGCGCGGTCGCAGTACAACTTCTGGATCGGCTTCGCCGCCGCGACCACGCTGATCCTGGGCGCGGCGTACTCGCTGTGGATGTACAAGCGGGTCGATGTTCGGCGCGGTCGCCAACGACAAGGTCGCCGGGCTGACCGACCTCGACCGGCGCGAGTTCTGGATGCTGGCGGTGATCGCGGTCGCGGTGCTCTGGATGGGCGTGTACCCGAAGCCGGTCACCGACATGACCGATGCGTCGGTGCACCAGACTGCTCGAGCACGTCTCGATCTCCAAGCTCAAGTAGGACCGACATGGAAAAACTCAACCTGTTGGCGGCGCTGCCGGAAATCGTCCTGCTGGTCGCCGCGTCGCTGGTGCTGCTCGTCGACGTGCTACGCAACGCGCAGCAGGGGTCGCCGCGGTGATCGCGGTCGACCGGATGGCGCTGCTCGCGATCGCTCGCGCCGCTGTTCGCGACGATCGCGCAGCTCGGCACGCCGGTCCAGTACGCGTTTCGACACGATGTACGTGTCGGACGACTTCGCGCGCCTGCTCAAGATCTGCGCCTACGTCGCGGTCGCGGCGACACTGGTCTACGCGCGCGGCGCTACATCGCCGATCGCGAGATGAATCGCGGCGAGTTCTACACGCTGGCGCTGTTCGCGCTGCTCGGGCCAGATGGTGATGATCTCGGCCAACAACCTGCTGGTGGTCTACCTCGGACTCGAGCTGATGTCGCTGTCGCTGTACGCGCTGGCCGCGCTGCGCCGCGATTCCGGCGTCGGCCACCGAGGCGGCGATCAAGTACTTCGTGCTCGGCGCGCTCGCGTCGGGCTTCCTGCTCTACGGCATGTCGATGATCTACGGTGGCACCGGAAGCCTCGATCATCCCGGAGATCGCACAAGGCCTTCGCGACCGGTTCGCAGGCCAATCACACCGTGCTCGTGTTCGGCGTGGTGTTCATCGTCGCCGGACTCGCGTTCAAGTTCGGCGCGGTGCCGTTTCACATGTGGGTGCCCGACGTCTACCAGGGCACGCCCACCGCGGTCGACGCTGCTGATCGCCGGCGCGCCCAAGCTCGCGGCGTTCGCGATCGCGTTCCGCGCTGCTCGCCGAGGGCTTGATCGGCGTCGCCGGCGACTGGCAGCAGATGCTCACGGTGCTGTCGGTGTGCTCGCTGGTGCTCGGCAACCTGGTCGCGATCGCGCAGACCAACCTCAAGCGGATGCTCGCCTACTCGACGATCGCGCAGATCGGCTTCGTGCTGCTCGGGCTGCTCTCGGGCGTCGTCGACGGCGGCACCGAATCGGCGACGGACGGCCTACGGCGCGTCGATGTTCTACGCGATCACCTACGTGCTCACCACGCTCGGCACCTTCGGCCTGATCCAGCTGCTGGCGCGAAACGGGTTCGAGGCCGATCAGATCTCCGATCTTCGCGGCCTGAACCGTCGCAGCCCGTGGCTCGCATTCGTCGCTGCTGATCATGATGTTCTCGCTCGCGGGCATTCCGCCGACGGTCGGTTTCTACGCCAAGCTCGCGGTGCTGCAGGCGGTCGTCAACACCGGGCAGATCTGGCTCGCCGTGCTCGCGGTGCTCGCGTCGCTGGTCGGTGCGTTCTACTACCTGCGCGTGGTCAAGGTCATGTACTTCGACGAGCCGACCGACACGTCGGCGATCGAATCCGGGCGCGGCGCGAGCGCGACGCTCGCGGTCAACGGCGCGCTCGTGCTCGCGCTTGGGGTGCTTCCCTCGCCGCTGCTCAGCGCGTGTTTCGACGCAGTCCGGCAGGCCCTTTCCACCTGATGATCGCACCCGCGTCGACGCCCGGACGCGGCCGCGCGGCAAGAGTGACCCCGTGACCGGGCACCTGCGCGAGATCGAGCTCGAGACCGAGCTGGTCTACGACGGGATCTTCCTCAAACTTCGTCGCGACCGCGCTCTCATGCCCGACGGAACCGAGCGCGGGCGCGAGTACGTCGTGCACCCCGGGGCCGCGGCAATGGTGCCGCTGATGGCCGACGGTCGCATCGTCGTAGAGCGCCAGTTCCGTTACCCGTTGCGCGAGGTGTTCGTCGAGATCCCCGCCGGAAAGCTGGACCCGGGCGAGACCGCGCTCGATACCGCGCGCCGCGAGCTGATCGAGGAAACGGGATTTCGCGCCGAGCAGTGGGCGTTGCTCACGCGGATCCATCCGTCGATCGGGTTCGCCAACGAGGTCATCGACATCTTCCTGTGCCGCGAGCTCGTCGAGGTCGGACGGCAGCTCGATCACGGCGAGTTCGTCGACCTCGATTTCGTCTCGCTCGGCTGGCTGGTCGACGAGTTGCGCGCCGGCAGACTCACCGACGTGAAGACCCAGATCGCCGTGCACTGGCTCGAGCGAATCGATTCGGGGCAGTGGCCCTGGCCGGAGTTCACGCGGCCGTGAGCGAGACCGCGTCGCAGCGGGCCCCCGCCAAGGGTACGCAAGCCGCGATCGAACCCCACCCGGTGTTTCCGCTGGTGCGCGACCCCGCGGTGTTGCTGGCGATCGACATCGAACGCCAACTCGACGCGCATTCGCGCCAGGATCGCGCGGCGCAACACGCCCAGCAGTCGCGCCAGCTCGGCTACCTGCTCACGCACGCGATGCGGCGTTCGACTTACTGGCGCGACATGCTCGAAAAGAGGCTCGCGAACAACAAGGACAAGTCCGGGTTGCCACTTTCCGAATTGCCGATCCTGACCCGCGAGTCGCTGCAGCGCGACGCGGCGAAAATGCACATCGACCTGCACGCTCCTGCGAACCACGTGCGAGCCATGCGAACCTCGGGCTCGACCGGAACACCGATCGAAGTGTTGCGCTACGCGCCGGTCGAAGCGCCGCTGTACCGGGCGATCACCCGGCTCGATCTGCGCTGGCATCCGACCGACGAAACGCGGCCCGTGGCGGTCATCAAGGACGTCGCGCAACGCGCGATCGACCGGATGAGCGCGCGGTCGCAAGGGCGCGAAGGCCTGTCCGCGGTGCACGTGAAGAACATGGTCGAGCATTCGCCCGAAGTGCTGCTGCGCTGGCTGCTCGAAGTTCGACCCGACGACCTGATCACCACGCCGACAATGGCGGCGGAACTCGCCCGCCTGGCGATCGCCGCGGGCGAGCGCGTCGACATCGGACACGTGCGCACGTTCGCCGAACCGGTCGACGACGATTTCCGGCGTGCGGTGCGAGAGGCTTTCGGTGCGAAGGTCGTCGATCGATACTCGTGCGAGGAATTCGGCTGGCTTGCGCTGCAGTGCCCGAAGCACGATCATCTGCACGTCATGACATCGAACGTGATCATCGAGGTCGTCGACGACGACGGCCGACCGTGCAAGGTCGGCGAAGCGGGCCGCGTTCTCGTCACCGGGCTGCACGGCTACGCGATGCCGCTGCTTCGCTACGAGATCGGCGACGTCGCCGAGGTCGGTGCGCCGTGCGATTGCGGCATCACGCTTCCCGTGCTGCGTCGGGTGCACGGGCGCGAGCGCAGCTTCATCCGGATGCCCGACGGATCGAGACGACTGGCGCGACTCACTGGCGAGTACTGGCGCGAGCATGCGCCGGTCGACGAGTATCGCGTCGTGCAGTACGCCGATGGCGTGATCGAAGGTTTCGTGCGCTGCGCGCGCGCGCTTTCACCCGACGAGCTGAGCGCGCTGCGCGAGATGCTCGCGCGGGTGCTGTCGTTTCCCGGAACGGTCCTCGTGACGCAGGTGAACGAGCTGGCCTGGCCGTCGCGCTGGAAGCGCGTCGACCTGTTGCGACTCGAGCGCACGCGAGAACGCGCGATCGAGGAGGGGCTCGTGCCCGATCCGAATGCGCCGATCGGGATTTAGCGTGCGCGGCTGCGAGTCGCCGCGGCGTCGTTCGCTTGCGTTGGCGGGCGCCGCGTTCGTCGCGGGAATCGGGCGCGCGCGCGCTTCGGAAGAAGGTGCTGGCGAGCCATGGGCCAGCGGCGTGGGCCGGATCGTCGTTCCGCGCGCGGTCGGCGGCACCGGCGACCTGCTCGCGCGCGCCGTGGCCGAGTACTTCGGGCGAAGCCACGGCCAGCGCTTCGTCGTCGAGAATCACCCCGAGGCCGCCGGAGCCAACGCGGTTCGAAAGGTCGCCGGGGCGGCGCCCGACGGGTTGACGCTTCTCTCGAGCGACTTCGCCAGCCTGCTCGCAGCGCCTGTGCTGCAGCCGCGCCTCGAGGTCGACCCGGTCTCGGGAATGGACCACCTCGCGCTTCTCGCGGACGCTCCGCTCTTGCTCGTGACTCATCCGGGCAGTGTCGCCTCTAGCGTCGCCGAGTTGCTCGGCAGAGAGAGTGGCGCGTCGGAGCTGTTCTGCGCGACCGCGGGTGTGGGATCGAACGGCCACCTGGTCTGCGAGCGGCTGCGCGCGGCAGGCGCGCGCTCGCTGGTGCACCTTCCCTATCGTGGCGCGGCGCAGGCGGCGAGCGCGCTGCTCTCGCGCGAGACGACGCACGCGGTCCTCGCGCTCGGCAGCGCGCTGCCGTTCCTGGTCGATGGGCGGATGCACCCGATGGCAGTCACGTCGCTGCGCAGGGTGGCAGGGGCGTCGGCCATCGCGACCTTCGAGGAACTCGGCTTGGGCGAGATCACCTTCACCAACTGGTACGGGCTGTCCGGTCCGAGCGGACTGCCCGAGGCGGTGCGGCAAAAGATCCGGAACTCGATCATGCGCTGGCTTGGGCTCGACGCGACGCGCCAAATGTTCGAATCCAGGGCGATGCAGGCGCGCCCGCTCTTCGGCAGGCAGCTGCTTCAGTTCATCGAATCGGAGCGCGCGCGATGGACCCCGCTGCTGCGAGACGCCATGGGCGCCGGCAGGCGCTGAGCTCGCGCGCGACGCGATGAACAACGCCGCCGACATCCTGAGCGCGGTTGCGCGCAGCGCGCCGAACGCGGCACAGGAGCCGGGTGCGTCGTCGCGCTCCTGACGTCGAGCGGGCAATCGCATTGCGCAACGTCAGCGACATCTTCACCGAGGCAGCGTCTCGCGCGCCGGAGTCGACGGCGGTGATCGACCACGGCGCGCCGATCAGCTATCGCGCGCTCGACGCGCAGATCTGGCGCGCTGCGGCGTGGCTGCTGCGTAGCGGCGCTTCCCGCGGCGAAGTGATCGCATCGAGTTGCCGATCCGAGCTCAACAGCCTGGTGATGGTGATGGCGATCGCGCGCATCGGCGCCTCGGCGCTGACGCTCTCGCTGGTCGAGCCGCGCGCCGTGAGGGTCGAGACCGCGCGCCGCTGCGCGGCGAAACGTATCGTGACCGATTCGCCGGACGTGGACGACGCCGGACTCGAGTTGACGGTGGTCGGACCCGATCAGCTTCGCGGCCATCCGGGCATGCCCGACCCGGGCGCGCGCGACGACGATCCAGCCGCGCCGTGGCTGGTGATCATCGGGTCGGGGTCGACCGGCAAGCCCAAGCGCATCGACCTGTCGCACCGTGCGTCGATCGAACGCAACGAGAAGTACAGGCGGGCACTCGGGCTGAGCAGTTCCGACCGCGGCCTTTGCGCCGCACCGTTCGATTTCACCGCCACCAAGCAGCGGTTCCTGGAGATCATGTCCGCCGGCGGATCGATGGTGTTCTGGGACCGGGAGCGGCGCGACCTGGTCCAGGCATGCACGCAAGAGGGGGTCAGCGTTCTGCACGCCAACGTCGTCTACCTCGAACGCCTGCTCGAGTCGATCGGGCCGCAGGCGAACGACGTGCTCGCAGGCCTGCGCGTGCTGCGCGTGAGCGCGTCGACGGTGCCGCCCAGGCTGCGCGAGCGACTGGTGCGCCAGCTCACGCCGAACACCTACGTCGCGTACGGTACGAACGAGTTCGGGCTCGTCTCGCTGGCCGATCCCCGCGAAGCGATCGAGCACCCGCAGAGCGTGGGAAAGGCCGTCGCGGGAGCGACCCTCGAGGTGGTCGACGCGCAGGGACGCGTGCTGCCGGTCGACACCGTCGGGCTGGTGCGGATTCGCGGGCCGGGTTTGGTCGACCGATACGTCGGCGACGAGCAAGCGAGCGCGCGCGCTTTTCGCGACGGGTGGTTCTATCCGGGCGACCTCGCCGCGCTCACCGAGAGCGGGAGCGTCCTGTTCAGGGGGCGCGCCGACCAGATGATGATCCTCGACGGGATCAACATCTACCCCGCCGAGATCGAGCAGGCGATGCTCGAGCATCCGGCGGTCGCCGATGCCGCCGCGGTTCCGATCAGTTCGGCCGTGCACCAGGACATCCCGGTGTGCGCGGTCGCGTTGCGCGAGGGTGTAGCCTCGGACGAGGAGGAACTGATGGAGTTCGCGCTCGAGCGGCTCGGAGTGCGCAGGCCGAGGCGTATCGTGGTCGTCGACCGGATCCCGCGAAGCACTGCGCAGGGCAAGCTGCAGCGCGACGAACTGATGCAGTCGCTCAGCGCCGCGCTGGGAATTGCGGTGAGGATCACGCCGCGAAGTTGATGCGCGGGCAGCGTCGATCGAGAATGTGAACCTTCGAAGGGGAGATCGTTTGCCCAACATCACTGACATCCTGACTGACGGCGCGAGCCGAACGCCGCAAGCGACGGCGGTGATCGACCGCGGCGCGCCGATCAGCTATCGTGCGCTCGACACGGAGATCTGGCGCGCCGCGGCGTGGCTGCTGAGTCGCGGCGCATCACGAGGCGAGGTGATCGCATTGAGTTGCCGATCCGAGCTCAACAGCCTGGTGATGGTGATGGCGATCGCGCGCATCGGAGCGTCGGCGCTGACGATTTCGCTGGGCGAGCCACGCACGGTGCGGATCGCGACCGCGCGAGGCTGCGCGGCGCGACGCCTCGTGACCGATTCGCCGGACGTGGACGATGCCGGGCTCGAACTGACCGTGGTCGGACCCGATCAGGTTCGTGGATTTCCGGGCACGCCCGACCCTGGCGTGCGCGACGACGATCCAGCCGCGCCGTGGCTGGTGATCATCGGGTCGGGGTCGACAGGCAAGCCCAAGCGCATCGACCTGTCGCACCGCGTGTCGTTCGAACGCAACGAGAAGTACGTGCGCGCCCTCAGACTGAGCAGTTCGGACCGCGGCCTTTGCGCCGCGCAGTACGATTTTGCCGCCACCAAGCAGCGCTTCCTCGAGGTCATGTCCGCCGGCGGATCGATGGTGTTCTGGGATCGCAACCGCCGCGACCTGCTCCAGGTGTGCCGCGACGATGGCGTCACGGTGCTCAACGCCAACGTCATCTATCTCGAGCGCATCCTCTTGAAGATCGGGACCGAAGCGAGCGACGCGCTTTCCGGCCTGCGCGTTCTGCGCGTGAGCGCGTCGACGGTGCCGCCCAAACTGCGCGAGCGGCTGGTGCGCCAGCTCACCCCCAACCTGCACATCGCCTACGGAATGAACGAGTTCGGGATCGGGGCGCTGGCCGATCCGCGCGAGGCGATCGAGCACCCGCAGAGTGTGGGAAAGGCCGTCGAGGGAGTAACGCTCGAGGTGGTCGACGCGCAGGGGCGCTCGGTGCCGGTCAACACCGTCGGGCTGGTGCGGGTTCGCGGGCCGGGTTTGGTCGACCGATACGTCGGCGACGAGGAAGCGAGCGCGCGCGCTTTTCGCGACGGGTGGTTCTATCCGGGCGACCTCGCCGCGCTCACCGAGAGCGGGAGCGTTCTGTTCAGGGGGCGCGCCGACCAGATGATGATCCTCGACGGGATCAACATCTACCCGGCCGAGATCGAGCTGGCGATGCTCGAGCATCCGTCGGTCGCCGATGCAGCCGCGGTTCCGATCAGTTCGGACTTGCACCAGGACATCCCGGTGTGCGCGGTCGCGTTGCGCGAGGGCGCGGCGACGAACGTGGAGGAACTGATGGAGTTCGCGCTCGGGCGACTCGGCGTGCGCAGGCCCAGGCGCATCGTGGTCGTCGAGCGGATCCCGCGCAACACCGCGCAGGGCAAGCTGCAGCGCGGCGAACTGATGCAAGCGCTCGGCGCAGCGTTGGGGATCGCGGTGACGAACGCCGCGCGAGGTTGATTCGCGGGCACGCATCCAATGAAAATGTGATACTGCGTCTATCGACCCGGCAGCGCGGCGCGAGCTGTCGCACACAACGCGAGACCAAGAACATGTAGGTCGGCGCTGCCCGGGCGCTGTGACCGAAGAACCCGAAACAGGGTCAAGACGGCAGGAGGACTCCCGTGAAGCTGTTGATCAAGTTCAATCTGATGTTCGTGCTCGTGTTCGCGATCGGGTTCGCCGTGACCGCGTACGTGTCGCGTGACCTGCTGCAACGCAACGCGCAGGAGGAGATCGTCGCCAACGCGCGGCTGATGATGGAAAAGGCGATCGCGGTGCGCACGTACACCAGCGAGCAGATCGCGCCGCTCCTTCAGACGCAGATGAAGTACGCGTTCCTTCCGCAGTCGGTGCCCGCGTACTCCGCCACCGAGGTGATCGGCGAACTGCGCAAGAAGCACGCCGAGTACAGCTACAAGGAAGCGACGCTGAATCCGACCAACCCGCGCGACCGCGCGATCGACTGGGAGGCCGACATCATCCAGCAGTTTCGCGGCAACGCGTCGTCGACCGAGGTGATCGGGCAGCGCGACACGCCCACCGGCAGGTCGCTGTTCGTCGCGCGCCCGATACGGATCACGAATCCGGCCTGCCTGGCTTGCCACAGCACGGTCGCCGCGGCGCCGCGTCCGATGGTCGAGCGCTACGGGCCCGCCAACGGGTTCGGCTGGACGCTCAACGAGGTGATCGGCGCGCAAGTGGTTTCGGTGCCGATGTCGGTGCCGCTGGCGCGCGCCGACCGCGCCTTCACCGTGTTCATCGCACTGATCGTGGCGGTGTTCGTCGCGATCGGCGCCGCGCTGAACCTGATGCTCTGGCTGCTCGTGATCCGGCCCGTGAGCACGCTCTCGGTGCTCGCCGACCGGGTGAGCCTGGGAGAACTGGACGCTCCCGAGTTCGCGAGCACGAGCCGCGACGAGATCGGCGTGCTCGCCGAATCCTTCAGTCGCCTCCGCAAGAGCATGGTTCAGGCGCTGAAGATGCTGGACGCCTGAGCCATGTCCGAGGCGCTGCCGCAGCGGCTCGGGAAATACCCGATCGTGCGCGTACTGGGCGAGGGTGCGATGGGCGTGGTGTACGAGGCCTTCGACCCGGTGATCCGTCGACCGCTCGCGATCAAGACGATACGCCGCGAGCTGCTCGACGGCGCCGACTCCGGAATCGCGGCCGCGGCGCGGTTTCGCAACGAGGCGCAGGCCGCAGGCAGGCTGTCGCACCCGGGAATCGCCTCTGTCTACGAGTTCGGCGAGGAGGAGCGCTGCGCGTTCATCGCGATGGAGTTCGTTCCCGGGAACAGCCTGCGCGAATACTTCTCCCGGCGCACCCGGTTCGTCGACCAGGACGTGCTGAGCATCATGGTGCAGTTGCTCGACGCGCTCGAGCACGCGCACCTGCAGGGCGTCTGGCATCGCGACATCAAGCCGGCGAACCTGATGATCACCCGCAACGGGCGGCTCAAGGTCACCGACTTCGGCGTCGCGCGGATCGAGGCCGCGGGATTGACTCTCGACGGGTCGGTGATCGGTACCCCCGGCTACATGGCGCCGGAACAGTACTCGGGCGAGGGAATCGATCGCAGGGTCGACATCTACGCCTGCGGTGTCGTGTTCTACCAGCTGCTGACCGGCCGGGCGCCTTTCTCCGGGACGCAGGAGTCGGTGATGTACAAGACGCTGACCGAGGAACCCGCGCCGCCCTCGAGCGTCGAGGGCGCCGAGCACTGCGCGCGTTTCGACCGGATCGTCCTGACCGCGCTGGCCAAGAAGGTGGGCGAGCGCTTCGCCAGTGCCGAGGACTTCCGCGCGGCGCTCGTGCTATCGAGCGCGCTCCCGGTGAGCGCGTCGGTATCGGAAGACACACTGATCATGGACGCGGTGCGCCCCGAAGTCCCGGGAGCGGCGGCGAAGTCCGGTGCGCTGCGCGGATCGATCTTCGGCATCGACGGCGCGCAGGCGGGTGGCGGCGAATCGGCAGCGCAGGCCGGGCGCGGCGCGGCCTCTCTCGCGCCGGCTTCGGACACGACACCCACTCACGCCACGCGGTGGGACGCGACGGTGCTCGCGGAGCTCGAGGCGCGGTTGAGCCGGCACGTCGGTCCGGTGGCGCGTGTGCTCGTGCGTCGGGCAGCGGCGAGCTGCACCGACGTGGCGACCTTGACGTCGATGCTGGTCGATCAGATTTCCGACGAGTCCGACCGCACCGCGTTTCGCACGGCGATCCGGCGCGCGGCGCCGGCGGGCGGCGAATCGACGAGCGCGACGCGGCTCGCGACGCGCGTCGGCGTCCCGGACGAAGCGGCATCGTCGCAGCGACCCGTTTCGCAGGCGCAGACGGACGATCCGTTGACCGCGGCTTTCCTCGACGGCGCGACGCAGGTACTGGCCGCGCAGATCGGGCCGATCGCGAAGATACTGGTTCGAAAGGCCGCGCAACGTGCCACCGGGCGCGAGGCCTTCTGCGTCGCGGTGATCGCGTCGTGCCCGGAACTCGAGCACCCGGATGCGGTGCTCGCCGAACTGATGCGCTGCGCGCGCTGATCCGCGAGACGGCGATGGCGAACATCTGTGACGCGCTCGCGGCTGTCGCTCGCCGCGATCCGCTTGCACTCGCGGTGGCCGGCCAGGGCAGGGCGCACGAATACCGCGATCTCGACGAACTCGTCTGGCGAATGGCCACCGCTCTGTCGCGCGCCGGCGTGCGTGCCGGCGACATCAACGCGATGACGTTTCGCTCCGAGCGGGCCGGCTTTGTGGCCACGATGGCGATCGCGCGGCTGGGCGCGACCACGCTGTCGCTGCCCGGGTTCGACCCGCCGCAGCTCAGGAAGGCCAACGCGCGTCGCTGTGCCGCGACCCGTCTGCTCAGCGACGTCGACGGCGTCGACGACGCCGGACTTCCGGTGCTCACGCTCGACATGGCGGCGATCGAGGACGCGGCCGCGCCGGTCGATCGATCGCTTGCCGAGGCCGATCCGCGCGCGCCCTGGCTGATCATCCTGGGTTCGGGTTCGACCGGCGAGCCGAAACGGATCGACCTGTCGCACCGGGCGTCGATCGCGCGCAACGAGCGCCATCAACGCCTGTGGACGGTCGGCGCGACCGATCGCGTCGCGTGCGCCGCGCCGTTCGACTTCGCCGCCACGAAGCAGCGTTACCTCGAAGCGGTGTCGGCAGGCGCGGCCGTCGTGCTGTGGGATCGTCGGCAAGACTCGCTGGTGTCGCTGTGCGAGCGGGAGCGCGTCACGATGCTGCACGCCAACGTCGTGCACCTCGAACGACAGCTCGCGAGTCTGGAGGCCGACGTCACCGATGCGATGCCTACGGTGCGGGTGCTTCGAGTCGGCGGGTCGCTGGTGAGCGCGACGTTGCGCGCGCGCGCCGCCCGGCAACTGAGCGCCAACCTGTACGTCGCCTACCCCACGAACGAGTTCGGGATCGCCGCCTGTGCCGGCCCGGACCAGCTCGCCGCCGCGCCCGAGAGCATCGGTCACGCGCTCGACGGTGTGCAGATCGAAGTGGTCGACGCGCAGGCAAGGGCGCTGCATGCCGGTTCGGTCGGACTGATCCGCGTGCGCGGGCCGGGGATGGTCGATGCCTACGTCGGCGACGAAGATGCGACCCGGCGCTCGTTTCGAGACGGCTGGTTCTATCCGGGAGACCTCGGCGCGTTCGCTCCCGACGGATCGCTTCTCTACAGGGGCCGCGCCGACCACATGATGATCTTCGACGGGATCAACATCTACCCGGCCGAGATCGAACAGGTCCTCTGCGCCCACCCGGCGGTGCGCGACGCCGCCGCGGTGCCGGCCACGTCGGCCGTGCACCAGAACGTTCCCGTGTGCGCGGTTTCGCTACACGCTGGCGCGCAGATCACCGAGTCCGAGTTGTTGTCCTTCGCCCGGGATCGGCTGGGCGTTCGCATGCCGCGACGGGTCGTGATCGTCGACGAGGTACCGCGCAACGAAACTGGGAAGCTTCAGCGCGCCGAACTGTTCGCGCTCCTGAAGGCGCGCGGCTGAGTGGCGGGCCGCACCCGATACAATCGCGTCGCGCGTGCCGTGTGCGCGAGCGCGACGCGGGAAGGGTGGCAGAGTGGTCGATTGCACTGGTCTTGAAAACCAGCGATGGGAAACCATCCGTGGGTTCGAATCCCACCCCTTCCGCCAGTACCATCTTTGTACGGTCCGGACACATCGGTAACGGAACGTACCTGAGGCATGCGCGACGAGCGCGCGCCGATCACGACCGGAGACTGCGATGAGCGGGCTTAGATTGCCGGGACCTGTATGCGCGACGCTGCGCGCGTTCGCGATCGATACCGGCACGCTGTGCCGAAGCGCGACGCCCGCCCCGGGCTCGATCGGCATCCGCGCCGCCGCGGATGAGGCCAATGGCGCACCGGCGGGCGCGGCGGCACACGACGGCACGGAAACGACCGCGACGACCTATACGCTGCAGATACCGGAGAGCGCGGTGTTCGGCGCCGGAAAGTTCGCGAACGCGAGAGGAAATACCGAATGCGTCGAGTTCGTCCGCCAGGCCACCGACGCCCCGGCGACGACGAATTGGAGAACGGGTCTCCAGGTGCGCCTCGCGACGTCGGCGGAGATCGCCCGAGGCACGGCGATCGCCACCTTCGACCACAACGGCCGCTACCCGACCGACTCGCTGGGCCAGCACGCGGCGATCTACCTGAGCCACGGCGATCAGGGCATCGTCGTCCTGGATCAGTGGAACAGCCAGGGCGAGGTGAAGGAGCGGCTGATCCGATTCGACCGCCCGAAGGAAACCAGGCGCAGCAACGACGGCGATACCTTCTACGTGATCGAGGTGCGCGATCCATGAGGACGATCCTGGCACGGGCACGGGCACTGCCGCTGGCCCTGTCGCTGGCGCTCGCGATGCTCGGGTGCGCCGCCGCGCAGACCTTGCCGTGCCCGGCGGCGCTGTCGATCGAGACGTCGGTGAACGCGCCGCCCGGCTGGAAGGCTTTCGCCGGCAAGGCCGCGCACACGTTGCGGCAGGTCGGGCTGTACATGGGCGCTCCCGAAGCGGGGGCGTCTCTCGTTCCGGACTCGGTCGTCGACGGCGCGCGCGAGTCGCGCGATCAATGGCAGCTGGCGATCGCCCGCGCGGAGACCGCCTGGGTGGCGTGTTTCTATGCCGGGACCGACACGTTCCTGGCAAGACCGCTCGATCGCGGCGTCTCCAGGTGCAGCGCCCACTACCTGACGAGCGCCGGTGGCGTCCGGCTCGGCGTGACGCGGCTCAGCTGCGAGTGACGCCGTCTGCTGGCTGGTCGGCGCGCCGCTAGAGCAGTTCGCGCGCTGCCTCGTCGGGCGCGGCGACCGTGCTGCGCAGGTGAAGGTCGCGCTGCGGGAACGGGATCTCGATGTCGTTCTCGGTCAGCGCGGTGTGGATCGCCCAGTAGTAGGCGGCGCTCACCGCCGAGGGGCGCACCAGCGCGGCCGGTGTGACCCAGACCACCAGCTCGAAGTCCAGGCTCGAATCCCCGAAGCCGACCAGCCAGACCTGGCTGACCCGCTTCGGGTTTCCCGCGAGCGTGTGTTCGACTTTCTGCGCGGCCTCGAGCACGACGCGCCGCACCAGCTCCTTGTCGGTGCCGTAGGCAACGCCGAACTTGATCCGGATGCGCCGATTCGCTTCGTCCAGCGTCCAGTTCGTCACGCGACCGTTCACGAACTCCGAGTTCGGCACGAGGATGTCGACGTTGTCGTTCGTGGTGATGCGCGTCGCGCGCATCCGGATCTCGCGCACCTCCCCGTGAACGCCCGACTCCAGTTCGACGAAATCTCCCACCTTGAGCGGTTGCTCGAACAGGATCAACAGGCCGGCGACGAAGTTCGCCACCACCGGTTGCAGGCCGAAGCCGATGCCGATGCCCAGCGCGCCGACGAGCACTGCGAGATTGGTGAAGTCGATGCCGATCGTCGAGAAGGCGATCATGATCCCGACCGCGAGGATCACGTAGTGCAGGATGCGTCCGATCGTGTACAGCGCCGACCGGTTGACGCCCGGAAGGCGCGACGCCACACGCTCGAGCGCGTGACGCACGCCGCGCGACACGAGCAGCGCCGCGACGATGACGAGCGCGATGCGCAGGAGCCCCATCGCGCTGATCTCGGTCGTCCCGATCGAGAACAGTGGCGCGTTCAGAGCGGCCAGCGCGCCGCGCAGCAACTCGATCAGGTCCTGCTTCATCGGTGTGGCCCGTTCGGGCGTTCGAGGCTTCGGGGCACGGTGAACGCGTTGCTCAGGACGACGGGCGCCGCGGCTTGCGCGCCGCCGGGGTCGGTTTGGCGCCGACCTTTCTGATCGGACTCGACGCCGCTGCGCGCGGCTTGGTCGGCGAGCGCTTCGCTGCCGCCTTTTTCGTGCCGCGATGCTCGCTCGATACCACCACCGACTGGCGCCCGCCTTCGTCGGTGAGCAGAGTCTGGGTCGTCGCGGGCCGCACGAGCAGCCGCATGCCGCGTCTGATGCCTTCCTTTACGCCGTTCCACGCGGCCAGCGTTGCCGCCGAGACGCCGTACTTCGACGCGATCGCCGCGAGCGATTCCTTGCCGCGAACGGTGTGATAGAGCGCCGGTCGGTCGACCTGTTCGTACACGCGCGCTCCGGCGAATTTCTCCACGCTCGATTCATCGGTGACAACCGCGTGCGGCACGAGCATTCGCGTTCCGGCGACGATCCGTTGGCGTCGTTCGAGACCGTTGGCGCTGCGCAGTTCGGCGGCGGAGACCTTCGTGCGCCGCGCGACCGCCTCGAGCGACTCGCCGGGCTTGAGCGTATACGGTTGCCAGGTCGCGAAGGCCTTGTTCGCGCCTTCGTGCTTCTCGACCGCGGCAGTGAACGTCGCGACCCGATCGGCCGGCAGCTTGATCTCGTTGTTGCGGCTCGCTGCGATCACCGGGCGATTGTGCGCCGGGTTGAGCGCGACGAACTCGTCGACGCTCATGCCGGCAAACTTCGCTGCGAGCTTGAGGTCGATCGGGCGGGTTTCTTCGATCGTGACGAAGTACGGGCGATTCGGCAAATCGGGCAACACCACTCCGAGCTGCGCGGCGCGCGACAGGATGTTCTTCAGCGCGATCAGTTTCGGGACATAGTGTCGCGTCTCGTTGGGCATGTCCAGGCTCAGGTAGTCGGCCGGCTTGCCGCGCGACTGGTTCTTCTTCACCGCGCGCCCGACCGCGCCCTCTCCCCAGTTGTACGACGCGAGCGCGAGGAACCAGTCGCCGCCGTGCATCGCGTGGATCTTCTGCAGGTAATCGAGCGCGGCGTTGGTCGACTTCACGACGTCGCGCCTGTTGTCGACCCACCAGTTCTGGTGCAGGTCGTAGGCCTTTCCGGTGGAAGGGATGAACTGCCAGAGCCCCGATGCCTTGGCCGAAGAGACAGCGACCGGATTCATCGCGCTCTCGACGAACGGCAGCAGGGCGAGCTCGGTGGGCAGGCCGCGGCGCTCGATCTCCTCGACAATGTGAAAGAGGTAGCGGCCGCCGCGCGCGAACATCCGCTGCAGGTAGTCCGGGCGTTCCAGGTAGAAGCGTTCCTTCTCCGCGACCAACGGCGTATCGAGCGCCGGCATCGCGAAGCCTGCCTGGATCCGCTCCCAGAGGTTGTCGAAGCGCGGCGCGGCGGGAAGCACGTCGCGCGCCTCGGCTGCCGCAGGCGGCGCTTCGGCGGCAGTCGCGGTCGTTGGTGCGGGCGACGGCGTGAAGCCGCTGCCCTGTGACGCGCCCGGTGCGCCCGGCGGGCCAGGCGCAAAGGGCTCCGCCAAGCCGGCTCGCGCCAGGTCCGGCAACGGCCGCGTGCGCTGGGCGACCGGCGCAGGCGTTCGAGCGGCGACGTCGGAATCGACCGACTGCGGCGGTGCGACGGTGGGCGCCAAGGCGATGGACGCAGCCGGATTCAGCGATGAGTCAGCTTCGGGCGGCGCGACCGTCGCGCAACCTGCGAATACGACGACCAGGACCGTTGCCCCCGCACCGGCCAGGGTCCGCACGAATCCCCGGCCAGAATTGCGAAAGTTGTCCAACGGCCTCTCCTAATTGCTTGATTTTTATTCTGTTTCAGTGGAATTCGCCGCTGCGATGCTACGAGAGGTCGGCGGCTTCGGTCAAGGGAAACGTGATCGATCTCACGGTCGCCGCGTCGGCGTGTACCGTCCCGGAGCGCCTCAGTACAATCGGGCACGGCCAGCGGCGCGGACCCGGCGCCGAACAACTGGAGGCGCAAGGGATGACGAGGGACAGCATCGGGGGTCGAAGTTGGACCGACTGGCTCGAATCGCCGCCGGGCCGCTACCTGCTGCAATGGCAGCAGCAGCAGTACGACGCGCAGGTCGCCGACGTGTTCGGGTATTTCGCGCTGCAGTGCGGGCTGCCGCTGCTCGACTGCCTGCGCGCCAACCGGATGCCGAATCGCATCCTCGCGCGCAACTGCGCCGGCACCGGCGCCGACGCCCGCGGCGATGTGCGCTGGGGCCGTGCGGCGGTCGACGGCACCGACGCCCACCCGGCCGTCGCCGAAGTACGCACCGCGCATTTCGAGGAATTGCCGTTCGACACGCAGTCGCTCGACCTCGTCGTCCTTCCGCAGGTGCTCGAATTCGCCGCGGATCCGCACCAGGTGCTGCGCGAGGTCGAGCGCGTCCTCAGGCCCGAGGGGCGGGTGATCGTGTCGGGCCTGAACCCGGTCAGCCTGTGGGGCGCCCACCAGATGACGCTTTCGCGGCTCGGTCTGGCATTTCTTCCGCGCGAAGGACGATTCATCGGATTGCCGCGTCTGCGCGACTGGCTCAAGTTGCTCGGGTTCGAACTCGACAGCGGGCACTACGGCTGCTATCGCCCGCCGTGTCGAACGCAGCGCTGGCTGGACCGGACCGCGTTCATGGAAAAGGCGGGCGACCGCTGGTGGCCGATCTGTGGCGCCTCGTATTTCGTGGGCGCGGTCAAGCGCGTGCGCGGCATGCGCCTGGTGGGTCGGGTGTTGACCAAACGCGCGCGGGCGGTGGCGCCGGCGGCCACCGCGTCGCAGCGCCACGCGCTGGCGCGTCGGGACGCCGCGCCGCCCGCACACGCGCCGCTCGCACACGCGCCGCTCGCACAAGCGCCGTTCAGCGATAGATGTAGTCGCGAGAAAGTGGCAGCGGACTGAAAGCGCCGTCGCGATCGGGGCGCGGTTTGACCGCCTGGAGCTGGTAGATGTTGATCCAGCCGTGCGCGAAAGCGTGCGCGCATCCGGCGAGGTAGAGTCGCCAGATCCTCGCGCGACGCTCGCCGGCGAGTTCGCGCGCGAGCTCGAGATGGGCCTCGAATGCGTCGGACCAGTGCCAGAGCGTTCGCGCGTAGTGCCGGCGAAGCGACTCCGCGTCTGTCAGTTCCAGCCCCGCCGAGGACAGTTTCGAGATCGCCAGCGAGACATGCGGCAGTTCGCCGTCGGGAAAGACGTAGCGGTCGATGAACTCGCCCGCGCCCAGCCCGACCGATCGGCTGTCGGGATCGGCCGAGGTGATGCCGTGGTTCAGCGTCACGCCGCCGGGTTTGAGCAGTCGCGCGATCACTTCGAAGTACTCGCGAAGGTTCTTCAGGCCAACGTGCTCGAACATCCCGATCGAGCTGATCTTGTCGAACGAAGCCTCACCGGTGACGTCGCGGTAGTCCTGCAGCCGGATCTCGACCTGGTTCTGCAGGCCAGCCGCGTGCACCCGTTCGCGCGCGAGCGCGTACTGGTTCGTCGAGAGCGTGACTCCCACGACCCGCGCGCCGTGGTGGCGCGCGGCGTGGATCGCCAGCGCACCCCAGCCGCAACCGATGTCGAGCAGCCGCTCGCCCGGTGCCAGCATCAGCTTGCGACAGACGTGCTCGAGCTTGTTGGTCTGCGCGAGCGCGAGGTCTTCGTCGCCGTTGCGAAAATAGGCGCAGGAATAGACCATCTGCGGGTCCAGCCACAGCCGATAGAACTCGTTCGAGACGTCGTAGTGGTACTCGATCGCCGAGCGATCGCTCTGGCGCGTATGTCCGGCGATCCACCCCGGAAGCGACCCGATGCCGCTTCCCTGGTCGACGTCGCGCGATATCGCTTCGGCGATCGCGACCACCGAGCGGATCGATCCGTCGACGTCGATCTCGCCCTCGACGAAGCCTTCGCCCAGGCCTGCCAGCGAGGGGCGCAGGAAGCGACGCGCCGCGCGCGCGTTCTTCAGCCGCAGCGTCACTTCGGGGTTTGGTCCGAGTTCGGTGCGCGCGCCGCTCCACAGTTGCACGCGCAACGGCAGCGGCTGGCGCGCGGCGAGACCTTCAAGATAACGAATGACCTGTTTCTCGATCATCGTGCCGTGACTCCGTGCGCAATTAGAATGCGATCGCGACTTTCCTACGCAAGCTTAGCGGATCGGCATGGAACACGAGATCGACATATATACCGACGGGGCGTGCAAGGGCAACCCCGGGCCCGGCGGCTGGGGGGCGCTGTTGCGCAGCGGCACGCACGAGAAGGAGTTGTTCGGCGGGGAACCTGCGACGACGAACAACCGGATGGAACTCACCGCGGTGATTCGGGCGCTGCAGTGCCTGCGCCGCCCGAGTCGCGTGATCGTGCACACCGATTCGCAGTACGTTCAGAAGGGAATCGGGCAGTGGGTGCACATGTGGAAGGCGCGCGGCTGGAAGACCGCCGATCGAAAGCCGGTAAAAAACGAGGATCTCTGGCGCGAGCTCGATGCGCTCGCCGCGCGCCATCAGGTGGTCTGGAAGTGGGTGCGCGGCCACGCAGGGCACCCGGAGAACGAACGCGCCGACGCGCTCGCCAACCTCGGGGTGGAGCAGGTCCGGGCAAGCTGAGCGCCGCCGCCCGGCTTGGCCCGGCTTGCGCGAAGCCCGGCGTGGGGACGGTCAGCGCCGCTGGCGCTGCAGATGTCGCCGCAGCCGTGCCACACCCTCGCCGAGCGCATCGACCGGTTTGGCGAAGCACCAGCGCAGGAAACCCTCGCCCTCGTTGCCGAAGGCGGCGCCCGGTGCGAGCCCGAGGCCTTCGCCGCGCACCAGTTCCTTGGCGAGCGCGAGGCTGTCGTCGACGCCCTCGACCCTGAAGAACGCGTACATCGCGCCTTCGGGCTCGGCGACCTGCAGTCGCGGCGTCTCGCGCAGCGCCGCGATCAACGCGTCCCTGCGTGCGCGCAACTGCTCGACGAACAGGTGCACGCCGGGCTCGCCGTCGCGCAACGCGACCACCGCCGCCTGTTGCACGAACCCGGGCGCGCACGAGGTGTTGAACTCGACGAGTTTGCCCAGATCGGCGATCAGCGTTTCGGGAACGACCAGCCACCCGAGACGCCAGCCGGTCATCTGCCATGCCTTCGAGAAGGTGTTGGCGACGATCAGCCGATCGTCCGGGTCGGCGAGATCGAGCATCGACGGCGCGAGCGTCGTCCCGTCGAAGACCAGCCGTTCGTAGGCCTCGTCCGACACGACCCAGCAGCCGATGCGCCGGCAGTGCGCGAGCAGCGCCGCCATCTGTTCGCCCGGCATCACCCAGCCGGTCGGGTTGTTCGGCGAATTGACGATCACGGCGCGCGTGCCCGGCGTGATCGCCGCGAGCAGGCGATCGATGTCCAGCGACCAGCGCTGCCGAAGAGTGTCGACGTGCAGGCTGATCCGCACGACGTGCGCGCCCAGGATCCGGGGAATTTCGGTCACGTTCGGCCACAGCGGCACGACCGCGACCACCCGGTCGCCCGGGCCGAGTATCAACTGCCCGGCGAGCATCAACGCGTTGACGCCTGCGCTGGTGACGGCGACCCGCGATGCATCGACTGCGGCGGCGCCTCGCGGGACGCGCAGACGCGACAGGTAGCCCGACAGCGCGTCGCGCAACGACGGGATGCCGAGATTGTGGCGATAGAAGGTGTCGCCGGCGTCGAGCGCAGCTTTCGCCGCTTCACGGATGAACGGCGCGGTGACGAGGTCGGGTTCGCCGAACCAGAACGCGAGGACGTCGTCGACGCCAATTCCGGCGTCGGCGACCTCGCGGATCTTCGAAGCCGGCAGGCGGCGAATCGTTTCGCGCGCGCGCGGCGCATTGTCGCGGTCGTGCTCGCCGTCGCCGTCGCCGTCGCGGTCGCGGTCGCGGTCGCGGTCGCGGTCGCGGGGTCGCGGTCGCGGTGCGATTTCGCGGTCGATTTCGCGGTCGATTTCGCGGTCGATTTCGCGGTCGATTTCGCGGTCGATTGCGGCCGTCACGTCTGGTGGCGGGGCGCGCGGTGGTGGCGGGGTTTCTGGCATGCGGGGGTCGACCACACACGGGCCGGATGCTGAGCGCCCGCGAATCGTAGCACCGGCCCCCGACGGACGTGTTCGTGTGTGCTAGATTGCCCCCGAACGGAGCAAATCGATGAAGAAACTCGCCGTGAGCGCGATTGCGTTGACCGCCCTCGCGGCGGTCGCGTGGTGGGGCTATCAGAGCCAACGCGGCGGCGGCGGTCCGGCGTGGTTGAACCCCGCGAAGGAGATCGTGTCTGCCGGTTCCGGCGGATCGGGCCCTGCGGGCAGGATCGCGGCATCGGGCGACGGCGAGGGTGGCGCGGGCAAGGGCGCGGCCGCGCCCGGCGGCGGTGGCCAGCGCGGCCCGGTCGGAGTCGAGGTCGCGCGTGCCGAGAAGGTCGCGCTCAGCGAAGACGTCCAGGCGGTGGGCAACCTGCTCGCGAACGAGTCGGTCATGCTCAAACCCGAGATCCCGGGCAGGATCGTCTCGCTCGGGTTCGTCGACGCGGCCAGGGTGTCAGCCGGCGTTTTGCTGGTGCAACTCGATCCTTCGGTGCTCGCGGCACAGGTCGAGCAATCGCGCGCGGAACTCGCGCTGGCGCGCGCGAGCTACGAGCGCACCGAGGATCTGGCCAAGCGCAACTTCGTCAGCGGCAGCGCGCGCGACCAGGCCGCGGCGACACTGAAGGTGCAGGAAGCGCGCCTGCAACTTGCCGAGGCCCAGCTCGCGAAGACGCGCATCCTCGCGCCGTTCACCGGCGTGCTGGGGCTTCGCAACGTGAGCGTCGGCGACTTCGTCAAGGACGGGGCCGACCTCGTGATGATCGAGGACATCTCGAGCATGAAGGTGGACCTGCGACTGCCCGAGCGCTTCGTGGGCGATTTGCGCAAGGGCCAGGTGATCGAGGTATCGGTCGACAGCTTCCCAACACGCAAGTTCGCCGCCAGACTCGAGGCGATCGACGTCCAGATCGACACCAATGGTCGTTCGGTGCTCGCGCGCGGGCGGCTGAGCAACCCCGACGGCGCGTTGCGCAGCGGGATGTTCGCCAAGGCGCGCGTCGTGCTCAAGGAGAAGCCCGCCGCCGTCGTGATTCCCGAAGAGGCCATCCTTCCGGTCGGAAGCGACATGTTCGTCTACCGCATCGACGCTGGAAAGGCGATGCGTGTCAAGGTACGGACCGGGATCCGTCTCGACGGGCGGGTCGAGATCGTCGAAGGCGTTCAGGCGGGCGACATGCTCGTCACCGCAGGTCAGCTACGGCTGCCGCGCGATGCGATGGAGGTCCGTGTGATCGACCCGTCGCGTCAGCGCGCCGAGGGCGGCAGCAGCGGCACGGGGAGCGGCGGTAGCGGCGGTAGCGGCGGTAGCGGCGGCGGACAGCAGGGCGCCAAGGGCGGACCGGTGGCGCAGGGCAAACCCGACGCGCAAGGCAAGGCGCCGCCGCAGGGCAAGGCTGGTACGGCCGGCGGGGGTTGACCATGGTCCTGTCCGACATCTGCATCCGACGCCCGGTTTTCTCGACGGTTCTGTCGCTGGTCATCGTTCTGATCGGCGCGGTGTCGTACTCGCGCCTTTCGGTGCGCGAGTATCCGAAGATCGACGAACCGGTCGTCACGGTCACGACAATCTACGCCGGCGCCTCGGCCGACATCATCGAGTCCCAGGTCACCAAGCCGCTGGAGGACTCGATCGCCGGAATCGAAGGTGTGGACGTCCTCACCTCGATCTCGCGCGCGGAGCGGAGCCAGATCAGCGTGCGATTCCGGCTCGATCGAGAGCCCGACGGCGCCGCTGCCGACGTCCGTGATCGCGTTGCACGTTCGCGCGGCAAGCTGCCTCAGGAAATCGACGAACCGGTGATCGCGAAGGTCGAGGCCGACGCGAACCCGGTGATCTGGATGGCGTTCTCCAGCGACAACCGCAACGCGCTGGACGTCTCGGACATCGCCAACCGTGTCGTCAAGCCGCGCCTGCAGACGCTTCCCGGCGCCGCCGACGTGCGCATCTTCGGAGAGCGCAAGTACGCGATGCGGGTGTGGCTCGACCCCGATCGGCTCGTCGCATTCAAGCTCACGCCGAACGACGTCGAGGACGCGCTGCGGCGCCAGAACGTCGAAGTGCCCTCCGGACGCATCGAGAGCCAGCAGCGCGAGTTCACCGTCGTGTCGCAGACTGACCTGCAGCGTGTGAGCGACTTCGAAAACGTGGTGGTGCGCACCGTCAAAGGCTACCCGGTGCGATTGCGCGACGTCGCGCGGGTGGCGATCGGCGCCGCCGACGAGCGCACGTCGGTACGTTTCAACGGCAGGCCTGCGGTGTCGCTCGGACTGATCAAGCAGGCCACCGCGAACCCGCTCGTTCTCGCAGATGCGTTGCGCGCCGAGCTGCCCAACATCCAGAACGACCTGCCGCCGGGCGTGACGGTCAACATCGCGAACGACTCGACGCTGTTCATCAGTCGTTCGATCACGTCCGTTTACACGACGATCGCCGAGGCGGTCGTGCTGGTGGCGCTGGTGATCTTTCTATTTCTGGGCACGCTTCGCGCCAGCGTCATTCCGCTGGTCACGATCCCGGTGAGCCTGATCGGCGCGTGCACGCTGATGCTGATCGCCGGTTTTTCGATCAACACGCTCACGCTGCTGGCGCTGGTGCTCGCGATCGGGCTGGTCGTCGACGACGCGATCGTCGTACTCGAGAACATCTACCGGCACATCGAGGACGGTATGGAGCCGACGGCCGCGGCGTTTCGCGGCAGCAGGGAGGTCGGTTTCGCTGTGATCGCGATGTCGCTTACCCTCGCGGCCGTCTACGCACCGATCGCCTTTACGACGGGGCGCACCGGAAAACTCTTCGTCGAGTTCGCGCTCACGCTCGCCGGCGCCGTGCTGGTGTCGGGATTCGTCGCGCTCACGCTCTCGCCGATGATGTGCGCGCGCCTGCTGCGCCACGAGCCCAGGCCGAACGTCCTGGTCCGAGGCGCCGAACGCGTTCTCGGCGTGATGACGCGCGGGTACACGGTGGCGCTGCGGTTCACGCTGCGCCAGCGCTGGCTCGTGATGCTGGTGTTCGTCGCGGTCGCGGGCGCGAGTTATTTCCTCTGGAACGGCCTGAAGCGCGAACTCGCGCCGATCGAGGATCGCGCGACGATCGTCGCCTTGATCAATGGGCCCGACGGCGCGTCGATGGAGTACACGCAGAGGTACATGCTGGGCATCGAGGACCTGTTTCGCGGAATCAAGGAGGCCGACCGGGTGTTCATCGTGACCGGAAACCCGACCGTGACGCAGGGGATCGGTTTCACGCGTCTGGTCGACTGGAGCGAACGTGATCGCAACGTCAAGCAGATCATCGCCGACCTGCAACCGAAGCTGCTCGGGATCCCCGGCGTGCTCGCGTTCGCGGTCGCGCCGGCTTCGCTGGGACAGTCGCCGCGCTCGCGCCCGGTGACCTTCGTGATCCTCTCTTCCGATTCCTACGAGCAGATGCAGCGAACGATCGCGCCGCTGCTCGCCGAGCTGCAGCGTGATCCGAGGCTGCAGGGCGTCGACAGCGACCTGCGCCTGAACAAGCCCGAGATCAAAATTCGCGTCGATCGCGAGCGGGCAGCCGACGCCGGCGTCGCGGTCGAGGCGATCGCCCGCGCGCTCGAGACGGCGCTCGGCGGGCGCAACGTCACGCGCTTCAAGCGCGAGGGCGAGCAGTACGACGTGATCGTGCAGTTCGACCCGGGCAAGCGCCGCGCGCCCGAGGACATCTCGAACATCTTCGTGCGCGCGCGCAACGACACGATGGTTCCGCTCGCGAGCCTGGTCAGCGCGCGCGAGGGCGTGACCGCGCGCGAGCTGAACCACTTCGCGCAACGCCGGGCGGTGACGATCACGGCGAACCTCGCACCGGGCGCGTCGCTCGGCGAAGCGGTCGATTTGCTGGAGGCGCAGGCGCGCAAGCACCTGCGCGCCGGCTACGCGATCGACTACAACGGCGAGACGCGCGAGTTCAAGCAGTCGTCGACGGCGTTGCTGGTGACCTTCGCGCTCGCACTCACGTTCATCTACCTGGTGCTCGCCGCGCAGTTCGAGAGCTTCGTCGACCCGCTGATCATCATGCTCACCGTTCCGCTGTCGATGACCGGCGCGCTGGCGCTGCTGCAGTGGACCGGCGGGACGATGAACGTCTACAGCCAGATCGGGCTGATCACGCTGGTAGGATTGATCACCAAGCACGGCATCCTGATCGTCGAGTTCTCGAACCAGTTGCGCGACGCTGGCAAGGCGCTCTTTCCCGCCGTGATCGAGGCGGCCAGCATGCGACTGCGACCGATCCTGATGACCACCGGAGCAATGGTGCTGGGCGCCGTGCCGCTCGCTTTCGCCACCGGCGCGGGGGCGGAGAGCCGGACCCAGATCGGCATGGTGATCGTTGGCGGGATGAGCTTCGGAACGCTGTTGACGCTGTTCGTCGTGCCTACCGTCTACACGTTGCTGTCACGGGCGCGCGATGTATCGCCCGCGGCGCAGGAGAGCGGCAACACCGGGGGCGCTGACGAACCCGGCGGCGCCGATGTGAGCCCGGCGCCGGTGGGCACGCACACTTCGGCCTGAGTCGGCAGCGCGACTTCAGGCTCGACCGAACACGGGACAAGCAGGCCACGATGCGTCAAGTCGTACTGGACACCGAAACCACCGGATTGAGCGTCGACGACGGCCACCGGATCATCGAAATCGGCTGCGTCGAGGTCGTCAATCGCAGGGTGAGCGGCAAGCACCTTCACATGTACCTGAATCCGCAGCGCGAGATCGACGAGGGTGCGAGCGCGGTGCATGGAATGACGCTCGAGATGCTGCTCGACAAGCCGCTGTTCGCGCAGGCGGCGCAAACGCTGCTGGAGTTCGTCGACGGTGCCGAGGTGGTGATCCACAACGCGCCATTCGACGAAGGATTTCTCGACGCCGAGTTGCGACGCTGCGGTCGCGAGCGTTTTCGCCAGGGCTGCGTCGGAGTGCTCGACACCCTGCGCATGGCGCGCGAGCTGCATCCCGGCAAGCGCAATTCGCTCGACGCGTTGTGCGAGCGCTATGCGGTGTCCAACGCGCACCGCAGGCTGCACGGTGCGCTGCTCGACGCCGAACTGCTCGCCGAGGTGTATCTGGCGATGACGCGCGGGCAGGACAGCCTGGAGATCGGCTTGCGCGATCTGCCGGCGCTCGGCGACGAAAACGGATCGAGCGCCGATTGGCCTCCGCGCGACCTCGTGCTCGCGCGCGCTGCGCCCGGGGAAGTGCTCGCGCACGCCGCGCTACTCGAGCGCATGGGTCGGGAGTCCGGGGTCGCCCCGCTTTGGTCCCGATCGGGTGGTTTAGAATAGAGTTCCCCTGCGCGCGGCTCGCAACGACGCGACGCACTCCCCCTCCCAGTTCGAGCTCCGCTGACGCACTCCCGATGAAAGAACCCAGACACGCGCGCGGCATGCGCGACCGCAAGTCCCATCTCTCGCCCGACGCCGAGCGGCTGGTCGCGGCTTCGCTGGGCCTGTCGAATTCGGGAAGTCGCAGCGAGGACCGCTTCTGGGAAGCCGCGCTCTCGGCGCGGATCGAGCGCCTTCTCGACAGCAGCCATCCGCAGGCGGTGTTCGACGCGCTCGATCGCCTCAACCAGACCGACGCCGAAGCCTACGGTGCGCTGATCGAAGCGGTGGAGGACGCGAGCGAAGCGCTTGTGATCGAGGAAAACGGCAAGCGCTGGGATTGCCTGCTCGTGTCGGTGCCGCTCGTCGTGTGGACCAGGTTCCGGATTCCTTCGGGGCCGATCGCCGCCGATGCCGCGCAAATGCTCGCGACGCACTGGCAGGCGCACGTGCTGGCGCGCGACGCACGGCTGCGGCTCGTGCCTTATCTGTACAGCATCGACCAGCTGCCGCGCGATTTCGCCGAGTTGCGGCGCCTCGCGCGCAAGCTCGCGGCGAGCGCGATCTCCGGCGCCGCGCCCAGGCTCGACCTGAAGTCGCTTCCCGAAACCGCCGAGATGCTCGCCGATTCGCGCTTCGTGCTCGCGGCGGTCGCGGTCGAGCGGGGCCGGCCGATGTTCCGCTGGCAGGAGATCGACACCAAGGATCACGCCGGGCGCGTGCAGTGCCTCGAACAGTGGATCTCGCAGGGGCGAAGCCACCTCGAGAGCCTGCTGCCCGGTTGCGGTTTCGAGTGTCTGCTGCCCGATGCCTACCACATCAACCTGCGCGAATCGGACCGGCGCGTGCGCCCTTACGCGATTCGCGCCGCCGTGCACCTGCTCACGCACGCGCTCGACGCCGATGCCGAGCAGTTGCGCGCTGCGATCGCCCCGTTCGGCGACGAGCGCGTCGACGAGTACCGCGTCGGCCTGTCGATCGGCGATTCCGACGATGTCGCGCAGGGAGTCGTCTGGCCGCTGCTCGGAGCCGAGATCGACACCGACGAGCCGTCACCACTCGAAGCGATTCGCGAGGCGTTGCGCGAGGCCGGCGTAACCGACGCTCGTGTCTGGCCGGAACTCCTCGAGCCCGAATACTGCGAGGACTGCGGCGTGCCGTTGTACCCGAACACCAAGGGCGAGATCGTGCACGCCGAGATGCCCGACGACGTCGAGCCCGAGGCGAATCAGTTTCATTGAGCGCCGGCGGCGCGAACCCCGCTCAGCGGATCGCGATCGCCGTGCGCGACGCTTCGATCCGATCGTCGAGGTAGGCGCTGTAGAAGTCGCGCGACGCGTAGCCGACCAGGCGTTGCGCGAGTTCGCCGCGCGGGCCGAGAAACGCGACCGTCGGTGCGACCCTGATCTGCAGCGCGCGCGCCAGTGCCTCGGGCGAATCGGCTTCGCGCCACGCTGGGGCGGGCTGCGCCTTTGGCGTGGTCGGCGCGGTTTGCGAAGTTTGCGAAGTTTGCGAAGTTTGCGAGGTCTGCGAGGTTTGCGCGGCGGTTCCCGGCGTGCCAGCGCGCGGGCCGTTGCCGGGAGTCGACGCGGCGAATACGCGCGCATCGGCGATGTCGAACTCCACGACGATGACTCCGCGCCTGTCGTGCTCGCTCGCGAGGTGCAGCAACTGCTCGCGGCGGATCGCCTCGCAGAACGGGCATCCCGCCTGGCTGAACAGCGCGACCACAGGCCTGCGTTCGCGTTCGGAGCGCGCGAGCAGCGCGGCGAGCGATTCGGGCCGCGGCAACTGGGGTGCCGAACCGGGCACGCCGGCGGCTCGAACCCGAGCCGCCGTTGCAGCGTCCAGCAGCGCCGCTGCGGCGCACGCGAGCGCTGCGCGAATCGTCGAGCGCCGCTGCGCTCCGGGGGCGCCGATCGCCTTCGAGTTCGCTGTGGACGGCGTTGGGCTCATCACGCGATCCTATCCGCGATCGCGCGCCGCAAGAAGCTCCGTTCGCTGTCGCGGTGCGATCGTACGCGTTCGGGTTTCCCCTGTAACCCCGGCGGATATAGCCCAACAGGGTATGCAAAACGATTGGACAAATGCCCACATTCGGGTTGTAGAATTGATTTAGAGCAAATCCTCCGTTCCCAAAGTGGGTATCGATCGAAGGACAAAAGGAGACACAATGATTTCATCTCGTCGACAAACGCTTCAGGCCGCAGGTGGCGTCGGATTGTACGGCGCGCTCGCGGCGATCGGCGTCCTGCCGACCCGTGACGCGATCGCGCAGCAGAAGTTCAACGCCGCGGCGTTCCAGGCCAAGTCGGTGGCCGACACGATCAAGGCGCTCGGCGCGACGGGCAGTCCGACTTCCGGCGAGATCTCGATCGTCGCGCCCGACATCGCCGAGAACGGCGCGGTGGTGCCGGTGGGAATCAAGAGCAACCTGCCCAAGACCGAATTCGTCGCGCTGCTGGTCGACAAGAACCCGTTCCCGCTCGCCGGCGCCTACGACATCCTGCCCGGCGCTCAGGCGGAAGTGAACATGCGCATCAAGATGGGCCAGAGTTCCGACGTCTACGCGGTAGTGCGCGCCGACGGCAAGTACTACATGGCCAAGAAAGAGATCAAGGTGACCCTCGGCGGCTGCGGCGGCTGAGCGGCACCGACTCTCACTACAAGAATCTCACTACAAGACAGCCAGGGACAGGAGCGACACAGATGGCAGATCCGATGCGCATTCGCGCGACAGCGAAGGACGGCGTGGCAGACGTGCGCGTGTTGATGGCGCACGAAATGGAAACGGGTCAGAGGAAGGACTCCAGCGGCAAGGTCGTTCCCGCATGGCACATCACCGAGGTCACCGCCGCGCTCAACGGCAAGGCGGTGCTGGTCGCGCATTGGGGGCCGGCGATCTCGAAGAACCCGTACCTGCAGTTCAAGATCCAGGGCGCAAAGGCCGGCGACAAGGTGAGCGTGTCCTGGGTCGACAACAAGGGCGAGAAGCGTACAGACGAAGCAACCGTCGGCGGTTGAATTCTCGAGCGCGCGTCGCGCCGCCAGTGTAGCGGTGCGGCCCAAACCACCAAGCCCGGCGAACCGGGCGTGCTGTACCACCTGGGAGACCACGATGAGACTTCTGCTCAAAGCAATTCTCGCGGTATTTGCGGCCGGCTGGCTCGCGAGTGCGGGCGCGTCCGATCCGGTCAGGATCGTCTATCACGTCAACGAGGGCAACGATCAGGCGACCAACGCGATCCGCAACATCCGCAACCATCTCGACGCCGACAAGACGGCGAAGATCGTTGTGGTCACGCACTCGAAGGGGATCGATTTCCTGCTCGACGGCGCGAAAGACGCCAACGGCAATCCGTACGACGCGCTGGTCCAGGGCCTGAAGTCGCGCGGCGTCGATTTCCGCGTCTGCCGCAACACGCTCAACAGCCGCAAGATCGACGCGGCCAAGGTGATTCCGGAGGCTTCGATCGTGCAATCGGGCGTGGCCGAGGTCGGCCGCCTGCAGGCGCACGAGAAGTACGTTTACCTCAAGCCCTGAGCGACGCGCCCGGGCGCGGGTGCGACGTCGATGGGTGACGGGAACGCGGCGTCAGACCGCGGCGAAGATGTCGAACACAAAGAAACGGAGACTGACACCGATGCAGACCTCGAAACGAACATTGGCGGCGATGGCCGCGTGCGGCGCGATCGCCACGGCCTTCGCATTTTCGCCTGTCGCTTCGGCGCAGGAAAAGAGCGAGACGATCAAGGCGATCGAAAAGTATCGCGAGATGCTCCAGGACGGCAATCCGGCCGATCTGGACGTGGCAAGGGGCGAGCAGTTGTGGAAGACCCGCCGCGGCCCGAAGAACGCGAGTCTCGAGGGCTGCGACATCGGCAAGGGACCGGGCGTGGTCAACGGCGCGTATGCCGAGCTTCCACGCTACTTTGCCGACACCGACCAGGTGATGGATTTCGAGAGCCGGTTGGTGCACTGCATGGTCACCCTGCAAGGCTTCAAGCGCGAGGACGCGGTCAAGAAACCGTTTTCGGGCGGCGCCGAACGCGGAACCGACCTCGAAGTGCTGACCGGATACGCGGTGGACGCGTCGCGCGGTTTTCCGGTCAACATCCCGCAGTCGCACCCGAAGGAGGTGGCTTCCTACAAGCGCGGGCACAAAATCTTCTTCTACCGGGCCGGACCCTACGATTTCTCCTGCGCCACCTGCCACTCGATCAATGACCAGCGCATCAGGTTGCAGGATCTGCCGACGCTCGCCAAGCCCGAGGACGCGAAGAAGGCGTTCACGACCTGGCCCGCGTACCGCGTTTCGCAGGGTGCGCTGCGCACGATGCAGTGGAGACTCAACGATTGCTTTCGCCAGCAGCGATTCCCCGAACTGCAGTACGGATCGCAGGCGTCGATCGACGTGATCACCTACCTGGGCGTCACCGCCAAGGGCGGCAAGATGGATTCGCCCGCGATCAAGCGCTAAGCGACAGGAGACAAGGAAATGAACAACAGAACGATCGTCGTGGCGCTGGCGGCAGCGCTTGTTGTGGCCGGTTGCGCGACCGGTGCGGGTTCCGATGCCGAGGTCGTGCAGACCCTGAAGTCGTCGTTCAAGGCGCGGGGAATCGCCAAGCTTGACCGGCTGGACCAGAGCGAGCTGCAGCGCGAGTGCTCGGTCTACGCCGAGGAACCGATGCCCAAGCCGCTGGCCGAGAAGCTCGAGAGGGCGGCGATGGCAACGGTGAAGTATCCGGCCGACGGCAAGTACCTGGGTGACTGGAAGAAGGGCGAGTCGATCGCACAGACCGGCCGCGGCCTGCAGTACAGCGACAGGGCCAATGCGGTCAACGGCGGCAACTGCTACGCTTGCCACCAGATCGACAAGAAGGAAATGTCGTACGGCAACATCGGTCCGACGCTGCGCAACTACGGCAAGGTGCGCGGAATGTCCGAGCCGATCCTCAAGTACACCTGGGCCAAGATCTGGAACGCGCACGCGTACACCGCGTGTTCGCAGATGCCGCGTTTCGGCGACGCGGGCATCCTGACCGAGGCGCAGATGAAGGACGTCATGGCGCTGCTGCTCGATCCGGCATCGCCGAACAACCAGTGATGGCCTGAGTCGCATGCGGCCGCTTCGCGCGGCCGCTTTTTTTTCCGCTGGTCCGCGGCGGGTGGCGATTCGAGCCCTCCGGTTCACGCGGCGGCGCAGCACCGAAACGGGAAACGAAAGTCCATGGATCGACGCGAATTCCTGCAGGTTCTCGCTGCCGCTTCGGCCGCCGGGTTGCCTCTCGCCGGCTGCGCGAACGTCGGGGCGACCGGCGGGGCCGGCGCCGGCGCGGCGGCCGAGGCGATGTACGACGTGCCGCGTTTCGGCAACCTGAGCGTGATGCACTTCACCGACTGCCACGCGCAGTTGCTGCCGGTGTACTTTCGCGAGCCCAGCGTCAACATCGGCATGGCGCAAGCCGAGGGCAAGCCGCCGCACCTGGTTGGCGAGCACCTGCTCAAGGCCTTCAACGTGCGCGCGGGCAGCCGCGAGGCGCACGCCTTCACCTACCTGGATTTCGAACGCGCCGCGCGCACCTACGGAAAAGTCGGGGGGTTCGCGCACCTTGCCACGCTGATCAAGCGCGTTCGCGCCTCGCGTCCGGGAGCGCTGCTGCTCGACGGTGGCGACACCTGGCAAGGATCGGGGACCGCGCTCTGGACCAACGGTCAGGACATGGTCGACGCGTGCAAGCTGCTCGGCGTGGACATGATGAGCCCGCACTGGGAGTTCACGCTGGGAGCGAAACGGGTCAAGGAGATCATCGAGAAGGACTTCAAGGGCAACATCGAGTTCCTCGCGCAGAACGTCAAGACCATCGATTTCGAGGATCCGGTCTTCAAGCCGTACACGCTGCGCACGATCAACGGGGTGTCGGTGGCGATCGTCGGACAGGCGTTTCCCTACACGCCGATCGCCAACCCGCGCTACATGGTCTCCGAGTGGAGTTTCGGCATCCAGGAAGAGCGCATGCAGGCGATGGTCAGCGAGGCGCGCGCCAAGGGCGCGCAGGTCGTGATCGTGCTCTCGCACAACGGCATGGACGTCGACCTGAAGATGGCCTCGCGGGTGAGCGGAATCGACGCGATCATGGGCGGGCACACCCACGACGGCGTGCCGCACCCCACGCTGGTGGACAACCGCGGCGGCAAGACGCTGGTGACCAACGCCGGATCCAACGGCAAGTTTCTCGGCGTGCTCGATCTGCAGGTCTCCGGCGGAAAACTGCTCGACTACCGGTACCGCCTGCTGCCGGTGTTCTCGAACATCCTGCCTGCCGATCGCGAGATGCAGGCGCTGATCGACCGGGTCCGCGCGCCGTACAAGGGAAAGCTCGAGGAGGAGCTCGCGCTGAACGAGGGGCTGCTGTATCGCCGCGGAAACTTCAACGGCACCTTCGACCAGCTGATCCTCGACGCGATGATGGAAGTCAAGGGCGCCGAGATCGGCTTCTCGCCGGGGTTCCGCTGGGGCACCTCGATCCTGCCGGGTCAGGCGATCACGCGCGAACACCTGATGGACCAGACCGCGATCACCTATCCTTTCACCACCGTGAACGACATGACCGGCGAGTTCATCAAGACGGTGCTCGAGGACGTCTGCGACAACCTGTTCAACCCCGACCCGTACTACCAGCAGGGCGGCGACATGGTGCGCGTGGGCGGGCTCAGCTACACCTGCACCCCGCACGCTTCGATGGGCAGCCGGATCAGCGACATGCGTCTGGCAGGCAAACCGATCGAAGCGGGGAAGACCTACCGCGTGGCGGGCTGGGCGCCGGTGGCCGAAGGTGCGAGCGGCGAGCCGATCTGGGACGTGGTCGAGACCTGGCTCAAGGCGAAGAAGACGATCAGCCCGCGAAGGCTGAACCTGCCCCGGCTGGTGGGCATGCAGGGCAACATGGGGTTGGCACAATGAAAGCGATCAGAGGCACCGTCATCGACCCGCGCCGCGGCGACGCGCCGGCCCGCTCGCGCGCGAATCGCGCGGCCGCGAACGCCCGAATGCTCGCCGCTGCGGCGATCGCGGCCGCGTGCGCGACCGCGCCGGCGGCTGCTTCAGGCCTGGTCACCGTGAAACAGCTCACCCCGGAGACTGCACTGAAGGCTGCGCAGGCCACGCTCGCGTATTGCCGCGGCAAGGGCTATCAGGTCGGCGTCGCAGTGGTCGATCGCGGCGGCGTGCCGCAGGTCTTCCTGCGCGACCGTTTCGCCGGCGCGCACACCGTCGACATGGCGATCAACAAGGCGTGGACCGCGGCGTCGTTTCGCATTCCGACCACTCCGCTGGCCGCGGAGACGCAACCCGGACGACCGATGAGCGGGATTCGCAACCTGCCGCGCGTGCTGGCGGCGGGCGGCGGGCTCACGATCGAGGCAGCGGGTTCGGTGGTCGGCGCGATTGGCGTCTCCGGCGCGCCAGCAGGCGAAGCCGACGACGACTGCGCGAGAGCGGGCGTCAAGGCGATCGAGGCCGACATCGAGTTCTGAACGCCGCCGGGCGCTCGGCACGTACACGCCGATGTTCTGCTCGCGCCCCCTGATCGCGACGAGAACGGCGAAGCGACCGAGTCGTGTGCGGGCGAGCGACTACAATGGCGTTCAGTCGCGAACGACGATGCGGGAACGATGAACGACATGGCAAGGCAATCGGACGGCCTCACGCCGGGCGATCCGGGTGAGACGATCGCGCCGTTGCGCGAGTTCGTCGCGGCGCTCACGCGGCTGGTCGAGCACACGCGCGACGAGGCGGCGATCGTCGCGCAAGCGCGCCCGCTGCTCGCCGAGCTTGTCGCCCGCGACGGTTGGTTGCCCGACCCGTACGCGGTGCCCGACGCGAAGTTCTATCGCCAGTACCTGCTGCACTGCGACCCGCTCGAACGATTCTCGGTGGTGAGCTTCGTCTGGGGGCCCGGCCAGGCCACGCCGGTGCACGACCACACGGTCTGGGGGATGATCGGCGTGCTGCGCGGTGCGGAGCGATGCCAGCGCTATCGTCGCGAGCCCGACGGTCGCTGGTCGCCCGAGGGCGCCGAGCACCTGCTCGCGCGCGGCGAGATCGACGTGGTCTCGCCGACGCTGGGCGACGTGCACCGTGTGGCCAACGCGCATCAGGATCGCGTCTCGATCAGCATCCACGTCTACGGCGCGAACATCGGCGCGGTGTCGCGCCACGTCTACGCGGCAGGGTCGGCCGAGGTCAAGCCGTTCGTGTCTGGGTACTCGTCGACCGCGCTGCCCAACCTGTGGGACCGCTCGTCGCAGATCAGGCAATCGATGCAGGGACAACAATGAAGACGATCGTCGCCGCCACCGACTTCTCGGCCTCCGCGCACGACGCGCTCGAACGCGCCGCGCAGCTCGCGCGCGCCCACGGCGCGCAGCTGCACCTGCTGCACGCTCCCTCGCACGGTCAGTGGTCGCAGGGCACGGGCATGTTCAGCCACCTGTTCGACGACGGCAACGCGCCCAGCGTCGAACAGGATCGCGCTCGACTCGAGAAGGTCGCCGCTGGGCTGAACAGGCGGTTTCGTGTCCGCCCCGAGTGCCACGTTCTGCCGGGCAAGGCCGCGGCCGAGATCGCCGCCTTCGCGCAGTCGCGCGAAGCCGACCTCGTCGTGCTCGCTTCCAGGGGCGAGGGCGGCGTCAAGCGTCTCGCGCTGGGAAGCACCGCGCTGAAGGTGATCTGGGCGACGCTGTCCCCGGTGTTGCTGGTGCGCGAGCCGACCGAAGCGGGCTACGCGAGCATGCTGGTCGCCACCGATCTCTCCGATCGCGCGGCGCACGTGTGCGCGACCGCAGCGGCGTTGTTGCCGAAGGCTTCGCTCACGCTGGTGCACGCGTTTCGCGCCGAGTTCGAAACCGCGCTCGAACTGGTTGGCGCGCGCGCCGAATCGCTGCGCCGCTACCGGGCCGACCAGGGCACCGAAGCGGCGACGCGACTCGAGGATCTGTGGGTCGAGGTGCGCGGACGCGGTCGTCGCAAGGCCGAGCGCGTGATCGCGCACGGACACCCGGTACCGGTGGTGCTCAAGGCGGTGTCGGAGTACGCGCCCGAACTCGTCGTGATGGGCAAACACGCCGGTCCGCGTTGGGAAGAGCAGGTCCTGGGCAGCGTCGTGCAGAACCTGCTGCAGCAGCTCAAGACCGACGTGCTGGTCGTACCCTGACGCGCGCGCGGCTCGGCAGCAGGTCTCGAGGTGCTGGTCGTACCCTGACGCCGCGCGCGGCTCAGTAGGTCTCGACGTGATAGCGGCCCTGTTCGCGCAGGGTCGGCAGCAGTTCGCTCCACGACAGGCCGTGTTCGCTGCAGATGTCGCGCAACGCTTCGTCGACGCCGGCCTCCATGCCCTTGAGCCCGCAGATGTAGACGTGGGTGTTCTCGTCGCGCAACATTCGCGCCACCGCCTCGCCACGCTCGCGAATCCTGTCCTGCACGTACTTCTTCGGCTCGTCGGGCACACGCGAGAACGCGAAGTTGATGTCGATCAGTTCGGGTGGAAGCTTGAGCAGCGGGCCGAAGTAGGGAAGTTCCTGCGGCACGCGCGCGCCGAAGAAGAGCATCAGCTCTCCGCCTTCGTTGCGTGCCATGCGCCGGCGGCGACGTTCGGTCATCGCGCGCATCGGCGCCGATCCGGTGCCGGTGCACACCATCAGCAGCGACGATCCGGGGTGGTTGGGCATCAGGAAGGTGTTGCCGTAGGGGCCCACCACCTCCACCTTGTCGCCCTTGGCGAGGTCGCAGAGATAGTTCGAACAGACGCCGTGCACCGGTTGGCCGTCGTGGTCGGCGGTCACCCGCTTGACCGTGAGCGAGAGGTTGTTGTATCCGGGGCGTTCGCCGTCGCGCGGACTCGCGATCGAGTACAGGCGAAGGTGGTGCGGCTTGCCCGCGGCGTCGGTGCCCGGCGCGATGATGCCGATCGACTGGCCTTCGAGCACCGGGAAGGCCTGTTGCCCGAAGTCGAGCACGAGGTGGCGGATGTCGGACGAGGAATCGGCGTCGGTGATGCGAAAGTTGCCCGCCACGGTCGCGATCGCCGGCTTTTGCAGCGTGTACAGGTTCAGGTAGGGATGCGCGGCCGACCAGGGCGGACGCGCCGTTCCGCCCTGTCCGGAGGTCGCCGCCTTGGTGATGCGCACGACTTCCTCCGGCATCTCGCTCGCCGGCTCCGTCTCCGGGCCGCGCGCGGCGGGCAATTCGTCCCAACCGAACTGCTCGTCGAGCGAAAAGGGCGCCGAGCGCTCGACGTTGCGGAAGTTGTCGATCGCACCGGTCGGGCACGGCGCGATACAGTCGTTGCACCACTTGCACACGTCGAACTTCACGACGTAGTTGCGCGCGTCGTGCGTGATCGCATCGATCGGACACATCTCCTCGCAGGTGTTGCAGCGGATGCAGATCTCGGGATCGATCAGGTGTTGCCTGACCAGTCCGGTCGATTCGGTTGCGCTCATCGTTCGCTCGTCCTCCGATCCTCGTTTGTCTCTTCGCACGGCCGCCGCTGGGGCGGCCGCGACCGCGCGATCAGCCGAATCGAACGTACTCGAAATCGACCGGCTGGCGGTTGATACCGATCGTCGGCGGCGCGATGTAGCTGGCGAACTTTCCGGGCTCGACGACGCGGCCCATCAGCGACTGGACGAACTGGCGGTCTTCGTTGCTCGGCAGCCACTCGCCGTGCATGTGGGTCCAGTCGGCCTCGCTGAGCACCTTGCCGTCGGGGCCCGCGTGATAGCCGGTGAACACCCCGATGCGGCGATTGAATCCCTTGTGCGGAAGCGCGAAGCGAAACGCGACGCCGAGCTTCTCGGGCACGCGGTTCCAGCGCGTGATCCCGGACGCGACGTCGGTGATCCAGTCGTCGCGCAGGCGCTCGTTGAGCGTCGAGAGCGCGGGCGCGTGTTTGGCGACGATCCGGTCCGCGATCACGTCCATCACCGGGTACTCGCTGCCGTGGAGCTCGTGGTCGTCGTCGAGCTTGGTCTCGTCGTGTCGACCCTTGAGCCCGTTGGCGTAGAAGTTCGCCGCGTTCGACGATACCTCGGCGCCGAACAGGTCGCTGGTGACGCTGAAGTGGAAGTTCAGGTAACGCTGGATCGTCGGCAGGTCGACCGCGCCGAGGGCACGCAGCTTCGCCGGGTCTTCGGTCTTGTGCTCGACCATCAGCTCGCAGGTGCGCTGGATCATCCGCGCGACGCCCTGTTCGCCGACGAACAGGTGGTGCGCCTCTTCGGTGAGCATGAACCGGCAGGTGCGCGACAGCGGGTCGAAGCCGGACTCCGCCAGCGCCGAGAGCTGGAACTTGCCGTCGCGGTCGGTGATGAAGGTGAACATGAAAAACGACAGCCAGTCGGGCGTCTTCTCGTTGAACGCCGTCAGGATGCGCGGGTTGTCCGCGTCGCCCGAGCGCCGCTCGAGCAGCGCCTCGCCCTCGTCGCGGCCGTCGCGGCCGAAGTGCGCGTGCAGCAGGTACACCATCGCCCAGAGGTGGCGGCCTTCCTCGACGTTCACCTGAAACAGGTTGCGCAGGTCGTACAGCGACGGACAGGTCAGGCCGAGGTGTCGCTGCTGCTCGACCGAGGCCGGTTCGGTGTCGCCCTGCGTGACGATGATCCGGCGCAGCGTCGAGCGATACTCGCCCGGCACCTCCTGCCAGGCGGCTTCGCCTTTGTGCGCGCCGAAGTTGATCTTGCGATCCTTTTCCGGCGGCGCGAGGAAGATCCCCCAGCGGTAGTCGGGCATCTTCACGTGACCGAAGTGCGCCCACCCCTTCGGGTCGACGCTTACCGCCGTGCGCAGGTACACCTCGCTGGTCTGGCTCTTGTCCGGACCCATATCGCTCCACCACTGCAGGAAAGCGGGCTGCCAGTGCTCGAGCGCGCGCTGCAGCGCCTTGTTGCTCGAGAGATCGACGTTGTTGGGAATGCGCTCGCTATAGTTGATAGACATGTTGGGTTCCTCTGGTGCTGCGACGACGGTCGCGATTTCTTGATCTGAATCAGGTCGAGCGTACCGGAGCAGCATGGACAATTCAAGCAGGAAATTGCACTCTCGCCTGTGAAAAGGCAATATAATGCTATCGTCTATCTGGAAGAACGCTAACTGCGGCAATGGTCGCGCGAACGATCGCACGAGCGCTCGTTCGAGCGCGACCGGGGGATTGGGATGAACCAGACACGAATCGAAGGATCGGATCCCGGCACGGCCGAACTCGCGCTCGATGCGCTCAGGGCAGTGATCGACCCGGAAATGGGGATGGACGTGGTCGACCTCGGCATGATCTACGCGGTCGAGGCGAACGAGGGCCGGGTGCGCGTCGAGATGACGATGACCTCCGCGGCGTGCCCGATGGCCGACGCGATCGTTCGCGACGCGCGTGCGGTGCTCGAGCGCTCGTTGCCCGACCCGGTGGAGATCGAAATCGAGCTCGTCTGGGATCCGCCGTGGACGGCGGCGATGATGTCCGACGAGGCGCGTTCGTTCTTCGGGTGGGAGGGATGAGCACTCCGCACGCCGCGCCCGCCACGCCCGCGACGACACCCGCGCTGCGGCGCCTGCCGCTGGTTGCGGCCGGCATGGCGTCGCTGGTGATCGGCACGCTCGCGGGTCTGGCGCGCGCCGGGCTGGACCTGCCGGCGGTCCACGCCTCGGTGCACGCGCCGCTGATGATCGGCGGCTTCCTCGGGACCGTGATCAGTCTCGAGCGCGCCGTGGCGCTCGGCTCGCGGTGGGGATACCTGGCGCCGGCGCTTGCCGCGCTCGCCGCGGTCGTCCTCTGGCTTTGGCCCGACGCTCCAGCCGTCGGCGCGGCCGGCCTGACGGCGGGCCTGTCCGGGCCGAGGGTCGCGGCCGAACTGCAGCTGCTCAGCGGAGTGCTGCTCGCGTCGATGTGCTGGCGGCTGCACCGGCGCCAACCGGCGACGCACTCGCGGGTGCTGATCGCGGCGGCGCTGTGCTGGCCGGTCGGCACCGCGATCTGGCTGTTCACTGCCGACCCCGGGCGCGGCGTGGTGGCCTGGATCTCGTTCCTCGTGCTGACGATCGCCGCCGAGCGGCTCGAGCTGTCGCGCTTCATGCCGACCCGGGGCAGCACGCTGCTCGGCTTCTTCGCCGGAGTCGCGATCCTCGTCGTCGCGGTGGTCGCGTCGATCGTGCACGGCGAAACGGGCGAAGCGCTGTTGGGCGTCGGCGCGGTGGTGCTCGCGGCCTGGCTCGCGCGCCACGATATCGCCAGGCGCACCGCGCGCCTCGCGGGTCTGGCGGGTTTCATCGGGCGGTCGCTGCTCGGCGGGTATTTCTGGCTCGCGGCAGGCGGCGTTCTGATCGGCGCGGATGCGATGGGGCTGGCCGGCGCGCACGGCGCCTGGCTGCGCGACGCCGCCTTGCACGCGCTGTTGCTCGGATTCGTGATGTCGATGGTCCTGGCACACGCGCCGGTGATCTTTCCCGCAGTGATGCGGGTGCGCATGCCCTGGCACTGGAGTTTCTACGTGCCGGCGCTCCTGCTGCACCTGTCGCTCGTCCTGCGAGTGGCGGGCGACGTCGCGCTGCACGCCGGGATGCGCGAGGCCGGTGCGACCGGCAACGCGCTCGCGCTCGCGGCGTTTCTCGTCTCGACGATCAGCGCGGTGATCCGCGGCGCTCGCGCTGCACGATCTTGAGCATTGTCGCGAGCGTGATCGACCCGAGCACGGCGCGCGCGGTCTGGTCGATCTCGTCGAGCACGCGCGCGATCCCGCGCCCCTCGTCGGTGGAGCGCTCGCGCTCGCCGCCCTCGGCCGGACGCGCGCTGATGTCCTCGAACAGTTCGACCACGTCGAGCAGCGTCGTGCGCCGGGCGTTGCCGACGAAGCGATAACCCCCGCCGACGCCGCGCGAGGACTCGAGAAGTCCGGCGCGGCCGAGCTGGCGGAGCACTTTCGCGAGGTGGTGCACCGACACGCCGTACTTCTGCGCCACCTCGGACGCGACCACCTGCCGGGCCGGGTCGGTCGCGGCCTCGAGCAGGCTGCACAACGCGATGCTGGTGCTCTTTTGCAATTTCATCGCGTCAGTCGTCGAGATCGCGCTCGAGCGCGATGAAGGGCGCGGCCATCATCCGCTGGCTGCGAAAGAACGCCATCACCAGGTGGTTGTCGCGCGCGAGCAGCGTGCGCACCTTGGTCACGCCGGTGCGCTTGAAGCGTTCGCAGATCGCGTCGAGCATCTGGCTGGCGACGCCCGACTCGCGGTGTCCCGCACGCACGCTGATCCCGAATACCCAGCCGCAGGGCGGTGAACCGAACTCCCAGTCGCGCACGTCGCCCACGATGAATCCGACCACCTCGCCGACGGCCGTTTCGGCCACCAGGAAGAAACGTTGCTGGCGTCCGGTGCCGCCGCCGTATCGCGCGTACATCTCGTACCAGTAATCGAGCTTGGTCACGCCGGTGACCTCGGAGTCGATCTCGATCACGGCGGCCAGGTCGGCTTGCAGCGCGGGGCGTATCGTGGCTGTGCTGTCGCTCATACGGGCGAAAAGTTGACTCCGATCAAAAATGGTAACACGATACCATTTTAAGATGTCCTCCGACCATCGGCATTTTCGAGACAACGACTGCATCGGGGGAAACAAGATGAAGACGAGCCTGCAACCGGGCCTGACGATCTCGCGCGAGTACCCGGTCGATCGCGAGCGCACGATCGGATTCATGGGCGAGGGCGCGCGAGTCTACGCGACGCCGATGCTGGTGCGCGACATCGAAGTGACCTGCCGCGACCTGCTGCTCGAGCACCTCGACGAGGGCGAGGATTCGGTCGGCACGCGCGTGGAGATCGACCATACGGCGGCGACGCTGCTGGGTATGACCGCGACGATCTCGGTGAAGCTGACCAGCGTCGAGGGGCGCGCGGTGTCGTTCGAGGTGAGCGGCAGCGACGGCATCGACACGATCTGCCGCTGCCGACACAATCGCTTCGTGGTCGACGTGAAGTCGACCGAGGCCCGGCTCAAGGCAAAGGCTGCCAAGGCGGGGCTCTGATGGCTGGTGCCGCGGACTCGGGCGTGCGCAAGGTTCCGACCTACTGCTACCAGTGCGTCGCCGGTCCGGACCTGCTCACCGTCAAGGTGCGCGACGGCGTCGCCACCGAAGTCGAGCCGAATTTTTGCGCTGCCGACGTCCATCCGGGCGGCGGCAAGGTCTGCGTGAAGGCCTACGGGCTGATCCAGAAGGTCTACAACCCGCACCGCGTCACAAGTCCGATGAAGCGGACCAATCCGCGCAAGGGCCGCGACGAGGAGCCCGGTTTCGTCGCGATCTCCTGGGACGAAGCCTTCGAGGCGATCGCGTCGAAGCTCAACGCGATCCGCGAGAGCGGGCTGCTCGACGAATCCGGCTACCCGAAAGTCGCCGCCAGTTTCGGCGGCGGCGGCACGCCACAGTCGTACATGGGCACCTTCCCCGCTTTCCTTTCGGCGTGGGGCCCGATGGACATGGGTTTCGGCTCCGGGCAGGGCGTGAAGTGTTACCACGCCGAGCACCTGTACGGTGAGTTGTGGCACCGCGCGTTCACGGTCTCGCCGGACACTCCGCTCACCAACTTCCTGATCTCCTGTGGCGCCAACGTCGAGGCCTCGGGAGGCGTCGTGGGCGTCTGGCGCCACGCCAACGCGCGGGCGCGCGGGATGAAACGGGTGCAGGTCGAACCGCACCTGTCGGTGACCGGGGCGTGCTCGGCGCAGTGGGTGCCGATCAAGCCCAAGACCGACGCCGCCTTCCTCTACGCGCTGCTGCACGTGTTGGTCCACGAGACCGCGCGCGATCGGCTCGATCTCGTGTTCCTTCGCCACAGCACGTCGTCGCCGTATCTGGTGGGCGAGGGCGGATTCTTCCTGCGCGATCCGCAAAGCCGCAAACCGCTGGTCTGGGACTCGAGCGGCGAGTGCGCGGTGCCATACGACGCGCCCGGGATCGAACCTGCGCTCGAAGGCGAGTTCGAGCTCTCCGCGATCGAGATCGGCGCCGACGACGCGGTGCTGGGCGAAGGCGTGCTGCGCGGCAGGCCGGCGTTCGCGCGTTTCGTCGAGCACCTGTCCGCCTATTCGCCCGAGTGGGCCGAGGGCATCTGCGACGTTGCGGCGAAGACGATTCGCGCGGTCGCGACGCAGTTCGTCGACGAAGCCTGCGTCGGCCAGACCATCGAGGTCGACGGGCAGACGATGCCGTACCGGCCGGTCGCGGTGAGCCTGGGCAAGACGGTGACCAACGGCTGGGGCGCGTTCGAGTGTTGCTGGGCACGCACGATGCTGGTTGGCCTGGTCGGCGCGCTCGAGGTGCCCGGAGGCGCGCTCGGCACCACGGTGCGCCTGAACCGTCCGCTGAACGAACGGATCCGCAGCGTGCGCGCGGGCGAAGACGGGTTCATGGCGTTTCCCTTCAACCCGACCGACCGCGAGGGCTGGAGCGATCGACCGAACATCCGCAACGCCTACCGAACGATGGTTCCGATTTCGGCCGACGGGCCGTGGAGCCAGGCGCTCGGTCCGACGCACTTTTCCTGGATGTTCCTCGACGAGACGCCCAAGGGATTGCCCAAGGTCACGCTTCCCGAAGTGTGGTTCGTCTATCGGACCAACCCGGCGATCTCGTTCTGGGACACGCAGGCGATCACCGAGCGCATCGCGCGCTTTCCGTTCGTGGTGGCGTTCGCCTACACGCGCGACGAAACCAACCACATGGCCGACATCCTGCTCCCGGATGCCGTCGACCTCGAGAGCCTGCAACTGATCCGGATCGGAGGTTCGAAGTACGTCGAGCAGTTCTGGGAGCGCGAGGGCTTCGCGCTGCGCCAGCCCGTTGTCGCGCCGCGCGGCGAGTCGCGCGATTTCACCGACATCGCGACCGAACTCGCAGCGCGCACCGGTCTGCTCGAGAAGTACAACGCGGCGATCAACAAGGGCGCGGCGGGCGCGCCGCTCTCGGGCGAAGGCTTCGACTACCGGCTCGACACCGCGGTGCGGCACGAGTGCGACTCGATCTGGGATGCGGTCTGCCGCGCGGCGAGCGCCGACATCTCCGGCGGCGAGGACGTGCGCGGACTGGACTGGTTCCGCGAACACGGGCTGATGACGCGCGCGTTCTCGCGCGCCGACTGGTACCTGTACCCGACGCTGCGCGCCAACGGATTGCGCTTCGAGCTGCCTTACCAGGAGCGGCTCCTGCGTGTCGGCACCCAGCTCGGCAATCGCCTGCACGAACGCGACCTGCACTGGTGGGACGAGCAGTTGAAGGAATATCAGGCGTTGCCGGTGTGGTCCGACTTTCCCGGCAAGTGGGAGAAGGCGACGATCGAGGCGGGGGGCACGCTCGACGCCTTCCCGTTCTGGCTGCTGACCGCGCGCAGCATGCAGTACGCGTGGGGAGCCAACGCCGGGATGCAACTGATGCGCGAGGTCTCGGACAACGTCTCCGGTCACCGCGGCGTGATCGTGAACACCGCGCGCGCGCAGGCGCTGGGCATCCACGACGGCGACGAGGTCGAGATCGCGACCCCGCAGCGCACGACCCGCGGTCGTGCGGTGCTGCGGCAGGGAATCCGCCCCGACACGCTGTTGCTGCTCGGGCAGTTCGACCACTGGGTCACGCCGCTGGCCAAGGACTTCGGCATGCCCAGCCTGAACACGCTGGTGCCGATGTCGCTCGCGCTCACCGACGCGACCGGTTCGGGCGCGGACATCGTGCGCGTGTCGTTGCGCCGCAGCGGAGGCGCGCGATGACTCGATGGGCGATGGTCGCGGACCTGCGCAGCTGTGTCGGTTGCCAGACCTGCACCGCCGCCTGTCGCCACGCCAACGCGACGCCTCCGGGCACGCAGTGGCGCCGTGTGATCGACATGGAGATCGGCGAGTACCCGGAAGTGAGCCGCGTCTTCGTCCCGGTCGGATGCATGCACTGCGAAGACCCTCCCTGCATGACCGTGTGTCCGTCCACCGCCACGCGCAAACGCGACGACGGCATCGTGACGATCGACTACGACCTGTGCATCGGTTGCGCGTACTGCGCGGTGGCGTGTCCTTATCAGGCGCGCTACAAGACCGACCGCGCCACCTTCGCCTACGGCGAGGCGATGGAAAGCGAGACGCAGCGCTTCGACGCGGCCGCGCTCGCGGTCGCCACAAAGTGCACGTTCTGCGTCGACCGCATCGACGCGGGTCTGGAGAGGGGGCTCACGCCGGGCGTGGATCCGGATGCGACGCCGGCCTGCGTGAACAGTTGCATCGCGGCGGCGCTTCACTTCGGCGACGTCGAAGATCCGCAGAGCAACGTCTCGAAGCTGCTCGAGGAGAATCGGAACTTTCGCATGCACGAAGAGCTCGGAACCGGCCCCGGCTTCTATTACCTGTGGGACCGCGAATGAGCTACGGACCGAATCCCTGGCTGCAGACGCACTGGGACGCGCGTGCGGCGGCCAATTTCATGGCAGGCGGTTCGGGCAGCGGGCTGGTGCTGTGCGCGGCTTTGCTCGCGATCGGCGGCGCCAGCGAGCCGCTGTGGATCGCGTGCCTCGGCCTGGGGCTCGTCCTGGTCGCCGCCGGGCTCACCGCGGTGTGGTTCGAGATCGGCCGGCCGCTTCGCGCGGTGAACGTGATGTTCAACGCGCGCACCTCGTGGATGACGCGCGAGTCGCTGGTCGCGCCGCTGATGTTCGCGGCCGGGCTGGCGTTGTTCGCGCTCGAGTCGATGGTGTTCGCGGCGCTGCTGGTCCCGCTCGCGCTCGCGTTCGTGTTCACCCAGGCGCAAATCCTGCGCGCCGCGCGCGGGATCGCGGCCTGGAGCGAACCGCGCGTGGTCGGCTGGATCGTCGCGACCGGATTGACCGAAGGCGCCGGACTCGCTCTCGCGCTCGCGGTCGCATTCGCCGCGGCGACGCCGATCGCGGGCTGGGTCGTCGTCGCGCTCGCGCTCACCCGATACGCGCTTTGGGCCGACTACGCGCGTCACCTGCGCGCACTGCCCGCGGCTGCGGTGCCGGCGATCGACGAGACGCGTCGCTGGCTGCTCGCGGTCGGCGTGGGCGTGCCGCTCGCCCTGGTCGCGCTCGCGACGGTATCCGAGTCCTTCGCAGGCGTTGCGCTCGCGCTCGCCGGGGTCGCGGCCTGGCTCGCCGGGTGGCGCGCCAAGTTCCTGTTGCTGCGTCGCGCGGCTTACAACCGCGGCTTCGCGATTTCGCACCTCCCGGTCAGGGGACGGCGATGAGCCTGCCGCTCAAGGCGCGTTCGCGCGCGGCGGGCACCGGCAAGAGCGCCGTCGCCCGCCGGCAGACACAGGCCACGGCCGGCGCAACCGCCGGCAAGCGACGGGCCCACGCCAGCGACGCGGCGCCGATGTTCGATCGCCGCGTCGAGACGATGCCGCGCGAGCGGCTCGCGGCGCTGCAGCTGACCCGGTTGCGGCAAATGCTCGGTCGCGCTTCGGGCGTCGCGCTGCACGCGGCGCGGATGGCGGGCGCCGGCGTCGAGCCGCGCGGGTTGCGCTCGCTCGACGATCTCCGCCGCCTGCCGTTCACGGTCAAGGACGACCTGCGTGCCAACTATCCGTTCGGCATGCTCACCGGGCCGCTCGATTCGATGGCGCGACTGCATGCCTCGTCTGGAACGACCGGAAAGCCCACCGTCGTCGGCTGCACTGCGGGCGATATCGCGACGTGGGCCGCGCTGATGGCGCGGTCGATGGCGTGCGCCGGCGTGCGCCGCGGAGAACTCGTGCACAACGCCTACGGCTACGGGCTGTTCACCGGCGGACTCGGTGCGCACTACGGCGCCGAGGCGCTCGGTTGTCCGGTGGTTCCAATGTCGGGCGGGAACACCGAGAAGCAGGTCACGCTGATGGCCGATTTCGGCGCGCATGTGCTGTGTTCGACGCCGTCGTACGCGCTCGCGATTGCCGAGGAAGCGCGCCGCCAGGGCGTGGACCTGCACGCTCGCGGGTTGCGCCTCGGCCTGTTCGGCGCCGAACCGTGGAGCGAGTCGATGCGCGACGAGATCGAGTCGCAACTCGGGATCGTCGCGCGCGACGTCTACGGCCTGTCCGAGATCATGGGCCCGGGCGTCGCGATCGAGTGTGGCGCCGGACCGTGTGGCCTGCACGGCTGGGAGGATCACTTCATCTTCGAGGTCGTCGATCCTGAAACCGGCGAACCGGTGCCCGAGGGCAACGCGGGCGAGCTGGTGATCACGACGCTCAGTCGCGAGGCGATGCCGATGATCCGGTACCGCACCCGCGACATCACTCGCGTGAGCACCGCGCCCTGCGACTGCGGGCGCACGCACCTGCGGCTGCAACGGATCACCGGCCGCAGCGACGACATGCTGATCATTCGCGGCGTGAACGTCTATCCGTCGCAGATCGAAGCGGTGCTGGTCGGACTGCCCGAGATCACTCCGCACTATCAGCTGGTGGTCGATCGCGAGGGCCTGCTCGACCGGCTTCTGATCGAGGTCGAACTCGATCCCGCCGCCGCGGCGGCGGTCGAACGCCACGCCGCGGTCGCTGCGTCGATTCGCCATCACGTGAAGTCGATGGTCGGCGTGAGCGCGGCGGTGACGTTGCGCGCTCCGGGCGAGATTCCACGCTCGGCGGGCAAGGCGGTGCGGGTGCGCGATCTCAGGCGCAGCGACCCGCAGCGCGCGGGATGACGCAGCGAAGGCGCGCGTTGGCGGTGCGCCAAGCGCGGAGGCGACGATGCTGATGATGCCGACCGACGCAGCGGGGCGCACGCGGCTGCTGCCGGCATCGATTCCGTTTCGCTACTTCGCCGCGGCAGCGCTGTTTCACCTGTTCGCCTGGATCCTTCTCGCGGTCGCGCCGCAGGGAGCCGCCTCGTTCGCCGGCGGCCTGGGCGCCCCGCTGGCTGCGTTGCACACGGTCACGCTCGGTGTGCTGGTGATGGCGGCGGTGGGCGCGAGCCTTCAGTTGCTGCCGGTGGCGACGGTGCAACCGGTGCTGTCGGTGCGCCTCGCCGCCGCGGTTTGGTGGTTGCTCGTCGTGTCCAACGTCGTGCTGATCGTGGCGATGGTGCGTGTCGATCCGGGGTGGGCGAGCGCGGGCGCGGTCGGGGTCGGGGTCGCGCTGGCCATGTACGCCGGACTACTCGCGACCAACCTCGCGCGAGCCAAGCGCAAGCGCGCGATGACGGCCTTTGCCTGGGCCGCGCTGGTCGCGCTGCTCGGTGTCCTCTCCACCGGGCCGGCGCTGGCGTTGCACTACCGCTTCGGACTGTTCGCCGACGTGCGCCCGGTGGCCTACGCGCATCTCGTGCTCGCATGTTTCGGTTTCCTCGGAATGTTCGTCTGCGGCTTCTCCTACCTTCTGGTGTCGATGTTCATGGTGCGCACCGCGCCGCCGGAACGAAGCCAGTACCTGGTGCTCGCCGCCGCCGCGGTGGCGATCTCGGGCGCCGTGGCCGCCTTGCTCGCCGGGGCACCGGGCGGCTGGGTAGCGCTCGCGGGGGCGCTTGGCTTTGGCGCCGCGACGGCGCACGCCTGGCAGATGCTGTCGCTCACCGCGCGTCGCAGGTCGCGCGACGCGCCGTGGTCGCTCGCGCTGATGCGCGTGTCGTGGGTGACGCTGCCGGTTGCGATCGCGCTCGGTTCGGCGATCGCCGTGCTCGACACGCCGCCGTGGCTGTCGGTGTTGTTCGCGGTGTCGCTGGTGCTGGGCTGGTTGCTCAGCTTCGTGCTCTCGATCGTTCTGCGAATCGTCCCGTTTCTGGCGTCGGTGCACGCGAAGATGCGTCGGGGCCGCATGCCGCTGACGTCGTCGCTCTCGCCGAAGGCGCCGGCGTGGTCTCTGGTCGGGTTGCACCTCGGCGCGGTCGTGCTGCTCGGCGCGGGTATCGCGACCGACACGCAGTGGCTGCTGCGGGCGGCAGGCCTGAGCGGGACCGGAGCGGCGCTCGCGCTGCTGACCTTTCTCGCGATGGTGTTTCGTCGGGCACGGATGTCCCCGGCCGGATGAGCTTCCGGGACTTGACCTGCGCCGCCAATATGGTATTCTAGTACCAAAATAGGGGTTCAGACGAACATGGACTTGATTCGATACACGACGAGGCAACTGCACCAAGAGCACGAAACGACCTTCGACCTGTGCGCGAGGCTGGAAAACGCTGTCTCCGGCCCGAACTGGCCTCCCCAGGGCGACGATCCTGCCGCCGTCTCGACAATGCGCACGATCGAATCGACGATCGCGCTCGAGGTGATGCGCCACTTCGACTTCGAGGAAGAGTCCCTCTTTCCGCTGCTCAGCGAGGCCGGCGAAGCCGACATCGCCGCCCTCCTGCTCGAGGAGCACCAGGTGATCCGCGAGTGCGCGACCGATCTCGCAGGCCTGCTCGAGCGCGCCCGCGCCGGGGCGCTCGATCGAGCCGGATGGACCAGCCTCGCGAACGCTGCGCGCGAACTGGCCGAGCGGCTGGTCGCGCACGCGCAGAAAGAGGAGATGGCACTTCTGCCGGCGCTGGACGACGCGCTCGACGAGGAAACGGACCAAAGGTTGCTCGACGGGTATCTGTCGGGTTGAAACATCGTGCGCGACAGCGATCGCGCCACATGGAGTGAGGCGATGACCAAACAGGAAAACGCAGGCGCGGTTGCAGCGCTCGAGTATCGAAAGCTCGTCCCGCAGGACCTCGAGCGCGTGGTGAAGATCGACGCGTCAAGCAGCGGCGGGCAGCGACGTGCGTACTTCGAGCGCCGCTTGCGCGCGGCGCTCGGTGCGCCAGAACTCCACGTGCAGTTCGGCGCCGTTCGTGATGGCGTGCTGGTCGGATTCGTGATGGCGCGAACGATGCAGGGTGAGTTCGGCCGCGACGTGCCGGCGCTTCGGATGGAAGTGATCGACGTGCAGCCCGACGCACGCCACCTCGGTGCGGGCCGCGGGCTGCTCGCGCAGCTCGAGGCGTGGTGCGCGCGACACGGGCTCGACGAGATACGCAGCCAGGCGCACTGGAGGCAGTACAGCGTGCTCCAGTTCTTCGATCGTGCCGGGTTCGCATTCGGTTGCAACCACGTGATCGACTGCGAGGTTCACGATGGCCGCCTCGTCGCCGCGGGCGGTCCCGATGCGCCCGCCGAGCAGATCGAGCGCGCCGAGATCGACTACAGCGATCCGGCGTCCAACGACTACGAGGCCCTGCCGCGCGATCGTTTCGACGTGCGTTTGCTCACCGCGAAGGACGCCGCCGAAATCGCGCGGATCGACCGCCGTATCACCGGCAGGGAACGCACCGCCTACCTCGGGCAACTGGTCGACGAGGCGATGAACGACTCGTCGATCCGCGTTTCTCTGGTGGCGCGTGTCGACGGCATCGTGCGCGGTTTCGTGATGGCCAAGACCGATTACGGCGACTTCGGGCGCACCGAGGCCGTGGCGGTGATCGACACGATCGGCGTGGATCCGGATTCGGCGCGTTCAGGCGTAGGTGGCGCGCTGCTCTCGCAGCTGTTCGTCAACCTGCAGGCGCTGCAGGTCGAGCGCGTGGAGACGATCGTCGCGCGCGACAACCTCGATCTGCTCAACTTCCTCTATCGCTGCGGATTCGGACCCTCGGAGCGGCTCGGATTCGTCAAGCAATTGACATAGCGCAAGGAACGCGACCCCTTTCTTTCCTACACTTCTCCTACACCGTCCTCCTGGTGTTTTCGGGGTGATTGGTCGGCGAGAGCCGGCTCTTCACCCCTATTTCTTTTGTGCCGCCGAAACACGGCGACATCGACGGCGACCGGCGGCCGGCGCGCGCAGCGAAGCGCGCGCGCGTAGAATCAGCGCACACGGCACGCCACAGCGGCGCTATTGCATCGCGTACGAACGCGACTCCGCCCTCGGGCGACGCCTGCCGATTCCTCGCGAGCGAGCACACTCCTTGAGACATATCGAACGACACAAGAGCCACCGGATCGGCTGGCTTCGCGCGGCGGTTCTCGGCGCGAACGACGGAATCGTCTCCACCGCCAGCCTCGTGCTCGGGGTGGCCGCGGCCGGCGCGAGTTCGCAGAACATCATGGTCGCGGGTGTCGCTGGCCTGGTCGCCGGCGCGATGTCGATGGCGGCCGGCGAGTACGTTTCGGTCAGTTCGCAATCCGACACCGAGCACGCCGATCTCGAGCGCGAGCGCGAGGAACTGCTCGCCGACCCCGAGCACGAGCACGAGGAGCTGGCGACGATCTACGTCGATCGCGGGCTCGACAGCGAATTGGCCTCGAAGGTCGCGACCCAGTTGATGGGGCACGACGCGCTCGGCGCGCACGCGCGCGACGAACTGGGGATCTTCGAGAACTCCACGGCGCGGCCGGTGCAGGCTGCGCTCGCCTCGGCCGGCACCTTCGCGATGGGCGCAGCCCTTCCGCTGCTGGTCGTCGTCTCCGTGCCGCTGACTCAGCTGACCTGGGCGGTCGCTGGGAGTTCGCTCGCGTTCCTCGCGCTGTTGGGTTCGCTGGCGGCTCGCGCGGGAGGTGCGTCGGTGCCGGTGGCCGCGGCACGCGTGACGTTCTGGGGCGCTCTCGCGATGGCATTGACCGCCGGCGTCGGCGCGTTGTTCGGCGTCGCCGCCTGAGGCCGGCCGCGACGACCGGGGAGGGAATCGCAGTGGCCGCGACGCGCGTCGAGACCGACAGCTTCGGGAGCATCGAGGTTGCCGGCGAAGCGTTGTGGGGCGCGCAAACCGAACGCAGCCGGCACCTGTTCGCGATCGGCCAGCTGAAGATGCCGCTCGAGATCGTGCACGCGCTGGCGCAGGTCAAGCGAGCCGCCGCCGAGGTCAACCGCGACCTCGGCCTGCTCGATCCGGCAAGGGCCGACGCGATCGCCGCGGCGGCGGCGCGCGTCGCCGCGGGCGAGTTCGACGCGCAGTTTCCTCTGTCGGTCTGGCAGACGGGTTCGGGCACGCAGAGCAACATGAACGTGAACGAGGTGATTGCGAGCCTCGCGTCGCTCGCGCTCGGGGGGGGGCTCGGCGCCGAGCGCATCGTGCACCCGAACGACGAGGTGAACCTGGGGCAGTCCACGAACGACGTGTTCCCGAGCGCGATGCACCTTGCTGCCGTGCTGCGCGCCCGGCCGCTGCTTTGCGCGCTGGCGCGCGCGCGCAGTGCGCTGCGCGCCAAGGCGCTGGCGTTCGCCGACATCGTCAAGGTCGGCCGCACCCACCTGCAGGACGCCACGCCGGTCACCTTCGGCCAGGAGTTCGGCGGCTACGAAGCGCAACTCTCGCTCGCCGAGGCGGCGATCGCGGCCGCGTTGCCGGCGGTGCGTGCGCTGGCTATCGGCGGAACGGCGGTCGGGACCGGGGTGAACACGCATCCGCAGTTCGGCGCGCGGGTGACCGCCGCGCTGGCGGCACGGCTGGACGAACCCTTCGTCGTCGCCGACAACCTGTTCGCGGCGATGGCCGGACACGAGCCACTGGTCGCGTTTCACGCCGCGCTCAGGGTGCTGGCCGTGGCGCTGAACAAGATCGCCAACGACATCCGGCTGATGGGCAGCGGTCCGCGCGCGGGGCTGGGCGAACTGCGCCTGCCGGCCAACGAGCCGGGCAGTTCGATCATGCCGGGCAAGGTGAACCCCACCCAGGTCGAGGCGCTGACGATGGTCTGCGCGCAGGTGATGGGGCACGACGTCGCGATCGGGATCGCGGCGAGCCAGGGCCAGTTCGAACTCAACGCCTACAAGCCGCTGATCGCGTACGACGTGCTCGAGAGCCTGCGCCTGCTGAGCGACGCGATCGCGAGCTTCACCGCGCACTGCGTCGAGGGGATCGAGGTCGACACGGCGCGCGCCGGTGAACTGCTCGGGCGTTCGTTGATGCTGGTGACCGCGCTCGCGCCGCACATCGGCTACGACCAGGCGGCGCGAATCGCGCGCCACGCCCACGACGCCGGCCTGAGCCTGCGCGAGGCGGCGCTCGCGGTCGGCGGGCTGAGCGGCGAGCAGTTCGACGCCTGGGTCGATCCGATGCGAATGCTCGCGCCGCGCTGAACGCGAGGCGCCGATCAGCCCGGGGCCAGCGATCAGCCGGCAGAAGCGATCAGCCGGCTGATGCGATCGGCCGGCTGGTGCGATCAGCTCACAGAAGCGATCAGCCGTGCAGCCCTTCGTATTTGGCCTGCAGTTGTTCGGGCGTCTCGGCGAATTCGGGATCCGGGACGATGCAGTCCGCCGGGCACACCAGCATGCACTGCGGCTCGTCCTCGGCGCCGACACATTCGGTGCACTTGAACGGGTCGATCACGTAGATCGGGTCGGCGACCGTGATCGCCTCGTTCGGACACACCGGCACGCAAGCATCGCAGGCGGTGCAATCGTCGTTGATAAGGAGCGCCATCTTCGTTCCTCCGGTTCGGGTTCGGGTTCGTGTTTGGTGTGGTTGCGGATCTCGACCGTTCAGGCCGCAGCGCGGCTCTGGAGTTCGGCGAGCTTATGGTGCCTGAACTCGCCCCAGATCGCCGCGCCGATCGCCCCGGCGAAGATCGAATCCTCGTGGCTGATCGCCTTGACCGCGATCTTCTCGTTGGACATCTCCTCCTGGATCGCTGCCAGCAGTCCGCTGTCGAGCGCCAGCCCGCCGGTGATCAGCACCGTCCCGTCCTTGATCCCGGTGACCTTGAGCAGTTTCACGATGCGCGAGGCCATCGACAGGTGGATGCCCTTGAGGATGTCGGAGGTCGCGATTCCGCGCGAGACCATGTTGATCACGTCGGTTTCGGCGAGCACCGCGCAGATCGAGCTGACCTTTTCCGGGTCGGTGGACTTGCACGACAGCGGTCCGATCTCCTCGACCGCGACGCCGAGGTAGCGCGCAATGTTCTCGAGGAACTGGCCCGATCCCGACGCGCACTGGCTGGTCATCTTGTACGACAGCACCTTGCCGCGCTCGTCGACCCGGATCGCGCGTCCGTTCAGCGCGCCGACGTCGAACACCGCCTTGGCTTCGGGCTCGAGAAAGACGCCGCCGCGCGCGTGCGTGGTCATCGAGTAGAAGTGACCGGTCGCGAAGGTGACGTTCTCGCCCTCGCCGGTGGTCGCGACGTAGTCGATGTCCTCGGGCTTCAGCCCGCCTTCCTCGAGCACCTCTTCGTAGCCCTGCCTGGCGAGGTCGAAGGGGTCGCGCTTGCGGATGCGCTCGCAGCGTTTGGCGATCCAGCGGTGGTCTTGGCCGTCGTGCTCGAACAGCACGGTCTTGATCGCGCCCGAGCCGATGTCGATACCGATCGAATAGGTCATGTTGCTGCTCCTCGTGTCGTGTCTGGTGGTCTGGTCAGGCGGCGGCAGCGGCCTTGGCCTTGGCTCCGGTGTCGCGGTGCACCGCGACGAGACCGTCGTCGATCACCGCGCGCTGCGCGAAGGTGGCCGCGCCGAGCGCGCCGGTGTAGATCGAGTCCGGGTCGATGTTGATCGTCACCTCGCCGTAGTTCTCGTGGATCAGGTCGCGCAGCGAGTTCACCGCCGCCTCGTTTTTCGCGACCCCGCCGGTGAAGGTGAACTGGTCGCGAACGCCGCCCGAGCGCGCCAGGATCGACATCGCGCGCAGGATGATCGCGCGGTGCAGGCCCTGCAGGATGTCCTCGCGCTTCTCGCCCAGCGCCAGCCGGTCGCGCAACTCGGCGCCGGCGAACACCGTGCAGGTCGAGTTGATGCGAACCGTGCGCGTGGCCTTCATCGCGATCGGCCCGAGCTCGTGCAGGCCGACGTTCATCTCGTCGGCGATGTAGCCGAGGTAGCGCCCGCAGCCGGCGGCGCAGCGGTCGTTCATCTGGAAGCTCTCGACGATGCCCTTGCGGTCGACCTGGATCGCCTTGGTGTCCTGGCCGCCGATGTCGAGCACGGTGGCGGTCTTCGGGTACATGATGTGCGCGCCCAGTCCGTGGCACAGGATCTCGGAGCGGATGTGCTCCTTCGAGAACGGCAGGCGCGCGCGGCCGTAGCCGGTGCCGATCACGTAGGTTTCCTCGAACTCGGAGTCGAGCACGCTCATGATCGGCGCCTCGAGCGCGGCGCGCTTGGCCGCGACATGCGGCAGGCGCTTGAAGGTGCGCTCGAGCCCGGCGCGAAGCTGCGCGTTCATCGACTCGCCGTAGACGCGGTTCTCCACTTCGATGATCGAGCGGTCGAAGACGTTGAGGATCATGTCGTAGCGGATGCCCGCGTCCTTGGCCACCGTCTCGCCGATCGCGAGGTAGCGGCTGCCGGCGATGTCGCGAAAGAAGTCGGACTTGCGGTTCGCACCGGGCGCGAACATGTCCGGGGATTCCTCGCGAAGCTGCCTGAACACCTCGTCGAGCGCTTCGTGCACCGCCGGTCCGTCGTCGCCGAAGCGCGCACCGTCCACGCTCGCCTGGCAGACCTGCTCGAGGTCGGCGAGCTGCTCGACGAACTGCTCGAGCCGGAAGTCGCGTTCGTACTGCTCGATGAACTCGTCCAGCCCGCCGTTGAGCACGCCCGACTTGCCGACCGCGCCGCGAAACAGGTTGAAGCGCGCGCTCGCGAGCGCCTCCTGCTTGGCGACCGCGGCGGCCGTGTCGTAGTTGGAGCGCGAGTTGGTGATGCCGCGCCCGAGAACGTTGAGCGACTCGTCCATCACCACCGCCTTGGTGGTGGTCGAGCCCAGGTCGATTCCGATGAAGCAACGCATGTCATGTCCTCCGATCGCTGCGGTTCAGTGCGTGGCGCCGGCGCGCTTCTGGTGGATCATCTGGAAGTAGCTCTCCAGGCGGTTCTTGACGTTCGCCGCCGAGAAGTAGCGCGGGTCGACCAGATCGGTCTCGATGAACGCAGCCGGCTTGCCGGTGCGCTTCTCGACCTCGCGCAGCAACAGCAGTTGACCCGCCGAGAAGCTGTTGCAGCTCTTGATCGAGTTGATCAGCAGGCCGTCGGCCTGGTACTCCTCGATGTACTTGCAGATCATGTCGACGCGGCTGCGGCAGGTTCAGGTTGGTGTAGCAGCCCAGGCAGTACTCGGCGAGCGACTCGAGCGGACGATCCGCGTCGTGGCGGAAGCCGAAGTCGTACACGCCGCCGACCTTCGAGTAGGTGCTCGCGACCACCACCGCGCCGTCGTCGTAGAACATCTTCCAGAACTCGCGAAAGCTCGTCCAGTTGGGCGGGCCCTCGACCACCAGCCGGTACTTCTCCTCGGCTCATCTCGCCGTCGGGCGTGACCGGGCCCTTGCCCTGCGCGGACCCGCTCCTCGATCTCGCTGCGCAGCGTCGCGTAGTACTGGGTCGCCTCGGGCGTGCCGCGAAACGCGGTGAAGATCGGCCCGATGTAGTAGACCGCGCCGAAGTAGCCGTCGATCGGGCTGGGCCGGTTCTTGGCCGACTGCAGCGTCCAGACCAGGTCGTCCTCGGCCTTGGCGGATTCGCGCATGTACTGGCGCAGCCGGTCGATGTCGAACTTCACGCCGGAGATCCTCTCCATCGCCGGGATCACGGTGTCCTTCAACTGCTTGACGACGTAGTCGCGCATGTTCGGGTTGATCTTGCCGTCGCCCTGGTAGGGCACGTGCAGCATCACGGTCTCGCAGCCGTACTTCTGGCGCACCAGTTCGAACCACTTCATGAACGTGAAGCAGCCCGTGTACGAGAGCAGCAGCAGGTCGGGGCGCGGCAGCGGGTCGCCGGTGGGGCCGACTTCGCCGCCCATCATCATCCCGAGGTCGGCCTTGACGTAGGTGCACACGTCCTCGGACTGGCCGTCGCGCTCGGCGTCCATGATCATCTTGCCGGACTTCTTGCGCATGCCGTTTTGCAGCGCGTTGGTCTCGGGCAGGCTGCGCGCGAAATCGAAGCACATCAGCAGTTCGTTCAGGTTGCCCGGAACGAAGGTCGCCGAGACCTTGCGGTTCATCGCGCGCGCGGTCGCGAGCTCCATGTAGTTGCGGTTGATCAGCTCCTTTTGCAGCCACATCGCGTCCTCTTTCTGGACGGCGGCGGGCTTCCTCGTGCTGGTCGGGGGGGTGATGATCGTGTTCATGCGGCGCTCCAGAGCTTGATCGAGTCTGCGAAGGTTCCGGCCTGCTCGCGGATCGGGGCCATCTGGCCCGAGTTCTCCGCGTACTTGAACGCGGTGTACGGGACGTTGTGCGCGGCGAGCACTTCCTGCAGCATCGGGCGCTCGAGAAGCGCCGGGTCGCAGAACGAAGGCGCGGCGAACACGACGCCCTCGGCGCCGTTGTCGCGGACCTGCTTGAGCAGGAACTGGCCCTTGTCCTCCTTGCGCGCCTCGTACTTGGCCGAGGTGGCCGCCGAGTGGTGCAGGAAAGCCTTGGACAGGTTGTCGAGCGGGTCGCCGTCGGCCGGAACGTCCTCGAGCAGCCAGCGACTGACCAGGACGAAGTCGTCCTCGACGACGTAGCAGCCCGCCATCTCGATCGACTTGATCAGGCCGAGCGGGGGCTGCTCGCAGAAGGTTCCGTTCAGCACCACGCGCGCGTTGTCGCGAATCGGGCGCTGCTCGGCCTTCGCCGCTTCCAGGTAGTCGCGCACCAGCACGGTGTGCTCCTCGGGGGGCAGCACCATGCCCGCGCGCTGGATCAGGTAGACCTCGGAGGTCGGCGCCTGCCAGGGTTCCTGCGAGCGGTACGCGTAGAGTTCGTCGAGCGCGCGCCGGTTGTCGTTGTAGACCTCGATCGACGCGTTGATCTGCGCGTCGGTGATCTCGCGCCCGGCGAGCCTGCGCCAGGTCGTCGCGCAGCGTCTGCATCTCGTGGATGTAGAAGCGTCCGCCGATCTCGTCCTCGTAGGTCTGCGGCACGTCGATGTAGCGAACGTACTTGTCCTTGAAAAGCATCTGCCACATGCCCGAGAGGTTGCGGATCACGTCGCAGATCGACGGGAACAGCATCCCGTCCATGCAGTCGAGCCGGCCGGTCAGGCCCAGTTCGATCGTCGAGCGCGGGATCCGGCAGATGTAGCTCTGGTAGTAGGCGTCGCCCTGGATCACCTCGAGCTGGTCGCCCCCGCCGAGGATGCCCACCGGCAGCATTCCGGCGGCGTGAATGATCTCGCGCGGGACGTAGACCGGCATGTAGCCGATCGCCTTGCGGCCGGGCTCGGCCGCCTTCCAGCGTTTGACGGTTTCGAACTGCAGGTCGTCGTATAGCACCTGGCAGCGTTCGACGATCTCTTGCACCGTGCTCATCGCGTTTCGCTCCTCGTCAGTATGTTTCTCATCGGTGGTTCCATTCGGGCTTCCTGCGCTCGACGAACGCGCGCAGCCCCTCGTTGGCGTCGTGTGTTTTCATCAGCACCTCCAGATAGAGGCGCTCGACTTCGTCGATGCGCCGGCTCGCCTCGGCGCGATAGGGCGCGCGCACGGCCTGCACCGCAAGCGCGAGCACGCTCGCGCTCTTGTCGGCCAGGTGCGTGTCGAACCAGGCGAGCGCAGCAGCCTGCGGATCGTCGGCGAGCGCGAACACCAGGCCGTTGGCGTGCGCCTGCTCGGCGTCGAGCGAGCGGCCCGAGAACAGCAACTCCTCGGACGCGGCCTGGCCGATTCGCAGCGGCAGCAGGCAACTCGCCGCAGGCGCGAACACGCCCAGGCGGATCTCCGGTTGTCCGAGCTTGGCGTCGGGCGCCGCGAACAGCAGCGCGCCGGCCATCGCCACCTCGAGACCGCCCCCGAGGCACTGGCCGCGGATCGCGACCAGGATCGGCGCCGGGAAGTCGATCATCGCGCGGACCAGGGCGTGCAGCCCGGCGAGCATCTGCGCGCACTGGTCGGGCAGGTGCTCCTCGACGCTCGCGCCGAAGCTGAAGTGCGAACCCTCGTGATCGAGCAGCACCGCCTTGATCCCGGCGCGATCGCGGTGCGCCGCGAAGGCCTGCGTGAGCGCCGCGATCATCGCCGCGTCGATCAGGTTCGCTTTCGGGCGCGACAGCCGCAGCCTGAGCAGCGACTCGTCGCGTTCGAGCCAGACCGCCAGCGCCGGCGTGGTGGGTTGGGTGTCGTTCATCGGATCGTCTCCGTTCGCTTTCGCGGCGCTCGCGCCTCAGCCGGCCTTCTTCGCGCGCGGCTGCACGCGGTCGGTGAGCGCGGCGCTCCACCCTTCGCCCGCGGCGATCGCCAGGCGCACCGCGACGAAGTCGACCTCGCGGTCGTCCTTCGGGCCCTCGTTGAAGGCGCGAAAACCGGCGCGCGCTTCGGTCATCATGTTAAGCGCCAGCCACGCGCGCGAGTTCTCCTTGTTGCGGTTCCAGATGTCGAGCTTGGGCTTGCGCAGCTCCTCGACGGTCTTGGTCGTGCAGTCGGGAAAGGTGAGCAGCAGCTTCGCGCACAGCTCGTCGACGCGCGCGTCGAGCATCGACAGGTCGACCTTGCCGCGCGCGAGCAGCGCCTTGCCCTCGGCGAGCGCCGCGCCGGTCTTGGGCTTGCCGAACGCGACCCGGCCGTAGTCGTCGTACAGCCGCTGGGTTTCGACCAGCGGGTTGGCGACGAACTTGCCATCGACGTTGAGCGCCGGGACGATGTCGGTGAGCATGCCCATCTGGTAGGCCTCGTGCGCCGAGAACGGCTCGCACAGCACGCAGGCGGCCATCGCGCGCTCGGCGCCCACGATCGCGGGCAGGAAGTCGGTCGCGCCGCCGATCGGCGCCGAACCGTGTTTCGGGCCTGCCTGGCCGAAGCGCGCGAGATCCTGCGCGACCGAGAAATCGCAGGCCATGCCGATTTCCTGACCGCCGCCGATGCGCATTCCGTTGACGCGGCAGATCACCGGCTTGTCGCACGCGAGGATCGAGCTGACCATGTCGTTGAACAGGCGCATGTACTGGCGATACTCCTCGGAGCGCCCGGCGTAGTACTCGGCGTACTCCTTGGTGTTGCCGCCGGTGCAGAAGGCCTTTTCACCGGCGCCGGTGAACACGGCCGCGACCACGTCGCGCGAGTTCGACGCCGCGCGAAACGCCAGGATCACGCCCTTGACCATGTCGGTCGTGTACGAGTTGAACTGGGTCGGGTTGTCGAGCCAGATCCACGCGTTGTACAGGCCCTCGGCGACGGTTCCGTCGGGGCGCTTCGCCGGACGCTTCTCGAAACGCACGCCGGGCGCGACGAGTTCGGGAAGGTTGTGGTCGTTCAGTTTGATGGGAGTGCTGTTCATGTGGGCTCTCGCTTCGTGGTCGGTTGGCGGGATTCAGATGGCTGGCACGAGCACCGCACGGCGCTTGATCTCGCGCTGGTGCACCGCGTGGAATACGTGGTTGATGTCCTCGAGCGGATGCGGCTCGATGAACGGCTTGACCTTCACCTTGCCATCGAGGACGAGGTCGAGCGCGCCCGGGTACATCTCGGGCGGGCAGCCCCAGTTGCCGATCGCGCGTGCGTCGAAGGCCATCAGGTTCGACAGGCGCACCTCGACGCGATCGAGCGTGAAGCCGACGATCGAGAGGGTCGCGCCGTGCACCAGCATCCCGAACGCGGTCAGCTGACCGGCGGCCGTGCCGGAGCATTCGAAGATGAACCATTCGGTCCGCTCGAGGCCGTTGTCCTTGGCGAACTGCGTTACCGCCGACTTGAGCGCCTTCTGATCGCGCTCGCGGGCGTTCAGGACGAGGTCGGCGCCGTTGCCCAGCAGCGCCGCGAGCTTGTCGGCATCGACGTCGATCGCGACCACTTTCGCGCCGAACGCCGAGGCGACCTGCGCGCAATAGCCGCCGACCCCGCCGGCGCCCACGACGACCGCGAGGCTGCCGGGCGTGACGCCGGCCCGGGTCACCGCCTGGAACGGCGTGGTGAGCGCGTCGGCGACCACCGAGACGTCGGCCAGTTCGAGCCCGGCCGCGGCGAGCCGCTTCTCGTCGACCCGGCAAAGGCCTGCCGCCGGCACGCGGATGTGGGTCGCGAACCCGCCCTGGATGTCGTTGCCGGGCATCTTCTGCGCGCGGCAGATGTTCGGTCGGCCGCGAGTGCAGGGGCCGCACTTGCCGCAGGGGATCACGGCAGGAACGATCACCGCGACGCCCTTCCAGGCGTCGGCGCCGTCGCCGGTCGCGACGACGCGCCCGCTGATCTCGTGTCCGAGCGCCAGCGGCAAGGCGTGGTTGGTACGCACGCCGTCGAAGTAGTATCCGAGGTCGGTGTGGCAAACGCCGCAGCCGGCGACCTGCACGACGACTTCGCCCGAGTCCGGCGGAAAGGGGTCGAAGTCTTCGCGCACCAGCGGGGCCCCGGGTTCGGTCATCAGCCAGCGATGTGCGGTCACTTGATGCTCCTTGAACGATCCGACCTTCGAGGTCGCTTCCATCCGCCCGATCCAGATGTCCCTTGACGGCTGAATCGACTGAAATTAGTATTACGGTACCGATTTGCGAAATGCATGTCAACGGGTCTGATGCAGTAAGTCGTGATTCGGTCCGGAATGCTTGACGCGCGACAGGCCCACACGAGGCAGGAACAATGGACGATGTGACGAAAACCACTCGCACCGCGACGCCCAGGCGGCCGGCCGACGACGACGGCGAGATCTCGATCGTGATCGCCGGTTCGGGCGGCGCCGGCGTGATGACCGCCGGGACGATGCTGCTAGACGCTGCGGCGCGCGCGGGGCTCTACGGTCTGATGGTGCGATCGAGCGGCCCGCAGATCCGCGGTGGAGAGGCCGCCGCACTGCTGCGCTTCTCGCGCTCGCCGATCGAGAGCATGGGCGATCGCTTCGACTACCTGGTCGCGGTCGACTGGATGAACCTGCAGCGATTCGCCGACGAGATCCCGCTGGACGCGCAAAGCGTCGTGTTCGGCGATCCGAAGGAGGGCGAGCTGCCTCAGGCTTTCGCGCGCACCGGCGCCGCGTTCGTGCCGATCGCGTTCAAGGCGATCGCGAAGTCGGTCTCCGGCGGCTGGCCGAACATGGTCGCGCTCGGCCTGGGCGCGCACCTGCTGGGAATCGCGCCGGAGTTGGTCGACGAGGTGATCGCGGCGACGCTGAAGAAGGGTGGCGCCGCCTTGAAAGCGAGCCAGGACGTGGCAGGGCTCGGTAGCGCCGCCGCCGCCGCTGCCGGCTTCGTCGCCGGCGGACTCGCGCGTTCGATCGACGCCGCGTGCGGCGACGCCGATGGCAAGCGCCGCTGGCTGATCACCGGCAACGAGGCCGCCGGATACGGTGCGGTGCGCGGCGGCGTGCGTTTCGTCGCGGCCTACCCGATCACCCCGGCCACCGAACTGCTCGAGTGGATGGCGCCGGCGCTCGCGAAGGTCGGCGGCGTTCTGGTGCAGGCCGAGGACGAACTCGCGTCGATCAACATGGCGCTGGGCGCCTCATACGGCGGCTTCGCTTCGCTCACCGCCACGTCGGGGCCGGGGCTGGCGCTGATGACCGAGGCGATCGGGCTGGCGGTGGCGGCCGAACTACCGGTGGTGATCGTCGACGTGATGCGCGGTGGGCCCTCCACCGGTATCCCGGCCAAGAGCGAGCAGAGCGACATCTCGATCGCGACCAGCGGGCTGCACGGCGACGCGCCGCGCCTGGTGATCGCCCCGAACTCGATCGCGGATTGTCTGGCGTCGACCCAGTGGGCGGTGTACCTCGCCGAGTCGCTGCAGACTCCGGCGATCGTCCTGTCGGACCAGTTCTTCGGCCAGACGCGTGCGGTGATCGATCGGCCCGCCGACCTCGCCTACGTCGGGGGCCGCGTCACGGCGCCTGCGAACTCCGAAGGCTATCGGCGCTATGCCGACACGCCCGACGGCGTGTCGCCGATGGCCGTTCCGGGCACGCCGGGCACCGTGTATACGGCCGACGGCCTCGAGCACAGCGAACGCGGCATCCCGTCGAGCCAGTCGGCCGATCACCAACGGCAACTCGACAAGCGCGAGCGCAAGCTCGATCTCGCCGACTACGGAACGCGCTGGGCCGACGTCGAAGGCGAGGGCGATCTGGTCGTGGTCACGCTCGGCTCGGCGACCGGGCCGGTGCGCGAGGGGCTCGCGCGCGCCGCCGCCGACGGACTCAACGCACGGCTTGTTTCGATCCGCCTGCTCGCGCCCGCCAGACCGCAGGCCTTTGCGCAGGTGCTCGCGGGCGCGCGTCGCGTCCTTGTCATCGAGCAGAACCACAGCGCGCAGTTCCTGCGCTACCTGCGCTCGGTCTACGACTTCGACGCCGAGCTTCGCAGTTTCTGTCATCCGGGACCGCTGCCGATCAGGCCGGCAGAGGTCTACCGGGCCGTCACCGAATGGAGCCAGTCATGAGCGCGCATCCCCCGAGCACCGTCGTCGCCACCAAGGTGACGGCGGCGACCTTCAAGTCCGACTACAAGCCGATCTGGTGCCCGGGCTGCGGCGACTATTCGGTCCTGTCGTCGGTGACCAAGGCATTCGCGCAACTCGAGCTCGACCCGAACAAGATCGCGGTGGTCTCGGGAATCGGCTGCTCGTCGCGAATTCCTGCCTACACATCGTGCTACGGATTCCACGGCGTGCACGGGCGATCGCTCGCGGTCGGCACCGGACTGAAGATCGCGCGCCCCGACCTCACCGTGCTGGTGGCCGGCGGCGACGGCGACGGCTACTCGATCGGCGGCAACCATTTCATGCACGCCTGCCGACGCAACGTCGACATGACCTACGTCGTGATGGACAACCACGTCTACGGCATGACCAAGGGCCAGCCTTCGCCCACCACCGAACCCGACTGGGACAACAAGCTCTCGCCCGGCGGCACCGGACTGCGGGTGTTCCACCCGCTGGTGATCGCGCTCGCGTCGGGGGCGAACTTCATCGCGCGCGCCTTCGCGGGCGACCCGAACGGCACCGCCGAGATCCTCGCGAAGGCGATCGCGACGCCCGGGTTCTCGTTCGTGGAGATCCTCTCGCCGTGCGTAACGTTCCGTCCGGAGCAGCGCGAGTGGAAGAGCGTCGTGCGCCCCTCGCCGGTCGAACCGACCGACGATGCGGTGCGTGCCAGCCGTCGCCTGCTCAGCGACGACGGTTTCAACATCGGGGTGCTCTACGTGGGCGACCGCAAACCCTACGCGCCGCCGATCGGTCGCGTGTCGCAGACCCCGGCCGACCTGGAAAAGGAGTTCGCACTATGACGACGAAGAACGATGGAGAAGGGCGCGGCGATTCCCCGCCCGTGCAGGCAGAGAGTGGCGCCGGCACGAGTGTGGGCGAACTGATGATCCACGCCTACGCGATGGAGGCCGAAGCCGCCGAGCGCTACGCCGAGTTCGCCGACGTGATGCTCACGCACAACAACGTCGAGGTGGCGGAGTTGTTCCGCAAGATGGCGCGGATCGAGAACCTGCACGCTCAGCAGATCCGCGAATCGCAGGGCTGGACGAGTGTTCCGGTGCCCGCTAGCGGTACCTATCACTGGGAAGGCCTGGAGGCGCCCGAAACGGCCGACCACGGCGACCTGCACTACCTGATGACGCCACACCACGCGCTGGAGATCGCGCGCCGCAACGAGGAGCGCGCGCGGCAGTTCTATGCCGCGCTCGCCGAGCGCGCCGAAAGCGTCGAGATGCGCGAGGCTGCCCTGGAGATGCGCGACGAAGAGGCCGAACACGTGCGACTGATCGACGAATGGCTCGCGCGCACGCCGGCGCCGGAGAAGGGCTGGTCGACCGATCTGGACCCGCCGAACTATCACAACTGAGGAGCCGTCGGCGCCGCCGGCCCGGTCGCCGGCTGCGCTGCGGGCATGAACGCGTCCGAATAACATGCGTCGCTCTCGAGGCCCTGCGCGATCATCGCCGGGCGTGCCGCGTTGACCATATTCACCGATCCGCAGGCGTAGACCGAAAAGCCGCGCAGGTCGGGGAAATCGTCGAGGATCGCCTGGTGCACCGGTCCGGTGCGACCCTTCCACTGGTCCTCGGGCAGCGGGTCCGAGAGCACCGGCACGAAGCTGAAGTTCGCGTGTTCGCGCGCCCAGCGCTCGGGTAGCTCATAGAGGTAGAAGTCGCGCCGGCTGCGCACGCCCCAGTACAGGTAGAGCGGGCGTGCGATCCCGAGCACGAAAGATTCCTCGAGCAGGCTCTTGACCGGGGCGAACCCGGTCGCACCGGCGACGAAGATCAGCGGACGTTCGCTCGGCTCGTGCAGGACGAACGATCCGAGCGGTCCTTCGATCTGCAGCGTGTCGCCCACGCGCATCGACCCGAATACTTGCGTCGTGAAGCGTCCGCCCTCGACCTTGCGAATGTGCAGCACGATCCGATCGCTCGCGCCCGAAGGCGTGGTGAACGAGTACGCGCGGCGCGCGCCGTCGTCGAGCACCACGTTGAGGTACTGGCCTGCGGAGTACGCGATGCGCGCGCCCTCGGCGAGGCCGAGCGTGAGCTGCATCACGTCGTGCGCGAGCGGCTCGAGCGACTCGACGCGCACGTCGTAGGTCGTGGCGCTGGTGCCGCGCGCCGCGGCGTCGTCTTCGTACTCGAACTCGACGTCGCTCAGCGCGCTGGTGCAGCAGGTGAGCACGCGACCCGCGCGCCGCTCCTCGTCGCTGATCGCGCTCGGCTGATAGCCGCTCATCTGCACCTCGCCGTGGATCACGGTGACCTTGCAAAGGCCGCAACCGCCCGAGCGGCACTCGAAGGGCAGCGCGATGCCGGCGCGCAGCCCGGCGTCGAGCAGCGTCTCCGCGGGGCGAATCGGCACCGACCGCCGGCCCGGGTGCACGGTCATCGACATCGCCGCGCCGCGCTGCGCGCGCGCCGGCGGCAGCCATGGCAGCGCGATCGCGAGCAGCGTCGCCGCTCCCACCGCGCCCAACAGCAGCAGCGGATCCCAGGCGTAGATCAGCGGAAACAGCAGCAGGTAGAACCAGTCGAACTCCAGGCGCGACGGGAACGAACCGAATTCGGCGGGGCCCTGGCTGACGACCGGCGCGGCGAGCGAGAGCACGAGCAGCATCACGGTGAGGCCGATCGCGAGGCGCCTGGGCGGCATCTGCGAAGCGCGCGGCACGCGCTGCGTGTGGATCCACAGCGCGAGCAGGACGACCAGCGGGATGCCGATGTGCAGGAACGAGAGCAGCGAGAACAGCCGATCGGTGACCGCCTCGGCGCTGACGAAGTTGCGCGTGAGCATCCCGTTGAACACCGGCAGCGCGTCGAGCCATTCGGTGGTGGCGACGACGACGAACTGCGCGAGCCGGTCCCAGGGCAGCATGAATCCGTTGACGCCCGAGACGTAGATCAGCCACAGCAGCACCACGCCGGTGACCCACGAGAACGCGCGAAACCCGCGATAGCGATCGAATGCGAAGTGGCGCGTCATGTGCAGCAGCATCGTCAGCACCATCGCGTCGGACGCATAGCGGTGCACGCTGCGCATCACGCCGCCGGCGAACCACTGCCCGTGGGTGATCGACTCCACCGATTCGTAGGTCTTGTCCAGCCCCGTCTCGTAGAAGGCGTAGACGTACAGGCCGCTCGCCACGACCAGCCAGAACATCCAGTAGCTGGTCGCGCCCAGGTAGTACATCGGATTGAGCCGCTCGCCGAAGATTCGGTTGCCGACCGCCTCAAGGCGCAGGAAGGCGAACTGCAACGCAGAGCGCAAGAGCTTGAACAACGGGATCTCCTTCAGAAGCGCGCTGGCGCCGCTCTTCGGCCGTTCGTGGCCGATGTCTGGTGAAGCACTGCGTGCGTCGTCGCCAGCGCGGCCGCGAACACGAGGACGGCAACGCCCTGGTGCGCGACGCCCAGCGGCACGGCGACCGCGCTGAGCAGCGTTGCGATGCCGAGCGCGACCTGCAGCGCGGCGATCGCGAGCAGCGCGTGCGACGCGCGACGCAGGCGCCGTCCGCCCTGCGGATCGCCCGCTGCGCTCCACGCGTCGGCGAGCGATCGTGCGCGAAACCACAGAATCGGAACGAGCACGATCAGCGCCCAGGCGCCGAGCCGGTGGTCGAACTGCACGGTGGCCATGTTGTAGAAGAAGTTCCTCCACCACGGTTCGATCATCAGGATCTCGGGCGGAATCACGTGCCCGTTCATCAACGGGAAGGTGTTGTAGGCCTTGCCGGCGCGGATCCCCGCGACCAGGCCGCCGCTGAGCACCATGAACGCGGTCAGCGCGCTCACAGTCCACGCCAGCGCGCGCGGGCGGCGTGTCGCGGCAGGCCGCGGTTCGCGCGGCCACAACAGGTCCATCGCGACCCACAGCATCGCGCCGAAGATCAGGAACGCGAGCCCGAGGTGCGCGGTGAGGCGAAAGTGCGACACGCGCGGGTCGTCGACCAGCCCCGAAGCGACCATGTACCAGCCCATCGCGCCCTGCATAGCGCCGAGCACGAAGATCGCGGCGAGCTTGCCGGCGAGCCGCAGGTCGAAGCGCCTGCGCCAGGCGAACCACAGCATCGGAACGAAGAAGGCCACTCCGATCAGGCGCCCCAGGAGCCGGTGGATGTACTCCCACCAGAATATTCCCTTGAACTGCGCCACGTCCATCGCGTGGTTGACCAGCCGGAACTCCGGCGTGAGCTTGTACTTCTCGAAGGCCGCCAGCCACTGCGCGTCGTTCAGGGGCGGCAGCGCGCCCACGATCGGCTGCCATTCGACGATCGACAATCCCGAATGGGTCAGCCGCGTGACGCCGCCCACCACGACCATCGCCAGCACGAGCGCGCAGCACACGAGCAACCACCACGCGATCGCGTCGCGCGCGCGCGCGTCCGGGCGCGCCGAAGTTTCACGCGTGTTGCCTTGCATCATCAGGGAACTCATCGACGGTCGGAATCCTTCGTCTTGCGCCTCGGTCGGGCCAATGGTACAAGACGCTGCGCTGCATCACGAAACGCAGCCTAACGGCTCGATCCGGCTTGCCCTTTGACAATCATCAAGGCGCGACTGCCCGGGTCCACCGACCATTGCGCCAGCCGCTATCCGGCAACAAGAAGGAGGAATTTCATGGCTGATCAGTCACCACGCGCGGGCGCCGCCCCGCAACCCGAGGAACGCATCCCGGTGATGCAACAGATCCTCGACAATCCGTTTCTGTTGCTGTTCCTCGGCGTCGCGCTGCCGACGGTTCTGTACATCCTCTGGGGCGTGATGGAAATCGCCACCGTTCCAGTCAGCCCGCTCGCTAAATAACAGCCAAGGAGAGCAGACGATGTCAGCGATACTCCCCCCCGCGGAACGGGTCTGGTGGAAGCAGCCGGTCGACAAGGTCGAGATCATCTGGATCGGGATGGCTTTCGCCTGGTGCATGGTGATGTTCTTCATGATGCCGTACTGGCACGTGTACGGTGATCAGAACCTGTCCACCGAGACCTACCGCGTCACGCCCGAGTTGTTCTCGAAGGCCACGCAGCAGATGGTCGACAAGCACACGGTGCGCACCGAAACCGACAAGAACATCCCGGTGGTCGCGCCCCCGGCGGGCAGCGACGTCTACCTGATCGCGCGTCTTTGGGACTGGTGGCCGATCCTCGAGCTCGAGAAGGGCAAGAGCTACCGCCTGCATCTCACCTCGATGGACTACCAGCACGGCTTCTCGCTTCAGCCCGAGAACATCAACGTGCAGGTCCTTCCCGGCTATCAGCACGTGATCACCGTGACACCGAACCGGTCCGGGACCTACGCGATCGTGTGCAACGAATTCTGCGGCATCGGGCACCACAAGATGGTCTCGAAGCTGTACGTGAAGTGAGGCGGAGGAAATGACAACAGCACAACAGATGTTCCGGATCTGTCCCCGCAGCGGGTTGCAGTTCCACAAGTCCGCAGAGCCGCTGATCAAGCTCAACGCGGTGGCCGCCGTGGTCGCCTTGCTGGTCGGCGGCGTGCTCGCGCTGCTCATCACGCTCACGCGCTGGCAGGCGGTGCACCTGATCGACGCCGACAACTTCTACATGTACCTGACCGCGCACGGTCTGGACATGCTCATCATCTGGGTGATCTTCTTCGAGATCGCGATCCTGTACTTCTGCTCGTCGACACTGCTCAGGTGTCGATTGGCGACCCCCAGACTGGCGTGGCTGGCGTTCGCGCTGATGGTGATCGGAACCGTCACGTTCAACGTCGCGGTGTTCACCGGCAACGCGACGGTGATGATGACCTCGTACGTGCCGCTTCCGGCGCACCCGGCGTTCTACCTCGGATTGATCCTGTTCGCCGTTGGCGCGCTGATCGGCTGCTTCATCTTCATGGGTACGCTGGTGGTCGCGAAGGCGGAGAAGACCTACGAAGGGTCGATCCCGCTGGTGACTTTCGGCGCGCTGACCGCCTGCATCATCGCGATCTTCACGATCGCATCGGGCGCGATCATCCTGATCCCCACCTTCCTGTGGTCGGCCGGCTACATCAGCCACATCGACCCCGCGATGTACCGGGTGATCTGGTGGGCGTTCGGACACTCGTCGCAGCAGATCAACGTCAGCGCGCACGTCGCGGTCTGGTACGCGATCGCGGCGATCGTGTTCGGGGCCAAGCCGATGAGCGAGCGGGTCAGCCGTACCGCGTTCTTTCTCTACATCTGCTTCCTGCAACTCGCGTCGGCGCACCACATCCTGGCCGATCCCGCGGTGGGCACCGAGTGGAAGGTGTTCAACACCAGCTACGCGATGTACCTCGCGGTGCTCGCGTCGATGGTCCACGGTCTGACCGTTCCCGGTTCGATCGAGGTCGCGCAGCGTGCCAAGGGGCTCACGAAGGGTCTGTTCGAGTGGATCCGCAAGGCGCCTTGGAGCAACCCGGTGTTTTCCGGCATGTTCATCTCGCTGATCGGGTTCGGCTTCCTCGGCGGGATCTCCGGGGTGATGATGGGCACCGAGCAGCTGAACATGATCATCCACAACACGATCTACGTTCCGGGGCACTTCCACGCCACGGTCGTGATCGGCACCACGCTGGCGTTCATGGCGCTCACCTACTTCCTGATCCCGGTCGTGTTCTGTCGCGAGATGATCAACCCGGGCCTGGCGAAGTGGCAGCCTTACCTGTTCGGCTTTGGCATGGGCGTGTTCTCGCTCGCGATGATGGGCGCCGGCACGGTCGGCATCCCGCGCAGGCACTGGGACATCACCTTCGCCGGCGCGTCGCTGCCCTACGAGTATCCGGGCGTGGCACTGCTGATGTTGGCGATCATGGGGATCGGCGGACTGGTGGCGATCGTCGGTGGCGCGATCTACATCTACATCACGGTCGGTTCGCTGCTGTGGGGCAAGAAGCTCGACACGGGCGCCTACACCACCGAGATCTCCCCGCTGCGCATGCCGGCGATCGTCGCCGGCGGTGGGCATGGTCACGGCGCCGGTTTCGCGGCGCCGGGAACCTTCGTGTTCGCGATGGTGTTCCTGGTGGCATTCGTGCTCTACTACTTCGTGAACTGGAAGTACCTGTCCTCCGTCTGGGGCCTGAGCTGATCGGGGCTGCAGCCGGGCGGACTCCGTGGCGCGACGCGGTGCGTCGCGCCACGGTTCGGTAGGAGGCCGGCATGAAGGCGATCCTCAATCTGTTCAAGGTTCGCATCGGGTTCGCGATCGCGCTCACCGCGGTCGCTGGCCTGATGGTGGACCCCGGTGCCGCGATCGAGCCGTGGAAGGCCGTGGTGCTCGCGCTGGCGGTGATGCTCTCGTCTGCGGCAGCCGGCGCGTTCAACCAGTACTGGGAAGTCGACCTCGACGCCAAGATGGGGCGCACGCGCACGCGTCCATTCGTGACCGGGAAGATTCGCGCGCACGGTGGCTGGCTCGCGCTGATCGTCTCGCTCACCACGATCGCGGTCGCAGCGGCGTGGTTCGCCGCCAACGCGAGCGCAGCGCTCTACACTTTTCTGGGCGCGTTCTTCTACGCGATCGTCTACACGGTCTGGCTCAAGCGTCGCAGCAAGTGGAACATCGTGATCGGCGGCCTCGCGGGCAGCTTCGCGGTGCTCGCCGGCGCGTCCGCGGTCACGCCCGCGCTCTCGAGCGAAGCGATCCTGCTCGCGTTGATCCTCTTTCTCTGGACGCCGCCGCATTTCTGGAGCCTCGCGATCGCGTTTCGCGAGGACTACGCGCGTGCCGGCGTGCCGATGCTTCCGGTCGTGGTCGGCGACCAGCGCGCCTCGTACGCGATCTTCGGGCACTCGATCGTTCTGGTCGCGCTCTCGCTCGGGCTGGCGCTGCTCTCGCCCGGTTGGGTCTATTTCGCCTGCGCGGCGGCCGGCGGCGCGCTGCTCGTGCGGCACACTTTCGCGCTGATGCGCGATCCGACCCGGGCGCGTGCGATGGCGAGTTTTCACGCGTCGCTGATCCAGCTGGCCTTGTTGCTGTTCGGCGTCATCGGCGACGCGCTGGTGCGCGCGGCGCTCGTCGCGGCCTGACGTGCGTCTGAAGTCCTTCCGTGGCGCAGTGACGGCGTTCGTCAACTGTCTGGCGCTTGCCTGCGTCGTGCTCGCGTCGGGCGTCTCCGATGCGATCGGCTCGACCGCGGTGGAACCCGACTATCGCAAGGCGCTTGCCGCCAGCCAGGCGGCGATCGGGCATACGCCCGCCGCGTTCGGTTTCACCGACAGTTTCGGCCGCAAGGTTTCGCTTGAGGATTTCCGCGGCAAACCGGTGATCGTCAGTTTCATCTACACCGGTTGTTTCCAGGCTTGCCCGGTCGCGACCCAGTTTCTGGCCAAGGCGGTCGCATCGGCGCAAAAGGCCCTGGGCGCCGACAGCTTTGGTGTCGTGTCGATCGGATTCAACCAGCCTTTCGACACGCCCCAGGCGATGGGTTCGTTCGCCCGGCAAAACGGGATCCGCGATCCGCAGTGGGCCTTCCTCAGCCCGGACGCCGCTTCGGTGGGGGCGTTGACCGAGGCGTTCGGCTTCTCCTACGAGGCCACGCCCAAGGGCTTCGACCACGTCACCCAGGTGACGGTCGTCGATGCGCGCGGCAAGATCTATCGCCAGGTCTACGGCGAGAGCTTCGACCTTCCGATGCTGGTCGGGCCGCTCAAGCAACTGCTCTCCGGCCAGGCGTCCGAATCGTTCACGCTCGAGAACGTCTGGGAGAAGGTCAAGCTGTATTGCACCGTCTACGATCCGTCCAGCGGCGGGTACCGGCTCGACTACTCGCTATTCTTCGAGATCTTCGCAGGGGTCACTACGCTGGGCGGAATCGGCTGGGTGATGGTGCGCGAACTGCGCCGAAGACGCCCGACCTGAGCCCTCGCCGGGCCCGGGAGGGTCTCGTTGACTCGTGTCAAAGCGATCGGTACGCTCGCGGGCGAGCATCGACGCGTCGCGACGCATCGTCGCCGCGACGCGCATGATGAAAGCCCCCCAGATTTCCCCCCAGGTCCCGGACGACGACGCGCGCTCGCCCGGAGCGCGCGCATGGCGCGCGCTCGAACGCGGCGCCGACCGGATCTGCGGCGCCGGCGACAACCCGCTGCGCCAGCTCGGCGCGCTCGGGTTCCTGCTGTTCTGGCTGATCGCCGCGAGCGGCATCTACCTGTACATCTTCTTCGACACCGACCTCGCGGGCGCGCACGCTTCGATCGAGCGGCTCACGCACGGACAGTGGTGGGCCGGGGGGGTGATGCGCAGCCTGCACCGCTATGCGTCGGACGCTTTCGTCGTCGTGATCGGGCTGCACCTGGTACGCGAGCTGCTGCTGGGCCGGTTCTACGGGTTCCGCTGGTTCTCGTGGGTCAGCGGCGTTCCCACGCTCTGGCTCGCTGCCGCGTCGGGGGTGATCGGATACTGGCTGGTGTGGGACGAGGTGGCGCAGTTCGTCGGCATCGCGGTCACCGAGTGGTTCGGGGCCTTGCCCGGCTTCGGTCCGGCGCTCGTGCGCAACTTCATCGCCGACGAGGCGATGACGGACCGGATGTTCTCGCTGCTCGTGTTCCTGCACATCGGCGTGCCGCTCGCGCTGCTGCTGGCGATGTGGATCCACGTGCAGCGCCTGACCCGCCCGGCGACGATGGCGACCCGCGCGCTCACCGCCTGGGCGTTCGCGTCGCTGCTCGCGCTCTCGCTCGCCTGGCCCGCGCTGTCGCAGCCGCCCGCGGATCTCGCCCGGGTGCCGTTGCGGGTGCCAATCGACTGGTTCTACCTCGCCCCGCTTGCGGCGATCTACGAGGCGACTTCGCTCGTGGTCTGGGCGGTGGTGCTGGGCGCGACGCTGCTGCTCGCGGCGGCGCCCTGGCTGGTGCGGGTGCCCCGGCCAGCGGCGGCCAAGGTCGACCCGGACAATTGCAACGGGTGCACGCGATGTTTCGCCGACTGCCCGTACTCGGCGATCGTGATGGCGCCGCACCCGAGCGGGCGCGGGCAGATCGCGGTCGTGAGCGACGACTTCTGTGCCGGTTGCGGTATCTGCGCCGGCGCCTGTCCGACCGCTACGCCGTTTCGTTCCGGCGACCGGCTGGGGACCGGAATCGACCTGCCCTCGTTGCCGGTCGAGGCGCTCAGGGCGGAACTCGCACGAAAGCTCGAAGCCGCCGGCGGCGAGTCGCCCGGCACCGCGGGCGCAACGCCTACCGCGCGACCGATCGTCGTATTCGCTTGCGCCGAGGGCGCGATTCCGTCGTCCGCGTCCGACCTGATCACGATCGATCTGGTCTGCGCCGGGATGCTCCCGCCGTCGTTCATCGACTACGCGTTGCGCCGCGGCGCGGCCGGCGTCGTGATCGCGAGTTGCCCGCCGGACGACTGCGGGTATCGTTTCGGTGCGCGCTGGACGGCCGAGCGCGTGCGCGGCGAGCGTGAACCGCGCCTTCGGGCAGGCGTCGAACGCGATCACGTCGAGGTCGTCTTCGCGTCGCGCGAGGATCAGGGCGTGCTCGGCGCGTCGCTCGAGCGCATGCGCGAGTCGCTGGCCGTGCGCGCCGCGTCGCTTCGCGCCATGAGTCGTGCCGAGAGTGCGTCCGCAGGGATTTGAGGGAGATGAAGATGTCTGGTTCGAAGGTTTTCAGGTTCGTGGGGCAGGGCATTCTCTATCTGGCCTTCGCCGCCGCGATCGGGGTGTTCTCGGTGTGGCCGCCGTATCAGCACCTGCAACCCGACGAGGGCCTGCTGCGGCTGTCGTTCAAGCATCCCGGAAAGTTCGTCACCGACTGCCGCCAGCGCAGCGCCGAGGAGCTCGCGAAGATCCCTCGGCAACTTCGCGCCGAACTCGACTGCCCGCGCGAACGTTCGCCGGTGCGCGTGCGGGTCGAACTCGACGAGCGCATGCTCTACGACGAGTCGTTCGCGCCTGCCGGACTGCGTCGCGACGGAGCCTCGTCCGGCTACCGGCGCCTGTCGATACCGGCCGGCGAGCACCAGATCCGGGTGCAGGTGCGCGACGACGTGCGCAGCGACGAGATCACCTTTCAGGGAGAGCGCAAGGTGAACATCGTTCCCGGACAGGTCGTGCTGATCGACATCGTGGCCAACGAGGGAGGCGTGGTGATCCGATGAGGATCCGGCGCGACGAAGCGGCGGTGCTCCGATGAAGGCGCGTCCGGGCGGCGCGGTTTCAGCGTCGGGCGCCGGATGGCGCGCGGTGTTCAACGCCACGCGCGACCAGCGATTCGACCTTCCGGTGTTGATGACCGGACAAGGCCCGCTCGCTGCCGGCTGGATGGTCCTCGGCGTCGTTGCGCTGATCGCATCGGGCGTATTCTCGGTGCTGCTGGTGCTGTCGCGAACGCCGCACCTCTCGGGGATCGTTCCCGGCGCGAACTTCTTTCACGTCGCGCTGGTCGTGCACGTGGACCTCTCGGTCCTGGTCTGGTTCGTCGCGATGGCCGGAATGCTCTGGACGATCAATGGATCGTCGCGCTGGCTCGGGCTCGGGTGGTTCGCGTTGTGGGCCGCGGCGATCGGCACGCTGGTGATCGCCGTCTCGCCGTTCGCCGGCGCGTCGATTCCGATCATGTCCAACTACGTGCCGGTGCTCGAGAGCCCGGTCTTTCTCTACGGACTCGCGGTGTTCGGCGCCGGTTTCGCGCTGCTGACGCTGCGCGCCTTCGTCGCTCCGACGCGCGCGAGCCACGCGCTCGATGGCGCCGACGCGCAACGCTTCGGGCTCAAGGCGGCGGCGGTGTCGGCGGCGGTCACGCTGCTTGCGATGGCGTGGTCGCTGATCGAAGTGCCGCGAACGCTGCAGGGCAAGGAATACTACGAGCTGCTCTTCTGGGGGCCGGGGCACGTGATCCAGTTCACCTGGACGTTGCTGATGCTGGTGGCGTGGGCCTGGCTCGCGACGCTGTGCGGAGCACGCCTCGCGATCAGTGCCAGGGTGGTCGTGGTCGTCTACGGCATCGGACTGTTGTCGGTCTTCGTCGCGCCGCTGATCTACTTCGCCTGGCCGATCATCTCGGTCGAGCACCAGAAGATGATGACCTGGCTGATGCGCTTCGGGGGCGGGCTCGCGATCCTCCCGATGGTCCTGGCGGTGGGCGCAGCGATGCTGGGCGCGAAAAACGCGCCGGCTCGCGACGACGATGGCCAGGATCTGCGACCGCTACGCACGGCGCTGTGGGCGTCGCTGGTGCTGTTCACGGTGGGCGGGGGCATCGGCTTCCTGATCCAGGGCTCGGACGTGCGCATCCCGGCCCACTATCACGGCTCGATCGTCGGCGTCACGCTGGCGCTGATGGGGCTGGTCTACGCGCTGCTGCCCAGGTTGGGGTTCGCCGCACCGGCCGGGCGGCTCGCGCGCTGGCAGCCATTGCTCTACGGCGGCGGGCAGCTGATGCACATCCTCGGCCTGTTGTGGTCGGGCGGATACGGCGTGCAGCGCAAGGTCGCCGGAGCCGGGCAGGTGCTGCGCAGCACGCAGGAAGTCATGGGAATGGGCCTGATGGGTCTGGGCGGGTTGGTCGCGATCATCGGCGGCATGGCGTTCGCGTGGATCGTGCTCGTCAGCCTGCTGGGCGGGCGCGCGCGGCGGCGATGATGCGGCGCGTCGCACTCGTCGCCTGCCTGCTCACCGTGTGCATCACGGCGGCGAGCGCGTACATCCGCCACTGGCAGGCCGGGCTGGGTTGCGCGCAGCGCGCCGATTGCAGGATCGTCGCCACCGGCGAGGTTGCCGCGGGGCAGGTCCAGTCGGTACAGCAGGCGATGAAACGCGTCGTCTCGGGCGAGGCGCCCGCTGAAGTCAGCGTCGCGCGCGCGCTGCACCGGGTGAGCGCCACGACGGTCGGCCTGCTGGTCGTCGTGATCGGCTTCGTCGGCTGGTCGCGCCTTGCGGGCAGCGACCGGCGCGCGATCGTCGTGGCGGTCGCGCTGACGCTGGCGCTGGCGTGGGTCGGGCTCTACGCCGCACATCCGACCCTGTTCGTCACGACCGGCAACGTGCTCGGCGGTTTCGCGCTGGGCGCGGCGCTCGCCTGGATAGCGGCCGCCCGGGTGCCCGCGTCGTCGGCCGGCGGACAGCGCACGCGCGGGGCGACCTTCGCGTGGGGCGCGCTGGCGCTGGTGAGCGCGATCGCGGTGATCGGGGTGGCGATCGCCGCACGCGAAACAAGCGACGTCGATGCCGCGACCCTGCACCTGGCGCACCGGGTTCTCGCGTTCGCGTTCGCCGCGCTGACGCTGTTCGTGCTGATCGCTTCGGGCAGGCGGGCGCCGGTGCTCGGCGCCGCCCTCGCGGTTGCGGTGTTTGCCCAGGTTGCGCTCGGCCTGAGCAACGCGTTTTCCGACACGCCGCTGGTCGCGGCCACCGCGCACAATGCAGTCGCCGCGTTGATCGTTGCGATGCTCGCGGCGATCGCGCGACGCGCGGGCGAATTCCCGGCCGCCCAAGCATCGATCATCCGTCACTGAAATGCGCATGATGAATTCACCGCTCAATATAGCCCGACCCAACCGCCGCGATTCGGGCCGCCGCGATCCGGGAACCGACACGAACTTCGCGCTCTGGTCGCTGGGATTCCGCCCTTTCTATCTGCTCGCCGCAGCGTTCGCGGCCTTCGCCGTGCCGGCGTGGCTGTTCTTCTACTCGGGGCACGACCGCGCGACGAGTCTGCCGCCGATGCTCTGGCACGCGCACGAGATGGTGTTCGGCTTCGCGGTCGCGGTGGTCACCGGTTTCCTGTTCACCGCCGCCAGGAACTGGACCGGACTCGCGACGCCGAGCGGTGGGCGGCTCGCGGGCTTTTGCGCGCTGTGGCTCGCCGCGCGGATCGCCTACCTGGCGGACGCGCTGGTGCTGGCGCTGGCGATCGAACTGGCGTTTCTCTCTCTGGTGGCGATCGCGCTGCTGTCGGTTCTGGTGCGCGCGCGCAGCAGGCGCAACTACTTCGTCGGTGTGCTGTTCATCGCGCTGGCCGTGGCGGACCTGGTGTTCTACGGCGCGGCCAGCGGTTCGATCGGCGCGCCCGGGGTCGCGGCAGCTTCGCGCATCGGTCTGTACCTGATCGCCACGCTGACGATCGTGATCGGCGGTCGCGTGATTCCGATGTTCACCGCCAACGCGATTCGCGGCGTGCGCCAGTTCAGGCTCCTCTGGCTGGAACGCTTCGCGCTCGCAGCGGTCGTGTTCGCTTTCGCGCTCGATCTGGCCGGGGTCGGCGGCGTGGCGCTGGCGCTGGTCGCGTCGGTCGCGGCGATCGCGCAGGCGGTGCGGCTCGCCGGTTGGGGGCCGCTCGCCACCTGGCGCAATCCTCTGGTGTGGATCCTGCACGCCTCCTCCGCCTGGCTCGCGATCGCGCTGGCGCTGATGGCCGCGGCGGCGCTCGGCCTGGTCCCCGCGTCGCTCGTCGCGCACGCGCTCGGCGTCGGGCTGATCGGAGGGCTGATCATCGGCATGATCACGCGCACCGCCCTCGGGCACACCGGGCGGGTGCTGGTCGCAGGTCGGGCCGAGACCGCGATGTACGCGCTGGTGCAACTCGCGGCGCTGGTGCGCGTGTTCGGACCCACGATCGCGCCGTCGCAGGCGATGCCGCTGTTGACGTTGTCCGCGACGATGTGGAGCGCTGCATTCGTCCTGTACATTGTCGTGTACTGGCCCCGGCTGTCGCGCTCGCGCGTCGACGGCCGCGAAGGCTGAGAGACGGACCGGGACGATGCCGATGGACGGCGAGGCAGGGCAGGAAAAATGTCGGCGCGCTCCGTTCGGGCGGTTCACGCTGATCGTCGTCGTGGTCGCGGTTTCGCTGCTCGCCTGGCTGATCTGGAGCATGTTCGCTTTCTCGCCACGCCTGCCGTTGCTTGGCGACGCCACGCCCGAACAACTCGCCGAAGGCGAGAAGCTCTACGCGACGCACTGCGCATCGTGCCACGGCGCGAAACTGCAAGGCGAACCCGACTGGCGCACGCGCAAGGCTACGGGCAGGCTGCCCGCGCCGCCGCACGACGCGTCGGGCCATACCTGGCACCATCCCGACGACGTTCTGTTCGAGATCACCAGGCACGGACTCAAGCCGCCTGTTGCGCCCGAGGGCTATCAGAGCGACATGCCCGCCTACGCGGGCACGCTCAGCAACGCGCAGATCTGGACCACGCTCGCGTTCATCGCCAGCCGCTGGCCCGAGCGCGAGCGCCAGCATCAGGCGCGGATCACCGCGCAGCAGCGTGGCGCGCGTTGAGTGACGCGCGTTGAGTGGCGCGCGCCATCGCATCGGGTCGCGGCATTTCCGTACCCGGGGCGCGCGGCATTGCCGCGCCCCGGGCGCGGCTCGCGATGCCACAGTAGCGCGCGCGGGTACTTTTGCACAAAGAAATTGTGTGGAATATAATTTCTCCGCCGATGGGTACGGCTTCGTTGCCGAACCCGGCGCGACCCACGATTGCGGCCCACGCTGGCCGGAAGGAGCAGAACAGTGAGCACGGCGACGCCCCGCAAGACACCGCGCGCATGCGAAGGCGAGGGTGGCGGCGAGCGTCCCGCTGCTGCGGCGCACGACAAGAAAGCGCTCGGCGCATTGCAAAAGCTGCGCGAGATCATCAAGACCGCGCAGGAGCAGTTCCAGAGCACGACCGAGCGCGCCGGGATCAGCGGTTCGCAGGCTTGGGCGCTGTCGGAGATCGCGGCGCGGCCCGGAATGATCGTCTCCGAACTCGGCAAAGTCATGGCGATCCACCCGTCGACGACCAGCAACATGCTCGACAAGATGCAAAAGCGCGGACTGATCCGTCGCGAGCGCATCGACAGCGATCAACGCGTCGTTCGCCTGTTCGTGACCGGAGAAGGCGACGCGTTGCTGCGCGCGCTTCCCGCTCCCGCCCGCGGCCTGCTCCCGGATGCGCTGGCGCGACTTAGTGACGACGAACTCGACCGCGTCGACACGGCGCTCGGCCTGATCCTGGAGAAACTCGAGCGGCGCGAGCGCCGCGCCGGCTACACCCCGTTGGCAAGCCTGATCGCCAAGCGTGACGGCAACGGCGGGCGTGCTGGCCGCGAACGAGGCTGAATCGGCGCGGGCGATCAGCCCGTCGCGCCACTCGCGCGCAGTCGGTCCTCGCGGATCGGGAGGTTGACGATCGCCGCAAGTGCGGCGAGCACGGCGTCCGCGATCCACATCCAGCTCAGATTGCCGGTCGCTTCCAGCGCGACGCCGCCCAGCCACGCGCCGAAGAACCCGCCGATCTGGTGCGAGACCAGCGTGAGCCCGAACAGGGTCGCGAGGTAGCGCACGCCGAACAGCTTGCCGACGATGCCTGCGGTGGGGGGAACGGTCGCGAGCCAGGTCAGTCCGAGCCCGACCGCGAAGACGTAGAAAGTGAGCGCGGTCTTGGGGGCGGCCATGTAGACCAGCACGATCAGCGCGCGCGACAGGTACATCCAGAACAGCAGGTACTTCATCCGGTAGCGCGAGCCCAACGCGCCGGCGGCGAGGCTGCCGGCGATGTTGGCCAGGCCGATGATTGCGATCGACACGCCGGCGACGCTGGCGGGCAGGCTGCACAGCGCGATCTCGCCGGGCAGGTGCGTGATCAGGAACGCGATGTGAAAGCCGCAGGTGAAGAACCCCGCGTTCAGGTACAGGTAGCTTCGGTCGCGAATCGCCAGGCGCAGCTGCGCGCGCAGCGAGGACTGTGCGGCGCGCACCGCGCCCGGGGCCGATTCTGCCGCAGCACTCGCGCGTCCCGCTGCCGAGGGCTGCTCATCGCCGTCGGAGGCGGCGTCCTTCGCAACGCCGTCGGACTGCGCCGCCGTCGCGCGTCGGGCGCGCAGGCGCAGAGCGAGCGGTATCGTCAGCAGTGACACGAGCGCGAGCGCGTACATCGCGTTGACCCATCCGGCAAGCGCGATCAGGCGCTCGGTGACGGGCGCGAAGACGAACTGCCCGAACGAACCGCCGGCGTTGATGAACCCGGCGGCGAACGAGCGCTGTTCGGCGGGAAGGCGCTGCGCGGTCGCGCCTATCAGCACCGAGAAACTTCCCGCGCCGGCGCCGGCGGCGACCAGCACGCCCATCGACACGACGAGCCCCCACTGCGACCCGATCAGCGGCGTGACGCCCATTCCGAGCGCGAGAAGGATGCCGCCGGCGACGAGCACCGGCACCGGGCCGAAGCGATCGGCAAGCGCACCAAACAGCGGTTGCGATGCGCCCCACACGAATTGCCCCACCGCGAGCGCGAAGCTGATCCCGACGATGCCGATTCCGGTGGCCGAGTTCAGCGGCGAGACGAACAGCCCGCTCACCTGGCGCGGGCCCATCGTCATCATCAGGATCGCGGCACAAGGCAGCAGCAGGCCCCAGAATGCCGCGCGCGTCGCGGCGTTCGTCGGTCGATGCGTTGAAGCGCTGTTCATCGGGTGCCTTCGTCCGTGCGGTCCAGGTGATCGAGCGTTGCTTCGAGCGTCGACTGGCAGGCGTCGATCAGTTCGTGCAGTCGCGCGACGCGCTCGGCACCGAGCGCGCGATTGAGCATCCGCTGCGCGCGCTTCCAGTGCGCGCGCGCCTCTTCGCACTTGGCGCGACCATCGTCGGTGAGGCCGACTAGGCGAGTGCGCGCATCGGGGCCGGGCGCGATCGCGATCCAGCCGCAGGTCCGCAACAGGCGCAGGTTGCGCGTGAGCGTCGAGGGGTCCATCGACAGCGCACGCGCGAGTTCTCCGGATTGGATCGGCTCGAGCCGCGCGAGCGTCGCGAGCAGCGAATACTGGGTGGTCTTCAGGCCAGAGTCGGCCAATTGCGCGTCGTAGAATCGGCCGAGCTGGCGCGTGAACTGGCGCAGCCGGCGGTTCGTGCAGCCACGCGGCCGCGAGACTGGCGCGATGGCGATGTTGCTGGCGGCGGATTGCATCGGGTCAATTGTATCTGCAATAATTGTATCTACAAGCAAAATACGAGGCGAGGCGATCGGACATGGCCCAGGACCGACTGCAACAATGGCTAGACGACGAGCGTCGCGTGCTCGAACGCATGCGCGCGGGCGGTGGCGCACATGACACGCCCGACCTCGCCGAATTCGCCGACAAACCGGGGATCGCCCTGTTCGACGCGATGTTCGAGGGGCGCGTACCGGCCCCGCCGATCTCCACGACGCTCGACTTCATCCTGATCGCGGTACGCCCCGGAGAGGCGGTGTTCCAGGGCCAGCCGCTCGAGCGACACTACAACCCGCTCGGGTCGGTGCACGGCGGCTGGTTCGCCACCCTGCTCGACTCGGCGCTGGGATGCGCGGTGCACTCGATGATGCCGCCTGGCAAGACCTATACGACGCTCGAGGTCAAGGTCAACATGATCCGCGCGTTGAGCGTGCATGTGCAGCGCGTACGCGCCGAAGGGCGCACGCTGCACGTCGGCGGTCAGACCGCGATCGCCGAAGCGCGCCTGGTCGGCCCCGACGACAAGCTCTACGCGCATGCGACGACCACCTGCCTGGTGTTCGACGCGCGCACCGGTGCGGCGCGGGTGAGCGGCGACCGGCGCCAGGCCGACGGCTGAAGGCGCGCGCACGCGGCGCCCGGGCACGGATGCGCAGCCGCGTAGCCGCGCAGCCTCATAGCCGCGTAGTCGCGCCATGCTCTATGGCCTGCGCGCTGTGTATAGTCGGGCCATCGCCCCGAGCGGGGCTCGACGGAGGCCGACCATGCAGGGGTTCGATCGTTGGATCGCGGCCTTGCGGGCGTCGACCGGCGCCTGGACCGAAACGACGCTGAGCCTTCTGCCGCGGTTGCTCGGCGCGATCGCGCTGCTCGCTCTCGGCTGGCTGGTCGCCGCCGCGCTGCGCGCCGCGCTGCAGCGCATGGGCAACGCCCTGATCGCCCGCCTCGCGCGCCGCTCCGGCGGCGGCGGCGTGCGCCACGACCCGCTCGCGCAGGCGCTGTTGAGGCTGTTCGCGACGGTGCTGTTCTGGGTCGTGGTGTTCGTGTTCGTCCTCGCGGCGGTCGCCTTGCTCGAGCTCGAGGCGATCTCGACCTGGCTCGACCGCGCGGTCGGCTTCGTCCCGTCGCTGCTGCTCGGCTTGCTGGTGATCGTGGCCGGCTACCTCGCGAGCGTGATGGCGCGCGACGTGTTGCGCGACGCGCTCGCCCCGACCGGCGCCGGCCACGGCCACCTGCTGAGCCGGATCGCGCAGGCGACGATCTTCGTGACCGCGCTGATCATCGGCGTCGGCCAGCTCGGTATCAACATCAGCTTTCTCACGACCGTGCTGTCGATCGCGCTGGCCGCGGTGCTGGCCAGCTTCGCGCTCGCGTTCGGGTTGGGTGCGCGCGAGCTCGTTAGCGACCTGATCGCGGTGCGATCGATCCAGCAGGCTTTCGAGCCCGGACAGACGATACGTGTCGGCGAGCACGAGGGGCGTTTGCTCGAGATCGGAACGCGTCACGTGCTGATCGACGCGCCCGAGGGCCGCGTCGTGATCCCGGCGTCGGGTTTCATCGCGTCGGTCGTCGTGGTCCCGACCCCCGGCGCCGAAAGCGACGACGAGGTGCCTCGGTCTGCGACCGAAACCGGCGAAGGTGCAAGGTCGTGAGCGACACCGAGCGCGACGAAGCGGCCGAACTCGCGCTGGCGTTTTTCGAGTTGCGCCCGGGAGCCGCCGCGCAGGTGCTCGAGGGCCTGCCGGCCGAAGAGGCGGTCGATGCGCTGTCGCAGGCGCCGGCACGCCTCGCGGCGCCGGTTCTCGCGACGATGGTCTCGGGTCCCGCGGTGCGCTGCCTGACGGTGGCCGGGCACGACCCGGCTGCCGCGTGGCTGCGCGCGATGGACGAAGGCGACGCGATTCGCCTGCTGCGCCAGTTGCCGGGTGCCAGATGCGAGGCGCTGCTGGGCGAGTTGTCCGCGCGCACCTCGCGTCGGCTGCGCGCCGCGCTTCAGTACCACGAGAGCCTGGTCGGGGCGTGGATCGATCCCGGCGCTGCCACAGTGCCGGTCGAGCGCAGCGTCGAACAGTGCCTGCGCGCGTTCAGGTCGCCCGACGCCTCGACGCTGCAACTGGTGATGCTGGTCGCCGCCAACGGTCGCTTCGTCGGCGCCGTGCCGGTCGAGCGGCTGGTGTGCGCGAGCGACGACACCCCGATCGCGGAGCTGGTCGATCGAACGCTCGTCGCGTTGTCGGTGCGCGGGTCGATCGTCGTCGCCGCCGGGCACGAGGGGTGGCGTCGCTACGGCGTGCTCCCGGTCGTTTCCGCCGATCGGGCGTTTCGCGGTGCGCTCACACGCGCCAGCCTGGACAAGGCGATCGAATCGCGCCGCGGGGCGGCGATCCTGCCGCGCGGTTCCGCAACGATCACCGGCGAGTTGGCGGGCGCCTTTCTCGCCGCCTTCGCCGGTGTTGCCAGGGCCTTGTCCGCGAGCGGCGCGGACCCTCGCGCGCGGGGCACGGTCGCGGCGCCGAGGACGCGGCCTTGAACGAACGCGCCCAGCACGCGTTGCTCGTGCTCGACCGGCGTTTCCTGCTCGATTTCCCGGTAGACGCGGCGATGCGACTCGAGCGCATGACCGGCGAGCGCGCGGCGCGGCACCTTCAGGCGCAGCCTGCCGACGTCGTCGCACCGGTGTGGGACCGCTTGTCTCCGGCGTCGGCGGTCGAGATCTTCCGGCATCTGCCGCAGGCTGGCGCACTCGCGCTGCTGGTCGAGATGCTTGCGACCGACGCCGCGCGGCTGATCGGAGCGCTCGATCCGCCCGAGCGTGAACGCTGGGTCGAGCAGCTGCCGGAAGCGGTCCGCGCCGAAGTGTCGGACGTGATGCGCTACCCCGAGAACAGCGCCGGACGGTTGATGGACACCGCGGCGACCAGCATGCGCGAGACCGCGACCGTCGCCGAGGCGATCGAGCTGTTGCGCGCCTCGGCCAGACGCCACGCGCGCAGCCTGTTCGTTGCCGACGACGCCGCCCGGCTCACCGGCGCGGTGCCGCTGGCCTCGCTGGTCGTTGCGCGCCCGACGCAGCCGCTGCGCGAGATCGCGCGGCCAGTGAGCGCCGCGGTCAGGCCCAACGATCCGCAGGAAGACGTCGTCGATCTGCTGGAGAAACACAGCCTCGCCGAACTCGCGGTCGTCGACCTCGACGGCCGGCTGCTTGGAGCGATCTCGCACGACGCGCTGGTGCAGGCGGTGCAGGACGACGCCTCGGCCGACATCCAGGCGATGGTGGGCGCGAGCCGGGACGAACGCGCGCTCTCGCCGGCGCTGTTCGCGGTGCGCAAGCGCTTGCCGTGGCTGCAGATCAACCTGCTCACGGCGTTCCTCGCAGCCGCGGTGGTGGGGCTGTTCGAGAGCACGATTGCGCAGTTCACCGCGCTCGCGGTGCTGTTGCCGGTGGTCGCGGGGCAGTCAGGCAACGCCGGCGCGCAGGCGCTCGCGGTCACGATGCGCGGGCTCGTGCTCAACGAGATCTCGCTGCGACAGTGGCCGAGGGTCGCGATCAAGGAGGTCGGCGCGGGCTTTCTCAACGGGCTCGCGATCGCCGCCACCTGCGGCCTGGGCGTGTACCTCTGGAGCCGCTCGTTCGGCATGGTGCTGGTGATCTGCCTGTCGATGGTGCTCGCGATGGTGATCGCCGGACTCGCTGGCGCCGTCGTGCCGATCCTGCTTCGCCGCTTCGGGCAGGACCCCGCGCAGTCGTCGTCGATCATTCTCACGACCGTCACCGATATCGCCGGGTTCATGTCGTTCCTGGGAATCGCGACGTTGCTCTCGGCGCTGCTCTAGCACGATGTCCGATGTTCGCGGCGCGAACGACCGACCTCGCCGCGCGCGAGGGCGTCCATACCCATCAGGGGTAGCCCTTGCGTGGCGGCCCCCGATCCGCGCTTTGATACGATCGGGGGCGATCCGCCGCCCCTTCTACCGATAGCGCTGCCTTGTACGACAGGCTCGATTCCAGGCTGACGAGGTACTTTCCGTTCCTCGCGTGGCTGCAGCCGAACAACCGCGTCCACTGGCGCGCAGACCTGATCGCGGGCATCACGGTCGCGCTGGTGCTCGTCCCGCAGTCGATGGCCTACGCGCAGCTCGCCGGGCTTCCTCCGGCCTACGGCCTGTACACGGCGTTCCTGCCGGTGATGATCGCGGCGATGTGGGGATCGTGCGGACAGGTGGCGACCGGTCCGGTCGCGGTCGTCTCGCTGCTGACCGCGACGGCGGTGTCGAGCATCGCGCTGCCCGGTTCTGCGCAGTACGTCGCCTACGCGATCACGCTCGCGCTTCTGGTCGGAATCGTGCAGCTGTCGCTGGGTGTGTTCCGATTGGGCGCGCTGGTGAATCTGCTGTCGCATCCGGTCGTGGGCGGGTTCACCGCAGCGGCAGCGATCATCATCGCACTGTCGCAGCTCAACAAGATCCTCGGGCTGCCCCTCGCGCGCAGTCAGTTCTTCTTCGGCGACGTGTGGGCGATGCTGCTGCAGGTCGCGCAGGTTCACCTGCCGACGATGGCATTCGGCGTCGCGGCACTGGTCGCTCTGCTGCTGATGCGCTTCAAGGCGCCGCGTTTGCCCGGCGTCCTGCTGGTCACCGTGATCGGCACCTTGGTGAGCGTCGGCGTCGAGTTTTCGGCGACCCGTACGGTCGAGCACTCAAAGCTCGACGACCCGGCGTCGCTCGAAGCGATCGGCGAACTGCTGCGCGAACGCGCGACGCTGGGCGAGTTGCGCAAGCGTCGCGGCGAGATGAGCGTCCAGCGCGACGAGTGGATGAAGTCCGAATCGGCGTTTCGTGAGGAACTCGCGTCGCTCGCGTACCGCTCCGACCTGCTCGATCTGCGTATCGACGCGCTTTCGCGCCAGGTCGACAGCCGTCGCCGCCTGCTCGCGCGGATCGCGTTCGCCGAAGCGGTGCAGTCCGGCGAAGGTTTCGTGCTGCACGGCCCCGATCACGCGCGAAAGCGTGTCTGGCGGGTGACCGATCTCGACCAGGAAAAAGTCACGCTCGGTTCGGGAGGCGAAGTCGTGGGGGCCGTCCCCTCGGGTCTGCCGGCGTTCGAGATCCCGCGCCTGACGCTGGACTCGTTCGCGACGCTGCTCGCGTCGGCACTGGTGATCTCGCTGGTCGGGTTCATGGAGACGATCTCGGTCGCCAAGGCGGTCACGACCCGCACGCGCGCCCGACTCGATCCGAACCAGGAGCTGGTCGGCCAGGGACTGGCGAACCTGATCGGCAGCTTCACCCAATCCTACCCGGCGAGCGGGTCGTTCTCGCGCACGGCGCTCAACTACAGCTCGGGCGCGAAGACCGGGCTGTCGTCGGTGATCGCCGGACTGGTCGTCGTGCTGGTGCTGCTGTTCCTCACCCCGCTCCTTCACCACCTTCCGCAGGCAGTGCTCGCGGCGGTGATCATGCTCGCGGTCTCGGCGCTGATCGACTTCAAGTCGCTGATTCACGCCTGGCGCGCGAATCGCCACGATGGCGTCGCGGGCGCCGCGACGTTCATCGGCACGCTGCTGTTCGCGCCGAACCTCGACCTGGGGATCCTGCTCGGAGTCGGCCTTTCGATCATCTCGTTCATGTACCGCACGATGCGCCCGCGCGTGAACATTCTCGGGCGCCACGCCGGCGGGGCGCTGCGCGACGCGGCCGAGCACGACCTCGAACTGTCGTCGTACGTGGTCGCGTTGCGTTTCGACGGCCAGTTGTACTTCGGCAACGTGTCGTACTTCGAGGATACGGTGCTGGGAATTCCGGTGCGCTTTCCGAAAGTGCAGAAGATCCTCGTCGTGGGAACCGGCATCACGCAGCTCGACGCCTCGGGCGACGAGGTCGTTCGTCACCTCGCCGAGCGCCTGCGGCTCGGTGGCGTCGACCTCGCGTTCAGCGGGCTCGAGCCGCGCATCCTCGAAGTGCTGCGCGCCACGGGAACCTACGATGTCGTCGGCGCCGACAACTTCTTCATCGACTCGAATCGCGCGCTCGAAGAACTCGCGCGCAGGGTCGAGGCGCCGGATTTCGACCCCGAGGACTTCGCGCTCAGGCGCAGGTCGGCGGGCGACACTGCGGCCTGATCCGGCCCCGGCCCGGCGCGCCACTGCTCAGGTCACCGAAAGCACCAGCGGGGCGCGACCAGTCAGGTCACCGAAAGCACGAGCGGCGCGAATCCCTCGAGTTCGAATGCGAGGGATTGGCCGGCGCGCGGAAACATCGTCTTCACCAGCGTGCCGAGGATCGCGATCTCGCCGGCGCGCATCACCAGACCTCGCGCCGAGGCGTGATTGGCGAGCCAGGCGAGGGCTTCGAGCGGATGGCCCATCAGGTCGCGACCCTGGCCGCTTGCGAGCTGTTCCGACTGCACCGACACCGTGCCGCGAATCGCCTCGAGGTCGAGCGTACGCCAGTCGTACCGCATCTGTCCGAGCACCGCTCCCTCGTTCCACGCATTGTCCGCGGCGAGCTGCAATCCGTGCGCGGACAGGCCGCCGTAGTCCGCGCAGCGATCGTCGGCGAGTTCGAGCGCGGGAAGGACCGCGGCGACCGCGTCGGCGACCGTTGCGCGCGTGTGCGGCGGCGCACCGGGCCCGAGGTCGGCGCCGAGCAATACCGCCACTTCGAACTCGACCAGGATCCGTCCGTAGTGCGCGGCGCAGGCGCTGGCCGGTCCGCCAACGATCTGGCGTTCGAGAAGCCGCCCGGCGATCGGGGCGTCGAGCCCGACGAAGGCCTGCATCGCCGGGTTCGACAGCGCGATCTTCCAGCCGCGCACCGGCCCGCACGCGAGCGATTTGATCCGCACGAACGCGTCCTGCACCGCGTAAGCCTGCGCGAGGTCGCGCGGCGCGAAGCGCGCGGGAAAGGCGGTGAATGCGCGGCGCGCGAGATGCTGCGAGGCGAGCCAGCGTGCCGCCATCCCGATCCGATCGCCACCGGCGCTGGGGACTGCGCCGTGCGGTTGCGCGACGCGCTTCATTCGCGCACCGGACTCATTCGCGCACCGGACTCATTCGCGCACCGGACTCATTCGCGCACCGGACTCATTCGCCCACCGCGCGCGAGGCGTCGCGCGGCCGCGCGTCCTTCGCGCGCGAGTAGATCGCCGCGCCGATTGTCAGTGCCGTCGCCATGAACGCGAAGATTAACCGATACGCGAGCGGCGGGTAAGCGGTGGATTGCTGCACGAACAGGCCGGCGATCGCGCCTGTGGCCACCGGCAACAGAAACGAACCGGTGACCTGGCCGAGGTTCGCGGTGGCGGTTGCGCGCCCGCGCAAGGCCAGCGGGGTGATGCTGGTGACGTGGGCGATGATCACCGGGCTGTAGGTCGCGAGGCCGGCGAGCGCGACGAGCAGCGCGATCGCGAGCCACAATGGCGGATCGGGCACGACCGCGAGCGCGACGAGCGTGGCGACGACCCCGAGCGCCCCGGCGAGCACGATTCGCTTGCGCGTGTTCAGCCGTTGCTCGAGCGGCACCAGCCAGAGCAGCCCCGCGGCCTGCGCGCCGCCCATCGCGAGCAGCACGTGGCCGCGCTCGATCGCGCCCAGTCCGTAGACGTCGTGAAGGTAGGGGCCGACCCACAGGCCGAGCATCGTCGCCATCGTCGCGTAGGCCACGATGTGCACCGCGGCGATCTTGCGAAAATCCGGCAGGCGCAGCACGTCGGCATATCCGCGCAAGGTGCGCGACATCGGCTCGGCGCGCGAATGCGCGGCAGCGGTTCCGGGCGGCTGGTCCCTGGCGATCGACGCGAACAGCGCCACGACGCCCACCACGACGAGGGCCGACGCGCCGAATACGGCGCGCCACCCGAACATCTCGGACAGCCAGGCCATCGGTGTCGCGGCGGCGAGGTTTCCGAGCTGGCTCACCGCGACTACGCGCGCGAACATCGTCGCGATCCGCTCGGGGGGATACCAGCGCGCGAGCAGGACCACCGCGCTCACGAAGCTCGCGCTGCAGCCCACGCCGACGAGGAAGCGCCCGGCGATCAGTTCCGCGCTCGTGGTGGCGACCGACATCGCGATCGCGCCGAGCACCGCGAACGCGCTCACCGCGAGGACCGTCCTGCGCGGGCCGATGCGGTCGAAGCTCATGCCGACCGGAACCTGCGCGACGCCGAGCGCGAGGAAGAAGATGCCGCCTGCGAGTCCGAACGAGTGCGGCGAGAGCGACAGATCGCCGATCAGCTCCGGCGCGATCACCGCGAGAGACGAACGGTAGAACTGGCTGACGATCGTGAGCAGGCTCAGCGCGAGCAGCAGCCCGGCACGGCTGCCGGTCAGCGACATGGTCGGTTCCGATCGAAACGGTTTCTCGGGCGCACGGACGCGATTGTGCCCTGCGAGCGGTGACGCGTCGCGCCAAGTGCGGCATGATCGTGGCCTGGCTGGAAGCGGAGATCGCATGAGCGCAGGCACGAGCAAGGGCAAGCTGGTCGAGTACCGCAATCTCGTCGACGGACGGCGCGTCGCCGCCGCCGACGATCGATGGATCGACTCCTACGATCCCTATCGCGGCGAACCGTGGGCGCGCATTCCGCGCAGCAACGCGGCCGACGTCGACGCGGCGGTGGCCGCGGCCAAGGCGGCTTTCAGGTCGAAGGCATGGCGCGGCATCACGCCGACCGAGCGCGGCAAGCTGCTGGTCAGGCTCGCCGGTCTGATCGAAGCCAATGCCGAGCGACTCGGTCAGCTCGAGACCCGCGACAACGGCAAGCTGATCGCCGAGATGGGCGCGCAGACCCGGTATCTGGCCGAGTGGTACCGCTACTTCGGCGGGCTCGCCGACAAGATCGAGGGCTCGGTCCTGCCGATGGACAAACCGAGCAATTTCACCTTCACGCGTCACGAACCGCTCGGCGTGGTGGCGATGATCACGGCGTGGAACTCCCCGCTGCTGCTGCTGTCGTGGAAGCTCGCCGCCGCGCTGGCGGCGGGAAACACCGCCGTGATCAAGCCCTCCGAACACGCGTCGGTGTCGACGCTCGAGTTCGTCGCGCTGTTCGAGGAGGCCGGATTTCCCGCCGGAGTCGTCAATACCGTGACCGGGTTTGGCCCCGAAGCCGGCAGCGCGCTCGCCTCGCACCCGGACGTGGCGAAGGTGGCATTTACCGGGGGCGACTTCACCGGTCAGAAGATCTACGAAGCCGGCGCGCCCACGCTCAAGCAGGTGAGCCTCGAGCTGGGGGGCAAGTCGCCCAACATCGTGTTCGACGACGCCAACCTCGACGCGGCCGTCGCCGGTGCGGTGTCGGGCATCTTCGCCGCCACCGGTCAGACCTGTATTGCCGGGTCGCGCCTGCTCGTGCAGCGCGCGGTGCACGACCGGGTGGTCGAGAAACTGATCGCGATCGCGCGCACCGCGAAGATGGGGAATCCGGCCGAGTCGACGACGCAGATCGGGCCGGTCACCACGCGCGCGCAGCACGCGCGCATCCTGGAGATGATCGCCGCCGGAAAGGCCGAAGGCGCGCAGTGCGCGATGGGCGGCGGCGTGCCGAACGATCCGGCGCTCGGGGCGGGCTGGTTCGTTCAGCCGACGATCTTCACCGGCGTCGCGAACACGATGCGCGTCGCGCGCGAGGAGATTTTCGGGCCGGTGCTGTCGGTGATCGCCTTCGAGACCGAGGACGAGGCGGTCGCGATCGCGAACGACAGCGTCTACGGGCTTGCGTCGGGAATCTGGACCAGCGACATCGGCAGGGCGCTGCGCGTTTCGTCCGCGATGGAGTCGGGCACCGTGTGGGTCAACACCTACAGGGCGGTGAGTTTCATGGCGCCGTTCGGCGGATACAAGCGTTCGGGAATCGGCCGCGAGAGCGGCCAGGAATCGATCTACGAGTTCCTGCAGACCAAGACGGTGTGGATCGAGACCAACCTCTCGACCTCGAACCCGTTCACGTTGCGCTAGCGCAGCGCGCGCGGCCGGGCGCCGCACGCGCTGCCGGACTCACGCACTACAGTCGCTTGGCGACTTCCTCGAGCATCACCTCGGTCGCGCCGCCGCCGATCGCCTGCACGCGCGCGTCTCGCGCCATCCGCTCGATCGCGGTTCCCTTCATGTATCCGCTACCGCCGTGGAATTGCTGGCAGTCGTACATCACGCGATTGACCAGCTCGCCGCAAAGCGCTTTGGCCATCGAGACCTCGCGCGTGCAGTCGACTCCTTGCGCGTCGAGCCAGGCGACGTGGTAGACCAGTTGGCGCGCCGCCTGCACTTCGGCCGCGCGCATCGCGATGCGCTGTCGGATCGCGTCCTTGTCCCACAGCGTCGCGCCGAACGCGCGACGCGTGCGTACGTGATCGAGCGTGAGCTCCAGCGCCCGCGAGGCTTCGCCCATCGCCTGCGCCGCGAGCACGATCCGCTCGTTCTGGAAATTGCGCACGATCGCGTAGAAGCCGCGATCGATCTCGCCGAGCACCTGAGCGTCGCCCACGCGGCAGGCGTCGAACACCAGTTCGGCGGTATCGGAACTGTGCCAGCCGGTCTTCTCCAGCGCGCGCGCCACGTTCAGCCCCGGCGTTCCCTTCTCGACGATGAACATCGTGATCGCGCGCGAGCGCGCACCGTGTGCCGAGGTCTTCGCCGCGACGAAGTAGAGGTCGGCGTGCACGCCGTTGGTGATGAAGGTCTTCGTGCCGTCGATCGTCCATCCTCCGTCGCAACGCGCCGCGCGGGTGCGGATCGCGGCGACGTCCGATCCGGCGTCGGGCTCGGTCACCGCGACCGCGGTGATCGCTTCGCCGGAGATCACCGATGGCAGGTAGCGCGCGAGCTGGTCCTCGGTCCCCGCGTTGGCCAGGTGCGGAGAGGCCATGTCGGTGTGCACCAGCGCCGTGATCGCGAAGCCGCCGAAGGTCGATCGGCCGAGTTCCTCGGCGAGCACGACCGTCGCGAGCGTGTCGAGCGCGGAGCCTCCAAAGCGTTGCGGATAACGGATGCCGAACAGCCCGAGTGCGCCCATCTTGCGCAGCACCGGGCGCGGCACCGCGCCCGTTTCTTCCCACTGGTGCGCGACCGGAGCGACTTCCCGTTCGACGAAGCGGCGCACCTGCGCGCGCAGCAGTTCGTGCTCGGCGCTGAAGTACGCGCCCGAGCGGTCGTGCGTGCCGGTGGGCGCGGTCATCCGTTGCCCGGCGCGACCGATCGCGGTTCGATGCCGAGCAATCTGGCCGCCGCCCACGCCCCGGCGACCGCGCTCGAGACGACCGGCTTGCCGATCTTGCGCTGGAGCGGCTCGGTCAACGCGAGAGTGCGCAGGCCGCCGCAGGAAATCAGCAGTGCCTGCGCTCCGGGCGCGGCGGCGGCGGCGCGCATGCCCAGCGCCAGCAGGTCGCTCTGCTGGACCGCGAGGACCTGCTCCACTCCCAGCAGTCCCATCGACTCGATCGCGATCACTTCGAAACCGCTGGCGGTGAGAAACTCGGCGAGCCGTTCGTTGACGTCATCGCGGTAGGCGGTGGCGACGGCGAGCCGTCGCGCGCCGATCGCTCGCAGCGCATCGACGACCGCGTCGCTCATCGTGGTCGCCGGAACTCCGCTCGCTTCGCGCATCGTTCGCCCAAGCGCGCGATTGAATTCGGCGCCGCGGTAGAAGCTGAGCGAGGTTCCCATCAACGCGATCGCCTGTGCTCCCCGCGCGAGCAGCGCACGCGAGAGTTCGGCCACCCGTCCGATCACCGCGTCGTATCCGAGTTCGGACATCTGCTCGAGGGCGAGTCCGGCGCCGACGAAGCGCAGGCAATCGCCGTAGAGCTCGGGCAGCTCGGGCGGAACCGCGCCGTCGGACGGCGGTACGATGACGCCCAGAACGGGAAGGGATCGCGTGTCGCTCATCGTCTGCCTTCGGATCGGCCTGACCGGAATGTCGCCTCGATGATATCGGAGCCGTTAACGGACCGCTTCCGGATTGACGCACCGCGCCCGGACTGTTTGAATCGGGCAGCGTCGGGCCGCGCAATGCGGCGACGAAAAGGAGACCGGTTCCGATGAAAATCGCGCATTGCGCGGCCATTCCGCTGAACGTCGAGATCGAACTGGCGGCCGCCGGTGTCGCCAGGCGCACCAACCTGTCGTGCGTGCTCGTCAAGCTCGAGGCCGACGACGGAACGATAGGCACCGGCTTCACCGCGATCACCGAAGAAGAGGTGGTCGCGGCCGCGATCGACCAGGTCGCGGCGAGCGCGGTGATCGGCATGGATCCGATGGCGCACGAACGGATCTGGGACAAGCTCTACTGGCTGCTCGCGCCTCGCGGGCAGAGCGGCTACGCGATGCACGCGATCGCCGCGATCGACCTCGCGGTATGGGACCTCAGGGCGAAGGCGCTCGGCCAGCCGATCTGGCGCTTGCTGGGCGCCGCGCGTTCGCGCGTGCCGGTGTACGCGACCTTCGGATTCGCGTTCTTCGACCGCGAGCAACTGGTCGACGCGGCGCGCGCGAGCGTGGCGCAGGGTTTTCGCCGGCTGAAGATGACGGTGGGCACTCACGCGCTGCAGCGACGCGACGAACCGCGCCCGCTTTCGGGCGTGATCGCCGAGGACGCGCGACGCGTGCGCGCCGTTCGCGAAGCGGTCGGGCCCGAGGTCGAACTGTGCATCGACGCGAACTGCAGCCTCGACGCGTACCACGCGCATCGGCTCGCGCAGATGCTCGACGACGTCGGTCTGGCGTTCTTCGAAGAGCCGGTCACGCACAACGACGTGCGTGCGCTCGCCGACCTGCGATCGCGCGTGCGGGTTCCGATCGCCGCGGGACAGAACGAGGGACTCGCGTCGCGTTTCGTCGACTTCTTCGAGGCGAGAGCACTGGACATCGCACAGCCGAACGTCGCGATCACCGGCGGGATCACGCAGTGCCTGCGCATCGCCGGCACCGCGCAGTCGTACAATGTGGCGATCGCCAACGGCGGTGCCTGGCCGTTTCACAACATGCACCTTCACGCAGGTCTCGCGCACGGCGGCTTCGTCGAGTACCATCGCGCGGCGGTCGCGATGTGCGAGCAGATCTATCGCGCGACGCCCGTCGCGCGCGACGGATGCCTCGAACTCGGTGACGAACCCGGGTTCGGATTCGATCCCGATTGGGACGCGGTGCGAACGCTGGCCGGGCGGCCCCTGTCGCGCGGCACCGGAAAAGCCTGACAACCAAGGAGACAGCGATGAGCAGTCGTCGAGTGATGGTGAGGACGATCGTCGCGGCCACGTGCGCCGCGGTGTTCGGCGTGGGGGCGGCGATCGCGCAGGAGTATCCGGCCAGGCCGATCAAGCTGCTCGTCGGATTCGCCGCCGGCGGGGGTGTCGACGCGATCGCGCGCACGATCGGGGCGCGGCTCGGCGAACAGCTCGGGCAGAACGTCGTGGTCGAGAACCGGCCCGGGGCGAGCAGCACCATTGCGGGCGACGCGCTGTCTCGGGCGCCCGCCGACGGCTACACGCTGATGCTCGCCGATACGTCGCTGCTGATCGCCGCCAAGGCGATGCAGAAAGTGAGTTTCGATCCGCTCAAGAGCTTCGACGCGGTCAGTTCGGTGGCGATCGCGCCGCTCACGATCGCGGTGAATCCCGCCACGTCGATCATGTCGCTCGAGGACATGGCGAAGTCGGCCAAGTCGGGCAAGGATCTCGTCTACGCGAGCGCGGGCGTGGGCTCGGTGCACCACCTGGCGGTCGAGTACCTCCAGGCGCAGGCGGGAATCAAGATGGTCCACCTTCCGTACCGTGGGGCTTCGCAGATCCTCCCGGACCTGATCGGTGGCCAGATCCCGGTCGCGGTGGTGAGCGCCATCGCCGCGCTCGGGCAGGAGAAGGCTGGAAAGATCCGGGTGATCGGTCTGACCAGCCCGCACAAGATCAGGGATGCGCCGCACTGGCGCCCGATCGCCGACTGGCTGCCGGGTTTCGACGCTTCGCCGCGCCTGTTCCTGCTCGCACCGGCCGGCACGCCGGCGGCGGTGATCCAGCGACTCGACGCCGAGACGCGCAAGGCGCTGGCCGATCCGTCGATCGTCGAAACGCTCACCAAGCAGGGCGTCGTGCCGGCTGCCGGCTCTGCCGAAACCCTCGCGCGCGACCTGCGCGCGGAGGTGCAACGCTGGGAGGGCCTGATCAAGCAGGCCAACATCACGCTGCAATAGGGCGAATTCGAGGGGAAGCAATGATCGTCAAGAGAATCTGGACCGGCAACGCCTACCGCAACTTCAACTACCTGATCGCCTGCGGCGAGACCGGCGAAGCGCTCGCGGTCGACCCGCTCGACGCGCAGAAGTGCCTGAAGGCGGCCAAAGACGCCGGCTGGGAGATCACGCAGGTGCTCAACACCCACGAGCACCAGGATCACATCGGCGGCAACGACGCAGTCGTCGCCGCAACCGGCGCGAAGATCCTGGCGCATCGCAACGCCGGCGGGAAGATCCCAGGCGTGTCGCGCGGGTTGGGCGCGGGCGACGTGGTGAAGGTGGGCAAGACGGTCGAGCTCGAGGCGATGGACACGCCCGGGCACACGATGTGCCATATCTGCCTGCGCGCGCACGGGGATCGCCCGGCGCTGTTCTCCGGGGACACGCTGTTCAACGCCGGCGCCGGGAACTGTCACAACGGCGGGCACCCGGCCGAACTCTACAAGACCTTCGTCGAGCAGATCGAACGCCTGCCCGGCGACACGCTGATCTACCCGGGACACGACTACATCGAGAACAACCTCAAGTTCACTCTCGATCGCGAGCCCGACAACGAAAAAGCGCGCGCGCTGCTCGAGAAGGTCTCGGGGCAGGACCCGGAGCACGCCTACGAAACGACGCTTGAGGCCGAACGCGGGATCAACACCTTCTTTCGGCTGAGCAGTCCGACCTTGATCGCGCGCTTGCGCGAGCAGTTTCCGGATCTTCCCGAGAAGCCGGACCCGCAGACCATATTCATCAAGCTCAGGCAGTTGCGCAACGACTGGTGAGGCGCCAACCTGCGGCCGATCACTCGTCGTCGGCGGCTCCCTGCCAGAGCATCTCGTAGCCGAGCTCCTTCGATTCGGTGCACATCGCGGTCAGCGCTCCGAACTTGGCGTTGAAGATCTCGTCGGCGTGCGATCGCTCGTGCTCCTCGAAGGAGTTCCAGTAGGTGACGATCGCGTAGTGCTCGTCGGCGGTGCGATCGGGCGAGAGCGATCCCTCGTCGGACACGAAGCCGGAGAACCTGAACACCTGGCCGGCGACGAACCCGCCCTTGTCGCCGCCGTAGGTCTCCTTGACGACGTTGCACATCTCGCCCACCGCGAGCTCGACGTCGTCGAAACTCACGCCGGGTTTGAGCTTGATGATGTTCATCAGCATCTTGGCCCCGAAGGGAACGGTGATCGGTGCGAACATTGAACACTCCAGGGTCGGTCGAACGATGTCTGAAGCATCTTCGCGCGAGGCCGTGCCTGTCAACAATCCCCCCGCCGGCGTTCGTGTTAGCTTCGTGCACGCCATGACGCCCAGAAGATGATCCTGATCGTCTACGCCCACCCGCACCCCGGGCGCTCCGAGGCGAACCGGGTGCTGCTCGACGCGGTGCGCGATCTGCCCGGGGTGCAGGGTGCGCTCGCTGTACGACTGCTACCCGGATTTCTCGATCGACGTCGCGGCCGAGCAGGCGCTGCTCGCGCAGGCGCGGCTGGTCGTCTGGCAGCACCCGCTGTACTGGTACAGCGTGCCTGCGCTTCTCAAGCTGTGGTTCGAATCGGTGCTGGTGCGCGGCTGGGCCTATGGGCGCGGGCGGCGACGCGCTCGCCGGCAAGGACTGCCTGTGGGTGACGACCACCGGCGCGACCGACGACGCGTACTCGCCGCAGGGCAAACACGGGCACCGCTTCGAGGCGTTCGTCGCCGGCGGTCGAGCAGACCGCGCGCTTCTGCGCGATGAACTGGCTCGAGCCGCTCGATCGTTCACGGCGCGCACGTGATCGGCGAGCGGACGCTCGACGGACCACGCGCCGGCGCTATCGCGGCGCGCCTGCAGGCCTATCTGGACGGACATGCCGCTGAAGCCTCGATGCTGCGCGACGCGGTCGTCTACCTCGGGCGCGGCGGTGATCTGCGTTCCGCTCGCGACCCGCCTCGGGCTCGGGTCGGTGCTGGGTTACCTGATCGCCGGCTGCGCGATCGGGCCATGGGGGCTGGCCTTCATCTCCGACGTCGAGTCGATCCTGCACTTCTCCGAGTTCGGCGTCGTGCTGATGCTGTTCCTGATCGGGCTCGAGCTCGACCCGAAGCGGCTGTGGCAGATGCGCGGACCGGTCTTCGGCGGCGGCGGGCTTGCAGATGCTCGTCTGCGGCGCCGCGCTAGCGGCGGCGCTGTTCTGGCTCGGCCTGCCGTGGCAGGGGGCGCTCGCGGCCGGGATGGCGCTCGCGCTGTCGTCGACCGCGATCGCGGTGCAGACGATGGCCGAGCGCAACCTGCTGTCCGCGCCGGTGGGCCGCAGCGCTTTCTCGGTGCTGCTGTTCCAGGACATCGCCGCGATCCCGCTGATCGCGCTGGTGCCGCTTTCTTGGCGTCGTGACCGACAGCGGCGAGCCGGCGTGGATCGGCGCGGCCAAGGTGATCGGGCGCGATCGCTGGCGGTGATCGTGATCGGCGAGATCATCACGCCGCGGCTGATGCGGCTGATCGCGCTGTCGCGGGTGCGCGAGATCTTCACCGCGTTCGCGCTGCTGCTGGTGATCGGAATCGCCGAGCTGATGTCGATCGCGGGCCTGTCGATGGCGCTCGGGCGCTTTCCTCGCCGGCGTGCTGCTCGCGAGTTCCGAGTATCGCCACGCGCTCGAGACCGACATCGCGCCGTTCAAGGGGCTGCTGCTCGGTTTGTTCTTCATCGCGGTGGGCATGTCGATCGACTTCGGCCTGGTGGCCAAGCAGCCGCAGTTGCTCGGCGATGCTGGTGCTGGGCCTGATCGCGATCAAGGCACTCGTGCTCGCGCTGATCGCACCGCTGCTCGGCGTGGCCAAGGCGCAGCGCTGGCTGTTCGCCGCGCTGCTCGCGCAGGCGGGCGAGTTCGCGTTCGTCGTGTTCGGCGTCGCCCGCCAGGCGCGCGTGCTGCCGGGCAGTTGGGAGGCGCTGCTGACCGCCGCGGTCGCGATCTCGATGGCGTTCACTCCGCTGATGGTGCTCGCGCACGAGAAGCTCGCCGCGCGCCGTGCGGCGGCACAGTCGCGCGAAGCCGACGTGATCGAGCACGAAGGTGCGGAAGTGATCATCGTCGGATTCGGCCGTTACGGCCAGATCGTCGGGCAGGATGCTGTTCGCGCAGGGCGTGAAGGCGACGGTGCTCGATCACGATCCCGATCAGATCGACATGCTGCGGCGCTTCGGTTTCAAGGTCTTCTACGGCGACGCGACGCGCGTCGACCTGCTCGAGGCGGCGGGCGCGGCGAAAGCGCAGCTTGCTGGTGAATACGGTCGACAACCTCGAGGACAGCCTCGCGGTCGTCGACGTCGCTGCAGAAGGAGTTTCCGCACCTGAAGATCGTCGCGAGCGCACGCAACGTGCGCCACTGGCTCGAACTGGCCGAGCGCGGAGTCGAATCGGTCGAACGCGAGACTTTCGAATCGGCGCTGCGCACCGGGTCGCCAGGCGCTCGAGGCGCTCGGCGTCGAGCCCTACGAGGCGCGCGAGATAGCCGAACTGTTCAGGCGCCACAACGTCGCTTCGCTGCAGGCGCTGCGCCCGCACTTCCACGACGAGGCGCAGACCGTTGCGCTCGACAAGAGCGGTCGCGAAGAGCTCGAGGAGAACCTTCGGCTCGACCGCGAGGCTCGCGTGGCGCGCCGCGGGGCGGAGGGGTGGCACTGAGGCAAACCGAGCGGTGCGACGCGCAGTCGCGTTCGCGCCCGGATGCCGGCACACTTGCGTGCCGGAACCGCACCGTCGCGGTTTCGACTTGATCGGACAACGCAATCAGGAGAAGACTTCGTGGATCTGGGACTCAAGGGACGCACTGCGCTGATCACCGGCGCGTCGAAGGGAATCGGCTTCGCCGTTGCCGAGGCGCTCGCCACCGAGGGTTGCGACCTGCACCTGGTCGCGCGCACCGAGGGCGACCTGGAGCGCGCCGCGAAGCGCATCGCGCAGGCGCACGGCGTGCGCGTCGACGTCCACGCGCTCGATCTCGCCGAGCGCGGCGCTGCCGCCGGGCTCGCGTCGCGCCTCGGGGCGCCCGACATCCTCGTGAACAATGCCGGGGCGATTCCGGGCGGCGACATCGAACGCGTCGACGAGCAGATCTGGCGCGACGCCTGGGAACTCAAGGTGTTCGGCTACATCAACCTGTCGCGCGCGTGCTATTCGGGGATGCGCGAGCGAGGCTCGGGCGTGATCGTCAACATCACCGGGCTCGCGGGCGAACGCCACGACTACGGCTACATCGCCGGCACCACCGGAAATGCGGGGCTCAATGCGTTCTCGCGCGCGTTGGGCAGCTACAGCGTCGAGCACGGCGTGCGCGTGCTCGCCGTGTGCCCGGGACTGGTCGAGACCGAACGGCTGACCGGCCTGCTCAAGACGGCCGCACGCCAGCGCAGCGGGTCGGAGGAGGGATGGCGCGAGGCGTTCGCGAGCGCGCCGATGGGGCGAGCGGCGTCGCCCGCGGAGGTGGCCGAGGTGGTCGCTTTCATGGCCTCGGACCGCGCGTCCTATGTGAGCGGAACGGTGATCGTCGTCGACGGCGGCCTCGGATCGAGAAACGGCACCTTCTCGAAGTGACCGCGCGCCGCTGGTTCGTTCCTCGCCGGCTCGCCAGGCGCTAGCTCGTTTGCTGCAGCGCGCGGATCCGTTGCTCGATCGGCGGGTGCGTGGCGAACAGCGCCATCATCCCGCCGCCCTTGCCACTGATTCCCATCGCCTCGACCGTGCGCGGCAACTCGCCGGCCTGCACTCCACCCAGTCGCGCGAGGGCGTCGATCATCGGTTGCCTGCGCCCCATCAGCTCGGCCGCGCCGGCGTCGGCGCGATACTCGCGCTGGCGCGAGAACCAGGCGACGATGATCGCCGCGAGCGCGCCGAGGATCAGGTCGAGGATCACCGTGCTCACGTAGTAGCCGATCCCGGGTCCGTCGTTCTGGTTGCGCAACACGAACTTGTCGATCGCGTAGCCGATCACGCGCGAGAGGAACACGACGAAGGTGTTCATCACGCCCTGTATCAGCGTGAGCGTGACCATGTCGCCGTTGGCGACGTGCGCCACTTCGTGGCCCAGAACGGCCTCGACCTCGTCGCGCTTCATCGTCTGGAGCAGTCCGGTCGACACCGCCACCAGCGCCGAATTCTTGAACGCGCCGGTGGCGAAGGCGTTGGGCGCGCCCTCGAAGATCGCCACCTCGGGCATCGAGATGCCGGCTTTCTGCGAGAGGCGCTGTACCGTGGCGACCAGCCAGAGATGGGTCGCGTCGGGTGAATCGTTGATCACCTGGGCCTTGGTGCTCCACTTCGCGATCGGCTTGCTGATCAGCAACGAGATGAACGCGCCGCCGAATCCGATCAGCGCAGCGAAGCCGAGCAGTGCGCCGAGGTCCAGCCCCTGCGCGGTGATGTAGCGGTTCAGCCCGAGCAGGTTCGCCGCGATGCCCAGCACCACGAGCACGGCGACGTTGGTGAGCAGGAAGAGGATGACGCGTTTCATCGGGTGTTCTCCAGCCCTCGATGGGCAAACGGGCGCGAATCTACACTAAATCAGGTCGACTCCAAAGCGACGCATCACAACGGCGAAAGCGGCAAAGCTCGCAACCGTGATCGCGGCGCTCGCGAGCAGCGTCGGCCAGAAGCCCAGGCGCGGCAGCAACGCCGGAAAAGCGAGGAACATCGGAAGGGTCGGCACGACGTACCAAAACGTGTACCGGGCGTGGTTGGCGATCTTTTCCTCGGGCTGGCTCTCGAAATGAAGCCAGATCAGCGCGAGCACGGTCACCAGCGGCAGTGCAGCGATCAACCCGCCCAGCCTGTCGCTGCGTTTCGCGGCCTCCGACACCGCGACGACGACGGCCGCGGTCAGCAGGTATTTCGTGATCACCCAGCCCATTCGCCCCCCCCCCCCGGATCTGCAACTCGGCCGCCCGCGGGGACCGCTCCGCCCGCCGCTCGACGCCGCCGCTACGCCTCGGCGCGCAGGCGCCCCCGGTAGTGGTCGGTGAGCAGCACGAACTTGCCCAGCGCCCGGCGCTCGGCGAGGTGGCGCAGCGGCCTGACCGCGTCTTCGAGCCGGTAGGCCGCCGTGACCGGGGGGTGCAGCCGTCCCGCCTGCCAGAGCGCGAAGATCTCGTCCTGCACGCCGCGAACGAGTTCGGGCTGGTCGTCGCGGTAGTCGCTCCAGTGTAGCCCGGTCGCGGTGAGGTTCTTGATCAGCAGGTAGTTGGTGCGCAGGCTGGCCGGGGGGCCGCCGGCAAACCCGACGACGACGATCCGCCCCGAGCGCGCGAGGCTTCGCAGGCAGGCCTCGAACACCGGACTGCCCAGGTTGTCGATCACGACGTCGGCGCCGCGCCCGTCGCTCAACGCGCCTACGCTGGCGCGCAGGTCTTTGGCCGGATCGATCGCGCCGAGGTCGATCACGGCGTCGGCGCCCTGCGCACGGGCGAAATCGGCCTTCGCCGTCGTGCCGATCGCGGCGATGACGAAAGCCCGGTGAGCCTTGGCCAGCTGCACCGCCGCCGCGCCGACGCCGCCGGTCGCGCCGGTGATCAGCACCGTCTCGCCGGCGCGCAGGCGCGCGCGCTCGAACAGCGCGAAATGCGCGGTCTGGAAGGTCAGCCCGAGCGCGATCGCATCGGCGAAATCCATCGACTTCGGCATCGGGCAGCAATCGAGCGCGCGCACCGCGATGCTCTCGCAGTATCCGCCGGACTCGACGTAGGCGAGGACATGGTCGCCAACTGCGAAACCGCTTGCCTCAGGGCCGATGGCGCTGATCGTCCCGGCGACTTCCTTGCCCGGAGAGAACGGAAGCGGCGCGAGATTCTGGTAGCCGCCGCGGATCACGAGCAGATCCGGATAGTTGACCCCGGCGCAGTGCACGTCGATCAGCACCTGCCCGGTGGCCGGACGCGGCGACTCGAGCTCGGTCCAGCGCAGGCATTCGGGCTCGCCGTGGGCAGGTATGAGCAGCGCGTGCACGGTCACCGGTCGGCTCCGTCGCCCGCCGCGGGCATGCCCGCAGGGTTGTCGCCGGGGCCGTCACCGGGGTTGTCACCGGCGCTCTCGCCAAGGCGCGGCGCGCGGCGCGCCGGCCCTGCGGTGCGAAAACATCTCGCCACCGGGGTCGGGAGCGCCGGAATCGAGTCGTCGGCCGTCTGCACCAGACGGTCGAACACGCCGCGCGACTGGAACTGCTCGTCGCTCACCGCGTCTTGCAGGCTTCTGACAACGCAGCAGCAGACGTCCTGCCCATCGAACACTGCGTGCCAGTGCTCGCCGCTCTCGCGGCCGATGAGCGCCGCTACCGCGCGCGTGACCGTTCCCGCATCGGCGTTCGGCGTGCGCAACGCCGCGTCCAGGCCGATCATCTCGCAGAATCGCGTCCAGAATCGTTCCTCGATCGGTGCCGCAGCGAGGTACGCTCCGTCGGCGCAGGCGTAGATCTGGTAACGCGGCGACGCTCCGGTGACCAGTCCGCTGGCGGGCGCGGGCCAGTCCCCCGCGGCGAACCCCTGCGCCAGCCCCCAATAGGCGAGGGTGAACAGGTTTTCGGTCATCGAGATGTCGAGGTGACAACCGTTGCCGCTGCGCTCGCGTTCGATCAGCGCGAGCAGGATGTTCGCGAACGCCGGATAGGTGCCGCCTGCGATGTCGGCGATCGGCGCGATCGGCAGTGTGGGCGCGCCGTCGCTGCCGCACGACAGGCTCAGCAACCCGCTGATCGCCAGGTAATTCAGGTCGTGTCCGGCGAACTGGGCGCGCGGGCCGTCCTGGCCGAATCCGGTGATGCTGCAATAGATCAGGCGCGGGTAGTTCTCGCGCAGCGTGTCGTAGCCGAGTCCGAGGCGGTCCATCACACCGGGGCGAAACTGCTCGATCAGGATGTCTGCCTGCGCGAGAAGCGGGTGCAGTCTCGCGAGCGCCTCGGGCTGCTTCAGGTCGAGCTCGACGCTCTTCTTGCCCCGATTGAGGATCGCGAACAGTGCGCTCTCGCCGCCGCTGTGCGGCGGATAGCCGCGCATTTCGTCTCCGCTGCCGGGACGCTCGATCTTCGTGACCTCGGCTCCGGCCTCGGCCAGCATCAGACTGGCGAGCGGCCCGGGGAGCAGGGTGCTGAAATCGAGCACCCTCAGGCCCGAGAGCGGCGGCGCGTTCATGCCTTGAACGAGCGCCCGATGACGATGCGCTGGATGTCGTTGGTCCCTTCGTAGATCTTGCTGCCTCGCACGCAGCGGTAGATCCGCTCGACGCCGGTGTCCTCGATGTAGCCCAATCCGCCGAAGGTCTGCAGCGCGTCGGAGCAGATTCGTTCGGCGACCTCGGTTGCGAAGAGCTTGGCCATCGACGCCTCGGTCAGGCAGGGCAGGCCGGCGCTGCGCAGCGCCGCGGCGTGCAGCACCAGCTGGCGTGCAGCCTCCAGCCTCGTCGCCATGTCCGCGAGGCGGAACGACACCGCCTGGTGATCGATGATCGGGCGGCCAAAAGTCTGGCGCTCGTTGGCGTAGCCGATGGCGAGTTCGAGCGCGCTGCGCGCCATTCCCACCGCGGTCGCCGCGATTCCGATCCTCCCGCCTTCCAGGTTCGACAACGCGATCCGGTAGCCCTGTCCCTCGTCGCCGAGCCGGTTCGCCGATGGGATCTCGAGTTTCTCGAGAAAGATCTCGCAGGTGTCCGACGCGTTCAGTCCCATCTTCTTCTCGACGCGACCGACCCGGTAGCCCGGGGTCGAGGTGTCCACCAGGAACGCGCTGAAACCGCGCGTTCCGGCCTGCGGATCGGTGATCGCGATGACGACCGCGAAATCCGCGGTCTTTCCGCTCGTGACGAACTGCTTGGTGCCGTCGAGCACGTAGTTCTCTCCGACCCTGCGCGCGCGGGTTCGCAGGATCGAGAGGTCGGAGCCGCCCTGCGGTTCGGTCAGGCAGAACGCGCACAGTTTCTCGCCACGCGCGAGCGGTCGCAGATAGCGCTCCTTCTGCTGCGCCGTGCCGTACTCGAGCAAGGGCATGCAGCCGACCGAATTGTGCCCGCTCATCACGGTAGCGACCGCGCCGTCGCCCGCGGCGATCTCCTCGAGCGCGAGCGCGTAGGCGATGTAGTCGGTTCCGGTTCCGTCCCATTGCTCCGGCACCGTCATGCCGAGCAGGCCGAGCGCGCCGAGTTCGCCGATCAGCTCGCGCGGGAAGGCGCCCGCGCGCTCCCACTCGGCTGCGTTCGGTGCGAGACGCCGGCGCGCGAATTCGCGCGCCGCGCTCTGGATCATTCGGTGGTCTTCGGTCAACAGCATGGCAACTCCGGCAGTGCATCGCGAATGAATGACGATTCATTCATAGAATGAACCGCAATTCTTCAGTTCGCGGCTGTGCTTGTCAAGCGCACTCTCGACAGCTTCCCCGACGACGGGCGCGCGCGCCCGCTTCGCTTGATCTGGCGCAGTTGACTTTTTTGAATGACTGAACCATCATTCATTTTGCTTTCAGCCCGCGCGCATCGCGGCCCGCCCTCGCAGGTTCACCCAGGAGTGCAGATGCTGATCCAGTTGCTGAACGGTCTCGTCTACGGCGGCCTGGTCTACGTGATGGCGGTCGGGCTGGTGCTGATCTTCGGCCTGCGACGCGTGGTCAACTTCGCGCACGGCAGCCTGTTCATGATGGGCGCGTACATCGGCTTCAGCGTGGCCGGCGCCTTCGGCTTCTGGATCGGGCTCGCGACCTCGGTGGTCGTGCTCGCACTGCTCGGCGCCCTGCTCGACGTGGCGGTGTTTCGCCCGCTGCAACGCGAGGATCCGAAGGTCACGTTGCTGGTGACCTTCGGATTGTTGCTCGTTCTCGAGGACCTGGCTCAGACGGTGTGGGGCAAGGAGTTCCACACCCTTGCAGTGCCCGAGTCGCTCTCGGGTACGGTGTCGTTGTTCGGGGATAGCTTTCCCACCTACCGGCTGATGGTGATCGCGGTGGCGGCAGGGGTCGCTTTCGGCCTCGCGCAGTGGTTGCGCCGCAGTCGCATCGGGTTGTTCGTTCGCGCCTCGAGCATCGACCCGGTGACCACCGCGATGCAGGGCGTGAACACCGACCGGGTGAGCATGGCGGTGGTCGCGATCGGCGCGGCGCTCGCCGGACTGTCGGGAACGATCGCGGCGCCGCTGCTGGCGATCTCGCCGTCGATGGGCGGGTACATCCTGATCGAGTCGTTCATCGTCGTGGTGATCGGCGGCCTGGGTAGTTTCTCCGGCGCGTTCATCGCCGCGCTGATCATCGGACAGGTGCACAACTTCGGCGTGATCTACGTGCCGTGGGCCGCGACGATGTTTCCTTTCGTGCTGATGGTCATGGTGCTGATCTGGCGCCCGACCGGAATCGCGGGCAGTCATGTCTAGCCCACCGCAGCAACCGCAGGCGGCGCCTGCCGCCGCGACCGCTGCGCCTGCCGCGCGCCCGGGGCGCGGCGCGTGGGTGCTGCTCGCCGTGGCCGCCCTCGGATTGGCGCTGCCGCTGCTGGTCGGTTCGGCGCTCTTCATGTCGCTGCTCGCGCAGGCGATGTTCGCTGCCGTGCTCGCGACCGCAGTCGGCGCGCTGATCCGGCTCAACGGGGTCGTCAGCTTCGGGCACGCAGCGTTCTACGGTGTTGCGGGCTACACGGTCGCGCTCGCACTCAAGCACCAGTGGATGTCGGCCGAGTGGGCGATCGTGCTCGCGCTCGCGCTGCCCACGACGCTGGCGTTCGTGCTCGGGCTGGTGATCGTTCGCATTCCCGGCGTGGCCTTCTCGATGCTGACGCTGGCGGTCGGCCAGGCGTTTCACGAGTTCGCGGTCAAGGCGCGCCACGCGACCGGCGGCGACGACGGTCTGGCGATCCGCCTGCCGCAGCACCTGTTCGGCATCGAATCGTCGTTGCTGCAGCGCCCGCATGCCGCGTTCGTGCTCGCCTGGGTCGTGCTGATGGCCGTATTGCTCGGGCTGTTCCTGTTGTCGCGCAGCAAGTCGGGACGGCTGATGGAAGCGATTCGCGAGAACGAGGAGCGCGCGCGCTTCATCGGCTTCAGGACGGTCGCGCTGCGCGCCGCCGCGCTGGCGATCTCGGCCTTCATCGCGGCGCTCGCCGGCGTGTTGTTCGCGCTGTACAACGGCTTCATTTCGCCCGAGGTGCTGCACTGGTCGCTGTCGGGTTCGGCGCTGATCATGGCGATCATCGGCGGGCCGATGCTGCTGTGGGGCCCGGCGCTCGGAGCGGTGATCTTCTTCCTGGTCAAGGACGTCGCGGGAACGCTGACCGAACACTGGCAGGCAGTGATCGGGATCACGCTGATACTGGTGACGGTGTTCCTGCCGGCCGGTCTGGGCGGCACGCTGGCGCGTTTCGCCGAGCGTCGCGCGAGCAGGGCGCAGCGCTGACATGTACGCGATCCAGGGCGAACGCCTGACGCGGCGCTACGGCGGATTCGCCGCGTTGAAGGACGTCGACATCGCAGTTCCGCCGGGGGAGATCCGCGGCCTGATCGGACCGAACGGCGCTGGCAAATCGACGCTGATCGACGTGCTGTCGGGGCGCGCGACAAAGGCCGAGGGTCGCGTCACGCTCGACGGTCGCGACATCAGCCGGCTGACCGTACAGCAGCGGCGCCAGGCCGGAATCGCGCGCTCGTTCCAGCGCACCAGCGTCTTCCCGGACCTCACCGTGCACGCGCAGCTCGAAGTCGCCGCGATGAAAGCCGAGGAACCGAACGTCGACGAGGTGATGCGCGAGCTCAGCCTGACGCACCTCGCGCACCAGCGCGCCGCGCAGATCTCGTACGGCGATCGCCGCCGCCTCGACCTCGCGCTCGCGCTGATCGGGCGTCCCAGGATCCTGCTGCTCGACGAACCCGGGGCGGGGCTGTCGATGAGCGAGTCGATGGCGCTGGCCGAGCACCTGAGGGATCTCGTCGGGCGCTGGGGCGTGACCGTGCTGCTGGTCGAGCACGATATGGAGGTGGTGTTCTCGATCTGCGACCGGATCACGGTCCTGCATCTTGGTGAAGTGCTGGCCGAAGGAACGGCCGACGAGATCCGGGGCATTCCGGAGGTGGTCACCGCCTATCTCGGGAGTGCCGCGTGACGCACCTGCTCCGCTTCGAGAACGTCTACGCCGGCTACGGCCAGGCCGAGATATTGCACGGCATCGACCTCGCGATCGGCGCCGGCGAGCGTGTCGCGCTGCTGGGCCGAAACGGCGTCGGCAAGACCACGGTCGTCAACACCTTTCTCGGGATCGCCGATCTGACGAAGGGCTCGATCTCGCTGGCCGGAAAGGCGGCGCGCTCGCCGCAGCACTTCACGGCCGCGCGGCTCGGCATCGCGGTGGTGCCGCAGGGGCGCTGCATCGTGCCCAATCTGAGCGTGCGCGAGAACCTGCTGCTCGGAGCGGCATCGGGTCGCAAGGGGCCGTGGTCGGTCGAGCGCGTGTTCGAGTTGTTCCCGATCCTGCAGGAGCGTGCCGACACCCCGGGGACGGCGCTCTCGGGCGGCCAGCAGCAGATGCTCGCGATCGGCCGTGCGCTGATGGCCAATCCGGCGCTGCTCGTGCTCGACGAGCCGAGCGAGGGCCTCGCGCCGGTGATCGTCGACGAGGTCGCTCAGGTGATGCTGCGGCTCGCCGAGGAGGGCACGAGCCTGCTGCTGATCGAGCAGAACTACGGATTGGTGCGCCGGGTGGCCGAGCGCTACCACGTTCTTTCGAAGGGCGTCTTCGTCGATGAAGGTGCTTTGGCCGGGCTTTCGATGGAGAGCCTGATACGTCATGTCGCGGTATAGGGCCGCGACGGCGACTCAAGGGGAGACTGCAATGAATCGGAGTGGATATCGAGCCAAGTTGGTGGCTCTTTCGATCGGTACGGCGAGCATGCTCGGCGCCGCGCCGGCTTTCGCGCAGAGCAGCGAACCGGTGCGCATCGGCGTGCCGACCGCGCTCTCGGGCACCTACGCGAGCCTGGGCGCCGAGGTCAAGCGCGCGGTCGATTTCGCGGTGGCCGAAGTCAACGCCAAGGGCGGGGTGATGGGCCGCAAGGTCGAGATCAAGGTGCTCGACACCGAGGTCAAGCCCGACGTCGCGCGCAAGCAGGCCGAGCGCCTCGCGCTGGAAGGCTACAAGATCCTGACCGGAACGATCGCCTCGGGCGAGGGCCTGGCGATGGCGCCGATGCTCGAGCGCTGGGACGCGATCTACGTGTCGACGATCAACAAGAGCAACAAGCTCACCGGTGACTCGTGCGTGCCGCGCCTGTTTCGCGTGAACCACTCCGACGCGCAGGATGCGGCGGTGGTCAAGCCCTGGCTCGCGACCCGCAAGGAGACCAAGTGGGCGATCATCGCGGCCGACATCGCCTGGGGCCGCGACTCGGGCAAGAGCTTCTCCGACGCGGTCAAGACGACGTCGGGCAAGCAACTGGTGGCTGAGCACTATCCGGCGCTGGGCAGCAACGACTACGCGCCGTTCATCCAGCAGATCAAGGCCTCGGGCGCCGAGGGATTGTGGGTGGCGCTCGCCGGACGCGACGCGATCAACTTCGCCAACCAGGCCAAGCAGTTCGGTCTGCTCGACTCGATCTTCACCGCCGGGGTGAGTTTCGTCACCGACGGCAACGTGAAGACGCTGGGCGCGACGGCCAAGGGCATCTGGGGAATCATCAACTACAGCTCCACCCTCGACACGCCCGACAACAAGCGTTTCGTCGCGGCCTGGCGCAAGACCTACCCGGGTGACGAGCCGACCAACTTCGAGGGCGAGACCTACCTCGGGATGCAGGTGATTTTCCAGGCGATCGAACGCGCCAAGAGCTCCAAGCCGCTCGACGTTGCGCGCGCGCTGCGCGGCGGCACCTTCGACACGATCATGGGCAAGCTCACGATCAGGCCGGAGGATCACCAGCTCGCCAGCCCGAACTACATCGGCTACATCGGCGAGCAGGGAGGCAAGCTGCGCCCGATCATCGCGACCGCGATCGACGCCGCGCAGGCGACCCCGCCTCCCAGCGGCGACTGCAAGATGGGTCCGCTGTAGTTTTCGTCCTCCTTGGGTCCGGCCGCTCGCGGGCGGCCGGCATCCCGGGAGCGCGCCGTCGGTCGCACCGAGGGTGTTCGCGCGCAACGGCAGGGGTGTAAATGAACGTAAAGGTCGTCAGCAAGGTCGAGATTCCGGCGCTGGTCGAGAAGCGCCAGCACCAGATCCTGCACGCGGCGATCGAGCTCTACGGCAAGCAGGGCTACCACGTCACGACGATCCGCGAGGTCGCGCAGCGTGCCAAGGTCAGCGTCGGGCTGATCTACCAGTACGTGCAGGACAAGGAGGACGTGCTCTACCTCGCGCTGAACGAGGTGCTCGACTCCTACCAGAGGGAAATCCCCCCCGCGCTCGAAGGGCTCGACGATCCGATGGAGCGCTTTTGCGCGGCGGTGCGTGCCTACGGCCACGTGATCGACGCACGGATCGACGCCACCGTGCTCGTGTATCGCGAGACGAAGTGGTTGCGTCGCGCGCGCCGCGACGTGATCAAGCAAAAGGAGGCGATGAGCAACAAGCTGATCTCCGACTGCGTCGAGGACTGCGTCCGGCAGGGCTTGTTCGACGCGATCGACGTAGAGCTGCTCACCTACCAGATCGTGATGTTCTGCCACGCCTGGGCGCTCAAGGCCTGGCACTTCCGCGGCCGGATGAGCATCGACGAGTACGTCGATCGCGGGCTCAGGCTGATGCTCGACCCGCTGGTCACGCGCGAGGGCGCGCGCCGCTGGAAGCGGATCTCTACGAAGCGCGAGGTGTCGCGAACGCCGACAGCGTCTCGCGTGCGATGATCAGCTGCTGCACCTCGGTCGCGCCCTCGTAGATGCGCAAGGCGCGGATCTCGCGATAGAGCCGCTCGACCGGGTGGCCGCTGACCACGCCGCACCCGCCCCAGATCTGCACCGCCGAATCGATCACCTGCTGCGCGGTTTCGGTCGCGTGCATCTTCGCCATCGCGGCCTCGCGCGTCACTCTCGCGCCCTGGTCGCGCAGCCAGGCGGCGCGATAGGTGAGCAGGGCCGAAGCGTCGATCCCGGTCGCCATCGCCGCGAGCTTGGCCTGCGTGATCTGGAAGTCGGCCAGCACGCCGCCGAACATCTTTCGCGAGGTGGCGCGAGACAGCGATTCGGAAAGCGCGCGTCGCGCCAGGCCCAGGGCGGCGGCGGCGACCGACGTGCGAAAGATGTCGAGCGTCTGCATCGCCACCTTGAAGCCCTGTCCGGGCGCGCCGAGCCGCTGCGTCGCGGCGACCCGGCAGCCGGTGAAACGCAGCGTGGCGAGCGGATGCGGCGCGATGACTTCGATGCGTTCGGCGATCTCCAGGCCCGGCGTGTCGGCGTCGACGACGAAGGCGCTGAGCCCGCGCGATCCGGGCGCCTCGCCGGTGCGTGCGAACACGACGTAGAAGTCGGCGATGCCGCCGTTGGAGATCCAGGTCTTCTCGCCGTCGAGCACGTAGTGCTCGCCGTCCTGGCGCGCCGCGCACTTCATCGCCGCGACGTCCGATCCCGAATCGGGTTCGGAAAGGGCGAACGCGGCGATCGCCTCGCCGCTCGCCACCCGTTCGAGGTAGCGTTTCTTCTGCACGGGCGTGCCGTGCAGCGTGATCGCCCCCGAGCCCAACCCCTGCATCGCGAACGCGAAGTCGGCCAGCGCCGAGTGGCGCGACAGCGTCTCGCGCAACAGGCACACGGCGCGCGTGTCGATCGATTCGAATTGCCCGCCCCACGCCGTTCCGCCGACGGCGTATCGCAGCCACCCGTCGGCGCCCAGTTTGCGCACCAGCGCACGACACGCCGCGTCGACGTCGTCGCCGTGGGTTTCGTCGATCGAATCGGTTGCCCAGGCCTCGAGCCGGTTCGCCAGTTCGCGGTGGCTCGCGTCGAAGAACGGCCAGTCGAGGTAGTTCGAGTCGCTTCGCATCGGGATCACCTGGATAGGAAAGCGCGGACGAGCCGCTGGGTGCCGGGGTCCGCGAGCAGTTGTGCGGTGCCTTCGATCTCGACCTCGAATCCGTCGACGCCGACGTCGAGCGCCGCGGTGATGCAGCGTTTGCAGGCCGCCAGCGCGGGGCCGGGCAGGGCGCCGATCCGCTCGGCGAGCGAGCGCGCCGTCGCCCGGAGATCGCCCCCCGGCACGCTCCGGTGGGCCAGGCCGAGCGACACGGCGCGAACACCGTCGATCACCTCGGCGCCCAGGATCAGCTGGCGCGCCACGGCGTCGCCGGCGATTCGCGTCATGCGCTGTGTGCCCCCGGCTCCCGGCAGCAAACCCAGCGCCGCTTCGGGCAGTCCGACGCGCGCGTCGTCGGCGACGATGCGCAGATCGCAAGCCAGTGCGAGTTCGAAGCCGCCGCCAAGTGCGCTGCCGCCGATCTCCGCGATCGAAACTTTCGGGCTTCGCTCGATTCGCATGTACAGGGCCTGCAGGCCACGCGTGAACTCGATCATCCGCGCGCGCCCCTCGTGGCTGTCGAATCGTTCGCGCATCAGCGCCAGATCGGCGCCCGCGCTGAAGACGCGCTCGGCGCTGCGGATCCACAGCACCTGCGTGTCGTGGCGTCGCTCGACCTCGTCGAGGACTTCGTGCATGCGCGCGATCCAGAGGTCGTTGATCGCGTTCACTGGGGGCCGGCACAGCGTCGCGAGCGCGACCGGGCCTTCGAACTCTAGCGTGATCATCGTTGCCTCGCGCGGCCCCGCGAGGGCGGGGCGCCGCTTTCAGTCGCCCTGGAAGACGGGCGTCTGCTTGTTGACGAACGCGTGGTAGGCACGCTCGAAGTCCTTGGTCTGCATGCAGATCGCCTGCGCCTCGGCTTCGGTCTCGAGCGCCTGCTCGATGGTCTGGTTCCACTCCTGGTGCAGGCACTTCTTCGTCATGTAGTGGCCGAAGGTCGGGCCGTTGGCGAGCGACTTCGCCATCTCGGTGGCCTTGGCGAGCAACTGCTCGGGTTCGACCAGTTCGTTGAAGTAGCCCCAGGCGAGCGCTTCCTCGGCGCGCATCACGCGCCCGGTGTAGAGCAGTTCGGAGGCGCGACCGTGCCCGATGATGCGTGGCAGGATCGCGCACGCACCCATGTCGCAGCCGGCGAGACCGACGCGCACGAACAGAAAAGCGGTCTTGGTCTTCGCGGTCCCGTAGCGCAGGTCGCTCGCCATCGGCAGGATCGCCCCGGCGCCGGCGCTGATCCCGTCGACCGCTGCGATGATCGGCTGCGGACACTGGCGCATCTCCTTGACGAGATTGCCGGTCATGCGGGTGAACTTCAGCAGGTCGTTCATCTCCATCCCGACCAGCGGCCCGATGATGTCGTGCACGTCTCCGCCGGAACAGAAGTTGCCGCCTTCGCCGGTGATCACCACGGCGCGCACGTCATCGGCGTACTGCAGCTTGTGGAAGGTGTCGCGCAACTCGGCGTAGCTCTCGAAGGTGAGCGGGTTCTTGCGTTCGGGACGGTTCAGCGTGACGGTGGCGACGCGGTCGGCCACCTCCCACCTGAAGTGCTCGGGGCGCCATTGGGCGGCTTTCAGTTTGTACATGGGTTTTCCTGGTTGAAGTTTCGAATCCCGTTCGGATGTGCGCGATCAGCCTGCCAGGCAGAGTCCGCCGCTCACGCTCAGGATCTGGCCGGTGACGAAAGTGGCGCGATCGCTGCAGAAAAAGAGAATTGCATCGGCGATCTCGGACGGTTTGGCCAGGCGGCGCATCGGTGTCGCGCGGATGAACGCTTCCTGGTGTTTGGGCGGGACAGCCGCGAGCAGCGGCGTCTCGGTGGGTCCGGGGCAGACGCAGTTCACGTTGATGCCGTAGCGCGCCATCTCGCGCGCAAGCGACTTGGTGAACGCAATCGCGCCGCCCTTCGCGCCCGAGTACACGGTCTCGCCGAGGCTGCCGACCCGCCCGGCGTCGCTGGATACGATCACGATCTTTCCCCCGGCGCCGCGTTCGACCATCGCCCCGAGAAAGGCGTGCGACACGGCCACCGGCCCCATCAGGTTGAGGTCGACCACCTTGCGCCAGAACTCGGGCGTGTTCTCGAGGAAGGGCTGGATCTTTCCCCAACCCGCGACGTTGGCGACGATGTCCACCTGCCCGGCCTTCTCGAAGCACACGTCGCGAAACGCCGATATCGATTCGGCGTCGGTTACGTCGAGCCGGATGAAATCCGCCTGACCGCCTTGTTCGCGGATCGCAGCGACGCTTGCCTCGCCGCCGGACTGGTCGATGTCGCCGACGAACACACGCGCGCCCGCCTGGGCCAGCGTTTGCGCGGTGGCGCGTCCGATTCCCGATGCTCCGCCGGTGACGACGGCGGTCTTCCCCTTTAGTTGCATTGCTTGATCCCTCGATGCGCCGGAGTGATGGAGTTCGAGACTGAATGATGGTTCATTCGCTGCCTGATGTCAATCCTGCCTCGCGATCGGATCGTGGTGGGCGCGCCGGCTCGCGCGCTTGTGGCTTTGCTTCGTTGCGCTGGCACTGGCGACATCGAGGCCCTTGTCGCGCGACGCCCTCGTCAGTCGGCGCCCGCCAGCCGCGGCGCGGCGAGCAGCCGATCGAGCGCGTGCCCGCTCTCGTCGGCGAGCGCCGCCTGCGCCAGAGCCCGCATTCGCGCCGCACCCTGCGACTGTGACTGCAGCCCGGGGAGTTCCGACATCAGGCGTTCGAAGTTGCGCCAGCCGCGCATGTGGGTGTCGCCGTAGCCCTTGACCAGCCGCTGGGCACGCGCGACTTCCAGCGCCAGATCGGGTTGCGTTCGTGCGAGGCGGGCGATCGCGGCGAGCCACTGGTCGATGCGCTCGCGCTCGCGGGCAAAGCGCAGCGACCCGCGCCGCGTGCGGCGCAGCGCGGCGATCAGGTACAGCAGCAGGAAGCCGCGCAGCGAACTGGTGCGAACGATCCTACCCTTGTGCGCGAACGCCGCGACGCAGGCTCGCGCCCATCGCGTGCCAAGCAACCAGCGTCCGACGCCGGCCGGCAGCACGTCGGCGATCTCCTCGACGCGCGGATGCATGAACTCGTCGATGTGCACGAGTTGGCCCGCTTCGAGCCGGATTTCCTTGCCGACCCGATCGAAGCGCTCGCGCCGCGTCTTGAGGTCCGCCACCCGCACCGCGTCCTCGTACGACATCCACAGCGCGAGGTGGCGCGCGGTCTCGTCGAACAGATCGTCGTGTGACGTGTCGTGCGGCGCGTCGTGTGGTGCGTCGTGTGGTGCGTCATGCGGCGCGTCGCCGTCGACCTGTTCTGCCGCGAGCGGCGCGAGCCGCTCGAGGTACGACGCTGCGTAGTCGACGTCCTGGTAGTCGGCCAGGCGAAGGATCGCTGCGGTGAGCGTGGCGTGGCTGTGGCGCGGGAACCCGCTTTCGATGCGCCGGCGCAGGGCGGCAAGGCGCGGTCCGACCCGCGTCGCGGCATACGCATTGTTCGTTTGCGCCGCTTCGCCCCGCGCGGCGGGCGCCCGATGCACCGCGGCGAACCCCGCCGCGAAAGCCGCGAGACTCGCCTTCACTCCGACGCCCGCGCGCTCGATCGTCTGTTCGAACTGCGTCCGATCGAAGGGCAGGGCGCCGGTGGCCGCGAGCGCGCCGCAAAGAACCGGGCTGATCGGGCTGCCGCAGTCGTCGGCGATGCGCGCGAAGTCGAGCGCGACGAAATCTTTCGCGGCGGCGCGGCAGCCGTCGAGCAGTTTGTCCGAGTCGACACGACCGTCGCCCATCGCCGTGCGTTCGGTCATCGAGTACACGCGGTGCGTCGACGCGATCAGAGTCGTGCGCCCGGCGCTGACCAGGCCCCGTTGCAGCGCGCGCCCGGCCTCCATCAACTCGGACGCGATCACGATGTCGACGTCGCCCGGCACCGGGCTGAGCGCCAGAACGGGCTGGCTGCCCGCCGGCACCGCCGTCTCCCGAAAAAGTTCGATGTAGTAGATCGTCGCGCCGGTGCGCTGCGCCACGCCGGGGACCGACGTCGACTGGGCGATGAAGCCGTTGCGCTCGGCCAGATCGACCAGCCAGTCGGCCAGCACTCCGCCGCCCTCGCCACCCATGGCGAGGATCGCGATCGTGATCGCGCGCTCGCCGGTCATGCCGCGAGCCCGCGAAGCCGCCGGTCGATGCGCCGCTGCAGCCATCCGATCAGCGCAAGGCGCAGCCGCGAGACGAACCGGTCGACGCGTGTCGGATTGTGGATGATCGCGGCGCGATAGAACGACGGGCACAGCACCGCAGCGTGCGCCACCTCGCCGCACAAGCCCGCAGCCGACGCAAGCTGTCGACCACCGTCGCGACCGGGTCGCGGCGCAGCGGGTCCGGATTCGGCGCTGATCGTCAGCGACGGACAACCGGAGAGCCGGATGCAAGAGTGGTCACCGGTGCAGGTGTCGGAGTCGACGCCGAAGCGCTCGCGCACGACCCGGTGCCCGTCGGCGATCCGCTTGCGCATCAGCGGCCGGACGCGGCGCTGGCGGTTGAGCATGCATTCGCTCTGCGCGACCATCACCTTGGGACCTTTTTCGCGCGTCGTCAGCGCTTCGCGCAACGCGTCGCGCATCTGCGTGAGGCTGTAGGTGTTGGTCACCGTGCGCGCCCACTCGACGCCGACGCCGCGCACCGCCTTCTCGATCGGGTGGTCGGTGCTGCGGATCGGATTGGCCGCGCGCAGAGGACAGCACGTCCTGCCCGCCGGTGGCGGCCGAGTAGCCGTTGTCGACGACGAGCAGCACGTTGTCGCTGCGGTTGAACACCGCGTTGCCGACGCCGCTGGTCAGGCCGTTGTGCCAGAAGCCGCCGTCGCCCATCACCGCGAGCGCCCGGTTCGAGCTCTCGGGGCTGTTGAACGCCGCGGCGCCCGCCCATCCCAGTCCGTAGCCCATCGTGGTCGCGCCGATCTCGAAGGGTGGCAGGATCGAGAACAGGTGGCAACCGATGTCGCAGCTCACGTGGTGCGGGCCGAGTTCACGCTCGAGCAGCTTGAGCGCAGTGAAGATCGGGCGTTCCGGGCAGCCGGTGCAAAACGACGGCGGGCGCGGCTGCACCTCGTTCGCGCCAGCCTGAATTGCCAGCGCGCGCGCCGGATCGGTCGCGCCGCTGCCGTCGTGCCGCGCGGCATCGTCGGCGATGCTGCCGGCCGAGCCACCGTTCGTGCGCAACGTTTGATCGGCGGCGCGCGGCGCGATCCGTTCGCGCGCGTAGAGCTCGACGAAACCGCGGAGCGCCGCGAGCATCAGCTCGCCGGTGTATTCGCCCGCTATCGGCAGCAGGTCCTTGCCGTGCACGCGCGTGTCTGAGCCGGCCTTGCGCAGGATCGAGTTCGCGGCCTGCTCGATGTAGTCGGGCTGGCCTTCCTCGACCAGCAGGATCGCGCGCTTGCCTTGCGCAAAAACGCGCGAACTCGGCGTCGACCAACGGGTAGGTGACGTTGAGCACGTAGAGCGGAACCTTCGAATCGCCGAACGCGTCGGCCAACCCCAGCAGTTCCAGCGAGCGCAGGACGCTGTTGTACATCCCGCCCTGGAGAACGATGCCGACGTCCATCGCCTGCTCGGCGAAGAATTCGTTGAGCTCGCGCTCCTGGATGAACCGGACTGCCGCGGGCCAGCGCCGCCGAACCTTGTCCTGCTCGTGCAGGTAGCTCGCCGGCGGCAGCACGATGCGGTTGGTGTCGCGCGCCGGCTCCCGCATCGCCTGCGCGAGCGTGAACTCCGCCCGCCGGTTGTCGCGCGCGGTGAAGCGGCCGTGCACGTGGCAGGCGCGAATGCGCAACTCGAGCATCACCGGTGTGTTGCTAGCCTCGGATAGCTCGAAACCGGCGTGCACCGCCGCGACGATGCTCGGCAGGTTCGGGCGCGGGTCGAGCAGCCAGACCTGCGACTTCATCGCGAAAGCGTGCGAACGCTCCTGCATGATGCTCGAGCCTTCGCCGTAGTCCTCGCCGACGATGAGCAGCGCGCCGCCGGTCACGCCGCCCGAAGCGAGATTCGCAAGCGCGTCGGACGCGACGTTCGTGCCCACGGTGGACTTGAAGGTCACCGCGCCGCGCAGCGGGTAGTTCACCGAGGCCGCGAGCGTGGCCGCCGCGTCCGGCCTCGCGAGGCGCTGTGCTCGAAGCGCACGCCGAGTTCGCGCAGGATGTCGTTGGCGTCGGCGAGCACGTCCATCAGGTGCGAGATCGGCGCGCCCTGGTAGCCGGCGACGTACGACACCCCGGCTTCGAGCAGCGCCTTGGTGACCGCCAGGATGCCCTCGCCGCGGAACTCGTCGCCGGCGCCCAGGCGCAGCTTCTGCACCTCGTTGGCGAACGACCTCTCAGCCAAGCGCGAGCCCCCGGCTCGTTGCGGCGAATTCAAGCTCTCGGTGTCGTGGCATGGGTCTGCGCAAGTTCTCGTCGATCCGATCTACGCGGGCGGTTTCGCCGTCAGCAGATACCGACGAGGCATGCGCAACTTGCGCATGTCCGCGAGATCGGGCAATTCGCAATGTATGCCGATTGTGCCGCGCCCGCCGCAATGACCGCGTCGTTCGACGGGCCCATTCACGGCGCCTGCCGACCTGTTGCCGGATGCCCACAACATCTTGACTCGGTTGGCGGCACCCATACAACATCTTGTGGGTACGCTCGCCGGATGGTGCTATTCTTTGTTTGCGCGTCCGGCCTGTCGTGATCGTGGTGGGCGGCACAGGGTTCGAACCTGTGACCCCTGCCGTGTGAAGGCAGTGCTCTACCGCTGAGCTAGCCGCCCGGAGCCGCGCAAAGAGGTCGAAGTATAGCCGATTCCGCGCATGTTCTTGAGAGCCGTTGCGTGGATCAGGAGGTCGTCAGGCGTGCATTGTCGTTGGTCAATTCCGAAGCGCGCCGCAGGCAGTTGTTTCCCGGTACGCCGTCGTTCCCGGCTGTCAATTTCGACCGGGTCGCGCGACAATCGTCCATCCGTTCTTTTCACTTCGCACCGTTGTCCGTCGGCGCCTTCGCGGTCCGGCGAAGGCGGGCCGGCGCATCGGCCAGTTGCCGACAGAAAACCGAGTTCAGGAGACCTATACCAGTGAAAATCGAGAACATCCTCGCAGCCCTGCCCGAGCAGGAAGTTTCGGTCGACGTACTGATCGAGAAGTACGCAAAGGGCGAGGAAACCGGTGCGCACGACATTCGCGTGCGCGTTGCGCGTGCGCTGGCCTCGGTCGAGGCGCCGCAGGCGCGCGAGCACTGGGAGGGGCAGTTCCTGTGGGCGATGGAGAACGGTTTCGTGCCGGCCGGGCGGATCAACTCCGCGGCCGGCACCGAGCTCGCAGGCCACGCTGATCAACTGCTTCGTGCAGCCGATCGGCGACGCGGTCTGGGGTTACGACGACGGCGGCACGCCGGGCATCTACGCGGCGCTGCAGGAGGCGGCCGAGACGATGCGCCGCGGCGGCGGCGTCGGCTACGACTTCTCGCCGATCCGACCGCGCGGCGCCTACGTGAAGGGCACGCACTCGCGCGCTTCGGGGCCGGTGTCGTACATGCGCGTGTTCGACAAGTCCTGCGAGACGCTCGAGTCGGCCGGTTCGCGCCGCGGCGCGCAGATGGGCGTGCTGCGCGTCGATCACCCCGACGTCGAGGAGTTCATCCACGCCAAGCGCGACGGCTCGCTGCACGAACTTCAACACTTCGGTGGCGGTGACCGACGAGTTCATGCGCTCGGTCGACGCCGACGTCGCCTTCGAGCTGGTCCACGAGGTGCGACCCTTCGACTGCCGACGCGGGCAGCCAGCGCGCCGACGGGAAGTGGGTCTATCGCACGGTGCGCGCGCGCGACCTGTGGGACCAGATCATGCGTTCCACCTACAACCACGCCGAACCCGGCGTCGATCTTCATCGACCGCGTCAACGGCGACAACAACCTCGGCTACGTCGAGCAGATCGCGGCGAGCAATCCGTGTGGCGAACAGTTCCTGCCGCCCTACGGTTGCTGCGACCTGGGCAGCATCAATCTCACGCGATTCGTCACCGACCCGTTCGGCGACGAGCCGGGCTTCGACATGCAGCGGATGCGTCGCGTCGCGTCGATCGCGGTGCGCGCGCTCGACAACGTGCTCGACCTCACGATGTGGCCGCTGCCGCAGCAGGATCGCGAAGCCAAGTCCAAGCGTCGCGTCGGCCTGGGCTTCACCGGGCTGGGCAACGCGCTCACGATGCTCAAGCTGCGCTACGACGTCGACGACGCACGCCAGACCGCCGCACGCATCGCCGAAGTGCTGCGCGACTGCTGCTACGAGACCTCGGTCGAGCTCGCGCGCGAGAAGGGCGCGTTTCCGTTGTTCGATGCCGAGCAGTACCTCGCCGAGCCGCACTCGGCGTCGCGCCTGCCCGAGCCGCTCAAGGCGCGCATTCGCGAGCACGGCATCCGCAATTCGCACCTGATGTCGGTCGCGCCCACCGGAACGATCTCGATCGCGTTCGCCGGCAACGCTTCGGGCGGAATCGAACCGGCGTTCTCCTGGACCTACACGCGCAAGAAGCGCATGCCCGACGGCTCGCGCAAGGAGTACGAGGTCGAGGATTTCGCCTATCGCCTGTACCGGCACATGGGCGGGAATCCGCAGGCGCTTCCCGAGTACTTCGTCTCGGCGATGCAGATCGCCGCGATCGATCACATGAAGATGAGCGCGGCGGTGCAGCCCTACGTCGATTCGGCGATCAGCAAGACGGTCAACGTCGACGAGAACTACCCTTACGAGGAGTTCAAGGCGCTCTACCTCGAGGCGTGGCGCGCCGGACTCAAGGGCATCACCACCTACCGCCCGAACACCGTGATCGGATCGGTGCTCTCGACCGCCAGCGCGTCGGTCGCGATGCCGCAGGATCTGAAGGACGACCCGAACCGGCGGATACGGCTGGAGAAGGTTCCGCAACCCGCGCTGTCGTCGCTGCGCTGGCCGGGGCGCCCGCAGCTGCCGGCCGGCAACCTCGCGTGGTCGTTCATGGTCGAACCGGTCGACGGACGGGCGTCGTTTTGCATCTTCATCGGCCAGACCGACGAGACCTTCCAGCGACGCGACGGCTCGCTCGGGTCGCGCAGCGTCCCGTTCGAGACCTGGGTCAACGGCAACGAGCAGCCGCGCGGCCTCGGCGCGATCGCCAAGGCGCTGTCGATGGACATGCGCTCGAACGACCGCGCCTGGTTGCGGCTCAAGCTCGAGGCGCTGGCCAAGACGCGCGACGACCAGCCGATCCAGCTCGCCTGCCCGCCCGGCGGCGACCTGTGCTGGAAACCGGGGATCGTTGCGGCCTTCGCCGACATCGTGCGCTTTCGCTGCGAGGAAATGGGCGTGTTCGACACGATCGACCAGCAGTCCACGCCGATGCTCGACGCGATGATGTTCGCCTCCGAACCCAAGTCCGGCCCGCTCGGCACGCTCTCGTGGACCGCCGATGTCGCCAACGCGGCCACCGGCGACGATTTCGTGCTCGGCGTGAAGGAGCTGCAACTGCCCGACGGCACGCGGCGCCCCTACTCGATCTGGATCGCCGGCGACTACCCGCGCCCGCTCGACGGCCTGTGCAAGCTGCTGTCGCTCGACATGCGCGTGATCGACGTGAACTGGATCGGACTGAAGCTCGCCAAGCTGCTCAGTTTCGGCGAGCTGAACGGCTCGTTCTGGGCGCAGACGCCGGGCGAAGCGAAGCAGAAGGTGTGGCCGAGCACGGTCGCGTACCTGGCCGCGCTGATCATGCACCGCTACAAGGTGCTCGGGCTGCTCGACGCCGAGGGCCGCGCGATCGGCGGCGCCGGCGCGCTCGCGATCCCCGAGATCTCGGACCACGCGAGTTCGGGCACGCCGATCATGGCCGGGGTGTCGTGCCCCTCTTGCGGCGCGCACGCCTACATCAAGAAGGACGGCTGCATGTTCTGCACCGCCTGCGGGCACCAGGGGGAGTGCGGCTGAGAAGAGGCTGCTTTCGGCCACGAGCTTGCCGTACCGCGAGTTGCCGAGAGCAGCCACTCGATTGCGTCGCCGCCCCGGTTCGAACGCGTCGATGAGCATGGCTGCGCTGCGAAACGGGTGCGGCGTTGCACATCAGCGACGGTAGTCGATAGTGGCTCGCGGTGGGGCATGCGAAGGCAAGGCAGGGCTGGCCGGGAACGCAGCGCGTCGTAGTTAGGCGCCGCTTAGCTCGAACTACAAGGGCCCTTTCGTTGGGCCCTTTCAAGGAGTTGCCATGACAGAGCCCCTCCTCACCTACCGAGGCACTGTGTATCCGTGGCACTGCGACCATGTTGGCCATATGAATGTCATGTGGTACGTCGGCAAGTTTGACGAAGCCACATGGCAATTCTTCAATGCAATCGGTATAACGCCCTCGTACCTTCGCAGCGCAAAGCGCGGAATGGCGGCTGTCGATCAGCACATCTCATACATCAATGAATTGCTTGCGGGTGCTGTGGTTTCCGTTCGCACCACTGTTCTGGAAGTCAAAGACAGGAGCATCCGCTTCTCGCATGAAATGGTGAACGAGGAAACCAACGAAGTCGCGGCGCGAACTACCCTCAAAGGCGTCCACCTCGATACGGTCCGTCGGAAATCCTGCGTCTTCCCGGAGACTGTCGCAAACAAGGCAAGGTCGCTCATCAGTGCGGAGCATCGCACATGAGTGCTGACGTCCAACACGGGCCTAACCCCTCGGTCAAGCCGACGTGCCTACGGCACGCGGCTTACGTCAAACGTTGGGCGGCACCCACCGCATCATCGCTTCTCAGCAAGTAGGCGACGTTCGCTGCGTAGGATCATCTGATGGCGATACCCTCGAAACGCCCTCCCAAACTTCCGGCAAAGGCCCGCGCCGCCGCACCATCAACGGCAGGTACGAAGGCGCTTCCGTTCTTGCGTTTCTACCACTCTGAGGCTCTCCGCACCAAGACGCTCGCTGTACTTACCACCCTTGAGCGTTCCCCCGATCCCACCAAACACCGCGATGCCCTGGCCCAGCTGGTCGTCGAGTTGAATGATGCCGGCATGGATTACTACTTCATAAAACCCCTCAAGCTGGCAAAAGCAGGATTTATCGTCGAGCAGTCCGCAAGCCTTGGTATGGCCGGTGCCCTGCAGGTCATTGGATCTGTTGTTCGCAACATCATCGGGCGTATGGACAAGCCTCAGCTTCTGTCGATCTCTGCGTCGATTCGTCAACTCATCCGCTAAGCTTTGCATTTCGCAGCGTAGTGTTGCTTCATGTAGCCCGCCCACGAACCCATCAACCAAGTGCCATTCCGCTGTCCCCTGCTTAGCTCGAACTCTTGAAGCGCAGGAGGAGGTAGCTTTGTAGGAAAGCCAAGACGTTTGACCGAAACTTCGACACTGGCAAGAGCGTGGCGGATGCCCTGGATCTTGGACGGGCGCGCCGGCCGTGGCTGGAGCAGAAACGCGTCAATGTCGATTTTCCAACCTGGATGGTCGACCAGCTTGACAAGGAGGCTGGCCAGCTCGGCGTTACGCGGCAGTCCATCATCAAGGTGTCGCTCGCGCAACGCTTGGAGCACTCGGCTTCTGACCAGTCGATCCAGCGGGACACCCAGCAGACTGGGCGCCGCTGATCGACGATGTCAGGCCGCACAGTCACTTCCCGCTGCTCGCCATAGTTGGAGTTCGCTGCATGCCGCGATTGCTCGAAATACGGACGAATCGGTCGAAGCAGGGTACGCACGGCGCTTTTCAAGCCGTCGCCGTGAATCCGGAACCATCTCGCGACCCACTGCGTCAAATGTCGTCCGGGCAGCCCGGTCGATGATCGCGATCGTCGCTCCGCTCCTGGTGGCTTGCGGCATCGCCATTCTTGTCGCCGCGCTGGTTCCGGTGCGCCGTCTGATGGCGCAGCTGCCCCAGGGTGCCGTGCGCGATCACTGGAACGCACTCAGGATGCTGGTCGTCCTGTTCTGTCTGGGCTACCTTGGCTACATCGCGGCCTTCTGGAACCTGCAGCATCACCTGCTCGACCTGATCGTGCCCGTGGTGTTCCTGTGCGGTGGAGTCTTCGTCTGGCTGGTTGCCATGCTCTCGCTTCAAACCGCCACCGACATGATGCGCGTGAGCCTGCTCGAACGCGAGGTTCTGATCGATCCGCTCACCGGGGCCTTCAACCGGCGCTATCTCGAGCCCCGCCTTTCGGAAGAGGTGATTCGCGCGAAGAGATACGGCTTCGTGCTGTCCGTGTTCATGCTGGACATTGATCGTTTCAAGCAGGTCAATGATCGTTACGGTCATCAGGTAGGGGATCGGGTGCTCGCCGGTATCACCGGCATCGTTGTCGAGATGTTGCGAGACTCCGATTTCGTTGCCCGCTACGGTGGGGAGGAGTTTCTGATCGTCGCGCCGCACACCGATATCAACGGGGCGTCGGCACTTGCCGAGCGCGTGCGCGCTCGAATCGCGATGCACGAGTTCGGGGGGCACGATGGCGGCGAAGGCGAGCGCGCGATCGGCGTCACCGTCAGTATCGGCGTTGCGAGCCTGAGTGACGAAGTCGATGACGCGCAAAAGCTGATTGCGGCCGCCGACCGGTGCCTGTACCAAGCCAAGGAGTCGGGGCGCGATCGGGTGGTCTGCGCCGGGTAGCGGCACCCGAAACCTGAACCGAAGCCCCCACCCATGTTCGACATCGCCGCCGCCTGCCTCGTCATCACCGCGCTGCTTGCCTACCTGAACCACCGCTTCGTCGGGATGCCGACGACGATCGGCGTGATGGCCGCGGCGCTGGCGATCTCGCTGGCGCTGGTCGGGCTCGATGCCGCTGGGTGTCGCGCACGGGCTGCGCCAGTACGAGGAGTCGCTGCTGCGCTCGATCGACTTCTCCGACGTGCTGATGCAGGGCATGCTTTCGCTGCTGCTGTTCGCGGGGGCGCTGCACGTCGACCTGAGCGAACTGAAGTCCTACCGCTGGCCGATCGGCATCCTCGCGGTGTTCGCCACGCTGCTGTCGACGCTGGTCGTGGGCTTCGGGATGTGGGTCGTGCTGCCGCTGCTGGGCTTGGAGCTTTCGCTGATGTACTGCCTGTTGTTCGGTGCGCTGATCTCGCCCACCGATCCGATCGCGGTGATGGGCATCCTGAAGTCGGCCGGCGCGCCGAAAGAGCTGGAACTGGTGATCGCGGGCGAGTCGCTGTTCAACGACGGCGTAGGGGTCGTGATCTTCTCGCTGCTTCTGGGCATGCTCGCGAGCGGCCAGACGCCGACCTTGGGGCAGGGCCTGGAACTGCTGCTGCGTCGAGGCGGGCGGCGGCTTGCTGTTCGGACTCGCCCTTGGCTATCTGACCTTTCGCATGCTGCAAGAGCGTCGACAACTACCAGGTCGAGGTGCTGTTGACGCTGGCCGCCGTGACCGGCGGCTACGCACTGGCCAGCAAGCTGCACGTCTCGGGCCCGCTGGCGATGGTGGTCGCCGGCCTGATGATCGGCAACCACGGGCGCGCGCTGGCGATGTCGGACACGACGCGCCGCTATCTGGACATGTTCTGGGAGCTGGTCGACGAGATCCTGAACGCGATGCTGTTCGTGCTGATCGGCATGGAGGTCCTCCTGATCACGTTCTCGGTCGACGAACTGATCGCGGCGGGCGTCGCGATCGTGGTCACGCTGTTGGCGCGCCTGCTCACGGTCGGCCTGCCGGTTCGGCTGATGCAGCGCGCGATCCGTTTGCCGGGCGGGTCGTGGAAGGTGCTGACCTGGGGCGGCCTGCGCGGCGGGATCTCGGTGGCGCTCGCCCTGTCGCTGCCCGCCGGCGCCGGGCGCGACACCGTCGTCGCGCTGACCTACTGCGTCGTCGTGTTCTCGATCCTCGTGCAAGGGCTCTCGATCGGAGAAGTCGCGCGACGCGCGGTCGACGGGCGCTGATCTCGCACCTGAATTGCCCGATAATGTCGCCGTGAAAGCGGCGCCGCTGTTTCCGGGAGTGCCCAGCCCCTGGTCGTTCATCGGGCAGGAGCGGCCTTACTCCGAGTTCATGCCGTACTCGGGGGTCTACGAGGCGCTCGACGCGGTCGCGCGGCGCTTTCCCGATCGGCGCGCGCTCTGCTTCATCGTGTCGGCCGATCCGCGCGTTGCTCCGATCGGCTGGACGCAGGCACAGTTCATCGCGCAGGTGCGCCGCGCGGCCAACCTGTTCTCGACGCTTGCCGCGGGCGAAGTGCCGCGCGTGGCGATGCTGTTGCCGTCGGTCCCGCAGGCCTACTTCTCACTGTTCGGCGCCGAGGCGGCGGGCGTCGCGTGCCCGATCAACTACCTGCTCGACGAGCGCAGCGTCGCCGACCTGATTCGCGCCTCGCGCGCCAACATTCTCGTGGCGCTCGGCCCGCACCCCGAACTCGACATCTGGTCGCGCGTGCCCGGGATCGTTCGCGACTGTCCGGGTCTGGCGCACGTGCTCGCTGTCGGCGGCGCCTACCGATTCGCCGATTTCCAGGCGTCCTGCGACAGGATGCCGGGCGACGCGCTCGGCTTCGAGCGCGACGTGAGTGCCGCCACCCTCGCGGCGCTGTTTCACACCGGCGGCACCACTGGCGCGCCCAAACTCGCGCAGCACACGCACGGTAACCAGCTGCATGCCGCCTGGGGAGCCGCGTCGATGTACGCGATGAGCGAGCGCGACATCGTGATCAATGCGTTCCCGCTGTTTCACGTCGCGGGCGCTTTCGTCTACGGTCTCTCGGCGCTGCTCTCGGGCGCGGAACTGGTGTTGCCGACTACGCTCGGAATGCGCAACCTCGAATTCGTCCGCCACTTCTGGCAGTTCGTCGAGCGCCACCGGATCACGTTGCTCACCGCCGTGCCGACCGTGCTCGCGACGCTGCTCGGCACCGACCCCGGAGAGTTCGATCGAAATTCCGTTCGCGCGGCGCTCACCGGCGGTTCGCCGCTGCCGGTCGAACTCGCCGGCGCGTTCGAACGCAAGTTCGGCATCGCGCTGCGCAACATCCTCGGCATGACCGAATGCGCGGGGGTGGTGTCGATCGAAGCCTTCGACGCGCCGCGCGTGCCGGGTTCGTGCGGACTCGCGCTGCCCTTCACCGAAGTCAAGGCGGTGAGCGACGGGGGTGAGGACTGCGCGCCGGGCGAGGCTGGAATCCTGCGCCTGCGCGGCCCCAACGTCGGCCCCGGCTACACCGATCCGGCGCGCAACGAAGGCACCTTCACCGCCGATGGCTGGCTGGTCACCGGCGACATCGGGCACGTGGACGAAGTGGGGCGCGTGTTCGTCACCGGGCGCGCCAAGGACGTGATCATCCGCAGCGGGCACAACATCGACCCGCAGATGATCGAGGAGGCGCTGCTCGGCCATCCCGCCGTGTCGGTCGCCGCGGCGGTCGGCGAGCCCGACGAATACGCCGGCGAACTTCCGGTGGTGTTCGCCGCGCTCAAGCCCGGGGCCGTGGTCGATGGCGATGAGCTCAAGCGATACGCCGATGCGCATATCGCCGAGCGACCGGCGTATCCGCGACGCGTCGACATCGTCGCGTCGCTCCCGACCACCGCGATCGGCAAGGTCTACAGGCCGGCCCTGCGCGCGATCGCCACCGAGCGCGCGCTGTGCGAGCGCGTCGCCCGCGCCGGCCTCGACGCCGACGTCGAGGTGAGCGCGCTCGACACGAGCGCCGGAATCCGCGTGCGCTTCGCCCTCGCGCCGGGCGCCGAGTCGCGTGGCGTGCGCGAATCGATCGATGCGCTGATGCAGCCGTTCGCGATCGCTTTCGAGGTGGTGCCCGAGGGCGACGCCCGAAGCGCGACGGGCAGATGGGGGAAACCGCAATGAGCGCACCGATCCTGTTCGAACCTCAGGGGGCGATCGCGACGATCACGATCAACGCGCCGCACACGCGCAACGCGCTCACGCCGGAGATGCTGTGCCGGCTGTGCGACGCGGTGAAGTCGTTCGCGAGCGACCCGCAGTTGCGCGTGGCCGTGATCACCGGAGCCGGCGATCGCGCGTTCTGCGCGGGTGGCGACCTCGCGCGGACGATCCCGCTGATGAGTGGCGCGCGCGCGCCGGCCGACGACTGGGACCGGCGCCTGCTCGCGGACCCCGAAGTGATGGCGGCGTCGGGGCTGCGCGAATTCCCGCTGCACAAGCCGGTCATCGCGGCGATCAACGGCGCCTGCGTCGCGGCGGGTTTCGAGTTGATGCTCGGAACCGACCTGCGGGTGGCCGCCGATCACGCGAGCTTCGGGTTGCCGGAAGTCAGGCGCGCGGTGATCCCTTTCGCGGGGGCGCTGGTCCGTCTTGCGCGCCAGGTGCCGCAGGCTCTGGCAATGGAGTTGCTGCTCACCGGGGAAACGATCGACGCGCGACACGCGCTGCGCATCGGACTGGTCAACCGCGTCGTGTCGGCCGAGATGGTCATGCCGACCGCTCTGGCGCTGGCGCGCACGATCGCCGCCAACGGGCCGCTGGCCGTGCAGGCGGTCAAGCGAACGGTGATCGAAACGAGCGGACTGGCGCTCGAGGCCGGGTACAAGATCGAGGACGACGCGAAACGCGCGGTGATGAACACCGAGGATGCGCGCGAGGGCCCACGCGCTTTCATCGAGAAGCGAGAGCCGCGCTATCGCGGCAGTTGAACCGGGCCGCGGGCGATCGCACGCGAATGCGCGCGATCGCGCTCCGGCTTCGGCCATTCCACCTTCCTTCGCTAGAATTCGACGGCTATGAACCGATCAGACGAGAACGGCACCTCGCAACGCGGCGGCCCCGAAGGCGGCGCGGAAGGCAGCGCGGCCGCGCGCCGCGTGCGCACCCGGTTCGCACCGAGCCCCACCGGCTTCCTGCACATTGGCGGGGCACGCACCGCGCTGTATGCCTGGGCCTACGCGCGCAGGCGCGGGGGCGATTTCATCCTTCGCGTCGAGGATACCGACCTGGAACGCTCGAGCGCGGCGGCGGTGCGCGGCATCCTCGACGGCATGGCCTGGCTAGGGCTCGACTACGACGAAGGGCCGTACTACCAGACCCAGCGCGTCGATCGCTACCGCGAAGTGATCGACCAGATGCTCGCCACAGGCACCGCGTACCGCTGCTACTGCACGAAGGCCGAACTCGACCTGATGCGCGCCGAGCAGGAGGCGCGCGGTGTCAAGCCCCGCTACGACGGGCGCTGGCGTCCCGAGCAGGGCAAGACCCTGCAGTCACCGCCCGAGGGAGCGGCGTTCGTCGTGCGATTTCGCAACCCGCACGACGGGGTGGTCGCGTGGGACGACATGGTCAAGGGGCCGGTCGAGTTCGCCAACGAGGAACTCGACGACCTGATCATCGCGCGCTCCGACGGCACGCCCACCTACAACTTCTGCGTCGTGGTCGACGACTGGGAGATGCGTATCACGCACGTGATCCGCGGCGACGACCACGTCAACAACACGCCGCGCCAGATCAACATCCTGCGCGCGCTGGGCGCCGAGCTTCCCGAGTACGGGCACGTGCCGATGATCCACGGCGCCGACGGCCTGAAACTGTCCAAGCGCCACGGCGCGGTGTCGGTGATGCAATACGACGACGACGGCTACCTGCCCGAGGCGATCGTCAACTACCTGGCGCGGCTGGGCTGGAGCCACGGCGACGAGGAGGTCTTCTCGCGCGAGCAGTTCGTGCAGTGGTTCGACTGCGCGCACGTCAGTCGGTCGCCGGCGCGCTTCGATTTCGCCAAGCTTGCGTGGCTCAACAATCACTACATCAAGGCGGCCGACGACGGCCGCCTCGCGTCGGCGATCGCGCCCCGGCTCGCGGCACGCGGCGCGGCGCTCGACGCGCCCGACGCCGCGTCGATGGACCTGTCGGCGATCGTCGCGCTGATCAAGGAGCGCGTGGCGACGCTCAACGAACTGGCCGACCTCGCGATGATGTTCTACGGCGAGCCGCACCTGAGCGCGTCCGAACTCGCCGAGCACGTCAAGCCCGAGTTGCGCCCCGTTCTTCGCGCCTTCGCCGACACCTGCGGCAGGATCGAGTGGTCGCGCGAGGCGATCGGCAGTGCGATCAAGACGACGATCGCCGAGCGAAAGCTGAAGATGCCGCAGTTCGCGGTTCCGGTGCGCATGCTGGTGTTCGGCCGCGCGCAGACGCCCTCGCTCGACGCGATGCTCGCACTGGTGCCGCGCGAGCGCGTGATCCATCGCCTCGTCGGCGGGATCGCGCACATGATGTAGCGATCGGCGATACGCAGGCTGGCGATACGCAGGCCGGCGTGCCGTCGCCGCGCCTGCGTCGCGATCCCGTCCCCGGCTCCGTTTGGCCTAGAATCGACGCCTGATTCTCACCTGCCACCCCGGGGCTTCGCAATGTCCGGCAACACCTTCGGCATGCTGTTCGCGGTCACGAGTTTCGGCGAGTCGCACGGGCCGGCGATCGGCTGCGTCGTCGACGGTTGCCCGCCGGGTCTGGAACTCGACGAGCGCGACATCCAGCCCGACCTCGACCGGCGCAAGCCCGGCACCTCGCGACACGTGACCCAGCGCATGGAATCCGACACGGTCGAGATCCTGTCGGGCACTTTCGAGGGCCGCACGACCGGCGCGCCGATCGCGATGCTGATCCGCAACGAGGACCAGCGCAGCAAGGACTACGGCGACATCGCGCGCACCTTCCGCCCGGGGCACGCCGACTACACCTACCACCAGAAGTACGGATTTCGCGACCACCGCGGCGGCGGTCGCTCGTCGGCGCGCATGACCGCGAACGTGGTCGCCGCCGGGGCGATCGCGCGAAAGTGGCTGGCGCGCGAGTACGGCACCGTGATCCGCGCGTACATGGCGCAACTGGGCGAAATCGAGATCCCGTTCACCAGCTGGGACCAGGTGCACGAGAACGTCTTCTTCGCGCCCGACGCGAAGATCGTTCCCGCGCTCGAGACCTACATGGACGCGCTGCGCAAGGCGGGTGATTCCTGCGGCGCGCGGATCAACGTGGTGGCCGAGAGCGTGCCGGTCGGCCTGGGCGAGCCGCTGTTCGACAAGCTCGACGCGGAGATCGGCTACGCGATGATGGGGATCAACGCGGTCAAGGGAGTCGAGATCGGCGCCGGTTTTCGCTCGGTGGCGCAGATGGGAAGCGTGCACGGCGACGAACTGACGCCCGATGGTTTCCTGTCGAACAACGCCGGGGGAATGCTCGGCGGCATCTCCACCGGCCAGCCGATCACCGTTTCGATCGCGCTCAAGCCCACCTCCAGCATCCGCATCGCGCGTCGCACGATCGACCTCGACGGGCAACCGCTCACGGTCCAGACCAAGGGCCGGCACGACCCGTGCGTCGGCATCCGCGCCGCGCCGATCGCCGAGGCGATGCTCGCGCTGGTGCTGATCGACCACGCGCTGCGCCAGCGCGCGCAGAACCCCGACGGTGGATTCGGGCACACCGGTCATTCCCGGGACCGTGCGCTGAGCCGATCGGCCCCGGGGCCGTCCCCGATGCAGGTCGGCGCGAGGACGCTGTTCTTCGCCTATTTCGCGATGGTCGGTGCGCTCGCGCCGTACATCTCGCTGTACTTCGCCGACATCGGAATGAGCGTCGCGCAGATCGGCGTGCTGATGGCGATTCCGCAGGTGACGCGGATCTTCGGTCCGCCCTTCTGGGGCGCGATGCTCGATCGCCACGGCCGACCGCGGCGCCTGCTGCGCGCGAGCGCGGCGCTCGGGCTGGTCGTGATCGTCATGGTCGGCTGGGTCGGTGCGCACTATGCGGCGCTGATCGCGCTGTTTGCCGCGTTTCACTTCATGACGTCGGCGCAGTCGCCGATCGCCGAGACGATGGCGCTGTCGGATTCGTCGGGCGATCCGGGCGCCTACGGTTCGATCCGGATGTGGGGATCGATCGGGTTCATCCTCGCGGTCGCGCTGATGGGGCCGCTGCTCGACGTGCTGGGAGTCGTGCGCCTGCCGGTGCTGCTCGCGCTGCTGTGCGCGGCGCTGCTCGGGGTGGCGTTGCGCCTGCCGCGCGCCGCGCGCGCCGATCGCAGGCGCACACGCCAGGGGTGCGCCGGCGTGGGCGCGGGTGCGCGAACCGGTGCTCGCCGCCTTCTTCGCGTCGTGTTTCCTGATGCTGTTCGCGCACGCCGCGCTGTATGCCTTCTACTCGCTTCACCTCGATCGCCTCGGCTACTCGAAGACCGCGATCGGCCTGGCGTGGACCCTCGGCGTGCTGGCGGAGATCATCGTGTTCCGAGTCCAGCGCAGGCTGTTCGAACACTTCGACGCGCTGCGCCTGCTCGGGCTTTGCCTTGCGGCGGCGGTCGTGCGCTTCGCGCTGATCGGCGCCGGTGGCGACGCGCTCTGGGTCGTCGTCGTCACGCAAATGCTCCACGGCGTCACGTTCGGACTGCACCACAGCGTGGTGATGGCACTGCTGCACCGCTGGTTCGCCACCGGCCAGCAGGGTCGCGCGATGGCGATGTACACGACGATCGGCTACGGCTTCGGCGGATCGTCGGGAGGCATCGCGGCCGCTTGGCTGTGGTCGTCGCTTGGTCCGGCGGCGGCTTTTTATGGCGCCGCGATCGCGGCGTTGCTCGGTTGGGGTGCGGTGGCGGCCTGCAGGCGCTTCGACTACGCTGTTTCGGCGGCGCGCGACCCGGGTGGCGATACGCGCGAGAACAAACGGGGGTGATGGTGACGGATCGGCATTCGTGGGGGGGCGGTGGGGGCGGAGATCGTCGCGCGAGCGGTCGCCGGGGGCCTGGCGCGGATTGTGACGCGGATTGTGTCGCGGGTCGCAGCGCGCGTGTCCGGCGCTGCGCGCTCGCTGCGGCGTTCGTCGTTTCGCTCGTTTCGTGTCAGAGCGTGCAGACCACGCAGCGCGGGGTGGTCGGGGTCGACCGCCAGCAGCAGATGTCGCTGCTCGTCTCGGAGCAGGAATTGCGTCAGGGGGCGATACAGGCCTACCGCGAGGAGTTGGCCAAGGAGCGTGGCAAGGGCGCGCTGAACAACGACCCCGGGCTGACCGGGCGCGTGCGCGCGATCACGTCCCGCCTGATCGCGGTCACAGGGGCGTTTCGCAGCGATGCGCCGGGCTGGCCATGGGAGGTCAACGTCGTTCGCTCCGATTCGATCAACGCGTGGGTGATGCCTGGCGGCAAGGTGGTGGTCTACAGCGGCCTGATCGAGCAGTTGCGGCTGAGCGACGACGAGATCGCGGCGGTGGTGGGGCACGAGATCTCGCACGCGCTGCGCGAGCACGCGAGGGAGCGCGCCTCGCAGCAGGTCACCGCGGGCCTGGTGATCCAGGGTGGTGCCGTCGCGCTGGGCGGCGGGCAGGGTTCGATCGATCTCGGCAAGCTCGTCTACCAGCTCACCTTCGGCCTTCCGAACGGGCGCGTGCACGAGTCCGAGGCCGATCGTATCGGCGTCGAACTCGCGGCGCGCGCCGGCTACGATCCGCGCGCGGCGGTCACGCTGTGGCAGAAAATGGCGCGAGCGGGCGGCGGCGGCGGGCCGCAGTGGCTGAGCACCCACCCGTCGGCCGAGACCCGGATCCGCGACCTCGAGGTCTATTCGGCGCGCGTGATGCCGCTCTACGAACAGGCCAGGCGCGCGCGCTGATCCGCACTCGCGTGGCATAATCGAACGTTCGAAACCGTTCTGACGCGAGGGGCGAGCGCCCGTCGCGCGACCTACCGATGGCCCTCGTTGCGCGCACACTGTACGACAAGCTCTGGGACGCTCACCTCGTTCACGCCGAGGCCGACGGCACGAGCCTGATCTACATCGATCGCCACCTCGTGCACGAGGTGACCAGCCCGCAGGCCTTCGACGGGTTGCGTCTGGCCGGGCGCGAGCCGTGGCGCAAGTCGTCGGTCGTGGCCACCGCCGACCACAACACGCCCACCACCGGTTGGGAGCGCGGCATCGAGGGGATCGACGACCTCACCTCGCGCGAGCAGGTCGTCACGCTCGATCGCAACATTTCGGCGTTCGGCATCCAGACCTACTTCCCGTTTCTCGACAAGCGCCAGGGCATCGTCCACGTGATCGGTCCGGAGCAGGGCGCAACCTGCCCGGGATGACGGTCGTGTGCGGCGATTCGCACACCAGCACACACGGCGCGTTCGGCTGCCTGGCGTTCGGCATCGGTACCTCGGAGGTCGAACACGTGCTCGCGACGCAGTGCCTGGTCGCGCGCAAGATGAAGAACATGCTGGTCGAGCGTCGACGGCGCGCTCGGGCGCGGCGTCACGGCGAAGGACGTCGTGCTCGCGGTGATCGCACGCATCGGAACGGCCGGCGGCACCGGGCACGCGATCGAGTTCGCCGGCTCGGCGATCCGTGGCCTGTCGATGGAAGGGCGGATGACGGTGTGCAACATGGCGATCGAGGCCGGCGCGCGCGCCGGGATGGTCGCGGTCGACGATGCGACGATCGAGTACCTGAAGGGCCGCCCGATGGCGCCCGCTGCCGCGGACTGGGACACGGCACTCGCACAGTGGCGCGTGCTGCGCTCGGACCCCGACGCGCGCTTCGACTCGGTCGTTCGGATCGACGCCACGCGATTCGCCCGCAGGTGACTTGGGGCACGTCGCCGGAGATGGTGGTCGCGATCGACGCCCGCGTGCCCGATCCGGACAAGGAAAAGGATTCGGTGCGGCGCGAGGGAATGGAGCGCGCGCTCCAGTACATGGGCCTGGAGCCCAATACGCCGATCGTCCGAATCCGGCTGGACAAGGTCTTCATCGGCTCGTGCACCAACTCGCAGGATCGAGGACCTGCGGGCGGCCGCGTCGGTGGTGCGCGGTCGTCGCAAGGCCGCGACCGTGAAGCTCGCGATGGTCGTTCCGGGCTCCGGGCAGGTCAAGCGCCAGGCCGAGGCCGAGGGCTTGGACCAGGTCTTTCGCGACGCCGGCTTCGAGTGGCGCGAACCGGGTTGCTCGATGTGCCTGGCAATGAACGCCGATCGGCTCGAGCCGGGCGAGCGTTGCGCGTCGACGTCGAACCGCAATTTCGAAGGTCGCCAGGGCACCGGCGGGCGCACGCACCTGGTGTCGCCGGCGATGGCAGCGGCCGCAGCGATCGCCGGGCACTTCGTCGACGTGCGCCGACTCTGACAGGAGATAGGAATCTGATGTATGGACGATTCCTGCTCGCCCTGGTCGCCGCGCTCGTCGGCGTCGCGATCGCGGGCTGCAACACGATCGAGGGCGTTGGCAAGGACCTGAAGCGCGCCGGCGACAAGGTCCAGGACGCGGCGCGCAAATAGGACATCGCAGAGAGATCGATGGACAAGTTCAACATTCATCGAGGGCTGGTCGCGCCGCTCGATCGCGCCAACGTCGACACCGACGCGATCATCCCGAAGCAGTTCCTGAAGTCGGTCAAGCGCACCGGCTTCGGACCGAACCTGTTCGACGAGTGGCGCTACTCGATCGCGGCGAGCCGGGCATGGACAACGCGCGCCGCCCGCTGAATCCGGACTTCGCGTTGAACCAAGCCGCGCTTCAAGGGGGCGTCGATCCTGCTCGCGCGCAAGAATTTCGGTTGCGGCTCGTCGCGCGAGCACGCGCCGTGGGCGCTGGAGGACTACGGGTTTCGCGCGATCATCGCGCCTTCGTACGCCGACATCTTCTACAACAACTGCTTCAAGAACGGCCTGCTGCCGATCGTGCTGGCCGAGGCGCTGGTCGACCGACTGTTCCACGAGGTCGCCGCCTTTTCCGGGCTTCGAGCTGATCGTCGACCTTCCGGCCCAGACGGTGTCCACCGCCGACGGTTCGCTCCAGCATCAGTTCGAGGTCGACGAGTTCCGCAAGTACTGCCTGGTCAACGGCCTCGACGAGATCGGCCTGACGCTGCGACACGCCGACAGGATTCGCGAGTACGAAGCGAAACGCCTGCACGAACAACCCTGGCTCACCAAGACCCTGGCGAGCTGAACCGAGCCCGAGCGCGACCTGCCGAATCCGCCGGGCTGAGCCGGACGCGGATCGGCGGCGCAATGGACGGCGAAGGACGAACTGAGATGAAGATTGCTGTGCTTCCCGGCGACGGGATCGGACCGGAGATCACCGAGCAGGCGGTGCGGGTGCTGCGCGGCACTCGCGCGCGACGGTTTGCGCATCGAGATGGAAACCGCGCCGGTCGGCGGCGCCGGTGTGGACTCGTCGGGCGATCCGCTGCCCGAAGCGACGCTGAAGCGTGGCCGAAGCCGGCCGATGCGATCCTGTTCGGCTCGGTCGGCGGTCCGAAGTACGACACGCTGCCGCGCGCCCCAAGCGCCCGGAGCAGGGTCTGCTGCGCCTGCGCAAGCACTTCGACCTGTACGCGAACCTGCGCCCGGCGATCGTCTACCCGGAACTCGCGCACGCCTCGACGCTCAAGACCGAGGTGGTCGCGGGGCTCGACCTGCTGATCCTGCGCGAGCTCACCGGCGACATCTACTTCGGGCAGCCGCGCGGCGTACGCACGACCGAGTCCGGCGAGCGCGAGGGTTTCGACACGATGCGCTACACCGAACGCGAGATCCGGCGCATCGCGCACAGCGGCGTTTCAGCGCGGCGCGCAAGCGCTCGCGCCGGCGTGTGCTCGGTGGACAAGGCCAACGTGCTCGAGACGACGCAGTTCTGGCGCGACGTGGTCACCGAGGTGCACACGCGAGTACGACGACGTCGAGCTCACGCCACATGTACGTCGACAACGCGGCGATGCAGCTGATCCGCAACCCGAAGCAGTTCGACGTGATCGTCACCGGCAACATGTTCGGCGACATTCTTTCGGACGAGGCGTCGATGCTCACCGGCTCGATCGGCATGCTGCCGTCGGCCTCGCTGAACGCGACCAGCTACGGGCTGTACGAGCCGATCCACGGTTCGGCGCCCGACATCGCGGGCAAGGGCGTCGCCAATCCGCTGGCGACGATCCTGTCGGCGGCGATGCTGCTGCGCTATTCGCTCGACCAGGAAGAGGCGGCGGCCCGGATCGAGCAGGCGGTGCGCAAGGTCCTCGCACAGGGACTTGCGCACCGCCGACATCGCCGAGGCGGGCAAGCGCACGGTCGAGGCACGCTCTGCGAAATGGGCGAGGCGGTGATCGCGGCGCTTTGAGCGCCGGCGACCGAAGGCGCAGGAGCGAGCGATGATGAAGGTCGGAATCGTGGGCTGGCGCGGCATGGTCGGCTCGGTGCTGATGCAGCGCATGCGCGAGGAGAACGACTTCGCGCTGATCGAGCCGGTGTTCTTCAGCACCTCCAACGTCGGCGGCAAGGCGCCGGTGGGCGACGCGCCACTGGCCGGACGCGCGGTCGATCGACGCGCTGACGCCTGATGGACACGATCGTCACCTGCCAGGGCGGCGACTACACGACCGAAGTCTTCGCGCCGCTTCGTGCGACCGGCTGGAACGGCTACTGGATCGACGCGGCCTCGACGCTGCGAATGAAGGACGACGCGGTCATCATTCTCGACCCGCGTGAATCGCGCGCGTGATCGATGACGCGCTCGCCGCCGGCATCAGGAACTTCATCGGCGGCAACTGCACGGTCAGCCTGATGATGATGGCGCATCAACGGCCTGTTGCGCGAAGGGCCTGGTCGAGTGGATCACCGCGATGACCTATCAGGCGGCTTCCGGCGGCGGTGCGCAGCACATGCGCGAGCTGATCGCGCAGATGGGCGCGCTGCACGCCTCGGTGGCCGGCCAACTGCGGCCGATCCGGCCTCGGCGATCCTGGAGATCGACCGGACCGTCGTCGAGACGATGCGCTCGCCGGCCCTGCCGACCGAGAATTTCGGCGTTTCGCTCGCGGGAAGCCTGATCCCCTGGATCGACAAGGATCTGGGCGACGGGATGTCGCGCGAGGAATGGAAGGGCGGCGCCGAGTGCAACAAGATCCTGGGATTGCCGTCGTCCGGCCCGGGACACATTCCGGTGGAAAGCCTTTGCGTGCGGATCGGGGCGATGCGCTGCCACAGCCAGGCGCTCACGATCAAGCTGCAAGCGAGATGTCCCGCTCGCCGACGTCGAGGCGCTGGTCGCTTCGGGCAACGAGTGGGTGAAGCTGGTGCCCAACGCGCGCGAGGCGAGCGTGCGAGGCCTCACGCCGACGGCGGTGACCGGAACGATGGACATCGCGGTGGGAAGGCTGCGCAAACTCGCCGTCGGCCCCGGGTACCTGAGCGCGTTCACCGTCGGCGACCAGCTGCTCTGGGGAGCCGCCGAACCGTTGCGCCGGATGCTGCGCATTGTTCTTGCTTGAGTCGGTTGGTCCGGTTCGAAGGGTCGCGACGTGCGCTTTGCGTGCAACGAGTCGGCCTTCCGGCGGCCCTGCGGCGCCGCTGATCGCCCGTCGATTGTCGGATCGAAGCGCCGGCAACAAAAGCTATTGAATGACCTGAGCTTGCGCGGGTAAATCGCTGATGCTAGGCTCGAAATGAATCACCTTCCACTGGGGAAAAGCGTGGCTGCAGGGAAGAAGTTTCAACCGACCACACCCACAACATTTTCTCCCAGGCGCATCGCATCCGCAGTCGCGCTGGCCATCGTGGCCGGGAGCGCGAGTACTGCCTGGGCCGCAGGCCTGGGTCGACTCACCGTGCAATCGGCGTTGGGTCAGCCGTTGCGCGCGGAGGTCGAAGTCACCTCGCTCGCACGCGACGAATTGGCGTCGCTTTCGGCCAAACTCGGTTCTCAGGATGCGTTTCGCCAGGCGGGCATGGAGTTCAATCCCGCTCTGAGCGCGCTGCGTTTCGCGATCGAACGACGCGACGACGGCCGCTCCTTCGTGCGGATCTCGTCGAACCAGCCGATCAACGAGCCGTTCGTCGACCTGCTGGTCGAACTGAGCTGGGCGAGCGGACGTTTGGTGCGCGAGTACACGTTCCTGCTCGACCCACCTGAATTGCGCGTCGCTGGTCGCAACGTCGTCGATGGCGGCAATACGCAGGCGGCGGTCGTGCCCGCGGCAGCCGCGCCCGCAACCGCGCCGGCGCAACCGGCTCAGGCCCAGGCCGCACCGGCCCAGGCGACTCCCGCACCCGTCGCGCAAGCACCTGCTGTTGCGTCACAGCAACAACCGGCGCCCGCACCTGCGCCGGCGAGGCGAGTAGCGCAGGCGCCTGCCGAACCGGCACGTGCTGCCGGCTCGGCGGCCCGCGCGCCGATTCTGGTCAAGTCGGGCGACACGCTCGCCGCGATCGCGGGCGGAGTGAAATCCGGGGGAGTGTCGCTCGATCAGGCAATGGTGGCCTTGTATCAGGCCAATCCGTCGGCGTTTTTCGGCGGCGTGAATCGAATGCTGGCTGGGGCGACACTCGCCGTTCCGGACGCGCAGACGATGTCGGCGGTCGACGCGGCGCAAGGCAAGCGAATTGGTCCGTGCCCACACGCGCGATTTCAACGCGTATCGCGCGCGCCTCGCCGAGACGGCGCGCTCGGTGTCCGGCGCCCGGGGCGGGCAATCGGCTGCCGGCACGGTAAGCGGCCGGGTCGACGATCGAGCCGCACCGGCCGCGGGCGACAAGCTCGCGCTGTCCAAATCCGAGGGCGGAGCCACCGGCACGACGGCGGGCGGAACAGGCTCTGCCGCGACCCGATCGAGCGCCGCCGAACAGGGCGTCGCGCGCGACGCGGCGCTGCGCGAATCGCAATCGCGCGTTGCCGAACTCGAAAAGAACGTCGGCGATCTTCAGAAGCTGCTCGAACTGAAGAACCGCCAGCTCGCCGACCTGCAGAAGCAGGTCGAATCAGCCGGCGCGGCGGTCAAGGCCGCTACCGGAACCATCGCCAAAGCGGACCCTGCACCTGCGGCGCCTGCTGCCGCTGCGCCGCCGGCCGCACCGATCGAGTCGCCGAAAGCGGCGCCAGGCGCGGGCGCTGCGCCGAAGGCCGAAACAGCTGCTGCCGTCGCGCCGACGACCGACGCCGCGCCTGCGGCGCCGAAGTCCGAAGCGCCCAAAGCCGAAGCGCCCAAAGCCGAGGCACCGAAGGCTGCGCCGGCGCCCGCGCCTGCAGCGCAGCCGGGATTGCTCGGCGATCTTGCCGACAACCCACTCGTGCTTCCCGGGCTGGGCGCAATCCTCGCTCTCGGCGCCGGTTACGGCTTCTATGCGATGCGTCGCCGCCGCAAGGTCGAGAAGTTCGAGGACAGCCTGATCGCAGGCGAGGGATTCGCGACCAATTCGCTGTTCGGTTCCACCGGCGGACAGAGCGTCGACACCGCGAGCAGCGTGTTCGCTTCGAGCGCCAAAGACAGTGGCGTCGACGTCCATTCCACCGAGGTCGATCCGATCGCCGAGGCCGAGGTGTACATCGCCTACGGACGCGAGGCACAGGCCGAGGAGATACTGCGCGAGGCCTTGAAGAAGCAGCCCGAGCGCCACGCGATTCGCGCCAAGCTGCTCGAGATCTACTCCGGTCGCAAGGACGTTGCCGCGTACAACGGCGTCGCCGCCGAAATGCACGCGATGACGGGCGGGCAGAACGAGGAGTGGCCGAAGGTGGTCACGATGGGTCTGGCTCTCGATCCGGAGAACGCTCTCTACACCGGTCGTGCTCCGGTGGCCGAAGGCCCGACCCCCGAGTCCGACGCTGTCGCCGACGCCGGAGCCGATGCCGTGCTCGACGACGCCTTGTCGGTCGAGGAAGATACGTCGCACGGCGAAGTCGAAGCGGACCCAATCGTCGCCCGGGCAGGCGTGCCGGCAACCGACGAAGCGCCGGCGGTGGACTTCGGCCTGCTCGAAACACCGGCCGGCTTTTCCGACACTCGCCCGCTCGCCGATAGCGACCTGATCGGCAAGAGCGACGCCGACGACGAAGTCCCGGCGCTGGACTTCGACCTGGAACTCGACACCACGATTGGCAAGGCCGGCGAGCGAATCGCCTCCACCCGCGGGTCGGAAAGCGACGGTCGTACCGAACTCGAGCGCTCGCTCGACAGCGACTTCGACCTTCCTTCGCTCGACCTCGGTGCGCCGTCCACGGCTTCGGCGCCTGCCGACGACGACGCCGAGCAGGCCGTCGAGGATCTCCCGGCCGACCTGCCGATGATCGACGATCTGCAGACCTCGGCAACGAGTCGTTCGGCGATGCCATCGGCGATCGCCGGCTCGGCCGCGCACGAGATGGATCTGTCGTCGATCGGTCTGGACCTCGCGCCGGCCGCTGCCGAAGCTGGCACCGTCGACGGGTTGAAGTGGCAGGAGATGGCCACCAAACTCGACCTCGCCTCGGCCTACGAGGAAATCGGCGACAAGGAAGGCGCGCGCGAGTTGCTCGACGAAGTGGTCAAGGGCGGCGACGGCGAGCAGCAGAGCAAGGCGCGCGCAATGCTCGCGAAGCTCGACTGACGTCACCGCTACACGGCGAACGCGGGGAAGCGGCGCTTCCCCGTTTTCGCTTCTGCTGGGGCCTGTTCACACTACGCTCGTGCCCGCGCGAGGGGGCGCGCAATTGAATCGACCAGTCGCCCCGCAGGCCGGCAGCGCGTCGCGGATCGCATTGCGGATCGCGTACGACGGCGACGCCTTCAACGGATGGCAGACGCAAGCCTCGGGCGATGCCGCGCAGGACCTGCTCGAGTCGGCGCTAGCGGCGGTTGCGGGCGTGCGCCTCGCCACGGTCTGCGCGGGACGTACCGACGCCGGTGTACACGCGCTGGCGCAGGTCGTGCATTTCGACAGCCCGGTGACGCGACCCGCGAGCGCCTGGGTGCGCGGCGTGAACGCCCATCTGCCCGCCACGATCGCGGTCCAGCACGCGATCGTCGTCGACCAGCGATTTCACGCCCGTTACGCAGCGTTGAGACGCAGTTACTGCTACCTGATCTACCGCGGCGCCACCCGCCACCCGCTGTACGCGCGCCGTGCCGGCTGGGTGTTTCGCACGCTCGATGTCGAGCGGATCGCAGAGGCCGCTTCGGCGCTGGTCGGCGAGCACGATTTCTCGGCGTTTCGCTCGTCGCAGTGCCAGGCGCGATCGCCGATCCGCCGGATCGAGCGAATCGACCTGAGCGAGCGTGGTCCGCTGCTGGTGCTCGAGATCGGTGCCAACGCCTTCCTGCACCACATGGTTCGAAACATCGTCGGCGCACTGATCTGGGTGGGACTGGGACGACGGCCACCGAGTTGGGTCGGCGAGATCCTCGCGGGACGCGATCGGACCCTGGGTGCACCGACCTTCGCGGCGCAAGGTCTCTACCTGAACGGCGTGCAGTACCCACCGCAGTACGATATCGGTTCCTGGCCCGCGACCCTTCCGCCGCTGGCCGGACCTTGACGATGAGAACCAGGATCAAATTCTGCGGCCTGGTCCGCCCGGCCGACGTCGAAGCCGCCGTGTCGATCGGCGTGGATGCGCTGGGCTTCGTCTTCTATCCGAAGAGCCCGCGCTTCGTCGCGCGCGACGAAGCGCGACGATTGCGCCGTCGCCTGCCCTCGTACGTCGCCGCGGTCGGACTGTTCGTCGACGCGCCTCCCGCAGCGGTGCGCGAGACGGCCGACGCGCTCGGGTTGGACGTCATCCAGTTCCACGGTGACGAGTCGCCCGAGCAATGCGCGGCCGGCGCCGGCGACGTTCCGTTCTGGCGCGCCGTGCGAATGCGCGACAAGGGCGATTTGCTAGAATCCGCCAGCCTGTTCGTCAAGGCAGAGGCACTTCTGCTGGATTCGTACGGCGCGGCGTACGGTGGCACCGGTAAGCGCTTCGACTGGAACTGGATCGAAACTCCGTACCGGGGCGGGTCGCGACTGATCCTGTCGGGCGGACTCGACGCCGGATCGGTCGGCGAGGCGATTCTCAGGGTGGCGCCCACCGGCGTCGATGTTTCGAGCGGGATCCAGGGCGACGACCCGAGGACCAAGGAGTCGGCGAAGATGGAGCGCTTCGTCGCCGCCGTGATCGAAGCGGACGCACAAAGGGCCGCAACCGGCGCCGAAACGAAACGATGAAACCCTACGATCTACCCGATACCCACGGACACTTCGGCCCCTACGGCGGGGTGTTCGTCGCCGAGACGCTGGTGCACGCGCTCGACGAACTGCGGGCGGCCTACCAGCGCTACAGCGTCGATCCCGAATTCATCGCCGAGTTCCAGGATGAACTGGAGCACTTCGTCGGGCGCCCGAGCCCGATCTATCACGCCAGGCGCTGGTCGCGGATGCTCGGCGGCGCGCAGATCTACTTCAAGCGCGAAGACCTCAACCACACCGGCGCGCACAAGATCAACAACACGATCGGCCAGGCGCTGCTCGCGCGACGGATGGGCAAGCCGCGCGTGATCGCCGAAACCGGGGCCGGCCAGCACGGCGTCGCGACCGCGACCGTGGCGGCGCGCTACGGCATGAAGTGCGTCGTCTACATGGGGTCGGTCGACGTCGCGCGCCAGGCGCAGAACGTCTACCGGATGAAACTGCTCGGCGCCGAGGTCGTGCCGGTGGAGTCGGGCTCGAAGACGCTCAAGGACGCGCTCAACGAAGCGATGCGCGATTGGGTGACCAACATCGAGGACACCTTCTACATCATCGGAACCGTCGCGGGCCCGCATCCGTACCCGATGATGGTGCGCGATTTCCAGGTCGTGATCGGAAAGGAGTGCCGCGAGCAGATGCCCAGGATGTGCGGCCGGCAACCCGACTACATCGTAGCCTGCGTTGGCGGCGGATCGAACGCGATCGGCATCTTTCACCCGTACATCGACGAACCCGGCGTGCGCCTGATCGGCGTCGAAGCGGGCGGCGACGGGATCGCCAGCGGCCGGCACGCCGCATCGCTGTCGGCGGGTTTTCCGGGTGTGCTGCACGGCAATCGCACCTATCTGCTCCAGGACGAGAACGGCCAGATCGTCGAGACGCACTCGGTGTCGGCGGGCCTCGACTACCCCGGAGTCGGGCCCGAGCACGCGTGGCTGAAGGACTGCGAGCGCGCGAGCTACGAACCGATCGACGACGCCGAGGCGTTGCGCGCGTTTCACGACTGCTGCCGCATCGAGGGAATCATCCCGGCGCTCGAGTCCAGCCACGCGATCGCCTACGCGGTCAAGCTCGCGCCCACGCTCGCTGCGGAAAAGGTGATTCTCGTGAACCTTTCGGGGCGAGGCGACAAGGACATGCACACGGTCGCGACCCGCGCCGGGATCGCGTTCTGATGTCGCGTATCGCCGCGGCCTTCGAGCGTTTCGCCAGCGGCAGGCGCAAGGCGTTGATTCCGTACGTGACGGCGGGGTTTCCGAGCCCGTCGGCCACGGCGGGAATCATGCACGCGATGGTCGCCGCCGGCGCGGACCTGATCGAACTCGGCGTGCCGTTCTCCGATCCGATGGCCGACGGGCCCGTCATCCAGCGCGCCAACGAGGCGGCTCTGGCGCTCGGGGTCGGTTTGCGCGGGGTGCTCTCGATGGTGAGCGAGTTTCGCGAACGCGACCGGGACACGCCGGTCGTCCTGATGGGCTACGCCAATCCGATCGAGCGCATCGGGGTCGAGCGTTTCCTCGACGATGCCGCGCGATGCGGCGTCGACGGACTGATCGTCGTCGACTATCCGCCCGAGGAGTCCGAGGACTTCTGCGCCGCCGCGCGCGCGCGCGCGATCGACCTGATCTTCCTGCTTGCCCCGACCTCGGGCGACGAGCGGCTCGCCACGGTGCTCGCGATGGCGAGCGGCTACGTCTACTATGTTTCGCTCAAGGGCATCACCGGAGCCGGACACCTCGATACCGACGAGGTCGCCACGCGCGTCGCGGCGATCAAGCGCGTGTCGTCGATCCCGGTCGGAGTGGGATTCGGCATCCGCGACGCGGCCACTGCCAAGGCGATCGCGCGCGATGCCGATGCGGTGATCATCGGCACCCGGATCATCGAGCTGCTCGGCGAGGGCGATCCGGCGCACGCAGCGCAGCGCGCAGGCCGATTCGTCGCCGCGATTCGCACCGCGCTCGACGAAATCGGCGAACCGGTGCAGGCGCAAGGCAACGCGGCCGCGGGCCGCTGACGTGGAGAACGACCGATGAACTGGCTCGACAAGCTCCTGCCCCCGCGGATCAAGCGCTCGGGCGCGACCGCCAAACGCGTACCGGAAGGCGTCTGGGTCAAGTGCCCGTCGTGCGACGCCGTTCTCTACAACGCCGACCTCGAAACGAACCTCGGGGTGTGTCCGAAGTGCAACCACCACCTGCGGGTGCGCGCGCGCCGTCGTCTCGATGCGCTGCTCGACGCCGAGGGCCGGTACGAGATCGGGCAGGATGTCCTGCCGGTGGACGCGCTCAAGTTCAAGGACTCGCGCAAGTACCCGGACCGGCTCCAGGAGGCGCTCGAGCAGACCGAGGAGACCGACGCGCTGGTCGTGATGGGCGGGGCGATCCGTGCGATCCCGGTGGTCGCGGCGTGTTTCGAGTTCGAGTTCATGGGCGGGTCGATGGGTTCGGTGGTCGGCGAACGCTTCGCGCGTGGCGTGCAGTCGGCGATCGAGCAGAAGGTGCCGTTCGTCTCGATCGCGGCTTCGGGCGGAGCGCGGATGCAGGAAGGCGTGTTGTCGCTGATGCAGATGGCCAAGACCACTGCAAAGCTGTCGCGGCTCGCCGAGAAGAAGCTCCCCTACATTTCCGTTCTCACCGACCCGACGATGGGCGGCGTTTCGGCGAGCTTCTGCTTTCTCGGCGACGTTGTGATCGCAGAGCCGCGCGCACTGATCGGATTTGCCGGTCCGCGCGTGATCGAGCAGACCGTGCGTGAGAAGCTGCCCGAGGGTTTTCAGCGCGCCGAGTTCCTGCTCGAGAAGGGCGCGATCGACATGATCGTCGATCGCAGGCAACTGCGCGACGAGATCGCGACCCTGCTCGCGCTGCTGCTTCGCCAGCCAAGCGACGCCGTCGTCTGAGCGCCGCGGCTCGATGACGGAGCTCGCCGACTGGCTCGAGCGCATCGAGCGCCTGCACCCGAAGACGATCGAACTCGGGCTCGAGCGCGTGCGGGCCGTCGCGCAGCGGCTCGCCCCCGCGCCCGAATGTATCGTGATCACCGTCGGCGGAACGAACGGAAAGGGTTCGACCTGCGCGATGCTCGAGGCGATCCTTCGGGCTGCCGGCTACAGGGTCGCGCTGTACACGTCGCCGCACCTGCTCGCATTCAACGAGCGCGCTCGCCTCGACGGCGTCGCGGCCGAGGACGCGGCGCTCGTCGCGCAGTTCGAAGCGGTGGACGCGGCGCGCGGCGACGTCGCGCTCACCTATTTCGAGTTCACGACACTCGCGATACTGCGCCTGTTCGCGCAGGCGCGACCCGACGTCGCGATCCTCGAGGTCGGGTTGGGAGGGCGGCTCGACGCGGTCAACATCGTCGACGCCGACTGCGCGATCGTCACCAGCGTCGACATCGACCACACCGAGTACCTGGGCGAAACGCGTGAGCAGATCGGCTGGGAGAAGGCGCACATCTTTCGCACCGGTCGCGCGGCGATCTGCTGCGACCCGGCGCCGCCGAAGTCCCTGCTCGACTACGCGCGCGAGATCGACGCCAGGCTCTGGCTGGTGGGTCGCGATTTCGGCTATTCCGGCGACCGCAACCAGTGGTCCTACCGCGGCCCGCGACGTGCGGCGCAATTCGCTCGCCTATCCGGCGCTGCGCGGGGCCAACCAGTTGCTCAACGCCGCGGGCGCGCTCGCGGCGCTCGAGGCGCTGGGCGATCGGCTCGTGGTGAGCCAGCAGGCGGTGCGACAGGGCTTCGCCTGCGTCGCGCTCGCAGGGCGCTTCCAGCTCGTTCCAGGGCGCCCCGCGGTCGTGCTGGACGTTGCGCACAATCCTCACGCTGCCGCGCATCTGGCCGAGAACCTGGACAACATGGGGTTCTACCCGGTGACGTGGGCGGTCTTCGGTGTGATGGCGGACAAGGATGTCGCCTCGATCGTGCGCGCGCTGGGCGATCGGATCGATCACTGGATGCTGTGCGACCTGCCCGGCGCGCGCGCCGCACGCGCCGGTGATCTGGTCGCGATTCTCGCCGGCGAGGGCATCGCTGCCGGCGAGAATCGCGTCGTGCGTGGGTTCGATTCGCCACGCGCGGCCTTCGAAGCGGCCCGCGCCGACGTCGGCGAGAGTGATAGAATTCTCGTCTTCGGTTCATTCCTCACGGTCGCCGACGTGCTCGATCACCTGGGCCGACACGGCCGTTCATCCTGACCCCAGATGGCATCGCGAGCCAAGAACGCCAAATCCGACGGCGCGCTCGATCCTGCGTTGCCGCAGAAGAAGCGCGCGCGCCGGCGGCTGGTCGGCGCGGCCGCCGTTTGCCTGGCGGCGGCGATCGTGCTGCCGATCGTTCTCGACTCCGAGCCGCGCCAGATACGCGACGACGTCCAGGTGCAGATTCCGTCGCGCGACACGCCGCTCGCGGAGCGCACGACGCGCGACGGCGTCATCGACTCCTCCGGCGCAACCGAATCGGCCGCGCCGGCACGAACCGAAGCCGGGGCGGGCGCGCAGTCGACGGCCAAGCCCGAGCCACCGTCCACGCCCGATTCCATTGCCAAGCCGGGATCCGACGCGAAGCCCGATTCCATTGCCAAGCCGGGATCCGACGCGAAGCCCGATCCCGTCGCCAAGCCGCGATCCGACGCGAAGCCAGAGGCCGTCGCCAAGCCGCGATCCGACGCGAAACCAGAGGCCGTCGCCAAGCAGCGATCGGACGCGACGCCCGAGCCTGCGGCCCGGCCCGAACTCGCCGCACGGCCGGAACCTGCGGCGAAGAACGCTTTCGCGGTGCAGATCGGCGCGTTCTCCTCGCCCAAGGGCGCGAGCGATCAGCTCGAGCGCGCGCGAAAGCTGCGGGTTCAACGCCTACACCGAGAAGATCGCCACCTCGCAGGGCGAGCGCACGCGGGTGCGGGTCGGACCGTATCCGGACCGCGCGAGTGCGGAGGGCGCGCGCGCGAAGCTGCGCGCGGCCGGACTCGAGTCCACGCTGGTGAGTCCCGAGAAGTGAAGCGCCGATGAACGAGATCTCGCTCGACGCGATGACGGGCTGGGACTGGTTCATCGTGATCGTCGTCCTGGTGTCGACGGCGATTGGGCTCTGGCGCGGGATGGTCCGCACCGTGTTCGGCCTCGCGGCCTGGGTCGTGGGCGTGATCGCCACGGCAATGTTCGCGCCGGAGGCGGTCGCGCTGGTCGGAATGCAGCGGCATCCCTGGGTGGTGTTCGTGGTGATGTTCGTCGCGTTGTTCGTCCTGACCCGGATCACCGGCGGGTTGCTCGCGCGTGGCCTGGGCAAGCTGGGCCTCGGCGGCGCCGACCGCGGGTTGGGGGCGGTGCTCGGCGTTGCGCGTGGCGCACTGCTGATCGTTCTCGCGGTGGCCGCGGCGCGCATGCTCGATGTCCATCAGGGGCCGGCGTGGCGGGCATCGATCTCTCGCCCGATGCTCGACGCCGTCGTACACTGGGTCGAGCCGTATCTTCCGGGTCGCATCAGCGGCATTCGCGAAACCTGAAGTCGAGGCCTTTGATGTGCGGAATCCTTGGAGTCGTATCGAGAGGCCCGGTCAACCAGTTGCTCTACGACGGGCTGCTGCTGCTCCAGCACCGCGGCCAGGACGCGGCCGGCATCGCGACCGCGATGGGCAAGAAGTTCGGCATGCAAAAGGGCAATGGGCTGGTGCGCGACGTCTTTCGCACGCGCAACATGCGTTCGCTGCCGGGCAACAGCGGAATCGCGCACGTGCGCTACCCGACGGCCGGTTCGGCCGGTGATTCCGAGGAAGCGCAGCCGTTTTACGTCAACGCCCCGTTCGGTCTGATGCTCGCGCACAACGGAAACCTGACGAACTCGGAGCAGATCAAGGACGAGATGTACAGGCGCGACCTGCGCCACATCAACACCGAATCGGACTCCGAGGCGTTGCTCAACGTGCTCGCGCACGAATTGCAGGCCGAGGCGAACGGAGTGTCGCTCGATCCGGACGCGATCTTTCGCGCGGTGGCCAATCTGCACCGGAGGGCGCGCGGCGCCTACGCCTGCGTGGCCGAGATCGCCGGATACGGCGTGATCGCCTTTCGCGACCCGTTCGGCATTCGCCCGTTGTGCTACGGCGCTGCCGAGACCGACGCGGGCACCGAGTACCTGGTCGCCTCGGAGTCGGTGGCGCTCGAGGGACTGGGTTTCCGGATGGTGCGCGACGTGCTCCCCGGCGAGGCGGTGTTTTTCGATCTCGACGGAAACTTCCATTCCCGCCAGTGCGCGCAGAACCCGTCGCTCAACCCCTGCATCTTCGAGTACGTCTATTTCGCGCGCCCCGATTCGATCATCGACGGCGCCTCGGTGTACGCGACGCGACTTCGAATGGGCGAGTACCTCGCCGAGAAGGTCATGTGCGAGTTCAGGGTCGGCGACATCGACGTCGTGATGCCGATCCCGGACACTTCGCGCCCCTCGGCGATGCAACTGGCCACAAGGCTCAACCTCGACTATCGCGAGGGATTCCTCAAGAATCGCTACGTCGGGCGGACCTTCATCATGCCGGGGCAGGCGGTGCGCAAGCGCTCGGTGCGACAGAAACTCAACGCGATGAGCGTCGAGTTCAAGGGCAAGAACGTCCTGCTCGTCGACGACTCGATCGTGCGCGGAACGACCTCGCACGAGATCGTGCAGATGGCGCGCGACTCGGGCGCGAACAAGGTCTTCTTCGCGTCGGCCTCACCGCCGGTGCGCTACCCGAACGTGTACGGCATCGACATGCCCACGCGCGGCGAGTTGATCGCCAACGACCGCAGCGACGAGGAAATCCGCTGGGCGATCGGCGCCGACGCGCTCGTCTACCAGGACATCGAGGCGATGAAGCGCTCGGTGCGCGACGTCAATCCGAAACTCTCGCGCTTCGAGGCTTCGTGTTTCGACGGCACCTACATCACCGGCGACGTCACCCCGGAATACCTCGATCGCCTCGAGGAAGCGCGTCTGCTCGCGCAGCGCGGGTCCGACGAGGACACGCCGAAGTCGCAGATGAGCCTGCAGTTCTCCGCCGCGGCGGACTGAGCGCAGCAGCGCTGAGCACAGCAGCGCCGAGCACAGCGCCGGACAGCGGGTGATACCGAAGTAGATACCGGTATATAATCGACGCAGCGCCGATTTGCCTCTGCTTGCGGGCGCTTTACAAGTACAGCTAAAAACGAGGGGAACGAAAACCCGCTCGGTGCTGTGCTCCGGCGGGTTTTCGTTTTTTGGAGGTGGTGTCATGACCGACCAGAGCGCGTTCGAAGCACTCGATTTCGCGACACGCGCGGTGCGTGCCGGGATCGAGCGCACGCAGTTCGGCGAGCACGCCGAACCGATCTTCCTGACCTCGAGTTTCGTGTTCGAGAACGCCGCGCAGGCGGCGGCCAGGTTCGCGGGCGACGAGGAGGGATTCGTCTACTCCAGGTTTTCGAATCCGACGCTGTCGGTGTTCCAGGATCGGCTCGCCTCGCTCGAAGGGGCCGAGGCCTGCGTGGGGACTTCGTCGGGGATGTCGGCGATCCTCTCCACCATTCTCGCGCTCACCAGGGCCGGCGAACACATCGTTTCCTCCTCGGGCGTGTTCGGCGCGACGGCGCAGTTGTTCAACATGTTCGCGCGCTACGGCGTCGACACCTCGTACGTCGCGCTGACCGACCCCGGCGCGTGGGAAGCCGCGATCCGCCCCGGCACTCGGATGTTCTACCTGGAGACGCCCTCGAACCCGCTCACCGAGGTGGCAGACCTAGCGGCAATCTCGGCGATCGCGCGGCGCAACGGGGTCGTGCTGGTGGTCGACAACTGCTTCTCCACCCCCGCGCTGCAGCGCCCGCTCGAACAGGGGGCGGACGTGGTCGTGCACTCGGCCACCAAATTCATCGACGGCCAGGGCAGGGTGCTGGGAGGCGCCGTGCTTGCGAGCCGCAAGTTCGTCGAGGACGCGCTGATGCCGGTGCTGCGCACGGCCGGACCGTCGCTCTCGCCGTTCAACGCCTGGGTGCTGCTCAAGGGGCTGGAGACCCTGTCGATCCGCATGCAGCGACAATGCGCGAGCGCGCTCGAGGTGGCGCGCTGGCTCGAAGCGCACCCGGCGGTCTCGACGGTGCACTATCCCGGGCTCGAATCGCATCCGCAACACGCGCTCGCGATGCGCCAGCAAAGCGCGGGCGGGGCGATCGTCTCGTTCGAGGTTCGCCCGGGCGGCACGGGCGCCGAGCGCGACGCCGCGTGGGCGGTGGTCGACGGCTGCGAGTTGCTCTCGATCACCGGAAACCTGGGCGACGCGAAGACCACGATCACCCATCCGTCGAGCACCACCCATCACCGGATCGGGCCCGAGGCGCGCGCGGCGGCCGGGATTCGCGAGACCCTGTTGCGCGTCGCCGTCGGGCTCGAGGCGCCCGCCGACATATGTGCCGACCTGGCTCGCGGGCTCGGGCGTACGCCGAGCCGATAGATCGCGGGCTCGGGCGTACGTCGCGCCGATAGATCGCGGGCTCGGGCGTACGTCGCGCCGATCGATTGTGGACTCGGGCGGGCGCCGAGCCGATAGAATGTCTCGCCGGACCATCGTCCGGGGATTCCCGCAACAGAACCGATCAGGGAGAGATTGATGCGCCATTCGATTTTGGTGGGAGCGTTCGCTGCCGGGCTGCTCGGCGTGGCGGTGCCGGCGACCGCACAGTTGAACGTGACCTGCAGCGTGCAGGCCGACTGGTGCAACGCGCTCGCCGCCCAGTTCCAGCGCGATTCGGGCGTCAAGGTCTCGATCATCCAGAAGGGGTCGGGCGAAACGCTCGCGCAGTTGCAGGCCGAGTCGGCCAATCCACGCACCGACGTCTGGTTCGGCGGCACCCACGACCCGCACATCGTCGCGGCCGAGCGCGATCTCACGCAGGCGCACACCAGCCCCAGGACGGCCGAATTGCATCCCTGGGCGCAGGAGTTGTCCAAGGTGTCCAAGGGCAAGGCGCACGGAATCTACGCGGGCATCCTGGGAATCGGATTCAACATCGAGATCATGGCCAAGCGCAGGATCCCCCAGCCCTCGTGCTGGAGCGACCTGCTCAAGCCCGAGTACAAGGGTGAGGTCCAGATCGCGAACCCGAACTCGTCGGGCACCGCCTACGTCGCGATCGCCACGCTGGTGCAGATCATGGGAGAGGGGCCGGCCTTCGAGTACCTGAAGGGCTTGCACCGCAACATCAACCAGTACCCGCGCTCGGGCACCGGTCCGATCAAGGCGGCCGCGCGCGGCGAGACGATGGCCTCGATCAGCTTCATGCACGACGCGGTGACCGAGCGCGTCGCCGGTTTGCCGGTCAAGGCGGTCGCGCCCTGCGAGGGCACCGGTTATGAAATCGGCGGGCTGTCGATCGTCAAGGGTGCGAAGAACCTCGACAACGCGAAGAAGTTCGTCGATTGGGCGCTATCGGCGCCGGGCCAGCGCGTTGGCATCGGGGCGCGCCAGTTCCAGGTGCCCTCGAACAAGGCGGTCGCGCCGCCCCCCGAGGCGCCGAGCCTGTTCGCGACCAAGCTGATCAAATACGACCTCGCGAAGTACGGCAGCAACGACGAACGCAAGCGCCTGATCGCGAAGTGGGGCCAGGAGGTCAACAGCCTCCCGCGTTGATCGCGTGACGGTCTCGGCCCGACCCGCCGGCGCGCGCCTGCTGGCGCGCGCGGCCCCGGGTACCGCGGCAGTGCTCCTGCTGCTCGGGGCGTTCCTGCTCGGCACCGCGGCCCCGCGACTGGCGCCGGCGATGCTCGTTGCGGCATTCCTGCTGTTCGCGCTGCAGGGCCGCGCGCTCGCGCGCGCTGGCGCGTTTCGCAGCGACACTTTCACGGCGGTGTCCGTGCTGCTGGTCTCGGCCCTGCTGATCGTTTTCGTCGGCATTCCGGTCGCGAGGACTCTGGGTTTGATGTTCTTCGGCGAGGACGGCAATCCCGCGCTCGCGCCGCTCGTGCAGACGCTGACGCAGAATCGCCTGTGGTCGCTCGGGTGCATCGTGGGAACGTCGTCGTGCGGCGTGTTCTGGAACACGCTCCTGCTCGCCGCGATGACCGGAGCGAGCACCACTGCGCTGGGGCTCGCGCTCGCGTTGCTGGGCGAACGCGGCGGATTCGGCACGCGCAATCCCCTTTGGCTCAGGGCGCTCGCGCTGGTGCCGATCATCACGCCTCCGTTCGTGATCGGTCTCGGGCTGATCCTGCTGTTCGGCCGCGCTGGTCTGGTCAATCAGTTTCTCGAGTGGGGCTTCGACATCGCACCGGGCAGGTGGCTGTACGGATTGCACGGCGTGTGGCTCGCGCAGACTTTCGCTTTCACGCCGATCGCCTACCTGATCGTTCGGGCAGTGGTCCAGGGAATCGCACCGAGCATGGAGGAGGCGGCCCAAACGCTCGGCTCGGACCGCACCCGGACGTTTCGTACCGTCACATTGCCGCTGCTGCTGCCGGGCATCGGCAATGCGTTTCTCGTCGGTTTCATCGAGAGCATCGCCGACTTCGGCAATCCGATCGTGCTCGGAGGTGGCTACGCGGTCTTTTCCACCGAGATCTTCTTCTCGATCGTCGGCGCGCAGTTCGATCCGGGGCGCGCAGGCGCGCTCGCGGCGCTGCTTCTCGCGATGGCGCTCGCGGCGTTCTTCGCGCAACGTGCGCTGCTCGGCTCGCGGCGTTTCGTCACGGTCTCGGGCAAGGGCGACACCGGTGCGCCGATTCCGCTGTCGCGCAGGCTGCGTGTCGCGACGCGCTCGCTGGCGATCCCCTGGCTCGCGTTCACCGCTGTGGTCTACGCGTTCGCGATCTACGGGGGTTTCGCCGAGATCTGGGGGCGCGATTTCTCGCCGACGATGCGCCACTACGTTCGCGCCTTCGGCGTCGAGTTCGGCACGGGCTCCGGGGTCACCGGGGTGCTGTTCGCGGGCGCGGCCTGGCAATCGCTGTTCACGACCCTCAAGCTGGCGCTGATCGCGGCGCCGATCACGGCCGCGATCGGCCTGCTCACCAGCTGGCTTCTCGCGCGCTCGAGCTTTCGCGGGCAGGCGGTGTTCGAGTTCGGGAACCTGCTCACCTTCGCGATTCCCGGAACGGTGCTCGGGGTGAGCTACATTCTCGCGTTCAACGTGCCACCGCTCGAACTCACCGGAACCGCATTGATCATCGTGCTCTCGTTCATCTTCAGAAGCCTGCCGGTCGGGGTGCGCGCCGGCGTCGCTTCGTTCAAGCAACTCGATCCGAGCCTGGATGAAGCGTCGGCGGTGCTCGGCGCGTCCACGCTCACGACGCTGCGCCGAGTGACGCTTCCGCTTCTTCGCCCAGCGATCGTGACCTCGCTCGCCTACAGTTTCGTTCGCGCGGTCACGACGGTGAGCGCAGTGATCTTCCTGGTCACCGCGCACAACGAGCTCGCGACGACCTTCATCATCGGGCGCGTGCAAAACGGCGACTACGGTGTCGCGCTCGCGTACTGCACCGTGCTGATCGTGCTGCTTCTGTCCGCTGTCCTGCTGATCCAGCGCGTGGTCGGCGACGTCGAAATCGGCAGGCGCGACGCGAGTGTCCAGCGAGCCGGCGTGCGGGCGGCTCGGCCGATGCCGATCGACGGTGTGCAACCGGCGTCGACCGCCAAGGCGCAACAGGGATCGACCGCCAGGGCGCAACAGGGGTCGACCGCCAGGGCGCAACCAGGGTCGACCGGAGTCGGGCGATGAGCAACCACGCCGCGAGCATCGAGTTCGTCGACGTCAGCAAACGCTACGGTGAAGTCGCCGCCGTCGACAGGGTGCGGCTGAAGATCGACGGCGGCGAACTGGTGACGCTGCTGGGTCCATCGGGTTGTGGGAAGACGACGATCCTGAGGCTGATCTCCGGACTCGAAGCGCCCACCGAGGGCAGCGTGCTGGTCGCCGGGCGCGACGTGACCGGGCTTCCCGCGTCGCAGCGCAACGTGTCGATGGTGTTCCAGAGCTACGCGCTGTTTCCGCACCTGCGCGTGATCGACAACGTCGCCTACGGTCTGCTCAATCGGGGGTTGGTCAAGAGCGAGGCGCGCGAACGTGCCCGGCTCGCGATCGAGCAGGTCGGGCTGTCGGGTCTGGGGGGGCGCTGGCCGGCCGAGCTCTCGGGCGGGCAGCAGCAGCGCGTGGCGCTCGCGCGCGCGCTCGTCCTCGAACCGGACGTGCTGCTCTTCGACGAGCCGTTGTCGAACCTCGACACGCGACTGCGCCGGCACATGCGCGACGAGATCCGCGCGCTGCAACAGCGACTCGGCGTCACCGCCGTGTACGTCACCCACGACCAGGCCGAGGCGCTCGCGGTGTCGGATCGCGTGATCGTCATGGACGCGGGGCGCATCGCGCAGCAGGGAACGCCGCGAGATCTCTACGAACGTCCGGGCAGCGAGTTCGTCGCCGCGTTCATGGGCGAGGCCAATCTGCTGCCGGTCACGCGCGACGCCGACGGCGACCTGTGCGTCGGCACGCTCAAGCTTCCCGCGAGGGTGCGCGACGCGCGCGCGGCCGGTTCCGAGGGAGTGGCGCTGCGCGTCGCGGTGCGTCCTGAAGCATGGCGGCTGCAGGCGGCGGACACGGCCGGATTGGCCGGAATGGTGTCCAAGAGCTCGTACCTCGGGCCGGTGGTCGAGTACACGATCGACTCCGACGTCGGCCCGTTGTTCATCGTGTCGTCGGCGGGCGGCCGACAACTCGCGCCCGGCGAACGCGTCACCCTCACGCTCGAGGGCGAGGGGATCGCGCTTGTCGACGCGCGCGTGATAGAGTGAATCGACTGCAACCCGAGGAGGCATGACGATGTATCGCAACATCCTTCTGGCCACCGATGGATCGGCGTTGTCGCGCAAGGCAACGAAGGCTGCACTGCGACTCGCGCGGGACTTCGAGGCGACGCTTCACGTGATCAACGTGCAACCGCCGTACACGATTCCGTTCGCCGGCGAGGTGGCGATCCCGGCGATGTACGATCGCGGCGAGTACGAGGTCGCGGCCAAGGAGGCCGGCGACAAGGTGCTCTCCGACGTCACCAAGCAGGCCGAGGCGATGGGCGTGCAGTGCAAGGTGGTGTTCCGGATGGACGCCGTGCCTTCGAAGGCGATCGTCGAAGCTGCGAAGCGCCGTCGCGTCGACCTGATCGTGATGGCGATGCACAAGCGCGCGATGTTCACCTCGATGCTGCTAGGAAGCGAGACGCACAGCGTGCTGTCGGGGTGCAGCATTCCGGTGCTCGTGCATCGCTGACGGCCGGATTTTTCGAGCACGACCCGACCGGGGCGGGAGATCCGCGGTTTCCGCATCAGCGGAAATCCCGGCTGCGCGCCCGCAGCCGCCCGAGCAGCGCGCTGTGATCGACGACGCGGCGCGCGATCAGGTGCATCACCTGTCCGCCGGTGTCCTCGTCGCGCTGCCAGACCCCGTAGACCGTCATCAGGCGTGACGCGAGGATCTCCTTGCGGTAGCGATCGATCAGGTCGGGCCAGACGATCACGTTCACCGCACCGGTTTCGTCTTCGAGCGTGACGAACATCGTGCCCTTCGCGGTTTCGGGGCGCTGGCGGTGAGTGACCAGCCCGCTGGCGCGTGCCGGCCGGCCGTCGGGGTAGTCGCGCAGCACCACTGCCGGTTGCACGCCGAACTGCGCGAGCCGCCGGCGCAGCAACGCCAACGGATGGCGGCCCATCGGTATGCCGACCGACGCGTAGTCGGCGATGATCTCCTCGCCTTCGGTGGGAGCATTCGATCATGACCGGGGCTTCGTCGAACACGGCTTCGGCGAGCAGCGCCGGCATCGGCGCGAGCGCGGCGGCCTCCCAATGCGCGGCGGCGCGATGCCCGGCGAGTTGCGCCAGCGCGCCGGCGCGCGCGAGCAGTTCGATGTCGTGGCGTTCCAGACTCGCGGCGCGGGAGAGATCCTCGACGCTGTCGAAAGCGAATCGTGTCGCCAGCGTCGCTTGCGTCGGTCGCAGACGCGGTGCGCGTCGGCGTCACGTGCGCCACGCGTGTTATCCACGCCACCGACATCGCACGCCAGCCGGGCGCACCGAGGTTGTTGCGCTTCGCGCGTCGCGCGCGCCGCGACGAGGCGTCGGGCCGCCGCTTCCGGGAATCCGCGCACGCGGTTCAGTCCCAGCCTCACGGCGGGTTGCGCCCGGGGGTCGGCGGTTTCGTCCTGCGCGAGCGTGCTCTCCCAGTGGCTCTCCAGCACGTCGACGCCGCGCACCTCCACGCCGTGCTCGCGCGCGTCGCGCACGAGCTGCGCGGGTGCGTAGAAGCCCATCGGCTGGCTGTTGAGCAGCGCGGCGAGAAACGCAGCCGGTTCGTGACGCTTGAGCCAGCAACTGACGTAGACCAGCAGCGCGAAGCTCGCCGCGTGCGACTCGGGAAAACCGTATTCGCCGAAGCCCTGGATCTGGCGGAAGATCGCCTCGGCGAAGTCGCGCTCGTAGCCGCGCGCGAGCATGCCGTCGATCAGGCGGGACTCGAACTTCTCCAGCCCTCCCTTGCGCCGCCACGCCGCCATCGCGCGGCGAAGCGCGTCGGCCTCGCCGGCGTGAGAAGCCCGCGGCGAGCATCGCGATCTGCATCACCTGCTCCTGGAAGATCGGCACGCCCAGCGTGCGCTCGAGCGCGGGCTTGATCTCCTCGCGCGGATAGTCGACCGGTTCCAGCCCCTGGCGGCGGCGCAGATACGGATGCACCATTCCGCCCTGGATCGGGCCCGGGCGCACGATCGCGACTTCGATCACGAGGTCGTAGAAGCAGCGCGGCCGCAGGCGCGGCAGCATGCTCATCTGCGCGCGCGACTCGATCTGGAACACGCCCACCGTGTCGGCGCGGCAGATCATCTCGTAGGTGGCCGGGTCTTCGGCGGGGATGTCCTGGATGCGGAACTCGCGCGGCGGCCGCTGGCCGCGTCGCACGGTTCGCCGGGCTGTGCGGCACCGGCGTGCCGCGCCGGCGTCGCTGCGAAATGAAATCGAGCGCGCGGCGGATCGCGCTCAGCATGCCGAGCGCGAGCACGTCCACCTTGAGCATCCCGAGCGCGTCGAGGTCGTCCTTGTCCCACTCGATCACGCGTGCGATCGGGCATCGCGGCGTTTTCCACCGGTACCAGCCGCGTGAGCGCGTCGCGCGCGATCACGAAGCCGCCGGTGTGCTGCGAGAGGTGACGCGGAAAGCCGAGCAGTTACGTGGTCATGCCGACCCAGTGGCGCACGACGCGGTGAGGCCGGGTCGAAACCGGTCTCGGCGAGCCGGTCGACGTCGCATTCGCCGGCCGTCCCACCACTGGTGCGTCTTCGAGACCTGGTCGAGCCGCTGCGCTTCGATGCCGAGCGCCCGGCCCACGTCGCGCAGCGCCGAGCTTGGGCCGGTAGCTGATCACGGTGGCGGTGAGCGCGGCGCGGTGCCGTCCGTACTTCGCGTAGATGTACTGGATGACTTCTTCGCGGCGCTGGTGCTCGAAATCGACGTCGATGTCGGGCGGCTCGTTGCGCTCGTGGCTGATGAAGCGCTCGAAGAGCACGTTCATGCGCGCCGGATCGACCTCGGTGATGCCGAGGCAGTAGCAGACCGCGGAGTTGGCCGCCGAGCCGCGGCCCTGGCACAGGATGCCCTGGCGCGCGCGCGAAGGACACGATGTCGGCCACGGTGAGGAAGTAGGGCTCGTACTTCAGATCGGCGATCAGCGCGAGCTCGTGCTCGATCTGGCGCTCGACCGACGCGGGCAGGCCCTGCGGATAGCGCGCCGGGCACGCCGGCGTAGGTGAGCGAGCGCAGCCACGAGGCGGGCGTCTCGCCGGCGGGGACGATTTCCTCCGGGTACTCGTAGCGCAACTCGTCGAGCGAGAACCGCAGCGCGACGCGACCTCCAGCGTTTCCTCGAGCAGCGCGGCCGGGTAGAGCTGGCCGAGGCGCAGCCGGCTGCGCAGGTGCTGCTCGGCGTTGGGCGCGATCGCGTGGCCCAGCTCCTTGACCGGCGTGGTCGAGCCGGATCGCGCTGAGGGTGTCGTGCAGGCTCTTGCGCGAGCGCACGTGAAAGAGCACGTCGCCGGCGGCCACCAGCGGCAGCCCGACCTGCCGGCCGAAGTGCGCAGCCGCTCGAGCAGCACCGCGTCGCGGCCGCGCGCGAGCAGTTCCACCGCGATCCAGCAGCGCCCGGGAAACGCTCGCGAAAGAAGCTGCGCCTGCTCGGCGAACGCGGCGAGCGCGGCGAGTCGGTGTCGGCAAGCCCGGGCGGATCGAAGGCGAGCGCGGGCGAGGGCACCAGCAGCGCGACGCAATCGTCGACGCCCGCGTCGAGGTCTTCGCGCAGCAGCCGGTACGCGCCCTTGACCGCGCGCATGCGCGCGGCGGTGATCAGCTGCGAGAGGTTGCCGTAGCCGTTGCGGGTCTGCGCGAGCAGGACCAGGCGGGCGGAGTGGCGGACGTGCGGCGGCCTGGCCTGGGCATCGGTCGCGACGGGTTGGCGGATTCGCCCGCGATGCCGGACACGTCGGGAAGGCGTCGCCCAGCGAGAACTCCGCGCCGACAAGAAGCGGCAGCCCCGTGTTCCTTGGCCGCGAGGTGCGCGCGCACGACGCCCGCGAGCGAGCACTCGTCGGTGATCGCGAGCGCCGCGTAGCCCAGCGCCTTCGCGCGCTCGACCAGTTCCTCGGCGTGCGAGGCGCCGCGCAGGAAGGAGAAGTTGCTGGCGCAGTGCAGCTCGGCGTAGGGCGAGAGCATGGGACGGGCTCATGCGGGCGCGGCGCAGGCGGTCGAGCGGGCTGGCCACCGTGCCCGCCGCGATGCGCAGCACGTGCGTGTAGATCATCGTGGTGCTCACGTCGCTGTGGCCGAGCAGCTCCTGCACCGTGCGGATGTCGGTGCCGCCTTGCAGCAGGTGCGTTGCGAACGAGTGGCGCAGCGTGTGCAGCGAGGCCGGGCGATCGATGCCGCGCGCGTGCAACGCCTGCTTGAAATGCCGCTGAATCGTCTGCTCGTAGGTGTGATGGCGGCGCAACGTGCCGCTGCGCGGATCGCGCGAGCAATGGTCCGAGGGGAACAACCAGTGCCAACTCCACGAAGTGCCGCCGTTCGGATACTTGCGGGCGAGCGCGTTGGGCATCTCGACGCCGGGCCGGTCCAGGGCTCGGTCCTGCTCCCAGAAGGCACGCGAGCGTGGCGCATTGCCCGCGCAGAGCCGGCAACAGCGTGGAGGGCAACATCACGACCCGGTCCTTGCCGCCCTTGCCGTCGCGCACCACGATCACCTTGCGATCGAAGTCGACGTCCTTGATGCGCAGCCGCATCGCTTCCATCAGCCGCATGCCGCTGCCGTACAGCAGTCGGGCGATCAGCGCGGGTTCGCCCGTCCATGCAGATCGAGCACGCGACGAACCTCTTCGACGGTGAGCACCGAAGGGATGCGCCTGCGCACCGAAGGACGCTGGATCTGCGTCATCCAGGGCAGTTCCTGGCCGAGCACCTCGCGATAAAGAAAGAGCAGCGCGCACAGCGCCTGCTTGTGGGTGGAGGCGGCCACTTTGCGGCCGTTGGCCAGCGCATTGAGGAAACTGCTCGACCTCCGTGCCGCCGAGCTCGCGCGGGTGCCGTCGGCCGTTGAAAGCGGATGAACGCGCGAATCCAGTACAGATAGGCCTCCTCGGTGCGCAGGCTGTAGTGCAGATAGCGGATGCGCTCGCGCACCTGATCGAGCAGACGGGCGGACTGTAACGCGGGCCGGACGGCGGCGTACGGGTTCCTGGGGTGGATTCCGTGTAGACTGTACATATATACAGTATCCGATTGTCGCCGCCGAATGGCAAGTCAGGCGTTCGGACTAGGCTCCAGGGTGTGAGCGGGGCAGCAGAAGCGGTGGCGGTGCGGCGAAGTTGGATGGCACGACGGCTGCCGGATAACGCGCGGCGGCGGTGGAACACGAGGCGACGCGAGAGGTTCGAGCACAGGGCCGCACCAGGATATCCACCAGCGGCCCGGTTAGCCCTAAACTCCAGCCACAAACCCCAAGACCGAAATTACGTTAGGCCACATCAGAAACCTCGAGGGACATCGTCATGCTAGACAACATCATCCGCTTCGTTCTGCTGCTCTTGCTGTCACTTCTAGTGGGCACGATGGTTGGCATTTGGGTCGGGTACAACCCCGCCAGCCTCTCGGCTGCCGCCTATGTCGAGCAACAGCAGAATGCCATCCGTGCATTCAATGTGCTCTTGCCAGCCGTTGGCGCTGTCTGCATTGCGCTTACGGTGGGCCTCGCGGTCCGAGCGCGAGCAAACTCGCGTGTCCGGTACTTGCACGTGATCGCTGGCATCCTTATGGTCGCTGCCGCTGTTGTCACGCGGTTTGGTAACCAGCCAATCAATGCGGTCGTCATGGGCTGGAGCGCACATGCACCAGCAGAGAACTGGATGCACTTGCGTGACGCCTGGTGGCAGTGGCATGTCGTGCGCAGCGTCGCCGGTCTCGGTGCCATCGCACTCACGTTTATTGCAGTGCTGACCTTCAAGCGTCCGGCAGCATAGCGAATGTGGCCTAACCACTCGCTCAAGCGGAGCGCGAACGGCACGCTGCGCCTGTGCGGCAGCGTTAGATTCCAAGCGAGAGGGTCGCCGCTTCGCACAATTGCCTGTCACTGCACCTTTTGCCAGCGGCTGACCGGATCGTCCTTTTACGCGGAGTCTCTGTTCGCAATCGACGCCGTAGAGTTCAACGACGGAGAGCTTCATCAGTATCGCCACAAGTCGGACGGGAGTGGAGAGGATGTCTTCGTTCACTTTTGTCCGAACTGCGGCACGACTGTTGGTCTCACGTTTGGGCGCTGGCCAGAGCTTCGGGCAATCTCGCGTGGTTGCTATGACTTGCCGAATGCCGTCGAAATGACCGCGAATATTTGGACACGGTCGGCGCAAACGGGTGTTGCGCTACCGTCTGGCATTGACTGCTTTGTGAAGGGCCGAGCAACGCTTGAAGGCGCACCAGAGGATGCGACAACGTTCGCAGTACCGGTCATGGCGCGCGCCGATGCGCCTAACCCGTCGCTCAAGCGGACGCGCCTGCGGCGCGCCGCGTAGCTCCAACGTTAGGGGCTACTGCGGATAAGGATGCATATGAAAACGGTTTGTATTGTGGGTGCGTCCGGGAAGCTCGGGCGATACATGGTTCAACATGCCCTGGATCGGGGCTACGAGGTGGTTGGTGTTTGTCGGGAGCGCAGCGTAGGAAAACTCGACGGTTTCAAAGGGCGGATCACCATTTTCCCGGGTGCAACGAACGATCGCGAGGTCATCAGGAAAGCAGTTGCAGGGTGCTGACGGTGTGCTGACGGTATTGGCACCTTGGGGCATACAGTAATACTCCTCTGGAACCGCACAGGCCGTAATGGACTTCGCCGCCCCAGGTGCACGTCTGATTTCTCCTGCGGCTGGCACATCAGTCTGGATGGCAAGGATGTCTATTCGTGGAAGCTAAGAGCGATCGTCAAGTACGCCGGCGGTCTTGCCAGACTCTTGCGCCTCGCGGAACTTGACGATCAGGTAGAAGCGTGTCGGAGAATATTCGCCAGCAACACGCGATGGACGGTCGTCCGCGGGAGCGATCTCGAAGAGGGTGAGAGTCAGGGCCTGCCCGTTTGGAGTAGGCACGTTGGGGACTCCATTCTAGAAAGCAATCTCACCCGACGCGTAGATTTCGCGCTTTTCATGGTTGCCGCTGTTGAAAATGACGAGCTCATTCATGAGTGCCCCGCGATTGTCGGATGCCGTACACCTTCGGCGCTCGCAATCAAGATGGGAGGCTAGAAATTGAGTAAGCCCATTCCTGATAAGCGCCGTGTCAGGCATCAGAGCATTTTTGTTTCGGAGAAGAAATGAGTAGAAGAAAGAGGCTGACCTTCTGGGGTGCTGACGAGAACGATGACAGCCTTCACCGCAGCGTCATGGACGGTCGTAAGACCGTCACAGCCGACACTGTCGCTGACTACTACAAGCCGTACGGAGAATACGGCGACGGCAGCTATGAGCCAGGCGACATCATTGAAGTCTATGACTTGAAGCAAAGGCTTCGCTGCATCATTAAGGCAACCAAAGTTCATACGATAGAATTCGGTTGCATTCCGGAGGAATGTCTGACGCGGTGAAACGTTTTCCAGCACGGACGAGTTCCGGGAGTGGCACATCCGTTGCCTACCGCATTCGCATCTGCATGACCGCTTCGAGTTTGTGACACTGCATTTTGAGTTGGTTGAAGTAATTGCGCGGTAAGTTTGTTGCCAAACGGACCTAAGGCCTTGCTGTTCGTTCCAGCGGACACGCGTACCGCGTGCCGCTAAACTCAAGCGATAGGCGTCACAACCCGTCACGTTGCTTGCCAACGCCCCACTCAGAATGCTCATTGATCCGTCCGCGCTCAAAGATATTGGTCATGCGATTCAGCTTGCACTTGCGCCTGTCTTTTTGCTCACAGGCATTGCGGGCACGTTGAACGTTATGACAGGTCGCCTCGCGCGAATCATTGATCGAGGCCGTCAAGTCACGGAGGGCGGAGCAAGCGACCGGTTGGATGAGAAAGTTGCTGATGAACTCCGAAGTCTCGAGCGCAGACGGTACCTCGCGAGCGCTGCTATCACGGCGACGACTTTCTCGGCCCTTCTCGTGTGCTTGGTGGTGGCGGCCCTCTTTCTCGATGTACTGATCGAGCTAAACTTAAGTCTGATTGTGGGCGTGCTCTTCGCCGGCTCATCACTTGCGCTTGTTGTCGGCCTCGCGTACTTCCTGCGCGAAGTTCATCTTGCCACCAAGACAGTCCGCATACTGGTACCGCGCGCGGGCGCACACAAAGGTGACGCTTGAAACCGACGACCAAGTGCAAAATGACTGAATGCGATGCCTAACCAGTCGGTGGAGCCGCATGCCACGGCAGGCCATGGCATGCGGCTCACCTCCGACGTTGGGCTTGATGTTGCGTGGTGCGCAACGTGATGACTTTTTCGATGATCAAGTCGTTCCGCCACAAAGGGCTTCGTCGCCTCTTTGAGACGGGAAGCACTTCGGGTGTTCAGGCCAGCCACGCGAAACGGCTACGCATGTAGTTGGCTGCCTTGGATACGGCCCACAGTGTCGAGGATATGCGTATCGCGGGGTTCCGCCTTCATCCGCTCAAAGCTGAGCTACGGGGGCATTGGTCAATTACGGTAAACGGCAACTGGCGGATCACGTTCAAGTTCGAAGACGGGAACGCCTATGTCCTGGATTACGAGGACTATCACTAATGGCTATGCACAATCCGCCTCATCCTGGTGAGTTCATCATCGAAATCTACCTTGAGCCTCATGGCATCAGTGGACGTGAGCTTGCGGAGAAGCTTGACGTTGCAGCTTCTACGTTGAGTCGCGTTCTCAAGGGTACCAGCCGGGTCACGCCGGAGATGGCACTTCGTTTGTCCAAGGCTATTGGCCGCAGCCCCGAGAGCTGGCTCGCCATGCAAGATGCTCACGAACTTTGGCTTGCGCGGCGGCGTGTCAACTTGCAGAGGGTTGGCAAGCTCAAGCTGGCCGTGGCCTAACAATTCATTCAAGCCGATGCCGCCTCGCGGGTCGGCTCAATTCAAACGTTAGGCCTCGCAATCCACCGTTTCCGCTCTTGCGCCAATGCTGAGAACCATTCGTCCAGGGCTTCTTTACTTCGCACTTGTGCTTGGTACAGGATTCCTACTGGGCATGGTCCGCGTTCCATTGCTCGTTCCAAGACTCGGAGAGCGCTGGGCGGAGCTAACCGAAATGCCAATAATGGCAGTTGTGATCTTCTTGTCTGCAGGGTACATATTGAAGCGCTACCCAGGAGTTCGAACTCCTGGGCAAGCGCTGGTTGTCGGCCTACTCGCGCTTGCCCTGTCAGTGTGCACCGAACTGGGGCTCGCGGTGGTTCTCCAGGACCAAACCCTCTCCGAGTTCATCGGTAGCCGAGATAGGGTTTCAGGTTCCGTCTATCTCGCCTTGCTGCTCGTCTTCGCTCTCATGCCACGGCTTTCGCCTTCGCAGCCATGCATGCAGTTCTGCGCACGAGCAGCGAGGCCCAACCGGACCATCATTGAGGCCGCTGCTCGCCCATGCCGCCGGGCTGATCGGGGATTCGATCGCAGGCACCGTTGCCGCTGCTTCAACCGTCAATGCGGCGATGGCGGGCATTGACGTATTCGGGGCCTTCTTGCTCTCTCCACAGGTTCCAAGTACGGCGCAAGTCCGTAGCAAGGGCTGGCAAACGTACTCGGCGGTCCACGAGCGGGCCGGCGTTCTGAATGTGCGTGCGGGACCTGAACCTACCCAAACGATCCGCCCGGCGATAGACTATTGCGACGACCGCGTGAACCCGAACCCCTTCGGGCTTCCGGGAGGTGCAGTCATGAACATCGGGTTTTCGCTCATTGCCGCGCTTGCCTTCGCGGCAGGCGCCGTACAGGCGCAGCAAACCGAGCGTGCCTGCGACGTGCAGCCCTACCGCGGGGCCAGTTCCCTGAAGGGTGCGGTCGCGAAGGTTTCGATGGTGAACCGCGGTAAGGCTTGCCGCCTCGAAAACAATGGCGTGCCCGACGAGCGGGCCAACCCGGCTATCAGGGTCGCATCACGGTGAGTCCAACGACCGGCACCGCGACCTTCGTTGCCTCAGCTGCCCTGTACACGCCGAATCCCGACTTTGTCGGCTCGGACGTTTTCGAATATGAAGCGCTCGCCGACGGCCGCAGCGGGGCGCAATGGCGCCTGAGAGTTCGCGTCGAGGTCTTGGTCACCGCGGCCAAGTAGCGTATGACGCAGCGGAGCATCTGCGCACGCCCCGGGAGATGGCGGCTTATCTCGACGCGCTGCGCCCTGCGGCCTTCGCACGCGGCGGAGCTCGAACGTGAGGCCGCACGAAACAGCTTGTCCGATTGCTCCTTGGTGGGGCGACAACCTCATCAAGAACAATGAACCGACAACCATGAAGCACTCTGCAGCCGTGGGCCAACAACTTTCGTTCCAAGCAAACTTGGTGGCCGGCGACGATTAGCCTGACCGGCCAGGATAGTTGACGCCGGGCACTTGGAGAACTGGGCCGAAGAAATGGACTATTGCGCCGTTCCGGTCCCCGCGCAGATCACCCAGGCTCTGGGAACAAAAGGCCCTGTCTTGGTCATGGCGCACGTGAACGACTCAGAGCCTTTTCAGGTGAGTCTCTTTCCGGTCGGAGGCGGGCAGCATTGCATTCGCATCAAGGCAAGAGTTCGTCAGGAGACGAAGACCAAGACCGGCGATCGCATTCGAGTGCGAATCACCGTCCTTGATCGTGCGGAGGTGGTGATTCCCGAGGACCTGATGATCGCACTACGAGCCGAAGGTGTGACGGAAGCATTCAAGTCGTTGCCACCTGGCAAACGGAACTTCATCATTCGGCGGATCGACGATGCGACCAAACCGGCGACTCGCGAGAAGAGAATTCAGGAGGGCGTGGAAGCGGCGCACCAAAGACGAGAAAGGTGATCGATCAGCCTTGGGTCGGTGACCGCCAAAGTCCTGGCTACTCGGGCTAGGCACCCAAGTGCGGCCCAACCCCTCGCTCAAGCGGAGCGCCAACGACAGGCCACCAGGTCCGGTCTGGCGGTATGCGGTACGTTTTCGCCAGCCTGGGCCTGGCGTCCTGCCGTCGTCTCCCGCCTAGCTCGAACGTCAGCTGTCTTCAGGAGCCAAACAGATGCTCGAAGTCTCATGGTTGCTATTCATCGTCGCTTCGCTGGTGCTGATCGTCACGCCAGGGCAAGACATGGTGCTGGTCATGTCGCGCTCCATTGCTCAAGGTGCAGCTGCCGGGGTTGCAACCGCGGCCGGTGTCAGCGTTGGCCTGGTAGGCCATACGGTGCTCGCAACGCTCGGGCTCGGGGCGGTTCTGCGCACTTCCGAATGGTTGTTCGTCGCGCTCAAGCTCGTCGGGGCGGGCTACCTTGTCTATCTGGGCATTGCATTGGTTCGCACCAAAGGTACGGCTTTGGTCGTTCAGGCTTCGTCGAAGCGTTCGATCGCTCGCCTCTTCGTTGACGGTGCGTTGTCCAACGTCTCAAATCCAAAGATCGCAATCTTCTATTTCGCGTTCCTGCCGCAGTTTGTTCGTCCCGGCGCCGCGCATCCAACGCTGTCGGTCTTCGTACTCGGGTCTGTCGTTTGCAGCGCTCACCTTCCTCGTCAAGGGCCCGGTGGGCTACTTTGCCGGCCTGCTGTCGGGCGGCCGTTCGCGTCCCAGTGGCACTCGACGTGGCTCTATCGGCCAGTGGCGCAGTTGCTATCGCTCTCGGGTATCAGCTCGGCTTCGAGCGTTCGAGCGTGAGATCGGCTAACGACTCGGTCAGCGTTGTCCTCGGAAAACCGGTTGGCTCGGACGTTGGGACTGACTATGCTCGTACTCGACCATGTTTCCGTTTCCTTTCCAAGCGCTATTGGTGTTTCAAAGCAACCACCCGAGCACAAGTTGCAGCCTTCTATTTCGCCGGTCTGGCAAATGGCGGCACGGACGATGGCGCGCCCGGTCCTCGTCCTCACTATCACGGCAACTACTTCGGCGCCTTCCTCTATGACCCGTCTGGCAATCGCATAGAAGCAGTGTGTCATCGCGCGCAATGAAAGGTCTACCGTGGTGGTCAACCGCTCTCCCTACGGTCGCTGGACGCTGCGCGACAAAGCCGCGCATCGCCGGTTGGCTCTACGCTAGGCATCCCAGGAGTCGCCCTTGTCGGAACCCGATCTGTGCCTCTACGTAGTCTCGCAGTTTGCAAGCCCATGTGCGATGTCAGCATTCGTAGCGATTCATGAGAAGGGACTTGCGTTCTCGATGAATGCGATCGATTTGGGTACCAACGGACGGCACGGCGACCACGATGCGACGATGTCGCTGACGCGCCGAATCCCAACATTGGTTCACAACGGATTTTCGCTCTCGGAGTCTTCCGCCATCACCTCTTGCAAGTGAGTGCGCTGAACGGCTTTTCGCCGTTGCGGGAATGCTCGTAGCGTCGGCTAGGGAGAACCTGGTTGGTCGATGGTTCATCGTAGATGCAGATCTAGCTCCGATGCTCAACCGCCTAGCGCTCAAGCGGCCGTCATCGATGAACCGATGCGGGTCTCGATGCGTCACTGTCTTGCATGCCAACGAAGAACCGGCAGTGTGTTCGGCGCGCAGGCGAGATTTCCGAAAGAATCGATCGCTGTCCAAGGCGAGTTCAATCAGTACGTGCGCGTCGCCGACTCCGGCGCTCAGATTCAATGGTCAAGGTAGATGCGCATGAACCCGACGCTCCTCGGACCGCACGCGCACCCGGAAGTGTCGCTCCATGGCGCCTCCCTTGCTGACTACGTGCGATGTCTGGACGCAAATGACCTTCAGGGCGTCGCGAAGCTCCTGCTCGATTCAGCGCGCAGGCTTTCTGCTGCAGGCGCAGACTTTCTCGTCTGCCCGGACAACACGATCCATCAGGCCCACGCGTGCGTCGCACCCGCCTCGCCGCTTCCCTGGCTGCACATTGCTGAAGTCGTCGCCTCCGAAGCTGTTGCGCGCGGTTATCGGCGCCTCGGACTCACGGGCACGCGTTGGCTCGTTTCTAGCGACGTCTACCCCGAAAAGCTTGCTGCTCGCGGACTGGAGTGCTTTCTCCCGAGCGACGTCGAATGCGTAAGCAATGGGATGGACGCCCCCACCCGATAACGGCATCGATGTGCCAGAGTGGAAGTGTCATCGACCACTCGAACCGGAAGGGGCATCCACCATGCAGATTACGACAGTTGGCATCGATCTGGCCAAGAATGTGTTTCAGGTCCACGGTGTAAACGAACACGGCAAGGCGATCCTGCGCAAGCAATTGCGGCGCGATCAGGTCGCAACGTTCTTCGCCAACTTGCCGTCGTGCTTGATCGGAATGGAGGCCTGCGCCGGAGCTCACCACTGGGCTCGCAAGCTTCAGACGTTCGGCCACACCGTGAAGCTGATCGCGCCCCAGTTCGTGAAGCCATATGTCAAGAGCAACAAGAACGACGCGGCTGATGCAGAGGCGATCTGCGAGGCCGTCGGGCGCCCCTCGATGCGCTTCGTGCCGATCAAGAATATCGAACAGCAATCGGTATTCCTGCGCTGCATCGCGTCCGACAGGGCTTCGTCAAAGCGCGAACGGCCCAAGCGAACCAGATTCGCGGACTGCTCGGCGAGTACGGTCTCGTCGCGCCGCAGGGGATTTCGCACATCGCCAAGCGCGTGCCCGATCTGATCGAGGATGCCAGTAATGAGTTGCCCGGCACCTTCCGCTTGTTGATCGACCGGCTGCTCGAGCATCTGAAGCTGTTGCATCGGCAGGCCGAGGAGGTCGAGGCGCAGATCCAGGCCTGGCACCGTGCGAGCGATGCGAGTCGGCGCCTGGAGAGGGTGCCAGGCATCGGCCCGCTGACGGCAAGCGCGCTGGCCGCCACGGTGGGCGACGCCAAGAACTTCGACAACGGCCGCCAGTTTGCAGCCTGGCTTGGCTTGGTTCCGCGACAACACTCCAGCGGCGGCAAGCCCACGTTACTCGGTATGAGCAAGCGCGGAGATACGTACTTCGGAACGCTCCGATACACGGTGCCCGGTCGGTGATCTTTCGCGCCACTCAGCGGGCCGATGCCGAGAATTGGCTGATCAAGCTCACAACCAGGCGCAACAAGAACGTGGCCGCCGTGGCGCTGGCCAACAAGACTGCCCGGATCGTGTGGGCACTTCTTGCCCATGACCGCGAGTTCCGAGCTGACTACACGAACGCGGGCGCAGCCGCATAGTCGAGTCGAATCCAGACAACTTCATCGACGGAGGATCACACCACCGATTGCTCAGGCGATCACGCAGTGATGGCAAGACAGGTCAGACCGTGGTCGGCAAAGCCCTACGCCGGACGAGGCACCCAGAGTGCGTGTAAGCGATCGAGGCGCCGACCAGCAGAACCCATCAGGGACAGCGAGCATGTCTCGCAGCAGAAGTCCGAATGTACGGGTGCAATCTTTACCTTCGAGCCGTCACGAACTGAAAGCTTGGCAAACCGGGAGCGTCGATGTACGTCCGGTTGGGACCGTTTCCCCAAGGCTGAGTTGACGGTGCACGATCTCTGGGTCGGTGGTCGCTGTGCAGGTGTCCACCTGCCGAGGAGGTGGACACGTGGTGATTGAGGGCACTCAGAGTCGGGCGGACCTGGTCGTGCGCGTGCGGGCCGATGGGCGGCGCGTGTACGACGGCAAGCGAAGCTGGCGATTGTGCGGGCGGCGTTGGCGCCGCGCGCATCCTTGGCGAAGGTCGCGCTGCAGAACGGGATCAACGCAAACCTGTTGCGCAAGTGGGTGGTGAAGCATCGCGCGGCGGCGATGAACGCGAGCGTGGAGCCCGCACCGTCGCTGCTGCCGGTGGTGGTTGCGCCACAAGCGAGATCGGCGGCAGCGAGACGATCGGGGCCCACGCCACGCGAGCGCACGCCCGTCGAGGTCGAATTGGCGCGCGGCGTGCTGCGCTTCGACGATGGGATCGACCGTGCGGTGCTGGGTGCGTATCTGATCGCGGCGCTGACGCTGCGATGATCGGACTGCCGGCGGGCACGCGGGTGTGGATCGTGGCGGGCGCGACCGACATGAGGAAGGGGATGGACGGACTTGCCGCGATCGTACAGATCGCGCTCGGCGAGCGACCGTTCTCGGGCGATGTGTTCGTGTTCCGCGGCAAACGCGGCGATCTCATCAAGCTCGTGTGGTGGAGCGGCGATGGAATGAACTTGTACGCCAAACGTCTGGAGCGTGGCCGTTTCGTGTGGCCGCAGGCCACGAGCGGAGCGGTGCACTTGAGCCCCGCGCAACTCTCGATGTTGCTCGAAGGAATCGATTGGCGACGCCCCGTGCGCACGTGGCAACCGGCGATGGTTGTATAGCTGCAAATTCTCTGTGAATTCTCGACACGCTCGAGGGCAAGACTTGTAAAATTCGACGACGTGCGCACCGCCTTCGACTCTGTTCCCAACGACCTCGAGAGGCTGCGCCGTCTGGTCATCGAGCAGCGCGCGCTGCTCGAAGAACACCAGACGAGATCCGCAGCGCGCGAGCGATGATCGAGCAGCGCGACGCACAGCTCGTCGCACGCAACGCCGAGATCGAAGCGCGCGATGCGGCCCTGCAGGTTAAGCAGGCCGAGGCGGTGCACCTGCGCACCTGGATCGAGAAGCTCAAGCTCGAGATTGCGCGGCTTCGCCGCATGCAGTTCGGCCGTTCCTCGGAGAAGCTGGGCGAGCAAATCGAGCAGCTCGAGCTCATCGTCGAGGATCTCGAAGCGAGCCAGGCGCAGCTGCCGCGCGCGGCGGCGCCCCCCGGCCAGCAAGGAGCGTCACAAGCCGGCGCGCAAGCCGCTTCCCGCGCACTTGCCGCGCGAGGATGTCGAACACACGCTCGCGGGTGATTGCCCGCAGTGCGGGGGCTCGCAGATCGAACGCATCGGCGAGGACGTCAGCGAGATGCTGGAGTTCGTGCCCGAGCACTTCAAGGTGATCCGGCACGTGCGCCCGAAGTACGTGTGCGCGTGCTGCGCCAAGATCGTGCAGCGACCGGCGCCCAGCCGACCGATTGCGCAAGGCGTCGCGGGTCCCGGGTTGCTCGCGCGCGTGCTGGTGAGCAAGTTCTGCGATCACCTGCCGCTTTATCGCCAGGCGCAGATCTACGCACGAGCCGGGGTGGAACTCGAGCGCTCGACGCTCGCCGATTGGGTGGGCGAGAGCGCAGCACTGCTCGATCCTCTGGTGCGTGCGCTAGGCAAGCACGTCGTGGCGGGCGAGAAGCTGCACGCCGACGACACGCCGATGCCGGTGCTGCAACCCGGGCGCGGGACGGACCAGGACGGGACGGCTGTGGACCTACGTTCGGGACGATCGACCCGCGGCGGGGCCGGCGCCACCGCGGTGTGGTTCCGCTACTCGCCCGATCGCGAGCGGGAACACCCGGGCGAGCATCTGAAGGAGTTCTCCGGAATCCTGCAGGCCGACGCGTATGCGGGGTTCAATGGGCTGTATCAAGAGCGCGGCGGCAAACCGCCCTTGATCGAAGCGGCCTGCTGGGTGACGTGCGCCGCAAGTTCTACGACCTGTACGAGGCCAGCGACTCGCCGGCGGCCAAGGAGGCGCTCAAGCGTATCGGGGAACTCTACGGCGGTCGAGGATCGAATCCGGGGCAGGCCACCCGATCAACGGCGCGAGTATCGGCAGGAGCACGCGGCGCCGTTGCTCGCGAGTCTGCACGATTGGATGCACGCGACACTGGCGAAGACCTCGACCAAATCCGAGCTCGCCCGCGCGATCCGCTACGGGCTCACGCTGTGGAAGGCGCTCACGCGGTATGTGGGCACGATGGCCGCATCGAGATCGACAACAACGCGGCCGAGCGCGAGCTGCGCACGGCCGCATTGGGCAGAAGAATTACCTGTTCCTGGGCTCGGACGCGGGTGGCGAGCGTGCCGCCGCGATCTACAGCCTGATCGGCACGGCAAAGCTCAATAACCTTGAGCCCGAGGCATATCTGCGCGAGGTGCTCGGGCGCATCGCCGATCACCCGATCAACCGGATCGACGAGCTCTTGCCGTGGAATCTCTCGGCCGAGCTCGATGAGCCTGGGGCCGAATCCATCACCTGAGCTCATGATGGCGACGTCGACCAAACGCAGGCGCAAGGCGCGCGACGAGCACCTCTGGATGGCTGAGTTGCTCATTGCGCTGCTCGATGTGAAACCCACGGTTTGGCGAGTCGTGCAGGTACCGGTGACGATCCCACTGGAGAAGCTGCACGACGTCATCCAGGGCGCAATGGGCTGGACCGATAGCCACCTGCACGAGTTCATCATCAATGGCGTGAGCTATGGCGTGAATGATCCTGACAGCTTCGACGAGGACATGGTTGTCGAGGAGCGAGGGGTGGCGCTGGGCGATGTCTTGGGCAACGCGGCGCGCACGTTCGACTACGTCTACGACTTCGGCGATCATTGGCATCACGCGATCATCGTTGAAGTGCTGCAGCCAAAGTTGATGGGTGCCGACCCGCGGGCGCTCTGCATTGCTGGAGAGCGAGCCTGTCCGCCGGAGGATGTGGGCGGCACGGGGGGCTACGAGGAGTTCCTCGAAGCAATCGAAGATCCCGAGAACCCGGAGCACGAGGCCATGCTCGAATGGGGTGGCTGCGACTTCGATCCGGAACGCTTCGACCTCCCGCTCGTGAATGCACGCCTGAAGCGCATCAAGGTCTGAGCGTGCAGAGGGCGTCGATCGGGCCCTGGATGCTTGAACGGAGAGGGTCATGATCGGCAAGACGACGCCGCGCCGCGGCAAGACCAACGCACTCGAGTCCTCCCTTGAGAATCGCTGGACCCACATCCAGCAGTTGATCGACTACGGCGGGGAGATCACGCTTGGTGCGATCTCACGTACGAACATTTGCGCGATCACCGCATCCGATGAAGATCAGTGCCTCGCAATGCTGCAGCGTCGGGAGGACGAAACCTTGTTCGAAATGCTTGATCGGCTCGACGTTGCCATCGAACACGCTTGGGATAACGAAGAGTTTATCGACGAGATCAACCCCCCGTAGCTCCCATTACAACAATTTCGGCCCGCACGGCAGACGGTCACAACCGGACGGTTACTCGAATGCGACAATATCGGCCACCTCATCATGGCCGAACTTGTGCACGGCATATTCCGGCCCGAGACCGTGGGCTATTTCCAGGAAGTAATTGAGAACCTGAAGCACCGTGACTGCGACGCGGTGATTCTCGGCTGCACCGAGATCCCATTGATCGTCGACGACACAAACTCTTCACTCCCTACACTCGACTCCACTCGCTTGCTGGCGCGCGCAGCATTGCGCAGAGCAGTCGAGGGTGCGCGGTGAGGCCTGACCGTTCGCTCAACCGTTAGCCCGCAGACGCCGCTTTGCCATTGCCCGCCGCTATGCAGCCAAACCCTCTCATCCGTGCATTCGTCGAGACAGACGAAGAAGCCGTCCTTGCACTTTGGGCGATATGTGAGCTCGCCCGACCGTGGAATGATCCGCGGAAGGACATCGCGCGCAAGTTGCGCGTGCAGCGTGAGCTGTTCCTGGTTGGTGAAGTCGGGGGCGAGGTAGTCGCGTCGGCGATGGGTGGGTACGACGGACATCGCGGTTGGGTGAACTACCTTGCGATACATCCCGCGCACCAACGCCGAGGTCTCGGCCGGTACCTGATGCGGTCTCTGGAAGAACGTCTAATGGCGCACGGGTGTCCGAAGATCAATCTTCAGTTGCGATCGACGAACGAGCAGGCCCGCGGCTTCTACGAAGCGATCGGGTACGAACAAGACGAGGTCATCAGCTACGGCAAGCGGTTGGCCGACGACGGATCTGCGGCCTAAGCCTTGGCTCAAGCGGAACGCCAACGGCTCGGTGCCAGGGTTTCAGATCCTCGCGTCTGCGTTCGAAAGAGTCTCCAGTGAAGTTGCCGTCTAGCAGCTGTTTGGAGGACGTTCCAGTGCTGTCTAGCGCACTCGCGTTTCAGAACCTCAAGTACGCGGCTGTTGCCAACTTGCTCCCGGCTCATGCTTTCAGAACATCCGTCATCGAGTCGCCCAAGGTACAGGGGTGGCTTCGCCGCGGGTTTGCAGGTGCGTTCGCCGGTTCTGGCGTGCAGTTGGCACTGCCAGAGCGGTGAGACAGGAGCCACAATGCTGATACCTGGAAGTTGCCACTGCGGCAATATCGCGTTCAAGCTACTTTGGCAGCCCGAGCCGACGGAAATACCAGCACGCGCCTGCACATGCTCGTTCTGCGTCAAGCACGGGGGTATATGGACCTCCTGCCCCACCGGCAGTCTTGCCGTGACGGTCAGGACGCCGGCACTCGTATCGAAGTACACATTCGGCACCGACACCGCGGACTTCCACGTATGCTCGGCATGCGGTGTCGTGCCGGTGGTTACAAGCTGCATCGAGGGTCGGCTCTACGCGGTGGTCAGCGTCAACGCCTTCGAGGGCGAGGTATGCTCCGTGCTCAAAGCGTCATCGGCATCGTTCGACGGCGAAGACAGGCAGTCTCGACTTGCCAGGCGCGCGCGCAATTGGATCCCCAGTGTCGAGTTCATCGAGCGTCAAGCGTGAGTTCGATGCTCGGGGGCGGCGCGATCCTGACCGACGACCGTTCGCTCGGAAAACCGGACTTGCCGCAGGCAAGGAGTCGAATCGGACGTCAGGCTAGTTCATCCTCATTGGCGAACCACCACGCACCATGAACGCTGTACCGACAATTCAGGTCGAAAACGATCGCGTCATAGTCACGCAATGGCGCTTTGCCCCCGGGGCCGAGACCGGGCACCACGTACATGCCCATGACTATGTCGTCGTTCCCCTCACGAACGGCAAACTCAGGCTGCAGGAGCCTACCGGCGTTCGCGATGTTCAGCTCAGCGTTGGTGCCTCCTACGCCCGACCGGCCGGAATCGCTCACAACGTCATCAACGCGAACGACTTCGAGTTCGTGTTCGTGGAAATCGAGTTGAAGTGATCTGGTAGCGCCTGGAACGTCCGATGCAAAATGAATCTGAAAGTGCGGGCCGCAAGCCGGTGATCCTCGGTCCTGGCGACGGTCGAAAGTATCCGATGGGGCGGATCGCTGCTGTCTTCAAGGCCGACGGAATCGAGACTCGGCAGCGCTACTCGATCTCGGAATGGTGGCTGGAGCCGAACACCAAAGGACCTGGTGCCCATGCTCACCCGGAAGACGATGTTTTCTACGTGATCGAGGGAACGATGAGCGTCCTGGTCGGCGAATCCTGGACGCACGCCACGCGTGGGTCGTTCGTACTTGTACCCGGCGGCGTGATCCACGATTTCGAGAATCGTGGCCAGGTTCGCGCCGGAGTTCTGAACGTGTCGGTCCCCGGCGAGTTCGAACCGCAGATGCACGACATCGCCGAGTGGTTTGCGAGTCATCCGCCAGCAGACACTGATTCCTGACGTGGCAAGTACTTGGTCAACTGCCCCAAGCGCGGACTTCGCATGCTCCATGACGATCGCATGTAGGCTGCTCTGGAAAACAAGCAGCTACACGCAGGAGAGGGCGCGGCTGCTGTCGCCTCCCGCTTGACTCACGCGTTGGACCGTAAATAGGTTGCCGTGCCACTCGTCGCCGCTACTCGCCTTCGCATCCGTCCACCGGACGCGTCTCGATCGAGGTCTGAACGTCTCAAGTGAACGCCGTGACCTCCCACCAACTGCGGCCTGACTCAAACGCCAGGTCGCACAATGCGCACGCAACCACGACACCAGGAGTAGGCAATGGCATCGGAAACTCCAGAGACGAAGGAACCGGGCTCCGAGGTCCTCGCTACGTACGCCGAGTACGTGGCCGCGAGCATCAGCCTGGACGCCGTTCGTGTGGCACGTTACTACCACGAGCCGTTCATGCAAGTGACGGCGGCAGGTGTCTTACAGCTGAAGACCCAGGCCGACGCCGAGGCGTTCCTGAAACCAGGGCTGGCTGCGCTGAAGGAGGCCGGCTACGCACGCACTGACTTTCCGGAACTGCGCGCGAAGTCGCTGGGCAAGGGCCTGGCCATGATCAGCGGCAAAGGGGTGCGCTACAAGACCGACGGCACTCCGATGGTGACATTCGGAATTGCGTACATCTGGCGGCAGGTTGCCGGTCAGTGGAAGCTCGCGGTCATGACGGTCCACGAGCCGTCGGGTGTTCTGCCGCTCGTACGAGTGACCTTGCCGGGCAGTGCGGCCTGACTCAAACGTTCGCTGTGCGGTTCAGCCTGTCGCTCGCTGCCCGTCCACGCCTGGTTCCAGGAAACGTCAACTTTCGTCGTGAACTTGTCTGCGTCCAGTCGATAGGTTCCCGAGTAGGCAATCATCCGTACGCCACTGGCACACGCTGTCGGTCGAGCTCCCAGCCTCTGGTCCGCGTAGCGGCGGCGCTGATTCCTGACCAGACGGATGCATCGTCGGCTCTATACAATCGGCGGAAACACCGCAATAGACGCAACGCCATGTACTCGCACATCTTCGTAAGCGTCACCGACTTCGATCGTGCGCTCGCCTTCCACGCGGCCGTGATGCAGGCGCTGGGCCTGGAACTGCGGTTCTGCGAGCGTGACAAACCCTGGGCTGGCTGGCAGAGTCCGGGCAGGAGAAGGCCCTACTTCGTCATCGGCAGGCCATACGATGGCGGGCCGCATGGTCCCGGTAACGGGCAGATGGTTGCGTTCGACGCCGCGAGCAGGGAGATCGTGCGCGAGGTGCATCGCGTCGTGCTCGCGCACGGTGGTCGTTGCGACGGGCCGCCGGGGCTGCGCGGCCACTACCATCCCGACTACTACGGCGCGTATTACCGCGACCTCGACGGCAACAAGTTCGGCGTCGCCTGTCACGTGCACGAATCCGAACGACCGTCGGCGGTTGGTCGGGTGCATACTTGAGCAATGGCAATTCCCCACGCTCAACCCGGCCAGCCGGTCGACGTGCAGCCGCTTGGCGATCGCCTGTCGCAGGAGAAGTCGCACGCGCTGTTCAAGTCGGGCGATCTCGAAGTCATCCGGCTCGTGCTGCAGGCGGGCAAGTCGTTTCCGACGCACAAGGTGGCCGGAGACATCACGGTCCAGTGTATCGAGGGATCGGTCGACGTCACGGCCGAAGGACGCAGCAACGTGCTTCGCGCCGGGCAACTGCTGCATCTGCCCGGCAACGCCGAGCACGGGGTCACCGCGCTCGAAGACGCCTCGGTGCTGGTCACGATCGCGTTGCGCAGCTAGCCGTGCAGGTTCAGGATCGACCTGACGCTCTCGGACGATGAACTCCACGCGACGACACAGGCGAAGATCGCAACATTGCCTGGATACTGTGCGGTCGACGATTGGCAGAAGTCGCATGCCTCGACGCTCGGCGTCGGGTAGGACCTGGAGATCGAGAATGCTGGAACTTCGCCCGAACTGCGAACACTGCGACAAGGCCTTGCCGCCGGACTCGATCGAAGCGCGCATCTGCAGCTTCGAGTGCACGTTCTGTGAAACCTGCGTGACCGGACTGCTCGGCAACGTCTGCCCGAATTGCGGCGGCGGATTCGCTCCGCGCCCGATTCGGCCGTCGAAGAACTGGAAAGGCGAAAACTACCTTGGCAAGTACCCTGCAAGCGCCACGGTCAAGCGTCGGCCGGTCGTCGCGGCCGTCCACGAGGCGTTTTCCGGTCCGATCCGGAAGCTGGCACCCGAGCAACGCTGAGGGGTTTCGGTCGCGAACCGGCAGCAGTGCAAGTCGTCATGCCGCGACACGTCCACTCGTTCCTGGGAGTGCAATGTGCAAATGTCGTCCATCGCCTTCGGCACTACCGATTCGACTGAACGAGAGCTTTTGACCGGTATCGCCCCACGCGTCAAGCCCTTCATACATACATAGAGGCGGCAGCCATGCAGAGGATTCTGTTGATCCAAGCCGCGAACGGGGTGATCTTCGGCCTCGGCACGCACAGTTACGTGCTTGGGCTGGAGGCGATGCTGCACCTGCTTTCGGGCGCGTGGAAATCCGGGGCGACGAAGCGGACGACCGGCAGACGAGCTGCCCCCTAGCGCGGTCGTCGGACCGCGTCGATCAGCCGCTTCAACGTCCACGATGTCGAGGCGGGCACGCGACGACGCACTAGCGTCGCACACAACGAAAGCTGGCCAAGAGTTCCATCATGATCTCCAGAATCTGGCACGGTTGGACTACTCCGGAGAACGCGGACGCATACGAATCGCTGCTTCGGGAGGAGATCGTCGCAGGCATTCGGGGAAGAAAGATCCCCGGCTTCGCGAACATTGAGCTGCTGCGTCGTGCGCTTGGAGACGAGGTCGAGTTCGTCACGATCATGCGTTTCGAGTCCATCGACGCGGTACGCGAGTTCGCGGGCGAGGACTATGAAGCGAGCGTCGTGCCACCGAGGGCGCGAGCCATCCTGGCTCGCTTCGACGAGCGCTCGCAGCACTACGACGTGCGGGTCGAGGCGTCGTGACGCCGCTGTCGAAGTCTCGCCAGGCGTTGGGCCTGTTCGGTTGGCTGCTGATCGTTTTCGCTGCGGCGGCGATCGGCGGGCTCGCGTCGGCCAGCGCGGGTGCGTTCTACGTTGAGCTGATCCGCCCCGGCTGGGCGCCCCCTGGATGGCTTTTTGGCCCGGTCTGGTCGGTCCTGTACGCGCTCATGGGTGTCTCCGCCTGGCTGGTCTGGCGGGTGCGTGGCTTCGTGGAGGCTAGAAGCGCGCTGCTCGCGTTCGTGGCGCAGCTGGGGGCAAACGCCCTTTGGACCTGGCTCTTCTTCGTCTGGCACCAAGGCGCACTGGCGTTCGCGGAGATTCTCCTGTTGTGGGCCCTCATCGTCCTGACCATCAGCCTGTTCTGGCGCGTCAGCAGGGTTGCCGCAGCTCTGCTTGTGCCCTATCTTGGATGGGTGTCGTTCGCTGCGGCGCTAAACGTTTCCATCTGGCGGCTCAATCCGGGATTACTGGGATGAACGGCTTCGCAATCGCGGTGAGTGCGAGCTCGACACACTCATTCTCCAAGTCGGATGAAGCGCAAATCACTCTGCGCGCGGGTCTGGGCATCGAGGGCGATGCCCACAGTGGCGTCACCGTAAGGCACCGTTCTCGCGTCGCACGCGATCCCACTCAACCCAACCTTCGGCAGGTGCATCTGATTCACGCGGAGTTGTTCGAGGAGCTCGCGGCCAAAGGCTATCGCGTGAGTCCGGGTCAACTCGGTGAGAACGTCACGACCCGCGGGATTGCGCTCCTTGAATTGCCCGCCGGTACGCAGCTGCACGTCGGCGCCGGTGCAGTGCTGCAGCTCACCGGACTGCGCAATCCGTGCGCGCAGCTCGACGCGTTCAGCCCGGGGCTCATGTCGGCTGTGCTGGACCGCTCTGCCGACGGGAAGCTCATTCGAAAGGCGGGTGTAATGAGCATCGTGCTCGCCGGCGGCGTCATCCGCCCGGGCGACGCGATCGCCGTCAGACTCCCTGCGAAACCGCATCGCGACCTGCAACCGGTTTGAATATCGCGAGATGGCGACGATGCCGATAGCCATGCGCGTGAACCCGGTGGGCTCAAGTTCGGCCTGATCCAGCCCGCGCTGCTCTGCCTTTGATAGAGTCCTCATGAACTGCGACTCCTGGGGCGCCTCGTGGCCATGCACACGTTCACCGAATCGTGGGGCATGTGGGAGAAACATCCTCAGGGCAGCGAGGTGGTTCTCTGCACCTCGGGCGCGATTACCCTGCATCAGGAAAGGGCGGACGGGTCGGTGTCCACCATTACGCTGCACCCCGGACAGTACGTGGTGAACGAACCCGGGATCTGGCATACGGCCGACGTCGAGAACGAGGCAACGGTGTTGTTCATCACGGCGGGCATGGGCACCGAACACCGTCCGAGATGAGAGGCGCGCACGCCGCGGACGGCGGTGCGCACCTCAGGGGGTTCATCACCTCGACGGCATCGCGCAACCGGGGAGTCGGCAGAGAGCTCCTGGCACGCGCCGGACGGCCCGTACCCGGCAAAGGATCCGGAGTCGCCGAAGGACTCGCAGACAGGCAATGAACATGCGCACTCCGATCAAGCTGCTTTTCGTCTGTGTCGAGAACTCAAACCGTAGCCAGATGGCGCAGGCGTTCGCCAGGATGCACGGGGGCGAACAGGTCGAGGCGTTCAGCGCGGGGTCCAGGCCAAGCGGGTGGGTGAATCCGAAAGCGATCGCCGCGATGGCGGAGTTGGGGTACGACCTGTCGACGCACCGCAGCCTGTCGTTGACCGAAGTGCCGGACATCGAGTACGACGTCGTCGCGACGATGGGCTGCGGGGATGCCTGCCCGCAGGTTCGAGCCAGGCATCGGGTGGACTGGAGCATCGTCGATCCGAGGGACATGGATGCGGATGCGTTCCGGGCTGTTCGCGATGCGATCGGGGCAAGGGTGCAGGGCACCATTCGGGCGCTGCAGGACGAAAACGCGCGATCATGATTCGCTTGCTAGCTGTGCGCCCTGCGTCAGGATTCTGTTTCTCCAGTGCACAACGACAACCGGGAGGGCCAGGCAATGATCAAGGTGAGCGTCATGTATGCAAACGCGCCCGGTGCGCGCTTCGACCACGAGTACTATCGCGACAAGCACATGCCTCTGCTGAAGGCCCGCACGGGAGACAGCTGCATCTACTACACCGTCGACAAAAGAATGGCGGGCGGTGCTCCGGGGACGCCGGCGACCTACGTCGGCATGTGCCACATCTTTTGCGATTCGGTCGAAGCCTTTCAGAAGGGCTTCGGTCCGCATGCGCAGGAGATCATGGCCGACATACCCAACTACACCGATCAGAAGCCGCTGATTCAGATCAGCGAAGTGGTCATCGGGCACCCCTGATCTACGCGCGCAGGTCGAGCGGCGCCGCTCGCCGGCGTTCGCTTTCTGGGCGCGATGCACGGGAGCGATTTTCTTGGCGTTGTGGCACTGGAAGCGTACGGGGGCGTCGCGCTCCTGCGCTCGTTGGCAGTCGAGAGTGCGCACCGAGGAACAGGCATCGGCGAATTGCTTGCCTCTACAGGTTAAGCTATTCGCAATGGAACGAGAGTTCCGCCTGATTCTCAACGAAATCATGAACCCACTGATCGTTCACCACATTCCGATATGCCCGTTCAGCCAGCGGCTCGAGATCCTGCTCGCGCTCAAGGGGCTGCGCGACGAAGTCGACTTTCGCGTCGTCGACATCACGCGCCCAAGGCCCCAGTGGCTGCTCGAGAAGTCGCGCGGCACGACCGCGCTTCCGATCCTCGAGACGGTCGACGGGAAGATCCTCAAGGAGAGCATGGTTCTGCTCCAGTATCTCGAGGATGTCTACCCGCAACGCGCGGTCGCGCAGCGCGATCCCTACCGGCGGGCCGTCGAGAACATGCTCACACGGCCGGAAGGCGAGTTCGTCACGCAGGGCTACGTCTGGGTCATGAGCCAGGATCTCAAGCGTCGCGACGATCTTCAGGCGGGGATGCTCGGGATCTACGAAAGACTCGACGCGTTCCTGCGCGAGCACTCGCCCTCGGGGCCGTTCCTGTTCGACGAGTTCGGCTGGGCGGAGACCGTGTTCACGCCGTTCTTCATGCGCTTCTGGTTCCTCGAGTACTACGAGGGATTCCAGTTGCCGGACGAAGAGCGGTACGCGCGCGTGCGGCAGTGGGTCGATGCCTGCGTCGCGCACCCGGCCGCGCAGCAGGTCAGCAGGGAAGAGGTGGTGAAGCTGTACTACGACTACGCCAAGGGCGCGGGCAATGGGGCGCTGCTCCCGGGCCGCCAGCGATCGTCGTTCACCTTCGAGCCGCACTGGCGAACCCGACCATGGCCGCCGAAGGACAAGTACGGGCATAGCGCGACGGACGCCGAGTTGGGCCTCTGACCTGTGGCCGAGGCCTCGAGACCTGCAGCACTTCACCGTGGCATGCTGCACCACGTTTCGTTCGCGGTGGCAGATCTCGAGCGCTCGGCCGCTTTCTACGATGCCGTCCTCGGCGCGCTTGGTTATCAGCGCATCTGGTCCGATCCCGCCGCAATCGGGTATGGCTTCGCCGGCGCGGGCGACGAATTCGCGATCAAGCTTCGCGGCCCGAAGGAAGTGGTCGTTCCCGGGCCCGGGTTTCATCTTGCGTTCTCGGCTCCGGACCGTGACTCGGTCGCGCATTTTTTTTCGGCTGCGCTCGCGGCTGGCGGCAAGGACAATGGCGCGCCCGGCCTGCGGCCGCACTATGGCCCCGACTATTTCGCGGCCTTCGCTCGCGCCAATAGACAGCGCCTGACAGAACGATCGCGCCACGCAATCGAACGATGATCAACATCCGCGAGATCGACCACCTGGTGCTGCGGGTCGCCGATCTCGACGCGATGCTGCGTTTCTACTGCGACGCGCTCGGGTGCTCCGTCGAGCGGCGGCGCGACGACCTCGGCCTGGTGCAGCTGCGCGCCGGGCGCTCGCTGATCGATCTGGTGCCGGTGGACGGAAAGCTCGGCAGGGCGGGAGGAGCGGCGCCGGGCAAGGAGGCGCGCAATCTTGATCACCTGTGCCTGCGCGTGGAACCCTTCGACGAGGTGCAGATCCGCCAGCACCTCGCGGCGCTGGGCTTCGAAGCGGGGCCGCTCGCTCGGCGCTTCGGCGCGGAGGGCGACGGGCCTTCGATCTACGTCACCGACCCCGATGGCAACGTCGTCGAGCTCAAGGGCCCGCCCGGATAGCGCGGGCGTATGTTGCACGGGAGAACTGTCATGGCCGAGGACACTGCCCTTCACGAACTTCATCGTCACGCGCTTTTCCGACGGCGGCGAGACCCAGACCTGGGGCGTTTACCTCGCCCGTGAGCCCTCGGGTGCGTGAGAGCCTGGGGGAAGTTCGGGACCCAGGCTTGCCGCACCGGTGCGTCTCGCCGATTCGCCCGATCTCCCCGCCATCGCAGCACTTCATCGCGAAGCCTTTGCGCGCCAGCGAGACTCCCTCGCGTGCTGGCCGCGATCGAGGATCCGTATTCGGCAACGGAGGTGATATCTGTTGAAAGCACACGACATCACCGCGCACCTCGGCGCCGACGCTGGGGCGTTTTGGCAGCTATCCTATCAATATGATCGAGCGAAAATTCGATGCGATCGTCATCGGATCGGGGATAGGCGGACTCGCGGCGGCGGCGGCGCTGGCGAAGTGCGGCCGCCGCGTTCTCGTCCTCGAACGGCATTCCCAGCTCGGCGGCCTCACGCAGACTTTCAGCCGCCAGGGGTACTCTTTCGCGACTGGCCTGCACTACATCGGCGGAGTCGGCGAAGCGCCGGGGCCGGAGAATCAGTTTGGTCGCCTGCTGGGTTGGCTTACCGACGGGCAGCTGCAATTCGCGCCGCTCGGATCGCCTTACGACATCGTGCGCTTGCCTGGTTTCGAGTTTCCGGTCGAGGCGCCGCGCGCCGTCTACATCGAGAGGCTCAAAGCCACCTTCGCGGATGAAGCGTCGGCCATCGACGCTTACTTCAGCGCCTGCGCAGAGGCGCAGAAAGCGAGCTTCGCGCTGTTTGCGGCCAAGGCGGCGCCCGCGCCGATCGCGGCACTTGTCCGCTGGATCAACGCGAAGCGCGTTCGACGGGCGCTCGCGACGACGACCGCCGAGGCCGTGCGGCGGGTCCGCGACCCGCGCCTCGCGGCGCTGCTCACCGCGCGCTGGGGCGACTACGGCATACCGCCCGCGCAATCGCCGTTCGCGGTGCACGCCCTGGTCACGGGCAGCTACTTCAGCGGCGCCTACTTTCCGGTCGGCGGGCCGGCGCGTTTCGCCGAAGCACTGGGGGCAACGGTCCGCGCCGCCGGCGGTGAACTGCGCACGCGGGCCGCGGTCTCCGAAATCCGCGTTGCCGACGCTCGGGTGGCGGGCGTGCGCATGGCGGACGGCGAGGCCATCGACGCGCCCGTCGTCGTCTCGGCGATGGGGGCACACAATACGGTCGCTGCGCTCCCACAGGACGTTGCCTCCGGGTGGCGCCGCGACGTCGAATCGCTCGAGTCCGGGATGTCCTATATCAGCCTGTACCTGGGATTCGGGGGTGACATCCGCGCGCTCGGGGCGTCGCCTGCGAACGTCTGGGTCTACGAAAGCAACGACGTCGGCCGGATCTGGGAGCGCCCGATGGACGAGGAAGCTCCTGCGCTGTACGTGTCGTTCCCTTCGCTCAAGGATCCGGCGCACCAGGATCCCGAACGCCATACCGCCGAAATCGTGGCGATCTGCCGCTGGGAACCTTTCTCTGCATGGGCGGGCACTGCAGCGGGACACCGGCCTGAGGATTACGAGGCGGCCAAGACCTGGATCGCGGAATCTCTGCTTGCACAGTTCAACAGGCATTTCCCACGGCTCGCCCCCCTGGTCGATTTCCACGAGGTATCGACTCCGCTCTCGCAGGCGTCGTTCGTCGCGGCAGATCACGGTGCCATGTACGGACTGGAAATGTCGGCTGAACGGATGAGCCACGGGGCGCTGCAGATCCGCACGCCGGTGCCGGGATTGCGGCTGGCCGGGCAGGACGCCACTGGCCCGGGAATTCAGGGCGCCTTCATGGGCGGGTTCCTTGCCGCAGCTTCGCTGGAGCCGCGCCTGTGGCGGCAGATGCGCGGTTGACCCATTTCTCGAGCTCGAACGTCAGCGGGCACAGGCGCCGGAGCAACACCAGGAGAGCAACACGATGATTACCGAGTACGTTCTCTTCTCCGTCCCGGCCGACAGTAGCCGCGACGAGATCGTCGCCGGGATGCACGACATCGCACCCCGCTGGCGAACGGAGCCGGATCTGATACGCAAGACCTTCGTCTACGACTCGGCAGCGAGTCAGGCCGGAGCGTTCTATCTGTGGAAGAATCGCGCATCGGCCGAAGCGGCGCATGGCGAGGCCTGGAGAGAACGCATTCGTTCGACCTACGGCAGCGAACCCACGATCAGGTACTTCGAGACGCCGCTGGTGGTCGACAACGCGATCGGCGCAGTCGTCTCGGAAGACCAGCCATCCGCGCCAGCGCGATAGTCGATCGAAGGGCGCATGCAACCGTGGCACCGCTGCTCGAGACCGAAACTCGATTCGTGCCTCGCTCGGGCCCGCACGCTACCGAGGGGAACCCGCAAATGAAAGACCCAAGCGACAGATCGCGCAGAGGAATCCTCGTCCTGGCCGCGGGAGTGGTTCCCGGCTGCTTGCTCGCGACAAGCGCAGCTGGTTGTGCCAAGTCTTCGACGGGCGACAGAAGACTGTCGTTCGCGTCGCTGGACACAGCACTGGCGGAACTGGATCATCTGACGCGACCCGAGCCCGTGCAACCGGCAACTGCCTGGAGTTGGGCTCAGACACTGAAACACCTCGCCCAGAGCATCGAATACTCGATGGAGGGCTTTCCGCAGGCAAAGTCTCGCCTGTTTCAGGGCACCGTTGGCGCGCTTGCCTTCAAGGTATTCGCCTGGAACGGACGAATGACGCACGATCTCGGCGAACCCATTCCCGGCGCGCCTGCGCTCGATTCGGACCTGGATGCCATTCGGGCAGTGGAACGCTTGAAGCGCGCGGCGCGTGCATTTGCACAATGGACGAAGCCGCTGCGGCCGCATTTCGCCTACGGCGAACTCAGCAAGGCCGAGTACGATCTGGCACACGCGATGCATATGGCGAATCACTTCTCGGCCTTTCGCCAGAGAGCGTAGCGGTTGGAGCTCGAGAAGCCGCGACACGAGCTTGCTGTACGAGGACTCGCCTACAATTCGGGAACCATGGGAACCAAACATTCATGGCGGCAGACCGCACCGATGTCTGAGGTATCGTGCAGCCTCATCCGGGTTGCCGCCATCGCGTTCGTCTTCGTCGCGGTGGCCGGTGCGGCCACACCGTCGCCATACGTTGGGCAGCAGAGCAGGGAGATACGGTCGCTTTCGCGAAGCGATGTCGCGGACCTGCTGGCCGGCAAGGGAATGGGCTACGCGAAGGCCGCAGAGCTCAACGGCTACCCTGGCCCCGCGCATGTTCTCGAGATGGGCACCGAGCTTGGCCTGTCGCCGGAGCAGCGGGCGCAAACGCTGGCACTTTTCAAGCGAATGGAAAGGTCGGCGAAACATCTCGGAGCCCAGCTCGTTGACGCCGAGCGCGCCCTGGACGCGTCGTTTCGCAACCGGGACGTGGCACCCGAGTCGCTCGCCCGCGCGCTTGAACGGATCGCCGAAATCGAGGGCAAGCTGCGCAACGTGCATCTCGGGGCACACCTCGAGCAAACGCGGATACTCGTGCCGGCGCAGATTGCCCGGTATGCCAGGTTGCGTGGGTACTCGAGCGAGAAGGATGTCCAACAAGACCACCATGGGCACAAGTGACGCCCGACCCGAATCACGGGCCACGCCGAGCCCGCCGACTCGGCCACATTCCGTTGCCGCGCCGGGGCCCGCAGCCTTCGCGCGCGGCCGAGCTCGGGCTCCAGGACGCACACTCGTCCTGGGTCGACAGCGCGAGCGTGGCGGCGGCCTTTGCGTTCCGGACCGAAACTGGGAGCTCGCTCGCCAATGAATCCAAGCCTCGACTTCTACTTCTTCCTGGGCAGCACCTATTCCTATCTCTCGGTGAGCCGTGCGGACGCGTACGCCAACGCGCACGGAGTCGAGCTGGTCTGGAAGCCCTTCAGCGTGCGAACGCTGATGCGCGAACAGAACAACGTTCCGTTCGCCGGCAAGCCGGCGAAGGCCCGGTACATGTGGCGTGACATCGAGCGCCGCGCACACAGGTTCGGAGTTCCGTTCGACGGCACGCCGCCTTATCCGATCGACCCGCAGGAACTGGCGAACCATGTTGCGACGCTCGCGTCGATGCAAGGCTGGTGCGCGGAGTTCGTGCAAGCGGCGTATCGGGAGTGGTTTCTCGAACGGCGCGACCCTGGGCAGCCGGAGAACCTGCGCAACGTGCTGAAACGCATCGGAAAGAACCCAGAGGAATGCGTTTCGCGCGCGTCGGAGCCCGGGGTAATCGAGCTGTACAGGGAGCGTACCGACCAGGCAAGGGCACTCGACGTCTTCGGCTCGCCAACCTACGTCGTGGGGACAGAGATCTTTTGGGGCGACGACCGCCTCGAAGACGCGGTCGAGTGGTGCAAGACGCGTGCCGGTGCCTGACCCTTCGCCCGGGCGCGGCGCGCGGCGCCCGCTCAGAAGACGTCGAGCGGAATCTTCAGGTAGTGCGTGCCGTTGCTCTCTGGCGCGGGAAAGCGCCCGGCACGCATGTTGACCTGCACCGAGGGCAGGATCAGCGCCGGCATGTCTAGCGACGCGTCGCGCTCGGTGCGCATCGCGACGAACTCCGATTCGCTCACGCCGTCCCTGATGTGAACGTTGCTTTCGCGCTGTTCTGCGACCGTGCTGACATGTTCGGGCGGCGTTCCCTCGGGAGGGTAGTCGTGGCACAGGTACAACTGCGTGTCCGGCGGCAGGCTCAGCAGCTTGCGGATCGACCTGTACAACGTGGCGGCGTCGCCGCCAGGAAAATCGCAGCGGGCCGTTCCGTAGCCTGGCGTGAAGAGCGTGTCTCCGACGAAAACGACGCGTCGATCGGCCGTCTCGAGCAGGTAGCTGACGCACGCCGGCGTGTGGCCGGGCGTGTGGATGACCTGCGCGCGTAAGCCACCGATCGGGAAGCTGTCACCGTCGTCGAACAGCCGGTCGAACTGGCTTCCGTCGCGGGCAAACTCCGAGCCCGCGTTGAACAGCTTCGCGAAGGTCTGCTGCACGGTCGTGATCTTCGCGCCGATCGCCGTCTGCCCGCCGAGTTCGCGCTTCAGGTACGCCGACGCAGAGAGATGGTCCGCGTGCAGGTGTGTCTCGAGGATCCATCGAACTTGCGCGTCGAGTTCGCGCACGCGCGCGATCAGCCTGTCCGCGTTGCCGGTGCCGGTGCGCCCCGAGGCCGGGTCGAAGTCGAGCACGCTGTCGAGCAGCGCGCATTGCCTGGTGCCGGGGTCGAAGACCAGGTAGCTGAAGGTCGATGTGCGGGGGTCGAAGAACGGTTCGATCTGCATGTCCGGATATTATGACCCGGGTTGCGATACGGTCCGCGTGGCGGGCGCACGCGACCAACTTCCGCCGAGGGAGATCTGCGTTGCTTGCCAAGACATTCGCGCTCGTGTTCATCACCGTCTTTCTGGCTGAGGTCGGCGACAAGACGCAGCTGGCCACGATGCTCTTTGCCTCGAAACAGGACACGAGCAGATGGCTGGTATTCATCGCGTCGTCGACCGCGTTGGTACTGGCGGCAGGTATCGGCGTGATCGTCGGGTCCCAACTGGATCGCTTCGTCTCGCCGCAGACGCTCAAGATCGTGGCCGGTGTCGGTTTCATCATCATCGGCGCCTGGACTCTGCTCGCGAAGTAGCGCTATCGTCACGATAGACGAGAAACGGGGGAAGGCAATGACTGTTGCGGATCTTGCGAGCATCGGGCAGGTCGTCGGATCGCTCGCGGTCGTCGCGTCGCTGATATTCGTGGGTTTGCAGGTTCGGCAGAACACCAGGGGATCGAAGGCCACGAGGCTTCAGATGAACGCCGACTACTGGCTGGCCTATCTCACGACGCTGGCCGACAAGCGATTCAGCGATGACTACTCGAGGGGGGCTGGCTGCAATGTTCTCGCACGTATTCACTAGCGTCAGCGATTTCGAACGTGCGTTGACGTTCTACTCGGGCGTCCTGAATGCGATCGGAATCGAAGCCCGCTTTCTCGATCGGACCGTCCCGTGGACGGGCTGGCACAGCGAGGGCAACGCTCGACCCTACTTCGTGATCTGCAAGCCGTTCGACGGGCAGGCGCACGACCCCGGCAACGGACAGATGGTGGCGTTTGCCGCAAAGGACAGGGCAACGGTGCGCCTGGCGTACGAAACCGCTCTGTCGCTTGGCGCGAAGTGCGAAGGGCCGCCTGGCCTGAGGCCGCGGTACCACCCGGACTACTACGGCGCGTACTTTCGCGACACGGAAGGCAACAAGATCTGCGTTGCCTGTCATGCACCGGAGTTGGTTTGACGAAAAGCCATTGCGACCAGCGCCGGCGCATCGGCACCGTGCTTCGGCCCATGCTGGAGAATCGGGGCCCGGATCGTGCCGGACCCCCAAGGAGAAACCGATGCCCATCGACCACAAGATCGACTACGTCGAGCTTCCGGCGCGCGACTTCGACGCGGTAGAACGGTTCTTCGGGGACGCGTTCGGATGGCAGTTCACAGACTACGGGCCCGACTATCGCGCGTTCACCGACGGCGTCACGGACGGTGGTTTCTACAAGGCGAACGCATCGTCATCGACCGGCAACGGAGCCGCACTGATCGTCCTCTACGCGGATGACCTCGAGAAGACACGTGACGCCGTTCTACGTAGCGGAGGCACCTTGCTGAAGGAGATATTCCCGTTTCCCGGTGGTCGGCGCTTCCACTTCGCAGACCCGAACGGAAACGAACTAGCGGTATGGTCGGCGAAGTGATCCTGCGGCGCCGTCGCGGATCGGGCGAGTCGTAGCGTCGGCCCGCGCCGGGAGCGCTTCGTGCGCGGACCAGCCGCCCCGATCGGGGAACACTACGATGCTCAGGATTTACGCGATGTGCTGTGGCCGTCTACGGTTCGATCGGACCTTGTTCTTTCCGGACGAGGCGCCTGGCGAACAGATGACCATCGAGGTACCCAGTTTTCTCATCCGACACGAACGGGGTACCGTGCTGTTCGATACCGGCGTCGATTGCTTCGCGCAACGGGATCCGGTCGCTCGCCTGGGACGGCAGCTTGCCGGCGCGTTCAACCTGTGCGCGGCGCCGAACGAGAATCTTCCGGACCAACTGCGCTCGGTGGGCCTGGGCACCGACGACATCACGCACGTCATCAACTCCCACTTCCACTTCGACCACTGCGGTTGCAACGCATTGTTCGCGCGCGCGACGTTCATCGTCCAGCGTGCCGAGATGGACGTCGCCCGCGCGCCGAAGAGCCCGTACAACGCGGCCTACTGGGATCATCCGTTCGACTACCGGATCGTGGACGGCGAACACGACGTGTTCGCCGATGGCACGCTCGTGCTCATCCCGACACCCGGGCACACGGCGGGGCACCAATCGCTGCGAGTGAGCGCCGCACCGGGAGTCGATTTTCTGCTCACGGCCGATGCCTGCTACAGCCGGGCACATCTGGACCGGGAGATCGTTCCCCGCTCCGGCGCCGCCTGGAATCCCGCGCTGATGGTCGAGACCTTCGCCCGATTGCGCGCATTCGAGCAACGACAAGGCTGCCACCTCATCTTCGGACACGACCCACAGCAGTGGGCCACGATGCGCCATGCGCCGGACGCGTTGACTTGAGCCGGATCGCGTTCGCGACGATGGTGAGCTTGCGCGATGCGTCCTAGGCCTTTGCTCGAGCACCGGATTCCACCACCGATCGTCGGCGCACTCGTCGCGGCGGCAATGTGGGGCGTGACCGCGCCGGATCATCAGCTGCAACTGGCACCGGCGTTGAAGTTCGCCCTGGTCGCGATCCTCGTCGTGGCGGGCCTCGCCTTCGATCTGCTGGGCCTCGTCGCCTTTCGGGCATTGCGCACGACCATCAATCCGCTCAGGCCCGAGCGCACTTCGGCTCTGGTGACCGGCGGCGTGTATCGGATCACGCGCAACCCGATGTATGTCGGCATGGGTCTCCTGCTGCTCGCTTGGGCGGTCTACCTGTCGGCACTTGTGCCCTTCGCCGGGCCAGTGCTTTTCGTCCTGTACATCACTCGATTCCAGATCGAATCGGAGGAGCGCGCTCTCGAGGGCATCTTCGGCGAGGAGTACACGGCCTACACGGCGCGGGTGCGGCGCTGGCTCTGATCTCCGACAGGTCGGGCAAGCCGGGCTCGCCGCGGGGCGCCGAATCGTGCCGGCGGCCGCGTTCGGAGCATCGTCCGCGTGTTCGAGCCGGTATGCGCTTCTGGCGACGCGGGGTGCGTCACAGTATCATTGAACTGATGAGATCCGTCCGTATCCGGTTGCTCGGAATTGCGCTGTCGGCGCAGGCGTTCGCGCTCGGCAACGCACTTTGCGCCGATGTCTCGACCCAGCGCTTTCCGGACGTCGTTTCGGTGGCGGTGCAGGAGCGTGGCGCCGATTCCTTCGACTTCGACGTGACGGTGTCGTCCCCGTACGACTCTGCTCGGCGCTACGCCGATGCGTTTCGCGCGATGGGCAAGGACGGCAAGGTGTTCGGGGAACGCGTGCTCTTCCATGATCACGCAGGCGAGCAGCCTTTCACGCGCGACCTGTACGGCGTGAGGATTCCGCGAGGCGTTCGGATCGTTGTCATCCAGGCCCGGGACCAGCAATACGGTTACGGTGGAAAGACGGTCGACGTCGCGCTTCCGGGGCGCTAGACGTCGTTGGCGACACGATGAACGTTTCTCGCCCGAATCGGGTGACGCGCGCCTACACCCAACGGCTGGTCGCGTCGCCGTCGGTCGTGTTTGCGTTGCTGTGCCCGGTTCGCGAGACCGACTGGATCGCGGGATGGGATCCGATCGAGGTGATGAGCGATTCCGGGCTCGCGGAGCCCGATTGCGTCTTCGTGACCTCGGCGACGCCGCACAACGCGGTCTGGTACGTTACACGGCACGAGCCAGCGAACGGTTTCGTGGAGATGCTGAAGGTCTCGCCGAATCTGACCGCATGCAGGCTGAGCATCTCGCTGGCGGCGACCGCGACGGGGTGCGACGCGCTCGTGCGCTACACGCACACGAGCCTGGGCCCCGAAGGCGATGCGTTCGTCGCCGCGTTCACCGAGGAGTTCTATCTCGGCTTCATGCGCGACTGGGAAGATCGGCTCAACCATTTCCTGACGAGCGGTGCGCGTCTCGGTTGACCGTCGGTTGACCGTCAGTTAACCATCACCTAGTCGCGAACGGCTGCGAGTCGAATCCCGGACGCGGAAGGACCTGAACAATGAGTGCAACGATCGCTGGCCCCGACGGCAAGCTGCGCTGCCGATGGTGCGCGGCCGCGCCGGAGTTTCTCGCCTATCACGATACCGAATGGGGATTTCCGGTCGGCGATGATCGCCGGCTGTTCGAGAAGTTGTGCCTGGAAGGTTTTCAATCCGGTTTGAGCTGGCGAACGATCCTCGCCAAGCGCGACAACTTCCGTGCGGCGTTTCGAGATTTCGATTTCGACGAGATCGCGCGATTCACCGAGCGCGACATCGTTCGCCTGCTCGGGAACGAAGGCATCGTCCGGCATCGCGGCAAGATAGAAGCGGTGATCAACAATGCCGGGCGGGCGCGGGAACTGATCGAGCGCGAAGGCTCGCTGGCAGCCTTCGTCTGGGGCTACGAACCCGAAGAAGGAGCACTCGCTGCGCCTCAGGCCGTGTCGACCTGCGCGGAATCGATCGCGCTGTCGAAAGATCTGAAGAAACAGGGCTGGAAGTTCGTCGGTCCGACCACTGTCTACGCGTTCATGCAGGCAATGGGGCTGATCAACGACCACGCCGTCGATTGCGTCGTTCGTGCCGATGTTGCGCGTGCACGCATACGATTCGAGCGACCAACGCCCAAATAAGAGAGCTTCGCGCACGGCCAGTCGGATCGTGAGGATCCGAACAGTCTGCGTCAGGCAGCGACCGACCCGCACCGTGCCCGCCTCGTCGATCACTCTCAGCGTTGCGTGCGTAGCCGCGTTCGTCGGGCTCGTCGCCGCGGAGCGCTTCGGCTGGCGACGGGCGAGAGTGGCGTTCAAGCTGCTCGCGAGCAGCGCATTCGTCGCGGTCGCATGGCTGCAGCCGGGCAGCGGCACCGACTACGGCAGGCTGATCGTCGCGGCGCTCGCGCTGAGCTGGGTGGGCGATATGTGCCTGCTCTCGTCTCGCAGCTCGCTGTTTCTCGCAGGGCTGGCGGCCTTTCTGGCTGCGCACGTCTCGTTCGGCGCTGCGTTCGCACTGGGTGCGATCGATCGACATGCGCTGGTCGCTGCGCTCGTCGTCCTGGTTCCGGTCGGTATCCTCACGATGCGCTGGCTGTGGCTCCGCCTGCTCGACGCCGTATAAGGGCGCGGTCGGGGCCTATGTCGCGGCGATCGTGGGGATGTGCGCTTTGGCCATCGCAAACAGCGCCGCGTCCGGAAACCTTCGGGTGGCGATCGGCGCCCTTGGCTTCGCGGCATCCGATCTGGCGGTCGCGCGCGAGCAGTTCGTCAGGCCGGGCTCGATCAACAAGCTGTGGGGACTTCCGGTCTACTATCTCTCCCAACTCGCGCTCGCATGGACAGTCCTGCACCATGGCGGTGTTGCCGGCTGAGTCGATGAAGGGATGGACGCGAAGCGGCAACATCGCAGCAATGGGCGAGGTTGTTGAAAAGTACCGATCCGAGATGTCGAAACCGGATGCCGCGCGCGCGATTGAATTGTTGGCTGCGCTGTCTCGACATGCGAACTTCTCGGTCGGCTGCTCTGTGAGAACGAACAACGCTGCCACCGCTCGGCGTTGCGCGCACTGTGCAGGCACAGGGGCGCATGTCCTAGGGTCGACGTAGACACCTCGGCCGTGCCTTTCCGCGACACACGGACGAATTGCTGTAGGCGACCGTGGCGACAACGATCATTCAGGTGCAGGTCAAACCCAGGTCGCGGATCAGCTCGCTCGTGCAGGGCGAAGATGGCAAGTGGCTCGCGCAGCTCAAGGCCGCGCCGATCGACGGCAAGGCCAACGCCGAACTGATCGCGCTGGTGGCGGCAGCGTTTCGGATGCCGCAAGGCCGACGTGTCGATCAAGAGCGGTGCTGCGGGTCGAACGAAGCTCGTGCGGGTCGAATCGGCCCGGCTCGAATAGGCCCGGCTCGGATAGCTTCGACTCGGATAGGTTCGACTCGCGCGAAGACAGGCTATCCTGCCGCAGTTCGAGGAATGGCTGGCGGTGGCGCAGCTACCGTGCGATCGTCGCGCCGCAGGACGAAAGGAGAATCGATCGTGCCCATTGACGTTGTACGGCTTCACCGCGCGCTGTGCCTGGAACAGTCGAGCCGTGGCGCGTGTGCGATCGTCGGGCATGCGGACGACGGGTACGGGTACGACGGTACGGGCACGGTACGGGCAGGGGCACGACGGGCAAGGGCACGACCGACGCCGAAGCCGGCCGACCGCGTGACGGCGACCGGTATCGTATTGGCGCTTCACATCGTGTGCGGTATCGGCGCTCTCGTCTGCGGCGCCGTTTCGATGTACGCGAGGAAAACTCGAGGACTGCACACCGCCGGCGGCGAAACCTATCACTGGCTGTTCGTCGGAATCCTGGCTTCGGGCTGCGCGCTCGCGATTCTCGATTGGCAGCGCCTGTGGTGGTTCGTTCCGGTCGCCGTGTTTTCCTATGCTTTCGCGCTTCTCGGTTATCTTTCCGCCAAGCTGCGCTGGAAGAACTGGTTGCGCTATCACCTGACCGGGCAGGGTGGTTCGTACATTTCGATGATCACGGCCGTCCTGGTGGTCAATCTTGGCGTGGGCTCGTGGTGGGCGTGGGTGCTTCCGACGGTCGTCGGTGCTCCTCTGATAGCGTGGATCACTCGCGAGGTTGCGCGAGGTCGAAGACCGAGGTTTCGATGAGAATATTCGTTGCTTTCGTAGTCGGATTGCTCGCGGCTTCGGCCGGAGCGGGCGAAACCGTCGCGCCGTTCACTGCGCCGGCATACGCACAGCTCGCGGGCTCGCGTGGCGTGGTCCTGGTCTCCGCCAACTGGGGACCGAGGTGGAAATGCGGCAAGTACGAAAACGCTCAACTCGCGAGCCTGTCGTTCGACAAGTCGGGTTCTCCCAGGGACGGCAACGGCGCGAAGGCCGACCTCGTACTCGAGCACGCATCGGTGCTTCCGGCGACCGCGCGATTCGTCAACTACGCCTACATCGTCGAACCGGGCGAGTATCTGCTCAGCGGCTACAGCGTCAAGGTGGCGCGGTCATTGTCGGAAGTCGGATACATGAATGCGGCGCGAAGCGACCTGATCGCGGACGGTCGCTCGCGTGCCGGGAGCTTTGGCGTTTCAGCGGGCGAGATCGTGTACATCGGGCACTTCTTCCTGGATTGCGCGCAAGAGCCGATGCCGTGGCGCTTCTACACGAGCGACCGCGGGGACTTCACCCGCTACCTCGCCGGCGTGAAGAAGGCTTTCGAGGCGCTCGACATCGAGAAGGTCGAGTTCCGACTGTTCGACACGACGACGATGGGAAACGCCTTCTCGCTTCGATGAGCGTCGCGACGACGGGCGTCCCAGCCCCCGACGACCTGCGTCGATACGGGAGCGCCCTGGCGCCGATCCGTCGCTTTCTGCAGTGCGTGTGCGCTCAGGTCGATCGCGCGGCCGCGGGTATGATTGCCGCAGTCCGCAACGGCGGCGTGCAATCCGCGAACCGATCGACCGACCGACAATGAACGCGACCGAAACCCGACCGAAAACATTCCTGGGCGTGCCCAAGCTCCCCGCGCGATACGCGGGCGTCGTGATGCCATTGCTGCTGTCGCTGCTGATGACCTTCATCGTCTCGTTCATCAGCACCTGGCGCGGTGTTGGACTGGTGCCCGATTTCACGCGCATCTGGCTCGGCGCGTGGGCCTTGTCTTGGGCCGTGGCCTTCCCCCTCCTGCTGGCGGTGCTGCCGCTCGTTCGCCGCGCGACGGCGGCGATCGTCGACGTCGGCTGAATCGCCCGGCGGCATCGACGCAAATGGACTTCGAAACCTGGTTGATCTACTTTCTGGCGGCCGTCGGGCTGTCGCTGTCGCCCGGACCCAACGGGCTGCTCGCTCTCACGCACGGCGCGCTGCACGGCCGGCGCAAGGCGATGTACACGATCTTCGGCGGATCGATCGGGTTCGTCGCGGTCATCGCGTTGTCCATGTTCGGAATCAGCGCCCTGCTCGAGGCCTCGCTGACGTGGTTGCTGGCGATGAAGTGGATTGGAGGCGCGTATCTGGTCTGGCTCGGCATCCAGGTATGGCGATCTCCGGCAATCGGCGTCGAAATCCACGGCAAGGCGGGGCCCAGAGGCGCATGGTCGCTGTTTCGACAAGGTGCGCTGTCGGCGCTGACGAATCCGAAAGGCCTGCTGTTCTTTGCCGCCTTCCTTCCGCAGTTCGTCGATCCGGCGCGAAGCCTGATGCTGCAGTTCGTCATCATGGCGGGAACCTTCGCGGCGATCGAGATCGTGACCGAAACGTTCATCGCCGGCGCCGCACATCGGGTGCAACCGTGGCTGGCGCGGGTCGGGCGTCGTTTCAATCAGTCTTGCGGCGGGGTGTTCGTGGCGATCGGGGTCGCGCTCCCCCTTCGTGGTTGAGCGGCAGGCGAGCGAGATCGTCTGGTGCGAGTCGTTCGGGCAATTCATCACGGCCGGGAAGTACCGCTGATGGGTCGAAGTCGTTTGCGTCGGGCGTGATGGGCGCGACACTTCGCGCCGTCCGCGCGGACATCACGACGCTAGCGGTCGACGCAATCGTCAACGCGGCGAACGCCTCGCTACTGGGCGGCGGGGGCGTCGACGGTGCGATCCACCGCGCCGCCGGACCCGAGCTGCTGCGCGCCTGCCGTGCGCTGGGGGGCTGCAGCACCGGCGAGGCGAAGATCACCGGTGGGTACCGTCTCGCCGCCGATCACGTCGTTCACGCGGTCGGACCCGTTTGGCGCGGGGGCGATGGCGGTGAACCGAAGTTGCTCGCGTCGTGTTACCGGCGTTCGATCGAACTCGCCGCCGAGGCGGGTGCGCGGACGATGGCCTTTCCCTGCATCAGCACCGGGGTCTACGGCTATCCGGTCGACCTCGCGGCGAGAGTCGCCGTGGCGACGGTGCGTTCGCAGCTGAGCCGATTCCCGTCGATCGAAGAGGTGGTGTTCTGCTGCTTTTCGGCCGCCGATCTCGCCGTCTACGAGGAGTTGCTGCGCAGCCCCTAACATCGGCCCGGCGCAGCAGGCCTACGGCGCCTGACAAGCCTGGCAGCGCAACGAGTGTGCGAAGATCCACGACGCGCAGCAACGCCGCAGGTGCTTCGAGAGCGCGAGCACCTCGTACGAGCAGTACAGGCGGGAAACGGAAGCGTCGAGAGATTCGGATCAGCCGGTACGATGAGGCCATGGCGCGCACGACCCACGTTCATCCCTCCGATCTTCGTGGCTACGCGAAGTTGGCCACGCAGGCGACCACCGGCCTGACCGACCTGGTCGAGGCGATGCACGACACGATCGCCCGACCGTTGGGCGGCAACAAGGGCACGCCCCGGCGAACCCGGGGTTTGACCGGATTCGTCTACAAGAGCGTGCGCGGCGTGACGCGCCTGGTCGGCGGCGGGCTCGACGCGGTCCTGGCGCGGCTCAGGCCGGAGTTCGCCGGAATGGCGTCTTCGCGCGAGCGCGAGGCCGTGCTGGCCGCGTTGAACGGGGTGCTGGGCGACTACCTCGCCGATACCGGCAATCCGCTCGCGATACCGATGAGCCTTCGAAAGGAGGGCCGTGCGCTCGAGATCGAACCGGGTGCGCTCGCGTCGGCGTATCCGGGCTGCGGCGGCAAGCTGGTGGTACTGGTGCACGGCCTGTGCATGAACGATCTGCAGTGGCAGCGCAACGGGCACGATCACGGGGCGGCGCTCGCCGCGGCGCTCGACCGTACTCCGCTCTACGTCCACTACAACACCGGCGTTCACACCTCGACCAACGGGCGCGCGTTGTCCGACTTGCTGGAGCGCGTCGTCGCTCGGTGGCCGGAACCGATCGACGCGATCGAGATCGTCGCGCACAGCATGGGCGGCCTGGTGGCGAGGAGCGCGTTTCACTACGGCGCGCTCGCGGGTCACGTCTGGACGCGTCGGCTCGGCAGGCTCGCTTTTCTCGGCACGCCGCACGACGGCGCCCCGCTCGAACGCGGCGGGCACTGGATCGACTTGATCCTGGGCGCGACGCGATTCACTGCCCCGTTCACCCGTCTGGGTGCGATCCGCAGCGCAGGGATCACCGACCTGCGCCACGGCAACGTGCTGGACGAACATTGGGAAGGCCACGACCGCTTCGCGCTCGCATCCGGAACGCGCCGGCACCTGCCGTTGCCGGACGCGGTCGAGTGCTTCGCGATCGCGGCGAGCACCGGCGACAAACCCGGCAGCCTGCGCGGCGCGCTGATCGGCGACGGGCTGGTGCCGGTGAACAGCGCGCTGGGGCGCCATCGCGACCGCGCCCGCTCGCTGTCGTTCCCGCGGTCGCATCGCTGGGTCGGCTACGGGATGAATCACATCGATCTGCTGGGCCGGCGCGAGGTGAGCGACCGGATCGTTCGCTGGTTCGCGCCGCGATGAACGAGTCGAAATCGGACCGGCACACGCAGTGGCTGTTCTCGTACGGCACGCTGCAACTCGAGCCGGTGCAGCGCTCGACCTTCGGTCGGCTGCTCGACGGAACGCCCGACAAGCTGCCCGGATTCACCCAGTCGCTGCTCCGGATCGACGACGAGCAGGTGCTCGCCACCAGCGGTAGCGCCGATCACCCGATCGTCAGGTTCACCGGGCGCGCAGCGGACCTCGTCGAGGGAACGGCGTTTCGCGTATCGGCCGAAGAACTGCTGATGGCCGATCGCTACGAGGTCGCGGCCTACCAGCGGGTTGCCGTCGTCCTCGCCTCGGGGACGCCGGCCTGGGTTTACGTCGACGCGCGTTTCGCGCCGCCCCGAGCCTGATCGCGCGACTGGTCGAACCTGCGAGGCGTATGGCAAGCTCGACCCTGACAAACGGAGGGCATCTTGGACATCGAGCAGTTCATGCAGGGTTACAAGGCGGCGTGGGAGGCGCGCGACGAGAAGCTGTTCTGCGCGCTGTTCGCCGCCGACGGCGTCTACCGCAACACGCCGTTCGCCGAGCAGCGCGGCCACGCGCAACTGGCGCAATACTGGCAACGGGTCAAGCTGCAGGAAGGCGTCGAATTGACGTACGACACGCTCTTCGCGGGGCCCGGCACCGGAATCGCGCACTGGCACGTCACCTATCAGGTCGCATCGGAGGAATTGTTCAGGATCTGGGCTGCCTCCAGCGGCACGAACCTGGTTGCGCGAAAACCCGGTGAACCGCTGCCGAGGATGGCGCTCGACGGCGTGCTCGATGCGAGCTTCGCGCACGGCCTGTGCGTCGAGTGCAGGCTTTGGTGGCACAGCATGCCAGTCGCAGCCTAGGCCCGGCGCGGCCGCGGCAAGCATCCGGACACGAGAACTCTATCGGTCGCGAAACAACGCATCGACATTCGGTAGCTGCTCGAACCGGGAGAACATCCCGGCGTCCGCGATGTCCTTCGCGGCCTGCAGGAACCCACCCCATGCGGTACGCGCCAGCGTGCCGCCCACGCTGATCCGGCGCACGCCCAGAGCAGCCGCCTCAGCGACAGTGATGAACGGCGCGTTGATCAGCAGGTTCACCGGTTTGGGCGATACCGCAGCGATGATTGCGGCGATGTGCTCGACCTTGTCGATCCGCGGCGCGTACAGGCAGTCGGCGCCGGCTTGCGAATACGCGCACAGTCTTCGGATCGTCTCGTCGATGTCCGAGCGTCCGCAAACGAACCCCTCGGATCGGCCGGTGAGCACGACGCCGGTGCCGCATTCGTCGATCGCCCGCCGCGCGGCTCGCACACGCGCCACCGCCAGATCGAAGTCGTAGAGAGGATGGCTCTCGTCGCCTGTGGAGTCCTCGATCGAGAGCCCGGCAATGCCTGTGGCTGCCGCTAGCTTCACGTTCGCGGCGACGGCTTCCGGATCTATCGCGAAACCGCCCTCGAAGTCCGCATTCACCGGCACCGTCACGGCGGCTACGATGACTCGGAGATGCTCGAGAACCTGTTCGAGCGTAACCTGATTGTCCGGGCGGCCCATCGTCCAAGCGAAGCCGGCACTGGTCGTCGCCAGAGCCTTGAATCCCATCTGTTGCAGAGCCCGTGCGCTCCCAACATCCCACGGATTCGGCATCACGAAGCACCCGGAGACGTGCAGGCGGTGGAACGTAGCGCAGCGATCAGCGTCTGCTTGCATGTCATGACTCCAAGAAGGGAAAGGAGGGTCGATCTTGCTCCTTGACGCGAACTGGCCAGGACCCTTGAGCAGGCCGATCCGGTTGGCCTTGGCGAAAGACGCCGCGCCGGGCGTCGAGTGTCCCCCATTGACGACCACGGTGGCAAGAATGCCGGCGTGCGATCGGCCGCGGCCGCGGTCGACTAGACCCAGTGGGCGAACGATCTGCGCGTGCCGTACGTGCGCGCGAAAACCGAGGCCGATGCCCGGGTCTCCCGCGTGCCATGCGGCACAATGGGGTCGGGAAATGACCATGCGTGAAGATGCCATCGTAGACACCGAACGCGGCGACCTGCAGGAACGGGTCTCGCGCGCGATCGTCAGGTTCGTCGCGCGTGTTCCGGTCACGGCCGAATCGCCGATCGGACATCAGCAGGCGATCACTCCCGAAGCGCGGGCACGCGCGCTCTCGCACTCGGCCGCGATGAAGACGGCGCTCGCAGCGGGCGGCCTTGCGCTTCCGCCGGGCCCGCTCGGGTGGCTGACGATCCTGCCCGAACTGACCGCGGTCTGGAAGATCCAGGCGCAACTGGTCTCGGACATCGCCGGGCTCTACGGCGCGAGCGCGACGCTCACGCGAGAGCACATGCTCTATTGCCTGTTCCGTCACACCGCGGCCCAGGCTTTTCGCGACCTGGCCGTGCGCGCCGGCGAGCGGATCCTGGTTCGACGACTGTCTTCCGGCGCGCTGCAGTCGGTCGCCCGCAGCGTCGGAATCGGCATCACGCAGCGCACGATCGGCAAGGGAATTACCCGGTTCGTGCCACTGGTCGGCGCGGCCGGGGTCGGCGCCTACGCGTACTTCGATACGCGACAGGTGGCCAGGACCGCGATCGAACTGTTCGCGAACGCCGCCTCGGGCGAATCCTCGCCCGCGCAAGCGCCGCGGCGCGCGCGGGGCAGGTAGTATCGCGCCGTGGACACCGACATTTCCGCTGAGCCGCGGACGGCCCCGGCGCACGGCTTGCCGACGCTGGCGCAGATCGAGCAGGCGGCCGAGCTCGTGCACGCGGCGATGCCCCCGACGCCGCAGTACTGCTGGCCGCTGCTGTGCCAGCGCCTGGGCGCCGAACTGTGGGTCAAGCACGAGAACCACACTCCGGCGGGCGCGTTCAAGATCCGCGGCGGGGTGGTCTACTTCAATCGGCTCGCCGCCGAGGGTGCGCGCGAAGGGGTGATCGCCGCGACGCGCGGTAATCACGGCCAGTCGGTCGCGATCGGGGCGCGCCGCGCGGGCCTTCACGCGACGGTCGTGGTCCCGCGCGGCAACAGCGTCGAGAAGAACGCTGCGATGCGCGCGTTCGGCGCCGAGTTGGTCGAACACGGCGACGATTTCCAGGCCGCACTCGAGCACGCGCAGTCGCTGGCACGCAGCGGCGGTCTGCGAATGGTGCCCTCGTTTCACCCGTTGCTCGTCGCAGGCGTGGCGAGCTACGCCCTCGAACTGTTCCGCGCCGTGCAGGCGATCGACACGATCTACGTACCGATCGGTCTCGGGTCGGGAATCTGCGCGACGCTCGCGGTGCGTGACGCGCTCGGCCTGCGGACCGAGGTCGTGGGTGTCGTGTCGTCGCACGCGCGCGCCTACGCCGAGTCGTTCGAACGCCGCATGGCGGTCGACGCCGCGGTCACGACCGAGCTGGCCGACGGCATGGCCTGCCGCACGCCGAACCCCGAGGCGCTCGAGCTGATCCTTCGCGGAGTCGATCGCGTGGTCGAGGTGAGCGATGCGCAGGTCGCGGAGGCGATGCGTGCGATCTTCGAATGCACCCACAACGTGGCCGAGGGCGCGGGCGCAGCGCCGTTTGCCGCGGCGATGCGCGAGCGCTCGCGCATCGCGGGGCGCCGTGTCGCGGTCGTACTTTCGGGCGGCAACGTCGACCGCGAAGTGTTCGCGCGCGTGCTCGCGCAACCAACGAACCAGGAGGGACCATGGCCGCATACCTGATCGTCGATGTCGAGATCACCGACCCGGAGGCCTTCGAGCGCTATCGCGCCCAGGTACCGGCGACGATCGCCGCCCACGGCGGGCGCTATCTGGTGCGCGGCGGAGCGCTCGAAGCGGTGGAGGGTACGTGGGCTCCGAAGCGGCTGGTCGTGGTCGAGTTTCCGACGATGGAGCGGCTGCGCGCATGGTACGAGTCGCCGGAGTATCGACCGCTGCTCGCGTTGCGCCTTGGCGCGACGGTCTCGAAGGCGGTCATGGTCGAGGGCATCGGATGACCGACGGCGCGCTCCCCGGTGGAGCGCTGAGCGCGCCTGCTGTCGCGCGCAACAAAGCGCCGATCCTGGCCGTGCTGCGTCGCGTGTTGCCGCCCGACGGGACCGTGCTGGAGATCGCCAGCGGCACCGGCGAGCACGTCGTGTATTTCGCGGCCGAGTTGCCGCGGCTGCGCTGGATCCCGAGCGACCCCGACGCGCAGAACCGGGCGTCGGTCGCGAGCTGGTGCGCGGCGCTGGCCTCGGAGAACGTCGCGCCACCGATCGCGCTCGACGTGTGCGAGCCGCGATGGCCGCTCGCCGCGCCGGTCGACGCGATCGTGTGCATCAACATGATCCACATCGCTGCGTGGCCTGCGACGCGCGCGCTGTTCGCCGGTGCTGCCCAAGTGCTGGCGGGCGCCGGGCCGGTCGTGCTGTACGGACCGTACCGGGTCGGCGGCGCACACACGGCGCCGAGCAACGAGGCCTTCGATCGCATGCTCAGGGACCGCGATCCGGCCTCTGGCGTGCGCGACCTCGAAGACGTGGCGCGCGAGGCGAAGGCCGAAGGTTTCGGGTTGAGCGAAACGGTGCCGATGCCGGCGAACAACCTGTGCCTGGTGTTCGATCGCTAGTCTGCTGCCTTGCGAATCCAGATCGCGGTGTCGTGGAAGACGGCGCCGCCGTTGGGCCAGCCGGGCTCGGCCGAGGTGAGCGCGTTCACGCCGACTCCGCCGCGAAAGTGACGGTTCGGCCAGATGCCCTCGAGCACGACGACGCCGCGTTGCTGTCCGTCGCGCATTTCGGCGTGTGCTACGATGCTGCCGCGCTCGTTGCCGAGTTCGACGCGGTCGCCGTCGTCGACTCCGAGGCTGGCACAGTCGTCGCGGTGGATCAGTAGCGTCGGACGCTTCTCGCGCCGCAACGATCCGGGTGTTTCGGTGAAGGTCGAGTTCAGGAAGGTGCGGGCCGGCGCCGCCACCAGGCGAAACGGCTTCCCGGCGGTGGCGCGATCGATCACGTCGAGGTGATCGGGCAACACCGGCATCTCGCGCCACGCGGCCTCCGAGGGGCGACCAGTCGGGCTTGAAACGGAACTTCCCGTCGGGCCAGGCGAAACCGTCGAGGAAGTGGGCGCTCTCGAACGGTTTCTCGAAGTTCTGTCCGCCGCGCGACCAGTTGGTCTGGGCGTCCCACATGCCGGAGTCCGCGAGCGTGCGGTCCATGATCTCCCATGCGCTCATGCTGAACCCGGCGTGTTCGGCGCCCAGGCGACGCGCCAGTTCGCAGATCACGAAGTGGTTTTCGCGGCACTCGCCCGGCGGCTCGACCACCTTCCTGGCGACCTGGAAGGTGGTGTGCCCGGACGCGATGTAGAAATCGTCGTGCTCGAGGAACATCGTCGCCGGCAGCACGATGTCGGCGAAACGCGCCGTGTCGGTCATGAACTGCTCGTGCACGCAAAGGAACAGATCCTCGCGCGCCAGGCCCGCGTGCACCTTGTGCAGTTCGGGGCAGACCACCGCGGGGTTCGTGTTCTGCACCAGCATCGCGGTCACCGGCGGGCCGCCGCGCAGTGCGTCGGTGTCGCCGGTGAGGATCGGGCCGAGGCGCGACTGGTCGAGATCGCGAATGCCGCGGTCGACGCAGGTCGAGCCCCTCGATCAGCGTTCGGTTCAGAGGGTAGAGCGCGGTGTGTCCGTAGAGCGCGCCGCCGCCCGCGTCGTTGCCAGGCGCCGGTCACCGCGGGCAGGCAGCTCACCGCGTGCATGTTCGACCGCGCCGTTGCGCGAGCGCGAGAAGCCGTGGTGGCAGCGGATGAACGACGGTCGTCGCCTTGCCGTACATCCGCGCGAACGCGACGATCTCCGCGACCGACAGCCCGGTGATCTCCGCGGCCCACTGCGGCGAGCGTTCGGCAACGTGCGCGGCGAGTTCGTCCGGTGCGTCGGTGAAGCGGCGCAGGTAGTCCCAGTCGGCGAAGCCCTCGGCGAAGAGCACGTGCATCACCGCGCAGGCCAGCGCGCCGTCGGTGCCGGGGCGCAGCGCGAGATGCACGTCGGCACGCTCGGCGGTGCCGGTTCGGTACGGATCGACCACCACCAGCTTCGCGCCGCGCTTTTTCGCGGCCATCGCGTGGGTCATCACGTTGACCTGGGTGTTGACCGGGTTGCCGCCCCAGATCACGATCAGCTCGGCATGTTCGGCCGCCTCGCGCAGGTTCGCGCCGCGCTTGGCGCCGGTGCCGGCGATCCAGCCGTTGTCGGCCAGCGTGACGCAGATCGTCGAGTACCAGCGCGAGTAACGCATCGCGTGACGCAGGCGGTTGATGCCGTCGCGCTGCACCAGCCCCATCGTGCCGGCGTAGTATGTAGGGCCACACCGTTTCGGTGCCGAACTGCCTGGCCTTGTCCTGGAATGCCCGCGCGACGATGTCGAGCGCGTCGCTCCAGGCGATCGGTTCGAAAGTCCCGCTTCCCTTGACGCCGGTGCGCCGCATCGGCTGCGTCAGTCGGTCCGGGTGGTGGATGCGCTCGGCGTAGCGGGCGACCTTCTCGCAGATCACGCCGGCCGTGTAGTCGTTGCGCGTCGACCCTCTGACCCGTCCGATCGTCCGCGCGTCGATCCGCTCGACTTCGAGCGCGCAGATGCTGGTGCAATCGTGCGGGCACACCGAAGGGACGATGTCCGCGTCGGCGGTGCCCCCCGGTACGCGCTTGCCTGTCATCGTGTTCACCGGCGGATTATATGATCGTGTCGGCGCGACATGCGCGCCGCAGCTACGGGGAATGGTATGGAGGGGGCGCGCAGGGGTCTGGTCTCGATGCTGTTTGCGCTCGGTGCGCTCGCCGCGGCCGCAGTCGCCGCCGCGTCGCCGCCTCTGGCGCCGCAACAGCTCGAATGCGTGGCCAACGGCTGGAGCGGGTTGTCGGTCAACGTCGAGGGCCGGCCGCGGATGGTGTTGTGGAAAGCTCCCCCGGGCGCGTGGCGGCGCGGCGCGATCGTCGCGATGCACGGCGGCGGCGGGCGAAACTTCCACTGGTGCGTTGCGAACACCGCGATGACGGCGGCGCAGGTGCGCTTCGCCGAGATGGCGGTCGCTCGCGGGTTCGCCGTGTTCCTGCTCGATTCAGGCGACGAGGTGACCGACCGCGAGGGACGCGGTTGCGGGAAGGTCTGGGACGATGAAGTGCGCGCACGCGCCAATCTCGACCTCCCGTTCATCGGCGCCGTGATCGGCGAGGAGATCCCGGCGCATCGCCCGGCGGGCAGCGCGAGCGGCGTCTTTCTCACCGGGTTGTCCTCCGGCGGGTACATGGCGACGCGCGCCGGCACGCACTTCCAGGGACTGGTCACCGCAGTGGCGCCGGTGTCGAGCGGAGACCCGTACGGCTGGCACCGCGTCTGCGAGCCGGGGCTCACCGCGCGCCGGACGGTGCAGGGCGTGGCGCTGGACAACGACACCGGCAAGCGCATCAGCGAGGCGGGCGCCTGCGAGTCGCCGAACCATCGCAACGAAGCGCCCTGGGACGGCGCCGCGCACGCCTCGAGCCCGGTGTTCCGGCTGTTCCACCACGCCTTCGACGGTGTCCACGATCGTTCCTGCGCGACGCGGCTGGAGCGCCAGCTCGCATTGCGCGGCTACCGTTCGGAGCCGACGTTCTTGCTGCAGGGCGACGGCCGGCGCAGTTTCGCCAACCACCTCTGGCAGGACGCCTACAGCGCCCCGGTGCTGGAGTTCTTCGAGCGCGCCGCAGCGCGGGTCAGGCAACGCTGATCCTGGCGGCGAGGCGGCGCAACTCGTCGATTCCCGGGTCCTTGCGCGGCCAGGTCAGTCCGACGCCGTCGTGCGCATAGCGCGGCAGCACGTGCAGGTGCACGTGCGGCACGGTCTGCCAGCCGGCCGCCTTGTTCGCCTGGAGAACGGTGATCCCCTGCGGAGCGAACGCGGCGTCGACCGCTCGCGCCACGCGCGCCGTCATCACGAACAGCGCTGCCGCGAGTTCGTCGTCCAATTCCAGGATCGTCTCGACCTGCTTCTTCGTCGCGACGATCACGTGCCCGGGGTTCACCTGTCCGGCATCCATGAACGCGAAGGTGTGGGCGTCCTCGCAGACCTTCGCGCAGGGCAGCTCGCCGCTGATCAGTCTGGTGAAAACGGTCGGTTCCATTTTGCTTGCCCCTTCACGCCCACGGGAACCGGAATTGTAGGGCCTGCGTCGATGTCGATCGCCGGCGCGCAGAAACACCGAGTCTCATGCAGAATGAGCGTTCGGGGAGGTCGACGGCGATGCGAAGAACGGCGTTGTACAGCAGATCGGCGCCACGCGGAGCGCGCCAGGGCGCGGCGCGATCGAACGCGGCGCGTGTCGGTGCGCGGCCGTCGTCGGCCACCTCCGCGCCCGGGCAGCCTGGCGCTGCGGCAGTGGCAGGAGCGGCGCCGGCTGCCGCGTCAGCGCCGCGTCGCGCCGGGTTGCTTTCCCGCTTCGGCGCGCGCCACGAGCGCGTCCTGCTCGTGGCCGCCGGCGCGCTCGCGGCCGTCGCGCTGCTCGCGCTCAACGCCAACCTGAAGCCGGCCCCGGCGCAGCTGGCGCAGGAAGAGGTCGACGCCGCCGTGCGTCGCTCGCTCGCGGAAGAGCCGCTGCCGTCGTTCGCGATCAGGGCGGCCGAGACGATCCGGCCTTCGGTCGTGCTGGTGCGCGCTTTCCCGGGCGACGCATCGTCCGAGGACCAGGAGGAGGGTGGAGTCGGCAGCGGCGTCGTGATCGTCGACAACGGCACGATCCTGACGAACCTGCACGTGGTCGCCGGCGCCAAGCGCATCTACGTCACCTTCTCCGACGGCATGGAGTCCGAGGCCAAGGTGATCGGCGGGCAACCGGACAACGACCTCGCGGTTCTTCGCGCCGGGTCGATTCCGGACGACCTGGTCGCGGCGACACTGCGTTCTTCGCGCGACCTGGAGGTCGGCGACCACGTCGTCGCGGTCGGTTTTCCGTTCGGAATCGGGCCCTCGGTATCGGCAGGCGTGGTGTCCGGGCTCGGACGCTCGAATCGCTCGAACGACGGCAAACGCAGGCTCACCAACCTGATCCAGTTCGATGCCGCGGCCAACCCGGGGAACTCCGGCGGCCCCCTGGTCACGGCCGACGGCGAAGTCGTCGGGATCGTGACCGCGATCCTCAACCCGACCTCGGAACGCGTGTTCATCGGCATCGGTTTCGCCGTGACGATGGAAAGCGCCGCCGCGGCAGTGGGCGTGTCGCCGTTCTGAGCACCCCAGTCGAACCACGTCCACCACGAGCGTCCCAACGATGAACCAGACCAATTCCCAGCGCACCGATCGGTACGAGTTGATGGAGCGCATCCTCTACGAAGTGAAGAAGGTGGTCGTCGGACAGGACCACTTCCTCGAACGGGTGCTGGTCGCGGTCCTCGCGCACGGCCACCTGTTGGTCGAAGGCGTTCCGGGTCTCGCCAAGACCCTCACCGTGAAGACACTGGCACAGACGATTCGCGGGACTTTCCGCCGCATCCAGTTCACCCCCGACCTCGTTCCGGCCGACCTGGTGGGCACGCGCATCTACAACCAGAAGACCGGGGAGTTCGCGACCTCGCTGGGTCCGGTGTTCACGAACCTGCTGCTGGCCGACGAGATCAACCGCGCGCCCGCGAAGGTGCAGAGCGCGCTGCTCGAAGTGATGCAGGAACGTCAGGTCACGATCGCCGGGCAGACCCACCTCGTGCCCGATCCGTTCCTCGTCATGGCGACCCAGAATCCAATCGAGACCGAGGGCACCTACCCGCTGCCGGAGGCGCAGGTCGACAGGTTCATGATGAAGGTGCTGGTCGGCTATCCGAGCGAGGAAGAGGAGTTCGTCATCGTCGAGCGCGTGACCGGTGCGGCGCAGGCGGTGGCGGCGGTCGCGACCACCGAGGAACTCGTGGCGTTGCAGCGCGAATGCCGCCGCTGTTACGTCGACCCGACGCTGGTGCAGTACGCGGTTCGGCTGGTCGGCGCGACCCGCGAGCCGGCGCGCTTCGGTCTCGACGACCAGGCCAGGTTCATCACCTTCGGCGCCAGCCCCAGGGCGTCGATCAACCTGATCGAGGGTGCGAGGGCGCTCGCGTGCATGCGCGGGCGCACCTACGCACTTCCCGAGGACGTGATCGATCTGGTGCCGGACGTGCTGCGACATCGCATCGTGCTCTCCTACGAGGCGCTCGCCGAGGGCCACTCCGCCGATATGCTGATCGAACGCGTGATGGCCGAGATCGCCGCTCCGGACAAGCCGCTCGAGACCCATGTCAGAGCTGTCGCGCAATCCTGAGGCGCTGCTGCGCCGGCTCGAGTGGACGGTGATCCGTCGACTCGACGGTCTGCTGCAGGGCAACTACCGCACGCTGTTTCGCGGCTTCGGCCTCGATCTCGCGGATCTGCGCGAGTATCAGTATCACGACGACGTGCGCTACATCGACTGGAACGTCACGGCTCGCCTGCAAACGCCCTACGTGCGCGAGTACTACGAGGATCGCGAGGTCACTGCCTGGTTCCTCGTCGACCTGAGCGCATCGATGGACTTCGGCGCGCGCGCCGAGCTCAAGCGCGGCGTCGCGAGCGAGTTCGTCGCCGTGCTCTCGAGGTTGCTCACGCGTCACGGCAATCGCGTCGGCGCGCTGCTCTACGGCAATCAGATCGATGCGGTGATTCCGGCCGGCGGCGGTCGCCGCCATGTGCTTCGGATCCTCGATCGGATGCAAAAGCGCGGCGCGCAGGAAGCGGGCGCCGCGACCGACCTCGAGGCGTTTCTCAAGGCTGCGATCCAGTACATCCCGCGCCGTTCGCTGGTGTTCGTCGTCTCGGACTTCATTTCGGCACCGGGGTGGGAACGCGCGCTCTCGCAGCTGGTGCAGCGCCACGAGGTGCTGGCGGTGCGGGTGTTCGACCCGCTCGAGATGCAGCTTCCCGATCTCGGGCTGATCGTGATGGCCGACGCCGAGACCGGAGAGCAGGTCTTCGTCGACACCCACGATTCGGGATTCAGGCACCGTTTCGAGCAGGCTGCGCAGCGACGCGAAGAGTCGCTGCTCGCGGCGCTTCGTGCCGCATCGGTCGACACGCTCGAGTTGTCCACCGAAGACGACCTGCTCGACGCGATACTGCGCTTCAGCGCGTTGCGCCGGCAGCGAAGCCGGCGCTCGGGAGGCGTCGCCGCAGCTTCACGCACCGGGAGGGGCGGTGAAATTTCAATGGCCTGAACTGCTGCTGCTGTTGCTGGCGGTGCCGCTGATCGTCGCGCTCTACGTCTGGCTGATCGGGCGTCGCAAGCGCAGCGCACTGCGCTTCGCGAGCCTCGCGTCGGTCAAGGAGGCGATCGGTCGTGGCCAGGCTCTGCGCCGCCATCTGCCGCCGGCGCTGCTGCTGCTGTCGCTCGCGGCGATGCTGCTCGGGATCGCGCGCCCCAGCGCGATCGTCAACCTCCCCAGCGGCAACCAGATCGTCGTGCTCGCGATCGACGTGTCGGGCAGCATGCGCGCGGCCGACGTGCAGCCCAGCCGGATCGTGGCGGCGCAGGAAGCGGCGCGCGCGTTCGTCGCCGCGCAGCCCGAGCGCACGCGCGTGGGTCTGGTCTCGTTCGCCGCGACCGCGTCGGTCGTGCAGGCACCGACCCACGATCGCGAGGCGCTCGTCGCTGCGGTCGATCGCCTGCAGTTGCAGCGCGGCACCGCGCTGGGAAGCGCGATCCTGGTGTCGCTCAAACAACTGCATCCCGAGGTCGAGTACGACCTGCGCTCGGAGAACCCGCGTCGCGATCCGTCGCGCCGCGGTGCCTTCGATCCGCCGCACGATCCGTCGAAGGTGCCTGCCGAACCGGTCTCGCCGGGGTCCGACCAGGCGAGCGCGATCATCGTTCTGAGCGACGGACAGCGCACGGTCGGTCCGGACGCGGTCGAGGCGGCGAAGATGGCCGCGGAACGCGGCGTGCGTGTGTTCACCGTCGGAATCGGCACTGCCAAGGGTGAAGTCGTCGGTTCCGAAGGCATGTCGATGCGAGTGAAGCTCGACGAACCGACCCTCGAGAAGATCGCCGAAGTCACCCACGGCGAATACTTCCGCGCCGAGACTTCGACCGAGTTGCGCCGGATCTACGAGTTCCTCAACGCGCAGATCGCGTTCGAAAAGCGCGAACTGGAGGTGACGGCGCTGTTCGCCGCCGCCGGCGCGGCGCTCGCGCTGCTCGCGGCAGCACTTTCGGTGATCTGGTTCGGGCGCTTCTCCGCCGCTTGACCTGGGCTGGCTAGAATTGCGGGTTCCGCCTCGCGAGTCCGCCACGTGCCCACGACGATCGACCCCGCCGCGCCAAGCCCCCCCGCTCGACCGAAGCGCTGGTTGTGGCGGCTGTTGGTCTTGCTGATTCTCGCCGCGGGTGCCGGGGGTTTCTTCGCGCTGCAGAAGTTCAAGCCGACGCCGGTGGCGCGTCCGCCGGACAGGCAGGTTCCGCTGGTGCGCGTCGAAGCGCTCGAGGCGCGCAGCGGCGCGCTGACGGTCAGCGGCAGCGGGTCGGTGCGCCCGCGTGCCGAGGTGATCCTGTCACCTGAGATCTCGGGCCGCATCGTGCAGGTCAGCCCCTCGCTGGTGAGCGGCGGCGCGTTCGCGGCCGGCGATCTGCTGGTGCGCATCGACGCCGAACCGTACAAGGCGGCACTCGCGCAGGCGCTCGCCGATCGCGCCTCGGCGCGCGCGGCGCTCGTGCTCGCCGAGCAGACCGTGCAGCGTACGCAGGAGTTGATCGCCAAGGGATTTTTGTCGCGCCAGGCGCTCGACGAGCGGCTGGCGGCACGAGACCAGGCGCGTGCCGCGTCCGAGCGCGCCGACGCCGTCGAGACGCAGCGCCGGATCGACCTCGCGCGCACCGAGCTCCGCGCGCCCTTTGCCGGGCGCGTCCTGTCGGAGAAAATCGACGCTGGCGAAACGGTGCAACCGGGCAAGGAACTGGCGCGAATCTTCGACGCCCGCGAACTCGAGATTGCCGTGTCGCTCGGCGACCGTGACATGGCGCTGATCGGCGACGCCTGGAGCGCGCGAAGCGCGGCGCGGCGCAAGGCGCGCGGCACGGCCGTGTTCGTCGAGCACGGCGGAGTCTGGTATCGGTGGGCGGCGCGCATCGACCGGGTCGAGGCGTCGCTCGATAGCGCGACGCGGACCTTCAACCTCGTCGTTCGCGTCGAGGACGCGACCGCGCGCGGAACTAGCGCGAAGGTCTCGGGCGACGATCGGGTCGCGGGCCGCGCGAACGGCAGCGCGCCGCCGCTGCTGGTGGGGATGTTCGCCCGGGTCGAGATCGAGGGAGCCGATCCGGGGCCGCACCTGAGCATGCCGCGCACCGCGCTGCGTGACGGCGATCGCGTCTGGTTGCTCGGCGCGAACTCGACGATTTCGATCCGCACCGTGCACGTGCTGCGCGAGGACGATCGCAGCGTCGCGATTGCCGCCGAGGGCCTTGGCGAGGGCGCGCAAGTCGTCGTGAGCGCGTTGCCGGTCGTCACCGAGGGAATGCAGGTCAGGGTGAGCGAGCCGCGCGGCCGCTCGGGCGCGCGGTGAATCGACTGATCTCGTGGATGGCCCGCCACCCGGTGGCGGCGAACCTGCTGATGCTGATGATCATCGTGAGCGGCCTCGTCGCGTCGATCACGATGAAGCAGGAGGTCTTTCCCGAGATCAGTTTCGACACGATCGAGGTGCGCGTCGTCTACCAGGGTGCGGCGCCGGACGAGATCGAGGAGTCGATCGTCCAGCGCATCGAGGAACAGGTGCAGGGAATCGACGGGATCGACCGCGTCGTCGGTTTCGCCGCCGAGAGTGTCGGACTGGTGCGAATCGAACTCGCGCGCGGCACGAGTTCGTCGCGCGCGCTCGACCAGATCAAGTCGGCGATCGACCGGATCACGACCTTTCCCGAACAGATCGAACGGCCCGTCGTTCGCGAGATCGTCAATCGCCAGCGGGTGATCGAACTCGCGCTCTACGGCGACGCCGACGAGGCGACGCTGCGCGAACTCGCGTACCGGGTGAAGGACGAGCTCACCGCACTGCCCGGGATCTCGCTCGCCGAGGTCGCGCGGGTGCGCGACTACGAGATCTCGATCGAGGTTCCCAACGCGGTCCTGCGCGCGCACGGACTCACGCTCTCGGACGTCGCGGCAGCGGTGCGCCGCGCGAGCCTGGACCTGCCCGCGGGCGACATCCGCAGCGACCAGGAGTCGATCCTGCTGCGCACGAAAGGTCGCAACTACCGGCGCGCCGACTTCGAGAGCATCGTGCTGCTCACCCGTCCCGGCGGGGCCGCCGTGCGGCTGGGCGACGTCGCCCGGGTTCACGACGGGTTCCGCGACGACGATCTGATCATGCGCTACAACGGCAAGCCGGCGAGTTTCGTCCAGGTCTTTCGCGTCGGCGACGAAAAGGTGCTCGACGTGGTCGGCAGGGTCGACAGCCACCTCGAGAGCAGCATCCGGGCGAACCTGCCGCCGGGCGTCTCGGTCGCGGTGTGGCGCAACGACGCGACCGAGTTTCGCAATCGCGTCGACTTGCTGGTCAAGAACGGCCTGATCGGACTAGCGATGGTGATGGGCGCGCTCGCGCTGTTTCTCGACCTGCGGCTCGCGTTCTGGGTGGCGACCGGAATCTTCGTCTCGTTCGTCGGAGCGTTCAGCGCGATGTCGATGCTCGGGCTGTCGATCAACATGATGTCGCTGTTCGGCTTCATCCTGGCGATCGGAATCGTGGTCGACGATGCGATCGTGACCGGCGAGAACATCTACGCCGAGAATGAACGCGGGCGCTCCGGATTCGACGCGGCCGTGCTCGGCGCGCAGCGCGTGGCGATGCCGGTGGCGCTCGCCGTGGGCACGACCGTGACCGCCTTCGTGCCGCTGCTGTTCGTTCCGGGCAACGTCGGGAAGTTCCTGTTCCAGATCCCGGCGATCGTGATCATCGTGCTCGCGATCTCGGTGCTCGAGGCGATGCTGATCCTGCCGCACCATCTCGCCAAGCTGCAGATCGCCGGTTACGAGGCGCGCACGCGTGTCGGCGCGGCGCTGGCCGAGCTGCGCCACATGATCGACCGCGCGCTGACGCGTTTCGTGAACGGCCCGCTCGAGCGCGCGCTGCGCTTCGCCACCGCACACTACGGCGTGGTGATCGCCACGAGCATCTCGCTGTTCGTGCTCACCATCGGCGTGATCTCGGGCGGTTACGTGAAGTTCACGTTCTTCCCGGTGGTCGAGGGTCGCTACGTGACCGCGTCGATCGATCTCGCCCCCGGCGCGACCGCGCAGGCCACGCTCGAAGCGGCTCAGGTGCTGTCGCGCGCGGGACGCCAGGCGGGGGCGGAGTTGCCCGATCCGAGCGGACGCGAGCTGGTCGCGGCGGAGTTCGTCACGGTCGGCCGGCAGGAGGCGTCCGGCCCCGGCGCTTCGGGTGCGCTGGGAATCCTGCAGGGACATCGCGCCTCGGTGGTGTTCGAGCTGCTCGACCCGGAGGTGCGCACGATCAGCTCGCGCGCCTTCGAGCTGAAGTGGCGCGAGATCGCGGGGCAGATTCCCGGCGTGCGGAAGATCTCCTACGCGTCGAACGTGATCAACGTCGGATCGGCGGTGCAGGTGTCGCTCTCGGCGCGCTCAACTGAGGGGCTGGCGCACGCGGTCGCGCTGCTCGGGCAGGAACTCGCGCGAATCGAAGGGGTGCTCGACGTGCGCGACGACCGCGACGGCGGAAAACGCGAGCTTCAGTTTCGCTTGCTGCCCAGGGCGCGCACGCTTGGCGTGACCACCGACATGCTCGCGCAGCAGGTGCGCGACGCGTTCTACGGCGCCGAAGCGATCCGCGTGCAGCGCGGGCGCGACGAGGTCAGGGTCTACGTCCGGCTCCCGGGCGACGAGCGCGACGCACCCGCCGACGTCTCGCGCTATCGGATCCGCACGCCGGCGGGCGATTTCATCCCGTTGCACGAACTCGCCGAAGTGAGCCTCGGTCAGGGCCTTTCCACGCTGGTTCGCGAGGACGGACGCCGCGTGATCACGGTGTTCGCCGACGTCGACTCGGCGCTGGTCACCGGACAGCAGGTGAACGCGAAGCTGCTCGACGAGATCCTGCCGTCTATCCGTCAGGAGGTCGCCGGGCTCTCGTGGACGATGGGCGGCGAACAACGCGAGCAAGGCCAGGCGTTGCCATCGCTCGCCCGCAACTTCGGATTCGCGGTGTTCGGTATGTACACGCTGCTCGCGCTCGCGTTTCGCTCGTACGTCCAGCCCTTCATCGTGCTCGCTTCGATTCCGTTCGGGCTGGTCGGTGCCACGGTGGGCCACCTCGTGATGGGACTGAGTTTCGGGCTCACCAGCCTGTTCGGCATCGTCGGCTTGTCCGGAATCATCGTCAACGGTTCGCTGGTCCTGATCGATTTCTTCAACGAACAGCGCGACGCCGGGGCCGCGCCGCGCGAGGCGATCGTGCAGGCCGCGAAGAGCCGGTTCCGACCGATCCTGCTCACGACGATCACCACGTTCCTCGGCATCTTCCCGCTGATCATCGAGCGCAGCATCCAGGCGCAGTTCCTGATTCCGCTCGGGGTTTCGATCGCGGTCGGCGTGCTGCTGGGCACCGTGCTGCTGATGATGCTCACGCCGGCGCTGGTGATGCTGCAGGAGGATCTGGTGGCGCGCTGGCGCGTCCTGCGCGGCGGCGCCACGCTCAGAACCTGAACAGCGCCGTGCGCGCGCTGTCGTCCCATCCGTAGGCGTCGAAGAAAATCAGCGCCGCGCCGCCGGCGAGGACGAGCGGGCGCAGCAAGACCCAGCGCATCGGCCGGATCAGCGCGACCGAGATCATCCAGATTCCGACGCCAACCTTGAGGCTGGCGATCAGGGCCATCGCCGGATCGGTCGCGAGCTTGAGCAGCCAGGGGTTGGCGATGAAACCCATCGGGAGCACGAACAGGCCCACGCCAAGCAGCATCGAGCGACCCGCCACCGGCAGCCACGGCGTCTGGGCGATTCCGGCTGCGATGAAGACGTTGCCGCACACCGGCGGGGTGATCGTGCACAGCAGCGCGTACCAGAACACGAAGAGGTGCGCGTACAAGGGGGTGAGCCCCATCGACTGCAGCGCGTCGCCGGCCACTGCGATGCAGATCACGTACGCGGCGGTCGTCGGAAGTTCCATTCCGAGCAGCAGGCTCGCCAGCCCGGTCAGAATCAACCCGACCCAGAGGCTTCCGTCCGAAGCAGACAGGATCAGCGAGGTGATCTTCACGCCCACGCCGGTCTTGTGGAACACCCCGGTGATCAGGCCGGCGCAGATCAGGATCGCCGCGATCGTCGCGATCTGCCTCGCGGCGCCGACGACCGCGACCCGCAGCCGATCGATCCAGCTGCGCAGATCGAGCGCTCCGGTCGGGTCGAACGCGAGCAGCGCAACCGTGGCCGCGGTCGCGAACAGCGCCGCGTACTGCGGCGTGTACGCGGTCCACCCCAGCACGTAGATCAGGATCGCGAACGGCACCGCGAAAAACGGCAACGTGCGCATGACGCGCGCCCAGCCCGGAAGTTCGTCGCGCGCCATGCCCTCGAGGTCGAACTTGATCGCGTACTGGTGCACCCCGACCCATGCGGTGACGAAGAACAGGATCGCCGCGGGGGTGGCCGCGACCATGATCGTCGTGTACGGCAGCGCGAGCAGTTCGGCCATCACGAAGATGCCGGCGCCCATCAGGGGCGGCATGATCTGCCCGCCGGTCGAAGCGACAGCCTCGGTCGCCGCGGCGAGGCTCGGGGGATAGCCCATGCGTTTCATCGCCGGGATCGTGACCATTCCGGTCGACGCGGTGTTGGCCGACGCCGAACCAGAGATCGTGCCGTACATCGCGCTCGAGAGAACCGCGACTTTCGCCGCTCCGGCGCGGAATCGCCCGGCGATCTGGGTCGAGAGCGACATGAACCCCGAGCCTGCCGCGCCGGCCGAGATGAACGCGCCGAGGATCAGGAACGGCGCGATCGTGTCGGCCGACAGCCCGGTGAGTTCGCTCCACAGCCCGCTCTCGCTGATCGCGAGGTCGCCGAGGAAGGAGTCGAGCGCGAACGGGTCGTGCCCGAAGGTGCCCGGAACCAGGTGGCCGAAGATGCCGTAGGCCAGCACCAGCACGGTGATCGCGGGCAGTACCCAGTTGATCGCCCGGCGCGCCATCTCCAGCGCGACGGCGATCAGCACGACCGCGACGGCCATCTGCAGCGGGCCGCGCAGGATTCCGTACTGATCCGAGAGAGCACCGCTAGAGAGCGCGACGTAGGCGGCGCTGGCGCCTCCCAGCGCCATGCACGCCCAACCGAACACCCGGGCCGGCGCCGTGCCGCTCGGGGTGAACACGAAGATCCACGGCAGCGCGAGCAGGTAGTGCACCGGCCGCGTGATCAGGTTCGGGATCAGCCCGGAGAAGACGAGGTAGAGGTGAAATCCGACCGTGATCGCGCCAAAGAGCGTGACGACCGCGCCAGGTCGCGGCACGACCGAGGTGCGCGCGATCTGGTCGGCGAAACTTTCCGGCTGGCGCTGATCGGGCATCGGGCGATCGGCGCGGCGTGCGGTTGCTTACTTGACCGCGATTCCCTTCTCTTTGTAGTAGCGCAACGCGCCTGGGTGCACCTCGGCGCCCAGCAGCTTGACCATGTCCGGTTCGACCCCGTTCCACCACGGACTCTTCTCTGCGAGTTTGGCCTTTCCTTCCCAGAAGGTCCTGGTCACGAAGTAGGCGACCTCGTCGGTCATCGCCGTGGTGCCGTAGGCGCCCACCGGCAGGCCGACCGTGTTCACCGGCTTGTCCTGCCCCTTGTAGGTGTTCGCGGCGATCGTGAGCGGGCCGGAGGATGCGTCGAGTGCGAGTACCTTGGCGCGTTCGGCGTCGGTCAGCGAGAGGATCCTGATCGGCGTGGTCGTGGCGAGTTCGACCAGTTGTGGCGTCGGGTGCGACGAGCAGGTGGCGAATGCGTCGACCTTGCCGTTGCGCATCGCCGGACCCGCCGCGCTCAGTTCGACCTCCACCGTCTTGACCTTGTCGGTCAGGCCGAACGCGGCCAGGATCTTCTCGGTCGCGGTGCCGCAGAACGAGCCCTTGCCACCGGGGATCATCGTCTTGCCGGCGAGATCGGCGATCGAGTTGATGCCGGCGTCGGTGCGCGCGACGAGGTGCACGGTCACGAAGGGCATCACGAACAGCGTGCGCGCGTTGTCGAATGCGCCGCTCTCGAACGGCTTCTTGCCCTGGCGTGCGCTCGCGAGCAGCCCGGGGGGTGTCGTGAAGATGTAGTTGCCCGGGCGCGACTTCGACTCCAGGACGTTCTGCACCGAACCCTGGCTTTCCTCGACCGTGGGCACGTAGCTCGCGTCGGCCGCCTTCATCGCCTCGGCGAGCTGCACGGTCATCAGGTAGTACGACGACGTGGACTTCGCCGACTTCAGCGTCACCCGCGTTTCGGCGCCCGCTGTCGAGGCGAGGCTGGAGAGCCCGAGCGCGAGCGTACCCGCGACCGCTAGAATCCTGATATTGGACATTGCGATGTCTCCGATCTGTCGTGGAATGAACCCGCGCATTCTAACGTCGCCGCACACTCCTCGACCCGAGAAGGCCGATCCTGGCGGCCGGGACCCCGAGCTCGTCCGCTACTACGCAGCGCGCGCGCGCGAGTACGAGCGCATCTACGACAAGCCCGAGCGCCAGGCCGATCTGCGCGTGCTCGAGCGGCGCGTCGCGCAGGCGCTGGCCGCGCGCGAGGTGATCGAGGTGGCCTGCGGGACCGGGTACTGGACCCGGTTCATCGCGCGCACCGCGCTTCGCGTCGTCGCGCTCGACGCGAACCCGCAAACGCTGGAGGTCGCACGCTCGAAACGACTCGCCGTGCAGGGCGTCGAGTTCGGCGTCGAGTTCGGCGTCGCCGACGCCTACGCGCTCGGGCCCGAACTCGGGCAGTTCGACGCCGCCTTCGCCGGATTCTGGTGGTCACACGTGCCGCTCGACGCGCGGCAGCGTTTCCTCGACTCGCTGGGCGCGCGGTTGGTTCCCGGGGCGCTCGTCGTGATGCTCGACAACCGCTACGTCGAGGGCAGCAGCACCCCGGTCTCGCGAAGCGACGCGCGCGGCAACACCTACCAGATGCGCAGCCTGGACGATGGCACGCAGTACGAGGTCCTGAAGAACTTTCCGTCCCGGGCGCAACTGCACGAGGCGCTCGGCGCCTTCGCCGAAGCGATCGAGGTCGTGGAATTGCCCCATTACTGGTACGTCGGCTGCCGGATACGCGAAAATCCTTGACGCCGGTCGACGCGGCGGCGCGAGCGCGCGGCTAGGCTGGCTTTGCAAACGATCAACAGACGAGGAGTGGTGCCACGATGGCTTTGGAGTTCAACGGACGGTCGATCGACACCGATGCGGAAGGGTATCTGGTCGAGCCGGCGCAATGGGACGAGCAGGTCGCCGCGGTTCTCGCGCGCGGGGAGCGGATCGATCTCGGCGCCGAACATTGGCGGGTGCTCGAGTTCATGCGCGAGTTCTACGCCGAGCACCAGGTTGCCGCGGACGCGCGATTCGTGATCCGTTTCATCGCAACGCAGCTCGGCCACGGCAAGGCGGCGCGCGACCGCCTGTTCGAGCTGTTCCCCTACGGCTACGTGCAGCAGGCCTGCAAGATCGCCGGAATGAAGCGCCCCAGGGCCTGGAGCACCGGCTGAGCGGTTTTCAGTCGCCGTTGGCGCCCGCGGGGCCGGGCGCGACGTGGTCGATCAGACCGGGCTGCACCAGGCGCGTGTTGGCCAGCGCGCCGGCCGCCTCCAGGATCGGGTAGGCGATCGAACAGAGGTGCGAGTTGATGCGCTTCAACTCGCTGATCAGGTCCAGGTGCAGCGAACTGGTTTCGATGCTCTGCACGGTCTGCTCGTGCAGCCGCGCGAGGTGGGTCGCCGCGTAGGATCGTTCCAGGTCGCGAAACCGCGCTTTTTCCTCCAGCAGCCGCTGCGCGTCGCGCAGGTGTCCGTCGAGGAAGACCGTCATCGCCAGCCGCAGGTTCGCGAGAAGGCGTTCGTGCAGGTGGCTGATCTCGGCCATGCCGGCGTCGGAGAAGCTTCGCCCGCGGTTGATCTTCTTGTCCTCGACGTCCTGGAGCACGCGTTCGATGATGTCGCCGATCTGCTCCATGTTGATCGTGAACGAGATGATGTCGGTCCAGCGCCGGCCCTCTCGGTCCGAGAGCGACTCGCGCGAGATCGTGGTCAGGTAGTACTTGATTGCCGAGTACAGGTCATCGACCGTGTCGTCCATCCGGCGCAACTCCCCCGCGAGGCGCAGGTCGTCGTTGCGAATCACCGGGAGGATCCCGCGCAGCATCGTCTCGACCACGTCGGCCTGGTGCAGCGCTTCGCGCGCCGCGCAGGTGATCGCGAGCGAGGGCGTCGCGAGCGCGATCGGGTCGAGGTGGCGCGGGCGGCCGTTGCGCGACTCCTCCTTGAGTGAGGGCAGCATCTGCTCGGTGAGCCTGGCCATCGGGCCGGTGAACGCGATGAACAGCGCCGCGATCCCGACGTTGAACATCAGGTGCCACGCGACCACCGCGTGCACCTTGGCCTGTTCGAGCGACGCGATCCACGGCAGCAGGATCGGGATCAGCGGCGCGACGAGCGCGACGCCGACCAGCTTGAAGAGAAAGTTGCCCAGCGGAACCCGGCGCGCGAGCGGCGACGATTTTAACGTCGAGAGCATCGCGAGAAGGCCGCTGCCGATGTTGGCGCCGAGCACGATTCCCAGCGCCGCCTGCAGCGGCACCAGCCCGGAGTCGGCCATCGTCGCGGTGAGCAGCACGATCGCCAGGCTGGAGTACGAGAGCACCGCCAGCACCGCGCCGACCAGCATGTCGAGCACGACCTCGTTGGGCAGCGCCGCGAGCAGCGCCTGCACAGCGGGTGAATCGGTCATCGGTCGGGTCGCCGCGAAGATCAGCTGCAGCGCGAGGATGATCAATCCGAGGCCGATCGAGATCCGCCCGAGTCGGCCCGCCAGCGTGTTCTGCCGCGAGACGAACAGCACGACGCCGACGAAGATCAGCAGCGGCGAGAGCCACGACAGGTCGAACGAGAACACCATCGTGATCAGGCTGGTGCCGACGTCGGCGCCGAGCATGATCGCCAGGGCGGCCGAGGTGCCGATCAGCCGCTGGCCGACGAATGACGACGCGATCAGGCAGGTGGCGGTGCTCGACTGCACGAGCCCGGTTACGCCGAGCCCCGCCGCGAGTGCGGCGAGGCGGTTGCTCACGCTGCGCGCGAGCACTCCGCGCAGGTTCTCGCCGAACGCGCGCAGCACGCCGGTGCGCACGTTGTGCGTTCCCCAGACGAGCAGTGCGATCGCTGCGAGCAGATTCAGCAGGTGGAGCATGCGCTGCCGGGAAGAGGTAGTCGAGGCTGCGGCGCGAACGGCGAAGCCAGCCGGCGGCATCGGCGGCTGGCCGGTACGCCAGCGAGGTTGCCGTAGAGGGCGTCTGGCAGCATCCGACGAGTGTAGCCGAGGGCGCGTGCGATGTCGCCCTCCGGCGCTGCCGGGGGACGCTCGTGCCGGCGCCCGCCCCGGTGCCCGCGCGCAGGCTCAGGGCTTACCCTCGATGGTGCTCCTCAGCGTCGGTTTCCTGCGGTAACATCGTGCGCTGGTTACGAACAAAACCGAAACGGAGGGGACGCATGAAATCGATCAACAAGGCGGCGATCGCACTGGCCTTTGCTGGGGCGTTGTCCGCTCCGGTGCAGGCCCAGGTCGAGATCCAGTGGTGGCACTCGATGGGCGGCGCGCTCGGCGAATGGGTCAACGACCTGGCCAACGACTTCAACAAGAAGCAGACCGCGTACAAGGTCGTGCCGGTGTTCAAGGGCGGATACGACGTGTCGATGACCGCCGCGATCGCCGCGTTCCGCGCCGGCAATGCGCCGCACATCCTGCAGGTCTTCGAGGTCGGCACCGCGACGATGATGGCGAGCAAGGGCGCGATCGTGCCGGTGGCCGAGGTCATGAAGACCGCCGGCGTGAGCTTCGATGCGAACGCCTACGTCCCCGCCGTCGCCGGGTACTACACCGCGCCCAACGGCCAGATGCTTAGCTTCCCGTTCAACAGTTCGACGCCGGTCCTGCACTACAACAAGGACGCGTTCAAGGCGGCAGGCCTCGATCCGGAGAAGCCGCCCACGACATGGCCCGAAGTGGTGCTCGCGGCGGCCAAGCTCAAGGCGAGTGGCCACGAGTGCCCGTTCGCCACCAGTTGGGTGAGCTGGACGCAGCTCGAGAGTTTCTCGGCCTGGCACAACGTCGAGTTCGCGACCAAGGGCAACGGATTCGGCGGCCTGGATTCGCGCCTGACGTTCAACTCTCCGCTGCACGTGCGCCACATCGAAAACCTGGCGAACATGTCGAACCAGAAGCTGTTCGTCTACAAGGGGCGCGGCAACGCGGCCGACTCGACGTTCGTATCGGGCACCTGCGCGATGGTCACCGGGTCGTCGGCAATGCGCGGCAACATCGTGAAAAACGCGAAGTTCCAGGCCGGCACCGGCACGTTGCCGTACTACCCTGACGTACCGGGCGCACCGCAGAACACCGTGATCGGCGGAGCGAGCCTGTGGGTGATGTCCGGCAAGAAGCCCGATGAGTACAAGGGCGTCGCGCAGTTCTTCGCGCATCTTTCCACGCCGCAGGCCGCCGCCGCGAGCCACAAGCGCACCGGCTACCTTCCGATCACCAAGGCCTCGTTCGAACTGACCGACAAAGAGGGTTATTACAAGGCCAACCCCGGCGCCGACGTGTCGGTCAACCAGATGATCCGCAAGACCACGGACAAGTCGCGCGGCATCCGCCTGGGCAACTTCGTCCAGATTCGCACGATCGTCGACGAGGAGATGGAGCTGATCCTCGGTGGCAAGAAATCGGCCAAGGAAGGGCTCGACGCGGCGGTCACGCGCGGAAACGAGCTGCTCGCGCGCTTCGAGCAGGCCAACAAGTCCAGCGTCATGTCGGGCAAGAAATAGGCTCGTGAACTGATCGGGCGGGCGCCAGGCGGCGCCCGCCCTCTTCTGTCCAAGCGCGAGTCCAGTCAACGTGTCGGTCGAGAAACGCGTCCGATTCCGCTCCACGTGGCTGCCGTGGGTGCTGCTGGCGCCTCAGCTGATCATCATCGCGGTGTTCTTCTACTGGCCCGCGAGCCAGGTGCTGATCCAGTCGCTGCAGCTGCGCGACGCTTTCGGCACGTCGGTCGAATGGATCGGCCTGGAGAACTTTCGGCGCCTGTTCAACGATCCGCTGTACTTGGCGTCGTTCAAGACGACCGCGATCTTCTCGGTGCTGGTCGCGTCGATCGGGCTCACCGTTTCACTACTGCTCGCGGTGATGGCCGACCGGGTGATCAAGGGCGCGACGATCTACAAGATGCTGCTGATCTGGCCCTATGCGGTCGCGCCGGCCGTGGCCGGTGTGCTTTGGCTGTTCATGTTCGCGCCCAGCGTTGGCGTTCTCGCGTTCTGGCTTCGCGCCGCTGGTTTCGAGTGGAACCACCAGCTCGACGGCAATCACGCAATGGCGCTGATCGTGCTTGCCGCGGTCTGGAAGAACATTGCCTACAACTTCCTGTTCTTTCTCGCCGGGTTGCAGTCGATACCGAAGTCGCTGATCGAAGCCGCCGCGATCGACGGGGCTGGCCCGTGGCGCCGGTTCTGGTCGGTGGTCTTTCCGCTGCTCTCGCCGGTGACATTTTTCCTGCTGGTCATCAACATCGTCTATTCGTTCTTCGACACTTTCGCGATCATCGACTCGGCCACGCAGGGCGGGCCCGGCAAGGCGACCGCGATCCTCGTCTACAAGGTCTACTACGACGGATTCAAGGGGTTGGACCTGGGCAGCTCGGCCGCGCAGTCGGCTGTGCTGATGGTGATCGTGATCGCGCTGACCGTGGTGCAGTTCCGCTACGTCGAGCGCAAGGTTAACTACTGAGCACTGAACATGGTCGAACGCCGTCCCTTTACCACCGCGCTGTCGCACTTGGTGCTGATCGTGGGAATCGCGATCATCGCCTTTCCGGTCTACCTGACCTTCGTCGCTTCCACACACGACGCCTCGACGATCGTGCAGGCGCCGATGCCGCTGATCCCGGGCGACCAGTTCGTCGAGAACTTCACTGCGACCCTCACCGGCAGCTCGAGCGGCCCGGGATCGACCGCGCCGGTTTCGCGGATGATGTTCGTGAGCCTGATGATCGCGCTGATCGTGCCGCTGGGGAAAATCTCGATCTCGCTGCTGTCGGCTTTCGCGATCGTTTACTTCCGCTTTCCGTTCAAGACCTTCGTCTTCTGGGCGATCTTCGTCACGTTGATGCTTCCAGTGGAGGTGCGCATCGGGCCGACCTACCAGGTCGTCGCCGATCTCGGCCTGCTTAATTCATTCGCGGGCCTGACCATTCCGCTGATCGCGTCCGCAACCGCGACGTTTCTGTTCCGGCAGTTCTTCATGACGGTTCCCGATGAACTCGTCGAGGCGGCGCGGGTCGACGGCGCCGGGCCGATGCGCTTTTTCAAGGACATCCTGGTGCCGATGTCGATGACCTCGATCGCGGCGCTTTTCGTGATCCAGTTCATCTACGGCTGGAACCAGTACCTGTGGCCCCTTCTGATAACGACCGAAGAGCGGATGTACCCGGTCGTCATCGGCATTCAGCGCATGATCGCCGGTGGCGATGCGGCCAACGAGTGGAACATCATCATGGCGACTGCGTTGCTGGCGATGATCCCGCCGGCGATCGTCGTGCTCTCGATGCAGAAGTTGTTCGTCAAGGGTTTGGTGGACGCCGAGAAGTAGCGGCGAACGGACCGGGCTTCCGAACGGACCGGGTTTCTTCAGGGACACGCATGGCTTCAATCTCGATCCGCGATGTGACCAAGATCTACGGGCGCGGGGCGCACGCCAACAAGGTAATCCACGGTGTGAGTGCCGAGATCGCCGACGGCGAGTTCATCGTGATCGTCGGGCCGTCGGGCTGCGGCAAGAGCACGCTGCTGCGGATGGTCGCCGGGCTCGAGGAAATCTCCAGCGGCCAGATCTCGATCGGCGAGCGCGTGGTCAACGACGTCGAGCCCGCGCAGCGCGACATCGCGATGGTGTTCCAGAACTACGCGCTGTATCCGCACATGACGGTCTACGACAACATGGCCTACGGGTTGAAGATCGCCAAGGTGCCCAAGGAGGAGATCGAGCAGCGCGTCCAGAAGGCCGCGAAGATCCTCGAGATCAACGACTACCTCAAGCGCACGCCGCGCCAGCTCTCGGGCGGTCAGCGCCAGCGCGTCGCGATGGGCCGCGCGATCGTGCGCATGCCGAAGGTCTATCTGTTCGACGAGCCGCTGTCGAACCTTGACGCCAAGCTGCGCGCGCAGACCAGGATCGAGATCCAGAAGCTGCACGCGGAGTTGGGCACGACATCGCTCTTCGTCACCCACGACCAGGTCGAGGCGATGACGCTCGCGCAACGCATGATCGTGATGAACGCGGGAATCATGGAGCAGATCGGAACGCCCGAGGAGGTCTATCGACACCCGGCGACCACCTTCGTCGCGAGCTTCATCGGCTCTCCGCCGATGAACCTGGTCGAGGGCGAGGCCCACGGCACGAAGTTCACGGCTGGCGGCGACGTGCTCAACCTGCCGGTTGCCGCGCCGCGCAACGGCAAGCTGATCCTCGGGATGCGACCCGAGCACGCGGACATCGTCGCCGGCGACCTTTCCGGCTGGCAGCTCAAGGTCGAAGTGATCGAGATGCTGGGCGCGGAGCGACTGATCTACGGGCGCATGTGCGGGCAGCTGTTCACCGTGCGTATGGACGAAACGCTGCCGCCGCCGCGGGTCGGAGACACCGTCACCCTCGCCGAGAAGCCCGAGCACCTTCACTGGTTCGACGCGTCGACCAACAGGCGAATCCCGGCCTGAGCCGAGGGCCGCGACCGCCGCGCGCAGAGCCTCTCGATCGGCGAAAACCGACCCGATGAACGTCAGCTTCGATCACTGGCCTTACCCCAAGCGCGTCGCGCACCGCGGCGCCGGAGTGCTCGCGCCCGAGAACACGCTCGCGGCGATGCGTCTGGGCGCGTCGCACGGCTACCGGATGTTCGAGTTCGACGCGAAGCTCTCCGGCGACGGGGTGGCGATCGTGATGCACGATTCGACGCTCGAGCGCACGACGAACGGGCGCGGGCGCGTTGCCGCGATGACCCTGGGCGAGATCGCGAAGCTCGACGCCGGCAGCTGGCACGGCGCGCGCTTCGCCGGTGAGGGCGTGCCCACGCTCGAGCGCCTGGCCGCGTGGCTCAACGCGAATCGCCTGATGGCCAACATCGAGATCAAGCCCTGTCCGGGGCGCGAGCGTTTCACCGGAGCGGCGGTCGCGCTCGAGGCACGCGCGCTCTGGCGCGATGCCAGGGTGCCGCCGCTCGTGTCGTCGTTCTCCGAAGACGCGCTCGAGGCGGCGCGCAAGGTCGCTCCGGAGCTTCCGCGCGCGCTGCTGTTGCACCAAGTCCCGCAGGACTGGCTCGCGCGCTGCCAGGCGCTGGAGTGCGTGGCGCTCGACGCGAACCACCATGCGCTGAGCGCGCAACTCGTCGCCGAGGCGCACGCCGCGGGTTTGCGGGTCGCCTGTTATACGGTCAACGACGAGGAACGCGCCGAGCAGCTCTCGTCGTGGGGTCTGGACTGCGTGATCACCGACGCGGTCGACCGGATCGAAGCGGACTGACCGGATCGCGGCGTCAATCCTTCGACCAGGCGAGCGAGCGTTGCACCGCGCGCGCCCATTCCCCGCGCATCGTCGCGACGCGCTCGCGGGACATCGAAGGCTCGAACACCCGGTCGACCTGCCAGTTCTTCGACACCTGCGAGGGTGACGACCAGAAACCGACCGCGAGACCCGCGAGGTAGGCGGCGCCGAGCGCGGTGGTCTCCGCGACCACCGGTCTGACCACCGGAGCGCCGAGCAGGTCGGCCTGGAACTGCATCAGCAGGTTGTTGGCGGTCGCGCCCCCGTCGACGCGCAATTGCAGCAGTTTCTGCCCGCTGTCGGCCTGCATCGCGTCGAGAACGTCGGCGCTCTGGAACGCGATCGCCTCGAGTGCGGCACGCGCGACGTGCGCACGCGTTGAGCCTCGCGTGAGTCCGACGATCGTACCGCGCGCGTGCGCGTCCCAGTGCGGGCTTCCAAGGCCGGTGAACGCCGGCACGAACACCACGCCGGCGCTGTCGGCGACGCTTGCCGCGAGCGCCTCGACGTCGGACGAGTGCTCGATCAGTCCCAGTCCGTCGCGCAGCCACTGGATGGCCGCGCCCGCGACGAACACGCTGCCCTCGAGCGCGTAGCGCAATCTGTCGTCGCCAGTCGCGCCGCGGCCGCGCCATGCGATGGTCGTGAGCAGGCGATTGTTCGAGTGCAACGGAGTGTCGCCGGTGTTCATCAGCAGAAAGCACCCCGTGCCATAGGTGTTCTTCGCCATCCCGGGGTCGAAGCAGCCCTGGCCGAAGAGCGCCGCCTGCTGGTCGCCGGCGATTCCCGCGATCGGTACATGCGCGGTTCCGATCGCCGCCTCGGCCACTACTGCGCTGGAGTCGACCACGCGCGGCAGGCACGCCGCCGGGATGCGCAGCAGTTCGAGCATCCGTTCATCCCACCCGCCGGTGCCGAGGTCGAGCAGCAGCGTGCGGCTCGCGTTCGACACGTCGGTGAGGTGCTCGCCGCTCAGTTTGTAGACCAGCCAGCTGTCGATCGTGCCGAACGCCAGTTCCCCGTTCGCGGCGCGCTCGCGTGCCCCCGGGATCGAATCGAGCAGCCACGCGAGCTTGGTGCCCGAGAAGTACGGGTCGAGCAACAGGCCGGTGCGCCGCGACACTTCGGCTTCGAGGCCTTCGGCCTTGAGTGCGGCGCAGGCTTCGGCGGTCCGTCGGTCCTGCCAGACGATCGCCGGTGCGACCGGTTCGCCGCTGCGCCGATCCCACAGCACGGTGGTCTCGCGCTGGTTGGCGATGCCGATCGCGGCGACGTCGTGCGCGCCGATCGACGCGCGCGCGAGCGCTTCGTCGATCGTCGCGCGCTGGGTGCGCCAGATCTCGTCGGCGTCGTGCTCGACCCAGCCGGGCCGCGGGAAGTGCTGGGCGAATTCGCGCTGGGCGCTTGCGACCGGCACGCCGGCGGCGTCGAACACGATCGTGCGTGAGCTGGTCGTGCCCTGGTCGAGGGCGAGGATGTAGTCCGGCATCGGGGGTTCCGTCGGGTGGGCGATCATCCGTACGCGCGTCGCGGCGTCGCGCCGGCGTATGGCGCAAACGCACGACCGCGGAGCAGCAATTTGCGCTTGCGCAATGAAATGTCCGCGCAGGCCGTTATGATTGTCAAGAGCTGTCGGGTTCGCGCCTACCCCAAGGGGTGCGCGCAGTTGGGCCGGTCGCTTGCCGCGGGCGCCTTTTCTGGTGCGCGCCACTTCGGAGCAGGAGAACGCTGATGCCGGTAGGAAAGAAGGATCTCGCAATCGTCGAGGAAACGCTGCGCGCGCGCGCCAAGGTGCTGCGCGCCGAGATCTCCGAGAAACTCGGCGAGGCGGCGGACGACGCCGGCGGGATGAACACGGGCGGCGACTTCGGCGACCAGGCGCTGGCCTCGGGAGAGAGCTCGCTCGATCTGGCCGAAGCCAAGCGCGATCTGGCCGAACTCGGGCAGATCGACGCCGCGCTCGAGGCGATCGCGGCGGGCAAGTACGGCGTGTGCGTGGACTGTGCCGAGCCGATCCCGATGGCGCGACTCAAGGCGCAGCCGCTCGCGTCGCGTTGCATCGCCTGCCAGCAGCTCGCCGAGCGCCAGGGCGGGGATCGGCGCTCGTCGATCTGAGTGCCTGCGCTAGCCGAACCGACCCTGGACGAACCATCCGCGCCGGTTGTCGGGCTGGGCGACGCGTTCGCGATAGATCCACAGCAGCGCGTCGGACTCGTCGGCCGCGATGAAGTAGTCGCGCTGCACCAGGGCGTCGTCCCACCACCCGCTCTCGATGCGCTCGGGGCCGGCGAGCAGGGTGAGCGGGCCGTGCCAGAACGGGCGGTTGTTGCGCTCGGTGAGCGCGAGCGGTGGATCGAGCAGCCAGAGCGGGCGCGGCAGCGCGCCGGCGCCGGCGCCGGCGCCGACCGTACCCTGTCTGCCGGCAGCGAGTCCGCCAAGATCGTCCACCGCCTCGATCCGATACGCCGCCTCGGGGCGATGATCGGCCGCGACCAGCAGGCGTTGCACCTGCCCCTGCCCGAGCCTGGCCTGCAGGCGTTCGATCAACCGGCCCAGACCTTCGCGCGCGCCGGCCGGCACCGGGAACAGTTCGGCGTTGTCGGCGGCGAGAGCGCAGACCTCGTCGCAGCGCAACTCGATCATGTGCACCGGCGCGGCGAGCCGGGTGAGCGCGAGGCGCTCGCGCAGCAGCACGAGCAGGCGGGCGGTGTCCCGGCTCGGCTGCGCGAGGCGCAGCGTGAGTGCGAGCGGGGGAGCGGTTTCGGACTCGCACACCAGCGTGAACGCGCGCACCGCGGCGTGGCGTGCGGCGAGCCAGCCGCCGAGCTGGGCGATCAGGCGCTGCGCGGCGAACAGGAGCGCCTGGGCATCTTCCACCTGCGCGAGCAACTCGAGGCGCGACCCGAAGCTGACCGGGGCCTCGAACCAGCGCCGCGGTTCGGGCGAACGGCCCAGCGCGCGGTCGAGTTCGGCCAGCAAGGCCTGGCCGAAGCGCCGCGCCAGGCCGGCGCGAGGAAACTGTGCGAGATCCTTCAGCGTGCGCGCACCGATCGATTCGAGCGTCGCGAGGTGGGGGTGCGCGGCATCGAGCAGCGCCACCGGAATCGGGGCCAGACGCGCGTTGAGCTGCGCTGGCGTGGCGGCGAACGCTCCGTCGTGGTGGCGTGCCAGTAGCCACGCGCCGGTCGCGGTGGGCGCGCAGGCGAGCCGGGCCGAGACGCCCAGTTCGGCGAACCCGCTGCGCAGGCGCGCGAGCAGCGCGTCGCGTCCGCCGAACAGGCGCAGGCTGGCGCCGATCTCGAGCAGCAGGCCGCTCGCCGGATCGGACACGGCACCGCTGCCGGCATGCGCCGGCGCGGCGCTTTCCTGCAGGCTCAGCTGCGGCGTGAACTGCAGCGCCCAGCACGCGAGTTGGCAAAGTGTTTCGTGCTCGAGCGCGCGGTCGCGCTCACGCAGTGTCAGTGCCGAGGCCAGCCCGAGCGCGGTGGCGCGTTTGATACCCGGGCGAACGCCGAGCGCCAGGGCGGTGTCGCTGGCCTGCACGATGTGCTGGCGTTCGAACACCGCCAGGCAGGGGTCGGCGCCGGCGCGCAGGAAGACTTCCAGCGGCAGGCGCGACAGACACGAGGCCAGCCACAGCACGAGAACTCAGTGCACTGCGATCGCCGGGCGTGCGGGTGGTTGCGCGTGGATCGTCTGCAGCGATCCGCCTGCTTCGCGCTCGCCGGGTACGGGTTGCGCGCGTAGTCGGATCGCGCTGACCGGTTGCGGAAGGTCGAGCAGGATCTGGTTCGCGAGCACCGGCCCCCGGCGTTTGAGGATCTGGACCGACAGGCGCTGCCCGGGTTTGGCGAGCAGCAGCAGCCGAAGCGGCGCGGGCGAGGCTTCGAACTGTGCCGCCAGCGTGCGGAACAGCAGCACCGGTCCTTGCGCACTCTGGGCGCACAGTTGCAGGCGTCGCAGGTGTTCGGGACGGGTCTTTTCCTGCGGCAGCCAGGCGAGCAGTGCGCCGAAGCAGGCACTGCGCAGGGTTTGTTCGACCGCCCAGAGCCGGTCGGCGGCATTGGGCGCCTGGATGACCAGGAGATGGTCGAGCTCGATCCCGAAGCTCGCGAGCGCCGGGGCGTAGGGAATGTGCGGCGGCGCGAGCAGGATCACGGTACGGCGCTCGCGGGTGAGCTGGCGCAGCAGCGGCACCAGAAGGCGCAATTCGCCGATGCCCGACTCCCTGCCGATCAGTTCGGTGAGTACGCCGCAGGGCCAGCCGCTACCGGGCAGTTCGCGATCGAGCCGGGCGAACCCGCTCGAGAAGGCAGCGGTGGGGGCGTGGCCGAGCTGGTTCGCGCGCCAGAGATCGGCGTGGATGGTGGTGGGGTCGGGGGAAGCAGCCATGGCCGGAACTCACAATGCCTTGCCGCCGCGCAGCAGGCCCACGCCGATGCCTTCGAGCGCGAAGTCGTCGCTGCGCGCGTCGACCACGATCGCAGAGTAGTCCGGGTTCTCCGGAAGCAGTTCGATCGAATGGCCGCGACGGCGCAGGCGCTTGACCGTGACCTCGTCGCCGACCCGGGCGACCACGATCTGCCCGTTGCGCGCCTCCTGGCTACGCTTGACCGCGAGCAGGTCGCCATCGAGGATGCCGGCGTCTCGCATGCTCATGCCACGGACCTTGAGCAGGTAATCGGGGGCCTGGTCGAACAGGTTCGGGTCCAGCGCATAACTGGTTTCGATGTGTTCCTGCGCCAGGATCGGGCTGCCGGCGGCGACCCTTCCGACCAGCGGCAGCGAGATCGCGATGCTGACCGCGCTCGAAGTGTCGCTGCCCGGTGCGTCGGGCAGCATCCGCAGGCGAATCCCGCGCGAAGCGCCCGAAGTGAGCTCGATCACTCCCTTGCGTGCCAGTGCCTTCAGATGTTCTTCGGCGGCATTGGGTGAACGGAAGCCGAAACGCTCGGCGATTTCGGCCCGGGTGGGCGGGAAACCGGTCACGGCGATGTGCTCCTTGATCAGGAGCAGGATCTCCTGCTGCCTCTGGGTCAGGTCACGCATGTTGCACCTCGGAAATGGGATCGTCCGACAATAACTGTATTTTTATACAGGTTCAACGGATATTTCAAGCCGCTCGAGATGTTTCGTGCCGGCAGCGCGCCTGCCGGGGTCTTGCGCGCCCGGGTGTTGCATCGCCGCGCGAGGGGGGCGGGGGATGGCATGCACCGCAAGTTTGTGGCACAGTGCGCGCCGTAAGACCCGCGCGTGCGCATAAAGCGCACAGCGGTTCTGGGATTGCATTTCCCGGTTCACTCTCCGGTTCGCCTCGAAATGCAATATTCGTTTCCTGTGTTTCGAGGATGATTTGATGCCTACCAAGATTTACGTCGGAAATCTGCCCTGGCGGGCTACCGACGCTCAGCTCAGCCAACTGTTCGCCGCTCACGGCGAGGTCAGCGAGGCACGCATCGTGACCGATCGCGAAACCGGCCGTTCGCGGGGTTTCGCCTTTGTCACGATGGGTAGCGCCGATGCTGCGCAAAACGCGATCCGCGCGCTCAACGGACACTCGCTCGAGGGCCGTGCGCTGGTCGTGAACGAAGCGCGTGAGCAACAAGGCGGTGGCGGTGGTGGTGGCGGCGGCGGCGGCTTTCGTCGTGGCGGCGGTGGCGGCGGCTACGGCGGTGGCGGTGGCAGCGGTGGCGGCGGTGCCGGCGGCGGCGGCTACGGTGGGCGGCGACGGTGCGTGGCGGCGGCGGTGCTGGCGGTGGCGGTGCTGGCGGCGGCGGTGGCTACGGTCGCGGCGGCGGTGGCGGTGGCGGCGATGGCGGCGGCGGCGGTTACGGCGGCCCGCGCGGTTCGCGCTAGTTCGATCGATCCGTTCGCGGGGCGATGCCTCGCGAATGAAGAAAGTGCCGGCCTCGTGCCGGCATTTTCTTTTTCCGGTGCCTGTGCCGATCCGCGCGTCGCCCGGTGCGCGAGCGCCGCGATCCGGGCGATCCGATGATCGGGAACGTGGAGCGCGACATGATGCGAGATGCGAGCGGCGTAGGTGTGATCGGTGTCGGCGCGATGGGATCGGGGATCGCGGCCCGACTCGCCGATCTTGGCTTTCGTACGCTGTGTCGCGACATCGATCCGGTTCGCGAGGCGCGTCTGCGCGGCGAGGGTGTTCTCGTCGCGGGCAGCGCGCGCGAGATCGGCGCGAGTTGCACCGTCGCGATTGTCGTCGTGGTCGACGCGGCGCAGATCGAGACGGTGCTCGACGGCGACGACGGCCTGCTCGGCGCGCTCGGGCCGGGCAAGACCGCGGTGCTGTGCTCGACGATCGCGCCCGAGGAGATGGCGCGGTTTTGCGAACGCATCGTCGCGACCGGCGCCGCGGCAGTGGACGCGCCGATCTCCGGCGGCCCGGCGCGTGCGCGCGACGGCTCGATGAGCATGATGCTCGCGGCTCCGGCGGCGACGCTCGAGCGGGTCGACGCGCTGGTGCGCGCGATCTGCGGCAGGCGATTCGTGATCGGCGCGCGATACGGCGACGCGTCGCGGGCGAAGCTGGTGAACAACCTGATGGCCGGAATCCATCTGCTGGCCGCAGCCGAGGCGCTGGCGTTGGCCGAACGCGTCGGACTCGATCCGGCGGCGATGGTCGAGCTGGTCGCGGCGAGCTCAGGTCAGAGCTGGATGTTCTCCGACCGGATGCCGCGCGCGCTGTCGGGCGACTACGCGCCTCGTGCGCAGACCCGTGTGCTGGCCAAGGACCTGTCGCTGGTCAACGCGCTCGCGTCGGCAGCGGGAGTCTCGCTGCCGCTCGGCGCGCTCGCGTCGGACTTGCTGCGCGGCGCCTGCGAACAGGGCTGGTCCGAGGACGACGACGCGGCGGCGCTCGAGTTCTATCGCGCGCGCTTTCGCGCTCACATCGCCGAGTAGTTCGGTCCGCCGCCGCCTTCGGGCGTGACCCAGACGATGTTCTGCGTCGGGTCCTTGATGTCGCAGGTCTTGCAGTGCACGCAGTTCTGCGCGTTGATCTGCAGTCGTTTGCCGCCGCTTTCGTCGTCGACGAATTCGTACACGCCGGCGGGACAGTACCGTTGCTCCGGCCCGGCGTAGGTCGCGAGGTTCACCGTCGCGGGCACCGCGTCGTCGACGAGCCTCAGGTGCGCCGGCTGGTTTTCCTCGTGGTTGGTGTTCGAGATGAATACCGACGAGAGCCGGTCGAAGCTCAGCTTGCCGTCGGGCTTCGGATAGCGGATCGGTTCGAACTCGGCGGCCGGGCGCAGGCACTCGTGATCGGCGTGCCGGACGTGCATGGTCCACGGCGCGCGCCCGCCGAACAGCACCTGGTCGATGCCCACGAGCAGCGTTCCGCTCCACAATCCCTTGCTCATCGCGGCCTTGAAGTTGCGCGCGCGGTACAGCTCGTCGTAGAGCCAGGATTCGCGAAACGCCGCCGGGTAGGCTTCGAGCCTGTCCGACGCGCGCCCTTGCGAGATCGCCTCGAACGCGGCCTGCGCGGCCAGCATGCCGGACTTGATCGCGGTGTGGGTTCCCTTGATTCGCGACGCGTTCAGGTAGCCTGCGTCGCAGCCGATCAGCGCGCCTCCGGGAAAGACGGTATCGGGCAGCGCGTTCAACCCTCCCGCGACGATCGCACGCGCGCCGTAGCCGACGCGCTTGGCGCCTTCGAAGAAACCGCGGATCGCCGGATGCGTCTTGTAGCGCTGGAACTCCTCGAAGGGCGACAGGTACGGGTTGGCATACGAAAGCCCGACGACGTAGCCGACCGCGACGCGATTTCCTTCGAGGTGATAGAGGAACGATCCGCCGTAGGTGTCGCTGTCCAGCGGCCAGCCCGCCGTGTGCACGACCAGCCCCGCCGAGTGTTTCGCCGGGTCGACCTCCCACAACTCCTTCAGTCCGATGCCGTAGCTCTGCGGATCGCGGCCCTTGTCCAGTTCGAAGCGGGCGATCAGCTGCTTGCCGAGGTGGCCGCGCGCGCCCTCGGCGAGCAGCGTGTACTTCGCGTGCAACTCCATGCCGGGCTGGAAGTTGGCGGTGTGCTCGCCGTCGCGCCCGACGCCCATGTTGCCGGTGGCGACACCCTTGACCGATCCGTCGTCGTGGTAGAGCACCTCGGCAGCGGCGAAGCCCGGATAGATCTCCACGCCGAGCGCCTCGGCCTGCTGCCCGAGCCAGCGTACGACGTCCGAGAGGCTGATCACGTAGTTGCCGTGGTTCTTGAAACACGCGGGCAGCATCCACTGCGGGACGCTGCGCGCGCCCGATTCGGACAGGAACAGGAAGCGATCCTCGCTGACCAGCGTCTTGATCGGCGCGCCGTCGTCCTTCCAGTTCGGGAGCAGTTCGTCGATCGCGCGCGGGTCCATCACCGCGCCCGAGAGGATGTGCGCGCCGACCTCGGAGCCCTTTTCCAGCACCGTCACGCCGAGTTCGGTTCCGGCCTCGGCGGCGAGTTGCTTGAGGCGGATCGCCGCCGCGAGACCGGCCGGCCCGCCGCCGACGATGACGACGTCGACTTCCATCGCGTCGCGTTCGATGTCCATTGTTCGCTTCCCCCCAGGGTCGGTTGTCGGGGAGATTGTCGCGGATATCGGCGCAGGCGCGCAAACGGCGGTGCTTAGCGCCGTACGCTCGCCTGTGCGATCATCGAATGCAATGGTCGCCAACCCGAGAAGGAGATGCAGTGTCGATGAGCTTTGATCTGACCGGAAAGGTCGCTTTCGTGACCGGCGCGTCGAGCGGGTTGGGCGAGAGGTTCGCGCGCGTCTTGGCGGCCAACGGCGCGCAGGTGGTGCTCGCGTCGCGCCGCGTCGAGCGCCTCAAGGAACTGCGCGCCGAGATCGAGTCCGAAGGCGGCGCCGCGCACGTCGTCGCGCTCGACGTCACCGACCTCGAAAGCATCCGCTCGGCAGTCGCGCACGCCGAGACCGAAGCGGGGCCGATCGACGTGCTGGTCAACAACTCGGGCGTGAGCACCACGCAGCGCCTGATCGACGTCAAGCCCGAGGATTTCGACTTCGTGTTCGACACGAACACGCGCGGCGCGTTCTTCGTCGCGCAGGAGGTCGGCAAGCGGATGATCGCGCGGGCCAAGGGCGCGAGCGCCGACGCGCACCCGCGCCACGCGCGGATCGTCAACATCGCGTCGATGGCCGGATTGCGCGTGCTCTCGCAGATCGGCGTGTACTGCATGAGCAAGGCGGCGGTGGTCCAGATGACCAAGGCGATGGCGCTCGAGTGGGGCCGATTCGGGATCAACGTCAACGCGATCTGTCCCGGATACATCGTCACCGAGATCAACGAGAAACACTGGGAGACCGAGGCCGGGCAGCGGCTGGTCCAGATGCTGCCGCGCAAGCGGCTGGGCAAGCCCGAGGATCTCGACGGGTTGCTGCTGCTGCTCGCGCACGATCAGTCGCATTTCATCAACGGAGCGGTGATCGCCGCCGACGACGGGTTCGGGGTCTGAGATGAGCCCGACGCCGGCGATCACCGACGCGCGCGCGGTTGCCGCCGGTTTCGAACTCGCCGCGCTGCCCGACGCTTTCTACGAAGACCCCTACCCGACCTTTGCCGCGCTCACCGAACACGAACCGGTGCGCGTGTTGCGCGACGGCAGCCTGATCCTCACCGCGCACGCCGACGTCGTCGCGATGTACCGCAATCCGGTCGCGAGTTCGGACAAGAAGGTCGAGTTCAAACCCAAGTTCGGCGACTCGCCGCTGTACGCGCATCACACGACCAGCATGGTGTTCAGCGACCCGCCGCGTCACACGCGCTTGCGCCGCCTGCTGATGGGAGCGGTCAACCAGAAAGCGATCGCGCGGATGGAACCCAGCGTCGTCGCGCTGGTCGACGTGCTGCTCGAGCAGATGGCGGACAAGCCAGAGGTGGACCTGATCGACGAGTTCGCCGCGCGCATTCCGGTGGAGGTGATCGGAAACCTGCTCGCGATTCCGCACACCGATCGCGGACCGCTTCGCGCCTGGTCGCTCGCGATCCTCGCCGCGCTCGAACCGGTGCCGAGCGCGCAGATGCTCGATCGCGGCAACCGGTCGCTGATCGATTTCAACGCCTATCTCAAAGGACTGGTCGCCGATCGGCGCGCACACCCGTTCGATCCCGAAGTGGACGTGCTCACCCGCCTGATCCAGGGCGAGTCCGACGGCGAACGCCTGAGCGAGGAGGAACTGGTGCAGAACTGCATCTTCCTGCTCAACGCCGGTCACGAGACCACGGCCAACCTGATCGCCAACGGGCTCGAGTTGCTGATGCGCCATCCCGACGAACAGCGCCGGCTGCGCGACGACCCGACGCTGCTCGCGAGCGCGGTCGAGGAGATGCTGCGCTTCGAGAGTCCGATCCAGCTGAACAACCGCCGCCTGCTCGCGCCCTCCGAGATCGGGGGGCGGACCTTCGACGCGGGCACGCTGGTGAACATCTCGATCGGCGCGGCGAATCGCGACCCGGCGCAGTTCCCCGATTCGCAGCGCTTCGACGTCGGCCGCAAGCCCAACCGCCACGTCGCGTTCGGACAGGGAGACCACGCTTGCGTGGGGATGAACGTCGCGCGCATGGAGGGACGGATCGCGGTCGGGCGGCTGGTCGAACGATTCGGGCGGCTCGAGTACGCGGGCGCGCCGCAACGCGACCGCCGCGTGCGCTTTCGCGGTTTCAGGCGCCTGCCGGCGCGACTGCGCTAGCCGCGGCCGCGCTGCGCTCGGCCGCACCGGGCGCGGCCGCGCTTCAGTCGGCCGGACTCGCGGCTTCGCGCGACAGGCGCCGGATGATCGACCTGCGGATGTGTCGCACTCCGAGCGCGACGGCGAGCGCGATCGGAATCACCGACCATCCGGTGGCGAGGTCGACGTCGAGCGGCGCGCCGGCGGCCTTCAGTCCCTTGAACAGGTAGGATGCGAGGCCGACCGCGTAGTAGGTGATCGCGGCGACCGAGAGCCCTTCGACGGTCTGCTGCAGTCGCAACTGCAGTTGCGCGCGGCGGCCCATCGCGCCGAGCATCTCCTGGTTCTGTCTCTCGCGTTCGATCTCGACGCGTGTCCTGAGCAGGCTGCTCGCGCGCGCTATCCGGTCGGCGCTCGCCTGCAGGCGCGACGCGACGCTGTCGCAGTACGCCATCGCCGGGGCGAAACGGCGCGACAGGAAACCGGTGATCGTCTGCATCCCGCCGATCCGGCGTTCGCGAAGCTCGTCGCCGCGCTGCCAGACCAGCGACTGATAGGCGCGCGTGGCGGCGAACCGGAACCCGGCGCTCGCCGCGAGGCGTTCGACGGTGGCCGCGAGGTGCGTGATCTCGCGCAGCAATGCCGGCTCGTCGGCCACCGCCGCCGACTCGAGCCGCGCGACAAGGGACGACAACTCGCGCTCGACCGCGTCGAGTTCCCGGGCGACCGAGCGCGCCTCGGGAAAACCGATCATCGCCATCAGCCGGTACACCTCGAGTTCGATCAGCCGCTGCACCTCGCGTCCGGCCTGGCGTTCGGTGAGCGAGCGATCGAGCAGCAGGAAGCGCGCGAAACCGTCGCCGCCCAGGCGAAGGTCGGTGAACGCGGCGCCGGCGCCGTCGCCGATCTCCGAACCGAGCACCTCGGGCGCCTCGAACAACCGAGCGAGCGCGGCGGGAACCCGAAGTGCGTCGTCGTCGGCGACGATCGTGACGTGCGCGGCCGCGATCAGCTGTCCCGGAAGCCGCTCGAGCCAGCCATCGGGCAGCGCCGCGATCGCCGGCTCGGCGAAGGGGCGGGTGGCGTCGGCGCCGTCGCGGTAGACGGTGTAGTCGTCGAACTCGCCGTGGCGCTCCCACTTGAGCCGGAACAGGCCGAAGTCGGCGAAGTGGTGGCTCTGCGCGCCCTCGGGGCCGGGCAGGTGATAATCGCGGCACAGACGGATCAGCGCGTCGGGGGCTTCGCTCTCGCCGCGCGGGAGCAGCAACGCGACGTGCGAGACGCGATGCGCACCGGCCAGCGCCGGGCGAGGGCGCGCGTGCAATTCATTGTGCAGGGAGACGCGATCAGGATGATCGATCATGACTGAGAAGATTCTCGTCTATCGGTGCGAGATACCGATCCGATGGGGCGACATGGATGCGATGGGCCATGTGAACAATACAGTTTACTTCCGCTACATGGAGCAGACCCGGATCAGCTGGTTCGACGCGCTCGGATTCACGCCCGACCCCAACGGCGAAGGGCCGCTGATCATCAACGCGCACTGCACCTTCAAGCGCCAGCTCGAATATCCGGGAACGGTGATCTGCGATCACTTCGTCGGAACGATCGGCAACTCGAGCTTCGAGACGAAGGTGACGATGCGAAGGACCGACGATCCGAATACGATCCATGCCGAGGGCGGCGCGAAGGTCGTCTGGGTGGACTTCCCGAAGCAGAAGTCGCGCCGCCTGCCGCAGTTCGCGCGCGACGCGATCGTCGTGCCCCGACTGGGCTGAAGCGGCGGCGATCGCGCGCACCGCGCCCGGTGCGCGCGCTGCTACTGCGCGAAGGAGTCGACGTTCACCGGGCAACCGGTGCCCGCGATGACCTCGTCGACCGTGACGTCGGGCGCAAGTTCGCGAAGGTGCAGTCCGTCGGGCTGGACGTCGAGTACGCAAAGGTCGGTGATGATCATGTCGACCACGCCCACGCCGGTGAGCGGCAGTGAACACTCGGGCAGGATCTTCAGGTCTTCGGTGCCGTCCTTGTTCTTCGCCGTGTGTTCCATCAGCACGATCACGCGCCCGACGCCGGCGACGAGGTCCATCGCGCCGCCCATTCCCTTGACCATCTTGCCCGGAATCATCCAGTTCGCGAGATCGCCGCTCGCGCTGACCTGCATCGCACCGAGCACCGCCAGATTGATCTTTCCGCCGCGAATCATCGCGAACGAGTCGGCGCTGGAGAAGATCGACGATCCCGCGATCGTCGTGACCGTCTGCTTGCCCGCGTTGATCAGGTCGGGGTCGACTTCGTCCTCGGTGGGAAACGGGCCGATCCCGAGCAGTCCGTTCTCCGATTGCAGCCAGACCTCCATGCCGTGCGGAACGTGGTTCGCCACGAGCGTCGGGAGACCGATTCCGAGGTTGACGTAGAACCCGTCGCGCAGCTCCTTCGCCGCGCGCGCCGCCATCTGGTCGCGTGTCCATGCCATTTGAGTGTCTCCTTCGCTCAGCGAACGCGAGTCGTGCGCTGCTCGATGCGCTTCTCGGGGGTCGGGTTGTGCACCAGACGGGTCGTGTAGATTCCCGGCAGGTGGATCTGGTCGGGTTCGAGTTCGCCGGTCGCGACGATCACTTCCGCCTCGACGATCGTGATGCGCCCGGCCATCGCGACGTTCGGGTTGAAGTTGCGCGCAGTTCGCCTGAAAACGAGGTTGCCCGAGCGGTCGGCCATCCAGGCCTTGACCAGCGAAACGTCCGGAAACAGCGCGTGTTCCATCACGTAGTTCTTGCCGGCGAAGACGCGCGTTTCCTTGCCTTCGGCGACGATCGTGCCGTAGCCGGTGGGCGTGAAGAACGCCGGGATGCCGGCGCCGCCCGCGCGCAGCTTCTCGGCCAGCGTGCCCTGGGGCGTGAACTCGAGTTCGAGTTCACCCGCGAGGTACTGGCGCTCGAATTCCTTGTTCTCGCCGACGTAGCTGGCGACCATCTTGCGGATCTGCCGGGTCGACAGCAGCATTCCCAGCCCGAATCCGTCGACTCCGGCGTTGTTCGAGATGCAGGTCAGGTCCTTGACGCCGGAGTCGCGCAGAGCCGCGATCAGCGCTTCCGGAATGCCGCACAACCCGAAACCGCCCACCGCGATGGTCTGGCCGTCGGCCACCACGCCTTCGAGCGCGGCCGCCGCGCTTGGGTATACCTTGCTCATTGACGATCCCCGTCGTTGATGGCCGTTGCAATCGCGACCGATTATAGAGGAGTGGCTGCGCCGGTTCGCACCCGACGCCAGGCGCCGGTTCGCGTGCGACGCTAGAATCGCCGCGTGTCGAACCATTCATCCGCCCCGGCGCCGCGGACTCCGGACCCGATCGACGATCCCGGGGCGCAAGACCCACGAGCGCCCGCTTTCCTCGGGCATCGTCACGACGACGGTGCGCAGGAGCACCGCAGGACGCGGCGCCCGGCGCAGGCGATCGGCTGGGCGCTCTTGCTGGTGCTCGGCTTCGCCGGCATCGAAGCGCTGGTCGGTTGGCTCAGCAACTCGCTGGCGCTGGTTTCCGACGCCGTTCACATGCTCACCGACGGCGTCGCGCTCGGCCTGGCCTGGATCGCGCAGCGGATCGCGCGCCGGCGCCCGTCGCCGTCGCACTCGTTCGGCTACGAGCGGGTCGAGACCCTCGCCGCCTTCGTCAACGGACTGTTCTACGTCGCGCTGCTCGGGGCGATCGCGATCGAAGCCGTGCACCGGCTCGCCAACCCGCTGCCGATCCGGGCCGATTGGGCGCTCCCGGTCGCGGTGATCGGCCTGGCGATCAACGCGGTCATGCTGTGGATGCTGCACGGCGAGCGCGACCAGCTCAACGTGCGCGCGGCGCTGCTGCACGTGATCGGCGACTTCGCCGGATCGGTGATCGCGATCGTCGCGATCACCGTCGCCTGGCTCACCGGATGGGTGAGGATCGACCCGCTGCTCTCGCTCGCGCTTTGCGCGATCATGACGGTGTCGGCCTTTCACATCCTTCGCGACAGCAGTCGCGTTCTGATGAACGCGGCGCCCGAGTCGATCGACGTCGGCGCCGCCGGGCGCGCGCTGCTCGCGGTCGAAGGCGTGCGTTCGGTGCACGACCTGCACATCTGGGCGCTGGGCGGCGAGCAGACCGCTCTGGCCGCGCACCTGGGTATCGAGGACATCGGGCAGTGGCCGGGCGTGCTCGAGCGCGTGCGCTCGCTGATGCGCGAACAGTTCGACATCAGGCACCTGACCCTTCAGCCCGAGGTGATCGAATCGGGGGAACGCGATGACTGAGCGCGGTCCGCGAAAGGGCACGATCGCGGCGATGCGCGCCGAGCGCGACGCGGCGCTCGAGCGCGCGCGCGCGGCCGAGGATCGGGCCGAGTCGCACGCCTCGCTCGCACTGCGATTCGAGCGGGAACTGTCCGAACGGGGTCAGGGCATCGCGCGCGAACTCCAGGACGAGCTCGCGCGCCACGCGACCGCGGTGCGTTCGATGGCGCTCACGCTGCGCTCGAGGCTTGCGGCGGGCGAGCCTTCGCTGGGCCAGATCGCGCGGCTGCTGGTGAGCGAGGCCGACGCGCTGCTGCAGTCGTTGCGATCGATCGTCGCTGCCGACGGCCAGGACGCGGTCGAACACGGCCACCTGCCCGACGCGCTGCGCGCACTGGTGGCCGACTGGAGGTTGCGAAAGCCGGGCCTGCGCTTCGAGCTGCTGCTCGAGCCGCCCGACAGCGACGCATTCGGGCTCGCGTCGCTGGCGATCGAGACAGCGGCCTGGAGGCTCGCCGGTGCGGCGATCGACTACGCGGTCGCGCGCCACGGCGTGCGCACCGTGGTCGTCTCGGCGCGTCGCGAGGACGGAGCGTTGACGCTGCAGGTGAGCGACGACGGCGTCGCGATGCCGCGCCGCGACAGTGTCGGGGAAGACGCGCTGCGAGCGATCCGGGAGCGTGCCGGGGCCTGCGGGGCGAGCGTCGTCGTGAACGACGGCGAAGCCGGCGGCGTCGAGGTCCTGGTTCGATTGCCCTGGACGGTATAATTTCTTTTTACCGGCTGCCCGTCATGACCAAATTCGTCTTCGTCACCGGTGGGGTGGTGTCTTCCCTGGGCAAGGGGATCGCCGCCGCGTCGATGGCCGCCCTGCTCGAGTCGCGGGGACTGCGCGTCACGCTGCTCAAGCTCGATCCGTACATCAACGTCGATCCGGGCACGATGAGCCCGTTCCAGCACGGTGAGGTGTTCGTCACCGAAGACGGGGCGGAGACCGACCTCGATCTCGGCCACTACGAGCGCTTCATCAGCGCCAAGATGCGTCGTTTCAACAATTTCACCACCGGCCAGATCTACGACTCGGTGATCCGCAAGGAACGCCGCGGCGAGTACCTCGGTCGTACCGTGCAGGTGATTCCGCACATCACCAACGAGATCCAGGCGTCGATCGAGCGCGGCGCCGGCGTGGGCACGTCCGAAGCGGCCGAAGTCGCGATCGTCGAGATCGGCGGAACGGTCGGCGACATCGAGTCGCTGCCCTTTCTCGAGGCGGTGCGCCAGATGAGCCTCAAGCTCGGCCGCGGCAACTGCTGCTTCGTGCACCTGACGCTGGTGCCGTTCATCGCGTCGGCGGGCGAGCTCAAGACCAAGCCGACCCAGCACTCGGTGCAGAAGCTGCGCGAGATCGGGATCCAGGCCGACCTGCTGCTGTGCCGCGCCGACCGGGTCATCCCCGACGACGAACGCGCGAAGATCTCGCTGTTCTCGAACGTGCAGCTCGACTCGGTGATCTCGGTGGCCGACGCGTCGAGCATCTACAAGGTGCCGAGGATGCTGCACGACCAGGGCGTCGACAGCCTGCTGTGCGAGATCCTCAGGCTCGAAGCGCCGCCGGCGGACCTGACGATGTGGGACCGCCTCGTTTCGGCGCTGGAAAACCCAAGGCGCGATGTGCGTGTGGCGATGGTGGGCAAGTACGTCGACCTCACCGAGTCGTACAAGTCGCTCACCGAGGCGCTGGTTCACGCCGGCATCCACACCGAGAGCAGGGTCCAGATCCAGTACATCGACTCCGAGCAGATCGAGGCCAAGCCGGCGGAGTCGCTCGAGTCGCTGTCGCAGTTCGACGCGATCCTGGTGCCCGGCGGTTTCGGGCGCCGCGGTGTGGAGGGAAAGATCGCGGCGATCCGGCTCGCTCGCGAAAGGGGCATCCCCTATCTGGGCATCTGCCTCGGCATGCAGCTGGCGGTGATCGAGTTCGCGCGCGACGCCTGTTCGCTTTCCGGGGCGAACAGCACCGAGTTCGATCCGACCACCCCGCACCCGGTGGTGGCACTGATCACCGAGTGGGTCGATCACGACGGGCGCATCGAGCACCGCGACGCGAGCTCGGACCTCGGCGGCACGATGCGGCTGGGCTCGCAGCGCTGCCCGGTCGAACCCGAAACGCTCGCGGCGAAGATCTACGGCACGTCGGTGTGCGAGCGCCATCGCCACCGCTACGAGGTGAACAACCACTACGTGGGTCGCCTGATCCAGGCCGGATTGCGCGTTTCGGCGCGCACCCCCACGGAGGGCCTGACCGAGATCATCGAGCTGCCGCAGTCGGGCAAGGGGGCGCACCCCTGGTTCGTCGGCGTGCAATTCCACCCCGAGTTCACCTCCACGCCGCGCGCCGGGCATCCGTTGTTCAAGGCCTACATCGAAGCCGCGATCCGCCAGGCAGAGACCCGCCGCGGCCTCAAGGCCGCCTGAGGCCGGCGCGCGCGATGCGGCTCTGCGGATTCGAGGTCGGCCTCGACCGTCCCCTGTTCCTGATCGCCGGTCCGTGCGTGATCGAGTCGCGCCAGATGGCGTTCGACACGGCCGGCGAGTTGCAGGCGCATCACCGCGGCGCTCGGCGTGCCGTTCATCTACAAGTCGTCGTTCGACAAGGCCAACCGCAGTTCGGGGTCTTCGTTCCGCGGTCCGGGTATGGACGAGGGACTGGCGATCCTCGCCGAGCTGAAGTCGGCACTCGGCGTGGCGGTGCTCACCGACGTGCACGAGACCGGGCAGATCGCCCGCGTGGCCTCGGTGGTCGACGTGCTGCAGACGCCCGCGTTCCTGTGTCGCCAGACCGATTTCATCCGCGCGGTGGCCAGCGCCGGGCGCGCGGTCAACATCAAGAAGGGGCAGTTCCTCGCTCCGCACGACATGAAGAACGTCGTCGACAAGGCGCGTGCCGCGGCGATCGAGCACGCCGGCGGCGACGCGGGCGCGGGCGAGAACATCATGGTGTGCGAGCGCGGCGCCTCGTTCGGATACGGCAATCTCGTCTCGGACATGCGCTCGCTCGCGATCATGCGCGAGACCGATTGCCCGGTTGTGTTCGACGCGACGCATTCGGTGCAGCTGCCCGGCGGCAAGGGAACCGCGTCGGGTGGCCAGCGCGAGTTCGTGCCGGTGCTCGCACGCGCCGCGGTGGCTGCCGGCGTGTCGGGCCTGTTCATGGAAACGCACCCCGATCCGCAGCGCGCGTTGTCGGACGGACCGAACGCGTGGCCGCTCGGAAGGATGCACGAGTTGCTCGCATGCCTGGTCGAACTCGACGCCGTGGTCAAGCGCGCGGGTTTCGCGGAATCCAGGTCAACCTGAACCCGGGCCGAGGTCACAGATCCGCGGCCCATTTCACGCAAGAAGGACACCATGAGCTCGATCGTCGACATCATCGGCCGCGAGATTCTCGACTCGCGCGGAAACCCCACAGTGGAGTGTGACGTTCTGCTCGAGTCCGGCGTCATGGGCCGCGCGGCGGTACCCTCGGGCGCTTCGACCGGCGCGCGCGAGGCGGTCGAACTGCGCGACGGCGACGAGGCGCGCTATCTGGGCAAGGGCGTGCTCAAGGCGGTCGAGAACATCAACACCGAGATCTCGGAATCGATCATGGGGCTCGACGCTTCCGAGCAGGCCTACATCGACCGCACGCTGGTCGATCTCGATGGAACCGACAACAAGTCCAGGCTAGGGGCGAACGCGACGCTCGCCGTGTCGATGGCGGTGGCCAAGGCCGCGGCCGAGGAGTCGGGGCTGCCGTTGTACCGCTATTTCGGCGGATCGGGGGCGATGGCGCTTCCGGTGCCGATGATGAACGTGATCAACGGCGGCGCGCACGCGAACAACAACCTCGACCTGCAGGAGTTCATGATCATCCCGGTCGGGGCGCCCAGCTTCAGGGAGGCGATCCGCTACGGCGCCGAGGTGTTCCACGCGCTGAAGAAGCTGCTGCACGATCGCGGCCTGTCGACGGCGGTGGGCGACGAAGGCGGTTTCGCGCCCTCGGTCGCGAACCACGAAGCGGCGATCCAGCTGATCCTCGAGGCGATCGGCCGCGCCGGCTACGAGCCGGGTACGCAGATCGCGCTCGCGCTGGACTGCGCCAGTTCCGAGTTCTTTCGCGACGGACGCTATCACCTCGAAGGCGAGGGGCTGGTGCTCGACGCGGGCGACTTCTCCAGCCTGCTCGCGAGCTGGGTCGACAAGTACCCGATCATCTCGATCGAGGACGGGATGTCCGAGAACGACTGGGAAGGGTGGAAGCGCCTCACCGACGATCTGGGCGACAAGGTGCAACTGGTGGGCGACGATCTGTTCGTGACCAGCACGAAGCTGCTGCAGCAGGGAATCGACGAGGGGATCGCCAACTCGATCCTGATCAAGGTCAACCAGATCGGAACGCTCACCGAGACCTTCGCGGCGATCGAACTGGCCAAGCGCTACAACTACACGGCGGTGGTGTCGCACCGCTCGGGAGAGACCGAGGACACGACGATCGCCGACATCGCGGTGGCCACGAACGCGCTGCAGATCAAGACCGGATCGATGAGCCGCTCGGACCGTGTCGCGAAGTACAACCAGTTGCTGCGAATCGAGGAAGACCTCGGCGAAGTCGCGTCGTACCCGGGTCGTTCGGCGTTCTACAATCTCCGTTGATGCGCGCCGCGCGTCCGGGCGCTAGAATCGCGCGGATGGAAACGCGCGCCACCGGACACCGATCCGGACGGTCCCGATGCCAATGAAACTGCTCGTGGGCGGGCTCGTCGCGCTGCTCGCGCTGATCCAGTACCCGCTCTGGCTCGGAAAGGGCGGCTGGCTTCGCGTCTGGGAACTCGACCGCCAACTCGTCGCGCAACTCGCGAGCAACGCGCGATTGTCGGAACGCAATGCGGCGCTCGAGGGCGAGGTGCGCGACCTCGCCGCCGGGACGCTCGCGGTCGAGGAACGCGCCCGCTACGACCTCGGGATGGTGCGTCCGGACGAGATCTTCGTACAGATCAACGAGGGGCGCCCGCAGCGCTTCAGGCCACCGGCGCCCGACCCGGGGTCGGGACACACGCGCACGGTGAGCGCGCAGGCGACGCCGCTCAGTGCGGGCCGCTGAGCGGGGCCGATTCCAGTCCCGCGATGAACAGCCCGGCGCTGTCGACGGCGTCGAAGCCGTAGGGAAGATTGCAGAACTCGCAGCGCACTTCGATCCGTCCCTGTTCGGCGACGATCTCCTGCACCTCCTTCGGACCCAGCATGCGCAGCATCGCGGCCACCTTTTCGCGGCTGCAGCGGCACTCGAAGCGGCACTCGCGTCGGTCGAGCGCGTCGATCGACTCGTGCCAGAACAGCCTGTGCAGCACGTCGTCCGAGTCCAGGCGTAGCAGTTCGTCGCCCGACAGCGTCTCGGCGAGGCGCTGCATCCGATTCCAGCCGTCGGCGTCGGGCGTCGCGCCCGGCGCGCGCGGCGTTCCCCCGTCGTCGGCGAGCTTTTGCAGCAACAGGCCGGTGGCGCGGGTGGCGTCGGCGGCGAGCCAGAGTCGGGTCGGCACCTGCTCGGAACGCTCCATGTAGTGCTCGAGCGCGGCGGCGACCGTCGCGCCGGCGAACGGGACGATGCCCTGGTAGGGTCGGCGCGTGCTGTCGTCCGAGCGCGGGGCCAGCGTCACGACGAATCGCCCCCGGCCGGCACGATTGACCAGTTGCTGCAGCGTGGCGTCGTCGTTCGCGGCCATGTCGTCGCGCAACTTGACGGTCGCGCGAAAGCGCCCCCGCGCGTCGCACTCGACGACGAACAGCGCGACCGGCCCGTCGCCGTGGATCTGCAGGATCAACGCGCCGTCGAACTTCAGGCTCGCGGCGAGCAGCATCGCCGCGGCCGACAACTCGCCCAGACGATCGCGAACGCTCGCCGGCACCTCGTGGCGGTTCACGATCTCGAGCCACGCGCGATCGAGCGAGACGATCTCGCCGCGAACCGGCGCGTCGCGCAGGTGAAAGCGCACCAGTGTGTCGCTCATCCGATCCGGCTGAGCAGCGCCCGGTAGCGGATCGCGCGCTCAACGTAGCTGTTCGCGCCTCGTTTCTGCGCTGCGGCCTGCTCGCCGTCGAGCTGACGAACCACCTTGCCCGGCGCGCCGAGAACGACGCTGTTGTCGGGGATCTCCTTGCCCTCGGTGACCAGCGCGCCGGCGCCGATCAGGCAGTTCCGGCCGATTCTCGCGCCGTTGAGAACGACCGCCTGGATCCCGATCAGGCTGCCGTCGCCCACCGTGCAGCCGTGCAGCATGGCCTGGTGGCCGATCGTGACGCCGCGCCCGACCGTGAGCGCGAAGCCCGGATCGGTGTGCATGACGGCGCCATCCTGGACGTTGCTCCCCTCGCCGATCCAGATCAGTTCGTTGTCGCCGCGCAGCGTCGCGCCGAACCAGACGCTGGCGCCCGCGTCCAGTCGCACTCGACCGATCACCTGCGCCGCGTCGGCGACCCATGCCTCGGGGTGGATCTCGGGCGCGATGTCGCCGAGTTGGTAGATCGCCATCCGCGGTTCTCGCTTCCATGTCGGTGGGGTTGGGGTGATTCTATGCGATGGACCAGCGTGTTCCGTGATCCGAACAAGACCCCGGCGCCGAACACGAGCAGGACAACTCACGCGAGGAACGGAGCAACGGGAGCGACGAGATCCGCGAAGATGTCCGCAGGCAAGGCTGCCTGAGGTAGCCTCTGCGGGCGGGTCAGATTCGGACGATCATGCTGGGTCAGTTCAAAGCGATCGCCAACAGATTGCGCGATCACAGCCAGGAACCCGATGTACAGCCCCTATCTCACCGTCGCCGCGGTAATTGCCGGGGTAACGCTCCTTCAGGCCGCAAGTGGTTTGCTGCTGGTGCTGCTGCCGCTGCGCATGACAGCCGAAGGTTTTTCCGTTCAGTCGATGGGATGGGTTGCGGCCGCGCACGGCGCGGGATTTCTGGCTGGCTGCCTGATCACCAGTCGCATGGTTTCGGCGATCGGGCACGTGCGCGCATTTGCCGCGCTTGCGGCCGCCCTGTCGGCGATCGCGCTGTCCTTCGCCACCTTCAATTCGCCTGCAGCCTGGGTCACGCTTCGTTTTGCCGGCGGGGTCTGCTTTGTCGGCCTCTACGCCGTCGCGGAAAGCTGGATCGCCGAGTGCACGCCGAGCCCGCTGCGCGGGCGCGTACTGGGTTTCTACTCGGTCTGCACGAGAGTGGCACTCGTGATTGCGCCGTTGTCACTCAGTTGGTTGGCAATCGAGGGGCCATGGGCCTTCATGTTGGTCAGCGCATTGTGCTCGCTTGCCTTGCTTCCCGTCACGACGACCCGAAGCGCCAACCCGCCCACGACGGTCCGGCGCGCCTTGAGCATTGGCCACCTCTACCGCCTGACGCCCGTCGGTCTGCTGGGCTGCTTTTCGGTCGGGCTGATCAATGCGCCGCTGCTCTCGCTGGTCCCCGTCTACGGGGGAGCCACCGGCCTGGGTGTCGATACGATCGTGGTGCTGTTCCCGGTACTGCAACTGGGCAGCCTGGTCCTGCAGTGGCCGCTGGGTCGGTGGTCGGACCGCGTCGATCGTCGACGAATCATTTGCGGCCAATGCCTGGCGGTGGCGCTGCTCTCGCTGCCCCTCGCGCTGCTCGACGCACCGCCACAATGGTTGCTGTTGTCGCTGCTCTTCCTGCTCGGCGGCGCGGCGCTCTCGATCTACGCAATCTGTGTTGCCCATGCGGGAGACCACGCATCACCCGGCCAAATGGTTTCGCTCTTGAGCGGCCTGCTGCTCGCGTGGGGCGCCGGGGCGGCGATCGGGCCGGCAGTGGCTGCCGCGGTGATGGACAGCGTCGGTGCCGGAGGGCTCTTCCTGTACATCAGTGTCGTTGCGCTCGCCTTCGCCCTTTACGTGGTGCACCGGATGTGGGCGCGCTCGCCAGCGCCGATCGACGAGCACGTGAGTTTCGTCGACGTTGCCCCGACCTCGCCCGCGGCAGCCGAGCTCAGCGTCACAGAGCGCGCCGCCCGATCGGGAGCTGGCGAATAGGCGACCAGCCCGAATTCTGACGGGTTGCCGGATGGCGTCGACGCACTCAGTCGACGAACAGCGTGGCAGGGTGCTCGAGCATCCGGCGCACGCGCTGGATGTAGGCGGCGGCCACCGCGCCGTCGACGACGCGGTGGTCGAACGACGACGAGAGATTCATCATCTGGCGCACCTGCACGGCGCCGTCGCGCACGACCGGGCGCGCAACGATGCGGTTGACGCCGACGATCGCGACCTCGGGGTGATTGATCACCGGCGTCGAGACCACGCCGCCGAGCTTGCCCAGGCTCGTGACCGTGATCGTCGAGCCCGACAGATCCTCGCGCACCGCCTTGCCGGCGCGCACGGTGGCGGCCAGCTGCGCGATCGCGGCGGTGCAGGCCCAGAGGTCCAGCGTCTGTGCCTGGCGCAGCACCGGCACCATCAGGCCGGCGTCGGTCTGCGTGGCCACGCCCAGGTGGACCGCTTCGTACAGCGTCAGCACGCCGGCCTCGTCGTCGAAGCGTGCGTTGACGTGCGGGAACTCCGGCAGCGCCCGCACGACGGCGCGCACGACGAAGGCCAGCGGCGACAGTTCGCCGCGGGTGGCGGCGTACTGACGGTTGAGTTCGTCGCGCAGCGCGACCATTTCCGTGACGTCGACTTCCTCGACGTAGGTGAAATGCGGGATGTGGCGCTTGGACTGCTGCATCTTCTGCGCGATCTTGCGGCGCAGTCCGATGATCCTTTCTTCGCGCGTGGCATCGGTGGCCGCGGGGCCGTGACTTCCACCGCGCTGCGCCGCGTCGAGGTCGGCGTGGACGATGCGGCCGTCCGGGCCGCTGCCGCGCAACCGGGTCAGGTCGATGCCCAGAGCACGTGCGCGCTGCCGCACCGCGGGAGCGGCGAGTGCGTGCGCGGAGGGCGGAGTGCGAGGTTGCGGCGCCAGGGCCGCGGCCGCCTGAGTGTGTGCGGGGGTTGCCTGCGAAGGCGGTGTGCGTGCCGGTGTCGGGGTCGGTGCGGGCGACGGTGTCTTGGGCGCTGCCGTGGGCACCGGCGCGGGCGCCGCGGTCTCCGGAACTTCCGCGGCCGCCGCCGCGCCCGCGTCGACTTCGATCAGGATCAGCGTCGCCCCCACCGCCAGCGTCTGACCGATCTCGCCCCCAAGTTCGACCACGCGACCGGCCACCGAAGAGGGGATCTCGACCGCCGCCTTGTCGGTCATCACGTTGCACAGGATCTGGTCCTCCGCGACGAGGTCGCCCGGCTCGACGCTCCACTCGACCAGTTCGACCTCGGCGATACCTTCGCCGAGATCCGGCATGGGGATCGTGTGCAGCGTCATGGTTGCATCGCGTTGCGATAGGCCTGGCCGACGCGCACCGGGCCCGGGAAGTACGCCCACTCGAGCGCGTGCGGGTAGGGCGTGTCGTACCCGGTCACCCGTTCGATCGGCGCTTCCAGGTGGTAGAAGCAATGCTCCTGGATCAGCGCGGTCAACTCGGCGCCGAAGCCGCTGGTGCGCGTCGCCTCGTGCAGCACCACGCAGCGGCCGGTCTTCTTCACCGACTCGACGATCGTCGTCAGGTCGAGCGGCCAGAGGCTGCGCAGGTCGATCACCTCGGCGTCGATGCCCGTCTCGCGCGCCGCGGCCTCGGCGACGAAGACCATCGTGCCATAGGTGAGCACTGTGAGGTCCTCGCCAGGGCGCACGATGCTGGCCGCATCGAGCGCGACCGTGTAGTGGCCCTCGGGCACCTCGCTCGCAGGGTGCGCGGACCAGGGCACGACGGGCTGCTCGTGGTGTCCGTCGAAGGGCCCGTTGTAGATGCGTTTGGGCTCGAGAAAGATCACCGGATCGTCGCACTCGATGGCGGCGATCAGCAGCCCCTTGGCGTCATAGGGATTGCTCGGCATCACCGTGCGCAGTCCGCAGACGTGCGTGAACAGCGCCTCCGGACTTTGGCTGTGCGTCTGCCCGCCGTAGATGCCGCCGCCGCAGGGCATGCGGATCACGATCGGCGCGGTGAAGTCTCCGGCGGAGCGGTAGCGCAGGCGCGCGGCCTCGGAGACGATCTGGTCCGAGGCCGGGTAGAAATAGTCGGCGAACTGGATCTCGACCACCGGCCGCAGGCCGTAGGCCGCCATGCCGATCGCTGTGCCGACGATGCCGCCCTCGGCGATCGGCGCGTCGAACACGCGCTGCTTGCCGTACTTGGCCTGCAGACCTTCGGTGCAGCGAAACACGCCGCCGAAATAGCCGACGTCCTCGCCGAACACGATCACGTCTGTCGTCGCGCTCCAGCATCACGTCCATCGCCGAACGCAGGGCCTGGATCATCGTCATCGTCGTCACGCTCAGGCCTCGCCGGCGGAGGCCTGACGCATCTGCTCGCGCAGGTGCGCCGGCATTTCCTTGTAGACGTCTTCGAACATCGTCGACAGCGGCGGAATGTGGCCGTCGAGCACCGAACCGTACTTTCAGCGCCTCCTTCAGCGCCGCCGACATCTCCGCCTCGAGCGCCTTGACCGTCTGTTCGTGCTCGTCTTCCGACCAGACTCCCAGGCCGATCAGGTGCTGCTTCAGCCGCACCACCGGGTCGCCGAGCGGGAAACGCTGCCAGTCGTCGGTGGGACGGTAGCGCGAGGGGTCGTCCGAGCGTCGAGTGCGCGCCGGCACGGTAGCTGACCCACTCGATCAGCGTCGGTCCGAGGTTGCGCCGCGCACGCTCGGCCGCCCAGCGCGAGGCCGAGAGCACCGCGAGGAAGTCGTTGCCGTCCACGCGCAGCGACGCGATGCCGGCGCCGACGCCGCGCGCGGCGAAGGTGGTGCCTTCGCCGCCCGCGATCGCCTGGAAGGTCGAGATCGCCCACTGGTTGTTGACCACGTTCAGGATCACCGGGGCGCGATAGACGTGGGCGAAGGTGAGCGCGTTGTGGAAGTCGGCCTCGGCGGTCGAGCCGTCGCCGATCCAGCCCGACGCGATCCTGGTGTCGCCCTTGATCGCCGAGGCCATCGCCCATCCGACCGCCTGCACGAACTGCGTCGCGAGGTTGCCCGAGATCGTGAAGAAGCCGGCCCGCTTGTAGGTGTACATGACCGGCAGCTGGCGGCCGCGGAGCGGGTCGCGTTCGTTGCTCAGCAGCTGGCACATCAGCTCGACCACGTCGATGTCGTCGCGCGAGAGCAGCAGGCCCTGCTGGCGGTAGGAGGGAAAGCACATGTCGCCCGGCTGCAGCGCCTGCGCGTGCGCCACCGCGATCGCCTCCTCGCCCAGGCACTGCATGTAGAAGGAGATCTTCTTCTGTCGCTGCGCGATCATCATCCGCGAGTCGAAGGCCCGTGTGCGCATCATCGCGCGCAGACCGCGCCGCAGCGCCTCGACCTCGACCTTGGGGATCCAGGGACCGACCGCGCGGCCTTCGTCGTCGAGCACCCGGATCAGCTTCCAGGCCATCGTGCCCGTGTGCGAAGCCACGATGTCGACCGCCGGACGCGACACCTCACCCGCGGGCGAGACCCGCAGATAGGCGAAGTCGGTCGCGTGCCCGGGCCGGCCGGTGGGCTCGGGCACGTGCAGGCGCAGCTTCGACGCCTCTTCAGCCATGTCGCTCCTTATCCGCCGCCCGCAGTTGAGGCGGCGCATGACCGATTCTGGACCAATTGGGCGGTGGGTTCCATCGCGTGGCTGCGGTATGCGACCAGCACGCATCAGAGATCCAGCGCAAGGAAGATCGCCCCTTCGATCGGATTGAAGACGTAGGGCGCGACCGGTTTGAAGCCCAGGCTTTCGTAGAGCCGTACCGCCGAGGACATCGTGGGCAGGGTGTCGAGGCACATTCGCCGGTAGCCCGCGTCGCGGGCCTCGGCGCAGATGCGCTCGGCGAGGCCGCGACCCAGTTGCTCTCCGCGCAGCCCCGGTTGCACGAACAGTCGTTTCATCTCGCAGCGATCGTCGTCGATCGGACGCAACGCGACGCATCCCGCCGCGTCGGCGGCGTTCCAGGCCAACAGCAGCCTTCCCCTGGGTGGCGCGTACTTGCCCGGCAAGCCGGCGAGCTCGGCCTCGAAGTCCTGGAAGCACAGATCGATGCCCAGGCCGTCGGCGTACTCGCGAAAGAGCTGGCGAACGAGCGGCAGGTGCAGTGGCAGATCAGCAGGGCGGATCTCGATCATGACCGCGGAACTCCCTGGCCCGGAGGCGCTCCTCGAGCGCGATTCGCGCAACGGCTTCGGCCGCGGATCGTGCACACTCGCGCCAACGCCCTGCCGAGGCCGACAACTTCATCATAGTCGAGGAGACCGATCGCATGTCATCCCAATCCGAGCGGCACCCGGAGCTTCGCGACGCGCTGCGCGAGTTGTGCGCGCGTTTCCCCGATGCGTACTGGCGCAAGGTCGACGAGGAGCGCGGATTCCCGGACGCGTTCATGGACGCGATCACCGAGGCCGGCTGGCTCTCGGCGCTGATTCCGCAGGAGTACGGGGGATCGGGTCTCGGGCTCGCCGAGGCGTCGGTGGTGATGGAGGAGATCAACCGCGGCGGCGGCAACTCGGGTTTTTGCCACGGGCAGATGTACAACATGGGTACGTTGCTCAGGCACGGATCCGATGCGCAGAAGGCGCGCTATCTGCCGGCGATCGCCGCGGGCGAGATGCGCCTGCAGTCGATGGCCGTGACCGAACCGAGCACCGGAACCGACACGACGAAGATTCGCACGGTCGCGGTTCGCAAGGGCGACCGATACGTGGTCAACGGGCAGAAGGTCTGGATCTCGCGCGTGCAGCACTCGGAGCTGATGATCCTGCTCGCGCGCACCACGCCGCTCGCCGAGGTCAAGCGCAAGTCCGAGGGAATGTCGATCTTCATCGTCGATCTTCGCGACGCGATCGGCAAAGGGCTCACGCTCAAGCCGATCCGCAACATGGTCAACCACGAGACCAACGAGCTGTTCTTCGAGAACCTCGAGATTCCGGTGGAAAACCTGATCGGCGAGCAGGGCAAGGGCTTTCGCTACATCCTCGACGGGCTCAATGCCGAGCGCACGCTGATCGCCGCCGAATGCATCGGCGACGCGCGCTGGTTCGTCGAGCGCGCCTCGAAGTACGCCGGCGAGCGGATCGTCTTCGACCGCCCGATCGGGCAGAACCAGGGGGTGCAGTTCCCGATCGCGCAGGCGCACATCGAGACCGAGGCGGCCGACCTGATGCGCTGGCGCGCGTGCGAGCTGTTCGACGCGCACGCTCCTTGCGGGGCCGAGGCGAACATGGCGAAGTACCTCGCCGCGAAGGCATCGTGGGAGGCGGGAGAGGCCTGCCTGCAAACGCATGGCGGATTCGGATTCGCTGCCGAATACGACGTCGAGCGCAAGTTCCGCGAGACGCGCCTGTACCAGGTCGCGCCGATCTCGACCAACCTGATCCTGTCGTACATCGCCGAGCACGTGCTCGACATGCCGCGATCGTTCTGAGCGGCGCGTCAGATCGGTGCGTCAGATCGGCGCGTCAGATCGGCGCGTCAGATCGGCGCGAGCCCGATTTCGCGCGCTCTTCCTCGCGCAGCCGCAGCACGCGGCGCTGGACCTTGCCGGTGGTGGTCATCGGGAGCGCTTCGATGAACTCGATCTCCTTCGGATATTCGTAGGGCGCGAGTTTGCCGCGCACGTGCGACTGCAGTTGCGCGGTGAGTGATTGCCGTCCCTGCGGATCCCCGACGAGCCGCGCGTATTCGGGTGTGAGCACGACGTAGGCCTTGACCAGGTTGCCGCGCTCGGGGTCGGGTTTGGGCACGACCGCCGCGTTGGCCACCGCGGCGTGGCGCACCAGACAGTTCTCGACTTCGCTCGGGCCGATCCGGTACCCGGCGGCCTTGAACATGTCGTCGGCGCGGCCCCGGTACCAGAGGTAGCCGTCGTCGTCGCGCGTGGCGAGGTCGCCGGTGCGACACCACTGCCCGCTGTACTTCGCGCGCGTCGCTTGCCGATTGCGCCAGTACTCGATGAAGAACACCGGGTCGGGGTGTCCGTGGATGTCGCTGCGATGGACGGCGACCTCGCCCAGCGTGCCGGCGGGCGCCTTCTCGCCGTTCTCGTCGAGCACCGCGACGCGGTGTCCAGGGTAGGGGCGCCCGATTGATCCCGGTTTCGCCGGCCAGCGCAACGACGAATTTCCGACCACGTAGTTGATCTCGGTCTGGCCGAACATCTCGTTGACCGTCACGCCGAGCCCGTCGCGGCACCAGTCGAACAGCGCCTCGCCGACCGATTCGCCGGCGCTCATGATCGCCCGCAGGCGCAGCGTGCGGCGCGTGCGCGGGTCTGGTTCGGCCTTCATCATCATCTTGAGCGCTGTCGGAAACAGGAAAGCGTTCGTGACGCGGAACTTCTCGATCAGCAGGAATGCGGTCTCCGGAGCGAAACGGCCGCGGTAGGCGACGATCGGCAGGCCGAAGTACAGCGTGGGCAGCAGCGCGTCCATCAACCCGCCGGTCCAGGCCCAATCGGCCGGTGACCAGAACACGTCGTTGGGCTGTGGCAGCCAGTTCTGCGACGCGACGAATCCGCTGAGGTTTCCGATCAGCGCAGCGTGCGGAATGAGCGCTCCCTTCGGCGGGCCGGTCGTGCCGCTGGTGTAGATCAGGTCGGCCGGATCGCCCGCCAGCGTCGCGACCGCGCGCCGCCGGTCGCTCGCTTGCTCGATCAGGTCGTTGAAATCGAACTCTCCGGCCAGCGGATCGATCGGGTCGCGCGACGCCGGGTCGCCGACGACGATCAGGTGGCGCAGGGCGTCGCTGCGCGCGGCGCGCAGGTTCGCGAGTGCGTCGGCGTCGACGATCGCCGCCACCGCGCCGCTGTCGGCGAGGCGATACTCGAGCGCCTCGGGGCCGAACAGCATCGACATCGGCATCGCGACCGCGCCGAGGCGGTAGATCGCGAAATGCGCGACCGCCGTTGCCGGACGCTGCGGCACGACGATCGCGACCCGGTCGCCGCGACGCACGCCCATCGCCGCGAGCGCGTTTGCCAGGCGGTTCGCCGCGAGGTGCAGGTCGCGAAAGGTCCAGCGGGTGGTCGCGCCGTTGCCGTCCTCGAACAGGATCGCGGTGCGCGCCGGATCGCGCGCCCAGCGCTCGCAGCAGACCTGCGCGATGTTGAATCGCGCCGGGACTGCCCAACGGAAGTCCTGATAGAGGGTTTCGTACGAGTCCATCGCAAGCTTTCTATAATGCGCCCTTCGCCCAGTCAACTTTCGAGACGCCGACATCCCACACGATCCGCCCGCCTACCGACCCGTTCGCCTCAGCCGGTCGCACTACCTCGAGCTACGCCGCATGCGCCACCACGTTCGCGTCTGGGACTGCGAGCCGCAGCGTCCGTGCGCCGGGACGCTGGTGATGCTGCACGGCTGGATGGACGTCTCGGCCTCGTTCCAGTTTCTCGTCGACGCGCTGAAGGACAACTGGCGAGTGCTGGCGCCCGACTGGCGCGGATTCGGGCTGTCCTCTCGATCCGAGGCGGATTGTTACTGGTTCGCCGACTACGTCGCCGACCTCGAGTTCATCGCCGACGCTTTGCTGCCGGGCGAGGCGCTGAACCTGGTCGGACACAGCATGGGCGGCAACGTCGCGACGATCTACGCCGGGGTGCGGCCAGATCGCGTGCGCAAACTGGTCAACCTCGAGGGGCTCGGATTGCCGCCGACCCGCCCCGACGAGGCACCGGTGCGCCTCGCGCGCTGGCTCGACGAGCTTCGCGCCGGTGGGCGGCTGCGCGACTATGGCTCGCGCGACGAGGTGGCCGAGCGGCTGCGCTCGACCAATCCGCGGCTGCGCCCCGAGTATGCGGCGTTCATCGCCGAGCACTGGGCGATCCCGGCCGCCGGGGGACGCTTCGAACTCGCTTGCGACCCGGCGCACAAGATCGTCAACGCGACGCTCTACAGGGTCGACGAGACCAACGCCTGCTGGCGGCAGATCCGCGCCGACACGCTGCTCGTGCTCGCTGGCGTGGCCGACCGCTGGCAGCTGATCGTCGGCACGCCCGACTATCAGACGCGACTCGCGCAGATCTCGTCGCTGCGCACCGTCACGCTCGAGGGCGCGGGACACATGCTGCACCACGACGAGCCCGGCGCGGTCGCGGCGCTGGTCGAGGACTTCGTCCGATGACCGTCTCGGCTCCCAACGTCGACCTGCACAGCCATTCGACCTTCTCGGACGGCGTGCTCGCCCCGGCGCAGGTCGTGCGCCGCGCCCACGAGCGCGGCGTCGAGTTGTACGCGCTCACCGACCACGACGATCTCGGCGGGCTCGCCGAGGCGGCGCGCGAGGCGCGGGCACTGCAGATGCGTTTCGTCGCGGGCGTGGAGATCTCGGTCAGCTGGGCCGGGCGCACCGTGCACGTCGTCGGGCTGGGAATCGATCCGGCCGATGCCGCGCTCGCTCGCGGGCTCGCGGGCGTTCGCGCCGGGCGCCACGAGCGCGCGAGATCGATCGGCACTGCGCTCGACGTCGTCGGCGTACCGGATGCCTTCGAGGGCGCGAAGCGCTTCGCGAGCAATCCTTCGCTGATCTCGCGCACGCACTTCGCGCGACACATCGTCGCGAGTGGCGTGTGCCAGTCGATCCAGGCGGTGTTCCAGCGCTTTCTCGCCGAAGGTCTTCCCGGCTACGTCGCCCATCGCTGGGCCGCGCTGGAGGACGCTGTCGCCTGGATCCGCGGCGCGGGGGGCACCGCGGTCCTGGCGCACCCGGGGCGATACCGCGTCAGCGACCTCGAGCGCGACGCGCTGATCGGGCAGTTCGGCGACGCCGGCGGCGAGGCGATCGAGGTCGTGAGCGGCAGCCACACGCCGGCGCAGTACGGGGAGTTCGCGCGAATCGCGCGTCGCCACGGTCTGGCCGCGTCGCGCGGCTCGGACTTCCACGGGCCGGGCGAGGGCAGGGTCGATCTCGGCGAGTTGCCGCCTCTGCCCGACGTGCTCACGCCGGTGTGGGATCGCTGGCGCTAGAAGCCGGACACGAGATGGCGCAACGATTCGTGATCCACCCGACCCACGCGCAGCCGCGGCTGCTGGCGCAGGCTGCGCGGATCCTGCGCGAAGGCGGCGTGGTCGCAACGCCCACCGACGCGAGCTACGTGCTGGCCTGCCACCTCGACGACAAGCAGGCCGTCGACCGTCTTCGCGCGGTGCGCCAGCTCGGCGTCAAGCACCTTCTCACGCTGATGTGCCGCGACCTCTCGCAGCTCTCGGCCTACGCCCGCGTCGACAACCGGCACTACCGGTTCCTGCGCGAATGGGCTCCGGGCCCGTACACCTTCATCCTTCCCGCCACCAAGGAGGTGCCGCGACGGCTCTGGCACCCGTCGCGGCGCACGATCGGCATTCGCGTCCCGGCGAGCGAGGTGGCGGCCGGCCTGCTCGAGGCCAACGGAGAACCCCTGCTGTGCACGAGCCTGGTGCTGCCGGGAGACGATCTTCCGCTGCACGAAGCCGACGAGATCCTCGAGCGCATCGGCAAGCTGATCGACGCGGTGATCGACGCGGGCGGGCAGGGCTTCGAGCACACGACGGTGATAGACCTGACGGGCGACGAGCCGCTCGTCGTTCGCGCCGGCCTGGGCTCGCTGGGCGCCACGATCGAGCCCGGGCGCTGAGCACGCCCCGAGGCTTGGTAGAATCCGCCGGATGTTTCCAGAACGTGTCGTCTCCGGCATGCGGCCCACGGGCGCGCTGCACCTCGGCCACTACCACGGCGCGCTGAAGAACTGGGTTCGTTTGCAGAACGAATACCCTTGCCTGTTCTTCGTCGCCGACTGGCACGCGCTCACCACCCACTACGACTCGCCCGAGGTGATCGAGAACAGCATCTGGGAGATGGTGATCGACTGGCTCGCCGCCGGGATCGATCCGCAGCAGTCGGTGCTGTTCATCCAGTCCCGCGTTCCCGAGCACGCCGAGTTGCACCTGCTGTTGTCGATGAGCACTCCGCTCGGCTGGCTGGAACGCGTGCCCACCTACAAGGACCAGCAGGACAAGCTCAGCGACCGCGACCTGTCGACCTACGGCTTCCTCGGCTATCCACTGCTGCAGGCAGCCGACATCCTGATGTACCGCGCGGCATGGGTTCCGGTGGGCGAGGACCAGGTGCCGCACGTCGAACTGACACGAGAGGTCGCGCGGCGTTTCAACCACCTGTTCGGGCGTGAGGCGGGTTTCGAGGAGAAGGCGCGCGACGCCGTGCGCAAGCTCGGAAGCAAGCGCGCCAAACTCTATCTGGAACTGCGCACCCGCTTCCAGGAACAGGGCGACGAACAGGCGCTGCTTCAGGGACGCGACCTGCTCGAACAGGCACAGAACGTCGGCCACGGCGATCGCGAGCGCCTGTTCGGTTTTCTCGAGGGGAGCCGCAAGATCATCCTCTCCGAGCCGCACGCGCTGCTCACCGAGGCGCCGCGCATGCCCGGGACCGACGGCAGGAAGATGAGCAAGAGCTACGGCAACGCGATCGCGATGCGCGAAGAGCCCACCGCGCTGACCAAGAAGATCCGCACGATGCCCACCGACCCGGCGCGCGTTCGCCTCACAGACCCGGGCAATCCGGATCTCTGTCCGGTCGTGTGGCCGCTGCACCTGGTGTATTCGAACGAAGCCACCCAGCAGTGGGTCCAGCATGGGTGCCGCAACGCGAGCTTCGGCTGCCTCGAGTGCAAGCAGCCGCTGATCGACGCGATCCTCGCCGAGCAGCGGGTCTTTCACGAGCGCGCGCAACCGTATCTGGACGACCCGACCCTGTTGCGCAACATCGTCGCCGACGGCTGCGAGCAGGCGCGCAGGATGGCGCTCGAGACGATGCGCGAGGTGCGCGAAGCGATGGGGCTCGCGTACGACTGAGCGCACGGACCGGTGCCGAGCGCCCGGGAGACGGCGCTACGCGGCTGAACTCTTCGGGTCGCGCACCAGGTGCATCTTGCGCACTTCGGGAAGCGAATCGAGGAACTCGCGCAGTTGCGCGAGCGGCAGCGGCTCGCAGATCAGCGTGCCCTGCATCTGGTCGCATTCGTAGCTGCGCAGCGCGCGCAGCTCGGCCGCCGTCTCGACCCCTTCGACCATCGCCTGCACGCCCAGGCGCGCGGCGAGCGTGGTGACCGCCTGGATGATCGCCGCGTTGCCGCGATCGACCGGCAGGTCGCGCACGAAGGTCTGGTCGATCTTCAGGCCGTCGACCGGAAGGTTCTTCAGGTACGACAGCGACGCGTAGCCGGTGCCGAAGTTGTCGATGATCACCTGAACGCCGAGCCGGCGCAGCTCGGCGATCCTCTGCCCGGTTCGCTCGGGGTGCTCGATCAGCGCGCTCTCGGTGAGCTCGAGCCGCAGCAGGCGCCCGGGGAAGTTGCGCTCGCCCAGCATCGCGTTCAGGGTCTCGAGGAAGTCGGCCTCGGCCAGTTGGCGCGGCGAGACATTGACCGAAACCGTCGCGTCGTCGTAGCGATCGAGTCCGAGCGCGACGCGATCGTCGAGTGCGCGACGCAGCACCCAGTGTCCGACTTCGCGCGACAGGTTGCTCTGCTCGGCGGCGAGCAGGAAGCGTTCGGGAAGCAGCAGACCGCGCGTCGGGTGCAACCAGCGCAGCAGCGCCTCGAATCCCACGACGCGGCGCGCCGCGACGTCGAGGATCGGCTGGTAGAACAGCTCGACGTCGCCGCGCTGCAGCGCGAGCGGCAACTCCGAGGCGAGCGCGAGCTGCTCGACGCGCTGATCGGACATGTCGCCGGCGAAAAAGCGCACGTCGTTGCGCCCCTCGGACTTCACCCGGTACATCGCGCTGTCGGCGCACTTGATCAGCAACGCGGCGTCGCGCCCGTCGTCGGGGGCGACGGCGACCCCGATGCTCGCCGAGAGAAAATGCGCCTGTCCGGCGAGGATGAACGGCTTCTCGATCGCCGCGAGCACGCGTCGCGCGATGCGTTCTATCTCGTCGCGGTCGGCCAGGCCGGTCAGGAGCAGGATGAACTCGTCGCCGCCGATTCGTCCCGCGACGTCCTGCGGGCGAATCGAATCGCGCAGCCGCTGCGCAACTTCGATCAGGACCTGGTCGCCGACCGAGTGACCGAGCGTGTCGTTGATCAGCTTGTAGCGATCGAGGTCGATGTACAGCACGGCGGCCGCTTCTTCGGCGACCAGTCGCTGCTCGAGCTGGCGCGAGAGGAACACCCTGTTCGGCAGGGTCGTGAGCGCGTCGTGCAACGACTGGTGCGTGAGGCGCTGCTCGGCGCTCTTGCGCTGCAGGTACAGCGAGAGGTTGCGCGACAGCACCTCGGCCACCTGCGCCATGAAGCCGCCGTCGACGAACGACGCCGGACACAGGCACAGCAGCACGCTCAACGCGCCGCCCGATTCGTCCAGGATCGGCGCGAGAAAGGCCGCGCGCGCGCCGATGCGTTCGGCCTGGTAGCGCTGCGCCAGTTGGGGTTCCTCGGCGAGGTCGTCGACCCACATCGCGCGCGCTTCCTTCCACACGCGCGCCTCTGCGCTGTCGGTCGCGAGCGGGATCTCGAGCGGCAGCTGGCTGAGCATCTTGGTGAACGGGGGGAATCCCCAGCGCTCGCAAACGGCGAACGAGCGCGCGCCCGGATTGAGCACGAGGTTCGCGCCGCCGGTCCAGCCCATCGAAGCGCAAAGCGCGGTGATGACCGCGCCGAGCACGCGTTCGGGCTCGTGGTGCTCGCGGATGATCGAGGTGATGTCGCTCTCGAGCTGGAGCAACAGCCGCTGCTGCTTTTCCAGCGTGATGTTGCGTCCCACGCCGCGGTAGCCGGTGAAGTTGCCGCCCGGGTCGAAAGTGGCGCGAGCGCTGAGCGAAACGAAGTGCACGTCGCGATCGGGATCGATCACCGCGTACTCGAAGGCCTCGAACGGCGCGTGTCGATCCATCAGCGTGCGCTGCGCCCACCAGTCGGGCTGCTCGAACGCGAACTGGCTCGCGGGAAGGTCCCAGATCTTGCGCCCGAGAAGCGTTCCGACCCAGCGCCCCAGCACCCCTTCGGCACTGTCCGAGAAATACGACCACTGGTGCTGCGCGTCGGTCTCCCAGACCCAGTCCGAACTCATCCGGGTCAGGTCGCGAAACTTCGCCTCGCTCGCTGCGAGTTGCTGCTGCATCGCGCGGATGCCGGTGACGTCCTGCGCGACCCCGGCGAGGCGGTGGATCGCGCCGCGTTCGTCGCGCTCGGCGCGCGCGATGCTGCGGATCCAGACCGTCTCGTGGTTGGCGCGCACGTAGCGGTACTCGAGCCTGGCTTCGCCGCCGGTGCGCAGCGCGCGCCGATGCGCATCGATCCAGCGCGCGCGATCGTCGGGGTGGATCTGGGTGGCGAAGTCGCGCAACGACGGTTCGCCCTTTGCGCGTTCCAGTCCGTGCAGGCGAAACGCGCCCGCGCTCCAGACCAGCCGGTTGCTTGCCCGATCGAACAGCCATGTGCCGAATGCGCCGAGGTTCTCGGCGATTCCGTACTGTCCCTGGAGTTCCTCGAGCAGGCGCAATTGCTCGCGCGCGCGTGCGAGGTGCCTTGCCGAGCCGCGAATGCGCAAAGCGAGCGCGCCGGCGGCAAGCGCCCAGACCAGCGCCGAAAGAAGGATCGAGAGCGTCCATTCGGCCAGTCCGGCCAGGCTGATCGCACCGAGAACGAGGGTCGCGGCGATCGCGGCGATCGCCGGGACGAACTCGGCCGCGGACGCCCAGACCGAGATCTGGTTGGACGTGGCGAATGGGGTCTTGGCGGTGCTCATGCGCGTGCGCGCGAACCCCGGCTTGCGCGGGCTCGCAGGCTACACTCTAACCTCCATGATCACGGAGTTCATGCCAAATATGTCCATCGAGCGCGTGAAATCGCACCGCTGCGGGTCTTCTGTCGCTTCGCGCTGGGTTTCGCGCTGGGCCTCGCTGGTCGGCGAGGGCGACGAAGTGCTCGATTTCGCGAGCGGGGGCGGGCGCAATCACCCGCCGTTGCTGGCGCGCGGCGTGCGTCTCGCGGCGGTCGATCGCGACACCGCCGCGCTCGCGTCGCTCGACGCGCGGGTCGAGGCGATCGAGGCCGACCTCGAGTCCGGCCCGTGGACGCTCGGGACGCGCCGATTCGCGATGGTCGTGTGCTGCAACTACCTGTTCAGGCCGCGGCTCGACCTGATGTTCGCGCAGGTCTCGCGCGGCGGGGCGCTGGTCTACGAAACGTTCGCGCGCGGCAACGAAAGCATCGGGCGTCCCTCCAATCCGGCCTATCTGCTGCGACCCGGCGAGTTGCTCGACGCTGCCGCGCGCAACGGTTTTTCGGTCGTCGCGTACGAACACGGGCTGCAGGTCGCCCCGAATCGGGCGATCGTCCAGCGAATCTGTGCGCTTCGCCGGGCGGACGATCCCGGTCCCTGGCCGGCGGTCGGCTAGAATCCGTACTTCAGCTGACTGGGCGCGGGATCCGGGGAAAATGATCAAGGGAAGTATCGTTGCCATCGTGACGCCGATGCACGATGACGGCAGCATCGACTACGACGGTTATCGACGGCTGATCGACTGGCACGTCGCCGAGGGCACCGCGGCGATCGTCGCAGTCGGCACGACCGGCGAGTCGCCGACGGTCGACGTCGACGAACACGGCGAACTGATCCGCGTCGCGGTCGAGCAATCCGCCGGGCGCGTCCCAGTGGTCGCCGGCACGGGCGGCAATTCCACGCGAGAGGCGATCGAACTGACCGCGTACGCCGCAAAGGTAGGCGCCGCCGCGACGCTGCAGGTCGTGCCTTACTACAACCGCCCGACGCAGGAAGGCCTCTATCGGCATTTCCGCGCGGTCGCAGAGGCGGTCGAACTGCCGGTGATCCTGTACAACGTGCCGGGGCGCACCGTCGCCGACCTGGCCAACGACACCACGGTGCGCCTGGCCGCAGTCGACGGGATCGTCGGCTTGAAGGATGCGACCGGGGACATCCCGCGCGCGTGTGACCTGCTCGCGCGACTTCCGAAGGACTTCGCGCTCTACAGCGGCAACGACGACTCGGCGCTGGCGCTGATGGCGATGGGCGGACACGGCGTGATCTCGGTCACCGCGAATCTCGCACCGGCGGCGATGGCGAAGATGTGCGCCGCTGCGCTCGCCGACGACTGGACGCAGGCGCGCGAGATCAATCGGCGGCTTCTGGGCCTGCACCTGAAGCTCTTCGTCGAGCCCAATCCGATCGCGGTGAAGTGGGCCTTGAACCAGATGGGACGCATCGGCGGCGGCATTCGCTTGCCGATGACACCGCTTTCCGAGCAGTTCCGCCAGCCCGTGCTGGAGGTGCTGCGCGCTTCAGGAGTTCTCAGTTGATCATCGAATCGAATGTTCGCGGCGCGCGCCGCTTCGCGGCCGGCGCGATCGCGGCGCTCGTGCTGGCCACGAGCGGCTGCTCGCTCAACGAGTTCATCTCGCAGCAGGGTTCGATCGACTACAAGTCGGCAGCGAAGGTGCCCACGCTCGACGTGCCGCCGGACCTGGTCAACCCGCGAGGCGACGGCCGCTTCACGGTTCCCGAATCCACCCAGCGCGAACGCACCTACTCCGGCTACGAGAGCGCGCGCGCCACGCAGCGCCCGGTCGGCGAGGTGAGTGTGCTGCCCTCGGCCGAGGGAATGAGGATCGAGCGTGCCGGCACGCAGCGCTGGCTGGTGGTGAACCGGCCGGCCGAGAAGCTGTGGCCGATCGTGCGCGAGTTCTGGCAGGAAGTCGGTTTCCTGATCCAGACTGAACTTCCTGAGGCGGGAATCATGGAGACCGACTGGGCCGAGAATCGCGCGAAGCTTCCGCAGGACATCATCCGCCGCACGCTCGGGCGCCTGGTCGACCAGGTCTACTCGACCGGCGAACGCGACAAGTTCCGCACCCGGATGGAGACGCGCGCGGGCACGACCGAGATCTTCATCAGTCATCGCGGCATGGTCGAGGTCTACACCACGTCGCTGAAGGAAAACACGATCTGGCAACCGCGCCCGAGCGACACCGAACTCGAGGCCGAGTTCCTGTCGCGCCTGATGGTCAAGCTGGGCGCCGACCAGGAGCGCGCGAAGAGCATGATCGCCGGCGCGGCGGGCGCTTCGTCGGCACCGCAACTGATCACGGCGTCCGGCGGCGGCGAAGCGCTCGCGGTGGCCGAACCCTTCGATCGCGCATGGCGCAGGGTAGGGCTCGCGCTCGATCGCGGCGGATTCACCGTCGAGGACCGTGATCGCTCGCAGGGGCTGTATTTCGTGCGCTACATCGACCCTGAAGTCGACAGCGCCAGCCGCGCCAAGCCGGGGTTCTTCGCGCGGCTGTTCTCGTTCGGACGCTCCTCGAAGAAGGAGCAGACCCAGCAATACCGTGTGATCGTCGCCGAATCGGGCGCGTCCACCCAAGTGTCGGTCGCGAGCAAGGACGGCAAGTCGCTCGAGAGCGCCGACGACCGCGCATCGGGCAGGAAGATCCTCAGTCTGCTGCGCGAGCAACTGGTTCAGTAGGGCCGCCGCCGGCGCCGTGCGGTTTCGCAGTCTCGGCAGCGGTAGCGAGGGCAATGCGCTTCTGATCGAGTGCGGTGTCCCGGACGCACCGCTACGCATCCTCGTCGACTGCGGCTTCGGCGTGCGCGAGATCACCCGCCGCCTCGCCTGGGAGGGCCTGGCGCCCGGCGCGCTGGACGCGATCCTGGTCACGCACGAACACGGCGACCACATCGGCGGGGTGGCGCGACTGTCGGTCAACGCCGATGCGCCGCTGTACATGACCGACGGCACCGCGCGCGCAGCGGCGGCGATGGCCGGGCCGGTGGCGCGGACCACGATCATCGACGCGCACGACGTCTTCGAGATCGCGGGCGTGCGGATCGAGCCGGTCGCGGTGCCGCACGACGCGCGCGAACCGGTGCAGTTCGTGATCGACGATGGCCGGGCGCGGCTGGGCGTGCTCACCGACATCGGGCGCAGCACCGCGCACGTCGTGCGCGCGCTGGGCCGGCTCGATGCGCTGGTGCTCGAATGCAACCACGACGCCGGGATGCTCGAGTCGGGCAACTATCCGCGCGCGCTGAAACGGCGCATCGGCGGCGGCTTCGGCCACCTTTCGAACGTGCAGGCGGGCGAGATCCTTGCGGCGATCGACCACGACAGCTTGCGTTCGGTGGTCGCGGCCCACCTGAGCCGCAGCAACAACCGTCCCGAACTGGCACGCGACTCGCTTGCGCGTGCCTGGGGCGTCGCGCCCGAGGCGATCTGCGTCGCTGACCAGGACAGCGGATTCCCCTGGATCGAGCTCTAAAGAAAAACCCCCACGACTCGAAGAGCGGCGAGGGTCGGATCGGCCCGCGGCTGCGGGCCTGACGGTCGGTCGCGAGGCGGGCCGGCGCGAGTCCGGCCTGCGGCGACGCTATCCGATTACTTCTTCTGGTCGTCTTTCGGAGCGTCCTTGGGAGCGTCCGCGGGCGCTGCGGCGTCGGCTTTCGGAGCGTCGGCCGGAGCGTCGGCTTTCGGGGCTTCGGCCGGAGCGTCGGCTTTCGGGGCTTCGGCCGGAGCGGGAGCCGGGGCCGCGGCAGGTGCCGGGGCGGGCGCCGGAGCGGGTTCTTGCTTGCTGCAGGCGGCGACGGCCAGGGCGATCAGCGCCGCGGCCAGGAGCGACTTCTTCATGCTTGGATCCTTCAGTTTGTACGGGGGGTAGACCTATCTGCAACGCGTCTGAATTGGATCAGATCGGTGTGCCGTGCCGACCGCTTCGAGCCTCCGCGCAAGACGCGACGGCTGGAGCGGACAACACAACCGCAGATCTTAGCACGCGATGCGCTGCAATGCAGCATCCGCTGCGCGTTCAGAGTCCCAGTGTCGTCGCCGGCAGACAGTCGGAGGATTCCTGCCAGGCAGCGTCGAAACGCGCGCAATACGGCTCGCAGCGCGAAGGGCTGGCCTGGACGTAGACGCCGCGCATCGCGTCGCGGTGCGGGCGGCGCACCATGTGCTGGCCGTCGACGAGCAGCAGGCAATCGGACAGTCGCAGCCCGTCGGGCAGTTGCCGGAACGCGAACTGGGCGGCGTGCCCTCCCTGCACCGCGCGCAGGCGAGGCGCGCGGCGCTCGAGCCAATCGGTGTTGCACAACAGCAGGCGCACGCGCGCGCCGCGTGCGAGCAGCGCGCGCAACGCCGCTTCGCCTTGCGCCGATTCGAGCGGCCAGTCGTCGAAACGCGCGTCGAGCAGGTCGACGCGATGCCGGCACTGTGCGAGCGCGTCGAGCACCGCGTCGTGCATCTCGCTGCGGTGCTGAAATGGCGTCGTGACCGCTTCTCTCATTGCGCTTGGCCGAATCCGATCCTGCCGGCATCGAACCACCGGTGCAGGAGCACGAGCAACGCCGAGTCGACGGACGCTTCGTCCACGGCGCCGGGTGGCAGCGCGCGATCGTCGCACAGACGCAGGATCGCGCGCCGCGTTGCGACGCATGAACTGGTCTAAACTGACCGTGCCCAGTAGCGCGAGGCGTCTTGGCATTGAGGGATTACAGGGGTTGGGAATGCAGGTCGAGGACGATGTCTGGGTCACGGTGAGGTACCGTTTGTACGACGCGCAGGGCGAGCGAGTGGAACCGGGCGAACGCGAGCTCACCTACCTGCAGGGCGGCTACGGCGCGGTGTTCGAGCAGATCGAGCGGGCACTCTCCGGGCAGGAGATCGGATTCGCGACGTCGGTCTACCTCGAGCCCGAAGACAGTTTCGGCGACTACGACGCGCAACTCGTGCGCCTGATCCCGCGTGCCCGGTTTCCCGGGCAACTCGAGGTTGGAATGACCTTCGAAGGCGTTCCGGGCGAAGACGAAGACGAAGGCGACGAGGGAGGTCTGTACATCGTGACCGACTTCACCGACGAGGCCGTGGTGCTCGACGGCAACCATCCGCTGGCCGGGATGGCGCTCAGATTCGAGCTCGAAGTGATCGACCTGCGCGGCGCGACCGACGAGGAGATCGCCCAGGAGCAGGCCAACGCGCAGGCGCGCGACGACGACGACGACCGTGCATTCGGCCAGGACATCGATGAGGACCGCGAATTCGGCCAGGACGTCGATGAGGGCCGCGAATTCGCTCAGGACGGCGACGAGGACGACGGCGGCGAGGACCGCAGCCGAGGCGAATCGGACGAACGAGGGTCGCCGCGCGATCCGCGGCGCCTGCACTGACGCGCGGCGGCGGTGTCTGCCGCGCTCAGCGAAGGTGGCGGAACGATACCTCGAAGGGCTCGGATCGGGACCGCGGAACGCGGATCGACACCCATGAAGACGTGAACGGCGCGCCGAAGCACTCGACGCGCTGCACGTTGGCCAGCGGCTCGCCGCCCGCGTCGAGCAGCGGGCGATCGACGCGGAAGCGATGGGTGTCGCCGTGCGCGACCAGTATCTGCCCGGGGAAGCCAGCGGCCAGTTCGCGCAGCAACGCGCGCAGCGCGAGGTAGCGGTCGCTCGCGGCGTCGGGCGCCCGCGACGCGGGCCCGCCGGGCGCGGCCGGGCGACGATCGCGCTCGAAGCGCGGATTCGCGTGCAGCGCGATCACCAGCGAATCGTGTCCGCCGGCGCGCGCGTGTGCGAAGGCCTGGCGCAACCACCGCTCGTTCGCGGCGTTGCGCGCCGCGTTGTGTCCGTCGCGCAGCGCCCGGGCGTCCTCGCCGTTGTTGCTGCCCGGAACGTTGAGCGTGACGAACAGCGTCGCGCCCATCTCCCAGCGCCGGTTCTCCGGATAGTGCATGTTCGCCTCGACCTGCGCGGCCGCGTCCGGGAGGCGAAACGTCGCGCCGAAGAAAAGCGAACGCAGCCGCTCGAGCCTGCCGCGCGGGTCGTAGCCGCCCCCGCGCGCGCTGGCGCAATCGACCCATTCGTTGTCACCCGGCGTGTAGACCAGCGGGCGAGGCGAAGACTGCAGCAGTGCGGCGCGCGCGTCGAGCGTTTCGTCGCTGCATCGCTCCCAGCTGCTCATGATGTCGCCGACGTGGATCACGAAAGCGACGTCGTCGTCGATCGACTCGAGCACGCGCTCGAGCTGGCGCTCGTCGAGCACGTTGTACGGCGTGTCGCCGATCAGCGCGAAGCTCGCGCTCGTGTGCCCGGCCGCGAGGGCGGCACGATGCGCGAGCGCGCCGGCGACGAACGTCGTGCCCGCGTCGACGCAGAACGCGCGTCGCTTCATCGCCGCAACAGCGCGCGAAGTTCGTAGACGAGATCGAGTGCGGCGCGCGCGCTCAACTGGTCCGGGTCCGTGGCGAGCAGCATCGCGAGCGCTTCGCGTTCGCCGCTGTCGTCAGGCTGGCGTGCGTCGGGCGAACCGGTGCCGTGCGCTTCGCCGGCGTCGTGCCCGGCGGGAGCGTCGTGCGCGGCGAACAGGTCGAACTGCCCGTCTTCCTCCCGGGCGCGGGCCTCGAGCGACTCGAGCAGCACTGCGGCGGCGCGGATCACCGCCGCCGGCAGCCCGGCGAGGCGCGCCACCTGCAGTCCGTAGCTGCGATTCGCGGGCCCTTCGCGCACTTCGTGCAGGAAGGCGATCGCGCCGCGCTCCTCGGCCACCGCGAGGTGCCGGTTCACCGCCTGCGGAAACTTCGCCGCCAGTCGCGTCAGTTCGAAATAGTGGGTCGCGAAGAGCGTGAACGCGCGGTTGTGCGAGAGCAGTCTCGATGCGATCGCGTGCGCCAGCGACAGCCCGTCGAAGGTGGAGGTGCCGCGGCCGATCTCGTCCATCAACACCAGCGATCGTTCGGTCGAGGCATTGAGGATCGATGCCGCCTCGGTCATCTCGACCATGAAGGTGGAGCGCCCGCCGGCGAGGTCGTCCGACGCGCCGATGCGCGTGAAGATCCGGTCGACCGGCCCGAGCGTGCAGGCGTCGGCCGGAACGAAGCTGCCGCAGTGCGCGAGCAGCACGATCAGCGCCACCTGGCGCATGAACGTGGACTTCCCGCCCATGTTCGGTCCGGTGAGCAGCACCATCCGGCGGCGCTCGTCGAGCAGGCAGTCGTTGGGCACGAAGCGCTCGACCGTCGACTCGACCACAGGGTGGCGACCGGCGCGGATCTCGATTCCGGGGAGCGCGACGAACTCGGGTGCGACCCAGCCGAGCGTCGTGGCGCGCTCGGCGAAACAGGCGAGCACGTCGATCTCGGCGACTGCGCGCCCGACGCGTTGCCAACCGGGCACCGAGGGGCCGAGCGCGTCGAGCAGCGTCTCGTAGAGCTCGCGCTCGCGCGCCAGCGCACGCTCGCGCGCCGACAGCGCCTTGTCCTCGAAGCTCTTCAGTTCGGGCGTCACGTAGCGTTCGGCATTCTTCAGCGTCTGCCGGCGACGGTAGTCGTCCGGAACCTTGTCGGTCTGCCCGCGCGTGACTTCGATGAAGAAGCCGTGGACGCTGTTGAAGCCCACGCGCAGGTTCGCGATGCCGGTGCGCTCGCGTTCGCGCGCTTCCATCTGCGCGAGAAAGTCGTCGCAGTGCTCGTCGATCGCGCGCAGCTCGTCGAGTGTCGCGTCGTATCCGGAGCGAAACACGCCGCCGTCGCGCGCCTGCGCGGCCGGTTCGTCGGCCAGCGCCTCGGCGAGCAGCGCCGAGGTCTGTGGCGGCACCGCGAGGTCGGCGATCGTCGCGCCGAACAGATCGTGATCGCACCCGGCGATCGCCGCCGCGAGCAGCGACAGCGCTTCGACCGAATCGCGCAGCGCGGCGAGCTCGCGCGGACGCGCCGAACGCAGCGCGATCCGTCCGGCGATCCGCTCGAAGTCGGCAGTCCCCGCGAGCAAGGCGCGTATCGACCCGCCGCCCGGGGACGGCTGTTTCGCACCCGGTGAGGACTGCAGGGCGGCGACGCGCAGGGCGGCGACGCGCAGGTGGCGTTCGCGCGCCAGCGCCTGGTCGCGCAGCGGCAGCTGCAACCAGCGCCGCAACGTGCGCGCTCCGGCGTTGGTCGCGCAGCGATCGAGCACCGAGAGCAGCGTCGGGCCTTCGTCGCCGCGAAGCGTCTCGCTCACCTCGAGGTTGCGCCGCGCCACCGGATCGACGATCAGGTACTCCTCGCCGTGGTGCACGGCCAGGCGCTGCAGGTGGCGCGGTGCGACGCCCTGCGTGCGTTCGACGTAATCGAGCAGCGCCCCGACCGCGCCGAGCGCGTCGGGGACCTCGTCGACGCCGTAGCCGCCGAGTGCGGTCACGCCGAGCAATTCACGTAGCGTGCGTCCGGCACGCTCGGCGTCGAACTGCCAGTCGGGAACGCGCGCCAGCGGGGCCGCGAGTCCGTTCGAACGCGCCGCGGCGAGCCAGGCCTCGGCCTGCGCGTCGCCGACTGATTCGGGCAGCAGGATCTCGGCCGGGCGCAGTCGCTCGAGTTCGCCCGCCAACTGCCCGGCAGGGGTCTCGGCCAGCCAGCACTCGCCGCTCGCGACGACGATCCACGCGAGTCCCAGCCGCCGTCTGCCCGGGGCGATCGCGAGCAGCACCCGATCGTCGCGCTCGGGCAGCAGTTGCGCGTCGGTGATCGTCCCGGGAGTGACGATGCGCACGACCCTTCGCTCCACCGGCCCCTTGGACGCCGCCGGATCTCCGATCTGCTCGCAGATCGCGACCGACTCGCCGGCACGGATCGCGCGCGCCAGGTACTGGTCGAGCGCGTGCACCGGCACCCCGGCCATCGGGATCGGCGAACCGGCGGAGGCGCCGCGTCGCGTGAGCGTGATCGCGAGCAGGCGCGACGCTTTCTCGGCGTCGTCGTAGAACAGCTCGTAGAACTCGCCCATCCGGTAGAACACGAGCGTGCGCGGGTGCTCGGCCTTGATGCGCAGGTACTGCTGCATCATCGGGGTGTGCTGCGAAAGGTCGGGGCCTGAAGATTTTCTCTGCGCCCCGAAGTCGGTGTTTGTAAGTCCTTGTATTTCAGGCACTTATCACGCTATCCGGTTCTGGCGTCGGCGCACTGGCGTATTTCGTGGTGCACCTGTGTGCACGGCCAATGAACCGAATCGAGTATAGGTTTTTGGACCATCGGTGTATGTCAGCTCGCAAACATCTTACCGGCGTTCATGTGTCGCGCAACAAGTGCGCAGCCATGATGCCGCCTGGCGCGGCGTCCTGCGCCTGCGCAGTTTCCCCCCATGACATGATTGCTATTGATAATTTGGCACTTCAGAGATAAAGCGTTCAGTGTCGGCAACAAGTCGCAGTATCTGGGCCGTATCTGGCGAGTGTCATTTTTTCGAAATTCCACGCAACCAAATCGAAAGGCAATCCATGGGCACCACATTGATAGTCATTCTGGTCGTCATCGTGCTGGCGGCCTTTCTCCTGATCGCGATTTTCAACAAGCTGGTCATGCTGAGGAATCGGTACAAGAACGCCTTCGCCCAGATCGAAGTGCAGCTCAAGCGTCGCTATGACCTGATTCCCAATCTGGTCGAGACCGCCAGGGGATACATCAAACACGAACGTGAAACGCTGGAGTCAGTTGTCAATGCGCGCAATGAGGCGTCGGGCATGTTGTCCAGCGCTGCGGCGGCGCCCGGCGATGCTGGCGCCATGAAAGCTCTGGTCGGCGCCGAAGGAAGGCTGTCTGGCGCCTTGATGAACATGAAGATGGTGATGGAGGCCTATCCGGACCTCAAGGCCAACCAGACCATGATGCAACTGAGCGAGGAACTCACGTCGACGGAGAACAAGGTCTCGTTTTCACGCCAGGCTTTCAATGACCAGGTGATGGCCTACAACACCTACAAGCAATCATTCCCACCGATTGCTTTCGCGCCCATGTTTGGCCACGCACAGGATGCTGCGCTGCTGGAGTTCGCAGACAGCGTCGCGATTCAAGAGGTGCCGAAAGTGTCGTTTTGACCGCAGCGCATAGCCTGGTGGTCGATCGATGAATTTCTTCGAGTCTCAGGAACGCGCGCGCAAGCACACGACGTTGCTGATCGTCTTGTTCGGTGTCGCGGTGATCGCATTGATCGTCATGGCCAATGTGCTGATCCTGGTGGTGTTCGGTGTTGTCAACAGCCAGCAATTGCGTGACGGTCAGTCCTTTGTCGCGCAGATGGACTGGAAGATGGTCGCCACCGTGGGCGCAGGCGTCAGTGTGGTGGTGCTGGTCGGCAGTCTGTACAAGATGGTCGCCTTGTCCGCGGGTGGCAAGGTCGTTGCGGAGTCGCTGGGTGGACAGTTGATTCCCCGCAATACCGAGGAACCCAACCAACGCAAGCTGCTCAATGTCGTGGATGAAATGGCCATAGCGTCGGGAACCCCGGCGCCTCCGGTCTATCTGCTGGCCAACGAGCCTGGCATCAATGCCTTCGCGGCGGGATTCTCGCCTCGGGACGCGGTACTCGGAATTACCCAGGGGGCGATCGAGCAGCTGAGCCGCGATCAACTGCAGGGCGTCATCGCCCATGAGTTCAGTCACATCTTCAATGGTGACATGCGGCTCAATATCCGCCTGATGGGTGTTCTGAACGGCATTCTTGTTCTGGGCATTCTGGGCTACTACCTGATGCGTTCGGCATCGTTCTCCGGGCGCCGGCGCGGCAACGACAATAGTGGTGCCGCAATATTGGCGCTGGCGATCGGGCTGATGGTGATCGGTTTTGCCGGAACTTTTTTCGGCGGCCTGATCAAGGCTGCAGTCAGCCGGCAGAGGGAATATCTGGCTGACGCGTCGGCGGTCCAGTTCACCCGCAACCCGAACGGAATCGCAGGTGCATTGAAGAGGATCGGTGGGCTGAAGTCTGGCTCCATCGTGCGAAACCCCGGTGCTCCTGAAGTGAGCCATGCGTTTTTCGCCCAGGGCGTCACAGGCTTCACGCAGTGGCTGTCGTCCACGCATCCACCGCTGGCCAGTCGCATCTTGCGTATCGATCCCCAGTGGGATGGCAAGTTCGATGTCTCTGAACCACCACCGTCAGTTGAAGGCAAACCGCCAGTCGACGACGCATCGGCCGTGCGACGCCCCGACATGGTTCGAAACATGGCGACTGTCGCGGCACAAACCGCGGTGGCCGACGCAGTCGCAGTGATGGATCAAATCGGTCAACCGACCCAGGAGTCGGTTCTGCTCGCCCGGTCGTTGTTGTCTGATATGCCCGCGTCGATTCGCGATGCGGCGCGTGAACCCTATGGCGCGCGGGCCCTGATCTATTGTCTGTTGCTCGACAAGGGGGCAGAGCTGCGCGAACAACAACTCGCGCTGTTGCAAGGCCGCGCCGACAAGGACGTATACGCGTTGACGATCGGTTTGATGCCACAGATGGATGCGCTGGATCTGCGATTTCGGCTGCCGATCATCGATATCGCGATTCCTGCGCTCAAGCAGTTGTCACCCAGCCAGTACCCGCTGTTCCTGGAGAATCTGGCGGCGCTGATCATCATGGACTCCAGTGTTGACCTGTTCGAATGGTCATTGCAGAAGATATTGTCAAGGCATCTGGGCGGGCACTTTCACAAACCATTGCCGGTCGCGGCGCGATATCAGGATCCCGCACAACTCGCTCCGGAACTTGGATTTGTCTTGTCGGTGATGGCGCACGCCGGCGCGATCGATCAGAACCGTGCTCAGCGCGCATTCGATGCTTCCGCTCGCGCGTTGGCACCTATCGGACTGACGTTGTTGTCGAAGGAGCAGATCAGGATTGCGGATCTTGATCAGGTCTTTGGCAAGCTGGATCTATTGACGCCCGCGGCCAAATCGCGCTTGTTGACAGCCTGTGTCATCAGCACTTGGCACGATCGGAATGCCACCCCGGCAGAGGTGGAGTTGTTGCGTGCATTCGCCAGTGTTCTGGATTTCCCGATGCCGCCGGGCATGGCACCAGAAGGTCGGCGTGCCGACTGATGGGCCCAATGCGTTGGGCGCGTTCATGCGTGGGTACCGTTCGGGTTGAAGGACAAGGGCCGTTTCGCGAGCGCCCGCGGGCAGCATCGCGCGCCTAGGTGCTGGCGCGTTCGACCACCGCGTAGCCCAGGTCGACGACACGTTCGCGAGGGGCTTCGCCGCGCAGCTCGCCCAACAGCATCTGGCCCGCGAGCAGGCCCATCCCGGTCGCGTGCACCTGGATCGACGTCAGCCGCGGTTCGACGCTCGCGGCGATCGGCAGGTCGGCGAAGCCCATGATCGCGAGCTGCCCGGGCACTGCGATCCCGAGCCGCGCGCATTCGAACAACACGCCGGCGGCCAGCATGTCGTTGCTGCAGAAGATCGCGCGTGGCTCGCCGCTCGCCAGCAGTCGGGCAAGTGCCAGCCCTGCGTCGGCCGGGTTGGACGAGGCCGAGGCAAGCACCACGGTGGCGACCGCACCCGCACCGCCGGCCAGGGCAGCCTCGCGAAATCCCTGCAGTCGCTTGGCCGAGCGGTCGTCGTCGCCGCCGATGAACGCGAGCGAATCGTAGCCCTTGCCGAGCAGGTATCGGGCCGCCGTGCGCCCCGCGTCGACATTCGAGAATCCGGCCATCATGTTGATCGGCCGATCTCCCAGGTCCCAGGTCTCGACCACAGGAGTCGCGGTGCGCATCACGCTGCTGCGCACTCCGCGCGCGTGGCGCACTCCGGTGAGCACGAGACCGTCGACGCGTCGACCGAGAAAGGCGCGCACCAGCGCGGCCTCCTCCTCGACACGGTAGCGCGTCTGCCCGAGCAGCAACTGGTAGCCCTGCGGCGCGAGTGCCTGCGCCAGTCCGTCGATCGTCTCGGAGAAGATCGAGTTGCTGATCGTCGGAACGATCACCGCGACGGTGCGCGAGCGATTCGACGCCAGGCTGCCTGCGGTCAGGTTCGGAACGTAGCGCAGGCGATCGATCGCCGAGCGCACCTTGCGCAGTGTCGCCGCCGACAGTTGGTGCGGGCTGTTCAGCGCGCGCGATACGGTGATCGCCGACACGCCGGCCGCACGCGCGACGTCGACCATGCGCACGCTCCTGGTGTCGGCGCTGCGTTTGCGTGGCGGCGGGTCTATGGACATCGGGCGGATCGCTCGGACCGTGGCGGTGCTTGACAGTTCGGCGAGCATCCGCGAACATCGATGGTAGCGCTACCATCGAACTGGCGCAACGGATCCGACGAGGGGAGCGGACATGGCCGACATCAGTGCGCACGATGTGGCGCGGTATCAACGCGACGGGTTCATCGTGGTCGAAGGGCTGCTCGACGACCTGACGCGCATGCGCATGAAGCAGGTCCTGGCCGAACTGGTCGAGGGTTCGCGAAAGGTCGGCGCGCACGACGACGTCTACGACCTCGAACCGACGCACAGCGCGCAGCGTCCGCGCGTGCGCCGGATCAAGAAACCGCACGTCGTGCATCCGGTGTTCGCCGAGTTCATGCGCTCCGAGCGCCTTCTCGCCGTCCTGTCCGCGCTGCTCGGCACTAGCGGCGTGAGGCTGCACGGCTCCAAGCTCAACCTCAAGGCGCCAGATGGCGGCTCCGCGGTGGAGTGGCACCAGGACTGGGCCTTCTATCCGCACACCAACGACGATATTCTGGCGGTGGGCGTGCTGCTCGACGACGCCACCGAACAGAACGGTCCGCTGATGGTGTTGCCGGGCAGCCATCGCGGCCCGACCTACGATCACCACGGTCCGGACGGCCGTTTCTGCGGCGCGATGGACCCGGCGCGCGACCGACTCGATTACACCTCCGCCCCGGCGCTGCTGGCTCCGGCCGGCGCGTGCTCGTTCCACCACGTGCGCGCGGTGCACGGGTCGGCGCAGAATCGATCGGCGCATTCGCGCAACCTGCTGCTCTACGAGTTCGCCGCCGCCGACGCCTTCCCGTTGCTCGGCATCCCCGATTGGGAGGACTTCGACGCGCGCCTGCTGGTCGGTTCGCCCACGGTCGTGCCGCGTATGGTCGATTGCCCGATCCGCATGCCGATGCCTCCCGCTGCGCACCAGGGTTCGATCTACGAGAACCAGACCGCGCTCGAGAGCCGCTACTTCGATTCGGCGCCGGTCGCGGCGCCGCGCCAATCCGCCTGACCCGCGAATCCGCCAATCCGCCTGATCCGCCTGATCCGCCTGACCGGTTTTCCACAACGGCGTTCGCTTCGGTGAACGCGACGATACGAGGAGGCTTCATGTTCGCGATTCATGCCCGACCGCTCCTGCTTGCTGCCGCGCTGTCCCTGGCCGCAGGTGCCCACGCACAGACCGTACTCACGCTCGGCGGGTCCGACGCGATCGGCACGATCCTCGATCGCCAGAACGCGCGCTTCGCCGCCTGCGTGAACGACAAGGCGGCGGGCAAGGTGAAGGTGAACTTCATCCAGGGCGAACAACTCGGCAACGACGTCCAGGTGATCGAGCAGATGATGCAGGGCTCGGTGCACATCTACGGCGACGTGCTCGACTGGTACGCCAACTGGGTCAAGGACTACGCGATCCTCGCCTGGGGCTTCACCTTCCGCGACGCCGACCACATGCAGAAGTTTCTCGACAGCCCGACCTATGCGGCAATGGCCGAGAAGCTGCGCAAGGAGCAAGGCCTGCGCATCCTCGCGGCAGCACCGACGCAGCCGCGCATCCTGTTCTCGAAGAAGCCGATCGCTTCGCTCGGCGATCTCAACGGCGTGAAGATGCGCGTGCCCGAAATCAAGACCTACCTGATGCTGTGGGAGACGCTCGGCACGCGACCCTCGCGCCTGGCCTGGGGCGAGATCTTCCTCGGGCTCAAGACCGGGGTGGTCGAAGCCGCCGAGGGTCCGATTTCCTCGGCCTACGCAGCGAAGTTTCACGAGGCGGCGCCGAACGTGATCCGCACCGACCACCTGATGTCGTCGGCACACATCACGATGAACGAGAAGAGCTACGCGGCGCTGGCGCCGGACATGCAGAAGCTGCTCGGCGATTGTGCGCGTGACGCGGTGCAGAATTCGCGCAAGACGGCGGAAAAGGAGACCGAGGACGTGGTGCGCAAGATGGCGGCCGAGGGCGCGAAAGTGACGCCGATCGACAAGGCGCCGATCCAGCAACGTGCCAAGGACGGCGTGTCGAAGATGGAGAAAGACGGCGCGTGGTCTAGCGGGCTGTGGGATCAGATCCAGAAGCTCTGACCGGATGCTGATTCACTACAAGCGCCTGCTCGATCGCATTGCTGTGCTCGAGCAGGCGCTCGGCATCGGGCTGATCGTCGTCATCGTTACCGCGATCACGGTTCAGGTGTTCACCCGCTACGCGCTCGGCCTTCCGATCGCCTGGGTCGAGGAATCGGCCACCTACGCATTCATCTGGATGGTGTTCGTCGGAGCCAGCCTGGGACTGAAAAAGGGCCGGCACATCTACATCGCCACCTTCGGCGCGCTCCTGCCGGCGCGCGCCGCTGCCGGACTGCGCGTGCTGATGTGGCTGCTGATCCTGGCGACGCTGGCGGTACTGATGTTCCAGGGCGTCAAGGTCATGGGGGTCGAAGGCCGCTCGAGCACGATCTCGCTGCCGATCGAGTTGCCGCGAAGTTTGTTCTATTCGCTGCCGCTGACCGCTTCGGCGGCGTCGATGACGCTGACCACGCTGTGGTTGCTGCTCACCGACCTGGCGATCGTGCGCGGCGCGCGCCGACTCCGTGCGCGGCGACGCGACCACGCGCCAACGCGCGCGGCGCGCACCCTATGACGATGCTGATGTTGTTCGGCCTGCTGGGCGTGCTGATCGCGATCGAGGTGCCGGTGGCCTTCGCGATGGGCCTGTCGGCGATCGTCACGATCGCGCTGACCCAGCCGATTCCGCTGTCGATCGTCGTGCAACGCATCGGCACCGGGCTCGACAGCTTCGTTCTGATCGCGATCCCCCTGTTCGTTCTCGCCGGGCACCTGCTCAACCGTGCCGGTATCGCCGATCGGATCTTCGCTTTCGCCGCTGCGCTCGCCGGACACATCAGCGGCGGGTTGGCGCACGTCAACGTCGTCGCCAGCATGATCTTCGCCGGCATGAGCGGCGTGGCCCAGGCCGACGCGGCCGGACTCGGCGTGGTCGAAGTGAACGCGATGCGCAAGAAGGGTTTCGATCCGGCCTTCTCCGCGGCGGTGAGCGCGGCGTCGGCGATCATCGGCCCGATCATCCCGCCCTCGGTGATCATGGTCGTCTACGCGGTGCTGGTGCAGGCGTCGGTGGCGGAACTGTTCCTCGCTGGCTTCCTTCCGGGCATCCTGATGGGCGGCACGCTGATGGTGACGATCTACTGGATGGTGCGCACCGGACGCATCGTCGCACCACCGACCGAGCCGATGTCGTTCCCGCGCCTTGGCCGCACCTTCGTGCGCGCCGTGCCCGCACTCGCCGCCCCGGTGCTGCTCACCGTCGGCCTTCTTGCAGGCGTCGCCACGCCGACCGAACTGGGCGCGCTCACCGTGGTCTACGCGATCGCGCTTGGGTTCCTGCAACGCGAGCTGAGTTTTCACGACATCTTCGAGGCGCTGCGCGAGACGCTGATCACCTGCGGCGTGCTGGTGTTCATCATCGCCTGCGCGGTGCCTTTCGGCTGGATCGTCGCGACTTCGCAGGCGCCGATGAGACTGGCGCAATTCATGATGTCGATCTCGAACGAGAAGTTCGTGATCCTCGCGCTGATCAACCTCGGGCTGCTGGTGGTCGGCTGCCTGATGGAAACGACGGCGATCCTGCTGATCGCCACGCCGACGCTGTATCCGCTGATCGTCGCCCTGGGCATCGACCCGGTGCACTTCGGCATCATCCTGATCGTCAACCTGCTGATCGGCACGCTGACTCCGCCCTTCGGCGTGATCCTGTTCATCATGATGGACATCGCGAAGATCAGCCTCGCGCAGATGTCGCGCGCGGTGCTTCCGTTCTACATCCCGCTGTTCGTGACGCTGATGATCGTCACCTACTGGGCCGATTTCGTGCTCGCGGTGCCGCGCTTCTTCGGCAAGCCGAACTGAGGGTGCGGCGATGCAACACCCGATCGAGGCTTGCGGCGGTTCATCGTTGATATATCATTTCCATACGACTGGGTGGTCTGAGGGTGGCGATCGGTTCCACGCCGAAAGGCCCCGGTTCGCTGGAGGACGCGATGAATCAGGGCGAGCGCAAGAAGCGCACGATTCCCGAGATCCGGGAGTCCAAGAAGACCGGCGAGAAGATGGTCTACACCTCGGTGCTCGACTACACGTCGGCCAAGTGGGCCGAAGCGGCGGGAGTGGACGTGTGCGTGGTAGGGGACAGCCTGGCGATGACCGCGCACGGGCACCCGAACACGATTCCCGCGACGATGGACATGATGGTGCTGCACTCGCAGGCGGTGCGTCGCGGCGCGATGAACACCTTCGTTCTCGGCTGCATGCCCTACCAGAGCTACAACACCGTCGACCGGGCGCTGGTCAATGCCACCCGGTTCATGCAGGAGGCCGGGTGCGACGCGGTCAAGCCGCAAGGCGGCAAGAGCCAGGCGCACATCCTCAAGGCGCTGGTCGATGCGGGCATCCCGACCGCGTCGCACATCGGACTGACGCCGCACACGGTCGCGACCTTCGGCGGATTCAAGATCCAGGGAAAGACCGCCGAGGCGGCGATGAAGATCCTCGAGGATGCGCTGGCGATCCAGGACGCGGGCTGCTTCATGCTGGAGTTCGAAGCGGTGCCGGCCAAGATCGCCGCCGCGATCTCGGCGCAGCTGGAGATCCCGACGATCGGCATCGGCGCGGGAGTCGGCACCGACGGGCAGATCCTGCTCTCGTACGACCTGCTCGGCGTGTTCACCGATTTCAAACCGAAGTTCACGAAACGCTTCGCCAACATGACCGAAGTGGCGGTGGGCGGCCTCAAGCAGTACGTCGCCGAAGTGAAGGCGGGCAGCTTTCCGGACGACGACCACAGCTATGGCGTGGACACGCGCGAGTACGAGCGTTTCCTCGAAATGCTGGAAAAACGGAGACAGGTTTGACGTCCGCGCGCAAGGTTGCGGCAACCGTGCGCCGCGGCGCGAAGCCGGCGCTTCGCGCGCCGGGTTCCGGAGGCGAGACCCTCACCGATCGCGCCTACAGCACGCTCGAGGAGATGATCGTCACCCTCAAGCTGGCGCCGGGCAGCGCGGTGTCGGAAGCCGAACTGTCGCAGATGCTGGGAATCGGTCGCACGCCGATTCGCGAGGCGCTGCAGCGATTGTCGCGCGAGAAGCTGGTGCAGATCCTGCCGCGACGCGGAGTGATCGTCTCGGACATCAACGTGAAGCGCCAGCTCGGGATGCTCGAGGTTCGTCGCGAGATCGAACGGCTGGTCTCGCGCAGTGCGACGCGCCGCGCCCAGCCGCAGGAACGGGCACGCTTTGCCGCCATCGCGGCGAAGTTCAGGAAGGCCGCCAGGGCGAACGACGAGTCCGGCTTCGTGCGCACCGACAACGAGTACAACGAACTCGCGATCACGACGGCGCGCAACGAATTTGCCGCGGCTGCGATGCGCCTGATGCAGCCGCTCTCGCGCCGCTTCTGGTACATGCACTACAAGCAGGCGGCGGACATGCCGGTCACGGCCAATCTGCATGCGGCGATCGCCGAGGCGATCGCAGTCGGCGACGAGGCCGCAGCGGGACGCGCCACCGATGCATTGATCGACCACATCGAGAGTTTCACCCGAGCGACGCTCAACACCGAATTCTAGGAGACACCATGAGTCACAAGGCGCGCATGCTCGCCGCTTTTCGCGGCGAGCAGGTCGACCGGTTGCCCTACGTTCCGCGCCTTGACCTGTGGTACCTGGCGAACCATACCTGCGGCACGCTGCCCGCGCAGCACGCCGGGCGCGCGATGAACGAGATCGCACGCGCCGAGGGTTGGGCGCTGTATTTCAAGTTCGCCGACGATCAGCTCGACCCGGCGATCCAGCCGATGTACCTGCACCGTGGCATCGGCGTCTACGGCAGCCGCGAAACGCTCTACGACCTGGTGATCCCGGCCGACGTCGAGGTGCGCGTGAGTCGTTCCGGGACGTTGCAGCGGGTCGAGTATCACACGCCGCTGGGCATGGTCAGCACTACCGTTCACTACGACGTCGAAGCGCAGCGCCTGGGCATCACGGCCCCGATCGTCGTTGAGCACCTGATCAAGACGCCCGGGGACTACGAAGCGGCCGGCTATCTTCTCGAGCACCTCGACTTCAGGCCGAACTTCGAGCGCTACACGCGGTGGTCGCGCGACGAGATCGGCGACGACGGGGTCGCGGTCGCGATCGGCTGGTACGGCGCCTCGCCGGTCCTGCAGATCCAGCGCGACCTGATCGACTCGACCCAGTTCTTCTTCCACTACAAGGACCACTACGACAAGGTCCAGCGGCTGGCGTCGCAGATGGAGCACCTGTTCGAGCGGATGCTCGCGATCCTCTGCGATTCGCCGGCCGAGGTGGTGCTCTGGGGTGCCAACTACGACGACATGATCACGTACCCGCCGTACTTCGAGCGCGAGATCAGTCCGTGGCTGCGCAAGGTCTCGGCGGCGCTCGAAGCGCGCGGCAAGCTGCTGATGTGCCACACCGACGGCGAGAACGAGGGCCTGATGGACCTGATCCGCGACTCGGGCATGCACATCGCCGAGTCGATCTGCCCGGCGCCGATGACCAAGCTGAGCCTGGCCGAGTACTACCGGCGCTGGGGCACGAAGCTCACGCTGTTCGGGGGCGTGCCCTCGACGGTGGTGTTGCCCGAGACCAGCGAGGCGGACTTCGAGGCCTACCTGGACGAGTTGTTTCGCGCGGTCGCGCCGGGAACGCGTTACCTGGTCGGGGTGGCCGACCAGGTGCCGCCCGGGGCGATCTTCTCGCGGCTGCAGCGCATCGGCGAGCGGGTCGAGCGCGAGGGCGCGCTGCCGCTCAAGGCCGGCGCGTTCCGGCCGATGCCGGCGGGCGCGACGGCAGCGGCGCCGGCAACGGGCGCAGCGGCGGGCGCGACGGCAACGGGCGCAGCGGCGGGTGCGGCAGCGGGTGCGGCGGGTGCGGCGTCCGAGGCGGGCGACGAGATCTACGCCCAGGTGCGCCAGGACGTGAGCAAGGGCAAGCACCTGGCGATCAAGGAACACGTTGCCGAGCTGCTCGCGCAGGGCGTGTCGGCGCGCGACATCCTGGACAAGGGGCTGATCGCGGAGATCGACGTGGTGGGCAAGCGCATGGCGAGCGGCGAAGCGTTCATTCCCGAGGTGCTGCTCGCGGCGCGCGCGATGAGCGCCGCGGTGAGCGTGCTCGAGCCGCACCTGGCGGCGAGTGGAAACCAGCAGCGCGGGCGGGTGCTGATCGGCACGGTCAAGGGCGACATGCACGACATCGGCAAGAACCTGGTGGTGACGATGCTGCGCGGGGTCGGATTCGAGGTGATCGACCTGGGGGTGAACGTGGCGCGCGAGACGTTCTGCGACGCGGTCGCCGAGCATCGCCCGGACGTGATCGGGCTGTCGGCGCTGCTGACCACGACGATGATGGAGATGCCCGCGATCCTGCGCGAGCTCGACGCGCGGGGGCTGCGCGCAGGGTGCAAGGTGTTCGTGGGAGGGGCGCCGGTGAGCGACAAGTTCGCGCGCCAGATCGGGGCCGACGGATTCGCCGAGGACGCGGTGCAGGCGGTCAACGAAGCCAAGCGCTTGCTGGCCGCGTGAGCCACCCGGTGCCGCGGCGCACAACACGAGACTGGACAGCACCGACCGTATACGTCTAATATATTACTAATATGATCAGCGTCCAATCGCGATCCGGTGCCGGCACCCGCGGCAGCGTTCGGAGCGTCGACGCGCTAGAGGAGAGACCATGAACCACAAGGCACGTATGCTCGCCGCTTTCCGCGGCGAGCAGGTCGACCGGTTGCCCTACGTTCCGCGGCTGGACCTTTGGTACCTCGCCAACCACACTTGCGGCACGCTGCCCGCGCAACACGCCGGGCGCGCGATGAACGAGATCGCGCGCGCCGAGGGCTGGGCGCTGTACTTTCGTTTTGCCGACGACCAGCTCGACCCGGCAGTCCAGCCGATGTACCTGCACCGCGGCATCGGTTTGTTCGGCAGCCGCGATACGGTCTACGACCTGGTGATCTCGAACAAGGTCGAGGTCAAGGTGAAACACGAAGGCCCACTGATGCGGGTCGAGTACCACACGCCGCTGGGCATGGTCAGCACCACCGTGCACTACGACCTCGAGGCGCAGCGGCTCGGCACGACGATCCCGACCATCATGGAACCGCTGATCAAGTCAGTCGACGACTACGAGGCGGCGGGGTGCCTGTACGAACACCTCGACCTCAAGCTCAACCCCGAACGTTTCAACCGCTGGTCCGCCGAGGAGATGCGTGACGACGGCGTGGCGATCTCGATGGGCCTGTTCGGCGCATCGCCGGTCCACGAGATCCAGCGCGACCTGATCGACTCGACCCAGTTCTTTTTCCACTACAAGGACCATCACGACAAGGTTCAGCGGCTCGCGTCGCAGATGGAGCCGTTGTTCGAGCGCATGCTCGCGATCCAGTGCGATTCTCCGGCCGAAGTGGTGTTCTGGGGCGCGAACTACGACGACATGATCACGTACCCGCCGTATTTCGAGCGTGAATTCAGTCCGTGGCTGCGCAAGGTCTCGACGGCGCTCGAAGCGCGCGGCAAGCTGCTGATGTGCCACACCGACGGCGAGAACGAGGGCCTGATGGACCTGATCCGCGACTCGGGCATGCACATCGCCGAGTCGGTCTGCCCGGCGCCGATGACCAAGCTGAGCCTGGCCGAGCACTATCGGCGCTGGAGCCCGAAGCTCACGCTGTTCGGCGGCGTGCCCTCGACGGTGGTGTTGCCCGAGACCAGCGAGGCGGACTTCGAGGCCTACCTGGACGAGTTGTTTCGCGCGGTCGCGCCGGGAACGCGTTACCTGGTCGGGGTGGCCGACCAGGTGCCGCCCGGGGCGATCTTCTCGCGGCTGCAGCGCATCGGCGAGCGGGTCGAGCGCGAGGGCGCGCTGCCGCTCAAGGCCGGCGCGTTCCGGCCGATGCCGGCGGGCGCCACGGCAGCGGCGCCGGCAGCGGGCGCAGCGACGGGCGCGGCAGCGGGTGCGGCGGCGGGCGCGACGGCGACGGGCGCGGCAGCGGGTGCGGCAGCGGGTGCGGCGGGTGCGGCGTCCGAGGCGGGCGACGAGATCTACGCCCAGGTGCGCCAGGACGTGAGCAAGGGCAAGCACCTGGCGATCAAGGAACACGTTGCCGAGCTGCTCGCGCAGGGCGTGTCGGCGCGCGACATCCTGGACAAGGGGCTGATCGCGGAGATCGACGTGGTGGGCAAGCGCATGGCGAGCGGCGAAGCGTTCATTCCCGAGGTGCTGCTCGCGGCGCGCGCGATGAGCGCCGCGGTGAGCGTGCTCGAGCCGCACCTGGCGGCGAGTGGAAACCAGCAGCGCGGGCGGGTGCTGATCGGCACGGTCAAGGGCGACATGCACGACATCGGCAAGAACCTGGTGGTGACGATGCTGCGCGGGGTCGGATTCGAGGTGATCGACCTGGGGGTGAACGTCGCGCGCGATACGTTCTGCGACGCGGTCGCCGAGCATCGCCCGGACGTGATCGGGCTGTCGGCGCTGCTGACCACGACGATGATGGAGATGCCCGCGATCCTGCGCGAGCTCGACGCGCGGGGGCTGCGCGCAGGGTGCAAGGTGTTCGTGGGAGGGGCGCCGGTGAGCGACAAGTTCGCGCGCCAGATCGGTGCCGACGGATTCGCCGAGGACGCGGTGCAGGCGGTCAACGAAGCCAAGCGCCTGCTGGCCGCGTGAGCCACCCGGTGCCGCGGCGCACAACACGAGACTGGACAGCACCGACCGTATACGCCTAATATATCAGGAGAACACCGGGTCCGGCATCCGGGCAATCGAGCAGCGACGGAGGACAGCCATGGCAGAACTGACCGAACGACACAACCCCTCGCCGCGCCAGGTGGCTTTTCGCGAGCAGTATCGCTCGGAGATCCACCCCGCGTACAACGGACCGCTGCACATCGGCGTGATCTACGTCGTGGGCATCGCGGTCATCTGGTGGTGTGCGGCGCGACTCGACAACGCCGGATGGGAGTGGCTGCTCGTGGTGCCGGTGTTCGTCTTCTCGAACCTGTTCGAGTGGTACATGCACAAGTACGTGATGCACCGCCAGATCGACGTGTGGGCGTTGCGCGCGATCTACGACCGCCACACGCGCCAGCACCACCAGTACTTCACCGACAACGAGATGACGGTGGACAATTCTCGCGAATGGCGGATCATTTTCTTTCCGTGGCGTGCGCTGTTCACTTTCATGGCGCTGGGCGTGCCGTTCGCGCTCGCGCTCGGCGCGCTGATCAACCCGAACGCCGGCTACATCCTGATGGTGACGATCGTCGGGCAGTATCTGATCTACGAGAGCTTCCACTACTGCTGTCACGTTCATGACAACTGGTTCGTCCGCCACGTGCCCTTCGTCAACACGATCCGGCGTCACCACACGGCGCACCACAACTACGGGATCATGATGGGGCACAACATGAACCTGACGTTCCCGATCGCCGACTGGCTGATGGGAACGAGCGACCTCGATCGCGGCCTGATCGGAACGATCTTCAACGGTTACAGCGAAGATCACATCAAACCGGAGTTGAAACCGGTGATCGAGAAGTACCGGCGGCCCGACGCGCCGGTCTCGCTCGACGGCCCGGTCGCCGAGCAAGCAATCTAGTCGTAGCGAAGTCCAAACCGCAGCCAACAAGGGAGACAGGGAATGAAGAAACGTGATTTTCTCAAGGCCGGCGCAGTCGCAACCGCCGGCGCGACACTTGCGCAGCCGGCACACGCGCAGGCCACGATCACCTGGAAGATGGCCACCGGCTGGGGCGGCGGTCCGCTGATGGACATCGGTGCGAAGGCCTTCGCCGAGAAGATGGGCGAGCTTTCGGGCGGACGCTTCAAGATCCAGGTGTTCCCGGGCGGCGCGCTGGGCAATGCGCTGAAGGTGCCCGAGACGGTCAAGAACGGCATCGCCGAGTGCGGCCACACCTGGATGGGCTACGACTGGGGCAAGGACCCGACGACGGTGCTGTTCGGCGGCTACGCCGGCTCGTTCGACACCGAGCGGATGCTGCACTGGCTGTACCAGGCCGGCGGCGTCGAGATGCAGCGCAAGTTCCGCGAGGAAACCGCCGAGATCATCTCGTTTCCGCTCGGCGCCCGCACGGCCGAGGCCTTCCTGCACTCGAGGAAGCCGGTCAAGACGCTGGCCGACCTGAAGGGCCTGAAGATGCGCACCGCCGGCGCCTGGCTCGAGATGGCCAAGGATCTGGGCGCGGCGCCGGTGACCACCCCGGGCGGCGACGTGTACCCGATGCTCGAGCGCGGCGCGATCGACGCCACCGAGTGGGGCACGATGTACGAGAACATCTCGATGGGCTTTCACAAGATCGCCAAGTACATCATCTATCCGGGCGTGCACCAGCCCACGGCGCCGTTCGAGCTGGTGATCAACAAGGATGCCTGGGCCAAGCTGCTCGCCCGCCGACCAGAAGCTGGTCGAAACCGGTGGCCAGGCTCGTGACGGTGGATTTCTGGATGAAGGTCGGCCACGAGGACGCGAAAGCGTTCGAGTTCTACAAGAAAGCCGGCAATACGCTGATCGAGCTCTCGCCCGAGGTGCAGTACGCAGCTCGCGAGATCGGCCTGAAATGGGCCGAAAAGACGGCCAAGGAAGGATCTCATCCCTGGTTCGCAAAGGCGCTCACGAGCCAGAAGGAGATGGACGCGCTGTGGAAGGGCGCGTCGGCCTGGCGCACGGTCAAGATCAGGGACTGAGCGCTCGTCGCTGAAACGATGGGGTGCGAAAGCACCCCATCTCTTGTTGCTGACCGTTGCGCGTCCGGTTTGCTGACCGCTCGGTGCGCAGTCTTGCCGAGCGGTTCGCACCGGTTGGCGCCGTGGCGCCGCGGCGGCGCGAGCGGCGGCACGCCAACGGTGGGCACGATGCGGCGCCGACCGCTGTCGACACCAGCCAAGTAAGGGGAGCGGCGCGATGAATGCGCTCACGAAGTCGATCGAACGCGTCACCGGCGGCGTCGGCATCGTCGCGGCGCTGCGTCCTGGTCCCGCTGGTGCTCGCGACCTGCTACGAGGTGTTCGCGCGCTACGCGATGGGCGCGCCGACCATCTGGGCCTACGAGGTCGGCTACCTGCTCACCGGCTCGCACTTTCTGCTCGGCATGGCCTATACGCTGCGCGAGGGCGCGCACATCCGCATCGACGTGTTCAGCGGCAAGTTCTCCGAGCGCACCCGCGCGGTCATCGACCTGGTCGGCTACACCGTCATGCTGCCGCTGCTGATCTGGCTCACCTACGCAGATGTACCACTACCTGGTCGACGGCTACACGAGCGGCGAGACCAGCGGCCAGTCGGCGCTGAACCTGCCGGTGTGGCCGTTTCGCGTCGTGTTCCTGGTCGCCTTCGCGCTGTTCGCGTTGCAGGTCCTCGCCGAGGTGATCAAGAGCGTGCGCAGATTCAATCTCAATCGCGGAAACGCAGCATGAGCTACCTGCCGTTCCTGATGCTGCCGCTTGCGTTCATGCTGATGTTCCTGGGCATCCAGGTCGCTTTCGCGATGATGATCACCGCGGTGATTTTCGGCCTGATGATCTTCGGCGACAACGTCGTGTTCCAGTTCGTCGACAAGATCGAGGACATCGCGTCGAACTTCGTGTTCGCCGCGGTGCCGATGTTCGTGTTCATGGGCGCGATGCTCGAGAAGTCCGGGATCGCCGACAAGCTGTTCGAGGCGATCCACATCTGGACGCGGCGCCTGCCGGGCGGACTGGCGCTCGCGACCATCTTCATGTGCGTGATCTTCGCGGCGTCTAGCGGCGTGATCGGCGCGACCGAATCGGTGGTCGGCATGCTGACGATCCCGATCATGCTGCGCTACAAGTACGACAAGGCGCTGATCTCGGGCAGCATCTGCGCCGGAGGCTCGCTCGGCACGATCATCCCGCCGTCGGTGGTGGCCGTGGTGATGGGTCCGATGGCGAATGTGTCGGTGGGCGACCTGTTCTACGGGATGGCGTTTCCCGGACTGCTGATGGCCGGGTTGTACCTGGTCTACATCGTCGGCGTTTGCCTGATCTACCCCGAGAAGGGCCCGCGCATTCCGCGCGAACCCGACGAGCCGGGATTCGGTCGCAAATTGTGGATCTCCTCGCGCAACCTGCTGCCGCCGCTGTTCATGATCTTCGCCGTGCTCGGTTCGATCCTGCTCGGCCTCGCATCGCCCACCGAGGCGGCGGCGATCGGCGCGCTGGCCTCGCTGTTCCTGACGATTCTCTACGGGCGCTTCACCATGCCCGGTCTGTACGAGGCGCTGATCAAGACGCTCAAGATCACCGCGATGATCATGACCGTGCTGCTCGCCGGAACGCTGTTCACCGGCGTGTTCATCGGCGGGGGCGGGATCACCACCGCGAGCGCGCTGATCAGCAAGGCGCAGCTCTCGCCGTGGATGCTGCTCGGGATGATGATGTTCATCATCTTCCTGGCCGGATTCTTCCTCGACTGGATCTCGATCGTCCTGATCTTCGTGCCGCTGTTCACGCCGCTGGTCGTCGCGGCCGGGTTCGACCCGGTGTGGTTCCTGATCCTGTTCCTGATCATGATCCAGACCTCCTACCTGACCCCGCCGATGGCGCCCGCGGTGTTCTACCTGCGCGCGGTGGCGCCCGACGAGATCACGATTCGCGACATGTACCGGGGCGTGACGCCGTTCATCGTGCTGCAGTGCATCGCGCTGGCGATCGTGATGATCTTCCCCGCGCTCGTGACCTGGCTGCCGAGCCAGTTGCTCGGCTTTCGCTAGATCGAGCGGTATTGACAGCCTGAAACATATCTGTAATATGTCAGTAGAACTTCAAGTAGCGAAGGAGACGACGATGTCGGACGCGATAGCGGCGATCAAGGACTGGGTGATCAGGGGCAAGAAGAACGAGGCGATCGCGGCGACGCGCGAGGCGCTCGAAGCGGGGGTCGATCCGGGCGCGATCATGAAGGACGGCCTGATCGCGGCGATGTCGGTCGTGGGCGAGAAGTATTCGTCGGGTGAGTTCTTCCTGCCGCAGATGATGATCGCAGCGCGCGCGATGACCGAGGTCGTCCCGATTCTCAAGCCGCACCTGGTCGGAGAAGCGGCGGCGACCCGCGGCAAGGCGGTGCTGGGCACCGTGCAGGGCGACTTTCACGACATCGGCAAGAACATCGTGCGGATGATGCTCGAAGGCGGTGGCTACGAGGTCGTCGACCTGGGCGTCGACGTCAGTGCCGACATGTTCATCGAGGCGATTCGCAAGGAGGCGCCGCAGTTCGTGCTGATGAGCGCGCTGATCACGCTCACGATGGAAGGCATGCGCCGCACGATCGCGGCGCTCGAAGAAGCGGGGCTGCGATCGTCGGTGCGAATCGGCGTGGGCGGTGCTCCGCTCACGCACAAGTACGCCGCCGAGATCGGCGCCGATTTCTACAGCGCGGACGCTTACGAGTGTGTCCAGGCCTGCAACAAGCTGGTCGACAGCGCGCGTGCGGAGGCAGGACGATGACACCCAGAGAACGCGTACTGACCGCGTTGAAGCGCGGTCAACCCGACATGGTCCCGTGGATCGAGAACGACATCGAGGAACAGATGCAGGTGCGCGTGATGGGCGGGCGCACCGATTTCACGCCCGGCGAGCTGTGCCGCGCGCTGGGCATGGACGGTTTCGGCTATCACTTTCCCACCGGCCTGAACGCGAGCGACGGCCAGTCGATCCAGACCACCGGCAAGAGCGGCAAGGAAGCCTGGTACCACCCCGAGCGCATCACCTTCGACTTCACTCCGCCCTGGATCGCCGAGATGGGCACCGATCCGTCCGACGGGCGCACCTACGTCAAGCACGGTCTGCTCACCAGCCGCGACGCGCTCGAGTTGTTCGACCGCTTCCTGCCGGACCCCGACCACCCGGCGCGCTACGAGAAGGTGGCCGAGTGGATCGAGAAGTACCGCGAGGACTACGCGGTGTTCGCCCGGATCAGGCTGGGCGGCGCGAGCACCTTCGAGAGCATGGGGCTCGATGTGTTCTCGATCATGATGTACGACGACCCCGATCTGGTGAAGGAAGTGCACCGGCGCTTTTCCGAGTGGTCGGCGCGCGTCGTGCAGCACCTGAACAAGATGGACTTCGATTTCATCTGGGCGAACGACGACCACGCCGACAACAAGATGCCGTGGGTGAGCACCGAGATGTGGGAAGAGTTCATGAAGCCCTACCAGATGTTGGTCGCCAAAGAGATCCGAAAGCCCTGGATCTTCCACAGCGACGGCAATCTTTTTCCGCTGCTCGACGGATTGCTCACGCTGGGAATGAACGCGATCCATCCGGTGCAGCCTGCGGCGATGGACATCAACCAGCTCAAGGCGAACTACGGCGACAAGGTCTGCATCGTCGGCAACATCGACCTCGATTACACGCTGCCGCGCGGTACCGAAGCGGAAGTCGAAGCCGAAGTGCGCGATCGCATCGAGAAGGTGGGCAAGGGCGGCGGCTACATGATCTCCAGCGCCAACAGCATCACCGATTACTGCAAGCTGGAAAACGTCTGGGCCATGTCGCGCGCCATCGACAAGTACCGGCGCTACCCCTAGCCGGTTGGCCGAAAGCGATCCCGCGCTTGCGCGGGAACGCAACTCGCGAACAGACCGACGTGTACGTACTGCGCCGCTGGGCCGTCAGGCACGCAAGGCTGCTCGAGTCTCTCTACGGGGCCCTCGACAGGGCGCTCGACGTGCTGCGTCCGCTCGCGCGTCTGATCGGCTATTCCAGGCTGGAACGCCCGGTGGCGGCGATAGAGCGCGCCGCGAAGGGTGCGTTGTTCGACTGCAAGATGTGCGGCGCCTGCGCGCTCTCGGTCACCGGAATGGCCTGCCCGATGAACTGCCCGAAGTCGCTGCGCAACGGGCCCTGCGGCGGCGTGCGCGCCGATGGCGGGTGCGAGGTGCAGCCCGAGATGCCGTGCGTCTGGATCGAGGCGAACAACGGCGCCGCAAGGATGCGCGCCGGGGCCCTGCCCACGAAGCCCAACGCGCCGCTCGAGCACCAGTTACAGGGCCGATCGAGCTGGCTGCGCGTGTTGCGCCAGGAACCGTGGCCGGCGTCGCTGGTCACGCAGGCTCCGCCGCGGTCCGACGAAGCCCTTCCCGCGAGCCGCCTCGAGTCGCTGCTGCGTTCGGGAACCTTCGTCGTGACCTCGGAGTGCTCGCCGCCCGACTCGGCGGATCCCGACGACGTTCTCACGCGCGCGCACCACTACGAGGGATGGGTCGATGCGCTGAACGTTACCGACGCGCCCGGCGCGCACTGCCACATGTCCAGCCTGGGCGTTTCGCTGATCCTCGCCCGCCACGGATGGGAACCGGTGATGCAGATGACCTGTCGCGACCGCAACCGGATCGCGATCCAGGGCGACATCCTCGCGGCCGCGGCGCTCGGGATCGGCAACCTGCTGTGCCTGACCGGCGACGGAATCGGCAACGGCGACGATCCTGGTGCGAAGCCGGTGTTCGACCTGGACGCGGTTTCTCTGCTCGACACCGCGCGCCGGCTGCGCGACGACGGTCTCTATCGCTCGGGGCGCACGCTCACCGGTCGCCCGCGCTTGTTCCTGGGCGCGGTCGACAACCCGTTTGCGCCTCCCTTCAACCTGCGACCGATGCGCCTGGGGCGCAAGGTGGCCGCCGGCGCGCGCTTTGTCCAGACCCAGTACTGCTTCGACGTGCCGATGCTCGAGCGCTACATGCACGCGGTGCGCGCGCAGGGCCTGCACCAGCGCTGTCACATCCTGGTAGGCGTCGGCCCGCTGACGTCGGCGCGCTCGGCGCGCTGGATGCGCAACCACGTGCCCGGGGTGCACATTCCGGACGATCTGATCGCGCGCATCGAGCGCGCCGGCGATCCGAAGGCCGAGGGCGTGCGCATCTGCGTCGAGCTGATCGGCAGGATCCGCGCGATCGAAGGGGTCGCCGGGATCCACCTGATGGCGCCGAAGAACGAACATCTGATCGCAGAGATCGTGAGCGAGTCCGGACTGCTGTCCGGGCGCGCGCAACCTGTACAACCCAGAGGAGAACGTCCGTGTCCATCCCCGGCCTGACCATCATCGGCGAGCGCATCAACCCCGGATTCCGCTCGACGAAGGCGCTGTTCGACAACGAGGACATCAAGGGAATCCAGGACCTCGCGCAGCGCCAGGCAAAGGCCGGCGCGGCCTACCTGAACGTCAACGCCGGCGACAAGGCGATCAGCGACCCGCGCTTCATGGTCGAGATCGTGCGCGCGATCCAGGAGGTGGTGAATCTGCCGCTGTCGCTCGATTGCCCGGACTTCGCGGTGCAGGAGGCGGCGCTCGAGGCCTACGATCAGGACAAGTCGGACGGGAGGAAACCGCTGGTCAATTCGATCTCGGAATCGCGCTGGGAACTGGCCGAGTTGTTGAAGATCCGCCCGTGCAAGGCGATCCTGATGTCTTCCGAGCAGGTCAGGGACGGGAAGATGGTGCACAACCGCACCGGCGCCGAAGTCCACGAGGTCGCGCGCCGCATGACTGAGCGACTCAAGGCCGGAGGCTACGGCGTCGCGAACGAAGACCTCTTCGTCGACGTTTCGATCTGCACGCTCGCCGCGGACACCGAGGGCCTGATCAAGATGGCGCTAGAGGGCATCCGCACGGTGCGCGAGGATCCGGCGCTCGCAGGGATCCACATCATGGGCGGGCTGTCCAATCTGCCCCAGCACCTGCCCGACAAGGCTGCCGACGGATCGGACCTGAAGTTCCAGCTCGAGTGCGCATTCCTCACCGTGGCGATGCCGATCGGATTCGACACGGTGCTTGGAACGCCCTGGCGTGAGTACGCGCTCCTGCCCGAGGACAACTTCGTCCTGCGCGAGTTCCGCCGCATCATCGAGTTGCGCGAGAGCGATGCGCTGATGGCGATCGTCGACCTGTACCAGCAAGCGTGAGAACCCTGATCGCCAACGCCTGGTTCGACGGCGAGCGCTATCGCGACTCGCCTGTGAGCGTCGTCTTCGACGGCGAACGCATCGCGTCGGTGACGCAGGGCGAGCACGCGGGCGCGGGGCCGACGACGCGATGCGCGTTCGCGATGCCCGGGCTGGTCGATGCGCACTGCCACCTCTTCCTCGACGGCGGCGAGCTCGACTTCCAGGTGCGCTCGCGCTACCAGGACGCACCGCTCGAGCAGATGATGGAAGTCGGGCGAGACAACGTCGCGCGCACGCTCTCGCGCGGCATCACGATGGTGCGCGACGCGGGCGATCGCTACGGAGTGAACCACGGCATCCGAAGCGAGTCGAAGGTGCTCGAAGTGCGATCGGCGGGCGAGGCGCTGCGCCGTCCCAAGCGCTACGGCAGCTTCATGGCGCGCGAGGTCTCGAGCGACGACGAGATCCGCGCCGCGGTGCGCGACATCGCGCGATCCTCCGACGATCTGAAGATCATCGAGACCGGCATCATCGATTTCGAGTCCGGCAGCGTCAAGGGCGCACCGCAGTTCGACATCGAATCGCTGCGACTGATCGTGCGCTGCGCGCGCGAGCACGGTCTGAGGACCTTCGCGCACTGCAGCGGCACCGAAGGCATCGCCGTGGCGGTCGAAGCGGGCATCGATTCGATCGAGCACGGGTTCTTCATGACCGAGGATCTGCTGCGCAGGATGGCCGATCAGGGCACCGCGTGGGTGCCGACCTTCGCGCCGGTGCACTTCCAGTGGCGCAGGCCCGAGGCGGCCGGCTGGAGTCCGGAAACGGTGCTCAAGCTCGGCGCGATCCTCGAGGCGCACCGCGAGCACGTCGCGCGCGCGGCGCAACTGGGCGTCGATCTGGTCGCGGGATCCGATGCGGGCAGCCCCGGCGTCGAGCACGGCGCCGGACTGATCGACGAACTGCGCTTCCTGCTCGAGTGCGGCCTTTCGATGGAGCAGACGCTGCGCGCCGCGAGCAGCTTGCCGCGGCGGCTGTGGCAGGCCGAATCGGCCGACATCCGGCTCGGAGCACGCGCCAACCTTGCGCTGTTCAGCGCCGATCCGTTCAGGGATCCGGCCAACCTGCTGCGAGCGAGCGAGGTCGTGCGAGGTGCCGGCTCGGTGCGCGCGAGGGCGCTCTCGTAGTTTCGGATAGCCAATACCAGAGGACTGACCAGCCGTGCATCGCGTCACCATCCAGCCTGATTCGCGCAGCGTCGAGGTTCGAACCGGAGAGCGCCTGCTCTCGGCGGCGTGGAAGGCCGGCGTCGGCATCAAGTCGGTCTGCGGCGGGCGTGGCAAGTGCGGCAGTTGCATCGTCGAGGTCGATGCGGCGTCGGACGCCGTGCTCACCGCGCGTACCGACACCGAGCGCGAGTTGTTGCCCGAGCATCCGCAGGGCGGGAACTACCGCCTCGCCTGCATGTGCGAGGTGCAGGGCGACGTGTCGATTTCGGTGCCACCCGAGAGCCAGGCGGTGCGCAGCGCGCCGCGCAAGCCCCACACCGTGACCCCGGTCGCGGCGCGCCCGCTCGCGAGCCGCCTGACCTTGTCGGTCGACCCGGCGGCGTCGCAGCCGCCGCGTTCTCTGACCACGCGAATCGCGCAAGCCGCCGCGCAGGCGCTCGGGCGGCGCGAGGTCGAGATCCCGCTCGAGGTGATCGGCGACTACTCGGCCGTCGAGGGTTTCGACGGCGTTCGCGAACTGACCGCGACGCTGTTTCGCGAACGGCGCGTGATCCAGATCCTGCCGGGGCGCCACGAGCGCGTCTGCGGCATCGCGGTCGACGTCGGCACCACCTCTTTCGTCGTCTTCCTGTGCGATCTGACGCGCGGCGAGATCATGGCGATGCACACCGCCGGCAACCCGCAGGCGATCTACGGCGAGGACGTCGTTTCGCGGATGACCCACATCCAGCAGGACCCGACGACGCTGGCCACGATGCGCAAGCTGCTGGTCGACGAGATCAACCGGCTGGTCGCCGAGGCGTGCGCCGAAAGCGGGGTGGCGTCGCGCGACATCGTCGACGCGGTGCTGGTGGGAAATCCGACGATGCAGCACATCCTGCTCGGCATCAATCCCGAGTCGCTCGGGCGCGGCCCCTACCTTCCGGTCTGGTCGCAGGGCGCCGACGTCGAGGCCGCGGCGCTCGGGCTGGACATTGCGCCACGCGCGCGCGCCTTCGTGTTCCCGATGGTCTCCGGTTACATCGGCGGCGACACGCTCGCCGCGCTGCTCACGCGCGGCGCGGACTTCTACCGCGGCACGCAATTGCTGGTCGACGTCGGGACCAACGGAGAGGTGGTGCTCGCCCACGACGGCAAACTCACGGCGACCTCGTGCGCGACCGGTCCGGTCTACGAGGGGGCGCACATCCGCTGCGGCGTGCGCGCCGCGCCCGGAGCGCTCGAACGCGTCTGGGTCGAGCCGGGGGGCAAGATCCGCTGGGCCGCGATCCCCGACGACGGCGAGCGCAACGACCGGCGTCCGATCGGTTTGTGCGGCTCGGGCGTGATCTCCTGCGTCGCCGCGGGTGTGGGCGCGGGGCTGATCGGCACCGACGGCGCGCTCGCGCCGGTCGAGACGCACCGGCAGTTGCGCGCCGGCGCCTCGGGACGCAGCGGCGAACTGGTGCTGGTCGCGGCGCCGTTCTCGCGTACCGGGCGCGACATCGTCCTCACCCAGCAGGACGTGCGCGCCGTGCAGCTGGGCAAGTCGGCGCTGCGCTGTGGAATCGAAATCCTGCTCGCCGAGAGCGGTGTGACGAAGGTCGATCGCATCTACCTTGCCGGGACCTTCGGCAATCACCTCGATCCGGAGGACATCCTCTCGATCGGCCTGGTGCCGCCGGTGCCGGTCGAGCACGTGCGCTCGATCGGCAACGCGGCTGGCGACGGCGCGCGCATGGCGTTGTTCAACCGCCACCACCGCAGTCGGGCCGTCTCGCTCGCGCGCCGCCTCGAAGTGCTCGAACTCTCGGGGCGGGCCGATTTCCAGGACCTGTTCGTGACGCACACCGGATTGACTTCGATGGCCGAGAACCCGTTCGCGTGATGGAGGAGTGAAGATGAGCAAGCGACCCACCGTGGTCCTCGCCTGCGACGTGCTCAAGGTGCTGCTGGGCAAGCGCCTGCCCGCCGAGATGCCGCGCACGTGGATGGACATCTCGCTGCACAACACGCCGAAGAAACTCGCCGCGGCGTTGCAGACAGAACTCGACAGCTACGACGAAGCGAAGACGGTGCTCGTCGGCTACGGGCTGTGTGGAAACGGGCTGGTCGGCGTGCGCTCGGGAATCCACACGCTGGTGATCCCTCGCATGCACGACTGCGTCGCGATCTTCCTCGGGTCGCACCAGCGCTACGTGGAGCGTTTCTTCGCCAGCGCCAACACCTACTACCTGACCAAGGGCTGGCTCGACGCCAAGGACGAGCCCTACGCCGACTACCTGGCGTACGTGCGCGACTACGACGAGGAAACCGCCGACTACCTGGTGGAGATGAAATACAAGCACTATCGCAAGCTGTGCATGGTGGGGTTCTCGCAGGAGGAGCTCGATTCCTGCCGCCCGGACGCGATGAAGGTGGCCGACTTCTGCCGCGAGCGCTTCGGCATGGAGTACGAGGAAACGATCGGCACCACCGACCTGGTCGACGCGCTGGTCAAGATGCCGGCGCGCGTGGCCGAGGGCGGCGACGAGTTCGTCGTCGTGCCACCGGGTGGAGAGATCACGATGGAGATGTTCCTGCGCAGCGGCGAGATCGCACCCCAGCCGATGGGGCGCAAAGGGGAGTAGACGACCAATACCGGGCAGACCGATCCGGGCAACCAGGGAGGACGATAGATGACACCCGAACAGATCCTGAAGCATCCGGCGCGAGTGCTGACCGAAGAGCAGCGCGCGCACTATTTCCGCGAGGGCTACCTGCTGGTGGAGAAGGTGATCCCCGACGATTGGGTACAGCGCCTGCGCGCCGCCTCGCAGGCATTCGTCGAGCGCAGCCGCGGCGTGACGCGCTCCGACGCGATCTTCGACCTCGAGCCCGACCATCGAGCCGACGCGCCGCGCCTGCGACGGGTCTCGAATCCGGACCAGCACGACCCGGCGATCTGGGAATACGCGTCGCGCTCGCTGCTCGCGGACATCGTCGCCGACCTGGTGGGGCCGGACGTGAAGTTCCACCACGGCAAGCTCAACTACAAGTGGGCCGAGGGTGGCGAAGAGGTGAAGTGGCACTACGACATCGGGTTCTGGCCGCACACCAACTACTCGCCGCTCACGGTCGGCACGCTGCTCTACGATTGCGCCATGGAGCAGGGTCCGCTGGGGGTGATCCCGCGCAGTCACGAGCGCGAATTGCCGCCGCAGTACGACGCACAGGGTCGCTGGATCGGCTGCCTGAACGACGCCGACCTGGCGCGCGAGGACCTCTCCAAGGCGGTCTACCTGACCGGCCCGGCCGGGTCGATCACGCTGCACAACTGCCGCACGCTGCACGGCTCGCCGCGCAACCAGTCCGACACCGGACGCCCGCTGCTGTTGTTCACCTTCGCCTCCGCGGACGCCTTGCCCTACACGGCCAATCCGATCAAACCCGAGCACGCCGAAACGATCGTGCGCGGCAAGCGCGCCGCGTGGGCGCACCACGATCCGCGGCGCTGTCCGATGCCCCCCGACTGGTCCGGGGGCTATTCGTCGATCTTCGCCCTGCAGCAGGAGAAGGCGCAGAACGCGACGATGCAGCGCGGGCACGCGACATGACGACCTGGCACGAGCACCCGAAATGACGACGCGGCACGAGCACTTCGCCTGGTGACAAGCCGATGGATCGACTGGCCGAACTGAACGAAGAAGCTGCCCGATACGGACTGCGCGTGCGCGCGGTGTTCACGCCACAAGAGCCCGACGGCGTTCCTGCGCTCGATTCGGGCCAGCCGGCGAGGGCGCTCGCACTGGTCGGGAACGTGGGGTCGTCGCTTTGGCCCGTGTTCGCCGCTTCGCCCGAGCACGGCGACGGAGAGCGCGACGCGCTCGATCGCTGGAGCCGACGCGTCGGAACGCAGATGGCGCAGCGCCTCGGCGCGCGCGCGTTGTTCCCCTTCGGGGGCCCGCCGCACCATCCGTTCCAGCGCTGGGCGATGCGCGGCGGCGACCTGTTCGCTTCGCCGGTGGGCCTGCTCGTTCACTCCGAATACGGGCTGTGGCACGCGTTTCGCTTTGCGCTCGCGTTCGGCGATCCGCTCGGCGATTCGCTGCGCGATCCGTTCGCCGATTCGCTGGGCGATTCGCTCGGCGATTCGCCGGCCCGCAGTGACGCGCGCTCGCCTTGCGACATCTGCGACGCGCGTCCCTGCCTGCACGCGTGTCCGGTGGGAGCCTTCGTCGAAGGCGAGTACCGGGTGGCGCAATGCGTCGAGCATCTCGTCGCACATCCGCAGGGGCCATGCGTCACCGCCGGTTGCCTCGCGCGACACGCATGCCCGGTCGGACAGGCGTATCGCGTATACGCCGGCGCAGGCGCAGCTGCACATGCGCGCGTTCGTCGCGAAACGGGCCCGTCGGGGCAGCGAATAGAAGGCGCCTCCGGCGAGCGCCAACGACAAGACGATCGACCGGGCGAGCGCGGGCGATTGTTGCGCGGGGACCGTGTCGAGCGTAGTCTGCCGCGCGAGCCCGACCCGCCATCCGATCGGGCGATCGGGGGCCGCGCCAAAGGAACCGGACGATGCTCAACGTGCTGCTGATCACCGCCGACCAGTGGCGTGCCGACGCGCTGTCCGCGCTGGGGCACCCCCTCGTGAAGACCCCGGGCGCCGACGCGCTCGCCGCCGACGGCGTGCTGTTTCGCCGGCACTACTGCCAGGCCGCGCCCTGCGGCCCGTCGCGCGCGTCGCTGCTCACCGGTCTGTACCAGATGAACCACCGCGTCGTGCGCAATGGCACGCCGCTCGACGCGCGCCACGACAACCTCGCGCTCGCGATGCGCAGGCTGGGGTACGAACCGGCGCTGTTCGGCTACACGGACAGCGCAGCCGATCCGCGCGAGTGCGCGCCGGCCGACCCCAGCCTCAAGACCTACGAGGGCATCCTTCCCGGATTCCGCCAGCACCTGCCGATGGATTCGTCGGCGCAGCCGTGGTTCGCGTGGCTGCGCCGGCGTGGCGTGGTGGTCGCGGAACCGGGACTCGACATCTACCTTCCGGCCGACGCCGCGCCCGATCCGCCCTCGGGCGCACCGCCGCGGTATCGGGCCGAGGACTCCGAGGCGGCCTACCTCGTCGAGGGCCTGCTCGACTTTGTCGACGAGCACCGATCCTCGCCCTGGTTCGCGCACCTGAGCCTGATCCGCCCGCATCCGCCGTGGATTGCCCCCGAACCCTACAACGCGATGTACGACCCCGCCGAGGTGGAGCCGTTCGTCCGTGCCGCATCGCGCAAGATCGAGCGCGAAGCGCATCGCTATCTCGACTACGCGATGTCGAGCCAGAAAAAGTCGGACTTCGTGCACGGAGCGCGGGGCGCGGTCGGCGACTGGAGCGACGTCGATCTGCGCCGACTTCGAGCGACCTATTATGGGCTCGTGAGCGAGGTCGACGCGCAGGTCGCGCGACTGCTCGAGCACCTGCGTCGCAATAAACAATTCGAGCGCACGCTGATCGTGCTCACGACCGATCACGGCGAGCAGGGCGGCGACCATCACCTGCTCGGAAAGCTTGGTTTCTTCGAGCAGAGTTACCACGTCCCGCTGATCGTGCGGATGCCGGGCGCCGCCGGCAACGGGCGCAGGGTCGAAATGTTCACCGAGTCGGTCGACCTGATGCCCACGATCCTCGATCTGCTGGGCGCGCCTTTGCCACGCGCGCTCGACGGCGCGTCGTTGCGCCCTTTCGTCGAGGGTGGCTCGCCGCGCAACTGGCGCGACGCCGCGCACTGGGAGTTCGACTTTCGCGACGTCTCCGGCGGCACGGCGCAGACCGCACTCGGCATCGCGGCCGACGAGTGCTCGCTCGCCGTGCACCGCGGAGCGCGCTACAAGTACGTGCACTTCGCCGCGCTGCCGCCATTGCTGTTCGACCTCGAGCGCGACCCGGGCGAGTTGCACGACCTCAGCGGAGATCCCGCATACGCCGCGGTGCGGCTGCAGTGCGCCGAACGGCTGCTCGCCTGGCGCGCGCGGCATCTCGATCGCACGCTCACCGGAATCGAGCTCACGCCGCGCGGACCGGTCGCGTTGTGAGGTCGCGATCCGGCGTGGCCGCGAGCCGCGCTACGCCGCTGGCTCGGGTCGCGTGGCCGGTGCGAGCTCGATGCACTCGCGTTGGCCGAACGCTCTCTCGTTGTCGAGCAGGTACAGGCGCGTCGGCGCGAGCGCGTACCAGCGCACCCGCGCGAGCGCCGCGACGATCGCGGCCGGCGCTTGGCCGATCGCAGTGATCGCGGGGAATCGTTCGCCGTAGACTCTTTGCGCCTGCGCCCGTTGGGCGCCCTCGAGCATGCGCACCGTTCCCTCGAGCTGAATCCCCTTGATCTGTCGCCAGTCGGCGCAGTTCTCGTGCACGGTGGCCGCCGCGCGCGGCTCGCTCGCGAGGTCGCGCGCGTGGCGGCTGCGTGGCGACGAAACGAAGATCAGCTCGAGTCCCTCGCTCGCGTAGAACACCGCGGCAGCCCAGGGGCCCTGCGCGCCGCAGGTCGCCAGCGTCGCGACGTGGTGGCTGCGCAAGAAGGCCTCGGCGCGGGTACGCAGCATAGTGTGAACAGACCCTAGTCCGATCCGCCCCACGAAACCACCTGCTCGGTCGTTTCGCCCGCGCCCTGATCGCCGTCGCTCGCGTGCAGTCGCTTCAACCGATACGCGATCTGAGGGCGGGTCAGCCCGAGCATCCGGGCTGCCGACGAGAGGTTGCCCCGGGCTTTGTCGATCGCCGTCTCGATCAGCATCGCCTCGAGCTGTTCGAGCGTCAGGTGGCCGTCGAACACGGCTTCGCGCAGGTCGTGTCCGGCCTGCCACGGGTTCGCGCCGAGCTCGCCGCTCGCGTCCAGGCCGTACTCGTTCGCCGGCCCGGCCGTGCATGCCGAGAACAGGTGATCGACCTCGATGCGCGTGCCACCGGGCGCGAGGATCACGCCGCGCTCGACCATGTTCTGGAGCTCGCGAACGTTACCCGGCCATGCGTAGTTGAGCAGCGCGCGCTTCGCCTTGTCGGAGAATCCGCGCAGCTTCTTGCAGTGCAGCGCGCTGTACTTCGCGAGGAAACGCTTTGCGAGCGCCGGGATGTCGGTATTTCGTTCGCGCAGCGGCGGGATCCGGATCAGGTATGCGTTCAGTCGATAGTAGAGGTCGCGACGGAATTTCCCCTCGTCGGCCAGCAACTGCAAGTCATGGTTGGTCGCGGCGACGATGCGCACGTCGATCTTGCGTACGCGCTGATCACCCAGTCGCTCGATCTCTCCGTCCTGAAGCACGCGCAGCAACTTGCCCTGCGCGGTCAACGGCAGATCGCCGATCTCGTCGAGGAACAGCGTTCCGCCGTCGGCGCGTTCGAAGCGTCCGTAACGCGAGACGAGTGCGCCCGAGTAGGCGCCGCGCTCGACGCCGAACAGTTCGGACTCGACCAGATCGGGCGGAATCGCGGCGCAGTTGATCGCGACGAAGGCCTCGTCGCGCCGCGGACTGGCCTCGTGCAGTCGGCGCGCGAACAGCTCCTTTCCCACGCCGGTCTCGCCGAGCAGCAGCACCGAAATCAGGCTCGGCGCGGCCTGCTGCAGCAGGCCGTAGGCGTCGCGCAGCGGCTTCGACGTTCCGACGATCTCGGCCGGGAGCTTCTCCTTCTCGTCGATCCGCGAACGCAGCTCACTGAGCTGGTCCTGCAGGTCGAACAGCTCGTCGGCGATCGACGCGGGCGCGAAGAAGCGCATCTGCTCGGCCGCGTCGTCCCACTCCTGCTGCGGTTTGCCGATCACCCGGCACGCGTTGTCGCCCGCGCCGGTGCACTCGACTTCCTTGAACAGGATCGTGCGCCCCATGAACGCCGAGGCGTAGCCGCAGGCGTAGCCGATCTGCGTCCAGCAAACCGGCTCGTGGTGGATGCCGTAGTAGTGCCGGTGCCATTGCCCTTCCCACGAGTTCTCCCAGACGAACTCGCCGTCGAAGCTCCCGGCCACGCGATCGATCTGCAGGCGCACCGGCGTCCAGCGGACGATCCCCTCGAGCGTGTGCAGCAGCGGTCCGGTCATGAACGCCTCGACGTCGCCGGCGTTCTGCGCGCGGGTGCGCGCGAGTTCGGCGTCGCGCGAGCCCGAGGCGTAGCCCATCCGCGTGAGCAGGCCGCGCGCGCGGTCCATTCCCAGGGTGTCGATCAGTTCCTTGCGCAACGAAGCCTGCGCTTCGGCGTGCACGAGCAGCATCCGGTGTTCGTGCAACCAGATCTGGCCCGAGTCGGCGCAGAAGTGCACCTGCGAGCGCAGTTCTTCGTCGGCAACGCGGCCGACGCTTCGAAGCCTTGCCATCGATTCGCCCCCGTTCGAAGCAGTCGCTCATCTGACCCGATCAGGGCATCGTGGCGAATTGACCGGGGTCAAGGGTTCGCACGCCACGACTGGAGGGGCCGATCGGGCGCTTGATCATTTGATCAAACCGCGCGCCCGGACCAGGGCTGGATTGACCATATCGTCAACGCTCGCGGCGCGCGCAGCGCGAGCAACTCTCGCCGCTCGCGCGATGCCGACAACGACGATGGTGCGACGCGACATTGGCTGACGGCCCACACACGGCGGCGGCGCGGCGCGCCGATCGCCGGCTTCGATGCGGCGGCGCACTACGCGCGGTGGCACGCGACTTGCGTCTGGCAGTCCCTGTAGGTCGGGCGCGGCCACCCGGGGCGCTCGCCGGTTCAACCGTTCGATCGGAGGAGAAGCGATGAAATTTCCCAGTCCGCACGAAGTCAAAGCGAATGCGATTCCAGGCACCGAGGGCTGGGAGCGCATGTATCCGTACCAGTACCAGTTCGTCACCGACGACGCCGAGCGCAACAAGTACGAGAAGGACGCGTTCTGGTTCTACGACGGGCTGCACTACCCCGAGCCGCTGTACCCGTTCGACACGATCTGGGACGAGGCGTGGTTCCTGGCGCTGTCGCAGTACAACAACCGCATCTTCCAGGTGCCGCCGGTGCGCGGCGTCGACCACCGGATCATCAACGGCTACGTCTACATCTCGCCGGTGCCGGTGAAGGACCCCGAGGAGATCGGCCGGCGCGTGCCCAATTTCATGGAGCGTGCGGGGTTCTACTTCAAGAACTGGGACTCGCTCGAGGCCAAGTGGAAGAAGAAGATGGAGGCCACGATCGAGGAGCTCAAGGCGCTCGACATCCCGACGCTGCCCGAGCTCGAGGACATTTCGGTCGTCAACGATGCGCTCGGCGAGTCGAGCGGCTATCACCTGCTCAAAGCCTACGACGACCTGATCAACCTCGGCATCCGCTGCTGGCAGTACCACTTCGAGTTCCTCAACCTCGGCTACGCCGCCTACGTCTTCTTCCTCGACTTCGTGCAGAAGCAGTTTCCGAGCATCCCGCTGCAGCGTGTCACGCAGATGATCTCCGGGATCGACGTGATCATGTACCAGTCCGACGAGGAACTCAAAAAACTCGCGCGCAAGGCGATCGAACTCGGAATCGCCGATGCGGTGAACTTCAGCCCCGAGTGGAGCGCAGTAGAGCCGGCGCTGAAGAAGCTGCCCAAGGGCGTCGAGTGGCTGGCCGCGCTCGAGGCGGTGCGCGACCCGTGGTTCTTCATCTCCACCGGCACCGGCTGGTATCACCACGACCGGTCGTGGAACGACAACATGAACGTCCCGCTCTCCGGGATCCAGACCTACATCGAGAAGCTCCAGGCAGGCGCGAGCATCGAACGCCCGATGGAGAAGGTGCGCGCCGAGCGCGACCGGATCACCGCCGAGTATCGCGCGCTGATCGAGTCGCCCGACGACCTCAAGCAGTTCGACGAACTGCTGGGCTGCGCGAAGACGGTGTTCCCCTACGTGGAGAATCACCTGTTCTACGTCGAGCACTGGTTCCACTCGATCTTCTGGAACAAGGTGCGCGAGGTCGGCGCGATCCTCAAGGAGCACGGCGTCATCAACGACGTCGAGGACGTCTGGTACCTGCGCCGCGACGAGATCAAGCAGGCGCTGTGGGACGTGGTAACGGCCTGGGCGACCGGCGTGACGCCGCGCGGCACGAAGACCTGGCCCAAGGAGATCGAGTGGCGCAAGGGCGTGATGAACAAGTTCCGCGAGTGGAACGCGCCGCCGGCGATCGGCACCGCGCCTGAGGTGATCCAGGAGCCGTTCACGATCGTGTTGTGGGGTGTGACGAACAAGTCGCTCGCCGACTGGGCCGCGGTGCAGGAGGCTGCGGATCCGTCCAGCGTGAACGAGCTCAAGGGTTTCGCCGGCAGCCCGGGCAAGTGGACCGGAAAGGCGCGCGTGTGCAAGACGGTCGACGAGATCCGCCAGTTGCAGGACGGCGAGATCCTGGTGGCTCCGACGACTTCTCCGTCGTGGGCGCCGGCGTTCGCGAGGATCGGCGCGTGCGTCACCGACGTCGGCGGCGTGATGAGCCACGCGGCGATCGTCTGTCGCGAGTACGGGATGCCGGCGGTCGTCGGCACCGGGCACGGGACCAGGATCATCAAGACCGGGATGATGCTGCAGGTCGACGGATCGAGCGGCGCGGTGTCGATCGTCCGGTGAGGCCAGGATGATGATCAGCACGCCACACCTGCCGACGCCCGGACGGGCGTCGGCAGGCTCACGCGCCGCCGGCGCGGCCACGCCGCTCGTGTGCTGGTTCGAGGAGTGTTCGCGCGAATCGGTGCCACTTGTCGGCGGCAAGTGCGCTTCGCTTGGCGAACTGACCAACGCGGGGGTGCGCGTTCCGCCGGGATTCGCGGTCACCACCGAGGCCTACCGTCGCTTCATCGAGACGGCCGGACTGCGCGACAACATCAGCGAGCGGCTGAGGAGCCTCGACGTAAGCGATATCGACGCGCTCGACGGGGCAAGCGCGTCGATCCGCGCCGCGATTCACGCGCAGTCGTTCTCGACCGAGATCGAGGACACGATCGCGGAGTTCTACCGCAAGCTGTCGGTTCGCTGTTGCGTGCCGGCGGCGCCGGTTGCGGTGCGCTCGAGCGCGACCGCGGAAGACCTGCCCGACGCGAGTTTCGCGGGCCAGCAGGACACCTTCCTGTGGATTCGCGGAGCGGACGAAGTGCTCGAGCACACGCGCCGCTGCATCTCGAGCCTGTTCACCGCGCGTGCGATCGCGTATCGCGCGCAGAAGGGCTTCAGCCAGACCGACCTCGCGTTGAGCGTGGGCGTGCAGAAGATGGCGAACTCGTTCACCGCAGGCGTGATGTTCACGCTTCACCCGGGCAATGGCGACCGCTCGGTGATCGTCATCGATTCGAACTTCGGTTTCGGCGAATCGGTGGTGTCCGGAGAGGTGACGCCCGACCAGTTCGTCGTGAACAAGGTGACGCTCGACATTCTCGAACGCACGATCTCGACCAAGGGGATCTGCTACACGGTCGACGCGAAGTCGCAGTGCTCGGTCCGGGTCGAGGTTCCGCACGAGCGCCAGCGCGTGCAGTCGCTGATCGACGACGAGATCACGCAACTCGCGTGGATGGGAAAGCAGATCGAGAAACACTACGGCTGCCCGATGGACATCGAGTGGGCGGTCGACAAGGACCTTCCCGCCGGCGGAAACCTGTACATCCTCCAGGCGCGTCCCGAGACGGTGTGGAGCCGCAAGACGCGCACCAGCGGCGCGCCGGCGGCCGAACGCACCGCGGTCGACTACATCCTCGCCAGCATGCTGCAGGGACGAAAAGTCAACTAAAGCGGGGCAACGCGGAAATGGTTGCACCGGAATTGCGTAAACCAAGTGGAGAACCCATGAGCAAACGGATCGAGACCCAACCGATCAACGATCTTCGCAGCTTCATCAGCGCGTGCGAGGCGCACGGCGAGCTGCATCGAGTAAAGACTGAAGTCGACTGGAAGTGGGAGCTGTGCCACGTCTCGAAAGTGAACGAGGAGAACAAGGGTCCGGCGCTTCTGTACGAGAACGTCAAGGGTCACTCGATCCCGGTGTTCACCAGCGCGTTCACCACGCCCAGGCGGCTGGCGATCGCACTCGAGCAGGACCCCTCGCTGTCGATGAGCAACCTGTCCAAGAAGTGGATGGAGCTCACGACCAAGAAGCTGGTCAAGCCGACTTTCGTCGACAACCCGGTGGTGAAGGAGAACATCGTCGAAGGCGACGACGTCGACCTCGAGAAGTTCCCGGTGCCGTGGTTCTACCCCGACGACGGCGGGCGCTTCTTCGTCACCGCGGGGTATCTGGTCACGCAGGACCCGGACACCGGCTGGACCAACCTCGGCACGTATCGCTCGCAGGTGCTCGGCAAGAATCTGCTCGGTTCGCAGATCATCAAGGGCAAGCACGGCGACATGCACATGAAGAAGTACCAGGAGCGCGGCGAGAAGATGCCCGCAGCGGCGGTCGTCGGCTGCGACCCGGTGCTGTTTCTCGCCGCGTCGACGCTGGTGAGTTCGCAACTCGACGAGTACGACATCGCCGGGTCGCTGCGCGAGCGGCCGGTCGAGGTGTTCAAGTCCGATCTCACCGGCCTGACCCTGCCCGCCAACGCCGAGATCATCGCTGAGGGATGGATCGATCCGAACGAGCTGATGGACGAAGGCCCGTTCGGCGAGTACACCGGCTACTACTCGGGCAACAAGGGCAAGGACTACCCGAAGCCGGTGCTGCGCGTGGAGCGGATCCTGTACCGCAACAAGCCGGTGTTCTGGTCGACCACCGTCGGCAAGCCGATCAACGACATCCACATGATCCAGTCGCTCAATCGCACCGCGACGCTGTGGTACGACCTCGAGACGATGAAGGTGCCGGGCATCCAGAGCGTGTACATCCCGCCCGAGGCCTGCGGGCGGTTCTGGGTGATCGTGTCGGTCAAGCAGATGTACCCGGGGCACTCGAATCACGTCGGCAACGCGGTGATCGCGAGCACCACCGGTCACTACGGCGTCAAGGGCGTGATCACGGTCGACGACGACGTCGACGCCGAGGACTGGGACCGGATCTGGTGGTCGCTCGCGACGCGCTTCGATCCCAAGCGCTCGGCGCAGATCATCGACCGCGGACGCTCGACGCCGCTCGACCCGGGGTTGCCGATCGACGCGCGCGAGATCACCAGCCGGATCCTGCTCGACGCCTGCACGCCCTACGAGTGGAAGAACAAGCCGACCGAGATCTTCATGGACCGCACGGTGCTGCGCAAGGTGTCGGAGCGCTGGAGCGAGTACGGGTTCGCCGGGCCGAGCCCGGTGGCGAACATGATCGACCGGCTCACGCGACCCGAAGAGAAGAAGGCGACCGCGAAGTGAAAGGCATCGTCATCGTCTGCAACCTCGACACCCGTGGCGAGGACATCGTCTTCGTCAAGGACCTGATTCGGGGGCGCGGACACGAGCCGATCCTGGTCGACTTCAGCATGGAGGAGCCGCCGCCGTTTCCCGGCGACATCACCACCGAGGAAGTGGCGGCGCGCGGCGGAATGCCGATCGAGACGGTTCGGGAGAAGTACCGCAGCGACCGCGACGCGGCGACGAACAACCAGATCCGCGGCGCCGGCGCGCTGATCGCGGATCTGGTCGCGAGCAAGCGGGTCGACGGGATCATCGGCATCGGTGGCGGCACGGCGACGCTGGTCGCCACGTCGATCATGAGGCGCCTGCCGTTCGGGATGCCCAAGGTCATGGCTTCGCCGATGGCGGCGCACCCGGCGTACATCGACAAGTACGTCGGCACGTCGGACATCACGATGCACCACACGGTGCTCGACATCGTGAAGATGAACCCGTTGCTCAAGGCGCAGATCGTCAACGCGGTCGGGGCGGTCTGCGGGATGGTCGAGATGACGCAGGGCACCGAGTTCGACTTCGATCATCCCTGCGTCGCGGTGTCGTCGTTCGGATTCGCCGAGATGGCGGTGCAGGCCGCGCTCGGAATGCTCGAGCAGGCCGGATTCACACCGATCGTCTGTCACGCCCAGGGCAAGGGCGATCGTGCGATGGAAAACATGATCCGCGCCGGCGCGTTTCAGGGCGTGCTCGACCTGTGCATCGGCGGCGTGATCGAGCACCTGTTCAAGGGCAACCGCGACCCAGGGCCCGATCGATTGCTTGGCGCGGTCGAGACCGGGATTCCGGCGGTCCTCGCCCCGTGCGGGCTCGACATCCTGTCCTACGGCGGGCGCGAAGACATGATCGCCAGGACGAAGGATCGCCCGCAGTACGTGCAGGACGCGCTTCGCGTGCAGGTGCGAACGAGCGTCGACGAACTGATCGCGGCGGCCGACGTGATCGCCGAGCGGCTCAACCGTGCGACCGGGCCGTGGACCTTCCTCAACCCGCTCGCCGGCTGGTCGTCGCTCGACCGCGAGGGCCGGCCGATGTTCGACCCGAAGGCCGACGCCGCGTTCATCGCGCGACTGCGGGACAAACTCGACGATCCGGGGCGCGTGCGCGACGTCGCGCTGCACCTGTACACGCCCGAGTTCGCGCGCGAAGCCGTCGACGAGTTCGTGCGGCTGCACCAATCGGTGAACACGGTGCGCTCGCAGGCGCAGGCCGCGAGTGGCCGCTGAAGCGGAGGACCAACGATGCTGGTGAGAAGCTGGATGCGCGCCGACCCGGTCACGGTGTCGAGTGCCATGTTGGTGAGCGAGGCCGAACAGGTGCTCGCGCAGGGCAACCTCCACGCGATTCCGGTGGTCGACGACGACCGGCTCAGGGGGCTGGTCACGCGGGCGAACCTGTTGCGCACCGCGCACTTCGTGCTGAGCACCCAAAGCGCCGACGAACTCGATTTCTTCGCCAAGCGCCTGAAGGTGCGCGACATCATGCTGCGCAACCCGGCCACCGTACAGGCCGACGACACGATGGAGCACTGCCTGCTGCGCGGGCGCGCGCTCGGCGTGGCGCAATTCCCGGTGCTCGACGGCGTGCGGGTCGTCGGGATGATTTCGGCGAACGAGATTTTCGAGCTCGCCGCGCATTGCCTGGGCGCGTGGGAGCGGCGCAGCGGCGTGACGCTCGCGGCAGTGGAGATCGCCCCTGGCGTTCTCGGTCGGATCGCCGACGCGGTCGACCGAGCCGGAGCGGTGCTGCAGGCGCTGTACCCGGTGAGCCGGCACAATCCGAACGCGGGGGGCGCCTATCAGAGCAAGAAGGTGATCGTGCGCTTCCAGGGCAAGCCGGTGTCCGTGGTCATCGAGGCGCTCGAAGCGGGCGGGTTCGAGATCATCGACTCGGTCGAGCCGACGTCGCACGGCGCTGCGGAGGCGCTGACATGAGGAATCCAACCGGTACGGCGGCCGACGCGCGCTTGCCGCTCGTGGTCGCGATCACCGGCGCGACCGGCGTGATCTACGGTGTCGAGATGCTGCGCGTGCTCAGGGAGCTCGGGCAGGAGACACACCTGATCCTGAGCGAGGCGGCTGGGTTGAACCTGTCGATCGAGACCAACTACTCGCTCGACGAGGTGCGGGCGCTGGCGGACGTCGTCTACAGCAACAAGGATGTAGGCGCGGCGGTCGCGAGCGGGTCGTTCCGCACCCGGGGAATGATCGTCGCGCCGTGCACGGTCAAGACGCTGTCCGCGGTGGCAAACTCGTTCACCTACAATCTGGTGATCCGGGCGGCCGACGTCACCCTGAAGGAGCGCCGGCCCCTGGTCCTGATGGTGCGCGAAACGCCGCTGCACAAGGGGCACCTCGAACTGATGGCGCGTGCGGCCGACTGCGGCGCGATCATCCTGCCGCCGATGCCGGCCTTCTACCACCGGCCGGAGTCGATCATGGACCTCGTTCACCAGTCGATCGGAAAGGCACTCGATCAGGTGGGCGTCGAGCATGCGCTGTTCGCCCGCTGGAGCGGGCACGGGAGCGACACGCCGTCGGTTGCATCGGCGCAGATCGCGCAATGAGGTGTACGCGGTGAGCGACCGTTCGAGGCGATGCGTGACGCGGGCACGCGCGCGCCGCCTCGTCGCACGCGCATGACCGGTTCGCTCGCCAACTCGTTCTGGCGATTCTCACTGCGCAGCTACCGCGACCCGGCGGTGCGCGTCGCGTGTCTGGCCCTGCAGGACGACTGCGGCGCCGACGTGAACCTGCTGCTGTACTGCTGCTGGCACGCGCGGCGCGGGCGCACGCTCGACTCGGGCGAACTGGGTAGCGCGATTGCGGCGGTCGCGAGCTGGCAGGAGCGGGTGGTGCTGCCGCTGCGTGCGGCGCGACGCGGGCTGTCAGGGCGCGCGAACGGCGTGGTGCAGGCCGAACTGGCGAAGCTGCGCAAGCGCGCCGGCGCGCTGGAGCTCGCCGCCGAGCGGATCGAGAACGAACTGCTCGCCGCGCACGCGCTCGCGCTGCCGGCGCGAACCGACCGTGCGGCGCAGACTGGCGCGGCGATCGAGAACCTGCGCGGCTACCTCGAGCAGATCGGCGCCGGCACCGAAGGCGTCAACGCCGCACGCGTCGAGTTGATGGCGCAGGCGCTGGCTCCGGCGCCGGTGTCCCGGCCGGCGCAGCGCGAGTAGTGCTCGAGAGCGTCGCACCGATCTTTTGCGTCGCCGCCGCGGCGGGCCGGGGCAGCAGCAGGTTGAGCATCGCGGTGAAGATCTTCGGGGGCGCGCCCACCACCTGCCCACTGAAGATGTACTCGGGCTCCCCGCTGAAGTCGCCCACCAGGCCGCCTGCCTCGGTGATCAGCAGGCTTCCGGCCGCCACGTCCCAGGGCGACAGGCCGAATTCGAAGAACGCATCGTAGCGCCCGCACGCCACGTAGGCGAGGTCCAGCGCGGCCGCGCCGGGGCGCCGCACGGCGGCTGCGCGTTCGGTCACGACGCGGAACATCCGGATGTAGTCGTCGAGATTGTCGAGCTGCCGATACGGGAAGCCGGTTCCGACCAGCGCCTCGTCGATCCTGGTGCGCTTCGAGACCCGGATGCGGCGGTCGTTGAGGAAGGCACCGCGACCCTTGGATGCGGTGTAGAGCTCGTCGCGATTCGGATCGTAGACCACCGCCTGCGTGACGAGTCCGCGTTGCATCAGCGCGATCGAGACTGCGTACTGCGGCAGGCCGTGGATGAAGTTGGTGGTGCCGTCGAGCGGATCGATCACCCAGATGTTCTCGGCCTCGTGCGCGAGTGCACTCGCGTCCTTGCCGGCGGTGTGGCCGGACTCCTCGGCGAGGATCGCGTGATCGGGATACGCGCCGAGCAGCGTTTCGATGATCGATCGCTCGGAGGCGTGATCGACTTCGGTCACGAAGTCGTTGCGCTGCTTGCGCGTGACCTGGATGCGGTCCAGGTCGAGGCTCGCGCGGGTGATGATCCGACCCGCGCGGCGTGCCGCGCGAACCGCGACGTTGAGCATCGGGTGCATGTTGTGACCAGCGGGAAACCTCGAATTTTACTCGATCGTCGCGAAACGCGGCTGTGCGTGCCGGCGCGAGGCTAGAATCACGCCCGATAGCCCATGTCCGCAGAAAGCCTTCACGTCAGCTCGCCGGCGTCGCTCGCACGCGTCGCGTTCGTTCTCGTTCGCCCGAGCCACCCCGGGAACGTGGGCGCATGCGCGCGGGCGATGCGCGTGATGGGGTTGCGCGACCTGTCGATCGTCGCGCCCCGGCATGGCGGAGTGAACGCGCACGCCGAAGCGATCGCATTCGCGAGCAACGCGCTCGACGTGCTCGAATCCGCGCGCAGCTTCGACACGCTAGCGAGCGCACTCGCGGACGCGACTCTGGTGATCGGCGTGAGCGCTGAGGCCCGCGAGTTCGCCCCGTCGCCGCGCGAGCCCGAGACCGCTGCGCGCGAAGCGCTCGACGAACTCGATTCAAACGACCGGCACCGGGTCGCGTTCGTGTTCGGAACCGAACGCACCGGACTGTCGATCGCCGAATCGCAGCGCTGCCAGTCGATGTGCGCGATTCCGGGCGAAACCGGCTACCACTCGCTCAACCTGTCGCAGGCGGTGCAGGTGATCGCGTACGTTCTGCGGCGCGAAGCGCTCGCGCGTGGCGCGACCGGTTTACCGGCCCAGTCGCCACCGGTTCGCCGGCGCCGGCGTCGAGCCACGCCGCGCAGGCCTCGGTCGAGGCACTGTACGAGCATCTCGAACGCGCGCTGGTCGCAATCGGTTTCCTCGATCCGATGCATCCGAAGAAGCTGATGCCGCGACTGCGCCGACTCTTCGGCCGGGCTCGGCTCGAACCCGAAGAGGTGGAGCTCTTGCGCGGCGTGTGCACCGAAGCCGAGCGCACCGCGGCGCGCGCCCGCAATGGCGCGCGTTGACGCGGGCTGCGCGGGCGATCCGATGACCCAACTGCGCGTTCCGGCCGTCTACATGCGCGGTGGCACCTCCAAGGGGGTGTTCTTTCTCGGGCGCGACTTGCCGCAGGGTTTGCGCGAGCGCGAGCGGTTGCTGCTGCGAGTGATCGGCAGCCCTGACCGCTACGGCAGGCACACCGACGGAATGGGCGGAGCAACGTCGAGCACCAGCAAGGTGGTGATCGTCACGCCATCGCTGCGCGACGATTGCGATGTCGATTTCCTGTTCGGCGCGGTGGCGATCGGCGAGCCGCTGATCGACTGGAGCGGCAATTGCGGCAACCTGTCCGCGGCTGTCGGCCCGTTCGCGATCAGCCAGGGACTGGTCGGCGCGATCGACGGCGTGACGCGGGTGCGCATCTGGCAGGCCAACATCGGCCGGCGCATCGACGCCTACGTGCCGGTGCGCCACGGCGAAGTGATCGAGCAAGGCGTGTTCATGGAGGACGGCGTGCCGTTTCCCTGCGCCGAGGTGCGCCTCGAGTTCCTCGAACCTGCCGGCGCGCAGTCGATCGGGCCGGCCGCTTTGCTGCCCACCGGTTCGGTGCAGGACGAACTCGAGGTGCGCGGGATCGGCAAACTGCGCGCGACGATGATCACCGCGGGAAATCCGACCGTGTTCGTGCGTGCGGCGTCGATCGGTCTCAGCGGCAAGGAGCTCGCGGGCGCGGTCGATCGCGACCGCAAGCTGCTCGATCGGCTCGAGGCGATTCGAGCGGCGGCCGCGGTGCGCATGGGGCTGGCCGAGTCGGCCGAGGATGCGAGCCGCAACCGCCCGGCAACGCCCAAACTCGCCTGGGTTGCGCGTCCGGCGAGCTACCGCACCAGCGCCGGCGAGGAGATCTCGGTCGAGCGCATCGACGTGCTCGCGAGGATCATGTCGATGGGCAGGATGCACCATGCGTTCACCGCCACCGGATCGATCGCGTTGGCTGCCGCCGCGGCGTTGCCCGGAACGATCGTCAACGAACTGGCCCGCACGCTGCCGGGCGTCGCGACGCGCATCGGGCACGCGTCGGGCACGCTCGCCGTCGGCGCCGAAGTGGCACGCGCCGAAGACGGGCACTGGCGAGTCGACAAGGCGATGCTCTCGCGCAGCGCGCGGCGCCTGATGTCCGGGTGGGTGCACGTGCCGCAGGCAGGGCGAAGCGCGGACGCATAGAATTCCACTGGTACGACGATTTCGGGAGAGCAACTTGGTTTTCGAGCGGCTGCATGAGGACATCGCAACGGTGCGCGGGAAGGATCCGGCTGCGCGGTCGGCGCTCGAAGTCGCGCTCTGCTATCCGGGCGTGCACGCGCTCGTCGTGCACCGGCGCGCCAATGCGCTGCTGCGGCGCGGTTTTCCGGTGCTGGCTCGCTGGCTTTCGCACCTGGGAAGATGGCTCACCGGCATCGAGATCCACCCGGGCGCGACGATCGGGCGGCGCGTGTTCATCGACCACGGGATGGGGGTTGTGATCGGCGAGACCGCGCAGGTCGGCGACGACTGCACGATCTACCAGGGGGTGACGCTCGGAGGAACCTCGCTCGCGCAGGGCAAGCGTCACCCCACGCTCGAGGCCGGCGTCGTGGTGGGCGCCGGCGCGAAAGTGCTCGGCCCGTTCGTGGTGGGCGAGGGCGCGCGTATCGGTTCGAACTCGGTCGTCGTGAAGGCGGTGCCGGCGGGCGCCACCGCGGTGGGCATTCCCGCGCGCGTGATCGTCGAGGAGGCCGACCAGCGGCGCGAGGCGAGCGCGGCGCGGATGGGGTTCTCGGCCTACGCGGTCACGCAGGGCGCGAACGATCCGCTGTCGACCGCGTTGCATCGACTGATCGACCACGTCGCCGACCAGGATCGCCAGATCGAGGAACTGCGCGCCACGCTGGCGCGGATGGGCCAGAGTGTCGGCGAAGTGGGCGAACCGCTCGACGCCGGTCGGTTGAACCGGATGGTCGACTGAAGCACTGAAGGCGCGGCTTCAGGCCCAGGCGCCCAACTGCCTGAGCCCGGCGTTGGTCGCGAGCAGCATTCCACCGCGTCGCGCGCCGGCATCCCAGTCGGGCAGCACCCAGCGCTGCGCCTGCTCGCCGTCGATCGCCAGCAGGTGGCGAGCCGGGCGATGGGTGTGGCCGTGGATCAGCAGCCTCGCCGCGGCGGCGCGCATCGTGTTCTCGACGGCGTCGGGGTTCACGTCCATCAGGTATTCGGCCTTGCCTGCTTTCTCGGATTCGCTGCGTTCGCGCAGCGCACGCGCCGTCGCAACGCGCTGCGACAGCGGGTGCGACAGGAATTCGCGTTGCCAGTGCGGGCTGCGCACCTGCGCGCGAAACGCCTGGTACGCGGCGTCGTCGGTGCACAGCGCGTCGCCGTGCGCGAGCAGCGTCGGCGTGCCGAACAGCACGATCGAACACGGGTCGGCGAGCATCGTCGCGCCGCAACGCGCGCTGAATGCGCGCGCCGTCCTGCTGGCACGGCCGGGCGCCCCGGCGTTGCCGGTGGCCGCGGTGCTTCGCGGCAGATCCACATCTCGCTGCACAGGTAGCGGCGCGTCGAGCAGGAAGTCGCGGTTGCCGCGCATCAGGTACAGCCGCGTTCCGGCACGCGCGAGTGCGGCCAGGCGCTGCGCCACCCGTTGCCCGAGCGCGCCCGGATCGTCGTCGCCGATCCAGGCCTCGAACAGGTCGCCGAGCAGGAACACGTGAGAAGCGGCTTCGCCCTCGCGCGCCAGCGCGTCGAGGAACATCCGCTCGGTGGCGGCGTCGCGTTCGTCGAGGTGCACGTCGGAGGCGAACAGCGCGCGGTCCTCGCCGTTCAACTCCGGCAGTGCGGCGGCGTGCGGCTTCACTGCGATCTCACCGCGGTTTCGCGCGCGCCGCAGTCGACGCCGCCGCGCTGCGCGCGCTCAGCGCGCGCCTACGACGCTGGCCGATTCGATCCGCACCGGTTCGACCGGGACGTTCTGGAACGGCCCGACCGTGGTCGTCGCCACCGCACGGATCGCGTTGACCACTTCCATGCCCTTGACCACCTTGCCGAACACTGCGTAGCCGTGGCCGTCGGGTTGCGGATGGTTCAGCCCCGCGTTGTCCACCGTGTTGATGAAGAACTGCGCGGTCGCCGAGTTGGGGTTCGACGTCCGCGCCATCGCCACCGACCCGGTGTCGTTGCGCAGCCCGTTCTTCGATTCGAGCGGAATCGGCGCGCGCACCGGCTTCTGCCCGAACTCGGGGGTCCCGGACTTGTAGAAGTCCGCCGAGAACCCGCCGCCCTGGATCATGAAGTTGCCGATCACGCGATGAAAGATCGTGCCCTTGTAGTGGTCGTCGCCCACGTACTTCAGAAAGTTCTCGACCGACTTGGGCGCCTTGTCCGGGTAGAGCTCGATCACGATCTCGCCCATCGAGGTCTTCAGCGACACCTGGGGGTTGTTCGCGGCGGCGCTTTCTTCGACGGCCGAAAGTGCGATCAGCATCGCGCTGATCAGCGGAAGTTTCTTGAGCATCGTGGTCTCCGTGGAAAAATCAATCGGGGCGTGGTGACGGGCGCTTTGCCGCCGCCGTGCCCGGTGTCAGTCGGGCGATCAGATCGCGCGCCATCGCCAGCTTCTGGCTGGGCGACGCGGCTTGCGCATCCAGGTCGGATGCTCGCTGGTAAGAGCGCGCCGCGAGTCGCAGGTACAGGTCGCCCAGGTTCTCGTGCGCGAGCGCGTAGCCGGGAAGCGCGCGCACCGCGTTCTCGAGCGCGGCGCGAGCCTTGTCCAGATCGCCGGCGGCGGCGTGCATGACCGCGAGGTTGTTGTGCGGCTCGGGCAACTCCGGGAAGTCGGCGGCAAGCTGCTCGAACACGCCGGTGGCGTCGGCGGTGCGGTTGCGATCGGCCAGGATGACGCCGTAGAGGAAGCGAAGCTGCGGGTCGCGTGGCTGCGCCGCGAGCGCGGTGTCCAGTGTCTTGAGCGCGTCGTCGTGCTTGCCCTCGCCCACGAGCCGGTTCGCCTGTTCGAGCGCCGTGCTCACCGCGCGCGGGTCGGACTGCAGCGGAAGGTTCGACGACACCGGAACGACCGGAACGACGCGTCCGGGCCCGCCGAGGATCGAGGCGTCGGCCCCGCGAGGCAGGCGCAGCATCGGGTCGTTGCGCGATCGCGTCTCGGCCGGGGAGGTCTGCGCCGCCGGTCCCTGGGCCAGCGCGCCGGGAGCGTGCGCCACGGCAAGGGCGAGCACGACCAGCACCGCGCACGGCGCGGCTCCAAGCGGCCCGCAGGGCGCGAAGCGCGGCGCAAATGCGGCGAATCGCCTGCAACGCAATGTTATACTCGTACCCATCCTGCCATTCTAGCAATCGATTCCAGCGGGTTCACCGCACTCACGAGATGCTGCGGATCTACAACTCGCTCTCCCGACGCAAGGAAGACTTCGTACCGATCGAACCGGGTCGCGTGCGCATGTACGTCTGCGGAATGACCGTGTACGACTATTGCCACGTCGGCCACGCCCGCGTGCTGGTCGTGTTCGACGTGGTGAGCCGCTGGCTGCGCGCGAGCGGGCTGCGCGTCAACTACGTGCGCAACATCACCGACATCGACGACAAGATCATTCGCCGCGCGGTCGACAACGGCGAGACGGTGCGCGAACTCACCACGCGTTTCATCGCACTGATGCACGAGGATGCCGACGCGCTTGGCGTCGAGCGCCCCGACCACGAGCCGCGCGCGACCGACTTCGTGCCCCAGATGCTCGGGATGATCGGAAAGCTCGAGGCCAACGGTCTCGCCTATCGTGCGAGCGACGGCGACGTGAACTTCGCGGTGCGCGCGTTTCCGGGCTACGGAAAGCTCTCCGGCAAGTCGCTCGACGACCTGCGCGCCGGTGAACGCGTCGCCGTCGCCGACGCGAAGCAGGATCCGCTCGACTTCGTGCTGTGGAAGTCCGCCAAGGCGGACGAGCCCGACGAGGTGAAATGGGACTCGCGCTACGGCGCGGGCCGCCCGGGCTGGCACATCGAGTGCTCGGCGATGTCCACCTCGCTGCTCGGCGAGACGCTCGACATCCACGGCGGCGGGGCCGATCTGCAGTTTCCCCACCACGAGAACGAGATCGCACAAAGCGAGGGGGCGCTCGGATGCACCTTCGCGCGGGTGTGGATGCACAACGGATTCGTGCGCGTCGACGACGAGAAGATGTCGAAGTCGCTCGGCAATTTCTTCACCATCCGCGAGGTGTTGCGAAAATTCGACCCCGAGGTGGTGCGCATGTTCATGCTGCGCGCGCACTATCGCAGCCCGCTCAACTACTCCGACGCTCATCTGGAAGATGCGCGCATTGCGCTGCTCAGGCTGTACAACGCGTTGGGCGATCACCCGGCGGCGCAGCAGGGCGCGGAGATCGACTGGACCGGTCCCTGGGCGGCCCGATTTCGCGCGGCGATGGACGACGACTTCAACACGCCGGTCGCGCTGTCGGTGCTGTTCGAGATGGCGACCGAGATCAATCGCGGGGGCGGTGCCGGACTGGCGCGCGAGTTGCGGGCGATGGGCGGCGTGCTGGGGCTGCTCGGGCGCGACGCCGAACCGGTGCGCCGCTCGGGCCTGCTCGGCAGCGACGCACAGAGCGGCGCGATCGACGACTCGCGCGTGCAGGAACTGATCGACGAGCGCGTGCGCGCCAAGCGCGCGAAGGACTATCCGCGCGCCGATGCGATTCGCGCCGAACTGCTCTCCGGCGGCGTCGTCCTGGAAGACACCCCGGGCGGCACGGTCTGGCGCAGGGCCTGAGGCGAGGCCTCGTCCGGGCGATGCGACCTTTCTGGATCCACTCGGGGCTCTCGCTGCTCGACGTCGACGCGCACGGCGGCCTGACGGTGACCGACGAGTTCCTGCGTGCCTATCTGAATCGCGCCGAACTCGCCCCGGTCGAGGAGTCGTGCGCGAACGAATGCGCGCTGCACGCGCGGCTCGTGAGCGCGCCGCGCGGGCCGGTCGACGAACAGGAACTCGCGCGGCTCGCCGACCCGGACGCCGCCGAGAACTGGCGGCTGTTCCTGAGGTTTCGCGACCGCCTGCTGGCGGCTCCGAGTTTGCAGGCGGCCTACTACACGCTCTTTGCCGACGCGGCCGGCACCGGGCGGATCGACGTGCCACCGCTGCTGGTGGACCAGCTCGCGCAGATCATCGTTCACCACCTGCTGGTCGATTGCGAGGACGGGTTGCTGCTGCGCGTGGCCGAGTTGTGGTTTCGCGAGCAGCGCGTCTCGCTCGAGGGCGGGCGCGTCATTCTCGCCGACGGTGAAACGGTCGAACAGCGGATCGACCAGTCGGTTGGTTCCGACCTCGGTCGCCTGCTCGCGCGCGGCGGAGTTGCGCCCGGGGGCGTCGAGATCGAAGTGCTCGACGCCGGCAACGCCGAGCAGTACTTCGGTCGCGACGAGAAGCACGACCACGCGATCGAGATCACCCACGGGCGCGAAGCGGCGTCGCGCTTGGCGCAGCTGATCGGGCTCTGGGTCGGGCACCTGATCGGGGTGCGCGTGCGGGTGCGAACGCTCGCGTCGATCGACGACGCGCGCTGGAGCTGGCACGTCGGTCTCGATTCCCAGGCCACCGTGCTGCTCGACAAGCTCTACGCCGGAGATGAACTCACGCCCGACGAACACAAGAGCATCGTGTTGCTGATGCGGCTCGACTTCGATCGGATCGAGGAGCAGGATCCGGGGGTCGCGGGCAAACCGGTGTACATGGCGATCGCCTGCGACGACGAGCAACTGTTGCGACTCAAGCCGCAGAACCTTCTGTTCAACCTTCCGATCGCGAGGCAGTGAGCGCAATGGTCAAGCCCACGTACTGGGACCGCGCGCGCGGAGAACTGGGGCAGGCCGACCCGGTGATCGGCGCGATCATCGCACGCTGTGGCGATGCGCACCTCGTCTCGCGCGGCGACCCGTTCGTGACGCTCGCACGTTCGATCGTTGGTCAGCAGATTTCGGTGAAGGCCGCGCAGTCGGTATGGTCGCGGCTCGAGGCGCGCGCGCGCGCGGTGACGCCCGAGCGTCTCGCGCGGATGCGCGCGCCGACGTTGCGCGGCTGCGGGCTGTCCGATCGCAAGGTGGAGTACGTGCGCGATCTCGCGCGCCGGTTTCGCGACGGTTTGGTCGATCCGACACAGTGGGGCCGGCTCGACGACGAGGAGATCGTCGGTCAACTGGTCCAGGTGCGCGGCGTCGGGCGCTGGACAGCCGAGATGTTTCTGATCTTCAATCTGCAACGCCCCGACGTGCTGCCGCTCGACGACCTCGGCGTGCTGCGCGCGGTGGCGCGGCACTACGGCGGGGGCGACGACCCGCAGCAGCCGCTCACCGGTACCGCCGGCCGCCAGTTGCGGCTGACCACGCAGGCGATCGGCGAGCGCTGGCGTCCGTGGCGAACCGTCGCCACCTGGTACCTGTGGCGCAGTCTGGACCCGGTGCCGGTGGAGTACTGAGGGCACACGACACGATGAAGACTACGTTCCTGGAATTCGAGCAGCCGATCGCCGAACTGGAGGAGAAGATCGATTCGCTTCGCTTCGTGCAGGGCGAATCGGCCGTGGACATCGCCGACGAGATCGAGCGGCTTCGCAAGAAGAGCCAGTCGCTGATCAAGGACACCTACTCCAAACTCAACCCGTGGCAGGTCGCGCAGGTCGCGCGCCACGCGCAACGCCCGTACACGCTCGACTACATCGAGGCGATGTTCACCGACTTTCACGAGTTGCACGGCGACCGGCATTTCGCCGACGACGCGGCGATCGTCGGCGGGCCGGCGCGCTTCAATGGCCAGGCGGTGATGGTGATCGGGCACCAGAAGGGACGCGACACGCGCGAACGCGGCTACCGCAACTTCGGCATGCCCAAGCCCGAGGGCTATCGCAAGGCGTTGCGCCTGATGAAGACGGCCGAGAAGTTCGGGCTGCCGGTGTTCACCTTCGTCGACACGCCCGGCGCGTTTCCCGGCATCGGCGCCGAGGAGCGCGGACAATCGGAAGCGATCGGCCGCAACCTGTTCGAGATGGCGGGCCTGAAGGTTCCGATCATCACGACGATCATCGGCGAGGGCGGCTCCGGCGGCGCGCTGGCGGTCGCGGTGGGCGACGTCGTGCTGATGCTCCAGTACGCGATCCTCTCGGTCATCTCGCCCGAAGGCTGCGCGGCGATCCTGTGGAAGAGTTCGGAGCGCGCGTCGGACGCAGCCGCGATCCTCGGCATCACCGCGCACCGGCTCAAGGCGCTCGGCCTGATCGACCGGATCGTCAGTGAGCCGCTGGGCGGCGCGCATCGCGACCCGGCGCAGATGGCGACGCTTCTAAAGCGCGCGCTCGGCGACGCGCTGCGCCAGTTCACCGACGTCAAGCCGAGCGAACTGATCAAGCAGCGCCAGGAGCGCATCATGGCGTATGGAAAGTTCAAGGAGATCGGCGAGTAGCGTCGAGCGGGCGCTGGCCGGGGCGCTGCGCGCGTCGTTCGACGCATCACTGTCCGGGGCGTCGGGTGCGTCGCTCGAAGCATCGCTCGCTGCGACGTCTGCTGCTGCGCCCACCGCATACGCCGCAGTTGGTCTAGCCGCATCCGGCCCGCGCTGGCTCGTCGCATTCAGCGGCGGGCTCGACTCCACCGTGCTGTTTCACGCTGCCGTCGCGGTCGCGGGCGCCGGTCGTGTCGTTGCCGCGCACGTCCATCACGGGTTGCAGGAGGCTGCCGACGCGTGGCCCGCGCACTGCGCGACGCAGGCACGTGCGCTGGGCGTTGCCCTGGAGTGCGTGCGGCTGGAGTCGCCGCCGCCGCGAGGGTCCAACGTCGAGGCGTGGGCGCGCGCGCAGAGGTATCGCGCCCTCGCGGACCTGTGCCGCCGTGTCGGCGCCTTCGCGATCCTCACCGCGCACCATGCCGACGATCAGGTCGAGACGATGCTGATGCGCGTCGCGCGCGGGACCGGAATCGACGGCCTCACCGGCATCGCCACCGAAGCGACGCTCGCCGGCGCGCGCGTGTTGCGCCCGTTGCTGGGTTTGCCGCGCGCACAGTTGCTGCGATACGCGCGCGAGCATCACCTGTGCTGGGTGGAAGATCCGACCAACCGCGATCTCGGCCGCACGCGCAACGCAGTGCGCCACCGCTTGCTTCCGGCGATCGACGCGACGCTGCCCGGGTTTCGAGCGCAATTGCTCGCGACGCTGCCGGCACTGCGTGCCGCGCGCGATGCGCACGCCGCGCTGGCGGCAAACGATCTTGAAAACGCGCGCCGCGTGGGCGGGCCGGATCGTGCGCGCGCAGTCGAGAGCTTCGACCGCCGTGCGCGCGCAGTCGAGAGCTTCGACCGCAGTTCGCTGGCGGAGCTGGATGAACGGCGGCGCCGCGCGGCGTTGCGCGAGTGGATCGCGCAACTCGGTCTGCGCATGCCCACCCGCAGGCGTCTGGCGGAGATCGACCGGCAGCTGCTCGGCGCGCGCGGCGCCTATGGTTGGGTCGAACACGAGGGTGTCGCGCTGACCAGGTATCGCGATGAGATCGTCGCGCGCCGCCACGCCGGGGCGCCGGAATCGCTGCTCGAGCCGCTCGAGCAGCGCTGGCGCGGCGAACGCGAGATCGCGCTGCCGGGCAGATGCGGAACGATCGCGATCGATCCGGTGGCGGGAGGCGCCGAACCCTGCGTCGGCGCCGACTGGCTGCGTGCCCAGAGCTTGCGCATCACGGCAGGCGGCGCATCGAGCGCGCGCCTGCGCCCGAGCGCCGGCGCGCCCAGCCGCACGCTGAAGAACCTCTACCAGGAGCGCGGCGTGCCTGCATGGTTGCGCGCTTCGCTCCCGCTCGTGTACGCAGGGGAGGGGTTGCTATATGCAGGTGGTATCGGCATGGATTGCAGCGGGGGGCGTTTCGCGGGTTCGCAGGGCGTGCGCCTGCAATGGAAGCCGATGCCGGGCGCGCATCGGTCCGATACCCGGTGACTGTAGGGCGAAGATCGGGCCGTGATTCACGTGATTCGCGTCGCGCATCGGGCGGAGGTTTACAAGTGACGGTGAAGATTCTCGAAGCAGACGGTAAACCGGCCTTTGCCGTGATTCCGATCGACGAATACCGCGAGTTGCTCGACCTCGTCGACGATATTCGCGATGCGGCGGCCTTGGCGCGCGCGGCCAGGCAATACGGGGCGGGGGGCGACGAAACGATCCCGGCGAGCGTGGTCGACCGACTGCTTGCCGGAGAAGACCCGATACGGGTCTGGCGTGAGCATCGTGGCTTGAGCGCTGCCGTATAATCACCGGCTTTGCCACGCGCGCGTTTCCGCGCGTTTCTTCATATGTCCCTGATCGTTCACAAGTACGGCGGCACGTCGATGGGCTCGACCGAGCGCATCAGGAACGTCGCGCAGCGCGTCGCCAAGTGGCACGCCGCCGGCTACCAGATGGTGGTCGTTCCCTCGGCGATGTCGGGCGAGACCAACCGCCTGATCGCGCTCGCGCGCGAGATCCAGCCGCAGCCCGATCCGCGCGAACTCGACATGATCGCGGCCACTGGCGAGCAGGTGTCGGTCGGGCTGCTCGCGATGGCGCTCAAGGCGATCGGCGTCGACGCGGTCAGCTACGCCGGATGGCAGGTGGCAGTGCGCACCGACGAGGCCTACACGAAGGCGCGGATCGTCTCGATCGACGACGCCAAGGTGCGCGCCGACCTGGCAGCGGGCAGGGTGGTGATCGTGACCGGCTTCCAGGGCGTCGACCCGGCAGGCAACATCACGACATTGGGCCGGGGCGGCTCGGACACCTCGGCCGTTGCGGTCGCCGCAGCGCTGTCGGCCGAGGAGTGCCTGATCTACACAGACGTCGACGGCGTCTACACCACCGACCCGCGGATCGTCCCCGAGGCGCGCCGGCTGGCGAAAGTCACCTTCGAGGAAATGCTCGAGATGGCGAGCCTTGGTTCGAAAGTGCTGCAGATCCGCTCGGTGGAGTTCGCCGGCAAGTACAAGGTCAAGACGCGGGTGCTCTCGAGCCTCACGCCGCCCGACATCCCGGTGGCCGAGGAAGCGGCCTCGGGAACCCTGATCACGTTCGAGGAAGAGCAAATGGAACAGGCCGTCATCTCCGGAATCGCGTTCAATCGCGACGAGGCCAAAATCACGATCAGCAACGTCCCCGACCGACCCGGCATCGCCTACCAGATCCTCGGTCCGGTGGCCGAAGCCAACGTCGACGTCGACATGATCATCCAGAATGCCGGCACCTCCGGGATGACCGACTTCTCGTTCACGACGCATCGCAACGAGTACGACAAGGCGATCGCGGTGCTCAACGCCAAGGTGAAGGATCAGGTCAAGGCCGGCGCGATCACCGGCGACCCGAAGATCGCGAAGGTCTCGGTCGTCGGGATCGGGATGAAGTCGCACGTCGGCATCGCGAGCCTGATGTTCAAGACGCTCTCGGAAGAGGGGATCAACATCCAGATGATCTCGACCAGCGAGATCAAGATCTCGGTGGTGATCGACGACAAGTACCTCGAGCTCGCGGTGCGCGCGCTGCACAAGGCCTTCGGGCTGGAGGTCGTGCAGAGCGCGTGAGCCGGATCGGGCGGCCAGAGCCGCCGGGGAGTGCGTTGGCACGTTCGCGCGCAACTGCGCGTCGTGATCGGAACCCTTCAGTTCGCAGCTAGCCCAGCCCTTCACTGCGCCGCTAACCCAGCCTTTCAGTTCGCAGCTAGCCCAGTTCCGCGCGCACGCGCTGCGCGATCACCCGTTCGTCGCCCGGCCTGAGCGCGACCGGGCTGAACAGCACCAGCCGCTCGTGCGTGCGCGACGGATTGGCGTGCACCGACGGTTCGCCGTCCTGCAGGCGACGCACGAGGTCGAGCGCGCTCATTCCGGCAGCGGCCTCGTCCAGCGCGAGGTGAACCAGCGGGACGGTCGCGCCGCGCCGCTCGCGCACCACCTGCACGCTGGCATGCGCGACGCCAACGAGTGCGTCGCTCAGCGCCTGCATCTGCGCGCCCCAGCGATCGATGCGCGATTCGTCGCTCTCGGCCGTGAAGTGCTCCAGCGCCACCAGCAGGCCGACGATCGCCTCCTTGCCCACCTTCGCGGGCCGGCCGATGCCGTGTTGCGGCAGGCCCGGCAGGCGCGACTTGTCGAACAGCCCCGGCGGCGGATTCCACTGCTCCCAGTAGATGTCCTGGTCCAGGTGCTGCAGCGCCGCCGCCATCACCAGGTCGCGTCGGCCGCACAGGATGCCCGAGGCCTGCGGGCCGCCGATGCCCTTGCCGCCCGAGAAGCACACGAGGTCCGCGCCCTGCTCGATGAAGCGGCGCAGGTTCGCCGCGGGCGGTAGTTGCGCCGCGGCGTCGACCAGCACCGGCGCGCCCTTGGCGTGCGCCGCCGCGACCACGTCGGCAAGGGCAGGGCGCGCGTCGGGGTGTGCCACGTAGAGCACCGCCGCCGTGTTCTCGTTGATCGCCGCGCCGATCTCCCATGCTTCGGTGTCGCGCACGCCCGCGCCTGAATGCCGGTCCGAGATGCCGACCTCGACGAGCGTGACCCCCACCGAGCGCACGGCGTGGTCGTAGAAGTTGCGCTGGCTGCGCGCGACGATCACCTCGTTCTTCATCCCGCGCGTGTCGGGCAGCCGATTCATGCGCGAGGGATCGAGCCCCGTCACGCATGCCGCTGTTCCGAGCAACAGCCCGGCGGCCGCCCCCGCGGTGACGTAGCCGGCCTCCGCGCCCGTGTATCCGGCGATCAGCTCGGACGCGCGAGACTCCAGCGTGGCCATGTCCACGGTCCACTGCGTAGCCTCGCGCATCGCTTCGGCTACTTCGGGGCGCATGATCCCGCCCGACAGGCGCGTGGCGGTGGTGTGGGCGTTGATGACGGTGGGTACGCCGAGGCGGTGGTAGATGGATGCGGCGGCGTTCGAGGTCATGGCGGGCGTTTGGTCCTGGACGGGCATCGGGCGAACCGGAGTGTTGAGCTTTCGTCGCATGGTACAAAGCTTTCAGCATCCACCAACATCGCGACTCGACCCAAGGTCGTATTGTCCGAGCGGCCGTGCTGCGGTAGAATGACCATAATTAAATGGTCAGATTATGAAGATCAGCGCCACCGAGTTCAAGACGCACTGCCTCGGCCTGATGGAGAGGGTCGCGCAGACGCGAGAGGAAATCGTGATCACCAAGCACGGAAAGGCGGTCGCTCGCCTGGTGCCGGCGCGGCCTGCACCGGAGGTCGAAGTGTTCGGGTGCATGTCGGGCACCGTATTGCGCCAGGGCGATCTCGTCAGCCCGATCGGCGAATCCTGGAATGCCGAGCGCGACTGACTTCCTGCTGGACACCCATGTCTGGGTATGGTTGGTGCAGGGAGACGAACGCCGCATCGGTGCGCGCACCAGGCGCCAACTCACGATGGCGGCACGACGTGGCGGATTGCGTGTTTCTCCGATCTCGGCGTGGGAAATGGGAATGCTGGTCAGCAAGGGGCGGATCAGCCTTTCGATCCCGTGCGTACAGTGGGTCGAGAACGCGATCACGGCCCAGGGAGTGGCAGTGTCGGCACTTACGCCCGCGATCGCGCTCGAATCGTCCACGCTACCCGGTACCTTCGCGGGCGATCCCGCCGATCGGATCTTGATCGCGACAGCACGCGCAACGGGATCGATCATGATCACGGCCGACCGCGGGATCCTCGCGTACGGCCGCGCCGGACATCTGCGCTGCGAGGACTGCACGAAGTAGTCCCTTGCGTGGCGCGGCAGTGGGTTTCAGACGCGTGGTAGGGTGGGCAGACGAGGGTTGCGCCCGGTATTCGGTACAATGCGACCCGAGCCGGCATCGAGAGCGAAAGTGATCGAAGCCCGGAGACGTGGCCGAGTGGTCGAAGGCACTCCCCTGCTAAGGGAGCATCTGGGCAAAACCTGGATCAAGGGTTCGAATCCCTTCGTCTCCGCCAGCGCTGCATCCGAATAAGAACGAATCCGCCCGATGGGGCGGCTTTTTTGTTGCTTGTTCCCGCCATTGCTTGGAGAACCCAACCAAAGCCCGCTTGTTTGGAGAGAGCGACAACCCAAGCCATAGATTTGATCGCGGTTTTCTTCGACGAATCTCATGCTGGCGGCCGAAATGCAGGCTGCCGGGGTTTGGACTCCGGACTGGTTTCTCTGGCGAATATATCCAGCGTTGCATCGCCCGGCGCTCGCGCGGCGTGCAACCCGCGCGTCGACGGCAACTACAGCTTGGGCTTGCGGACTTGCTTTCTGGCGCCCTCGACGGCGGTTTTCAGCGCGGCGTCGAACTTCTTCAGCGCCTTCATCAGCTGGTCCTGGCGCACGACCGTGACGTTGAGCTCCTTGGCCAGCAAACCCTGGCCCGGCACCGGAAGGATCTCGGCACGAATCGTCAGTCCGCAGCCCGAGTTCCATGAATGTTTGGTGCGAAACCAGGGCTTCGGGCCGTTGACACACCGGCTCTTGGCGGTGCGATCGGTAAAAAGTTTCCCGCTCGGCGCATGGACCCAGTCCAGGGCGGTGGCACCGTTGCGGTGGGTCATGCTGTAGTAGCCCGACTCGGTCTGACGAATGTTGGGCTTGCCGTACTTCTCCATCAGGGTCTGTTCGACGGCCGAGACGGTGGGCTGTTCGCCGGACTTGAACAGCGTATGGCGCCAGATACTGATCGCCTGCTCGTGCCCGGGCATGCCGGCGAACGCCACGATGATCTCGTTGCCGATGTCCTGGCGCGCCTGAAAGCGGTCGCCATCTGTGCTGCAAATCGGAAAGGGCTGCCAACCTCTTTGCGGCTTGGGCTTGCCATCGCAGGCCTTGCCGTCCGATGCGCGCAGCAATTGCCGTGTCGGCAGACCGTGGTTCTGGCGAATCCACTGCGCGACGGTCTCGGTGTATTCGACATCGTCCATCTTCTTGGCGAGGGCGCTCGATTCGTCGAAGCTCATGCCGATCTCGAGGCCGACCACGTCGTCGGCCGGCGCAGCTTGCGCCAACGCGTCGGTACAAAGCAGCGTCGACATGGCAAGTGTGAAGGTCAGAGCAAGGGCGCGGATCATTTGGCTACTCCATTCCGGGATCGTCGAAGGCGAACTTCGCAGGGGCACGCGACGCGTTCTACGCCAGCTTCGATCGAACGCGCGCCGCGCGTTTCGCAAAATTCTGTTGCAGGGCCGCAAAGATCCTAACCGAAGCACGCGTCCGGGGCATCCGATTCCGGTTCAGGTGGTACTTCTGCGTCAGGACTTTGAGCGCGCGAAGCGTGCGCTGGATCCTGGTCGTTCTAAGCTACGGTATCGTTGCGTTGCGCAGCAACGCCAACGTGGCGCCGCACCGCCGCACGCGCACCATCCAATACAAAGGAACTGATCGATGACTTCTGAAATCGAACGCCACCAGTCGAATGCCCGCATGAGCAAGTTCGTGCGCCACGCCGGGGTCGTCTATCTGGCCGGCCAGACTTCGGGCGGGACCGACATCGCCGACTTCCAGGGCCAGACGCTGGAGGTGCTCAAGCGCATCGACGCCCTCCTGGCGGAAGCCGGCAGCAGCCGTGCGCGCCTGTTGAGCGCAACGATTTACCTCAAGTCCATATCCGACTTCGACGCGATGAACGTGATCTGGGAGAAGTGGCTCAACGGTGGCCCCGTTCCGGCGCGCACCACCGTGCAGAGTGCACTGGCAATGGACAATCTGCTGATCGAAATCACCGTCGTCGCAGCCGCCTGAGCGCGGCGGCTCGAACACGGTTTGGATGTAACTGATGACGACGGGCCCTCAGGGAGAGCCGCCATGATCAGTCCGACAAGGTACGTCCGTTTGTTCTCCGACGAGCACGGCGAAACGCATTTCGAAGACATCGAAGTGCAGATGAAAGCGATTCGATACGCACCACCCGCGCCAGCGGTGCACCTTTCAGACCCCGTCGGCGCGAGACCGCTCGACGGCGAGGCTTCGGCGATCGTGATCGCGTTGGAGTAACTTCTCGATGGTCATGAGATCGCGCCACGACAGTTCGTGGCCGGCAGCGGCGTCACCCAGTCAGAGCCACTTCCCAGCAATGGTCGGCTCGAAGTTCTCAGGGCGGGTCACCGCCGCGGCGCGCAAGGAAGTACCATCGGCGCTGCCGCGTGCGAACCCAACGACTTCGCCCCGTTTCCTTCGACGAATCCGCCAATGTTCGAAAAGATATTCGCTCCACCTCTGCACGAACAGGAAGATGCCGCGCAGCGCGTGCTCGGCGTGGCCGCGCTTGCGCCCGATTCGGCCGTGCTCGCGCAGTTGCTCCAGCGCGATCCCGCGCCCGAGGTGCGCGCGGTCGCGGCCGCGCGATGCGTGGATCCGGCCGCGCTCGCGGCGGCCTTGCAAGCCGAGGCGCAACCGGCCGTGCGCGCGGCGATCTTCGCCTCGCTGGGCAAGGTGCTCGCGCAGGTCACGGATCCGGCGTTCGCGCAATCGATCCTCGTCGCTCCCGACTGCCCCGAGGCCGTCCGTGCGGAGGTCGCGTTGCGCGCGCAGGAGCCCCAGCTCTGGAGCGCGGCGATCGACGCGATCGGCGACGAAGGAGTGCTGTCCGAACTGGCGGTGAAAGCCGCGCACGCGTCGGTGCGCCTCGCTGCCGCCGAGCGGGTCCACGGGCCGGAGGCATTGCGCCGCCTCGCCGAGGCTGCCAGCGGCAAGGACCGCGGCGTGGCGCGGATCGCGAGGCGTCGGCTGCAGGCGCTCGCCCACCGCACCGAGCAGGGGGCGGCGGCGGATTCGCTGCTTGTGCAGGCCGAAGACCTGGTGGCGCAGTCGGGGCCGATCCTGACCGCGGCGCTCGAGCTCGATCGCCGATGGAAGGCGCTCGAACTGGCCGATGACGACGAGCGCCGCGCGCGTTGGGACGAAGTCGAGCGGCAGATGCGGGAGCGCTTCGACCGCGAATACGCATCGCAGCGCGCGCAGGCGCAACTCGAGCAGCGGGTCGGCGAGTGGCTGGCCACGCTTCGGGAGACGCCGGCCGCCGGCGCCCTGGAGGGGTTGCGCACCGAACTGCACGCGCTGCGGGCGCAGGCGACGCAAGCCGAAGACGGCGCGGCGCTCGCCCGGCTCGACGCGGCCGCGGAGCAGATCGCGCAATGGGACGAATTGGCGCCCGCGCTCGCGTTGGCGGAGGCGATGGTGGCCGAGGCGGAAGGGCTCGCCACCGGCACGCCGATCGACGATGCGCAACTGCCTGCGCGCTGGCAGGCGATTGCGCTGGCGGCGCGCACCCCGGCGCTTACGCGACGCTTCGAGGCCGCCTTGCTGCAGATCGAGCAGCGCCGGCTCGCCGTCGTGCGCGCCGCGCAGCAGCAGCAGAGCGACGCCAGGCACCGCCTTCACGCCCTGCTGCACGAGGCCGAGCAGGCGCTGGCCGCCGGGCAGTTGCAGCGGGCGCGTGGTGCGATCGACGAGACGCGCGCGCTGAGGCCGGGTGCCGGGATGTTGCCCAAGCCTAGTCAGCAGCGAATGTCGCGAGTCCTGCAGCAGCTCGGCGAGCTCGAGCGCTGGGAAAGTTTCGGCCAGCAGAGTGCGCGCGTGCAGTTGTGCGAGCAAGCCGAGACGCTGCTCGCGAAACCGCAGGCCCCGGCGGTGGCGGCGCGCGAGGTGCAGCGGCTGCGCGCGCAATGGAAGAAGCTCGACGAGCAGTTCGCGGGTGTGCCGAAGCCGCTCTGGCAGCGCTTCGACGTCGCCTGCGAGAAGGCGTACGCGCCGGCGGCGCGTCATTTCGCCGAACAGGCCGCGAAACACAAGGAGGCGCGACGGCTGCGCGAGGAGTTCGTCGCGGCCGCCGCTGCCCACGCACCGGCACTGCTCGCCGAGCCGCGCGACCGGCGGGCGATCGAGCGCTGGCTTCGCGAGACCGACACCGTCTGGCGGGGCCCGACGCTGGGCAGCGTCGAGCCCGCCGCGTGGAAGAAATTCGACGTGCACATGAAGGCCGCGCTGGCACCGGTACGCGAGGCGCTGGCACAAACGCGCGAGCACGCGAGCGCGGAGCGCGAAGCGCTGATCGCGCAGGCGCAGGAACTGCTGGCCAGGGCACTGGAACGCGACGCGCCCTCGCAGGTGCAGGCGCTGCAGGCGCGCTGGCAGGCGCAGTCCAGGGAAGACCCGCTGCCGCGTCGCGACGAGCAGGCACTGTGGGAGCGGTTTCGGGCCGCCTGCAATGCAGTGTTCGACGCACGCAAGGGGGCGCGCAAGGAGGCGGACGCGCGCAGGTACGCGCAGCGCAGCGCGTTCGAGTCCGTGTGCGAGCAGTTCGAGCGTCTGGCGCGCGGCGACGACGATGACGCGCAGCTACGCGCCGCACAGCGCGAATTGCAGGGGCGATGGAAGACGGCGCTCGCCCAAAGCGGACCGGTGCCACCGGCCATCGATGCGCGGTACAGGGCGGCGCACTCGCGGGTGCAGGGCCTGCTGCGCGAGCGCGGGCGCGCGAAGGAAGCGGCGGTGTGGCGCGCGCTCCTCGACAGGGAGCAACTGTGCGAAGAGCTCGATGCGCTTGTGCTCGCGGCGAGAACGCAGACCGGTGCGGCGTCGGCGCAAGAGCTGGAGTCGGTGGAGTCGGTGGAGTCGGTGGAGTCGGTGGAGTCGGTGGAGTCGGTGGAGTCGGTGGAGTCGGTGGAGTCGGTGGAGTCGGTGGAGTCAGTGGAGTCGGTGCGTCGGCGCTGGGCCGAGCTGCCGCCGATCGCGGCAGCGTGGGAACGCAAGCTCGCGGCGCGCCGCGCCGCCGCCGAAAGCGTGCTGACGGGCGAAGCGGGCCGCGCGCGAAAGGACTACCTGACGCGCATCGGTGGCGGTGCCGCCGCGCGACGCGACGCGCTGCTCGAGCTCGAGCTGATGCTGGATCTGCCCAGCCCCGACGAACTGCAGGCGCAGCGACTCGCGGTACAGGTGAGGCAGTTGCGCGAGCGCTTCAAGCGCTCCGAATCCGGTGGAGCCGCTGCCGACGAGGTGCTGCTCGAGTGGGCTGCGTCACCCGGGGTGACGCACGAGGGCGACCGCAGCCGCTGCGAGCGGATCGTCGCGTCGATGGAGAAACGAAACTGAGATCGCCCGTAGTTCCCCACGTCGAGCTGCCGGCTGGCACGGCGATCGCCAGCGAAGCCGTGACCACGCTGCAGGAAGTTCCGATCGGCGTCAGCGCCCGGACTTGGCCAACCATGCCTTGACGCCTGCGTGCTCGCCCACCGCACCGTACAGGCGCAGCAGCTTCGGGCAACGGTCGAATACTGTGGTCGTCACGTGATCCAGCGTTCCGGTGGTCAGCCAGCGTACCGCCATGTAGAGCTTCAGATCGGCCACCTGCAGTGTCGCGCCACCGATGAACGGACCATCGCCGATCTGGCGTTCGACCTGGCTGCCCCAAGTGGGGAGTTCGTTCGCCGCAAGCGCCTCGCGTGCCTGGCGCTTCAACTCGGGGTCGGTGATGCGCAGCGTGGGCGTGATCGTGTGGCGCAGTTCCTCGACCGCACACATCAGCGATTCGTGGCGCGCGGCCTCGAATGCATCGGCTGGATGAAGCCGATGCTGACGACCGATGAAGACGAGGATGGCGTTGGAATGCGCGAGCGGCGCCTTGCCCCGAATCTCGAGTACGGGCATTGCGCCGAAGGGCATGTCGGCCTTCATCGCAGGCCAATCGCCGCTCTTGATGCGCACGTCCTCGAAGTCGATGCCGGCCAGGTGCAGCGCGATGCGGCATTCCTCGCCGCGGCTGCCGGCGAAGTCGAAGTACGTCAGGCGGGGCCTGCTCATGTGGATCCTCGGGGTTGGATTCGCGAAGCCGGATAGGGTACACGGACGAGTCAGAAAAAACCCTCGTCGAAGCCTCCTGTGGGCGGAAGCCGCCACCGCCTGAGCGCGACCCCGCTGATCCTGGACGCCGCCACGAATGGCTCCGGCCAGACGCGCGAGTCGTCCGACTCCAGCAGGTTGTCGCCGACGACGAAGTAGTGGCCCTCCGGGACGCGCCAGGTCTTTACGCGCGCCCCGCCGACCCGGGGTCGTCCGTCCCACGGACGATCGTTGACATACAGGCGTCCGGCTTCGAGCTCGACGACGTCGCCGGGCCCGGCGGCGACCCGCTTGACGTATCGTGTTCCGGGCGCCGCCGTGACCACGACGACGTCACCCGCGGCGACGCCCCGGCGAATCGGGAGCGTCAGCAGCACCTGGCCCGGGGCCAGTGTGGGCTGCATCGAGCGTCCGCGGATGCGGACGATGGGAGTCCAGCGCGCCACGTCAGCGGTGTGTATCCCCATGTTGGGCGTGGGCATGGTGGTCGTGAGCGTCGGCCTCGCGGGCGTGGTGGCCGTGCTCGTGGTCCTCACCCTCGGCGTACTTGAAGTAGCTTACGTAGGCGGCCACGAAGTCGCGGGCTGCGGAAACGTCATCGACGTCGAAACCCTTCTTGGCGAGAGCCACTTTGAACCGGCGCCGCACCTCCTCGCGCCGCTCTGCGGGCACCAGCGCATACACCTCGCGGTCGTCGCCAGCCTCCAGCGACCGGTCGGCCGCCGCGACGATGGGGTCGATTTCGGTGCCGGTGGGCTGGATGCCGGTGAACCCGACACCTTCGCCCAGGCGGTGGAGGCGGACCAGGGTTTCCAGGAACAGCCGGTCGGCGAGTTCGGCGGCGTCCGGGCCGAGCTTGCGAACGGCCAGCGCCTTCGTGAAGACTTCGGTCAACTCGGTGTCGCCGTCCGATTGAATCCACTTCAGGGCGTGGTTGATGTTGCCCGTCCCCAGGGCGCGGCGTCCGTCGATGACGGCAGGCCCGTCGGCGGTGTCGCAGTGCGCCTCGGCGGCGGGAAGAATCGCCTCGATAAACGATCGGAAGAGTCTGGTGAGCGGCATTGCGGGCCTCTTTTCACGAGTGGGTGCTTCTTGATGGTACAAGCCGCGCCGCGGACGGCCCGGGTTGACGCTCGCAACGCCCCGGTATCTACTCGAACGCGCAGCAAACCGATCCGCGACCAGGGTAGCGACGAGCCGATGAAATACAAGGACTATTACGCGATCCTCGGCGTCCCCCGCGACGCCGACGCGGAGACGATCAAGAAGGCGTACCGCAAACTCGCGCGCAAGTACCACCCGGACGTGTCGAAGGAGGCAGGGGCGGAGGAAAAGTTCAAGGAAGTGGCGCAGGCGCACGAGACGCTGAAGGATCCCGAGAAGCGCAAGGCCTACGACGAGCTCGGGCGCCACGCGAGCGGCGACGAGTTCCGGCCGCCGCCCGAATGGCGGCGCGACTTCGGCGGCGGTCGACCGTCGTTTGACGACATCGACCTCGCCGACCTGTTCGCGGGATTGCGCGCCGGAGCGCGAGAGCGCGGCGCCGGCGCGGCGATGCCCGGGCGCGACTACGAAGCGCAGGTCGGGATCACGCTCGAGCAGGCATTTCACGGCACCGAGATCGCGCTCGATCTCACGGAGATCGAACTCGACGAGGCCGGCGGCGTGCGGCGAGTCCCGCGAACCGTCAGGGTGCGAATTCCGAAGGGCGTCACCGACGGTGAAGTGCTGCACGTGCGGGGCAAGGGGAGCAAGGGCGCGCGCGGCGCCGCGGCGGGGGATCTGTATCTCGATATCCGGGTGCTGCCGCACCGGCTGTTTCGCGCCGACGGGCGGGACCTCTACATCGAGCTGCCGATCGCGCCGTGGGAGGCCGTGCTCGGAACCAGCGTCGAGTTGCCCACCCCTGCGGGCACGGTGTCGCTGAACGTGCCCGCCGGCACGCGCGCCGGCCGGAAGTTGCGGCTGGCGGGCCGCGGGCTTGCGCGAAAGGACGGCGCCGCCGGCCATCTCTACGCGGTCGTGCAGATCGTCGTGCCCGGGCAGGTCGACGAGCGCGAGCGCGAGATCTACCAGCAGCTCGCGCAGGCCTCGGCCTTCGATCCGCGGGCGCACTTCGAAGCGGAGGCGAAGCGATGACCATCGAATCGGTGCGTGCGATGTTCGTTGACGAGGATGGCGCGGTGTCGTTTTCCCAGCTCACGCGTCTGTCCGGCCTTTCCGAGGCCGAAGTGTGCGAGTTGGTCGAATGCGGGGCGCTGGAGCCGGCCAGTGGGGACGCGCCCGACTGGCAGTTCAGCGTTCGCTGCGTCGTGACGGCCCGTGCGGCCTATCGGTTGAGGGAGGACCTCGCGCTGGAGGATTCACACAGCCTCGCGATCGTCTTTCGCCTCAGGCAGCGGATCGACGATCTCGAGCGCGAGCTTGCGGCGCTGCGCGGTGCCGATGAGAGATGATCTGGAATCGGTCGATGCCTTTGCCGCACTCGCTCGTGAGGCGTGCCCCCGATTGTTGCGGGGGTTGCCCCGGGGGCGTTCGCGACACCAGCAGTACACTGTGTCGCCTGACGACGCGTCGCGCGCAGATTCGACCATGAATACGTCCACGCTCCCGAAGCCTCGGAACTCGGAAAACTTCGCCTGCGTCGCTCACGCCTGGCAGGCCCACGAACGCGAGTTGCGGGGCTACCTGCGCCACCGGCTGGCCGATGCCGACGCGGCTGACGACGTGTTGCAGGACGTCTTCTTCAAGGCCATGCGGCAGGGGCAGGGTTTTTGCACCCTGACCAATCCTCGCGCGTGGCTGTTCCAGGTGGCTCGCAACGCGCTGGTCGACAGGAGCCGGACCTCGCATCCGACCGAGCAGCTGGAGGACGACGCGGTGATCGCCGACCTCGGCGCGGCCGAACTGGCGCCGGTCGACGCGCTGGCCGACTGCCTGACCAGCGTGATCGGCAAGCTGGCGACGGAGGACGCCGCGGTGCTGCGCGCGTGCGACCTGCGGGGCCAGACCCAGCGCGAGTACGCGCAGATGCACGGGCTGAGCCTGCCGGCGACGAAGTCCCGCCTGCTGCGCGCACGGCAACGCCTGCGCGACCGGCTCATGGCCGACTGCCAGGTGGGCTTCGACGCCGACGGGGCGGTGTGTTGCCACGAGCCGCGACGCGCGAGCGACTGAACGCGCAGGAACGCCGGGCCGGGCCGGGATGAATCCTTTTGCGGGTTCGTTCGTCTCCTCATCAGAGAACACGAACCACGGCCTCAAGAGGATTTCACGATGACCCAGTTCACTTTGTCGTTGCTTCGGCCGGGCCTGCGCCTGTCCCGGGAGCATCCGCGCGTCTTCCTGATCGTCGCGGCGCTCGGCGTGGTAGCGCTTTTCACGGCGTTGTCGCCCGCGTCCGAAGCGTTGGTCGCGATGTTGCCGGTTGACCGGTCCAGTCACCTGGGCGGCGCGCTGCAGTTCTTCATCTACGACGCGCCCAAACTGCTGTTGCTGCTCACGGTGGTGGTGTTCCTGATGGGAATGGTCAATTCCTATTTCACTCCCGAGCGCACGCGCGCCCTGCTGGCCGGGCGCAGAGAAGGGTTCGCCAACGTGATGTCGGCCAGCCTCGGCGTCGTGACACCGTTCTGCTCCTGCTCGGCGGTGCCGCTGTTCGTCGGCTTCGTCCAGGCGGGCGTGCCGTTGGGCGTGACGTTCTCGTTCCTGATCGCGGCGCCGATGGTCAACGAAGTCGCGCTGGCCCTGTTGTTCGGCATGTTCGGCTGGCGCGTTGCACTGCTGTACCTGGGACTGGGTCTTACGATCGCCATCGTCGCGGGGTGGGTGCTGGGTCGACTGAAGATGGAGCGTCACCTCGAGGACTGGGTGCGCGAGATGCCCAGCGTCGCGGCCGGAACCGGCGACCGGCCAATGACACTGTCCGAGCGCATCGACGCCGGCCTCGCCAGCGTGCGCGAGATCGTCGGCAAGGTCTGGCCTTACATCCTCGTGGGCATCGCACTCGGGGCCGCGATCCACGGCTGGGTGCCGCAGGACTTCATGGTCTCGATCATGGGCAAGGACGCCTGGTGGTCGGTGCCGATGGCGGTGTTGATCGGCGTGCCGATGTACAGCAGCGCGGCAGGCGTGATCCCAGTCGTGCAGGCGCTGCTGGCCAAGGGCGCGGCGCTGGGCACGGTTCTGGCATTCATGATGAGCGTGATCGCGCTCTCGCTGCCCGAGATGATCATCCTGCGCAAGGTGCTCAAGCTGCGGCTGATCGCAACCTTCGTGGCCGTCGTCGCCACGGGCATCCTGATCGTGGGCTACGTCTTCAACGCGGCGCTCTGAGCGCCATCCACACTGATTTCAACCGAAGGAGCATCGCATGGACATCAAGGTACTGGGCAGCTGCTGCGGCAACTGCGACACCACCGTCAAGCTGATCGAAGAAGTGGCCAAGGCCAAGGGCGCGGCCGTCACTCTGCAGAAGGTCACCGACATACGCGACGTCGCGCGCTACGGGGTCATGTCCACGCCCGGCGTCGTGATCGACGGCAAGGTCGTGCACGTTGGCAGCGTGCCGGCACGGGCCGCGATCGAGCAGTGGCTGTCCGCCTGAAGATCGCCGGATGCCCTGTCCGGGGGCCTCATCACGCGCGTCGCCTTGTTCCCGAATGGTTCGAGATCCCGGGACAGGATCTTGTTGACGATCAACGTTCAATTCCATATACTTGGAAATATGAACGAAAGAGATGCTGTCCAGGCCTTGGCCGCACTCGCACAGGACGCACGCCTTCGGATATTCCGGGCATTGGTCGGCGCCGCGCCAGACGGAACGACGCCAGGCGCGTTGTCGGCGATGCTGGACATCCCCGCGTCGACGTTGTCCTTTCACCTGAAGGAACTGGTCCACGCCGACCTCGTCACGGTCGCGCGCGACGGCCGCAACCTTTTCTATCGCCCCGCACTCGACCGGATGGATGGCCTGCTCGCCTACCTGACGGACCACTGCTGTCAAGGCCAGTCCTGCGGGCCGACCAGGGCGCGCCGCAAAACCACTTGCTGATCCGAACTCCCTTGAAGCACTTCCGCACGCTGGCGAGCATTCCGGTCTTCCGGGAAGCTACGGGTGCCGATGCTTCTGCGTTCGCCTGCTGCTGAGGCCTGCGTCGGGCGACCAGACCCGGGACGCGTTGTCGCTGCTCGCGACCGCCGCGTGAATCACGATTCGAACGCGTATATTCGGGCGGACTCGGATCAACCTGAAGTCGAGATTCAATTTCTCATCCACCGGAGGTCAGAATGAGTCACGCGTCAATGCTGAAAGCAAGACGGAAGCACCAGAAGAGCAAGAAGGATCTCGATCTCGCCGCCAAGCAGGAAAAACGGGCGGCGAAGCTGGCCCTGGCGGGGCCGGTCGTGAAGAAGGAAAAAGTGAAGAAGGAACGGGTGAAGAAGGAAAAGGTCAAGGTGGAGAAGGTGAAGAAGGTCAAGCCGACCAAGGAGGAGCTTGGCCGGCAAGACGCGAAGAAGAGCAGTACGGGCGCCAAGAAGAAAGGCGCGTCCTGACGGTTCCCTCCGGTACCGTGCGCGGATTCCTGGCGCCCATCCTGCGAGATCACGCCAGGTCGAATCGATCCAGGTTCATCACCTTGGCCCAGGCCGCGACGAAGTCGCGCACGAAGACACCCTGCGCGTCGCTCGACGCGTAGACCTCGGCCAGCGCGCGCAGCTGCGAGTTCGAACCGAACACGAGGTCCGCGACGGTGCCGGTCCACTTGAGCTCGCCGCTCGCGCGGTCACGGCCCTCGAGCACGCCTTCGGTGGCCGACTTCTGCCACTTCGTTCGCATGTCGAGCAGGTTGACGAAGAAGTCGTTCGAGAGCGTCCCGGGGCGCTTGGTGAACACGCCGTGTTTGGCCTGGCCGGCGTTCGCGTCTAGCGCGCGCAGGCCGCCGATCAGCACCGTCATCTCCGGCGCGGTGAGCGTCAACAACTGCGCCTTGTCGACGAGCAACTCGGCCGCATAGGGCTCGAGGCCCTTGCGCAGGTAGTTGCGAAAGCCATCGGCCTTTGGCTCGAGCGGCGCGAACGAGTCGACGTCGGTCTGCTTTTTCGATGCGTCGGTACGCCCGGGCGAGAAGGGAACCTTCACGTTCTCGCCCGCCTTCTTCGCCGCGGCCTCCACAGCCGCGTTGCCAGCGAGCACGATCAGGTCGGCGAGCGAGATCTTCTTGCCGCCGGTGGCCGCGCCGTTGAACTCCTTGCGGATGCCTTCGAGTGCGGCGAGCACCTTCGCGAGTTGTGCCGGCTGGTTCGCCTCCCAGTCTTTCTGCGGGGCGAGGCGGATGCGCGCGCCGTTGGCGCCGCCGCGCTTATCGCCGCCGCGGAAGGTCGACGCCGAGGCCCAGGCCGTGCTCACGAGCTGAGCCGTGCTCAGGCCCGAGGCGAGCACCTTGGCCTTGAGGGCGGCGACGTCCTTTTCGCCCACCAGTGGGTGGTCGACTGCCGGGGTCGGGTCCTGCCAGATCAGTTCTGCCTTCGGCACCAGCTTGCCGAGATAACGTGCGCGCGGTCCCATGTCGCGATGCGTGAGCTTGAACCAGGCCCGCGCGAAGGCGTCGGCGAACTCTTTCGGATTGGCCATGAAGCGGCGCGAGATCTTCTCGTAGGCCGGGTCCACGCGCATCGCCATGTCGGCGGTGGACATCATCGGGGCCTGACGCTTGTTCGGGTCGTGCGCGTCGGGCACGGTGCCCGCGCCGGTGTCGCCCTTGGGTTTCCACTGCTGCGCGCCCGCCGGGCTCTTGGTCAGCTCCCATTCGTAGCCGAACAGCGTTTCGAAGTAACCGTTGTCCCACTTGACGGGATCGGGGGTCCAGGCGCCTTCCAGGCCGCTGGAGATCGTGGCTACACCCTTGCCGCTGCCGAAGCTGTTCTTCCAGCCGAAACCCTGCTCCTCGATCGCTGCACCCTCGGGTTCGGGGCCGACATACTTGCCCGGATCGGCGGCGCCATGGGCCTTGCCGAAGGTGTGCCCGCCGGCCGTGAGCGCCACGGTCTCCTCGTCGTTCATCGCCATGCGCGCGAAGGTCTCGCGAATGTCGCGTCCCGACCCGAGTGGATCGGGGTTGCCATTCGGGCCTTCCGGGTTCACGTAGATCAGGCCCATCTGCACCGCGGCGAGCGGGTTGGCGAGGTCACGCTCGCCGCTGTAGCGCTCGTCGCCGAGCCACTTGCGCTCCGAACCCCAGGAGGTATCTTCCTGCGGCTCCCAGATGTCCGCGCGGCCGCCGGCGAAGCCGAGCGTCTTGAAGCCCATCGACTCGAGCGCGACGTTGCCGGTCAGGATCAGAAGGTCGGCCCAGGAGAGCTTGCGCCCGTACTTCTGCTTGATCGGCCACAGCAGGCGTCGCGCCTTGTCGAGGCTCACGTTGTCGGGCCAACTGTTGAGCGGCGCGAATCGCTGCGCGCCGGCGCCCGCGCCACCGCGACCGTCGGCGATCCGGTACGTGCCCGCGGAGTGCCACGCCATGCGGATGAAGAACGGCCCGTAGTGGCCGTAGTCGGCGGGCCACCAGTCCTGCGAGTCGGTCATCAGCGCGTGCAGGTCCTTGACCACGGCGTCGAGGTCGAGCGTCTTGAACTCGGCGGCGTAATCGAAGGCCTCGCCCATCGGGTCGGACTTGGACGAGTGCTGATGGAGGACTTTCAGGTTCAGCTGGTTCGGCCACCAGTCGGCGTTGGACGGGGCCGCAGCGGCGGTGTGCGCGTGCGCCGCGCCAGGGAACGGGCATTTGGTTTCGTTGGACATTGGCATCTCCTTTGATCGTTCGCTATCGATGTCTCAGACCATTCTAGGGATCTGGCTAGGATTAATCCAAGTTATTATTTCAATCATAGGCATAGACAAAAACAATCGATCATCGGGTGACGACACCTGGTTCTGCCCGGCGTTGCGGCGAAGCGGCGCGAGACTACGCAGCCGGCATCGGCAGCGTAATCTTGCGCTTGACCTTCTCCACCACCGAGAAAAACAGAAAGGGACTTGCGATGGATCTGGTGACCGCAAGACAGGCTGTGCGTGAAACCTATTTCGCCGACGAGTCGGCCACGGTGCGCGAACGCCTGGCGCAGACCCGGCTCGGTCCCGATTCGCGCGCACGCATCGCGGCGCGTGCCACGGCGCTGGTCGAGAAGCTGCGCGCCGATCCTTCGTCCGACCTGATCGAGAGTTTTCTCGCCGAGTACGGTTTGTCCACCGACGAGGGCGTCGCGTTGATGTGCCTGGCCGAAGCCTACCTGCGCGTGCCGGACGCGCCGACGCTCGACGCGCTGATCCGCGACAAGATCGGCGGTGCGAACTGGTCGCGGCATTCCGGCGCCGCCGAGTCGATGCTGATCAACGCTTCCACCTGGGCACTGATGCTCACCGGACGCGTGTTCCGCGAGGAACGCGAACTCGAGACCCGTGTGGTCGCAACGCTGCGCCGCATGGTGCAGCGCATCGGCGAGCCGGTGGTGCGCACCGCGGTGGCGCAGGCGATGCGGGTGATGGGCCAGCAGTTCGTGCTCGGGCGCACGATCGAGGAGGCGATCGAGCGCGGGCAGGGCATGCGCGAAAACGGCTATCGCTACTCCTACGACATGCTCGGCGAGGCCGCGCGCACCGATGCCGATGCACGGCGCTACGCGCGCGCCTACGCCAGGGCCATCGCCGCCATTTCCGGGCACGCCGATTCGCGTTTCGTGCACGACAACCCCGGCATCTCGGTCAAGCTCTCGGCGCTGTACCCGCGTTACGAGTACGTACAGCGCGAGCGGGTAATGGAAGAACTGGTGCCGCGCCTGGCGGCGCTGGTCGTTCAGGCGCGCAACGCGAACATCGGCCTGAACGTCGACGCCGAAGAGGCCGATCGGCTGGACCTTTCGATGGATGTGATCGAGGCGGTGCTGCGCAATCGCGATCTTGCGGGCTGGGACGGCTTCGGGATGGTCGTTCAGGCCTACTCCAAGCAATGCCTGCCGCTGCTCGAGTGGATCGACACGCTGGCCGAAACGCTGGACCGGAAGCTCTCGGTGCGGCTGGTGAAGGGTGCGTACTGGGACGGCGAGGTGAAGAACTCGCAGGTGCTGGGGCTGGACGCTTACCCGGTGTTCACGCGCAAGAATTCGACCGATGTCTCGTACCTAGCCGGCGCGCGTTTTCTGCTCGACCATACCGGGCGCATCTACCCGCAGTTCGCCACGCACAACGCCGCCAGCGTCGCCGCGGTGCTGGAGATGTCGGGCGATTTCGACGGTTACGAATTCCAGCGCCTGCACGGAATGGGCGAGGGTTTGTTCGAACTGGTGCGCCATCAGAGCAAGCGTCACTGCCGTATCTACGCACCGGTGGGCGTGCACGAGGACCTGCTCGCCTATCTGGTGCGGCGCCTGCTGGAGAATGGCGCGAACAGTTCCTTCGTCAACCAGTTGCTCGACCAGGACGTGCCGGTCGCGACGCTGGTGCGCGACCCTGTCGCGGCCACAGAGGCGCACGGGTCGCTGCCGCACCCGCACATCCCGTTGCCCCCGAAGCTCTACGGCGACGCGCGCCGCAACTCGCGGGGCTGGAACGTCAACAACCCGGTCACCGCAGCGGAGATCGAGGCCGGCATGGCCGCGCACCGCAGCCGCGCGTGGAGTGCGGCGCCGGTCGTCGGCGGCGAGCGCCTATCCGGCGAACGCGCGGCAGTACTCAATCCCGCCGACCGTCGCGATCGTGTCGGTGACGTCGTCAACGCCGATCGCGACGCCGCGCGGCGCGCGTTGACGGTCGCCGTCGACGCGTTTCCCGCGTGGCGCGACCGGTCGGTGGCGAATCGCGCCGACATCCTCGATCGCATCGGCGATGGGTTCGAGCGCAACGCGCCGGAGCTGATGGCCTTGCTCACCCGCGAGGCCGGCAAGACGCGGCTCGACGGCGTGCTGGAAATTCGCGAGGCGGTGGACTTCTGCCGCTACTACGCCGCCGAGGCGCGCGAGAAACTTGCCGATCGCGCCCGCCTGGGGCGCGGTCCGTTCGTGTGCATCTCGCCGTGGAATTTCCCGCTCGCCATCTACACCGGGCAGATCGTCGCGGCGCTGGTCGCCGGCAACACGGTCGTCGCCAAACCGGCCGAGCAGGCCGCGCTGATCGGCGCGCGAGCTTTCGAACTGATGATCGAAGCCGGTGTTCCGCCCGAGGTTCTGGCCTTCGTACCGGGCGAGGGCGGCACCGTCGGCGCCGCGCTGACCGCGGACGCGCGCGTCGCCGGAGTTTGCTTCACCGGCTCGACCGACACCGCGATCCTGATCGACCGCGCGATGGCCGCCACCGGCAACACGCGCAGCCCGCTGATCGCCGAGACCGGCGGGCTGAACGCGATGATCGTCGATTCCACCGCGCTGCCCGAGGCGGCGGTGCGCGACATCGTCGCCTCGTCGTTCCAGAGCGCCGGTCAGCGTTGCTCGGCATTGCGCGCATTGTTCGTACAAAAGGACATTCGCGCGAGGCTGGTCGAGATGCTCGAGGGCGCGACGATGGAACTCGCGGTCGGTGACCCGTGGCAGCCATCGGTCGATGTCGGGCCGGTGATCGATGGCGCGGCGCTGGGAATCATTCGCAGTCATTGCGAGCGTTTCGCCGCCAGCAACCGCGTGATGTTCCGCCACCCGATGAAGCAGGTCGGCGCGCACGGTCTGTTCGCGCCGCCGACGGCGATCCGGCTCGAGCGCTTCGAGGAGATGGAGCGCGAGATCTTCGGCCCGGTGCTGCACGTGCTCGAATTCGAAGCGAACATGATCGAACAGGTCGTCGATCGCATCAACGCCAGCGGCTACGGTCTTACCCTCGGCATCCACTCGCGGCTCGACGATCGCGTCGAGGCACTGTGCGAGCGCGCCCGTGTCGGCAACATCTACGTCAACCGCAACCAGATCGGCGCAGTCGTCGGGGTGCAGCCCTTCGGCGGCGAGGGGCTGTCGGGCACCGGCCCGAAAGCGGGCGGGCCGCACTACCTGAATCGGTTCACGCGCGCGCGCGCGCCTCGCGTCGCGGTGCCGGTGGGAAACGGTGCTGCCGCTGCCGCAAAGGCGGCCACCACAACGTCACCGGAGAAATTCTGCGCGACTGCCGTGGTGGCCTGTGTGGGCTGGGACGGCAGGTCGGACCGCCAGCGTGTGCTCGACGATGCGGTGGCTCTCATCGATCCGCCGTTACGCGCTGCCGCACGCGCCGCGCTGGACGCGGCGACGCCGTTCTTCGGCGCGGTCGACGCCCTTCCCGGGCCAACCGGAGAGAGCAACCACCTGACCCTGCACGGTCGCGGTATTGCGCTGTGCCTTGGCGGCGAAGGTGGAGCCGCGGTGCTTGCCGCTCAGGCCGTGCTCGCGCTGGCCGCGGGCAACGCGGTCGCGTTGGGTGGTCCCGATGGCGCCGCGGTGGCCGGCGCGATCGCTCCGGCGCTCGAGCGCGCCGGTCTGCCGCCCGGATTGCTCGCGGCGCTCGAAGGTGACGACGGTGCGCGACAGGCGGCGGAACTGCCGGACCTCGGTGTCGTCGTGCTCGAAGGCGACGACCGCGTCGCCAGCCGTGTACGTCGCGAACTCGCCGCGCGCGCCGGGCGCCGCGTGCCGCTCATCGCGCTCGCCGACGGCGTCGACCTGTTCGCCACCGAACGCGTCGTCAGCATCGACACCACCGCCTCGGGCGGCAACGCGACGTTGCTCACGCTGGGCGAGGAGGGCCTTTGATCCAGCGAACTGCCCGGTCGTGATGCCGAGCGCAACGACAAAAAGAGTGATTGTGCGTTGATTCTACCTGCGGGTAACATCGGGTTTTTCGAGGTCGCCGGATAGCCGCGCGCTGGGTTTGCGCGTTGGTCCAGTTGTCTTCGCGTGGAGGTATGGCATTGACTGACGCTGCACGCTCGGGGGCGCGAGCCGACACCGGGTCGGATCGGCGATGAACGTGCGCGACGTGGTGCGCGAGCGCGCGGACGGATCCGGTGAGCAGTCCGACGCCGCGGCGAAGCGCTCGGCGCTCGCCTATCCGTTTCGTACGCCGCACGACGGTTCGTTGACCGAGATTGCGCCTGGCATCATGTGGCTGCGCATGCCGATGCCGATTGCGCTGAATCACATCAATCTGTACCTGCTCGCGGCGGGCGACGGCTGGCTGATCGTCGACACCGGTCCGGCCACCGCCGAGGCCGTCGAGGTGTGGGAAAAGCTGTTCGCCGGCCCGCTCGCCGATGCCCGCGTCGTCGGCGTTGTCTGCACACATTTCCATGCGGATCACTCCGGCCTGGCACGGATGCTGTGCGAGCATTTCGGTGCGCCGCTGCTGATGACGCCGAAGGAGTACTTCTGGCGACTGGCATGGCCGGGCGTTCTCGCGCAGATGCCCGCCGAGCACGCGGCGTTCTATCGCGAGGCGGGTTTCCCCGAGGAACTGATGCCCGAGGCCAATGACTTCTTCTCCTCGCTGGCCATGACACAGCCGATGCCGCTGGCCTTTCGCAGGTTGCGCGAGGAGGAAGCCGTGCCACACGCCGACGACGAGTGGCGGGTGCTCGTCGGCCATGGGCATTCGCCCGAGCACGCGATGCTCTACAGCGCGTCGCGCGGCGTGCTGATCTCGGGCGACCAGTTGTTGCCGCAGATCTCGACCAACATCTCGGTGACCGCGATCGACCCGTCCGCCGAACCGCTGGCCGAGTGGCTCGCCTCGCTCGAGCGCCTGCTCGCGATTCCGGACGAGACGCTGGTGCTGCCGGCGCACGGACTGCCGTTCAGGGGAGCGCGCTCGCGCGTCGCGCACCTGCAGGCGCACCACGCGCGCGTGCTGCGCAGGGCGCTCGAAGCCTGCGCGCACGAGCCGTGCAGCGCGTACGAGGTCGGCAAGGCTCTGTTCCCGGGCCCGCTGACCGGCATCGCGCACGTGCTGGCGCTCGGCGAGAGCCTCGCGCATCTGCATCACCTCGTGCGCAGCGGCGAAGTCGCCGCGGCGCTCGACGATTCGGGCGTGCGCAGGTTTCGCGCGCGTCACGCAAACCCAACCACGAAGGGGAACGAACATGGCTGAGAGCAACAGGGTCCTGGTCGCCGGGGTCGGAATGATCCCGTTCAGCAAACCGGGGCACAGCCTCGCGTACCACGAAATGGGCGCGCAAGCGGTGCGCCTGGCGCTGGCCGATGCCGGGCTCGGCTACGACGTCGTCGAGCAGGCCTACGCGGGATACGTCTACGGCGACTCGACCTGCGGCCAGCGCGCGATCTACGAGGTCGGCATGTCCGGCATCCCGATCGTCAACGTCAACAACAACTGCTCGACGGGCTCCACCGCGCTCTTTCTCGCGCGCCAGGCAATCCAGAGCGGTGCAGTGCACTGCGCGCTCGCGGTCGGATTCGAGCAGATGCGCCCAGGGGCGCTCGGAGCGTTCTGGACCGATCGACCCTCGGCCTTCGGTCGCTTCGACGAGCTGGCCGACGAGCTGGTCGGCGAGCCCGAGATACCGCTGGCGCTGCGCTACTTCGTCGGGGCGGGTCGCGAGCACATGCAACGTTACGGAACGCCGCTGAGCACGTTCGCCAAGGTCAAGGCCAAGGCCAGCCGCCACGCGATGAACAACCCGATGTCGGTGCTTCGCAAAGAGGTCAGCGAGGAGGAGGTGATGCAGTCCGCGCCGATCTATCCTGGCGTGATGACGCGACTGATGGCGTGTCCGCCCACCTGCGGGGGCGCGGCCGCGATCCTGGTGTCCGAGGAGTTCGCGCGCCGTCACGACATCACTTCGGGCGTTGCGATCCTCGCGCAGGCGATGGTCACCGACCGGCCTGATACTTTCGGCGATCACTCGATGATCAAGCTGGTCGGCGCGAGCATGGCGCGCGAGGCCGCGCAGCGCGTCTACGAACAGGCGGGCGTCGGACCCGAGGACATCGACGTGTGCGAACTGCACGACTGCTTCGCACAGAACGAGGTGATCTCGTACGAGGCGTTGGGACTGTGCGCGGAGGGTGGCGCCGAGCAGTTCGTCGACGATGGCGACAACACCTATGGCGGGCGCATCGTGGTCAATCCGTCGGGCGGGCTGCTGTCCAAGGGCCACCCGCTGGGCGCCACCGGGCTCGCGCAGTGCTACGAACTGACGCACCAGGTGCGCGGTACCGCGGGTGCGCGCCAGGTCGAGGGCGCCGCGCTCGCGCTGCAGCACAACCTGGGCCTCGGCGGCGCGGCGGTCGTCACGCTGTACGGCCGGGCGTGATTCCCGCGGCATTGGATCGCAACGATCGAGGAGTCGGACCATGAGGCTGGAAAACAAGGTGGCGGTGATCACGGGCGGTGCGTCCGGGCTGGGAAAGCGCACTGCGCAATACTTTGTCCGCGACAAGGGGGCGAAGGTTGCCGTGTTCGATCTCAACGACGAGGCCGGTGCGGCGCTAGTCGCGGAACTCGGCGCAGCGAACGCGATCTACCAGCGGGTCGACGTTACTGACGAGGCGGCTGTCGCGTCCGGCGTGCAGGCCGTCGCCGAGCGTTTCGGGCGAATCGACGTCTGCATCAACTGCGCGGGGATTCCGACGCCGATGAGAATCGTCGAAAAGGACGGGCGCGCGTCGAACTGCGCCAGGTTCCAGCGCACCGTGATGGTCAACCTGGTCGGCACCTTCCAGGTCATGGCTTACTGCATTGCGAAGATGGCGAAGAACGAACCGGAAAACGGCGAAGAGCGCGGGGTCGTCGTCAACGTCGCGTCGGGCGCCGCCTTCGACGGCCAGGTCGGGCAGAGCGCGTATTCGTCGAGCAAGGCGGGCGTGGTCGGCCTGTCGCTTCCTGCGGCGCGCGAACTCGCCGCGTTGGGCGTGCGCGTCAACTCGATCGCGCCGGGGCTGTTCAACACGCCGATGGCGCAGTCGCTGAGCCCGAAGGTCCTGGAGTCGCTGACGGCGATGGCCGAGTTTCCAAAGCGCTTCGGGGACATGGCGGAGTTCGCCAGCCTGTGCGCGTACATCTGCGAGAACGCGTACATCAACGGCGAATGCATCCGACTCGACGCGGCCGCGCGCCTGCGGGCACGTTGATCCGACGCCCGGGAAAGGGAGCCGCCGTGGCGCGGTCGCGGGCGGACGGCGCGCGCTGGGCCGGCAACGCGCCGGACCAGGGTGAGCGATCCGTCAAGAAGCGCGCGATCCTTCGCGCCGCGGCGGCACTGTTTCGCGAGCGGGGCTACGAGCGCACCCGCCTGAACGACATCGCGCAGGCGCTCAACGTGACCAAGCCCACGCTCTACTACTACATCGAGAACAAGGAAGACATCCTGGTCGAGATCCAGCAGACCGGACTCGACGAGATCATGGAGGAACTTGCAGCGCTCGGTCGAGGCGCGCAGAGTGGCGCCGACATCCTGCGGCGCGTCATGGTGCGTTACGCGAACTGGGCCACCGGCGAGTTCGGCGTCTGCGTCGCCCGGCATTTCCTGGTGACGCTCGCACCGGAGAACCTCGCCAGGCTGCGCAGCGCGCGGCGCATCGTCGAGCGCCGGATCCGCGAGACGATAACGCGCGGCATCGCAGATGGGTCGCTGCGCCCGTGCGAGCCCTGGGTGGTCGCGACGATGATCGTCGGAGCGGTGAACTGGATGGCGTTCTGGTACGAGAACAGCTCCGGGCGCAGGAGCGCGGCCGAACTCGGCAACATGTACTTCGATCTGCTCGCCGGGGGCATCGGCGCGCGGACCGGCGCCCACACCGGCGCCCACACCGGCGCCCGCCGCGTCGGCGCCAGCCGTGCCGGCGCGACCCGACGATCGCGAAAGGAAGGTGGCGAATCATGAGCGTGCTAGCTGGCGTGAAAGTGCTGGAGATCGAGGGCATCGGGCCTGGCCCGTTTGGCGCGATGCTGCTCGCAGACCTCGGAGCGGACGTCGTCCTGGTGCAGCGCACGCGATCATCGGGCGACGTGACCGACATGGGCGAAGCGGCGATCCAGCATCGCGGCAAGCGTTCGATCGCGATCGACCTCAAGTCGGCGCAGGGCGTGGAGCTGGTGCTGCAACTTGCCGAACGCGCCGACTGCCTGATCGAAGGAATGCGCCCGGGGGTAATGGAGCGCCTGGGGCTAGGCCCCGACGCCTTGCTGGAGCGCAATTCGCGCCTCGTGTATGGGCGGATGACCGGTTGGGGGCAGACCGGGCCGCTCGCTCAGGCGGCAGGCCACGACTTGAACTACCTCGCGCTCTCCGGCGCACTCTGGTACGCGAGCCCTGCGGGAACCCCGCCGTACACGCCGCCCACGGTGGTCGGCGACGTCGCAGGCGGGGCGCTCTACCTGGTGATTGGCCTGCTGGCCGGGATCGTGAACGCGCGTGCCACGGGTCAGGGACAAGTCGTCGATGCGGCGATCGTCGACGGCTCGGCGCACATGCTGAACCTGCTGTTCGCGCTGCGCGCGTCAGGCAATCTCGAGATCGAGCGGGGCGCCAGCCTGATCGACGGTTCGCACTGGTCGTCGACCTATCGTTGCGCCGACGACCGCTACGTGTCGGTGCAGGCTGTCGAACCCAGGTTCTATGCGCTGCTGCTCGAGCGGCTCGGCCTTGCCGGGGATCCGGACTTCGCGCGGCAGTACGACCGCGAAAGTTGGCCACGGGCCGGGCAACGGCTCGGCGAACTGTTCGCGACGCGCACGCGCGACCAGTGGTGCGCGCTGCTCGAGGGCAGCGACGCGTGCTTCGCGCCGGTGCTCGATCCGCAGGAAGCCGCGCGGCATCCGCACAACGTCGCGCGCGGGGTGTTCGCCACCCGCGACGGGATGCTGCAGGCCGAACCCGCGCCTCGTTTCTCCAGGTCGTCGCCACCTGCACCACCCGGCCCGATTCCTCGCAGGGGCGAGCACACGCTGCAAGTGCTGCGCGAGGCCGGCGTCGACGAATCGCGCATCCAGCAACTTGTCGCGCGCGGCGCGGTCGCGTACGCGCGTTAGCAGGGACCTCGCGCGTCATTGCGAGATTGTCGTTGCGCCGCTGTTCTACCTGCCGGTAACATTGCCACGGTCACGAAAGGAGGGCGAGTGGGATTGCGGGACTTCACCGTTGCCGACGTCATCGAACGCAACGCGCGGCTGCACGGCGACAAGCCGGCCTTCGTCGCGGACGGGCAGCGCCTGACCCACCGCGAATACGCGCTGCGGGTCGCGCGGCTCGCTGCGGGGCTGGCGGGAATCGGGCTCGTCGCCGGAGAGCGCGTCGCCGTGCTCGCGCAGAACTGCCTGGCCTATGTCGATCTTTACGGCGCCGCGGCGCGGCTCGGCCTGATCGTCGTCCCGGTGAACTGGCGCCTGAGCGCCGAAGAGATCGCCTACGTGATCACCGACACGACGCCGAAGGCGATCGTCACGGGTGCCGACTACCTGCCGATCATCGAAGCCGCGCGCGACCGGTTCCCGTTCGTCGAGCGCTACTTCACGCTGGGTGCCGCTGCCGGCGATTTCAGCGCGTTCGACGAGCTCGCGCGCGCCGACACCGCCGATGCCTCGCCGTCGGCCGACTTCCCGGCCGCTAGCGGCTTTGCGATCATCCACACGGCGGCAGTTGGTGGTCGTCCCCGTGGTGCGCTGCTCTCGCATGCCGGGCTGCTGGCAGCGAATCTGCAGTTGGCCGGCTGCTGGGACCTGTCGGCGCAGGACGTCCACCTCGCGGTGCTGCCGCTGTTTCACGCTTCCGGGCTCGGCCTGATGCTCGCGGTCCAGCAGGCCGGCGGAGCCACGGTCGTGATGCCCCGGTTCGATCCGCCTGCGGTGATCCAGGCGATCGCCTCCGAGCGGGTCACGGTGTTCGCGGAGTTCCCCCCGATGCTGGGGACGCTGCTCGACAAGGCGGCCGCGGGCGACGATCTTTCGAGTTTGCGTCACCTCGCGGGTATCGACACGCCGGAGACGATCAGCCGCTTCGAGTCCCGGTGTCCGTCGGCACGATTCTGGGCCGGGTACGGGCAGTCCGAGGTGTCGGGGCTGGTCACCCTCGCGCCGTTTCGCGAAAGACCGGGGTCGGCAGGCAGGCCGACAACGCTCAATCGCGTGTCGGTCGTCGACGACCTCGACCGGGAACTACCGGCGGGCCTGACTGGCGAGATCGTCGTGCGCGGGCCGATGGTCTTCAACGGCTACTGGAACTGCGAGGCCGACAACGAATTCACTTTCCGCAACGGCTGGCACCACACCGGCGATGTCGGACGTTTCGATGACGACGGCTACCTCTGGTATGGCGGGCGTTCGCCGGCGAAGGAGCTGATCAAGCCGGGTGGCGAGAACGTCTACCCCGCGGAAGTCGAAAGGGCGTTGCTCGAGCATCCTGCGATCGCGGAGGCGGTGGTGTTCGGAGTGCCGGACCCGCAGTGGGGCGAGGCGATCAAGGCGGTGTGCGTGTGCCGCGAGGGGCAGGCGGTGGCGTCCGCGGAACTGATCGAGTTCGTCGGCGCAAGGATCGCCCGCTTCAAGCGGCCCAAGCACGTGGTGTTCAGCGATGCGCTCGCGAAGAATGCACAGGGGTTGCTCGATCGCCCCCGGATCAAGCAGGAATTCACGAGTGCCTGAGGCGGTCGTGAGATCCGGAGCTGCCCCCGCGCAGCCCGCGAGCCGCGGCGCCGATCATGCGCGCCGAGGGCCTCACGCTGCGCTTCGGTGGGGTCACCGCGCTGTCGGACGTCTCGCTCGAAATCGGCGCGAGCGAGATCCACGCGATCATCGGACCGAACGGCGCCGGAAAGAGTTGCACGTTGAACTGCCTGAACGGATTCAACGTTGCGCAGCAGGGCAGGTTGTTCTTTCAGGACCTCGAGATCACCGGTCTGGCGCCGCACCGGATCGCGCGGCTCGGGGTCGGGCGCACCTTCCAGGGACTGCAGCTGTTCGCCGGCCTGACGGTGGTCGACAACCTGCTCACCGGCAGGCACATGCGGATGAAGACCGGCGCGCTGCAGGGGTTCTTCTATCGCGGGCCGACGCACGCCGAGGAGCTTCGCGAGCGCCGTCGCGTCGAGGAGATCATCGACTTCCTCGAGATCAAGAACATCCGGCACCAACTGGTCGGCTCGCTCAGCTACGGTCTGCGCAAGCGGGTCGATCTCGGGCGTGCGCTGGCGATGGACCCGAAGGTTCTGCTGATGGACGAGCCGATGGCGGGCATGAACCTCGAGGAGAAGGAGGACATGGTTCGTTTCGTGATCGACATTCGTGAAGCGCTGGACATCCCCGTGGTCATCGTCGAGCACGACATGCAGGTCGTGATGGACATCGCCGACCGCATCACGGTGCTCGACTGGGGCCACGTGATCGCCCGGGGCGATCCGCAGGCGATCAAGGGCGATCCGGCCGTGATCAAGGCGTACCTGGGCGCGGAGGTGACGCGATGAGCCGGTCCGGGCCGAAGCCGCTCCCGGGCACCTGGAACGAGCTCGATCAGATCATCGAGGCAGGCATCGACACGATCCCGAAACTGCTCAGGCACCAGGTCGCGCGCTTCACCGATCGTGTGTTGCACCGGAAGAAGGACTACGGCATCTGGCAGCGCTACACCTGGGCCGAGGTCTACGATCAGGTGCGTGCGCTCGCGATCGGCCTGGCCGAGCTGGGCGTGAAGCGCGGCGAGACGGTTGCGCTGGTCGGCGAGAACGAGCCGCAGCTGTTCTGGAGCCAGTACGCGGCGCAGTGCATCGGCGCGAAGGTGGTCTGCCTTTATCCGGACCTGACCGCCGCGCAGATGGAGTATGTGCTGCAGCACTCCGAGGCGGTCGCGCTGGTGTGCGAGGACCAGGAGCAGGTCGACAAGGCGCTCGAGCTCGAACCGACGCTTCCCGCGGTGCACTCGATCGTGTGCTGGGACAACCGCGGGATGTGGAAATATGCCCACCCGAAGCTGCTGACCTTCGAGCACGTGCAGGCCCGGGGCCGCGCGCGCCTCGAGCGCGAGCCTGGCGTGTTCGACCGCGAGATCGCGGCAGGCAGCGGCGGCGACATCGCGGTGCTCAGCTACACCTCGGGCACCACCGGCCTGCCCAAGGCGTGCGTGCTCAGCCACCGCTACCTGATCGAAGCACCGTCGCGGATGATGGGCGCGATCCGCTTCAGGCCGTTCAGTCGCTACCTGTCGTACATCTCGCCGGCCTGGGCCACCGAGCAGTTCTTCGGGTTGACGCTCGGTCTGGTGGTTCCGTTCGTGGTGAACTTCCCCGAGGAGCCTGAGACGGTGCAGGAGAACATCCGCGAGGTCGGCGCCGAGGTGCTGATGCTCAGCCCGCGGCAATGGGAGAGTCTCGCGTCGATCGTCGAGGCAAAGATGATGGACGCGGGGTGGATGCGCCGTGCCTGTTACGACGCCGCGATGGCGGTCGGGCGTCGCGTCAACCTGGCGGTGCTGGCCGGCGAGCGTGTCGGCGCAGCGTGGCGCCTGCTCTATCGCGTCGCGGACCAGGTGGCGCTGGGCCACCTGCGCGACAACCTCGGCCTGCAGTCGGCCGGGATTTCCGTTTCGGGGGGCTCGGGCATGGCGCCGGAGGTATTCCGCTTCTTTCAGGCGATGGGCGTGCCGCTGAGAAACGTCTACGGCGCCACCGAGGTCGGCCTGTTCACGATGCACCAGGGCAGCGCGTACGACCTCGAGACGGTCGGTTCGTGGCTGCCGGTGCATCCGCGGCTTGGCACGCCGATCGAGTATCGGGTCAGCGACGAGGGCGAGTTGCAGGTGCGCGGAGGAGTCGGCTTCGCCGGCTACTACAAGAACCCCGAGGCCACCGCGAAGAAACTCGTCGACGGCTGGTACCGGACCGAGGACGCGGTGCACCTGACCGAGCTCGGCGAACTCGTCTACCTGGAACGGGTCGAGGACATGCGCCAGCTCGCCGATGGCCACCGCTACCCACCGCAGTTCATCGAGAACCGCCTGCGCTTCAGCCCGTTCATCAAGGACGTGATGACGCTGGGTGACGTGGACAGGGCATTTGTCGGGGCGTTCATCAACATAGACGCGAGCACGCTGGGGCTCTGGGCCGAGCAGCGCGGCATTGGCTACACGACGTTCACCGACCTGTCGCAGAACGCGCAGATCCGCGAAATGATCCGCAACGAGGTGCACGCGGTCAACGAGCTGCTCCCCGAGGGGTCGCGCGTGCGCCGCTTCGTCAACCTGCCCAAGGAGCTCGACCCGGACGAGGACGAGCTGACCCGCTCGCGCAAGATCCGCCGCAAGCATCTCGAGCAGAAGTACGCGACCTTCGTCGACGCGATCTACTCGGGCGCGACCGAATTCAGCGCCGTCGTACCGATCAAGTACCAGGACGGGCGCACCGGCACGCTGAACGCGACGGTGTACGTCAACGACGTCGCCCAGGCCGAGTCCGAGCGGTCCGCCGCCACGGCCGGCGCGCTCGAATCACAGCTCGCGGAGGCCGGTCGTGTCTAACCTGATCACGTACGTCGTCAACGGCGCGTTGACCGGCCTGCTGTACGCGCTGATCGCGATGAGCTTCGTGATCATCTACCGCTCGGCGCGCGTGTTCAATTTCGCGCAGGGCGAGATCGTCGTGGTCGGCGCCTTCCTGGTCTGGACCTTCATGTCGGCGATGGACCTGCCCGTGTGGCTGTCGGTCCCGCTCGCGCTGCTCGCGAGCATGCTGCTCGGGGTGCTGATCGAACGGGTGGTCCTCAGACCGCTGGTGGGCGAGGAGCTGTTCGCGTTCGTGATGGTCACGATCGGGCTGCTGATCTTCATTCGTGGCGTGGTGCTGGTCGCATGGGGGCCGGAAGTGCGTTTCTTCCCGGCGGTGCTGCCGATGGCTGCGGTCAAGGTCGGTGACCTGGTGTTCGACCGCGCGCTGGTGATCGGCGGCGCGCTCACGCTGGTGGTCGCGGCGGTTGCGTCGTGGTTTTTCAACCGCACGCAACTGGGGCTGGAGATGACCGCGGTCGCCGAGGACCATCAGATCGCGCTTTCGCTGGGGATCTCGGTCAAACGATCGATCGCGGCTGCGTGGGGCATCAGCGGCCTGCTCTCGACGGTGGCGGCGATCATCTTCCTGAACGGCAAAGGCATGACCTTCCTGGCCTCGGACATCGGCTTCGCCGCGCTTCCGGTGGCGCTGCTCGCGGGCCTGGAGTCGATCGGCGGCGTGATCCTCGGCGGGCTCATCGTCGGCGTCGCGGTGGGGCTCGCGGCGTACTTCCTCGACCCGGTGTTCCAGGGCGGCGTGGCCGCCGTGTTCCCGTTCGTCATCATGATCCTGATCCTGCTGATCCGGCCTACCGGCCTGTTCGGCTGGAAGACGATCGAGAGGATCTAGCGAAATGACTCTGCCGGGCGGCGTGCACGCCGAGACCTACGCACAGGACCGCGCGCTGATTCGCACGCCGGGCCAGTGGGCGTGGTTCGCCGGATTGATCGCGTTCCTGGTGCTGCTGCCGTTCCTCGGGATCGGCGGGGCGGTCGGGATCGCGATCGTGATCGGCATCACGCTGATCGCGGTGCTCGGACTGCAGCTGACCTCGGGCTGCGCGGGGCAGATCAACATGGGTCAGTCGGCGTTCATGGGGGTCGGCGCGTACGCGGCGGGTTCGCTTTCGGTGAACCTGAACTGGTCGTTCCTCGCGACCGTCCCGATCGCGGGCGTCAGCGCGGCCGTGTTCGGCGCGATATTCGGCCTGGCCGCACTGCGCATCAAGGGTTTCTACCTGGCGCTGACGACGATCGCGGCGCAGTTCATCTTCACCTTCGCGATGCTCAAGCTTCCGAAGGCCTGGTTCGGACAGTCGGAAGGCCTGCGAATGAACCCGGCCGCGCTGGGCTCGTTCACGTTCGACACCGACAACCGCATCTACTACCTGGTGCTCGCGGTTGCGGCGCTGATGACATACGGGGCGTGGGGCCTGATGCGCAGCCGCACCGGGCGCGCATTCATCGCCGTGCGCGACAACGAGAACGCCGCGGAGGTCATCGGAGTCAATGTCTTCTACTACAAGACCCTCGCGTTCTTCATCGGCGCGTTCTACGCCGGGATCGCCGGCGCGCTCTGGGCGTATTACGTACGCTATGTGCAGGCCGACCAGTTCACGCTGTGGCTGTCGGTCTGGTACATCGGGATGCTGATCGTCGGCGGCATGGGCTCGATCCTTGGCGCCATCGTCGGCACGGTCGTGATCCGGCTGATGCAGGAACTGGTCACCGTCGTCGGGCCGATCGTCGCCACCTTGCTTCCGGCGCTGGGCGGGCAGTTCGTGTTCGCGGCGATGAACATGCTGCTCGGTGGCCTGATCGTCGTGTTCGTGATCTTCGAGCCGCGAGGGCTGGTTCACCGTTGGAACATCGTCAAGGAGAGCTACCGAATCTGGCCGTTCCCGCACTGATGCGGGATGCGGCGCCAGCATTGGGTGCGAAACAACCAGGAATGATCGATGCTCCTTGAACTGACCAACGTCGAGGTCGTCTACAGCGACGTGATCCTTGTGCTCAAGGGGGTCAACCTGTCGGTCGATACCGGTCAGATCATCGCGCTGCTGGGCGCGAACGGCGCCGGCAAGACGACGACGCTCAAGGCAATCTCGGGGCTGCTGCGCTCCGAGGACGGCAAGGTCACCGGTGGAAGCATCCGCTTCGAAGGCAAGCCGATCGAATCCGAGGAGCCGCAGAACCTGGTGCGCAGGGGCCTGGTCCAGGTCGTCGAGGGTCGAAGGATCCTCCCGCACATGACGGTCGAGCAGAACCTGCTCGTCGGCGGCAAGGTGCTGCCCGGGCGGGCCGCGCGCCAGCAGATGCTCGAGAAGGTCTACGGCTACTTTCCCAAACTGGTCGGCCTGAGAGCGCGCGTCTCGGGCTATCTGTCCGGCGGCGAGCAGCAGATGCTGGTGATCGGGCGCGCGTTGATGGCGAGCCCGAGGCTGATCCTGCTCGACGAACCCTCGCTCGGATTGGCGCCGATGATCGTGACGGAAATTTTCGAGCTGGTCGAGCGCCTGCGCCGACAGGAGGGCATTGCGTTCCTGGTCGTCGAACAGAACGCCAACGTGGCGCTGTCGATCGCCGATCACGGCTACGTGATGGAGAATGGGCGCATCGTCCTGTACGGAACCGGGGCGGAACTGCGCGAGAACGAGGACATCAAGGAGTTTTACCTTGGCATGAGCCTTTCGGGCCACGGCAAGAGCTTCAAGGACGTCAAGCACTACAAGCGCCGCAAGCGGTGGCTGGGTTAGGAACCACTTTTTCCTGGAGGAGCAAGCAATGAAAACGATCTGGTACGGGGTTTCAAGAACAGTGTTGGCGCTCGCGATCGCGTCGGCAGCGAGTGCGGTGGTCGCGCAGACCGAGTACAAGGTGCCGGGGCTGGCCGATTTCTCCGGCCCCTTCGCCGACGTCACCAAGCACCTGGTGGCGCGCGACGCGGTGATCAACTGGTGGAACGACAACGACGGCAAGAAGATCGGCGTCAAGCTCACGGTCAAGGAGTTCGACACCCGCTACGACGGCACCGTGGTCGCCAGCATGTGGCCCGGGATCCTCGCCGACATGAAACCGGTGATCGGGATGGGGCTCGGCGGCGTCGACCTGAACGCGCTGCAGCAGCGCCTGCCCAACGACAAGGTCCCGATGATCTACTCGACGCCGGGCTACGGCTTCGGGTGGCAGCCGAACCAGTGGGTGTTCAATCCGCGCGCCACCTACGTGCACGAGTGGGTGACCGGGTTGATCTGGTACGCGGAGCAGAATCCGCAGAAGAAGCCGCTGAGGATCGCTTTCATCTCGACCCAGGCCTCGCCCGCGTTCGTCGACTTCGTCAAGGGCATCGACAAGTACGTCAAGACCGTGCTCGAGCCCAAGGGCATCGCGACGGTGGTCGCGACCGAGTGGGTCGACATGCAGCCGGTCGACCTGTCGAGCCAGGTCAAGAAGATCATCGACGCGAAGGCGGGCCTGATCATCGGCACCGGCAATACGACGATGGCCGCGGCGACGCTTCGTGCCCTGCAGCTTCACGGCGCGAACATCCCGACGATGGCGGCACCCTGGCACACGGTCTGGCCGCTGGCGCAGGCGATGAAGAGCTACGTGCCCTGGGAAGGACACATGGTCGTCACCGGGATCTCGCCGACCGCCGAGAAGACCGGAAAGGCCTGGGCGTTCTACCAGGTTCTCTCGAAGAGCTACGGCCTGCCGGCCGAGTGGAATCCGCTCAACGTGCTGGGCATCAGCCAGGGTTTGCTCACGGTGCGCGCGATCGAGCACACCGCACGCAGGGTCGGCGCCGACAAGATCACCGGCCAGGCGGTGTTCGATACGCTGCTCTCGTCGACCTTCACCGAGGACGAACTGATGGGTGTTCTTCCGAACCTGAAGTTCACGAAGGACGCGCCGTTCCCTCTGCAAGGCGGCAAGGTCAAGGTCGAGTGGGTCAAGGACGGCAAGTACCAGGTCGCCACGCCGCAATGGCTGACCATCCCGCCGGACGTGGCCAAGTGGTAGCCGTGCGCGGCTGAGCCGCACCGGGAGGCGGATCGCGCCGCAAGTCTTTGTCGTCGGGCCGGGGTGACGCGCGTCGTGCGTCGCCAGACGCGGGCGCGTCGTACTTCCTCGCGCGTCGAACAGGCGTCCGAGCGCGCGAAGCAGTTGTTCTTCCTCAGCGAAGCGATCGATGCGCAACGTTGCCTGGCGCTGGGCATCGTCGACGCGGTGTACGCCGATGCGCAGCTTCGCACGCCGAGACCGACGCGCTGATGGCGAAGCTCGCCGCCTGCGCGAGCGGTTCGCTTGCGCGGATCAAGCAGTTGTGCGACGGGCGTGCGCGACACGCGGGTTGCGCGAGCATCTCGAACCTCGAGAGGTCGCTGCTGATGCAAGCATGCGCGAGAACCCGACGCCGCCGAGGGCTCTCTGCGCGTTCCTGGAAAGCGCGCGCCGCGTTTCGGCGCGACGCTGACGCGCCGGTACCCGACTGCGTCGAACTGGCGCCGCGGCTACGAGAAGGCCGACACGCCCAGCGTGTTGCGCCCGATGATCAGTTTCTGGATCTCGGTGGTGCCGTCCGGGATCGGGAGCACACGCGCGTTGCGGAAGTGGCGCTCGGCCCTGAACTCCTTGGTGATGCCCACGCCGCCGTGGATCTGCACCGCCTTCGACGCGACGCGCACCGCCATTTCGGTCGCGTACCACTTCGCCATCGAGCTCTGCGTGTCGCAGCGCATGCCCAGATCGAGCAGCCGCAGCGCACGCTGGCAAAGCAGCCGCGCGGCATCGAGTTCGGTGGCCATCTCTGCGATGTAGGCCTGTATCAGCTGGTGGCCGGCGATCGCCTTGCCGTGCTGCCGGCGCTGTTTCGCGTATTCCACCGCTTCCTCGAACGCTGCCTGCGCGATGCCCACCGCGGTCAACCCGACGAACACGCGCGCAGTCTCGAACAGTTTGAGCGTCTGGAACAGTCCTCCGCCCGATCGGCCCAGCACGCGATCGGCCGGCGCGGTCGCGTCGTCGAAGAACATCTCGCAGGTCGACGCGCCGACCAGCCCCATCTTGTGGATCTCGCGACTCTGGTAGTTGTCGCCCTCTCGGTCGACCAGCAGCATGCTCAGCTCGTCGTCGATTCGGCAGACTACGACCGCGAAATCGGACTGCGCACCGTTGGAGATCCACAGCTTCTGGCCGTTCAGCCGGTAGCGCGCTCCCTCGAGCGTGGCGCGGGTCTGCACGTCGGCGACGCTCGAGCCCACGTTCGGTTCGGAGATGCACGAGCAGCCGATTCGCCGTGAGCGCAACAGCGGCGCGAGGTGGCTGTCGCGGATCTCGCGGCGTGGCCAGCGTGGCCAGCGTCAGCGCGACGTGGCTCTGGATCAGGATCGCGATCGCCATGTCGGGCCACACACGCGCGAGTTCTTCGTAGAGCAGCCCGTAGGTGAAGCGATCGATGCCCGCACCGCCGTCGGCCGCGTCGAGCAGGCCACTGACCAGGCCGTAGTCCTCGAGCTGGCGGAACTGCTCGAGCATCGCCGCCCGGTCGGGCGGGCAACCGAGCTTCTCGTAGCTGTCGGCCTGCGGCAGCAGTTCGGCCTCGGCAAAGCGGCGAAAGCCGGCGATCGCGATCCGTTGCTCCTCGGTGTAGAGCATCTGCATCACTGGAAGCGAGTCGTTCATGGTCTTCGTTCCCTGGTGATCATCGTCCGAGGATCGTGATGCACGGCGGCGGCTTCTTCGAGGCCGTGCAGGCCGCCGCCGTTCTCCGCCAGCGCGATGCGCGCGCCCTGCACCTGGCGCGGCCCGGCCTCGCCGCGCAGCTGCGTCACGAGTTCCACGACCTGCCCGATGCCGGTCGCGCCGATCGGATGACCCTTGCACTCCAGCCCGCCCGACGGGTTCACCGGAATGCGACCGCCGATCCGGGTTTCGCCGCGCTCGCTGATCGGGCCGCCTTCGCCGAACTCGCAAAAACCGAGGTTCTCGATCTGGATGATCTCGCCGACCGCGGTCGCGTCGTGCACCTCGGCCACCGACACGTCCGCGGGGACCGATGCCCGCGAGCTCGTAGGCGCGCTTGGAGGCGAGTCGCGTGCAGTGCTTGTCCAGCTCGTCGGGCTCGCGGTCGGAACCCGACTGCAGCACCGAGGCGAGCACGCGGATCGCGCGACCGCGCGCCAGGCCGCAGTCGTTTCAGGCCCGCGTCGGTGCACAACACCGCGGCGGCGGCGCCGTCGCTGATCGGCGCGCACATCGGCAGCGTCAGCGGATAGGTGATCGGCGGCGCGGCGAGCACCTCTTCGATCGTGTAGGGCCTGCGGTACTGCGACAGCGGGTTTTCAACGGAGTGCACGTGGTTCTTCGCGGCCACCGCCGCGATCTGCCGCTGCGTGGTCCCGAGGTGGCGCATGTGGTAGCGCGCGAACGCCGCGTAGACGTCCATGAACACGCTGTAGGGCTTGGGCGAGGTCGTGCCGGGCGGCACCTCGACCCCCTCGCCGAGCTGCACGAGCCGCGCGCGGATCGCTTGCGGCATCGTAGACGTCCCAGCCGCTGTCGAATGCGCCGAACATCCGCTCGCGGTCGTCCGAGTACATCTTCTCGGCACCGACCGCCAGCGCGACGTCGCTGGCGCCCGCGCGCAGCGAGTTCACGGCCAGGTAGAACGCGGAACTCGCGCTCGCGCAGGCGTTCTCGACGTTGACGACCGGGATGCTCTGGATGCCCATCTCGCGCAGCGCGATCTGCCCGCGAATCATGTGCTGGCCCTCCATGTGGCCCTGCACCGCGTTGGCGAAGAAGGCGGCCTGCAGGTCGCTGGCGTCGCAGCCCGCGTCGTCGAGCGCCGCTTGCACGGACATGCGCGTCAGGTCCTTGACGCTGAGCTCGGCGAGCCTGCCGAACGGCGTCATGCCGACGCCGATCACGTAGACGTTTTCCATTGTCTAGTACCCTTTGAAGGCAGGCTTGCGCTTCTCGCGAAACGCGGCGAGGCCCTCGTGCATGTCGTAGGAGCGCGAGTGATCGCGCAGGTTCAGCAACTCGTCGGTGAGCGCGGCCTGCTGGCTCTGGTCCATCGAACGATTGGCCACCGCCTTCATCCGGCGCAGCACCGCGGGGCTCTTCTGCGCGAGCTTCGCGACGAAGGCGTCGACTGCGGCCACGAGCTCGGCGTCGGGCGTCACGCGATTCACCAGGCCCATCTCCATCATCTCGGTCGCCGAAAAGTGGTCGCCGGTGAACAGCAGGTACTTCGCGCGGTTCAGGCCGATGCGACCGTGGCATAACCGCGGCGCCCCCGGCGCCCGGGAATACGCCGAAGTTCGAATGCGCGTCGCCGATCCGCGCGCTCTGGGCCGCGAACACCAGGTCGCAGGCCATCACCAGCTCCATGCCGCCGGCGAGCGCGAGTCCGTTGACCGCGGCGATCACCGGCTTGGGAAACGCACGCAACTCGTCGAAGACCTCCCGCACCACGTCCAGGAAGTCCTGGTCGCCGGCCTTGGCGCTTGCCTGAACATCAGCCGCTTCCTTGAGGTCGGCGCCGGCGCAGAACGCGCGGCCGGCACCGGTGATCACCAGCACGCGCACCGCGTTCGTCGGTCCGTGCCTGCGCGAGTACGTCGCTAATCTCGCGCATCAGCGCGAACGTGAATGCATTCAGCGCTTCGGGGCGATTCAGCGTGATCCACGCACCCGCGCCACGCGCCTCATATACGATGCTCGAGTACAAGACTTTCATCTCCTATCGGCTTGTCATTGTCGGGTAGTGTAGAACCCGCAGTAGGCGCTGACAATCCGAATCGAGTGACACGCAAACCGAGCGCGATCTCCGCACTCGAGTACTTGCACTTTGCCGCAACGCTCGGGAATGGACGCATGTCGCTTCTTGGGTGAAAATCTCGAAAACCTCCGGAGAACCCGCCATGTCTGTCGCACCCGCTACGAATCGCCCCAATCCGATCCTGTTGTGTTCGCAGCACGATGCAGTGCTGACGCTGACCCTGAACCGACCCGATGCCGGCAACAGCTTGTCAACCGCGATGATCGCCGCGCTGCAGTCGGCGCTGGACGACGCAGCGGCCGACGACAGCGTGCACGTGGTGGTGATAGCCGCTGCCGGCAAGGTGTTTTGCGCCGGGCACGATCTCAAGGAGTTCCAGGCGAACAGAAGTCCGACCTTCTCCAGGGCGGTCGCGACCAAGTGCAGCCGGATGATGCAGATGATCGTCGCATTGCCGAAGCCGGTGATCGCAAAGGTCGCGGGCGTGGCAACCGCGGCCGGTGCGCAGTTGGTCGCCGCCTGCGACTTGGCCATCGCGGCCGACACCGCTCGCTTTGCGACGCCTGGCGTGAACATCGGTCTATGGTGTCTCACGCCGATGGTCGCAATCAGTCGCACGATCGCGCCAAAGCACGCGATGCAGATGCTGCTGACCGGTCGTCTGATTGACGCTGCCACCGCGGTGCGCTTCGGTCTGATCAACGACGCTGTGCCGCCCGAGCGCCTCGACGCGACGGTCGATGCACTGGCCGCCGAGATCGCCGGCAAGTCTTCGTTCACCGTGGCGCTAGGCAAGCAGGCGTTCTATCGTCAACTGGGCCTCGATCTCGCCTCGGCGTATGACTATGCATCCGAGGTGGTGGTGCGAAACATGCTGGCCGAGGACGCTACCGAGGGTATTGCCGCCTTTACGCAGAAGCGACCGCCGGTTTGGAAGGGGCGCTGAAGATCGCCATCGGTATCGCTCATCCGAGCCAGCGCTTTCGTCGGCGGTAGTGCTTGACTTCGCGGTAGTTCTTGCGCTCGCCCTCGGCGGTCATGCCGAGGTAGAACTCGCGCACATCCTCGTTGCTCGCGAGCTCCTTTGAGGTGCCCTCGAGCACCACACGCCCGTTCTCCAGAACGTAGCCGTGGTCGGCGAGCTCGAGTGCGACTCGGCTGTTCTGCTCCACGACCAACAGTGTCACTCCCTCGGCCTTCAGGCGCGCCAACAACGCGAACACATCTTCGACCATCATTGGCGCGAGTCCGAGCGAGGGCTCGTCGATCAGGATCATCTTCGGTCTGGCCATCATCGCCCGGCCGATCACCAACATCTGCTGTTCGCCGCCGGACAAATACCCGGCGGTCCGGGTACGTAGCTTGGCCAGCTGCGGAATGACCTCGTAGACGCGATCGAGCCGCCGGCGCAGTTCGGCGGTACCCGGGGCAAGATGCCCGCCAACGACCAGGTTCTGCTCGGTCGTCATGTGCTGCAACACGCGTCGCCCTTCCATCACGTGCACCATGCCGCGGCGCACGATGTCCGAAGGGCTGAGCGCATCGATCGGTTGCCCCTCGAGCGTGATCGTGCCTCCGGTGACCCGCCCGTCCTCGGAGACGATCGTGGCCGAGATCGCCTTCAACGTCGTGCTCTTGCCGGCGCCGTTGCCGCCAAGAATCGCGACGCAGCTACCCGCGGCGACTTCCAGGGTGATTCCCTTGAGCGCGAGGATGACCTCGTTGTACATCACCTCGACGTTGTTCAGTGCAAGCACGCGGTCCCCTGGGTGCGGCTCACGGCGCCCGGCAGTTCAGCTCACCACTTGTTGACCACAGGCACGTCTACGCCCGTGACCGCGGTCACGTACTTGCCGCCCTTGATCGTCGCGATGTTCACCTTCAAGCCTTCGATCGGGAACGGCGCCTCCTTGGAGAACTTCAATGTCGGCAATGCGCCGAACGTCTCTTCGGTGGTCACCGGAGAAGCGAGAATCGTGTCGCGCACCTTCGCCCCGGTGAGGTTCTGTGCGCCGTGCTTCGCGACTGCGTGCTCGATCGTGCGCACGGTGTACAGGGCCTGGGCCATGCCCATAACGGTCAGCACGTTCCACGGCGCGGTGAGCTTGTAGTCCTTCTTGAGTTTCTCGTACAGTCCCTTCGCCGCGGAGTCGTCCTCGGAAGCGATCGCCATGCCGTAGGCCTCGAAGTCACCCTCCATCTGGTTCAGGCCGCCGGCGGCCTTTCCTGACGCGGGCAGACCGTTGTGCGAGCTGGTGATGATCGGCACCTTTGCGTTCAGCGCCTGCAACGCGCGCTTGGTGGCGACGACCGCCGCCGTGTTGGTCTGGATCGAAATGACCTCCACCCCGCCGCGCACCAGGCGGCGCACCTGGGTACTCAGGTCGGTGGGTTGCACCTCGGTGTAGATGATCTCGACCACCTGGATCTCGGTCGGGTTGTCCTTCGCGTAGCGTTCGATGCCGCGCGCGATGTCGACGTAAGCGGGCGACGCCTCCGAGCTGATCACACCGACCTTCAACGGTTGCGTGCCACCGCGCTGTGCCTTCATCCACTTGAACGCACCGGCGTGCTCATGCGCATAGGTGGCGCGGGGGTTGAAAATCCACGAATCGGGCTTCCATGCGTAGCCGTAGCCGGCCGTGCTCATGAACAGCCCCACGCCGTCGTCGGCCAGCCGCTGGCCGAGCGCGGCGACGTCGGGCCCGCCCAGGCCCAATACCGCAATCGGCTTCATCTCGGACTTGATTCCCGGCCACAGACTGGCGGTCTGCGCCGCGTCGTAGCGGGTGTCGAAATTCTTCCACGCGAGCTTGACACCGAGCTTGACGCCGACCTCGGCGTTCCACCAGTCGAGCACCACCTCGCGCGAGCGCCCAAGCATCGGCATGATGTCCGCGTAGGGGCCCGAGTAATCCGACAGCAACGCGACCCCGTAGCTTGTCTGGGCGAACGCGGTGCCCGGCGATGTCAACCCAAGTGCCAAGCTGGCGCTGACTGCCAGTTTGGTGAGTCCGAAGTTGCGAATTTGTGCCATTGTGCGACCTCCGTCGATTGAACGAACTGACTGGTATTCAGTAGGGGAAGGGCCAGAGCCGGTACCCCGCCTTGATGATGTTCCAGCGGTGCATCAGACCCTTGGGCTCGAGGATCAGGAAAGAGCGCGATGATGCCGCCCAAAAATACGTTCATCGTCGCGAACACGATATCGCCGCCAAGCGCCGGAAAGCTCGCCGCCACCTCGGGTCCGACCGTCGTGATCAGTTCCTGGATCGAGCGAATCACGAACACGCCGATCAGCGCGCCGACCAGCGAACCCATTCCGCCGACGATGATCATTGCGATGAAGAACACCGAATTGAACAGCGTGAACTGGTCGACCGCGACGAAGCGCAGAAAGTAGGCCCACAACGCACCGCCCACGCCGGCATAGAACGCGCCGACCAGGAACGCCGTGGCCTTGGTGGCAACCACGTTGATGCCCATGATGCCGGCGGCGACGTCGTCATCGCGCACCGCAACGAATGCCCGGCCGAAGCGACTGCGCACGATGCCAAAGGCACCGAAAATCATGATCACTGCGACGATCAGGCACAGGTAGTACAGGCTGTTGTCTGACGCGATCCGCCAGCCGAACAGCGTGGCAGGCGGCACTGTGGCGCCGTTGGAACCTCCCAGCCAGTTGCTGGGAAGGTTCAACACCGCGAAGTGGAAGATGAACTGGGCTGCGATCGTGGTCAGCGCGAGATAGAACCCCTTGATGCGCGCGGCCGACAGTCCGAACACGAACCCGAATCCCGCCGCGGCGACGCCCGCCAACGGAATGACGAGCACGAAACTGAGCCCCGTGTTGGCCGCGACGATTGCAGCCGTGTACGCGCCCACGCCCATGAACGCCGCCTGGCCAAGGTTCACCTGCCCGGCATAACCTGTGCAGATCTGCAGCCCCACCACCACGATCGCGCTGATCAGCATGATGTTGGCGACCGCGACCAGGCGCGGTCCGACCATCAGCGGCAGGGCGAACAGTGCGATCAGCAGCAGCGCGAGCGCGAGCGATTGTTTGCCGGTGCGCACCAGCGCGCGGTCCTGAGAGTAGCGGACGGCGAATACGCCGGCGGGGTCCATCGTGTCAGACCCTCTCGATGGTGCGCCAACCGAACAGGCCGGTCGGGCGCACCAGCAAGATCAGCAGCATGATGACGAAGGGCAGTACCGAGCCGACAGCGCCGCCGACCAGCGGGTCCAGATAGGCTGTGGCCAGCCCCTGGATCACGCCCACGATAATGCCGGCAAGCAGCAGGCCACCGATCGATTCCAGTCCCGCAAGCAGCGCGACCGGTAGCGCGGCGAATCCAATGTCGGAGGCCAGGAAGCTGAGCGACTTGCCGGACAGGTAGATCACCGCGCCAAGCGTCGAGAGCAAGCACCCCAGCACCCAGGCAAACGCGATCGAACGCTTCACCGAGATGCCCAGTGCCATCGCCACCTGATGGTCTTCGGCTACCGCAGTCATCGTCAGCCCCGTGCGCGTGCGATTGAAGAACCACGACAGTCCTATCGCCGCCAGAGCGGTGATGACGCCGCCGATCAACAGGTTGGTGGGGATCAGTACCTCACCGATGATCACCGGTTGAAGTGGCATCACGATCGGGAACGGCCGCACCTGCGGACCGAAAGCCAGCAGGATGACGCCGCGCAGCAGCACGAGCAGGCCGATGGTTACCATGACCATCGCAAAAACCGATTCGCCCACGAGGCGCGAGAAGAAGATGCGCTCGATCAGCAGGCCGGCAACGGCCGAAAGCACGAAGGCCAGCGGAATTCCCACTACCATCGGCAGGCCCAGGTTGACCACCATCCACCACTGCAGGAAGCCGCCAAGCACCACCAGCTCGCCCTGCGCGAAGTTGAACACCTTGCTGGCCCGGTAGATCACGACGAAGCCCATCGCGATCAGCGCATAGAGCAGCCCGAGAAGAGCTCCGTTGATCGTATAGTTGACAAAATCGGCGATCATCCCGTGACCTCGCTGACTTGAACTTGCGCAGGCTGCGAAGCGCGCGCAGGCGCGCGCAAGGCCTCTACCAGCGTGATAGCCACCGTCGCGCCGAGTGTACCCTTGCGTCCGTCCTGGTAGGTGATCGGCACGCTGATGGCGACCTGATCGACTCCGCCATACAGCCCGTCGATCAGGTTCGCGTAGCGCTGCTCGAGGAACTCGCGGCGAAGCTTGCGCGAGCGGGTGAGTTCGCCCTCGTCGGGGTCCAGTTCCTTGGGGAAGTTCGCGAACCTCAGCACTCGCGCTTGTTCGGGAAGGAATGCATTGATGCGCGCGATCTCGGCGCGGATCAGTTCGCGCACCTCGGCGCGCTGCGACAGGTCGGTGAACGTCGAAAAGCCGATCTTGCGCTCTTCGGCCCAGCGCCCCACCACCTCCATGTCGATGTTCACCAGCGCGGCCACGTAGTCCCGGTCGGCATCACCGAGGATCATCAGGTCCTTGATGAAGGGGCTGAAACGTAGCCGGGTCTCGATGAACTGCGGCGGGAAGCGGTGGCCCGTGCGCAGGCGACGCATGTCCTTGACTCGTTCGAGAAAGACGAGTTCGCCGCGCTCGGTTTGCGACACCGCATCACCGGTGCGGTACCACTCACCGTCCATCACCTCCGCGGTCTTCTCGGCCTTGCCGTGGTAGCCCTTGAAACCCGACCCGCCCTTGATGAGCAGTTCACCCTCGTCAGAGATCCGCCACTGCAGCGGCGCGCCGTATTCCGGTTTGCATTGCATCCAGTGACCGACGCTTTCCAGATCGTAGCGACTCCCTTGGTGTACGGTCAGCAGCCCGATCTCCGTCGCGCCGTAGATATTGCGCAGGTGCACGCCCATCGCGTGGAACAGCCGATAGACGTCGGGTGCCATCGACGAGCCGCCGCACAGCGCGAGATCCGCGCGGATGAGGCCAAACTTGTCGCGCAGCGGCTTGAGCACCAGCGCATCGGCCAGCCGATACATCAGCCGGGCGGTCCACGACGGCTGTCGACCTTCGAGATGCCCGACGTTGACCTCACGCCCGATCGCGATTCCCCACTCGTACACCGCCCGGCGCAGCGGCCCGGCATCGAGCATCCGCGCCTGCACCGTCGACGCCAGCCCTTCCCACTGCCGTGGGCTGAACAGCATCACGTGCACGGCGAGCTCGCGCAGGTTGGACAACACTTGTTCAGGGCGCTCGGGAAAGTTGACCACCATCGGCGTCAGCAGGCCGAGCGTGATCCCGAAGAACTGCTCGGTCGCCCACGCGGGCGCGATATAGCTGAGGTACTCGCTGCCAGGCGGAAGGTCGACCGCAGCGGTGATGCGCGCGGCATTGTCGAACAGGTAGCGCTGCGTGAGGATCACGCCCTTGGGGTGCCCGGTCGTGCCGGACGTATACGAGAGCACCGCCACGTCGCTGTCCCGCCCGGCGGCAACTTCGTGCTCATAGAGCTGGGGGTCGGCAGCGTGTGCCTCGCGTCCCGAGCGTTGCACGGCGTCGAACGCATGCAGCAGAGGGTCTCGGTAGTTCCACAGACCCGCGTCGTCCCAGTAGACGATCGCCTTGACCGCAGGCGCGTCGGGTGCCAGCGCCAGCGCCTTGTCCACCTGCTCCTGGTCCTGCGCGACGATCAGCACGGCCCCGCAATCCCGCGCAAGATAGGTCATTTCGCTGACATTCTGGTCCGGGTAGAGCGACACCACGGCGGCGCCGAGCGCATGCGCCGCGTATTCGGTCCAGAAGTGCTCGGGCTCGTTTTCGCCGATGACCATCAGGACGCTGCCGCGCCGAACGCCCAGTTGCTGCAGGCCAAGAGCGAGCGCACGAACGTTCTCGTGCACGATGGCCCAGGTGTACTGCTGCCAGATGCCGAGTCTCTTGTGTCGCTCGCAGATCGCGTCCGGGCTTGCGCGCGCGCGCTCGGCGAGCACCTGCGCCAGCGTCTGCGCCTGCGCGATGCTCATTGCGCCGCCCCCAGGTAGGCGCTGATCACGGCGGGATCGCGCTGTATCTCGGCGGGCGTACCGTCGGCGATCACGCGGCCGAAGTCGAGCACGACGATGCGGTCGGCCAGGTCCATGACCACTCCCATGTCGTGCTCGACCAGCATGATCGGGGTCTTGCGCGCCTCTCGCACGTCAAGGATGAAGCGCGCGAGGTCTTCCTTCTCCTCGGCGTTCATGCCGGCCATCGGCTCATCCATCAGCAGAATCCGCGGCTCCTGAGCCAGCGCGCGTCCGAGGTCGACGCGCTTTCGCAGACCGTAGCCGAGGGTTCCGACGCGCTCGTTGCGGATTGACTCGATCTCGAGAAAGTCGATGATCTCTTCGACCTTGAGCCGGTGCCGATCCTCCTCGCGGGCGACCCACGGGAAGTAGCAGAAAGCCTGGACGATGTTCGTGTCCATGTGCAGGTGTCGACCCACGAGGATGTTCTCGACGACCGTCTGCCCGGCGAACAGGTGGGTGCCCTGAAATGTACGGGCGACGCCCCGGCGCGCGATCTGATCGACGCGAAGCGATCGTATCGAGTGGCCTTCGAGTTCGACCCGACCGGCTTGCGGCCGGTAGAAGCCGGAGAGCACGTTCAGCAGCGAGGTCTTGCCGGCGCCGTTGGGCCCGATGACTGCAAGCAACTCGTCGCTACGAATCTCGATCGTGACACCGTCGAGCGCAGTCACGCCTCCAAACCGAAGCGTAACTTCATTCGCCGCAAGGGGAACTGACACGGTTCCTGCCCCTCTCATCCATGAAGGTCGGGCAGTATCACAGTGCCACGCCTTTCTAATCCGCCAATGTCTCAAGAGCAGTCTTGCAGTTCGGCCAACGCACTGTCAACGCCGGCAGACGATGTTCACCAATGCCTGCCGGCGCTCGTTCCGGACCACCGCCAGCGCGCGCTCCAGAGCGTCCGGCAGTTCGGCAGGGTGTTCGACGCGCACGCCGTGCCCGCCGAATGCGGCCACGATCTGCTCGAAGTCCGCGGCCGGTTCGAGGCTGGTCATCGGGGCGGAGTTCGTCGATGCGGCCCAGCCCTTGGGGTGGACGTTGAGCGTGCTCTTGATGACTTCGTCCCACCGTGCGTTGTTGAACACGATGGTGAGGATCGGCAGGTCGTGCGTTCGGGCTGCCTGATGGCATGCGGTGGGCACGCTGAAGATGTACGAGCCGTCGCCGAGCGTCGCGACGACGGTGCGATCCGGAGCGCCCATTTTCGCGCCCAGTGCAGCGCCAAAGCCCCAACCCAGTCCGCCCGAATGCGCGGGACCAAGATAGCACCCCGGCGCGGGTGCCGGCGCGTGCCGGAGATCGAGCGGATACTCGTTGACGACGATCACGTCGTCGTCGAGGATCTCGGCAATGCAGCGCGAGGCCCACTGGAAACCGATCGGCGTTCGATCCTTCTCGTCGGCCGCGGCCTTCGCCCACGCGGAACGTTGCAGCGAGTGGCTGCGCTTTCTCGCTTCGAGGCGCGAACTCGATTCGCTCGCATCGATTCGCGTGCGCACAGCCTGCGCCAGCATCGGCAGCGCCACCGCGGGGTCGGCGACGATCGGCAGGTCGCAACGGAAATTGCGCATCGGATAGCGCTGGTAGAACGGTTCGACGCCGATGTGGATCACTTGCGTATCGGGCGGCAGCCTGACGCGGGCGGGGAACCACGGAACGTCGCAGTCGAGCACCACGATCGCGTCGGCCTCGGCGATGCCGGGGTCGACCTGCGAGCCGAACACGTAGCCGGTGTGACAGGGGTGGTCGGCCGGGAAATTGGCATAGACCGGGCTCGCTTCGAGCACACCGATAGCGCCGGCATCGCACAACTCGACCAGTGCCGCCACGGCGCCAGGATCGCGACCGACTTCAGCGGTGATGATCAGCGGATTGCGCGCGGTGGCGAGAATTCCGGCCGCTGCCTCGATCTGCGCCGGATCGGGAAAGCGGCGAGTGGCGCGGATCCGGCGCGAGGGTGAGTCGATCTCGATACCGGCCAGCGATCGCGCGAGCACGTCGCGTGGCAGCGACAGGTAGACCGGTCCGCGGGGTTGCTCGAGTGCCACTTCGATGGCGCGGTCGATCGCCGATTCGACCTGCGTCGGGTCGCGCAATTCGTAGTCCCACTTGACCCACTCGCGAACCATCGCGCCCTGGTCGAAACTCTCCTGCGCCCACTGCACGTGGATGTCGCGCACCCCGGCCCCGGAACCGTCGTCGAGCAGCGCCGAACGCGCGGCGAGGACGATCAGCGGAACCTGCGCGCGCGACGCGTTGATGATCGCGCCCAGCGCGTTCGCGGTGCCCACTGTCGAGTAGACGATCGCGGCCTGCATGCGCCCGGTGACCGCGTAGTAGCCGTGGGCCATCGCGACCGCGGCCTGCTCGTGCGCCACCATGACCGGGCGCGGTGCGGTTCGACCCTGCGAGGCGAACTTCGCGAAACCGTCGATGATCGACGTCGAGGCGTTGCCGAATACGCAGTCGATGCCGCGATCGGCGAGCACTTCGAGAATGGCTTCGCCGACCGTCTCGGCGTCTATGCGGACTCTCGCCATCACCTTTGCCTATTCGAGCTTCGCGCCCTGTTCGATCCAGCGGCCCAGCAAGGTTCGCTCGGCCTCGGTCATGCTGCTTGCGTCGCCCGGCGGCATCTTGCGCAGGCTCACCGCCGAGTCCCGGATTCGTGCCGCGTTTCGCGCGATCTGTTGCGGCGTGTCCAGCGCGATCCCGCCCGCCGCCGTGCTGTAGCGCTTGTCGCCCGGTACGCTCGAATGGCAGTCGAGGCAACGATCGATCACGACACGGCGCGCGCTGGCGAACGATACGGCATCGGGCGCCAACTGCCCGGAAGGAGCCCAACCCACCACCGCCGCGGCGATCGCCAGCAGGCCGATCGCGGGTGGCAACGCCCACTTGCCCGCGCCCCCGGTCGCCACTACATGTCGCGCGAGCACGAACGCGACGACCACCAGGCACATCGCAACCCAGGCGTAGCGATGGCCGTAGACCAGTGGGAAGTGATTCGACAGCATCAACACGACCGTCGGAAACATCAGGTAGCTGTTGTGCACGGTGCGGACGTACGCGCGCCGCACCAGCTCGGCGTCGGGCGGGGTGCCGGCGACCCGAGCCGTGCTCATGCTCGCCAGGCCTGGAAGAACCCGGGTCCAGACGTTCAGCGCCATGATCGACCCGAGCAGCGCACCGGTTTGCACGAACAGCAAGCGACCGGAAACGTAGTGCGAAAGCCCCCACGCGACGAGCGCCAGCAGGCCGATCGAAACGCCTCCGGCGATCAGCGGCTTGCTCCCGAGCCGGCTCGACCACAGGCCGTCATAGCACCACCAACCCAGCGCGAACAAGAGCAGCGCGAGAGCGCTACCGATCGCCGCTTCGGCCCACTCGCGCCCCGGCGCGTCGAAGAAGGCACCGGAAAAGGAACCCGCCGCGAGCAGGATCATTCCGCTGACCCAGGTGAGCGTCGTCTCGCGCTTGAACCAGACGTGGGTTTTTGGCTGAACCGGTTTGTTCGCATCGAGCCGATCGACCAGCAGCGAACCGGACAGATCGACGATCCACGGTTCGCCTGCTTCGCCGCGCGCGCTTCGTTCCGGGTTGCCGAAGATGCGCGCAAGCCAGAGAAGATAGAGCGATCCGCCCAGCCACGAGATCCCCGCCATCACGTGGAACCAGTGCAGGACGAGGTTCAGCCACTCCGCCGGATTCAGGTCCACGGCATCAACTCCGGCTGGCGACCGGGCGGGCGGGCGCAAAGCGGCGGCTCACGTCAGGAGCGGCGCAACGCATCGATCTGAAGGCGCAGCGCCGCGCCGACTTCGTCGCCGTACGGTGGGCGCTGCGCGGCCAGCGGTTCGTCGGCTCGCATCTGGTACAGCACGGTCTTGGCGTTGCTGAACGTGACGAAACCCTGGTAACCCCTGTAGCGCCCCATTCCGCTCATGCCGACGCCGCCAAACGGCAGCTGTTCGAAGAAGATCTGGCAACGCACGTCGTTGACGACGATGCTGCCGGCGACGATCGATTCGACGACTCGCGAGGTCTCGTTCTCGTCGTTGCCGAAGTAGTAGGCGGCGAGCGGACGGGGGCGATCCGAGATGTATTTCAGCGCGTCGTCGATATCGTCGTACTCGACGATCGGCAGGATCGGGCCGAAGATCTCCTGCTGCATGACGGCCATGTCGTCGGTCGGATTGAGCACCAGATAAAGCGGCAGCTTGCGACTGAGCGCAGTGTCGACCGGCTCACCCGACGGGTTGACTTCGATCACCTCGGCGCCTTTCTCGTGCGCATCGTCGATCAGCGCGATCAGCCGCGCGACGTGCGCGTCGCTGATGATCGCAGCGTAATCGTCGTTGGCGGTCCGCGTCGGATACAGTTCGGCCGCCTGCTCGGCGAGCGAGCGCGCGAACGCCCGGGCGTAGCCCCTGGGAACGAGTGCGTAGTCCGGCGTCACGCACACTTGTCCGCCCGAGGCGAGCTTGCCGTGCGCGAGGCGCCTGATCGTGCTCGGCAGGTCGGCGGAGCCTCCTACGATCACGGGGCTCTTTCCGCCGAGTTCGAGCGTGACCGGGACCAGGTTCTGCGCCGCGGCGCGCATCACCTCTCGAGCGACTTCGGTCGAGCCGGTGAACAGCAGGTGATCGAATGGCTGCGAGGCGAAGGCGCTGGCCACCTCGGCCGCGCCTTCGATCACCGCCGCCTCGGTTTCGTCGAACGACGCGGCGAACATCCGCGCAAGCAGATGCGACGCGCGCGGCGCGAGTTCCGAGGGCTTGAGCATCAGGCGGTTGCCGGCGGCGAACACGCCCGCCGCAGCCAGGCACGAGAGGAGCACCGGGCCGTTCCACGGCACCAGACACGCCGACGACGCCCAGCGGTTCGTGTCGAACCTCGGCGCGCGCGCCGGCGCTTTCCAGCGCGGGTGGCAACGCGACCGCGCTCGGGCGCATCCAGGCCTCGAGCTGATCGCGGTTGTAGCGGATCGAGTTGATCCCGCCGAGGATGTCCGAGGTCCGGGTGAATACCGCCGAACGACCGCCGAAGTCGGCGGAAAGGCTCGCAACGATCTCGTCCTCGTGGGCGAGCAGCATGTCGATCAGCCGGTCGAGCCTTGAACGCCGCAACTCGAGGCTCGGGAATCCGGCAGCGCGGAACGATCGGCGTTGTCGCTCCAGGATGGCCCGTATGCGGGCTGCCGGGGTGGTCGTCATGTTCGCAGTCGCCGGTCGGTGGCCGCCGCGCCTTGCCTCGCGCGACGCAGCGCCGGCACGCCGAGGGTCGCGATCACGAACAGCGCCGTCACAAGTTTGAGGTCCGACGGGTTGACCCCGACGGCGAGCCCGACCGACACGACCTGGTAGTAGACGATCGAACCGACGAACGGTGCGGCCAGTTGCGCGAGCACCGATCGACGGCCGGTGAGCGCTTCGCCGATGATCAACGCGGCCAGCCCATTGATCAGCAGCCCGAAACCCATTGCGACGTCGGCGTATCCCTGGATCTGCGCGACGGTCGCGCCCGCGAACGCGGTGAGCGCGTTGGCAAGACCCAGGCCGACGACGATCGCGTGTGCCGTGCCGATCCCCTGCGAGCGCGCCATCGTCTCGTTCGAGCCTACGGCCCTGAAGCCAAGACCGACCTCGGTGCGCATCAGCCAGTACGTCAAGCCCACGCAGACGAGCACGAGGATGCTCCAGCTGAGGATCTGCGTCGGGACCGAACGCGTGAAGCCGGCCCAGAGCATGTCGAACAGGTTCGATTCGGTGAACAGCGGGACGTTCGATTTCCCCATGATCCTCAGGTCGATGCTCCAGAGCATCGTGACCAGCAGGATGCCGGCGAGCAGGGTGTTGATCTTGAGGTGCAGATGCATCAGTGCAGTCGTGCATCCGGCTGCAAACCCCGCCGCGACGCTGATCGTGACGGCGATCCACGGCGGCACCTGCAAGACGAGCAGCGTCGCGCAAAGGCATCCGCCCAGCGCGAAGGTGCCTTCACAGGAAAGATCGGGAAAGTTCAACAGTCGGAACGGAATCATGATCCCGAACGCGACGAAGCCGTAGAGCAGGCCCTGCGCGAGCGTGATCGGAAAGAGGTTGATGAAGATCGAGACGAATTCCATGACGTCGCGCTCTCAGTTCAACAGCGCTTCGTCGCGATTGAGACCGAATCGCTCGACCAGCTTGTGCACGGTCAGCCCGGCTTTCTCGCTCTGTTCTGCTTCATAGATCACCCGGCCGCTGTCGAGCATCGCGAGGCGGTTGCCGTGGTCGATCGCGTGCTGCATGTTGTGCGTCACCATCAGCGTCGTGACGCCGGTTCTCGAGATCGCCGAGATCGTCGCCGCCATGACGACGGCGGCCGTGCGCGGATCGAGCGCGGCAGTGTGCTCGTCAAGGATCAGGATACGCGGCGGGCGGAGCAATGCCATGACCAGCGACAGCGCCTGTCGCTGGCCGCCCGAGAGGCTGTCGGCGCGCACCCGCATACGATCCTCGAGTCCCAGCCCGAGGGCGGCCAACTCGCCGCGGAAGCGCTCGGTCCGGGCGCGCGGGAGCGCGAATCTGAAGCGGCGATTGCAACCGCGCGAATCGGCGATCGCCATGTTCTCCTGGACCGTCAGGTCGGGCGCGGTGCCGAGCATCGGGTCCTGGAACACTCGTGCGATCTGTGCGCTGCGGCGGTACGCAGGAATCGCCGTGACGTCTTCGCCGTCGATTCTCACCGTGCCGCCGTCGGGCTGCACTTCACCGGCAACGACGTTGAGCAGGGTCGACTTGCCGGCGCCGTTGCCGCCGATCAGTACCGCGAAGTCGCCCTCGCGCAGCTCGAGATCGATCCCGTCGAGCGCGCACCTTTCGTCGGGACTGCCTGCATTGAAGGTCTTGCTGACCCGTTCCAGCGCAAGCATGTCCGCCAGCCTTCAGTCGACCAGGCAGTTGCAGTTCGCCATCGAAGCGGGGAGCGTCAGGCCGAGCTTCTCGAGCTGCGACTTGCTGATCACGCTCGTGTGGTCGGCGGGGGTCGGAACGCTGGGCCGGATGTCGGATACCTTGGCGCCCTTGAGGATCTTCTCCACGATGCCCGCCGTGTTCGCCCCGATCTTCTTCCAGTTCACCGAGTAGCTGCCGAGCATTTCTTTCTTCATGACCGGCGCGGGCAGGCCGTTGAAGGTCGGGATCTTCATCTGCGCGGTCTGCGCCGCGATCTGCGAGGTCACCGGCTGAAAGAGATTCGACGGGATCACATAGAGCGCGTCGACCTTGCCGGCGAAAGTCTGCAGCCGCTGCGGCAGGTCGTTGGTGTTGTCGACCGCCACGGTGACCAGTTCGATTCCGTATTTGGGCGCGAACTCGATCAGCCGTGTGCGCAGCGCGTTGTCGGCGTCGTCACCCGGGTTGAACGGCAGGCCCAGTCGCTTTGCATTGGGTAGCAGCGTCTTGATGAACTTCAGCGTGCCATCCATGTCGACCAGGTTCGATACGCCGGTCATCGTCTTCGTCGGGGTGTTCCAGTCGGGAATCACGCCGGCGATCACCGGATCCTGCACGGCGGAGAACACGATCGGGATGCCGCTCTCGCCGATCGCACGAACCGCGGTTTGCGTTACGGGGGTCGTGATCGTGACGATCACGTCCGGCTTGCCGGCGGCGACCTTGGTCAGCATCTGGGGGATGAGGTTGCGTTCCCAATTGACATGCGTGAATGGGAAGGAGATGTCGGTCCCTTCCTTGTAGCCGCGTTCGGCCATCGAGGCTTTCATCCCGTCGATGACCTCCTGCAACGCGGGGTGCTCGCCGAAGGACGTCGACCGCGACCACTTTCGGGGCGGCGGTCGCGGTCAGTGCGAGAGTGAATCCTGCAACGAGAGCGAGCGATCGGACGAGCATGGTAGTCCTCCCTGGGAGTTGAGTGTGGATGCACCGGGTCGCCCGGTTGGCGTCGAGCGCATCGCGAGTGATGAACGCCGCCAGATGGCGATCGAACAGTTCGGGACTCTCGAGGTTGAGCATGTGGCCGACGCCCGGGAGAACGTGCAGTTCGGCGTTCGGAATCGCCGCCTGCATCGCGCGCATCATCTGCGGCGGCACCAGGCGATCGTGTTCGCCGCACAGCAGCAGAACCCGCGCGCGGATCGACGGCAGCACCGCCGTTCGGTCGAAGTCCACCGCGGCTCTCACGGCCTTCGAGTACGAATCGGCTCGCAGCGCGCCGATGCTCGCGCACACGGACTCCCTGGCGGCGTCGCACGCCTGCGGGCCCAGGAGTGCGTCGGCCAGCGCGGGCGCCATGTCCGCGAACGAGCGACCGTTCTGGACCGGCGTCAGGCGCAGCCGGACGAACTCCTCGCGTTGCTCGGGCGACAACGCCTTGCCGAAGCTCGGGAAGGAGGCCGCGATGGTCAACGACGAGATTCGGTCGGGGAAGCGGTGGGCGAAGTCCATCAGGATGCGTCCGCCCATCGACAGTCCGACCAGGTTGGCGCGCGCAACCTCGAGCTGGTCGAGCAGCCGGCAGAGGTCCGAACTGACGTCGGCGAAATCGAAGGCTCCGTCGTAGTCGTCCGAGTCGCCGTACCCGCGAGCGTCCCAGGCGACGGCGCGAAAATCGCGACCGAAGCGCTCGAGCTGCGCGGCCCAGTTCGAGCGGTTGCCGCCGATGCCGTGCAGGAAGACGACGGCCTCGCCCTTTCCCGCCTCCTCGTAGGCGATCCGCGGTGACCCCTGGACGAAGTGCACGGTGGAGCGAGCGCTTTGCATGCGGTCGATTTCAACCCACGCCTCGCACTTTGGATACATACTGGCGGTTGTTTTGCTAAAACCGGTGGTTATATCTCAGTGCTCGATGTCCGCGCTCTGCACCAGTTCGTTCGGGTCGTGTCGGCGGGCAGCTTCGCGCGCGCTGCGAGCGAGTTGGGCCTGACGCAACCCGCGCTCAGCAAGAGCGTTCGCAAGCTGGAGCGCGAGATGAAAGTTCGCCTCGTCGAGCGAACCGCGCGCGGGGTGAAGCCGACCGAGTTCGGCGAGGCGCTGTTGTTGCGAGCGCGCCCGATCCTCTCGGAGCTGGCGGTGGCGCGAAAGGAGATCGAGGCGATGCGCGGCGGACCGGGCGGCGTCGTCAGCATCGGCGTTGCCCCGGCGGTCGCCGCGCATTTCATTCCCGCCGGCGCTGGATCTGCTGGCGCAATCGGGGCAGGCGGCGATCCGGGCCCGTATCGTCGAAGGACTCGCGGACGTTCTGATCGCGGAACTGCGAACCGGCAACATCCATTTCGCCGTTACGACGCTGCCGCAGGCCACGAAGCCGACGACCTGAACGCCGAGCCGCTGTTCGCCGACGTCTTTGTTCCTTGTGCCGGTGCGACCCATCCGATGGCCAGGAGGCGGGCCCCCGATCCGGCTGAGCTCGCGGCATTCCCGTGGGTGCTGGCACCGCGTCAGGGCGTTCTGCGACGCGAGTTCAACGCCCGGTTTCGCGCACGCAATCTGGTCGCTCCCGAGGCGATGGTCGAAACGGGCTCGGTGCTGCTCAGCCGCGAACTGATCCGGTGCAATCGTTTCCTCAGCTTCCTGCCGCGCGATTTGCTCAACGAGGACATCCGCCGCGGCGACGTTGCCGTGCTCTCGTTGCCCTGGCTGCGATGGATACGCCAGGTCTGCCTGCTGACGCGCCGCGACCAGGTGCTGTCTGCCTCGTGCGTCCAGGCGATTGCGGCGGTGCGCGAGGTGTCCCGGAACCGGAAGGACGACTGAGTCGAATCGCACCGGTCCGTTCGGAATCGTGGTGGCCGACGGGTCGAAGACTTACGCGTTCGGAATGAAGCGGTCAATTGAACATGCGAGCGTATGACGTGATGTCGATCGCGTAGCAAACGCACGACGCGGCTTCGAGCCCGGAGCGGTCCAGAATCTCGATGTTGCCGCGGCGATACCGGATCAGGTCGAGCTCCTGCAGCGATGTGGCGGCCTTGGTGACCCCGACGCGGCGCACGCCCAGCATTTGAGCCAGAACCTCGTGCGTGACGTGAAATGTGTCCGAGTGAGCGCGGTCGTTCGTCATAAGGAGCAACCGAGCCAGTCGCGCCTCGACCACGTGGAAACGGGTGCACGCGGCTGCCTGCGCGAACTGTCCCATCAGTACGTGCAGGTAGCGATTGAGCACGCGCCGTAGCGCGGGGCCGCGCTCGAGTTCGCGGCGAAACGATGCGGTGTCCATCCGCAGCGACGAGCCCGTCGACTGGACTACGGCGCCCAGCGGCGCGACGCCGATCCCGAGGGCGAGCGAAATCCCGAGCATGCCTTCGTCGCCGATCAGACCGATCTCGAGACTGGAGTTGCCGATGATCGAAGTCACCTGCGAAATCAGACCGGTCGTTGGAAAGTGCACGTGGAGGATCGGTTGCCCGATTTTCGACAGGACCTCGCCGCGGGTGAGCACGACCGGCGAGGCATTCGCCTGAAACCGTCGGGCATCCGCGCGGGGCAAGGCAGCCAGAAGGCGGTTGACGGCAGGGAGCGGCTTGTCGCGCAGCACGCAAACTCCAGTAGCTCGAGAAATGTCCGCATGCACCGCGGGCGCTGGTCGCGATCCGCCGACCACGCGGGTGCTCCGCAGGAAATGCCGCCGGACTCGACATCGGCAGCCTGACCAGTGCCGCACCGGCTGTCTGCGCGCTAGCGCACATAGCGAGACGCCTGAGGGCTCGACTTCTCGTCGTGGTCTTCGATCGCGCGTCGCTATGTGCGCAGCCGCACAGACGTGCAAGGAGTTCGTCGCGATGATGGCTCATGCGATCGATCCCGCGTGCCAAATCGGAGCCTTCATTCGAGGTCATGCAGGCACGGATCGAAGCACCGTCCGTCCTGCGTGTCCCGCGGTCGGCAACCGAAGCGAAAACGAAACTGGAACGATGATGAAGAACTCACTGATCAGGAAAGAACTGGCGCTCGCGATTTCGTGCGCTCTGGCGCTGGGCTTCGGATCGGGCGCTGCAAGCGCGCAAGAAGATCCCACGCGGCTGGGCTACGTCCAGGACCCGCGCGGAGCGATTGTTACGAGCGGTTCCGGGCTCTGCTGGCACACCGGGGCCGGCCCCACTCCGCAGTCGACACTGGAGTGTGACCCGAACTACGTGACGAAACCGCTCGCCAGGGTCGAGCAACCCGTGCCGCCGGTAGCTGCCGCAGCGCCGACCCCCGCGCCGACGCCTGCGCCGATGCCCGCAGCGCAGCCGATCGCACTGGTGCAGCCCGCTCCAGAGGTCGTCAGGCAGCGCGTGACCTTCGATGCCGACGCACTGTTCGACTTCGACAAGTCGTTCCTGCGTCCTGCTGGACAGATTGCACTGGACGAGTTCGTCGGCAAGCTCCATGACATCGAGCCGCAAACGATCACGACCGTCGGCCACGCCGATCGCCTGGGGTCAATCGGCTACAACCAGCGCCTGTCCGAGGAGCGAGTGGCAGCGGTCAAGGCCTATCTGGTCGGCAAAGGTGTCGATCCGGGTCGCATCCACACGGAAGGAATGGGCGAGTCGCAGCCAGTCACAAAATCCGGCGAATGCGTCGGGCCGAAAAGCGCCAGAGTGATCGCGTGTCTGCAGCCCGACCGGCGCGTCGACATCGAAGTCGTGGGCAGCAGGGTCGTCAGATAGTCGTCCGCCCGCATGCCGCAAAGAAGTCTCACCTGAATCCGGAGATTCGATCATGAAAAAAGCTGGCAAGTATCTTTCCGCACTTATTCTGGCTGCGACCCTGGTGTCCGTCGTGGGGTGTGCTTCCACGGCACGGCATGAGGGAACGGGCGAATACATCGACGACACGGTCCTGACCACGAAGGTCAAGGCGGCGGTGTTCAATGAACCGACGCTGAAATCCGCCGAGGTCAACGTGGAGACCTTCAAGGGCGTGGTTCAACTGAGCGGTTTCGTGAGCTCGCAGATGGCGATCAACAAGGCGGTCGAGGTGGCGCGCGGCGTGAGCGGCGTGAAATCGGTCAAGAACGACATGCGGATCAAGTAAGCGCAGCCGCGGCTTCCGGGTCCGACGTTCCGATGGGCGATCCGACTGCCGTGGATACGGAGCCTGATGCCCCGATACCGACGGTGCGGGTGCAGGTTCCCAGGCGCGGTCTGGCGGTCATCGTCCTCGCGACGGTGGCGGTCGTCTTCGCATTGGAGTGGGCGCAGAGTTTCGTCATCTCGCTGCTGCTGGGAATCCTCTTCGCCTACACGCTCAACCCGGTCGTAGCCTGGCTCGAGCGGATCAGGATCCCCCGAGTGGTGGGCTCCAGCGTAGTGATGACTGGCGTCGTCTTCGTGTGCGCCCTGGGTGCCTACTCGCTGCAGGGCCAGATGCAGACGATCCTCGATCGCTTGCCCGAGGCGGTGAGCAAGTTGTCCGCCAGTCTCGCCAGCCCGCGCGGCGGCCAGGCCAGCACGATGCAGAAGGTGCAAACCGCGGCCAGTGAGATCGAGAAGGCGACCAGCCAGGCGGCGGAAACGGATCCCAAGCCGAGCCAGCAGGCCACGCAGGCCACGCGCGTCGTCGTCGAGCCGCCGACATTCAAGCTCGGCAACTACCTCTGGGCAAACTCGCCCGGAGTCGCGGGTCTGCTCGGCCAGGCTGCGATGGTGGTATTCCTGATTCTCTTTCTGCTGATATCGGGCGACACCTTCAAGCGAAAGCTCGTCAGGCTGACGGGGCCTTCGTTGACGCATCGCAAGATCACTGTCCACGTACTCGACGACATCAATGAATCGATACAGCGCTACATGCTGATGCTGCTGGCCACCAACGTGCTGGTGGCGCTGCTCACCTGGATCGTGCTGCGCTCGATCGGGCTCGACAATGCCGGCGCCTGGGCGGTCGGCGCGGGCCTGCTGCACCTGGTCCCGTACATCGGACCGGGTGTCGCCGCAGTAGGGATCGGGCTGGCCGCATTCCTGCAGTTCGAGGTCCTGTCGACAGCGCTGCTGGTCGCCGCGGCCTCAGTGGCGGTCGCCACGGTCGTCGGGACCTTCGTCACGACCTGGATGACGGGGAGGATCGCGAAGATGAACACCGCGGCGGTGTTCGTCTCGCTGCTGTTCTGGGGGTGGTTGTGGGGTGTCTGGGGAATGTTGTTGAGCGCGCCGATCACCGTCATCGTGAAGGTCATCGCGCAGCGCGTGGAGCAACTCGAGCCGGTCGCCGAGCTGCTGGGCGACTGATTTGCCGCAGTCAGCTATGCCGACCGGCTGGCTGCGCCTTGATCGAAGAATGCGTGGCCGCTGCGTCGCCGCTTGGCAAGGTACATCGCCAAGCAACGCCGTCGTCTGTGCGCAACCGGGAACGAGAGCGTCATGTTGAGATATCGCGGGTAGGGGATCGAGCCCGTCGACCCAAACGGCTGCGAAAGGTGGCCCGGAAGAGCACGAAGATCGGTACCACGACAAGCAGGCCCGAGAGCCAGATCCAGTGGGTTTCGTACGCTCCCGCGTCGTCCGCCATCGCCGTGCTCGTCGCTGTCAACGACGGAGTGCCGTCACCGAAGAGGAACAGGAGGAAGGCTGTGACGACAAACGCGAAGACCAGGGTTGTTCTGATTGCGGGGTTGATGACGGGACCTCGGATCACATGGCGCTTGACGAGCAGGGTGAGTTCGACTTCGACGCGGTCAGGCTGAACGGAAGCGAAAGCATTGTCTGTGCGGTACCGAACGGAACTCCGCTTTGAGCCCGGCCTTGGTGCCGATGCGATCGCCCAGCAGCTCACGCAGGTCTTTGCGCTCGGGATGGCCGGAGGCTCGACCGAAGCAGCGTGCGGAAGTGAAGCAGCTTGCGTAACTAACGTGCGCTGGCGAACAGACGCCGTGCGCGCAATCGCGCAACCTACCGGATAGCTTCGAGTTAAAGGTGAATGCAATGCTGTATACGATCGCGGTTGTTCTTCTGATTCTCTGGGTCCTCGGGCTCGTCAGTTCCTACACCATCGGGGGATTCATCCACATCCTCCTGGTGGTCGCAATTGTCATGGTGCTGCTCAATGTTATCCGTGGCCGGCGCGCGTGACGGCGCTCGATGCGGACTACGGTTGCTGCGCCGGCGGTAATTCCGGCGGCTCGGTATGTACGGGTCCGCACAGACAACGGCCGGCACCTGCGTCATCGTAGGCGCCCAGTCAGGAGAAAATGATGAACGCAGTTTTCAGAAGCGTCGTGGCGGTGGCAGGCTTCGCAATTGCCACCCATGCCGTTGCGCAGCTGACGTTTTACGAGCGCGAAGGCTTCGAAGGCAGGTCTTTCAGCACCGAGCGACGGGTCGAACACCTGGATCGCTACGGATTCAACGACCGTGCCTCGTCGGTCGTGGTGACTCGCGATCGTTGGGAAGTCTGCGACGGTGCGCGGTTCACGGGCCGATGCGTCGTGCTTCGGCCAGGCAGGTATCCGTCGCTTGCCGCGATGGGACTGGGCGACCGAGTCTCGTCGGTGCGCGCGGTGCAAACAAGCGCGCGCATCGATGACCGGCGTTATGCGCCGGCGCCGCTGGCTGCGCAGATCACTTTCTACGAGCGCGAACGCTTCGAAGGCAGAGCCTACAGTTCGGAGGAACAGGTCGACAACTTCCAGCACAGCGGGTTCAACGACCGCGCTTCGTCGGCGTTGGTTCTCGGCGATCGCTGGGAGGTCTGCGAAGACGCGCAATTCAAGGGCCGGTGTGTCGTCCTGCGACCGGCAGGTACCCTTCGCTTGCCGCGATGGGATTGAACGACCGCGTTTCGTCGTTTCGCGAAGTCAGCGGAAACGCCCGTATCGACGAGAGCCGATATGCGCCCGCGCCAGCGGCGGCCTACGACTATCGTCGGCGCCAGAACGAGCGCTTATACGAGGTGCCCGTCAATTCGGTGCGCGCGGTGATCGGAACGCCCGAACAGCGTTGCTGGGTCGAGCAGGAGCAGGTTGCGCAGGAGCGCGGCAATGCCAGCGTTCCCGCGGCGATCGCCGGCGCGCTCATCGGCGGCATTCTCGGTCACCAGATCGGCGGCGGATCCGGCAAGGACATCGCCACTGTCGGCGGCGCGGTCGCGGGGGCCGCGGTGGGCGCCAATCTCGGCCGCGATAGCGGCGGCCTGCGAACACAGACCCGCGACGTACAGCGCTGTGAGAACGTGCCTGGTCAGGCGCGCGCCGAGTATTGGGAGGTCACCTACGAGTTCCGGGGACAGGAGCATCGCGTGCAGATGGCCGATCGGCCCGGCCGCACGATCAGCGTCAACGAGAAAGGCGAGCCGCGCGCGTAGACGCGCCGCGAGGCGGTCGCGCGAGCACGCGATGCGACCGGCGCGAGACCGGTGCGCAACGACATGCGAGCCAAGTGAAACACGGCCGGAACGCTCACCCGAGCGTTTGCCGTCCATGGGTTAACAACACGATTGAAGGAATAGCAATGGCATCGAAAGAGGCATACCGGAAGAAGCTGGAAGCGCAACTCGACGAGTGGGATGCGAGGTTCGACGTGTTGAGCGCGAAGGCCAGGAAGGCGACGGCTGACGCCCGGATCAGCTATGAGAACGAGCTGGCCGCGCTCAAGGTCAAGAGGGCAGCGGCACGCGATTCGCTTGCGGAGTTTGGCAAGCGCGGTGAGACGGCCTGGGAAGACATGAAGGACGGAATGGAAAAGGCCTGGGATGACATGGGCAAGGCGATCGAAAAAGTCGCGGCTCGATTCAAGTGAACAGGCCCGCGGCACCTTCGAGTCGTTGCGGTTGAAGCGGGAGCAGCTCGATTTGCGCAAGGTACTTGTCCTGGTACTGATGGTGCTTGTTCTCGGCGACGTCGGCGCTCGCCCAGGTGAGCATCGGTATCGGGATGCCCGGAGTGAGCATCGGGATCAATCTGCCCGTGTACCCGCGGCTGGTCCGCGTGCCGGGTTACCCGGTCTATTACGCTCCGCAACTCAGCGCGAACTTCTTCTTCTACGACGGGCTGTACTGGGTCTATCGCGACGACAACTGGTACGCGAGTTCCTGGTACAACGGGCCGTGGAGGCCGGTGGTCCGGGAGGCTACGTGCCGCTGTTCGTGCTGCGAGTCCCGGTGCGTTACTACCGGCAGCCCCCGCCGTATTTCCGCGAATGGCGGCGGGATGCTCCACCGCGCTGGGGCGAGCACTGGGGCGGCGACTGGGCGCGCAACCGCGGCGGCTGGGACCGGTGGAGCCGCGAGTCCGCTCCAGCGCTCGCGCCATTGCCGGTCTACCAGCGGGGTTATGCCGGAGAGCGGTATCCGCAGCAGGTCGCGCAGCAGCACTCGGTCCGCGACCAGAACTACTACTACCAGCCGCGTGAGGCGATCGTCGTGCAGCACTTTCAGTCTCGCGGCAAGGGTGGTGGGCGAGGCCAGGACCGCGGCCAATGATGCGCCTGGTTCGCTTCGCCGACGGAGAACAGCGCCGCTGTCGACGAGGCGCTGAGCTCTAAAGGATCGTTCCGACTCGGAGCGCCATCAATGCCGGAACGATGGCGCCGGTGCCTGGCGCCAGACTCACGACAAGGGCCTTCGGCATGTGGGTGGTCTCGCCGGACCGGTCGTTGCCTTGTCCTACAGACATCCGCAGATTCGAGCGCTAGTCTCAACGGGGCCCAGTAGGCGAACGGGAGGCGCGCTACGAGGTCCTTCCCCTGATCCCGAGCCGGCAGCCATGCATCCACTGAAAACCTACATCGTCGAAGATAGCCGGGTGATCCGCGAGAGCCTGATCGCGACGCTTGAAGAACTCGGCCCGATCGAGGTGGTCGGCACCGCGGAGGACGAATCGACCGCGGTGCAGTGGCTCAGCGCGCCGGGCAACTGCTTCGATCTGGTGATCGTCGACATCTTCCTCAAGGGCGGCTCCGGCTTGGGCGTGCTGCGGGCCGCGTATGCGGTACAGCAACCGCACAAGCGGGTCGTTCTGACCAACTACGCCACCCAGGACATGCGGCGCAAATGCCTGGAAGTGGGCGCCGACCGGGTGTTCGACAAGTCCCACGAGATCGACGCCCTGATCCTGTACTGCGGCGGGCTCGCGACCCCGGATACCGTCGAAACCGAAGCGAAATCGTGATTCAGGATCTATCGGGAGGCGCGAAGCGACGATGAAGCGGCTCACCAGGGCTTGTGTACTTCTCGGGGCATGGCTCGTTGCGACTGGCGCGTGGGCCGGCCTCGCGCATGGACAGACGGCCGATCGTGCGGCGTCCTCGGCGCTTCGCGAGCGGTTCGCGGAGTTGCGTGCCGGCCCTGAGAGTCACTCCCTACCGCAGTCGGTCTACCTGCGGTCGCGTGAAACCCCCGACATGCTCCAGGGAGACATCTACGCGCTCGTCGATCACCCCTACGGCGAGGTGCGCCGCGTGCTGTCGCGCGTGCAACCGTGGTGCAACATCCTGATCCTGCATCTGAACGTCAAGTATTGCGGTGCTTCGAGCACCGGAAGCCCCGACGCCTTGCGCGTGGGCGTTGGAAGCAAGACGGACCAGCCGCTCGCCGACGCGTACTGGATGCGCTTCGCTTTCGACGTCGTGCGCGACAGCGACGATTACCTGAGCGTGGTCCTGGGGGCGCCGGCCGGCCCGCTGAGCACACGCGACTACTTGATCAAGGTGCAGGCCGCGCCGCTCGACGATCGCCGCTCCCTGGTGCATGTGGCGTACACCTATTCGTATGGGCTGCTCGCGCGTTCCGCGATGGATGTCTACCTGGCTACGCTCGGTCGCGGCAAGGTGGGCTTCAGCGTCGTCGGGCAGGAGCCGGACGGTGGACCGATCTTCATCGGTGGAGTCCGGGGCGTGGTCGAGCGCAACACGATGCGTTATTACCTGGCCATCGACGCCTATCTCGGAGCGTACGGGCTGCCCGCGGCACAGCGATCGAAGAAGAGCCTCGAGGACTGGTTCGCTGCCTCCGAGCGCCATCCGCGGCAACTGCGCGAGATCGACCGCAGCGCCTATCTGGAAATGAAAGGACGCGAGGTGCGTCGCCAGGAGTCCGAGCCGGCCCCGCCGCGCAAGGACTGAATCCTGCTGCAGAATCTGAGGTGATGGTTCGTTTGCGTACAGACGGCACCCACGCCGGCTTGCTAGGTTGAAACCTGGCTCAATAGGAGACCATCGTGCCATCAAACATCCGTTGCAATCCAAGTTTCTCCCGGCGGGAGACCGTCCGCGCCCTGGTCTGGTCCGGGTTCGTGGTCGGCGCCATGCTGGTTGCAGGCATGGCCGCGGGCGCAAGCGGCGATCTTTCGGCTGCGCAGTCGCGCTACGAGCAGGATCGCGCTGCCTGCATCAGCGGCCAGACCAACCAGGATCGCGCCACCTGCCTGCGGGAAGCCGGCGCCGCGCTGCAAGAGGCCAGGAAGGTCGGGTCCACCGGCAACGGCCTGGGCCTGGGCCAGTACGAACAGAATCGGCTGCTGCGCTGCGATCGACTTCCGGCGGCCGACCGCGAGGACTGCCTGCGCAGGATGCGTGGCGAGGGCACCGTCAGCGGCAGCGCGGCTAGTGGAGGAATCTACCGGGAGCTTCGCACGACCGTGCCGGCGAAGTAGGCGGGCGAAGTCGGACGAGCCCGGCACATCGGCGAACACGGTCAGCAGCGGCAGCACGATCGAGCTTTCACGAACGACGGAAAGCAGTGCGCGGCCCTGTTCGAGGGCCGCAGCGTGGCCGTGACCGATGCGCTACAGCGTGCCGGGTGGGGCCTGGGCCGCTGCGGTCGCCGCCGGTCGCGCCGACGGCGCAGCCGGTCTCGTTCAGAGGCGGCGTGACGACGAACTGGCTGCCGTGTCCGCGACCCGCACTGCTTGCGGCAACGCTGCCGCCATGCGCTTCCACCAGCACGCGCACCACCGTGAGCCCGATGCCCGGGCCGCCTTCGTTGAAACCAATGGCGTGGGTGTCCTGCGCAAAGGGCTCGAAAATATCGGGCAGGGCCTGCGCCGTGACCCCGATGCCACTGTCGGACACCGCGATCACGATGGTGTTGTCCGACACCACGACCGACAGCGCGATCTCGCCCCCATCGGGCGTGTACCGGGAAGCGTTGTCGAGCAGATTCCTGACGATCTGCGCGAGGCGGACTGGGTCGCCGTACACTTCGAGCGTGCCCGCGGGCCGATCGGCCTTGAACTGCTGCAGGCGCGTCGCCATCAAGGGTCGGCAGGCATCCATCGCTTCATCGATGATGCCGGCCATGTCGACCTTGCGGCATTCGAGGGTCAGCGGGGCGGCGCCCACGGACGACCCTTCGTGCGGGTCATCCACCAGGCGCGACATCCGCACTGACTGCTCCTCGACGATGGCCTGCACCCGCGGCAGCAGCGGCTCGTCGCTGCGAACCCGTCCCAGCATGGCCGTCGCAATGCGGATGGGCGCCAGCGGGTTGGAGAGTTCGTCCGCCACGAGGTCCATGAACGCCGCCTGTAGCCGCCGCGCCCGCTCGGCGGCGTCCTCAGTTCCTGGGCGCTCACCGCGGCCAGCACCAGTTGCTCGTTCGCTTCGCGCAGGTGGGCGTGCCGGCGCACCTGCCCAAGCAGCGCGTCCTGCTCGTCGTGGGTGACGCGCTGCCGCGGCGCTGCGAGGACTGGTGACGCCAGACTTTGCTCGCCGGCGGGTACATCGCAATGGAAGGCGAAACCGCCCGGCCGGTGCCGCTTCGCGTGGTACATCGCGGCGTCCGCCCGCAACATGAGCGTGTCGGCATCCTCACCGTCGTCGGGGTAGATGCTGATGCCGATGCTCGCCGTCAGGTTCAGGCCATGATCTCCGACCTGGCACTGGGCGCCGAGCGCTTCGAGCACCTTGCCGGCGACCAGACTGGCGTCGGACGGCTGAGAAACCTCGGTGAGCAGGATCACGAACTCGTCGCCGCCGTGGCGGCTGACCGTGTCGGCTTCGCGAATCGAGGCCGCAAGTCGCTGCGCAACCAGTTTGAGCACCTCATCGCCGACCGCGTGCCCGAGCGTGTCGTTGATCGGCTTGAAATCGTCGAGGTCCAGGAACAGCAGCGCCAATCGGGTGCCATTGCGTCGGGCAGCGGTGATGGCGGTCGCCAGCCGGTCGAGCAACAGCAGGCGATGGGGCAGTTGCGTCAGTGGATCCAGTTCCCCCGATCGCGACACTTCGTCGAGCGCCCGCGCCGCAGTCTCGGCGTCCGCCTGCGCGTCCAGTGCCGTGACAACCAGATGCTCGTTCGCGTCCAGAAGCTGGGCTGCATTGCTGGTGTTCAGAGGACTCTCCGCCCGCACCACGTCCTGCAGCAGGCGAACCAGCAGCGATCGCATCGCTTCGACACGTTCGGTCAGCCGGGCCAGCTCCTGCTCGGCGCTCGCCACCGCGGCTGCTCGCGGGGTCGGGCCCTCGCTCACGACACCCGACCCGATCGTTGCGACTCAATCATCATCGGGGTCCATGGCTGCGACGCGTGGATCCAGCCCGCGCCTGTTCGTTGGCCTGCCGCCGAGCAGCCCTTCCTGTTCGGGCAGCATCTTGCCGATGCGGATGCCGTCGTCATCGACGCTGAACTCGCGCAACTCGTTCGAATGGTTGCTCGCCCGCACCTTGACCACGGCCATCACGCGCAGCAGCCGACTGTCGATCTCGATGTAGCGCTGCACGATGATCGCGTCGGTCAGGAAGGCCGCGCCATAGGGGCTGAAGCGCAGGTCGGTATAGCGGTCCTCGAGCTCGGAGGTCATCAACACGGTGACGCCTTCGCCCGCCAGGGTGGTGACCAGACGCAACAGCGATTCGCGAAAGTCTTCGCGGAAGGTCGGCGCCAGGCTGAGCTCGAAACCCGAGAGCGAATCGATGACGATGCGGCGCGCCTTGAGACGGTGCACCTCGCTCATGACGAGCAGCACGACCTCATCGATCGACAGATCGGACGCCCGACTGTCCACCAGGCCGACCTGGCCGCTTGCGATCAGGTCGACGAGCACGCGGTTGCGCGACCGGTTCGGGTGCTGCTCGAAGGCCGCCATTACTCCGGTCTCGCCGCAGCGCGCGCCCTCGGCCAGAAAGGCTGCGGCCAGGATGCTCTTGCCCGACCCCGAAGGGCCGGCCACCAGCAGCGAGTAGCCGCACGGCAAGCCACCACCCAGCATTTCGTCCAGCCCCGGCACGCCCATGTGCAGACGGGAATCGAGCGGCGCGGCGTTCGCCACGGCGCGCGCCGCCACGGAAATGCCTGCGGGTGCGAAGACACTGATGCCCGCCGTGTTGATGCGGAAGGTGTGCAGCCCTGGCAGTGTTGCCTGGCCACGCATTTTCATGATCTCGATCTTGCGCACCATGGAGTTGCGCTGCACGCTCTGGCGCAGCCAGATCAGCCCGTCGGCCACCGTGAACACCGGGTTGGCGTCGAACTCGTTGAAATACTCGCCGAGCAGGAAGGTGGTGGCCTGCCAGCTCGTCAACAGCATGCCGAGTTGCTGCACGAACTGCTGCAGATTGTTGTGCGGGTTGCCCTCGGCCCCGCTCGCGAAGACCATGGAACGGAACGAGTCGACGAAGACGAGCGCCGGACTGTGCACGCTGACCTCTTCGACGATGCGCCGCAGCACCCGGTCGAGGTTGCCGGCCATGGCGTCTTCGGACAGGTTGATGAAACGGACGCGTGTTGATCAACTCGCGGTCGAAGAACTCGAACTGCTGCTGGTAGCGCAGCATCTTCAGCGGCGGTTCGCCGAGCACGGTGAAGTACAGCGCCGGCCGCTCGGGCGTGGCCAGTGCGAACATGATCTGGTGCGCCAGCGTCGTCTTGCCGCAACCGGGCGGGCCCGGCGACGAGGTTGAACGAGAACTCCGGCAAGCCACCGCCGAGCACCTCGTCCAGGCCCGGCACGCCAGTGGCCAGGCGATTGATGGTTACCTTCGTTGTCATGGAGACATGTCCTGCGCGGGCGGGCCGCTCAAAGAGTGTTCCCACACGGAGCGAAGCAATTTCTCGGTGAGGGAGGGGCCGATCAGGCTGGCCAGAATATCGTGGAACGTCTGCAAGACGGCTCTACCACCGGCAGCGGCCTCGGCGCCGCTTTGCTGCGCGAGGACCGATTTCAGTGCGGTGGGGATCCATGGCCGCTTGGACGCCTTCCTGGCGGGTCGGCGGCCGTGGGTGGAGCGCAACGGTGAGGTGGAGGCTGCGCGTGTAGACGGTGGCCACGCCCCGCTGCCCGATGATGGGCGTCAGCGCGGCATCGATCTCCTGCAATACGGCAGCGATCGCTTCAGCGATCTGCGCGGCATCCGCAGCTTCCCGGATTCGGTCGTCCACCTCGGCGCCGACCCTACCGTCCTCTTGGTCTCCGATCGTCATGACTTGCTGCGCGGTGGTGGAGTTGCCCCACGATATTCGCTCCGCCTTGGGGCCTCAACCCTGGAGCCAACACGTTGGAGGCGTCAAGTCCGAGCCAGACACACACAAGGCGAAGGGCTGGGCGGAGGCCCCCGGCCGGGCGCTTACAGCCAGTACTCCCAGGCCCGGGCCAGCAGTTCCTTGACGCGCAGGTCGAGCGGGCGGCGCTGCCATTGCTCCAGCGTGATGGCGTCGGACGCGGCGAGGTCCTTGTCGAACATTGCCTGCACCTGCTTGCCAAATTCCGCTCCCAGCACCACCGCGTTCAACTCGTAGTTGTGCAGGAAGCTGCGCCAGTCGAGGTTGGTTGAACCCACCGTGGCCCAGACACCGTCGACCAGCGCCGTCTTCGAATGCAGGATCACGCCGCGCCTCTCGTGGATCTTCACCCCGGCGCGCAGCAGCCGCTCGTAGTAGCGGCGTCCGGCGTGGAACACCAGCCAGGAGTCGGTCTGGCTGGGCAGGATCAGCGTCACGTCGACGCCGCGCCCGGCCGCGGCTTCGAGCGCAGCGAGCAGTTGCGGGTCGGGCACGAAATAGGCGTTGGTCAGCCGCACGCTGGTCTCGGCGCTGCCGATGGCCGAGAGCAGCGTGGCGTAAATCAGGCTGTAGGGTTCGTCAGGCGAACTGCCGATGGCGCGCACCACTTCCCGGCCGGCGCTCTCGAGTCGCGGGAAGTAGTTCTTCGCCGCCAGCGGCTCGCCCTTCTGACTTTCCCAGGTCGCGATGAACAGCTTCTGCAGCTCCGCCACCACCGGCCCCTCCAGTTGCAGGTCGGTGTCGCGCCACGCCGGGCGGTCGGCCGGCCGGGCGCGCATGCCCTGGCTGGCCGAGCCGCCGGAGTAGACGCTGCTGATGTTGATGCCACCCAGGAACGCCGTGCGTCCGTCGATGATCAGCAGCTTGCGGTGGTCGCGCTTGTTCAGCGCCCAAACCTTCCGCGCCACCAGGGGTTGATGGGGTTGAACTCGAGCACCTTGATGCCGCTGGCGGCCATGCGCTCGAAGAAGGCGACCGGCGTGCCGAGCGTGCCTACGCTGTCCCGGATGAGGTTGACCTGTACGCCCTGCTGCTGCTTGTCGATCAGCGCCTGCGCGAAGCGCTGGCCGACATCATCGTCGTCCAGGATGTAGGTCTCCATGTTGATGTGGTCCCGGGCCGCGACGATGGCCGCCAGCATCGCCCGGTAGGTGGCCGGGCCGTCCTGCAGCAAGAGAACCCGGTTGCCGGTGGTCAGCGGGCTGCCGACGATGGCTTCTTCAAGCGCGAGGTGACGGTCGAAGATGCCGGTGGCCTCGCCGCGGCTCGCCAGGCGGTCGACGATGGCCTTGCTCTGCGCAGCCGACAGCGGACCGCGCGCGCCTTGCAACTGCACCGCAGGAGCGGGGCGTCGGGCCAGATCGGGCACGATGGTCGGCAGGCTTGCGCAGCCGGCCAGCCAAATCACACCCACCAGGCCGAACAGAAGCAACGCCCACCAGGCACGGGAACGCAGCACTTTGCACGAAGATTTCATACCCTGATCCAACGACTGAAGATCCGCACCATGGCCCGTTCAATTCCCGCTGCAAGGAAGGAGGCAGATTGCGCCGGGCTCGCTGCAGTGTCTGTGCGCTGGCGCACACGACGGGAGTGGGCACGGCAACCGGTTCACGCGTAGGACATCTACTACGTTCGATGGCGGCGCCGTCTGCTGTTCGCCGCGCAGCGCGGTATCCATACTCGGATCAACCTCGCCAAACGATCGCAACGCCCCGTCGTGTTGTTCGAAGGAAGTTCGATGAAAACGACGCAGGGATTTACGTGCCACCTTCAGGAGATATGAGATGACATTGGGAACCATTCTGCTCGTCGTGCTGATACTTCTTCTGGTCGGCGTGATACCAGCCTGGCCCCACAGCCGGGGATGGGGTTACGGGCCCAGCGGTGGTCTTGGGCTGGTGTTGGTAATCGTGCTCGTGCTGTTCCTGCTGGGCAAGATCTAGCGCGCTCGCTTCCCCAAGGATTCGTCATGAAAGTACACGCTCTCTACCTTCGGGTTCTCGCCATAGTGGTCGGCGTCATCACGGTATCGGCCTTCAGTGGCTGGGCCCGGGCGGACCCGCCGTCGCGCGTCGCGCGCCTCGGCTACCTCAACGGGGCGGTCGGTTTCTCGCCTGCCGGCGAAAGCGACTGGATGGAGGCCCGGATCAATCGCCCGCTGACCAATGGCGACCGTCTCTGGGCGGACGCCGGTGCAAGGGCTGAAATCCAGATCGGCGGCGCCGTGGTTCGCATGAACGCCAGCACCGCCGTATCCATTCTAAATCTCGACGATCGAATCACCCAACTGCAATTGACGGAAGGCACCTTGAACGTCCGGGTGCGTCGCCTCGAGCGCGGCCAGTCGTTCGAAGTGAACACGCCGAATCTCGCTTTCAGCCTTCGGCAACCGGGCGAATACCGGATCGATGTCGATCCCGACGACGCTGCCACGACGATCGTCCTGCGCAAGGGCGAAGGTGAGGTGTACGGCGAAGGTGCGGCCTATGTCATCGATTCGCGGCGACCCTATCGTTTCACGGGGACGGACTTGCGCGAGCATCAGTATGGCGAGGCACCGCGCCTCGACGAATTCGATCGCTGGTCGAGCGATCGCGACCGCCGCTACGACAGCTCGGTCTCGGCCCGGTATGTATCGCAGGATGTGGTCGGATATCAGGATCTCGATGCGAACGGTACCTGGCGCGTCGACGCGACCTACGGCAACGTCTGGACCCCGAATCGCGTCGCCGCCGGCTGGGCGCCTTATCGCGATGGACATTGGGCGTGGATCGACCCGTGGGGCTGGACCTGGGTGGATGATGCTCCCTGGGGTTTCGCCGTGTCGCACTACGGCCGTTGGGCGAATCTCGGGCGGGACCTGGGGTTGGATTCCGGGGCCCGTGCGCAGCCGCGCCTACTACGCGCCGGCATTGGTCGTGTTCGTGGGCGGGGACAACTTCCGCCTGACGCTCTCCAGCGGCAACGTCGGTGGCGTCGCGTGGTTCCCGCTTGGGCCGCGCGAGGTCTATCGACCAGCCTATCCGGTGAGCCGCGGCTATTTCGAGAATGTCAACGTCAGCAACACCGTGATCAACACGACGGTGATCAACAACTACTACGACAACTCGAACGTGCGCAATGTCGTGCACGCCAACCGGAAAGTGCCGGGAGCGATCGTCGCCGTACCGGTGACGGCATTCGTGCAGTCGCAGCCGGTGTCGCGCTCGTCCGTGCGCGTATCCCGGGAAATGATTACCAGCGCGCCGGTGGCGATCGTACCGGCCGTGGCGCCGACAGAAAGGAGCGTGCGCGGCGCCGCTGAACAGGCCGACAAGAAGCCGCCTTCGCGCGTGTTCGAGCGGCCCGTCGTCGCCCGCACCGCGCCACCCGCGGCACACGTCGGCTTCGCTGCGCAACAGCAGCAATTGACCGTGAAACCGGGCCGACCGCTCGACGAGGCGGAACGCAGGGAACTGAAACCCGAGCAGCTGCGCCGGCGCCCGTCGTGAAAGTGGTCGCCCCGACGCAGGAAGCGCCGCCGACCAAGCGTCCGCCGCCGGTGACAGCGAGCACCAGCCCGGGTGATGCACGCGGCAAATCGGATCAGGGCAAGTCCCGTGCAGCGCCCGAAGCGCAAGTACAACCAGTGGAACAGCGTGGACCGGCAGCTGCGCCGGCGCCAGCCACCCCGCCGCAGGTTGTTTCGCCCGCGCCCGCCACTCTGCCGCAAGCAGCGTCACCGGTGCCCGCCGCGCAGCCGCCCGAGCAGAGATCCGGCCGCCCCGAGCAACGTGGCAAACAGGAATCGCGCGAACAACGCGTGGCGCCACCGACATCGCAACGCACGACCGAGCCTCCGACCGCGTCGCCGCAAGCGGCTCCCGCGGAACCGGTGAGACAAGCCCCGCCGCAGCGGAGCGCGCAGCCAGTGGTGACCCCATCACCGCAGGTCGCTCCGCCCGAGCGAGCTACTCCGCTCGAGCGTGCCGCTGTGCCCGGGCGGGCCGCTCCGCTCGAGCGTGCCGCTGTGCCCGGGCGTGCCGCTCCGCCCGACCGTGTCACTCAACCCGGGCGTGCCGTACCCGCCGAGCGGGGCACTCCGCCCGGGCCGGCCACACCGACCGCGGACAAGTCAAAAGGCAGAAAGAAAAGCAGCGAAGAGCTGAGGCGCGAAGAAGACGAGCGCAAGAAGAAGCAGTAGTCCGTTCCCGTACCGTGTTGCGCCCGTTCCAGGTACGTGGGTTCAATGGCCTTGAAACCCGCCGTGGCTCAACTGTCGCAAAGAGAGGTTCTCCCGTGAATATCACTCTAGGTCTTGCTCCTCTTGTGTCGCTGACCGCCGGGATTCTCATCCTGGTCATTCCGCGGCTGCTGAACTACATCGTCGCCATCTACCTGATCGTCATCGGATTGATCGGGATCTTCGGCGCCAACAAACTTGGTTTCTGAACGCCGAACAGGGTCTTCTACGAAAGCGTGTCGAGCGCCTACTCGAATCAGGCCGTTCTTCAGCGCGTAGTAGGTCAGATCGCTGTTCGACTCGAGCTTCAGCTTCTGCATCACGCGCGTGCGATAGGTGCTGAGTGTCTTGACGCTGAGCGACATGCTCTCGGCCATGTGCCCGATGGTTTCTCCCTTGGCGAGGCGCAGGAACACCTGCAGTTCGCGCTTCGACAGGTGTTCGTGAAGCGGCTTGTCGCTACCCCCGCCCAGGCTCTCGGCGAGTTGCTCGGCGACCCCCGCCGTTATGTACTTGCGTCCGCGGCACACGGTGCGGATCGCCTTGACGATCTCCTCGGGGTCGCAGTCCTTGTTGAGATAACCACTGGCGCCATGGCGCAGCAACGTGGTCGCGTAATGCGCTTCCGGAAACCCGCTCAGGATCAGCACTGGCAGATCTGGCGCGCGCGCCCTGATCGCGCTCAGCGCGTCGACGCCGCTCTGGCCCGGCATCGAAATGTCGAGCAGGATCACATCGACCTCGCCCTTGCGCACGATCTCGAGCGCCTCGCGGCCGTTGGTCGCCTCGGCAACGACGCTGAAGTCGATCTGGTCGGAAAAGAACTGGCGCAGCCCGGCGCGAACCATGGCATGGTCGTCGACAATGGCAATTCGAATCATGGTGTTGGGCAGCGCTCCGTACCGCATGATCCCATGTTTGACGGGTGAGGACTGAAGATGGATGTGATCACGGTCGCCAAACGTAGCCCCGTCGTCGTTTCGCTGGCTTGCGCGGCGGCGGTGGCAATGCTGTTCATCAGCGAGGGCTCGTACTGGCAGGCGGTCGGAACGCTCGACAGGCTGGGCGCGATCGGGGCGGCACGCACGAACATCCAGTCGCTGGAGCGCAACATCCTGGTTGCCGAAACTGCGCAGCGCGGCTATTTGCTGACCGGCCACAATGAGAGCTTGCTGCCGTTTGAGAAGGCGCGAACGGACATCAACGAATCGTTCAAGTTTCTGCAGGGACACCATGCAGGGGACAGCAAGTACACGGAGCTGATCGGCAGCTTGCAGGCCTTGACCGAGAACAAGCTGTCGGAGCTCGCGCTGACGATCTTCCAGCACGAGGAAGGGGTGCGCAAGACGAGCACGGAAATCGTCCTGAGCGACTCAGGCAGAGGGCAAATGAATGCGATCCGTGCGATCAGCGCGGAGCTGCTCGATCTCGAGGCGATAGAAGTCGCAGCGGGTGGAAACGAGCTTTACCAGACGTTAATGCTAAGCCGGATCGGCATGGCGACATTGAGCGCCATCAGCCTGCTGGCGTTGTACATGTACCTGCGGCAGACTTTCGCGCTCAGGCAACAGCAGCAGGAGGCGCAACGTCTTGTGCAGGTCGAACGCGACCGGCTGGAAATCGAGGTGAAGCAGCGCACCGCACAGCTGACCGAGCTGACCCACCACTTGCAGACCGCGCGCGAAGACGAGCGCAACCGTCTGGCGCGCAACCTGCACGACGAGCTCGGTGCGTTGCTCACGTCGGCAAAGCTCGACGCGGCCCGGATCAAGTCGCGGATCACTGGCACGGCACCCGAGGCGCTTGAGCGGCTCAGCCATCTGGTGGGCACGTTGAACAGCAGCATTGCGCTGGGGCGTCGCATCATCGAAGACCTGCGGCCGTCGACGCTGAGCAATCTGGGGCTGGTCGATACGCTCGAAATCCTGGCGCGCGAGTTCGCCGAGGGTTCGGGTATCCAGGTGCACTGCGCGCTGGCGCCGGTGAGGCTGAATGCGGACGCCGAGTTGATGATCTATCGACTGGTGCAGGAAGCCATCACCAATATCTCGAAGTACGCGCGGGCGAGCCACGTCTGGATCGGTCTGGCAGCACGCGACGGGCAGGTGGAGGTCACGGTTCGCGACGACGGCGTCGGGTTCGACACTGCCGCGAGCCGAAGTTCGGCGCACGGACTGCTCGGAATGCGTTTCCGCGTCGAAGCCGAAGGCGGAAGGCTCGCGGTCGTGTCCGCCCCCGGGCAGGGCACGCTGCTCGAGTTGAGGATGCCGGAGGTGACGAGTGGAACTACCTGACGCCGGGGATCCGGACTCGCTCGAGCCAGGCGGCGATTGAGCGAACTGACTGCCAAGCGCTGCGGAACCCGAAGGCCCCGCAGCGGATCGGGATCAGCTTTCGCTCATTTGAGCCGCATGTCGTTCTTGACGGCGGTCACGCCGCGCACGCCGCGCGCCACCATGATCGCCCGATTGATGTCGGCCTGGGAGGAGACGAAGCCGGCAAGTTGCACTTCTCCCTTGAAGGTTTCGACGTTGATCTCGGCGACTTTCAGTGTCGGGTCGTTGAAGATGGCCGTCTTCACCTTGGCGGTGATGACGCTGTCATCGACGTACTCGCCGGTGCCCTCCCTCTGTGACGTGGACGCGCAACCGACGACGGACGAGAGCGTGACGGCAAGCAGTACCGCGGAAAGGACCTTGCTGATTTGTTTCATGGATGATGCTCCAGACGTAAGGGGTAGGGTGGATCGATTCGGCAAGCTCGGGGAAACGGACTATTTCTTGTCGCCCTTGGCTGCGTCCTGGATGCTGTCGCCGGCTTTCTCGACCTGTTGCCCGACGCTCTGAACCGCCTTGTCGAGATCCTTGCCGGCGCGCTCCATAGGGCCTTCCTGCTTCTGGCAGGCGGAGAGCGCTGCAATCGAGATGGCGAGGATCGCGGCCGCGCTTGAGACCCGAGTGAGTTTCATGATCAGCGTTTGTCGACTTCGCGACCAATGAGTCCACCGACAGCCGCACCGCCAACCGTTCCGAGCACGCTGCCGCCGGTAAGCACTGCGCCGCCAACGGCACCGACTCCGGCCCCGACCGCGGTGTTCTGATCCCGCGTCGACATGCCCGAACAAGCACCCACTCCGAGGAGCACCGCAATGGACACCGCACCGAATGTAGTTCTTAGCATCGTTCTCATGGAAAACCTCCGAACAACGAATTGGGTAACTGGGAACTTCTCACTTTGCTGACACGAGTATGGGAGGTTCGCCGCGCCGCGAACAGCGGACGGCGCCGCCAATCGACGTAGTAGATGTCCTACGTGGGTGGCGCCGCTAGGTCGATCGGATCGCGCCCCGAGCACCACGGCACCGAAGAACCGAACACTCGAAACGCCAGGCGGGTCGGATTTCCTCCGACGCCTAGTGCCGTAGTGGCGGGTCAGGAATCAACTGACGCGGACAGGGAGCAGGCGTTCGTATTCCTTCCTGACCACCGCATAGCACTCGCAGGTGCGTTGCTCCAGCTTCGGCCCGATCGAGCACCGTGATACGGCCGCGCCGGTAACGGATCATTCCCGCCTCCTGCAACTGACCGGCCGCCTCGGTGACGCCTTCGCGGCGCACGCCCAGCATGTTGGCGATCAGCTCCTGCGTCATCACGATTTCGTCGGATTCCAGCCGGTCGAGGCTGAGCAGCAGCCAGCGGCACAACTGCTGGTCCAGCGAGTGGTGCCGGTTGCACACCGCAGTCTGGGTCATCTGCGTGATCAGCGCCTGCGTGTATCGAAGTAGCAGGTGCATGACGTGGCCGAAGCGGTTGAACTCCCGCATCAGCAGGTCGGCCCTCAGGCGGAACCCGCTCACCGGCGCTCTGCACGACCGCGCGGCTCGGGGTCGACGCGCCCCCCATGAACAGAGAGATACCGACGACGCCGTCGTTCCCGACGATGGCGATCTCGGCAGAGGCGCCATCCTCCAGCACGTAGAGCAGCGAGATGATCGCAGTGGTCGGAAAGTACACATGGGCCGGACTGCCGCCCGATTCGAAGATCGCCTTGCCCAGCGGCAACCGCACGTGCTCGATTTGTGGCCGCCAGCGAGCGTATTCCTCATCGGGCAGCTCGGCGAGCAGAAGGTTTTTCCGGGGATCGGTAGTCGAGGCCATGCGCATTGCTCCGGGTGTCGCTTTCACGGGCGATCGTGCACGCCTCCTTGCGCCTGTCGGGACTGGTCGGTCAGCGCGACGATGAGCAATTCTAGAATGCACCCTGCGGGGTTGTCCACGCTTCGCAGGTTGCGCGTCGCGATCGCGCGATGCCGTCAGCGCGCTGCTCTCACGACCGCAACGTCGCCACCCCGGTGCTGGCGCGCACGACCAACTCCACCGGCAGCACCGCGGGCAGCGCGGGGCGCTCGCCGCGCAGTCGGGCGATCAGGTGGCGGCCCGCCACCTCGCCGATCTGCCCGATCGGGAGCCGCACGCTGGTCAGCGGCGGGTGCAGGTAGGGCGCGAACTCGTTGTCGTTGAAGCTCGCGATCGAGAGCGCTGCGCGGCACCGGGATGCCGGCGCGATCGAGCGCCGACAACGCGCCCGCTGCCAGGTAGTCGTTGCCGCATACCACGGCGCTCACCGGCGCGCGCGCGACGATGATCGCCTGCATCGCGTCGAAGCCTTCGCGAAAGCCGTACTCGGTCTCGATCAGCGCCCGTTCGCACAGGCTCATTCCGCGACGCGCGAGCGCCTCGACGATGCCGCGAAAGCGCTCGCGCGCACGTTCGTTGTCGCTGGTGCTGCCGCCGATGAAGCCGACATCGCGGTGGCCGAGATCGGCGAGGTGGTCGATCACGAGCGCGGCGGCCGCGCGCTCGTCGAAACCGATGCAGTCGGCCTCGCGACTGTTTCTCGCCCACATCAGCACGAACGGGAGCCGGTGCGCGTCAGGATCGAGAAGGTCTGCGCCGACTGCTCGGCCCCGAGCAGCGCGACCGCGTCGACGCCGCGCTCGAGCAGCGTGCGAAGAATCGCCGGTTCGCGCGCGCTGCTGTGCTCGGGCGCGGAGAGCAGCAACGTGTAGCCTTCGGCGGCGAGCGTCGACTCGAGGCCCTGCACCATGGTCGGAAACGACGAGGTGCCGAAGCGCGGCACGATCGCGCCGATCGTGAGCGTGCGGCGCATCGCGAGCGCACGCGCCGATCCGTTGGCGACGTAACCGAGGCGCTCGGCGGCGGCGAGCACGCGCGCGCGCGTCGTCTCGCTGATCATGTCGGGGCGCGACAGCGCGCGCGAGACGGTGCCGCTCGAGACGCCGGCGAGCGCCGCGACGTCGGCGAGCGAGGCGGGGCGCTTCGCGCCGAACGGCGCGCGGGCCGCGGGCTCGCGCGACACGGACGCGCTCGGATCGCGCGCCGGGAGTTTGCTTGCCGACAATTTGCGCGCCGGCAGTTCGCCTGACACGGGATCGGGAACCGGAGCGAGTGGGCGGCGACGCATCTTCTGGGCGGCGACGGTGGCGGCGTAGGACCTGGCGGTAGGACCGATCCCGCGATCTTAACCGGGTCTGCAAGCGAATGCACGGCGGCGATCGATCGTGGTGCGCGGCACGGCATGGTCGCGGCGCACCCGACAGTTTGTTCCCATGCTGGCGAAGCGAGAAGCCATCGCGCGGGTGCTTGACCGTCACCCGGTATTGCTCCTAGCATGCAAGCGCTTGCAGCGTCGTCGTCGGCAGTGGGGAGAACGATCGAAGCGACGCACGAGCAAGTGACGCGACGCACGAGCAGGACCGCGTCCGAGCGCGGGGAGACAGAAACTGACTACGACCAAGCGGGCCCTGGTGAACACGCTGCTCGATTGCGGCGCGGACCACGCGTTCACCCTGCCGGGCCTGGGCATCACCTGGATGCTCGACGAGTTCTTCGAGGTGCGCGACCGCTTTCGCGTGGTCCTCACGCGCAGCGAGCAGATCGCCTCGGTGATGGCGCAGGTCTACGGCAAGCTCACCGGCCGCCCGGGCGTGTTCATGGCGCAGGGACCGTTCGCGAGCACGACCGGTGCCTTCGGCATCCTCGAAGCGCAGTTCGCCGGTTCGCCGATGGTCGTGCTCACCGACACCTCGTGTTACGACGGCTTCGGCATGTACGGCGTCTACCAGACCATGACCGGCGACTACGGCGCTGCCGACGTGCGCACCGTGCTGCGCACGATGACCAAGTACACCGGCTACGCGACCGAGCCGCACGAGGCGGTCTACGGACTGCAGATGGCGTTCAAGCACGCACAGCTGCCGCGCATGGGTCCGGCCGCGCTGGTGCTCAAGACGCCGATCATCCGCCGCGAGATGCCCGAGCAGAAACGCGTCAACCTGTACGGCTCCGAGGGCTACCTGCGCCACACGCCGGCGCGTCCGGACGCAGCGGCGATCGCGCAGCTCGCGGCGATGATCGCCCAGGCCGAGACGCCGGTGATCGTGGCCGGGCAGGGCGCGCAGACGGCGCACACGCGCGAGCTTCTGGGCGCGCTCGCCGCGCGCGCCGGCGCCGCGGTGGCGACCAGCTACAACGGCAAGGGCGTGGTCGACGAGACCGCGCCCTTCGCGGTCGGCATGCTCGGCACCTGGGGCGCGCGCAGCGCGAACCGCATGCTTGCGCGTGCCGACCTCGTGGTCGTGCTCGGCGCGAGCCTCGGTGCCGACTATCTGCGCTTTCGCGACGAGTCCATGATCGATCCGGCACGCCAGCGCATCGCGCAGGTCGACGTCGACCCGCGTCACGCCGGATGGGTCTATCCGGTCGAACTGGCCGTGACCGGCGATGCCGGCGACGCGCTGGAGATGCTCGGCGCGCACGATCTCGGCGAGGCGCGGCGCGACGCGCGCCTCGCGACGATCGCCGCGAACAACCTCGAACACGGATTCGGCGTGTTGCCCGCGGTGGTCGCCGGCGCCGGCATGCTGCACTTCGCCGACATCGTGCGCGTGCTCGATCGATTGCTCACCCCGAAGGATATGCTCACGCTCGACGCGGGAAACAACCGGATCTGGGTCACGAGCAGCCTGCGACTGCGCACGCCGGGGCAACTGGTCGTGCCGGGCGGGATCGGCGGGATGGGTTGGGGTCTTCCCGCCGCCGCTGCGGCGCGGCTCGTGCACCCCGAGCGCCACGTGATCTGCCTGATCGGCGACGGCGGGATCGCGATGACCCTGAGCGCGCTCGCGACCTGCGTGCAGGAGCGCCTGCCGATCACGGTGATCGTCGCGAACAATCAGGGCCTCGGGATGGTGCGCGACAATATGAAGGGGCGCCGGATCGCGGTCGACTTCTCGCCGATGGATTTCGCCGCGATCGCGCGTGGGATGGGCTGCAACGGGGTGCGGGTGGATCGGGCCGACACGCTCGGCGACGCGATCGCGCAGTCGCGCGATTCGATCCTGCGCGACGGCGACGCTGCGTTGCCTACGGTGATCGACGTGGCGATCGACCCCGCCGCGAGCCATCTGACCGTGTCGGACTACTGAGGACCGTGCGTTGAGCGAGATGGGCGCGTTCGCAACCACCGACGCCATGCCGGTCGCGATCGTGACCGGCGGGGGCCGCAACATCGGCTGGGCGGTCGCGCAGCGTTTCGCGGCGACGCACCGGGTCGTGATCGCCGACCTGCGAGCGCCTGTCGATCCAATGCCGGCGACCATGTCGTGGGTCGCCTGCGACGTGCGCGACTACGCGTCGTGCGAGGCGCTGGTCGCTGCCGCGACTGCCCTCGGGCCGGTGGCCGCGCTGGTGCACTCGGCCGGCATCACGAAGCGCGCGGTGCCGATCACCGAGCTCGACCCCGCCGAGTGGGCCGAAGTCATCGAGGTCAATCTGAGCGGAGCGTTCCACATCGCGCGCGCGGCGGTGCCCGCGCTCAGGGCGGCCAAGGGCAGCGCGGTGCTGATCGCGTCGCGCGCCGGGCGGGTCGGTTACGCGGCGCTCGATCCTTCGCCTACGGGCACGAAACCGCACTACTGCGCGTCCAAGGCGGGCGTCATGTCGCTCGCGCGCTCGCTGGCGATCGAACTCGCGCCCGACGGCGTGCGGGTCAACTGCGTGGCGCCGGGTTCGATCGAGGGCGAGATGATCCCGCGCGAGCGCTGGCCGCAGATCGCCGCGCGCGTGCCACTCGCGCGAATGGGCCGTGCGCACGATATCGCCGATGCCTGCTGGTTCCTCTGTTCGCCAGAAGCGTCGTACATCACCGGACACGTGCTCGACGTGAACGGTGGAACCTGGATGGGCTGAACGCCCCCGAAACGATCGTCGCCCGAGGACCACCGAATGCTCGCTCCACGCAAGGCACTGCTCACCGAAGAAGAGATCGCCACCTTCGAACGCGACGGTCTGGTGATCCCGAACTACCGGATCCCCGAGGAGATGCTCGCGCGGATGCGCACCGAGGTCGACGACCTGATCGCGCGCCATCCCGACGTCAGGCCCGAGACGCTGTCCGGGCCGCACAACCCCTGGGGCCAGTCGGCCAAGGTGCTCGGAAGCTGGAACTGGCTCGAGTTCTGCACGTTCTCCGAGATCCTCGACATGGTCGAGCAGCTGATCGGCCCCGACATCGCTCTCTGGGGCAGCCAGCTGTTCTGCAAACCCGCCGGCGATGGCATGTCGGTACCGTGGCACCAGGACGGTCAGTACTGGCCGATCGATCCGATGGCCACCGTCACGGTGCGCATCGCGATCGAAGACTCGCTGCTCGAGAATGCCTGCATGCGCTATGTTCCGGGCTCGCATCGCGCGCGCAAGCTCGAACTGCACGAGCTCGTCGATCGCTCCGACGTCGCGCTCAAACAGCGGATGTCGCAGATCGACGAATCGCAGGCGCGCGACGACGTACTGTACGCTGGCCAGATCTCGATCCACGACGTCTACCTGGTGCACGGATCGGACGAGAATCGGTCGGACAAGCGCCGTGCGGACTATGCGATCCGCTACATGCCTGCCAGCTCGCGCTACGTGCGCGACCCCGCGTTCCCCGCCAACGCCTACGCGGCGAAGAACTCGCCGCTGATGAACTACACGACGCGTCCGCTGTGGCTGGTGCGGGGCAGGGACCGCGCCGGCAACGATTTCGAGATCGGCCACGGTCCGTCGCGCGCGTGACGGACGAGGCCGCGAGCCACTGCACCAACCAACCGAAGGAAGACCTGCCATGAGAACGATTGCCGCCCTATTCGCCGGATGCGTGATCACCGCCGTCCCCGCACACGCCGTCGCCGCCGACTTCCCGACCAAGGCGATGAGCATCGTGGTGCCGTTCGGCGCCGGTGGCTCGACCGACCTGATGACCCGCGCGCTCGCGATCGAGATGGGCAAGTCGCTCGGACAGGAGGTCGTGGTCGTGAACAAGGCCGGCGCCGGCGGCACGATCGGCACGGCCGAGGTCGCGGCCTCGAAGAACGACGGTTACACAATCGGAATGCTGCCGGTCGGGCCGCTGACGACGCAGCCCAACCTGCGGCGCCTGCCCTACGGCGCCGACTCGTTCGAATACGTCTGCCTCGTCTACTCGAATCCGCAGGCGATGCTGGTGCGCAAGGACGCGCCGTTTCGCAACGTCCTCGAGCTGATCGCGCACGCGAAGAAGAACCCGGGAATGAAGTACGCCTCGAGCGGCGCCGGTTCGGTGCCGCACATGGCGGTGGTCGCGTTCGCGCAGGCGGCCGGTGTCGATGTCGTCCACGTGCCGCACAAGGGGGATTCGGACAGCCTCACCAGCGTGCTCGGCGGACACGTCATGATGTTCGTCACGCACACCGCGTTCGCGGCGTCGAACGCGGATTCGGTGCGCGCGCTCGGGCTGATGGCACCGAAGCGCCTGAAGGAGGTGCCCGACCTGCCGACCTTCGCCGAGCAGGGCGCGCCGGCGCTGAACTTTCAGGTGTGGGGCGGACTCGCGGTGCCCAAGGGCACGGCCGCACCGGTCGTTGCCAGGCTCGAGAAGGCGTGCCAGGCGGCGGTCGGTTCGGACTCGTTTCGCGGCCAGCTGGCCAAACTCAACACCCCCGAGGCGTACATGGGCAGCAAGGAGTTCGGCGCCTTCGTCGTGTCCGAGTTCGATCGCAATCGCGAACTGCTGTTGAAGGCCGGAATGAAGAAGGAGTGATCGGGTGCGTGCGCGCACCCGCGACCTGATCACCGCCGCGGCCTTCCTGGTCGCGGCGGTTGCGATGGCCCGGGAGTCGATGTCGGAGCTCTACAGCCCGGTCGGCGCGAGCATCGCGAACGACCCGGTGTTCTATCCGCGCATCCTGCTGGCCGTGATCGCGATCCTTGCGGGCACGCTGTTCGTGTCGGCGTGGCGCACACGGCAGGAGCCGGTGCGAACCGCGTCGCTGCACTGGCGGGCGGCGGGGACGATGATGGTCGCCGCGACACTGTACGTCGCCGCGATGCCTTGGCTGGGCTTCGTCGCATCGACCGCCGTGTTCCTCGCGATCGCTCCCGTGCTGATGGGCTTCCGGCGCTGGGTCGCGCTGGCGCTCGTCGCGGTGGTGATGCCGCTCGTTTGCTGGCTGGTCTTCGTGCGACTGATCCGCATTCCCTTGCCCGCGGCGACGCTGCTGGGGCTGGACTGAGGCGGGCGGCGTGCTCGAGAACCTGGTCGCGGCCGGGGCGCTGATCGCGAGTCCCGGAGCGATCGTCGCGATGCTGGTCGGCACCGCGGTCGGAATCGTGGTCGGCGCCCTGCCTGGCCTGGGCTCGGTCGTCGGCATCACGATGGTGCTGCCGTTCACGATCACGATGCCGCAGATCCCTAGCGTCGCGCTGATGCTCGGCATCTACTGCGGGTCGATCTACGGCGGGTCGATCAGCGCGATCCTGATCAATACGCCCGGCACGCCGGCCTCGGCGGCGACCTGCTTCGACGGTTATCCGATGGCGCGTCGCGGCGAAGCAAACCTCGCGATCGGCTGGGCGACGCTGGCCTCGTTCATCGGCGGCGTGTTCTCGATCGGCGTGCTGATCCTCGCGGCGCCCCAGCTGGCCGCGCTCGCGGTGCGATTCGGGCCGATCGAGTACTTCGCGCTGATGGTGTTCGCGTTGACCTGCATCGCGACTGTTTCGCAGGGCAACCTTCTCAAGGGCCTGCTGATGGGGTTTCTCGGGCTGTTCATCGGCGTGATCGGACCCGACCCGGTCACCGGGGACATTCGCTTCGACTTCGGCGTGTTCGAACTTTCGGGGGGCATCGGATTGATTCCGGTCGTCGTCGGCGCCTTCGCTCTGTCCGAGGTGTTCTACCGCGCGGCCGAGATGGGGACCGGCGCCGAACCGATCACGAGCGGAACCGGGTTTCGCATCGCGCCGCTCGCGCAATGGCTGCTGCGCTGGAAGACGCTGCTCAAGGCGTCGGCGATCGGCTCGTTCATCGGCGTGCTGCCCGGGACGGGCGCGGCGACCGCTTCGTTCATCAGTTACGCGGAGGTGAAACGCAGTTCGCCGCGGCGCGAACAAATGGGCCAGGGCGAGCCCGACGGCATCATCGCCTCGGAGGCGGCGAACAACGCCGTGACCGGCGGCGCCCTGGTGCCGACGCTGGCGCTCGGCATTCCCGGCGATCCGGTGACCGCGGTGATGCTCGGCACGCTGGTGCTGCAGGGGATCACCCCGGGGCCGAAGCTGTTCAACGAGAACGCGCCCCTCGTCTACGCGATCTTCGTCTGCCTGCTGATCGTGAACGTTATGGTGTTGCTGATGGGGGCGCTCGGCGCGCGGCTGTTCTCGCGCATCCTGCGCATGCCCGAGCCGCTGCTGCTCGCGAGCGTGACGGTGCTGGCGCTGGTCGGGGCCTACGGCGTGAACAACCGGATGTTCGACGTGGTGGTCGCGCTGATCGCGGGCCTGGTCACGGTGTGGCTGCGTCACACCGGGTACGCAGCCGCACCGATGGTGATCGGCCTTGTGCTCGGGCCCTTGCTCGAGGAAAAACTCCGCCAGGGCCTGATCATCAGCGACGGCAACTTTCTCGCCTTCTTTGCCAGCCCGGTGGCGAGCCTGCTGTTCGTGCTGACCGCGGTGTTCGTCGCCAAGGCGACGATCGGCCGCAAACCCGGCTGAACGAGTCGACGCTTCGCCTCGGCAACCGATCGCAAGAGCCACGAGAGAGGATCGATGAGCGAACCGAGCCACGAGCAGATCGGACCGCCCGCGAACACCGGACCCGACCCTTCGCGCGGCTGTCGCCGCCTGGTCGGACGCAAGGCGCTGCTCAGCGCCGCGGCGCGCGGGCTCGGGATCGCCTGCGCGCTGCGACTCGCGGCCGAGGGCGCCGAGGTCTGGATCACCGATCGTGACCCGGAGGCCCTCGCGCAGGCGGTGAACGAGGCGGCTGCGCAGGGCGTGGAGCTGCTGGCGCTGGAGATGGATTCGGGCGACCCGGCCGACGTCGCCAGGCGCCTCGCAGGCGTGTTGTCGCAGGCCGGGTCGATCGACATCCTGGTGAACAACGCCGGGGGATCGCTGCACACGCCCTACAGCTTCGCCGACGAGAGCGACGAGGACTGGAAACGCGTGTTCGACCTGAACCTGATGGGAGCGGTCTGGGCGAGCCGTGCGCTGCTGCCGGCGATGGTCGAGCGCGGCTATGGCCGCGTCGTGAATCTCGGCTCGAAGGCGGGCCGCTTCGGCAGCCTGATCGCCGGGCCGAACTACGCGGCGGCCAAGGGCGCGATTGCCGCGCTCACCCGCCAGATGGCGATGGAGTACGGGCCCAGCGGCATCACGGTCAATTGCGTCTGTCCGGGCGTCGTGATGACCGAGCGCACGCGCGGCCTGTGGGCCGAGCGCCGCACCGAAGCCGAGCGCGCACGCGTGCTCGAGGCGATACCGATGCGCCGTCACTGCGAAGTCGAAGACATCGCTGCGACCGTCGCGTTCCTTGCGTCCGACGACGCCTCGTTCATCACCGGCGTCACGCTCGACGTCAACGGTGGCCAGGCGATGGCGTGACGAGCTACCCGAAACGGCCCTGAAAATGTCCACGATCGATTCCCGCCAGCGCGTGTTTGCCGCACTCGAGCGCGAGGTGCCCGACCGGGTGCCGATCTTCGAGTGTTCGCTCGCTTCGAACATCATCGAAGCGCTGGTCCCGGGCGGCGTGCTCGAAGACGTGGTCGACCTCTACGACCTGGATGTCGTCTGCCATCGCGAGGCCTACCACTACCGTCTGGTCGACGAGAAGAAGAAGTTCTTCAGCGACGAGTGGGGAATGGTCGTGCGGCTGGAGGAGAACGTGATGCCGACGCCGGTCGGGTATCCGATCCGCACCGAGGCAGACCTCGACGCGCTGGTTCCGCCCGACCCTGCCGATCCGTTTCGCCTGGCCAATCATCGGGCGGCAGTCGCGCGCTATCGCGGAACGAAACCGGTCGTGCTCGGGATGACCGACGCGTTCTCGATTCCGTGGAAGCTGCGCGGAATGGAGAACTTCGTCGTCGACCTGATCGAGAGCCCGCAGTTCGCCAAGCGGCTGATCGCGACGGTGGTCGACTACAACCGGCGACTGATCGAACACGCAGCGGCGATCGGCGTGGACATCATTCGCCTGACCGACGACTACGGGTCGACGACCGGCCCGTTCATGTCGCCGGACATGTGGATCGAGTTCATCCAGCCGGGCCTGCGCGAGCTGGTGGAGGTGGCGCACGGGCTGGGGTTGAAGGTGGTGAAACACTCCTGCGGCAACCTGCATGGGCTGGTCGAACCGATCCTCGACACCGGAGTGGACGCCTTGCACCCGATCCAGCCGTTTCCCGGGCAGAGCCTGGCCTTGTTCAAGGAACGCTACGGGCGACGGGTCTGCCTGATCGGCAACGTCGATTGCATCGACGTCCTCACGACCGGAACCCGCGAAACGGTGTTCGCCGACGTGAAGAGGTGCATCGACGAAGGCGCGGCCGACGGAGGCTACATGCTCGCATCGAGCAATGCCTTCCACTCCGGAACGCGCCCCGAGTTGCTCGCGGCGATGGTCGAGGCGGCGAGGTCGTTCAGCCAGTATCGCCACGCGCCCTGACGCGCGTCTCCAGCTCCTCGAGCCGCTTGTCCCGGATTCCCAACTGGCGCAGGTGCGCCACCGTGTCGAACAGGTAGTCGCGGCAGCGGCCCATCGGTCCGGCGCCCGAGGCGAGGTAGCGCGCGACGGTGTCCGGGTCGAGCCCGGGCGCGTAGCGCTCGTGGGTGCGATTCGCGCTGAACGTGACCGCCTGTTCGCGGCCTTGCCGAGTGTGCGCGGTGGTCCAGACCGGTCGGTACGACATCGTGAACATCTCGCGACGCCACAACACGTCGAGTTCGGTCAGCTCGGTGCCGCGTGCCAGCCGATAGGCCACGCCGGTGCAACTGCCGCCCGATTCGAGCGAGAGAATCAGGCCCGGGCGCTCGGGGCTGCCGCGCCCGGCGCGCGCCCACAGGCAGAACTGGCGATGGAAGCCGTGGATGCGCGCGGTGCGGCGCTCGGCGAAGTGAAACGCCGGGTTCCAGATCAACGAGCCGAATGCGAACACCCAGACCGGGTCCCCGGTCGGCGCGCGATCGAGGAATTCGCGCACCTGCGCCGCGCGCTCGGCGTCGCTCATCATCTGCACCGAGGGGTCGAGTGCCGCGCGCACCGTGGCGTGCAGCGTGCCGTCGAGTATCGTTTCGCGGGTCAGTTTGACGCTGGTCATCGTGCACCGATTCTGACACGTTCGCCGCATGGTGGTGGCGACGAGCAAACGAACAATGCGCAATACTCGGTGTTCGCGGAGACGCGCACCACCCTCCAGGAGACCGCCATGCTGTTCGACGTCCGCACCTACACCTGCAAGCCGGGCATGATCAAGCGCCACCTCGCGCTGTACAAGGAGACGGGCCTGACGCCGCAGACCCGCCACCTGGGCAAACCCTTCGCGTACCTGACCACCGACACCGGAAACGTCAACCAGTACATCCACATCTGGGCATACGAAGACGCGGGCGACCGCGAGCGCAAACGCGCCGCGATGTGGGCCGATCCCGAGTGGGTCGCGTACACGGTCGAGAGCGCGAAACTCGGCGCGTTGGACGCGCAGGAGAACCGCCTGATGGTGCCGGTGGACTTCGTCGCGCACCAGGCCTGAGGCGATGAAGCCGAACCTGATCAAGCGCGACGTGCTCGCAGGCAGGACGGTGGCTGGAGCGATGGTGTTCGAGTTCTTCTCTCCGGGGATGTCGGCGATCCTGGCGAACGCCGGCTGCCGTTTCGCGATCTACGACATGGAGCACACCGGGCTCGGTTTCGAGACGCTGAAGTGGCTGTTCGCGAGTGCTCGCGGGCTGCCGATCGAGCCGATGGTGCGGGTGCCGCGCGGCGAATACGTCTGGCTCGCGCGCGCGCTCGACGTCGGCGCGCGCGGCGTGATGATCCCGATGGTCGAGTCGGTCGAGCAGGCGCGAGCGATCGTCCAGGCGTGCCGCTATCCGCCGGCGGGAAGGCGCGGCGCGGCGTTCGGTTTCGCGCAGGACGACTACGCCGGCGGCGACGTCGGCGAGAAGGTACGCGCCGCGAACGAGCGCACGCTGGTCATCGCTCAGATCGAGACCGAGCGCGGCCTCGATCATGTCGAGGCGATCGCCGCGGTCGACGGCATCGACGTGCTGTGGGTCGGTCACTTCGACCTGTCGAATTTCCTCGGGATTCCCGGTGGCTTCGACGATCCGCGCTTCGATCGGGCATTGCGCACGGTGGCCGAGGTCGCGAAGCGTCACGGCAAGGCTGCCGGGTTCATGGCGTCGGACGCCGCGTGGATCGACCGCGTGCAGGCGATCGGCTACACGATGATCGCGGTCGGCACCGATCCGGGCCTGTTCGGGTCGGCGGTGCGCTCGCTGGTCGAACACGTCGATACGCGCGGAGAGCCGGCATGAGTTTCAGGCTCGGACTCACGCGCGACCTGCTCACGCCGGCGGGAGCGCCGTCGTTCGGCGAAGGCGCGCTCGAGGTCCTGGCGCGCAATCGGGCAATCGAATGGGAGTACCTGCCCGAGAGCGTCGCCGAGGTCACGCCGGAGATCATGGCGCGCTACGACGGGCTGTACGTGAACTCGCCGCGCGTGACGGCGGCTTCGGTCGCGCGCGACGATCGCAGGGTGCGCATCGTCGCGCGCCACGGTGTGGGTTTCGACTCGGTCGACGTGAAGGCGCTCGCCGCGCATGGCGTGGTCACGACCAACACACCGGTCGCTGTTCGCCGACCGGTCGCGGTCGCGGCGCTCACGATGATCTTCGCGCTCGCGGGCAAGCTGTTCGTGAAGGACAGGCTCACGCGCGAAGGTCGCTGGAACGAGCGCACCGCGCATATGGGGCTCGGGCTGACGACGCGCACGCTCGGCGTCCTCGGAGCCGGCGGCATCGGGCGCGAGTTCCTCGCACTCGCGCGCCCCTTCGGCTGGCGGATGCTGGTGGCCGACCCGTTCGTCGCGACGAAGGTCGTCGAAGAGCTCGGTGCGAGCAGGGTCGCGCTCGAGCAGATGCTGGCGCAGTCGGACTTCGTCGTGGCGATGGTGTTGCTCGACGAACGCACGCGCCACCTGATGGATGCCGCGGCCTTCGCGACGATGAAGCGCAGCGCCTATTTCGTGAACATGGCGCGCGGTCCGGTCGCCGACGAGATCGCACTGATCGCGGCGCTGCGCGACGGCGTGATCGCGGGGGCTGGGCTCGACGTCTTCGAGCAGGAACCGATCGCCGCGGACAACCCGCTGCTCGCGATGGACAACGTAATCCTCGCGCCGCACTCGCTTTGCTGGACCGACGAGTGCTTCGACCAGATCGCGCGCGAGGGTCTTTGCTGCGTCGTCGACTTCTCGCTCGGAAAGCGTCCGGCGTCGGTGGTGCCGGCCTGAGCCACGCGTCACTTGCATTGGTACACACTATTCGCGCGGCGCGCCTGCCCGCAGTAGATTCGCACTGCGACCTTCAACGGAACCCGGAGCGGCGATGCCGAAACTCAATATCAACGGACGCGTCGTCGAGATCGACGCCGACGACCAGACACCCCGCTGCTGTGGGTGCTGCGCGAGCAGCTCGGCCTGACCGGCACCAAGTACGGCTGCGGCATCGCGCAGTGCGGCGCCTGCACCGTGCACATCGACGGCGCGCCGGTGCGCTCCTGCGTGATGCCGGTCGGCGCGCTGCGCGCCGAGCAGAGAATCGTCACGATCGAGGGCCTGTCGCCCGACGCGTCGCACCCGGTGCAGAAGGCCTGGGTCGCGCTCGACGTGCCGCAGTGCGGCTACTGCCAGGCGGGCATGATCATGGCCGCGGCGGCGCTGCTGAAGGACAAGCCGCAAGCCGACCGACGCCGACATCGACGCGGCGATGACCAACATCTGCCGCTGCGGCACCTACAACCGCGTGCGCGCGGCGATCCACCTCGCCGCCGACGGCGGCGTCGCCGCGGCAAGGCTGAGGGCGCATCCGATGAGACGTCGATGAACGCTCGACACTTTCGCGCCGCCGCTTCCTCGTCGGGTCGGCGCCGCGGCTGGCGGGCTGGTGCTCGGCCTGCACCTTCCGTTCGCGGGCGAGGTGCTCGCGGCGGACCAGCCGGCCGAGGTCAACGCCTGGGTCGTGGTCAAGCCCGACGACACGCGTGATCATCCGCATCGCGCGCTCCGAGATGGGGCAGGGCACGCTCACCGGCCTCGCGCAGCTGGTCGCCGAGGAACTCGAGTGCGACTGGTCGAAGGTCACCACCGAGTACCCGACGCCGGGCGCAGAATCTGGCGCGCAAGCGCGTCTGGGGCAACTTCTCCACCGGCGGCAGCCGCGGCATCCGCGAGTCGCACGAGTACGTGCGCAAGGGCGGCGCCGCGGCGCGCATGATGCTGGTGCAGGCGGCGGCCGACGAGTGGAAGGTGCCGGCCGCCGAGTGCACGCGTCGCCAACAGCGTGATCACGCACGCGGGCAGTCGGCGCGCACGACCACGCTACGGCAAGGTCGCGGCGGCCGCGGCCAAGCTCACGCCGCCGGCCGAGCGTCACGCTCAAGGACCCGAAGGACTGGAAGATCGCCGGCAAGCGGCTGACGCGCCTCGACACGGTCGACAAGCTCACCGGCAAGCAGGTCTACGGCGCCGACCTGAAGCTGCCGGGCATGCTGAACGCCGCGATCCGCGACTGCCCGGTGTTCGGCGGCAAGCTGCAAGAGCTTCGACGCCGCCAAGGTCGCGTCGATGCCCGGCGTGAAGAAGGTGCGTGCGGGTCGGCGACTCCGCCGTCGCGGTCGTCGCCGACACCTGGTGGCAGGCCAAGACGGCGCTCGATGCGCTGCCGATCGAGTGGGACGAAGGCGCGCACGCGCAGGTCTCGAGCGCCGGCGATCGCGCGCCAGCTCGACGAGGGGCTGGACGCGCCAGCAGGCCTTCGTCGGCAACCAGGCCGGCGACGCGCGCGCGGCGCTCGCCGGCGCGGCGCAGCAAGGTCGAGGCGGTCTACGCCTATCCGTATCCAGAACCACGCGACGATGGAGCCGATGAACGCGACCGCGCGCTACACGCCCGAGCGCTGCGAGGTCTGGACGCCGACGCAGAACGGCGAAGCCGCGCTGGCCGCGACCGCCGACGCCTCCGGCCTGCCGGCGGCGAAGTGCGAGGTCTACAAGATGCACCTCGGCGGCGGCTTCGGCCGGCGCGGCGCGGTGCACGACTACGTGCGCCAGGCGGTGCTGATCGCCAAGGCAGATGCCGGGCACGCCGGTCAAGCTGCTCTGGTCGCGCGAGGAGGACATGCGCACGGCCGCTACCACCCGATCACGCAGTGCAAGCTGACGGCCGGCCTCGACGCCGCAGGGCAACGCTGACGCGCGCTGCACATGCGCATCTCGGGGCAGTCGATCCTGGCCGGGGTCGCTCCGCAGAACATGCAGCGACGGCACGCGACCCGGTCGTGTTCCAGGGCCTGAACCGCGAGCGGCGCCGAGGCGACGATCGGCTACACCGTCCCGAACCTGCTGATCGACCATGCGATGCGCAACCCGCACGTGCCGCCGGGCTTCTGGCGCGGCGTCAACCTCAACCAGAACGCGATCTACCTCGAGTGCTTCATCGACGAGCTCGCGCACGCCGCCGGGCAGGATCCGCTGGCGTTCCGCCGCAAGCTGATGGCCGAGCACCCGAAGCACCTCGCGGTGCTCGAACGCGGTGGCCGAGCAGGGCCGGCTGGGGCAAGCCGGCGCCGGCCGGGCGTGCTTCCGCGGCCTGGCGCAGACGCATGGGCTTCGGCAGCTACGTCGCCGCGTGCGCCGAGGTCTCGGTGAGCGCCGCAGGGCAAGCTGAAGATCCACCGCATCGTCGCGGCCACCGACCCGGGCCACGCGGTCAACCCGCAGCAGATCGAGGCGCAGGTCGAGGGCTCGTTCGTCTACGGCCTGTCGGCGGCGCTGTACGGCGAGTGCACGGTGCAAGGACGGCCGCATCGAGCAGAGCAACTTCGACACCTACCCGATGCTGCGCATCGACGAGATGCCGAAGGTCGAGACGATCGTGATGCCCTCGGGCGGCTTCTGGGGCGGCGTCGGCGAGCCGACGATCGCGGTGGCCGCGCCGGCGGTGCTCAACGCGATCTTCGCCGCCACCGGCAAGCGCATCCGCAACCTGCCGCTGAAGCACGCGGACCTGCGACGCGCGTGACGCCGCGGTTCGGCGCGCGCTCTCGGGCGCCGGTCAGCGCGTCGGTGCGCGCGTCGATCCTCGCCGTGGCGCTGGCGTCGAGCGGTGCGTGGGTCGCGGGATTCGGCGGCGACGCGCTCGCGGCCGGGGACGACAAGGCGCTGCCGCTGTCCGGCTACCGGATCGTCGCGGACGCGATCCCGCTGCCGCTGATCGATCGTGTGCCGGATCCGGTCCGCGGCCGTGCGATCGTCGCCGACCGCCAGTTGGGCATGTGCCTGCTGTGCCACTCCGGCCCGTTCCCGGAGGAGCGCGCGCAGGGAGATCTCGCGCCTTCGCTCGAGGGCGCCGGTGCGCGCTGGAGCGCCGGGCAGTTGAGGTTGCGCATCGTCGACTCGCGGCTGATCGATCCGGACTCGCTGATGCCGTCGTACTATCGGATCGAAGGCCTTGCGCGGGTCGCGGGTCCGTGGGCGGGCAAGCCGGTGCTCGATGCAGCCCAGATCGAGGACGTGGTCGCGTTCCTGGCGACATTGCGCGGCGCGGCGAACTCGCCGACACCTCCCCCGCAGCGACCTGCGCCACAGGAGAGGCGGTGAACGAGCGAACGCGAAGGCAGGCGGCGACGTTGGCGGCAGGTGTCGCACGGCCCGAGAGGCGCGCCGCATTGGCGGCGGTCGCCGCGGGTGGCGCGCTGCTGCTCGTGCGCGCGGCGCGCGCGACGCCGGCGACGATGGCCGAGTCGATCAGGGCGTTCACTGGCGGCGCGGCGCTGCGCGAGGGCAAGGTGAAGCTCGCGATCCCGGTGCTGGTCGAAAACGGCAACGTCGTACCGGTGTCGGTCGAGGTCGACAGCCCGATGAGCGCGGCCGATCACGTGACGCGGATCGCCATCTTCAACGAGAAGAACCCGCAGCCCGACGTCGCGATCTTCGAGCTCGGCCCGCACTCCGGTTCGGCGAGGGTCGCGTTTCGGATGCGCATGGCCGAGTCGCAGCGCATCACCGCGATCGCGCAACTGAGCGACGGCAGCTACTGGACGAGCGCCGTGGACGTGATCGTCACGCTCGCGGCCTGCCTGGAGTAGGGTGGCAATGGCGCGCGCACTGCTCACCGTTCCCGCGCGCGTGCGCCGGGGCGAGGTGTTCGAGATCAAGGCGCTGATCGCGCATCCGATGGAAACCGGTTTTCGACCTGCCGACACCGGCGGGGTCGTCCCGCGCCACATCATCGAGCGTTTCGACTGCGCCTACAACGGCGTGACGGTGTTTCGCGCGCGGCTCTACCCGTCGATCACGGCGAATCCGTATTTCGCGTTCACGGCGCGTGCGATCGACAGCGGCCCGATCGAGTGCCGGTGGACCGACGATCGCGGGCAGACCCACACCGAAACGGTGCGCGTCAGCGTCGAATGACCGCATCGCCTCGCGCCGTGGCGCTCGCCGGCGCGGTCGCGCTCGCACTGGCCTCGTTCGGCGACGCCACGATCGCGTCGGCCGGCGGAATCGCCGAGGCGCAACGCCGCTCCGGCTACGAGTTCATGCGCCCGGCCACGCAGGCGATGCAGCGCGACGACGGTTCGAATCCCGGGATGCTCTGGGTGCTCGAGGGCGAGGCCGCGTTCCGGCGCAAGGAAGGTGCCGCGAAGCGCTCGTGCGCCGAATGCCACGGTGAGGCCCCGGGCGCGATGCGCGGCGTCGCCGCGCGTTATCCGGCCTTCGACGAGGGCGAGCGGCGCGCGGTCGACCTCGCGGGGCGAGTGAACCTGTGCCGGGAGCGACACCAGCGCGCGCCTGCCTTCGCTCGCGAGAGCGAAGCGCTGCTCGCGCTCACGACCTATCTCGGACACCAGTCCCGCGCAATGCCGACGGCGCCGGACGCCGACCCCCGGCTCGATGCGGCGCGCGCGCGCGGCAGCGAACTGTTCTCGCGGCGTATCGGACAGCTGAACCTGTCGTGCGCGCAGTGCCACGACGACCGATGGGGAAAGCGCCTGGGCGCGAGCGTGATCCCGCAGGCACATCCGAGCGGCTACCCGCTCTATCGCCTCGAGTGGCAGGCGCTCGGCTCGCTGCAACGGCGTGTGCGCGGTTGCATGACCGGAGTGCGCGCCGAACCGTACCGCTACGGCGCGCAGGAACTGATCGAGCTGGAGGCGTACCTGCAGTGGCGCGGGCGCGGACTGCCGCTCGAGGCCCCCGCGGTACGGCCCTAGCCGGTCAATCAGTGCTTGGTCGCGCCGAAGGTTCCGCCGACCTGCTTCTTGGCCTGCTTCTCGGCCTTCTTTTCCTTCGGCGTCTTCGCCGGTTGCTTCTTGACTTCCTTGTTGCTCTTTTGCGCCTTGCCCATCGCATCGCTCCATCAAAGATCCCGGTGAGACCGGGGGAGTGACAACTATAAAGGGTTTTCGCGCGGTCGCGCATGTCCGGGCACGCACGATGCGATACTCGCGCAACGGAGGACACATTGACCGAGCACGAACTGCTGCATCCGCTGCGTCCCTTTCTCAAGAACTGGGTCTGGGAACACGGGCACGTCGGCACGCGCTACCTCGATTGCGCCGACGGCGAGCTCAAATTCGACGAGGGAAAGAAGGCGCGCTTCGCGTCCGAGGAGACGGTGTTCGTTTGTCTCGCGCGCGACGCCGACGAGAAGGCCCATCAGGCGGGGCTGGCCGTGCACGAGGCAGGGCTGGCTCGATTCCTGCGTGCCGCGCAGGCGGGCAAGCCCGAGGACGCCGGGCAGATCGCCGAGGTGCAACGCGCCGCGCAGGATTGCGTCGAGATCGGCCTGCATTGCGCCTATCAGCGCGCCGCTCGCGAGGCGCATTCGCGCTACTCGCTCGAGCCGCTGTTTGACGACGAGATCCGTGCGGCGGTCGTCGCCGACATCCGCCGCGCCTACGTCGGCCTGCGCGAGCAGCTCGCGATGTACGACTTCACCGTGTTCCACGGCCTGCCGGCGCCGCTTCTGATCAGCGACGCGCCGTTCGTCGACTGGCGCGTGCGCGCCAAGCCGCCGCTGCCTTTCGTGTCGATGCCGCTGGGGCCGTACTGCCTTCTGGTGGGCGCGCCGACGAACAAGACGAGCCGCATCGACCCGGTGGCGTGGAAGAAGGTGGTCGCGATGGGGCCGTTCAAGGATCACAACCGCCACATCGTCGAAGGCGCGCGGCTTGTGGATCGTCGCCACCAGCGACGAGCAACTGGCCGAGGCGCAGCCGCGGTTCGCGCCGCAGTGAACCGGCCGGGCCCAGCGCCCGCGTCCTGACCCGCCCGAGGCCTGACGGCCCGCGCCTGACCCACCGGCGGGCGCGTCAGAGCGGCGACACCATCGCCTTCAGGCGCTCGGTGAGGATCATGTTCTCGCGGTAGTCCACCGGGCAGTCGATCAGGACGACCGTGTCCGCGGCGAGCGCCTCGGCGCAGCGTCGGCAGCAGGTCTTCGGCGCGCTCGACGCGTACGCCCCTGGCGCCGAAGCTCTCGGCGTACTTGACGAAATCCGGATTGTTGAACTCGATGTGGCTGGTGCGACCGAAGTGCCGTTTCTGGTGCCAGGCGATCAGTCCGTACTCGGAGTCGGTCCAGATCAGGACGACGAAGGGCGCGTTCATCCGCATCGCGGTTTCGATCTCCTGCGAATTCATCATGAATCCGGCGTCGCCTGTCACCGCGACCACCTTGCGCTCGGGGTAGGCGAGCTTGGCCGCGAGCGCTCCGGGCACCGCGATCCCCATCGCGGCGAAACCGTTGGAGATGATGCAGGTGTTCGGGCGCTCGGCGCGATAGTTGCGCGACATCCACATCTTGTGCGCGCCGACGTCGCAGACCACGATGTCGTCCGGGTCGAGCGCTTCGCGCAGACTCCCACACGATGCGCTGCGGCTTGATCGGGAAGCCGGTGTCGCTCGCGTGTTCGGCACGGTCGGCGAGGATCGCCTCGCGAATCGCCGCGAACGGCGCCCAGTCCTGCGGCGTGGCGAGTGCCGCGATCTCGTCGAGCGAGGTGGCGATGTCGCCCGGAACGCCGCATTCGACGACGTAGTGCGCGTCGACCTCGGCGGGCAGTGCGCTGATGTGAACGAGCGTCTTTCCGGCGCCGGGGTTCCAGCGCTCGGGCGGATACTCGACCATGTCGAAGCCGACGCAGATGATCAGGTCGGCGCGCTCGAACGCGAACCACGGCAGGTCCGGTGAATTCAGCCCGATCGCGCCGAGCGCGAGCGGGTGGCTGAAGGGCAGGACTCCCTTGGCCATGAAGGTGTTGGCCACCGCGATGCGCAGCGTCTCGGCGAAGTTGCGCAGCGCGTCCTCGGCGCGTCTTGCGGATCACGCCGTTGCCCGCGAGGATGACCGGCATCTTCGCGCTGCGAGATCAGCGTCGGCGGCCTGCTCGACCTTGTGCCGCGGCGCCACTGGCGAGGCCGGCGTCTGCACCTTGATCGGCGCGCCGGTCACGATCATCGCGGCGATGTTTTCCGGGAAGTCGATGAACGCGCCGCCCGGGCTTGTCGGTCTGCGCCACCTTGAACGCCTTGCGCACGATCTCGGGGACGATCTCGCGGCTCGAGAATCTGGGCGGCGTACTTGGTGATCGGCTGGAACAGGTTCACGAGGTCGAGGATCTGGTGGCTCTCCTTGTGCAGTCGCGTCGTGGCGCCCTGACCGGCGATGGCGACGACCGGCGCGTGATCCATGTTGGCGTCGGCGACGCCGGTGATCAGGTTGGTCGCCCCCGGGCCGAGCGTCGCCATGCACACGCCGGCACGCCCGGTGAGTCGACCGTAGACGTCGGCCATGAAGGCGGCACCCTGCTCGTGGTGCGTGGTGACGAAACGGATCGGGCTCGCGAGCAGCGCGTCCATCAGGTCGATGTTCTCCTCTCCGGGGATGCCGAAGATGTACTCGACACCTTCGTTTTCCAGGCACTTCACGAGCAGTTCGGCGGCGTTCATTCGATTGATCTTCCAGGCTGGATTCAGTGCCTGCGGGCGCAGTGCGCGCGCCGGCGCGATGGCTCACACCACGACCATTCCTCCGTCGACCAGGATCGACTGTCCTGTCATCGCGCTCGACTCGGGCGAGGCCAGGTACACGGCGAGGCTGGCGATCTCGTCGGCGGCGAGTTCCCTCGCCATCGGCACGCGCGTTGCGATGATCGCCTTGAACGCCGCGTCCGGGTCGGCCACGCCGAGCTTGGCATAGTCGCGCTTCACGCCCTCGACCATGTCAGTGTGCACGAAGCCCGGGCAGATCGCGTTCACCGTCACGCCCTGCGCTGCCGACTCGACCGCGACGCAGCGCGTCAGGCCCACCACCGCGTGCTTGCTGATGTTGTACGCGCTCTGGTTGCGCGACGACCACTTGCCCGCGGTGGACGCGATGTTCACGACCCTGCCGTAACCGGTGGCGAGCATCGCGGGCAGCGCCGCCTGCGTCATGTGGATCGTGCCGAACAGGTTCACGTCGAGCAGGCGCTGGAACTCGTCGGCGCCGTACTCGAGAAAGGGTTTCGCCTTGTACACGCCGGCGTTGTTCACCAGGACGTCGAGCTTGCCGAATCGCGCTTGCGCGCGCGCCACCGCGTCGAAGCAGGCGGCGCGGTCGGTCACGTCGAGCGCGATCGAGAACGCGTCCGCACCGGCGTCGCGCAGCGCGGTTTCGAGTTCGGCGAGCTTGGCCGCGTCGGTGGCGACCAGGCACAGGCGCGCGCCCTGCATCGCGAAGGCCAGTGCGATCGCGCGGCCGATCCCGCGACTCGCGCCGGTGATCAGCGCCGCCGAGCCCTGCATGCGGGTACCGCGCGTTCCGTTTCGTGCGTCTTGCGTCCATGTCGTCTCCCGGTCCAGGTGTGTACGCTGCGCGGATGCTACGACAACCCGACCTGGCCATGCTGGCTTTCGTCACCGCGACCTTCGTGACCGCCGGCCTGGTCAAGGGCGTGGTCGGGCTCGGACTGCCGGCCGTGGCGCTGGGCCTGCTCGGGCTGGTCATGCCGCCGGCGCAGGCAGCCGCGTTGATGCTCTTTCCCTCGTTCGTGACCAACGTCTGGCAGATGCTGGTGGGCCCCGCGCTGCGCACGCTGTTGCCGCGCCTTTGGACGATGCATGTCGGGCTGATCGTCGGTACGATCTGGGGCCCGGTGAGCATCGCGACGCTGGATGTGCGGACCGCGTCGGCGGGGCTCGGCGCGGCACTGCTCGTCTACGCGGTGCTCGGGCTCGGTTCGATCCGTTTCGCGGTGGCGCCGCGACGCCAGCGCTGGGTCTCGCCGATCGTCGGCCTGCTGACGGGAGCGGCCGCGGCGGCAACCGGCGTGTTCGTCTTTCCGATGGTGCCCTACCTGCAGGGAATGGGCCTGAAGCGCGACGAACTGGTGCAGGCGATCGGGCTGTCGTTCACGCTTTCGACGGTCGCGCTCGGAGGCAGGCTCGCCGCCGACGGTGCGATCAGCGCGACCACGTTCACGCTCGGCGCGAGCGTGGCTGTGCCGCTGTTCGCCGCGCTCGCCGGCATGGCGATCGGGCAGGCAGTGCGAGGGCGGATGAGCGAATCGGTGTTTCGCAGGGTGTTCTTCGCCGGCCTGCTGCTGATGGCCCTGTACCTGATGTCCAGGGGGCTCCTGCGCTGAGCGGGATGCCGTGAGATAGTGGCGGCTGTTCATCGAGGCAGTCGCAGATGCGTCTTCCCGCGATCCTTCTGGTTCCCACGTTGTTGGACACGATCCTGGTGAAGGCAGGAGCGCAATGAACGCGCGATCGCGCCGCGCGCCGGTGCACTTCGCGACTCAGGAGCTGCGACCCGATCCCGCGCAGGAGATCGCCGACGCCGACCGCTTGCGTACCGCGCACTCGCGTGACGAACTGCTCGACCTTTGGGACCTCCACGTCGCGGGCAGCGGCGCGCGGGCGCGCGCGATGCGCCGCGTGTTGTGGCGCGCGCTCGCCGCGCGGCTGGGCAATGCGGCGCAGATCGGGCGCTTCGTCTGCTTCACCCACCTCGATCGATTCGAGTTCGGCGCCGGGCTGTTCGTCGGCGACCAGGCAGTCCTGCAGGGGCGCCACGACGCGCGTTGCGTGATCGGCGACCGGGTCTGGATCGGGCCGCAGGCATTTGTCGACGCGCGCGACCTCGTGATCGGCGACGCGGTCGGGATCGGGCCCGGTGCGCGCATTCTCGGCTCGCAACACACCGGGCTGCCCGTTTCGATGCCGGTGATCGCGACCGATCTTGAGATCGCGCCGATCCGCATCGGCGAGGGCGTCGACATCGGCGCCGGCGCGATCGTGTTGCCCGGCGTCACGATCGGCGCCGGAGCGATCGTCGGCGCGGGCGCGGTGGTCACGCGCGACGTAGCTGGCGCGCGCGGTCGTGGCCGGGGTGCCGGCGCGGGTGCTGCGCGTGCGCGAGGGTTCCGCGTTGAACTGGCGAGAAAGGCGCGTGCTCGTCACCGGCGGGGCGGGTTTCATCGGCTCGGAACTGGTCGCGCAGCTGGTGGCCGCGGGCGCGCGCGTCACCGTGCTCGATTCGCTGGTCAACGGCAAGCGCGCCAACCTCGTCGGGCTGCCCGCCGAGTCGACGACGCTGGTGGTGGGCGACGTGCGCGACGAATCGCTGGCGCGCGAGCTGCTGCGCGAGCATCCGGTGGTGTTTCACCTCGCCTGCCTGGGCGTGCGCCATTCGCTGCACGCGCCGCGCGAGAACCACGAGGTGAACGCCGGCGCGACGCTCGCCTGGCTGCAACTCGCGCGCGAAGCCGGCGTCGAGCGCTTCGTGCAGGTCTCGTCGTCGGAGGTCTACGGATCGGCGCGGCGCGCGCCGATCGACGAGTCGCATCCGAGCGCGCCGATGACCGTGTACGGCGCGTCCAAGCTCGCGGGCGAGAGCTACGCGCTCGCGATGCACCGCAGCTGGGGCCTGCCGGTGACGGTTGTGCGGCCGTTCAACGCCTTCGGCCCGCGCGGTCATCACGAAGGCGACGCGGGCGAGGTGATCCCGCGCTTCGTCGCGTGCGCGCTGGCCGGCGCGCCGCTCACCGTGTTCGGCGACGGTACGCAGACGCGCGATTTCACAGAGGTGTCGGATACCGCGCGCGGCATCGCGCTGGCGGGTTCGGTGCCGGCCGCGATCGGCGGGGTGTTCAACCTCGCGTCCGGGCGAGAGATTTCGGTGCTCGCGCTGGCGCGCGCTGTGGCCGCGCGGGTCGCGAGCGCGAGTGGGTCCGATGAGGCGGCGCCGATCGTCCACCTCGCGCCGCGCCCCGGCGATGTCGGGCGACTGGTCGGCGACGCGTCGCATGCGCGGCAAGTGCTCGGCTTCGCGCCGGTCGAGACGCTCGAGGGGGGCCTCGATCGGCTGATCGGCTGGTACCGGGCGGCTGGGGCGCCGCCCGGGGAGTTGCTGCGCGGGTTCGAGGCGCGCAACTGGAACGCGGCTTGATCGTTTGATCGCCAGATCGGGGTTGTCGGGCCGCTTTACGGTCGCTCGGGCGCAGAGATGCGCCGCCTGGGGCAGCGCCCGACGCGCCTCGTGCCGCGTTCGCTTCGGTCTGAATCGAATCAATCACTTGCGACAGCAGGCTCGTGAAAGACGAAGCGTGCGTCCGTGCGAACGACCGGACGGCACGGTTCTTGCTATTCAGGCCATGGCTTCATGAAAGGACCCATGATGATCGAGTTCGGACCCGCGTTCGCGCGCCGCGTGCGCTTGCTGTGTCTCGTCGTGATCGGAAGTTGCCTGGGCGTGAGCGCGTGGGCCCAGATCGAACCGCCCGAAGTTCGGTGCGGGAGCATTACGCCCCCCACCTCGCCGGCCAGCAACACCTCCGGGAGCGTCGAACACCACGCTCACGACCTCCTGCTCGCGCACGCCCGACACCTTCACCGACAACCCGCTGCCCGACAAGCGCATCGACACCTACCGGACCCGGCTGACGGGACTGCTGCAGGGCAACGCGACGCTGTTCTACGACCAGGAATTCGCTGTGCCGTTCGGCGACGCGGCGGTGCAAGCCGGTGTCGGCGCGGCGATGGCGGCGCTCAGCAGCGCGAACTCGGGCAACCCGCTTTCGTTCCAGCTGCCGTCGCTCACGAACTCGCAAAGCTCGCTGCTCGGCAGCGCGTCGACCACGACGGTCGTCGGTCCTCCGGTGAAGACGGAAACGCTCGTGATCGAGGAAACGATCGGGTCGGGTTTTTACGGCGGCGGACCGAACCCGCCGATTCTGGGTGATCACCCGTTCCTCAGGATAGGCAATCGCGGCTTATGCAGTGGGCTGCAAGCGAGCGGTTCACCGTCCGATTGCAGCCCCATCGATATCGCGCTGGACACCTACTTCGACTTTTCGGTGGTGGTCGGCACCATCAATTTCAACGCGAATATTAACTACCAGTACCACTTCACCCGCGACGTCCAGCGCACCGAGACCTGGGAGTTGTTCGAGACCTGGACGCTGATCGGCGTGGTTGATCCGGGCCAAGCCGGGGTGCCCGAGCCGGGCATGCTCGGGCTGCTGCTTGCCGGAGGTGTTGGACTGCTTGTGCGTCGAGGACCGCGGCAGGCGCGTCGCCGCAACTGACACCGGCTTCAGTGGGCTGGCTCTCTGCCCGAGGGAATTACCGCGCGGGTTCGAGGTTCAACCGCGGGTTGGTTTGACGATCAAACCGCCGGACGCTCGTCGTCGGGCATCTTTACACGGATGCTTACGACGGGCCGCGACGATCGAATCGCATCGCTCGAGCAAATCCGCGTCCGGTCCGCTCCCCCATACGATTCAAGGGGTTGCAGCGTGCGCCGGCCTGAACATGGGCTGAAAACCGCGACACCGCCTATTCGGCACGCTTCTTGCATTCCGTTTGCCACCTCGTGAAAGGACCCGTGATCATGCGCATCGATCGATCTCAGGCACTGCATCAGCGACTCCGCGGATTGCTGTTGTGCGGGCTTGTTTGCGTCGGGTCGGCCTGGGCCGACGTCGGTGACTCGGGGGCGACCAACGTCACCACCACCACGTCGACTTCGCGCACGCCCGACACCTTCACCGACAACCCGCTGCCCGATCGGCGGATCGACACGTATCGAACGCGCCTGACGGGCCTGTTGCAAGGCGACGCGACGCTGTTCTACGACCAGACCTTCGCCGCGCCGTTCGGTGACGCGGCGGTGAATGCCGGTGTCAGCGCGGCGATGGTAGCGCTCACGAGTGCGAATTCGGGCAACCCGCTTGCGTTTCTGGGCCCCTCGCAGGTCGGCTCGCTCAGTTCGCTCATCGACAGCAATTCGACGACGACGCAGGTGGGAGAGCCGCTGGTCACGCCCACCGGCGGACTCGGCAACACGACCGGCCCTGAGACCGTTCTCATTGGCGACCTCGGAAACTGTGCGTTGTTGAAGACCGAGGTCTTCCCATTCCCTTACGCTGAAGGCTTCACGTCCGTACAGGACTATCCCTTCGAGTGCTCCGGTGGCAATCCGCAATCGTTCGAGGTCGTGTCCGGAACCACCAACATCAACGTCAACCTCGACCTCCAATACCACTTCACCCGCGAGATCCAGCTCACCGAAACCTGGGAGCTGTTCGAGACCTGGACGTTGATCGGCGTGGCCGATCAGGCCGAGACGGCGGTGTCCGAACCGGGCGTGCTGTGGCTGCTGCTGGGAGGACTGGGTCTGGCGGCGCGCCGTGGCCTGCGGCGCGCGCGTCACCACACCTGAGGCCGGCTTCGCTAGACTGCGGGCGAGCGTCCGAGTCGGCCCGCAGATGACAAACCTCACCCACCGCACAGGCGTCGAATTCGAGACGCGTGCACCCGCGCGCATCGCGCTCGCCACGCCCGTGATGGGCGAGGCCGAGATCGCCGCGGTGCGCCGCGTGATCGAGTCGGGCTGGATCACGCAGGGTCCGGAAGCGGCGGCCTTCGAGCGGGAGTTCGCCGACCGGGTTCGCGCGCCTTTCGCCGCGTCGGTGTCCAGCGGCACGGCCGCGCTGCACTGCGCGTTGCTCGCCGCCGGCATCGGGCCCGGTGACGAGGTGATCACGGTGAGCCACTCGTTCATCGCCACCGCCAATGCGATCCGCTGCGTCGGCGCGACGCCCGTGTTCGTCGACATCGAGGCACAAGGCGGCAACATCGACCCCGAACTCGCGGCCGCGGCGATCGGGCCGCGCACGCGCGCGATCCTCGCGGTGCACCAGACCGGGATGCCCTGCGATCTCGCGCGGCTCGTGCCGCTCGCGCGCGCCCACGATCTGTTGCTGATCGAGGACGCGGCCTGCGCGGCGGGCAGCGAGATCCTCTGGCAGGGGCGGTGGACGCCGATCGGCGCGCCGATCGGCGACGCGGCGTGCTTTTCGTTTCATCCGCGCAAGGTGCTCACCACCGGCGACGGCGGCATGGTCACGACCGCGCGCGCGGACTGGGACGCGCGCGTGCGCTCGCTGCGCCATCACGGAATGAGCGTCGCGGCGCACCTGCGCCACGCCGCCGACCGGGTGATCTTCGAGCACTACGACGAGCACGGCTACAACTTTCGCCTCACCGACCTGCAGGCGGCAATCGGTCGCGTGCAACTCGGCCGGCTCGCGTCGATGGTGGCGCGACGACGCGCGCTCGCGGCGCGCTACAGCGCCGCGCTCGCATCGCATCCGCGGCTGCGTGTTCCGGTCGAGCCGCCGTGGGCGCGCAGCAACTGGCAAAGTTACGGCGTGGTGCTGGGCGAGGGGCTCGACCAGCTCACCGTGATGCAGTCGATGCTCGACCAAGGCGTGAGCACGCGTCGCGGCGTGATGTGCGCGCATCGCGAACCGGCGTGGCGCGAAATCGGCGCCTGGCGTTGCGTGGGCGATCCTGCCACCGCGTTGGCGCGCAGCGAGCAGGCGCAGGATCGCACCGTGTTGTTGCCGCTCTCGGCGCAGATGAGCGCGCACGATCAGGACCGCGTGATCGACGTGCTCGACGCGTGCCTGCGATGAACGTCACTGAGCGGGTGAAGCAGCTGGTGTCGGGCGCGGTGGAGCTCAGCATCGTGACGCCCGCGTATCGCGAATCGGCCAATCTCGCGACGCTGCACGCGGCGCTGCGCGAGGTGCTCGACGCGCAGGGGCTGATCTGGGAGTGGATCGTCGTCGACGATCACTCGCCCGACGCCACTTTCGAGGCGATCGCGGCGATCGCGCGGCACGACGCGCGGGTGCGCGGAATGCGCCTGTCGCGCAACGGCGGCTCGCACAACGCGATCGCGGTCGGTCTCGACCACGCGCGCGGCCGTGCGGCGGTCGTGCTCGCGGCCGACCTGCAGGACCCGCCGAACGTGATCCCGACGCTGCTCGACGCGTGGTCGCGCGGCGCACAGGTCGTCTGGGCGACGCGTCGCGCGCCCAACGGCGCGACCTGGTTCGATCGCCTCGCGGCGCGAGGGTTCCATGCGCTGATGCGGCGCATCGGCGGCTTCGAGTCGATGCCGGCCTTCGGCAGCGACTGCTTCCTGCTCGACCGGGTCGTGATCGACGCGCTTGCCGGGTTCGGCGAGCGACGCGTGAACCTGATCGCGCTGGTGCACTGGATGGGATTTCGCCAGGCGCAGGTGCCCTACGACAAGGCGCGGCGCGCAGGTGGCCGCTCGGGATGGAGCCTGGCGCGAAGGATCGAACTCGCGATCGACTCGGTGATCGCATTCTCGGTGCGGCCGATCCGGTGGATGACGATCGTGGGTGCGCTCACCGCGGTCGCGGGGTTTGCCTGGGCCGCGGTGGTGCTGGTCAACTATTTCGCCGGCGCGCCGCCCTCGGGCTGGTCGTCGCTGATCGTCGCGGTGCTGGCGATCGGTGGCCTGCAGATGCTGATGCTCGGGGTGCTGGGCGAGTACCTGTGGCGCGCGCTCGAGGAGTCGCGCCGCAGGCCGTGCGCGCTGATCGAGGCCGCGACCGGGGCGGAGGCGTTTGCCGAGGACTCGCACGGCGCTTTGCCGGCAGCGCAACCGATTCAACGGCCATGGGACCCCTGAGCTACCGCGCGGCCCAGCACCTGCTCGCGCCCGGCGCGCGCAGGCGCCTGGGCGAGCAACTGCGCGAACGCGTCGCGGGCTGGCAGCCCGACGGCCTGGTGATCGACGTCGGCTGCGCCGACGCATCGCTGCTCGCGTCGCCCTTCGTGGGACTGGGTGTCGCGCCGCTGGGCATCGACCTCGCGCACGACCGCGCACGCGCATTCGGCGACGCGATCCAGGCCGACGCGGCGCGACTGCCGCTGCGCACCGGGTCGGTTTCGCTGGCGTACTGCTGCGGGCTGCTGCACCACCTCGCGGACGACGAGGCTCGCGCGGTGCTGCGCGAGATGCACCGGGTGCTCGCGCGCAGCGCGCGCCTCGTGGTGTTCGACGCGGTGCTGCCGCGCGTTCGCTGGCGCGCGCCGATCGCGAGCACGATCCGCGCGCTCGATCGCGGCGCTCACATGCGCGGCGAGCAGACCTTGCGGGCACTGGTGTGCGATGCATTGCCGGCGCTGCGCTGGCGCATCGATCGCGTTGGGTACGCGGCCACCGGTCTCGAGGGTTTGTGGTGCGTCGCCGCCGCCGAGGGCCCGTGCCAGTAGCCGACGACGTCGTGCTGGGCGAGGGCGTGGTGATCCACCACCGCGAACTCGTGAACCTGTACGGCTGCACGATCGGCGCGGGCAGCACGATCGGCCCTTTCGTCGAGATCCAGGCCGGCGTCGTGGTCGGCGCGCTGTGCAAGATCTCGTCGCACAGTTTCCTGTGCACCGGCGTCACGCTCGCCGACGAGGTTTTCATCGGACACGGGGTGATGTTTTGCAACGACCTCCACCCGGCCGCGGCGATCGAAGGTCGGCTGCGCGGTCCCGGCGATTGGCGTGCCGAGCCGGTGTCGGTCGGTCGCGGCGCGTCGATCGGTAGCGGCGCGGTGATCCTTCCCGGCGTGCGCATCGGCGATGGCGCGGTGGTCGGTGCCGGCGCGGTGGTGCGCTCGGACGTTGCTCCCGGGCAGCGCGTGGCGGGCGTGCCGGCGCGGGTGCTGGAGTGAGCGCCGCCGAGATCGCGGTCGCACTGATCGGCTACGGTTACTGGGGCCCGAACCTGGCGCGCAACCTGAGCGCGCTACCGGGTGTGCGCCTTGCGCGCGTGTGCGATCTGGACGACGCGCGCTGCGCGCAGGCGCGCCGTCTTTACCCCTGGGCGAGCATCGATCGCGACAGCGATGCGGTGCTCTCGGCCGACGACGTCGACGCGGTCGTGATCGCCACGCCGCTCGCTTCGCATTTCGATCTGGCGCGCGCCGCGCTCGGCGCGGGCAAGCACGTGTTGCTCGAAAAGCCGATGACGCAGACCAGTGCGCAGGCGCGCGAGTTGATCGCGATCGCGCGCCGCGAGCGCCGCGTGCTGATGGTCGATCATCCGTTCGTGCACGGCGCGGCGGTCGAACACCTGCACGCGATGTTCGCGCGCGGCGCGATCGGCGCGCTGCTGCACTACGATTCGGATCGCGCCAACCTCGGCCCGTTTCACGCCGAGGGCGACGTGATCTGGGACCTCGCGGTGCACGATCTCTCGATCCTCGATCGGCTCACCGCCAGGCAGCCGGTTCGGGTGAGCGCGATCGGGGCCGGTGCGTGCGCCGCGCGCGGCGCGCAGATCGCGCACGTCTTGCTGCACTACGACGACGGCCTGCTCGCGCACCTGCACCTGAGTTGGCTCTCGCCGGTCAAGCAGCGCCGGGTGACGCTTGCCGGCACGCGCGCGCTGGTGCTCTACGACGAAGTCCAGCCCGACGAGAAGTTGCGTGTCTACGCGGGCGCGGGGCAGGCGGACGATCCGGCCTCGAACGAGCGCCAGGTGGGCTATCGGTTGGGCGACATGGTGTCGCCGCGCCTTGCCATGCGCGAGCCGCTGCGTGAAGTCTGTTCGCGCTTTATCGCCAGCATTCGCGACGGCGCGGACCCACTCACCGATGGCGCGGCCGGACTGCGAACCGTGCTGGTGCTCGAAGCCGCCGCGCGCTCGCTGGCTCGGGCCGGCGACGCGGTGCGAGTGGAGGGCGGTTGACCCTGCACTCCAGCCCTGCGCCGCGTTCCGCGCGCGTGCGCCGCGTCGTTCTGGGTGTCGCTCTCGGCAAGGCGCGCTACCTGATCTTCGTGCTGCTCGCGGCGGTGATCGCGATTCGTTTCGCCGAGCCGATCGGCGACGGCGACCTGTTCTGGCACCTTGCCTACGCACGCCAGATGCTCGAGCGCGGCACGCTGATCCCGGATGCGAGCCTGTACTCGTGGACGCCAGCCAGCACGGCGATGATCTACTGCGCCTGGCTGTCCGAGCTGATCCTGCAGGCGTGGTGGTCGGTCGGCGGCGTCGCGGCGATCGCGGTGCTGCGCTACTGCGCCGTTCTCGGAATCGTCGCGCTGCTCTGGCATCACGCCGGGCGTTTCGGTGCGTCGCGTGGCGCGCTGGTCGGCGTGCTGCTGTTGCTGGTCGTGCTCGCCGCGGCGCCGGTCACGCTGGTCAAGCCCGAGCTCTTTTCCGTGGTCTTCACGCACCTGCTGCTCTGGCTGTACTTCGGCGCGCTCGCCGCCGATCGCGCCGGTCGCGACGCGACGCGCTGGCTGTGGGCGATTCCGCTGCTGGTGCTGATCTGGATCAACAGCCATGGCGGCGTGATCCTGGCCGCGCCGCTGGTCGCGGCGATGCTGTTGGGCGACCTGCTCAACCGGCGCTTCGCGCCGCGCCTCGCGTTCACGACGCGGGCACGCCGCACGCTCTGGCTCGCCGCGTTCGCGTCCGCGCTCGCCACGCTGGTCACGCCCTACGGTATCGCGTACCCGCGGCAGCTGGTCGCCGACTACGTGCTCGGCGCCACCGCGCGTCCCGACGCGGCCTGGAACAACGCGCACCAGAGCCCCTTTGGCGATGCCGGCTGGGCACTGCACCTGCCCGAGTACGGCGCGGCGATGCTGGCGTTGTTCGCGTGGCTCGTCTGGCGTCGCCGCCGCGCGGGCGAAGCGGTGGACGCGAGCTGCGTGCTGCTGATGCTGGTCGCGTGCGGGCTGTACGCGTTGTACCTGCGTTCGACCTATCTGCTGCCCGCGGTGTTCGGCTACGTGGCGTTCTCGATGATGCCGGCGCGCGGCTCTGCGCGCCGCACTGTTCACAGCGCGCGGATCATCGCCGCGCTCGCGCTCGTGGCCGCGATCGCGCTGAGCGCGCGCACCGCGTGGGAAGCGATCAACCGCCCGGCGGCGTCGAGCTGGGCCGGCTTTGGCATCGGCACCATCAATCCGGTCGAGGAAGCCGAGTGGCTCGCGCGCCAGCCGCTCGGTGCGCGGCTCTACAACATCTTCGATTCGGGCGGCTACCTGCTGTGGCGGCTGCACCCGCGCTACCAGGTCATGGTCGATTCACGCGCGTTTCCCTACCTCGCGTGGTTCGACGAGCAGTACCGGTTCAGCATCGGCGAGCGCTTCGATTCGTTCCTGGGCAAGTACGCGGGCGACGTCGCGGTGATCGACCTGGCGAAAGCGAACGCGGTGCGGAACTTCCTGCGATCGGGCCAGTGGCGGCCGGTGTTCGTCGGCGCGACCGCGGCGATCTTCGTGCGTCGCGACGACGAGCGCGCGCGCGCGATCGGCTACTCGACGGCCCCGGGACTGAAGGCGATGCGCAACGGCCAGACCGCGCTGCGCGTGTTCGACTTTGCGATCGATGCCGGCGACTGGGAGACCGCGCTCGATTTGGTGCTGCAGTTGCATGGATCGCTCGCCGGGCAGCTCGACGCACGCGTGCTGGCCGCGGTCGCCGCGCACCGCCAGGCGTATCTGCTCGCGAAGGACGGCAAGTACGCCGAGGCGAGCGCACAGTTGAACCGCGCACTGGCGCGCAGGTTCGAGACCGATCGCGATCGCGCGATGCTGGTGATGCTGCAGGCGCTGGCCGTGCTCGAAGACCACGGCACACCGCAGGCCCGGCAGATCGTCGCCGGGCTGGAGAAGCTGCTCGAGCAAAGGAGGTAGCGCGCTGGGCTGCCGGCGCGGCGTGCGTCGTCGGGCACACGAGCGCGTGCTCGCTATACTGACCGCAGCAAGAGCTCGCAAAGGCACGTCATGTCCGTTCACCCGCTTCCTTCGACACTGGCCACCGATCCGGTCTGGCAGGCCAAGGTCCACCTTGCCGCCGCGCACCGTCTCGCGGTGCTCGACGACCTGCGAAGAGGGCATCGACAACCACTTCACGGTCACGGTGCCGGGGTACAGCGATCGCTACCTGATCCTGCCCTTCGGCCGGCATTGGTCCGAGGCGCGTGCCAGCGACATGATGGTGTTCGACGAATCCGGCGCCACCCTCGAAGGCGAAGGCGTGGTCGAGCTCTCCTCGCAGTGCATCCACGCGCCGATCCATCGGATCACCGGCGCGCGCGTGGTGCTGCACACGCACCAGAACTGGGCCGTGACGCTGAACATGCTCGAGGACAACCGGCTGCTCCCGGCCAGCCAGACCGCGGCCTATTTTCACGGCCAGGATCGCCTACGACGACACCTACACCGGCACCGCCGACACACTCGAAGAGGGCGAGCGGCTGGCCGCGCTGCTCGGCGACAAGCAGGTCATCTTCATGAAGAACCACGGCGTGCTCGTCACCGGCGCGAACGTGGCGCAGGCCTACCGGCGGCTCTACAAGCTCGAGCGCGTGTGCCGCGCGCAGGTGCTCGCGATGAGCACCGGGCGCCCGATCAAGGTGCTGGCCGACGAGATCGTCGCGCGCGTGCAGTCGCCGCACCCGGACGACCGTCATTCGCGCGCCGAGCGCGAGCGGCTTTACTTCGCGGCGATGATGCGCGTGCTCGACCGCGACATGCCCGGTTACGCGGACTGACCTTTCCCGCGCGCCCGGCGATTCGCTCGCCCCGGCCCCGCGCGGGAATGCACGACACCGCGGGCGTGTTCGCCCGAGGCCCGCACCGCCGGGTCAGCGCATCATGGTGCCCGGCAGCCAAAGGGCAATCTGGGGCCAGAACATCACCAGCGCTATCACCGCCAACATCAGCAGCACGTAGGGCGCCGAGCCGCGCACGATGGTGCCCATCGGCGCGCCGGTGATGGCCTTGATCGTGAACAGGTTCATGCCCACCGGCGGGGTGATCTGGGCGAGTTCCAGATTGATGACCAGCAGCACGCCATACCAGATCGGGTGGATACTCTTTTACGGTTATTTTGAATCTATCCAGTCAATAATCAAATTTAGAATTTGTTGATTATTTTCTTCTACCATCATCATGTGACCATTCCCGTTAATATCCTTCTCATTGAGTTTAAAATGATCTACTTCAATATTATTTTCTTTGAAGTTGTTGACTATTTTATAATCTTCGTCCTTATGAACTGGGTCTTCTGTTCCAGTAATAATTAAAAAATTACAGTTTCGTAAGGCATCGTAATTATCTATTTTTAACTGACTTCCTTTGATGTTGAATCTTTCATACATTAGTCTTGGATGCACAGTTTGAAGAGATGCCACATATTGATCAAGCGAGCTTTGATCAGCAGGGAAATGTTTTGTGCAAGTCTTAGAAAGACGATCAACTAATTGTTGTGACGGCTCAGACATTTCCTTCATATTTAGTTCAAAATCGAAACCTTTAAATTTAATTTTTACTAATTCATCACTTTCAGAAATAGGAATTGAAACCTCTTGAACGTTTCCTAAAAGACCGGGCTCAATAGAAATCAAATGAGAAATTTTTTCTGGTAATCTTTCAACCAATTTGAAGCCAATTGGACCTGACAAGGAGTGAGTAAGCAATACGATCTTTCCTTGAATCGAATTAATCAAATCAACATATGAATCTACGATATAATTACTATCCATTTCTTTAAATGGAATGAATCCAGAGCGTCCAGTACCAGGTAAGTCTGTAACTAAAACATTGAAACCATGGTCGTTAAATAATTCAGCCCAGCCTTTCCTGCCATCAGGGGTTTGAATGTAGCATATCCCTGTATGATATGCACCAGGAATCATCAAAACGGTTTGTCCATTTTCATTTTGAAATTTTCCAGATATATTTTATGTAGATGATCTGAAAAATACTGTTTAGGCATTTACACCCCCAGGCTCTCCTGCAGGTTTTTTACATTTATATATTGTAAATGGTATGTTCCATCCAAAATCATTAGTTTCATTTTTCGCCCAGACATTCGGTCTTTCTTCCTCAGGAACAGACGTAATTACTTCGATTATTTGTTGGCTGAGTCTTTCAATTTCTATTGGATCCTCAACGCTATAGCGTTTCATAAAAATACTTTTATCAGTTGGCAACGGTCTTGGCTGATGTTGATCGCTGGCCTCCTGTTACACCGCCAAGACAATTCATTGTGAAAAATCCAATCACCTTTTGATACTGATCAATATTGGACTCGGACTCTTCTGGTAACACTTACGATACGCAAAGTTGCCGCCCCCGGGTCGCTACGTCGACCTGATCCAGTGGCGCGCGCATCGCAGCAATCCGGTCGGGATGGCCGACGACGGCTACGTGCTCGAGTACCGCAACTCCGACGAGGGCAAGAACATGTTCGGCGGCAATGCCGATTCGAAGACCCACGCACCGAAGTTCATGTGGGACGCGAGCAAGGTCGGGTACAAGTCGATCACGGCGGAACAGCTGCGCAAGGGCGAGCACTACCTGATCCGCGAGCAGAACGCCGTGCCCTTCGATCCGAACGCCGGCTGGAAGGAAGGCGACATGATCCCGGATTACCTGGTCAGCCGCGCCGATGCCAGCGGTTCGGCCGCGGACAACAACGCGATCGGGAGCTGGAAGGACGGGATGTGGACGGTGGTGATCATCCGTCCGCTGGGGCTCGCCAGAAAGGACGACAAGTCGCTCAAGGCGGGCGGCGTCTACAACGTCGGCTTCGCGGTGCACGACGACAACATCACGACACGCGGACACCAGGTGTCGTTCGTGAAGACGCTCGGGCTGGGAGCCCGCGGCAAGGTGGACATCAACGCGGTCAAGTTGCCCTGAACGACCGGGACGGCGCCGCGACTTCGGCGCCGTCCGCATTTTTCGGGCGACCACGTTTTTCGCGACCACGTTTGCCGGGCAACGATCTTGTGCCCGGCGCACTTCGCGCTCAGTTCATCAACAGACCCGGCAACCACAGCGCGATCGCCGGCAGGAAGGTCACCAGCATCAGCACCACGATCAGCGCGATCGCGAACGGGTACGCTTCGCGGAACACCGCAGCGAGCGGCGCGTCGGCCAGTTGCGCGGTCAGAAAGGTGACCACTCCCGAGGGCGGGGTGAGCTGGCCGATCATCAGGTTCAGCACCACGATCACGCCGAGGTGGATCAGGTCGATGCCGTAGGCGTTGGCGAGCGGCACCAGCAGCGGAACCATCGTGACCAGCGCCACCGGAGGCTCGAGCGCGAGTCCCCAGACGAAGAAAAAGACGTTGATCACGATCAGCATCACCCAGCGGCTGTCGGTGAGCGACGTGAAGAACTGCACCAGCGCGTCGCCGATCGCCATGTTCGCGACCAGCCAGGAAAAGGTTCCCGAGGCAGCGATCATCAGCAGGATCAGGCCCGAGTTGACCGACGATTCGCGCACGATCCGCCACAGTTCGGACACGCGCAACTCGCGGTAGACGAACATGCCGACCGCGGCCGCGTAGACCACCGCGATCACGCCGGCCTCGGTGGGCGTGACCACTCCGCCGACGATCCCGCCAAGAATGATCACCGGCATGACCAGCGCGAAGATCGCATCGCGCAACGTGATCAGGATGCGCCGCAGCGAGGCGCGATTCGTGAACGGGAACGCGCGACGGTGCGCGATCCATGAAGCGGTCGCGAGCAGCCAAAGCCCCATCAGCAGCCCCGGGATCGCCCCGGCGAGGAAGAGCCTTCCGATCGAGGTTTCGGTGACCAGCGCGTAGACCACGAAGGCGATCGACGGCGGAATCACCGGACCCATCGTCGCGGACGCCGCCACGACCGCCGCGGCGTACTCGGCCGGGTAGCCGTTTTCCTTCATCGCGGGAATGATCGCCGATCCGATCGCCGAAGCGTCGGCCACGACGGACCCCGAGACGCCCGAGAACACCATGCTCGCGATCACGGCGACATGCGAGAGCCCGCCGCGGATGTGCCCGACAAGCGCGCTGGCCAGCGCCAGCAGGCGACGCGTGATCCCTCCGGTGTTCATCAGGTCGCCGGCAAGGAAGAAGAACGGGATCGCGAGGAATGCGAACGAATCGATCCCCTGGACCAGCGTGGAGGCGAGCACGTTGTACGGAACGCCGCCTCCGGTGGTGGCGATGAACGCGAGCGACGCCAGGCCCATCGCGAAGAACACCGGCACCCCGAGCGCGAGAAACGCTAGAAACGCCCCCATCAGCGCGCAAAACGGCAGCAGCTGCGCGATCATGGGCGGGCGCCGCGCACGAGCGAGGCGAGCTCGGCGAGCAGCGCGACCAGCATCAGCGCCATCCCGGTGGGCAGCGACATGTACAGAACGGTCTGCTCGACCGGGATCGAGATGAAGTACATCCCGGTCATCGCGTCGACGATCGCGAGGCTGTTCCAGCCGATGACCACGACGATCAGCACGCACAGCAGGTTCACGACCAGCGCGAGTCTCCGTCGCGCCGCGGCAGCGAAGCGCGCGACGAGGAAGTCGGTTGCCATGTGCGCATGCCTGCGCACGCCGAGGTAGCCCGAGAGGAGCGCGAGCCAGACCATCAGCAGCACGTCGACCTCGAGCACCCAGACAAAGGATTGCGCGAACACGTAGCGCGCGACGACCTGCCCGAAGGCCGTCGCGATCAGCGCGACCGCGAGCGCGCCGATCGCGAACTCGACAATGCGGTCAAGCGGGCGCAGCACGCGCAACGGCCCCGCACGCCCTGGTGGCCCGCCCCGATCCTTGCGGCGCGCGCCCTAGCGAACGTCCCCGATCTTTTCGAGCGTGCCCTTGGTCCAGAGTTTGCCGTCGAGCGCCATCAGCGCCTGCGCGGCGCTCGCCTTGAACGGCGCGAGGTCGGGCTCGACCACTTCCATCCCCTTTTCCTTGATCACCTCGATCGACTTGGTGGCCACCTCCCAGGTGCGCTTGCTCGCCCAGGCCTCGGTCGTGGCCACCGCGTCGAGCATCGCCTTCTGGTGCGCCGGCGACAGCGCGTTCCACTTCGTCTCGGACATCAGCACCGCGAGCCCCGACTGGATGTAGTCGATGCGCATCGCGTACTTCTGCACCTCGTAGAACTTCGCGCCCGCGATCGCGTCGAAACCGTTGTCCTGTCCGTCGACGATTCCCTGCTTGAGCGCGAGGTAGAGCTCGGCCGCGGCCACCGGGGTGGGCGACGCGCCCCAGGCCTTGAACACCTCGAGAATGGTCGGCATCTCGGGCACGCGTACCTTGAGCCCCTTCATGTCCTCGGGCTTCGTGACCCTGGTCTTGGAGGTCGTGAGCTGCCTGGGCGAGCGGTCCGAGACATAACCGACGTACTTGATCCCGGCCTCCTTTTCCACCGGCGCGAGCATGTCGGCGAAGGTCTTCGAGAACATGAACTTGCGAAAGTGCGCATGGTCGCGAAACACGTAGGGCGCGAGCAGCGCGTTGAAGTCCTTGCCGCCACGCGCGAGCGCGAGCGTGCCGGTGTCGACCAGCACCATGTCGATCTGCCCGGTCTTCATTCCGGCGTAGTTCTGCGGGAGGTTCCCGAGCTGGCCTCCGCCCACTCCCTGAACCTTGATCGCACCGTTGGTGCGTTTGGCGACCTCCTCGGCGTAGTGATCGGCGATCGGCCCCCACACCGGCGGCGGAGCGACGAACGCCATCTTCAGGCTGGTCTGCGCGAGCGCCGGCGAGGCCAGCGAAAAGGCCGCCGCCGAAGCGAAAGCGGCGAAGAACGAAAACGCGTGTCTGCTCATGTCTGCCTCCAGTGATTGCGGCTATTTGCGCCGGGCAAAGTAAGTGAGCGCGGCGCATGTTGGCCGCGTTGATCGGCTTGAGCACCTCGGTCACCGTGGTGCGGATGTGCCCGGCGTCGATTTCCTTCGCGACGTGGTTCAGCAGGCGATGCTGCTCGATCATGTCGGGGGTCTGGTGCATGGCGCGCGCGAACATGAACTCCCAGTGCAGGCTGGCAGCCTTCATCTTCATGCCCGCCATCGGCATCGGCTGGTTGGTGTCGTCGATGCTGACGATGCCGCCCTGCGGACGGATCAGCTCGACCGCCGCATCCCAGTGGCGCATGTCGTTGAAGACCGCGATGTGATCCACGTGCCGCAGCCCCAGCGCGCGCACCTGCTCGACCAGCGGCTTCGCGGTGATTGACGACATGATCGGCGCCTAGCTCGCTCACCCAGGCGACGGTCTCGGGGCGTGACGCGGTTGCGATGACGGTCAACCCCGCGCGCCTGGCGAGCTGAATCCCGATCGAGCCCACGCCGCCGCTGCGCCGATGATCAGGATCGACTGCCCGGCATTGGCGCCGTCGCGATCGATGCCCAGACGGTCGAAGAAGGCTTCGTAGGCGGTGATCGTGGTCAGCGGCAGGGCGGCGGCTTCGGCAAACGACAGCGAGCTTGGCTTGTGGCCGACGATGCGTTCGTCGACCAGCTGAAATTCGGCGTAGCGAGCCGGGGCGGGTGATGTCACCGGCGTAGTAGACCTCGTCGCCGGCCTCGAACAGGGTGACTTCCGGGCCGAACGGACTGCACCACGCCGCTGGCGTCCCAGCCGAGCACGCGCGGAGTCTTCTCCACCGTGTCCTTCGGAGCGCGCAGTTTGAAATCGACCGGGTTGACGGCAATGGCTTTCACGGCGACGAGCAGGTCGCGACCCTTTGCCACCGGGGTGGGCAGATCGGTGTCCTCGAAGGACCTGGGATCGGAGATGGGCAGATAGCGGGTGAGGGTGACGGCTTTCATCGGATTGTTCCTTGGCGGGATGTTCGGCGCGCGAGGGCGGGTAGCAGCAGATCAGGCCACGGCGCCCTGTGCTCGCAGCGCTGCAATTTCGTCTGCACCGAGCCCCAGCCCGTCGAGGATCTCCTGCGTGTGCTCGCCCAGCATCGGCGCACGGCGGTCGGGCACACGTTTGCGCGCGGCCGTTGATGCTGACCGGGTTGCCCATCGCCCGATAGCGGCCCAGCGTCGGGTGCTCGTGTGTAGCGACCAGTCCCTGAGCCGCGACCTGCGGGTGGTCGAACATGTCAACGCGTTTCGCGCACGACCGCGCACGGCACGCGTGAGCCGAAGTGCGCCTCCCACTCCAGCGCGGTGCGCGCCATCAGCGCCTCGCGCAGCTGCGGCACGAGTTCGTTCTCGTGCGTCTTGCGCTTGCGCATGTCGTCGTAGCTCGGATCGTCCGCCAGGTGCGACAGACCGGTCAGCTCGCACAGTGCTTCCCAGAAAGGCTGGGTCTGTGCCTGCACATAGATATAGCCTTCGCGCGTCGGATGAATCGCCGACAACGCGCCGCCGCGCAGGTCGCGCTCGACCTCGCGGCCCTCGTTCTCGGCCCAGACCAGCCTGCCGGCCTGCAACGCCATTGACGAAGCCAGCAGCGAGGTCTCGACCTTCTGCGGTTGCCCGGTCTTCTCGCGGTTGAACAGTGCCGCCGAGATCCCCATCGCCAGCATGCTGGCACCGTAGAAATCGAGCACCGATCCCCAGACCACCTTCGGTTCGCTCGCCCGGATAACCCTGCGCCTGGGCAACGCCGGTCATGCACTGCAACACCTGGTCGAAACCGGGCTTGTCGGCGATCGGACCGTCCTCGCCGTAGCCGGTGAAGCTGGCGTAGACGATGCGCGGATTCACGCCGAGCAGCGTCTCGTAGTCGAGTTGCAGGCGGCCGCGCCACACCGGGACGGAAGTTCTGGATGACCACGTCGGCCCGCGCTACCAGCTTGTGGCAACACCGCGAGGCCGCCAGGCGTCTTGAGGTCGATCACGATGCTGCGCTTGTTGCGGTTGGTGCCCACGAAGGCGCGGCTTTCACCTTCCAGCGTCGACGGGTAGTGGCGCAGCATGTCGCCGCCCGGGCTCTCGATCTTGATGACGTCCGCGCCCATGTCGCCGAGCAGGGCCGCGCCATAAGGTCCGGCCAGGTACGAGCAGCAGTCGAGCACGGTGACGCCCGCCAGAGTCTGAAGTGCCATGCCTAGCACCCTGCTCGCGTGCGAGTCGAGAATGCGCTGCGCCCGATCGACGATCGGCCTGTCCACCAGCTTGCCGTCCAGCCGCGTCGCTGCGCGCGCCGGTGGCACGCGCCGCCTCGAAAACCTCGAGTACACGATCGCGAGTGCGCGATCTCTTCTTCGGATGGCGAAAACGCCTCGTTGAACACCGCGATCTGGTTCGGGTGGATCGACGGCGTGCCGGTGAAGCCGAGCGCGCGCGCCTCCAGCGCGATCTCACGCAGCGCCTCGCGGTCGGCCGATCTCGACGATACCCTGGCTCAGGCCCCAGCAGGCCACGCCGATGGGCACGCGCACACATGGCGACGTGGCTGGCCGGCGGGTTCAGCAAGGCCTGGTTGGGCGCCGTGCCCATTTCGAGCGCGATAGTCCTCGGCACCAAAACCGATCGCGACCACGGCGTCGTGCGCACCGGCGATCTCGTCGGCGCGCAACACGCCGCGCGGCGATTCGATCAGGGGCACGAGGCCGATACCCGGCCCCAGGCGTTCGGCGACGCTGCGCACCAGTTCGGCCGACTCGGCCTTGGGCAGCATCACCATGTCCACGCCCGCGGCGAGACACGCCTGCAGGTCGAGCTCCAGCATCGCCGGATCGTTGTTGACGCGCGCCAGCACCGGCACGCCGGCCGCGCGCAACGTCGCCACGGCGCTGCGACGAGTGCGGCGCGCGCCTCGGCCTTGCGCTCGGGGATCACCGCGTCCTCCAGGTCCAGGATCAGCGCATCGGCGCCACGCTGACCGGCCTTGGCGAAGAAGCGCGGCTCCAGTACCGGCACGAACAGCAAGGTGCGCAGCCGGGCCGCGACTTCCCGCTGCCGCGCTCACTGCGACCACGACTCCCAGCTTGCGCAATTGCGCTCCCACACCGGCGCGTCCTTGAGCATCTGGGCCTGGTATTCGTCGCGCCCCATGGTCAGCACTTCGATCTCGGCGGTGGCGAACTGCGCCTTGACCTCGGGCGAGGCCACCGCCAGCGCCAGCTGGCTGCTCGAGTGTCTCGAGTACGTCCTTGGGCAGGCCCAGCGGGCGCGTAGATGCCACCCATGGTCGACACCGTCAGACGACGGATAACCGAGTTCGGCCATCGTCGGCACGTCGGGCAACGACGGCAAGCCGCCTCGGCGAGGTGACGGCCAGCGCGCGCAGCCGCCCACCCTTGCACGAGCGGACCGGCGGCGGTGGACGAATCGGTGGAGAACAGTACGACCCCTGCGACCAGGTCGCTCAGGGACTGCCCGCTGCCCTTGTAGGGCACGTGCGTTGCCTGGGTGCCGCTGCCTGCAGCAGCATTTCCGACACCAGGTGCGTCAGCGTGCCGGCGCCGGCGGACGAAAAACTCGACGGTTTCGCCTTCAGCTGGCGACGAGTTCGGCCAGCGTGTTCGGCGTGCCCGGTTGCATCGAGGTCACGCACCATGTAGGGACGCCGAGCACCGGGGCCACCGGCGCGAAATCGGTGAGCCGGTACTTGACGTTGCTGTTCATGGCCGGCAGCAGACACCAGAGGGGCGCGTCGAGCTGAACAACAGCGTGTAGCCATCCGGCCGGCGCGTCATCACGTAGTCGTGACCGATGATGCCCGCTGGCGCCGACGCGTTGTTCTCGACATAGACGTTCTGCTTGAGGAGTTCGCCCAGCTTGGCGGCGATCAGGCGGCCGGAGATGTCGCTGCCCGAGCCGGTGCCCTGGGTGACCACCAGTCGGATCGGCTTCGACGGGAAGCTGTCGGCCGGCACCAGGGCGGGCAAGCTGGCCGCGAGCGGAAGCGCCAGTCCGGCCTTGATGAGGTGTCTGCGCTGCATGCGGTCTCCTGTGCAAGAATTGCAATTAGTCGAATATTCGGACTTTATGGGACTCGAATAAATATTCGAATATTATACCGCCCCGAATGGAAACGTGTCAATCGACTTCGACGAAAACCCGTCGCGCCGACAGCACGACCGAGCTGGTCGACGCTCTGGCGCGCGAGATCGCGGCCTCCTATCCGGTGGGCGGCCTGTTGCCCAGCGAGGCGCAGTTGCAGGCAGCAGCTTCGGCACCACCCGCTACCGGCTGCGCGAGGCCATGCGCGCGCTGCGCAAGATGGGCATCATCGAGTCGCGCGCCGGCATCGGAACCATCGTGTTGTCTCGCACACCTGCGCCCTTCTTCGTGCAGTCGCAGCAAACCATCGAGGGCATTGTCGAGGCGGCGCGCACGACGCAGTTGCGGCTGGTTCGCGCGCAGACCCAGCCGCGGACGCGTGACACCGCCGAGATGCTGCGCGTGCCGGCCGGGACGCCGTGGCTGCGTATCGACATGCTGCGCCACATGCGAGGCGAAGTCGCGCCGTCGGCACGACATACCCTGTACGTGCGGCCCGAGTTCGACCAGGTGCCGGCCCGCGTCGACCAGTGGGTGGGTCCGATCTTCAAACTGATCGAGCGCCTGTACGGCGTGCACGTGGCCTCGGTGGAGCAGGAAATCGACGCCTGCCACGGCTCGACGATGCCGCTTGCAGCGCAACTGCAGGCGCCGCGGGCAGCGCGGCGCTGAAAGTGACGCGCCACTGGTACGACGCAGGCCGGCAAGCTGATCCAGTGCTCGGTCGGCCTGTATCCGGAGGGGCGTTCACGCTACCGTTCGCGCCTGGTACTCGAAGCGCCTGTCGTCGGGCCAACGAGCCCGTGACCGTCACGTCGCCATCGATGGGCCTTCGATGGCCACGGGGTCGGGCACGGCGATGAAGCTTTCCATCATCGGTCAGCGCTCCGAACTGGGGCGCCTGCTCGGAACGCGGTCGCCGGGTGCTCACGCGTTTCCTGCTCGGGCAGGCTGATCTCAAGGCAGACGAGGCCGTCAGTGGCGCAGTCACGCTGATCCAGCGCTTCGGCTCGGCCGCCAACCTGAACATCCACCTGCACTGCCTGGTGCTTGACGGCATTTACAGGCGTACCGACGGTGAGCCGGTCTTTGTGGAGGTGCCCGCGCCGACCGATGAAGATCTGCAGGCGGTGTTGCACAAGATCATCACCCGCACGATGAAGCTGCTCGCCCGTCGGGGGACGCTCATCGAAGAGCAGGGCCAAACGTACCTGGCCGACAACGACGGCGATTCGGACGAGGCCCGCGTGCTCAGGCCGCTGCAGGCGGCGGCCTGTACTTACCGCATCGCCTTCGGCCCGCGCGCCGGCCAGAAGGTTCTGACGCTGCAAGGCGTGATGCCCAGGGAGACGGACTTCAGCCAGCCGCTGTGTGCCGACATGGAGGGTTTCAGCCTGCACGCCGCGGTGCGCTGCGGCGCCGACGAGCGCCAGGCGCTCGAACAACTGTGCCGCTACATCACCCGCCCGGCGCTGGCCGACGAACGCGTACAAACCAACGCCGCCGGAGAAGTCGTGCTCGAACTCAAGACACCTTGGCGCGACGGCACCACGCACCTGGTGATGTCGCCGCTGGAGTTCATGCAGCGGCTTGCAGCCCTGGTGCCGCGGCCGCGATTGCACCTGATCCGCTTTCACGGCGTGCTGGCCCCGAACGCGAAGCTGCGCTCGCAGGTGGTACCTGATGAATCGCAGCCCGAATCGGCGCAGGCCGCCGGCCCCGAGGCCAGCCTCGCGCACGGCCGGGCGGGCCGAATCGGCTGGGCCAGGCTGCTCAAGCGGGTGTTCGGGATCGACATCGAACACTGCCCGAACTGCGGCGGCGAACTGAAGATCATCGCCGCGATCCTGGAACGAGCGGTGATCGGGAGAGTCCTCACGCACCTGGGGCTGCAGGCGCGTGCGCCGCCGCGCGCACCGGCGCCAGAGACGACGGCGCTTCACGCGGCCTGAGCCCCGACCCCGATCCGACGAGCACCGATACGGACGGCCCGCTGCAATGGGCCGGGGGTGGGGCTGCGCGCCACGCCGGCCAATCCATAGACCGAGGCCAGCTTCGGGGCAAACCGCGCACGGGTGCGCCCGGTCAGGCTGGGCTGCCAGGCTTGTCAGGCCGTCGTCGACTCGCCCTGAGCGGGCCTTGCGCGGCTGCGCCGCATCGCCGGGACCGCGATCAGGGTCGCCGGCAGGGCAAAGAGGGCAGCAGCATGGCGTTTGAATTTCCTATGCGCCGCTCGGGTTGCCGAAGTCGTACTGAGCTCTCAAGTCAGGTCAGAGCAACGCCTATGGGGCTGCAGAACTGTCTTGGTCCGCCTTGGTGATCGCATCGATATCAGCATCAAATGATGCTATAATCGGCGACCAATCCGTCGAGTCCGAAGGATCGCAACGATGCGAACGACCATCAACATCGACGATGAACTGTTGGCCAAGGCGACCAAGCTGGCGGCCCCGCTGGACCGCTCGGCCGTGGTGCACGAGGGCCTCAGGGCGTTGATCCAGCGCGAAAGCGCGCGCCGGCTCGCGCGTTTGGGCGGCAGCCAGCCGGCGCTGAAGTTGGCGCCGCGGCGGCGGCCCGCGCCCAGGTCTTGATCCTCGTCGACACGTCGGTGTGGGTCGATCACCTGCGCCGGGGGGATCAGCGGCTGTTCGCGCTGCTCCAGAGTGCGTCGGTGCTCACCCATCCGTTCGTGGTTGGCGAGATCGCTTGCGGGCACTTGGTTGATCGCGCCCTGGTCATCGACTTGCTACGCGATCTGCCAATGGCCAACGTGGCTGAACCCGACGAGGTGCTCGAGTTCATTGACAGGCGTCGTTTGCATGGCATCGGCATTGGCTACGTCGACATGCACTTGCTTGCAGCGGTCGCGCTGACTGGCGGCGCCAAGCTCTGGACCCGCGACAAGCGCCTACGTGCGGCGGCCGAAGCGCTGGGTTGCGCGTTTGCGCAAGAATAGGGCGGAATTCGCGGTCGGCGCGCCCGCCGACGTGCTTTAGTATTTGCCGATGGATGCGATGTTGGCCACCTTGTATCGCCAGGAGAGCCGGCGCGTGTTCTCGACCCTGGTGCGCTTGCTTGGCAGCTTCGACACGGCCGAAGAGGCGTTGCACGACGCATTCGTCGCCGCTGCCGAACAGTGGCCGAGCCGGGGCGTTCCGGCCAACCCGGTGGCCTGGCTTGTCTCCACCGGCCGCTTCAAGGCTATCGACCGCATGCGACGCGACCAACGATTCGTCGCCTGGGACGAGGCCGCCGAGCAGGCCGCCGCCCTGGCCGACGACAGCCCGGGCTGGGAGCAGCGCTGGGACGAGCGTGAAGCGATCGAAGACGACCGCCTGCGCCTGATCTTCACCTGTTGCCACCCCAGCCTGTCCGAACAGGCGCAGATCGCACTGACGCTGCGCGAGGTCTGCGGCCTCACCACCGAAGCGATCGCAGCGGCCTTCCTTGTTGCCACGCCCACGCTGGCGCAGCGCATCGTCCGCGCCAAAGCCAAGATCGCCGCGGCGCGCATCCCTTACGAAGTGCCGGGCGCGGACGAGCGGCCGGCGCGGCTGGCCAGCGTGCTGCGTGTCGTGTACCTGGTCTTCAACGAAGGCCATGCCGCGCAGGCGGCGGCCTTGGCCGACGAGGCGATCCACCTGGCGCGGCTGCTGCACGCGTTGCTTCCCGAGCCCGAGGTGCTCGGCCTGTTGGCGCTGCTGCTGCTGCACGACGCGCGCCGCGCGGCGCGCAGTACTGAGGCCGGCGAGTTGGTGCCACTGGAGGCACAGGACCGCTCGCTGTGGAACCACGCCGCCATCACCGAAGGCTGCGCCCTGGCCCAACAGGCGTTGTCGCGGCGCGGTTTCGGTGCCTACTCGCTGCAGGCCGCGATTGCCGCGGTGCATGGCGAGGCGCGCAGCGCCACCACCACCGATTGGCCCCAGATCGTGGGCTTGTACGACGCCCTGCTGCGGATTGATCCAAGCCCGGTGATCGCGCTCAACCGCGCCGTCGCGGTCGCGATGCGCGACGGACCCGAAGTCGGCCTGGCGCTGATCGAGCCGCTGCTGCCGGCCCTTGTGGGCTATCCGCCAGCCAGTGCGGCGGCCGCCGATCTGTGCCGCCGCGCGGGCCGGCCGCAGGAGGCCCGGGCGCACTATCGCGCCGCCGCCGCCCTGGCGCGGCAGGAGCCAGAGCGACGCTTCCTGCTGCGCAAACTGGCCGAATTCGGTGGAGTGACGATAAATCTCATCCGTGGCTGTCGATTCATGCCATTGCCGTTCGACCAGTGACGTAGGGACCATGAGGCCTTTGCCGCCTCAAACCAGGAGAACAACATGAGCACCACGCTGACCCCGTACCTGAGCTTCGACGGCAAAACCCGCGAAGCCTTCGCTTTCTATGAGAAAGCGCTCGGCGCCGAGATTCAGACCATGATGAGTTACGACGACATGCCCGCCATGCCCGAGTCGGACGCAGACGACGACGGTTGCGGCGCCGGCCCACGGCCCACCGGCGACGGCATCATGCACGCTTGCCTGGAGCTGCCCGACGGCGCGATGCTGATGGCCGGTGACACGCCGCCCGGCATGCCATTCGAAGGCATCAAGGGCGTGATGCTGGCACTCGAGTACGACACCATCGACGAGGCGCACAACGTGTTCGACAAGCTGGCTCAGGGCGGGCAGATCACGATGCCGCTGGCGCCCGCGTTCTGGGCCAAGACCTTCGGCATGCTCACCGATCGATTCGGCGTCTGCTGGGCCGTCAACGGCGAGCCGATCGCCATGGACAAGGAATCCGGAGATGAAGCTCACGGTTGAGACCGTCGTCAAGGCACCCGTCGCCACGGTCTGGAATGCATACACGTCGCCCGACGACATCAGGCAATGGAACGCGGCGTCCGATGATTGGCACACGACCAGTTCCGAAGTCGACTTGCGCGTCGGCGGTGCGTTCAGCTCGCGCATGGAAGCCAAGGACGGAAGTTCGGGCTTTGACTTCGCTGGGACGTACACGAAGATCGTCCCCCACGAGTTGATCGAGTATTCCTTCGAAGACCGCAGGTGCGCGGTCGAGTTTGCGACCGGCGAGAACGGTGTCACCGTGCGTGTCACCTTCGATGCTGAAACCGAGTATCCAGTGGAGCAGCAACGTCAGGGGTGGCAGGCGATCCTGGACCGTTTTGCCCGGCACGTGGAATCGCGCCAGTGAATCGATTGCGCAAGCCATGACCACGCCCACTCCATCCAGCCCCGACGAAGGTGCGATCCGGACCTTGCTCGACGACTGGACTCGAGCCACCCGTGAGGGCAGGAGCGACGACGTGCTGGGTGGCCATGCGGCCGATGTCGTGATCTACGACGTGCTGCCGCCGCTGCGCTACACCTGCGCCAGCGAATACCGCGCAAGCTGGGATGATTGGCAGCCCGACACCCAGGGCGCGATGCGCTTCGAGCTCGATGAACTCGAGGTCCGTGCGGGTGATGTATCCGCTTTCGCCTTTGGCCTGCTGCACTGCGGCGGGACCCTGCCCGATGGCAAGACCTTCAGCGACACGGTGCGCGCCACGTTCTGTCTCGGCAAGACCGGCGGCCAGTGGCGCGTCGTGCACCAGCACCTTTCCAAGCCATTCGGTCGCTGACAGGGCCGATCCGTTCAACGAGGACGCGCAAGATGCTCATTCCAACTGGTTTCAACACCGTCGCGCCATACTTCTTCGTCGCGAAGCGCCGCCCACGCCATGAAGTACCTGTGCCTGGTCTACCTCGACGCCGAGCACTGGAATGCGTGCAGCGACGACGACTGCGCCGACTACGCGCAGCAGGTCGCCGGCAGCCAGCGCCTGCTGGCGGCAGAGCCACTGCACGGCACGCACACCGCCACGACGGTGCGTGTGCGCAATGGCGAAGTGACGCTGTTCGACGGACCCTTCGCCGAAACCAAGGAGATGCTGGCGGGCTTCTACCTGGTGGAGGCGAAAGACCTGAACGAGGCGATCAACGTCGCTGCTGGTATCCCGCCTGCCCGGCACGGCAGCATCGAGGTTCGTCCAGTGCGCGAACTGCAGCTTCGGGCCGACCGGTGATGCGCAGTGCGACACCTCCTGAGTCGAAACACGATCAGAGCGAAGTGCGCAGCATCGGCCTAGGCGACGAGCTTCACCACAGGGCGTCACAGACGACAACCTTGCCGACACGTAGATTGGAAACGCCATGCCCAAGCTTCGCGTAGAGAGCTTCACGATTTCACTGGACGGCTTTGGCGCTGGTCCGAACCAGGACATCAACAACCCGCTCGGGGTCGGCGGCACATCGCTTCACGGTTGGGCCTTTTCCACTCGGACGTTTCAGAAAGCGGTGCTGGGTAGCGACAGCGGATCGACGGGGACTATCGATGACGACTTCGCTGCTCGCGGCTTCAGGAACATCGGCGCATGGATCCTCGGTAGAAACATGTTCGGCCCCGTTCGTGGGCCTTGGCCAGATGAGAGCTGGCGCGGTTGGTGGGGCGACAACCCTGTTTATCACGGCCCCGTCTTCGTGCTGACCAACCATGCACGTGCGCCGCTCGCGATGGAAGGCGGCACGACTTTCCACTTCGTAACGAACGGCGTTGCCGCTGCGCTTGCTCAAGCCCGCGAAGCAGCGCAAGGAAAGGACGTCCGTCTTGGTGGCGGTGTCAACGTGATCCAGCAGTTTCTTCGCCAGCGCCTGATCGACGAAATGCACATCGCCATTGCGCCAGTTCTTCTTGGCTCCGGAGAGCGACTGTTTGATGGGATTGACCTTCCTGACTTGGGTTACGCCTGCACCAAGCATGTAGCTTCGCCACTCGCCACGCATGTGGTCTTTAGCCGACAGCAAAATCAGCGACTGGACTGAAGATCTACAGGCAGGTCACCCCCGTGACCGCAGAAAGGCGACGGGCGTCCGTCGTGCCTCGATCTGCCACCCTGGTTGCAGACCGTGATCTGCAGCGCACGCATACTGCGCTTGGCGAGTACCGTATTGGTATCCACTCGTGAAGGAAAGGTCAGGCCATGGATGAATCGCTTTCATTCAAGCTCGAACTGGAGCTGCAGAGCGACTGTCGCTGCGACGTCACGATCCGTTCGTCCGACGATGCCAGTGGCGCCCTGGTCTTTGCCGGCGGCTTGTCGGCGCTAACGATGGTGATTTCCCCGTCGGCGATCACGCAGTCAGGTGGGCCCGCATGAAGCGCAGCAAGCTTCTCGTCGCAGCAGCGGCCAGCGCCCTGGTCTTGGTAGTCGCCGCAGGCGCTGCCTATCTGCGTTTCGGACGCGCGGTCGACGTGCCTATTGTCGAGGCGGTGCAGGGCAAGGTGATCCTGCGGGTGGTCGGCCCTGGCACGCTGCAGGCCCGCGTGCCTGTGAGCTTGAGTTCGCGCATCACGGCGATGGTCAAGCAGCTCAACGTCGATGCCGGTGACATCGTCAAACGTGGCCAGGAGCTTGCCGTGCTCGATGACCGCGACCTTACCGCACGGCGCGGCGTTGTTGGCGGCCAGCAAGTGGCGCTGTCGCGAAACGTCAACGCGGCGCAGGCGAGCGTGGCAAAGGCGCAGGCCGATCTCGAACTGGCGCGCAGCAAGCAGCGTCGCGATGCCGAGTTGGTGCGCGCCGGCTTCGTCTCGCAGGCAGTGCTTGACGGCTCCGATGCCGCGCTCCAGGCGGCGGTGGCCAATCTGGACAACGCTCGCGCGACGCTCTCGGCGCGCGAGGCCGACGTGCAGGCGCTGTCGCAGGAAGCGCGCTACGCCGACACCGTGCTTTCGTTCACCCGCATCACCGCGCCCATGGACGGTGTCGTCATCTCGCGCCAGGTCGAGGTCGGTTCCATGGTGGTGCCGGGCGCCGCGCTGCTTCGCATGGTTGACCCGGCCTCCTTGTGGATTGCGATGCGGGTGGACGAGTCGGTGGTTGGCCGTGTGCAGGTCGGTCAAGTAGCGAGCATCAAGATGCGCACGGGTGATGTATTCGCAGGCACGGTTGCGCGCATTGGGCGCCAATCCGATGCGGCGACCCGCGAACTGGAGGTCAACGTCGCATTCGATGCGCCACCGGTGCGCTTCGCGATCGACCAGGAGGCTGAAGTCGCCATCATTGCCGGCGATATATCGGGCATCGCCGTGCCGCTGACGGCCATGACGCGCGACCGCACAGGGCGGCAGGGGGTGCTGGTGGTTGTCGACTCACGCACCGAATTCCGTCCGGTCCAGACCGGCGCGAGCGACGCGCAGAGCGTGTTGATCGTCAAGGGGCTGGCGGGCGGCGAGCGCGTCGTTGCCAAGGCCGAGGCCGTCAACGCCGGAATGCGCGTAAAAGTGCCCGACACGCCGGCACGTTGACCAGGACGGCACGCAAGACACCTCATGGATCTCGCGCTCAAGGACATTCGCCGTCACCTCGGCAAGTTCGTTGCCACCATTCTCGGCGTGGCCATGCTGCTATCCATCGTGCTGGTAATGAATGGCATCTACCAGGGCAACATTGCCGACGGCGTGTGGTTGATCAATAACACCGCCACCGACCTGTGGGTGGTCGAACGCGGCCGCGGCGGTCCGTTCAACGAGAGCTCGCGCATGCCGCTGGATGCCTACAAGAGCGTGGCTGCGACGCCGGGTGTGGCCAAGTCCAGCCCGCTGGTGATCTACGGCGCACAGCGCGACATCAACGGAAAAAGCCAGCAGTTCACGATGATCGGCTACGACGTGTTCGGTGGGCTGGGTGGCCCCGGTGGCATCGTGCGCGGTCGCGCCATCGAAGCCCCGCACTACGAACTGGTGGCCGACCGCAAACTCGGCCTGGCCCTGGGCGACACGGTGCCCCTGGGCACCCGTGAATACACTGTGGTCGGAATCACGCACGGCGCGGTCGATTCCAGTGGCAGCCCGCTGGTGTATCTGTCGCTGCCCGATGCGCAAGACGTGCAGTTCCAGCAGGACAACCGGGCGCTCGTCGCGGCGCGCGCGGCCAGCCTGAAACGGCTGGAGCGCGCTGGGTACACGCCCGAACAGGCAAGCCGCCTGCTACCGCTCCTGTCTACGTCGGGGGACACCGTCAACGCGGTGCTCGTGAAGCTGGCCCCGGGTGCTGACGCTGCGCAGGTGTCGCGGCACATCGGCGACTGGCTGTACTTCAACGTCTATACCACCGACGAAGAGCGCAGCCTGATGCTCGAGGGCAAGCTGAGCAAGATGTCGGCCGTGCTGGGCTTGTTCCGCGTGCTGCTGATCATTGTCTCGATCGTGATCATCGCGCTGATCATCTACGTGCTGACGATCGAGAAGATCAAGTCGATCGCGACGTTGAAACTGATCGGGGCGTCGAACTGGGTGATCGTACGCCTGATCATGGAGCAGTCGATGGCGCTGACGCTGGCGAGCTTCGTGGTGGCCTACGGGTTGCGCGAGTTGGTCGTGCCCGGGTTTCCGCGCACGCTGGCCTTCCTGCCGCAGGAAACTGCGGTCACGTTCGCGGTGATGCTGGTTGGCGGCGTGGTCGCGAGCCTGATGGCGATCTGGCACGCGCTGCGCACGCCGCCGCAGTCGGCGCTCGGGGGCTGATGTGGCGGCCGTCGTCGAAGTCGAAGGCGTGTCGAAGACCTTCGGCACGGGTCACCTTGCCGTGCAGGCGCTCAAGCCGTGTTCGTTCACCGTGCAGGAAGGCGAACTCGCGGCGCTGGAGGGCCCCAGCGGCTCGGGCAAGAGCACGCTGCTGCTGGCGATCAGTCTGATCCTTCAGCCGACCACCGGGCGCATCGTGATCCACGGGCAGGAGGTCTACAGCAACGGCCGGTCCCGCGTTGACGACCGCGCCTTCCGGCGCCACAACATCGGCTTCATCTTCCAGCAGCACAACCTGATCCCGTTCCTCACTGCGATCGAGAACGTGGCCCTGGTGATGCAGTTGAACGGAATCGGCGGGCGCGAGGCGACCCGCCGTGCAAAGGAGTTGCTTGGCTACCTCGAGATTGAACATCGCGCCGATTCGCTGCCGGCCAACCTCTCAGGCGGCGAGCAGCAGCGCGTCGCGATCGGGCGTGCGCTGGCCAACGAGCCGCCGCTGATCCTGGCCGACGAGCCCACCGCGGCGCTCGACACCGAGCGCGGCCTCAAGGTCATGGCGCTGCTCAAGGAGATCGCGCGCGAGCGCCGTTCGGCGGTCATCACTGTGACCCACGATCACCGCATGATCGAAGGTTTCGACACCGTCTACCACCTCGATGACGGGGTGCTGGTGCGCGTGCCGAAAACGCAGGCGGTGGCTGCGCATTGACGCTGCTTCAACCGCTACTCCAGGCGCGCGGGCGCCAAGGGCCGAACGACGAAACGCGCGCGTGCAGCGACCTGGTTTTCCTCGACACAGCGGCGCATGAAGCGAATCGCGTCGATGCAATGCGTTGCTGCTTTCAATACTCGATGCTGAGCGCGACCGAACCATACGCATGGTTGGATTGCTGCTCCCGGAACTCCCGCGAACGATAGACGAGCATCACGGCCAGCTTGGCCCCATGCCCGGCCACCAGGCCCTGCACGCTGAGTCCGATGGCCGCCTGCGCGACCCAAGGCCGCCGGGTAACCTGGTGGCTCGAACGAAACAGGTTGCCGTCCAGCGAGAAGTCGTGCGCGACGTACTTGGTTTCCAGCGTGCCGAAGAGGTGAACGCCGGCTCGTGGTCCGGATGCGTCGCGGGTGGCCTCGTTCGAGCTGCCTCGAATGGATGCGGCCGATGGCGGGCGGTTCTCGGCGCCGGGCCGGATCGGATAGCTCCCGAAGTCGTTCGGGATGTTCCAGCCGATCCGCCCCTCGATGCCCAGCGCGACCGAGGTTTCGATATTGCCCAGACGCAGTCCGACCGACCGTATGGAGTCCGCGGAAAATCCGGGTGTGATCGCGCCGTCTCCGCGGTAGTCCTTGAACTTGCGGTCCATCGCCAGTTGCATCGCCGGCTCGTTCTTCAGCTGATGGTCCCAGCCGAGAAACCGCTCGGCGCCGGTAGCATCGTGGATCAGGTTCTGCGCCTGCCTGGCGAGCGACCACGGTCCGATCACGCCCAGCGTGATCTCGCGCGTATCCAGTCGTTCAGTGTCGCTCTGCGCAGCGTGCGTGCGGCGATTCCATGACATGCCCACATACAGCAAGCCCGCATAGGGTCGATCGTCAGCAATCAGATCTGTCCGCAGCGGATCATTGGGCGTGTACATGGACTGACCGAACTTGACGACGACATTCTGTGTATTCGCGATATTTCCAGCGTCGGACCAGAAGCCCGGATTCAGGAACTTGATGAGTTCAGCGTGCAAGCGAATCGGTGTCGGCAGGCATTCGGTCCGCAGACTGCCGGCAATGTCACGCGAAACCGCCGTGAAGGCCACTCCGTTCGTATAGTTTCGGTCGGTATTGGCGAACAGGTCGTTTTCCAGCCTGGCGGTCAAGCCCCGGAATCTGACCGTCTCTTCAGCGTTGCATTGCTCGACGCTGGGGAAGCCCCCATCGGTTGACTGAGCCATGGCCTGCGCCATTGGCAGGCCCAGCGCAAGGGCTCGCGCGAGGATCCATACAGCAATGGAGACAGCACGCCTTGCCGGCACTGGATTGAATGAACGTTGCGTGACGAATACGGGCATGGTGGTCAGTCCAGGGCTGAGTCGTTCGCAGGCGGCACGCCGCCATAGAACTCATGCAGTACGGAGACGATTTCTTCTGCCGTCTCGACGACGGAGAAGAGCTCGACATCCTCGGCGTTGACGAAACCTTCTTCGACCAGAAACTCGAAGTCGATGGCGCGGCGCCAGAACGCGGCGCCGACCAGCACGATCGGCACGCGTCGCATCTTGCCGGTCTGCACCAGCGTCAGCACTTCGAACAACTCGTCCAGCGTGCCGTAGCCGCCGGGAAACGCCACCAGCGCCCGGGCACGCAGCAGAAAGTGCATCTTGCGCAGGCCGAAGTAGCGGAACCGGAAACACAATTCGGGGCTGACGAAGGGGTTGGGCGCCTGCTCGTGCGCGAGCGTGATGTTCAGGCCGATGCTGCGCGCTCCGGCGTCAAAGGCGCCGCGATTGGCCGCCTCCATGATGCCCGGCCCGCCGCCGGTGACCACTACGAAGTCGCGCCGTTGCCGCTGTTGGAAATGGCGCGAGACGATCTCGGCGAAACGCCGCGCCTCCTCGTAGTAGCGCGCGTATTCGAGTTGCTTGCGGGCCCGCGCCATCTGCGCCGACAGCGTTGCATCGGCGGGCTGCGCAATGGCTGCGCTGCTCGAGCGCCGCGAGCTGCTCGCGCGCCTGTCGCTCCGGAACCAGGCGCGCGCTGCCGAAGACGACGACCGTGGACTGCACCTTGTGCCGGCGCAGCTGGCGTTCCGGCTTCAGCATTTCGATCTGCAGCCGCACCGGCCGCAGATCGTCACTGGCCAGGAACTCGGTGTCCTCGTGCGCGAGGCGATAGGAAGGGCTGTCCTCGATCGCGCGAAGCAACGCCGCGCGTTCGCTCTCGCCAACCTCGGCCTCAGGCGTAGCCGTCACAGCCCGGTACTCCCGACCGGAAGACGCATCCTGATCGCCGCCACGCCGAACCAGGCCATGGCCGCGACCATCGAGACGCCGCCGACGATGACCAGAAGCGGTGGCACGCCGAACATCACCTCGGAAAGGATCCCGAGCGGCATCAGCATCCCGGCCAGCGTCAGCCACGAGATCCCTCTGGCCGCGAAGGCGCCCACCGGCAGGCGCAGCAACAGGTAGCCGACGACGATGTTGATGAAGGCGAACAGGTTGCCGTGCACATGCGCCAGGCGCGACTCGAAGTGCTTGCCGGTGGAATATTCAGCGATCCACGCCTCCTTGCCAGGCGCGAAATCGCGCAGGTAGATCAGCACGAATCCGTAGACCATGAACGCGGCGAGAAACAGGAATCCCGCGGCGATGTTCTTCTTGCCTTGCATGTCGTTCTCCTGGTTGGAAGGATTCAGCGGAGACGGTGGCTCGTTCGTCGCTTGGGCGGCTTGACCGCGATCTCAAGCAGCTCTTCAAGCTCGGCGAAACGCGCCTTCTGCGCGTCGCTCAGAGGTCCGCGGGTGCCGACCACCTTGCGCGCCGCAGCCATCGCCGCGCGCCGCTGTTCCTGCTTCGGCAGCAAGCCGGGCAGCGCGCGGACGGCGCGGTCGGTGTCCAGCAACATCAGGAAGGTCTGCTGCCTGAGCACCTGCTTGAGCTGCGCCAGTGTCGGCTGCATGGGGTGGTTTCGCTCGGCCAGCATGCGGCGAACGAAGTTGAACGACCGCTCGTCGATGATGTTGTCGTCCCACTTCTGATAGATCATGATGCGGACCCAGCCATCGAGCGTGCTGCCGTTTTCGAACGCCGCCTGCATCGATTCGATCTTCAGGCGTTTGAACTCGTCGCGCAGAGCCTGGTCGTGCTTCGAGGGGCCCGGCGCCACCGGCTCCCCACTCAGGCCGACGGCGGCTGCCATCCACGGCGATGCATAGAGGGCCTTGAAGGTGCGTTCGTACACCGCATCACGCGCGTCGCGATAGTCGTCCAGTTTTCCGGCAATGCGCGCCGCAACGTCTCGCTCCAGCGTGCGCAGCGGGTCGTCGTCGGGGACGGGCTGGCGCATTGCACGGGTCCATTCGGCCATCATCTTCACGCCGGCCATGGCCGGGTTCAGATCGGACAGCAGGAAACGGCCGAATCGCGCGGGGTGCAGGGCACGCAACATGCGCGCCGACCATTCGTTCGACATCAGCTTGACCGCCGGCGACATGAAGGTGTCGTACAGGCCCTGGTTGATCTCGGCAACGCGCTTGACGACACGGAAGGCCTGCTCGTCTTCGCGGCCGTCGTCCAGCGCCAGCACGTCGTCGATGGTGCGTGGCTCCAGCGTCAGCAAGTAGCGCCCATCGACGAGTTCGAGCTGCGGCGTTTCGGGCGAGGTGTCGTCGATCCTGGCCTCGTACAGCCCGGGCGGCAGCATGTCGATGAGGTCGAGCCCGTTGATCAGTTCGGTGTGCTCGCGCGAGGCCACCTTGCCCGACACGAAGATGCCGAGGTGGCCGGAACTCGCATGCAGGCAGTAGACGATGACTTGTTCGTGGGCGCGGATCTCGTCGACATCGGCGTACAGATCGGGGATCCAGTTCAAGGCCTGCTGCGGTGGCGTGATGTTGTCGCCCCAGGATGCGAAGACGATGATGGGAGAGCGAATGCGGCGCAAGTCGACGCTGATCTTGCCGTCGGCGCTGTGCACCTCGCCGGCGGTGAGCTTGTTGCCGACGAACAGGTTCTGCGTGATCCAGTCCATCTCGGCCTTGTTCATCATGTAGTGGCCACCCCACCATTCTTCGAATGCCAGGAAGCGATCGGACTCGGTGTCGATCTTCGAGTAGAGCTGGTACCACTTCTTCCACAAGGTGTTGGCCGGGTCGAGTTGCTCGAAGTTGGACACCAGATGCGCGCCATCGAACTTGCCGTTGCCCAAGTCACCGAGCAGTGATGCGGTCCACGTGCCGCCGCTCAGGCCGCCCGCATAACGCATCGGGTAGCTGCCTTCGACGCCGGACCAGTACGACAGCGGCGAGCCGGCGAGCAGGATCGGGCCGACCAGTTCGGGCGCCGTGGCGGCCAGCATCATGAGTGCCCAACCGGCCTGGCAATTGCCGATGACGAAGGGTTTGCCTGGTGCCTTCGGGTGCAGTTGATCGACGCGCTGCAGAAAGACGGCTTCGGCGCGCCCGACCAATTCGATCGTCTGGCCGGGACAGGGGTCGGGGAAGAAGCTGACGAAGTAGCAGGGGTGGCCGGCGCGCAGCGCCACGCCCACCTCGCTGTCGATCTTGAAGCCGCCGATGCCCGGGCCATGGCCGGCACGCGGGTCCATGACGACGAAGCGGGCGCTTGTCGTCGTCGGTGTTGCAACCGGCGGGCGGTGTGATGCGCAGCAGCGCGTAGTTGACCGGCTCGGGCAGCTCGCGGCCATCGACAACGATCTCGTAGTCGAAGGCCAGCACGGGCGGTTTGCCCGCCACCTCATGCGCCAGCGTATTCGTGCCGCGTTGGCGCAAGGTGTCCAGATACAACACGCTGCGTTGCCAGGCGTCGAACCAGTAGGGGAAGGCCTGGAAGGAGCCATGGCTGCGGCGGGGGCCGAATACGGCGGCGTGGTCTGTGCAGGTTCGACCGGGAGGGGGCGTTGAACTCTTTTCATGGACGTGTCTGTGGTGGGTTGACGATTCGCAGTGCGACGCGCGCCGATTCGGGATTCGAGTTGCGACAAGACCCGCGCATTCAGCTTTTCGGCGAGCTGCCAGTCGGTGATGGTGGTGCGCAGCAGTGCCGGCCAACCGGGAAAGTCCTCAAACTCGCGGTGGAGGTCGTTCGTAGGCGGCACGGGGCACCGCGCGCGCTGTGGGACGGGACGGGACTGCATGATGCTTGGTGCCGCGTCAGCGCGGGCCGAACCACATGCGCGACATCAGCCGGTCCTTGAGCCTGAACTGGTGAAAGAGCGCACCGAGCACATGCAATGCGAACAAGGCCATCAGCAGCTTGGCCATCAATCCGTGCACGTTGCGTGGCAACAGATGGCGGAAGTTCTCGGGCAAGGCCTGCCCACTGCCGAAGAAGACGATCTGCGGCAGGTCGGCCTGGAAGGCCGTGGCGGCGCCACTGGCGGCCATGACGAATACGGCGAGATACAGCCCGATGTGAGCGACGCGGCCCAGCATGTCCAGCCCGGCATGGCCGGTCGTGGTCGCGGCTGGCGCTGCGCTCCGCAGGCGAGTTACCAGCCGCACGAGCATCAGGCCGCCGATGGCAAGGCCCACGATCATGTGCCCGCGCAGCGCCCCGATCTTGTCGGGCGATGAGTTCGGCAGCTTGTCCAGTGAAAGGGTCCCCATCACCAGCACCAGCACGATGACCGCAGCCAGCAACCAGTGCAGAGTCACCAAGGCGGGGTGATAGCGTGAGGTCTGTTCGTTCGGTCTCCTGGTCATTCGGTTCTCCATCGGGAGTCGGTCTTGGAAGCACTTACAGCTCGAATCTCTGGCCGGGCGCAGGCACCGTCACGGTCCAGCCGCGGTCCTGTCGCAATCGATCTGCGAATCCGAGTGCCGCCGACTCCTCGCCGTGCACCACGAAGGTCTGCCGTGGCGACCGCTTGAAACCAGCGGCCCAGGCCAGCAAGGCGGGCCGGTCGGCGTGGGCCGAGAACCCGCCGAGGGTGTGGACACCGGCACGCACTGCGACCTCCTCACCGAAGATGCTGACGCGCTTGGCGCCATCGACGAGCCGTCGACCCAGCGTGCCCTGGGCCTGGAAGCCGGTGATCAGCACGCTGCACTCACGCCGCCCGAGGTTGTGACGCAGGTGGTGCTTGATGCGCCCGGCATTGCACATGCCGCTCGCCGAGATGACGATGGCACCAGCGCGAATCCGGTTCAGTGCCATCGACTCCTCGACGCTCGCGGTGAACTTCAGCGACGGCAGGTCACGGCCGGCGGCATGCCAGTCGGCCAGTTGGCGCCCGGCCTGGTCGAACAGCGCCAGGTGCTGCGTCGTGATTCGGGTGGCGGCAGTGGCCATCGGCGAGTCGACGTAGATGTTCAGGTTGTGGAGGCGCCCTTCGCGGGTCAGACGGTGCAGGTGGTACAGCACCTCCTGCGTGCGCCCGACGGCAAAGGCCGGCACGATCACGTTGCCGCGCGGCAGCGTGTGCTCGAGCACCTGCACCAGTTCCTCCATCGTCGTCGGCCTGGTCCTTGTGCGCGCGGTCGCCATAGGTCGACTCGATGAAGAGCATGTCGGCCTCTTCGATGACGGTCGGATCGCGCAGGATCGGCCGGCCCGGCTGCCCCAGATCGCCCGACATCACCAGCTTGGTGACGGTCGGCCCTTGCGTGACCCAGATCTCCACGATGGCCGAGCCCAGGATGTGCCCGGCGTCGCGGAAGCGGCAGCGCACGTCGGCATGCGGCGCGACGTCTTCGTCATAGCGGACGGGGCGCAGTTGCCGCAGGCAGTCCACGGCGTCCTGCATCGTGTAGGCCGGCGCGGCGGCGCCTGTCCTTGGCTTGTCGGCCCGACGCGGCTTGCGTCGACGGCTCGCGCGTTCCGCCTCGGCCTCCTGGATGTGCGCGCTGTCGGGCAGCATCACGGCCAGCAAGTCGGCCGTGGCATCCGTCGTGTAGATCGGTCCGGTGTAGCCGGCGCGGGTGAGCTTGGGCAGCAAGCCGCTGTGATCGATGTGGGCATGGGTCAGCAGCACGAAGTCGAGCGCGCGCGGGTCGAAGTCGAATGGCTGGCGGTTGCGGGGCGACGCCTCGCGCCCGCCCTGAAACATGCCGCAGTCGACCAGGAATCGGGCGTTGTCCGTCTCGAACAGGTAGCACGATCCGGTCACTTCGCGTGCCGCACCCAGGAAGGTGACGTTCATCCGATCTCCCCCCTTGCGAGAACTTCCATTGCAGGCGGCTTCATGTCGATGACTTCGTCAACGAGTGACCAAGGCGCCCCACGCCGCGGGCCCGGTCGGCTCATTTCGACGCCGCGCCTGCGGGGCGCGCGTCGTCGACTTCGACCCATTCGTAGCCGGTGAGCATCGCCTTCAGGTACGCGCCGACGGTTTCTCCCGCTGATGTCAGACGCTGCAGCCGCGGCCCCCGTGACGGGCCACGGTACCGAGCCCAGCGCAAAAGCGACCCAGACGATC